>NZ_LT607755.1:2400000-4800000 GCF_900090275.1 Micromonospora zamorensis | reverse complement strand
GCGGGGCGGCGGGTCATTCCACCTGGCCCCGGCTTGTGGTGCTCGGGGGTGCGGGGTGTGTAACCGGCCGGGCCGGCGAGTCATTCCGCCGGGCTTCCGGCCTGCGTGCTCCGGGGGATGTAACCGGGGCGGCCGGTCGGGTGTTCCCGGCGGCTGCCGCGCCCCACGGCCCGAAGTCGCGGTGGCATGCCAGGTATAACGACCCCGCCCGGCCCACGATTCCGCCGCCAGGGTGGCCCCGACCACGGGACGGTAGCCGACAAAACGGACAACCTGCCCGACCGGCCGCGCTCACCTCGCATGATCCACTCGGGTTTGGTGATGTCGGGGTATCCGCGCGGCCGGGATACCCCGACATCAAGGAAGCCGAGTGGATCATGGCGGTTTGCGCGGTTTGTGCGGATCGTGAGTGTGCGACGGGGCTCGCCGCGACTGCGGGCAGCGTCAGCGGGCCGTGTCAGTGGGCAGCGTCAGCGGGGCCGTGTCAGCAGGCAGCGTCAGCGGGCCGTGTCAGTGGGCGGCGGTGTCCGTCTGGGGAGTGTCGGTCTGGGGCGTGTCGCGCTGGGTGGGGATGGTGGGGGTGGTTGCCCAGGGGATCTCGGGCGCTCGGTGGAAGCCGATGCCGGCGGTCGCCCAGCGCGGGCCCTGACCGGCCAGCCGGTCACGGAAGTTGGCCCAGTCGTGGGTCGCCCGGGTGGACCAGCCCAACTCGGCGATGGCGGGGAGTCGGGGCAGGAGCAGGAACTCGATGTCGGCCAGTGAGGTGACCGATTCGGTCCAGAGCGGGGCCTCCACACCGAGGACGGCCTCGGCCGGTACGCCTGCGACGTGCGTGCCCGGGTCCCAGTCGTACGCCTTTCGTACGTCGATCAGGCCGGCCCAGTCGTGCCCGATCGGGGTGTCCGGGGCGTACTTCATGTCCAGGTAGGCGTGGTTGCCGGGGGAGACGATCAGCCGGGCGCCCTGACGTACGGCCTCGGCGGTGGTGGGGTCGGCGCTGGTGGTGCCCCACCACTGCAGGATCCGGCCGTCGAGGTGCGCGGCCGGTGCGAGCTGGTGCCAACCCACGACGGTCTTACCGAGGTCGGCCACGATGCGCTGGACCCGCTCGACGAAACCGGTGTAGACCTCGCCGGTGACCTTGAACGCCTCGTCGCCACCGATGTGCAGCCACGGCCCGGGGGTGAGCGCGGCCACCTCGCCCAGCACGTCGGCGATGAAGTCGTACGTCCGCTCGTCGGCCGGGTCGACGTAGCTGAAACCGACCTCGGTGCCGGTGTACGGCGGTGGCGCGATCTTGTCCGGTGCCAGCTCCGGGTACGCGACCAGCGCCGCGTTGGTGTGGCCGGGGAGGTCGATCTCCGGGACGACGGTGATGTGCCGGGCGGCCGCGTAGGAGACGATCCGCGCGTAGTCGGCCTTCGCGTAGTGCCCGCCGGGGCCGCCGCCGACCTCGGTCGCCCCACCGACGGTGGTCAGCCTCGGCCAGGAGTCGACGGCGATCCGCCAACCCTGGTCGTCGGTGAGGTGCAGGTGCAGGTGGTTGAGCTTGTAGCGGGCCAGGTGGTCGATCACCCGCAGCACGTCCTCGACGGCGAAGAAGTGCCGCGCGACGTCGAGCATCGCGCCCCGGTACGGGAAGCGGGGTGCGTCGGTGATCGTCCCGCCGGGCAGCGCCCAGTGCTCGGTGACCGGGGTGGGGCTCTCGATCGCCGCCGGCAACAGTTGGCGCAGGGTCTGCACGCCGTAAAAGAGGCCGGTGGCGGTGACGGCGGTGAGGCGTACCCCGTCGGGGGCGACGTCGAGCCGGTAGCCCTCCGCGCCGAGATCGGCGGCCTCGTCCAGCACCAGCGCGATGCCGCCGACCGGCCCAGGACCGGCGGCGTCGGCGACCGGCAGCGAGTGGGCGGCGGTGTCGGTGACCGGGAGCGGGTAGCCGGTGGCCGGGCGCAGCAGCTCGGCGAGGTGCTCGGCGACGGCCAGCGCGGCCGGGTCGGCGCTGACCACGATGACCGCTCCGGCCGGCAGCACCCAGTCCCCGGTCGGGTCCGGCTGGACCTGCTGCGGGGCGGGCACGACGTCGGCGAGCCGGTGCGAGGTCGCCGCGGTGAGCACCGTGACCGCGCTCTGCTCGGCCGCGCGGGCCAGAGTGGCCGCGTCCGGCTCCTCCGCCGGCAGTGGCGCGGGGACAGCGGTGGGGCTGGGGGAGGGGGTGGTCGGCACGGCGGCGACTCCGGGGGGTGTATTCGCGTCGGTTATGGCAAAAGCGACGTTCACCGGCTGGCGTGCCATCCAGCGTACGGCGCGCGGCCGGGATGCGTGATGGTGCGCATGGAAGCGTTCCCAAAAACCGGTACGAACACGGATAGTCGTGATGGCTGTGCCAATTGTCACCGAACGGTCCCAGGTCGCTCGATGTTCGCTTAACCTTCGCCCACCGATCGGCGTCGACCCGGGGATTACCGGTGGTCCGCTGCGGGGTAGAAGAAAACTGAACCTTCGTTAAGTGTCAATCCGGCGCGTGTGTTGTGGAGGCTCTGGTGGCAGCGCAAGAGACCGTCGATCACAAGTACGTCTACGACTTCTCTGAAGGAAACAAGGATCTCAAGGACCTGCTCGGCGGCAAGGGGGCCAACCTCGCCGAGATGACCAACCTCGGCCTGCCCGTTCCGCCCGGCTTCACCATCACCACCGAGGCCTGCAAGGCGTACCTCGCGACGGGCCAGCAGCCGGACGGGCTCGCCGCTCAGATCGAGGCGCACCTGGAATCGTTGGAGCGCGCGATGGGCAAGCGTCTCGGCGACCCGCAGGATCCGCTGCTGGTCTCCGTCCGCTCCGGCGCCAAGTTCTCCATGCCCGGCATGATGGAGACCGTCCTCAACGTCGGCCTCAACGACCAGAGCGTGGTCGGGCTCTCCGCGCAGGCCGGCGGCGAAGGCGGCCAGGCCGCCTCCGGCGGCGCAGACAGGTTCGCCTGGGACTCCTACCGCCGCCTCATCCAGATGTTCGGCAAGACCGTCTGCGAGGTGCCGGGCGAGGAGTTCGAGCACGCGCTGGACGAGGCCAAGAGCGCCAAGGGCACCCACAACGACCTGGACCTGGACGCCGACGACCTCCGTGGGCTGGTCGACGCGTACAAGAAGATCTTTTTGAAGCACACCGGTCGGGAGTTCCCGCAGCAGCCGCGCGAACAGCTCGACCTGGCCATCCGGGCGGTCTTCGAGTCGTGGAACGCCGAGCGCGCGATCCTCTACCGTCGCCAGGAGCGGATCCCGACCGACCTCGGCACCGCGGTCAACGTGGTGACCATGGTGTTCGGCAACCTCGGCCCGGATTCCGGCACCGGTGTCGCGTTCACCCGTGACCCGGCCAGTGGCGCGCAGGGCATCTACGGCGACTACCTGGCCAACGCTCAGGGCGAGGACGTCGTCGCCGGCATCCGCAACACCGTGCCCCTGCAGGAGCTGGAACAGCTCGACAAGACCTCCTACGACCAGTTGCTCGGCATCATGGCTCGGCTGGAGGAGCACTACAAGGACCTCTGCGACATCGAGTTCACCATCGAACGCGGCAAGCTCTGGATGCTGCAGACGCGGGTCGGCAAGCGCACCGCCGCCGCCGCGTTCGTCATCGCGGGGCAACTCGTCGACGAGAGTCTGATCGACCTGGACGAGGCACTGCACAGGGTCAACGGGGCGCAGCTGGCCCAGCTGATGTTCCCCCGTTTCCAGCTCGACCACGACTTCCAGCCGGTCGCCAAGGGCATCGGCGCCTCGCCCGGCGCGGCGTCCGGCACTGTGGTCTTCACCTCCGCGCGGGCCGTCGAGATGGCCGCCGAGGGCAAGTCGGTGATCCTGGTCCGCCGGGAGACCAACCCGGACGACCTGAACGGCATGATCGCCGCCCAGGGCATCCTCACCTCGCGCGGCGGCAAGACCAGCCACGCGGCGGTGGTGGCCCGCGGCATGGGCAAGACCTGCGTCTCCGGCGCCGACGAGATCGAGGTGAACGTCCCGGCGAAACGCTTCACCGTCGCCGGGCAGACCGTCAACGAGGGCGACGTCGTGTCCATCGACGGCACCACCGGCAAGGTCTACCTGGGCGAGGTGCCGGTCATGCCGTCGGAGGTGGTGCAGTACTTCGAGGGCAGCCTCGACCCGGAGCACATCGACAACGCGTTGGTCCGGGCCGTACACCGGATCATGACGCACGCCGACGGCAAGCGGCGGCTCGCGGTCCGCACGAACGCCGACACCGGCGCGGACGCCGCCCGGGCCCGGCGCTTCGGCGCCGAGGGCATCGGGCTGTGCCGCACCGAGCACATGTTCCTCGGCGACCGGCGGGAGCTGGTCGAGCGGCTGATCCTGGCCCGCGCCCCGGGCGAGCGGGAAGCGGCGTTGGAGGCGCTGCTGCCGTTGCAGCGGGCCGACTTCGAGGAGATCTTCCGCGAGATGGACGGCCTGCCGGTCACCGTCCGGCTGATCGACCCGCCGCTGCACGAGTTCCTGCCTCCGTTGGAGCAGCTCGCGGTCAACGTCGCGGTCGCCCAGGAACGGGGCGAGGACGTGGCCAAGGAGGAGGCGCTGCTCGCCGCCGTCCGGCGGATGCACGAGGAGAACCCGATGCTCGGGCTGCGGGGCGTCCGCCTCGGCCTGGTCATCCCCGGCCTGTTCGCGATGCAGGTCCGGGCCATCGCCGAGGCTGCCGTCGCCTGCGCCCGTGGTGGCGGGGTGGCCAAGCCGGAGATCATGGTGCCGCTGGTCGGGGCCGTGCAGGAGCTGGAGACCGTCCGCGCCGAGGCCGAGAAGATCATCGCGGAGGTGGTCGGGGACAGCGGGGTCGAGGTGCTGATCGGCACCATGATCGAGGTGCCCCGGGCGGCGCTGACCGCCGGGCAGATCGCCGAGGCGGCCGAGTTCTTCTCCTTCGGCACCAACGACCTGACCCAGATGGGCTGGGGCTTCTCCCGCGACGACGTCGAGGGCGCGTTCTTCTGGCGATACCTGGAGCTGGGCATCTTCGGCATCTCGCCGTTCGAGTCGATCGACCGTGACGGGGTCGGCCGGCTGGTGCGGATCGCCGCCGAGGAGGGCCGGGCCGCCCGTCCGGGGCTGAAGCTCGGCGTCTGTGGCGAGCATGGCGGTGACCCCGACTCGGTGCACTTCTTCCACGAGGTCGGCCTGGACTACGTGTCCTGCTCGCCGTTCCGGGTGCCGGTGGCTCGGCTGGAGGCCGGCCGGGCCGTGGTGGAGACCGGCGGGTCGGACAGCCGCTGACGTGGGCCGGCGGCGGACCGGTGACCCGGTCCGCCGCCGCGCCGCCGTGGTCAGCCGCGGCGATGCGGTGGTAGCAGCAGGCTGACTGTCGCGATAGCCAGGCCGATCCCGGCTGCCATAAGGAAGACCAGGTCGTAGCCGGCGGCGAGGGCGGCAGGGGTGCCTGCGTCGGCGGCGTCTGTTCCGACCTTGGCGCTGGCGGCTGTGGCGAGTACGGCCAGGGCTACCGAGCCACCTATCTGGCTGGCGGTGTTGGCCAGGCCGCCGATGATGCCCGCGTCGCCTTCGGGTGCGTCGGCGGTGGCCGCAGCCATCAGGGTGGGGAAGGTCAGGCCGATGCCGACGGCGATGAGCAGCGTGGGTCCGAGCACGCTTGTGACGTAGTCGCTGTCCGTGTGGGCCTGGGCGAGCCAGCCGAAGCCGGCCACGAAGCAGACGCTGCCGGCCAGCACCAGAGGGCGTGCACCGGTTCGGGGCAGCAGGTTGGCGGACAGTCGCGCGATCACCACGAACGCCACCGCCGCGGGTGTCTGCCCGAGCCCGGCTTCAAGAGCGCTGTAGCCGAGTGCGTTCTGCATGAACAGCGACGTGAAATACCACATTGCGATGGCGATCCCGCCGAACAGCAGCAACATGGCGTTGCTGACGGCCACGGTCCGGATCCTGAACAGCCGCAGGGGCACCATCGGCTGGGTGGCGACACGCGCCTCCACCACGGCGAAGACGACGAGCAGGAGCAGGCCCGCCACGGCTGGCCCGAGAACCCGCACGGACATCCAGCCTTGGTCGGCGCTCTGCATGACCCCGTAGATCAACGCGGCCAGCCCCGCCGTGCCCGTGACCGCGCCACCGAGGTCGAGCGGTTCTCGCCGGCTGGCTCGCGTGCGGACCAGCGACATCATGGCCAGCACGATCAGCACGGCGCCGATCGGTACGTTGATGAGGAAGACCCACCGCCACGACAGGCCCGTGGTGATGGCACCGCCGGCGAGCGCGCCGGCCATCCCGCCCACACCGCCCGAGGCGGACCACGCGCCGAACGAGCGGGCCCGCGCCTGCGGCTCGGTGAAGTAGGTGTTGATCACGGCCAACGTGGCCGGGGCCAGCATGGCGGCGCCCACACCCTGCGCGACGCGGGCCCCCACCAGGATCTCCGGAGCGGTTGCCAGGCCACCGACCACACTTGAGGCGGAGAACAGGAACAGCCCGGCGACCAGCATCCGGCGCAGGCCGAACAGGTCGACGGCCCGGCCACCCAGCAGCATGAAGCCGGCGAAAGTAAGCACGTACCCATTCACCACCCAGGCCAGGCCGGTGGCGGTGAAGCCGAGATCCCGCTGGACCGAGGGCAGCGCGACGTTGACGATGGAGACGTCCAGGATCACCATGAACTGGCAGGCGCATGCCAGCGCCAGGACCATCCAGGACGATCCGGCCTGCAGCCTGGCCCGCTGAGTTGCGGTGCTGGTGCTTGTCATGACTTCTCTCCCTGCTTACCCGCCGCTCAGGCGGTTCGGGAGGCTGCTCCGGCGAGAGCTCCGTGGCTGTTTCCGTCACCCACGACGGCATCCGTGACGACGCGGTCGCCCAGCAGCTGAAGTGTGATCTTGGCTAGCCGAAGTCCCTGGTACCTGGCCGCGTCCAGCGCCGCGGCATCGGGGCCGTCTCCGTTCGGGCTGGCCACATGCGACGTGCCGTAGGGGTTGCCGCCTGCGGCGGACACGACCGGATCGGTGAATCCGGGCGGCACGATCAGCGACCCCCAGTGGTAGAAGACGTTGCTCAGCGACAAGATCGTTGCCTCGCTGCCACCGTGCCGGTTGAACGCCGAGGTGAAGGTGGTCACCGGCTTGTTGGCCAGTTTCCCCTCCCGCCACAGCCCGCCGGCCTGGTCGATGAACTGCTTGAGCTGCGCGGCCGGCGCGCCGAATCGACTCGGCGTCCCGAAGGCGTACGCGTCGGCCCATGCCAGGTCCTCGAGGGATGCCTGGGCAATCGACGCGGTCGCGTCGGCGTGCCGCCGCCACTGCGGGTTCTGGTCGATCGCGTTGTCGGGTGCCAGCTCGGCGACCCGCCGCAGCCGCACGACGGCCCCGGCCGAGGCGGCCCCCTCGGCGACGGCCTCCGCGAGTGTGTGCACACTGCCTGTCGCGCTGTAGTAGATGACAGCGACCTTCACGGTCATGTCGGGCTCCTCGGTGTTGCTAGAATTAGTTATCCGCATAATGTTATGCGCGTAACTAACTTGTCAAGGAGAGTTCGTGGACTTTGAGTACGCCGACGCCCTCAACCAGGCCATCCGCCTGCTGAGCCTGCGCCACCGGGCCAGGGCCGCCGCGTTGCTGGCCCCCCTCGGCCTGCACCCTGGCCAAGAGGCACTCCTGCTCGAACTCGACCGGACCGGCCCGAGAATTCAGGCCCAGCTCAGCGAGGCGCTCGGCTGTGAGCCGCCCAGCGTCACGCTCATGACGCGCAAGCTCGAAGCCTCCGGCCACATCCGCCGCAGGCCCGCTCCCTCCGACAAGCGCGCCAGCATCGTCGAACTCACCGACAGCGGCAAGGCGCTTGCCGGCCGGGTCAAGGAGTTGTGGCATGGTCTGGCCGAGGAAACCGTGACCGGCTTGCCAGCCCAGACCGTGGCCGAACTACCCGCCATCCTCAACGCCATGACCGGCAACGTCGACACCAGGCGCCCGGCCACCCGCACGGCCGCCGGCTAGTTCTTGTGCAGCAGGCCCGAGCTGTGCCGTCGAGGAGGTTTGGCTGGTTGCGGTCAGATCGGCGGGCGACGCCAGGTGGGCCGGGACGAGCGGCGCAACTGCGCCGGCAGGGTGGCCATCGGCGTACGCACGGCGAGCGGCCCGTGCGCGTCCTGAATCGAGGTGGCGCCGACTGCCCCACCGCGTCTGTCCAGCACCGAGCCCGCCCGACGGGCCACGGCACGGGCCTCCTCGTGCAGCGCTTCCAGATCCTCGGCCGCAGACACGGTGACCAGGGTCAGCAGGGCGGTGCGCCCGGCCGGGTAGGTCACCACGCAACCGGCGGTGGTGCAGACGACCGACTCCCGGAACTCACCACGTTGGACCGTGTCGGCCACCCGGTGGCCGAGCCCGAAGCTGGCTGCGGCGAGCGCGGCGAGATGGGTGGCGTCGGTGCTGGGCAGATCGCTGGAGATGAGCAGCCCGTCGGTGCCGGCCAGGACCGTGCCGGCGATCTCGGGCCGGCGGCGGCGCAGCCCGCGTAGTTCCGTTCCCACCACCGTGTCCGCGTCCACGAGATTTCCCCTTACCGGTCGGGCTCCGCATGTCGGTCGGCTGGTCACGTTCCGCGCTGGGAACGCTACCGGCCGCGACTTCCGCCCGCGAGCCCATAACCCTCAGCGATCGGTTGACAACTCCAAGCCAATCGGCGGTTGTGGGCCAATCGTCGATGCGTCGTGGGCGGGTCGACCAGCGGTGGCGGGCGTAATCTTGGCTCGCTCGCACACGGCCGATTGCGTATGCCGTCGAACGGGAAAGGTGACTGAATGACCAGCGTCTGGGAGAACCTCACCGTCGATGCCCGCGATCCGGCGCGACTGGCCCGTTGGTGGGCCGAGGCGCTCGGCTACCAGGTCGTCAGCGAGAGTCCGGACGAGGTGGAGATCCGCCAGTCCGCGGACCGCCTGCCCGGCCTGGTCTTCGTGCCCGTGACCGACGCCAAGGACCGCAAGAACCGGCTGCACATCGATCTGCGCCCCGCCAACCGGGAGGCCGAGGTCGAGCGGCTGGTCGACATGGGCGCCCGGCACGTCGACATCGGTCAGGGTGACGTGGAGTGGACGGTGCTGGCAGATCCCGAGGGCAACGAGTTCTGCGTCCTGCGTGAGCGCGAGGAGTGAGCCGGTTTTGCGAGCCCCGCAGTCGCGAACAGCAGTGGCGCCGTGAGCGCGAGGAGTGAGCCGGTTTTGCGAGCCCCGCAGTCGCGAACAACGGCGGCTGCGTGAGAAGTGAGCCTGTTGCGGCGGACGCCCGGCTGGTCGAGGAGCCGCCCAAGGACACCGGGCACCGCCGCTCACCGTACGAGCGTGATCGCGCCCGGGTGCTGCACTCGGCGGCGTTCCGGCGGCTGGCCACGAAGACTCAGGTGCACACCGCCGGGACCGACGACTTCCTGCGTACGCGGCTGACGCACTCGCTGGAGGTGGCCCAGATCGCCCGGGAGATGGGCGCCCGGCTGGGTTGCGACCCGGACGTGGTGGACGTGGCGGGGCTCGCCCACGACCTGGGGCACCCGCCGTTCGGGCACAACGGCGAGGCGGCTCTGGATCTGCTGGCCACACCGTGCGGCGGCTTCGAGGGCAACGCGCAGACCCTGCGGGTGTTGACCCGGCTGGAGGCGAAGGTGCTCGCCCCGGACGGGTCGTCCGCTGGGTTGAACCTGACCCGGGCGTCGCTCGACGCGATCGGCAAGTACCCCTGGCCGCGCCGCCCCGGCGAGCGCAAGTTCGGGGTGTACGCCGACGACGTGACCGTCTTCGACTGGATCCGGGAGGGTGCGCCCGGCGACCGGCGCTGCCTGGAAGCGCAGGTGATGGACTGGGCCGACGACGTCGCGTACTCGGTGCACGACGTGGAGGACGGCATCCACGGCGGGTACGTGTCGCTGCGTCCGCTGCTCGGCGACGCCGACGAGCGGGCCGCGCTCTGCGCCGACGTGGCCGGCGCCTACTCCGGGGAGTCGGCGGCCGACCTGGCCGAGGTGCTGGTCGAGTTGCTGGCCGACCCGTTGCTCGCCCCTCTGGCCGGCTACGACGGCAGTCATCGCGCGCAGGTCGCGCTGAAGGCCACCACCAGTGGGGTGACCGGGCGTTTCGTGTCCGCTGCGGTGGCTGCCACGGAGGAGCGCTTCGGCCCCGGACCACATCGCCGCTACGCCGCCGACCTGGTGGTGCCTCGGCTGGTCCGGGCGCAGTGCGCCCTGCTCAAGGGCATCGCGCTGCGGTATGTGATGCGTCGGACCGGCTTCCGGGGCCGCTACGAGCGGCAGCGGACGATGTTGGCCGAGCTGGTCGCCGCGCTGGTGCGGCGGGCTCCGGAAGGGCTCGACCCGATCTTCGCTCCGCTGTGGCGGGCCGCCCCGGACGACACCGCCCGACTGCGGGTGGTGATCGACCAGGTCGCCTCGCTCACCGACCCGGCGGCGGTGACCTGGCACACCCGTCTCGTCGGCGGGGACACACCGCCGACCCACGACGGGGCAGCTTAGGCTAGCCTAACTGATATGACGGAACGCCCCAGGAACGTCACCTCGGCCCGGGTGCTGCGCACCGAGCGGCCCACCCCGCATCTGATCCGGCTCGTCCTCGGTGGGGACGAGCTGACCGGTCTGCCGGTGGGCGAGTTCACCGACCACTACATCAAGGTGGTGTTCCCGCAGCCCGGTGTCGACTATCCGCAGCCGCTGGACCTCGCCGCGATCCGTCGGGACCTGCCCCGGGAGCAGTGGCCCCGGCTGCGCGCGTACACGGTGCGACGCTGGGACCCGCTGGCCGAGGAGCTGACCGTGGACGTGGTGCACCACGGCGACGAGGGGTTGGCCGGCCCGTGGGCCGCCGCGTTGCGCCCGGGTGACCCGGTGCACTTCGTCGGCCCCGGCGGCGCGTACGCCCCGAGCCCGGACGCGGACTGGCACCTGCTGGTCGGCGACGAGAGCGCCCTGCCGGCGATCGCCGCCGCCCTGGAACGGCTGCCGCTGGGGGCACCGGCCCACGTCTTCGTGGAGATCGCCGACCCGGCGGATGAGCAGAAGCTGCTCAGCCCCGGCGCGGTCGAGGTGACCTGGCTGCACCGCGGCGACAGCCCGGTGGGCGAGGCGCTGGTCGCGGCGGTGCGGGCGTTGGAGTTCCCCGCCGGCACCGTGCACGCCTTCGTGCACGGCGAGGCTGCCTTCGTCCGGGACCTGCGCCGGCTGCTGCGCGGCGAGCGCGGCGTGCCTCTCGATCGGCTCTCCATCTCCGGCTACTGGCGGCGCGGCATGGACGACGAGGGCTGGCGTTCCACCAAGGCCGACTGGAACCGGCAGGTGACCGCCGAGGAGGACACCCCCGCTGTGGTGGCCGAGCAGGCCGCGGCCGCCTGAGGGCGGATCATCCCTCGGGCGTCTGGGTCGACTCGCTGGCTCGGGCGAGTCGGCGGCTGAGCAGCACGGCGTACCCGACGATCGCCGCGGCGAGCAGGGACAGCATCAGCCTCGGCTCGTGCACCGTCGCGGTGATCACGATGACCGAGACCACCCCGTAGGCGGCGATCGCCAACCGGGCGAGGCTCGGCCGGGTCCACAACCAGTACAGGGCCAGGCCGCACACCGTCCACACCACCATCGAGGCGGCCAGCAGCAGCCGCAGCTCCAGCGGCAGCCGGGGTGCGTCGTCGTCGACCAGCCGGACCACCTGCCCGAGCGCCCAGCCGAGCAGCAGCAGCGCACCGCCGAGCGGAATGTGCAGGTAGCTGTACGCCTGCCCGCCCCGCAGACGACTCTGGAGGAGTCGGGTGGTGACGAAGGTCGTGTAGACCCACCAGACGGCCGCCGGGATCAGGAAGGCCAACCCGGCGGTGAGGATCATGTGGGGCGGGGGATGGTCCGGCACGGCGAAGAGCAGGCTGGCCAGGGCGCTACCCAGCACGATGATCGTGAACTGCCCGATCCGTTCCGGCAGGTGCCGGTTGTCCACCGGCCAGCGGTTGAGCCAGCGCGCCCCGACCCAGGGCGTGGCCAGTTCGATGACCATCGCGACCACCCACAGCGTCGGGCGCCGGTCGGGGGGCGCGGTCAGCGACACCAGCCAGATCAGCCAGCCCGACCCGAAGCCGATCAGGTAGACCGTCGTCACCATGCCGGCCATCGGGCTGGTCGGCCGGGCCCGCAGGTACAGGAGGAGCAGCACCCCGCGCACGATCAGGTACCCGACCGGCAGGAGCACGCTCTCCGGCACCTCGTCGACGCCGAGCGTCATCGCGCCCGCGCCGACCAACGCGAACAGCACCAGCACCCGGTGCAGCGCGTCATCCGGGTCGAACCGGGTGTCGTAGAAGACCTGCCCCACCCACGCCCACTGGATCACCACGAACAGCCCGATCACGGCCAGCACGGCGCTCGGCGACGGGGTCGGGTCGCTGCCCAGCCGGGCGACGACCGCCGCCAGCGCGTACACGAAGATGAGGTCGAGGAAGAGCTCCAACCAGGTGGCATGGCGGTGTCCGGCCTCGTCCGCAGGCGGGGCCTGCCCGCGTAGCCCGATCCGACCGGCCAACCATCTGGGCAGGCGGGGGACGTCGGTCCGTACCCTGCGCATCTGGTCATGGTCCCCGGGCGGGCCCGGCCTGCGGGCCGGAACCGCCCAGCCGGCAGCGGTGGCCGCCACACCGGCGTCCCCCGGCCGGCGTGTCGTCGGCCCGGCAGGGCAGGATGTACGCCGAGGGGGTGGCGCATGGCTGGGCGGATCCGGGACGAGGACATCGCACTGGTCCGGGAACGCACCTCGATCGGGGATGTGATCTCCGAGACGGTCACCCTGAAGTCCGCCGGCGGCGGCAACCTCAAGGGTCTGTGCCCGTTCCACGACGAGAAGAGCCCGTCGTTCAACGTCTCCCCGGCCCGCAACGTCTGGTACTGCTTCGGCTGCGGGGCCGGCGGTGACGCCATCAAGTTCCTGATGGACGCCGACCACCTCAGCTTCGTGGAGTCCGTCGAGCGGCTCGCCGGCCGCGCCGGCATCCAGTTGCGCTACATCGAGGACGACAAGAGCGCCCCGCGCCCTCGCCCGCAGCAGGGCCAGCGCCAGCGCCTGGTCGCCGCGCACGCCGCCGCGGTCGAGTTCTACCGGGCGCAGCTCAGCACCGCGGGTGCCCGGCCGGCGCGGGAGTTCCTGGCCCAGCGAGGGTTCGACCGGGCCGCCGCCGAGCGTTACGGCTGTGGCTTCGCGCCGGACGGTTGGGACCTGCTCACCAAGCACCTGCGCCAGCAGGGCTTCACCCACCAGGAGCTGGTCACTGCCGGGCTGTCCCGGGAGGCCCGCTCCGGCAGCCTGATCGACCGGTTCCGCCGCCGGCTGCTCTGGCCGATCCGCGACCTCGCCGGCGACGTGATCGGCTTCGGCGCGCGCAAGCTCTTCGACGACGACGACGGCCCGAAATACCTGAACACCCCCGAGACGCCGATCTACAAGAAGTCGCACGTGCTCTACGGCATCGACCAGGCCAAACGGGAGATCGCCAAGCAGGGGCGAGCGGTGATCGTCGAGGGTTACACCGACGTGATGGCCTGCCACCTGGCCGGGGTGACCACTGCCGTGGCGACCTGCGGCACGGCCTTCGCCGCGGACCACATCTCGGTTCTGCGCCGTCTCCTGTTCGACAGCGACGAGGTGGCCGGCGAGATCATCTTCACCTTCGACGGCGACGCCGCCGGCCAGAAGGCCGCGCTGCGCGCCTTCGAGGACGACCAGCGCTTCGTCGGGCGCACGTTCATCGCCGTCAGCCCGGACAACATGGACCCGTGCGACCTGCGACTGGCCAAGGGCGACCTGGCGGTGCGTGACCTGGTCGCGCGCCGCGAGCCACTTGTCGACTTCGCGCTGCGACACGTGATCGGCCGCTTCGACCTGGACACCGTCGACGGCCGGGTCGAGGCCATGCGCCACGCCGCGCCGCTGGTCGCGCGACTCAAGGACCGGGAAAAGCGCCCGGAGTACGTCCGCAAGCTCGCCATGGACCTCGGCATGGAGATCGAGCCGGTGCAGCGGGCGGTGCTCGCCGCCGCCAACACCCCGCCGCCCGGCACCCGCGACGCCGCACCCGCCGCCCGCCCCACGTCGGCCCGCCCCGAGCCGACCCCGGACAGCCCGCTGTCGATGGTCGAGCGGGAGGCGCTGAAACTCGCCCTCCAGCAGCCGGTCCTGGCCGGGCCCATGTTCGACGCGGTCGAGGCCACCGAATACCGCCACCCGGTGCACGTCGGGGTGCGCGCGGCCATCGCGGCAGCCGGTGGTGCCGCGTCAGCGACCGGCGGCGCGGTGTGGATCGAGTCGGTCCGCGACGCCTGCGACGACCTGGCGTCGGCGGCGCTGGTCGGTGAGCTGGCGGTGGAGCCGCTGCGGATCGACGGGGAAGCCGACCCACGCTACGTGTCGATCACCATGGCGCGGGTGCAGTTCGGGTCGGTGACCTCCCGGATCCGGGACATCAAGTCCCGCATCCAGCGGATCAACCCGGTCAACAACAAGGACGAGTACTTCGCCGCCTTCGGTGAGCTGCTGTCCCTGGAGCAGCACGCCCGGGCGCTGCGCGAGCAGGCTGCGGGAGGCCTCTAGATGGGACTGTTCAGCCGCAAGCCGAAGCTGCCGCCGGCCGACCGCCCGCCGCTGACCGCCGACGAGCGGGTGCTGGCATGGGCGGCCGTTGGCAACGGCGAGGGCGACGGAGTGGTGGTCGCCACCAACCTCGGGCTGTGGCTGCCCGGTCGAGGGCACCGGCTCGGCTGGCACACCATCCTCAAGGCGGTCTGGTCCGGCCGGGAGCTGACCGTCACCCCCGCCGAGACCGTCGTCGAACGCGACGGCTACACGGTGGTCGCCGACGGCCCGGCCGAGACGTACTTCCTCCTCGACCCGCGCGAGCTGCCGCACCAGGTGCGGGCGCGGGTGACCCGCTCGGTCGCGTACACCGAGCACCAGCCGGTGCCCGGCGGCGCGGCGCGGGTCGCGGCCCGCCGAGTGGCCGGGGCCGACGGTCTGACCTGGACGGTCCGACTCGACCCCGGCACCCCCGCGGACGACGAGGCACTGCTCGCCGAGACCGACCGTCTGGTCGGCGCGGCCCGTGCCGCCACCGCGCCGGCCGATCTCTGACCGGTTGGGTCAGTTGGCGCCGAGATCCTTCAGCGCCTTATCCGCGCCGCGATGCAGCGGCACCGGCAGGGTCCTGCGGGCCTTCTCCAGCGAGATCCCCTTGGCCGCCGGGTTGGCCTGGGCCAGGGCGTCGCGCTTGTCGAACACCGTCCGGGTGATCGCGCAGGCGACATTGGCGTCCAGGTCCTTGCGGACCAACAGCACATTGGGCACGACGATGGTCGGGGTGTCGGTCGCCGTCCCGTACGCGTCCCGCCCGATCGTGCCCTCCTGGTAGCCGGGGCTCGACGCGGTCATCTTCGGCAGCAACGGCGCGATGTCGACGAACTTCACCGAGTCGCCGGCAGTGGTGAACAGGTCGGTCAGGCCCCCGGTGGGCAGACCGCCGGACCAGAAGAACCCGTCGACGCTGCCGTCCTTGACCCCCTCGACCGTCTTGGTCAGGTCAAGCCGCTGCGCCCGGATGTCCTTGGCCGGGTCGAGACCGGCGGCCTCCAGCAGCCGGTTGGCGATCACCTCCGTGCCGGACTTCGGTGAACCGGTGGAGATCCGCTTGCCGCGCATGTCGGCCACCGAGGTGATCCCGGAGTCCTTGCGGACCACCACCTGCGTGTAGTTGTCGTAGATGCGGGCCAGCGCCTCCACCGGCTGCGGCGCGGTGAAGCTGCCCTTGCCCTCGACCGCGTTGACCGCCGTGTCGAACAGGGAGAACGCCACGTCGTACTGGCCGCCGACGAGCTGTTCGACGTTCTGCACCGAGGCGCCGGTCTCGGCCGCGGTGCCGGTGAGCTTGCCGCCGGTCGCCCCGGACAACTGCCCGGCCAGGGCGTTGCCGACCACGTAGTAGACGCCCGTCGCGTTGCCGGTGGCGATGCCGACACGGGTCTCCTTGGTCACCTCGCAGGTGACCTCGCTGGCCGCGTCGTCCTTGTCGGCGCCGCCCTGCTGACCTCCACAAGCCGTGGCGCCGACCGTGACGAGGGCGAGAGCGCTCAGGCCCGCCGCGAGGCGTACGTCGATTCGTCTCACAGTTGTTCCTCCACAGGATTTGCTGGTGATCCGGACGATGGCCGACCGGCGGATCCACGTCGGACGAACACACCTGCCGCCGCGACGGCGGCCAGTGCCGCGCCGACCATGACCGGGACGGGTTCGAGCCAGAGCAGGGTGACACCGGCGAGGGCACCGAGCACGCGTTCCGGGGCGCCGGCGGGCCCCACCCCGGGCAGCCAGCCACCGGCGGCGACGGCGAGCACCGCCACGCTGAACGCGGTCACCACGGCGGCGAAGGCGATCCGCTGGACGCCACCGATGCCGAGCAGACCGAGCCCGGCCGGGGTGATGACGAACGCGATCGGGGTCAGATAGGCCGGTAGCGCGTACCGCAGGGTCTGCCACATGGTCGGCACCAGCCGGCCGCCGGTCACCGCGGCCGCGGCCACCGCGGCGAGCGCGGTCGGCGGGGACACCTCGGACAGGACCGCGAAGTAGAAGACGAACATCGCCGCGGCGGGCGCGCTCACGCCCAGGTCGAGCAGAGCCGGGCCGACGATCACCCAACCGATCACGAACGAGGCGGTGACCGGCACGGCCAGGCCCAGCAGGCTGAGGGCGACGGCCGCGAGCAGCGCGGTGAGCACCAGGACCAGTGTCGGGTCCGAGGTGGCCGCCTTCGCCCCACCGATCAGCAACGCCGCCGCCTGCGGTCCGAGGCCGGTCTTCGTGGTGGTTGCCGTGATGATGCCGGCGGCGGCACAGACCGCGGAGACCGCGAGCACGCCGCGTACGCCGGTGACGAGCGCGGCCATCAGCCGGGCCGGGGTGAGCCGGTACGCGCGGTCCTTCGTGCGGTCCAAAAAGGAGAGCGCGACCGCCAGGAGGGTGGCGAAGACGACAGCCCTCGTCGCGGACACGCCGACCGCGAGGAACACGATGATCGCGATCAGCGAGGCGAAGTGGTAGCCGAAACGGGCCAGCAGACGCCAGGGCGAACCGACGTCGATCACGACGGGGCGTACGCCGGAGCGGCGCGCGTCGATCTCCACCGAGAGCAGGATGCCGAGGTAGTAGAGCACCGTCGGCACCGTCGCCCAGCCCAGCACCTGGAGGTACGAGACGCCCAGGTATTCGGCGATGATGAACGCCGCCGCACCCAGGGTCGGTGGGGAGAGGATCGCGCCAACCCCGGCCGCGGCCAGCATGCCGCCGGCCCGCTCCGGGGGATAGCCGGCGCGGCGCAGCAGGGGCCAGGTGACCGCCCCGATGCTCACTGTCGTCGCCGCCCCGGAGCCGGAGACGGTGCCGAGCAGGAAGCCGGAGGCCACCGCCGTCCGTCCGGCGGCGGTACGCGAGCGGCGGAACGCCGCAGCCGACAGCTCGACGAAGAACCGCCCGGCCCCGGACAGCTCCAGCACAGCGCCGTAGATGGTGAACAGCACGATGTACGACGCGGCCACGTCCAGCGGAGTGCCGTAGAAGCCGCTGTCGGAGTTGTAGAACGCGTCCACCAGTTGGCTGAAGTCGAGCCCGGCATGGGCGACCGGCCACGACTGCGGGAGCAACCCGCCGTAGTAGCCGTAGCCGAGGAACAGCAGGCAGACCGCGGGCAGGATCCAGCCGGTCGTGCGTCGGCACGCCTCCAGCAGCAGGAGCAGCAGGATGGTGCCCATCGCCAGGTCCGCCGGCACCAGCAGACCCTGCCGGTCGAGGAAGGCGTTATAGCCGCCGCCACCCGAGCCGAGCGGGACCGGCAGGACTGGGTAGAGGCAGGCCGCCACCGTCAGCACGACCAGGACCCAGTCCGCTGCGGTGGGCGTTGTGGAGGCCAGCCGTGTCAGGACAGGTGCGTCAGTGTCGTGGTTGCCGCTGCCTTTGGTGCTGCGTCGTCCGCGCCGGGCCGCCAGGCGGGCCCGCAGCCGCAGGTCGGCCGGGTAGGCGAGGAAGACCAGCGGGAGTACGCCGGCCAGGAAGATGATCAAGTAATACTTGCTGCCCTGCGACAGCGGGCGGAACACCTGCCAGAGGGAGAGGGCGCCAACCGCCAGCGCCGCCGCGGTGAGGAGCAGACCCGCCGGCCCGGACAACACGCGGCCCGGTTTCTCGTCCTCGAACTGGGCAGCCAGATCCCGGGTCGCCCGTTCGGCGACGGAGTCGCCGTCGCCGGTCGGGTTGTCCCTGCTTGGGTCGTGCCTGGTGGGGTCGTGCCTGGTGGGGTCGTCTCTGCTCGGGTCGTCGCCGGTCGCAGGGGTCTCGGCGGGCGCGGTGAGCTCGGTGGGCGCGGTGAGCTCGGCTGATGGTCGCGGTCGCGGGGCCGCGCTGCTGGGGCCCGTCGCGGGCTCACCGGCGGGAGAGTTGGCTGGTCGGACGGGTGACGAAGAACCATCGGGCGAGCTGATGGGCGGCACGAGGGGACGATACACGTCGATCAGCAAACCGGTGGGGCACCGATCGGGGTTTCGCCGTTGACGGGGTGGCCGGTTGGGCACGGGCGGATATTTGCGTGGAGGGCTGTCGGACCGGGCGGTTAGGGTCGGGCGGTGACTTCGGGGCGACCATTGATTCAGGCTCGCGGGCTGGTGAAGCGGTTCGGTGGCTTCACCGCCGTGGACGGCATCGATGTCGAGGTGCGCTCGGGTGAGGCGTTCGGCTTCCTCGGGCCCAACGGCGCCGGCAAGTCCTCCACCATGCGCATGGTCGGCTGCACCTCTCCACCGAGCGGGGGCGAGCTGCGCATCCTCGGCCTGGACCCGGTGGTCGACGGCCCGGCGATCCGGGCGCGGCTCGGGGTGTGCCCGCAGCTCGACAATCTCGACCCGGAGCTGACGGTCCGGGAAAACCTCACCGTCTACGCCCGCTACTTCGGCATCTCACGGCGGGCGGCCCGCGAGCGGGCCGACGAGCTGCTCGACTTCGTCCAGCTCACCGAGCGCGCCGACAGCAAGGTCGACCCGCTCTCCGGTGGGATGAAGCGTCGGCTGACCATCGCCCGCGCGCTGGTGAACGACCCGGAGATCGTGCTGCTCGACGAGCCGACCACCGGGCTCGACCCGCAGGCCCGACACCTGGTGTGGGAGCGGCTGTTCCGGCTCAAGCAGCAGGGCGTCACGCTGGTGCTCACCACGCACTACATGGACGAGGCCGAGCAGCTCTGCGACCGGCTGGTGGTGATGGACGGCGGCCGCATCGTCGCGGAGGGGTCGCCCCGGGCGCTGATCGAGCGGCACTCCACCCGCGAGGTGGTCGAGTTGCGCTTCGCCGCCGAGTCGCAGGAACCGTTCGCCAGCAAGCTCGACGGGCTGGGGGAGCGGGTCGAGGTGCTGCCCGACCGGGTCCTGCTCTACGTGCCCGACGGCGACGCGGCGGTCGCCGAGGTCACCGCGTTGGGGCTCAACCCGGCCAACGTGCTGGTGCGGCGCAGCGGCCTGGAGGACGTCTTCCTGCACCTGACCGGCCGCACCCTGGTCGACTGACCGACCTCGGCTGATCGTTGGCAGCGCAGCGACAACTTCTCCGGCGTGTCGCACCGCTCAGCTGCCAACGATCGCCGTTCGACTGCATTCGATCTTGGGCGTAACATCGCCCGACCGACGGGCCGGTGGATGCAGGTGACCTTGCGTAGCATCGCCAGCCCGGCGAGCGCATCCGCCCGTTCAGCAGCCAACCACGGGGGTTCCATGTCCAACATGCCGACCAACAGCCGGCATCAGGCCGGCCTGACCGCCCTCTACCTGGGCATCTTCGCCACGGTCTGGTTCAGCGTGCCGGCGGTGGAGCAGCCGTGGCGCGCCCTGTTGGTGGTCGGCAGCGTGGCGTCCATGATCACCGCCGTGCTGGGCGGTGTGATGTCTGGCCGTCCCCGGGGCGAGGGTGGCGGTGCGCAGGAGCGGGCGACCAACCGGCGGTACCTGCTCATCGTCGTCGCCGAGTTCGCCGCCGCCGGGCTGGGCGCCGTCCTGCTGGCTGCCGCCGACCGGTCCGAGTACATTCCGGTGCTGGTCTGCGCGGTGGTCGGGCTGCACTTCTTCCCGCTCGCTCCGCTGCTGCGAGACCCGCTGCTCAGGCCGCTCGGTGTCGCGCTGTGCGTGGTGGCGGCGGCGGGGCTCGTGGCCGCGTTCGGCTCGGCGGTCGCCGCGGGTCGGGTGGTCGGCACCGGTGCGGGGCTGCTGCTGCTCGGTTACGCCGTCCAGGCACTGGTCCGCGCGCGCCGGCCGGCCTGACCGGCACGCGAGGCAGGCGTGAATTGCGCGCGCACCCGTCCCGGGGGGTTGATCGACTCCGCTTTCTGGAAGTCGGGCTGTCCGGGCAACGTGGACACCGCGAGTTCCGTGAAACCGAGTCGATCACCGCGCTGAAACCCGGGCGACACGCCTCCGGGGGCGTCGTAGGGTGACCGGCGGCCTGTCGTACCCCGGGGGTAGACAGGTCGTGGTGGTCGGCACGGTGGGTGGGGGTGGTCGTGGTGAGCGTGGCGACAGCGACGCGCGGGCGGTTCCCGTGGGTGCCGGCGTACGCGGTCTTCGAGCACTATCTGGTGGGTCTACGACGCACCTGGCGGGCCGGGGTGTTCTCGTCGTTCCTGCTGCCGGTGCTGACCGTGCTCGGCTTCGGGCTGGGCGTCGGCGCCTACATCGACCAGGGCGTCGGCGGGGTGCGCTACCTCGACTGGCTGGTGCCCGGGCTGATCGCCTCGACCGCGCTCCAGGTGACCGTCGGTGACTCGACCTGGCCGGTGTTCAGCAACTTCCAGTGGGTCAAGACCTACTTCGCGCAGAGCGCGTCGCCGCTGCGGGTGGGCGACATCGTGGCCGGGCACCTGGCCTTCGTGCTGTTCCGGGTGCTCACCACGATCGTGGCGTTTCTGCTGGTCACCGGGTTGTTCGGGGCGCTGCGGTCGCCGTGGGCGGTGGTCACCCTGCCGGTGGTCGCGTTGCTCGTGCTGGCCGTCGCCGCGCCGACCTTCGCGTACGCCGCGTCGGTGTCCAGCGACAGTTGGCTCGCGATGCTGTTCCGGTTCGCCGTCATCCCCATGACGCTCTTCGCCGGGGTGTTCTTTCCGGTGGAGTCCCTGCCCGACGCGCTGCGGTGGCTGGCGTACGTGACGCCGCTGTGGCACGCCGTCGACCTGTGTCGCGCGGCCACGCTCGGCATCGCCCCACAGTGGTCGGTCGCCGGGCATGTGCTCTACCTGGCCGCCTGGGCCGTCACCGGTTGGCTGCTGGCGTTGCGCACGTTCCGTCGCAAGCTCGTCGTCTAGGGAGGCCGCAGTGGTCACGCTGATCCTGCCCCGGCTGGTCGATGTCTCCGCCGCGTCCCGGCGGTCGGCGTCGGTGGTCGAGCGCAACCTCTCGGCACTGAAGTCGGTCTACTGGCTGCTGCTGCTGTCCGGCTTCGTGGAGCCGCTGCTCTATCTGCTCTCCATCGGGGTGGGCGTGGGGGCGCTCGTCGGCGATCTGCCGCTGCCCGACGGCCGACTGGTCTCGTACGCGGAGTTCGTGGCCCCGGCGATGCTCGCGTCCTCGGCGATGACCGGGGCGCTCGCGGAGACCACCTTCAATTTCTTCGGCAAGATGAAATACATGAAGCTGTACGACGGGATGATCGCCACCCCGGTACGGCCGTTCGAGATCGCCGTTGGCGAGCTGGGTTGGGCGATGCTGCGGGGCAGCGCCTACTCGGCCGCGTTCCTCGGGGTGATGGTCGCTCTGGACCTGACCAGCGTCGGCCGCGCCTTGGCCGCCCTACCGGCCGCGGTGCTGGTCGGGTTCGCGTTCGGGGCGCTCGGCATGGCGATATCCACCTTCATGCGCAGCTGGCAGGATTTCGACCTGGTGGGCTCCGCGCAGTTCACGCTGTTCCTGTTCTCCGGCACCTTCGTGCCGGCGCAGGCCTACCCGACTTTGCTGCACTGGCTGGTCGAGGTCACCCCGCTGTACCGGTCGGTGCACCTGATCCGCGGGGTCGCGCTGGGCGGCGGTGGCTGGGTCTGGGTGCTCGACGTGCTCTACCTGCTGGCGATGCTGGCGGTCGGCCTGTTCGTGGCCTCTCGCCGGATGGGCAGGTTGCTCTACAAGTAGGGGTTATCCGCGCGCGTTCACGGGGCATGTCCGGTGGTGACACCACCGACGAAGAGGAGGGGCGATGGCCTCGGACGAGTCTTCCGCCCAGCGGCAGCGGGAGCGTGATCCCGCGAACGCGCCGGTCGGGCCCGACGCGGGGCCGGACAGCCCCACCGATCTGCCCGGCAGCGGTTGGAAGGCGGCGCTGCGCCGGACGGTCCGCGAATTCCAGGACGACAGCCTGACCGACTGGGCGGCAGCGTTGACCTACTACGGGGTGTTGTCCATCTTCCCCGGCCTGCTGGTGCTGATCTCCCTCCTCGGCCTGCTCGGCAAGAGTGCCACCCAGGGCGTCAAGGACACCGTCAACCAGGCAGTGCCGAACGACAGCGTCCAGAAGATCATCGAGGGCGCGATCGACACCGCCCAGCAGAACGGTGGCCTGGCCAGCGTCGCGGCGATCATCGGTCTGTTGGCCGCGTTCTGGTCCGCGTCCGGTTACATCGGCGCGTTCATGCGCGCCTCGAACACCATCTACGACGTGCCGGAGGGGCGGCCGATCTGGAAGACGCTCCCGATCCGGCTCGGCGTTACCGCGGTGGTCGGGGTGTTGCTGCTGGTCAGCGCGGTGATCGTGGTCTTCACCGGTCGTCTCGCCGAATCGGTCGGTGACGTGATCGGGCTGGGCTCGACGGCCGTCGCGGTGTGGGACGTCGCCAAGTGGCCGGTCCTGCTGATCCTGGTCAGCCTGATGTTCGCGATCCTCTACTGGGCCTCGCCGAACGCGCGGCACGGCGGCTTCCGCTGGGTCAGCCCGGGCGGGGTGCTGGCCGTGGTGATCTGGCTGGTGATCTCCGGCCTGTTCGCCTTCTACGTGAGCAACTTCGGCTCGTACAACAAGACGTACGGGGCGCTCGCCGGCGTGATCATCTTCTTGGTCTGGCTCTGGCTGAGCAACATCGCGATCCTGCTGGGCGCCGAGTTCGACGCCGAGTTGGAGCGGGGCCGCGCCATCGAGGCGGGTCACGACGTCGACGACGAGCCGTACGTCGAGCTGCGCGACGACCGCAAGCTTCGCAAGAAGAGGGGATCCGCCGACCGCAGCTGACCGCCTCGCACGAATCGCCCCGCCACCGCACGTCCGGCTGGCGGGGCGATTTCGTGTCCATCGATGGAACTGCTGGCAAGCGGATGCGGGCGGCCCGTGATCCTTTTCTTGATCGACTAGTAGCTTTTGTTCTTTCGGACAAAAGTTGGTCTCGGAACGGTTGAAGCTCTGGACAGGCGGCGCGGAACGCTCCTACTGTGTCGGACACAACACATCGACATGACGTCGATGTGAACGAGGCTGATGAAGAGGTGGCCCCCGTTGCGGACCGTCGATCCCCTGCACGTACGACTGTTGCGGTTGCTCCGCGACGAGGGGGCCGTGTCCCGGGCCGAGCTGGGCGACCGGCTCCAGATGCCGCGCCCGCGCATGCTGGCCGAGCTGGAACGTCTGGTCGCGCTGGGCTACGTCGCCGAGGCGGGGCTGGCCGCCTCCCGAGGTGGGCGTCGCTCGACCCTGGTCGAGCTCAACCCGAAGCTCCGCTTCGCCGCCGTCGACCTCGGCGCCAGCTCGATAGACATCGAGGTGGTCAACGGCCGCCTCGAACCGGTGGCCCACTACGGCGAGGCCGCCGACATCCGCAACGGCCCGAAGGTGACCCTGCAACGGGTCAACGAGTTGCTGCACAAGGCCCGGGTCGACGGCGCGTACGAGCGGTTGGACGCGGTCGGCATCGGCGTACCCGGCCCGGTCAGCTTCCGCGACGGCGTTCCGGTCTCGCCGCCGATCATGCCGGGCTGGGACCGGTTCCCGGTGCGCGAGCTGCTCAGCCGGGAGCACGGCTGCCCGGCGGTGGTCGACAACGACGTCAACATCATGGCGATCGGTGAGCGGCACGGTGGGGTCGCCCACTCGGTGGACGACTTCCTCTTCGTGAAGATCGGCACCGGCATCGGGTGCGGCATCTACCTCACCGGCGAGGTCTACCGGGGCACCGACGGTTGCGCTGGCGACATCGGCCACATCCAGGTCGACTCGCACGGTCCGATGTGTTCCTGCGGCAACATCGGTTGCCTGGAGGCGCTGTTCAGCGGTGCCGCGCTGGCCAAGGAGGCCACTGCGGCCGCCCGCAGTGGCGTCTCGCCGGCGCTCGCCGAGCGGATGACGCTGCGCGGTGTGGTGACGGCTCTCGACGTCGCCGAGGGTGCCGTCGAGGGAGACGTGGCCTGCATCCAGCTGATCCGTGACGGCGGGCGGCGGGTCGGCGGTGTGCTCGCCGGCCTGGTCAGCTTCACCAACCCGTCGATGATCGTGATCGGCGGCGGGTTGGCCCAGCTCGGGCACATCCTGCTCGCCGAGATCCGCAGCGTGGTCTACCGCCGGTCGCTGCCGTTGGCCACCGGCAACCTGCCCGTCGTGCTGTCCGAGCTCGGTGGCCGTGCCGGTGTCACCGGGGCGGCGGTGCTCGCGAGTGACGTCGCCTTCGCGGAGGCGTCATGAGCGCGAGCAGTGAGCCGGGCTTGCGAGCCCCGCAGTCGCGACCAGCGGCCGGTGCCGTGAAGTTGACCGAGATCCTGTCGTGAGCGAGGAGGAGACTGTGGCTCTGCCCGAGGATGACGCCGCCACCGCGTCGGCTGAGGCCGTCGCCGAGGCACCGCTGGTCGAGGCTCCCGCTGACACCGTCGCTGGCGAGGTGGTCCTGCGCCTCACCGATGTGGTCAAGACCTTCCCCGGCGTACGCGCGCTCGATGGTGTGCAACTGGAGGTGCGTGCCGGCGAGGTGCACTGTCTGCTCGGTCAGAACGGCGCCGGCAAGTCCACCCTGATCAAGGTGCTCTCCGGGGTGCACCAACCGGATTCCGGGCAGGTGGAGTGGCGCGGCGAGCCGGCCACGTTCGCCAACCCGCAGGCCGCGATGAAGGCCGGCATCGCCACCATCTACCAGGAGCTCGACCTCGTCGAGGACCTGTCGGTGGCGGAGAACGCCTTCCTCGGCCACGAATACCGCAGCTTCGGGTTCGTCCGGCGCGGCCGGATGGCCCGGCACACCCGGCAGATCCTCAGTCGGCTCGGCCACGGCGAGATTCCGCCCGGGCGGATGGTCCGGTCGCTGCCGGCGGCGGGCAAGCAGATCGTCAGCATGGCCCGGGCGCTGTCGCACGAGGCCCGACTGATCATCATGGACGAGCCGAGCGCCGTGCTGGCCCATGACGAGGTCGGCAACCTGTTCCGGATCATCCGGGAGCTGACCGCGCAGGGCATCGCCGTCATCTACATCTCCCACCGCCTGGAGGAGATCCGCGAGATCGGCGACCGGGTCACCGTACTCAAGGACGGCCGGACCACCGCGGCGAACCTGCCGGCGCGCGACACCCCGACCCGCGACCTGGTCAGCCGGATGACCGGCCGGACCATCGAGTACGTCTTCCCGGACCGGCCCAGCGACGACGCCGAGGGTGCCGACCTGCTCCAGGTGCAGGGGTTGACCCGGCCCGGCGAGTTCGCCGACGTCTCGCTGAACGTGCGTGCCGGGGAGATCGTCGGCATTGCCGGGCTGGTCGGCTCCGGCCGTTCCGAGCTGCTGGAGACCATCTACGGCGCCCGTCTCGCGGAGGCCGGCTCGGTCCGGATGAACGGCAAGGTGCTGCGTCCCGGCGTGGGCGCGGCGGTGCGGGCCGGCATGGGGATGGCCCCGGAAGAACGCAAGAGCCAGGCGCTGCTGCTCGGTGAGCCGATCTACCGCAACGTCACGCTGGCCACCTTCGGCCGGTACGCGCGGCTCGGCTTCACCAACGCCGCCAAGGAACGCGCCGAGGCGGACCGGATCGCCGAGACCCTGGAGCTGCGGCCCCGGGACGTCGACCGGCCGGTACGCACGCTGTCCGGCGGCAACCAGCAGAAGGTCGTGGTCGGGCGGTGGTTGCTCGGCGGCACGAAGTTGTTGCTGCTCGACGAGCCCACCCGGGGCGTGGACGTGGGCGCCCGGGCTGAGCTCTACCAGGTCATCCGGGCGTTGGCCGCCCAGGGCGTCGGCGTGCTGCTGGTCTCCAGCGAGGTGCCCGAGGTGCTGGGTCTGTCCGACCGGGTGCTGGTGATGCGGGAAGGGCGGGTCGTCCGCGAGGCCGCGGCCGGCGAACTCGACGAGAACACTGTGCTTGACCTCGTGATGGCGGGGTCCTTGATGGAAGGCGCACCGGCATGAGCGACGCGACTCCCACTCCCACCGCGACACCGGAGCGCCCGCAGCTTCCGGCGCAGTCGCCGCCGGTGGACCCGGCGGAGACGGCGGTGGCCGGCGATAAAGCAGCATCCGCGGGTCGGCTCTCCTGGTGGCGGGGCGACGGCGGCGACGGCGCCAAGCGCAACCTCGGTCTGATCGGTGTGTTGGCCGCACTGATCGTGGTTGGCGCGGTGACCAAGCCGGATCTCTACGGTGACCCGAACTGGGTCTGGAACAACGTCCTGGCCATCCTTCAGCTCGCCTCGGTCGTCGGCGTGGTGACGGTCGGTATGACGTTCGTGATCATCGGCGGTGGCATCGACCTGTCGGTCGGGGCGATCGTCGCGCTGGCCGGCGTCTGGTGCACCACGGTGGCCACCCAGAGCTACGGCGCCGGTGGGATGATCTTCGCGGCCCTCGCGGTCGGCATCTGTGTCGGTCTGGTCAACGGGGTGCTCATCTCGTACGGGCGGTTGGTGCCGTTCATCGCGACGCTCGCGATGCTGGTGGCCGCGCGGGGCCTCGCGGCGTCGATCTCCAACAAGCAGACCCAGGTGTCGAGCAGCACCTTCATCAACGACATCGCGGCGCGCAAGGTGATCGGTATTCCGATCCTCGTCTACATCCTCGGCGCGGTGGTGCTGGCCGGTTGGGTAGTGCTCAACCGGACGACCTTCGGCCGGCGGACCATCGCCGTCGGCGGTAACCCGGAGGCGGCACGGCTGGCCGGCATCAACGTCCGCCGCCACACCATGCTGCTCTACGCGCTTTCCGGTCTGTGCTGCGGCATCGCCGCCATCATGCTCACCTCGCAGGCCACCTCGGCGCAGGCGGCGATGGCCAACCTGTACGAGTTGGACGCGATCGCCGCGGCCATCATCGGTGGAACGCTGCTCAGCGGTGGTCGGGGCACGATCGTCGGCTCCCTGCTCGGCGTCATCATCTTCGCCACGATCACCAACCTCTTCGCCATCAACGGCCTCTCCATCGAGGCGCAGAACATGGTCAAGGGCGGCATCATCGTCGCCGCCGTCCTGGTCCAGCAGTTCCAGTTCAAGTCCGTCACTCGGCTCCTCGCGCGGAACAGGGTCACCACCGCAACCTGACGCACCGCACCGTTGTCCCGGGCGACGTCGAGAAATTCGACAGTGGCCGGGCCTCGCACACCCTCACCAACTCAAATCCCGCTCCCAGGAGGTCATTCATGACCCAGCACAGTCGCGACCTGTCGCGCCGCCGGTTGCTCTTCGGTGGAGCCGCAGTAGGCGCCGCCACCCTTCTCACCGCCTGCACCAGCAACGAGACGCCGGCAGCCAGCACCCAGACCAAGGCCGCCGGAGACAGCGCCGGCAACAACGCGCCGGGCAAGAAGGTCGTCATCGGCTTCTCGGCGCCGGCCGCCGACCACGGCTGGATGGGTGCGATCCACGCCAACGCCAAGGCTCAGGCCGCGGCCTACTCGGACGTGGAGTTCAAGGAGGTCGACGGTGGGTCGAACTCCGAGGCCCAGCGCTCCACGCTCGGCACCCTGATCGCCCAGAAGCCGGACATCATCGTCGTGCTGCCGCACGACGGCAAGGAGGTCAACGCCGTTGCCCTCCAGGCGATGCAGGCGGGCATCCCGATCGTGAACCTCGACCGGGCGTTCCCCGACGCGCTGGCCTCGCGGCTGGTCATCAAGGGCGACAACTACGGCATGGGCGTCTCGGCCGGGCACTTCATCGGCAAGCAGCTCAAGGCCAAGGGCATCGCCAACCCGGTGATCGGTGAGATCGCCGGCCTGGAGATCCCGCTGACCGTCGAGCGCAGCGCCGGCTTCGCGGCGGCCCTGGCGACCTACGGGTTCAAGGTGAACAACCGTCGCTCCGCCGAGTTCACCTCGGACAGCGGCCAGCGTGAGGCGGCCCAGCTGCTCCAGGCGCTGCCGAAGATCGACGCGGTCTGGAACCACGACGACGACCAGGGCATCGGTGTGCTTGCCGCCATCAAGCAGGCCAACCGGTCGGAGTTCTTCATGGTCGGCGGCGCCGGCTCGAAGCTCGCGATCGACGCGATCAAGGCCGACAACACCGTGCTCAAGGCGACGGTCACGTACAACCCGTCGATGGCCTCGTCGGCAGTCTCCCTCGCACGGCTCATCGCGCAGGGCCGGGGCCTGGGCGACCTGACGGAACTGCAGGTTCCCAAGGAAGTAACCCTGGCCTCCGAGACGATCACCAAGGAGAACGCGAGCAGCTACGACAAGCTCGGGTTCTGACATACCGGGGGGAGACCCACCTTGTCCACGACAGACAAAGAACTGCGGGTCGGCATGGTCGGCTACGCGTTCATGGGCGCCGCGCACTCACAGGCGTGGCGCACCGTGAACCGCGTCTTCGACCTGCCGGCGCGGGCCCGGATGGCGCTGATCTGCGGTCGAGACACAACGAAGGTGGCGGATGCCGCCGACCGGCTCGGCTGGGACGCGTACACCACGGACTGGCGTGACCTGATCAACCGGGACGACATCGACGTGATCGATGTCTGCACACCGGGCGACAGTCACGCCGAGATCGCGCTCGCCGCGTTGGCCGCCGGCAAGCACGTCCTGTGCGAGAAGCCGTTGGCCAACACGGTGGCGGAGGCACGGGCGATGACCGCTGCGGCGGAACTCGCCCGGGCCTCCGGGGTGCGGTCGATGTGCGGGTTCAACTACCGCCGGGTCCCCGCGGTCACGATGATGCGTCAGTTGGTCGCCGACGGACGACTCGGGGTGATTCGACACGTCCGTGCGACGTACCTGCAGGACTGGATCGTGGACCCGCAGTTCCCGCTGGTCTGGCGGTTGCAGAAAGACAGGGCGGGCTCCGGCGCGCTCGGTGACATCGGTGCGCACATCATCGATCTGACCCAGTTCGTCACCGGCCAGAAGATCAGCGGGGTCAGCGCGGTCACCGAGACGTTCGTCAAGGAACGGCCGTTGCCGGCCGAGTCGAGTGGTCTCGCGGCCACTGTGGATGGCCACACCGCCCCCACCGGGCCGGTCACCGTCGACGACGCCGCGGTCTTCGTGGCACGGCTCGACGGCGGCGCCCTGGCCACGTACGAGGCGAGCCGCTTCGCCACCGGTCGCAAGAACGCGTTGCGTGTCGAGATCAACGGCTCGCTGGGCAGCGTGATCTTCGACCTGGAGCGGCTCAACGAGCTGGAGTTCTACGACGCCACCAGGCCGAGCGTGGAGCAGGGTTTCAGCCGCATCCTGGTGACCGAGGGCGAGCACCCGTACATGTCGGCGTGGTGGCCTCCGGGCCACATCATCGGCTACGAGCACTCGTTCACGCACGAGATGCGCGACTTCATCGAGGCGGTCGCCACCGGCGTCGACCCGACTCCGTCCTTCGCCGACGCGTTGCAGGTCCAGCTCGTGCTGGACGCGGTGACCCGCTCGGCGGAACTCGGTTCCTCCTGGACCGAGGTGGAGCCGGCGCTGATCGCGGCGGCCGTCTGACCATCGACCATCTGCGATGGTGGTGATCGCACCACCATCGCCCTACCAGCTTCCCGAAGCCGACCGGCGAGGGACCGACCGCGGATTGCGCCCCGCGGCCGGGACGAGGTCGGCGTCGGAGAGCGTGCGGCCGGGCACTGCGGCCCGGTGGCGCACGAGCAGGACGGTCGTCCGGTGCGACCGGACCGGGATTCCCCGGCCGCACCGGAGGACCGCCACCAATCCGGAGATCCGGAGGACCTGATGGCACCGCCCGCCGCTGCCCCCACCCGTACCGCAACCACCCGCCGACGTCCGGCGGGTCGTGCTGCGGTCGGTGACCTGGTGGGCACGGCGGCCTGAGACGCCCGGTTGGGACGCATCAGCGCCCCGGCCGGTCGGGTGCGGGGGAGACAGGGTCGAGACGCCGACCCGACCCTGTCTACCAAGCCCCGTCTGCCCGCGCCCGGACCGGAAGCCGGTCCGGCGTCGTCGCCGCCGACGCCGACGTCGGAACCCGGTGCCAAACCGGTGTGGGACGGGCGGACGGGGCCCCGCAAAACCGGGGCGTATCTTTCCGAAACATATTCTGATATTCCTATATTTAGCGGTACCGCGGTTCCTCGTGAACGGGGAAGGAGCACCATGCGAACAGGTGTCTGGCTGGTAGGAGCGCGCGGTTCCGTCGCGACCACCAGCATCGTCGGGGGGCTCGCGCTGCGGGCTGGCCTGGCCGGGCCCACCGGCTGCGTCACCGAGCTGCCCGAGCTGCGTGGCCCCGCCCTGCCGAGTTTCGCCGACCTCGTCTTCGGCGGGCACGACCTGGCCACCACCCCGCTGTCCAAGCGCGCCGAGGCCCTCGCCGACGCCGGTGTCATCCCCTGGCGGCTGGTCGCCGCGCTCCCCGACGAGCTGAACGCCGTCGAGCAGGAGCTGCGCCCGGCACCGGTCGGTGCCACCCAGGCCGACCGGGCCGACGCCGTGGTCCGCGACCTCACCAGCTTCCGTGAGCGACACCACCTGGACCGGGTGGTGGTGGTCAACGTCTCCGCCACCGAACCGGCACCGGAGCCGCACCCCGGGCACGCCGACCCGGCCGCGTTGCGCACCGCCCTCGCCGGGCCGGACGAGGTGCTGCCGGTCAGCTCCCTCTACGCGTACGCGGCGGTGCTGGCCGGCTGCCCGTACGTCGACTTCACCCCGTCCACCGGGCTGCGGCTTCCCGCGCTGGCCGCGCTGGCCCAGGAGGCCCGACTGCCGTACGCCGGGCATGACGGCAAGACCGGGGAGACCCTCGTCAAGTCGGTGCTCGCGCCGATGTTCGCGATGCGCAACCTGGCCGTGCGCTCCTGGTCCGGGGTCAACCTGCTGGGCGGTGGCGACGGCGCCACCCTCGCCGACCCGGCCGCCAACGCGGCGAAGGTGCAGAGCAAGCAGCGGGTGCTCGGCGAGACGCTGGGCTACGTCCCGCAGGGCGGCACCCGCATCGAGTACGTCGAGGATCTGGGCGACTTCAAGACCGCGTGGGATCTGATCACCTTCGCCGGCTTCCTCGGCACCGGCATGCGGATGGAGTTCACCTGGCACGGCTGCGACTCCGCGCTGGCCGCGCCGCTGGTGCTCGACCTGGCCCGGCTCACCGCCGCCGCGCACGCCGCCGGGCAGGTGGGGCCGCTGGCTGAGCTGGGCTTCTTCTTCAAGGACCCGCTCGGCTCGCCCACCCACTCGCTGGGCGAGCAGTGGGCCCGGCTGAGCGACTTCACCCGGCAGCTGCACGCCGGCGGGGACGGTGTCCATGACAACGTTGGCTGATCTCGCCGAGTTGGTCCGGGCACCGGCCGCGCTCTCGGTGCCCGGTGACGTGATCGCCGGTGCGGCGGCGGCCGGCGCGCTGAGCCCGCGTACGCCCGCCCTGGCCGGCGCGTCGGTGCTGCTCTACTGGGCCGGCATGGCCGCCAACGACTGGGCCGACCGGGGCCTGGACGCGGTGGAACGCCCCGAGCGGCCGATCCCCAGCGGTCGGGTCACCCCGGCCGCCGCGGTGGGCCTCGCGGCGGGTCTCACGGCCGCCGGCGTGGGCCTGGCCGCCGCCGTGGGCGGTCGCCGCGCCGTCGCGCTCGCCGTGCCGCTGGCCGCCACCATCTGGGGGTACGACCTGCTGGCCAAGAACACCGCCGCCGGTCCGGCCGTGATGGCCGCCTGCCGGGGGCTGGATGTGCTGCTCGGCGCGTCCGGTGGGCGGGTGACCCGGGCGTTGCCGGCGGCGGCGACGGTTGCCGCGCACACCTGGACGGTCACCGCGCTGTCCCGCCGGGAGGTCACCGGCGCCGACGCCAAACTGCCGATGCGCACCCTCGCGGGCACCGCGTTGGTCGCCGCCAGCGCCGCTGTCGCCGCCCCTCGGCGGGTTGCGGTGCTGCCTGCCGTGTTGGCCGGCTGGTACGCCGCCCGCTACGGCGCGGCCCAGGCCGAGGTGGTCCGGGACCCGTCGGCCGGGCGGGTCCGCGCCGCTGTCGGCGCCGGGATCACCGGGCTGCCCGCCCTCCAGGGGGCGCTCACCGCGCGCGGTGGAGCAGGTCTGCTCGGGGTGGCCGTCGCGGCGGCCGCGCCGCTGGGTCGACGGTTGGCCCGGAAGGTCTCCCCGACATGAGCATCCCCGAGCCCCGGCCCGGTGCGCCGGCCGCCGACACCACGACGCTGCGCCTCGGGTACGGCACCAACGGCTTCGCCAACCATCGGCTCGACGACGCGCTCGCCGTCATCGCCGACCTCGGCTACGACGGGGTGGCGCTCACCCTGGACCACGACCACCTGGACCCGTTCGCGCCCGGCCTCACCCGCCGGGTCGCCGCCGTCGGCAAACGGTTGGAGGCGCTCGGACTGGCCGTGGTGATCGAGACCGGGGCCCGCTACCTGCTCGACCCGTGGCACAAACACGCTCCGACGTTGCTGCACGACGACCCGACCCGGCGGATCGAGTTCCTGCGCCGCGCCGTGCGAATCGGCGCCGACCTGGGCGCCGAGGCTGTCTCGTTCTGGGCCGGTGTCCGACCCGAGGCGGTGTCGCCGCAGTGCGCCTGGGACCGGCTGGTGGCCGGCTGCGCCACAGTGGTCGACGCGGCCGACACCGCCGGCGTCACCCTCGGCTTCGAACCGGAGCCCGGCATGCTGGTGCAGGACATCGCCGACTGGCGTCGGCTGCACGCCGCTCTCGACAACCCGGCCCGCTTCGGCATCACCCTCGACATCGGACACTGCCGGTGCCTGGAGCCCTGGCCGGTGCCGCAGTGCGTCGCCGAGGTGGCCGACCACCTGGTCAACGTGCAGATCGACGACATGCGCCGGGGCGTGCACGAGCACCTGGAGTTCGGCGTCGGCGAGATCGACTTCCCACCGGTGCTGGCCGCGCTGCGCGACGCCGGCTACCGCGGTCTGGTCGCCGTCGAGCTGCCCCGGGACTCGCACGCCGCGCCCGCCGTGGCCGCCCGGTCGATCGAGTTCCTGCGCGCCGCCGCGGCCACCGATTACCACCCTGCCCGCACCCTTTGCTCTGCACCCAGCGAGGCGACACCCACCGAGGCGACACCCGCCAAAGAGGCGCCGGTGCATATGTAGGTGCAAAGCAAAGGTGGCGGGCACCGCGTAGCAGCAAGAGGGAGGAGACGGGATGACACCGGATTCACTACGGGCCGCGCTGCGAGGCGTACCCGATCCCGATTGGTTGGACACGGCGCTGCGCCGGGTCACCACCGAGCCCACCGCGATCACCCGGCTCTTCCCCGCCGCAGGTCGGCGTTGCGGTCGGGGCGCGTTGCCCGAAGCGCCCGGCTGGACCGCCGACGACGCGGCCCGGGTGCTGCTGCTCACGGCGCTGCCCGGCGACCACGCGGCGTACGCCGACAGCCTCTACCAGCACGGCGACGCGGCCGAGCGGCGAGCCGTGCTGCGGGCACTGCCGCTGCTGCCGATCGGCGCCGCCGGCGTGCCGCTGCTGCACGACGCGATCCGCACCAACGACACCCGGCTGGTCGCCGCAGCCCTCGGCCCGTACGCCCGACACCTCGACCCGGCCGCCTGGCGGCAGGCGGTGCTCAAGTGCGTGTTCAGCGGCGTCCCCCTCGCCGCCGTGGCCGACCTGGACACCCGGGCCGACGGGGAGCTGGCCGCGATGCTGGCCGCGCTCGCCGCCGAACGGCACGCCGCCGGCCGGGACCTGCCCGCCGACGCCACCGACCTGCTCGACCGGCTCACCGCCGCACTGCCCCGGGAGGCGTGAATGCGCATCTTCGACCCCCACATCCACATGACCTCACGCACCACCGACGACTACGAACGGATGGCCGCAGCCGGAGTGCGCGCGGTGGTGGAGCCCTCGTTCTGGCTGGGTCAGCCGCGCACCAGCGCCGCCTCGTTCACCGACTACTTCGACTCGCTGATCGGGTGGGAGCCGTTCCGGGCCGGTCAGTTCGGGGTGCGGCATTTCGCCACGGTGGCCCTGAACCCCAAGGAGGCCAACGACCCGCGCTGCCGCCCGGTCCTCGACCTGCTGCCCCGCTACCTGGACAAGGACGCGGTGGTGGCGGTCGGCGAGATCGGGTACGACTCGATGACGCCGGAGGAGGACGAGGCGTTCGCCGCGCAGCTCGCCCTGGCGGTGGCGTACGACCTGCCGGCGCTGGTGCACACCCCGCACCGGGACAAGGCGCGCGGCTGCGAACGGACCCTCGCCGTGGTCGCCGAATCCGGCATTGAGGCGGGACGCGTGGTGGTCGACCACCTCAACGAGGTGACCGTCAAGCTGGTCCGGGACAGCGGCTGCTGGTTGGGCTTCTCCATCTACCCGGACACCAAGATGACGCCGTCACGGATGGTGGAGCTGCTGCGGGAGTACGGCACGGAGCGGATGTTGGTCAATTCGGCCGCCGACTGGGGGCGCTCCGACCCGCTGCTGACCCGGGCCACCGGCGAGGCGATGCTGCTGGCCGGGTTCAGCGACGACGACGTCGACCAGGTGCTGTGGCGCAACCCGGTGGAGTTCTACGGGCAGTCCGGCCGGCTCGACCTCACCGACCTGGAGGTCACCGCCGTGGACCCGCAGACCGGCAACTCGATCCTGCGCGGCGGCAGCTGATGCGCCTGCGACATGCCGGCGGCGACACCGTCCACCTCGGCTACTGCACCAACGTGCACCCCGCCGAGGACCTCGCCGGCATCCTCGGTCAACTCGACACCTACGCCGTGCCGGTCCGCGAGGCGCTCGGCAGTGACCTGCTCGGGCTCGGCCTGTGGCTGGCCGCCCCGGTCGCCGCCGAGCTGGCCGCCGACCCGACGCTGCGCCGCCGGTTGCGCACCGAACTTGACGCGCGCGGTCTGGAGGTGGTCACCCTCAACGGCTTCCCGTACGCGGCCTTCCAGGCCCCCGTGGTCAAGCAGGACGTGTACCACCCGGACTGGACCACCGAGCAGCGCCTGACGTACACGCTGAATCTGGCCCGCGTGCTCGCGGACCTGCTGCCCGACGACGCCGCTCGGGGCTCGATCTCCACCCTGCCGCTGGCCTGGCGGCAACCGTGGGACACCGACCGGGCCGACGCGGCCCGACGCCGGCTCGACCAGCTGGCCGCCGGCCTGGCCGCCGTGCAGCGCGACACCGGCCGCGAGGTGCGGGTCGCCTTCGAGCCGGAGCCCGGCTGCGTCGTGGAGAGCACCGGCCAGGCCGCCGAGCTGCTGTCCGGGATGGACACCGAGCGGCTGGGCGTCTGCGTCGACCTGGCCCACCTGGCCTGCGCCTGGGAGGAGCCGGCCGAGGCACTGGAACGACTGCGGGCGGCCGGGCTGCCGGTGGTGAAGGTGCAGGTCTCCGCCGCCGTCGAGGCCACCGACCCGGATGGTGGGGCCGAGGCGTTGCGCCGCTGGGTGGAGCCACGCTTCCTGCACCAGACGCGGGGCGCTGGTTGCGCCGGTCTGGCCGACCCGGCCGACCCGGCGTACGCGGCCGACGACCTGGACGAGGCACTGGACAGGGCGCTACCCGGGCCGTGGCGGGTGCACTACCACGTGCCGCTGCACGCCCCGCCCGAGGAACCGCTCGGCTCGACCCTGCCGGTTCTTCGCGCGGCCCTGAGAGCGCTCTTCGACGGCCCGACCGCTGGCTGCGACCACCTCGACGTCGAGACGTACACCTGGGGGGTGCTGCCGGCCGCACGACGGCCCGGCACCGACGCGGAGCTGGCCGCGGGCATCGCCGCGGAACTGGCCTTCGCCCGGGACGAACTGGTCGGCCTCGGCCTGACCGTAGAGCGATCCGTGAGCATGGGGGTGACGCGATGAGCCGGCGACTGGTGGTCCTCGACGTGGTGGGGTTGACGCCACGACTACTGGCGCACATGCCTCGACTGCGGGGGGTCGCCGACGGCGGCTTCCGGGCCGAGCTGGGCACCGTGCTGCCCGCCGTGACCTGCTCGGTGCAGTCCACCTTCCTCACCGGCGAGCCGCCCAGCGGGCACGGGATCGTCGGCAACGGGTGGTATTTCCGGGAGCTGGGCGAGGTGCTGCTGTGGCGGCAGCACAACGCGCTGGTCGGCGGGGAGAAGCTCTGGCAGGCGGCCCGCAAGGCCGAGCCGGGCTACACCGTCGCCAACGTCTGCTGGTGGTACGCCATGGGTGCGGACGTCGACTGGACGGTCACCCCACGCCCCGTCTACTACGCCGACGGGCGCAAGGAGCCGGACTGCTACACCGACCCGCCGGAGCTGCACGACGCGCTCACCGGGCGGCTGGGCACCTTCCCGCTGTTCACCTACTGGGGGCCGACGGCCGGGTTGCCGTCGTCGCGGTGGATCTGCCAGGCGGCCGAGCAGATCCTCGCCGACGTGTCACCCGACCTGACCCTGGTCTACGTCCCGCACCTGGACTACGACCTGCAACGCTTCGGTCCCTCGTCGGCCCAGGCTGCTGCGGCGGCAGCCGAGCTGGACGCGGTGCTCGGGCCACTGCTGGACGCCGCCCGGGCGCGCGACGCCACAGTGGTGGTGCTCTCCGAGTACGGCATCACCGACGTGTCCCGGCCGGTGGACGTCAACCGGCTGTTGCGCGCCGAAGGGCTGCTGCGGGTGCACACCCAGGCCGGAATGGAATACCTCGACCCGTGGACGTCGAAGGCGTTCGCGGTCGCCGACCACCAGATTGCCCACGTCTACGTCAAGGACCCGGCCGACGTGCCGGCGGTGGCGAAGCTCTGCGCCAACCTGCCCGGGGTGGCCGAGGTGCTCGACGCCGAGGGCAAGGCCGCGCACGGTCTGGACCACCCGCGCGCCGGTGAGCTGGTGCTGGTGGCCGAGCCGGACGCCTGGTTCACCTACTACTACTGGCTGGACGACGCCCGGGCGCCGGACTTCGCCCGCCTCGTGGAGATTCATCGGAAGCCCGGTTACGACCCGGCGGAGCTGTTCTTCGACCCGGCCAACCCCGGTGCCGCGAAGGCCCGCGCCGGGCTGGCCCTGGCCCGCAAGAAGCTCGGCATGCGGTACCTGATGAGCGCTGTCGGCCTGGACGCCGGCGCGCAGGCGGTACGGGGCTCGCACGGGCGGCTGCCGGACGACCCGGCGGACGCCCCGGTGCTGCTCTGCTCCGACCCGACGGCCGCCCGGGACCGGATCGCGGCCACCGAGGTCAAGGCGCTGCTGCTGGAGTTGGCCGGGTTGGGCGCCGGCGGTACGGGCGGGCCGGGGGAGGGGGCATGACGGTCACCGTCGCGCCCACCGACGCGAGCGGGTTGCGGGCGCGCTTCGACGCGGAGCTGGCCGGGTTCCTCGAACGGCAGGGCCCGGACTGGCCCGACGGCGCGCCCCGCGGCGTGTTCACCGCCCTGCAACGGTTCGTGCTGGCTGGTGGCAAACGGTTGCGCCCGCTCTTCTGCTACTGGGGCTGGCGCGGGGCGGGCGCGGCCGACGGCACCCCGATCGTGGTGGCGGCCGCCGCCCTGGAGCTGTTCCACGCGTTCGCGCTGATCCACGACGACATCCTGGACGGCAGCGACCGCCGCCGGGGTGAGCCGTCGGTGCACCGGCTCTTCGCCGACCTGCACGCCCGCTCGTCCTGGCGCGGTGACCCCGAGGCGTACGGCCGCAACACGGCGCTGCTCTGCGGGGACCTCTGCGCGGCCTGGTCGGATCAGATGTTCCACGAGTGCGGGCTGAGCACCGAACAGGTGCACCGGGGGTACGGCGTGTTCGCGCTGATGCGTACCGAGGTGATCGCGGGGGAGTACCTGGACCTGGTCTCGGGCGTGGGTGACGGCTCGGTGGCCAGCGCGCTCACCGTGATACGGATGAAGGCTGCCCGGTACACGGTCACCCGGCCGCTCCAGATTGGCGCGGCCCTGGCCGGCGCCGGCCCGGAGTTGATCGCCGCGCTGGGCGAGTTCGGTGACCCGCTGGGCGACGCGTTCCAACTTCGCGACGACGTGCTGGGTGTCTTCGGGGACCCGGCGGTCACCGGCAAGTCGGTCCTGGACGACCTGCGCGAGGGCAAGCCCACGGTGATGATGGCGCTGGCCCGCAGTGCCGCCGACCGGTCGCAGACCGCCCGGCTACGGGAGCTGTTCGGCAATCCGGCGTTGGACGCCGACGGCGCGGCGGAGCTGCGCGCGATCATCGAGGCGACCGGTGCCCGAGAACGGATCGAGCAGATGATCCGGGTGCGGACGGAGGCGGCGCTCGTCGCCCTGCGGGCCGCGACGGTGGCCGACGAGGCTCGCTCGGCGCTGGTCGCGCTGGCCGGGCAGGCGATCGACCGCCGGGCCTGACCGGCAACTTTCGATCAGATCGACGAAAGTTGATGCTGAATCGCCGGAAGGTATGGACACATCGACAGGTCCAACTTAGTGTCGTGACCAACACGACAATGTTTCGTCGAGGTGAACCGGCGGCGCGGTAACCCATCGACCCCCACCATCACCGCTACGGCATCCGGCGCGACGGCGCGCGCCCGCCTGGCAGTCACTCGTCAGGAAGGGGCAGCACACATGTCCATGAAGGACGCTCCAAGACAACGATCCCGACGATGGTTCTCCGCCGGATCGGCAGCGCTGCTGGTGGTCGCGGCCGGGACGGTCGCCCTCGGCGCCGACTCGACCCCCGCGCAGGCCCACACGATCAACGCGACCGACTTCCAGCAGGTCGAGCTCGCCCGTGGGGTGAGCGACATGGGTGAGCCGATGTCGCTGGCGGTGCTGCCGGACCGTTCCGTGCTGCACACCGCCCGCAACGGCACCCTGCGCCGCACCGATGCGAGCGGCACCACCTCCGTGATCGGCACCCTGTCGGTCTACCAGCACGACGAGGAGGGGTTGCAGGGCGTCGGCGTCGACCCGGGCTTCGCCAGCAACCGCCAGATCTTCCTGTACTACGCCCCGCCGCTGTCGACGCCGGCCGGCGACGCACCGGCCACCGGCACCGACTTCTCGGCCTGGAACGGTGTCAACCGGCTCTCCCGGTTCACCCTCAACTCCGACTTCACGATCAACCAGGCGAGCAAGGTCGACGTGCTCGACGTCCCAGCCAGCCGCGGTGTGTGCTGCCACGTCGGCGGGGACATCGACTTCGACGCCGCCGGCAACCTCTTCCTGTCGACCGGTGATGACACCAACCCGTTCGAGTCGGCCGGCTACTCGCCGCTGGACGAGCGGACCAACCGCAACCCGGCATACGACGCGCAGCGCAGCGCCGGCAACACCAACGACCTGCGGGGCAAGATCCTGCGGATCAAGGTGAACGCCAACGGCACCTACTCCATCCCGTCGGGCAACCTGTTCGCGCCCGGCACGGCCAGGACGCGGCCGGAGATCTACGCGATGGGGTTCCGCAACCCGTTCCGGATCAGCGTGGACAAGGCCACCGGTGTCGTCTACGTCGGTGACTACGGGCCGGACGCCGGCACCACCAGCTCCACCCGTGGGCCGTCCGGCCAGGTGGAGTTCAACCGGGTCGCCGCGCCGGGCAACTACGGCTGGCCGTACTGCACCGGCACCAACACCTCCACCGAGACGTACAACGAGTGGGACTTCGCCGCCAACACCGGCGGCGCGAAGTACAACTGCACCGGCGGGCCGACCAACAACTCGTTCCGCAACACCGGCCTGACCACCCTGCCGCCGGCCCAGCCGGCCTGGATCCGGTACGCCGGCGACGCCGGCACCCCGACCGAGTTCGGCGGCGGCTCCGAGTCGCCGATGGGCGGCCCGGTCTACCGGTACAACGCCTCGTCGACCTCCACCACCAAGTTCCCGCAGTCCTTCGACGGCCAGTTCTTCGCCACCGAGTTCGGCCGTGGCTGGATCAAGCCGATCCACGTCAACTCCGACGGCTCCCGGGGCACCATCGACACCTTTCCCTGGGTCGGCAAGCAGGTGATGGACTCGGCGTTCGGCCCGGACGGCGCGTACTACGTGCTCGACTACGGCACCGGCTACTTCAACGGTGACGCCAACTCGGCGCTCTACCGCTTCGACTACGTCGGTGGCGGCAACCGGGCACCCACAGCCGTGGCCAGCGCCAACCGCACGTCCGGTGCGGCACCGCTCGCGGTGACCTTCTCCTCGGCCGGCTCGTCCGACCCCGAGGGCGGTGCGCTGACGTACTCGTGGGCGTTCGGTGACGGGACCACCTCGACCGCGGCCAACCCCACGAAGACCTACACCGCCAACGGCAGCTACACCGCCACCCTGACGGTTCGGGACCCGCAGGGCGCCACCGGCAGCAGCAGCGTCCGGATCAGCGTCGGCAACACCGCGCCCACGGTGACCATCAACAACCCCGGCAACGGGCAGCTGTTCAGCTTCGGTGACACGGTGCCGTTCAGCATCACGGTCACCGACCCGGAGGACGGCACGATCGACTGCACGAAGGTCAAGATGACCTACGTGCTCGGGCACGACCAGCACGGGCACCAGATCACGTCGCAGACCGGCTGCTCCGGCTCGATCACCATCCCGGTCGACGGTGAGCACGACGACGCGGCGAACATCTTCGCGATCTTCGACGCCGAGTACACCGACGCGGGCGGGCTGACCACGCACACCCAGCACACCCTGCCGCCGCGGCACCGCCAGGCCGAGTTCTACGGCACCTCGTCCGGGATCAACGTGTTCAGCAAGACCACGGCCGAGGGTGGCAAGACCGTCGGCGACATCAACAACGGTGACTGGATCGCGTTCCAGCCGTACCGGCTCGGCAACGTGACCTCGTTCAACGCCCGGGTCTCCTCGGCGGGTGCCGGTGGCACCCTCCAGGTCCGGGCCGGTTCCGCCACCGGCACGGTGCTCGGCTCGGCCACGGTCCCCGTGACCGGCGGCTGGGAAACCTTCGCCACGGTGACCGGGACGATCACCAACCCGCCGACCGGCACGACCACGCTCTACCTGACCTTCGCCGGGGCGGGCACCGGGGCGCTCTACGACCTGGATGCCTTCACCTTCGTCACCGGTACGCCCCCGACCGGCGGAAGCGGCCCGATCAAGGGTCTCGGCGGCAAGTGTCTGGACGTGCGCAGCGCCGCCACGGCCGACGGCACCCAGATCCAGATCTACACCTGCAACGGCAGCGCCGCGCAGACCTGGGCGGTCACGCCGAACTCCACGATCAGGTCGTTGGGCAAGTGCCTGGACATCTCGGGTGGTGCCACCGCCGACGGCACCAAGATCCAGCTCTGGACCTGCAACGGGACCGCTGCGCAGAACTGGGCGGCCCAGGCCGACGGCACGCTGCGTAACCCGTCGTCCGGCAAGTGCCTCGACGTCTCCGGCAACAACTCCGCCGACAGCACTGTGGTCCACCTGTGGACCTGCGTCAGCGGTGCCGCCAACCAAAAGTGGATCCTGCCCTGAGCTGAGCGGAGGGGCCTCTTGTCAACGCCTAGTGTGGTGCGAGGGGCCCCTCCTAACCGCAATTAGGAGAGCGATATGCGCAGACTCCTGCGACCCGTCCTCGGTGCGGCCATGGCCGCACTCGCCGTCATCGCCTGCACCACCCCGGCCAACCCCGCCAGCGCCGCCGACGCCCCGTACGACGTGCTGGTGTTCTCCAAGACCGCCGGGTTCCGCCACGACGCCATCCCGGTCGGCATCCAGACCATCCGCGACCTGGGTGGGGCGAACAACTTCACCGTCACCGCCACCGAGGACGCCGCCGCGTTCACCACCAGCAACCTCGCCCAGTACGAGGCCGTGGTCTTCCTCAACACCACCGGCGACGTGCTCAACGCCAGCCAGCAGACCGCCTTCGAGTCGTACATCGCCTCCGGCCGCGGGTACGTGGGTGTGCACGCTGCCGCCGACACCGAGTACGACTGGCCGTTCTACGGCAACCTCGTGGGCGCGTGGTTCGCCTCGCACCCGGCGATCCAGCAGGCCAACATGAAGGTGGAGGACCGGGGCCACGCGGCGACCGCGCACCTGCCGCAGACCTGGACCCGCACCGACGAGTGGTACAACTACCGGACCAACGCCCGGTCCACCGCCCACGTGCTGGCCACGCTGGACGAGTCGTCGTACTCCGGCGGCGGCATGGGCTCCGACCACCCGCTGAGCTGGTGCAAGAGCTACAACGGTGGCCGGTCGTTCTACACCGGTGCCGGGCACACCCAGGCGTCGTACGCGGAGCCGGCGTTCCGGGCGCACCTGCTCGGCGGCATCCGGTACGCCTCCGGCCGGAGCAAGGCCGACTGCCGGCCCGAGACCGGCTACACGCCGATCTTCAACGGCTCGACGGCCGGCTGGTCGCAGGCCGGTCCGGGCAACTTCACCAACTCCGACGCCACCCTGACCTCGGTCGGTGGCATGGGGTTGTACTGGTACAACACGAAGCAGTTCACCAACTACTCGCTCAAGCTGGACTGGAAGCTGGCCGGGGACGACAACTCCGGCATCTTCATCGGCTTCCCGCCGTCCAGTGACCCGTGGTCCGCGGTGGACAACGGCTACGAGATCCAGATCGACGCCACCGACGCCGCCGACCGCACGACCGGGTCGGTCTACACCTTCAAGTCGGCTGACACGGCGGCCCGCGACGCGGCACTCAACGCGCCGGGGGAGTGGAACACCTACGAACTGCTGGTCGAGGGCGAGCGGTTGCAGATCTTCCTCAACGGAGTGAAGATCAACGACTTCACCAACACCAACCCGGTCCGCTCGTTGGCCGGTCACATCGGCATCCAGAACCACGGCACCGGTGACGACGCCTCGTTCCGCAACATCCGGGTCAAGGAGCTGGGCACCACACCACCGCCCACCGGCACGATCCAGGCCGAGGCGTTCAGCTCGGCCAACGGTGTCTCCGCGTTCACCAAGGCGGGCGCCAACGGTGGGCAGACCGTCGGCTACATCGACCCGGGTGACTGGGCCGCGTACAACGGGGTCAACCTGGCCGGGGTCACCTCGTTCACGGCCCGGGTCGTCTCCGGCGGCGCGGGTGGCGCCATCCAGGTGCGCACCGGTTCGGCCACCGGCCCGGTGCTCGGCACTGTCGCGGTGCCGAACACCGGCAGCTGGACGACCTTCGCCAACGTCTCCACGGCGCTGTCCAACGTCCCGTCCAGCACCCAGAACCTCTACCTCACCTTCACCGGTAATGGCACGGGGCTCTTCGACCTGGACGACTTCACCCTGGTCAAGGGCAGTGGCGGCGGCACCGGGGTCGGCCCGATCAAGGGTCTGGCCGGCAAGTGCCTGGACGTGCGCAGCGGCGGCACCGCCGACGGCACCCAGATCCAGCTCTACACCTGCAACGGCAGCGCGGCACAGACCTGGACCGTGACGCCGAACTCGACGATCAAGGCCCTCGGCAAGTGCCTGGACGTCTCCGGCGGCGGCACCGCCGACGGCACCAAGATCCAGCTCTGGACCTGCAACGGCAGTGGCGCGCAGAACTGGGCGGCGGCCTCGGACGGCACCCTGCGCAACCCGTCGTCGGGCAAGTGCCTGGACGTCTCCGGCAACAACTCGGCGGACAGCACCGTCGTACACCTCTGGACCTGCCTCAACGCGGCCAACCAGAAGTGGACCCTGCCCTGACCGACTGAGCCTGGAGGGGCCGCCGCTCACGGCGTCGGCCCCTCCCGCTCCAGCGCCGGCCGTGCCGGGCCGGGCCGGGCGTGCCCCGACCGGCCGGGTTTGTCGGCTCTGGCGGAGCGGCGAGGCGGTGCCACCCACGAGCGCTATACCTGTGTGTCATAACTATGACTAGCAGGTATAGCGCTCGCACCGATGTGTGCGACCGCAGATCTCGCCCGTCGCACGCGGCCCGGTGACGCGGTGCCTCCGAGACCGCCGCCCGGGTGGGGGCCGTTCCGGCGACGCCGCGGACCGGCTCACAGCCGACTGCCGTACCTTGACCTGCATGGGGCGGTTCGCGCAGTGGCGCGGGAGGGTGCTGGTGCAGGGGCACCGGCTGGGTGACGCGCTGCGCCGGCCCGACGAGCCGGACGACCCGACCGGGCCGACTCCGAGCCTGAATCGGCTCGACGCGCTGGTGGAGGGCTTCGCCGCCGGTCAGCCGGTGCGGTGGAGCCTGGCCGGGCAACCCCGGCCGCTGCCCGGGCCGGTCGACGTCGTGGCGTACCGGATCATCGAGGAGTCGCTCACCAACGCGTGCCGGCACGCCCCGGGCGCGCCGGTAGCGGTCCGCCTGCGCTACGACGCCACGGGCATCACCATCGAGGTACGCGACGAGGGCACCGGTGCCGCGCCGTCAGGCCGGCGCGGCCAGGGGGCCGGGCGGGGTCTGCTCGGCGTACGCAGGCGCGCGGAGCGGCTCGGCGGCACGTTCTCCGCAGGCCCACGCGCCGGTGGCGGTTTCGCCGTGCGGGCCGCCCTGCCCGCACCCGAGGAAATGATCGGATGATCGGCCGACCGCAGGGCTTCCCCGATGGGGTGCTGCGGAAATAAGGTGGGGGCGGCGACCGTGCTGGTGGCCGGTGACCCGGTGGGAGGCGCAACCCGCTGGGCCCAGGTGTGTTCCGCACCCACCGGTGACCGCCCGGTGCCGCGTACGTCCGGTCACCCTCGCCCCGGTCCGCACCTGGAATCCCCCATGACAACAGGGGAGAAGAACAATGGCGCGACCCATCACGCTCTTCACCGGCCAGTGGGCCGACCTTCCGTTCGAGGAGGTCTGCCGGCTCGCCTCCGAGTGGGGCTACGACGGCCTGGAGATCGCCTGCTGGGGCGACCACTTCGAGGTCGACAAGGCGCTCGCCGACGACTCCTACGTCGAGCGCAAGCGGGAGACTCTCGCGAAGCACAACCTTGAGGTCTTCACGATCTCCAACCACCTGGTCGGTCAGGCGGTTTGTGACCACCCGATCGACGAGCGGCACCAGGACATCCTGCCCGGTCGGATCTGGGGCGACGGAGAGCCCGAGGGGGTCCGCCAGCGGGCCGCCGAGGAGATCAAGGACACCGCGCGGGCGGCGGCCAAGCTCGGGGTGAAGACCGTCGTCGGCTTCACCGGCTCGTCGATCTGGCACACCCTGGCGATGTTCCCGCCGGTGCCGCCGTCGATGATCGAGCGCGGCTACCAGGACTTCGCCGACCGGTGGAACCCGATCCTCGACGTGTTCGACGAGGTGGGGGTGCGGTTCGCCCATGAGGTGCACCCCAGCGAGATCGCGTACGACTACTGGACGACGAAGCGGACGCTGGAGGCCATCGGCAACCGGCCCGCGTTCGGGCTGAACTGGGACCCGTCGCACTTCGTGTGGCAGGAGCTGGACCCGGTGAACTTCATCTTCGACTTCGCCGACCGGATTTACCACGTGGACTGCAAGGACGCCAAGGTGCGCACCGGGGACGGCCGGCGTGGCCGACTCGCCTCGCACCTGCCCTGGGCCGACCTGCGCCGCGGGTGGGACTTCGTCTCCACCGGGCACGGCGACGTGCCGTGGGAAGACTGCTTCCGCGCGCTGAACGCGATCGGCTACACCGGCCCGATCTCGATCGAGTGGGAGGACGCCGGCATGGACCGGCTCGTCGGCGCCCCGGAGGCGTTGCAGTTCGTCCGCCGGCTGGCCTTCGACGCCCCGAGCGCTGCCTTCGACGCGGCGTTCAGCAGCAAGGACTGACCGCACCTCGGACAGACCACGGGCCGGTCGCCCTGCGGCGACCGGCCCGTCGACGTGCGGTTGGTCAGAGCGTGCTGGCGTTCGTGCCCGAGCCGGACGGCTTGGTGCGGGGGTTGTTGGTGGACGACGGCGACCCGGAGGTCGTGCCGACCGTGCTGGTGCCCGCCTTGGCGCCCACGGTTGCGGGCGTGCCGGCGAACGCGTCGTCGGCGGCGGTCAGCTCCTGCTTGCCGGTGCTGCCGTTACCGTTGCCGCTGCCCAGCTTCTCGCCCAGTTTGGTCTGGCCGAGCTTGTCCTTGCCCTCGCTGTAGAACTTGTTGGCCTGGGCCTGCGCGACCCCGGCCGCCTCCTGGACGGTCGGGTGGTCGAGCACCTTGCGGCCCCGAACAACGAGCTCCTCGTACTTTTCCCGGCCGGCACGGGCGCCCAGGACGAATCCCGCAGCCAGCCCGCCAAGAAACATGATCTTTCCGCGCATGGCGGCTCCTTCCGTACCTGACGCGCCTGTCGCTCCGTCGAGTTGCCCCGTCGGAAGGCGACCAATTCGCGCCTGCGTCCTCTGTCCGCAGCTAACTACCCATCCTGCTCTCCGCTCAAGCATGCTTGTGCCCGGATGGCGATTTACCCCGATTGTCGATGCCTCCCGGACCGTGACCTGCGCGTCTTGATCATCGGGCGGTGGGGCGGAACCCACTGGACCACCACCGGGGAATGTCCTGTACTCTTGTCCCGTCGCACGGCGTCGGCGAGATCCGATTCCGAGCGGTGCACGATCCCCTGTAGCTCAATTGGCAGAGCAGCCGGCTGTTAACCGGCAGGTTATTGGTTCGAGTCCAATCGGGGGAGCTTCTCCACCCAACGCCCGTCGGCCTCCGGCCGACGGGCGTTTTCGTGTGCTCGGCCCCGGTTTCACCCTCCCTCGGCCTGCCTGAGCGGCAGGATGGTCGATGTCGACGCTCAGGTTCCCGCTGCGTCGATTCATGCGTCGATCCTTGGGGTGGAGTGCGGATGTCCGGACGAGGCGGCAGGGCCACGCTGATCGCGGTGGCGGTCGTGCTGGCCTGGCTGGTGATCGGCGGCGTGGCCGGCCCGTACGCCGGGCGCCTCAGCGAGGTCGCCACCAACGACAACGCCGCATTCCTGCCCACTGACGCCGAGGCGACCCGCGCCCAGGATCTCGCCGGTGAGTTCGTCGACCGGCAGACCATCCCGGCTCTGGTCGTCTACGAGCGGCCCTCCGGGATCACCGACGCCGACCGGCAGCGGGTGAGCGCCGACGCGGCCCGGTTCGCCCAGGTGCCCGGCGTGGTCGCCCCGCTGCCCCCGCCCATCCCCAGCGAGGACGGCCAGGCACTCCAGATCGTCGTACCGGTGGACGACGCCGAGGGCGAGGAGATCGGCACTGTCGTCGAACAGCTGCGCGACATCACCGGCGGGGACCGGGACGGCCTCACCGTGGACGTCTCCGGACCGGCCGGCCTGCTCGCCGACCTGATCAAGGTGTTCTCCGCCATCGACGGGCCACTGCTGCTGGTCACCCTGGTCGTGGTGCTGATCATCCTGCTGGTCGTCTACCGCAGCCCGGTGCTCTGGATCTTTCCGCTGCTGGCCGCCGGCATGTCGTACGCCCTCGCCTCGGTGTTCGTCTACCTGCTCGCCGACGCCGACGTGGTGAAGCTCAACGGGCAGGCCCAGGGCATCCTCACCGTGCTGGTCTTCGGCGCGGGCACCGACTACGCGCTGCTGCTGATCGCCCGCTACCGGGAGGAGCTACACCGCCACGACCGTCCCTGGGCCGCCATGCGCACCGCGTGGAAGGGCGCCGCGCCGGCCATCATCGCGTCCGGCGGCACGGTCATCGTCAGCCTGCTCTGCCTGCTGCTGTCCAGCCTCAACTCCAACCGGGCGCTCGGCCCGGTCGCCGCCATCGGCATCGGCGCCACCCTGCTGGTGATGCTCACCTTCCTGCCCGCGCTGCTGGTGCTCGGCGGCCGTTGGGCGTTCTGGCCCCGACGGCCCCGGGAGGATCAGGCCGACCCACGCGCCGAGCACGGCATCTGGAGCCGCATCGCCGGCTTCGTGGCCCGGCACGCCCGACCGATCTGGCTGAGCACCGCGGTCGTACTGGCCGTCCTCACGCTCGGGCTCACCCAGCTCGGCGCCACCACCCTCGGCCAGTCCGACCTGTTCACCCAGCGCACCGACTCGGTCGACGGCGAGGAGGTGATCGCGCGGCACTACCCGGCCGGCACGGGCAGCCCGGCCACCATCTTCACCACCGAACAGACCGCCCGGCAGGTCACCCAGGTGGCGCAGGGCGTGCCCGGCGTGGCCGACGTCCGCCCGCTCTCCACCGGCCCGCAGACCGGCCCACCCGATCCGAGCGCCACCCCGAAGGTCGTCGACGGGCGGGTCCAGCTGGAGGCGACCCTGGCCGACCCACCCGACAGCGACGGCGCCGAGCGGACCCTCCGCGAGCTGCGGGTGGCCGTACACCAGGTGCCCGGCGCGGACGCCGTGGTCGGCGGCTTCACCGCGATCAACGTGGACACCTCGGACGCCGCGAAGCGCGACCAGAACGTCATCATCCCGGTGGTGCTGGTGGTCATCGCGGTCATCCTGGCCCTGCTGCTCCGCGCGCTGATCGCCCCGGTGCTGCTGATCGCCACCGTGCTGCTCAGCTTCGGGGCGACACTCGGCCTCTGCGCGATCCTGTTCCGCCACGTCTTCGACTTTCCCGGCGTGGACTCGTCGTTCCCGCTGTTCGCGTTCGTGTTCCTGGTCGCGCTCGGCATCGACTACAACATCTTCCTGATGAGTCGGGTCCGGGAGGAGTCGGTCAAGCGCGGCACCCGCGCCGGTGTGCTCGCCGGCCTGGCCGTCACCGGCGGGGTGATCACCTCCGCCGGCATCGTGCTCGCCGCGACCTTCTCCGCCCTCGCCGTGTTGCCCCTGGTGGTGCTCGTCGAGTTGGGTACGGCGGTCGCGATCGGGGTACTGATCGACACGATCATCGTCCGGTCGCTGCTGGTGCCCGCACTCGCGTACGACATCGGGCCGAAGATCTGGTGGCCGGGCCGGCTGTCCCGGGCGAACGGTGAGCGGGAGGCGCGCGATGCTGGCTGAGACCGACGTGGTCATCGTCGGCGGCGGCCTGGCCGGCCTCGCCGCCGCCCGCCGGCTGCACCGCGCCGGCGTGCCCTGGCGGCTGCTGGAGGCCAGCGGGCGACTCGGCGGCCGGGTCGCCACCGACGTGGTCGACGGACACCTCGTCGACCGGGGCTTCCAGGTGCTCAACACCGCCTACCCCCGGCTCGGCACGCTGCTCGACACCGACCGGCTCGACCTCGGGTACTTCACCTCCGGCGTGCTGGTGCGCAAGGGCGACGACCTGCTGCGGCTGGTCAACCCGTTGCGGGAGCCGACCGGCGCCCCCGGCACCGCGCTCGCCGGCATCGGCTCCCTGCGCGACCGGCTGCGCTTCGCCGCGCTCGCCACCGGCTGCGCCACACTGCCCACGTCCCGGCTGCTCGCCGCACCGGAGACCAGCGCCGAGACCGCGCTCCGCCGGGCGGGCCTCTCCGACGCGATCATCGAGGAGCTGCTGCGGCCGTTCCTGTCCGGTGTGTTCATCGACCAGGAACTGGCCACGTCCAGCCACGTCCTCGCGATGGTGCTGCGGTCGTTCGCCCGCGGCCGCATCGGCCTGCCCGCCGAGGGAATGGCCGCGCTGCCCCGGGCCATCGCCGACCCGCTCCCCGCCGACCTGCTCGACCTGGACATGCCGGTCGCCGAAGTCGCCCCCGGTCGGGTCCGCACCCAGGCCGGCGACATCCGCTGCCGGGCCGTCGTGGTCGCCGTCGACCCACCCGCCGCGTCCGCGCTGCTGCCGACCCTGGCCACGGTACGGATGCACAGCTACACCACCTACTACCACAGCGCGCCCGAGCCGCCGCTGACCGAACCGATCCTGCTCGTCGACGGCGACCGGCGCGAGATCGTGGCGAACACGGTGGTGCTCAGCAACGCCGCCCCGACGTACGCGCCCACCGGACGACACCTCGTCGCCACGTCGGTGGTCGGCCCGAGCGCCCCACCCGAGGCGACCATACGGGCCGAGTTGACCCGGCTGTATGGCCGTTCCACCGCCGACTGGACACACCTCACCACAGTGGCCGTCCCGAACGCGCTGCCCGCCGCGCCACCACCGCAGGGGCGGCTACGCAAGCCCGTGTCGTTGGGAGAAGGGCTGTTCGTGGCCGGTGACCACCGCGACAGCCCGTCCATCCAGGGCGCTCTCGCCAGCGGCTGGCGCGCCGCCGGAGAGGTGCTGGAGGAGTTGCGCGCCGGCTGAGCCCCGCCTCAAACGAGGACCCCACAGCCGTAATTGATCATCTATGATCGCCGCCATGCCCGCCCCTCTACCGGCCCCCACCTTCGACGCCGGTGCCGCGTACCCCGAGGTCAACGACCTGCGTAAGGCGCTCGACGCCGCCGACTGGCCCGCCGTGCAGGCGTTGTTCGCCGACCGGGACCCCGCGCTCCACACACTGCTCGTCAGGGAGGCCGGCGACCACGTCGGGTCCGGGGCGTTCCTGCATCACGTGTACGACGACGACCCCACCGATCAACTGGCCGGCACCCTGCACGGCACCCACCTCATCTGCGACGGCTGGCGGATCCGCAGCGCCGACCGGGCCCGACATGTCAGCCGGTCCCAGTTCGACCAGTTCCACGAGCACCTGCGTCGCGCCGAGCAGGTGCTCATCGACGTCACCGCCCGGTACCCGGACGACCCGTCGGCCTGGACCGAGCGACTCGCCATCGCCCGTGGTCTGGAGCTGGGCCAGTCCGAGGCGCGCCGCCGCTACGACCGCCTGGCCCATCACCACCCCCACCACCTGCCCGCACAGACCAGCCTGCTCCAGCAGCTCTGCCCGAAGTGGAGCGGCGACTGGGACCGGATGTTCGCCTTTGCCCGGGAGTGCGCCCGGACCGCGCCCGACGGGGCACCCAACGCCGTACTGATCGCCGACGCGCACCTGGAACGCTGGCTGGACATCGACGACGACCAGGAGAGCGCCGACTACCTGGCACAGCCGGCGGTGATCGACGAGATCGCACAGGCTGCGGAACGGTCCGTGCTGCACCCGGCGTTCACCCACGGGGCCGGCTGGGTCTGGGTCCGCTCGACCTTCGCGCTCATGCTCTGCCTCACCGACCAGTGGGTCGCCGCCGCGACCCAGTTCACCGCCCTCGGCAACCTGGGCTCGAAGTACCCCTGGAACTACGTCGGTGGGGTCGACGGCTTCACGGAGTACCGTGCCGAGGCGTACGCGAAGGGTGGCCAGTCGTGATCCAGCACCTGGACGTGGACGGCGTGCCCACGCTGCTGGCCCCCACCGGAGGGCCGATGCACGCCGGGTTGACCTTCCGGGTCGGCACCGCCGACGAGACCCTCGCCCGCGCCGGCGTCACCCACCTCGTCGAGCACCTCGCGCTCGCACCGCTCGGTCTGGCCGACTACCACGTCAACGGTGCGACGGCCCCCGCGTTCACCATGTTCCACACCCAGGGCTCGGAGGCGGACATCGCCTCTTTCCTCACCGCCGTCTGCGGGCACCTCTCCGACCTGCCGACAGCCCGGCTCAACGTCGAGAAGGAGATCCTGCGTACCGAGTGGAGCAGCCGGGGCGCCACCGCGATCGACGAGATCCCTCTGTGGCGGCACGGCGCCCGGGACTTCGGGTTGAGCAGCTACCCGGAGTGGGGGCTGGGCGCGCTCACCACCGACGACCTGCGCGAGTGGGCGGCCCGGTGGTTCACCCGGGAGAACGCCGTGCTCTGGATCGCCGGTGACCGGGTGCCCGCCGGGCTACGGCTGGCACTTCCCACCGGGGTCCGGCAGCCGGTCCCGGTGGCGTCGTCGGCGCTGCCGCAGACGCCTGCCTACTTCGTCAACGGCGCCCGCGCCGTGGTGCTCGACTCGGTGGTACGACGGAGCACCGCCGCGAACATCTTCGCCGGCGTGCTGGAGCGCGAGCTGTACCGGTCACTGCGCCAGGACGCCGGCCTCTCCTACGCCACCACGACGGGCTACGAGCCCCGCGGCGACGGGTACGCCATGCTGCGGGCACTCGCCGACGCGCTGCCGGAGAAGCAGGACGCGGTGCTCGGCGGCTTCGTCGACGTACTGGCAAAGATGCGAGTGGGGCGGATCGAGCAGGCGGACCTGGACGCCACCGTCGCCAAGCGGGCGGACGTCCTCGGCACCGCCGAGGTCGATGCCGCGCGGTTGCCCTCGTACGCTCTCAACGTGCTGACCGGGCACCCGAACTCCACCATCGACGAGCACCGGGCCGAGTTGAAGGCCGTCAGCCTCGCCGACCTGCACGAGGTGGCCGGCGAGGTGACGGCCTCGGCGCTGCTGATGGTGCCCGGCGGCCACACCGCCGACTGGGCGGGCTTCGTCGCCGCGCCCACCCACTCCGCCGGCGTCGTTGATGGCACGACGTACGCGTCGAAGGAGGGTGCCGGTGGGCTCCGTATCGGCACGGACGGTGTGAGCTACCTCAGAGGGCAGCGGCCGCTGACCGTCCGCTACGACGACTGCTCCGCCCTGCTCACCTGGCCGGACGGCGCGCGTCAACTGATCGGCGCGGACGCCATAGTGCTGGACATCGAGCCGACCCTGTTCGAGTTGCCCCCGGAGGCAGCCCAGATCATCGACGCCCGGGTGCCGGCCGACCGGCACGTCAGCATGCCGGCCCGCACACCGGACCAGATCCCGCAGCCCAGACCAGTTGCCGAGCAGGTTGAACCCAGCGGACGATCCTGGTGGGAGATCCCGGTGATGGTGCTCAGCGGGCTGGGCACCCTGCTGATGGGCGGCTTCTGCCTGCTGCTGACCATCGGCATGTTCGTCGACGACAGTGAGCCGAGCGAGGGTTGGTTCTGGGGCGTCATCGCAGTCGGCTGGCTGCTCACTGTTATCCTCGCGTTGCCCATCGTGCTGTTGAAGCGACGACGGCGGTGATGAGGTGGAGCCGGATCGCTGCTGGCCCGTGATCCACCGGGCGGGATAAGATCCGGCGCGGTGTGAGGGGCGGTAGCTCAGCCGGTTAGAGCAGGGGACTCATAATCCCTCGGTCGCGGGTTCGAGCCCCGCCCGCCCCACCAGCACAAATGCTAGGTCAGCGATCTTTCCGTGGGGCTACGCGTGGTGCGAGCGAGCTACGGTCGTCTCCATGGGGACATCGACGGGGCGCGCGAAGCGCCAGCGCGGCGAGATCGAAGAGCTGCCCAGCGGTTCACTGAGGGTGAAGGTCTACGCGGGCATCGACCCCATCACCAAGAAGCGGCATTACCTGACCGAGACCGTCCCGCCCGGCCCGACCGCCCGGAAGGAAGCCGAGAAGGCGCGTACGCGCTTCCTCGCCCAGGTGGACGACCGGCGCAACCCGCGCACCCGTGCCACCGTCGATCAGCTGCTTGACCGGTGGTTGGAAGTGCTCGACGTGGAGACGTCGACCCGGCAGGGATACGTCAGGAAGCTGAACAAGCACGTCCGGCCGCTGCTGGGCAAGCTGCCGGTGGGCCGACTGGACGCCGAGACGTTGGAGTCGTTCTACGCGGTGCTGCGGAAGTGCCGGGACCACTGTGGAGGCGCGCGGAAGGCCATCGAGCACCGGAAGGTAGGGCCGCACGACTGCACCGACAAGTGCCGGCCGCATGAGTGCAAGCCGTTGGCACCGGCCTCGATTCGGCAGATTCACTGGATCCTGTCCGGTGCCCTGAACCGGGCCGTCCGGTGGCGCTGGATCGCCGTCAACCCGGCAGATCAAGCGGAAAAGCCTGGGCTGCCTCAGCCCAACCCACACCCACCATCGGCCCCGGAAGCGGCTCGGTTGGTCACTGAGGCGTGGAAGGACCCAGACTGGGGCGCGTTCGTGTGGGTGGCCATGACGACAGGGGCACGACGGAGTGAGCTGTGTGCGCTGCGATGGTCTGCCGTCGACCTGGACGGGGCCGTTCTGACGCTGCGGAGCGCCCTGTACGTGGACGGCACGGGGAAGCTGCGGGAGAAGGACACCAAGACGCACCAGCAGCGGCGGGTGGCCTTGGACGTGGAGACGATAGCGGTGTTGCGCGAACAGCTGGCGCGCTGCGAGGCTCGTGCGTCGACTCTCAGTCTGTCGCTGCCCGCTGACGGTTACGTGTTCTCGCCGGATCCGGACGGTAGTACGCCGCTTGTGCCGGACACGGCCACCCAACGTTTCAGCCGGATGGCCGTTCGCCTTGGGGTCGCGACGAACCTACACGCCTTAAGACACTATTCGGCAACCGAACTGATCGCTGCCGGTGTGGATGTTCGGACCGTCGCTGGCAGGCTTGGGCACGGCGGGGGAGGGGCGACAACTTTACGGGTTTACGCTGCATGGTTGTCGGAGTCCGATCAGCGAGCCGCTTCCGCTCTTAGTGCCCGTATGCCTTCTAGGTCGGGCCCTCGAAGCAATTGATCCCCATAAAGCTTCTTCCAATCAGGACGAGAGCACCGAATGCGAGGAATAGGGTTGAGCTGTAAAGTAGCCAGGCGCTGGGCGGATGTCGTGGTGAGTGCGGCACGGGAGCTGTCGATCTAGCGTTGAAGGTTGTCGATGCCCTGGTGGCGGTAATCGACAGCTTCGACGAGGCATTCGAGCTTGTCTGCGTCACGGGCGACGATGGCTTCAAGGGTTTCGCCGGTTGACACCGAAGAGGTCGATAGTTCCATACCAGCATCCCCCAGTCCCGGTCAAAGGATTTCGACCGCACGCTATCAGTTCGTCGACGCCCTTTCGGCGCATGCTTAATTGCGATCCGCGCGACTTCATTCGGAAGCGGCGCCGCCATGTCTCGCGTGCCCGCCTGCGTGATCATTGTCTCCCGTCGTTACCTGACGTCCCGCCGGTTTGGCTTATTTTAGATAGATTTAGTCTCCTCCGCAGCCCAGTGGTTGGGCTTCGAATGTTGCGGGAGAGGGCTTGCCAGCCAGTGAGGCGAGGCCGTATTGTACTGCTCAGATCGCCCCTTGGATTTGATTGATCGAGCCGCCGACATGGAATCGAAAATTCATTGCTGTCGGCGTGTCGGATCAATTAATGTCCACCCTGGGCGCGCCAATCGGGCTGAGGTGAGTCAATCTATTCTGCTGTCTCACCCTGAATGCCGCTTGATCACACCGAGTCACCGCCGAAAGGAAAAGAATGACCCGTCGACCAGTGAACGAACGGTGGCGACAGAAGCGCGGTCTGAAGCTCTGGAGCGCGTTGATAACCGTTTCGGCGACGACCGTAGCCTGCATCGTCGTGGCACCCGTCTCGGCAAGCGCGGCAGCCAACCCGAATCCGGCGAGGATCACGGCTGCTTCCTGGTGGTTGATGGAAGAACTCCTCGAACTCGAACCGGGCACGCAGAACGGCGGGACTTACGTCAACAAGCCGGGCTACCACAACACCCGGGCCGCCAACGACTCAGACAACTACTCCGTCCGTGACGCAGAGGACAAGGGCGGCCCGTCAGACAAGACCGCCGCCTACGACTGGACTTTTCCCGAGGCCCAGAGTCTTTCCTTGGCCGCGCTCTCCGTCGACCCGAATGCAGATCAGAAGCTTCCAGCTGACGTGACGGCGGCGGTTTCCAACTACACCAACATCGCCCGTTATTCCAGTCGCCTCTTGGCGTCGGGTCAGGATCCGAATGATCCACGGTTGAACGGATGGCGCGAGTTCTTCGGCCAGGCCGACAGTGACACCTCAGTGGAGGGCTACGACTTTCGTTACAACCAGACGGCCACATCCGACTCCTCGCACCTGTGGCACATTCATCTGAGCGAAGACCGCGACCAGGTGGAGAGCTTCGAAAACAAGCAGGCGCTGCTCAGCGTCCTCCGCGGAGAGACGGTGGAGCAGTGGGAGGCGGGCTTTGGAAACGCCGTGTCGGATTCCCAAAGCACGGATCTCGATGGCGATGGCGATGCAGAGCTGGTGCGTTTCAACTCTGATGGGACTGTGTCGGCTTTCCGCAACAATGGCATTCTGGCCGGTAATGCGTGGTCAGCGGCAGTGGTGATCGCCACCAATCCTGGTACGACGGATCCGCTTCGTATGAGGTTCGCTGATCTGGACAATGATGGTTTGGCGGAGTTCGTTCGTATCAACTCTGACGGGACTGTGTCGGCTTTCCGCAACAATGGCATTCTGGCCGGCAATGCATGGTCAGCGGCAGTGGTGATCGCCACCAGCCCTGGTACGACGGATCCGCTTCGTATGAGGTTCGCTGACTTGAACAATGATGGTTTGGCGGAGTTCGTTCGTATCAACTCTGACGGGACTGTGTCGGCTTTCCGCAACAATGGCATCCTGGCCGGCAATGCATGGTCAGCGGCAGTGGTGATCGCCGCCAGCCCTGGTACGACGGATCCGCTTCGTATGAGGTTCGCTGACTTGAACAATGATGGTTTGGCGGAGTTCGTTCGTATCAACTCTGACGGGACTGTGTCGGCTTTCCGCAACAATGGCATCCTGGCCGGCAATGCATGGTCAGCGGCAGTGGTGATCGCCGCCAGCCCTGGTACGACGGATCCGCTTCGTATGAGGTTCGCTGACTTGAACAATGATGGTTTGGCGGAGTTCGTTCGTATCAACTCTGACGGGACTGTGTCGGCTTTCCGCAACAATGGCATCCTGGCCGGCAACGCATGGTCAACGGACGTCGTGGTCGCCGCCAACCCAGGAACGTCGGACCCAGCCCGGCTGGCAATCGCGTAGCTCACACTTCGTCCCCAACTGTATTGGTGCCGACGGCACCAATACAGTTGGGGACGGGCAATTGTTTGGGCGGGGAAATGTCGCCGGCAGGAGGCTGCCGCCGGAGGTGAGGGCAGCTTCAGATCGTTCGGGCCGGCATGCGGCGGCGGGCCGGGTCCAGCCCGTCGATCAGGTCTTCGAGGCGCTGCGCGAGGGTGTCGTCGTCGCCGATGAGCAGCCCGGCCAGGTCGGCGCGGACCAGGGCGTCCACCCGCCCGTGCTCGGCACGCCCGCGCGCCGTCAGGTAGGCCCGGATGCGGCGGCGGTCCACCGGATCGACCCGGCGGAAGACCAGGTTCCGGTCGACGAGCTGGTCGACCAACCGGTGCCCCTCGACCTGCTGAGCCCCGGCGAAGCGCGCGACATGCTGGCCCGCCGACTCGGGGCGCGCCAGATCGCCGCCGAACCCGGCGCGGCCGACGACATCGCCGACCGCTGCGCGCGGCTGCCCATCGCCCTGGCCATCGTCGCGGCCCGAGCCGCCACCAACCGGCACTTCTCGTTGGCGGCGGTCGCCGGTGAGCTGGGCGATCTGGGCGCCTTCCACGGCGGTGACGAGGCCACCGACGTCCGGGCGGTCTTCTCCTGGTCGTGCCGAACGCTCAGCCCACCGGCGGTCCGGCTGTTCCGGCTGCTGAGCCTGCATCCCGGCCCGGACGTCTCCGTCCCGGCCGTGGCCAGCCTGGCCGGGATCACCCCGCAGGCGAGCGGTCCGCTGCTGACCGAGCTGACCCGGGCGAACCTTCTGACCGAGCACACGTACGGGCGTTACGCGTTCCACGACCTGCTGCGCGCGTACGCCGCCGGCCTCGCCGACGAGGCCGAGGCACCGGCCGAGCGTGATGCCGCCGTCCACCGACTGCTCGACCACTGCCTGCACACCGCACACGCGGCCGACCTGGCACTGCACCCGCACTTCAGCGACATCAGCCTCCCGCCACCGCGAGCGGGCGTGACGCCGGAACGGCCCAAGAACAAGTTGGCCGCCACGGCGTGGTTCACCGCCGAGGTTCCCGTTCTGCTCGCGGCCGTGCCACTGGCGGCACGGGCCGGGTTCGAGGGACACGCCTGGCGGCTCGCCTGGGCCATGGCCGGCTTCCTGCACCGGCAGGGGCACTGGCAGGACTGGCTGGGCACGCAACGCATCGCTCTGGCCGCCGCGTCCCGCATCGGCGATCAGACCGGGCAGGGCCACGCGCACCGCAGCCTCGGTCTCGCCTGTTCAAGGCTTCGACGGTACGACGAGGCCGACGACCACCTGCGCCGCGCGCTCGATCTGTTCACCGACGTCGGCGACGACGCCGGCCGGGCACACACCTGCCTCAACCTCGGCCAACTGGCGGAGCGGCAGGGGCAGCACCAGCAGGCGCTGCGCCATTCCCGGCAGGCGCTGGCCCTGTTCCGGGGGACCGGAAACCGGGCCGGGCAGGGGTACACCCTCAACGCTGTCGGTTGGCAGGAAGCGCTGCTCGGCAACTACCACCACGCCCTTGAATCATGCGGCGAGGCGCTGCGGATGTTGCAGGAGGTGGACGACGTCCAGGGGCAGGCCGACACCTGGGACAGCCTCGGCCACGCCCACCACCAGCTCGGCGACGACCGGCGAGCGATCGCCTGCTACGAGCACGCCCTCGACCTCTTCACGCAGGTCAACGACCGGTACGCCGAAGCGAGCACGTACGTCAATCTCGGCGGCAGCCACCGGGCCCTCGCCGATTTCGGTGCCACCCGGGTGGCGTGGCGCCGGGCCCTGAGCATCCTCGACGAGCTCGGCGACGCCGACGCCGACGCGATCCGTGCCGACCTGGCACAGCTCGACGCCAGTCGACTCCACTGACGTACCCCCGCTTTCAGCGCCGTTTCCGGGCCGCTTCAGCGCGGCCCGCCACTCTTCGGACACCAGATTCTTTCCGAGGAATGGAGCGTTCGATGAAGCGTTTGGCACACCGCCTCGCGGTGATCGGGGTGGTCAGCGGGACGGTGCTGGCCATGTCCTCCGCAGCCGTGGCCCGGCCCGACAAGCCGCCGACAAAAGGCACCGACTGCGTGGTCCAGCACGTCGACGAGCGCGGCGGAATCGTCCGCACCGAGACCGAGCCTGAGGGCCGGGAGCACGGCCAGTTCCGCTGCGAAGGCGGGCAGTGGACGTTCGCGTGGGACCCGTTCGGGGCGGACGACATGATCAGGGCTGGCGAGATCCAGATCGATCCGGCCGGTGCGGTGTCGGCCCGGCGGTTCACCGGTCCCGCGCTCGGCAACGACCTCACGGTGGGCGAGATCGCTGGTATCGCCCAGGCCGTCAGCGGCAGCCGGGAGGTGCTGGTCGACCGCGCGATCGTCGCGGTCGACGATGGCAAGGAGAGGACCCCGGAGCAGGTCGCGGCGCTGCTGGCCGGCAAGGACGACACCGGGGTACGGGTGCTGGACATCATCGAGAAGCCCGAGGCCGCCATGTCGACGAAGGACGTCATCGACGAGGCCGGCGGCACACCCGAGACGACAGTCGTCTACTTCAGCATCTGGGGCGCGATCAAGTCGGTGTTCGCCTGGATCGTGGACACGATCGGCGAGATCGGTGAGTGGATCGACGACCACTGCGACGTGGGGTCCCCCAACGATTTCGGCGACATCGTCACGTGTCGTTGGTAGCCCGTCCCACTCCGCCGACACCGATCACCGAGATGAGGACAGGATGACAACTCTGCGGGACATCACCAGGCGCGTCACCATCATCACCACGGCCCTGATCGTCGGGCTGACCGCTTCGTACGCTCCGTCGCAGGCCGCCGAGGGTGAGGCCCGGACGGCGATCACCGACCACCCCGGTGCGCCGCGGACGATGCTCCAACAGTTCGAGGACCTGACCGGCCGGCCCGTCGGCGACCTGGACAAGGTGCTGGCCGTCGACGCGGGAGGCCGGGACCTCACCAGCGACCAGCTCGCGGCGCTCGTCGCCGGTGAGAAGGTCGACGGTGTCAAGGTCGTGGGCACGATGCCGGGCGGCCGGGACATCCTCGGCACGACCATGGCCGACCTGGCCGACGGCGCGTACGACGGCAAGGGTGACAGCGGGACAGGGACCACGTCGCTGATCTTCGCCTCGTCGGTGCCCGGCGGTCGGGACTGGTGCCTGACCATGTGCGTCGCGTCGGGCAAGTCCGTCTGGGAATGCCTGCTGTCGCGCCGGACGGGCGAACCGGTCATCACCCTCGACCTTGGCGGCGACACCACGATCGGCGGGACGAAGGCGGCCTTCGAGAAGGCCAACGGAGTCACAGTGGATGGCCCGTCCGCCGTGGAGACGCTGGTTGGCGAGGGCGAGCCCTCGGCGAAGGACGTCGAGATGCTCCTCGACGGCAAGGACGTCGACTCGCTGCGCCGGGTGGCGACGGTGAAGGGACCGGACCCGGGGTGGGCGTTGGCCGACATCGCCGAGAACTCCGGAGTCGTGTACGCGAAGACCAGGGCTCACATCTTCACCGTCAGCGTTCCCTTCCTCGGGACGCTCCTCGTGGTCTGCATCTCGCAGGATGGCGGGAAGACCTGGAAGTGCTCGGCCCGCCAGTGGGACGGGTTCTAGCGGCTGGGCACGCTGCTGACCCAGTGGTTCCCCTGAGTGAGTGATGCCTGTGAGTCATCTTGATGACTCACAGGCATCACGCTCGTCGGGGCGAGGCCGGCCGCGCCGCCGGCCACGGTCACCCTCGACGGGTCGAACGCCGGCACCACCCCGTTGCCACCGGACCAGCCGGCCACCCCCCTGTGGCACCCTCACACGTCGGCGAGCTGCGCCGGGTCGACGCGGGACAGGCGGGCCGCGTCCTGCCCCGGTGGGAGCCCGAACAGTCGCCGGTATTCGCGGCTGAACTGCGACGCGCTCTCGTAGCCGACAGCGAACCCGACGCCCGCCACGTCACCGGGCTCGGCCAGCAGTCGGGCCCGTGCCTCCTGGAGCCGAATCAGTTTCTGGAACTGAATGGGTGTCATGGTCGTAACGGCCCGGAAGTGGCGGTGCAGCGACGTCACGCTCATCCCGGCGGCGCGCGCCACGTCCTCGACGCGGAACAGGTCGGCGTGATGCTCGCGGATCCAGCGGATCGCCCGTTCGATCTGCACGATGTTGCCGTCGCCCAGCCCGATCTGCCGGACCGTGCCACCCTGCTCGCTGGTCAGCAACCGCCAGACGAGTTCGCGTTCCACCCCCGCCCACAGCACGCGCTGGTCGTCGGGGCGGTCGAGCAGTCGCAGCAGCCGCACCACCACGTCGAGCAGGTCGTCGCTCGCGGTGCTGACCGCTATGCCTGCCGCCGGCTCGCCTCGCGACGGTGGAGTCTCCAGCAGAAGCTCCGCGATCAGTGGCGGGCGCAGAGCGAGGCCCAGCACCAGGTACGGCGTGGCCGGGCTGGCCTCGCTGACGTGGGCGATCACCGGGAGCTCCGTCGACGCGACGACGAACTGCCCGGCACCGTACGAGAAGACCCGTTCGCCCAGTATCGCGTACTTCGCGCCCTGTGCGATCAGAGCGAAGACCGGCGCGGACTGCGACGGCATCGGCTCGGTGGGGGAGTCGCTGCGGTGCAGGACGAGGCCGCCCGGTGCGGGTCGGCCGGCGTGGCGCAGCACCAGGTCGCGGATCTCGGGCAGCGCGCTCATGGGGCTCATCCTGCCGACTTTGGCAGGATCGGGCAACGCGCTGCCAGTTCTGATCTACCCGGTCGGAGGCCCGCAGGTGTGCACTGGGGGCATGCCACTCGACAGTTTCATCACACTGGGCCGCTCTGGCCTGCGTATCAGCCCCTACACCCTGGGCGCGATGACCTTCGGCGAGGACCATGGCTGGGGTGCCCCGGTCGACGAGTCCGAGGCGATGATCACCGAGTACCTGGAACGTGGCGGCAACTCCATCGACACCGCCAACATCTACACCAACGGGCACTCCGAGAAGATCATCGGCGACTACCTGGCCGCTCGGCCTGGACTGCGCGACCGGGTCGTCCTCGGCTCCAAGTTCTTCGGCAACCTGTTCGCCGGCGATCCCAACGGTGGCGGCGCCGGGCGCAAGGCCGTGGTCGCCCAGGCCGAGGAGTCGCTGCGCCGGCTGCGCACCGACTACCTGGACATCTACTGGCTGCACAACTGGGACCGGGGCGTCCCGGTCGAGGAGACGCTGCGAGCCCTCGACGACCTCGTCACGGCCGGCAAGATCCGGTACGTGGGCCTGTCGGACCTGCCCGCGTGGAAGGCAGCCGAGGCGCAGGTCGTCGCGCACTTCCGTGGGTGGACTCCTGCGATCGGGATGCAACTCGAATACTCGTTGCTCGAACGGACGGTCGAAGGGGAACTCATCCCGATGGCGGCCGAGCACGGTCTCGGCGTACTGCCGTGGAGCCCGCTCAAGAGCGGCTGGCTCTCCGGCAAGTTCGTCCGTGGAAACAGCACCGTCGACACGACACGTGCCGGGCTGGTGGGCAGTCCCGCGGAGCGTGACTGGCAGGTGATCGACGCCCTCCACGAGGTCGCGAGGGATGCCGAGGTGACACCGGCGGCAGCGGCACTGGCCTGGGTCGGCGCCCGGCCGGGAGTCAGCTCGGTGCTGATCGGGGCGCGACGCCTCGATCAACTCAAGATGAACCTGGCCGCGGTGGACGTGCGGTTGTCGCCGCAGCAGACGGCACGGCTCGACGAGGTGTCGACACCGGTGCTCAACTTCCCGGCAGACAACAACCGTTACCTCGCGCCGAGTCTCGCCTTCGCTGGCGCGACGGTCGACGGCCGGCCGAGCGAGGCGTCACCCTTCGTCGGGGGCCAGGTCAGGTACTGATCACCGACCGGCCGGGGTAGCGCAGGCTGTACCGAAGGAGGGCAGCAGGAGGGATCGTCCAGGTATCGGACTTCTTGAACCATTGATGGTGTCAAGCGTTTCCGATACCGAGGAGTCATCATGCCCGTGACACCGAACGATCCCTCCCGCCGCCGTCGCACGGTGCGGATGGCCGCCGCCGCGTTGGCCGCCGTCACCGTCGGCGCCGCCCTGACCGGCCCTTCGGCATTCGCCGACACCGCCCGGCGCGACGGCCCGCGCGACGTCGTGCAGCGACAACTGGACGGCCTGGTCAGCGAGAGCGGCTTCCCCGGCGTACTCGCCTCAGTGCGGGGGGCCGACGGGCGGGTCCGGGACTACACCGCCGGTGTCGGTGACCTCCAGACCCGCCGCCCGGTTCCCCGCGACGGCCAGGTCCGCGTCGGCAGCAACACCAAGAGCTTCACCGCGGTGGTCGTCCTGCAACTGGTGGGCGAGGGCCGCATCGACCTGGACGCCACAGTCGAGCACTACCTGCCCGGGGTCGTGCGCGGCAACGGCAACGACGGCGGCAGGATCACCGTACGACAGCTGCTGCAACAGACCAGCGGTCTGCCGGACTACGACGACGTGCTGTTCACCAGATCGCAGGACCTGATCGACAAGAGCCACTCGTACTACGAGCCGCGTCGGCTGGTGGACGCGGCGCTCACCGGCGCGCCGCACTTCGCGCCGGGGGAGAAGTGGGAGTACAGCAACACCAACTACGTCCTCGCCGGGCTCGTCGTCGAGCAGGTCACCGAACGTCCGATCGGCGAGGAGATCACCAACCGCATCATCAGGCCGCTCGGTCTGCGCGACACCTACTGGCCGGGCGTCGGGGAGCAGCGGCTCCGTGGCACCCACCCGCACGGCTACGTCGCGGTGGCGCCTGGCGCGCCGTGGGTGGACGTCACCAAGATGGACCCGTCCCTGGGCTGGTCCGCCGGCCAACTGGTGTCGACGCCGGACGAGCTGCGGACCGTCTTCGACGCGCTGGTCGGCGGCAGGTTGCTCAAGCCCGCGCAGCAGACGGCTTTGATGACGACCGTGCCCGCGCCCGGGTTCGAGCCGGCCGGGGAGTACGCGTACGGGCTTGGTGTCGCCCGGTACGAGCTGCCCTGCGGCGGCTACGCCTGGGGTCACGGCGGTGACATCCAGGGCTTCGAGACCCGCAACCTCGCCACCAGGGACGGCCGGAGCGCCGTCGTCGCCGTCACCGGCCTGCCGACCAGCGAGCAGATGCTCGGCGCGGTGAACCGGAGCGTCGAGACGGCGCTGTGCGCCACCGACCGCTGACCTGGACGCGCATGCCGGCGCGGACCGATTCGGGTGAATCAGCCGCTCCGGCGGCCACCGCCTTGGAGGCCCGTCACCGCCGGGGTGGCTGGATCCCCTCCAGGGCGAGGGTCAGCAGCTGTCCCGCCTTGGCCGCGCCTGCTGGTTGCGCCGCGAGTGAGATGCCGTTGGCGAGCATCATCAGGTCCGCCATCGTGATGTCGGGGCGTATCGAACCCTCGTCGGTGGCTCGGCGCAGCAGCGGTTCACCGGCCGCGACGAGCGTCGCGCCGCAGGCGTCGGTCTCCTCGGTGGGCTCGTTCAGGAGCGAATCCGCGAGGCCGCGGGTTGTCGTGGCGTACGCGGTGACCTCGTGCAGCCAGGTCGTCAACGCGTCGAGGGCGTCCGGCGCGGTCAGCAGGTCTCCGGCGCGGGCCGCCAGGTTGCTGACGCAGGTGCGGAAGACGGCCTGGAGCAGGGACCAGCGGGACGGGAAGTGCCGGTGCAGGGTCGCCGAGCCCACTCCTGCGGACCGGGCGATCTCCTCAAGCGAGGCGTACGCGCCGTCGCGGGCGATCGCCTCGGAGGCCGCGGAGACGATGAGGTCGTAGTTGCGCCGTGCGTCCGCTCTCATGGTCCGCCTTGCCAAAGTGGGGTGGTCCCCCATATCGTAGCCGACAGAAAGTGGGGGGACACCCCACTTGGTTCTGGGGAGGCATCATGGCTGTTCTCGTCATCGGCGCGACGGGCAAGCAGGGCGGGGCCACGGCCCGCGCGCTGCTTGCCCGGGGCGTCGCGGTCCGTGCCCTGGTCCGGGACCCGGGCAGCGACAGCGCCAAGGCTCTGCGGGAGCGGGGCGCCGAACTGGTCAAGGGCGACCTGGACGACGCGGAGTCGCTGCTCGCCGCGGCGGACGGGATGGACGGCCTCTTCTCCATCCCGTATCCCGACGTGACGAACATGTCTGGCGACGCCGAGGTGACCCGCGGTCGCAACGTCGTCGAGGCGGCGCGCCGGGCCGGCGTGTCGCACGTGGTGCACAGCAGCGTTTCCGGTGCCGGCGACTTCCACCGCAACCAGCCCGGATGGGCCGAGGGCCGGTGGGACAGGCACTACTGGGAGAGCAAGGCGGAAATCGACGAGATGGTGCGCTCCGGTGGCTTCGCACACTGGACCGTCCTCAAGCCCTCGACCTTCATGGAGAACCTCGTCGGCTGGTCCTACCTCTTCGGCGACTGGTCCAGCGGCACGATCATCACCGGCTTCGCCGCGGACACGCGGCTTCCGTGGATCGCCGTCGACGACATCGGCGAGGCCGCGGCGACCGCGTTCACCAACCCGGGAAGGCTCGACGGCCTGGACGTCGAACTCGCCGGCGACCTGCTCACCATGACCGAGATCGCCGCCCTCCTCAGCGAGGTCACCGGCCGGGCGGTCACCGCGCCCGTGCTCACCCCGCAGCAGGCCGTCGAGCGCGGCCTGCTGCCCGCCATGGTCAACGCGGTGGAGCAGATCAACGAGAACGGCAGCCCCGCCCGACCGGAGATGACCCGCGCCCTCGGCCTGCCCACCACCGATTTCCGTACGTGGGCGCGTCGGACGTTCTCCTGACGCCTCACGACATCGTCGGGACGGTCTCCGTCCGGGTCGCGGCGATGCGCCGGCGGCGCACCGGGTAGAGCACCGGGTGCGAGATCTGCCAGGCCGCGCCCTTGCAGACGATCTCCTTGTAGCGGGCCGCCAGCTTTCCAGCGAGGAAGGACGGCTTGGCCCTGTCGTCGGCGGTCACGTACTGGATGATGCCGTCGCGGCGGCCGAGGCTGATGCACTGGTTGAAGTAACGCAGCGGGGCCTTGGGGAACTTCTCCCGACCGGCCAGCCGCGCCGCGATGGCGTCGGCGGCCTGCCAGGCCATCGGGATGCCCGAGGCGCAGGACATCCGCAATGGCTTGCCGCCAGCGCCTTCGGCGAGTCCGGCGTCGCCCACCGCGTACACCTCGGGGTGTGAGACCGAGCGCATCGATGCGTCGACGATGATCTGGCCGGTCGCCGCGACCGTCAGGGTCGTGGCGGCGGCGATCGGGTGGACGGCGAAGCCGGTCGTCCACACCGTCACCTGGGCCGGGATCACCCGGGCGTCGGCGGTGACCGCAACGGTCGCCTCGACCCGCGCGATGTCCGCGTGCTCGTGCACGGTGATGCCGAGCCGGTCGCAGACCCTCCGCAGGTGCTGCTGCGCCTTCTCGTTGAGCCAGTCACCGAGGACGCCACGGGCGGCGATCGCGACGTCGAGGTCCGGCCGGGCCTCGGCGATCTCGGTGACCGCCTCGATGCCGGTGAGACCCCCGCCGACGACGAGCACGGTCCCGCCGGCCGAGAGTTGGTCGAGGCGGTCGCGCAACCGCACCGCCGACGGCCTGCCGGCGATGTCGTACGCGTGCTCCGCGTCGCCGGGAACGCCATGGTCCGCGGCGGTGCTGCCGAGGGCGTAGACGAGCGTGTCGTAGGCGATCTCGTCGGTGCCGTGCTCGTCGGCGAGCGCGACGGACCTGCGGTCGGCGTCGACGGCGGTGACCCGCGCCAGTCGCAGTGTGACGCCGGTGCCGGCGTAGACCTTGCTCAGCGGGCGGCGCTCGGGGTCCTGCCCGGTGGCGACCTGGTGCATGCGGACCCGCTCGACGAAATCGGGGTCGGCGTTGACGACGGTGATCTCGGTGTCGTCGGGGTGCAGTCGCTTGGCGAGACGCCCGGCGGCGACGGCTCCCGTGTAGCCGGCCCCGAGGACGACGATGCGGTGCTTCATGGTGTCACTCCTGTCTCGGCGGTGGTCGCTTCCTGAACCGGACAGCGACGTGATTCCTGACAGGCACCGGCTATGACCTGGGTCACCACACGTGCATGAGGGGTTCGCCGTGGTCGGCGGCGGACCACTGACGGGTGGCGCGCACGAGCTTGTCGGGGTTGACCTGGGTGTGGATGGCCGCGACCCCCTCGGGCGTCACCTCCAGGGACATGACACCGATGACCCGGTCGTCCATCACGACCACCGCTGCCGGACTGCCGTTGACGACCGCGACGTACAGGGCGGGACTGCCGCCGATCAGGTCCCGCTTGGCGTCGGCGGGCTTGAACAGGCCGCGCAGGAACTTCGCCACGGCCAGTGCCCCGGAGAACGGCGTGGTCCGGGCCGGGATCTTGCCGCCGCCGTCACCGGTGCTCGTCACGTCGTCGGTCAGCAACTCGACCAGCCGCTGGATCTCGCCGTGCTGGGCCGCCGTGAGGAACTCCGCGACGATCTTCCGCGCGGTGGCCTGGTCGACCTCCGCGCGGGCCCGCTCGGCGGCGACGTGCTGCTTGGCGCGCCGGTAGATCTGCTGGCAGTTCGACTCGCTGAGGCCGAGGATCTCGCCGATCTCACCGTGCGAGTAGCCGAAGGCCTCCCGCAGCACGTACACCACACGCTCGTTGGCGGACAGCCGCTCCAGGAGGGTGAGCACCGCCATCGAGACCGATTCGCGCTGTTCGGCGGTGTCGAGCGGGCCGAGCATCCGGTCCCCGGCGAGAACCGGCTCGGGCAGCCACGTGCCCATATAGGTTTCCCGCCTGGCCCGAGCCGAGGTGAGCTGGTTGAGGCACAGGTTGGTGAGCACCTTCGTCAGCCACGCCTGGGGTGTCTCGACCCGTTCCCGGTCGGCGGCCTGCCAGCGCAGGAACGTGTCCTGGACGGCGTCCTCGGCGTCGCTGGCCGAGCCCAGCAGGCGATAGGCGATCGCCTCCAGGCGGGCCCTGGAGTGCTCGAACAGCTCGACCTCGTCCGGACTCAGCCGCATGGTGCGACAGTATCCACCCGTCGCGTCGGGCACTCGCTCCCGTCGGCAACCGCACTCGACGCCGGCGCGGCAGCACGCAGGGCGGTCGTACCCGGGCCCGGCGACCGGCACTCACGCCGGGTCACCGTCCTGGCCCGGTGCCGCCTGCTCCGCCAGCCAGCGCCAGTCGTTCCAGGTGGCGAGCCGGTTCCGATACAACGTTTCGGCGAGAAGGTACGGGTACGGGCCGAGGAACAGGCGCAGCGGCGGCTCCTCGGAGTCGACGAGTTGCAGGATGACTCCGGCGGTCAGCGCGGGATCGTCCGGCGTGCGGGCGGCCGCCCCGGCCCGGCGTGCCTGCCGTACCGGCTCATAGGCGCCGATCGGCTCCGTGTGCACGGCCGAGTCGCCGGACCAGTCGGTGCCGAACGGTCCCGGCTCCACGATCGTCACCTTCGGGCCGAGTGGGGCGAGCTCGGCGGACAGCGCCTCGCTGAGCCCCTCCAGTGCCCACTTCGACGCGTTGTAGAGCCCGAGGGTGGGGAAGGCCCCGACCCCTCCGATGCTGGAAATCTGGAGGATGTGACCGGTGCCCTGCGCGCGCAGCACCGGCAGGGCGGCCTGGGTCACCCAGAGAGCGCCGAAGAAGTTCGTCTCCAGCTGCGCGCGGGCCTGTTCCTCGGTCGTCTCCTCGACCATGCCGAACAGCCCGTAGCCGGCGTTGTTGACGACGACGTCCAGCTGGCCGAACGTCTCCGCTGCCCGGGACACCGCGTCGAACACGGCCGAGCGGTCGGTCACGTCGAGGGTCAGTGGCAGAACCCGGTCCCCGTACGCCTCGGTCAGATCCTGAAGCGCCCTGTGGTCGCGTGCGGTCGCGGCGACCCGATCTCCGCGTGTGAGCGCGGCTTCGGCCCAGATGCGGCCGAAGCCGCGGGATGCGCCGGTGATGAACCATGTCTTCATGACTCGACCATGCGGCGGCGGACGCCGGGCTGCCAGCACCCTGACAGGGTTAGGCTGGCGGGAATGAAAGGCGAGAACGCGCTCGGCGACTTCCTCAGGGCACGTCGCGGGCGGGTCCGGCCGGACGAGGCGGGGCTGACGTCGTTCGGGCGCCGACGCGTGCCGGGACTGCGCCGTGACGAACTGGCCCACCTGGCAGGCGTGAGCCAGCACTATCTGACCCGCCTGGAGCAGGGCAAGGACCGCAACCCCTCACCGCAGGTGCTGAACGCCCTGGCGAACGCGTTGCGGTTGAATCCCGACGAGAGGGCACATCTCACCGCGCTCGCCGACGCTCCGCCGCACGGGGTCGAGCACACGGCGGTCTCCGACGCGGTGCAGCAGCTCATCGACTCGTGGAGCCAGACACCCGCGTACGTCCGCGACCGCCGGTTCGACGTGCTGGCGGCCAACAAGCTCGCCATGGCGCTCTCCCCGCTCTACACGCCCGGTCAGAACCTGATCCGCGGCGTGTTCCTCGACCCCGCGGCGCGTGCGCTGTTTCCCGACTGGGCGCAGATCGCCGCCCAGAGCGCCGCCGCGCTCCGCGCCGAAGCCGACCCGCGCGATCCCGCGACCGCCGACCTCATCTCCTCGCTACTGACTGACAGCTTTTTCCGCGACAGCTGGACGCTGCACGACGTACAGCCGACACGCGACGAGGTCAAGCGCTTCAACCATCCCGTCGTCGGGCCGCTCACGCTGCGACGGGAGACGCTCGCCATCGCCGGCGCCGAGGGGCAGGTGATCATCGCCTACCAGGCGGCACCGGACACCCCCGCCGCGCAGGCCCTGGCCAGACTGCTCTGAGGAACGGTGGTCGTACCCTTGCGGCCGTGACCGCCGACCCCCTGCGCCGCGCTCTCACCGCACCCGCGGACCCGCCGCTACGGTCCCTGCCCGACCAGGTCGTCGCCCTGTTGGAAACCCTGCATGCGCCGCCGCGTCTCGCCGCGCACCTGCGGGCCGTGCACGACGTCGCCGCGCAGCTGACCGACGCGATGGCGGAAAGGTTCCCGCAGCTTCCGTTCGATCGTGATGCGGTGCTCTTCGGGGCCGCCACCCACGACATCGGCAAGGTCCGGCACCCGGAGGAGCTGTCCGGGCCCGGATCCGCGCACGAGCCCGCCGGCTACGAGCTGCTGCTGGGGCATGGTGTCTCCGAGGCGCTCGCCCGGTTCGCGCGTGACCACGCGTCCTGGCAGCAGGACGGCATCGGCGTCGACGACCTGCTGGTCAGCGTGGCCGACAAGGTGTGGAAGGGAAAGCGGGTCACCGACCTGGAAGGGTTGCTCGTGGACCGGCTGGCCGAGGCCACCGGCCGCGAGCGGTGGTCGGTGTTCCTGGACCTCGACGACATCCTCGACCACATCGCCGCCGACGCGAACCGCCGGCTGGCCTTCCAGGCAACCCATCCGGTACGCGACCGGTGAGGCCCTGCCCGTCATCGGGTCGCGGTATCCCGGTCAGCCGTCCGACGGGCGCTCCGGAGGGACCGTGGGTGGGGGTGCGTGACCACCACGGCCGTCAGACAAATCACGACGGCGGCGACGAGCGGCGGGCGGGCGCCGAGGTGGACGGCCGCGGCGCCGAGGGGGATCGCCACCACGAGTGGCCCGAACATCGCGGTGTTGGCCGTCGCGGAGACCCGGCCCAGCAGCGCCGACGGTGTGTGTGTCTGCACGGCGGTCACCGCCGCGACCAGGGTCCAGGGCAGGCCGACGCCGGCGACCAGCGCCCCGGCGATCGTGACCGGCCACCATGGCAGGCAACGCGCCAAAAGGCCGAGCGCGAACAGCACCGTCCCGGCGACGCCGACGGCAACGGGACCGCGTCGGGCGAGCAGCCGGCCGACGATCAGCCCGCCGATGATGGAACCCGCGCCCTGCGCGCTGGCCAGCACGCCCAGGAACGTCGTCGGTAGGCGCAGCTCCGTGATCACGACCGCGTAGACCGCCGCGGTCGTGAAGCCGGACATGGCGATCGACACGGCCGCGAGCGTGACCGGCACCCGGGTCACCCGCTGTCCGAACAGGACCGACAATCCGGTACGCAGGCCGTTTCGCCGTGGTGCGGGCTGGTCGTGCGACGTCCTGTTCAGGCGCACCGCCGCGTACAGGGTGGCGACCAGGACCGGCATGGCCGCGCTGAGCACGACGACCGCGTGACCGCCGTGCCATGCGTACAGGCCCGCCCCGGCCAGGGGAGCGATGAGCTTCATGCCCTCCTGCGCGCTGGAGCGCCAGCCGTTGACGTCGCCGAGTTCCGTCGGTGACAGCGCGGACGGCAGCAGCGCCGTCTCACCCGCGTCGATCAGCACGTAGCTGACGCCGTAGGCGCACGAGACGGCGAAGATGAGCCAGATCTGTCCCGGCCCGCGCACCGCGAGGAGCGCCAGCAGCGCGGCGGCCAACAGGAGATTGACGGCGATGACCAGGGGCCGCCGGGGTGCCCGGTCGAGCAGACCGCCCAGCCACGGGCCGGCGAGGACCGGGGCGTACACGCAGAGTCCGGCGAGGGCGGCGAGGCCGGTGGAGCCGGTGAGGTCGAGGATCCAGATCCCGGCCACCAGGGTCATGGCGCTGCTGCCGAAGCCGGACAGCAGGGAGATCGCCACGAACAGTCCCGCGTTGCGCCGCATGAGCCCTCCAGGTTGAGCCGAGATGACTCACATCCTGAACATTGAGTCTCATGCGGGCAAGACTCTCGCGGCTCTGTCAACCAACCGTTGACAGAGCCGCGTTGATCTTCGCTGCGGCGGCGCGAACGGGTGCCGGCACGCGCTCGCCCACCTCGGCGAGATCGGCGGCGAGATGCTCGGCCAACGCGTACAGCGAACCCGGGGCGGCATCCAGGGCGACCTCCACCGTGCTCCGCACGAGCCCCGCCCGATCGAACCGGGCGTCCCAGCGGCGATCGGCGGCGATCCACCGCCCAAGGTCGGCAACCGCGTTTCGCAGCGCCACGATCCGTGGTGCGAACCGGAGGTCGAGGTGCTGGCGGCGTGACCACCGCGCGGCCACCAGTCGCTGCCGGCGCTGCTCCGCGGCCTGCCGGCTGCCGAGACCCAGTGCCGTCGCGATCTGCGCCCACGTCGCGCCGTTGTGGCGCGCCCGGTCGATGAGGTCCAACTCCCGCTCGTCGAGGCGGGCGCGGGTGGCACGAACCTCGGCCAACCGGGCCAGCTCCGACGTCATGTGTCAACGTTACATTGACATGCGGTTGGGCTGGCGCACCAGGAACACGTCGATCGGGTCCTCGGTCTCCACTGTGAAGCCGTGTCGCTCGTACAACCGTCGGGCGGGGCTGCCCTGCAACACGTTCAGGCGGACGCGGGTGCCGTCGCGGTCGCACCGGTCCAGCAGCGCACGCAGCACGGCCGTCCCGATGCCGCTGCCGTGCAGGTGTGGGGCCAGATAGAAGTGCTCCAGCCAATGGGCGTCCGCCGCGGGCCGCAGCGCCACGCAGCCGGCGAAAGCTGCGCCCACCTCGACAACCCAGGTGTACGCGGGTGCGAACCCGTCCCGCAGGCGCTGCCGCACCCGCTGCTCGTCGTAGCGCCCCAGCCGCTCCAGATCCGCCCGCAGCACCACCGCCCGTAACTCGGCCACCGCCTCGACGTCCTCTGCCGAAGCCGGCCGAAGCTCCCAGTCCGCCATGATCACAAGTTATCGGCCCGCAGGACGGTGATCGACTCGGTTTCGCTGATGCCCTGTCGGCGGCGGTGTAACAAACCGGACAAGACGGTAAAGGCCCTGGTAGAGCACCCTTGGGGCAGGTGGAGGTAGACGGGTGGCGGGCCACACCCAGAGCCTCCGGCCCGGTGGGGACAACATCGTCCGCACCGGTGCGGTCCCCACCCAGCCCGGCCCCGACGCCGCGGCGGTCACGGCACAGATGCCGTGCCGGTCACGCGTACCACAGCCGTGGCTGCCACCGACACCCCTGCGGGCGCCCGCAGCGGTGCCTCCGCCCATCGGGACGAGGACGTCAGCACCGTCGGCAGCCAGGCGACGCCTGTCGCCGGCCGTGCCTGTCGTCCCCGCGCCCCGCCGGCCTTTCGCACTGTGGACCCCGCCGTCCGGTGTCGCCCAAACCGCGCGCCGGCCTGGCGACCGAGCCAGAAAGGGCCCGACATGGCCGCTCCCACCGCGACAGCAGCCTTGAACGCATCCGTCTTCGCGCCGGGTGACCAGATGCTGCTGACCGTCACCTACTCAGACGCCGACACCAAACCGCTGACCGTCACCATCGTGGTCACCGACGCGCAGGGCAACAGCAGCGCGCCGGTGAAGGTCACCGCCGTCATCGACCCACTCACCCTGACCGTCAGCGACAACTCCGGGCGTACCTGGACCCGGGTGTCCGACAACGGTTCCGTGGCCGTCTACCGGGCGGTGGCGTGATGCCCCGGGTCACCGTCCAGGTCCGCGACGCCGCCGGGAACACCGCGACGGCCACCGCCGACTACAACCTGAGCCAGCCGGTGCTGGGGGGCTACTACCTGTCCGGGGGCGCCGACCCGACGGCCGACATGGCCGGCGGCAACTTCCGGTCGCTGACCCAGTACCGCAGTTTCGCCGACGGCTACACGTTCCCCGGCTACAACCGCCCCTGGCTGACCAGCCTCGGTAAGGCCGGGGTGCAGATGAACATGGTCCTGGAGTTGAAGCACTACGGCGCCCCGAACCAGGGGCCGCAGAGCTTCGCGGTGGACGGCGTCAGCTACACGGTGCCGGCACCGTCGATGACCATCCAGCAGCGTCCCGGCACCACCTGGCCGAGGGCGTACGGGTACGGCCAGGTGATCAACGGACAATGCGACGGGTTGTTCGCCCGAGCCCTGTCGCAGTACCGGACGCTCGGCTTCGGGGTGAACATCCAGCTCGCCTCGGAGTTCGACACCGACCACGAGTTCGGGACCACCGAGGACGGCAAGGCCTACACCTGGGCCGAGTCGGACGCTCGGGCGGTGCAGGCGGTGAACTACATCCTGACGTGGTTCAAGGCGCGGACCCTGCCCGCCGGGACGACCTTCTCGGTCGGGCTGGGCGGCTTCGACCGGGCCTGCTTCCAGCGTATGCACCCGGAGTCGCTGATGACCCGCCTCGACTATCTCCAGTGGAACGCGTACGCCACCAACGCCAGCCACACCGCGTTGGCCCGGTTCCGCCGCCCCAAGGACTGGGCGGTGGCGGATCTCGGCCCGGTGGCCCTGTCCCGTCCCGTGATCGTCGCCGAGTGGGGGGTCCGGTCGGCGGAGATCCCGAACCAGGCCGCCTGGATCGCGACCGTGCCGGCGGCGATCGCTCAGCTCAACGCCGAGCGTGGGCCCCGGATCACGCGGACCAACTACTTCAACTCCGGTTGGGGCACCCTGACGCCGAAGGCGGTCGGGTTGGCCGCGCTGCGAGAGGCGTACGCCAAGCGGCCGTACGTTTGAGCGGTCCCGGCGGCTCCGGGGCTCCGGGGCCGCCGGGACAGACCGGTCAGCCCGCACTGAGCCGTTCGGCGTACGCGTCGCGCAGCTCGGGCCAACCGAAGTCCCTGGCCTCCGCGCCCCGGATCGGGCCGACCGGGTCGCCGTCGAGCAGCCGGTCGGCCACGTCGAGGCAGAGGTGCCAGCCGGCCGCGACCATCGGCAGCATGCCCCGGTCGGCGACGGTGTGCCGCAGGGTGAGCCGGGTGCCGCTGCCCAGCGGGCTCAGCTCCCAGCACAGCAGGTCGTCGCCCCAGGTGTACTCCAGCAGGTGTGGCGGCTCGGCCCGGCGTACCGTCGCCGGGTCCTCCTGGGTGGTCTCGCCGTCGACGAGGGTGAGCACGGCGGTGCCGACGTGGCCGAGGTCGCGGTCGGCGAGGAACGGCGCCCACTGCGCGAGCTGGGTCGGGTCGGTCAGGGCCGCCCAGACGGTGGCCGGCGGATGCCGCAGGTCGCGGACGAAGACCAGTGTCGCGCCGTCGTCGGCGGGCTCGGCGCGCACCTCGGCGGGCGGGCTCGGGCGGAACGCGTCGCGGTCCATTCACTGCTCCTGACTGTCGAGGTGCCGTTCCAGGGCGTCCAGGTGCCGGGCCCAGAGCCGGCGGTACGGGTCCAGCCAGCCGTCGACCGCCCGCAGTGGGCCGGGGTCGAGGCGGTAGATCCGCTGTCTGGCGGCCGTCCGGCAGGTGACGAAGCCGGCGTCGCGGAGCACCCGCAGGTGCTTGGAGACGGCCGGCTGGCTGACCCCGAGCCCGTCCACCAGCTCGCCGACGCTGCGTTCGGCGTCGCGGAGCTGATCGAGGATCCGGCGCCGGGTGGGCTCGGCGAGGACGGTGAAGGCATCGGTGGACACCAACCTAATATGCCTGGTTCTTCATATGACTGTCAAAGCATATGACAGGAGTCTCCGTCCCGACGTGGCGTCGCCGATCAGCTCCCTATGCTCGGATCATGGAACTGCGGATCTTCACCGAACCCCAGCAGGGCGCCAGCTACGACCAGTTGCTCGCCGTCGCCCGCTGCGCCGAGGACGCTGGCTACGGCGCGTTCTTCCGGTCCGACCACTACCTGATGATGGGTGCGGCGAGCGGCGAGCCCGGCCCCACCGACGCGTGGACCACGCTGGCCGGGCTGGCCCGCGACACCAGCCGCATCCGGCTCGGCACGTTGATGACCGCCGCGACCTTCCGGCTGCCCGGCCCGCTGGCGATCACGGTGGCGCAGGTCGACCAGATGAGCGGCGGTCGGGTGGAGCTGGGCATCGGCACCGGCTGGTACGCCGAGGAGCACACCGCGTACGGCATCCCGTTCCCGCCGCTGGCAGAACGGTTCGACCGCCTGGAGGAACAGCTCGCGGTGATCACCGGGCTGTGGTCCACGCCGACCGGCGAGCGGTTCGATCACGCCGGTCGGTACTACCCGGTCCAGGACTCGCCCGCGTTGCCCAAGCCCGTGCAGCAGCCGCGCCCACCGATCCTGCTCGGCGGGACGGGCCCGAAGCGCACTCCTCGGCTGGCCGCCCGCTACGCCGACGAGTTCAACCTGCCGTTCGCCTCGGTGGCGGACACGGCGGCGCAGTTCGACAGGGTCCGCGCGGCGTGCGCCGAGATCGGCCGGGACCCGGCCGGGATGGTCTGGTCCAACGCCCTGGTCCTGTGCTGCGGGCGGGACGACGTCGAGGTGGCCCGCCGGGCCGCCGCCATCGGGCGCGACCCCGACGAACTACGGGCCAACGGTCTGGCCGGGACCCCCGCCGAGGTCCTGGACACCATTGGCCGGTACGCAAAGATCGGCAGCGAGCGGATCTACCTCCAGGTGCTGGACCTCGGCGACCTGGAGCACCTGGAGTTCGTCGCCAGCGAGGTGATGGCGAAGCTCTGAGTCGGCCGGGTGGCCGTGGGACGGCGCTCGGCCGGGTGGCCGTGGGACGGCGCTCGCCGGTCAGGCTCGGTGGGCGCCCGTCGCGACCGCGTCCGGGTCGCCCAGCACGGTGTCCAGCCGCCCGTCCCCATCACTGTCCACATAGGTGATGTCGGGGATCCCGTCGCCGTCCACGTCGATCTGGACGACGTCGGCGACACCGTCGCCGTCGAGGTCGGTGACCACCTCCACCGAGCCGTCCAGGTGTCGGGTCACGATCGACTGCGGGCCGGCACCGGGCGTGCGCGGCGGCGGCCCCGGTGCCGGCACCGGTGTCGGGGCCGGCGCGGGCGCCGGTGTGGGGCGGGGGCCGGGCGTCGGCGCCGGGTGGCTCGGCAATCCGTCGGCCGCTGGCGCGCTGGCCTGCTCGACTCCGGTGCCGGTGGGGTCCAGCTCCTCCTCGGAGGGGTAGACGTCGCCTCTCGCGGCGGGATCACGGTAGCTGCTCATGGGCGTAGGGTTCCCCGACGATGACGAGAACAACCGTGCCCGATCGACCGGTGTCCTCGGTGCCGGGTTTGGCGGAAAATGCTGGGACCGACGCCACGGTCATGAACGGGGGTCCGAGCGTGGAACTGCGCCGGAATCGGGGAGCCCGTGCGCTCGCCCTGGTGTGCGTACTCGGCGGAGTGCTCTTGTTGGTCTACCCCAGCGACGGCGCCCTGCTACGGACGATCATCGCGGTGGGAGCCGTCGTGCTCGGCTGCCTGGCGCTGGTCAGCGCACTGCGGCCGTTCCGGTTCCGGATCGACGCCGAAGGTGTCAGCATCCGCCGGCCCGGCCTGCGCCGGGAGATCCCGTGGGCCGAGGTCGACGCGCTGGTCCTCGACGACCCGCCCCGACGCGCCGGCTACTCGGCACCACCGCGACTGCTGCTGGTGCCTGTGCCGGGTGTGACGCTTGAGCCGGTGACCGCCCGCCACCCGCTCGACGGCCGCCCGGCCATCGAGTTGCTCGTCCTCGACCAGGTTCGCGAGCAGCCCGAGCAGGTGTCGGCCGCGCTCACCCGCTATGCCGGAGGTCGTTTCGTCGACCTGGCCGCGCTGCGCCGCGCCGCCTTCGCCACCCCGGACCTTCCGGTCGGCCTGCGTGGCTACCGGATGGACCGGGTCGACCAGCTGATCCGGCGCGGCCAGGACGCCCTGGTTTCCGGGGACGCGCAGAGCAGGCAGGCGGCCCGGGGCGAGATCGAACGCGTGTGCGCGGCCGGCCTGCCGGTCGCTCAGCGTGGCTACAGCACGTTCCAGACGGATACGGTTCTGGACGCCCTTGTCGCCGCGTTGGCCGACCACCAGTCCACCGATCGGGAGACCGCCACATGACCGCCCAGGGAGAGCACGGCACGTCGACCACCGCGGCCGACGTCCCGCGCCGCAACTGGGCCGGCAACGTGCGGTACGCCGCTCGGGCGTTCCACCGCCCCACCTCCGTCGACGAGCTGCGCCGGCTGGTCGCCGGCAGCAACCGGATCCGGGCGGTGGGCAGCGGGCACTCCTTCAACCGCTTCGGCGACACCGACGGCGACCTGGTCACCCTCGCCGGCTTGCCCCCGGTCGTCGACCTTGACCGCGAGCGCGGGCAGGTCACCGTCAGTGGCGCGATGCGCTACGGCGACCTCGCCCGGCACCTGCACACCCAGGGGTACGCGCTGGCCAACCTCGCGTCGCTGCCGCACATCTCGGTGGCCGGGGCGGTGGCCACCGCCACCCACGGCTCCGGCCAGACCCACGGCAACCTGGCCAGCGCGGTCGCCGGCCTGGAGTTGGTCACCGCCGACGGCGACCTGCTGCGGGTCGACCGCGACGCCGACACGTTCGCCGGCATGGTGGTCGGGCTCGGCGCGCTGGGCCTGGTCACCCGGGTCACCCTGGACGTGGTGCCGACCTTCGAGCTGCGCCAGTACGTGCGGCTCGACCTCGACCGGGAGGCGCTGGACGAGGCGCTCGGCTCCGCGTACAGCGTGAGTGTCTTCACCGACTTCCGTTCCCCCCGGCTGCGCGAGGTGTGGCGCAAGCAGGTGGCGGACCAGCCGCCACCCCCGGCGGACTGGCTGGGCACCACCGCGGCCGACGCGCCCCGGCACCCGGTGCTCGGGATGCCGGTGGAGAACTGCACCCCGCAGCTCGGCGAGCCGGGCCCGTGGCACGAGCGGCTGCCGCACTTCAAGCTCGGCTTCACCCCGAGCAGCGGTGACGAGCTCCAGTCCGAGTACCACGTCGCGCGTACCGATGCGGCCGACGCGCTCGCCGCCCTGGACGACGTGGCGCACCTGATCGCCCCGGTGCTGCTGGTGTCCGAGCTGCGTACCGTGGCGGCGGACGAGCTGTGGCTCAGCCCGAACCACCAGCGGGACAGCTTCGTACTGCACTTCACCTGGGTCGACGACACCGCGGCCGTGCTGCCGGTGGTGGCCCAGGTGGAGGAGCGCCTGGCACCGTTCGCGCCCCGCCCGCACTGGGGCAAGGTCTTCGTCACCGACCCGGCGGAGCTGGCCGCCCGCTATCCGAGGCACGCTGACTTCGCTGCCCTGCTGCGTCATCTGGACCCGACCGGCACGTTCCGCACCGAGCTGCTGGACCGCTACTTCCCCCGCTGAGTTCCCGCTGGCCCCCCGACCCCCGCTTTACCCCGTTGATCATGAAGTTAGCGACGTGGATGTCGGCGTGTCACGCCGCTAACTTCATGATCAACGGGAGGGTGCGGGGGTGCGGAGGGTGCTGCTCTGGACGGCTCGGCTGATGTCGCTGGGGGACACTATGCCCGTCAGGCGGCCGTCTTCGGTCACCACCAGGGCTCGGCCGTCGGCGCACGCGCTGAGGCGGGGGAGCAGGTCGTTGAGTTGCTCACCGGGCTGGGCCAGGACCAGATCCTCGGCCCGGCAGGCCACCTCGGCCAGCGTGGTCGACGCCCGCCGCTCGGGCGGTACGCCGCGCACCCGGTCGACGGTTACCAGGCCGGTCGGCCGGCCGTCCTCGGTCAGCGGCAGCGCCGAATGCCGGTACGCGAACAGGTAGTGGTCGACGAAGTCGGCGACAGTCATCTCCGCCGAGGCGGTCTGCGGCTGTGAGGTCATGACGTCGCCGACCCGGATGCCGCGCAGCGCGCTGCCGGTGCGAGCCTGCCGCTCCTCCAGGCTGGCGGCCCCGATCAGGAACCAGCCGATCAGGGCCAGCCACAGCCCACCGAAACCGACCCCGGACAGGAACTGCCACAGCCCCAGGCCGATCAGCAGCACACCCAGCACCCAGCCGGCGCGGGCGGCCACCACGGATGCCCGGGTGCGGTCGCCGGTGGCCTTCCAGACCGCGGCGCGCAGCAACCGGCCGCCGTCCAGGGGCGCGGCCGGCAGCACGTTGAAGATGGCCAGCAGCACGTTGATGCCCGCCAGCCAGGCCACCGACCCGAGCAGCAGCCCGCCCTGACCGGCCAGCGCGAGCAGCGCGGCGACGACACCGAAGAACGCCCCGAGCAGCAGGCTGACCAACGGGCCGACGCCGGCGATCCGCAGCTCCGCGCCCGGGTCGCGTGGCTCGCCCCGCAACTCGGCCACGCCGCCGAACAGCCACAGCGTGATGCCGTCGACCTCCAGCCCGTTGCGCTTGGCCACCACCGCGTGCGACACCTCGTGGGCGAGCAGGCCGACGAAGAACACCACCGCGGCGGCAAGCCCGGCAATCGCGTACGCGACGGGCGAGCGGTCCGGGTACGAGCGGGGGAACTGGTTGGCGGCCAACCCCCACGCGATCAGCGCGAAGATGAACAGAACGCTCCAGTTGACGCCGACCGGCACTCCCGCGACCCGGCCAAGCCGGAAACTGGCCCTCATCCCGGTGAGATACCCCGGACAGACCCGCCCATGCCGGCCCTGGCGCCCGAAGGACTGGTGATCGACTCGGGTTCACGAAAACCGGGGTATCCACGACCCTTCGACACCCCGACTTCCGGAAAGCCGAGTAGATCGTGCGCTCGCCCGGCTCAGCGGCGCGGGGACTCGCTGGCGATGGTCACCTCGCGGGGGAGCGCCGCCGCGCGCAGCGCCCAGTCCAGCGCGTAGTCGGCGATCTCCTCCCAGCCGTCCTGCCCCACTGTGAAGTGCGAGCGGCCGGGAAACTCCTCGTACGCGGTGAGCGCCCGGGACTTCTGGTAGAGCCCTGCGTTGGCGCGGACCACCGAGGCCGGCACCACGTGGTCGGAGCCTCCGGCCATCAGCAGCAGCGGCGCGCGGTCGTTGCGCCCGTTGTCGACGCGGGCGGGTGAGCGCGGGTCGACGTTGGCGAAGGCGCCCTCGAAGAAAATCCGCCCGGCACCGGGGACGGCGTAGCGCTGCCAGGCCCGGTCGGAGTCCTCCCGGCTCATCGTGTTCCCGAACGTGTAGGCGAAGTCGTCCGGGGTGAACGGGACGGCCTTGGTGCGGTTGGCGGGGCTGCGCAGGATCGGGAAGCCGGAGCGCAGCTGACTCAGCGGCACCTTGAGCACCCCCTTCACCGCCGCGGGATGCACCCCCACCACCGCCGCGCCGAGACCCCGGTCGGCGAGGACCTGGGCGAACAGGCCGCCGAACGAGTGCCCCATGATGATCGGCGGTCGGGGCAGCGCCCGGATGATCTTGTCGTAGTGTGCGACGACCGTGGCGATGCTCTGCTCGGCGATCGGGCCGGGATCGTCCCGCAACTGCTCCACGGACCGGTCCATCCCGGGCCAGGCAGGGGCGATGACGTGCATGCCGCGCGCGGTGTACCGCTCGGCCCACCCCTCCCAGCTGCGCGGAGTCATCCAGAGTCCGTGAATCAGCACGACCGTGTCGGCCCGGCCCTGCGGCGTGGCACCCATCGCGTCCCCCCGGTGTCGCGGTGTCCGGCCCCGCGGATACCCGTTGCCCTGCCGTGAATTCCTCGGCCGGTCGAGCCGTGTGCCCCTGACAAATGTCACGGCCGGGACGTGACGGCCGCTCCGGGAGTCGAGGTCCGCGCCGCCGGAGCATCAGTGCCATGACAAGTACGCATCCGGCCGTCGAGTTGGACGGCCTCACCAAGACCTTCGGCGCGGTCACCGCTGTCGACGGGTTGAGCCTGCGGGTGCAGCCCGGCGAGGTGGTGGCCTTCCTCGGCCCGAACGGCGCGGGCAAGACCACCACCATCGACATGCTGCTCGGGCTGGCCCGCCCGGACGCGGGCACCGTCCGCATCCTCGGCGGCACCCCGGACGACGCGGTGGCCCGGGGCCGGGTCGCCGCCGTACTCCAGACCGGCGGGCTGCTCAAGGACCTCACCGTCGGCGAGACGGTCGAGATGTCCGCGCACTTCTACCGGCACACCCGCCCGGCCGCCGAGGTGCTGGAGCGGGCCGGCATCGCCGACATCGCCGGTCGGGTGGTCGGGCGCTGCTCCGGCGGCCAGCAGCAGCGACTGCGTTTCGCGCTGGCCCTGTTGCCCGACCCGGACCTGATGGTGCTCGACGAGCCCACCACCGGCATGGACGTCGAGGGCCGCCGGGACTTCTGGCAGGCGCTGCGCCGCGACGCGCGGGCCGGACGGACCGTCATCTTCGCCACCCACTACCTGGACGAGGCGGACGCGTACGCCGACCGCATCGTGCTGGTCCGGCAGGGGCGCATCGTGGCCGACGGCACCACCGCGGCAATCAAGAACCTGGCCGCGGGCCGTACCGTGCGGGCCACCCTGCCCGGCGCCGACCAGGCCGCCCTCGCCGCGCTGCCCGGGGTGGACGCCGTGGAGGTACGCGGCGACAGCGTGCTGGTGCGCACCAGCGACTCGGACGCCATCGCCCGGCACCTGCTCACCCGGACCGCCGCCCGGGACGTGGAGATCACCTCCCGCAACCTCGAAGACGCCTTCCTCGCCCTGACCACCGCGCAGACCGGAGCCTTGAGATGACAACCCTGCCGGCCACCCCCACCCGTACCGTCGAGCCGGACCGTCGGTTGCCCGCCCTGGGCGGGTTCGCCCCCGGGGTGCTGCGCATCGAGCTGCGCCGCGTGCTGCGCAACCGCCGCACCCTCGCCTTCACGCTGATCATGCCCGGCGTCTTCTTCCTCATCTTCGGCCTGCCGCAGGGCGGGCAGAACCTGGACAACGGCCGCCCGGTGACGGCGTACGTCATGATCAGCCTGGCCGTGTACGCGGCCATGGTGGCGACCACCAGCGCCGGTGGCGCGGTCGCCACCGAGCGGGCGCTGGGCTGGAGCCGTCAGTTGCGGCTCACCCCACTGCGCCCGAGCGCGTACGTGGCCACCAAGCTGGTCACCGCGATGACCCTCGGCCTGCTCGCGGTGGTCGTCGAGTTCCTGGTGGGCGCGGCGGCCGGCGTCCGCATCCCGGCGTACGTCTGGCTGCTGTCCGGGCTCGCCGCCTGGCTCGGTTCGCTGGTCTTCGCGGCGTTCGGTCTGTTCATCGGCTATCTGGTGCCGGCCGAGAACGTCATGCAGTTCATCGGCCCGATCCTGGCCGTGCTGGCCATGTTCGGCGGCCTGTTCGTCCCGGTCGAGGTGCTGCCGGAGGTGCTCCAGCAGGTCGCGAAGTTCACCCCGGTGTACGGGATGGGCGTCCTGGCCCGCGCCCCGCTGACCGGCGACGGGGTGAGCGCGGCGGCGGTGGTCAACCTCGTCGGCTGGGCGCTGGTCTTCGGCGTCGGTGCGGCGCGGCTGTTCCGCCGGGACACCGCGCGGGTCTAAGCGCACCGACGGTTAGCGTGAACCCGATGGACCTCTCGACGGGACAGCCCCGGCCGGCGAACCGCCACTGGCGGGTCACCGGCTGGTTGCTGGCCGCCGTCTGGCTGTTCTTCCTCAACGTGCCGCTCGCCACCGCGCTGCACCAGCCGGAGATGTGGCGGCGGGTGCTCGGCGTGACGGCACTGATCGCCTTCGGTATCGGTTACGTGCTGCTGTTCCAGTGGGCCCGCCGGCTGCGCCAGGTGCTGGCGCCGATCCCGGCGGGCCGGGCACGGGCCGGGCTGGCACTGCTGCTCCTGGTGGGCCTGGCCAGCATCCCGGGCACCGGCGGGGACTGGCTGGCCACCCTGGTCTACGTGGCGGCCGCGGCGGTGTTCCTGCTGCCGCCCTGGGAGGCTTTGGCGGTGGTGGTGGTCTGCGCCGTGACCCCCGCGCTGGCCTCCTGGCTGGTGCCCGGATGGCAGGCCGAGAGCGGCATCGTCTTCGCGGTGCTGCTCGCGTCGTTCGCCATGTTCGGGGTGTCCCAGTTGGCTCAGCGCAACAGTCAGCTCCAGGCCGCCCAGCAGGAGATCGGTCGGCTCGCGGTCGCCGAGGAACGGGCCCGCGCCGCCCGCGACCTGCATGACATCCTCGGGCACTCGCTGACCGTGGTGGCGATCAAGGCCGAGCTGGCCGGGCGTCTGATCGACGTCGACCGGGACCGGGCCGCCGTCGAGATCGCCGAGGTGGAAGCGTTGGCCCGGGCGGCGCTGGCCGACGTACGGCAGACGGTTGGGGCGTACCGCGAGGTCACTCTCGCCGCGGAGCTGGCTGGCGCCCGCTCCGCGCTGGCCTCGGCGGGCATCGCGGCGGATCTGCCGGCCGAGGTGCCGGACCTGCCGGGGGAGTGGGACCGGTTGTTCGGCTGGGCGGTACGGGAAGGGGTGACCAACGTGGTCCGGCACAGCGGGGCGCGGTGCTGCACGGTCCGGGTCCACCCGGACCGGGTCGAGGTGAGTGACGACGGCCGTGGTCCGTCCACTCCCGACACCAGCGGGCACGGGCTCGTCGGTCTGCGGGAGCGGGCGCGACGGCTGGACGCCGTGGTGACCGTCGGTCGCCGGCCGGAGGGCAGCGGTTTCCTGCTGCGGGTGCACTCGCCGGCGGAGGCCCGGTGAGCGGCGGGTCCGCGCGGATCCGGCTGCTGCTCGCCGACGATCAGGCGTTGGTCCGGGGTGCGCTGGCCGCGCTGCTCTCGTTGGAGGAGGACCTGACAGTGGTGGCCGAGGTCGGCCGGGGCGACGAGGTGGTGCCCGAGGCCCGGCGGACCGACCCCGACGTGGCCCTGCTGGACGTGGAGATGCCCGGCATGGACGGGATCGCCGCCACGACCGCGTTGCGCGCCGCGCTGCCGACCTGCCGGGTGCTGGTGGTGACCACCTTCGGCCGGCCCGGCTATCTGCGCCGGGCGATGGAGGCCGGCGCGAGCGGCTTCGTGGTCAAGGACACCCCGGCCCGGCAACTCGCCGACGCGGTCCGCCGGGTGCACGCCGGCCTGCGGGTCGTCGACCCGACGTTGGCCGCGGAGACGCTGGCCACCGGTGTGAGTCCGCTGACCGAGCGGGAAACCGAGGTGCTGCGTACGGCCCGTGGCGGTGGAACGGTCGCCGACCTGGCCCGGGCACTGCACCTGTCCGAGGGGACGGTGCGCAACCACCTCTCGGCGGCGATCGGCAAGACCGGTGCCCGCAACCGCGCCGACGCGATCCGGGTCGCCGAGCAGAACGGCTGGCTGCTCGGCGAGTGACAGTGCCTGCTGACGGTCAGGCGGTCGGCGGCGGGGTGGGCAACCGGTCGACCACCAGCACGCTGCTGCCGGGGCGGACCTCGGCGAGCAGCTCCCGCTGGCCGGAGCGGGTCAGCCGGATGCAGCCGTTGGTGGTGTTCTCGCCCAGCTCGTCGTCGTTGTGCCAGGTGTGCACCCCGATGTGCGCGCCGCGCAGCCCGGCCGGCACCGACTCCGGGTCGTCGGGCACCGAACCGAGGGCGTAGATGTCCACCCCGCCGTAGACCGACTCCGGCGGTGGGGTGCGACCCAGGACGAAGGTGCGCCCGAGGGGAGTTTCCTGCCCCGACTGGCCGAGGCTGACCTCCCAGGAGCGCACCGCCTTGCCTGCCCGGTACCAGGTGAGACGGTGCACCTTGCGTTCCACCACGATCTGGTCGCGCAGTGGCACGGTGTCGAACCCACCGGGCGGCAGCCAGGCGAGCCGCCGGTTGGCCGAGGGCAGCAGCACTGCCGTCCAGCCGGCGTGCCGCTCGGCGATCGGCATGGTCAGCTCGACGCCGCGGATCGTCGGTTCGAGGAACGCTCGCGGACGACCGCCGGGAGCGTCGTACGCGGCGATCCGCGTGGTCGGATGCGCGCCCTCGGTCAGCGGTGTGGTGTCCATGGTGGCCGGGTCGGCGGGGAACCCCTTGGGGGCGGGGTCGTAGTCGACCACCGGCAGCCCGGCCGGGGCGGGCGCGGCCGCGGGGATCGGCTCCTCGGCGTTCTGCTCGACACTGCTCGGCGTCGGGTCGGCCGCCGCGACGACCTTCTCGGGGGCCGTCGGGCTCGGGGTGAGGGCCTGGCCGATCAGCAGCGCGCTCACCAGCAGCACGGGCACGGCGATGGCGGCGGCCACCCAGACGCCACGGCGGCGGTACGGGGACTTTCCGGCAAACTCCACCAAATGACTGTATAGGACGCACGTTCGCCGGGAAGGGCCCCTTGCCAGACAAAATGCGATAACAGGGGCTCTTCCCGGCGGTGCGTCAGACCCGTGCGCCGATGTGGATCGCCACGGCGTCGTGTGCCGGCACGTTGGCCGCGAACCAGCCGCTACCGTCCACCGTGATCACCGGTCCGCTGCACGTGCCGCCCGCGTACGTGCCGTGGATGACGTCGCAGTACCGACCGGCGGGCAGCCCGGTGTAGTAGGAGCGGCCGTTCACCGCGGAGTCCTCGTCGTTGACGGTGATGAAGCCCTTGCCGCTGCGGCTGAACGCGATGTGGTTGTTGCCGTTGTCGTACCAGTTGGCCACGGCGGCACCCTCGGTGGCGTTGCGGAAGCCCACCATGTTGGCGATCACCGGCCAGCGGTGCTCACACTCCCAGCCGGAGTAGCAGGTGGCGTTGAGCGTCTTGTTGGCGCCGTCCGAGGGTGGGCCGGCGTCCCGGTTGCTGAAGGTGTAGCTGGACATCACGGTCGGCGAGCCGTACGGCCAGGCCAGCATGAACGCGTTCGCCAGGGAGTAGATGCCCCGATCCTTGTAGGTCAGCACCCCACCCGAGTCGCGCTGGGTGTCGTGGTTGTCGACGAACACCGAGGCCTTTCCGGTGGGCAGGTGCCCCCAGCCCTCGCCGAAGTTGCGCAGGTACGCCAACCGCTCCGAGCGGAACACCCGGGCCAGGTCCTTGCCGTAGCGGAACTCGTGCACGTCACCGTTGCCGGTGTACTCGGTCGGCTGGACCGGCTCGCCGGCACCGTAGATGACCTCCTGCACGATGTACGCCGAGCGGGAGAGCTTGCCCCTGATCGCGGCGATGTCGGCGGCCGGCATGTGCTTGCTGGCGTCCAGTCGGAATCCGTCCACACCGAGGGAGAGCAGGTCGTTGAGGTACGAGGCGATCTTCGTGCGCACGTAGTCCGACTCGGTCTTGAGGTCCGACAGGTTGACCAGCTCGCAGTTCTGCACCTCGTACCGGTCGTTGTAGTTGGCGATGTCGTCGCCGCCGTTGCGACCGCAGTGGTGGAAGTCCTGGGTCTGGTAGATGCCCGGGTAGTCGTAGTGCGAGAAGGACGAGCCGGCCCAGCCGGTGCCGCCGTTGTCCTGACCGGACATGTGGTTGATCACCGCGTCGACGAGCACCTTGACCCCGGCCGCGTGGCAGGTGTTCACCATCGACTGGAACTGGGCCCGGGTGCCCTTGCGGGACTCGATCCGGTAGCTGACCGGCTGGTACGCCAGCCACCACTGGTTGCCCCGTACGTGTTCCTGTGGGGGCGAGACCTGCACGTAGCCGTAGCCCTTCGGGCCGAGTGTGCTCTGGCACTCGCTGGCCACCGAGGGCCAGTTCCACTCGAAGAGCTGGACGATGACCTTCTTGGAGCCGGACGGGGCGGCGACGGCCGGTGATGCCGGCACGGTGGCGGGGAGAAGCAGGCTGGCGACCAGGCCGAGGGCGAGGATCGCCGAGCCGCGTCGACGTCGGTGCATCGAGGACTCCTGACGAACGCAGGGCGGGGTGGGGGTGGTGGCGCGGCGGGAAACGCTGGGTTGTCGGAATCTTGCAACCCATGCTGAAAATTTCCGAAAGATTACAAGCCTGTTGCAGCGACTGTCAATGCATGGACGATCGTCACTGCAATGACCCGCGCGTGTGAGCGTGCGCAACGCACGTTGGCGGCAGTCGGTTCGATCCTGCCCCAGAAATTTTTGGCAGCGGGTGATCCGCGCACCCCCACCGTCCGTACTGGATGGGGGAGCAGGGGTCGGCCGGTGGTACGCCGCCGCGAGACGATCGAGGAGCAGATGGCCCGGGCACAGCAGGACAAGAAGGCGGCGACCGTCCGGACCAGCGCCAGCAGTCGGGGGGTGCGGACCCGGTCGCGGTCGGCGACAGCCATGCTGATCGCGTCGGTGCTCGCCGCGCTCTGGGCTGCGGTCATGCTGACCGGCGCCGGCCAGAAGGCGTACGCGTACGGCTTCTTCTTCACCGAGTTCTTCGCCGGGGTGATCTCCCTGGTGGCGTTGAGCCTCACCGTGATGCTCGGTCTGCTCGCCACCGACCGGTTGGTGCTGCGCATCTCGCACCGGGTGCTGATGCAGTCGGCGCACCGGGCCACCGGTGTGCTGGGCGTGGCCGGCCTCGGTTTTCACGTCCTCACCAAGATCGCCACGGGCCGGGCGGCGGCGACCGACGCGGTGGTGCCGTTCGTCGGCGGCCGAGGGCTCTACGTCGGGCTCGGCACGGTGGCCGCCCTGCTCATGGTCAGCGTGATCTGGACCGGGATCATCCGGGCCCGCTTCGCGGGCGTCGGTCCGAAGTGGCTGTGGCGCACGCTGCACTCCACCGCGTACCTGGCCTGGCCGTTCGCTGTCTTTCACGGCCTCAACGCCGGTCGGGCCGCAGCGCCCTGGGTGATGTTCAGCTACCTCGGCTGCATTTTGCTGGTGGTGCTTGCCCTGCTGGTCCGGTTCTCGGTCACCATCGGTCGGCGCAGCCGCGAACAGCACCAGGCCGCGGTGCGCAACGCGGTGATGGTAGGCCGGGCCGAGGAGGCGAAGACCGCCCGATCGCTGCTGGCCGGGTTGGGTCGGCGCAGCAAGGCCGCCGACAAGCGTCCCGCCTGGGCGGAGACCACCACCGCCACCTGGGCCGCGCCGGCCGCGCGACGTGACCCCGAACGGTTCACCGTCCCCGTGGTGCCCGAGCCCGGTTCCCTCGTCGAGCCGACCCGGCCGAGCCGACGTCGACGGGAGGAGGAGCCGGCGGCCCGCCGCGACACCGAACGCTCCCGCGGCCGGCGCGACAAGGTGGAGCCCACGACCCGCCGGTCGACCCGCCGCGGCGTCGAGGAGACCGACACCCGCCGGCGCGACGAAGAAGAGCTGGCGCCGGTGGCCCGGCGTCGCGGCTCGCGTACCCGGGACGAGGACGTTCCGACCGGCCGGCGACGCGCCGAGGACCCGGTCGTCGAACGGTCCAGCCGCCGGTCCCGCAGCGAGGACGACGGCAGCCGGTACTCGGCCCCGCCGACGGTCGAGCCCGAGGAGCCGTGGGACAGCCCGCGCCGGTGGCAGGCCGCCGAGCCGATCTCCGCCGGCCCGATCTCCAGCAGCCCGATCTCCGCGACGCCGCGCAGTGACAGCGGCTGGCACAGCGCCGACGAGGACCTGGCGGACGAGCCGGACTACTGGCGCCCACCGGCCCGGTACGTACCGGACGAGGTGCCGCCGCCGGTCGACGACACCCCGACCCTGGTCGACCTGGCCTCCCGGCGCGCGCGCCGGACGGCCGGCGAGGGCCGGTCCGCCAAGCGCCGCAAGGCCAGCGCCGACGCGGTGGACGGGGCGTACTGGGCCGGGCTGCGAGGTGAGGCGAAGTGATGCGTACCGCCGTGCCACCGGTCGCCTGTGTGGGCGAGCCCCGGCTCACCGCCGGCTTCGCCGAGTACGGCCGACTCGACCTGCTCGCGCACGAGGAGGTGCACGGACCGATCGGCCCGATGGAGCCGGCGCAGCTGCTCCGGCTTGCCGAGGGCATGCAGCTCAAGGGCAAGGGCGGAGCGGGTTTCCCGTTCGCCCGCAAACTGCGCGCGGTGCTGGAGTCCTGCGAGCGGCAGGACCTCGCCGCCGTGGTGGTGGTCAACGCCACCGAGGGGGAGCCGGCCAGCTGGAAGGACAAGGTGCTGCTGACCCGCGCGCCGCACCTGATCCTGGACGGGGCGGCGCTGGCCGCGTACGCGCTGGACGCCGACGAGATCGTGATCGGCGTGGCGGACGACGGGGTCGGCCGGGACTCGCTGATGGATGCGCTCGAAGAGCGCCGGATGCCGGTGCAGACGACGATCGTCACAGTGCCGCACCGGTTCATCTCCGGTGAGGGCGGCGCACTGGTCAACGGGATCAACGGGCTGCCGCACATCCCGCCCGGCACCAAGAAGCGCTCCAGCGACTCCGGGGTCAGTGGCCTGCCCACCCTGCTCTCCAACGCCGAGACGTACGCCCAGCTCGCCGTCGGCGCCCGACTCGGCCCGTACGAGTACGCGGCCCTCGGCACCGACGACGAGCCGGGCACCGTGCTGCTCACCGTGACCGGCGCGGCGGGCCGGCCGGCGGTGGTCGAGTGCACCGCCGGCATGCCGCTGCGCGACGTCCTCGACCTGTGCGAGGTGCCGGAAATTCAGGGCATCCTGATGGGCGGCTACCACGGCAAGTGGATCACCCCGGAGGCGGCGGAGACGGCCGAGGTCTCCCGCAAGGGCCTGGCCGCGGTAGGCGGCACCCTCGGCGCGGGCATCATCATCCCGCTCGGCGTCGACACCTGCCCGCTCGGTGAGGCCGCCCAGGTGGTGCGCTACCTGGCCGGGGAGTCCGCCGGCCAGTGCGGGCCGTGCAAGATGGGCCTGCCGGACCTGGCCCGAGCCGTGGACCTGGCCGTGGCCGGCAGCCAACCGGCGGACGTGGTGCGAGCCGCCGCCGGCGAGGTGAAGGGCCGGGGCGCGTGCAGTCACCCGGACGGCACCGCCCGGTTCGCGCTCTCCGCGATCGAGGTCTTCGCCGAGGACCTGCGGCTGCACAGCACCGGCGACGGCTGTGGGCGGCGGGTCAAGGGCGTGATGGGGCTGCCGGGCGCACCCGACGAGAACCCGCAGAAGCTCACCCTGGACTGGTCGCGCTGCGACGGGCACGGCCTCTGCGCGCACGTCGTACCGGACTTCATCCGGCTCGACGCGAACGGATACCCCGCCTTCCCGCCCACCCCCGTGCCGACCTGGCTGCGCGAAGGCGCGCTGAAGGCCGTCAAGGTGTGCCCGGAGCTGGCTCTGCGCCTCGCCAAGGCCGAGTAGGGAAGGGCACCCAGTCAACGCCTGATGAGAGTCGGGAAGGGTCCCTTCCTGACCGGAACGGAGAAGCGGATGCCCAGTGGCATGGCATGGACGGCGGCCGGGCATCTACGCCGCGCCGCCACCGCCGGGACGCTCGTCGTGGCCCTGTCCGGCGCTGCTGCCTGCACCGGCACCGCGCCGGGTGGCCCCGCCGTCGCCGGGTCGGCCCCGGCCTCGACCGGTTCGGCGACCACACCGACCGGTACGCCGGCTGGCGCGCCACCCGCAGCCCCGGCGCAGGTCCCGGACATCCTGCGCTTCACCGGCACCACCCTCACCGGCGCCGCGTTCGACGCCGCGCAGCTCGCCGGCAAGCCGGTGGTCCTGTGGTTCTGGGCGCCGTGGTGCGCCACCTGCGCCAGCCAGGCCTGGACGGTCGCCGAGGTCGCGCCCCGATACCGGGACACCGTGCCGATCATCGGCGTCGCCGGGCTGGGCGAGCAACGCGCCATGAAGGAGTTCGTCACCGAGTTCGACCTCGCCGGGACGCCGCAGATCGAGGACCGCAAGGGCGCGCTCTGGAAGCGGTTCAAGGTGACCGAACAGAGCATCTTTGTGATCATCGACCGGAACGGCACAGTGGTCCACCAGGGCTTCCTCGACGGTGAGGCGCTCACCGCCCGCGTCGCCGCCCTGGCCGGGGCGTGACCGCCGCACTGCTGCTCGCGCTGACCGCCGGCATGCTCGGCGCGGTCAACCCGTGCGGCTTCGCGTTGCTGCCCGCGTACCTCTCGCTGTTGGTCGCCGGTGCGTCGGACGCCCGCGGCGCGGTCGGCCGCGCGCTCACCGCGGCGGCCGGGCTGACAGTGGGGTACGTGCTGGTCTTCGGCGCGTTCGGGCTGGCGCTCGCGCCGCTGGCCGGCTGGCTGCGACCCCGGCTGCCCTGGCTGACCGTGACGCTCGGCGTGCTGCTGATGGTGGCGGGCTGCTGGCTGCTCGCCGGACGGCGACTGCCCTCCCCGGGCTGGTCGGCCCGAGCGCCCCGGCTGACCCGTTCCTGGCCGTCGATGGTCCTGTTCGGTGCGGCGTACGCGCTCGCGTCGCTCGGCTGCGCCATCGCGCCGTTCCTGGCCATCGTGGTGACCAGCCTCCAGGCCGGCTCGACCGGCCAGGGGGTGGCGCTCTTCGGCGCGTACGCCCTCGGGATGGGTCTGGTGGTCGCGGTCGCCGCGCTCGGCGTGGCGCTGGTGCGCGACGGCCTGGTGGCGCGGCTGCGCGTCGCCGGCGCGCTCGTGCCCCGGCTCAGTGGCCTGATGCTGCTGCTCGCCGGTGGTTACGTCGCCTGGTACGGCTGGTACGAGCTACGGCTGGCGGCCGGCCGCCGCGACGCCCTGCGGGACCCGGTGATCCGGGTGGCGTCGGAGGTGCAGCACGCCCTGGCCGACGCGCTCGACGCCGTCGGCCCACCAGTGCTGCTGGCCGCTCTCGTCCTGCTCACTGCGCTGGGTGCCTGGATGCGTCGACGGGGGCGCGGGGCGGACCCGGCCCCCGTCGAACGGACCGGCTAGCGCGAGGTCAGACGGTCGGTGCCCAGGCGGTCCTGGAGGACCTTCGGGATCAGCACCGAGCCGTCGGCCTGCTGGTTCTGCTCCAGGATGGCCGGGAAGAGCCGGCTGGTGGCCAGCGCCGACCCGTTGAGGGTGTGCACGAAGCGCGTCTGCTTGCCGCCCGGCTCCCGGTAGCGGATGGCCGCCCGACGGGCCTGGTAGTCGCCGGCCCAGGAAACCGACGACACCTCCTTGTACTTGCCGGTGCTCGGCATCCACACCTCGATGTCGAGGGTCTTCTTCATCGAGGCGCTGGCGTCACCGGCGGAGAGCAGGGTGCGCTGGTAGTGCAGACCCAGCCCCTCGACCAGGCTCTCGGCGTGGGCGAGCATCTCCTCCAGAGCGGCGTCGGCCTGCTCCGGCAGCGTGAACTGGAAGATCTCCACCTTGTTGAACTGGTGCCCGCGCACCGTGCCGCGCTCGTCGGAGTGCGAGCCGGCCGACTCCCGCCGGTAGCACGGGGTGTACGCGAAGGCCTTCAGCGGCAGCTTCGGGGTCTCCAGGATCTCGTCCTGGTACGCACCGAGGATCGCCGTCTCCGACGTGGGCAGCAGGAACTGCCCGCGCGGGGCGGACGCCGAGTCCAGGTGGTAGACGTCGTCGTAGAACTTGGGGAACTGGCCGGCGGCGAAGCCGGCCGAGTCCAGCAGGAGGTGCGGCGGCAGCAGGAACTCGTAGCCGGCCTTGATGTGCTGGTCGACGAAGTAGTTGAGCAGCGCCCACTCCAGCCGGGCACCGACGCCGGTGTAGATCCAGAAACCGGACCCACCGAGCTTGACCCCGCGCTCGTAGTCGACCAGGCCCAGCGCGCGGCTCAGCTCGACGTGGTCGCGGACCTTCTCGATCACCGGCGGCTCGCCGAAGGTCTTCACGACCCGGTTGGCTTCCTTGCCGCCGGCCACGACGTCGTCGCTGGGCAGGTTGGGCAGCTCACTCATCGCGTCGCGCAGCCGGGCCTGCACCTCGTCCAGCTGGGACTCCAGCTCGGCGAGCTGCTTACGCTCGGCCTCCGGCGCGGCGGCCTGCGGCTCCTCGCCGGCGCGCTTGGCCTGCGCGTACGCCCGGGCCTCCGCCTTGCGGCGTTGCCGCTCGGCGTCGATCTCCGTGATCAGGGCGCGTCGTTCCTGGTCGAGCCGCTGAATCTCGTCCAGGGCACTGGTGACCTCGGCGGGATCCAGACGCTTCGCCAGCGCGGTCGCCACCGCCTCGCGATCCTTCCGGATCAACTCCATGTCGAGCATGCTGCTCTGTACGCCTCCGTCCGGGGTTCACAGGTGAACCACCAGATGCTACCGTCGCGGGCTTTTCCTCGCGGGACGGGGATTGCTGGCCGCCGGCTCAGAGCCGGATCGGCATGAGCACCGAGTAGGTGTCCGCGTCGTCCGGTCGGCGTAGGGCCAGCGGGGAGATCGGCCCGTCCAGCTCCAGCACCAGTTGCGGCGCGCCGGCCGCGTTCAACGCGTCCAGCAGGTAGCGACCGTCCACCCCGACCCGCAGCGCGTCGCTGTCCAGGTCGGCGGCGGGGAGCAGCCGAAGACCGCCCTGGTCGTCGACGCCGAGCACGGTGACCTCCCGGGCCGTGCCGTCGTCGTCGCGGGCGACGGTGGGGGCCGCCGGGTCGGCCAACGCGGCGCGCAGCGTGGCCACGTCGACAGTGATCCGGCGCGCGGTGGGCCGCTCGCCGACGGCCTTGCGCAGCAACCGGCGGTAGTCCGGGAAGTCGTACGGCAGGGCGGTGCCGGTCAGCGTCCGGTCGGCCACCAGCACCCGCAGGTCCGCGCCCGCCACTGTCAACGACACCGGCCAGGCGTCGGCGGCGTCGAGCAGCGGCCGGAGCTGGTCGACGAGGGCCACGGGGACGAACACCCGCACCGGCGGACCGTCGACGTCGGCCCGGGAGCGGGCCAACGCGAGCCGGTACCGGTCGGTGGCGACGAGCCGGACACCGTCGGGCTCCACGTCGAGCAGCACGCCGCAGAGCATCGGCATCTCCGGGTCCGCGCCGACGGCGAAGCGCACCGCGTCGAGCGCGGCCGCCAGGTCGGCGGGGGAGAGCAGCAGCGTGGTGGTGCTCGGCTGGGCCGGGTCGACCAGCGCCCGGAGCCGGGTCACCTCCCGACGGGCGTCGGCCAGCCCGTCGACCAACCGGCGCAGGTGCGTGTCGAGCAACCGGTGCACCGCAGCCGGCTCGGCGCGGACCGCGGCGGCGATCTCCGGCACCGGCATGCCGATCCGGCGCAGCCCGGCCACCAGCCGGGCCGGGGCGATCTGCTCATCGGTGTACCAGCGGTAGCCGGTCACCGGGTCGACCAGGGCCGGTTCCAGCACCCCCGCCGAGTCGTAGAAACGCAGGGCGCTGACGGTCAGGCCACTGGCCCTCGCCAGCTCACCGATGCTGTGCAGGTCGCTCACGCTGGGCATCCTGCCCCCTCGACCCGGTCGAGGGTCAAGCCGAGTGCTCCGCCGTGTCCTGCTTGAGCACCCGGAAGGTGAGCCCGGCCCGGACGAGCCGGTCGAGCAGCGCGTCACCCATCGCGGCGACCGGGGTGACCTGACCGGCAGTCTGCGGCAGCTCGTCGAGCGCCAGGCACAGCGCCGACTCGCCGAGCATCTTCGCCGTCTCGTCGTAACCGGGGTCGCCGCCAGCCACCTCGGTGACCACCCGCTGCCCGCCGCCGGTGCCCACGAACCGGACCCGGAACCAGGACGCCGCCCGTTGCTCGGCGGTGGGCCCCTGCCCGGACGCGAGCCGGCCGAGCAGCCACCGTCGGCTGGGCGGCAGCTTCACCAGCCCGACCACCGCTCCGAGCCCGACCGCGCCGGCCAGCACTGTGGGCAGCCGCTTCACGGCCGCGAAGTGCCGGTAACGGAAGTCCGGGCCGTACTCCGGGCGGGCCGCCGCCGAGCGGCGGACCACCTGCGGGTCGATGGTCGGCAGCGGCACGGTCCAGATGCCCAGCTCCGCCGAGCGGCCCAGCCGGCCGGGCACCGCCCGCACCCGGCGGCCGGTGGGGCGCGGCTCGACCGCCCGACGGTCCCGGGCGGCCTGGCTGGCCTGCCCGGTACGGGAGAACGCGGTGAGCGCCGAGTGGTAGGTGCCGGCGGAGAACCGGCCACCGGCGCGCACGTAACCGTCCACGGTGATCGGCACGTCGGCGGGCAGCTGCTTGACGGTGAACCAGACGCCCAGGTCGTGCGGGATGGAGTCGAACCCGCAGGCGTGCACCAGCCGCGCGCCGGTGCGGGCCGCCTCGGCGTGGTGGCGCACATACATCAGGTCGACGAACTCCGGCTCACCGGTGATGTCCAGATAGTCGGTGCCAGCCCGGGCGCAGGCGGCGACCAGCGGCTCCCCGTGGTGGACGTACGGGCCGACAGTGCTGGCCACCACCCGGGCGCTCTCCGCGACGGCGCGCAGCGAGGCCGCGTCGGTCACGTCGGCGGTGAGCAGCGGAAGGTCGGTCAACGTCGGGTCGGTCGCGGCCAGCCGGTCCCGGACGGCGGCGAGGCGGCCCGAGTCGCGCCCGGCCAGCGCCCAGCGCAGCCCCGGCGGCGCGTGCCGGGCCAGGTATTCAGCGGTCAGGCCCCCGGTGAACCCGGTCGCCCCGAACAGCACCACGTCGTACGTTCGCTCCCCAGCCATCCCCAGAGTCTGCCATTCGCGGTGCCCGATGGCAGATCACGAAAGGGCCGTCACGGCGTGAACACGGCCCGTACGCATCCGTCAGCCCGGTCCCGGAACAGCGCGTACCCCTGCGGGCCCTGCTCGAGCGGCAGCCGATGGGTGGCCAGCTGCTCGGTGCGCAGCTCGTCGCGGGCCATCCGGTCCAGCAGCATCGGCACGTCCCGCAGGTCCGGCCGCCGGGCCCCGCGCAGCGTGAGCCGCCGGTCGTTCACCGTGCCCAGCGGAAACGCGTCGACGAAACCGGCCGACTCGCCGAGCACCACCACCACACCGCCCTTGCGGCAGGCGTACACGGCCTCCCGCAGGGCGTCCGGGTGGTCGGCGGTGCGGCCACCGAAGCGACCGGCCGCCGACCAGCCGACCGCCACCACGCACACGTCCGCCCCGCGTCCGCCGCTGCGGTCACGCAGCTCCGCCGCAACGTCGGTGTGGCGATAGTCCAGCGGCTCCGCGCCACAGTGCCGCTCCGCCATCCGCAACCGCTCCTCGTAGCGGTCCACCACCAGCACCTGGGCGGCACCACGCCGCACCGCCGCCCAGGCGGTCAACTGGCCCACCGCTCCGGCGCCCCAGATCGCCACCACGTCGCCGGGGCGCACCGCACCCAGCTCAGCCGCCGACCAGCCGGCCGGTGCCGCGTCGGCGGCGAACAACGCCCGGTCGTCGTCGACAGCGTCCGGCACCGGAAACGCGCCCACGTCGGCGTACGGCACCCGCACGTACTCGGCGTGACCGCCCGCGAAGCCGCCCGCCGCCCGGGGCCGGCCGAAACCGCCGGCGTCCCGTCCCTGGTCGGGGTCGGCGCTCGCCAGGTCGACGCTGCTGTTGTCGCAGCAGGAGTGCAGGCCCTGACGGCAGTACCAGCAGCCGCCGCAGGCGACACTCGCGCCGACGACCACCCGGTCGCCGGTGCGGTGCCGGCGGACGGCGGGCCCGACCTCGACCACCTCGCCCATGAACTCGGCCCCGAGCACGTCACCGGCCCGCAGCAGCGGATCCCGCCCGGCCAGCAGCGGCAGGTCACCGCCGCAGGTGGTGCTGCGACGAACCCGGACGATCACGTCACGCTCGTTGCGCAGCTCCGGGTCGCTCACCTCGCGTACCGCCACCTCGTCGGCGGCGACCCAGCACAGCGCCCTCACCCGTGCACCTCGCGGCGGTCCAGCGCCGACCGGTCCGCGCGCAGCACCTCGCCGGCCTCCACCCGTTGCTTGACCTGGCGCAGGGTACGGCGCACCAGCAGGCCCGGGTCGTCACCGACCAGGTGCGCGGCCAGCCCGGGGGGCGGGGTGCCGCCGGGCAGCGGCCGGGCCGCCAGCTCCGTGCCCCGGTCGCCGGGCGCCGGCCGCACCCGCACCTCGACCGCACCGCCCAGGCGGCGCAGCGGTTCGGGCCAGCGACCATCGGGGAGCACCTGCTCCGGAGGCCGGTCGACAGTCACCACCTGCCACCGGGCCGGCGCGCCAGGGTCGCCGTCCGCGCCGGTCCGGCCGCGCCGCCGGGGTACGCGCAGCAACCGCGCCGCCCCGGTCAGCGCCGCGCTGCCGAGGGCGGGTCCCGCCCGCGCCAGCCGTCCCATTCGTCCCCACCCGTCCTCGCGGTCCACGTCCCCCGATCGTCGGTCCCGGCCGGGTGAAGCGTGCTCGCCCGGAAGGGGTGAACCGGCCCCCGCCGGGTAACCGCTCGCCGACCGGGGGCGGAGCGCGTGGTGGGGGTGGGGCTGGGTGCCGGAACAGCGGAATCGCGTACGGGTCGAAACCGCACGACAGGTCGATACGGCACCGGGGCGTCCGGCGGAGTCTCCGCTGCTGGCGTCCCGGCTGACTCCGGCCGTGCCGCCGGAGCCGGTGGTGGCCCGGCCCCGACTGCTGCGCCGGTTGGACGAGGGCAGTGCCGGGCCGGTCACCCTGATCGCTGCTCCCGCCGGCTGGGGCAAGACCACGCTCCTCGCCTCCTGGGTACGGCTGGGCGGTGCTGAGCCCGACGTCGAGCCGGGCGGGGTCGTGCCCGACTCCGGCGACCTGTCGGTGCCGCCCGAGGCCCGCCCGGTCCCGGCGTGGCTGTCCGTGGAGGTGGGCGACGACGGCGACCGGCTCTGGGCGTACCTCGCGGCGGCCCTGCGGTCGGCGACCGGGTCGGCGGAGGACGGCCCGCTGCCGGACCGGCCGCCGCGCCCGGAGCAGCTGGAGGTGCTGGCCGCCACGCTCGCCGCCGCGGACCGGCCGGTGCTGCTGGTCCTGGACGACCTGCACCGGGTCGCCGACCCGGCGGCGCTGACCGGCCTGGAGTTCCTGCTGCGACATGCCGAGCGGCGGCTGCGCCTGGTGATCGGCGCGCGGGCCGGGTTGCACCTGCCCCTGCACCGGCTACGCCTCGCCGGAGAGCTGACCGAGATCGGCCCGGACGAGCTGGCGTTCACCGACGACGAGGTGGCCGACCTGCTCACCGCGCACGCCGCCGCGCTACCGGCAGCCGCCGTGCACCAGCTGCGCGACCGGACCGGAGGCTGGCCGGCCGCGCTGCGCATCGCCGCGCTGGCGGTGCGCGGGCAGCCCGACCCGGAGCGCTGGGTGGGGCAGTTCGGCGGTGACCAGCCGGAGATCGCCGGCTACCTGCACGAGGAGGTGCTCCCCGCACTCGACCCGGCCGAGGAGGATCTGCTGCGCCGGACGGCCATCGTCGACACCGTCTGCGCCGACCTGGCTGAGGCGCTGACCGGTCGGGCCGACGCCGCACAGGTGCTGGCCGCCCTGGCCGGGACCGGTGGCCTGCTGCACCGCGAGGACACCCGCCCACCCTGGTACCGCTGCGAGCCCCTGCTCGCCGACCTGCTCCGCGCCGACCTGGCCCGGTTGCCCCCCGACGAACTCCGTGACCTGCACGGACGGGCCGCCGACTGGTACGCCGAGGACGGGCGGCCGGCCGACGGTCTGCGGCACGCGCTGGCCGCCGGCCGGTGGGACCTGGCCGGCGACCTGTTCGTCGCGCACTGGCCGGAACTGACCCGGTACGACCGGGACCCGGTGCACGCCCCCGCCCCCATGAGCCCGCCGGCGGAGGTGATCCGCGCCGACCCGGAGGTGGCGTTGGCCTGCGCCGCCGAGCGCGCGTACGCCGGTGATCTGCCGGCCGCCAGCAGCCACCTGCGCTCGGCCGCCGACCATGCCGCTGGTCTGCCCGTGCCGCGGCGGGACCGGTTCCTACGCCTGGTCACGGCGCTGGAAGTAAGCGTGGCACGCCTCTCCGGCGACCCGGCGGAGGTCCGGGCCGCCGCCGCCCGACTGCTGCGAACCCGCCCTGCGGGCGCCACGCCGACCCGTGTGCCGGACTCCGCGCCGACCGGAGCGGCCAGCTCCGCCCCGACGGCCGGTGGGGGAGGCGCGGCCGACGACGCGGACCTGAGAGCGTTCACCGGCACCGCCCTCGGGCTGGTCGAGTTGGCCGACGGCGCACTCCCGACCGCCCGGTTCGTCCGGGCCCGGGCGGCGGCGCGCGAGGCCGGCCGTCCGCGTACCGAGTTGGTCGGCGCCAGCCGTGCCGCGCTGCTGCTCGCGGTGCGCGGCGAACTGCGGGCGGCCGAGCAGGCGGCTCGGGACGCGCTCGGGATGCCACCCTGTCGGGGCTGGTCCTGTCGGCTCGACTGCGCCTACGCGTACCTGGCGTTGGCCCTGGTGGCGCAGCTCCGCGACCAGCCCGAGGAGGCTGCCGCCAACCTCGCTCTCGCCGGCCCGGCCCTCGGCATCGTCGGCGGCTGGATCGCCGGCCTCGAGACGGATGCGGGCGACGACTGGCCGGCCGCCGCTGCCGACGAACCGGTAGCGGCGACGGTGGCCGCGCTGTGCCGGGCAAAGCTGCACCGCGACTCCGGCGACCCGGCAGCCGGGCAACGACTGCTCGTCCGGGCCCGGGAGGCGCTGGCCGACCGGCCGTCCGCGACCGAGCTGGCCGGCCTGCTGCGGGCCGCCGAGGCCGAACTGCGCGCCGAGCGGGGTGACCTGGACGCCGCCCGCGACCTGTTGGTCGGCGCGAGCGAACCCGTCCTCGCGGTCGCGGCGGCGAAGGTGGAGCTGCTGGCCGGTGAGGCCGCTGCCGCAGGGCGCGCCCTTCCGGGCTGGCAGTCACCAGCGGCCACCTCCTGGCCCCTGCCGGTACGCCTCGACGCGGGGCTGCTGGACGCCCTGCTGGCCGAGCGGGCCGGCGACGGGCGGCGGGCGGGCCGGATCCTGGAGCAGGTGCTGGACCTGGCCGGGCCGCAGGGCTGTCGACGGGTCTTCACCCGCGCCGAACCACCCGTGCGGGACCTGCTGGCCGCCCACCTGGACGCCGGCACCGCGCACTTCGCGCTGGTCAGCGACCTGGTGCGGGGAGCCGGCAGGAGCACCGCCCGCCCCGCCGCCGAGCCGAGGGACACGCTCGACGAGCCGCTCACCGAGCGGGAGCTGACCATCCTGCGCTACCTGCAGAGCATCCTGTCCAACGTGGAGATCGCCAGCGAACTGTCGCTCTCGGTCAACACGGTGAAGACCCACGTCCGCAACATCTACCGCAAACTCGACGCGACCCGCCGGCGCGAGGCGGTCCGGCGGGCGCGCGAGTTGCGGCTGATCTGAGCAGGTCGGCGGTTCTCGGTCGGCGGTCAGGCGTTGCCGGCGGTCAGGCGTTGCCAGCGGCGTCCACGGCCGCCAGCAGGTCGGGCAGGTCGTAACCACCGTCGTGCCGAACGCCGTTGACGAACAGGGTGGGGGTGCCGTTCACCCCGCTGCGGATGCCGCCGACGAAGTCCCGACGCACCCGGTCCGCGTGACTGCGGCCCTCCACCTCGGCGTTCAACTCGTCCGGCGGCAACCCGACCTGCTCGACACCGAGCGAGAGGTGCACCGGGTCGAGTTGGTCCTGGTGCTCGTAGAGCCAGTCGTGCATCTCCCAGAACCGGCCCCGGACCCCGGCGGCCTCGGCCGTCTCGGCGGCGCGTTCCGCGTACGGGTGCATGTTGGCGATCGGGAAGTACCGGTAGACCAACCGCACGGTGTCGGCCCGCTGCCGCAGCAACTCGTGCAGGTTCGGGTACGCGGCACCGCAGAACTGGCACTGGAAGTCGCCGTACTCGACGATGGTCACCGACGCGTCGGCCGGGCCGCGGATGTGGTCATCGGTCGTCACCGGATCCCGAAGCCGGGCGGTGACCTGAAGTGGCGTGGTCATCCGGCCATCACCTTCCGATCGGCGGCGAGTTGGTCCAGCGCGTCGAAGATGCCGTCCGCGCCCGGGTTGACGTCGGGCGGGGAGAGGTAGCTCCAGGTCACCGTCCCCGCCGGGTCCAGCACCACGAGCGCGCGGGCCGCCTCACCGTTCGACATGTACGCGCCGTAGCGGCGGGCCACCTCGCCCTTGGGCTCGAAGTCGGCCAGCAGCGGGAACTCGATGCCCCGGCTCTCGGCGAACGCCCGGTGCGACCAGATGCTGTCCACCGAGATGCCGAGCACCGCTGCCCGGTACTGGGCGAAGACAGGCGCCGCCGACTGGTAGAGGGACATCTGGTCACCGCAGACCGGGCTCCAGTCAGCGGGGTAGAAGGCGAGCACGACCGGCCGGCCACGGAACTGCTCAGGGCCGACGAGGCCCCCGTCCGGGGTGGCCGGCAGGGTGAAACCGGGCGCGGGGCGGCCCGGTTGGATCAGCCCGTTCGGATCACTCATGCCTCCAGCCTGCTCCCGGGGCGGGTGAGACGGACTCACCCACCCCGGGTGGTTCCACGCCCGTTCAGCGCCCGCTGAGCGGGCGCCCGCGTCCGCTCAGCGCAGCACCGGGGCGACCGCGATGTGGTTCTGCACCTCGCGGATGCCGGGCGCGGACCAGGCCAGCTGCTCCACCTCGGCCCGCTCGGGCATCGAGTGCACCAGACCGGCGAGCACCGCCGTGTCGCCGTGCACCCGGACGCTGATCCGTTCGGCCTCGGTCGCGCCGGCCCGGGCGAGGGCGTCGACGATCCGCTCGGCCAGATCCCGGCCGTCGGGTGGGGCGGCCGGACGGACGGTGATGCCGTTGCTCACCCCGCGTACGCCGGTCAGCCGGCTGACCGCCCGTTCTGAGGCCCGGCGCTGGTACTCCCACTCGACGTCGCCGTGCAGCGTCACCCAGCCGGCCGAGACGGTGACCTGGAGCTTCTCGATGGGCACGAAGGCGTCCCATTCCAACGCGTGGCTGGCGGCGGCGGCCAGGTCGGGATCGGCGCGCTCGGAGCCGCTGTCCAGTTGCACGGCCACGTCGTTGGCGACCGCCCGGACCCGGGCGACCCGGTGCGTGGCTCGCTCGGCGGCCCACTTCTTGGCGTAGCTGTCCACGCGTCCGGTCAGCGTGACGACGCCCTCGGCGACGGTCACGCCGATCTCGTGCGGCTGTACCCGCGGTTCCCAGGTCAGCTCGTCGAGTACGGCGGACTGGATGTCCTGGTCGGTTCGGCTGATCTCCGCGATGGCCATCTGCCCCTCCTCCCGTGCTCTGTCGGCGGACCGGGCGGCGGTCGCGGCCGGGAGGTCCGCCGTCGTCCGATCCTGCCGCTGCTCCGGGTGAACCATCCTCGCCCGGAAGGGGTGACGGCCCGGCCGTGCTGTTCCGGGACGGCCGGATTTCCGCCATGGGAGCGCTTCCAAAGCGAGCCGCCTTCAGTTACGGTAGTGGCGTTCCTCGATTGCGGGAGCCGTTCGCGTCGGGTGGTGGAGCCAGGGCAGCTCTTCCCGTCCCCGTCGCTGTGCCCGTCCCCCGGGCCACGGCGTTCACGTGCGGTCGACCCCGTCCCCCGGGGCTCCGCCCGAGAGGAACAGCACCCACCCAGCAGCCTCCATGCGCCCCACCACCCGAGCACCGGTCCGCCGGCGGCCTGAGGGGTCCGGCACCCGGCGGACCGGCCCCAACCTGTTCGGTAATCGGCCACGTCCAACCCGCCCTGTCCCGCCGCAATGCCGGCGGGCCCCGCTCGACCGTGGTCGAGTGGGGCCCGTGGTGGTGGTGCGGGGAGAGCGGTTGATCAGACCGCGGGGGAGTTGGGGCGGTCGACGTCGACGAACTCCACGTCGTCGACGGCACGGTCGTCGTGGCTGCCGGCGGCCCGCGCGGCGGACCCGACGGCCCAGCCGACCGCCGCGCCGACGAGCGCGGCACCGATCAGCAGCGTCCAGGGCAGTGCCGGCTGGCGGCCGGCGAGCGCGTCGAAGGCCAGCGAGGCACGCCGACGTGCCTCCTCGGCGGCGGAGCCCACCAGGTCACCCGCGCCATCGGCGAGGTCGCCGCTGTTGCGACGGGCCGACCGGGCGGTGTCCCGCACACTGTCTCCGGCGGAGCTCACGGCCGAGAGCAGGTGCTCCCAGGCCTGGTCCGCGATCCGCTCCGGCTTGCTGCGGCGGTCCAGCAGGTTGGTTCCGAACATCGTGGTTACCTCCTCGGGTGCCGAAGCCGCCGGCCACTTCGGACTTCGGCGTCTGTTCAGCGCGTCACGGTTCGCCTACCCCGCAGTGCCCAGGGCCGCCCGAGCGCAAACCCGGCCGGCCCTGGCTCGGAGGAACTCAGCGCACCACTGTCACGGCGACGCCCCGGGCGAAGTCGTCGTCATCGTCGTCATCGTCGCCTCCGCCGCCGAAACCGCAGGCCAGAACGAGGGCGAGCAAGACGCCGACGCCAGCCAGCCCCGCAAGTCGCTTGATCATCGAAGGTCCTCTCCGTCACGGTGGGTTTCCCGGCCCGATGCTAGGGCGCGTCGGCAACCACAGGTGCCGATCAGGGCGGGCGTTCGCGGGCGACACGCCGGTGGCACACGGGGCGGGCGTAGGTGGTGGTCCGGTTGTCGGGCCTGTCGGGTCCGGGCGGCTACCCTTGTCCGCGGCGCGTCGGTCCCGACTGATCGCCGAGGGTCAGATAACGAAAAGTGTTGAGTAATCAGATACTGAAAAGTACGGATATGGGCGGCTTTGTGGGTCCGGATCCGCGAATTACTCATCCCGAGGGGTGGCGACCGAGGCCGTCGGAGGAATACTCTCGGTCGCGGCCCGCGTACTGATGAGGCGCCCGGGGGACGGGCGGGTGGAGGTGCTCGCGTGAGCCTGTCGATCGTGAAGTCGGTTCTGTCCGGTGGTGTGGTGGAGATCGCCCCGCGGGGCGAGATCGACGTGGACACCGCGTACGAGGTGCGCGAGGCGATCGCGGAGGTGCTGGCCAAGGGCCGTCCACTCCGCATCGAGCTGAACATGAGGCTGGTCACCTTCATCGACTCCGTCGGCATCAGCGCCATGGTCGCCGGCTTCCAGACGGCCGAGGTCAGCGACGTCAAGCTGGTGGTCACGCAGCCGAGCCGGTTCGTGCACCGACAGCTCTGGGTGACCGGTCTGCTCGGCCTGTTCGGCGCCCCGGAGCCCTACTTCGCCGGTGCCGCCACCCCCGAAGTGCTGCCCGGCGCCTGAGCACACCGGGCATTCCGGTCAGGGCTGCTCGTCCAGCCCGGTCAGGTCGATGTCGGTTGCTTCGGTGACCGCCCGGATGGCCGTCACCGAGGCATACCCGGCGGCCAGCAACGCCACGTCGGTGCCCGGCTGGGCGGCCTGCCCCGGCTCCTCCAGCGACGTGCGGATGAAGCCGTGGCCGGATTCGGCCACCGTCATCTGCACCTGACCGAAGCTGGCCAGCGTGCCTCGCCGCACCCCGCGCAGGCGTCCGTGCGGCAGGTCCGGGGCGTTCACGTTGAGCACGCTCTCCATCGGTGCGGACGTCAACCGGGGGAGCAGGTCCAGGGCGACCCGCGCCGCGGTGCTCCAGTGCCGCTCGGCGTCGCGTACCCGGGCGGCCGCGTCCACTGCCGCACCGCCGCTCGCCGCCGTCGCCTCGCCCGCGGAGAGCACGTCCAGGGAGACCGCCATCGCCCGGCACCCGTTCGTGGCGGCGGTGAACGCGGCCCCCACCGTCCCGGAGTGCAACACGGCCCGGCCGGCGTTGGCACCACGGTTGATGCCGGAGAGCACCACCGATGGCGGTGGGCCGAACGCGCCGTGCAGGGCGATCAGCGTGATGAAGCCCGGTGAGCCGCCAACCCCGTACGCCGGCACGCCCTCCAGGTCGGGCAGCGGGTGGTCGTTCACGACCACCCGTCCGTCCCGTTCCACGGCGCTCATCGCGGCGCTGGTGCCGCTCGCCTCCTCCAGCGGGGCGGCGACCACCACGTCCAGGCCCCGCTGCCGGGCAGCCCAGGCCAGTGCCTGGATGCCCGGCGCGGCGATCCCGTCGTCGTTCGTGATCAGCACCCGCAGGGTCATCGGTCGACCGCCCGGTCGGCCAGCTCGTCCGGGGTGGTCCGCTCCTGCTGCCGGCTGTCCGCAGGCACCAGTCGGACCCGTTCCACCAGGCCGGTGATCGAGTCCAGTCGTCCGGTGCCCAGGCCATGCCGGGTGACGTTCAGCGCGCCGGCCGCGGCCCCGGTCCGGATGGCGGTCCGGATGTCCCCGCCGCCGGCCACGACGGCCGCCACCCCGGCGGTCATCGAGTCGCCCGCGCCGCGCGGGTCGGCGGCCTCCAACCGGGGCATCTCGACCTCGAACAGCTCCCCGTCGATGAGCGCGAGTGCCGGCTGGTCGGCCCGGCTCACCACCACCGTCTCGGCGCCGGCCGCGTGCAGCTCGTACATGACCCGGGTCAGTTCCACGATGTCGTCGCTGCGGGCGCGGCCGTCGCGGATCAGCTCCTCGTGGCTCACCTTGAGGAAGAAGACGCCGCCCTCCAGCGCCGAGCCGAGGTGATCGCCGGAGAGGTCGACCACCACCCGACCGCCGTTGGCGCTGAGGTCGGCGGCGAAGCGTCGGTACAGGTCGGCAGGCACGAGCCACGGCTCGTTCGGCCCGCTGAGGATGCTCACCGCGGCCGACAGGCCCTCGCCGAGGGCCAGGTTGTACAGCTCGTCGAGTTCGTGTCGGCTCAACGGCTGACCGGGCACGTCGGCGATCTCCTGCCGGGAGCCGTCCCGGCGGTCGTGCACGTACCCGCCGCTGCCGGAATCACGGGCCACCGCCTTGAGGTCCACGCCCTCACTGACCAGCAGCGGCTCCAGCACCTGGCCGATCTCGCCGCCGAGGGCAGCGCAGAGCACCACCTCGACACCGAGCGACATCACCATCCGGGCCTGCCAGACGCCCTGCCCGCCGGGGTGCAGGTGCAGCTCGGGGTGGTCGTTCGGCTGGTCGACGGTCACCGTCAGCTGTGGAGTGGGCGCGAAGACCATCACGTGCCCGCTCACCGGATCGTCGCCGTTCATGATGTCCGCCTCCAGCACGGCCGGGTGATTCCTCACTAAACGACCTTAATGCGCCAAACGGTGACTGGGCGTGTCATCGGGCCGGCCCTCGGACATTGCCAGCCAGACATCGGTACGGGACGATCGTGCGACCATCGACGGCGGGAGACGGTGTGCTCAGCAGCGATACCTTCAGCTACACCGTGCAGGCCCGGTGTTCGCCGGCCGAGGCGGCGGCGCTGCTCAGCGACCTGACCCGGCAGGGTGAGCTGCACCCGTTGATCGTCCGGGTCCGCCGACTGCCGCCCCGACCCGGTGCGCAGGCCAGCTACACGATCAACGACCGGCTGGCGGCCGGTCCGCTGCGCTTCCGGACCACCTACCACGCGGACGTCCTGATCAGCGAGGACGACGAGATCGTCATGGTGGCCCGACAGTGGCCCGCCACCACCGTGCGTAACCACACCCGGCTGCGCCCCGAGCCGGACGGCCTGACCCGGATCGACGTCGACATCACCCTGACCGCGCCGACCCCGCTGTTCCGGTACGCGTTCCGTCAGGCCCGAGCCGCCCACCTCGCCCTGGCCACCCGCCTCGGCGCTGCCCTCGACCGCACCGGCGACCCGCCGCCCCCAGCCTGACCCGAGCGCGGACGGCAGCGGGGTCACCGGTTGCGGGCGTGGCCCGCCAGCGCGGGCTGGGCGGCGGGACGCCGTCCCCACGGCTTGTACGTGGACAGCACCGTCGCGATGATCATCAGGCTGGTCGACACCGCGGGTGCGATCACCAGGTCGGCGCGGTCCCGTGCGGGCAGGGCGGCGCCCACCGCTCCGGCGTGCCGCAGATTCGGGGTGAGCAGGAACAGCACCAGCCCGACCATCACCGTGGTGAGCACCAGCTTGACCACCACCCACCGGTAGCGCAGCAGGCCCCACGGGGTGAGCAGCGCGCTGGCGACACCGATGAGCCAGACCAGGACGCTCAGCGGCGCGAACAGGACGGTGCCGACCAGCGCGCCGACCGGGTAGAGCACCGCCGGGTCGGCGCCACGCTGCACGGCGATGCCGAGGGTGAGCAGCACCAGGTCGGCGCCGAGCCAGCCCAGCGAGGTGACCAGGTGCAGGGTGAGCAGCCCCTTGCGGGCGGTGGGTGGGATCCGAGGCATACCGCGATGCTGCCCGCCGACCGCCGCCGGGTCGTCCGACGAGCGACGACATCAGGGGTACGCCCGGCGACGTAGCCCGGTCGGAAAGCGCTGCCCGGACGAACGTGATGCCTGTGAGTCATCTTGATGACTCACAGGCATCACACACTTTGGGGAACGGCCGGATCAGTAGACCGACAGGTGCACGTGGTTGGTGTGGTCGCTGGACGGGTCGCCACCCGCCCCGCTGTAGGACTTCCATCCGCTGCTGGGCAGCCAGATCTGCCTGTACCAGATCACGTACAGCACGGCGAGCCGGTCGGCGTTGCGGATGAAGTACGCGGCCAGGTTGTTGCCGTACGTCTTGTCGCCGCCGGTGGCGTCACCGCCGAAGCCGCCCGTCTGGGCCGCGAAGTCGCAGGCCCGGCCCTTCGGGTGTTCGCCGGAGCCGCTGGGGCGGTGGCAGGAGACGTACCGGGTGAAGCCGGCCGCCTTGGCCTGGTTGAGGGCGTGCAGGGTGCGCGGGGTGATGCAGCCGCTGGCCGGCGTGGGGTCGTTGACGCTGCACGTCTCCGACGGCCAGGAGCCGTCGGAGTTGCGCGGCGCGGCCTTCGCGTTGGCGGCGGAGGTGCCCCGGTTGGAGTCGGTGTCGGCGGCGGGCTGCGGCTTGGGGGTGGTGGCCACCGTCAGGGCCCGTTCGGCCTGCTCCTTGCGCTTGGCCATCACCGCGACCTGCTTGCGCTGCTCGTTGATCTCACCGTTCAGGGCGACCTGGGTGCGGTTGGCCTGGTCCTTGCTGCTGAGCAGGTCGCGCAGCACCCGGTCCTCGTTGGCGGCCACCGCGTCCAGTGCGGCTGCCCGGTCCATGAAGCCTTCCGGGCTGTCGCTGTTGAGCAGCGCCGACATCGCGCTGAGCCGGCCGGTGCGGTACGCGACGCCGGCGATCTCGCCGACCTTGCCGCTGCGTTGGTTGAGCTCGACCTCGATGGTCTTCAGTTGGGTGGTGAGCTGCTGCTGCCGCTGCACCGAGGCGTCCAGGGCGCGCTTCGCGTCCAGGTAGCCCTTGCTGGCCGCCTCGAGTTGGGCTCGCAGCGCGGGGGTGCCACCCTCCTCGTCGGAGTCGGGGGCGGCGGCCCGCAGGCCGGTCGGGGGAGCGGCCGAGGCGGTGCCGGCCGGGAGCGCGACGCCGAGGGCGAACATCGCGACGATCAGGGCCGCCAGTCGGGCGGCGGGTGGTCGTGCTGGTGCCACTGTGCATGTCCTTCCGTCAGCCGCCGACCGGGTTAGCTGACGGGTTCGGGACGGAAGATCCCTACCGCTGACGCGGATGCACCCCAGGTACGTGGTTCCCCGGTTCGCCCTCGCGGGCGATTAGGCGGCGACCACCACCGGCGCCGGGAGGGCGCCGCCTGGTGGAGGCCGGGACCGAGCCTACCGGTGCCGGTGGGGTGGTTGCAGCCAATGTGACGGACGGTGCGTGCGTCGTCACGAGAGCTGCTGTCACCACTCGATCGAGCCACACGCTCCGGAGGCGGCGCCCGGCTCGATCTGCAACGTCGCGTGCTCGATCCGGAAGTCGTCGTGCAGGGCCGTACGCGCGGCGGTGAGCACCGCGCCGACCTCCGCCCCGGGTGCCATGGTCAGGTGTGCGGAGGCCACGTCCATGCCGGAGGTGAGCGTCCAGACGTGCAGGTCGTGCACCTCGACCACACCGGGGACCGCGGCCAGTCGGTCGTGCACGGCGGTCACCTGGAGGTGCTCCGGGGCGGCCTGCACCAGGATGCGGACGGCGGCCCGTGCCAGCCGCCAGGTGCGCGGGAGGATGAACACGCCGATGGCGACGGCGACCAGCGGGTCGGCCCACCACCAGTCGGTGACGGTGATGAGCAGTGCGGCGCCGATCACGCCGACCGAGCCGAGCAGGTCGCCGAGCACCTCCAGGTAGGCACCCTGAAGGTTGATGCTCTCCCGGGCTCCGGTGCGGAGCAGGGCGAAGGCGGCGATGTTGGCGAGCAGGCCGAGCACGGCCACCGCGAGCATCGGGCCGGCGATGACCTCGTGCGGGTCGCCGAAGCGGCGGATCGCCTCGATCACCACGTAGATCGCGACGCCGGAGAGCAGGACGGCGTTGGCCAGCGCGGCGAGCACCTCGAGTCGGTAGAGCCCGAAGGTGCGCTGCGGGTCGCCGGTGGCCCGCCGGGTCGCGGTGATCGCGGCGAGCGCCATCCCGATGCCGAGCACGTCGGTGAACATGTGCCCGGCGTCGGAGAGCAGGGCGAGCGAGCCGGTGTGCAGGGCGGCCACCGCCTCGACCACCATCAGGGTGGCGAGCAGCCCGAATGCCGCCCAGAGGCGGCCCCGGTGCTGGTGTGCGGCATTGGCGACGGACCCGTGGTGGTGGTCATGACCTGCGCCCACGAGAACCACCCTCCGCCGCCAGTCGGGACCCGGTCAAATGTATGTTCACATCGCTATGTATGCAAGTGTAGGGGCGGCAACTCTCGCCGGCCGCTCGCCAGCACGGATCAGCCGGTCGGGTCGATGGTGGTGAGGCGCTGCGTGGCCCGGGAGAGCGCCACGTACAGGGTGCGCACCCCGGCACCCGGATCCGCCCGGATCTCGCTCGGCGCGACCAGCACGACCCCGTCGTACTCCATGCCCTTGGCCTCCAGGCTGGTGACCACCTGGAGCCTCGGCGCGCCGAGTGCGGCGACCCAGCCGGCGGCCTCGTCGCGGCGGGGGACCGGCGTGATCACGCCGACGGTGCCCTCCACCTCGGCCAGCAGGCCGGCGGCCGCCTCCACTGTCGCGGTCTCCAACCCGCTCGGGGGCACCACCAGCTCGACCGGGTCGACCCCGGTGGAGCGGACCGCGGTCGGCAGCGGCAGGTCAGGATAGAGCCGGCGGATCTCCGCCGCCGCCACCGCGAAGATCTCCGAGGAGTTGCGGTAGTTGGTGGTGAGCGTGAAATCGTGCCGCTTGCGCCGACCCAGCGCCTGGTCCCGGGCCCGGTCCAGCTCGTCGGGGTCCCCGGTCCACGCGGTCTGGGCGGGGTCGCCGACCACCGTCCAGGAGGCCAGACGGCCACGTCGACCGACCATCCGCCACTGCATCGGTGAGACGTCCTGCGCCTCGTCCACGACCACGTGCGCGTAGTCCCGGTAGTCCTCCGGGCGCTCGCGCGCCGCCGCACGGGCGGCCCGTTGCCGCTCGCCGAGGGTGCTCAACTCGCGTACGCCGCCAGCCAGCTGGAACGGGTCGCGCCGGGCCTTTGCCGACTGCGCCGGCTTGCCGAGCAGGGAGTCCAACTCGTCCAGCAGCGCGATGTCGGCGATGGTCAGCCCGGTCGTGTCCAGGTGCCGGTACGCGGCGCTGAGCAGCCGGATCTCCGCGGAGGAGAGGATCCCCCCGGCGTACCGGCGCAGGCGGTCCGGCTGCGCCAGCCAGCCCAGAACGTGTCGAGGGTGCAGCCGGGGCCACCACGCCTTGAGGAACTCCCGGAACTCCGACCGCTCGGCGATCTCCGCCTCGAAGGTCCGCTGGTCCGGCAGTCGAATGCCCACCTCACGGGCCTGCGCCCAGAGCGCGGCGAACACCCCGTCGAAGCCGGCCCGGCGCACCTCGTTGCGGCGGGCACCCCGTTGCAACGCGCGGTCCCGGATCCGGTCCAGTGCCGTCCGGTCCAGCCGCAGCAGCGTGCCCCGGTAGAGCAGCCGCAGCTCACCCGGGCCGCCCGGCACCGCGTCGCGGGCAGCCCGCTCCAGCACCCGACGCATCCGCAGCGAGCCCTTCACCGCCGCCACCTCGGGCGGGTCGGTGCGGGTGGCGCTCATGCCCGGGAACAGGGTGCCCAGCGAGTGCAGGGTCGCGGTGTCCTCGCCCAGCGACGGCAGCACCGAGCCGATGTACTCCACGAAGACCGACGACGGGCCGACCACCAGGATGCCGCCGCCCGCGTACCGGCTGCGGTCGGAGTAGAGCAGGAAGGCGGCCCGGTGCAGGGCGACAGCGGTCTTACCGGTGCCGGGGCCGCCCGCGACGATCGTGACCCCGGAGCCGGGGGAGCGGATCGCCTCGTCCTGTTCCCGCTGGATCGTCGCCACGATGTCCCGCATGCCCCGGCCGGTGGCCTTGGACAGGGTGGCCAGCAGCGCGCCGTCACCGACGACCGTCATGCCCTCCGGCGCGGCGTTCGGGTCGAGCAGGTCGTCCTCGATGCGGGTGACCCGCTCGGCGCGGGACTGGATCGTGCGGCGGCGCACCACGTCCAGCGGCTGCGCCGGGGTGGCCTGGTAGAAGGCGGCGGCGGCCGGCGCCCGCCAGTCGACGACCAGCGTGCGGGCGTCCTCGTCGCGGATGCCGAGGCGCCCGACGTGCAGCACCTGACTGTCGCGCAGGTCCAGCCGGCCGAAGACCAGCCCTTCGTGCTCGGCGTCCAGGGTGTGTCGCCGCTGCGCCGCGTGGAAGACCATCGCGTCGCGCTCGACCAGCGCCCCGTGCGTGCCCACCCGAGCCATCCGGTAGCCGTCACGCTCGGCGCGGACCGCCGACTGCCGCAGTTCGGCGAGTCGGGCGTACACCCGGTCGAGGTGGCGTTGCTCGACGGCGATCTCCTGCTCCAGGCCGGTCTGGTCGGTCAACGCACGCTCCTTCGAAGGTCGCCGGCAGGCGGCGGAAACCGCGCAAGCCAACCGCAGAAGGGTACGGCCCCCGGCCCGGCCCGCCGCGCCCGAGGTGCGGGAACGCGCTCAGACGCCCGTCCCGGCGGGTGTCACCCCGCGCTGCGGTGCGGCGAGCACCCGGCGCAGTACGCCGGTGAGGGCGGCGTTGACCTCGTCCGGGCGCTCCATCATCAGCATGTGCCCGGCACCCGGGCAGACGGTCAGCTCGGTGGCCGGCAGCGCCGCCGCGATCGACTCGGCGCAGGGCGGTGGGGTCAGTCGGTCCCGGTCGCCGACCAGGGCGGCGGCCGGCAGGTGGGCCAACGCGGCGAGGGTGTCCAGTCGGTGCTGGGTGCCGATGGAGGCGCGGAACCCGCCGATCGAGCGCAGCGAGGCACGAGCCACCGCGGAGGTCACCAGGCGGATGTCGGAGGGCTCGCAGCGGTCGCCGAAGAGCATCCACCGGATGCTCGGTTGCAGCGCGTTCAGCAGGGCCCGGGGCGCTCGCCACGACCCGCACCGGGCGAGCACTCCGGCTCCGGTCGTCTCGGCCAGCCGGATCAACCGGGCGATCCGCGGCGAGAGCCCGTAGACGGTGTGCGTGTGCCCCTCGGCGGTGGTCGAGACGAAGACCAGCCCGGCCGTACGGGCGGCGAAGTGCGTGGGGTGGCGGTGGGCGTACTCCATGATCGTCATGCCGCCCATCGAGTGCCCGACGAGGAGCACCGGCCCGGGAGGCGCCACCGCGTCGATCACCGCGGCCAGGTCGTCACCCAGCTGGGCCAGTGTGGCCGTGGGCAGCGCCATGCAGCTGGAGCGGCCGTGCCCCCGCGCGTCATAGGTGACCACCCGCACCGCCCCGCCGAGCGGCGCCGCGGTGAGCGCGTCGACCTGTCGGTGCCAGGCGCGCCCGTCCAGCGTCCAACCGTGCAGCAGGATGGCGGTCACCGGGGCGTCCGTCGGCCCCGTCACCTCGACGTTGAGCCGCACGCCGTCCGGCAGACCCACCTCGAACCGCTCCGGCATCGCCGCCTCCCAGGGCCGCCCAGCATCACCAGCACCGGGGATACCCGGCGGTAACACGGGCTACCCGCCATCAGACCACGTCAATCGCGCCGGGGCTAACATTCCCGACCGCGCCCGTGGTCGTCGGCGGGGGACCAAGCTGTACGGCATGGGGTCGTCGGGGGCGTCCATGGGCGGGGCGGCGGGGCAGGGACGGCAGGCCGGGGGGACGCCCCGCGCCGCGCTGGCAGACCTGCTCTCCGGCAACCGGCGGTTCGTCAGCGGCCAGCCGATCCACGGACACGACGTCACCGCCGCCGCGGCCGCCTCCGGCGATCAGCAGCCGTACGCGGTGGTGCTCGGCTGCATCGACTCCCGGGTGCCGCTGGAGGCGATCTTCGACCAGACCTTCGGCGCGATCTGCGTGATCCGTACCGGTGGGCATGTCCTCGACCGCGCGGTGTGCGGCTCGATCGAGTATGTGGTCGGCCAGCTCGGCGTACCGCTGGTGATGGTCCTCGGCCACGAGCGGTGCGGCGCGGTGGGCGCGGCGGTGGACGCGCTGCGCAGCGGGCAACGTCCCGGGGGGTCGCTGGCGCACCTGGTGGACGAGATCGCCCCGGCGGTGACCGAGGTGGGGATCGACGACCCGGCGGTGCATCCGCTGGCGATCCGCCGGCATGTCCGGCGAACGGTGGGCACGCTACGCGCCGACGACCTGCTGGCCGGGCCGATCGCCGCCGGAAGGGTGGCCGTGGTCGGTGGCCTCTACGACCTGGCCACCGGTGAGGTCGCTCTGCTCGATCCGGGCTGAACCCGCCCTGACGCGCTCGACCGTGGCCTTTTCGATCTCACGCCGGACACGCGAAAGCGCCCGCCGGGACTCCCGGCGGGCGCTCTACGTGTTGCGGTGGGGGAGAGCTCAGCCCTCGAAGACGCCGGCCGCGACCAGGCGCTTCTCGGTGGCCTCCCAGCCGTCACCCGGGTGGGTGGCAGCCAGGTTGTTGATCTCCGCCCGGATCTTGGCGGCGTGGCCGGCGGCGGCCAGCACGCGGATCTCCTCGACGAAGGCGTCGGAGTCCGTGCGCAGGTGCGCGGTCTTGCCGTTGGTCAGGTTCCGCACGTAGGCGTGCTTGCCGCCGTTGAGCGGGATGAGGTACTTGAACTCGCCCAGCACGCTGAGGGCGCCACCCTGGCCAGCCTGGCCGGCCCGGACGGACGCGCGCGCGGTCTTAGAGGTGTTGCTCGCCACGGAGGTACTCCTTGCAAGACGTACGGGAGGACTGGACGTCCGGGGGCTGTGTGCGGGCCGCACTTGACTCGGCTCGCGAAGGTGTAACGCGGCATAAGCCGCCGATGGAACTGTACATGACCACGACATCACGCTGGTTGTCGCGGTGTCCTGAGAGGCAACGGCGACCACCCGTCCGGCTATTCCACCCGGCGATTTTTCCGATTCCCTGGCGCACCACCCGTCACAGGAGTAATCATGTGTTGCAGGAACCACCTGGGTGGACGAGGTCGTAGGGGAAGACGCACCTCGCTCTCCGGGAGGTCACCGTGCCAACGCGTGGCGTCGTATACGTCCACTCGACCCCGCTCGCCGTGTGCTCACACGTCGAGTGGGCGATCGCGCGCGTCCTAGCCGCGCCGGTCAACCTGCAGTGGACGGCTCAGCCCGTCGACCCCGGCGCACGCCGGGCCGAGTGCGGGTGGACCGGTCGTCCGGGAACGGGCGCCGAGCTGGCTGCTGCCCTACGGCAGTGGCCCATGATCCGTTTCGAGGTCACCGAGGAGCCGAGCGCCGGCGTCGACGGTGAACGCTTCATGTACGTGCCGGCTCGTGGCCTGTTCCGGGCCACCGTCGGCGTGGCCGGCGACATCCAGCTCGGCGAGGACCGGCTACGGGCGCTGATGGTCTCCTCGCGGGCCCCGGAGGCGCTGGCGCACGCCCTCGACAAGGCGCTCGGCACCGCCTGGGACGCCGACCTGGAGCCCTACCGGTACGCCGGGGACGGCGCCCCGGTGACCTTGCTCACCCGGGTCGGCTGACCCGACCGTCGATCCGCTGGCCACACCCCCCGGGAGGGTGCGACCGGTAAGGTCAAGTTGCCCCGATAAGGGGGAAGCTGGTGGGATGGGCGGCGTGTCGAATCGCCCGTGGCGCGCCACCGTCGCAGTCGCCGCCCTGACCGTCCTGCTCGTCTCCGGCTGCTCAAGCGACCCCGAGCGCCCCGCGCCGACACCCAGCCCGGCCGGCACATCCGCAGCCCCGAGCGCACCCGCCGCGCCGCCGGCCACCGACCCGGCCGCCCGGGCCGCCGCGCTGGTCGCCACGCTGTCCGACGAGGACCTGGTCGGTCAGGTGCTGATGCCGTACGCCTACGGCGACTCCGCGACCAAGGTCTCGGCCGGCTCGGCCGCCGGCAACCAGGCCCTCGCTGGGGTCGACACCCCCGCCGACATGATCAGCAAATATCGACTGGGTGGCCTGATCCTGGTCGGCTTCAGCGCCGACGACCCGACCAAGGGCAACCAGGAGACCACGAACGTCGACAACCCGAAGCAGGTGCACGAGCTCACCAGCGGGCTGCGTACCGCCGCCGGTCGGCTCGCCGCCGGCCCCGCGCCGCTGCTGATCGGCACCGACCAGGAGTACGGCGTCGTCACCCGCGTGACCGACGGCGTCACCGTGCTGCCCAGCGCCCTCGCGGCGGGCGCGGCCGGCGACCCGAAGCTGACCGAGGCCGCCTGGCAGGCCGCCGGCGCCGAGCTGGCGGCGATGGGGATCAACGTCGACTTCGCCCCGGTGGCCGACGTGCTGGCCACCCGCAGCACCGTGATCGGCTCCCGGTCGTACGGCTCGGACCCGAAGCAGGCCGCGGTGCAGGTGGGCGGCGCCGTCCGTGGCCTCCAGGCGGCCGGGGTCGCGGCCACCCTCAAGCACTTCCCGGGGCACGGTCACAGCGCCGACGACTCCCACCAGGACCTGCCGGTGCTCACCCAGTCCGCCGAGGCGTTGCGGAGCGGCGCGTGGCCGCCGTTCACCGCCGGGATGGACGCCGGGGCGATGGCAGTGATGTCCGGTCACCTGGACGCCCGCGCGATCGACCCGGGGACCCCGGCGACGTTCTCGCACAAGCTGCTCACCGACGTCCTGCGGGGTCAGCTCGGTTTCAAGGGCGTGGTGATCACCGACGGGATGAACATGCCGCCCGCGAAGCGCTGGGCTCCCGGTGAGGCGGCCGTCCGCGCGCTGAACGCCGGCAACGACCTCATCCTGATGACCCCGAACGTCGGCCAGGCGTACGACGGGCTGCTCGCCGCGCTTCGCGGCGGTTCACTGCCACGCGCCCGGCTCGTCGAGGCGGTCACCCGGGTGCTGACCATGAAGTTCCGGCTCGCGGAGACCCCGGCCGCGCAGATGTCCACGCTCAACGCCCCGGCGCACCGCGCGGCGGCCGACGCACTGGCCACCGCCGCCGTCACCGTGCTGCGCGGCACCTGCGGCGGTGCCGTACGCGGACCGGTCACCGTCACCTCCTCCGGTGGCCGCGACGGCACCCGGACGGTGCTCACCGCCGCACTGACCGCCGCCGGGGTGCAGGTCAAGCCCAGCGGCGGCACGATCGTGCACCTGGTGGGCTACGGCGACGGCGCCAACGACCTGCGCGCCGACGCGGCGGTCACTGTCGCGATGGACACCCCGTACGTGCTGAGCGGCGCGAAGTCGCCGACGCTGCTGGCCACGTACTCCTCCAGCCGGGCCTCCATGACCGGGCTGGCCGCCGTGCTGGCCGGCAAGGCCCGGCCGGGCGGGCGGTCCCCGGTGACCGTGCCGGGCCTGCCGGCGACGACCTGCGCCAGTAGCTGACCGCCGTTCACGGGGCCGAAAATCGGGTCGCCTCGGTTCGGTCGGCCTGACAACCTTCCAGGCATGGGAGCGGCAGAAGGATTCCGGCACGTGCAACGGGCGGACGGCACTGTGGTGATCACACACCACGGACGGGTCGCCGGCACGCTGCGCGGCGCTCGGGCCGCGGAGTTCCTCGCCGAGGTCGACGACGACCCGCAGTTGGTGATGGCCCGCTGGACCGGCAACTACCGCCACGGCAACGAGCGCACCGCGAAACAGCACCCCCGCAACCGGGGCTGAACGAAGGAAGGGCCCCTCCTCGACGAGGAGGGGCCCTTCCGCGGGATCTCAGGGCCGGGCGAAGACGAGCGCCACGTTGTGGCCGCCGAAGCCGAACGCGTTGTTCAACGCGGCCGGGATCTCCATGTGGCGGGCCTTGTGCGCGGCGACGTCCAGGGTGAGGCCTGGCTCCGGGTCGTCGAGGTTGATGGTCGGAGGGACGACACTGTCGCGGATCGCCAAGATGGTGGCGATCGACTCCAGCGCTCCGGCCGCACCGAGCAGGTGACCCGTCATCGACTTCGTCGCGGACAGCACCGGGTGGTCGCCGAGCGCCTTGTGCAGCCCGCTGATCTCCAGCATGTCCCCGACCGGGGTCGAGGTGGCGTGCGCGTTGACGTGCACGATGTCCCGCTTCGCCACGTCCGCGTCCGCGATCGCCTTGGCGATGGCCCGGATGGCGCCCTCACCCTCGGCGTGCGGCTGCACGATGTCGTACGCGTCGGAGGTGATGCCGGCACCGGCGAGGCGTGCGTACACCCGGGCACCCCGGGCTGCCGCGTGCTCGGCCCGCTCCAGCACCACGATGCCGGCACCCTCGCCGAGGACGAAGCCGTCCCGGCCCCGGTCCCACGGGCGGGAGGCGCGCTCGGGGTCGTCGTTGCGGGTCGACATGGCCCGCATCGAGCTGAAGCCGGCGATCGGCAGCGGGTGGATGACCGCCTCGGTGCCGCCAGCCACCACCACGTCGGCACGACCGGCGCGGATGATGTCCAGCCCGAGGGCGATCGCCTCGGCGCCGGTGGCGCAGGCGCTGGCCACCGAGTGCACGCCGGCCTTGGCGCCCAGCTCCAGCCCGACCCAGGCGGCCGGACCGTTCGGCATCAGCATCGGGATGGTGTGCGGGGAGACCCGCCGTGGCCCGGAGGCCTCCAGGATGTCGTCCTGGGCGAGCAGGGTGGTGGCGCCACCGATGCCGGAGCCGACGCTGACGGCCAGCCGCTCCCCGTCGAGGTCGGAGCCGGCGAGGCCGGCGTCCGCCCAGGCCTGCTGCGCCGCGATGATGGCGATCGCCTCGGAACGGTCCAGTCGGCGCAGCCGGACCCGGTCCAGCACCTCGGACGGCTCCACGGCCAGCTGGGCGGCGATCCGGACCGGCAGTTGCGCGGCCCACTCCTGGGTGAGGGCACTCACCCCGGAGCGGCCGGCGAGCATGGCGTCCCAGGTCGACGCGACGTCCCCGCCAAGCGGGGTCGTCGCGCCGAGCCCGGTGACGACGACGTCGGGACGACTCATGATCAGGACTGCGCCGCGATGTAGCTGACGGCGTCACCGACGGTCTTGAGGTTCTGCACCTCGTTGTCCGGGATCTTGACGCCGAACTTCTCCTCGGCGGCGACAACGACCTCCACCATGGAGAGCGAGTCGACGTCGAGGTCGTCGGTGAAGGACTTCCCCTCGGCCACGTCGTCCGGGTTCACCCCGGCAACCTCTTCGAGGATCTCGGCGAGGCCGGTGGTGATCTCGTCACGGGTCATTACGGTTGGTTCCTTTCATCGGGGTTTCCGGCGGACGGCGTCGCCGACCGCCGCTCCTGGACGCGTACGCGCCGAGGGGGTCATCAGGGGCAGCGGATGACCTGACCGGCGTAGGTCAGGCCACCACCGAAGCCGAACAGCAGCACCGGTGCGCCCGAGGGCACCTCCCGGCGCTCGACCAGCTTGGACAGGGCCAGCGGCACGCTCGCGGCGGAGGTGTTGCCGGACTCGACGATGTCCTTCGCGATGATCGCGTTGGGGATGTTGAGCCGCTTGGCGATGCCGTCGATGATCCGGGCGTTGGCCTGGTGCGGCACGAACGCGGCCAGCTCCGACGGATCGACCCCGGCCCGCTCGCAGGCCTGCAGCGCGAGTGGCGCGATCGCGGTGGTGGCCCAGCGGAAGACCGCCTGCCCCTCCTGCTGGACGTACGGGCGCCAGCCCTCGATGCGGACCGCGTCGCTCTTCTCCGGCGCCGAACCCCAGACCACCGGCCCGATCCCGGCCGGCTCGTCGTCGGCGGTGGCGCTGACCACCGCGGCGCCGGCGCCGTCCGCGAAGATGATGCAGGTGGAGCGGTCGGTCCAGTCGGTGAAGTCGGAGAGCTTCTCGGCGCCGATGACGAGGGCGTTGCGCGACGCGCCGGCCCGGATGGCGTGGTCGACGGTGCCCAACGCGTACGCGAAGCCCGAGCAGGCGGTGTTGACGTCGAACGCGCCCGGCGCGGTGATGCCCAGCTTGGCGGCGACCCGGCAGGCCACGTTGGGGCTGCGGTCGATGGAGGTGCAGGTGGCGACGACGACCAGGTCGATGTCGGCGGCGGTCAGGCCCGAGTTGGCCAGCGCCTTGCCGGCGGCGGCAGCAGCCATGTCGGCCACCGTCTCGCTGTCGGCGATCCGCCGGCTGACGATGCCGACCCGGTCGCGGATCCACTCGTCGTTGGTGTCGACGAGCTGGGCGATGTCGTCGTTGGTCACCACCCGGGAGGGCTGGTAGTGCCCCATCGAGACGATGCGACTGCCAGTCATGAGCGACCTCCGGTGCGGGCGATCAGGTCCCGTGCGGCCGGCAGGTCGTCCGGGGTGTTCAGGGTGACGATCTCCGGGGCTCCGTCGCCCTTGAGGTCCCGTTTGACCAGCCCGGCGAGGGTGCCGGCCGGTGGTAGCTCGATCACGCCGGTGACACCGAGGTCAGCCAGCGTACGCATGCACAGATCCCAGCGCACCGGTGCGGTCACCTGGCGCACGAGGCGCTGCACCATGTCCGCGCCGGTGTCGACCGTGGTGCCGTCGAGGTTCGACAGCAGGAGGCGGACCGGGTCGGCGGGGGTGATCTCGGCGGCGACCGCGGCGAGCGCGGTCTCGGCCGGGGCCATGTACGGGGTGTGGAACGCTCCCGCCACCTTGAGCCGGATGATCCGGGCCTTGGCGGGCGGCTCGGCGGCGAGTTTGTCGAGCCCGTCCAGCGAGCCGGCGGCGACGATCTGCCCGGCGCCGTTGCGGTTGCCCGGGTAGAGCCCGTGCGCCTCGATCGCGGCGAGCACCTCGTCGGGGTCGCCACCGAGCACCGCGGCCATGCCGGTCGGCTCCAGCGCGCACGCGGCCGCCATCTCCCGGCCGCGGACGCCAGCGAGGGTGATCGCCGTTTCGGCTGACAACACGCCGGCCAGGGCGGCAGCGCCCAGCTCGCCGATGCTGTGCCCGGCGGTGAGCGTCACGTCGTCCAGCGGCAGGTGCTCGCCGGCGAGCAACGCCGCGGCGACCAGCAGGGGCTGGGTGCGGGCGGTGTCCTTGATCTCGTCGGCGTCGGCGGTGGTGCCCAGATGCATCAGGTCGACCCCGGCCAACGCCGACCACTCGCGCAGACGCGCCTCGGTGCCGGTCAGGTCGAGCCAGGGGGTCAGGAAGCCGGGTTTCTGGGAACCCTGGCCGGGACTAAGTACGGCGAGCACGCCTATGACTCTCCCGGATACGCGCGGGTAACGCTGTGCCGCCTTCGACCAAACCGCACTAGCGCCTTTGGAGGTTTCCTACAAAGATCGGCGGGGATCATCCTCGTTTTGGGTGGTTTTCCGGGTGGCCGGGGTCATTGTCTGAGTCGGGACAGGCGAGATGAGCGGGGCGACCGGATCCAACCGACCCACTGTCAGCGCGACCTGGAGAGCGAAAGCGTCCCGCGGTGACAGCGGCGAGAAGCCGGTCACCTCGGCGATCCGACGCAACCGGTAACGCACGGTGTTCGGATGGACGAACAGCGCCCGCGCTGCGCTCTCCAGTGTGCCGCCGGCGGCCAGGAACGCGTCCAGGGTCGCCAGCAGCTCGCCACCGGCGCGTACCAGCGTCGCGTACACGTCGTGCCGCAGCCGCCGACGGGCCTCCGCGTCGCCCGCGAGGGCCCGCTCCGGCAACAGGTCCGCGGCCGGCACCGGCCGGGGGGCGCTGGGCCATGCCGGTGCCGCCCGGAAACCGGACAACGCCGCCCGCGCCGACTCGGTCGCCTCGTCCAGGCTCGGCACGGCCGGACCCACCACGACCGGGCCGTCCCCGAACGCGCTCAACAACTTGGCGGTCGCCGTCAACGGGTCCGGTGCGCCGCCCAGCACGATCACCAGCCGGTCGCCGTGCACCCCGCCGATGACCTCCACCCCGATTCGGCGGGCCTGCCGGTAGACCACGTGCAGCACCGCGGACACCTCGCCGCCGGGCGACCGACCGACCGCCACCGCCACCGGCGGCGCGTCCGCCCAGCCGAGCGCGGCGGCCCGACTGGCCAGCACGTCCGGCGAGTCACCGCGCAGCAGCGCGTCGACCAGCAGTGCCTGCAACCGGGCGTCCCACGCGCCGCGCGACTCGGCCGCCCGCGCGTACACCCGGGCGGCGGCGAACGCGATCTCCCGGGAGAAGCGCAGCACCGCCTCGCGCAGCTGCTGCTCCTCACCCTCGGCGGCCAGGTGCGACACCTGCTCCTCGACGACGTCGATGGTCACCTTGATCAACGCCACGGTCTGCTGGAGGGTGATCGACCGGGCCAGCGCCTGCGGGGCGGCGGCGAAGACCTCGTCCGAGACCTCCTGGGTGCTGTCCGCCGTGCCGCCGCCGTCACGCAGCCACTGCACCAGCGACCGGGCGCCCGCCTGCGCCACCAGCATCACCCAGGAGCGCTGGTCGGCCGGCAGGGTCCGGAACCACGGTAGCGTGTCGTCCATCCGGGCCACGCTGGAGGTGGCCAACGCCCCCGCCGAACGTTCGATCCGGCGCAGCGTGGCCGACAGGTCTCCACCGCCCGGCGTGCTCACCGCCCTAGCCTGACACGTGGTGAGCAGGCCATCCACGTCGGCACCGGTCAGCGGGCCGCCGCTAGGACGGTGCGGCCGGCACCCTTGACCGACGCGTTGAGCACCCGCTGAGGGCTGTGGAGGAAGCACCACACGCTGAGAGTGCCCGCCTGCCACTCAGGCTCGCCCTCGGGCACGAGCGCCAACGGCTCAAAACGTTGCCCCAGAGTCCCCTCCGGCAATCCGACATGATCGGCGATGCTCGACAGGCACCCCGCGTCCACGATCTCGTCGGTCAACTCCTCGACGTCCGGCCCGGCCCGCCAGATGCCGGCGAACTCGGTGGCGTGCGGCCCGGTGCAGGAGGCTGGCGGCAGATTGACAAGGCCCTGGGAGGTCTCCTCCGGCTCGGTGAAGCAGCTCAGCCGCAGCGGCGAGTCACCGGTCAGGGCGCCGCTCAGGCTGTTTGCCCGGGGGTTCGGGAACCACCGGTCCACCGCATGCATCTCCAGCAGGTCGCAGCGGTACCACCGTTCACCCGCCCCCCAGCGCGCCGCCGACGGGATCAGCACCCGCATCGCCAGCCGTGACTCGCGCCATTCGCCACCCAGGAAGAGGTCGGCCTCGGCGTCGCACGACTTGTACACCCGCCCACGGCCCTCGCTGTCGGCCACCGGTGGCGCCTCCGCAGCGGCGTCCGCGCCGCCGAACCGGCCGACCAGGAAGGTCTCCGTCTCGTGCTTCGACGAGCAGGGGATCGGCGTGTACGCCTCAGGGCTGCGCTCGTCGGAGGCGGTGGCGTGACACACCCCTGCCTCGGGTGCGAAGAGCGAGGCTGAGTCTTCGGCGAGGATGGCGTCACAACCACCCGTTCCCATGATCAGCACCAGCAGGACCGTCGGTCCCCACCACCGTCGCACGTGTGCTCCGTTCTGAGCGGCCGGCATCGACGCCGGTGGCGCGCAGCGTACGGCAGGCAAGCGATCCAGCACCGTCCGGAGTGGACCGAACCCGGTTCACGATTGTGGGGGAGCGGTCAGCCCCAGCTCCTGGGCCAGGATCGCGGCCTGTACCCGGCTACGCAGGCCCAGCTTCGCGAGGATCCGGCTCACATGTGTCTTGGTGGTGCTCTCGGCCAGCACCAGCCGATCGGCGATCTGCTGGTTGGACAGGCCCAGGCCGAGGCAGGCCAGCACGTCCCGCTCGCGTGGGGTGAGGGTGCCCAGCGCGGCCCGGGTGGCCGCGGACGCGCCCGGCGTGGTGGCCGCGAAGGCGGTGATCAACCGGCGGGTCACCGCGGGGGCGATGAAGCCGTCGCCGCGCGCCACCGTACGCACAGCGGTCACCAGGCCGTCGGCGTCGGTGTCCTTCAGCAGGAACCCGGCCGCGCCGGCACGTAATGCGCCGAAGACGTACTCGTCGAGGTCGAAGGTGGTGAGCACCAGCACGTCGGCGAGCCCGTCGGCGACGATGGCCCGTGTCGCGGAGATCCCGTCCCGGCGGGGCATGCGGACGTCCAGCACCGCCACGTCCGGGCGCGACTCCCGACACAACCGCACCGCCTCGTCGCCGTCGGCCGCCTCGCCGACCACTTCGATGCCCGGTGAGCCACCCAGGATCAGGGCCAGCCCCGCCCGTACCGCTGGCTGGTCGTCGGCAAGCACCACCCGTACCGTCGCCGTGCCCGCGTCTCCCGACGGCCCGGTCACCCGCCCTCCCCGGTGGGCAGGGCGGCCCGCACCAGCCAGCGACCGTCCTGCGGCCCGGCGGTGAGTCGACCGGCCAGCAGTGTGGTCCGCTCCCGCATCCCGATCAGCCCGGCCCCGGCGCCGGTCAGACCGATCCCGTTCCGGCGCACCGGGTTCTCCACCGTCAGCACCACCTCCGCCGAGCCGTACGCGATCGTCAGATCGGCCTCACCCGTGCCGTGCTTGAGCGCGTTGGTCAGCGACTCCTGCACGATCCGGTACGCGGCCAGGTCCACCGCCACCGGCAGCGGCCCCGGCGTGCCGTCGGTGCGGACCCGCACCGCCAGGCCGGCAGCGCGGATCCGCTCGACCAACCCGTCCGCCTCCGCCAGCCGCGCGCTGACCATCTCCGCCACGGCCGGGTCGTCTCCCACCGGGGCCGGCCCACCGGTGGTCCCCGGCTCGCGCAACACCTCGATCATCTGACGCATCTCCGCGAGCCCCTGCACGCTGCTCTCCCGGATCACCCGCAACGCCGACTCGACCTGGCCGCGGTCCAGCCCGGGCACGGACAGCACGGCGGTGGCGTGGATGGCCACCGCGCTGAGGTGGTTGGCGACGACGTCGTGCAGCTCCCGGGCCATCCGGGCGCGCTCGGCGCTGACCGCCTGCCGGCGGTCCATCTCGACCAGCCGGGCGGTCTGCTCGGCCCGCGTCCGCTCGGCGGCGGCCTGGTCACGGTACTGCCGGACGCTGACCCCGGTCAGGACCGGCAGCAACCCGGCGAGCACCACTGGCACCCCCACGGCGACCCCGCGCCACTGGCCGAGGAGGAGGACGCCGACGACCGCACCGATCAGGCTCAGCGCGACGGTCACCCGCAGCAACCACCGCCACAGGCGGGGCGGGCCGTACACGCAGGCGTCGTAGAGCACCTGGGTGTAGATCAGGATCGTCCCCAGGGAGCCGCCGAGCGCGACGTCCACGACCAGTGCCACGGTGCCGGTGGCCAGGCTGGTGCGGGGGGCGACCCGGCGCAGGCCGACGGCCACGCACATCGCCAGCAGCGGCGGCAGGAACAGCGTCGTCGGTAGGCCCGCGTCCCGGTGGATCTGCGGTTGCCAATCCAGGGCGTACAGCGCCAGGCCGCCGGCGAGCGACGCGCCGGCGAGCGCGACGTCGCGGGCCAGGGTGCCGGAGCCGAGCCACGGTGGCGGACGCATGCCCCGATCCCACCACAGCGGCCGACCCTCGGACACCGTCCGCAGGAGGAGCCCGCCGACGCCGACATGCGCCGAAAGGGGTACGCGGACCCCGAGTCGCCGACGCGATAATGATCATCATGACCGATGTGGGAACCCTGGCCGCGCTGGCTCGCGAGATCGACACCACCTGCCGGCTGACCGGCACGTTCGTGCTCCGCTCCGGGCGGACCGCCGACGAGTACTTCGACAAGTACCGCTTCGAGGCCGACCCCCGTCTGCTGGACCGGGTGGCCTCCCAGCTGGCGCTCCTGGTCCCGACCGACACCGAGGTGCTGGCCGGTTTGGAGATGGGCGGCATTCCGGTGGTGACCGCGCTCGGCCGGCACACCGGGCTGCCCTGCGCCTTCGTCCGCAAGAGCGCCAAGCCGTACGGGACTGCCCGGCTGGCCGAGGGGGCGGAGCTGGTCGGTCGGCGGGTGCTGGTGGTCGAGGACGTGGTCACCTCCGGCGGCCAGGTGGTCATCTCCACCGGGCAACTGCGCGACCTGGGTGCCCGGGTGGAGCACGCCCTCTGCGTCATCGACCGGGCCGAGGGTGGAGCGCAGGCGCTCGCCGGCCACGGCGTGGCGTTGCGAGCGCTCTTCACCCGCGCCGACCTGGAGGCTCACCGCACCCGCTGAGCACCGCTCCGCCCCGGCCGCGCCCCCACGGTGAACGGCACGAAAAGAAGCTGTGAACTGCGTAACCAGGTCCCGCGCTCCCCGTCGTCCGGATGAACCGCCCGGTCCTGACCCCGGGGTACGCGGCGCGCGGCCCGCCGGTCCCGGCCAGTACGGTGACAGGGCACGTCGGGGGGAGCACCCGAGGTTGGGACGAGTGTGAGGAGACCGGGGATGGCGCACGGGGAGGCCGAGCACGGCTGCGCCCAGGGCGAGCCCTGCCGACCGGGGCACCACGACCCGCAGGCGGCTGGCAAGCACCGCCGGCCGGTCGGCGGCGCACCGTCGCACCCGGTGGAGCCGCTCGCCGGCCGGGCCGACGACGATGCCGCCCTGCCGCGCCAGCGCTCCGGGGAGCCCAACATCCTCGCCGAACCCGACTCGGACGTTCCCGCTGGTTGCCTCAGCGAACTTCCCGGCTGGGCCGGGGCGCATCGGCACGGCCCGGTCCGACCTCGGCCGCGGGCCACCCGCCGGCAACGCCCACCGCGCCGCTGGTGCTGACCACCGGGCGGGGGTAGCTCAGCGGGTGCGGCGACGGATCAGCAGGGCGATCCCGGCGAGGCCGACCGTGATCGTGAGCATCACCCCGACGTTGAGCAGCAGCAGGCGTTGCAGGTCGCCGAGCGCCTTGTCAAGGTCCTTCGCGGGGTCGAGCGTGTTCTCCGGGAGCGCCCGTTCGCCGCCGCCCACGCCACCGCTGACCGTGTCGAACTGCCGCTCCAGCGGGACGCCGGCGGTGCGCAGGGTCTCGGACATGCTGAGCCGACCCAGGAACCAACCGGCGCTGATCTTGCGGCCGTCCGGCTGCTTCGCCGGCCGGTAGACGCGGGGGCCGCCGACCGCCTTGGGATAGAGATCGTAGGTCTGCTTCGGCGTCTCGCCGGCGAGCACCACGACCGTGTACTTCGGACCGAGGTCGGCCGGCTTCGGGCCCTTCGGCATGCCGGTGGGGGCCAGGAAGTTGACCTGGTCGATGACCGCGCCCACGTGGGTGGGCTGCGTGTCGGCGCGCAACCGCAGCGGCGCGGAGAGGCCCTCGCCGGCGATGTCCACTCCGGCGGGTGGCGGCTTCGGCGCCGCCGAGGCCGGGCCGGCAGTGCCTAGTGACAGCAACGCCGTGGCCAGCGCGCCCGCCAGCACGGTTGCCAACCACCTCATGTGACGGACCATCCCGCCTCCTCGCCCCGTTCGATGGATGGCATCGTTGTGACGTCTGGATCGGTCTGCCGATGCGGCACCGACCAGATGGTCGGGCTCACCCTTACAGACTCCGGAAAACGTCGATGAGTTGCAGCTTGTGGAACAGTAATTGGAACTATCTGCGATCTCTGCTCGACTAATGAGGAGCGGTTAGATCAGCGGGCGGATCGTACCCTTACGGAGGGGTTCATGGGGGGCAGGGTTACACGTATGGCACGGGTCGTGCCAGTGGTGTTCGGCGTGGCGTTCGGTGTGTCGTTCCTGGCGCCGGCAACGCCAGCCGCCGCGCACAACTCGCTGACTGGCAGCGACCCGCGCGACGGTGCCCGGGTGGCGACGGCACCCGCCCAGATCGAGCTGCGGTTCCTGGCCAAGCCGGCACCGGCTACGACGAAGATCACAATAACCGGGCCGGACAATGTGGTCGCTGGCGGCCCGCCGGCCTTCGACGGCAGCCGGGTGCGGGTGCCGTTCAAGCCGGCGGCGGCCGGGCTCTACATCGTCGGTTACCAGCTCGCGTCCTCGGACGGACACCCGGTGAAGGGCGAGGTGCGATTCACCCTCACGACCGGCACCGCCGCCGACCCGTCCGCCTCGCCGGCGACCGCTGGCGGCTCCGCCCCGACCGCCGGTGGCTCCGCCCCGACCGCGGCGGCGGGTCCGACCTCCGGCGGGGCGTCGTCGGCAGCCCCGGCCGTCACCGCGACCGCCGGTGCGACCGCGGCGGGCAGCCCGGTGCCGGCCGCGCAGGAGAGCAGCCAGATGCGCGGCTGGCTGTGGACGATCGCGGCGGCCCTGCTGGTGGGCGCGCTCGTCGTCGGGTTGCAGCGGTGGCTCCGAGCCCGACGCCGCTGAACGGCCGGGCATCAGCCCGGTTGGCCGGCGACCGGCGGCGGAGACGGCGCCGGAGCTCGGAGGTCAGACCAGTCGGAGCCGGGCGGCGCGCATCCGGGTCAGGGCGCGCTCACGACCGAGCACCTCCAGCGACTCGAACAGCGGCAGGCCCACGGTGCGGCCGGTGACCGCGACGCGTACCGGCGCCTGCGTCTTGCCGAGCTTGAGGCCACGCTCGGCGCCGACCGCCTCCAGCGTCGACTTCAGCGACTCGGCGTCCCAGGACTCCAGCGCCTCGAACGCCGCGACGGCGTCGTCGAGCAGCTCGGCGGAGCCTTCCTTCATCGTCTTGGCCCACGCGGCCTCGTCGATCAGTGGCGAGGCCAGGAAGAGGAAGTCGACGTTCGGCACGATCTCGCTGAGCACCGTGATCCGGGTCTGGGCCAGCGGGGCGACTGCGGCGAACGCGTCGGCGTCGAACTCCTCGGGCTGCCACGGCGGCGGCGCGATGGTGCCGGTGCCGGTCAGCCACGGCTGGCAGGCGTCGATGAACTCGTCCACCGGCAGCGCGCGAATGTAATCGCCGTTGAACGCGCGGAGCTTCTTCTCGTCGAAGAACGCGGGGGAGGGGTTGACCTCTTCGAGCCGGAACTCCTCCTCGATGACCGACCAGGGAACGATCTCCCGGTCGCCCGACGGCGCCCAGCCGAGCAGCATCAGGTAGTTGCGCATGGCGCCGGGGAGGTAGCCCTCCTCGCGGTACGCCTCCAGAGCGACCTTGTCCCGGCGCTTGGACAGCTTCTGCCGCTTCTCGTTGACCACCACCGGCACGTGGGCCCAGATCGGCGGCTTGACCCCGAGGGCGTCCCAGAGCAGCTGCTGCTTGGGCGTGTTGGGCAGGTGCTCCTCGGCCCGGATCACGTGGGTGATCCCCATGGTCATGTCGTCCACGACGTTGGCCAACAGGAAGACCGGCGAGCCGTCGCCCCGGGCGATGACGAAGTCCTCGATGAGCTTGTTCTCGAAGGTCGGCTCACCGCGGATCAGGTCGACGACCACTGTCGCGCCCTCGTCCGGCGTACGGAAGCGCAGCGCGTGCCCCGGGCCCGGGCCGAGGCCACGGTCGCGGTGGTAGCCGTCGTAGCCCTGGTACTGCGAGCCGGTGCGGGCCTGCACGTCCTCGCGGGTGCAGTCGCAGTAGTAGGCGCGACCCGACTCGTAGAGCCGGGCGGCGGCGGCCCGGTGCTCGCCGGCGTTCTCCGACTGGAAGTGCGGGCCCTCGTAGCTGCCCCGCGAGATGCCGATCCAGTCCAGCGCGGAGAGGATCCCCTCGGTCCACTCGGGCTTGTTGCGCGCCGCGTCGGTGTCCTCGATACGCAGCACGAACACCCCGCCCTGCTGCTTGGCGTAGATCCAGTTCTGCAGCGCCGAGCGGGCGCCGCCGACGTGGAACATGCCGGTCGGGGAGGGGGCGAAGCGCACACGTACTGTCACGTCCCCCAGCCTACGGCGACGGTCGAGCGCATTCCGCCAGGGGCCTCGACTCAGGGAACCGAGCGGATCTTGACGACCAGCGCGCTGCCGATCAAGGTGACCACGGCGGTGACGGCGTAAAGGGTGGGATAGCCACCCAGGTACACGACGAGCGGGGCGGAGAGCGCCGGGCCGAGCACCTGCGGCGCGGAGTTCGCGATGTTGATGACGCCCAGGTCCTTGGCCCGGTCGGTGGCCCGGGGCAGCACCTGCGTGATCAACGCGGCGTCCACGGCGAGGTAGACGCCGTAGCCGGCGCCGAGCAGCAGCGCGGCGACGATCGCCATCGGCCAGACCGGCGCCACCGCCAGCAGCAGCGCCGCCACCGCCATGATCACCCCGGATGCGATGACGTAGATCTTGCGGCGTCCGGAACGGTCCGACAGCCGTCCGGCGACCACAGCGGTCAGCATCATGCCGAGCGTGTAGAGCAGGATCAGCACCAGCAGCCCACCCTCAGGATCGGGGTGGCGCACCCCGTCGGTGAGGAAGTACAGCAGGTAGAGGGTGCCCAGGGCGTTGCCGAGCTGCACCAGGAACCGGGTGATCCAGGCCCAGGCGAAGTCCGGGTGCCGACGCGGGCTGATCCACATCGAGGCCAGCAACGCCCGGGTGCGCACCACGGGCCGGTGCGTACGTGGCAGCGGCTCGTCGGGGGTGAACAGCGCGAACGGCAGCGACAACAGCAGGATGGCCACGGCGATGGCCAGATAGCCGGCGGCGTTGCCGGTGACCACTGCGGTCACCAGTACCGCGCCGAGCACCAGCCCGAGCGCCTGCGGGATGCCCACCCAGCCCGAGACGCCACCGCGCTGGGTCACCGGGACCCGGTCCGGGACGGCGGCGCTGAGGCTGGCCAGCATCGCGTTGAAGCAGACCTGCGCGGCCACCCAGCCGAGCGCGACCCCGAGGATGGTCCGCTGCTGGGCCAACAGCACCAGGGCCGCCGCGCCCAGCAGGGCCCCGCCCGCCGTCCAGACGTGCCGGCGACCGAACTCGCGGCCGGCCACCCGCAGGCAGGTGCGGTCGGAGAGCGCGCCGGCGAGGGGGTTGGCGAGCACCGCGGCCAGGGCGCCGAGGCCGGTGACCACGGCCAGCATGTTCTCCTTGTCGCCGGGTGCGATCTGCTCGATCTGCTGGGGCAGCAGCACCTGGATGGGCGTGAAGAACGCCATCCAGACGCCGAGGTTGGCGGCGAAGATCAACCCGATCCAGCCGCGTCGCACCGGCACGGTCGGCTCGGCGAGCGCCGCCGGCAGCGACGCCGGCGTCGGGTCGAGGGTGGTCACCGCGCCGACCCCGGCCGGGAGGCCGCGATCACGTCCCGCAGCCAGGTGTACGACGACTTCGGCGTACGCCTCTGGGTGGCGTAGTCGACGTGCACCAGGCCGAAGCGTTTGGTGAACCCCTCGGCCCACTCCCAGTTGTCCAGCAGCGACCAGACGAAGTACCCGCGCACGTCGACTCCGTCGTCGATGGCGGCCCGGACGGCGCGCAGGTGCCCGTCGAGGTACGCGATCCGCTCCGGGTCGGCCACCTGCCCGTCGGTGTCCGGCGCGTCGTCGTACGCGCAGCCGCTCTCGGTGATCTCGATGGGTGGCAGCGCGTCGCCGTAGGTGTCGTGCAGCCAGCCGAGCAGCTCGTGCAGCCCCTCGGGGGCCACCGGCCAGTCGAAGGCGGTACGCGGGTAGCCGTCCAGCGGCACCAGGTCGAACGGGAGCGGTGAACCCTCCTCGGCGGCCCGTACGCCGGTGGGGTTGTAGTAGTTGACCCCGAGCACGTCGATCGGCGCGGCGATCGTGTCGAGGTCGCCGGGGTGGATGACGCTCGGGTCGAAGCCGGGCAGCTCCGGGTAGCCGCGACCGAGCAGCGGGTCGGTGAAGAGCCGGTTGTGCAGCGCCTCGTAGGCGGCCCCGGCGGCCCGGTCGGCGTCGCGGTCGCCGAGCACCCGCACGGGCGAGTAGTTGTTGGCGATCGCCACCGGGCTGGTGGTGCGGGCCCGCAGCGCGGTGACCGCGAGCCCGTGCCCGAGCAGTTGGTGGTGGGCGACCGGAAAGGCGTCGAAGAGCATCATCCGACCGGGAGCGTGCACTCCCATGCCGTACCCGAGGCTCATGTGGATGAATGGTTCGTTCAGGGTGATCCAGAGCCGGACCCGGTCGCCGAGTCGGGCGGCGGTCAGGTCGGCGTACTCGGCGAACCGGGCGGCGGTGTCGCGGTGCAGCCAGCCGCCGGCGTCTTCGAGGGGTTGGGGCAGGTCCCAGTGGTAGAGGGTCGCCACGGGGTCGACGCCGGCGGCCAGCAGCTCGTCGACCAGCCGGTCGTAGAAGTCCAGGCCGGCCGGGTTGGCCAGGCCGGTGCCGGTGGGCTGCACCCGGGGCCAGGCGATCGAGAACCGGTACGCGGAAACGCCCAGCCCGGCCAGCAACGCGACGTCCTCGGTGTGCCGGTGGTAGTGGTCGCAGGCCACCTCGCCGGTGCTGCCGTCGCCGATCCGGCCGGGGGAGCGCGCGAACGTGTCCCAGATGGACGGACCACGCCCGTCGACCGCTGTGGCGCCCTCGATCTGATGGGCCGATGTGGAGACACCCCAACGGAAGCCGGTGGGGAACTGGGGCATCGGTGCGGTCGACATGCGCCCTCCCGGTCAACGTGAAACGTGCTCGGGACTTTAGGGCGCTCTCGATGAATGCGCCATAGGCCGGCTTGGCGCAATCCGCAATGGTTGATCGGCGTGTCTTTTTCCGAACCCGTCCAGGTAAGTCCGATTTAACGCATAGAGTGCCGATATCGTGGGATGTCCTCACCGGAGGAAGACGGAAATGATCCTCGTTGAACGCAGTGCGCACGTGGCGGCGCCGATTGAAGTGGTCTGGGATGTTGTCCAGCGGGCCGAGCAGTTGCCGGCCTGGTTGGCGGGTGTCCGCGCGGCCGAAGTGCTCTCGGGAGAGGGCTTCGGCCGGCGACAACTGGTCCAGGCGGGGCGCGGCTCGGCGCATGAGGCCGAGGTGATCGCCTACCAGGAGCCGACGCTGATCGGCTGGCGGGAACGGGCCAAGGGTGCCGGTGCTCGTGCGGAGGCGCGCACCGAGATCTACGTCCAGCTCACCACCGACGAGGAGGAGGGCGGGACCGTCGTGCGGCTCATCGTCGTCCGCTGGCCGGCCGGTCCGGTCAAGGCGGCCCTGCTGCGCCTCGGACTACGTCGGGTCGGCGCCGACCTGGAGGACTCGCTGGCCCGGCTCACCGACCTGGCCGCCGTCGGCTGACGAGCGCACATCCTCCCGGCGTCACCCGCGACGGCGGTGGTCCGGATCCCCGCCAGGGACCCCGGACCGCCGCCGCTTCCGGCTCCGGACCGCCGCTGGGCCCTCCGCTGGGCCCTCCGCCGGGCCGTCCGCCGGGCCGTCCGCTGCGGTCGATCATGGAGTTGTGGTGCCCGTTGCGAGGTGACTTGACAGCTTCGTCCCCCACCACAACTCCATGATCGACCCGAGTGGGGGTGGGTCGTACCGAAGGAAGGGCCCGGCGCGCAAGCGCCGGGCCCTTCCTTGGTCGTGCTGGTTCAGCTGTCGCCGCCGGTCTCGCCGACCGGGGCGGCGTTGACGTCGTCGATCGCGTACTTCTTGGCGGCCTCGGCCGGCACGGTGGCCGCCACCGCGCCGCTGCGGGCAAGCTGCCGCAGCGTGGCCACCACGATCGACTCCGCGTCGACGTGGAAGTGTCGACGCAGCGCGTGCCGGGTGTCCGACATGCCGAAGCCGTCGGTGCCGAGCGACGTGTAGTCGCCTGGCACCCAGCGGGCGATAAGATCCGGCACCGCACGCATCCAGTCGCTGACCGCGACCTTCGGCCCGTCCGCGTCGGCCAGCTTCTGCTGGATGTACGGAACCTTCGCCTCGGCGCCCGGGTTGAGGAGGTTGTATTCCTCGGTCTCCACCGCGTCGCGGCGCAGCTCGGTCCAGGAGGTCACCGACCAGACGTCGGCGGCCACTCCCCAGTCCTGGGCGAGCAGCTGCTGGGCCTTGAGCGCCCACTGCATGCCGGTGCCCGAGGCGAGCACGTTGGCCTTCGGGCCGTCGACCTCCGGTGCGGGGGAGTAGCGGTAGATGCCCTTGAGCAGGCCCTCCACGTCCACCCCGGCCGGCTCGGCCGGCTGAAGGATCGGCTCGTTGTAGACCGTCAGGTAGTAGAAGACGTTCTCCTGCGCGTCCCCGTACATCCGGTGCAGGCCGTGCTCCATGATGTGCGCGATCTCGAACGAGAACGCCGGGTCGTACGCGACCACCGCCGGGTTGGTGGCGGCGATCAGCATCGAGTGGCCGTCCTCGTGCTGGAGGCCCTCACCGTTGAGCGTGGTGCGACCGGCGGTGGCGCCGAGCAGGAAGCCCCGGGCCATCTGGTCGGCCGCCGCCCACAGGCCGTCGGCGGTCCGCTGGAACCCGAACATCGAGTAGAAGATGTACATCGGGATCATCGGCTCGTCGTGCGTGGCGTACGCCGAACCGGCCGCGGTGAACGAGGCCACCGAGCCGGCCTCGTTGATCCCCTCGTGCAGGATCTGCCCGGTCGTCGACTCCTTGTACGACAGGAACAGCTCCCGGTCGACCGAGGTGTAGCGCTGGCCGTGCGGCGAGTAGATCTTCGCGGTGGGGAAGATCGAGTCGAGACCGAAGGTGCGGGCCTCGTCCGGGATGATCGGCACCCAGCGCTTGCCGAACTCCTTGTCCTTCATGATGTCCTTGAGCAGGCGGACGAAGGCCATCGTGGTGGCCACCTTCTGCTTGCCCGAGCCGCGCTTGACGTCGGCGAACCGCTCCGGACCGGGGATGGTCAGCCGCTTGGTGCTGGTCCGCCGGGACGGCAGGTAGCCGCCGAGCTGCTCGCGCCGCTCCTTGAGGTACTGGATCTCCTCGGACTTCTCACCCGGGTTGTAGTACGGCGGCAGGTAGGGGTTGTCCTCCAGCGCCTTGTCCGGGATGTCCAGGTAGAGCCGGTCGCGGAAGGTCTTCAGGTCCTCCAGAGTCAGCTTCTTCATCTGGTGGGTCGCGTTGCGGCCCTCGAAGTGCGAGCCGAGCGTCCAGCCCTTGATCGTCTTCGCCAGGATGACGGTGGGCTGACCGGTGTGCTCGGTGGCCGCCTTGTAGGCCGCGTAGAGCTTGCGGTAGTCGTGCCCACCCCGCTTGAGGTTCCAGATCTCGTCGTCGCTGAGCGGGTCGACCATCTTGCGGGTCCGCGCGTCGCGCCCGAAGAAGTGCTCCCGCACGTACGCGCCCGACTCCGCCTTGTAGGTCTGGTAGTCGCCGTCGGTCGTGGTGTTCATGAGGTTGACCAGCGCGCCGTCGGTGTCCGCTGCGAGCAGCGGGTCCCACTCGCGGCCCCAGACGACCTTGATCACGTTCCAGCCGGCGCCCCGGAAGAACGACTCCAGCTCCTGCATGACCTTGCCGTTGCCCCGGACCGGGCCGTCCAGCCGCTGGAGGTTGCAGTTGATCACGAAGGTGAGGTTGTCTAGCTCCTCGCGGGCGGCCACGCCGATGGCGCCCAGCGTCTCCGGCTCGTCCATCTCACCGTCGCCCAGGAACGCCCACACGTGCTGCTGCGAGGTGTCCTTGATGCCGCGGTGCTGTAGGTACCGGTTGAACCGGGCCTGGTAGATCGCGTTCAGACCGCCGAGACCCATCGAGACGGTGGGGAACTCCCAGAAGTCCGGCATCAGCCGCGGGTGCGGGTACGACGGCAGCCCGCCGCCGGGGTGCGACAACTCCTGGCGGAACCCGTCGAGCTGGTGCTCGCTGAGCCGCCCCTCCAGGAACGCCCGCGCGTACATGCCGGGGGAGGCGTGGCCCTGGTAGAAGATGTGGTCGCCGCCGCCCGGGTGGTTCTTGCCCCGGAAGAAGTGGTTGAAGCCCACCTCGTAGAGCGAAGCCGAGCTGGCGAAGGTCGAGATGTGCCCGCCGACGCCGATCTCCGGGCGCTGCGCCCGGTGCACCAGCATCGCGGCGTTCCACCGGACGTACGCCCGGATCCGCCGCTCGACGTGCTCGTCACCCGGGAACCACGGTTCGCGTTCCGACGGGATGGTGTTGATGTAGTCGGTGGTGGTCAGGGGCGGAACCCCGACCTGGCGCTCACGGGCCCGCTCCAGCAGGCGCAGCATGACGTAGCGGGCGCGTTTGGCGCCGCGTTCGTCGATGACACCGTCAAGCGACTCGACCCATTCGCTTGTCTCGTCAGGGTCGATGTCCGGAAGCTGGCTCGGTAGGCCGTCGCTGATCACCGGGCGCTTGCGTTCCGTAGCCACAGGCGTTCCCTCGGTTGTGTGTGGGATAGGTCTCTAGCGCCATCCTGCCCCCTGGTGGCACCCGCCGTCACGTCTAGGGGCCCCTGACGCGACGCTCAACACAGGTACCCGCCGGTAACTTAGCGCGACGACGAGCTTTCGACCCTTGTTCTCGTTTCCTACCGTGGTGACATGTTCGGGCGACGAGTAGTTGTCGGCGGTGCACTCCTGGCGGTCGGGGTGCTCGTGGCGATCCCAGCGACCTGGGTGCTCCTGTCGGGTGATCCCGCCGTGCTCCCGATCATCGTCCTCGGCCTGGCCGCAGCCGTCTTCGGCGCGGCCCAGTTGCGCGGCGGCCTGCGGGCACCTGCTGACCGGAGGGCGCGGCCCGTGCCCGGCCAGCCCCGCAGGCACGCGGACACAGGTATCCCGGCGACCTACTACGGGAGCGACTCGGGCGGCTGGGACTGGTCCGGCGGCGGTGGCGACTCCGGCGGTGGGGGTGGTGGGGACTCCGGTGGCGGTGGCGGCGGGTCCTGACCCGCTCGGGCAGAATGCGACGTATGCGCAGCGACGTCATCACCGTCCGGACCGGGTCCCGCCCGAGCGTCCACGACATCACCGCAGAGGCCCAGCAGTTCGTCTCCACTGAGGGTGACGGCCTGCTGCACGTCTTCGTGCCACACGCCACCGCCGGCCTCGCGATCATCGAGACGGGCTCCGGCTCCGACGACGACCTGCTGACCGCCATCGACGCGCTGCTGCCCACCGACGACCGCTGGCGGCACCGGCACGGCTCGCCCGGCCACGGCCGGGACCACGTGCTGCCGGCGTTCATTCCGCCGTACGCCACACTGCCGGTGCTCGGCGGCCGGCTGGCCCTCGGCACCTGGCAGTCCGTCTGCCTGGTCGACACCAACGGTGACAACCCCACCCGCCAGGTCCGCTTCTCCTTCCTCCCCGGCTGACCGCGCCTCGCGCCGCCGTCGCGCGCTCAAGATCCGCGCAACTTCCCTGAAAGTGCTGCCTCAACGCGCGCCGAGACAGCAACTTCCCTGATGTTGCGCGGATCTAGAGGCTTCGGTCGGGGGCCTCGGTGACCGGCCCCGTGCGTACGATGTGGCCGTGACGCAGGAGGTGGGTTCCGCAGCAGGTGGGCCGGTGGATCGGGCCGGTCTCGCCGCCGATGTGCTACGCCGGATGGCCCACGTGAGCGACGCCCTGCGGCACCGGCAGGGCTCCGCGTTCGCCGAGTTGGGACTCACCCCGGCGGCGGCCCGGGCGTTGCGTGAACTGGACCCGGACCACCCGCTGCCCGCCCGTGACCTCGCCGGCCAACTCGGCTGCGACCGGTCGAACGTGACGGTGCTGGTCGACAAGCTGGAGCACGCCGGGTTGGTCGAGCGCCGCACCGACCCGGCGGACCGCCGGCAGAAGACGTTGGTGGTGACCGAGAAGGGGCGCGTCGAACGGGACCGGGTGACCGAGGTGATGTCTGACTCCCGACTCCTGTCGGGGCTGACCGACCGGGAGCTGAGCACCCTTCGTGACCTGGTGTGGAAGGTGTCCGACGGTGGCTGCCCGGAGCCCTGCGGGCCGGAGTGAGCCGACCCGCCCCAGCCGTGTCCCACTGGGCGAGGCGGCCTCCCGTCGGTAATGCTGTCCGACGTGACCACCCCGCAAGACCTCGACGACCGATTCCGGGAGACGCTGGCGGCGCTGCCCGCCGCGCAGCAACGGCGTGATCCCGCTGACCCGGTCACCGACGACGCCCCACTGACCGGCGCGCAGGTGCTGGACCTGTTCGACGCACAGGTGACCAGCCGGCAGCTCGACCTGGCCGGCCGTTGGCTGCGCAGCTTCGGGGAGGGCTTCTACACGATCGGCTCGGCCGGGCACGAGGGCAACGCCGCGGTCGCCGCCGCGCTACGTCCCACCGATCCGGCGCTGCTGCACTACCGCTCCGGCGCGTTCTACTGCCAGCGCGCCGCGCAGGCCGCCGCCGAGGCGACACCGGCGGACCAGGCACAGCGGGCCGCCGACACGCAACCACCCCCTGGCACGCAACCAGCCACCGGCACGCCACCAGGCACCGGCACGCAGCCCGCCGTGGACCCGCAGCGAGCCGTGGACCCGGGGCCCGCCGCCGAACCCGAGGCAGCCGACCAGTCCGAGCCGTCCGAGCCGTCCGGGACCGAGCCGCCGACCGGTGGGTTCGCGGCGTACGCGGACGCGGCCCGGGACGTGCTGCGCGGCATGGTCGCCTCCAGCCAGGAGCCGATCGCCGGCGGTCGGCACAAGGTGTTCGGCCGGGCCGACCTGGCCATCGTGCCGACCACCTCCACCATCGCCTCGCACCTGCCCCGTGCGGTCGGCATGGGACTGGCCGTGGAACGGCTGCGCCGGCTGGACAGCGCCGGGCGGCGTACCGGGGCGGGGGTCCGGGCCGGCAGCGGCGCGGGCGCCGCGCACGCTCCCTGGCCACCGGACGCGATCGTGGTCTGCTCGTTCGGCGACGCCTCGGTCAACCACGCCAGCGCCACCGCCGCCTTCAACACCGCCGGGTGGTACGACCACGGCAAGCTGCGCATCCCGGTGCTCTTCGTCTGCGAGGACAACGGGCTGGGCATCAGCGTCCGTTCACCGGAGGGCTGGGTCGAGGCGACCCTGCGGGCCAAGCCGGGTATCCGCTACTTCAGCGCGGACGGGGCCGACCCGGTGCAGACGTACGCGGTGGCGGCGGAGGCCGCGGCCTGGGTACGCCGTACCCGGCGGCCTGCCGTGCTGCACCTGCGCACCGTACGGCTGATGGGGCACGCCGGGGCGGACGCGGAGTCGGCGTACCGCAGCCCGGCCGAGCTGGCCGAGGACCTGGACCGGGACCCGGTGGCCGCCACCGCGCGGCTGCTCGTCGACACCGGTGTGGCGACCGGCGAGGAGCTGCTGGCCCGGTACGACGAGACCGGCTGGCAGGTACGCCGGCTGGCCGAGGAGGTGCTGGGCGAGCCGAAGCTCGCCTCCGCGGCCGACGTGGTGTCGACGTTGGCGCCCCGCCGCCCGATGCGGGTGGCGCGGGCGGTGGCCGACGCCGCGGCGCGGGCCAGCGGCCCGGGCGCGGGTGCCCGGGCGGAGGCGTTCGGTGGCAAGCCGCCGGAGCTGAGCGGGCCGATGACCCTGGCGCAGAGCATCAACGCGGCGCTCGCCGACGGGATGCTCGACCACCCGCAGATGGCGATCTTCGGTGAGGACCTGGCTGCCAAGGGCGGCGTGTACGGGGTGACGAAGGGGCTGCGCGACCGTTTCGGGGCGGCCCGGGTCTTCGACACCCTGTTGGACGAGACGTCGGTGCTGGGGTTGGGCCTGGGCGCGGGGCTGGCCGGGATGCTGCCGGTGCCGGAGATCCAGTACCTGGCGTACCTGCACAACGCCGAAGACCAGCTGCGCGGCGAGGCGGCCACCATGCGGTTCTTCTCGCAGGGGGCGTTCCGCAACCCGATGGTGGTGCGGGTGGCCGGGCTGGCGTACCAGGAGGGGTTCGGCGGGCACTTCCACAACGACAACTCGGTGGCCGTACTCCGGGATGTGCCTGGTCTGGTGGTCGCGGTGCCGGCGCGGCCGGACGACGCCGCGCCCATGCTGCGGACCTGCCTGGCCAGCGCGGCGGTGGACGGCAGTGTCTGCGTGTTCCTGGAGCCGATCGCGCTCTACCACACCCGCGACCTGTACGCCGATGGCGACGGGGAGTGGCTGGCCGGATACCCGGAGCCGGGGGCGTGGGTGGCCGGGCACGTGCCGATCGGCCGGGCCCGGGTCTACCGGGTCGGTTCGGCGGACGACCTGACCATCATCACCTTCGGTAACGGGGTGCGGATGTCGCTGCGGGCAGCGGCCGTCCTCGCCGAGGAGGGGGTGGGCACGCGGGTGGTGGACCTGCGCTGGTTGGCCCCCCTGCCGGTGGCCGACATCATCCGGGAGTCCTCGGCGACCGGTCGGGTGCTGGTGGTGGACGAGACACGCCGCTCCGGCGGGGTCGGCGAGGGAGTGATCGCCGCGCTGGTCGACGCCGGATATGTCGGTGCCGCGCGACGAGTAGCGGCAGTTGACTCGTTTGTACCATTAGGTCCGGCAGCACGTCACGTACTGGTCTCCGCGGAAGCCATTACCGACGGTGCCCGTACGCTGCTGGCACGGTAAATTCCGTTCCACCCGGTGCGCCACTTGCGCGCGGACGCACAACTGTGTGGACTTTGCCTGACGGCGTCGCACCGACGCCGCGAGCAGGGACGAGATGAGGAGGCACGCGACAGTGAGCGCGACCGCTGGTCAGGCCGCCGACGGGGTACGCAGCCTGGCGGACCGGTTCGGAATCGAACCGGGGATGGTCGTCATGGAGATGGGGTACGACGACGACGTCGACCAGGATCTCCGAGACGCCCTGACCGACCGCTGTGGAGATCTGGTCGACGAGGACACCGACGAGGTGGTCGACGCCGTGCTGGTTTGGTACCGCGACGGCGACGGTGACCTTTTCGAGCTTCTCGTCGATGCCCTCGGCCCGCTGGCCGACAACGGGGTCGTGTGGCTCCTCACCCCGAAGGCGGGGCGTGACGGGCACGTCGAGCCGAGTGAGGTCGCGGAGTCCGCACCCACCGCCGGCCTTCAGCAGACCTCGACCGTCAACGCCGGCCGGGACTGGAGCGGCGCACGTCTGGTGCTGCGCCGAGGGGCCAAGGCCAAGAAGTAGCCCGTGCCGCTTCGCGCGCCCGGCGGTCTGCACCGCCGGGTGGCAAGCCGGTGCCGTTTTCGTGACCCGACCCGAGGAGAGTTCGCATGCCCATCGAGGTTGGTGCCGAGGCACCGGACTTCGTGCTGAAGGACCAGAACAACCAGGAGGTCCGGCTCTCGGGCTTCCGGGGCAGGCGCATCGTCCTGCTGGTCTTCTACCCGCTCGCCTTCACCGGCACCTGCCGGGGTGAGCTGTCCGAGATACGGGACAACCTCGACGAGTACGTGAACGACGACGTCCAGGTGCTGACCGTCAGCGTCGACTCGGCCTACAGCCACAAGATCTGGGCTGACCGCGAGGGCTACCAGTTCCCCATGCTGGCCGACTTTTGGCCGCACGGCGGTGTCGCCCAGGCGTACGGGGTCTTCAACGACGTCGCCGGGTTCGCCAACCGGGGCACCTTCGTCATCGACAAGGCCGGCGTGGTCCGCTTCGCCGAGATGAACGGCCCGGGCGAGGCCCGCGACCAGCAGGGCTGGCGCAAGGCCATCGCCGCAGCGACCGTCTGACCGGGGTACGCCGTGCGCCGGGACCGGTGGCGGGCAAGGTAAGCTTGCCCACCACCGGCCCGCCGCACGGGCGATCCGGGCGCGTAGCTCAGTGGGAGAGCACCCGCCTTACAAGCGGGGGGTCGCAGGTTCGAAACCTGCCGCGCCCACCCCTCATCATGAAAACGGCAGCAGTACGTGCCCGCGAACGATCCCTGGCAGCTCAGCAGCGCGGCGTTCGGCGTGTCGAGCTGCCCGACCGCCAACCATCGACCGCGTGCTGACCCGGAGTCGACCCGCGCCCGGGTGACGACGCCCACTGCGCGCGCCGCCATGATGGCCGGGTGCAGGACACCGTCGCCGTCGCGCTGATCACCTCACTGTCCACGCTGGCCGCCGCCGCCCTGACCGGGTTGGTCGGCGCGTTGAGCACCCGACGGCAACTGGCCCACCAGCTCGCCGTGGCCCGGCAGGAGAGCGTCGAACGGCGGGCGACGCGCCGGGACGAGCTACGGCGGGACGCGTACGTCGGGTTCCTGAGCGCCTGCGACCAGGCGTACCGGCAGTTGGACCGGCGGTGGCTCGACGCCGGCGGGAGTGAGCCGGTTTCGGGCTACGACGAGGCGTACGTGGCGATGCGCGCCGTGGACGAGGCGTACAACCTGGTGTTGTTGGAAGGGCCGGCGGAGGTCGAGGCGGCGAGCCGGGCTGTGCTGACCAGCATCGGTGCGGAGCACGCCGACCAGCGTCGGCTGGGCGACGAGCCGGGCGGGGCGACGACGCCCTTGCGCGAGGGCCATCGGGAGCGCTGGCTCGTCGCGATCGAGGCACGGGCGAATCACCGGATCTCGTTCGTCGACACCGTTCGTCCGGTCTTGAATCGGGGCGAGTGACGCCGACCGTGCTGCTGCCGTCTCTCACCCACCAGCCCGGCGGGCCCGCCTGACGCGTCGATCGTCGAGCCACAGCGCGATCCGTTGGCGGCTCGCGTACAACACTCCGACCGTGACCAGCATGGTGACGAGACCCGTCCAGAGCCAGAACCGACCACCCACTCCGCCCGGCGGCTGCGCGTCGCGGACGCGTCCGCTGCGGACCACCTGGTCGGCGACGTCGACGGCGATGACCTGGTCCGGCGCGGTCAACACGGTTCGCGGCGCGGTGGCGCCGGGCGTGAGCGCCAGCACCCGCACGGTGCGCACGCGCTGGTCGCTCGTGGGCGGGGCCGTCTGCTCCTCGAGCGGCAGGTCGGGGGCGAGGGCGTCCGGCTGATAGGCCGCCACCAGGGCCGACCCGTCCGGCGCCCAGCCGAGCAGCCGGATGGCGACGACCCCGGACACAGCGGGCAGGCGTAGTGGACCGACGTCCCGGCCGCTGGCGGGGTCGACCTGACGCAGGGTCCACTCGCTGTCCGCCCGGCGGACAGCCAGCGTCAGGTTCGTGCCGTCCGGACGCCATGCGCCCTTGCCGGCCAGCCATGTCTCGTCGGGCAGGGCGAACGAGGAGAGCTCGCGGCCAGCCAGATCGGTCACCGCGACGGTGCGGCCGTACTGGTAGGCGAGCCGACCCGGGGCGGCGGCGACGGTCGAGCCGAAGCGGGCCTCCTGGGCGCCGGCGGCCAGCCTGGTCCAACGCTCCCCGCCGAGGGTCACCGCACTCAGCACGGTGGTGTACGTGGCCCCTTCGAACGCGACCGGCACTTCGTCACTGACCACCAGCGACCCGCCGTCAGCGGACCAGCCGACAGGTGTGCTCCAGACACTGCGGTCGACGGGCGACGTGAGTCGCTGGGTCCGGCCGGTGATCAGGTCGATGACCTCGACGCCCGGATCGTCCTGGACCCCGTCCGGCCGGGCCACGTACCGGCCGTCGGGGGAGAGGTGGACCGACACGCCTGCCAGTGACTCCCCGCCCATCCGCATGATCCGGTAGCGGTCGGAGTCCGCGTCGACCACGCCGACCACGTTCACGTCGTTCCAACCGTGCAGACGCGGCGCCGGCCCGTCGAAGATGACCGACGCCGGACCGAGCCGGGGACGGTCGGTGACATGCAGCGTGCCGATCGGCGGCAGGGCGATGTGGTCGGGCAGCGCGGCGTTCGCGGCGGCGGCCGGGTCGAGGCCGGGGGTACGCGTCAGCGGCACCACGACGCCGGCCAACGCGAGCAGCAACAACGCCGCGGCGCCGACGCCCACGCGGCGCAGACGGTCGCGGCGGGCGGTGGCGAGAGCGCGCTCGTACACCGGGTAGGTGGGCACGTCCTCGGCGGTGGCACGCAGTGCGTCGCGGAGCCGGGCGGTCATCGGGTGCTCCTCTCCGCGGCGGCGTCCAGCAGGTCGGGAGCGACCGCTCGGAGTCGGCGCAGTGCGTCGTGGGCGTGGCGTTTGACGGTGCCGAGAGAGCAGCCGAGCAGGTCGGCGACCTGCGCTTCGGTGCGGTCCTCGTAGTAGCGCAGCACGATGACGGCCCGTTGGCGGGGGGTGAGGTGGCGCAGCGCGGCGGTGAGGGTCAGTCGTAGGGCGGTGGTGTCGGTGTGGTCGCCGCCGGCTCGTTCGGTGGGTTCGGCTTCGAGTCGTTCGGCGAGGCGTCGGCGTCGCCACCAGGAGACCTGTTGGTGGTACATGACGCGGCGGACGTACGCCTCGGGATCGCCGTCGCGGATGCGTCGCCAGTGGCGGTAGGTGCGCGCCAGGGCGGTCTGCACGAGGTCTTCGGCGAGTTGATGGTCACCGGTGAGGAGGTAGGCGGTCCGGGACAGGGCCGGCGAACGCTGCACCACGAACTCGTGGAACGTCTCGGTCATGCCCACCCCCTCGGTGAGAAGAACGCCTCCCGTGCGGCGGATGGTTGAGGCCCCCTGCCGAGCTGAGGACACCACCCGCCAAGATCCGCGCAACTTCAGTGTTGTTGCTGCCTGGGCAGTCGGCGAGGCAGCAGGATCCCCGAAGTTGCGCGGATCTTGGGGCGGGGGAGCGGGGCGGCTATTGTCGTCCGACGAGCATCAGGGGGAGCGTGGCGTGACATTGGCAGGCATCGGCGCGGTGCTGTTCGACATGGATGGCACCCTGGTCGACTCCGACGCCGCCGTCGAGCGGGCCTGGGAGCGGTGGGCCGTCGAGTACGCCGTCGACCCCGCTGCGGCGCTGGCGATCGCCCACGGCAGCCCCGCCGACCGGACCATCCGCCGGCTGCTGCCCGCGCTCGACGACAGCGCGGTCGCCGCGGCTGCGGCGCGGCAGCTCTCGTTGCAGTACGACGACCTGTCCGACGTGACGGCCACCGTCGGGGCCCACGACCTGCTGAGCGCGCTGGCCCGGTTGGGGTTGCCCTGGGCGGTGGTGACCAGCGCGGACGCGCGACTGGCCGAGGCTCGGCTCGGTGCCGCCGGCATCGTCGCGCCGGTGCTGGTCACCGTGGAGGACGTGCGGGTGGGCAAGCCGGACCCGGAGGGCTATCTGCGGGCCGCCGCTCTGCTGGGCGTGCCCGTGGCGCGGTGCCTGGTGGTCGAGGATGCCGAGGTGGGGCTGCGGGCCGGGCGGGCGGCCGGTGCGATGACCGCCGCGCTGAAGGGCCTCGACGGCGATCTGCGCCTTGCCGACCTGGCGCAACTGGCACGCCACCTGCAGTCGACGCCGACGACGCCCTGACCCGCCCGCCGGTCAGCGGGGGTCGACGCCGACGGCGCCCTGACCCGCCCGCCGGGTCACCGGAGGCGGGTGGCCAGCCACGGGAGCAGGGCGTCGGCCTGGGCCTGCTGAAACGCGCGGACGGTGGGGATGCCCTGCGGTGGCGGACGACGAGCGCCGTCGGCGAAGAACCCGGCCAACCCGGCGTACACGCCGGTGAGCGTCATCGGGTCGACCTCGGCGGTGATCGGCAGCCGGCGCAGCAGGGACTCGGTGTCGTGCCCGCCGTGCAGCCGGACGTTGACCAGCAGCAGCGCGGTGTCCAGCCAGGCCGGCCCCCGGCAGGCCCACGGCCAGTCGACGACGGTGACCGTGCCGGTCGCGTCGAGCAGCAGGTTGTCGGCCCGTACGTCCACGTGGCAGAGCGTGTCACCGGTCAGCGCGGCGATGCCGTGGTCGGCGGCGGCGCGCAGCTGGTCCAGGTGCTCCCGGGCCCACGGGTCCAGCACAGCCGGTGGGTCGGCGGCGATCCGGTGCCACCCGGCGAAGTCCTCGGCCAGCCGGTCGGCGGCGGTCGGCACGTGCGTCACCGGGCTCGGGGTGAGCACCGCGGCCATCACCTCCAGGGCCTTCAGGACGCGGGTCAGTTCGTCGGCCCGCCACGGGGTGGCCGGGTGTCGACCGTCCACGTCGGAGAAGACCAGCGCCACCCACTCGCCGTCGTCGTGGCAGCCCAACAGTCGGGGCGTCGGTGCCGAGGCCGGCAGGGCGGCGGCCGTGCGGGCCTCCGCCCGGTGCATCCCGGGGCTGTCCGGGTTCTGCGCCGGGCTGATCGCCTTGACGAACGCCCGCCGACCGGTCGCGGTGCGGACCCGGTCCGCGGTGCCCGGCGAGTAGCCGCCCGGTTGGGACACCGCCTCGACCACCCGGTCGCCGATGATCTCCTGCACCGACGTCCGGACCCGCTCGGGCAGGTCCGTCCAGCCGATCCGGTTGGTGGTCTGCTGCGTCACCTACTCACCGTGCGCCCCGTCCACGCCGCCGGACAACCCATTTCCCCGCCGGTGGCCACCCCCTCCGGATTGTCGAGGTGGCCATCGCTGACGTGAGCTCGTCATCATGGCCGGGTCGCGCACGCCTGGCCGTCCCGCCGTGGCCAACCCGGTGGCGTGTCCGGGCGGGTTCTGCTGCACTACCCGCTGGCAACGACGAAGGGGAGCGACTGTGGAATTGACATTGACGCCGATGACGGCGCAGGAGTTGGCCCGGCTGCTGGTGTCGCTGGAGCAGGGGTACGCCGATGACCTGGTGGCGCACCGGGGGATGACCCCGGAGGCGGCCCTTGATCGGTCGAGCAGCCAGATCCGGGAGTCGCTGCCGGCGGGCGCGGCCACCGAGGGAGCGCTGCTGCGGATGGGCCGGGTCGGTGACACCGAGATCGGCTGGATCTGGGTGACCCTGCCGACGGCCGCCGCCCCGGACCAGGCGTGGATCCACAACATCGAGGTGCACGAGGAGCACCGGGGACATGGGTACGCACGCCGGATGATCCAGCTCATCGAGGTCGAACTCGCCCAGCTCAAGGTGCCCGAGCTGGGTCTGAACGTGTTCGGGACGAACACCGTGGCGATCGGGCTCTACCGCAGTCTGGGCTTCGAGGTCACCTCACAGCAGATGGCGAAGCGGATCGACCCGGCGAGCTGAGGTCGGAAGCGAGACCCCAGGACGGTCCCCCCGGCAGGACTGTTCACCTGCCCAGCGGGAAACCGGCGCGGACCGCACCTGGGGAGGAGCGACGGATGACGCACGGTGCCGGACTGACCATCGGTGTGCTGGGCTCGTACGGTGGGCGAAACCTCGGCGACGAGGCGATCCTCACTGGCCTGCTCACCGATCTGCGTACGCAGGAACCGAATGCCCGGATCATCGTCTTCTCCCGTAACCCGGAGCACACCCGGGCCGCCCATCCGGACGTCGAGGCGGTGCCCTGGGAGGGCGTCAGCCGCACCGACTCCGCCCTGGTCCTGGCCCAGCTCGACCTCCTCATCCTGGGCGGCGGTGGCATCCTCTACGACCGGGAGGCTCGCCGTTACCTGCGGGTGGTCCGGGTCGCCCAGGAGCGGGGCCTGCCGCTGATCACGTACGCGGTGGGGGTCGGGCCGCTCAGCGACGGGGTGGACACCGGCATGGTCCGGGAGACGCTCTCCGGCGCGACTCAGGTGACCGTCCGTGACCAGGAGTCCCGGATGGTGCTGGAGGAGGCTGGCCTGCTCAACCCGATCACGGTCACCGCGGACCCGGCCTTCCTGTTGCAACCGGAGGAGTTCCCGGCGCACCTGCTGGCCGAGGAGGGTGTGCCGGTCGGCAAGCGACTGGTCGGGATCAGCGTGCGGGAGCCGGGGCGGGCCGCCGAGCGGCTGGACGTGGACGGCTACCACCGGCTGCTGGCCCAGATCGGTGACTTCCTGGTGCACCGGATCGACGCGTACGTGCTGTTCGTGCCGATGGAACGCGACGACATCCGGCATGCCCACGGCGTCCTGTCCCACATGGTCGCCGCCGAGCGGGGCCGGATCCTGCACGGCACCTATTCGCCGCAGCAGGTGCTCGGGCTGATGCGCCACTTCGACCTGGCCGTCGGCATGCGCCTGCACTTCCTGATCTTCGCGGCGATGGTCGGCACACCGTTCCTGCCCCTGCCGTACGCCGGCAAGGTCTTCGACCTGGCCCAACGACTCGGCGTGCCGGCGCTGCGCGGTGTCGAGCGGGAGGTCGAGGGGCCGCTGCTGGCCGAGGTCGACCGATTGTGGGACGAGCGGGAGCAACGCGCCGAGGCCACCGCCCGCCGGGTGGCGGAGGTGTGCGAGCAGGCGCGGGGCACCTCGGAGGTCACCCGTGGCGTGTTGGAGAGCCTGCGCAGTCAGGCCCTCACCCGGGTCTGACCTGGGCTGTCACACCGCCGGGCCGGTCCACCGGTAGCGCCACTCGCGGGCCTCTTCCCGGGCGGTCTCCAACTCGTAGATCTGCGCGTCGGCCAGCCCACCGGAGCCGATGTGGTGGTGGGTCAGCGGCGGACGGCCGTTGCTGTCCAGTTCGACGGTGATGGTCTGCCCGTCCGCCGTGCCGCCGACGAGAAGGATCTGCACGGATGAAGCCATGCGCCCATCCTGCCCGTAGTGCCGCCCGCCCGCAGCGGATAGCGGGGCAGCGGGGAGCCCCGCTTCGTCACTAGGGTCGGCGGATGGAGCAGACGATCGATCCGACGCTCGGTCCGGTGCTCGCCCGCACCGCCGACGAACGCGCCGTCCTGGACTCGTTCCTCGACTTCCACCGAGCCGTGCTGCTGCGCAAGCTGCGCGGTCTCTCCGACGCCGACGCGCGCCGCCGGCTGGTGCCCTCGGCGACCACGCTCGCCGGGCTGGTCAAGCACCTGACGATGGTCGAGCGGAACTGGTTCCCGACCCTGCTGGCCCCCGAGCCGGGCGACGTCTACCTGACCTCGGACGAGGACGCGGCGGCGCATTTCGCGGTCGGCGACCAGGACACCGTCGCCGGGCTCACCGAGGCGTACGAGCGGGCCTGCGCCCGATCCCGGGTCGTCGCCGCGAGCCTCGACCTCGACCACGTGGTGCCGCACCCGCAGCTCGGTGAGGTGTCGCTGCGCTGGGTGCTGGTGCACATGATCGAGGAGACGGCCCGGCACGCGGGTCACGCCGACATCCTGCGCGAGTTGACCGACGGCGAGTCCGGCGCGATCTGATCTTCGATCACCCCGGGCGGCCTTTGACGGCGACGCGGTGAGCCCTGGGTGGGATGCGCCGGACCCGCAGGGGGCCGCCTATCCTGGGCGCGGGCGGCGACGAGGGGGAGCAGGTGCTGGTCATCCACGGGCTGTGGCTGCCCGGCGACAGCCCAACCGGCGGTCTCGCCGTCTGGGCCGAGGACAGCGCCGCGCCTTCCGCACCGACCCGTTCCGGTCGGTCACCCCGGGAACGCCCGCATCCCTTCGCCGCCGGGCACACCGACCTGGTCGCCGTCCTCGCCGACGCCGCCGAGCCCGCCCGCCCGGACACCGCGCTGCTCACCCTGCCCACCCGGGCCGGCGCGCCGACCGACTCACCCGAGCTGATCCGGACCGCCGTCGCACCCCCGACCCGCGGCCGGCTCACCCTGGCCGGGTGGCGGGTCCCCGTGCTGGTGTACGCCCCGGACGACGCGCTGCCGCTCCTGCGCGCCCTGGACGAACTCCCGGCGGTGCCCGGGGCCACCCTGCGTCACCTCGCCGAGCTGGCTGACTTCGCCGCCGACCTGGTGACCCGTGGCCGTGTCCTCCCCGGCGTCCGCACGACGGAGCCGAGCACACCGTCAGCCGCCGAAACGCGGTCGGCCGCCGAAGCGCCGTTGGAAGCCGGGGCGCAGGTGCCGGCGCTGGCGGTCTGGCGTCCCCTGCTGACCGGCACCGACGCCGCATGGGCCCGTTCGCTGGCACTGGCCCTGCCACCAGCCACCCGAGCCGTCACCACCACCGGGACCACCGGCCCGGGTGATGGTGAGCTGACCGCTGCCGACGTGGTAGCGGATGCGCTGGACGCGCTGACCGACGCCGCCGCGCGGGCCGCTCTGGCGACCACCACCCTGGCGCGTGGGCTGCGGCCGGGTGGCCCGGCACCGGCGTGGTTGGCCGCGCTCGCCGGCCCCCGGCGCGACTTCACCGTCGACCCGACCGCGTTGGCCACCCTGCGCGACGAGCTGGACAACTGGCAGCGCGACGCCGCGGGCGGCCCGGTGCGAGCCAGTTTCCGGCTGGTGGAACCGGCCCCCGACGAGGTCACCGAACCGATCCTGGCCACCCGCCCGGCGCCGACCGACGTCGTCCCGGCGTCGGTCGAGCCGACCGGCGGTGGGCGCTGGCGGTTGGAGTTCGGGTTGCAGGCCGCCGACGAACCCGGCCTGCACGTCGACGCCGGGCAGGTCTGGCGGGCGCCGCAGACGCTCGGCGGCCTGGCCGGTCGGACGACCAGCCCGCAGGAGACGCTGCTCGCCGAGCTGGGGCGGGCCAGCCGGCTCTGGCCGGATCTGGACGCCGCGCTGCGGACCGCCGCCCCGGAGGCGATGGACCTCGACGTCGAGGGGGCGCACCGGTTTCTCAGCGAGGGCGCTCCGGTGCTGCACGCGGCCGGTTTCGGGGTGCTGCTGCCGTCCTGGTGGCAGCGCCCGTCGGCGCGGCTCGGCGCCCGGTTGCGTGCCCGCAGTCGCACCGCGCCCGGCACTGTGGGTGGCACCGAAGCCGGCGTCGGTCTGGACGCCCTGGTCGACTACCGCTGGGAGGTCGCCCTCGGTGACCATCCGCTGTCCGCCGACGAGTTGGCGACGCTGGCCGAGTTGAAGACCCCGCTGGTGCGGCTGCGCGGCCGGTGGGTGGAGCTGGACCCGGGGCGGCTCGCCGCCGGTCTGCGCCTGCTCCGTTCCGCGGGTGAGTTGACCGTCGCCGACCTGCTCCGCCTGGGGCTGGCCGACGGCGAGGCCACCGGGGCGCTACCGGTGCTGGAGGTGAGCGCCGACGGGGCGCTCGGCGACCTGCTCGCCGGTGCGGTCGAGCGCCGGCTCACCCCGTTGGATCCGCCGCCGAGCTTCGTGGGAACGCTGCGGCCGTACCAGCAGCGTGGGTTGGCGTGGCTGGCCTTCCTGCGCTCGCTCGGGCTGGGTGGTGTGCTCGCCGACGACATGGGGCTGGGCAAGACCGTCCAACTGCTCGCGTTGCTCGCCGGGGACCCACCGGAGGCCGGCCCGACCCTGCTGGTCTGTCCGATGTCGCTGGTCGGCAACTGGCAGCGGGAGGCGGCACGGTTCACGCCGACGCTGCGTGTGCACGTACACCACGGGGCGGAGCGGGCGCGGGGGGCAGAGTTCACCGCGGCAGCGCACGGCGCGGACCTGGTTCTCACCACCTACTCGGTGGCGGCCCGCGACGCCGTCGACCTGGCCGGCATCGACTGGCACCGGGTGGTGGTGGACGAGGCGCAGGCCATCAAGAACGCGTCGACCCGGCAGGCCGAGGCGGTCCGCGCGCTGCCGGCCCGGCAGCGGGTGGCGGTGACCGGTACGCCGGTGGAGAACCGGCTCGCCGACCTGTGGTCGATCATGCAGTTCGCCAACCCGGGTCTGCTCGGGCCGGCGGCGACGTTCCGCAAGCGGTTCGCCGAGCCGATCGAGCGGCACGGCGACGCCGAGGCCGCCGAGCGGCTGCGCCGGATCACCGGCCCGTTCGTGTTGCGCCGACTCAAGACCGACTCGTCGATCATCTCGGACCTGCCGGAGAAGCTGGAGATGGAGGTTCTCTGCAACCTCACCGCCGAGCAGGCAGCCCTGTACCGGGTGGTGGTCGACGACATGCTCACCCGGATCGAGACCAGCGACGGCATCGAGCGACGTGGCCTGGTGCTGGCCACCATGACCCGGCTCAAGCAGGTCTGCAACCACCCGGCGCAGTTGCTCCGCGACGGTTCGGCGCTGGAGGGCCGCTCCGGCAAGCTTTCCCGGCTGACCGAGATCGTGGAGGAGGTGCTGGCGGCGGGGGAGCGGGCGTTGCTGTTCACGCAGTACGCCGAGTTCGGGGCGATGCTGCGCGGTCACCTGTCGGCGCGCTTCGGCCGGGAGGTGCTGTTCCTGCACGGCGGCCTCGGTAAGGCCGAGCGGGACGCCATGGTGCAGCGCTTCCAGTCGGCGGACGGCCCACCGCTGTTCGTCCTCTCCCTCAAGGCCGGTGGCACCGGGCTCACCCTGACCGCCGCCAACCACGTGGTGCACGTGGACCGGTGGTGGAACCCGGCGGTGGAGGACCAGGCCACCGACCGGGCGTTCCGGATCGGGCAGCGCCGACGGGTGCAGGTTCGCAAGTTCGTCTGCGCCGGCACTGTGGAGGAGAAGGTCGCCGCGATGATCGCCGACAAGCGTGCCCTCGCCCAGCGGGTGGTGGGCACCGGCGAGCAGTGGATCACCGAGCTGTCCACCGGCCAGTTGCGCGAGCTGTTCGCCCTGGAGGCCGGGGCGGTGGTGGAGTAGTGAGCGAGGGAAGCTCTGGCGTGAGCACCGACAGGTTCGCCGACTACGGCCGCCCTCGCAAGGTCGACGGGGGTCTGCGGGCGCGCAGCGCCCGGGGCGCGATCGGCCGGTCCTGGTGGTCCCGGCGTTTCCTGGAGGTGCTGGAGTCGTTCGCGCTCGGCACCCGGTTGACCCGCGGCCGGTCGTACGCGCGGGCCGGTCAGGTGCTCTCGCTCGACATCACACCCGGGCTGGTCAGCGCGGTGGTGCAGGGCTCCCGGCCGCAGCCGTACCAGGTGTCCATCGCGCTGCGGCCGTTCCCGGCGGCGCTCTGGTCCCGAATCGAGGAGGAGTTGGCCGGGCAGGCGTTCTTCAGCGCCCGGCTGCTCGCCGGGGACCTCCCCGACGAGCTGGAGGAGCTGTTCGTCGCCGCTGGCGCGCCGCTCTTCCCGGCCGCCGTGGACGAGCTGACCCAGCGGTGCAACTGCCCCGACTTCGCGGTGCCGTGCAAGCACCTCGCAGCGACGTTCTATCTGCTGGCCGAGGCCTTCGACGCGGACCCGTTCGAGCTGCTGCACTGGCGCGGACGGTCCCGCGCCGAGCTGCTCGCCGAGCTGCGCGCCCGTCGGGTGCAGGCCACCGGCGCCGCCCCACAGCCCCAGCCGGTCCTCGCGGTGTCCGAACCGGACACTGACAAGTCGACAGTGGACGTCGCGGCCCCGGTCGGCGCGGCCCGCGCGCTCGCCGGGCTGTCGACGACGCCGCTACCGGAGGCGGCAGACCGGTTCTGGCTGCCGCCGGTGCCGTTGCCTGATCGGCCGCCGCGACTGGCGACCGGTCCCGACCTGCTGCTACGCCAGCTCGGGGCGCCAGCCCCGGCCATCGGCGGGCCGGGACTGCTCGAACGGCTGCGCCGCGCGTACCGGGCGTTCGGCCCGGGTGAGCGGTGAGCCGTCACGTCCAGCGGCGGCGGAACCGCCACATGATCGCGGCGTTGACCACGAGCACCACCGCGCAGATCGCACCGGTCATCCGACCGGCGAACACGGCGATCGCCGGCAGCGACGCCCACAGCACGATGGTCAACAACATCAGATAGCGGCCCCTGCGGGCCCGGACCCGGTGGTCCAGCCGGGCGAAGAAGGCCGGGTCACTCTCCCGGAGCTGACGGGTGATCTGGTCGAACCTGCGCTGATCCTCTTTGCTGAGCATGGCGCTGCCTTCCCCTCACGCGTTCAGCGGTTCGGCGGCATACCCGCTGCGGTGGCGGCTCACGCTCGACCGCCGCTGCTACTTTTCCTCCACGTGAGGGCACCTCATGTCCGGCTTATCTGAACCTTAAGTTTGTCTGTGGTGGTGAACGGCGCGGAAAGTGTCGCGTACTGCCGCGTGGTCCGTTCCGTGCCCGGCTGCCGCGCGTACGCCCTGCTGGGGAGGTCCGCGCCGGTGCCCGGTCAGACATTGGTCGCCGACGTCGTACTGAGCGCTGTCTTAAGTGCCCTCACGATGGTGTTCGACCCACCTTGAAGGCCCATGGGGCCTTGGTTACCTTGCCGTAGCAACCCCCTCAGGCAACAGTCGCCGCACCTGCCGCACCTGTCCGGTCGCAGCTTCCGGCGCTCATCAGAAATCGGGATTGGTACATGGCCGACCAGAATGTGCCACCACGTCGACCGCGGGACGACCGCGGTTGGGACGGACGCCAGCACCACAACGCGGACGGTTACGGCGACCCCAACACGCCCGCGCCCTACGGGTACGACTCGCCCCACCCCTACCAGGGCGGCTACCCGGCGCAGGCCGACCCGCGCGAGCAGTACGGCGAGGCTTACCCGCCCGCCGGGCACCCCGCCCCCGCCCCGCGCGGGCCGCAGTGGGTCGGCCCGGAAGGGCTCGGACGCCCGGCCCCGGCGCGGCCCGCCGGCAGCGGACTGCCCACCCTGGACGATGACGACGAGCCGGGCCGCAAGGTCGGCCGGCGCAAGGCCATGGTGGCTCTCGGCGGCACCGCCGCCGTCGTCGCCGGTGGTGCGGCGCTCGCCATGACCCCGCAGATCCGCGGCCTCTTCGGTGACGAGGCGGCGGCCGGTGACGCCACCGGCAGCACGGTGACCGACGGCACCGCGGCGCGGCCCAGTGGCCAGCAGCCCAGCACGGTGCGTACCTACACCGAGCAGAACGAAAGCTACATGGGCTCCCGGGCCGGCGAGGCGCTGAAGAAGAACGCGCCGGCCGGTGGACGGAGCTTCTCCGGGCCGGCCGCCGCCGCCGCGGCGACCCAGGTGACAGTGAAGACGGTGCTGGCCAAGGATCCGATCCTGCACCTGGCCCGGCGGACCACCTTCGGGCCGACGCCCGCGGTGATCGCCGACATCAAGAACCAGGGCATCGACGCCTGGATCCGCGCCCAGATGGACCCGGAGAAGATCGCGCCGAGCAAGGCCGAGCTGAAGCTCGCCGAGCTGCCGACCCAGAAGCTCAACGTGCAGCAGTTGCGCACCCAGCGGGACCAGCTCAACGAGCAGGGCGCCCAGCCGGAACGGGAGATGATCGACGCCACCATCGCCCGGCAGATCTGGTCGAAGCGCCAACTGTTCGAGGTGATGGTCGACTTCTGGAACGACTTCCTGCACGTCGCCGCCGACTTCGACGGTGGCGAGGTGTACCGCAACTCGTTCGACCAGGACGTGGTGCGCAAGCACGCGCTGGGCAGCTACCCGGAGATGCTGGTCGCCGCGAACAAGCACCCCGCGCTGCTGATCTACCTGAACCAGAAGGACTCCCGCAAGGACGCGATCAACGAGAACCTCGCCCGGGAGAACCTCGAGCTCTACTCGGTGGGCGTCGACGGCGGCTACAAGGAGCCGGACGTGCGCCAGGCGGCCATGCTCCAGACCGGCCGCGGCATCGACAAGGACGGCAAGTACGTCTTCAAGCCCGAGCAGCACTACGTCGGCAAGGTGAAGATCCTCGGCTTCACCCACGCGAACAACTCGACGGACCCGAAGAAGGCCGACGCGGCGATCGACGCGTACATCACGTACATCGCGCTGCACCCGTCGACCGCGAAGTACGTCGCGCAGAGCCTGGCGACCCGCTTCGTCTCGGACACCCCGCCGAAGTCCCTGGTGGACCGGCTGGCCAAGATCTACATCACCAACAACGGCCTGATCAAGCCCGTGCTGATGGCGATGTTCTGCTCCTCCGAGTTCTGGGCCGGCGTGGGCCAGAAGGTGCGCCGGCCGATGGAGTACCTGGTCGCCACGTACCGCACCCTGGGTGTCTCGCCGGACGCGTCGCCGAAGCACAACAACGGTGACAGCAAGCGCACCCCGTACGCCCGCGGCCTGCGGCAGATCCACGACAAGCTGCGCGAGCTGGGCCACTACCCGATGGGTCATCCCACCCCGGACGGCTACCCGGACGTCTACGTCGCCTGGACGTCGGCCGGCACCATGGTCAACGGCTGGAACGAGGCGGGCGAGGTCCTCGCCGGCTACCGCACCGCCTTCACGTACACGGCGCCGGAGAAGCTGGTCGCCAAGCCGCCGGCCACCGCCGGGGCGTACGTGGACGCGCTCTCCCAGCGGCTGGTGGGTCAGAAGCTGAGCACGCGGGAAAAGAATCTGATCCTCGGCGTGGCCGGCGTGCCGGCGACCGCCAAGGTCGACGCCACGTTCAACGGGGCCATCACCGCCGTCGCGCGGGCGATCCTCGCTTCCCCCCAGCACCACCTCCGGTGAGGCACCCGATGGAGAAGACTGTGTACAACTCTTTCCCCCTGCACCCCGAATGCCCCGACGTGCGCCGGCTGGCCGACAACCCGGCCGAGGCGTTGCTGCGCGCGGAGGCGGACATCGTCGCCGCCGAGAACGCCGCGGAGCTCGACCGCTACCGCACCCTGGAGAACCTGGAGGAGGCCCAGCAGGACGGTCGTGGCGTCACCCGGCGTACCTTCGTCGCCGGTGCCGCGGCCACCGCCACCGCCCTGGCCACCGCCCAGTTCGTCACCACATCGGCGTCGTTCGCGGCGACCAAGACGGGTACCCTGATCCACGTCTTCCTCTACGGCGGGCTGGACGGGCTGAGCCTGATCGCACCGGACAACGACCCGGTGCTCGCCAAGGCCCGCCCCGACCTGCTGCTCGGCAACGATTCGCTGGCCCTGGGCCGCGGCTTCAAGCTGACCAGCGCGTTCAAGCCGTTGGAGAAGTGGCTCGGCGCCGGCCAGTTGGGCTTCATCCCGGCGGTCTCGGACGAGCGGCTGTCGCGCAGCCACTTCCAGGCCGCGGACGCCTGCAACCTGGGCGGGCTGCCCAACGAGACCGGCGGTCGCGGTTGGCTGGACGGTCTGGTCGACAACCTGGGCAAGGGCACCGCGTTCCGCAGCGTCGGCATCGGCAGCACCCTGCCCCGCTCGCTGGTCGGCAACAACGGCGCGATCTCGCTGAACAGCATCGGATCGTTGCGGCTCAACGGTGACGAGCGGTTCCGGGCCGCCACCGAGAAGGCCATCAAGGGGCTGTTCACCGGGATCAACCACCCGGTCGAGGAAGCCGTGCAGGAGGGCATGGGCGCGTTGGCCACCGCCCAGAAGCTCGCCGCCAAGCCGTACCAGCCCGTCGAGGGCGTCACGTACGAGGGCGTCGGCAACGCGTTCAAGCAGCTCGCCCAGCTGATCAAGGGCGGCGCCAACGTCCGGGTCGCCACCGTCGGCATGGGTGGCTACGACACCCACGAGAACCAGGGCACCAGTGCGGGCGGCCAACTGCACCGCCGGTTGAACGACCTGGCCAGTGCCATGGCCGCGTTCTTCACCGACCTCGGCCCGCAGGCCGCCGACGTGACGATCATGGTGTCCAGCGAGTTCGGCCGTCGGGTCGGCTCCAACACCGGCGGCACCGACCACGGGCACGGCGGGGTTGTCACAGTGCTGTCCGGCAAGAAGCTGGCAGGCTCGCTGCTCGGCACCTGGAACGGCCTCGACAAGCTGGATTCCGGTGACGTGCCGGAGTACAACAACATGTTCAACGTCTACGGCGCTGTGGCTCAGGGCCGGTTCGGGCTCACGAACGCGGAGGTCGAGAAGGTCTTCCCCCGCCAGAAGTACGCCCCGATGAAGCTGTACGCGTGACGTACCCGCACACCCACGCCGCCGGCCGTCGTACCGGGACTTCGTCCCGGCACGGCGGCCGGTCGGCTGCGCCCGTACCCCCGCAGATCCCGGACCGGCGCGGACCCGGCGGCCGGCGGCTGCTGGGCGTGCTGCTCCTGGTCGGCCTGGTCGCCAGCGTGCTGCCGTGGTGGCTGGGCACGTCCGCCGGCTCGTTGAAGACCACCGCGGCGACCGTCACGGCGGCGGGTCGGATCTCCGGTCTGATCGCCGGTTACCTGCTGCTGGTGCAGGTGCTGATGATGAGCCGACTGCCGGTGCTGGAACGGTGGATCGGCGGCGAGCAGACGGCACGCTGGCACCGGGACATCGGTGCCACCCTGCTGGTCACCGTGCTGGCGCACGTGTCGCTGATCCTCGTCGGCTACGCCGACCTGCGTAAGCAGTCGGTCCTCGCCGAGGTCGGCACGTTGCTCGGCGAGTACGAGGACATGGTCTCGGCGTTCGTCGCCGCCGGCATCATGATGCTGGTCGGGTTCAGCAGCATCCGGGCGATCCGGCGGGCGTTGCCCTACGAGATGTGGCACCTGCTGCACCTGTCCAGCTATCTGGTGCTGCTGCTCGGCTTCGGCCACCAGTTCACCCACGGCGCGCAGCTGTACCGGCCCGGCCCGGTGCGCACCGGCTGGATCGCGCTCTACCTGCTGGTGGTCGCCGCCCTGCTCTGGGGTCGCGTGATCGCGCCGCTGGCGTTCAACCTGCGCTACAAGCTGCGGGTCGCCGACGTGGTCGCCGAGAGCCCGGACACCATTTCCGTCTACCTCACCGGGGAGCGGCTCGGCCGGCTGGCGATGCTCGGCGGCCAGCACTTCCGGTGGCGGTTCCTCACCCGGGGCTGCTGGTGGCAGTCGCACCCGTTCTCCGTCTCGGCCGCCACCAACGGCCGCTGGCTGCGGGTCACCGTCAAGGTGGTCGGCACCCACACCGCCGACCTGCGCGACCTGGAGCCGGGCACCCGGGTCTGGGCCGAAGGTCCGTCGGGTACCTTCACCGCCGCGCACCGGGTCCGCGAACGGGCCCTGCTGATCGCCGGCGGCAGCGGCATCACCCCCATCCGGGCCATGCTGGAGGAGCTGCCTCCGGGTGCGGCCCTGATCTACCGCGCGAGTACCCCGGCCGACGTGCTGCTCAGCCGTGAGCTGGACTGGCTGGCCCAGGAGCGGGACACCTCCGTCTGGTACGTCATCGGCTCCCGCGACGACCCCGGCCCCCGTCAGTTGATGAGCCCGGACGGGTTGCGTCAGCTGGTGCCCGACGTGGCCCGGCGCGACGTCTACCTGTGCGGGCCACCCGGGCTGGTGGAACAGTCGGTGCGCGCGCTGCGCCGAGCCGGCGTGCCCCGACGGCAGATCCACCTGGCCACGTTCGAGTTGTAGGAGAGGCATCCCATGCGTCGCGCGTTCCTCGCGATCACCGGTCTGGCCGCCAGCACCACCGCGCTGGTGGTGTTCAAGGGCTCGACGAGCGCCACCCCGGTCGCCCAGAACCTGCCGACCGCCCAGCCGGTCAACCCCGCCGGGCCGGGCACCGATCCCAGCGCCGCCCCGGACGCACCGGGTGCCGATCCGGCGGGCGTAGCGCCTTCGTCGTCGGCCAGCGCCGGGCCGTCGACGTCGCCCAAACCCGGCAAGACCACCGCCCGCCCGTCGGCCACCAGGACGACGAAGGCCCCCAGCGCTCCGCGGACCACCACCAAGGCGCCCCAGTCGACCACCCGCCGGGTCACCGGCGCCCCCTTCGACGCGAAGAACGACCGCGAGATCTACGGGTCCGTGCAGGTGCAGATCGTGGTCTCCGGTAACCGGATCATCGAGGCCGTCGCACTGTCGCTGCCCACCGGGGGTGAGTCCGACATCCACAGCGGCGACGTCAGCAACCGCTACGACGGCACCGGCGGCGAGGTGGTGCAGAAGCAGAGCGCCAATCTCAACACCGTCTCCGGCGCCACCGAGACCAGCAACGCCTACAAGCAGTCCCTGCGGTCCGCCATCGAGCAGGCATTCTGACGTGCCGGCCGCGCTGACCCGACCCGGGCTGTGCCGGGTCGAACAGATCATGGGTACGGCGATCACCCTGGATCTCGCCGACGACCTGCCACCGGCGACCCTCCGCGAGCTTGCGGACGAGGTCTTCGCCTGGATGCGTGAGGTGGACGCCCGGTTCAGCACCTACAAGCCGGACAGCGAGGTGTGCCGCTTCGACCGGGGTGAGGTGCTGCTCTCCGAGGCGTCCGCGGATCTGCGGTTCGTGCTGGAGGCCTGCGCCGACCTGTGGGGCGCCACCGACGGGTTCTTCGACGCGTACGCCACCGGGCGGCTCGACCCGTCCGGTTTCGTCAAGGGCTGGGCGGCCCAGGTCGCCTCGGATCGCCTGCTCGCCGCCGGTGCCGCGAACCACTGCGTGAACGCCGGCGGTGACGTGCGCGTACGGGGTCTCTCGCCGTCGGGGGAGCCCTGGCGGATCGGCATCCGGCACCCGTGGGACGCGATGTCGACCTGCCTGGTGCTCACCGGGACCGACCTGGCCGTGGCAACGTCCGGCGTCTACGAGAGGGGCCGGCACGTGCTGGACCCGCGTCGGGGCGCGCCGGCCAGCGGGTTGCGCTCGGTGACCGTGGTCGGCACCGACCTGGGGGTGGCCGACGCGTACGCCACCGCCGCCCTGGCCATGGGGACCACCGGGCTGGGCTGGCTGGACCGTCTGGACGACGGCCACACCCACGCCGTCGTCACCGACGACGGCCGCCAGTACTACTCCGCCGCCATCCCGCTGACCGACTAGCGGACCGGGCGGTGGGTGCCGGCCGGGCGGGACCCGGTGGGGCGTGGGCGGCCGGGGCGCGAGCCGGACGGTCGGGTGCCGGCCCAGCGGTGTCGTGGGTGGTTGCGCCGGGGCGGCTCGGTGCCGCCGGGATGAGAGGCTCTGTCGTCCGTGGACATCGTTCCCCCGTTCGTGGCGCGCGTTCGCGCCGTCCCCCTGTCAACGAGGACCGGCGCTCCGGCGACGCTGTCGGGCACCGGATGGAATCGTCGACCGGGCCTGTTTCACATGCCTCGTCGGGGCAGGGGCAGGTGACCGGGGAGCAGGTCGGGGGTGAGCGTCACCCCGGTGGCGCGCAGCGCCCCGATCAACGTGTTCTGCACCAGGTACGAATCCGGGAGTTGCCAGCGGGCCTGCTCGGGGGCGACCGCCCAGCGGACAGTGCCCTCGGGCAGCCGGGTCGGCGGCGCGGGGATCCACGAGCCGGGGCCGTGCCGGACCACGTGGAAGCAGTGCTCCAGCTCCGGTCGGAGCGGGTCGCCGGGGCGGACCAGGAACATCCACCGCCCGGTGGGAGTGACCAGCACCGGCCCGCGTACGCCGGTGCCGGCGGGGTGGATCTGCACCGCGTCGAGCACGTGCCGGCCGAGGTGGGCGGGCACCTCCAGCACGTCGAAGGCCCGGCCGGTGGGCAGCAGCACCCCGTGCGGGCGACTGCGCCACCAGGTCGCCACCCGGGCCGGGTCGGCGCTGGCAGCCAGCTCCCAGTTCTCCAGGGCGGGGTGGCAGCCCACTGTGGGACAGCCGGCCCGGCCGCAGACGAAGCGACTGCGGGCCAGGCAGGCACCCGGGGTCACCTCCCAGCCGTGTGCGGCGTACCGCATGGCGACCCGGCGCAGCCGGACCCGTTCCAGCGGCGACAGTTCGGCCACGCGCGGTGCGACATTTCCCCACATGTGTGCCATCTCCCCTCTTCTGGCCCGGCGGTCGCCAGGTCGCATGTCGAGCACCGTCACTGCCGTAACCCACGATCGTTGAGGTTGACGAACGGCTCGTGCAACTTGCACGAAAAGTACGAGGACTGGCTGTACGGCTGACGTACATCGTGTGCGACCAGCGAAAACCTGAAAGTGAACGACAGTCGCCGCACCCGCGGACATCGCCTCGACTCAATGGGTCCTGGGCGGCAGGGGAGGATGGGCAGATGGACGAGCTACCCATAGGACGGCGAGTGGCCTACTGGCGGGGGCGACGCAAGATGTCGCAGCAGGTCTTCGCCGACCGGCTCGGCAAGTCGAAGAGCTGGGTGGACAAGGTCGAACGCGGCGTTCGTCGACTGGACAAGTTCTCCGTCCTGTACGAGATCGCCGACATCCTCCAGGTGGACGTCCAACTGCTCATGGGCAAGGACCCGGAACGCCGCACCGACGCGCTGAACTGCATCGACCAGATCGAGGTGCAGGAGATCCGGGCGGCGCTGGAACGCTACGACTCGATGAGCGCGTACTTCGACGCGGCGCCCTCCCCGCCGCCGCTGGACGACATGCGCAAGGCCGTCAACCACGCGTGGCTCACCTACCAGTACGGCCGCTACGGGATGCTCACCCGGGCGCTGCCCAAGCTGCTGCGCGACGCACAGGCGGCCGACGCCGCGTACGGCGGTGAGCGGGCCCCCGAGGCGGCCCACCTGCTCGGGCAGGTCTACCAGATCGCCTCGTCGGTGCTGCGCAAGCTCGGCGAGTGTGAGCTGGCCTGGCTGGCCGCCGACCGGTCGATGGCGGTGGCCCAGCGGGCCAACGACCCGCTGCTGGCCGGGATCGCCACCACCCGGGTGTGCGCCGCCCTGGTCGCGATGGGCCGGGCTCGTCCCGCGCTGGAGTTGAACGTCCAGATCGCCAACCGGCTGGCACCGGGCGGCAGCAACGAGGTCTCCCCGGCCCGGCTGTCCGTCTACGGGATGCTGCTGCTCCAGGGTGCGATGGCCGCCTCCCGCATCGGTGACACGGCCAGCGTCGACGACCTGATCAACTGCGCGCAGGAGGCCGCCATCCTGCTCGGCGGCGACCACAACCACTACTGGACGTCGTTCGGCCCGACGAATGTCGAGCTGCACCGGGCCGCCGCCGCGGTGGAGCTGGGCGACGGCGGTCGGGCCGTGGAGGTGCACCAGCTGCGCATCGCCGAGCCCTCCTTCAACGCGCTGCTGCCCGAACGTCGCGCCCACCACCTGCTCGACATCGCCCGCGGGTACGCCCAGATCGGCGACGTGGCGAACGCCGGCGAGATGCTGCTGCTCGGTGATCGACTCGCTCCGTCCGAGATCCGTTGCCGTCCGATCGCGCACGAGGTGATGTCGGACATCCTGCGTCGCACACGTGGTGCGCCGCCTTCTCCGGTAGCGGAGTTGGCTGAGCACATGGGAGTAGGGGTATGAGCGCGGAGCCGGCTTGATGGCCGGCCCACCGTGCACCAGCGGGCACCGCGAGGTGCTCTACGTCATCGCCTGCGGTTCGCCGTTGGCACGGCACGTCGGCCGTCTGGTCGACCTTGCCCAGCAGGATGGTTGGGACGTCTGCGTGGTCACCACGCCGGACGGCGCGAAGTTCGTCGACCAGTCGGCACTGGTTCGGCAGACCGGCCACCCGGTGCGGACGCACTACAAGAATCCCGGTGACCCGGACGTGCTGCCGCCCGCCGACGCCATGATCGTCTGCCCGGCCACCGTCAACACGGTCAACAAATGGGCGGCCGGGATCACCGACACCCTCGCGCTCGGGCTGCTGATCGAGGCGCAGGGCAAGGGCGTCCCCATCGTGGCGGTGCCCTACACCAATGCGGCGATGGCCGCCCACCCGGCGTTTCGGGCCGGGGTGGCTCGGCTGGCCGAGTGGGGTGTCACGGTGCTCTTCGGGGATCACGTGATCGCCCTGCACCCGCCGGGAACGGGGGAGCAGCACCTGCCCGCCTTCCCGTGGGCGAAGCCGCTGGCCGCGCTGCGCGCCGTCTCGGTGAGCGCCGCCTAGCGCTCCCGGCAGGGCTCTCACTCGGCGCGGCCGGGCCGGGCGTCGCCGCCCCACGGTCCCCGCGCCGGTAAGCTGGGCCGCCGTGAGCACAAGCGGATCCGCGCCGACGGTGACCGACGTCGTGGCCGAGCTGGAACGGCGCTTTCCGCCGGTCTGGGCCGAGGAGTGGGACCGGGTGGGCCTGGTGCTCGGTGAGCCGTCCGCCCCGGTGCGCCGGGTGCTCTGCGTCGTCGACGTGGTGCCCGAGACGGTCGCCGAGGCGCTGGCCGTCGACGCCGACATGATCGTCGCGCATCACCCCCTGCTGCTGCGCGGGGTCTCGTCGGTCGCTCCGACGACCTTCAAGGGGCGGATCATCCACCAGCTGATCCGGGCCGGGGTGGCGCTCTACGCGGCGCACACCAACGCCGACGTCGCCTCCCCGGGCGTCTCGGACGCCCTCGCTGCCCGGTTCGGGCTGACCGGGCTGCGCCCGCTGCTGCGCCCCGCGCCCGGCTCGCCCGCCCACGGCGACGACCGGGGCTTCGGGCGGATCGGCGAGCTGCCCCACCCGATGACCCTCGCCGAGCTGACCCGGCACGCCGCCGCCGTGCTTCCCGTCACGTCCTGGGGAGTTCGCGCCGCGGGGGATCCCGGGCGTATGGTTCGTACCCTCGCCGTCAGCGGCGGGTCGGGGGACAGCTTCCTCGGCGCCGCGACCGCCGCCGGGGTGGACGCCTTCCTCACCGCCGACCTGCGGCACCACCCGGCCGGCGAGCACCTCGCCGCCGATGGTCCCGCCCTGATCGACGCCGCCCACTGGGCGACCGAACGACCGTGGCTGGACGACCTGGCCGCCCTCCTCCGGGAGGCGCTGGGCGTCGAGACGCTGGTGTCCGACCTGGACACCGACCCGTGGACCGTGCACGCCGCCGCACCCGTTGTGGACGACAAGGAGCCCGACCGTGAAGGCTGACCCTCAGGTGCAGCGCCGCCTGCTCGACCTCCAGGCGATCGACACCAACCTCGCCCAGCTCGCCCACCGCCGGCGGACGCTGCCCGAGCGGGCCGAGCTGGAGTCGCTGGCCCGGGAGTTGTCGTCGCTGGAGGACGAGCGGGTCCGCGCCCAGGTGGCGGTCGACGACCTCGACCGGGACATCGCCCGGCTGGAGAAGGACGTCGAGCAGGTCCGGGTCCGTAAGCAGAAGGACGAGAACCGGCTGGCCGCCGGCACCGGCCCGGCCCGGGAGCTGGAGGCCCTCCAGCACGAGCTGGTCTCGCTGAACCGGCGCCAGGGTGACCTGGAGGACGCCGAGCTGGAGCTGATGGAGCAGCGGGAGACCGCGCAGGGCGTACTGGACGGCGTGGAGCAGCGGCTGGCCGACACCCGCGACAAGCGGGCCGCCACCGAGCAGCGCCGCGACGAGGCGATGGCCGAGATCGCGAAGGAGGAGGAGTTCAAGCGCGGGGCCCGTCAGCCACTCGCCGCTGACCTCCCGAGCGACCTGGTCAACCTCTACGACAAGATCCGCGCGGACACCGGGCTGGGTGCCGCCCTGCTCACCGCGGGCCGCTGCGGCGGGTGCCGGTTGGATATCTCCGGCGCCGACCTGGCCCGCATCCGCAAGGCCGCCCCGGACGACGTGGTCCGCTGCGAGGACTGCCGGCGGATCATGGTCCGCACCAACGAGTCGGGTCTGTAGGTCGTGGCACCGCGGGTGGTCAGCGTCGAGGCCGACGGCGGGTCCCGGGGCAATCCCGGCCCTGCCGGCTACGGCGCGGTGGTGCGTGACGCGGAGACCGGCGAGGTGCTCGCCGAGCGCTCCGAGTCGCTCGGCACGGCGACCAACAACGTCGCCGAGTACCAGGGGCTGATCGCCGGGCTGACCGCCGCCGCCGAGCTGGGCGCCGCCGAGGTGGACGTCCGGATGGACTCCAAGCTGGTGGTCGAGCAGATGTGCGGCCGGTGGCAGATCAAGCACCCCGGCCTGCGGCCCCTCGCCGCCAAGGCGGCCGGGCTGGTGGGCCGCTTCGCCGCGGTCCGGTTCGCCTGGATCCCCCGCGAGCAGAACCGGCACGCCGACGCGCTCGCCAACGCCGCCATGGACGCCGCCGCCGGCCGGCCCCCGTCGGCCCCGAAGACGGGCCAGCCGCCGGCGACGCCCGCGACCGGCAGTGACCCGGCCACAGCGCCGGCGTCCTGGGAGCCCCGGCCGAGCTTCACGGCCACCCGGCTCATCCTGGTCCGGCACGGCGAGACCGAGTACACCGAGCAGCGGCGCTACTCCGGCCGCGGCGACGTGCCGCTCTCCGAGAAGGGCCGCGCCCAGGTCCGCGCCACCGGCGCCCGGGTGGCCGAGCTGGCCCCGTCCGTCGGGGCCGTGCTCAGCTCACCGCTGTCCCGGTGTACGGCCACCGCGGCGTCGATCGCCGAAGCGCTCGGCGGCGACGTGCCGGTGCGCACCGAGGACGACCTGATCGAGTGCGACTTCGGCCAGTGGGAGGGTCGCACCTTCACCGAGGTCCGCGAGCGGTGGCCGGGGGAGATGGACGCCTGGCTCGCCTCACCCCGGATCGCCCCGCCGGGCGGCGAGTCGTTCACCCACGTCGCCGAACGCGCGCACCGCGTCGTCACCGGGCTGCTCACCGCGTACCCCGGGGAGACCGTGGTGGTCGTCTCGCACGTCTCGCCGATCAAGCTGATGCTGCGCGACGCGCTCGCTGCCGGCGACGGGTTCCTGCACCGGCTCTTCCTGGACGCGGCCGGCATCTCGGTGCTCGACATGTGGCCCGACGGCGGCGTCGCCGTCCGGACGGTCAACGACACCGCCCACCTCACGAAGATCGACTAGTTCCCATCTGTCGGGAGGGTTTCGGGTCGAGGGCCCGAACCTGTGGGGAACCTGTTGACAGTGGATGGACCCCGCTTCAAGATCGGTTCGTGCGAAGCGTTCACCTGACGAAGCGAGGTCACATCGACCTCCTGCGCGTCGCCAGCGCGGCCTGTCGACGCTCCCTCTGACGCCGGGTTCCTCCCTCCCTCGCACGCTGCAGGCGTTTCCCATCCCCGCTGGTCTCCGGCCCGGCGGCGCGTTCGCCTGCGCGTACCCTCCGACAGGAGATCCGTCATGCTGTCCGCAAGACCTCTCGCCCGCCTCACCGCGACCGCGGTGAGCACCGCGCTGCTCGCGACCATGGCCCTGACCGGGCCGGTGTCCGCCAGCGCGCTGCCCACGGTGCCGTCGGTCCCCGTCGACCTCTCCGACGTCCGGGGCTATCCCCGGCAGAGCACCCTCCCGGTCTGGCCGGACAACCCGGCCGACGCTTCCATTCCGATCGGCGTGATTCCGTACGACGAGATCGCACCGAAGCTGAACGCGCTCCAGCGGGCCAGCGACCGGGTCTCCGCCCGGGTCGCGGGGAAGTCCGCTGGCGGTTACGACCTGTACGCGGTCACCGTGACCGCGCCGGAGAGTCGCGCCGAGGCGCGGCAGCAGGAGACCTGGAAACGGCTCATCGAGGACGAACCCGCCCGAGCGCAGCGGGACCGCAGGCTGCTCGCCGGCTACAAGACCCCGCTCTTCGTCAACGCCAACATCCACGGCAACGAATGGGAGGGCACCGACGCGGCGCTGCGGGTCATCGAGGAGTTCGCCACCGACCGCAGCCCGGAGGTCGCCGAGCTGCTGCGGCGCAACCGGCTGGTCTTCAACATCACCTCGAACCCGGACGGTCGGGTTGCCGGCACCCGGGCCAACTCGGCCGGCTACGACCTCAACCGCGACCTGACCATCGTCGCGCAGCCCGAGACCAACCTCATCCGTGACCTGATCATCGACACCAAGCCGATCATCACGCTGGACCTGCACGGGTACGTCAACCCGACCCTGCTGCACCCCAGCACCCCGCCGCACAACGTCAACAACGAGTACGACCTGTACATCAAGCACGGCCTGCCCAACGCGTTGGCGATCGAGGAGGACCTGCGCGGTCTCGGGTACGCCGAGACCCAGCGGGCCCGGATCCCCTTCCGCGACGACGAACCGGGCGTCTGGGACGACTTCCCACCGATCTACGTGCCGTCCTTCGCCATGTTGCAGAGCAGCATCCCGTACACGATCGAGGCCCCGCTGAACCCGCGCGGCAGCACGCTCACCCCCGCCGAACGGGTCCGTCGCTCCGGTATCAACACCGACGTGCACGAGGTGGCCATCCGCACCTCGCTGCGCTACATCCAGGACCACCGGGCCGAGGTGCTGCACGACCAGGCCGAGGTCTACCGGCGGGGCCTGGCCGGTGAGCCGTTGCGCGACATCCCCGACGGCTATGTGCCGGGCTGGGGTCCGGAGGACAACTACAACACCACCTTCCCCCGGGCGTACGTCATCCCGAGCGGCGCCGGGCAGCGCTCCGAGCCGGCCGCGGCCCGCCTGGTCGACCTGCTGATCGACAGCGGTGGCCGGGTGTGGCGGGCGAAGACGAACTTCACCGCTGGCGGCAACCGCTACCAGGCCGGCTCGTACGTCGTCGACCTGCAACAACCCAAGCGCGGCCTGGTCAACTCGCTGCTCGAACCGGGTGCCGACATCACCGACCGGGTGAACGACCTGTACGCGGGCCCGGCGGCCTGGAGCCAGGGGCTCACCTGGGGCGCCACTGTGGACACCGTGTGGGACAACCTGCCCCGGGTACGCCTGGAGCGGACCTACGACGGGCGGGCCAAGGGCACTCTGCCCGCCGGTCGGTCCGACCTGCGCCTGGACCTGCGCGACGCGGCAGACCTGCTGGCCGTGAACTCGCTGCTCGCGAAGGGCGTCGAGGTCCACCGGCTCGCGGACGGGTCGGTGGTCGTCCCCGGCACCCCGGCCAACCGGAAGCTGGCCGCTGCCGAGGTTCGCGCCCACGCGGTCAGCTTCGAACGCGCGCCGGCCCGTTGGCAGGGAACCCCGCTGGACCGGGTCGTGGTCGGCTATCTCGGTACGGTCGAGGAGCGGGACACCCTCGCCGACCTCGGTTTCGAGGGCCGGGAACTGACCACCGCGACGCTGGTCGGCACGCTGACCGACGACGTCGACGTGCTGCTGGTCGCCAACAACGTCAACCTGGCGACCCTGACCGCCGAGAACCGGGCGGCCCTGGACCGGTTCCTTGCCCGGGGCGGCGGCGTGGTCGGCCTGGGCACCGCCGGGGCGTCCCTCAGCAACGCCGCAGGGCTGCTGACCGTGACCGCCACCGCGGCGCCGAGCCTGGCGAGTGGGGTGGCCAACATCGTCAACAACGGGGGACCGGTCACCACCTCCGCCATCCCGCACGCGTTCATCAGCCAGCCCGTCTGGTTCACCGACCTGGGCGCAGGCGTCGAGGTCGACCAGTCGTACGCTGCCGACCCGCTGCTCTCCGGCTGGTGGGCCACCGACGGCGCCAACGGGCAGGTGTCTGCGGCCAACCAGGCCAGCATCGTGCGGGGCGTCTCCGCTGCCGGAAACGGCGTGGTGCTGTTCGGCACCGACCCGACGTTCCGCCTGCACCCGAAGGGTTTGCAGTCGCAGCTCGGCCGGGCCGTGCTCTGGGCGGCACAGCGGTGACCCCGACCGGGTGAGCCGACGATCGACAGATGTGTGGGGCCCGGGTGCCGTCGGCACCCGGGCCCCACACCGTCGTCGGCCAGGTGCACCCGCTCATCCGTCAGATCACCTGGGCCGCCGTTCGGCGCAGCCGGTCGGCCGTTCGGCGCAGCACCTTCCGGGCGGGTCGGGTGACCGCCGTCACAGAGTCGTAGCCTCCGGCCGTTACATCGAGAGCCACGACTCCCCGGAGGTGTGTCAGATGGCTGCACCGGAACCGGAGGCGCCGACCACGGCGCCAACCAGGGCGAAGGACCACAGTCCCTGGAACTGGTTGCTCTTCATTCCCATCGTGGTGCCGCTGATCCCGGTCTTCTTCAATGGCGACTCGCCCCGGGTCTTCGGCTTCCCACGCTTCTACTGGCTGCAACTGGCGTTCATCCTGCTCGGCGTCAGCACCACGACGCTGGTCTACCAGATGACGAAGAAGCGGGGTGACCGCTGATGTGGCGTGACCATCTCACCGAGATCATCGTCTTCTCGTTCCTCTTCCTGCTGGTGAGCGTGATGGGCTTCGTGGCCGCGCGCTGGCGGGCACCGAAGGACATGGCGCACCTGGACGAGTGGGGGTTGGGCGGTCGCAGCTTCGGCGGCTGGATCACCTGGTTCCTCGTCGGCGGTGACCTCTACACGGCGTACACGTTCGTGGCGGTGCCGGCGCTGATGTTCGGTGCCGGAGCGGCCGGGTTCTTCGCCGTGCCGTACACCATCGTGATCTACCCGCTGGTCTTCCTGGTGCTGGTCCGGCTCTGGTCGGTGTCGCACCGGCATGGGTTCGTCACGCCAGCCGACTTCGTCCGCAACCGATTCGACTCGCCGGTGCTGGCGCTGCTGATCGCGATCACCGGAATCGTCGCCACCATGCCGTACATCGCGTTGCAGCTGGTCGGCATCGAGGCGGTGCTCAAGACGATGGGGGTCACCGGCGACAACGCGCTGGCCCGGCACCTGCCGATCATCATCGCGTTCGCCATCCTGGCCGCGTACACCTACCAGTCGGGGCTGCGCGCGCCGGCGCTGATCGCGTTCGTCAAGGACAGCCTGATCTACATCGTCATCCTGGTGGCGGTCGTCTACCTGCCCTACAAGCTGGGCGGCTGGGGTGACATCTTCGCCGCCGCGGACGCGAAGTTCGACGCCTCGCCCAATCCGAACGACGGCATCCTGCTCAACGGCAACAACCAGCTTCAGTACGTGACGTTGGCGCTCGGTTCGGCGTTGGCGCTCTTCCTCTATCCGCACAGCATCACCGGTGTGCTGGCCAGCCGGAACCGCGACGTGATCAAGCGGAACATGTCGGCGCTGCCGGCGTACAGCCTGCTGCTCGGGCTGATCGCGCTGCTCGGCTACATGGCCATCGCGGCCGGGGTGAAGCCGTTGCCCGGCTCGAAGGAGGGCACGGTCGACAGCAACACCGTCGTGCCGCTGCTGTTCGACCAGCAGTTCCCGGACTGGTTCGCCGGTGTCGCGTACGCGGCGATCGGCATCGGGGCGCTGGTGCCCGCGGCAATCATGTCGATCGCGGCGGCGAACCTGTTCACCCGCAACATCTACAAGGAGTACCTGAAGAGGGACGCCTCCCCGGCGCAGGAAGCCAACGTCTCGAAGATCACCTCGCTGGTGGTGAAGGTCGGTGCGGTGGCCTGCATCGTCTTCCTCGACCCGCAGTTCTCCATCGACCTTCAGCTGATCGGTGGCGTGATCATCCTTCAGACGCTGCCGGCGGTGGCGCTGGGTCTCTACACCCGCTGGTTCCACCGCACCGGCCTGATCGTCGGCTGGGCGGTCGGCATGGGGTTGGGCATGTGGATGCTCTACCAGGTGGCCAGCCCGACCCGGAAGCACTTCGGTGGCTCGGCGTTCCCGTTGTCGGAGTTCGGGTTCGACACCACCAGGACGATCTACGTCGGCATCGTGGCGGTGGCGGTCAACCTGGCCGTCGCGGCACTGGTGACGCTGGCGCTGCGGGCCGCGAAGGTGGACGAGGGAGTCGACGGCACCGAGCCGGACGACTACTTCGCCGACGAGGGCGACCCCCGCGTCACCCCCGGCACCGACCGCGACGCCGACTCCGCCCGGGAGCCGGTCGCCTGAGATCGGGTACGCGCCCGGGTGCCGACGTGGTCGGTGCCCGGGCGCACCTTTTCCGCCGCGATCGTGCGGGGTGCCGTCCGGGCGCTGCGGGTGTTGCTCGGACGCTGTGGAGCTGATGTCGTAAACGAATCAGGGCGTTTCCCGCCGCTCAGGCGCGTTCGGCTCAGGCGCGTTTCGGCACTCAGCGGGGGCGGCTGCGGGAGACCAGGGCCTGGTTGAGACGGCCCAGCAGGGTCGCCAGGGAGGTGCGGTCCTCGGCGCTCCAGTCGGCCAGCATGTCGCCGTAGAGCCGGGTGCGGGCGTTCTGCACGGCGGCCATCCGCTGGAGCCCGGCCGGGGTCGGAGAGATGACCGTGCCTCGGCCGTCCGTCGGGTCGGGGGCGCGCGCGATCAGGCCGTCGCGTTGCAGCGCGGACACCTGCCGGGTGACGGTCGAGCCGTCCAGGTTGAGCCGGGCGGCGAGCGCGGAGACGTTCTGCGGGCCGGCGGTGTCCAGGTGACGCAGGATCACGTACGCCGCCCGGTCGAGCACCCGGTGCTCGGCGGTGCCGGTGGCCCGCCGGGTCGCCTCGCCGAAGCGCATCAGCAGGGCAACCTCGGTCTCGATGCGGCCGAGGGTGATCTCGTCGTCGTCACTCATAGCTGTATGATACAGGATAAGTACCTGTACCATACAGCTATCTGAGGAGTCGGAGTGGATCGGCGTTCCGAACCGAACCGCAGTGCCATCTACGCCACCACGCTGGTGGCCTTCCTCGCCATCGCCGGCATCGCCGTCGTCGACCCGATCCTGCCCGCCATCGGCGAGGCGATCGGCGTCACCGCCTGGCAGGTCGAGCTGCTGTTCACCGCGTACATCGCGGTCATGGCCCTGGGCATGATCCCCGCGACCCTGGCCAGCGGCCGCTTCGGCTTCAAACCGGTGCTCATCACCGGCGTCTCCGTGGTCGGCCTCGCCGCGATCCTCGCCTCGTTCAGCGACAACATCGTGCAGCTCTCCGTGCTGCGCGGCGTCTGGGGTCTGGGCAACGCGATGTTCTTCGCCACCGCCATGGTGGTGCTGGTCAACCTGGCCGTCGACCGGGAATGGGTGGTCGGCCTCTTCGAGACCGCCCTGGGCATGGGCTTCGCCGTCGGCCCGCTGATCGGCGGCCTGCTCGGTGAGATCAGCTGGCGGCTGCCGTTCTTCGTCTGCGGCGTCTTCATGGTCCTCGCCCTCGGCGTGGCCTCCCGCAAGCTGCGCGAGCCAACCAACCGCCAGGCCCCGGTACGCGTCGGCCAGATCTTCGCCACCTACCGCCGGCCGGCGTTCATCGTCCTCTGCGTGGTGACCGGCGCGTACAACTTCGTGTTCTTCGTGGTGCTCGGCTACACGCCGCTCTTCCTCGGCCTGGACGTCATCCCGCTGGGGCTCGCCTTCACCGGCTGGGGGCTCGGCCTGGCCGCCGGCATCATGGTGATCGGCCACCGACTGGCCCACCGGATCGGCGCCGTGCAGACCGTCGGCGTGGCCATTGCCGGGCTGCTGGTCTGCATGGTCCTCTTCGCCACCTCCAGCAGCACAGCCGAAGCGCTCGTGGTGCTGGTGCTCGCCGGACTCTGCATGGGCCTGGCCAACGCCAACCTCACCGACCTGGCGCTCGGCCTCGGCTCCAGCGACCGGCGCGTCGCCACCGGCGCGTTCAACCTGGTCCGCTGGGGCGCCGCCGCGCCAGCGCCGATCATCTCCGGCAAGCTCGCCGAGCACTCGCTGTCGCTGCCGTTCTGGGTCGGCTTCGGGGTGCTCGCCGTCGGCGTGCTGGTCTACCTGGCCTTCGCGCACCTGATGGCCGCCGGCTACGGCGAGCGTGTCCTCTGGTCCCGCTGGAACCGAGCCGCCGCCGACACCGAGAAGACTGCCGAGGAGCCGGTGGGCGAGGTGTACTGACCCCGTCTCAAGATCCGCGCACCTTCCGGGAAACTGCTGCCTCGACGCGCGCTGAGGCAGCAGTTTCCCCGAAGTTGCGCGGCTCCTGACGTCAGCTCAACGCGCGCCAGAGCAGGTAGAGGCCGATCGTCGTACCGAACACCACGATCAGCGTCTTCAGCAGCACCGGCGGCAGCCGGCGGACCAGTCGGGCACCCGCGTACCCCCCGATCAACGTGGCTGGCGCGACCACCGCGACGGCCGCCCAGTTCACCGGGCCGAACAGGGCGAACACCACCAGCGTCGTGAACCCCACCACCGCGGACAGCAGATTCTTGATCGCGCTCACCCGCGCCAGGGTCGCGTCCAACACCAGGGCCAAGCCGGCGACCAGCATCACCCCGAGCGCCGCACCGAAGTACCCGCCGTACACCGCACCGAGCCCGACCATCGTCTGCACCGCGACCGTCCGCTGGCGGGGCGACATGTCCCGGGGGTGACCGACCAGCCGGCGCAGCGGGTCCTGGAAGGCCAGGACCGCTGTCGCGCCGAGGACCAGAAACGGTACGACCAGCTCGAACGCGCGGGCCGGCGTGGCCAGCAGCAACAGCGCCCCGAGGATCGTGCCGACGATCGTGGTGGGAACCAGAGTGGCCAACGCGCGGGGACGCGGCAGGTCCTGCCGGCTACCCGCCACGCTGGCCAGGTAGCCGGGGAACACGGCCACCGAGTTGCTGACGTTCGCCGGCACCGGGGGCAACCCGACCGCGATCATCGCCGGGAAGGTGATCAGAGAGCCACCACCGGCCACCGCGTTGACCGTGCCAGCGGCGACACCGGCGGCGAGCAGCAGCGCGGCGTGGGAGAGATCCATAGCCCCACGAGGCTAGCCGTCCCCTCGGAGGGCGAAGACCTCGCCCTCGACCCCTCCTGACCTGCGCGATCTTGCCCAGGTGGGGCGGGAGTGCCGACGGACCGTCCGTCGTTAGGATAGGAGCGCGACGGACGAGTCGACCGGGCGGTCGCGTCGGCGGGCTCAGGCCCGCCGCCGAGGAACGTCCGGACTCCACAGGGCAGGGTGGTTGTTAACGGCAACCCGGGGCGACCCGCGGGACAGTGCCACAGAAAACAGACCGCCGACCCCAACGGGGACGGTAAGGGTGAAACGGTGGGGTAAGAGCCCACCAGCACCCCGGGTGACCGGGGTGGCTAGGTAAACCCCACCCGGAGCAAGGCCAAGCAAGGGCCGTCACCGCAAGCTGACGACCCGGCGCAGACGCTTGAGGGCTGCCCGCCCGATGTCTGCGGGTAGGCCGCTGGAGCCTGCCGGCAACGGCAGGCCGAGATGGATGGCCGCCGCCGGCGCAAACCCTTCGGGGTACGCGTCGCGCACAGAATCCGGCGTACAGGTCGACTCGTCCGTCGCCCACCAGCTCAGAGCCGTGATCAAGGCTCTGAGCTGGTCGTCTATTGGGTGCAGTTGGTTGACCTTGGTCATCGTTGGGTGGCGTTTGACGGCCTGGCCACGGCCTGGGACGGCCTGAGCGGGGGCTCAGTCAACCTCGGATCCGGCTACGCCCTGCGTCGTCCTGAGGGCCTTTCGGCGACGTGTGGGCTCTGCCGCTGTGCCGCCGGCTGCCGCGAATGCTGGGCACGTCCTGGCGGTGGAGCTGGTGCCTCGACCCCGTCACACGGTGGCAAGCCAGTCCCGGGGTTGGACCGACGGTGACCGGACAACCTGGTCGTCGCCGAGGCCCGCCGCGGCACTACCCTCCAGCTGCGGCCGCTGCGGCAGGGCCAGTGATCCCGAGCGGCAGCTCCGTAACCGTCTGACCAGGTTAGCCGACCGGATGCACGCCCGACACGTCGAACGCCTGTCCGTCTACTTCTGCGAGATGATCGGACAATTCCCTCTCTACATTGAGGCGCATCATCTGCTGTGGCGCTGCTTTTCGGCGAAGTTGACTCGGCGGGGCGGTTGCCCTGTCGATGCGAGCAGAGCAGACTGAGGGAGGTTGCACTTCGTAACTGCGAAGGGCAGGAACTCTGGTGATCCTCGCAAGTTCGGTCATAGACATCGGCGCAACTGCGGCCTCGTATTCCCAGGTCGCCGGCGTTCTCGCCGGTTTCGCCTTTAGTGCGCTTCTCCTATACCTCAACCGAACGCCTGGAGCGTCGGAACATGTGCAGTCGGTGAACAAGCGGCGTCCCGACGAAGGCTCACAGGTCCACCAGCAGGTTACAGTGGTCCTATTCAATACGCTCGGCTCCTTGATTATATGTGCGGTATCATACGGGATACTCGCGAGTCATCCACCTGATTCTGAGATCGCCTTTTCTGCTATATTTCTTCACGGTCCCGCGTTCTGTCTGGCGATTCTCGGAATGTTCTACGCTACGGCGCTCGCAGCTGCGCCGTTTGGCCATCTATTGCCGATGCTGGCGTCGGCCCGGATCTTGGTCGGGGTGATCGGCCCCGTTGTAGCAATGACCCTTATCGCCGCTGCAGCGTTGGACATTGATATAAGAGGCTGTATCGGCCAAGCAGCGGTCGGCCAGGGTGTCTCCGACGTGTGCCGAGTCAACAAGGAGGTCGCGCTTACTCGTCCCTATGGGTTCGGCCTTTTGCTCAGTGCGCTCACCGTGCTGATAGGAGTGCTCGCGCTGGTCGTGTTTCGCAAGCCGCGCACGCCCCCGCCACTGTGGATTCCAAAGGTGATGGCCCGCCTCATCATCGGATCGGCGGTTACCATGATTGCCGGTACGGTGTTCGTGGGCACGAAACCTGTAACGTACCTGCTGCCCGACCCTGCCCTTTTTGGCGTGCTGGCTTTGAGTTTTGCCATCCTCACCTCATTCGCCGTCTTGGCTGCCCGTAGCTGCCACTACTTCCCAGACGTCCGGTCAAGCGGGGACTATCCGGGGAGCGGCCAAGTCGAAGGCGAGAGAGATGTCGTTCCTTCGCGTGTGCGGTCGGCGGTATTCCGACGCGGTGGGCGTGCGCGCAGAACTACCGTGCCACGAATGCCCAGTGACTAGCGGCGGTTGGTCCGACCAAGCGGGTGCCCCAACTTGCCTGCTCGTGCCGTGCTTAGACCTATGCTAGGGGCGAGATGGAAGAGGATTCGGTAAGACGAGTACGAGAACGACTTGAGAATCAAGCCAGCAATCATTGGCATGAATTTTCAGTAATCGTAGCGAGTGCCAACATCCTGCTTGCCATTGTACTGCTTGGTCGCGTCGTTATGGGTAAGCAGTCCACTTCGGTGGAGTACATCTCATTCGGAGTTGCTGCTGCCTCCATATTGGGTGCCGTTCTTGCCTATTATAGTATCCAAGTTGGCACTCTGCTTCTATTTGGACCACTGCGCCTTACGCAGGTCCTCGCCTCCTTCTCGATCGCTGGGGCGCAGCTAGCCCTCTTCCTCTGGCCTACTTACGTGCTCAGCAGGGAGGCTGCCACATCAGTGGCGGTGGTTAGAGACCTACGGCACTGGCTACTGTTTTACTCGGCCTTCTCGTTCGCGGCCGTCATAGCTAACTGGCACGCTTCAGTCGTTCGTAAGAGAGAGATTCGAGGTAGTGCCTTCAAAAATTACGAGGCCGCCCAGAAAATCGACCTACTGGCGGCTGGCGTCATCGGCATAGTAATCATTTTCTGCTGGGCGCTGAGCTATATCTGGTTACTTCCGTCGATCGTCATTGGCATTCTCGTGTCTATCATGTCTTCAGTCCTGGGAATGGCAACCCAAGCCCAAACCTCGGCGCGACTTAGGCGCGACCTTGGACGTTAAGCATTTAGGCAGTCAACCAGTCCGTCGCCACTGATCGGCATCCCGTCGACCGCACTCCCTGGAGCGGGCTTCGACCCGCGCTCCAGTCACCAAACGGGCCGGGCCGATTGGCGCGCGTTCGGCGCGGTTACGGCCGCTCGGCGACCTGGACGACGAACCTTGCCCAGGCTACTGGGGCGAAGGTCAATGCCGGCCCGGCGGCGGGCTTCGAGTCGCGGACGGCCACGACACCGCGCAGGTTGCTTGCCACTCGACGCAGTTCCCGCCGCTCGCACCGCTGCGGGTGGACTTGTGCCACAGGGCGTTGCTGATGTCCATGATGGCTCCCGACAAGGGGGTCGCTCGCCGCGGATCCGCACAGGGCGTCTGCCGTCGAGGGGGCGTGGGCGTTGCTATGGCATTTCGCCGGCGTCCGTGACCATGCGGACGAGGGTGTCGACGAGTTCGTCGGCGGTGGTGTGCCACTTGCCTGTGTCGAGGTAGCCGCTGATCTCCATGCTCGCGATGCCGTGGGCGCTGGTCAGCAGCAGGGCGCCATGGCGCCGTGCGTTTCGCTCTCCCACGAGGTCCGCGACGATGTTCAGGAACTCGCCCTGAAAGCGTTCGGCCGCGCGGTCGGCCACGGCCGGGTCGCCTTCCGGCCCGCATAGCTGACGCCGGATGCGATCCATCCCGTCGCCGAGTTGCCCAGGAAGGTTTGCGCGTCGCCTGAACAACACCTGGTACAGGTGCGGCTGCTTCCGGCCGACGTCGATGAGGGTACGGAGAGCGCCGCGCAGCTTATCGGAGGCGGACAGGGCCGGGTCGGTCCGAAGGGCGTGCACCTGGTCGCCGATGCGTTCCCAGCTTTCGGCCGCGACGGAGGTCAGCAGGCTGTCCTTGCCAGTGAAGTGCCGGTACGGCGCTCCCCGGGTCACGCCTGCCCGCGCGCCCACCTCGCGCAAGGTGACCGCGTCGGGGCCGCCGAGGTCGAGGAGTTCGGCGGCCGCGTCGAGCAGAGCGCGACGGGTGGCGGCGGCGGACTCCGCACGGGTGGTCATGACGCCCATCATAGGGTTGACAGTGTCATCTGAAACAGTAGGGTAGCTAAGATGACAACGTCATCTGAAATCCAAAGGCTGGTCGTCGTGACTGGAGCGTCCACGGGCGTGGGCGCGTCAGCCGCCCGCGAGCTGGCTCGCCAGGGATTTCACGTCCTGGCCGGTGTGCGACGCGACCGTGACGCCGACGTCATCCGATCGACAGACATCGAGCCGGTCATCCTCGACATCACCAAGTCCGAGCACGTGGAGGCACTCGCCGCGCGGGTCGCCGATGACCCCCGTGCACTGCACGCGCTCGTCAACAACGCTGGCGTTCAGGTGAACGCTCCAGTCGAAGTCCTGCCGATGACGGAGTGGCGGCGGGCGTTCGAAGTCAACCTGTTCGGCCACATCGCTGTCACTCAAGCGCTCCTACCCGCGCTGCTACGCAGCAAGGGTCGTGTAATCAACATCAGCTCGGTGGGCGGCAAGTTCGCCATGGCCACATACGGCGCGTACGCCGGCGCCAAGTTCGCCCTGGAGGCGGTCAGCGACTCGCTTCGCCGGGAGGTCGCTCCACTTGGCGTACAGGTGGTGGTGGTCGAGCCCGGCGGCGTCCGCACGGAGATGGCTGCCCGCGGGGTCGAGGCGGCGAACCACCTGGCCGCCCAGATGACGCCGGAGCAGGACGAGCGCTACGGCAGCCTCGTCCAGGCCAACAACAAGTTGATGACCTCGGGCACTGCTTCAGGGCTGACCGCCGACGCCGCCGCCCGGGTCATCGCGAGGGCTGTGACGACGCGTAGACCGCGCACCCGCTACACCGCCGGCCGGGATGCCGCCCTGATCATGCGCCTGGGCCCGATGCTCTCCGACCGCACGCTCGACCGCGTCCTCGCCGCCAACCTGCGCCGCCACTACCCGAAGGGAGCCGTCGGCCGATGAGGACTCCGCGAACTGCTCCGATCGACGACGTACACGGTCTGGGTCTGCGTCCTAACCTGCCGGCGATGCCCGCGCGGTTCCTCGGGTGGTTGTCCCTGGCCCGACGGCCCCGCCGGTCCGGTCGAGCCTGGTAACCACACGACGCCTGGCGGGGGATTCCAGCCCAGCCAGGCGTCGGGCTTGCATCTGATATCTGGGTACAGGCTTACCGTCGACGATATGAGTGATCGCCACATCACGACGGACGACGCCTGGGTGCCGGACGCCTGCACCCTTCCGACGGCTGAACAGCCGCTGCGGCTCGCCGAGTTTGACCAGTTCTTCACCGATGCGGTGCGGGGCCTCGACCGCGTGTCGGCGCAGCACCTGCGGTTGCGGCTCGATGGTGGTGCGCAGGTCGAGGAGATGGTGCGGGACCTGACGGCCCGTGAGTCGTCCTGCTGCTCCTTCTTCACGTTCGGCCTCTCCCGGCCGGGCCCCGACTCGCTCTCGCTGGACGTCCGGGTGCCGGCAGCCCACGTCGCCGTGCTCGACGCCCTCGCCGAGCGGGCCGTGTCTCTGCGAGATCAGAGGTGACCGGGTCGGGCCTGCGCAGCGGTCAACTGGCCGACGCGGCAGGAGTCAACCAGCAGACGTTGCGCTACTACGAGCACCGGGGCCTGCTCGACTCGCCGCAGCGGTCGCCGGGCGGGCACCGGCTATACCCGGCCGAGACGGTCACCCTGCTGCGAGTCATCAAGACCGCGCAACGCCTGGGCTTCACCCTCAACGAGGTTGCCGATCTGCTCGACGCCGGCCGGCACCAGCAGAGGGCCCGAACCGACACCGGTCTTCAGGCGCGTGCCAGGGAGAAGCTCATCGAGGTCGAGCAGAGGCTGACGGACCTGACCGACATCCGCGACACCCTGCGGGACGCCATCTCGGCCGGTTGCGACGACCTGGTCGCCTGCGCCGAAAGCACCCGCTGCCCCCTGCCCTTCACTGAAATGGTGGAGAGGAACGACCGTGCCGACACCTCCTGAGTCGGCGCCGGTGGGCGGGTCAGCAGCGAGGGGCGTTGAGCGGGGCGGCACCGGCGAGCGCTTCGATGGTCGCCGTTGGTGCGACCGATTCGGACGGGGTCGGCGAGGGCGCGATGCTGGGGGACGGCGGAGCCGACGGTGAACTGCTGGGCGGCGTGGGAGAGGCGAGTGCGGCCGTGCTGCGTTGGACCTGCTTCGTGACCAGCCGGATCGCGGTGGCGGTCGCCTGGCGTCCGTACAGGTCGGTGACCCTGATGTTGTAGGGCCCGGGGCCGATCCCGCCTTCGACGGTCCAGTAGTTGTCGCTCTCGCGGGCCGCCTTGTGGAAGCCGCCGCCGGGCCCCTGTGCCTCGACCGAGCGGAGTGGGTTGCCGTGGTTGCCGACCTGCACCGCGAACCAGTACCGCGAGGCGCCGCCCTTCATCCGGAAGGTGAGGCCTCCGTCGAGCGGCGGGTTCACCACCGCCCGGTACGTCACCTGCGCGATGCCCTGCGCCCGGTCGGCAATCTTGGCGTACGCCTCGTCGGAGAGGTCGATCTTGCCGGTCCCGCACCCGCCGCACTGGTCCATGACCATGACGCGGACGGTGCCCTTCGGGCCGGTCACGTCCAAATAGCTGCCGCAAGCCGCGGACCCGGAGTACGCCGATGAGCCGAGGGCCACGTACAGCCGGTCCGCGGGTGGGCCGGGGAAGGAGCAGTTGCCGCCCGAGCGGCCGGCGTCGTAGAAGCTGGCCTTTGCTTTGTGGACGGCGTTTCCGGTTGGTGGCGCGGCGCAGGCCGGGGTGGCACCACCGCGTACGGCGAGGGTGATGCCGAGTACGGCGGCCAGGGCGGTGACCCCGGCGCCGGCCAACCAGTGTCTGACCCGCCGACGCGACCGGAGTGTGCCGACCGGGGTGTCGTTGAAGGGGGCCGAGCCTGGTGCCGTCACGGCGCCTGATGTTGCCGCAGCGTGCTGCGGCAGCGCAAAATCGTCGAGCAAAATTTCACTCACCGCACCGGTGGGGTAGCAGTCCGTTCAGGGCGGTGGGGGCGACGAGGTCGTCGTGGTCCCGGATACTGATCCGGTGATCAGCTTGCCGCACGGTCCGTCAGGTCTGTCCAAGGCCACCTGGACCGACGCCGACTTCCTGAGCATGGGTTGGCACGACTGCCGGATCCATGCGCTGAGCATTGCCGACTGTGTGGACGACACCCTTCCGCCTGCCAGGATGCTGCTCGATCTCGACTACATCGTGCGGTGGGTGCAACCTGCGGAAGAAGACCAGCGCTTCACCTTCTGGATCGCGCCCGCGACGCTCGTGTTCGACGGTGCGTGGGGCATCGACGGCCGGCTCGGCCCGCTCCACGACGTCATGGAGATCGCCGACCTTCACCGCCTCGAATCCCCTGACAACAACCCGGAGCCGTTGTGGCACATCGAGGGTCAGAATTTTGATCTCCGCCTCCGAGCTCCTGGCTACACCCAGTTCCTTCGGATGCCGCCGCAGCACGTCGCCCAGCAGATCCTCACCCCCGCCGAGCGCGCCGGGATCAGCTTCGCCGAGCTGTCGTTCGCCTGACATCGGGAGCATGTGCCCCGAGCCGGGAGCCACGTCGACCCGGCTTGGTCCACTCGGCTTCAAGGAAAGCGGGGTTTCCTGGGGCCGGGGATGGACCGGTTTCACGGAAGTCGAGTGGATCAAGCCGGCCGGCGGGGGCGCAACCCGTCGAGGGCGGTGGTGACGACGAGGTCGGCGTACTCGGCGGTGAGCGGTCCGCTGCGTTGCAGCCATCGGCTGAACAACGGTCCCCAGATCAGGTCCACCGCCGCGTCGAGGTCGATGTCGTCGGCGAGTTGCCCGGCCTGCTGGGCGCTGCGTAGGCGCTGCCGTTTGGCCTCCTTCAGCGGCCCGTCCAGCCGTTCGGCGTAGGCCACCGCCAGCTCGGGGTCGAGCGCGATCTCGGTGGCCAGGGCGCGCATCGGTTGCTCGTACCGGGGATCGTTCATCTCCTCGACCGTGGCGCGAAGCACCAGGGTCAGGTCGGCGGCCAGGTCGCCGGTGTCCGGCAGGGTCGGCGGCCCGCCCTCGGTGGCCTCGCTGAGCATGAGGAACGCGTCGAAGATGACCGCGCCCTTGGACGGCCACCAGCGGTAGATGGTCTGTTTGCCGACGCCGGCGCGCGCGGCGATGCCCTCGATGCTGACCTTCGCGTACCCGATCTCCTGGAGCAGGTCGAAGGCCGCGGTGAGGATGGCGCGCCGGGAGGTCTCTCTCCGGCGGGCCGTGTTGGGGGTCATGGGGCGCCACGATATCAGTGACGAGACGAACCGTCTCGTCTTGACGGCCGGGATGACGCGGCTTAATCTTGCCTTCATGACGAGACGGACCGTCTCGTCTCGCTAAGGGATGGAGCTCCGACATGCGCACCTGGTTCATCACCGGCGCCAGCCGCGGCCTGGGCCGCGCCTTCACCGACGCCGCGCTCGACCGTGGGGACCGGGTGGTCGCCGCCGCCCGGACCATCGCCCGGGACGACTTCGACGAGCGCCACGGCGACCGGCTGCTGACGCTGACCCTCGACGTGACCGACCGGGCTGCGGTCTTCGCCGCCGTGGCCACCGCCGTCGAGCACTTCGGACGGCTCGACATCGTCGTCAACAACGCCGGGACCCTGTCGATGGGAATGGTCGAAGAGTTCACCGAGGCGGAGGCGCGAGCCCAGTTCGAGGTAAACCTCTTCGGCGCGCTGTGGGTCAGTCAGGCGGTGCTGCCGCATCTGCGCGCCCAACGGTCCGGCCACATCGTGCAGGTGTCCAGCATCGCCGCGTTGGGTGGTTTTCCGAGCACCGGCATGTACAGCGCGAGCAAATTCGCCCTGGAAGGCATGAGTGAGGCGTTGGCAATGGAGGCGGCGGCCTTCGACATCAAGCTCAGCATCGTGCAGCCGGGCGGTTACTGGACCGACCTTTACACCAGTTTGAGCGCCACCACCCCGATGGAGGCGTACGCGCCGCTGCGCGCCGAACTGGAACGACAGTGGGCGGAGGGTTCGATCGACAGCGAGCCCCGGCTGGCCGCCGAGGCGTTGCTGCGCCTGGTCGACAGCGACGACCCGCCGCTGCGGCTCCTGCTCGGGAGCATGGTGTACGACCTGGCGTTCGACGTCTCCCGTCGGCGGATGGACACCTGGGCGGGCTGGGAGCAGATCAGCCGAGCCGCCGAGCACGCGGTAGCCGCCCCCGGGCAGGACCAGTGAGGGACTGCTCGTATCGCCACGAGCCCGGGGCGCGGCGTTCTAGGCTCCGAGATATGGCGGCGGCGTGCCCATCTCGAATTGGCACACAGGTCCGGGCAGTGCCTTCACCCCATGATTCCCCTCACGAGGCGCAAACCTAGACGGAGAGGAACACGCATGGCTGTCAAAACCAAGACTCGCCCCGGCACCACGGAGATTCGGCCGTTCTCGGTCGACATTCCCCAGGCGGACCTGGACGACCTGAAACGGCGCATCGCGGCCACCCGCTGGCCGGACAAGGAAACGGTTGACGACCAGTCGCAGGGCGTGCCACTCGCGACGATTCAGGCCGTCGCCCGCTATTGGGAAAAGGAGTACGACTGGCGCAAGGCCGAGGCACGAATGAACTCGGTGCCGCAGTTCATGACCACCATCGACGGCGTCGACATCCACTTCATCCACGTGCGCTCGAAGCACGAGGACGCGCTGCCGCTGATCGTCACCCACGGGTGGCCCGGGTCGATCATCGAGCAAATGAAGATCATCGAGCCGCTGACCGACCCCACCGCGCACGGCGGCAGCGCGTCGGACGCCTTCCACCTGGTGATCCCGTCGCTGCCGGGCCACGGCTTCTCCGGCAAACCGACAACGTCGGGATGGAACCCGCAGAAGATCGCGACCGCCTGGACCGAGCTGATGAAGCGTCTCGGCTACTCGCGGTTCGTCGCGCAGGGCGGCGACTGGGGCGCGGTCATCGTCGACCAGATGGGCATCCAGGCGCCCCCGGAACTGCTCGGCATCCACACCAACATGCCCGGTGCGATCCCACCGGAGATCGACCTGTTGTTCCAGGGCGACACCACCGGCGCGAACAACGCCATGGGCTCGCTGCCATCCGGCCTGTCCGACGATGAGATGCGTGCCGCCGAGGAAGCCAACTACGTCTGGAAGCACGTCGCGTACGCCCTCATGATGGCGACGCGACCGCAGACGCTGACCGGGCTGGCGGACTCTCCGGTCGGCCTGGCGTCCTTCCTGCTCGACCACGACGCGAAGAGCCTGGCACTGATCGCGCAGGTCTTCGACGGGGCCAAGGCCGGTCTCACCCGCGACGACATCCTGGACAACATCTCGCTCTACTGGTTGACGAACACCGCGATTTCCGCCGCCCGGCTGTACGCGGAGAACAAGCTCTCGTTCTTCGCCGCCAAGGGCGTCAAGGTCCCGGTCGCCGTGAGCGTCTTTCCCGACGAGCTGTACGAGGCGCCGCAGAGCTGGGCCGAGCAGGCGTACTCGAACCTCATCTACTACAACAAGCTCGACGTGGGCGGGCACTTCGCGGCCTGGGAACAGCCGAAGATCTTCTCCGAAGAGCTTCGCACCGCCTTCCGGTCGCTTCGCTAGATGGCCGTGCACCTGCCCCCGCTGAACGGGGCGGCCGAGTGGCTCAACTCCGAGCCACTCGGCCCCGCCGACCTGCGCGGGCGCGTCGTCCTGGTGAACTTCTGGACGCTGACCTGCATCAACTGGCTGCGCCAGGAGCCGTACGTCCGTGCCTGGTCGCAGGCCTACCGCGACGACGGGCTGGTCGTCATCGGCGTGCACACGCCCGAGTTCTCGTTCGAGCACGACGTCGACGGGGTGCGGCGGGCGGTCGCGGCGCGATCGATCGACTATCCGGTGGCGGTCGACAACGACTACGCGATCTGGCGCGCCTTCGGCAACCAGTACTGGCCGGCGCTGTACTTCGTCGACACCGACGGGGTCATCCGCGACGAGCACTTCGGTGAAGGGCGCTACGAGCAGTCCGAGCGGGTTCTCCAGCAACTGCTCGGCATCGAGCGCGCCCCCGTACCCGTGAAGGGTCTTGGCCCGGAGGCGGAGGCCGACTGGGGCGAACTGCGGACGCCCGAGACGTACCTCGGATTCAGTCGTGGCGAACACTTCGCGTCGCCGAACGGCCCGGCACTCGACGAACGCCGCGCCTACGAGCTGCCGGAGAGCCTGGGCCTCAACCAGTGGGCCCTGGCGGGCGAGTGGACGATCGGGTCGGAGAGCGTCGTGGCCGATCGGGCCGGCGGCAGCATCGCCTTCCGGTTCCACGGCCGCGACGCGCATCTCGTGCTGGCCCCCGGGACGGGACGGTCGATCCCGTTCCGGGTGCTCCTCGACGGCGAAGCACCCGGCCCGTCACACGGCGTCGACGTCGACGAAGACGGCAACGGCGTGCTCCAGGACGGCCGCCTCTACCAGCTCGTCCGCCAGGCCGGCGCGGTCCGGGAGCGGACCCTGGAGATCACATTCGGCGAGCCGGGCGCCCAGGCGTACGCCTTCACGTTCGGCTGAGGCGCAGATCGACTGTGCTCACCGTGTTGGAGACCGGTGAAAAGCTCTGTACCTGAGCGCCGGGACGCAGGCGGCTGTCCGTCGCGTACCGGTCGGCGAGCGCCTTCTCCGCGCCCTCGTCGCCGTCGTCGGCGGCGAGCAGCAGGGCGGCGATCTCGTCGGCGAGAGTGAGGTCGGCGTCGGTGAGGTCGTCGGTCATCGCGCCGAAGCTGTCCCACAGCAACAGCTCGTCCTTCTGCCGGTGAGCCAGCTCCTGGATGACGTAGCCGTGGATGAACCAGGCACCACGGATCGGCGATTCCGGGGCCACGCCGTAGACGTCGGGGTCGATCGCCCCGGCCCGGTACGCCGACCACACCCGTGCTGCCGAGTCGAAGAGCCCTGCCGTCGGGTCGATGTCGTAGCCGTCGAACCGCCAGTCGCCGGCAGGGTCGATCTCCGGGTCGGCCCAGACCCATCGTTCGCCGTTCCAGTACTCCAGCAGCACGTGATCGTGGTGCCAGCCGGGCGTGAAGTAGGAGGCGAACCCGACCCGGCTGCGGCTGGGAATGCCGTGTTGGCGCAGCACCGCCACCGAGAGCAACGTGTGGTCCCGGCAGCAGCCGGCCACCCGGTCGACGACCGGGCGCTCAGCGGTGAGTGGCAGGGGAAAGCGGGACTGGTCCGTGTCCAGGATGCGGTCCACCCAGCGGCAGTTCACCTCGTCCAGCCGATCGTCGGGCAGCTCTACGCCGCCGGCCCGGTAGTGGACGATCACGTTGCGGGCGGTCGCCGCCACGGTGGGGATGTCGGTCGCCACGGCGTCGAGAAGCCCACCGTGCCGACCGGGGTCGCTGTAGGGGGAGTGTCTCCGGTAGTCATCGAGGTCCATGGGGCCAGTCTCCGGTCCGCCACCGTGTCAGGGTCAAGGCGCTTTTCCGGATAGTGTCGACTGCTGTGACAGCGCCCGAGATCACCATCGCCACCCCAGCGGACCGTCGAGCAGTGGTCGACACGCTGGTCGCCGCGTTCGTCAAGGATCCCGTGCTGCGGCACCTGTTTCCCGACGATGAGACCTATCCCGAGTACGCCGCCACCTTCTTCGGGAACCTCTTCGACAAGCGGGTGCACCGGTCGTCGATCTGGACGATCGCTGGGGGAGCGTCGGTCGCAATCTGGGAGCCACCGGCCGAGCCGGCGGCCGGCCACACAACGCCAGCTCGATACCCCGCTGACGTGCAGGCTCGGGTGCAGAGCTACGACGATGCCGTGCACGCAGCCCTGCCCGCGTTCCCGTTCTGGTATCTCGGCGTCCTGGGCACCCACCCCGACAGCGCCGGACGCGGTTGGGGCCGCGCCGTCATGCGGGCCGGGCTGGAGCGCGCCGCCGCCGACGGTCTGCCGGCGATCCTGGAAACCAGCAAACCGGCCAACGTCGAGCTGTACCGCCGCGCCGGCTGGGAGGTGGCGGGCTTCCTGCCGGAGCCCGTGCCCACCTGGGTCATGCAGCAGTCGCCCCGCTGAGAGCCACCCGCGCAGGCCAACTCGTCGCGCTCGGCCCCGGATCGCCGACCAGCTTCAGGCGGCGAAGATGCGCGCGTAGATCTCGTCGATGACGTCGTTCTTCGCCAGGCTGTAGTCGCGGGGTCGGGGCGCGGTGTCCTGCGCGAGGCGTCGTTTGGTCGCGGCGTAGAGCTCCCGGTCGTGTGGATGCGAGCGCAGCCAGTCGCGGAACAGCCGGTGCCGGACCGGTTCGGGCGCACCCTGCGGCCAGACGTGCAGGTTGACGTCCTCGGCGGCGCTGAGCAGCATCCGGTGCCCGTGCCACCAGGGCTCCCGTAGGACGAGCCGGTAGCCGAGCCGTTCCAGGGCGGGGAGATAGCCGGACTCCTCGGCGGTGTCCTCGATGACCAGGTCGATGTCGATGACGGGTTTGGCAGCGAGCCCCGGCACCGCCGTGGACCCGACGTGTTCGACCGCGATGATCAGAGCGCCCAACGCCTCGGTGAGCGACGACCGGACTGCGGTGAACCGCTGCGCCCAGGCCCTGTCGTACTCCTCGATGACGACGGACTCCCACGTGCGCGGCGGGTCGCCCACCAGGCCGGCGTCGACCTGTTCGGGGCTGCCGTGGAAGCGCTGCACGACGTCCTGCGGATACTCGGCCACGTCAACCTCCTGGAGAAGCAAAGTCCGCCAGGCTACGACACGACGACTGGTGCGGGCGCACCCGACCGATGCGGGCATCGGATGTCGGGTGGGCCACCGACCCCGCGACCTAGCGTCAGTGCTCGAAAGGGAAGGAGGCCCGGGTGCTGGATCGGCTCAACGAGGCGATGGCCTACATCGAGCGTCACCTCGACCAGAAGATCGAGGTGGCCGACCTTGCGCGGATCGCGCTGACGTCGGAGTACCACTTCCGGCGGCTGTTCTCCGCACTGGCCGGGATGCCGCTGTCGGAGTACATCCGGCGGCGTCGGCTCACGGTCGCCGGCGCGGACGTGCTCGCGGGGGAGCGGACGTTGCTCGACGTCGCTGTGCACTACGGCTACGGGTCCGCCGAGGCGTTCGCGCGGGCGTTCCACGCCGTGCACGGCGTGGGGCCCGGAGAGGCTCGGCGTACGGGGGCAGCGCTGCGTGCCCAGCCCCGGATGTCCTTCCGACTCACCGTCGAAGGGAGCGGCAGCATGGAGTACCGAATCGTCAGCAAGGACGCGTTCGCGCTGGTGGGGCGCAAGGCACGGGTCCCGCTGGTGCACGAGGGGATGAACCCGGCGATCGTCGCGTTCATCCGGAGCATCGACAAGGAGACGACCGCACGGATCGAGGCGCTCTCCGATCAGGAGCCGGCGGGGATCGTCAACGTCAGCGACAACCTCGCCGACAGCCGGGAGGAGGGCACCGAGCTGGACTACTGGCACGGGGTGGTGACCGGTGCCGTGCCACCGGAGGACCTGGACGCGCTGCCGGTGCAGGCCGGGACGTGGGCGGTGTTCACCACCTCCGGAGCGTTCCCGCAGGCGGTGCAGCACCTGTGGCGTGACGTGTTCACCCAGTGGTTTCCGTCCAACCCGTACCGGAGCCGACCTGGACCGGAGATCTCCCGGGTCCGGGTGTCCGCGGACGGCACCGAGGCGGACGCCGAGCTGTGGATTCCCGTCGAACGGGCACACACCCCTATGTAGAGTTCCGATACAGTGGTCGGATGCGGATGACCATTCCGGTCGCGAAGGTGCTCGCGGCGCTGCTCGCCGAACCCGACGAGCAGCGCTACGGGCTGGACCTGATGCGATTGACCGGCCTGCCCAGCGGCACCCTCTACCCGGTGCTGCACCGGCTGAGCGCGGCCGGCTGGCTGGACGCCGACTGGGAGGCGATCGACCCCGTCGCGGCCGGCCGGCCGGCCCGTCGCTACTACCGGTTGACCGCCGTCGGGGTGACGCAGGCCCGCCAGGCTCTCGCCGACCTGCGCGCCGCGATCCCCGACGCTCGTCCCTCGTGGGGCGGCACCGAGCCCACCGGAGCGCCAGCGTGGTGACCCGCCGGGCCGCCGAACTGCTGCTGGAGATGGCCGCGCGCCGCTGGCCGGCCGACGTCCGCGTCGACCTGCGCCGCGAGTGGGCCGCCGAGCTGCACGTGCTCGCCGAGAGCGGTCACCGGACGAAGATGCTCGGCTTCGCGGTGAGCCTGGCCGTCGGCCGGGCCGGCGCCCCGATCGTCGACCGCACAGTGATGCGCGGTCGGATCGGCCGCACCGCGGCCGCGTTGCTGCTGTCCCCGATCGCCTGCGTCGGGATCGTGCTCGTCGGTGCGTACGCCCTGTACCCGATCGAGCGCGTGTTGGCCGAGAGCTGGTCGGAGCGGGCGCAGAGGCCGCTCTGGTCGGCGTTCACCGTCGGGTTGGCGCTGCTGCTGGCGGTGTTCGCCGCGCGCTGGGCCCGGCACACCGCACTCGACGGACCGCTACGCATCGCGCTCGGGGTGGTGCTCCCCATCGGGGCGGCCGCAGTCGTGTTCCTGTCGGCCATCTCCCCGGATGACCTGGCCACCTTCGTACCCGGGCTGCTGCTCTGGTTGGCCGGTCTGACGCTGGCCCTCTGGGCCGCGGCGAGCCTCGCCGTTCGGCATCGCCTCCACGCGGCCTGGTGGGTGGGCGGCCTCGGCGCACTCGCCGCCGCCGACCTCGCGATGATTCTCGCCGTTGTCGACGCCATCTCGGCGGGCTATCGCGCTGGCCCGGTCATCGGTCCGACGCCGGTGGAGAGCATCGACCGGATCTCCGCGCCGCTGTGGCTCCTCGCCGCCTGGACAGACTGGAACATCGGCCTACCCCGACCCACGATTCCATGGGAGATCTTTGGAATCATCAGCAACCGGGTGCCGACGGAACCCATGCTCTACCTGGCCTGCACGCCGTACGCGCTCGCGTACACCATCCGGGCGGCCCGGTCGGCGCCGACCGCTCCGGTCGTGCTCGCGTCCACCCCGGCGTGAACCCCTTCAGTCGGGCACGTCGTCCCACGTCACGCCCGGCTCCAGGTAACCGGCCGACTGGTTGTCGCGCAGGGCGTAGGCGATGACCAGCAGGGCGTGCTTGTCCAACTCTGGCAGCTGGTCCAATCCGAACCACCGCACGGCCAGCGACTCGTCGTCGTTGACCCGGGCGGTGCCGGCCACCACCCGGCAGAGGAAGCCCAGGTTCAGGTATTCGCACTGGTCCCCGTTGGGGTAGGTGTGCGGGTGCGACACGGCGCTGGACATCCGCACCGGCGCGACGTCCAGGCCCGTCTCCTCCCGCACCTCGCGGACCAGCGCGGTGGCTGGCTGTTCGCCCGGCTCGACGAACCCGCTGATCACCGACCAGCGCCCGTCGTCGGAACGCTGGCCCAGCAGCAGCTCACCGGCGTCATTGCGGACCACCGCGCTGACGCTGGGCAGCCAGAGCAGGTCGTTGCCGACGTGCTTGCGCATCCCCACGATGTAGTCCGGTGTCCCCATCCGGCGATCATAGGCCGCTGCGCGGGGAGACTGACCTGCGCATCTTTTCGGTCTCCAGTCCCACGCGTTTCGCTGTTCGGGCCCCACGGGCCCCATGCATATCTACTGTGGAGAGGGTCGGCGACTTGTGCGATCCGGTGGCGGCCTGACGGTTCGCGGTGCACAGTGATTCCCATGAGCGACAGCGAACGTGGTGGGCAGTTCTACTGGTGCACCCGGCATCACCGGGTCGAGACGGACGCCGACGTGTGTCCGGCGAAGCACGTTCTCGGCCCGTACAACTCGGCGGCCGACGCGGAGAACGCCCTGCAACGCGTGCAGGAGCGGAACGAGGCGTGGGATGCCGAGGACGCTCGTTGGGCCGGGGAGAACAAGTAGGCGGCGCGGGACGGCCCGCGCCGAGGCATTTCGTGCTCCGCGAGGACGCACGCGAGAGCACGTCCCCAAGGAGGGAACCACGATGGCCGAAGCACAGCAGGCCACCACCCGCCCGGCCGCCCGACGCACCACCGCGAAGAAGACCGCCGCGGCGGAGCGCAACACGGCCGCGAGCCGGACCACCCCCGTCCGCAAGTCCACGGCGGGTGCGAAGGCGGCGAAGGCCCCGGCGAGGAAGGCCGCCGGCGGCGCGGGACGTGCCCCGGCGAAGAAGACCACCACGGCGGCCACGAAGGCTCCCGCGAAGAAGACCACGACCAAGGCCACCACGACGGCCAAGAAGGCCCCCGCGAAGAAGACCACCACCCGCTCGACAACTGTCGCGGCGAAGCGGGCCCCGGCGTCCGCGACGCGCAAGACCACCGCAGCCGCGAAGAAGACGACGGGCACGGCGAAGAAGACCACGGGTACGGCGAAGAAGACCACCAGCGCCGCGAAGAAGACCGTGGGCGCCGCGAAGAAGACCACCACCTCGGCGGCGAAGAAGACCACCGCAGCGGCGAAGGCGCCGGCGCGTAAGACCGCGACCAAGGCGTCCGCCGTCAAGAAGACAGCGGCGAAGAGGACGGCGGCGACGAAGACGGCCGCCAAGAAGGCGCCGGCGAAGAAGACCGCGTCGACCGGTCCCAGCGGCGGTGCTCGCAAGGCTCCGGCGAAGAAGGCCCCGGCCGCGAAGGCGACGGGCACCTCGTCGACCACCGCGCGCAAGGCGGCGGCCAAGAAGGCCCCGGCGAAGAAGACCGTCGCGGCCAAGGCCCCGGCCCGCAAGGTGACCGCCCGCAAGTCACCGGCCCGCCCTGCCGCCGCACGGGCCACCGCGCCCCGGAGCCCGCGCAGCGCTGCCCGGAAGGCGACCGGCTGAGCGCAGGTCGACCCGGCTCGCCCGGGGAGAGATATCTCGGCCGGTCACCGGAAGCGGATCACCGGCGGCGCTGTCAGGATTGACCCGTGGTCATTCGACGCGTACTCGCGCCCCGCATCGACTTCGGCGCACTGCGCCGCGAACTCGGCCTGCCCGGGGAGTTCCCGGCCGACGCCCAACGTGAGGCCGACGAGGCGGCCGGCGCGCCGCCGCGCCCGCCCGTCGACCGCACCGACGTACCGTTCGTCACTGTCGACCCGGCCACCTCCCGCGACCTGGACCAGGCGATGCACCTCGCCCGCCGTCCAGGTGGCGGCTACCGGGTGCGGTACGCGATCGCCGACGTCGCCGCCCACGTCGCCCCGGGCGGCGCGTTGGAGGCGGAGACCTGGCGGCGCGGGCAGACCATCTACCTGCCCGACGGGAACGTGCCGCTGCACCCACACACGCTCAGCGAGGGTGCGGCCAGCCTGCTGCCCGACGACGACCGGGCCGCGGTGGTCTGGACCATCGACCTGGACGCCGACGGCGGCACCGTGGCCGTGGAGCTGGAACGTGCCCTGGTTCGCAGCCGGGCCAAACTCGACTACACCGGGGTGCAGGCGGCAGCCGACGCCGGGCGGCTGCCCGAGCCGATCGCACTGCTGCCCGAGATCGGCGACCGGCTGACGGCACGCGGGTTGCGCCGGGGCGCCATCAACCTGCCGTTGCCCGAGCAGGATCTGGAGCCCGACGGCGACGGCTGGCAACTGGTGCTGCGCGCGCCGGTGCCGATGGAGGAGCACAACGCCCAGATCTCCCTGCTGACCGGGATGGCCGCCGCCGACATCATGCTGGCCGGCCGGATCGGGTTGCTGCGGACGATGCCCGCGCCGAAACCGGAGGCCGTGCAGCGGCTGCGGGCCGCCGCCGCGCCGCTGCGCGTGCACTGGCCAGACGACGTGGGCCCGGGTCAGGTGATCGCCGGCCTGGACGCCTCCCAGCCGCGCGCCGCCGCGTTCATCGACCAGGCGGCCGAGTTGATGCGCGGCGCCGCGTACACCGCCTTCGACGGGACGGTGCCGGAGCAACCGGAGCATGGGGGCGTGGCAGCCACGTACGCCCACGTCACGGCGCCGTTGCGGCGTCTGGCCGACCGGTACGCCACGGAGGTCTGCCTGGCCCTGCACGCGGGCCAGCCGGTGCCCGACTGGGCCCGCGCCGCGCTGCCCCGGCTGCCCGAGGTGATGGCCAGCACCGACCGGATCGCCTCGACGGCCACCCGGGGCGCCGTCGAGCTGGCCGAGGCGGTGCTGCTGGAGCACCGGGTGGGTGAGACCTTCGACGCGGCAGTGCTGGACGTCGACGCGCCGCCCAACGGTCGGGCCCGCACCCGACCGCCCGGCGGCACTGTCGCGCTGGACGCCCCGCCGGTGCGCAGCCGCTGCCTCGGCGACCTGCCGCTCGGCGAACGAGTCCGCGTCCGGCTGGTCACCGCGGACCCGACGGCCCGCACGGTCCTGTTCGAGCTGGCCTGACCCTGCGGTCGCGGCCCTCGGGGGCAGCGGGGATCGTCACAGTGCTCCGCGCTGCTGCCGGACCGGTCGGTTTGCGAGGATGAACCCATGGCATACGACGCGAGCACGCTCCCCGACGTGTCCGGGCTGACGGTCGGCATCATCGGTGGCACCGGCGACCAGGGGCGAGGTCTCGCCTACCGGTTCGCGCGGGCCGGGCAGACGGTGTTGATCGGCTCCCGCAACGCTGAGCGGGCCGCCGAGTCCGCAGCCGAGATCGCCGCCCTGCCCGGTGTGCCAGCCACCGGCAGTGTCACGGGCGCGGCCAACGACGAGGTGGCCCGACGCAGCGACGTGGTGATCATCGCGGTGCCGTGGGACGGACACGCCGCCACCGTCGCCGCCCTCGCCGAGCCACTCGCCGGCAAGATCGTCGTCGACTGCGTCAACCCGCTCGGCTTCGACAAGCAGGGCCCGTACGCGCTGACCGTCGCCGAGGGCAGCGCCGTGCAGCAGGCCGCCGCGTTGCTGCCCGACTCCCGGGTCTGCTCGGCGTTCAATCACGTCAGCGCCCCGCTGCTGGCCGACCCGGAGGTCGACCGGATCGACCTGGACGTGCTGATCTGCACCGAGGACCGGGAGCTGGTCGACGTGGTCGGCGCGCTCGCTGCCCGGATCCCGGGGATGCGCGGCATCTACGCCGGGCGGTTGCGCAACGCCCACCAGATCGAGGCGTTCACCGCGAACCTGATCGCGATCAACAAGCGTTACAAGGCACACGCGGGCATCCGCGTCACCGACATCTGAGTCATTCTCTGGCGGCGTGATCCACTCCGGTTTCGTGAAAACGCGGTGTCCCGAGGTCAGGGACACCGCGTTTTCGGCAAACCCGAGTGGATCACGCCGTGAGCATTCCTAGAAGGTGTGCTCCGCGGCCGGGAACTCGCCGCCCCGGACCTCGTCGGCGAAACGCCGGGTGGCGTCGGTGAGCACGCCGGCCAGGTCCGCGTACCGCTTGACGAAGCGGGGCGCCTTTCCGGTCCGCAGGCCCGCCATGTCCTGCCAGACCAGCACCTGCGCGTCGGTGTCCGGGCCGGCGCCGATGCCCACCGTCGGGATCGGCAGCTCGTGGGTGATCCGCTTGGCCACCTCGCCGGGCACCATCTCCAGCACCACAGCGAACGCCCCCGCCTCCGTGACCGCCCGCGCGTCGGCGAGCACCTCGTCGGCGGCGTCACCCCGGCCCTGCACCCGGTAGCCGCCCAGCGTGTGCTCGCTCTGCGGGGTGAAACCGATGTGCGCCATCACCGGAATGCCGGCGCCGACGATCGCCGCGATCTGCTCGGCGCAGCGGCGGCCACCCTCCAGCTTCACCGCGTGGCAGCCACCCTCCTTCATGAACCGGACGGCGGTGCGCAGCGCCTGCGCCGGCCCCTCCTCGTACGAGCCGAACGGCAGGTCACCGACGATCAGCGCCTGCCGGGTCGCCCGCACCACGGCGCGCACCAGCGGAAGCAACTCGTCGGCCGTGACCGGCAGAGTCGTCTCGTAGCCGAACACGTTGTTCGCGGCCGAGTCGCCGACCAGCAGCACCGGCACACCGGCCTGGTCGAAGATCGACGCCGTGTACTGGTCGTACGACGTCAGCATCGGCCACCGCTCACCGCGCTCCTTCGCGGCGATCAGGTCCCGGGTGCGGACCCGTCGGGTGGCCGGGCCGCCGTACAGCGCGGTCACCTCGTTCGGAGTGGACTCCACCATCTCTGTCTCCCTTCCTCGAGGCCGCCTGCGCGGTCCCCGGGTTCCGTCGCGATCGTCGCACCGTGAGACGGGGTGACGGCAGGGCCCAGTGCAAGATGTCACTCCACAGCGAAACCGCGAGGCCCGCGCCGCGCGGCCCCCGCGAGGCGGCGCCGGGTCCCGCCACCGACCCGACACCCCCAGGGGTACGCCTCAGCCGTGCTCGCGCCACCGGTTGGTGATCGGCAGACGGCGGTCCCGACCGAACGCCTTCATGGAGATCTTCGTGCCCGGTGCCGACTGCCGCCGCTTGTACTCGGCGGTATCCACCAGCCGCAGCACCTTGTCCACGATCGCCGGGTCGTGACCCGACTCGACCAGCCCGTCGCGGCCGAGGTCGCCGTCGACGTAGCCGATCAGGATCGGGTCCAGTACGTCGTAGTCGGGCAGGCTGTCGCTGTCCAGTTGGCCCGGGCTCAGCTCGGCGCTCGGCGGCTTGCCGATCGAGTTCTCCGGGATCGGGGCGGTCTCGCCGCGCCGGGCCGCGTCCCGGTTGCGCCACTTCGCGAGCCGCCAGATCAGGGTCTTCCAGACGTCCTTGACCGGGTTGAAGCCGCCCACCGAGTCGCCGTACAGGGTGGAGTAGCCGACCGCCAGCTCACTCTTGTTGCCGGTGGTCAGCACCAGGTGGCCCTCCTGGTTCGACAGCGCCATCAGGATCACGCCACGGACCCGGGCCTGGAGGTTCTCCACGGCCACACCGGACAGCGACAGGTTGGCCAGGAAGCCGTCCACCATCGGCTGGATCGGCTCGACGCGGTAGTCCAGGCCGGTGCGCTTGGCCAGGTCGGCGGCGTCCTCCCGGGAGTGCTCCGAGGAGTGCTGGCTGGGCAGCGACACACCGACCACCCGGTCCGGTCCGAGCGCGTCGACGGCCAACGCGGCCACCACCGCCGAGTCGATGCCGCCGGAGAGGCCGAGCACCACCGACGGGAACCGGTTCTTGTTGACGTAGTCGCGCAGACCCAACACCAGGGCCTGCCACACCTCGGCCTCGTCGGCCACCGGCTCGATCAGACCGCCGGTGGCGCCCGGGCCGGTCGGCGCGGCCGGAATGCCGTCCAGCGTGCTGTGCACGATGCGCATGCCGTCCGCGACGGCCTCCGTGGTCGTCGTGGCGGTGGCGGCCGGCAGCTCGACGTCGTGCACGAGCAGGTGCTCGACGAACTGCGGGGCGCGGGTGAGCAGCTCACCGTCGGCGGTCACGATCATCGAGTCGCCCTCGAAGACCAGCTCGTCCTGTCCGCCGATCATGTTGACGTACGCGATGGCGGCGCCCGCCTCGGCGGCCCGGCGGCGGACCAGCGGCAGCCGGATGTCGTCCTTGTTCAGCTCGTACGGCGAGCCGTTGATGTTGACCACGAGGCCGACGCCGGCCTGCCGGGCGGCGGCGAACGGGCCGCCGGCCTGCCACAGGTCCTCGCAGATGGTCAGCGCGACGTCCACGCCACCGATCCGCACCACCGTCAGCGTGTCGCCGGGGAGGAAGTAGCGGTCCTCGTCGAAGACCCCGTAATTGGGCAGGTGGTGCTTGAAGTAGCGGGCGGCGACGACCCCCCGGTGCAGCAGCGCGGCGGCGTTGCGGGCACCCCGGCCCGGCTCGGCGTCGCCGCTGACCTGCGGCGGCCCGTCGGCGTCCAGGTAGCCGACCACCACCGGCACCTCGCCGAGGCCGTCCGTGGCGAGGTCGGCCGCGAGCCGTTCCACGGCGGCCCGGGACGCGGCCACGAAGGAGCGCCGGAAGACCAGGTCCTCCACCGGGTAACCGGTGAGCATCATTTCCGGGAAGAGCACCAGCTGGGCACCGGCATCGGCGGCCTGGCGAGTCCAGCTGCGGACCAGGTCGGCGTTTCCGGCGAGGTCGCCGACGCTCGGGTTGACCTGGGACAGGGCGAGACGCAGGGTGGGCATGTCCTCATCTTGCCCCAGCCCCAACGGGACAATCCCCACCCTCCGACGAGATGGCCGCCACGCTGCGGCGACGGCGCCCGCCGTCCGGCGGGGCACGGGCTCGTCGGCGGCAGGGCCCCCGCCCGCCGGGCGGGATGCGAGGGGACGGCGGGCGGCAGTTCGCGTAACGTCTGCGTAACCAGGCCCGGTAAGACTGGGCGATCAGGTCGGGCGCGCAGCCCGACCAAGGCGGACAGCAGAGCGTCGCGAGGGGTTGGGGAAGTGGACCGTCAGCAGGAGTTCGTCCTCCGCACGCTGGAAGAGCGGGACATCCGGTTCGTCCGGCTGTGGTTCACCGACGTGCTGGGCACGCTCAAGAGCGTCTCGGTGGCGCCGGCGGAGTTGGAGGCGGCCTTCGAGGAGGGCATCGGCTTCGACGGTTCGGCGATCGAGGGCTTCGCCCGGGTCTTCGAATCGGACATGGTGGCCATGCCCGACCCGACCACCTTCCAGGTCTTCCCGTTCGAGGGCGGGGTCAGCGGCGAGAGCGCCCGGATGTTCTGCGACATCCTGCTGCCCGACGGCGGTCCGTCCTGGGCCGACCCCCGGCACGTGCTGCGCCGGGCGCTGTCCAAGGCCGCCGAGAAGGGCTTCACCTTCTACACACACCCCGAGATCGAGTTCTTCCTCCTGGAGAACGGCCCGCAGGACGGCTCGGTGCCCACCCCGGTCGACACCGGCGGCTACTTCGAGCACACCACGCACGCCGTGGCTCGCGACTTCCGCCGCCAGGGCGTGCTGGCCCTGGAGCGCATCGGCATCTCGGTGGAGTTCAGCCACCACGAGGTCGCGCCCGGCCAGCAGGAGATCGACCTGCGCTACGCCGACGCGCTGACCACCGCCGACAACATCATGACCTTCCGGCACGTCGTCAAGGAGGTGGCGCTCTCCACCGGAGTGCAGGCCAGCTTCATGCCGAAGCCGTTCACCGACCAGCCGGGCAGCGGGATGCACACCCACCTGTCGCTGTTCGAGGGGGAGCGCAACGCCTTCCACGACAGCGGTGACCCGATGAAGCTCTCCAAGGTGGCCAAGTCGTTCATCGCCGGCCTCCTGGTGCACGCCCGGGAATACACAGCGGTCACCAACCAGTGGGTCAACTCGTACAAGCGGCTCTTCCCGCAGGCCCTGCCGGACCGGATCACCGAGAGCCCCGCGTACGTCTGCTGGGGTCACCTCAACCGGTCCGCGCTGGTCCGGGTTCCCGCGTACGGCAAGCCCAACTCGGCCCGCGTCGAGGTCCGCTCACCCGATTCGGCGGCCAACCCCTACCTGGCCTTCGCGGTGCTGCTCGGCGCCGGCCTGAAGGGCATCGAGGAGGGCTACGAGCTGCCGCCGGGCGCCGAGGACGACGTCTGGTCGCTGACCAGCGCCGAGCGGCGTGCCATGGGATACGAAGCGCTGCCGGAGAACCTCGCCGAGGCGATCGACGTGATGGCCGGTTCCGAGCTGGTCGCCGAGGTGCTCGGCGAGCACGTCTTCGACTTCTTCCTGCGCAACAAGCGGGCCGAGTGGGAGCAGTACCGGCGCGAGGTCACCCCGTACGAGCGGCAGCGTTACCTGGCGCTGTAACCGCGGGCTGACGCGGTTGCAGCGGCAGCGCTACCTGGCGCTGTAACCGCGGGGCTGACGCGCTTGCGCGCTGCCGCTATCGTCTCGATCACCGCGCCGGTACCCCCTCCGGGCGGAGAGTCGGGAGGCAGTCGGTGCTGGAGGATCTGCTCAGCGGTGCTTGGCAGAGCGTCGTGTTCGGGATCGTCGGCGTGGGGCTCATGGCGGCTGGCTTCGTGCTGGTCGACCTGCTCACGCCCGGTCGGTTGCGCGACCTGATCTGGGTGCAGCGCAACTCCAACGCGGGGTTGCTGCTGGCCGCCAACCAGCTCGGCATCGCCGGGATCGTGTTCACCGCGATCCTGACCAGCTACAGCGACTTCGGCAGGGGGCTCGCCTCCACGGTGGTCTTCGGCATCGTCGGGCTGGCCATCATGGCGTTGGCCTTCTTCGTGCTCGACCTGCTCACCCCGGGCAAGCTCGGCGAGGTCATCTGCTCGGACGAGCCGCACCCGGCGGCCCGGGTCAGCGCCGCCACCCACTTCGGCGCCGCGCTGATCGTCTGCGCCTGCATCGCCTGAGGCGGCTGTCCGCTTCGCTGTGGCGGCTGTCCGCTTCGCTGTGGCGGCCGTCCGCGTCTTGCTGTGGCGGCCGTCCGCGTCGCAGTGCGGGCGGTCGCCGACGGGCGTCGTACCCCGGCCGTAGCGTGCCGGGCATGAACCGTACGGACCGTCTCTACGCGCTGGTCGAGGAGCTGCGGGCGGTGTCGCCGAGGCCGCGCAGCGCCCGCTGGTTGGCCGCGCGTTTCGAGGTGAGCAGCCGCACCATCGAACGGGACATCGGCGCGCTACAGGAGGCCGGGGTGCCGATCTGGGCCGAGCCTGGGCGCACCGGCGGTTACGTGGTGGATCGCGCCCGCACTCTGCCGCCGGTCAACCTGACCGCGGCCGAGGCGGTCGCGATGGCCGTCGCGCTACGCCGGCTCGCCGGCACGCCGTTCGCCGGGCCGGGTGGCACCGCGCTGCGCAAGTTGATGGCGGTGCTGCCGGCCGCCGACGCCGTCGAGGCGCACCGCCTCGCCGGCCGCGTGCACCTGGTCGGCGACGGGCCAGCCACGCCCGTCCCGGCCCTCGTCGCCGACGCGGTCGCCGCGCGGCGGGTGCTGCGCATCAGGTACGCGGACCGGGCCGGCGCCGGCTCGGTCCGTGACGTCGAGCCGCTGGGCTACCTCGGTAACCCGCGACACTGGTATCTGCTGGCCTGGTGCCGACTGCGCGACGAGCTGCGCTGCTTCCGCACCGACCGGATCGAAAGCGTCCAGGCGCTGCCCGACGTGGTGTCCCGCGAGCTGCGCCCGACCGACCTGGACATTCCGCGCGAGCGGGTCCGCTCACTGAGCCTGGTCTGACCGGGTTTCCGGTAGCGGGTCTCCGTCGGGTGATCCGGAAACACCGACAGGACGGTGTCGCGGACGACCCAGAGACTGCTCCAGACGACGGCCGAACGGCCGGCACGGAAACTCTGGAGGCAGCAGAATGTCCACGACGCCCATCACCTGGTTCGAGATCGGCACCGACCGGCCGGAGGAGGCGGAGCGCTTCTACGGAGAGCTGTTCGGCTGGACCTTCGAGGAGCAGGGCGCAGGCAGCGGCGGGTCCTACCGGGTGACCGGCGCCGGTGGCGACACCGGGATCGGCGGGGCGATCCGGGCCACCGACGGGACGTCACCGAACTACGCGGTGTTCTACGCCGAGGTCACCGACGTGTCGGAAACCTGCCGGCGAGCGGAGGCGGCCGGCGGCAAGGTGCTGGTGGCGGCCCGTACGGCACCGAGCGGCCTCACCCTCGCCCACCTGCTCGACCCGGCCGGAAACCACCTGGGTGTGTTCAGCCCTCCGCCCGCCCAGGGCTGATGCGCTCCCGGCCGGCGCCTCGGGGTTGACCCGTTGCGTCGGTGCCGGTGCGGCTCGGGGCTGGCGTACCTGCCTCGCTGGGGCTCGGCAGTGATGATCAACTCCGGCTCAAGGAAATGGCGGTGTCCGGGTGCGCCGGACACCGCCACTTCACGAAACCCGAGTGGATCAAGCCGGGGTGGGCCCGGTTCGACCAGAGGGCTGCCGGGGTTACCTGCCCGGCCTACCCGCGGGTCTGCCGGGGTTACTTGCCCGGCGTACCCGCGGGACCGCCGTGACCGCCCGGACCGCGGTGGCCGCCGGGGCCGGGGAAGACGCCGGCCTCGACGGCCTTGGTGATGGCGTCGGCCTGCTCCTGGGTGAGCTTGCCGTCCTTGACCGCCTGGTCCAGCCGCTCCTTGAGCGCGGCCTGCCGGTCCTCGGCTGACGGGCGCTCCGGCCGCTCGGCCGGCTTGTGCTGCTCGCGCAGCTTCTCCAGCGCGGCGGTCACCTTGTCGGTGGGGACGCCCAGCTCGGTGGCGAGCTTCTCGGCGAACTCGCCCTGCCGCTCGCCCTTCTTGTCGCCCTGCCGGTCCTGCTGCTGCGGCTGCTCACTGCTGCTGGGGCTCGGCGTCGGGGTGCTGCCGTCAGCGGCGAACGCCATCGTGGGGGCGGCGATCCCCACGCCGAGCACACCGGCGGCGGCCACGCTGGCCAGCAGGTGCTTCTTCGACATCGTGCGGAACATCAGTCCTCCAGGTTGTCGTTGATGCTGCGATGACGTCACCGACAGTGACCGGAAAGTCTGGGCGCGGCCCATGGCGAACCTGTCAGCGGGCTGACAATCTGCGACCAGCGGCCGGACAAACCGGTTGCAACGTCGACGTCCCTGCGATCAGGGTGGGAAAACCCCGACGAAAGGACCACGCCTCGTGACGACCGCCGAGATTCGTGAGATCCCACTCGCCGCGCCGGGCGCCGGCCCGTACGGCATCACTGCCGGCCCGGACGGCGCGCTCTGGCTGACGCTGGTCCACGCCGGTGCGATCGCCCGGTTGGCCCCCGACGGCGGGATCCGGACCTACCCGTTGGACCCGGCCGGTGGCCGACCGCTGATCATCACCACGGGACCGGACGGCGCCCTCTGGTTCACCCGCTCCGGGGATGACCGGATCGGCCGGATCAGCGTCGACGGCGAGCAGCGCGTGGTCGTCCTGCCAACCGACACTGGGCCGTGCGGCATCGCGGCCGGCCCCGACGGCGCACTCTGGTACGCCGGAATGAACTCCGACACGATCGGCCGGGTGGGCACCGACGGCACCGTCGAGATCTTCCCGCTGCCGGTGACCGGCGGGTTCGCCTCGATGATCACCGCTGGCCCGGACCAGGCGCTCTGGTTCACCCTCAACCAGGCGAACGCGATCGGCCGGATCGACCTCGACGGCCGGGTGACGCTGCATCCGGTGCCCACCGCGAACGCCGGCCCGGTCGGCATCACCCTCGGCGGTGACGGCGCGATCTGGTTCGTGGAGATCGCCGCCGGTCAGCTCGGCCGGATCACCCCGGATGGCGAGATGACCGAGTTCCCGCTGCCGGACCGGGCGGCCCGCCCACACGCGATCGTGGCCGACCCGGACGGCGGCGCCTGGTTCACCGAGTGGGGTGCCAACCGGATCGGCCACATCGACGGCACGGGCCGGTTCGACGGCCACGACCTGCCCACCGCCAACGCCGAACCCCACGGCATCACCCTGACCCCCCAGGGCGTCTGGGCCGCCCTGGAAATAGGAGCAGTAGCCCACCTGATCCCCTGACCCCCGCCCCGCCCTCCCCGCGCCGCCTGGTTGATCAAGAGGTTTGCGTCAGAATCCCGCCCGAAGTTGACGCAAACCTCTTGATCACCGGGGCGGGGAAGGGCGGGGGAGCGCGGGGAGGGGCGGGGGAGCGCGGGGAGGGCAGGGGTGGGTGTGGGGGTGCGTTACTGGACTGCGGGGGATGCGGTCAGGGTGCCGTTTTCGGCATTGAGGGTCGCTTGGGTGCCCACCGGGACGGTCAGCTGGTTGGGGCCGTGGCCGATGGGGAGGCCGCCGAGGACCGGTACGCCCAGGTCGCCGAGGCGTTCGGTGAGCACGTCGACGATCGTGGTGTCCCAGCCGTCACCGCAGTCGGTGAACTGCCCGACCGCCACCCCGGCCAGCCCGTCCAGCGCGCCGGCCCGGCGCAGCTGGGTGAGCATCCGGTCGACCTTGTACGGGGGCTCCTGCACGTCCTCGATCAACAGCACCGCCCCGGTCAGGTCGGGCAGGTCCGGTGTGCCGATCGAGGCGGCGATCATGCACAGGTTGCCGCCGAGCAGGGTGCCGGTGGCGAGGCCCGGGACGCGTACGCCGAAGGTCTCCTCGGTGGGCACCGCGGTGATCGACACCGGTTCGGTCGTCATGAGCGCCGCGTGCAGGGACTCGGCGGAGCGCAGCGGGGTCCGCTCGTCGCGCCAGGCCGCTCCCGGGCCGTGCACTCCGGTCAGCCGGGCACCCCGCCACAGTGCGAACTGCAACGCGGTGATGTCCGAGAATCCGGCCACCACCTTCGGGTCGCGGCGGACGGCGGCCATGTCGATGGCGTCCACGACCCGCTGGACGCCGTACCCGCCCCGGGTGCAGATCACCCCGCGGATCTCCGGGTCGGTGAAGGCCGTGTTCAGGTCGGCGGCCCGTAGGTCGTCGGTGCCGGCGAGGTAGCCGTGGCGGGCGTACGCGTTCGGCGCCGGCATCGGGCGCAGGCCCCACCCGGTGAGCAGCTCCATGCCCCGGGCCACCCGCTCGGGCGAGGTCGGGCCGGACGGCGACACCAGCAGCACCGCGTCGCCCGGGAGCAGCACGGGCGGGCGGACGGCTGCGGTGTCGTCGCTGATCACAACCGCTGAGCCTAACGACCACGCCAGGTCCCGGCCGCCGCAGAGGGACACCACCGGAAGCATGGGCCTGTGGCGGGGCGCTGCGCCGCGCGGCGCACCGGCTAGCCTCGACCTGTGGCAACCGCGCTGGTGATCGAGAACGACCCGACCGACGACGCACGCCGGCTGGGCGAGTGGCTGACCGAGGCTGGGCTGGAGCTGTGGGTGGTTCGCCCGCACGCCGGCGACGAGCTCCCCGCCGACCTGGAGGGATACGCGGCGCTGGTGGTGCTCGGCGGCGACCAGCAGGCGTACCCGCTGCCGGACGGCTCGCCCGGCGCACAGTGGTTTCCGGCGGTGGAGGGCCTGCTGCGCAAGGCGGTCCGCTACCGGGTGCCGACCCTGGCCGTCTGCCTGGGCGCGCAACTGCTCGCCACCGCGCATGCCGGCCTGGTCGAGCGGAGTCCATCCGGGCCGGAGATCGGCCCGGGTGTGGTCGGCCGGCGCGACGCCGCCGAGAACGACCCGCTGTTCCGGTACGTGCCGTTGATCCCGGACGTGCTCCAGTGGCACGCCGACGAGATCACCGAGCTGCCCCGGGGTGCCACCCTGCTGGCCGCGTCCACCCGCTACCCGCACCAGGCGTTCCGGCTCGGTGACCGGGCCTGGGGTCTGCAGTTCCACATCGAGTGCGACGCCGCGATGATCGCCGACTGGGCCACCGACTCGGCCCAACTCGCCGAGCTGGGCTACGACCCGGAGCTGGTGGTCGCGGCCTGCGCCTCGGTGCTGCCCGACATCGAGGAGGTCTGGCAGCCGTTCGCCGCCCGGTTCGCCGCGCTGGCCCTCGGTGAGTTGGACGACAGCACGATGCGGCGTGGCCTGCCGCTGCTCGGGCACTGATGAGCCGGCCGACCAGGGCAACGGGCCGGCTCGCCCGGTACGGCTTCGGCACCGCCGAGGGCGACGGCGGCGCCCGTGCCGCCGACCTGCTCGGCCCGGACGGGCTGCGGCTGTGGCGGCTGGAGGAGCAGGAGCCGGCCGACGAGCCGGCCGGTGAGCTGCTCGCCGCGATGTCCCGGGCCGCCGACCCGGACCTGGCGCTGCGCCAACTGCACCGCATCGTCGAGGCCGAACGCCGCACGACCGACGGCGCCGTCGACTCGCCGCTGCTCGCGGAGCTGCACGCCGACCCGGGGCTGCGGCGGCGGCTGATCGCGGTGCTGGGTGCCTCGTCGGCGCTCGGCGATCACCTGGTGGCCCATCCCGACCACTGCACGGCACTGCGGACCGCCCCGGACGGGCTCGCGCCGATCGCCGAGGGGCGGTTGGAGCCGGCCGCCGGTGGCAACCCGGTGGCGGTGCTGCGGACCGCGTACCGGTTGGCGCTGCTGCGGATCGCGGCGGCCGACCTGACCGGCGGGCGCGGTCTGGAGCAGACGATGGCCGCGCTCTCCGCGTTGGCCGACGCGACGTTGGCCGCCGCCTACGAGGTGGCCGTCGCGGAACTGGCGGAGGGCACCGAGCGGCCTCGGCTCGCGGTGGTGGCGATGGGCAAGTGCGGCGGCGGCGAGCTGAACTACGTCTCCGACGTGGACGTCATCTTCGTGGCCGCCGAGGACGCCGACCTGGCCGCCGCGACCCTGGTGGCGACCCGGCTGATCCACATCTGCGGGCTGGTCGCCTGGCCGGTGGACGCCGCCCTGCGCCCAGAGGGCAACCGGGGCCCGCTGGTGCGGACCCTCGCCAGCCACCTGGCCTACTACCAGCGGTGGGCGCGCACCTGGGAGTTCCAGGCGCTGCTCAAGGCCCGCCCGGCCGCAGGTGACCTCCCGCTGGCCCAGGAGTGGATCGACCAGCTCGCGCCGCTGGTCTGGCGGGCGGCCGAGCGACCCGAGGCGGTCGAGGACGTCCGCGCCATGCGGCGCAGGATCATCGACCACATCCCGCCGAAGGAATTGGAGCGCGAGATCAAGCGCGGCCCCGGCGGGCTGCGCGACATCGAGTTCGCCGTCCAGTTGCTGCAACTCGTACACGGTCGCGGGGACGAGACGCTGCGGGCGCCGGGCACCATCCCGGCGCTGCGCGCGCTGGTCGCCGGTGGCTACGTCGGCCGGGCCGACGGCGAGGCGCTGCTGCGCGGTTACCGTTTCCTGCGCAGCGTCGAGCACCGGCTGCAACTACAGGGCCTGCGTCGTACGCACACCGTTCCCACCGAGCCGGGCGCGCTGCGGTGGCTCGCCGCCGCGCTGGGTTTCACGGCGGCGCCGGGGCGCAGCGCCGTGGAGAGCTTCCGGGCCGAGTGGGTCACCCACGCCACCGAGGTACGCCGGCTGCACGCCAAGCTGCTCTACCGGCCGCTGCTGGAGTCGGTGGCCCGGGTGCCGGCCGACGGGCTGCGCCTCACCCCGGAGGCGGCCAGGCACCGGCTGGAGATCCTCGGGTTCGCCGACCCGGCCGGGGCGCTGCGGCACCTCCAGGCGCTCACCGGCGGGGTGAGCCGCACGGCGGCCATCCAGCGGACCCTGCTGCCGGTGCTGCTCAGCGAGTTCGCGGACGCGCCGGAACCGGACCGGGGGCTGCTCAACTACCGGAAGGTCTCCGACAAGCTGGGCAGCACCCCCTGGTATCTGCGGCTGCTGCGCGACGGTGGCCCGGTCGCCCGTCGGCTGGCCCGGGTCCTGGCCCTGTCCCGGTACGTCGCCGACCTGCTCGCCCGCGACCCGGAGGCACTGCGGCTGCTGGCCGAGGAGAACGAGCTGGCGCCCCGCTCCCGCGAGGTGCTCCGGGAGGGGTTCCTCGCCGCAGCGGCCCGGCACGCCGACCCGGTCGAGGCCACCCGCGCGGTACGCGCACTGCGGCGCCGGGAGCTGGTCCGGGTGGCCTGCGCCGACGTGCTCTGCCGGGCGGGCGCGCTCGCACCCACACCCACCCGACCGGACGGCGCGAACCGGCCGGCACCGGGGCTGGCCGACATCACCCAGGTCGGCACGGCCCTCGCCGACGTCACCGACGCCACCTTGGCCGCCGCACTGCGCGCCGCCCAGGCCAGCCAGCCGGCCCCGGAAGGGCTGCGGTTCGCGGTGATCGGCATGGGACGGCTCGGCGGGTACGAGTCGAACTACCTCTCCGACGCCGACGTGCTCTTCGTCTACGACCCACCCGCCGGGTCCAGCGAGAGCGCCGCCAGCGCCGCCGCCCACGCGATCGCCGAGGAGCTGCGCCGACTGCTCGGCGTGCCCGCCCCCGACCCGCCGCTGGGCGTCGACGCCGACCTGCGCCCGGAGGGCCGGCAGGGTCCGCTGGTCCGCAGCCTCGCCGCGTACGCGGCGTACTACGCCCGCTGGTCGCGGGTGTGGGAGGCACAGGCCCTGCTGCGCGCCCGGTTCGTCTGCGGCGACGCCGAGCTGGGCGCCGAGTTCGAGGCGATGATCGACCCGGTGCGTTACCCGGCCGAGGGGCTGACCCGCGAGCAGGTCGTCGAGATCCGGCGGATCAAGGCCCGGGTGGAGACCGAGCGGCTGCCCCGGGGCGCCGACCCGGCCACCCACACCAAGCTGGGGCGCGGCGGGCTGGCAGACGTGGAGTGGGCCGTGCAACTCGTCCAGCTCCGGCACGCGGGCAGGGTCCCGTCGCTGCGCGGCACGCGTACCCTCGATGCCCTCGCGGCCGCCGAGCGGGCCGGCCTGATCGACCCGACGGACGCCGCGGAGATGGCCGCCGGGTGGTCCCTGGCCGCGCAGGTCCGCAACGCGTTGATGCTGGTCCGGGGCCGGGCCGGCGACCAGTTGCCCCGGCACGGGGTGGAGTTGGCCGGCGTGGTCCGACTCCTCGGGCGGGACGACCCGGGGGAGTTCCTCGACGAGTACCTGCGCGTCGGCCGCCGCTCCCGTGCCGCGACGGAACGGGTCCTGAATGCCTGACGCGTCGACCCGCCCGGCCACGCGGTCCCCGCAGGTGGTCTGGGCGGCGGCGACCGGGGCCGCGGTCGTGCTCGCCGCCGCGTTCCTGCTCGCGCCGCGGATGGGCACGGACCTCGCGGCCCAGGTGGCCCGCGCCGAGTTCGCCGACCGGTACGGTGCCGCGCCGATCGACCTCGGCTGGTACGGCGGCGTCAACCAGTACGGCTACAGCCTGTTCACGGCCAGGTTGGGCGCGCTGATCGGGATGCGTCCGCTGGGGGCCGTCGCCGCCGTGCTCGGCGCGGCGGCGCTGGGCTGGCTGTTCGTCCGGGGCCGGGCCCGCCGGTCGTTGCTGGCCGGCGTCCTCGGTGCCGTGGTCCTCGTCGGCAACCTGGCGAGCGGTCGGGTCACCTTCGCCGTCGGGCTGGCGTTCGGGCTGCTGGCGCTCTGCGCGGTCAGCGCGGAACGCCCGCCACGCCCGGTTCGCCTGGCACTCGCCGCCGGTTGCGCCGCCCTGGCGACGGCGGCGAGCCCGGTCGCCGGCCTGTTCACCGGTCTGGCCGGCGCGGCGCTGCTGCTGGCCGCCCTGCGCCGAGGCGACGGGCCCGGCCGTGCACTGCCCGGTGGGTGGCGCTCGGAGCGACCACTGGCGGAGGGGCTCGTGCTGGCCGTGGCGCCCGCCGTCACCCTGGCGCCGATCGCGTTGCTCTTCGGCAACGGGGGCACCCAGCCGTACTCGGCCGAGTCGATGCGGATCAACGTCGCGCTCGCGGTGCTGGTGGCGGTCGTGCTGCCGCGTCGTCGCCGGGTGCTGCGCGTCGGCGCGCTGCTCACCGTGCTGCTCCTGGTCGGCGCGTACTACGTGCCCAGCCCGATCGGATCCAACGCGCTGCGCCTGCCGCTGCTCTTCGCGCTGCCCGTGCTGGCCGGGTACGCGCCGCTGCCCGGCCCGTGGCTTGCCGGGCTGCTCGCCGCGACGGTCTGGTGGCAGTCCCCGGTGATGCTGAGTGACGTCACCCGGGCCGGCGCCGCCGAGAGCGCCCCGGCCTTCTACCGCCCGCTCGTCGCGGAACTCGACCGACGGCAGCCCGTCGGGCGGGTCGAGGTGGTGCCGCTGCGCGACCACTGGGAGTCCGCGTACCTGCCACCGACCGTGCCGCTGGCCCGTGGCTGGGAGCGCCAGGTCGACAGCGACCGCAACGCGCTGTTCTACGACGGCACCCTGAGCGCCCAGACCTACGAGCAGTGGCTCCGCGACAAGGCGGTCACCTACGTGGTGGTCGCTCCGGACGCTCCCGCCGACCGGTGGGGCCGCGACGAGGCCGCGTTGATCCGCGGCGACCTGCCGTACCTGCGGGAGGTCTGGCGCGATCCGACCTGGCACCTGTACGAGGTGGTCGATCCGACGCCGCTGGTCGGAGCCCCCGGCCGGCTCGTCACCGCCGACCGGGGCGCGGTCCGGCTGACGGCCACGCCCGGCGACGTGCCGGTCAAGGTGCGGTGGTCACGGTGGCTGTCGCTCGATGGCCCGGACGGCTGCCTGCGACCCGGCGCGGACGGGTGGACCGAGGTGCGGGTACGCGCGGCCGGCGACTACTCGATCTCCAGCAGCCTGGCACCGGCCAACCACTGCTGACGGTCCTGCCGTCGGTCACCCACCGGCGTGCTGGCAGCATGTCGGGCGTGCCTCCCCACCTCGCGCGCTGGACCGGCCTGGCCGGCTCGATGCTGCTCGCGCTGTCCGCGTTCCTCGGCGGCGCGTTTCCCAGCGGCCCCCTGCGCAGCACCCCGGTCAGCATCTGGCAGGGCACCAACGGCCCGCTGATCCTGGCCGCCTGGGCGGTCGGCACCGGCCTGATGGCGTACGCCTGGTGGGCGCTGCGCGACGGCGGCCCGTCGACTCGCTGGGCGCTGCTCACCGTGGGGCTGTGGCTGCTGCCGCTGCTGGTCGCGCCGCCCTTCGGCAGCCGCGACGTGTACGCGTACGCGTGTCAGGGCGCCAGCTTCGCCGGTGGCATCAGCCCGTACGAGCAGGGCGTCTCCGCGCTGCCCTGCCCCTGGCTGGACTCGGTCTCCTACATCTGGCGGGACACCCCCGCGCCGTACGGGCCGCTCTTCGTGCTCGTCGCGGCTGCGGTGGTCAAGGTCGCCGGCTCGCTGACCGCCAGCATCGTGCTGTTCCGGGCGCTGGCGCTGCTCGGCGTGGTGTTGAGCGCGTGGGCGCTGCCGGTGCTGGCGCGCCGGGCCGGGGTGCCGGCCAAGCGGGCGGTCTGGCTGGCGCTGGGCTCCCCGCTGGTCGCCGCGCACCTCATCGGTGGTCCACACAACGACATACTGATGCTCGCCGCGCTGGTGGGCGGGCTGGCCGTGGTGGCCGCACACCCGCGCCGACGCGGCATGCTGCTGGTCGGCGGGCTGCTCCTCGGAGTCGCCGTGTCGATCAAGGTCACCGCCGTGGTGGTGGTCCCGTTCGCCGCGCTGGCGGCCACCGCCGGCCCGTACCGGCTCCGGACGCTGATCCGCGACGGCGGCTGGGTGGTCGGCGGCACGGTCGCCGCCGTGCTGGGAGTGACAATCGCCGGCGGACTGGACTTCGGCTGGGTCGGCGGGCTGTCCGGGGGCGGCGCCGCCGTCGCCTGGACGTCCCCGCCGACCGCCGTCGGTCAGACCGTCGGTTACGTCGCCGCGCTGTTCGGCGCTCACATCGACGCGTTGCCGGTGACACGCGGGATAGCCGTGGTGGTCCTGGCCGTCCTCCTCGTCTGGCTCTGGTGGCGGGCCCGCACCCGCGACCCCCTGTACTACGCCGGCCTCGCGCTCGCCGTCACCGTCGCGCTCTCTCCAGTGGTGCACCCCTGGTACTGGACGTGGCCGTTGTTCGTGCTGGCCGCCACCGCCCGCAGTACCGGCTGGTTCACAGTGGTCGCCCTCGTCGCGTCGTTCCTGGTGCTGCCGGACGGCACCGGGCTGCCCCGGTTCACCAAGACGGTCGGGGCGCCGCTGATGACGCTGTTGGTGATCGTGGTGGTCGTCCGGTTGGTACGGTCGGCTCGGGCGGCCCGTCAGCCGGTCGCCGCCGACTGAGGGAAGGTGCGCCGGTGACCGCTTCCGGCGCGCCTGTTCCGCCGCCTGTTCCGCCCTCGCGTGTTCCGTCGCCGCCTGGGCCTCTGTCGGCACGCCTCGCCCGGTACGCGGGCCTGGCCGGCGCGGTCCTGCTGACCGTGGCCGGCTACCTCGGCGGGGCGCTGCCCGACGCCCCGCTCGGCGCGACACCGGCGTCGATCTGGCGAACCCCGGACGGCCCGGCGACGCTGATCTGCTGGCTGGTCGGCACCGCGCTGCTGGTCGGTGCCTGGTGGTCGCTGCGCGAGGGTGTGCCGTCGACCCGTTGGGCGTACGTCACGGCCGGGGTGTGGGCGCTGCCGCTACTCGTCGCGCCACCGCTGGGCAGCCGGGACGTCTACTCGTACGCCTGCCAGGGCTGGACGTACGCGCACGGCGTCGACCCGTACGCGGTGGGGGTGGCGGCGGCGGGCTGCCCGTGGCTGGACACGGTTGCACCGATCTGGCGGGACACTCCGGCACCGTACGGGCCGGTCTTCGTCCTACTCGCGGCACTCGCGGTCACGCTCGGCGGCGGGCTCACCGGCACTGTGGTGCTGCTGCGGGTGATCGCCGTGGCGGGGCTGGTGCTGGCCGCGATCTGCCTGCCCGGCCTGGCACGGGCAGCCGGGGTGCCGACCCGGCGGGCCGCGTGGCTGGCGTTGGCCGCCCCGCTGGTCGGGGTGCACCTCATTGCCGGCGCGCACAACGACGCCGTGATGCTGGGCCTGTTGCTGTGTGGGCTGCTGGTGGCGATCCGGCGACCGGGTTGGCCTGCGGCACTGCTCCTGGCCGGGGCGCTGCTCGGGTTGGCGGTGACGGTGAAGGCCAGCGCGGTCGTGGTGGTGCCGTTCGCCGCACTGGCCGCAGTCCGTGGTCGTCACACCGTACGGGCATTGCTGCGCGACGGCGGCTGGCTGGTCGGTGGGCTGCTCGGAGCGGTGCTGGTCACCTCGGCGGTGTCCGGGCTCGGGTTCGGCTGGGTGGGCGGGCTGACCCACAGCGGCGACTCGGAACAGTGGACGTCACCACCCACCGCCGTCGGGTTCGTGGTGGACTACGCCGGTGCGCTGGTCGGCCGGGACCCGCAGGCGGTGCCGGTGGTCCGGGCAGTCGCCCTGCTGCTGCTGGCCGGGGTGCTGGTGGTGCTCTGGTGGCGGGCCTGGCGGGCACTGCGCGGCTTCAGCGATGCCCGGCGGGTGGCACGGGTCGAGGGCGCGCGGATGGATGGGGCGCGGGTCGATGGGGCGCGGGTCGAGGGCGCGCGGGTGGATGGGGCGCGGGTCGAGGGCGCACGGGTCGATGTGGCGCGGGTCGAGGTTGCGCGCCCTCGGGTGGTGCTGCACGGCGCCGCGTTGGCGCTGGTCGCCACCGTCGTCCTGTCCCCGGTCTTCCACCCCTGGTACGCGACCTGGCCGTTGGCGCTGCTCGCACTCACCGCCGCCCGAACGACGTGGTTTGTGCTGCCAGTGGCGGTGGCGGCCTTCCTGGCCCTGCCCGACGGCACGAACCTGGCCCGCTTCACCAAGGCACCCGGCGCCCTGGCGATGACCGCCCTGCTCCTGACCCTGACCGTGATCGTCCTCCCGCGCACCACCCACCGCCCGGGTCCAACCCGTCGATCATGAGGTTGGCGGGGACAATTCGGACGGAACGCCCGGCCAAGATCATGATCGACGTGTCTGGGCGGCCAAGATCGTGCTCGATCATGGATATAGGGGCTTCGAGCCGCCCTGGTGGCCACTACAACCATGATCGAGCGCGATCCCCGTCCCGGCCCAGTCCAAGATCCGGGCAACTTCAGGGAAAGTGCTGCCTACGGTGCCTGGGAGGCAGCAACATCCCTGAAGTTGCGCGGGCGCGGGCGCGGGCGCGGGCGCGGGCGCGGGACGCGGGGCCTGTGGGACGTGGGGCGCGGGGCCTGTTGGACGTGGGGCGCGGGGCCTGTGGGACGTGGGGCGCGGGGGCCTGCGGGGTGCGGGGGTGGGCGCGTAACGGGGCCGGGCCGGCTCCGCGATCGCGGAGCCGGCCCGGCCGGTGGTGCGGTGACTACTCAGCAGTCGTCGTGCCCAGACTGCTCAGCAGTCGTAGTACATGGCGAACTCGTGCGGGGTCGGGCGCAGGCGCACCGGGTCGACCTCGTTGGCGCGCTTCCAGTCGACCCAGGTGGAGATCAGGTCGGGCGTGAAGACGCCGCCGTCGAGCAGGTAGTCGTGATCGGCCTCGAGCGAGTCGAGCACGGCCGACAGCGAGCCCGGCACCTGCTTGACGTCGCCCCACTCCTCCGGCGGAAGGTCGTAGAGGTCCTTGTCGATCGGCGTCGGCGGCTCGATCTTGCTCTTGATGCCGTCGAGGCCGGCCATCATCATGGCCGAGAAGGCCAGGTAGACGTTGGCCGACGGGTCCGGGACGCGGAACTCGACGCGCTTGGCCTTCGGGTTGCTGCCGGTCACCGGGATGCGGGTGCAGGCCGAGCGGTTGCGCTGCGAGTAGACCAGGTTGACCGGCGCCTCGAAGCCCGGCACCAGACGACGGTACGAGTTGATCGTCGGGTTGGTGAAGGCCAGCAGCGACGGCGCGTGGTGCAGCAGACCACCGATGTACCAGCGGGCCATGTCGGACAGGCCGGCGTAGCCGGTCTCGTCGTAGAACAGCGGCTCACCGTTGAGCCAGAGGCTCTGGTGGGTGTGCATGCCGGAGCCGTTGTCGCCGAAGAGCGGCTTGGGCATGAACGTCGCGGTCTTGCCGTTGGCCCAGGCCTCGTTCTTCACGATGTACTTGAAGAGTTGGAGCTGGTCACCGGCGTGCAGCAGGGTGGAGAACCGGTAGTTGATCTCGGACTGGCCGGCCGTGCCCACCTCGTGGTGCGAGCGCTCCACGTTGAAGCCGGTGTCGACGAGGCGGCGCACGATGGAGTCGCGCAGGTCGGCGTAGTGGTCGACCGGCGGCACCGGGAAGTAGCCGCCCTTGTAGGCGGTCTTGTAACCACGGTTGCCGCCCGGCTCTTCGCGGCCGGTGTTCCAGGCGCCCTCGATCGAGTCGATGTAGTAGAACGACTGGTGCGCCGAGGTCTCGTGGCGGATCGAGTCGAAGATGTAGAACTCCGCCTCGGCGCCGAAGTAGGCGGTGTCGGCGATGCCGCTGGCCGCCAGGTACGCCTCGGCCTTCTTCGCCACGTTGCGCGGGTCGCGGCTGTAGGCCTCGCGGGTGAACGGGTCGTGGATGAAGAAGTTCAGCGCGAGAGTCTTCTGCGCGCGGAACGGGTCGATGAACGCGGTGGCGACATCCGGGAGCAGGAGCATGTCCGACTCGTGGATCGCCTGGAAACCGCGGATCGACGAACCGTCGAACGCGAGGCCGTCGGTGAAGAGATCGTCGTTGACGGACTCGACCGGCAGGTTGAAGTGCTGCATCACGCCGGGCAGGTCACAGAAACGAACGTCGACGAACTTCACGTCCTCGTTCTTGAGGTATCGCAGCAGTTCCTCGGGGTTGGCGAACACACATCCTCCTGGCACGTCCACGGGGTGGCTAGGCTTCTGGCGACGCTATGGCCGGGGGGTTGCCCGGCCGTGTCTCCGTTGTTTCTGCCGTGTTACGTCCCTCGCGGAGCGTCAGCGGCGCCCCTGTTCACGCCTTCGGCCCGCCGCGAACGTCGTACCGACTGTGCCAGTGTAGTGACATCTGATGCCTTTGGCCTGAATCGGCACACAGCGGTGGCGGCACCCGGCGAGCCCTCGTCGCGACGCGGATACCCTTGATCGCTGTGACCAATCCGCACGTCCCGGCAGCGCCGGCCACCGACCCCACCTTCACCCCGCCGACCCTCGGACGCCGCTTCGGGGCGCTGATCATCGACTGGGTGCTCTGCCTGCTGGTGTCCAACATCTTCGCCGACCCGGTACGCGACGGCTGGGCGCCGGTGCTGGTGCTGGTCCTGGTGTACGGCATCTTCCTCGGCCTGTTCGCCCAGACGCCGGGCATGTACGTCACGAAGATCCGCTGCGTGAACTGGCACGACGGCGGTCGGATCGGGGTGCTCCGAGGACTGATCCGGGGCCTGTTGCTGGCCCTCGTCGTCCCCGCGCTGATCATGGATGGGCACCGTCGCGGCCTGCACGACAGGCTCGCCGACTCGGTCATCGTCGACGCGCCGCGCGGCTGAGCCCGCCGAACAACGAGAAAGAGCCGGACCCACACGGGTCCGGCTCTTTTCAGGCGTACGCCAGAGGGGTCAGCGGCCCCGCGACTGGCGGAAGGCGCCCGGCGGTCGCATGTTCTTCGGGATCGCGCCCTTGGGCATCTGCGGCCGGGCGGTCAGCGCCTTGAGTCGCTTGTCCAGCGAGTTGACGTCCTTGCCGGAGAGCGCGCGGGGCAGGCGCAGCAGCGTCGTCCGCAGCTTGCGGATCGGCAGCTCGCCCTCCTCCTGCCCGATCACGTAGTCGTGCAGGGGAGCGGAGCCGATCACCTTGGACAGCCGCCGCTTCTCCTGCCCGAGCAGGCCGCGCACCCGCTGCGGGTTGCCCTCGGCCAGCAGGATCACGCCCGGGCGGCCGATCACCAGGTGGACCATGTCCATCTGGGTGGTCGAGCTGACCGCCGGGGTCACCCGCCAGTCGCCGCGCATGTTCTCCATGATCTGCGCCGCCGCGCCGGGTTGGCCCTCGGCGGCGTTCATCATCGCCTTGTTGGACCGGAGGTTGAGCACGATCAGCACCGCGAGCAGGACGAACAGGATGCCGATCGGCAGCCAGATCCAGCTCCAGAGGATGACCGCGACCACGGTGAGGGCGAGCGGGATGAGCACCGCGGCGGCGACCAACGGCGCGAACCACCGGTCCTGCTTGGCGGTGAACTTGAACACCATCCCGATCTGCTTCAGCCGCTGGCCGAACGAGACCTTCTCCTGGGGCTTTGCCATGCCGCAGAGTCTAGTGGTCGCCGCCTGCCCCGTTGATCCGCGTCCGGGTGCCGGGGCAGCTGAGTACCTTACGTCTCCTCACCGCCCGGGAACGGACGGGTAAGGAGGGTGCCGGCCGGGAAGATGAGGCGGTGTGCCCATGCCCGGGTGGGGCCTTCGCGCGAAGAGTCGTCAGCAGAAGACGACGACGCCACGAAGGAGCCCGACATGTTCGGCAACGACGCAGACTTCCTGCTCTCCCTGCACCGTACGCACACCGCCGAGCTGCGCGCCGAGGCGGCCGCGGAACGGCTCGCCCGGTCGCTGCCGCGTCCGGCCGGCCGCGATTGGCTGGGTCGGCGCAGGCACGCCAGCCGCACCGGCGACGCCCGCCGGTGACCGCGCCAGCCTCGGCGGCCACCCCCACGGCGCCCGCCGTGCCGGCCGGCCGACTCGACGCCGCCCCGCCGCCCGGCCACCGGCCGATCGGCGGGGCTGTCGGCGGGAGCCGTCATGGCATGCTCGAACCTGTGACCGTACGCGCCGCCAGTTCCGTCCTCGTCGGCCGCCATCGTGAGATCGCGGCGCTGCGCGACGCCCTGGGTCGCGCCCGGGTGGGGGAGCCGACCACCGTGCTGGTCGGTGGCGAGGCCGGCGTGGGCAAGACCCGGCTGCTGGAGGAGTTCGGAGGCTGGGCCACCGGCGGCGGGGCGCGGGTGCTGGTCGGCCAGTGCCTGGAGCTGGGCGAGGCGGGCCTGCCGTTCGCTCCGTTCGCCGCCGCGCTGCGCGCCGTGCTGCGGGCCGACGGCCCCGAGGTCTTCGCCGGCTACGAGGCGGAGTTCGCCCCGCTGCTGCCGGAGCTGGGACGAGCGTCCGCGGCGCTGGCCGGCCCTCGTCCCGTCCCGCTCAGTGACGCCCCGCGCGGTTACCTGTTCGACCTGGTCGCCGAGCTGTTCCAACGACTCGCCGACGCCCGCCCGCTGGTGCTGCTCATCGAGGACCTGCACTGGGCCGACCGCTCCACCCGGGACCTGATCGGCTTCCTGGTCCGGGCGGCCCGGCCGGGTCGCCTGCTGCTGGTCTGCACCTACCGCACCGACGAGTTGCAGCGCGGGCACCCGCTGCGCCCGTTCCTCGCCGAACTGGACCGCGCCCGCGGTGTGGAGCGGGTCGAGTTGGGCCGACTGGATCGCGACGGCACTGGCGCGATCCTCGCCGACCTGCTCGGCGCCGAGCCACCCGCCCGGGCCGTCGACGATGTCCACGGCCGCACCCAGGGCAACCCCTTCTTCATCGAGGAGTTGGCCGTCGCCGGCTCCCCGCTCGGCTGCGCCGCGCTCCCCGAGACACTGCGCGACCTGCTGCTGGCCCGGGTGGACCGACTCCCCGAGCCGACCCAGCGGGTGCTGCGCATCGCGGCTGCCGGCGGCACCCGCTTCGCCCACGACCTGCTCGCCGAGGTCGCCGGGCTGCCCGAGGCCGAGCTGGAGGACGCGCTACGCGTCGCCGTCGCCGCCCAGCTGGTGGTGGCCGACCGCGACGGTGACTACGAGTTCCGGCACGCGCTGGTCCGCGAGGCCGTGCACGACGAGTTGCTGCCCGGCGAGCACGCCCGGCTGCACGCCCGCTTCGCCGCCGCCATCGAGGCCCAGCCGCACCTGGTCGCCGCCGGCCGGGCCCCGGCGGAGATCGCCCACCACTGGTACGCCGCGCACGACCACCCGCGTGCCCTCGTCGCGGCACGGGCCGCAGCGGTCGCCGCCGGCGACCGGTACGCGTACGCCGAGCAGCGCCGACTGCTGGAGCGGGCGCTGGAGCTGTGGGAGCTGGTGCCCGACGCCGCCGACCTGCTCGGCATGGACCACCTGGCGTTGCTGGAGCAGACGCTGGCCGCGGCGGTCACGGCCGGCGACTTCAGCCGGGCCATCACGCTGACCCGGGCCGGCCTGGCCGAGGTGGACGCCGACGCCGCACCGCTGCGCGCCGCCCGCCTGCTCAACCAGCGGGGTCGGCTGATGGCCCTGCTCGGCAAGAGTGACGGTCGCCGGGAGCTGGATGAGGCGTACCGGCTGGCCGCTGGCGGCCCCCGGGGAGCGGAGCGGGTCCGGCTGCTCGCCGACATCGCCGCGCACCTGGTCAAGATCGACCCCAAGCAGGCGGCCCGGGTGGCCGCCGAGGCCGCCGTTGACGCCGAGGCGTTCGGCGAGGACGTCGCCCTGCTGCACGCGCGGATCGCCCTGCTCTGCCACGGCGAGCGGGACCCGGAGCGAGGGCTGGCCGAGCTGAGCCAGGCCGAGGCCGTCGTCCGTGCGTCCGGGGACGCGTCGGGGCTGGTGCTCGCCCGGGTGTACCAGTCCGACGTGCTGTGCGAGCTGGGCCGCTACGCCGAGTCCGCGCAGGCCGCCGAGGCCGGCGTCGCCGAGGCGCGTCGGGTGGGGATCAGTCGCTCCACCGGGGCGTACCTGTTGTCCAACCGGGCCGAGGCGTTGATCGCGCTGGGTCGCTGGGACGAGGCCGAGGCGGTGTGCGCGGAGGCCGCGCGGATCGACCTGTCCGGCGTCACCGGCCTGCACTGGCTCCAACTGAGTGCCGGGCTACGGCTGGCCCGCGCCCACCCTGCCGCCGACGAAGTGGTCGACCGGGCGCTCACCTTCCTCGGCCGGCCCTACCTGTGGCCGAGCCACCGGCTGCCCCTGCACGAGTTGGCGATCGAGGCGGCGTTGGCCGCCGACGACAAGGTGGAGGCGGTCCGGGCGGCGCGGGTCGCGGCGGTCGACGAGAGCCTGCCGCAACTGCCCCGCGAGGGTTGGCCGGTGCTCAGCGCCGTCGCGCGTACCGCCGCCCGGGTGGGCGACCGGGACCTGTCGGTCGCGGTGGCGGCGCTCGCCGCCGACCTGCCCGTCCGGCACCCGGCGGCGCGGGCACACGCCGCTCAGGTCGCCGCCCTGCTCGCGGTCGGCGACCAGGCGCTGCCGGCCTGGCGAAAGGCGGTCGACGCGTGGCGGGTCGACGGGCAGCCGTACCCGCTGGGTCGCGCGTTGCTGGCGCTCGCCGAGTCGGCTGCCGCTGCCGGGGAGCGCGACGAGACGGCGGCGGCGGTCACCGAGGCCGCCGAGATCGGCCGACGGCTGGGTGCGGTGCCGCTGGTCGAGGCGGCTGCCACCCTGGCGCGGCGGGTCGGCCTGCGCACCACGGGCCAGGGCGGTGCCGGCGCTGACCTGCTCACCGCGCGGGAGCGGGAGGTGCTGCGACTGGTCGCCGAGGGGCACAGCAACAGCCGGATCGCCGAGCAGCTGTTCATCTCCCCGAAGACGGCCAGCGTGCACGTTTCCCGGATCATCGCGAAGCTGGACGTGACCAACCGGGTGGAGGCCGCCGCCCTGGCGCACCGCCTCGGCCTGCTCACCGAGCCGGCGATTGCGCCGTGACCCTTCTTCCGTCCACTCTCGATAGGTTCGCGTGATCAGCAGAAGGGCCTGTGCGTGGGCGTGCTGCGTGGGCGTCAGCCTGCGCCGTTCCGGACGGTTCCGGTGCACATACCTGCCGGCACGCACGCTTCGTAGGCAGGGCGGGTTGGACTGGCTGAGGGTGGAGGGTGGATGCCATTTCGCGAAGAGCCGGTATTGGTGACCAGGACGGGCTGGATTCTTGCCGGGGTGGGCTCCGTGCTCTGGGTGCTCTCTCCGCTCTTTTGGGTGATGGGGACGCTTCCTCTGGACGCCAGCCTCTTCATCGGCTCGACTGCCCTTCTTCCGTGGTTGACATACCTCGCGACCAGGAAGCGTGCCCCGGGCGGCCCTCAGTAGGACAAGCCCGCTCCGAGTTGACCAGTCGCGAACCGCTCCGGCGGTCGCGGTCTCAGCCGGAGGGGCCTGCGGCATCGCACTGACGCTCACCCGGCGAGGTCACTGCGGCAGGTAGATCCGCCAGCCGTCGATCGTGACCAGATCGAGGGCGCCCGGGTTGGCGCGCTGCCGCTCGTCGAGCGCGTTCGCCAGCGGTGAGCCGGCCGGAGCGACCCAGGCTGGCGCCGACGCGCCGTCCACCTCCCGCCGGTACGCGGGGTAGCGGTCGAAACCGGGTCGCAGCGCGTCGTCGACGACCGCGCAGACCACCTGCTCGGCAGTGGCGAAGGTGAGCCGGTTGCAGGTCCAGTAGCCGGCGCGCACCTGCCGTACGCCGAGCTGCCGCAGGGTGCTGACCAACTCGGTGTGCTGGGCCTCGGCGGCCCGGGTGGCCGGCGCGGTCTGCGCTGACCGCCAGGTGGCCTGGGCTGCGGTGCCCAGCGTGGCCGCGAGCAGCGCCAGGGCGACCGGCCGGGCCAGCGTCCGCCCGAGGCCGCGCCGGCCGGTCGCCGACGGGCGCGGGCCGCGCCGGGCCACCGTCCACACCGGCCAGAGCAGCGCCGGCAGGGAGATGAGCAGGCAGGACAGGTAGCGGGAACTCTCCACCGGGGTGAGGCCGGCGGAACTGCTCACGGTGTACGCCCCGAGGGTGACCACGGCGGCCAGCACGAGCGCCAGCCGGATCGCCGCCGCCACCCGGGGTACAACGAGCACCGGGTGACCAGCATCAGCGGGATCGACCAGCGAGGCAGGGCCGGCTGGCAAGGCAGGGCCGGCTGGCGACGCAAGGTCCGCCGGCGAGGCGGCATCGGCTGGCGAGGTGGGGCCGGCTTCGGTGGTCGGTCGGCGTAGTGCCCGCCAGGCGGTGGCGGCACCGAGGGCCAGCAGCAGCGGCAGGGCGAGCGCCCACCAGAGTTGCCAGGTGTCGCACTGCCCCGGGGCGCAGAAGCCCATGCCCAGCGACGGGCCGAGCAGCAGGCCACCGTGCAGCCGGTCCGCCCAGCTGGCGGTGGCGTTCGCACCGCTGGCGGCGAGCACCGCGTGCAGCGGGTTCCGCCCGTTCAGCAGGCTGTGCAGCAGCAGCGGGGCCGCCCCCAGCACGGCGGCCGCCCCGAGCAGCGCCCCGGCGGCACCCCACAGCTCCCGGCGGCAGAACCCGACGAGCACCGCCCCGGTCGTCACCACGTACGGCAGCACGAGCGGGTCGACCCAGAGCATCAGGCCGGCCAGGAACCCCCACGAGGCCCACCGCGCCAGCCGCCATCCCGCTCGGCCGGCGGCCAGATCCACGGCGAGGATGGCCAGCGCCACCCCGGCGGCGTTCATCTCGGGGTAGCCGCCACCGGCGATCAGCTGGTTCTTGACCACCCGGTCCGAGCCGAGCGCCAGCAACGCCACCACCAGGAGCCCGAACCACCGGTCCCCGGTCAGCCGCAGCGTCAGCCGCCAGGACAGCACAAGGAACAGCAGGTACAGCGCCAGGGTGGGCAGCCGCAGGCCGAGCAGTGACGGCCCGCCAGCCAGGGCGAACACCGGCGCGGCCAGGTACGCCTCCAGCGTGCCCATGTACTGCTGGCCGTAGAACCAGACCGGGAAACCCTCGCCTCGGGCGATGTGCAGCGCGGCCAACCCCATGGTGGCCTCGTCGCTGTTCGTCGGCGGCGCCGCGTTGACCAGCAGCCAGAGCCGGTAACCCACCCCGGCGACCACGGCCACCGCGGTGAGCCAGCCGACCAGGCGCAAGCGCGTACCGGGCCGCGGGCGCGGGGAGTCCGCGCCGCGCGGCTGTTCGCGTACGCCGGCGGTCATCGCACGATCATGGCATTCGGACGCCGCACGGCCCGTGCGGCGCTGCTGGCGGATCAGCCGGCGGTGGTGACGGCCACTCCGGCGCGGGCGTCGAGCGCCTGCTTGTAGAGCCGGCCGGCCCGGTACGACGAACGCACCAGCGGCCCGCTCATCACCCCGGCGAAGCCGATCTCCTCGGCCTCCTCGCGCAGCTCCACGAACTCCTCCGGCTTGACCCAGCGGGTCACCGGGTGGTGCCGGGGCGAGGGGCGCAGGTACTGGGTGATGGTGATCAGCTCGCAGCCGGCCTCGTGCAGGTCGCGCAGCGCCTGCGAAACCTCGGCCCGCTCCTCGCCCATGCCCAGGATGAGGTTGCTCTTGGTGACCAGGCCGTCGGCGCGGGCCTGGCGGATCACGTCCAGCGAGCGGTCGTAGCGGAACGCCGGCCGGATGCGCTTGAAGATGCGCGGCACGGTCTCCACGTTGTGGGCCAGCACCTCGGGACGGGAGCCGAAGACCTCGGCGAGCTGCTCGGGAACGGCGTTGAAGTCGGGGATCAGCAGCTCGACGCCGCAACCCGGCTGAAGGGCGTGGATCTGTCGGACGGTCTCGGCGTACAGCCAGGCACCGCCGTCGGGCAGGTCGTCACGGGCGACGCCGGTGATGGTGGCGTACCGCAGCCCCATCGAGACCACCGACTCGGCGACACGACGCGGCTCGTCGGCGTCGAATTCGGCCGGCTTACCGGTGTCGATCTGGCAGAAGTCGCAGCGCCGGGTGCACTGGTCGCCACCGATGAGGAAGGTGGCCTCCCGGTCTTCCCAACACTCGTAGATGTTGGGGCAGCCGGCCTCCTGGCAGACGGTGTGCAGCCCTTCGCGCGAGACGAGCCCACGCAGCTGGGTGTACTCCGGACCCATCTTGGCCTTGACCTTGATCCATGGCGGTTTGCGCTCGATCGGCGTCTCGGCGTTGCGCGCCTCGATCCGCAGCAGACGCCGCCCTTCGGGGGCCGCCGTTGCGGTGCGCGCTGCCTGGCCGGTCGTCGGCGCGGAGTGCTCGATCGTCACGAAAACGAGCCTACGCCGGACGGCGGGTGTCTATGTGCGTCGGGCGACCGGCGTCACGCCCCGAACGTTGTGACGCCGGACACCGGAGTGTCGAAAATGTGCGTCACACGAGCGGGATTCGGGTGCTACGGTCACCGCCAACAGCGACGACGGAGCCGAGTAGCGCGCCGACCCGCCAGCGCAGAGAGCCGCCGGTGCTGAGAGGCGGTCTGGCGCCGGTGTGCGAAGACCCTCCCGAGCTGCGGGAAGAACGGTTGCGGGTCACCCGTGCCCAGTAGAGCCCGCCCGGCTGGCCCCGGTCATCAGGCGACGAACGAGGCCCCCGCTTCGGCGGGGGTGAAGGTGTGGTGGCACCGCGAGGTTCCCGCTCGCCCACACCTCCCTGGGGCTGATGCGACGCTTCGCCACCCCAGGGCGGCGAAGGCGTGGCGATCGACCGAGGAGCAGCCCGCCATGCAACGAACCCTGTCCCACCACCTGCCCACCCGGATCGGCACGACAGTGCGGATCGCCGGCTGGGTGCACCGCCGCCGCCTGCTCAAGTCGGTGGCCTTCCTGATCGTGCGCGACGCCACCGGCCTCGCCCAGGTGGTCGTCACCGACCCGACCGTCCGCGCCGAGCTGGAGAAACTCCCCGAGGAGACGGTCGTCGAGGTCACCGCGACGGTCACCGCGAACGAAACGGCGCCCGCCGGGGTCGAGCTGACCGACCCGACGGTACGTCCACTGGGGCCGCCCGCCGTGCCGCCACCGTTCGACCTGTACCGGCCGGCGCTGACCGCGAGCCTGCCCACCCAGCTCGACAACGCGCCCACCGCGCTGCGGCACCCCACCCGGTCGGCGGCGCTGCGGATCTCGGCGGCGGCGGTGGCCGGCTTCCGGGCCGCCCTGGACACCCGGGACTTCGTGGAGATCCACACCCCGAAGGTGGTCAACTCCTCCACCGAGAGCGGGGCGAACGTGTTCGCGCTGGACTGGTTCGGTGGGCCCGCGTACCTGGCCCAGTCGCCGCAGTTCTACAAGCAGTTGATGGTCGGCGTCTTCGAACGGGTCTACGAGGTGGGGCCGGTCTTCCGGGCCGAGCCGCACGACACCGTCCGGCACCTCGCGCAGTACACGTCGCTCGACGCGGAGCTGGGCTTCGTCGCCGACCACCACGACGTGATGCGGGTGCTGCGCGACACGGTGGCCGGGATGCTGGGCACTGTGGGGGAGCGGGCCGGTGGCGCCCTGGCGACGCTCGGCGTCACGCCGCCGGAGGTGCCCACGGAGATCCCGGAGGTGCACTTCACCGAGGCGCTGACGATCGCCGGCGCGCCCGCCGACGAGCCGGACCTCGCGCCGGCCCACGAACGGGCGCTGGGCGAGTGGGCCCGCCGTGAACACGGCTCCGACTTCCTCTTCGTCACCGGCTACCCGATGGCGAAGCGACCGTTCTACACCCACCCCGACCCGGAGCGGCCCGCGTACTCGAACGGTTTTGACCTGCTCTTCCGTGGTCTGGAGCTGGTCACGGGCGGGCAGCGGCTGCACCGGCACGCCGACTACCTGGCGGCGTTGGCAGCCCGGGGTGAGCCGGTCGAGCCGTACGCCGGCTATCTGGACGCGTTCCGGCACGGCATGCCGCCACACGGTGGTTTCGCCATCGGCCTGGAACGGTTCGTGGCCCGGCTGGTCGGTGCGGCAAACATCCGGGAGGTCACCGCGTTCCCGCGTGACCTGCACCGCCTGACCCCGTAGGGCCGTGCGCTGGCTGTCTGCTCAGACCTCGGTCAGGGTGGACAGTCGGCGCTCGACCACCGGCAGCACGTCGGCGACGCTGATCGGGCGGCCCAGCTCGGCGGTGAGCGAGGTGACGCCGGCGTCGCGGATGCCGCACGGCACGATCCGGTCGAAGTACGTCAGGTCGCAGTCACAGTTGATCGAGAAGCCGTGCAGGGTGACGCCCCGGGCCACCCGGATGCCGATGGCCGCCACCTTGCGGGCCGGCCCCCTGTCGTCCTCGGGCACCCAGACCCCGCTGCGCCCCTCGACCCGGCCGGCGGTCAACCCGAACTCGGCGCACACGTCGATGAGCAGCTCTTCGGTCCGCCGCACGTAGGCGACCACGTCCACCGGGTCGGGCAGGCGCAGGATCGGGTAACCGACGAGCTGCCCCGGCCCATGCCAGGTGATCTTGCCACCGCGGTCCACGTCGACGACCGGAGTGCCGTCCATGGGCCGGTCCCACGGCTCGGTGCGCTTGCCCGCGGTGTAGACGCTCGGGTGCTCCAGCAGCAGCACGGTGTCGCCGCGCTCGCCAGCCACCACCGACTCGTGCAGGCGTCGCTGCTCGTCCCAGGCGGCCTGGTAGTCGAGCAGGCCGCCGCGGACGGCCGTCAGGCCGGGGGTCGTCGTCGTCACGGCGTCCAGCCTAGTCCCGCAATGGGCGATCTTCCCTGGTGAGCCGCCTCACCGGGCAACCCTGCCGCGACTCGGCCGGGCTCAGGCGCTGGGTGTCGGGGCGGCCGAACGGCGGCGCCGCAGACGGCGGGTGAGGAGGGCGACGGCGAGCAGCAGTGGGACGGCCAGCGCCAGGTAGAGCCAGCGCGGGGCGGCGAACGGTGACGGCCGGGGCTCTGGCCCACCGAACGCGGCCCGGGTCAGCAGGTCGCCCGGCACCATCAGGTCGGTCGACCCGACCGGCGTGGTCACCAGCACCTCGCGACCGCCGTCGGGCGACAGCGCGGCGAGAAAGGCTTGCCGGTCTGTGTCCGCCTCCGTTTCGCTGACATACCGCAGGATCGGGTCGTCTCCGCGCCAGCCGATGATCCCGCTGACCGAGGTGCCGGCCGGCAGGGCCTGGCCGACGGCTTGGCCGGTGGCAGTGTCCAGGAACTCGATCCGCCAGGTGCGCGCCGCCGCCTGCTCGGACGTGCACCGGGGCCCGGCGCAGCCGTCGAAGGCGAGCAGCGCGAGCCGCCGGCCGTCGGGATGCCATGCGGCGGGGCCGGCCAGTATCCGCCGGTCGCCGAGGTCGACCTGCCAACGAGTGCCGCCGCCGGCCGGGTCCACGACCACCAGTCGCTGGCGCTCGGCGAGCTGGGCTGGCACGTCCGGCGAGCCGGTGACCGCCACCAGGTCGCCACCGCGTGACCAGGCCGCCGCGGCGTGCGCGGCGAAAGTGCCCACGTCGAGCGTCCGCTCGGTGCCCCGGAACGGGTCGACGACGAGCAGGTCGTCGGGCTTCTCCGGATCGTTGAGCTGCTGGTTGTCCGGTCCGTAACTGATCACACTGTCATCGTTGCTGCGGGTGCCCAGCACCTGCTGCCCGTCCGAAGACCAGGCCATCGGGTAGACGCCGGTGCTCATCGTGCGGCGTTGCCGTCCGGTGGTGAGGTCCAGCAGCTCGCCGGAGTCCGGCCGCAGGTAGTGCCGTCCATCCGGGGAGAGCAGTCCGTGCCCCTCGCCGATGCGGATCGGGATCAGCCGGTACGCGCCGTCCCGGTCGACCAGCACACCTGTCGACTCGAAATAGCGGGTGCGGTCGGTGAAGAACAGCAGCGCGGCCGGACCGGCCGGGCGTTGCCCCACGGTGGCCTGCCACAGCCAGGGATCGTGCACCCGGGTCGGCACCACCCCGGCCGCGCTCCCGGCGGCCGTTGCGGCTGGTGTGTTGAGCGCGACGAGCCCCAGCACGAGCGCGACCACGGCAGCACGCCGCATTCGCCCGCCGGTCAATCTCATCGGCCCATTAGACGCGATGGCGGCCGGTCGTGATGGCCCGGCTGGCCGCGTCGTGGTCTACCGGTCGGCGGGCGGGATGCGCCAGAGCCAGACGTCGTCGACCCGCTGCGGCTCGCCGAACAGGGCGGTGCCGGTACGCAGCAGCGCCTCCTCGTCGACCTCGAACTTCGCGCCGTGCACCTGGTCGGCGAGCACCACCGTCTCGATCCGCCAGTGCCGCAGGTCCGACTGGACCTCCCGGATGGTCCCGTCGGTCACGATCGGCACCAGCCCGGTACGGCCGGCCTGGTCCATCAACGCGCTCAGGGTGCGCGGCACCGGGCCGATCCGGCCGCGCCCGTCCGGCCCGCCCGGGCCGAGGAAGAACCCGCCCGGGATCTCGAACTCGCCCTGCCGGTGCGACAACGCGTACGCCTGCCAGCGCTGGCCGTCGGGGTAGATGTCCACGGTCAGCGGCACCGGGGTGAGCACGCCGTCCGGTGAGACGTACTGGCGCCACGTGCCGGAGGTGATGAACCGCGGGATCGGTTCCCGCTCGTCGGTCAGCAGCGGGGTGGGCAGCAGCGGCACCAGGGCCGCCGCGAACCCGAGCACCCAGGCCAGCTCCGTGGGGCGGTACCGGGGTGGCGCGGCGCGCAACTGGTCGACGGCGTACGCCAGCAACAGCCCGATCACCGGTGCCACCACCAGCGCCAGCCGGGCGGGCAGAGCGGCGTTCACCACCGGCAGTTGTCCGAGCAGGTCGAACGGCATGGGAAGGTCGGTGCGTCGGCCGTCGACCTTGGCGATCGGGCCGAAGGAGAGCACCGAGAAGATCAGCGCGAGGACGCCCAGTGCCCAGAGGGTGGCCCGGCGGCTCGGGTCGGCCCGCCGCCAGAGCGCGACGAAGCAGACCACGGTGAGCACCAGCAGCGGGATGCCGAAGAACGAGTTCTCCTCGGTCGGGTTCGGTGCCAGCGAGGTGCCCAGCCCTGCCTCACCGGCCAGCGAGCGGCGCGGGAAGGCGGCGAACGCCGCGATGTCCTCGGAGTGGATCACCGGGTCGAAGCCGGTGCCGTGGAACCGTTGCGGCCCGGCGAAGTGCAGCCACAGCGGGTACGACAGGAGCACGCCGGCGACCACGGCGGTCACCCCGAGCCCTCGCAGGAAATTGGGCAGCGCGGCGCGCGCCTCGGCCCGGTTGGCCGGGTGCAGCGCCCACACGGCCACGAACACCCCGAGCGCCAGCGCCGTGAAGAACAGCCCCTCGGCGGCGATCGAGAAGGCCACCGCGACCAGCACGCCGAGGATCACCCCGTCGCGGAGCCAGTGCCCGGCTCGGCGCAGCGCGAACAGCCGCCAGATCAGCAACGGCACCAGCCAGCCGGCGGTCCAGTTCAGGTGCGCGTTGGCGTGCGAGACCATGCCGGGGGAGTAGGCGATGAACAGGGCGCCGATCCCGGCGGCCAGCTGGCTGCGGACCAGGTGCCGGGAGAGCAACCAGTACCAGACCAGCGCGGTGGCGAGCAGGTTCAGGGTGAGGATCACCAGGAACGTCGCCGGTGGCCCGATCAGGTACGTGAGGGGGGCGAAGACCACCGCGTACACCGTGATCGAGGTGTTGACCGCGAGGTTCACGCCGTCCGGGACGTTGATCAGGTACGTGAAGAGCGGGTTGTCCCCGTGGGTGACCGCGTGCCCGCCGAAGGCCAGCAGCCACTCGAAGAGCGCCTGGTCGCTGGAGTTGACGGTGATGGTCCGGGTGTTCGGGTCCCGCCACAGCCCACTGGTCACCCAGACGGCGAGCGCGAGCGCCACCAGCACGACGATCAGGTCGGCCCGGCGGTCCCGGACGACGCGCGGCGGTGACGCTGGTGCGGGCCCGGTGGCCAGCGACGGGGAGGACGGCACGCAGCGGACGTTACCAACCGGACCTGGACGGGCCGGTCAGACCTGCAAGGACAGGACCGTTGGGGACGGATTCGGCCCGCCACGTCGACGGTCTGGCGTACACAGTGTCCGTCGTGAATGTGTGAGCGTGCCCTATGTCATCGCGGCGACACATCGTCGTAACGTCACGGCAATTCGACCGTGACCCAGTTCACAGTCCGCCCCCTCTGGAGGCCGCCGTGCGCCGCTCCTCGTCCACCATCACCCGCCTGATCGGCGGGCTCGCCGGGCTCGCCCTCGCCCTGGCCGGAGCGGTCGCCATCGCCGCCCCCGCCCAGGCAGCCACCCTCACCCAGGTCACCGGGTTCGGCTCCAACCCGGGCAACCTCGCCATGTACGCCTACCGGCCGGACAACCTGCCGGCCAACTCCCCGGCGGTCGTCCTCCTGCACGGGTGCACCCAGAACGCGTCCGGCTACTTCGCCAACTCCGGTTGGCAGAAGTACGCCGACCAGTGGAAGTTCTCGCTGATCGTCGCCCAGCAGCCGTCCGGCAACAACGCCAACTCCTGCTTCAACTTCTTCGAGTCGGGCGACACCACCCGCGGTCAGGGTGAGGCGCTGTCGATCAAGCAGATGGTCGACCACGCCAAGGCGAACTTCGGGGTGAACGGCTCCCGGGTCTTCGTCAGCGGGCTCTCCGCGGGCGGGGCGATGAGCGCGGTCATGCTTGCCACCTACCCGGACGTCTTCGCCGCCGGATCGATCATCGCGGGAATTCCCTACCGCTGCGCCACCAGCATGGTCAACGCGTTCAGCTGCATGAACCCGGGCGCGGACAAGACCCCGGCAGTCTGGGGCGACCTGGTCCGTGGGGCGTACTCCGGCTACACCGGCCCGCGACCCCGGGTGGCCATCTGGCACGGCACCTCGGACACCACTGTCACCCCGCTCAACGGCACCGAGTCCCGCGACCAGTGGACCAACGTGCGGGGGGTCTCGCAGACCCCGAGCAGCACCTCGTCGCTGCCCGGCAACACCAGCCTGGAGGTGTACGGCAACGATGACGTACGCCTCTACCGGGTCTCCGGGATGGGCCACGGCACTCCGGTCGACCCGGGTTCCGCAGCGGAGCAGTGTGGCACCGCCGGCGCGTACTTCCTGGACACCATCTGCTCGACGTACCGTGACGCGCTCTTCTTCGGCCTGAACGGCGGCGGCACCAACCCGACCCCCACCCCGACGGCCACGCCGACCCCCACCCCCACGGCCACGCCGACCCCGACCCCGACTCCGACGCCGACCCCGACCACGCCGGCGACCTGCGTGACCGCCAGCAACTACGCGCACGTGGTGGCCGGTCGGGCGTACCAGTCCGGTGGCTACGCCTACGCGAACGGCTCCAACCAGCGGATGGGCCTCTACAACACCTTCTACACCAGCGCCCTCAAGCAGACCGCCCCCAACTACTGGGTGATCGGCTGCTGACCCCGCGCCCCAGGCCCTGTTGATCAAGAGGTTTGCGTCAGATTCCGGCTCCCGGATGACGCAAACCTCTTGATCAACCGCGTCGGCGTCGGCGTCGGCGGGGCTCGGGTCAGGGGGTCAGGGCCGCCTGGAGGGCTTCGGGCAGGGTGGGGTGCTGGTAGCGGTAGGCGGCTCTCGTCAGGACGCCGGGGAGGACGCGGGTGCTGGTCAGGGCCTCGTGGGAGAAGCCGCCGAGGGCCACCTTGAGCGCCAGCGCGGGGATCGGGATGATCGCCGGGCGGTGCAGCTGTCGGGCCAGCTCGCGGGTGAACTCGGCGTTCGTCACCGGGTTCGGCCCCACCACGTTGACCGGGCCGGCGACCTCGTCGTGGTCCAGCAGGAAGAGGGTCGCGCCCAGCCAGTCGGCCAACGAGATCCACGGCAGCCACTGCCGGCCGCTGCCCAGCCGGCCGGCGATGCCCAGCTTGAATGGCAAGAGCTGCGGCTTGAGCAGCCCGCCGTCGCGGTCCAGTGGCAGGCCGGTGCGCATCCGGATGACGCGTACCCCGGCGTCCTCGGCTGGCCGGGTCGCGGCCTCCCACACCCGGCAGACGTCGGCCAGGAAGCCCTCGCCGGCCGGCGCGTCCTCCTCGACGGCCCGGTCACCGGTGTTGCCGTACCACCCAACCGCCGAGGAGTTGAGCAACACCCGTGGTCGGTCGGCGGCGGGAAGCCCGGCGATGGTGGTCGCCAGTGTGGTGGTGCTGTCCACCCGGCTGGTCCGGATCAACCGCCGGTAGTCGTCGTTCCAGCGCTTGTCGCCGACGCCCGCGCCGGCGAGGTTGATCACCGCGTCCGCCTCGGCGACCACGGCCGGGTCGAGCTGCCCGGCGGCGGGATCCCACCGCCGCTCCTGCGGGTCGCGCGGCGGCCGACGGACCAGCCGGGTGATCTGGTGCCCGTCCGCCGTGAGCCGGTCGGCCAGCCGCGTGCCGAGGAAGCCGGACGCGCCGGCCAGAAGGATGCGCATACCCCCATCTTCGTCCAGAACGCCACCGGGAGATGCGCGGGGCCGCCGGTGGCGGGGGCGTTCCGGTGAGCGAATTCGCGACGGAACCCTCTACCCGACCGAGGTGATCGAGTGGTTCCTGGAGATGGGGCGCTGTCCCGACGGCAACGGCTGGGTCGCCCCGGACGTCGAGCAGGTGACCGGACGCCCCGGGCGCACGTTCCGGCAGTGGGCCGCCGAGCACGCGGACGACTTCCGGTGACGGCGCCCGGGCGTGGGCCGCGGCGGTCAGGCCGCGTGGGCCGGGCGCAGGTCGGCGAGCAGTCGCTCCACCTCGGCGTACGTCTCGGCGCTCAGCGGGCCGAGCGTCAGGGTCGCCAGGTTCTCCTCGGCCTGGGCCACCGTGCGCAGGCCGGGGATCGGCACGGTACGCGGGCTGCGCGCCAGCAGCCAGCCCAGCGCGCCCTGTGCGAGGGTCCGTCCGTCGGCGGTGAGCGCCGCGCGGACCTGCTCCACCCGGGCCGCCCAGCGCGGTGTCGGCCGGCCGTCGGTGAACCACTCCAGCCACTCCGGCGCCCGCCCGCGCACGTCGTCCGCCCCGACGGCCCGGGTCGACCCGGTGAGCAGCCCCATCGCCAGCGGCCCGCGGTTGAGGCTGGCCAGGTCGTGGCTGTCGCAGACCGCCAGCACCGCCGCGTTGTCGCGCAGCACCGACTCGTCGTGCTGGATGGCGGCGCAGTGCGGGCCGGCCGCCGCGAACGCCTCCGCCGAGGCGGGGTTGTCGGTGCTCCACCCGTACGCCCGGATCTTGCCCTGGTCGACCAGGGCCTCCAGGGTGTCGACCAGATCGAGTGCGGCGGGCACCGGCAGGTCGTTGAGGTGCAGTTGGTAGAGGTCGACGTGGTCGGTGCCGAGGCGGCGCAGCGAGTCCTCCAGGCTGCGTACCGCGAAGGCCGGGCTGGCGTCGGTGCCGAGCGCCCGCCGGGTGGCCTCCTCGCTGACGTTGCCGAACTTGGTGGCGATCACCGCGCTGTCGCGCCGGCCGGCCAGGGCCCGGCCGAGGATCCGCTCGCTGTGCCCGGCGCCGTAGTTGCTGGCCGTGTCGAACAGGGTCACCCCAAGCTCGATTGCCCGGTGGATGGTGCGGATCGACTCGTCGTCGTCGACCTCGCCCCAGCCGAACGGCTGCCCGCCATCACCCCAGAGCGGGCCACCGATCGCCCAGCACCCCATCCCGATCGCGCTCACCTCGATGCCGCTGCGCCCCAGCGTTCGTGTCGTCGTCATGGTCACCAGCCTCCAACCTGGAGTGCGCTCCAGGTCAAGCACTACGATCTCGACATGAGCGGTTACGCCCCCGCGGAGGCTGCCCGCCGCAGCGGCTTCAGCCTCGACACCCTGCGCTACTACGAGAAGATCGGCCTGCTCGCAGACGTGGGCCGGACGACGGGCGGTCAGCGGGTCTTCACCGACGACGACCTCGGCTGGCTGGTTCTGTTTCGCTGTCTGCGCGACACCGGGATGCCGATCGCCCAGATGTGCCGCTACGCGGAGCTGGCCCGCGAAGGCGACCACACCGTCGACGAGCGGCGGGAGCTGCTGAAACAGCACGCGGCTCGGGTCGAGGAGCAGATGCTCCTGCTGAGCCGCCAGTACGAGCACCTGCGGGAGAAGATCCGCTTCTACGAGCGGCTGCCCGGGCCGGCGCCGGAGGCCGAGCGGCCCACCGCCAACCGGACCGACCCGGCCGTCAGTCGGTGACCTGCGGAGGCACGGTCAGACCGAGGAGTTCCTCGGCCGTCCCGGGCCGGCCGGTGAGCGCGTTCAGCGCGGAGACCAACCGCTTCTCCTCGTAACGGAAGTGCGACTCCAGCAGGGCGGCCAACCCGTCCAGCTCGCCGCGCACCTGGGCGAGGGGCACCGCCGTGTCGCCGGCGAGCAGCGCCTCGACCCGCTCCAGGATCCCCGCCACCACCTCGTGATCGGTGATCAGGTTCGCGATGACCGGGCGTAGTTCGGGGACCTGCTCGGCCAGCAGCCGGAACGCGCCCGCGTCCTCGCCGGTGTGGTGTCGGCCCAGTGCGGCGCAGAAGGTCAGGCAGTGCGCCCGCAGGTCCCGGGACGGGGCGTCGAGGTTTGCCCGGAGACGGGTCAGTTCCGCCCTGAGCCAGAGGTGGATCTCGATCATTTGATTGCCGACGGCGGCGAGCCGGTCGGCCGGTGAACCGGTCGGGTGCACGTTTGTCCCATGCTGTCCCCGCGCCTCCATGCCCACGGCGGCCTTCGTGCCGGGTACACCGCGACGCTGCGCCGGAGTCTATCCCGAACCGATCACGGCGTGGTTGGCTCGTCGGTCTCCCGGACGTCGTGCCAGCGCGCCCGCCAGGCGGCCTCGTGGGCCTCGTGGCTGGTCCGCTCCTGGAAGACGGCGGAGCGCAACGCGTGCCGGGAATCCGACATCACCATCACCTCCACGGCCACCAGCGCCACGCAGATCACTGTCGCGAGGGTGAGCGCGCCCAGCGCCGGCAGGTGCTGACCGACCGGGAGGGCCGCGGTGAGCACCACGATGACGCCGACGCGGGTCCAGCTGACGGTGTGCAGGGTGCGCAGCTGGAACAACAGGTTGACGGCGAAGTAGCAGATCAACCCGCCGAAGAGCATCGGCACGGCCGGTCCCTCGACCTTCTCGGCGATCCCGCCGGCCGGATCAGTGATCTCGTGCAGAACCTCCTCGTTGCCGATGGAAAAGAGGATCACCCCGGCGATCATCGGCAGGTAGAGGTACGCGTACGCGTCGCGGGCCATGGCCACCCGGGGGGCGCCCTCCGCCGCGTGCAGGGCGATCCGGGCGGCCGGCCCGATGAAGTCGAAGTGCGCCCACCACAGGGCGGCGGTGACCACGATGCCGAGCGCCGCGGCAGCCACCGCCGGCCAGGTCACCGGCTTGCCGAGCAGATTGCCGCCCACCCCGGTGGAGATGATGGACTCGCCCAGCGCGATGATCAGGATGAGGTCGTAGCGCTCCGTCCAGTGCTCGGCGCTGGTCACCCCCCAGCCCCAGGTGCCGACGATGAAGCCGGTGGCGTACTGCACCACCACCACGGTGATCCACAGTCCGTCGCGCACCATGGCGGCCTGGTCGGGGTTGGTGATCTGCGGCGGAATCAGCGCGGCGGCCAGCAGCAGCACGATGCTCACCGCCAGCTCCGGGGCGAAGCGCCGCAGTTGCCGCCGCTCCTGCGGGCTGTCCCGCACCACATGCTGGTAGAGGATCCAGTGGATGCCGCGAACCACGACGTAGCTGGTGGCCACCAGCATCGGGCCGGCGGCGCTCCCCTTCGGGTCGTTGAAGGCCTGCGGCAGCGCCAGCGCGAACGCGAACAGGGCGACCATTGCGATCACCATGAGCACCGGGACGTAGCCCTCGCCGAGCCGGACCCGGGTGGCCACCAGGCTGTGCACCACCCAGATCCACCAGAGCACGGCGAGCACCAGAGCGGCGTGCAACAGCTGCCGGCCGGAGATGTTGGCGGCGGTCGCCCGCGTGATGATGAAGAACGAGAAGACGAAGACCAGGTCGAAGAAGACCTCGAACTTGTCCACGCGGGCACCGGGAGCAATCGGGACGGCCGGTCCCAGCTGTCCACCCCGCCGGTAGCCGCCCACGATCCCACTCTGGCAGCGTCCGGCCTGCTCGGAGGTCTGAACGGCGATGGCGACGGTGTCCGGCGTTACCTCCGGTCCGGCTCGGGAAAACACCGGGACTACCGCCTCCGGCAGCGGGCCGGTCGGTCCGACCCACCCTGGACAAGGATGGATCATGACGACGAACAACCCGATCACCACCTCGTTCGCCCATACCTCCACGGCCATGGACGTGATCCGGGGTGTGGACCTCGTCCGGCGGCGGGCGATCGTCACCGGCGGGTCGTCCGGCATCGGCGTGGAAACCGCCCGCGCCCTGGCCAGCGCCGGCGCGGAGGTCACCCTGGCCGTCCGCAACCCCGACGCCGGCCACAAGGCCGCCGACGACATCACCGGCACCACCGGCAACGACCGCGTCCTGGTCGCCCCGCTCGACCTCGCCGACCAGGGTTCGATCGCCGACTTCGTCGCCAACTGGGACGGACCGCTGCACATCCTGGTCAACAACGCCGGCATCATGGCCGCGCCCCTGTCCCGCACCCCGCAGGGCTGGGAGATGCAGTTCGCCACGAACCACCTGGGCCACTTCGCGCTCGCCACCGGGCTGCGCCCGGCACTCGCGTCCGGCGACGGGGCCAGGATCGTCTCGGTCAGCTCCGCCGCCCACCTGCGCTCACCGGTGGTCTTCGAGGACATCCAGTACGACCAGCGGGAGTACGAGCCGTGGCAGGCGTACGGGCAGTCCAAGACGGCCAACGTGCTGTTCGCCGTCGAGGCGTCCCGGCTCTGGGCCGACGACGGCATCACGGCCAACTCGCTGATGCCCGGCGCGATCCGGACCAACCTCCAGCGCTACGTCAGCGAGGAGGAACTGGACCGGCTGCGCGCGGGCAACGCGGCGGCCTGGAAGACCGTCGAACAGGGCGCCGCCACCTCGGTGCTGGTCGCCACGTCGCCACTGCTCGACGGTGTGGGCGGGCGCTACTTCGAGGACTGTCAGGAGGCCGCCCCCGCCCAGCCCGGCGGGCGGACGGGAGTCGCCGCGTACGCGCTGGACCCGGATGCCGCCGAGCGGCTCTGGAAGGTGTCGACCGCGCTGCTCAAGGCCTGAGGACGCACACGAGAGGGCGCCCCGGTCGACGACCGGGGCGCCCTCTCGGCGTTGCGGGCTGATCAGGCCAGGCCCAGCTCCGACTCGAAGTTGCCGGCCTCCAGCCGCTCCTTGACCGCGGTCAGGAAGCGAGCGGCGTCGGCGCCGTCGATCAGCCGGTGGTCGTAGGACATGGCCAGGTAGACCATCGACCGGATCGCGACGACCTCGCCCAGCTCCGGGTCGTTGACCACGACCGGCCGCTTGACCACGGCGCCCGTGCCGAGCATCGCCGACTGCGGCGACGGCACGATCGGGGTGTCGAAGAGCGCGCCCCGGCTGCCCGTGTTGGTCACCGTGAAGGTCGCCCCGGCCATCTCGTCCGGGGTGATCTTGTTGGCCCGGGTGCGCTCGGCCAGGTCGGCGATCCGCTTGGCGATGCCGCCCATGTTGAGCTCACCGGCGTTGTGGATGACCGGCACGAGCAGCCCGCGCTCGGTGTCCACGGCGACGCCCAGGTGCTCGGCCGCCGGGTAGGTGATCGTGCCACCTTCCAGGTCCATGCTGGCCTGGACGATCGGGTACGTCTGGAGCGCCTCGATGGCGGCGAGCGCGAAGAACGGCAGGAAGGACAGCTTCACGCCGTGCTTGGCCTGGAACGACTCCTTCGCCCGCGTCCGCAACCTGGCGACCCGGGTGACGTCCACCTCGACCACGGTGGTGAGCTGGGCCGTCTCGTGCAGCGACTGCTGCATCCGCTTGGCGATGGTCGCCCGGATGCGCGGCAGCTTCTCGGTGGTGCCCCGCTTGCTGCTCGGCTGCGGCTTCTCGGCCGGCTTGGCCGGGGCCGCCGACGGTGCGGCGGCCGGCTGTGCGGCAGCGGGGGCGGCCTTGGCGGCCTTCGCCTTCTCGGCGGCCTCCAGCACGTCCTGCTTGCGGATCCGGCCACCCACACCGGTGCCGTTGAGCGAGGACAGGTCGACGCCGTGCTCACCGGCCAGCTTGCGCACCAGCGGGGTCACGTACCCGGCGGCCTCCTCGCCGCCACCCTGCGCCGGGGCGGACGGACGCGGCGGCGTCGAGGCCGGCGCGGCAGGCTGCGAGGCCTGCTCGGTCTTCGCCGGCTGCGCCGAGCTCTCGGTCTCCGCGGCCGGCTCGTTGTACGACATGCCGGGGGTCGGCTCCTCGACCTTCGGCTCGGCCTTCGGCGCCGGCTTGGCCTCCGCCTTCGGCTCGGGCTTCGGCTCGGGCTTCGGCTCGGGCTTGGCCTCGGCGGGGGCCGCACCGGCAACGCCGATGATCGCCAGGTCGGCGCCGACGTCGGCGGTCTCGTCCTCGGCGACCTTGATCTCCAGCACAGTGCCGGCGACCGGCGACGGGATCTCGGTGTCCACCTTGTCGGTGGAGACCTCCAGCAGCGGCTCGTCGACCTCGATGGTCTCGCCGACCTGCTTCAGCCAGCGGGTGACAGTGCCCTCGGTGACGCTCTCACCCAGGGCCGGCATCTTCACCGCGGTGCCCTCGCCCGAGGAAGCGGCGGCCGGAGCCGGCGCCTCGGTCGGGGCCTCGGCCGGCACCTCGTCCTGGGCCACCTCGTCGGCGGTGCCCTCGGCGGCGGCCGTCGGCTCGGCGGCCGGCTCGACCTCCTCGGCCGGGGCCTGCTCCTGCGGGGCGGCCTCGCCACCGCCGGTCGACTCGCCCTCACCGGAGATGACAGCCAGCTCGCTGCCCACCTCGGCGGTCTCGTCCTCACCGACCACGATCCGGCTCAGCACGCCGGCAGCGGGCGACGGGATCTCGGTGTCGACCTTGTCGGTGGAGACCTCGAGCAGGGGCTCGTCGACCTCGACCGTGTCGCCCTCCTGCTTGAGCCAGCGAGTGACGGTGCCCTCGGTGACGCTCTCGCCGAGCCGGGGCATGGTGACCGATACCGGCATTTTCTGAGACTCCTTCATTCCCCTGGTGGGATCTTCGCCCGTCGCCGGACGCCGCGGTTGTGGATGATCAGGCGTGCGCGTGCAGCGGCTTGCCGGCGAGGGCCAGGTGCGCCTCGCCCAGGGCCTCGTTCTGGGTCGGGTGGGCGTGCACGAGCTGGGCGACCTCCGCCGGGTAGGCCTCCCAGTTGTAGATGAGCTGCGCCTCACCGATCAGCTCACCCACCCGGGCGCCGATCATGTGCACGCCGACCACCGGGCCGTCCTCGACCCGGACCAGCTTCACGAAGCCGGTGGTCTTGAGGATCTGGCTCTTGCCGTTGCCACCCAGGTTGTAGTTGTACGTCTTGACCTTGTCGGCGCCGTACTGCTCCTTGGCCTTGGCCTCGGTGAGGCCCACCGACGCCAGCTCCGGGTCGCAGTAGGTGACGCGCGGGATGCCGACCTCGTCGATCACGGCCGGAGTCTGCCCGGCGATCTCCTCGGCGACGAAGATGCCCTGCTGGAAGCCGCGGTGCGCGAGCTGGAGGCCGGGCACGATGTCGCCGACCGCGTAGACGTTCGGCACGCTGGTGCGCAGCCGCTCGTCGGTCAGCACGTAGCCGCGGTCCATCTTGACGCCCTGCTCCTCGTACCCGAGGTTGGCGGTGTTCGGGCCGCGACCCACGGCGACCAGCAGCAGCTCCGCCTCGACGGTCTCGCCGCCGGAGATCGTCAGCTTGACGCCGCTCTCGGTCTTCTCGACCTTCTCGAACGGCTTGCCGACCTTGAAGTTGATCTTCCGCTTGCGGAATGCCCGCTCCAGCGCCTTGGACGACTCCTCGTCCTCGGCAGCGACCAGCCGGGGCAGCGCCTCGACGATCGTCACGTCCACACCGAAGGACTTCCACACGCTGGCGAACTCGACGCCGATCACGCCGCCACCGAGCACGATCACCGACGACGGCACCCGGTCCATCGTGAGGGCGTGGTCGCTGGTGATGATCCGCTCGCCGTCGACCTCCAGGCCGGGCAGGCTCTTCGCGTACGAGCCGGAGGCCAGGACGATGTTGCGGCCGGTGTAACGCTTGCCGTCCACCTCGACCACGTTCTTGCCGACCAGCTTGCCGTGGCCCTCGACGATCGTGATGCCCTTGTTGCCCTTCAACATGCCCTGCAGGCCCTTGTAAAGGCGGGCGATCACGCCGTCCTTGTACGAGTTGACCCCGGCCATGTCGATGCCGATCAGCTCGGCCTTGACGCCGAACTGCTCCGACTCGCGGGCCTGGTCGGCGATCTCGGCGGCGTGCAGCAGGGCCTTCGTCGGGATGCAACCGTTGTGCAGGCAGGTGCCGCCGAGTTTGCCCTTCTCGACCAGCGCGACCTTCAGGCCCAGCTGGACGGCGCGCAGCGCGGTCGCGTAGCCGCCGCTGCCACCTCCGAGAATGACAATGTCGAAGGTCGCTTCGTTCGGCTCGCTCACGTCCAACTCCCAGGTCGCGTCGCTGCATCGGGGGTCACAGAGGTGTAACACGGACACACCCCACCTCGGTCATCTTGTCACCACTGGGCACAGGGTGCGTACCGAGGTGCCCAACGACACGTCATCGACACGTACCCTTGGCACCGTCGTCGATGACGCAACATGGGGGAGAGATCCGGTGGGCTTGTTCCGGCGCCGCAAACAGACGGCTGTGCCGAGCCATGACCGCGCTGCCAGTCGCGGCGATCTGGACCATTTGGAGAACTTCATCCGCAGTCGGCGCGGCGTCGAGGCGTACATCGAACCCCGCACGACGGTGACGGAGACCACTGTCATCCTGATCGCCGACGACGGGGAGTGGACCCGCCGGCGCATCGACGGCCCGGACGGCGCCCGGCGCTTCGCGTACCGGATGGGCATCCCCGTGTACGACGTCCGGCTGATGGGCTACCCGCAGCGGATGCGCGACTTCAACGAGCGCCGCAAACGTCGCCCCGAGCAGTACTGAACGTGCGGAAGGGCCACCTGCCAACGCAGGTGGCCCTTCCGGAAATCCGTCAGCCGTTGGCGGCGACGTCCTCGACAAGCTGCACCAGGGTGCGGACCGGGACGCCGGTGCCGCCCTTGGTCCAGTAGCCGGTCGGCTCGCCCGAGTGGTAGCCCGGCCCGGCGATGTCGATGTGCGCCCAGGCCACGTCGTCGGTCACGAACTCGCGCAGGAACACCCCGCCCTGCAGCATGTGACCGGCCCGGTCCATGCCGGCGTTGACCTGCGAGATGTCCGCCACGTCGGACTCCATGCCCTTGCGCACGTCGTCGGGCAGCGGCATCGGCCACGCCGGCTCGCCGACCGCGTCGCCGACCGCCTGGACCCGGTCGCACAGCTCCGGGGTGCCCATCACGCCGGCCATCCGCTTGCCCAGCGCGATCACCTGGCCGCCGGTCAGGGTGGAGGTCTCGAACAGGTAGTCGGTGCCGTCCGCGCAGGCGCGGGCCATGGCGTCACCCAGGACCATCCGGCCCTCGGCGTCGGTGTTGAGCACCTCGACGCGCTTGCCATTGAACATGGTGATCACGTCGCCCGGCCGGTAGCTGGTGCCCGACGGCATGTTCTCCGCCATCGGCAGGTACGCGCTGACCGCCACCGCCGGCTTCAGCGCGGCGATCGCCAGCATGGCCGCGCCGACCGCGGCAGCGCCCGCCATGTCGGACTTCATCTCCCACATGCCCTGCGCCGGCTTGATCGAGATGCCGCCGGTGTCGAAGGTGATCCCCTTGCCGACCAACGCGACCCGCTTGCCGTTGCCACCGCTCTGCGGGGTGTAGGTGAGCTTCACCAGCCGCGGCGGGGCTTCCGAACCCTGCCCGACCGCGACGATGCCGCCGTACCCGCCGGCGGCCAGCGCCGCCTCGTCCAGCACCTCGACACCGAGGCCCGCGGCACGGGCGGCCTCGGCGACCGCGTCGGCGAACGACGGCGGACGCAGCTCGTTCGGCGCGGTGTTCACCCAGTCCCGGCTGGTCCGGACCGCGCCCGCCACCGCCAGCGCCCGGGTGACCTCCGCCTGGGCGCCCGCGTCACCGGCGTCCGGCACCGCGATGAGCACCTCGGCGACCGGCTCCCGCCGGGTCGGCTGCGGGCGGGTCTTGTAGCCGGCGAACCGGTACCCGCCGAGCAGCGCACCCTCGGCGACCGCGCGCAGCTCCGCCGACGCGTCCGCGTCGTCCGGCAGCGGCAGGGACAGGGCGACCTTCGGAGCGCCGGCCAAGGCCCGGATCGCCGTACCGGCGGCCCGGCGCAGCGTCTCCGGGGCCGGGGCGGCACCCGACGGCTCCGGGCCGAGCCCGACCGCGACGACCAGCGGCGCGGTCACGGTGCCCAGCGTGGCCAGCTTGACGACCTCACCCGGCCCACCTGTCGCACCGAGCAGCGCGAGGGTCTCGGTCAGCTTGCCGTCGAAGGCGACGGCGATGCTCTCCGCGCCGCTGGCGAGCAGCAGGGTGCCGGCGAGGCCGCTGGTGGCGTCCTGCTCTCCGGTCTGGCTGTGCACGCCGATCACGATCGCGTCGACGGCGAGCTCGGCCGGGTCGGTGTCGACCAGGCTCAGGTTGGTGGTGCGGGGTGATGTCACTGAAGCTACTCCGGGCGGGCCGGGCCGGTCGCGGCGTCGCGTACCGGCGGTGAAGGTCTCCGGCGGAACCTACCCGCCGGACGTCATGGCTGTCCCGCCGACAGCGCCAGCGGGCTCCCGCCGATGCTAACCAGCCACGTTGCCCCCGGTAAGTTGCCACCCATGACCGACGTGACCTCCGACGCCGCCGCGACCCGGCTGCGCCGTTCCCCGCTGCACGAGCGGCACACCGCCGCCGGCGCCAAGTTCGCCCCCTTCGGGGGTTGGGAGATGCCGCTGGAGTACGCCGGCGGCGGTGTGCTCAAGGAGCACGCCGCGGTGCGGACCGCGGTGGGGGTCTTCGACGTGTCGCACCTGGGCAAGGCCCGGGTGAGCGGCCCCGGCGCGGCCGACTTCGTCAACGCCTGCCTCAGCAACGACCTGGGTCGGATCGGCCCCGGCCGGGCGCAGTACACGCTCTGCTGCGACGACGCCACCGGTGGTGTGGTGGACGACATCATCGCCTACCTGTACGCCGACGACCACGTCTTCCTCATCCCGAACGCCGCGAACACCGCCGAGGTCGTGCGCCGGTTGCGCGCCGCCGCGCCCGCGCAGGTCACCGTCACCGACGAGCACGAGGCGTACGCCGTACTGGCCGTCCAGGGCCCCCGCTCGGCCGGGCTGCTGGCCGCCCTCGACCTGCCCATCGAGCACGGCTACATGAGCTTCTCCGCCGCGAGCCTGGCCGGGATGGAGTTGACCGTCTGCCGTACCGGCTACACCGGCGAGTTGGGCTACGAGCTGGTGGTGCCGGCGGAGCACGCCGTGGCCGTCTGGGACGCGCTCTTCGCCGCGGGTGCGGCGTTCGAGCTGCGGGCCTGCGGCCTGGCCGCCCGGGACACGCTGCGTACCGAGATGGGCTATCCGCTGCACGGGCAGGACCTGTCCCTGGACATCAGCCCGGTGCAGGCCCGTTCCGGCTGGGCGGTCGGTTGGGACAAGCCGGCCTTCTGGGGCCGCGACGCGCTGCTCGCCGAGAAGGCCGCCGGCCCCCGGCGTACACTGCGCGGCCTGGTGTCCGTCGACCGCGCGATCCCGCGGCCCGGGATGACCCTGCACGTGGGAGACACCCAGGTCGGCGAGGTGACCAGCGGCACCTTCTCGCCGACCCGCAAGCAGGGCATTGCGCTGGCCCTGTTGAACACCGAGGCCAACCTGGCCGAGGGCGACGAGGTGGAGATCGACATCCGAGGCCGCCGAGCCCCCCTGAAGCTGACGAAGCCCCCCTTCGTAACCCCCTCAGTGAAGTAACCCGCCCCGCCCCGCCTCGGTGATCAAGAGGTTTGCGTCACGTCCGGACGAGATTCTGACGCAAACCTCTTGATCAACTGGAAAAGTGAGGGCTGGTCAGCGCGTGGGGGTTGGGGGTTCGCCGGAATCCAGGACGGCCTGGGTCCAGCCGCCTTCGATGACGCCGGTCGCGTCCAGGACCGCCCAGTCGACCACGTCGGTCGCCTCCACGACGACCGGTGCGCCGATGCGAACCGACGGGTCGGTGTTGGCGTCGCTGGCGCTCACGCCGACGATCCGCTCCGGGGCCTCCCACGAGGTGACGCCCGCCCAGACGTACTCCGGGCCGTCGTCGCCGGGCAGGCCGTACTTGACCACGAGCTGCGACTCGGCGGGAAGGTGGCCGGCGACGAAACGGGCGCGCGCGTCACCCAGCGCGGCCCGCGCGGTGGCGACCGCCCGGCTCATCGCGTCACCCGAGCGGGCGTAGCGCACGTCCGGCTGGATCCCGGAGAACAGGGTCGCGCAGGCGGCGGCGTAGTAGCGCCCGTCCGGACCCGGGTGCCCGGCCGGTGGGCGCAGGCTGAGGAACGAGTCGGCCTCCGGGTCGGTCGCCGGGTCCAGCTCCAGGCGCAGCAGCACCGGGGCGGTCGCGCCGTGCTGCTCCGGGTTGCCGTACGCGACCGCGATGTCGTGACCGGTGACGGTGGCGAGCACCGGGAGCTGCACGAACGCCGGCACCTCCTCGCCGGTGAGCCCGTCGGTCCAGTCCCGCAGCAGCCGGCGTGCCGCCCCGGTCATCACCGCACCCCAGGCGCGGGTGAGGTGGTCGGGCACCCCCTGGGTCTGCAACTCCAGCAGCCCGAAGCGGCGCAGCCCCTTGGTGGTGAACCAGAGCCCCTCGGTGTCCGACGAGTACGGCACCAGGACCCAGTCGACCAGCCGGATGCGGCCCTGCTCGTCGGGGAGTGAGCGCAACGCGGTCGCCGGGTCGAGGAACTGCAGGCCGAACACGTCCACCACGTCGCCGTCGACGGACTCCGCCACGGCAGCCGCGACCGCCCGGGCCGCCCACTCGTGCGCGGGCGGCCAACCCGGCCGGTACTCGGCCTGTACGACCACCAGGTGGGTCGCCGCGGCCAGCCGGGCCAGCTGCTCCTCGGTGGCGCCGAACGCGGTGAGCAGGTCCGGTGGCAGCTCGGGGAACTCGGTGATCGGCCGGGTGTCGACGCTCATCAGCGGGCTGTCCAGCATCTGCCTGGCCAGCCCGTGGACCGGCTCGGCCAGCCGGCCGGTCAGCGCCGCCACAGCGGTCTTCGCGCTGACCTTCGGCAGCCCCGCCATCGGCACCAGGTAGGTCGCGCTGAGCGACTCCGGCACCGGTACGGGCAGGAAGTCGTCCGTGATGAGCATTTCTGGTTCCCCCGGTGGCCGTGCCGGTGCTGTCGAGCCGAACGCTACCCGGCCTGCCGCGCCCGGTTCAGCCGGACAGCACCAGACCCAGGTAGACCAGCGTGGTGACCACCTCGACTGTCGCGCCGAGAACGTCCCCGGTTATCCCGCCGAGCCGGCGTACCACGTGGTTGAGCAGCAGTAACGCGACGGCGAGCGCGACGGCCACGGCCAGCGGCCCCTGCCACGGGCGGCCCGGCACCGCGCCGACCGCCAGCAGCGCGACGGCGACCGCGCCGGCGGTCAGGGCCAGCGGACCGACGGTGCCGGCCACGAGCGCGCCGAGCCCGTCCGGCCGGGCCGCCGGCACTCCCCGCCGGCAGGCCACCGTGACGCCGAGCCGCCCGGCGGCGGTCGCCGTGACCACCGCCGCGACGCACGCCGGCCAGGACCGCCCCGCCAGGTCGGCCAGCGCCGCCGCCTGCACCAGGAGTACGACCACCAGGGCGACCACCCCGAACGGGCCGACGTCCGGCTTCTTCATGATCTCCAGCGCGGCCGCGCCCCGCCGGTACGAGCCGAGCGCGTCCACGGTGTCGGCGAGCCCGTCCAGGTGCAGCCCTCGGGTGAGCAGCGCGCCGGCGCCGACCGTCACACCGGCGGCCACCAGTGGGGGAGCGACAGCGCCGGTCAGCAGCAGGACACCGGCCAGCAGGGCGCCGAGCAGCGCGCCGACCGTCGGGGCGAGCGCCATCGCGGTGCCGGCCACCGGGCGGTCGATCCGTCCGGCGCGCACCGGCAGCGTGGTGAACGTGGTGAGCGCGAGCCGGGTGCCCGCGAGGAACCGCGACTCAGCCGGCACGCCAGCCCGACGCCGGCTGCTCGTCCGCACCGGTGCTGGCCGGGCCCGGCCCGGCCGGTTCCGGTTCGGCGAAGTCGGGCTCGGCGAGGTCCGGGTCGCTGTCGTTCACGTACGGGTCGTTCACGGCGGGGTAGCTGGGCTGCGGCTCGTCGGCGGCCGGGTCCGTTTCGTCGTCGCCGCCGAGCGACGGGTGGACCGGCAGCGCGGCCGACAGCGCCAGCACCGAGCGCAGCAGCGGGAGCGCGACCAGCGCGTTCGCGCCCTCACCGAGATCCATCCGCAGGTCGAGCAGCGGGGTGAGGCCGAGCACGTCGGCGGCGAGCCGCACCGCCGGGTGCCCACCGTGGTCGGCGAGCAGGCACCAGTGCCGGGCCTGCCCGGCCAGGTCCCGGCTGACCATGCCGGCGGCCACCCCGACCGGCCCGTCGAGCAGCACCGGCACCCGGCGCGCGGTGGCACCGAGCAGCACACCGGTGGCGACCGCGATGTCGCCGCCGCCCAGTTCGGCCAGGATGTCCTTGGCGCCGCGCGACGAGCGGCGGGTGCGGTGCAGGGCGTCGCGTACCGCCGCGCAGCGGATCATCCACGCCGCGTCGTCGATCTCACCGGAGTCGGTGATCACCCGGCCCAGCACGGCGGGTGGCTCCGCGCCGGCCGTCGCCGCGAGCACCGCTGCGGCCGCCGCCTCGGTGCCGGCTCCGCACGCCCCCAGGACCAGCAGCTGTACGCTGGCGTCGGCCGCCTGTTCGGCCAGCCGCCAGCCGTAGCGCAGCGCGGACTCCACCTGATCGGGTGAGAGCGCCGGTTGGTCTTCCATCGGGGCGGAGGCCGGGGCGTCCACCACCTGGAGGCTGGCGCCACTCTCGGCGGCCAGCCGCGCCAACGCGCCCTTGCCCGCGCGGGCCTGCGCGGCTCGTCGCGCCGACTCACCGGCGATGGTGCCGGCCGACCCGCCGCCAGCGTGGTCGCCGTGCAGCAGCAACACCCGCACCGAGCTCCAGGCGCGGGGGGTCGAGGTGCCCTGGGTGCCGGCGGCGAAGCCGACCACCCGGTCGAGCACGCCCAGCCCGGCGCCCGGTACGTCCAGCGTGGCCAGCCGGTCCACCGCCTGTGGGCCCGCGTACTCGTCGGGCATCGGCAGCTCCATGCCGGGCTGGATGACCAGCCCGGTGGCCACCATCGGCAGTGCCATGGTCGGCGCGGCCCAGGGGTTGCCGGGCTCCTGGTTCGGGGCGGCCGGCGGCGCGTGCGTCAACACGTCGGGCAGCTGCACCTCGGGGGTGGGCTCGGCGTCGGCCAGGCTCGCGACGACCGGCGCGGTCACGCGGGCCGAAGCCGACGGCGCGGCGGCAGGGGCCGACTGGGCGATCGTGGTGGCGGCCGGCTTCAGCCAGACCGGCTGACCGGCGACGACCAGCGCCACCGCGTCGCAGGCGTCGGCGACCGCACGGTTGGCCGCGCCCAACGCGTCGGTGAACGCCCGGCCCAGCGGGGTGGTCGGCACCAACGACAGCCCCACCTCGGGGCTCACCAGCACCACCCGCGCCGCGCAGCCGCGCAGCGCCTCGGCCAGCTCGGCGATCGTTGCGACGTCGTCAGCGGGCTGGTGGTCCGGGTCGAGCAGCACCGTCACCCAGCCGCCCAGGTCGTCGACGAGCAGCGTCTCGTTCGGCTCGGCGGACTCGAGCACGTCGGCCAACCTGCGCGGGTCCTCGGTGGTCTCCTCGGTGGTCCAGCTGCCCGGCCGCCGGGCGCGGTGCGCCGCCAGCCGGGTGGCCCACTCGGTGTCTTCCGGGTCGCCCTCGGGCGCGGTGGCGACGTAGCGGACCACCGGCGCGTCGGTGACCAGGGACTCGGCGAACTCGGACTTGCCAGACCGGGTACCGCCGAGCACCAGGACCGTGTTCCACCCGTCTACGGACATGCCCGTACCTTAAGGCCGCCCGGGGTGGCGGTGCCTGCCGGCCCGGGTGCTCGCCGGTGATCAGTCGCAGTGTTCGAACCCGCTGCCGTAGCTGACCCCGCCGGTGGCACCGCCCCACTTCACGCACGTTCCTGCGGCGCTGGCCCGCACCGGCCCGGCGTAGTAGTCGAAGGACCCGCTGTCGGTGCTGCGTGCCCGCCCCTGCACCTCCAGGTACGCCGACGCCGCCGACTTCGTCCCGACCGCGGTGTCCTTGAGGGTGACCACGCAGTTGGTGCCGGTGCCGGAGTGGTACATCAGGAAGACCCGGCCCTTGCGCTGCCCGTCACCGCCGGTCAGGGTCGCCGAGTCGACCACCTGGTAGCCGCTGCCGCACGCCTGCGCCGCCGTGTACGGGTTGGGTCGGCTCGACGGGGTGCGACTGGGCGTCGGTCGGCTGCTGGCCGTACCGGTGGGGGTGCTCCCCGGCGCGGCGGTCCGGACCGGTTCGCCGCTGGTCGTCGCGGTGGTGGGGGTATCGGTCGGGTCGGCGGACGTGGTGCGGGCGTCGACCGGTGTCCCGCTGGGTCGGGGACCGGTGGCGATCGGGTCCCCGCCCGGCAGCGCGGCGTCGGTGACCGCCGCCGACTCGCCGGCCAGCGCGGGCGGCGGGTCCGCCGCGCCGCCTTCGGTGCCGGGCCGCAGTGCCGTCACGGCCACCGCGACGACCAGCGCGAGCAGGACGACCGCCCCGGCCCCGAGCAGCAGTGGCCGGCGTCGGGCGGTCGGCCCGGTCTCGAGCACGTCCTCCCGGGTCGGCCCCGGTTCGGTCGTCGGTTCGACCGCGAGGTTCGCCGGTGGGCGCAGGGCAGCCGGCACCGGCCCGGCCGGTGGGGTCGCCGCCACCGGCGACGCGGGGACCGGCACGGCGGGCGGGGTGGCGGCCGGGACGGCCGGGGTGGCGTTCGGGGCGAGCGGGACGCCGACCGCCCACGGTGGGCGGGCGGCGACCGGGATGCTGGCCAGGGTCGAGTCGCGGGCGTCGGCGGCGGCAGCGGACAGCTCGGCGGCGCTGCCGAACCGATCCGCGGGGCGCTTCCCCAGCGCGCGGGCCACCACGGCGGTGACCGCCGGTGGGGTCTCCGGCGGCAGCGGCGCCGGCTCCTCCTGGGCGTGCCGCAGCGCCACCGCGAGGGGATTGTCGCCGTGGAAGGGCGGCTGCCCGGCAAGGCAGAAGTACGCCACCGCGCCGAGCGCGTAGATGTCGGTGGCGGCCGAGACCGGCTGCCCGGTGGCCTGCTCGGGAGACATGTACGAGGCGGTGCCGAGCACCATGTTCGCGGCGGTGAGCCCCGCCATGGCGCGGGACCGGGCGATGCCGAAGTCGACCAGCACCACCGTGCCGTCAGCCTTAACCAGCAGGTTGCCCGGCTTCACGTCCCGGTGGACGATGCCGGCGAGGTGGGCGGTGTGCAGCGCCTCCGCGGCCTGTGACAGCACCGACATGGTGGTGGCCGCGTCCAACCGGCCCGCAGCGCGTACCCGGGCGGACAACGGCTCGCCCTCGACGTACTCCATGACCAGGTAGTCGACCCGGCTGCCGTCGGCGAGCGCGGCCTGCCCCACGTCGTGCACCGGGACCACACCGGGATGCCGCAGCGCCGCCAGCATCCGCGCCTCGGCCCGGAACCGGGCGGTGAACTCGGGATCGGAGACCAGCGACGGCAGCAGCACCTTCACCGCCACCTCGCGTTCCAGCAGCACGTCCGTGCCTCGCCAGACCGCGCCCATCCCGCCCGTCGCCACCCGCTCGCCCAGCCGGTAACGGTCGCCGAGCAGCACTCCCCGAGTCAACACCGAGCCACCGTACCGGCCGCCGCCAACCGGATTGATCCACCTGCGGGTCCCGCCGGGGGCTAGCGAGCGGCCGTTGCGCGCCGGGCCGACTACGCTGGCGGGGGTTCGTCCCACGGGGACTTCAGCGGCGAGGGGAGACGCGGCATGGCGTGGAGCTGGCGGTACGAGGGCACGGACGGTCAGACGGTCGAGGGGCCGGCGGAATCGTTCGGCAGCCAGGCCGACGCCGAATCCTGGATCGGTCAGACCTGGCGGGAGCTCGCGGCGTCCGGCGTCACCTCGGTCGCACTGATGGAGGACGACCGGGTGGACTACCGGATGAGCCTGCTGCCCACGGCCGAGTGATGGCCTACGACCGGCCGGGTGCCGACGGGCTGGTCCTCGGCGTGCCCAAGGCGGCTTTCCGGCCCAGCCCGGTCTTCCTCGGCCTGGTCGCTCTCTTCGTGGCCGGCGGGGTGCTGGCCTGGAACGGGTACGGCAATGCCCGGTTCAACGTGTTCCTCTTCGTGGTGTCCGGCTGGCTGGTGTCGCTCTGCCTGCACGAGTACGCCCACGCGGTGGTCGCCTACCGGGCCGGCGACCGGGACATCGCCCACCGGGGCTATCTGACGCTCAACCCGCTGAAATACACGCACCCGCTGCTGTCGATCGTGTTGCCGGTGGTGGTGGTGCTGCTCGGCGGCATCGGCCTGCCCGGCGGCGCGGTCTGGGTGGACCGGCACGCCATCCCGGGTCGACTGCGGCACACCCTGGTCAGCCTCGCCGGCCCGGCGACCAACGTGTTGTTCGCGCTGGTGCTGGTGGCGGCGGTGCGGATCGGCACCCAGTCGGCGGGTGGCCCGGTAGAGTTCTGGGCCGGGGTGGCGCTGCTCGCCTTCCTGCAGATCACCGCGAGCGTGCTCAACCTGCTGCCGGTGCCTGGTCTGGACGGCGGCAACATGATCCAGCCGTGGCTCAACCCGCAGTGGCGCAAGATGTACGACCTGTTCGCCCCGTACGGCTTCATCCTGCTCTTCGCGCTGCTGTGGAACCCGCGCATCGGCGGCTGGTTCTTCGACGGGGTCTTCGCGGTCGGCGACGCCCTGGGCCTGCCGTCCTGGCTCTATGCCACCGGCCTGGACCTGATCCGCTTCTGGCAGGGCTGAGCTGACCGGCAGGGCTGAGCTGACCGCAACCGGCTGAGCTGACCGGGCCGGCCGGCGCGAACCTCTCGCGTCGGCCGACCCGGAGCGGCGTCAGGGACGCTGCGCGGGGGACTCGGTCTTCGACGGGTCCCGCTCGGTGACCGGCTCGACGATCTCGTCGATCGCCTTGAGCAGCGCGGAGTCGAGCTTGACCCCGGCCGCCTTCACGTTGTCGTACACCTGCTCGGGACGCGACGCGCCGATGATCGCCGACGAGACGTTCGGGTTCTGCAGGACCCACGCCACCGCGAGCTGGGCCATGCTCAGCCCGGCCTGCTCGGCGATCGGCTTGAGCTGCTGCACCCGGGTCAGCACGTCGTCGTTCATGAACCGGGAGATGAAGCCCGCGCCGGACTTCTCGTCGGTCGCGCGCGAACCGGCCGGCGGCGGCTGCCCCGGCAGGTACTTGCCGGAGAGCACGCCCTGCGCCATCGGCGACCAGACGATCTGCCCGATGCCCAGCTCCTCGCTGGCCGGCAAGACCTCGGCCTCGATGACCCGCCAGAGCATCGAATATTGCGGCTGGTTGGAGACCAGCGGGATGTGCAGCTCCCGGGCGAGCGGGTGCGCGGCGCGCAGTTGCGCGGCGCTCCACTCGGAGACGCCGATGTAGTGCGCCTTGCCGGAGTGCACGACGTCGGCGAACGCCTCCATCGTCTCTTCCAGCGGCGTGCTGCTGTCGTACCGGTGGGCCTGGTAGAGATCGACGTAGTCGGTGCGCAGCCGCCGCAGCGAGCCGTTGATCGACTCCATGATGTGCTTGCGGGAGAGGCCACGGTCGTTACGGCCCGGCCCGGTCGGCCAGTAGACCTTGGTGAAGATCTCCAGCCCTTCGCGGCGCTCGTTCTGCAACGCCCGACCGAGCACGTCCTCGGCCCGGGTGCCGGCGTACACGTCGGCCGTGTCGAAGGTGGTGATTCCCGCGTCGAGTGCGGCCTGGACGCAGGCGAAGGCCGCGTCCTCCTCGACCTGTGAACCGTGGGTGATCCAGTTGCCGTACGAGATCTCGCTGACCATCAGGCCGGAACGGCCCAGGTGTCGGAATTCCATGTACCGACCCTAACTCCGGTGGATCACGACCGTCGACCGGCCACTCAGAGCACCGGATTGGCGTCGGTCAGTAGCCGGTCGATCTCCTCCAGCACCTCGTCGCGATCGCGGTGCACCGGGTCGATCAGAGGCAGGCCGCGCCGGTCCAGCGCACCCCACCGCCCGGTCTCGTTGCCGAACAGGAACGCCACCGGGTGAATGACCAGCATCGGGTGCGTCGGGGGGACCAGCACCGCATTGGTGCGGTCCACCACACCGCGCCGGCCCGCCACGTCGACCACGGCGAGCCCCTCGTCGGTGAAACCGTGGACCTGCTGGCCGTCGGCCAACTCGGTGACGAACCCGTGGTAGCGGGTCGGCACGACGATCCGGCCGGTCCGGTCCACCGCTCCCCAACCCTCGCGACGTACCGCGGCCAACCCGCGGCGGAACGGTCGTACCTCGGCGAAGTTGGGCGGCACCTGCACGGTGCCGGTCGCGTCGATCGCCGTCCACCCGCCCTCACCGACCACCCAGGCCAGGCCGTCGCTGAACGGGTGCGCCGCCCGGTAGGACGGCGGGATCACCGTCGTACCGAGCAGGTTGATCAACGACCACCGGTCGGTGTCGGGCCGGCGGACCCAGGCCAACCCGTCGTGGAACGGCTGCGCCTCGGCGTACCGGGCGGGGATGACCATTTCGCCGTCCTGGCCGGTGTAACCCCACAGCGGCCCGTCGCGGTCCGGCACCGGGGGTCGGTCACGGTCGAGCACCTCGTCCCGACTCCGGGGGTACGGCCCGAAGCCGTCCGCCGTGGCCCGGACGCTGACCGCGTCGAGGGCCACCCGGACCCGGTGCAGCAGTTCGGCGTCGCCGGCACCGCGCAGGTTGAGCGCCTGCTCGAAGTGCTCGCAGGCCTCCATGAGCCGTCCCTGGTCGTAACACGACCGCCCGGCGTGCTCGTGCAGCGCGGCCCGCAACCGGTCGGGAAGCTCGACCGAGTTGGCCTGGGCGAAGAGCTGGTCGGCCTCGGCGAAGTTGCCGCGCCAGCGCAGGACGTGCGCCAACCGGGCCTGGGCCAGCGCGGTCCGGCGCAGCTCGCCGGTGGCCTCGGCATAGGTGAGGGCGAGCCGACCATCGGCCAGCGCGTCGTCCAGGTCGCCGAGGATCCGCGAGGCCACCGCCCGGAGGCTCAGCAACCGGGCCCGGGCGCGGTTGTCGTTCGCCGAGCCCAGCTTCTCGGTCAGTCGCCGCCGAATGGCCCGCAGGTCGTCCGGTTCGGTCAGCTCCTCGCGCAGCGTCACCGGGTCCAACCGCCAGCGGTACGCGGCCAGGACCTGCTCCGGGTCGCCCGGGTCGGCCAGCGACGGGCGGGCCACCGCCGGCGCGGTGTCGACGGGTGGTGCGGACACCGGCGCGCTGTCCCCGCTGAAGCCGTTCCTCGGGCCGGGGACGGCCGAGGCGGGTGGCGCGGACATCGGCATGGGTGGCGCGGAGACGGGCGGCGCGAATGCAGGTGGCGCGGAGACGGGCGGCGCGGAGACGGGTGGCGCGAAGGCAGGTGGCGCGGACGTCGGCATTGTCGAAGCGGGTGGCGCGGAGACGGGCGCTGCCGGCATGGGCGCGGGGGAGGTCGGCCCTTCGGAGACGGGCGCCGCGTCGGGCGGTGGCATCGACGCGGGCGGTGCGGACACCGGCGCCAGGAAGGTCGGTTCTGCCGGCACGGGCGGCGCGGACACGGGCGCCGCAGCGAACGGTGACGCGGGCGGTGCCGAGACCGGGGGCGCGGAGACCGGGGGCGCGGGCGGTGCGGAGACCGGCGCTGGCGGTGCGGATACGGGTGCTGAGGCGACCGGTGGCGCGGACACAGGTGGCGCGAAGGTCGAGGGTGCGGGTGGTGCGGATACGGGTGTCGTGGCGACCGGCGGTGCGGACACAGGTGGCCCGGACACAGGTGGCGCGAAGGCCGGTGGCGCGGAGACCGGGGTTGCGGGCGGTGCGGAGACCGGCGGTGCCGAGACGGGTTCGTGCACGCCGTCGTCAGCTGTCTCGGGTCGGGACGGCGGCACAACGGGGAACGACCAGTCGTCGGCCGGCGACACGTCCGTCGGTCCTGTGCTGCTTTGACCGTCCGGCGCGTACCCCGAATGGTCGTGTGTCGTGGCCTCGTCCGTCGGGTCGTGCTCTATCGGGGCGGTGTCCTCGGTGGGACGAGTGGCGACGTCCTCGTGCTGGTGGTGCGGCAGCGTCGTGGCAGGGGTGCCGGAGACCGGCCGGTCGCCCTCCAGCGAACCCGGCTCGGCGGCCGACGGTGTGTCGTCTGGGTCGTCCGCCCAGGTGTGGGTGGCACCGGTGGTCGGGTCCGCGGGTGGCGCGGAGATCGGCTCCGGGAGGTCGGCCGAGGTCGACCCGACTGCGGGCTCGCGGGACGGAGCGTCGTGAGCGAGGGATGTGGGTGTCGACGGGTCCCGGTCTGTCGTGGCCGACGCCGAGAGGTCGAGGTTGTCGGCCGACTCCTCGTCGACCGAGGCGGACGACGGTGGCGCCTCGCTGTGCTCGGGCTCGGCCTGCTGAGCGGGGCTGAACCACGCGTCCGGCCCACGGGCGGCCGAGACCTCGTCGGACTGCCGAACGGGCGCCACCGGCTCTTCCGAGGGCGGCGGGGGCACGTAGCGGCGCGGTGTGCCGGGGGCCAGCGGGAGCGCCAGGTCGACGTCCTCCACGGAGGGCGCCGGGGCCGCAGGGGGCGGGGTGGCTGGGCTCGGCGTGGCAGGGGTGGGTGGTGTCGGGGCCGGCCGGGTGGCCGGCGGTGCCTGCATCTGCCAGGCGGGCGGCGGCGCGACCGGCGGGCGGGCGTCCGCCGTGGGGGCCTGCCGCTCGGACGAGGAAGGCCACTGCGGCGAGTGCGGGTGCTCCGGCGAGTGCGGGTGCTCCCGCGAGCCCGTCTGGGCCGGCGAGTGCGGGTGGTCCGATGGGAGCGGGCGCTCCGGCGGGACCGGCCGGCGGTCGGTCGGCGCGCCGGTGTCCACCGGGTCGTCGACCCGTCGACGGTCCAGGTCCTCGCCGCGCCGTTGGTCCACCGGGCGGTCTCCGACGTCCGGACCGGGGTAACGCGGCGGCGGGGCGGGGTGCGGCCCGGCAGCCGGCGTCGGGTCGGCCGGCGTTCGGCGCTCAGGTGACAGCGGGGTGTCCGACCGTTCGTCGGAGACAGGCGGGTCCACCGGCGCGGGCAGGTACTCCAGCCGCAGGCGTGCGGCAGGTGGACCCGAGACGGGCAGGTCGGCGGCGGGGGAGACCGGGGCTGCCGACACCGGGCGGTCCCGACCGGGCGCGGCGGGGGAGACGGGCGCTGGCGACACCGGGCGGTCCCGACCGGGCGCAGCCGGAGAGACGGGCGCTGGCGACACCCCTCGTTCCGGGGAGACCGGCGTGGCGCGACCCGACGTGACCGGTGGAGCCGTCGCGGCGGGACGTACCGGGCGCTCGTCGTACCGGGAGGGGATGGTTTCCGGGCGCTCGTCCGGGCGCGACGGCGGCACCGGCGGCCGCTCCGGCCGCGCGGCTGGCCGCGACGGGACGCCCGGGTCGGCGCCGCGATACGGGTCGGGGCTGCGGTGTGGGTCGGGGGCGCGGTGTGGGTCGGGGGCACGATGCGGCTCCGCGGCGCGGCGCGGCTCGGTGCGGTGGCTCTGCTCGCGGGTGCGGTCCGGACGCAGCGGACCCGGCGGCGGCCAGGGCAGGCTGCCGTCCGGCGGTTGGCTGGGCTGCGGCCGAGGCTGGCGGTACCCGTTCTCGCGTGGCCCGTCCTCGCGGTGCCCGTCCTCGCGTGGCGCGTGCTCGCGCGGCCCGTGCTCGCGCGGCGCATGCTCGCGGTACCCGTTCTCGCGTGGCGCGTGGTCCCGCGGCCCGTGCTCGCGTGGCCCGTGCTCTCGATACCCGTCCTCGCGGTAGGCGTCCGGTCGGGCCTCCTCGCGGGGGCGCCGATCCGGGTACGACTCGGCGCGGGCTGCCGCCTCACGAGGCTGCTGCCGTTGCGGCTCGGTGTCGGGCCGACGCCGGTCGTCGTCGCGGCGGGGCTGCTCGGGCATCTCCGGCTCGGGTCGTCGCCGTCGTCCACCGTTGGGTGCCTGTGCCGCCTCGACGCCCTCGTCCGCGCGGTAGCGCCGCTCCGGGCGTCGAACGTCGTCGGCCGTCCGGTCCGGGTATCCATCCGAGCGGTACCGCTGGTGGGCGTCCGCGGACGCCCACGGGTCGGCGGCGTCGGGGAGGCGGTCGTCGGCAGTGCGCCCGTTGTGGTCACGGGTGGGTCGTTCGCCGTACCCGTCGCCGGGGTGCCGTTCGTAACCGGCGGCCGGTCGCTCCTGCGTGCCGCGTCGACGCGGTGAGTCGTCCGGCTCGGGCATCCAGCCGGAGTCGGACCGGGGCGCGGGGGAGACCGGGGTTCCGCCCGGGTACCCCCGATCCCGCTCGCTGGGGTCCTGCTGCGGGCGGCGGCCGTCGTACCGCTCGGAGGCGGGCTGGTCGCGGTGCCAGGCGGCCTCCCGCGCCGGCCCCCGCTCGTCGGCGGGGCGTCGGTCGGACCAGGCGGTACGGCGGTCCGACTCGGAGGTGCGGCGCTCGTCGCGCCGAGGTGGCTCGGGCAGGGGCCTGCGGTACGGCTCGTGGTCGTAGTGACGGGAGTCGGCGCTGTCGGACCGCCCGTAGGCGGACGCGTCGACCTCGCTGCGGGGCCGGCCGTAGGTCGGTGTCTCGTCCGGCCCCTCGTCCACCCAGGAGCGGTTGGGGGGCGCCTGTTCCGCCGGCGGTTCGTCGGCCCAGGAACGGCCGAGGTAGGTGCCGTCCGGGCGGGTCGGTGCCAGCGGCGGCACCTCGGCTCGGCCGCTCACAGTGGCGCGGCCACGCGGTGACGGCTGGTGGATGGCGCCGATGTCGCCGGGGTAGCGCTGGCCGGGGAACTGGGGGTGCCACTCGGTGGTCGGTTCGACCACCCAGGACGGCTCGTTCGGGTCTGGCCACCGGTCGTCGTAACGGCCGTTCATCCGCCGAGCCCGTCGCCACACCCGGCCACTCGGCCGATCCTCGACAGAAGCGAGCTGTCCGCAGCCGCAGCGGGGTGACCTCCGGGCGTCCGGTCGCCGCCTGCCACGCCCCGGTGGCCAGCTCGCGTCCGCTCGCTCACGGCGTTTGTCACCTCGTTGCAAATTGTCGCGCTGGTGCCTCGCGTGCCGGTCAGATCGCCCGCTCCGGCAGCCCGTGGCTGCCGATGGAGGGTAACGGCGTGGGCTCGCTCACCGCCACTGTGGCGCCGCCCACGGGCGCAAACGTTATCCCAATGGTTTCGGACATTTGGTCCTATAACAGAATCTGGTCTCCGACCTTACCGCACTGGCCGACCGCCCGTATCGGGCGGGATCACCGGCTTCGGTCAGGGGTGCTCCATGATGAGGACGGCGAACGTGCCGGGCGTGAGCGCCTCGTAGCGGTGCGGTGCATCACCGGGGAAGGTGGCGTAGTCGCCGGGGTTGAGTTCTACCGGAGCCGTCTCGGGGCCCACCCGCAGGCGGCCGGCGGCGAGCACCACGTGCTCGACACTGCGGGGAGCGTGCCCCTCACCGGCGCGGATCGCGCCCGGTTCCAGCTCGATCAGGTAGACGTCCCTGCGCAGGTGTGCCGCGCCCGCGCTGAGCAGTGTGCCGGTGAAGTCGGCCCGCTCGGAGCGGACCCGAGGCCCGTCCCCTGCCCGGACCACCCGTACGCCGTCGTTGGTCGGCTCCACCAGCCGGCTGAACGGCACGCCGAGTGCCACGCCCAGAGCCCAGAGCGTCTCCACGCTCGGGTTGCCGGTGCCCGATTCCAGTTGGGAGAGCGTGGACTCGGCGACCCCCGCCCGCCGGGCCAGCTCGGTGAGCGAGATGCCGACGCGTTCGCGCTCCCGGCGGAGGGCGGCGGCGATGGTGGCCAGCGGGGCCGCGGGTTCCGGAGGCATACGGTCGCTCCACTGGATCAACGTTCGGTTCGGCGAACAGCATCAGCTGTTCAGCATGCTGAACCAGACCCGTCCTCAAGCAAGAACCGCACAACTTCGGGGAAAGTGCTCCCTCCGGTGTGCCGGAGGCAGCGTCATCCCTGATGTTGTGCGGATCTTGTCCAGTGCGTGGGTGACCCTCGGGCCGACCCGGTCAGACCTTGTCGCCGAGCTTGACCTGGGGAGCCGGGGCGCGCATGCGCCGGAAGGTGATCGACCGCATGACCGCGTAGAGGTAGAGCGAGCCCATGCGCTGGTCGGTCTTCGGGAAGCGTTCGCGGACCAGCTTGCTGATCTTGCGGCAGATCAGGATCGAGTCGATGACCACGCCCAGCGCCAGCGCGCCCCAGAGCACGTTCGAGATCAACCGGACCAGGGGCGGCATGGCCGCGTTCGACCCGATCAGCACGATCAGCGCGCCGCCGAAGAACCAGGTGCCGACCGTACGCCGGGAGTCGACCACGTTGCGGGCCAACAGCCGCTCCGGGCCGCGGTCGCGGGGGCCGCCCTCACGGCGGAACTCCGAGGCGGCCTCGGCGCGCAGTTGGCGGCGACGCTCCCGCTCCTCCTCCTTGGTGAGGGGGCGGCTGGGGCCGGCCGGACGGCGACCGACGGTCGGCCGCTTGGGCGTCTCCCGACCCTTGGCAGGGGTGTAACCCCGGGACCGCTCGGCGGTCTCCTCGGGGGTCACCGAGGTGACGGCCTCGTCGACGAGGTCGGTGGACTTGCGGCGAAAGAGCGACGGCACGCGGCAAGGGTAGCCAACGGTCCGCGCCCGGTGCACATCGCGGTACAGCGGCCGACGGCTCCAGGTCGCAGCGCAACCTGGAGCCGTCGTGGTCGAACGATGGGTGAGCGGGGTTACGGACGTTCGGTGTGCGCGCCCAGGTCGGCGAGCTTCGCCTCGAAGTCCTCGTAGCCCCGGTTGATCAGGTCGACGCCGTACACCCGGGAGGTGCCCTCGGCGGCGAGCGCCGCGATCAGGTGGCTGAACCCGGCGCGCAGGTCCGGGATGACCAGGTCGGCGGCGTGCAGCTTGCTCGGCCCGGCGATCACCGCGGAGTGCTTGAAGTTGCGCCGGCCGAAGCGGCACGGGGTGCCGCCGAGGCAGTCGCGGTAGACCTGGATGTTGGCGCCCATCGAGTTGAGCGCCTCGGTGTAGCCCAGCCGCTGCTCGTAGACCGTCTCGTGCACGATCGACAGGCCGCGGGCCTGGGTGAGCGCCACGACCAGTGGCTGCTGCCAGTCGGTCATGAAGCCGGGGTGCACGTCGGTCTCCAGCGCCACCGCGTTCAGCTCACCGCCCGGGTGCCAGAAGCGGATGCCGCCCTCCTGGCCGAGGTCGCCCAGCTTCGGCGCGCGCGCGTCGGTGACCTCGTACTCGCCGCCGACCGACCGGAAGATGTTCAGGAAGGTCATCATGTCGGCCTGCTGAGCGCCGAGCACCTCGACGTGGCCACGGGTGGCCAGGGCGGCGGCCGCCCAGCTCGCCGCCTCGATCCGGTCCGGGATCGGCCGGTGGGTGTAGCCGTGCAGCTTCGGCACACCCTGGATCTCGATCACCCGGTCGGTGTGGACCTTGATGATCGCGCCCATCTTCTGCAGGATGCAGATCAGGTCGATGATCTCCGGCTCCACCGCGGCGTTACGCAGCTCCGTGACGCCCTCGGCCATCACCGCGGTCAACAGCACCTGCTCGGTGGCGCCGACGCTCGGGTACGGCAGGGCGAACTTGGTGCCGTGCAGCCCGTTCGGCGCGGACAGGTGCAGACCCTCGGGCCGCTTCTCGACAGTGGCGCCGAACTCGCGCAGCGCCTGGAGGTGGAAGTCGATCGGGCGCGGGCCGATGTGGCAGCCGCCCAGGTCCGGGATGAACGCGTGCCCGAGCCGGTGCAGCAGCGGGCCGCAGAACAGGATCGGGATCCGGCTGGAACCGGCGTGCACGTTGATCTGGTCGGTGCTGGCGCTCTCCACGTTCGCCGGGTCGAAGACGAGCTCGCCGTCCTCGGCGCCGTCGGTGACCTTGACGCCGTGCAGACCGAGCAGACCCCGGACCACCTCGACGTCGCGGATCTTCGGCACGTCGAACAGTCGGCTCGGGCTGTCGCCGAGGAGCGCGGCGACCATCGCCTTCGAAACCAGGTTCTTCGCGCCGCGCACGCGGATCCGCCCTTCGAGCGGAGTGCCTCCGTGAACGACCAGGACGTCGTCGGTCAACGCAACCTCCAGCGCGTCGGTGCTGCAGTGTTATTGGTGGGGCGCCTGAGCCTTCTCGCTACCCCGGATGCGGCCATGTCGAAACGGCCCGCCTGTCTCTTCGCTCCGGGCAGCATAGCCCTCCGTGACGAAAAAGGACTCGGTCACATCGGCGTGTGTGGCATTAATCGGTGATCCGGCACTTTTGCGTACCAAGAGCGCTACAGATCGTGATCAGGACGCCGTCGGTGGCGGGGTGTCAGCGCCGGGCAGCGCGAGCATCTGGTCCAGCGCGACCCGGGCATGGTGCGCGGTGTCGGGGTCGACCGTGATCTGGTTGACGACCCGGCCCGCGACCAGCTCCTCAAGGGCCCAGACCAGGTGCGGCAGGTCGATCCGGTTCATCGTCGAGCAGTAGCAGACGGCCTTGTCCAGGAACATGATCTGCTTGTCCGGGTGCGCCAGCGCGAGCCGGCGGACCAGGTTCAGCTCGGTGCCGAGCGCCCAGGCCGAGCCGGCCGGAGCCGCCTCGATGGTCTTGATGATGTATTCGGTCGAGCCCACGTGGTCGGAGGCGGTGACCACCTCGTGCCGGCACTCCGGGTGGACCAGGACGTTGACCCCGGGCACCCGCTCCCGGACGTCGTTGACGCTCTCCAGCGTGAACCGGCCGTGCACCGAGCAGTGCCCCCGCCAGAGGATCATCTTGGCGTCGCGCAGCTGCTCCGGGGTGAGCCCGCCGCCGGGCTTGTGCGGGTCGTAGAGCACGCAGTCGTCCAACGACAGGCCCATCTCCAGCACCGCCGTGTTGCGGCCCAGGTGCTGGTCGGGCAGGAAGAACACCTTCGACCCCTGCTCGAACGCCCAGTCCAGGGCGCGCTTGGCGTTGGAGGAGGTGCAGACCACGCCGCCGTTGCGACCGACGAAGCCCTTGATGTCGGCCGAGGAGTTCATGTACGTCACCGGGACGGTCTCGCCTGCGATGCCCAGCTCGGTCAGCGTGTCCCACGCGGCCTCGACCTGGCCCAGAACCGCCATGTCCGCCATCGAGCAGCCCGCCGCCAGGTCGGGCAGGATCACCCGCTGCGCGTCGGTGGTGAGGATGTCGGCGCTCTCGGCCATGAAGTGCACGCCGCAGAAGAGGATGTATTCCGCGTCCGGACGGGCCGCGGCCTCCCGGGCCAGCTTGAACGAGTCACCGGTCACGTCGGCGAACTGGATCACCTCGTCGCGCTGGTAGTGGTGCCCCAGCACGAAGACCTTGCTGCCCAGCTTCGCCTTCGCGGCCGTGGCGCGGGCCACCAGATCCGGGTCGCTGGGCGCCGGAAGGTCGCCCGGACACTCGACGCCGCGCTCGGTGTCGGGGTCGCTGCCCCGGCCGAGCAGCAGCAGAGCCGTCGCCGTGTTGGAGGGTTCCACCCAGGTCGCAGTCACGTAGCCATGGTCCCACAGCGCGAGCGCGACGCAGCTCCCGTCGGTGTGGGCTGCCACACTGCTCGGCATGCGCGTGCTGCTCTGCCCGGACAAGTTCGCTGGCACTCTGCCCGCACCGGAGGTGGCCGCCGCGGTGGCCGCCGGCTGGCGCACCGTCAGCGACGGTGACGACCTGCTGATCCGACCGCTCGCCGACGGTGGTCCGGGCTTCGTGGAGGTGCTCGCCGAAGCGCTCGGCGGCCGGCGGGTGCCGGTGCCGACGGTCGACCCGCTGGGCCGTCCCGCCGCCGGTGAGATCCTGCTCACCACCGACGGCGCGACCGCCTACCTGGAGAGCGCCCAGGCGTGCGGTCTGCACCTGCTCTCTCCGGCCGAGCGCGACCCGAAGACCACCACCTCGTACGGGCTGGGGGTGCTGGTGGCCGCCGCTGTGGAGAGCGGCGCCCGGACGGTGGTGATCGGGCTGGGTGGTTCGGGCACCAACGACGCCGGGGCGGGGATGCTCGCCGCGCTGGGTGTCACACCGCTCGACGCCGGTGGTGCCGCGCTGCCGTACGGCGGGGCTGCGCTCGCCGCTGTCGACGCGGTGGACGGCGTGCCCCGGCTGCGTGGCGTCCGGCTCGTCGCGGCCACCGACGTGGACAACCCGCTGCTCGGTCTGCACGGCGCGAGCAACGTGTTCGGCCCGCAGAAGGGCGCCGACCGCGCCGACGTGCTGCTGCTCGACGCCGCGTTGGAGCGCTTCGCGGCGGTGCTGGAACGCGATCTGGCCGGCTGCCCGGCGGGGCTCGGCACGATGCCCGGGGGCGGCGCCGCCGGCGGCATCGGCGCGGCGCTCCTCGCCCTCGGCGGCGGCTGCGAGTCGGGGATCGGCCTGGTCACCCGGGCCACCCGGCTGGACGCGGCGCTGGACACCGCGGACCTGGTGATCACCGGCGAGGGGTCGTTCGACCACCAGTCGCTGCGCGGCAAGGTGGTCGCCGGGGTGGCCGGTGCCGCCCGCGACCGGGGTGTGCCCTGCGTGGTGGTGGCCGGGCAGGTGAGCACCGGCCGGCGAGAGGCCGCCTCGGCCGGGGTCACCGACGCGTACAGCCTGGTCGAGCACTTCGGTGGGGAAGCGGGCGGCGGGCTCGACGCCGCGCTGAGCAGGCCCGCCGAGGGGCTGCGCGAGTTGGGCGCCCGACTGGCCCGGCAGTGGAGCCGCTGAGCGTTCCGGCCGCCTGACGACCGGGTCCACCTGGGGCGGGCGTCACGCCACGCGGGTGCACCCGGCCGAGGCGGCGTACGATCGGCGGAGGACCACAACCGGGAATCACTGGACGGCGCGCGGCGTTGGCCAGTGCGTCCGGACCCAAACCGCGCAGGGAGACTTCCACGTGACCACGCCAGCGCAGACCGAGTCGACCGAGGCCCAGGCCCCTACTTCCGTCGAGGCCCAGGCCCCTACTTCCGTCGTCCTCACCGACGTTGCGGCGCAGAAGGTCAAGGCCCTGATCGAGCAGGAGGGCCGCGACGACCTACGGCTCCGCGTCGCCGTGCAGCCGGGCGGCTGCTCGGGCCTGCGGTACCAGCTCTTCTTCGACGAGCGCTCGCTCGACGGTGATGTCGTCACCGACTTCGGTGGTGTCGAGGTCGTCGTCGACCGGATGAGCGCCCCGTACCTCTCCGGCGCGACGATCGACTTCGCCGACCGGATCGACGCCCAGGGCTTCACCATCGACAACCCCAACGCGGGCAGCTCCTGCGCCTGCGGTGACTCGTTCAACTGAGTCACGCACCACGCACCAACGACGACGGGGCCGTCCTTCGGGACGGCCCCGTCGTCGTACCGGCCCGGGCGTGATGCCGCCTGGGAGCGGTCCCGACGCTTTCGTGACGGGCCGGTTGCCGTTGTCCGACCGACCGGTCACCGCCGGGTTGTCGGGCCGGTAGTCTGACCGCGCCCTGCTCCCGACCCCGAGGGTTGACATGAAGATCGCCGTCACCGGCTCGATCGCCACCGATCACCTGATGAGCTTCCCCGGCCGCTTCGCCGACCAGCTCATCGCCGATCAGCTGCACAAGGTTTCCCTCTCCTTCCTGGTGGACGACCTGGTGCTCCGCCGAGGTGGCGTGGCGGCGAACATCTGCTTCGGCATGGGGCAGCTCGGTCTGAGCCCGGTGCTGCTCGGCGCTGTGGGGGCCGACTTCGCCGACTACCGCTCCTGGCTGGAGCGCCACGGCGTGGACTGCGACTCCGTGCACATCAGCGAGGTGGCGCACACCGCCCGGTTCGTCTGCACCACCGACACGGACATGTGCCAGATCGCGTCGTTCTACGCCGGTGCGATGAGTGAGGCGCGCAACATCGAGCTCGCCCCGGTCGCCGACCGGCTCGGCGGACTGGACCTGGTGCTGGTCAGCGCCAACGACCCCGAGGCGATGCTCCGGCACTCGGCCGAGTGCCGCACCCGCGGGTACGCGTTCGCCGCCGACCCGTCGCAGCAGCTCGCCCGGATGGGCGGCGAGGACGTGGTGGCGCTGATCGAGGGCGCCGAGTTCCTGATGACCAACGACTACGAGAAGTCGCTGCTGCAGAGCAAGGCGAAGCTGAGCGACGACCAGCTGCTGGACCTGGTCAAGGTGCGGGTCACCACGCTGGGCAAGCACGGTGTGGAGATCGCCGGGCGGGGCATCGACCCGATCCACGTGCCGATCGCGCGGGAGATCCGGGCGGTCGACCCGACCGGGGTGGGGGACGGCTTCCGGGCCGGCTTCTTCACCGCGCTCTCCTGGGGGGTCGGCCTGGAGCGGGCCGCCCAGGTCGGCTCGTTGCTGGCCACGCTGGTCCTGGAGACGGTCGGCACCCAGGAGTACGACGTCCGCCGCGACCTGTTCGTCAAGCGGCTCGCCGAGTCCTACGGTGACACCGCGGCGGACGAGGTCCGCCCCCACCTCCTGCCATAGCTGGTTGCCTCCCGTGATCGTTGGCAGCTGGGCAGCACGACAGGCCGAGCGAACTGCTGCTCAGCAGCCAACGATCACGAACGGGGCGGCCCGTTGCCCGGCCGGGCCGTCGACTGAGGCTGATCTGGATCGACGAATGAAGCGGGCTCAGTGGCGGCGGCGGATGTCGTAGGCCGGGCCGTCCGGGCCCTTGACCGACCCGAGGAACTCCTGGCCGCGCATCCGGCACCAGGCGGGGAGGTCGACCGCCGCCGCCGGGTCGTCGGCGAGCACCCGGACCACAGTGCCCACCGGCAGCTGTGGCAACCGCCGGGCCGCCGCAATCACGGGCAGCGGGCAGCGCTGCCCCCGGCAGTCGATGACCTCGTCCGGCATCGTCACAGCCCCACCACCCCAGCGTCGGCGCGCAGCTCGGCGACGATCCCGGGCAGCTCGTCGAGGAACCGCTCGACGTCCGCCTCGGTCGTCTCCCGGTGCAGGCTGACCCGCACGTTGCCGTGCGAGAGCACCCCCATCGCCTCCAGCACGTGCGAGGGACGCAACGTGGACGAGGTGCACGACGAGCCGGACGACACGGCAAAGCCCCGCCGGTCCAGTGCGTGCAGCAGCGCCTCACCGTCGACGTACAGGCACGAGAAGGTGACCAGGTGGGGGAGCCGGAGCACCGGGTCGCCGACCACCTCCACGTCGGGCACGTCCGCCGCGACCCGCGTCCGGATCCGGTCCACCAGCGGATCCAGCCGGGCCGCCTCCGCCGCCGCGTCGGCCGCCGCGGCCCGCAGGCTCGCCGCCGCCGCCACCACCGCGGGCAGGTTCACCACCCCGGGGGTACGACCACCCTCCCGCTCGTCGGCCGGCCAGGGTGACTCCCAGCGGGTGCCCTTACGGACCGCCAGCACCCCCACCCCGGGCGGACCGCCCCACTTGTGGGCGCTCGCGCTGAGCACCGACCAGCCGGCCGGCAGGGGCACCCGGCCGACCGACTGGGCGGCGTCGACGTACAGCGGCACCCCCGCCTCGGCGCAGATCGCGGCCGCCTCGGCGACCGGTTGCACGGTCCCCACCTCGTGACTGGCCGTGATCAGAGCGGCCAGCGCGGCACCGGGTGCGCGAACGGCGGCCGACCACGAGGTCACGTCCAGCCGACCCACCCGGTCGACCGGCACAACGGTCGCGGTCCCACCCGCCGCCACGTGCCGCTCCGCCGCGTGCAGCACCGCCGAGTGCTCGATCGCCGAGTGCACCAGCGTCGACCCGACCCGGCGACGCCCCGCCAGGCCACCGAGCACCGCGCCGTGAGCTGCGGTCGTACCGCTGGGGGTGAAGGACACCTCGTCCGCGCGGACGCCGAGCGTCAGCGCGGTTGCCTCGCGGGCGGCGTCGAGCAGTTGCCGTGCCCGGCGGGCCTGGCTGTAGAGCTTGCCCGGGTCGGCCCAGCCGTCGTCGAAGGCGGCCAGCAGCGCCTGCCGCGCGACCGGATGCATCGGCGCGGCGGTCGCCGCGTCCAGGTAGACCGGGGATGCGCTCACAGATCCGCCTTTTGTTCGCGATTGCGGGGCTCGCAACCCCGGCTCACTCCTCGCGCTCACAGATCCGCCTTTGTTCGCGATTGCGGGGCTCGCAAACCCGGCTCACTCCTCGCGCTCACAGATCGACACGCTATCGCGGTGGTATGCCCATCATCCCCCCAATGGGGGGTGGACAGTGACCCCACCACGGCCGACTCCGTCATGGTCGAGTAATCTGCGACCGTCGGTGACGCCTTTGCCGTCGGTGCTGAGGAAAGACCCACCGCGGCGCGCTAGGGAGGCAGGACCAGGTGGTCGCAAGGAGTTCGGAGGTACGGCCGTCGGCCGTACGGCACAGCGCTTCCCCAGGGGTCGGTGGCCGCCGGGGGCGTGGTGCTGGTCGGTTGGCCGGGCTCGGTCTCGGTGGCGTGGCGCTGCTGGTCCTGCTCACGGGCTGTGACGTAGGGCAGGCGTTTGACGGCTTCGGCTGGCCGCAGGGCGGCATCTCGCCGGAGTCGAAGCGGATGTACGACCTGTGGATCGCCTCCTGCATCGCCGCGCTCGCGGTCGGTGTCTTCGTGTGGGGTTTGATCTTCTGGTGCGTCGTGCGCTACCGCAAGCGTGGCAACACGCTGCCGGTGCAGACCCGCTACAACCTGCCGATGGAGTTCCTCTACACCATCGCGCCGATCCTGATCGTCTCCGTGCTCTTCTACTACACGGCGATCGTGCAGACCGACGTCGACAAGTTGTCGAAGAACCCGGACGTCACGGTCGAGGTTGTCGCCTTCAAGTGGAACTGGCAGTTCAACTACCGCGACGGCCAGGGCCCGGAGGCCCGCACCACCGCGTCGACGCTCGGCACCAGTGAGGTCATCCCGGTGCTGGTGCTGCCGACCAACCGGTCCATCCGGTTCGAGGAGACCAGCCGCGACGTCATCCACTCGTTCTGGGTGCCGGAGCTGCTGTTCAAGCGGGACGTCATGCCGGGCAAGATCCGCAATGTGTTCGAGGTCTCGAGCCTGGACGCCGAGGGTGCCTACGTCGGGCGCTGCGCCGAGCTGTGCGGCAGCTACCACGCGTTCATGAACTTCGAGCTGCGGGTGGTGTCGCCGGAGAAGTACGACCAGTTCCTGGCGGCCAAGCAGGGCGGCAAGTCCACGCAGGACGCGCTGACCGAGATCGGTGAGGACCCGTACGCGGAGACCACGCGGCCGTTCGACACCCGCCGGACGCAGGGCAACTTCAACCCGGACGACGTTCCGGCCCGCACGGGAAGCTGAGGCAGCCATATGAAGACCGAGTGGCGTATCTTCCTGATCATTGCCGCGTTCCTGCTCGGCGCCACCATCCTCTACGGCGCCTGGACCAACGGCGCGTCCGGTGGCATCGAGTGGGTCGGCACCGTGGCCCTGCTGCTGTCGTTCCTGCTCTGCACGATGTGCGGTGGCTTCTTCTGGTTCGTCTCCCGGCGCATCGACCTGCGCCCGGAGGACCGCCCGGACGCCGAGATCGCTGACGGCGCCGGCGAGGTCGGCTTCTTCAGCCCGGGCAGCTACTGGCCGTTCGGCCTGGCACTGGCCGCCGCGATCGCCGCGCTCGGCATGGTGTTCTGGCAGTACTGGCTGATCGGCGCCGGTCTGGTGGCTGTCGTCTTCTCCGCCTGCGGGCTGCTGTTCGAGTACTACAGCGGCACCCGGCGCACCGCCGAGCACTGATCCACCCGGTCGCTCGCGACCGACCTGCGTGACGAAGGCCCGTTCCCCGAGTGGGAGCGGGCCTTTCGTCGCGCGGGAGCCGGATGGCGCTGCGTGTCAGGCGGCGCTGTGGGTCAGGCGGCGTGGCGGCGGGTGGGCTGGCGGCGTCGACTGCCGGCCAGCTGGGTGACCGGAACGGCGATCGCGGTGACCAGCACCACGGCGGCACCGCAGCCGGTGCAGATGAGCTCAGGACAGTCGGCGCCGTGACCGTCGACGCAGGGCGGCACCTCGAACGGTGCCACGCCCTCACAGACGTCGCAGTACAGCTCGCGGTGCGACACGGGCGTCTCCTCTCGAACCAGGCGACCCGCCCCCGAACGCGACAGCGGCGCACGGACGGAATCGATAACTACTCGCCTGTAGTTTCCCACGCGGGTCCGACAAATCTCCCGTGGCCCGTCGCTGGGACCCCCGGCCGCTGGTGCCGCCAGGGTGATCCACTCGACATCATTGGCATCGGGGTGTCCGGACGGCTCGGACGCCGCAGTTTCAAGGGACCCAGTCGATCAAGGCCCTCGCCGCCGAGCGGCGACGCCGAGGTCAGGCCACTGTGGCAGTGGCGGTCGCGGTGGCGATCCAGCGGTCGAGGGTCACGGCGGCCGCACCGGAGTCGATCGACTCGGCCGCGCGGTCCAGGCCCGCGCGCAGCGCCTCGGTCAGGTCGCCGTCGAGCGGGCCCTGGGTGGCCAGCGCCGCCGCGGCGTTGACCAGCACCGCGTCCCGGACCGGGCCCGTCTCGCCAGCCAGCAGGCGACGGGCCACATCCGCGTTGTACGCGGCGTCACCGCCCCGCAGGTCCGCGAGGGTGGACCTGGGTACACCCAGGTCCGTCGCGTCCAGCAAGGCCTCGCGTACGGTGCCTCCCTGGGCCGCCCAGACGCGGGTCGGCGCGGCGGTGGTGAACTCGTCCAGCCCGTCCTCGCCGCGCATCACCAGGACGGAGTCACCACGGTCGGCGAACACACCGGCCATCACCGGGGCCATCCGCAGGTCGAAGCAGCCCACGGCGCCCGCGCGGGGCCGGGCCGGGTTGGTAAGCGGGCCGAGGAAGTTGAAGACGGTCGGCACGCCCAGCTCCCGTCGAACCGGGCCGGTGTGCCGCATCCCCGGGTGGAACCGGGCCGCGAAGCAGAACCCGATGCCGGCCTCGGTGACGCAGCGGACGATCGCGTCCGGGTCGAGGTCGAGTGGGACACCCATGAACTCCAACAGGTCGGCGGTGCCGCAGGAGGACGACGCGGCCCGGTTGCCGTGCTTGACCACCCGGACGCCGGCACCCGCCACCACGAGGGCGGCCATCGTGGAGATGTTGACCGTGTGGGCGAGGTCACCGCCGGTGCCCACCACGTCCAGCGCGGTGGAACGCAGCTCGTCGGGGAGGTCCACCGGGACCGCCCGGCTCAGCATCGTCTCCACCAGCCCGGCCAACTCGGCGGACGTCTCACCCTTGGCCCGCAACGCCACAGCGAAGCCGGCGACCTGCGCGGCACCCGCCGAGCCGGCCATGATCTCGCCCATCGCCCAAGCGGTGTCGGCGGTGGACAGCTCGTCGCCGCGCAGCAGCGAGTTGAGCAGGTGCGGCCAGGTCCGATCGCCCATGACGGGCCTCCCGAGCGTGCGAAGTGCGGGTGGGCTGGAGCCAGCGCCGAGTGTCCGGCGCCGTGGCGGTGCCGGAGGAGCGTGGGACGTCAGGCGGGTGCGTGCGTCCGCAGCAGCTCGGCCACCGTGCCGCCGGTGGTCACCGGGTCGAGCGGGTGCACCAGCGTCGCGTCGACCTCGGCGTACGCGGCCAGCCATCGGTCGGCGGCGCGGGCGATCACCAGGCAGGTCGGGGGGGCGTCGTCCCGGTCGTCCTTGATCTGCCGGGCGATGCCGATGCCGCCACCCGGGCTCGCCTCACCGTCGAGCACCAGAAGGTCGATCTCGTAGTCGTCGACCAGTCGGATGGTCTCCGCGTAGGTCGACGCGTCGACGAACTCGATCTGCAGACCGGGCGCGGGCCGGGTGCCGACGGCCATCCGCATCCGATCACGGACCTTCGGGTCGTCGCTGTAGAGCAGGACGGTGCAAAGACGATCGCTCATGCCGGCACTCCGCTTCGCCGAACGGTCCGGGTACCGGCCGTTTCGTGATATCCCATAGCCTCGATACGGCCTCGGCCGGGAGCCGGACTGTGAGCAGTGCCGTCATGAGGCACCATCGCACTGCGCTTGATGATTCGTTCGCTGCGCTCACTCATTGCGGCACTGACTCCCACCTCGTAGCTGCCCGCCGATCGTACCGGTCGGGGTGACGTAGCCGACATCCCGCCCGCCACCGATCGTCGGGGCGTACCGTCCGGGCAGCTCAGGTGGCCGCGGCGTCGGCGGCGCGCTCGCGGGCCTCCTGGCGGTCCAGCTCGCGGTCGACCCGGCGGGCCTCGCGTTCGGACTGCTTGACCCACTGGACGACGAGCACCGCGAGCATGGTCACACTGACGAACTCACCACCCGCCCAGAGGATGCCGCCGGCGACCACCTGGTCGTCCCAGGGGTCCGACCAGGCGAGGTTGAGCGACGGGTACCAGTCGCCGCCGAAGAGCGTGGTGCTCTGCATGATGGTGAGGCCGAGCACGGTGTGGAACGGCACGGAGAGCAGCATCAGCAGCGCGCGCGCCGGGTACGGCCAGCGGCCGGGCAGCGGGTCGAGCCCGAGCAGCGGCCAGAAGAACACGCAGCCGGTCATGATGAAGTGCGCGTGCACCAGCTCGTGCGCCCAGGCGTGTTCGAGGGTGAAGCGGTACAGATCACTGAAGTACAGCACGAACGGGTTGACCACGAAGATGGCGAACGCCACCAGCGGGAAGCTGTAGACCCGGGCGACACGGCTGTGCACGATCGCCAGCAGGCGCTTGCGCGGCCCGACCGGCAGGGTGCGCAGGGCCAGGGTCATCGGCGCGCCCAGCGCCAGGAAGATCGGCGCCACCATGGACAGCACCATGTGCTGGATCATGTGCACGGACAGCAGCGCGGTGTCGTAGGCGTGCAGTCCGCTGACCGTGACCAGCGCGATGCCGCCCAGGCCGGGGCCGATGAAGAACACGGTACGGGCGATCGGCCAGCGGTCGCCCCGCAGGCGCAGCCGGTACACCCCGTAGAGGTACAGGCCGGCGGCGAGCACCAGGCCGAGGGCCAGCCAGCTGTCCAGCCGGGTCTCGGTCAGCACCGTGCCGACGGTGAACGGCGGCGGGGCCGAGGTGGCGGCGAGGATCGGATCGACGTGCAGCACGCTTTTCAGGCTAGGCCAGGCGAACCGGACCCTGACGGTGGGGCCACGGAAGGCGCAGGTTTGCCACCCCGCTGATCGCCGCCCCCGGTCAGGGGCAATAATGACGGCGTGACTGCGGCCCCAGCCATTGACAAGAGCCGGATCCACTCTCTGACTCGACCGAACATGGTCAGCGTCGGGACGATCGTGTGGCTCTCCAGCGAACTCATGTTCTTCGCGGCGTTGTTCGCGATGTACTTCTCCATCCGCGCAGCTGCGCCGGAGCAGTGGGAGAAGCACACCGAAGCGCTGAACATCCCGTACGCGACCACCTTCACGGTGATCCTGGTGCTGTCCTCCGTGACGTGCCAGCTCGGCGTCTTCGCGGCGGAGAAGGGTGACGTGCACGCGCTTCGGCGCTGGTTCACCATCACCTTCGTGATGGGCCTGATCTTCGTGCTCGGCCAGCTGAACGAGTACCGGCACCTGGTCGCCGACGGCATCAAGATCAACGGAGACGGTTACGGGTCGGTGTTCTACCTGACCACCGGCTTCCACGGCCTGCACGTGACCGGCGGTCTGATCGCCTTCATCATCTTCATGGTCCGTACGACCATGGGCCGGTTCACCCCGGCGCAGGCGACCTCGGCGATCGTCGTGTCGTACTACTGGCACTTCGTCGACGTCGTGTGGATCGGGCTGTACGCCATGATCTACTGGCTTCAGTGATCTTGCGCGTCACATTCCGCGCTGCTGCTCCGTCCCCTGAGACAGGTCCAACCGGTTAAGGACACCGCTCATGACTTCTGACAACGACCGCCGACGCGGTCTGCTCGCGCGGTTGCGCGAGCGGCCCGCCGCGCGCAGCAGGGGCCGCCGCCGGCTGGGCGCCGCGGTCCGGCTGATCGCCGCGCTGATGCTCGCCGGCGGCGCCTACACCGTCTTCGCCCCGGGTGCCCAGGCGCAGGACAACCCGCAGCTGACCGGCGCAGCCGCCGAGGGCAAGGCGCTGTTCGACGTGAGCTGTGTAACCTGCCACGGTCGCAACGCCCAGGGTGTCGAGGGCCGCGGGCCGAGCCTGATCGGCGTCGGCGAGGCCTCGGTCGAGTTCCAGGTCAGCTCCGGGCGGATGCCGATGGCCCGCCAGGAGGCCCAGGCTCACCGCAAGCCCCCGGTCTTCACCGACGAGCAGACCCGTCAGCTGGCCCAGTACATCCAGGAGTTGGGCGGCGGCCCGGTCGTGCCCGAGGGCGACGACCTCGGCGAGGACGGCAACATCGCGTCCGGCGGTGAGCTGTTCCGGATCAACTGCTCGCAGTGCCACGCGTTCGGTGGTGGCGGCGGTGCGCTCTCGTCGGGCAAGTTCGCCCCGAGCCTGCACCCCGCGACCGACCGCCAGATCTACGCGGCGATGCTGAGCGGTCCGCAGAACATGCCGGTGTTCGGCGACAACCAGCTTCGGCCGGAGCAGAAGGCCGACATCATCGCCTACATCCAGGAGACGCTGAAGCACGACCAGGACCCGGGCGGCTTCAACCTCGGGCGGTACGGCCCCTCGACCGAGGGCCTGGCGATCTTCCTGGTCGGCATCGTGGCGCTCGTCTTCGCCAGCCTGTGGATTGCGGGCAAGTCGTGACCGAGCGGATACTCCCCATCAGCGCTGTGGTGCCGCTCGGCGCCACCCGTAGCGAGGTGACGGCATGAGCACCCCCACCGAGCACTCGACCCCCCAGGGCCGGGAGCCGCTCGACGTCAACGACCCCAAGCTGACCCGGTTCGACATCGTTCGTGAGGGCGCGCGTCGGGACGACATCGAGATCGTCCACTACGAGCCGCAGGTGCTGCCCGGCACCAAGGCGGAGCGTCGGCTGACCCGGGTGGTCGCCGGCTTCTTCCTGCTCACCGGTCTGGCCGCGACCGCCTTCATGGTCATCTACATCGCGTGGCCGTGGCAGTACGAGCCGGGCCGGGGCGGCGACAAGTTCTACACCCCGCTGCTCGGCTTCACCCTCGGCATCGCGCTGCTCGCCGTCGGCTTCGGCATCCTGACCTGGGGCAAGAAGTTGCTGCCCAAGGAGGTCTCGATCCAGGACCGGCACGAGGGCCAGGTGGACTCCGAAGGTCGCACCATCACCGGCCAGACCATGCTCTACATGGCGGACGAGCTGGGCGTGAAGCGTCGCCCCCTGCTCGGCATCTCGCTGCTGGCCGGTCTCGCGCCGGTCGGTGCGGTCATCGCCGCGCCGCTGGTCGGTGGCCTGATCTCACAGCCGCACAAGAACAACCAGATGTTCACCACCGGGTTCGCCGCCGCCGAGGGCGGCGAGCGGATCCGCCTGGTCCGCGAGGACGGCCGTCCGGTCCGCCCGGCGGACATCAGCGCCGGTGGCCAGCTGACCGTCTTCCCCGGCATCGACCACGGCGTGAGCAACCGACACGCCGACTCGCCGACGCTGCTGATCCACCTCCGCGACTCCGACGCGCAGGAGTCGCGTCGGGCCAACGAGAAGATCGGCCACGGCGACTACATGTGGGGCAACTACGCGGCGTTCTCCAAGATCTGCACGCACGCCGGCTGCCCGGCCAGCCTCTACGAGCAGCAGACCAACCGGCTGCTCTGCCCGTGCCACCAGTCCCAGTTCCTGATCACCGACAACGCCAAGCCCATCTTCGGCCCTGCCAGCCGGCGGCTGCCGCAGTTGCCGATCGAGGTGGACTCCGAGGGCTTCTTCGTGGCGAAGTCCGACTACACCGAGACCGTCGGGCCTGACTTCTGGGAGCGGCCATGAAGCGTCGAAAGATTGACCTAGCGGCGACGCCGGGTAAGGCCGCGGTGGGAGTTGACGACCGCTTCGCGGTGGCCACCCCGCTGCGCAAGCTGCTGAACAAGGTCTTCCCGGACCACTGGTCCTTCCTGCTCGGCGAGATCGCGCTGTTCTCGTTCGTCGTGCTGCTGCTGACCGGTGTGTTCCTCACCTTCTTCTTCGAGCCGGCGATGACCGAGGTGGTCTACGACGGCAGCTACGCGCCGTTGCAGGGCACGCCGATGTCCGCCGCGTACGCCTCCAGCCTGGACATCTCGTTCGACGTCCGCGGTGGCCTGGTGATGCGGCAGATGCACCACTGGGCGGCGCTGCTGTTCATGGCCGCGATCGTCGTGCACATGCTGCGGGTGTTCTTCACCGGCGCCTTCCGCAAGCCGCGCGAGACCAACTGGATCATCGGTTCGCTGCTGTTCTGGGTCGGCTTCCTGGCCGGCTTCACCGGCTACTCGCTGCCGGACGACGGCCTGTCCGGCACCGGCCTGCGGATCGCCTCGGCGATCATGCTGTCCATCCCGGTGATCGGCTCCTGGCTCACCTCGTCGATCTTCGGCGGTGAGTTCCCGGGAACGATCATCATCAGCCGGTTCTTCATCGCCCACGTGCTGCTCATCCCGGGTCTGCTGGTCGCGTTGATCAGCGTCCACCTGGGCCTGGTCTTCAAGCAGAAGCACACCCAGTGGCCCGGCCCCGGCCGGACCAACAACAACGTGGTCGGCGAGCGGATGTTCCCGCGGTACGCGCTGAAGCAGGGCGGCTTCTTCATGGTCGTCTTCGGCGTCATCGCGCTGATGGGCGGTCTGTTCCAGATCAACCCGATCTGGCTGTTCGGCCCGTACGAGGCGTGGGTGGTCTCGGCCGCCAGCCAGCCCGACTGGTACGTCATGTTCCTGGACGGGTCGACCCGACTCATGCCGGCCTGGGAAATCAACATCCCGCTCGGCGACGGTTACGTCATCCCGCCGCTGTTCTGGCCGACTGTCGTGCTGCCCGGCATCCTGGTGGGCCTGTCGACGATGTACCCGTTCCTGGAAGCCCGGCACCTCAAGGACCGCAACAGCCACAACCTGCTCCAGCGGCCCCGTGACGTTCCGGCCCGGACCGCCGTCGGCGCCATGGCCGTCGCGTTCTACATCGTTCTGACGCTCTCCGGCGCCAACGACGTGATCGCCGACAAGTTCCAGATCAGCCTGAATGCGATGACCTGGGCTGGTCGGATCGGTCTGCTGGTGGTCCCGCCGATCGCGTACTACATCACCTACCGGCTCTGCCTCGGTCTGCAGCAGCACGACCGGGAGGTCCTCGCGCACGGCGTGGAGACCGGCATCATCCGGCGCATGCCGGACGGCCGGTTCGTCGAGGTGCACCAGCCGCTCAGCTCGTCGAACGGGCACGCGGACGGTCACGGCGAGCTCGAGTACGTCGGCTGGGTCGTGCCGAAGAAGATGAACCGGCTGGGCGCCCTCGGGCCGGCCATCCGGGGCTTCTTCTACCCGATCGAGAAGCCGGTCGAGGCGCCGGTCTCGCCGGGGCACCCGCCGGTCGAGGCCCGGCCCGAGCGCGAGGAGATCGGCAGCGGAGAGAGCCGCCGCTGATCGCCCGATCGCACCGTTACGTGGCGCCCGCCGGATTCCGGCGGGCGCCACGTCGTATCCGTACCCGCCGCCCAGGCGAGGCGGAGTCGGACGGCCACGACGGGACCGGTAGACCCCGCGCGACGGGCGATCGCAGGAATAACCCCGGTGAGCCGGGTATCCGTGCGGTCCAACGTCTCAAGGGGGGGAAGCATGTTGGGTATCAAACGCCTCGGCCTGTTGGCCGCGCTTGTACTCGTCGGTGTCGCGCCGGCTGCGGCCGCGCAGGCCGCGGCACAGCCGTCAACGCAGGACACGCAGTACCTGCAGGCGGTTCACCAGGTCAACCTGTTCGAGATCACCGCCGGTGACCTGGCTCAGCAGAAGGGTCAGGACCAGGGGGTCAAGGACCTGGGTGCGATGCTGAAGACCGACCACACCCAGCTGGACCAGACGGTGCAGCAGACCGCGTCCCAGCTCGGGGTGGAACTGCCGAACGAGCCCAGCGCCGATCAGCAGGCGGTCATCGACAAGCTGAACAACGCCAGCGGTGCGGAGTTCGACCGGCTCTGGGTGACCAGTGAGCTGGCCGGTCACGTCCAGGCCATCCAGGCCACCCAGACGGAGATCTCGCAGGGCTCCGAGCAGTCGGTGGTCCAGTTGGCGCAGACGGCTCTGCCGACGTTGCAGGCGCACTACGACGAGCTGGTGCAGCTCGCCAACAAGTTGGGCATCCCGGTTCCGCAGACCAGCGCCAGCGGTACGCCCAGCCCGGGCGGCACCGGCACTGAGTCGCCGGCTCCGGGCGGCACCGGCACCGAGTCGCCGGCTCCGGGTGGCAACACCGAGTCCCCGGTTCCGGGCGGCGGCACCACCGAAACGCCGGCTCCCAGCGAGAGCTGACGTAGCGACAGCAGACGGCCGGTCCACCCGCGCGGTGGACCGGCCGCCGTGCGTGCGGGTGTCAGTCGGCGCTGGCCAGCCCGATCGCGAACGCTTCTTCCAGGTCGGTCTGCGAGTATGCCCGGAACGCGATGTGCGACTCGGTGTTGAGCACACCCGGCACCTTGGAGATGCTGCCCGCGATGACCTGGGCGATCTGGTCGAACTCGCGGACGCGGACGATGGCGATGAGGTCGACGTGCCCGGCGACCGAGTAGACCTCGCTGACGCCGGGGAGGTTGGCCAGGGTCTCCGCCACCTCGGGAATCGCATCGGTGGCGCAGTCGATCAGCACGATCGCGGTGATCACGGGACATCTCTCCGTTCGTCGGCGTCGTCGCCCATGCTAGATGTTTCGGTCGGGAACTGGAGGCGGGAGCCGTCGGGCCTCAGCCGTGCGCGGCGCAGGGCACGGTCAGGTCGTCCCCGACCCGGATCGCGTCGTGCAGCCGCTCGCCGTCGCGCACTGTCGCGCCCGGCCAGACCACTGCCCGGCGGACGTCGCCGCCGACCCGGGCGCCCGCGCCGACCACCGACTCCACGCAGTGACCGGTCACCGTGGCCGACGGGTCGACGAGGACGCCACCGGCCGCGGCGTGCAGGTTGGCCGCCAGGTAGTCGGCCGGGGTGCCGGTGTCGTAGAACGTGCCCGGGAAGGGCACCACCTCCAGGGCGCCCGCCGCCTCGGCGGGGCGCCACACCGCTCGGACCAGGTCGGAGACGACGACCGGCAGGTCGCGGACCAGCCGCCAGGGCAGCAGCGAGAACCCGGTGAAGCAGTGCCCGGCGAAGGTGCCCGGCGCCGCCGGGTCCGCTGCGGGCTGGCCCAGCAGGCGTACGGTGTGCCCGTCCCACCCGTCGAGCATGGCCGCCACGTCCGGGCCGGGCGCAGCCGCCGGATCGGCGAGGTACGCGTCGGCGTTGCCGACCAGCACCGGCCGCCCGTCGATCCAGTCCCGCAGACGGGCCACCCCGCCCGCGGTGCCCAGCGGGTCACCCGGCTCGACGGACAGGTGCGCGCGCTCGCCGACGTGGGCGACCACCTGGTCACCGAGGTAGCAGGCGTTCACCGCGACCCGGGCGGGACCGGTCAGGCCGAGCCCTGCCAGCCGGGCCAGCGCGAGGTCCAGCAGCGGCACGTTGCCCACCGGGCAGAGCGCCTTGGGGACCCGTTCGGTGAGCGGGCGCAGCCGGATGCCCTCGCCGGCGGCGAGCACCACCGCGCACAGCTCCGCCGGCACGCCAGCCGCGCCGGTCATGGCAGGTTGTCGGGAACCGGTGGCGGGAACTGCCCGGCCAGCGGCCCGATGTCGTAGTAGGCGAGCAGCCGGGCCGTGGCCCAGCTCAGCTTGGGCAGGTCGTCCAGCGGGTGCCAGGCGGCCTCGAAGACCTCCGCGCCGTCGACCGCCAGCTCGGTGGTGGACGCTGGGACCTCCGTCTCGAAGACCATGTCCACCCAGCCCTTGGCGTGCACGATCGCGTTCGGCACCGCCGGGCGCAACCGGGACGGGGGGAGCCGGATGCCGGACTCCTCGAACAGCTCGCGGGCCGCTCCCACCACCGGGGGCTCGCCACGGTCCAGCAGGCCGGCGGGGAGTGACCAGCCCCGGCCGGGCGGCTGGCGCAGCATCAGCAGACGGCCCGCGCCCGTCGCCTCGCTGTCGCGGACCAGGGTGACCGCGCCGACGATGTACTTGGGCACGGCCAGCCGGACCAGGCGCCGACGCACCGGCAGCGGCAGCCGGTAGAAGGCCTGGTAGAAGATGGCCCGACCGGTGGCGCGGGAGCGGGGGATCATGACTCCAGGCTAGTGGTCACGAATGTCATTCGGACGCGCCGGGGCCGGCCCGGTCACTGCCGGTGGTCGACCAGGTCGATGAGCTGGCGTACGACGGTGTCTGGTTCGATCACCCGGTCGAAGACCGCGACCAGCAGGGTCTCCAGGTCGGGATAGCCCAGCTCCTCGGAGAGGCGCAGCAGTGGCAGGTCGCTGGCGAGGCCACGATTGTGCTGACGCAGGGTCAGCCCGATGGTGGCCCGCCCGAGCCGGACCTTGTCGCTGATCGTGATGCCCGGCTCGGTGTGCTCGGCGAACCACCGGTTGATCTGCATCTGCGCGTGCGGTGACTTGACGAAGCTCAGCCACTCCCGGCGGGGGCCGCGCGGCGCGACACCGGCCTCGAAACCGTTGTCGCCGTCGTTCTCGGTGAAGATCTCCACCACGTCGCCCTCGTCCAGCTCCGAACTCAGCGGGGCGAGCCGACCGTTGATCCGTGCGGCGAGGCAGTGGTCGCCCCGCTCGTTGCCCAGCTCGTACGCGAGGTCGACGGGCGTCGCGCTGGCCGGGAGCACGATCTGCCGCCCCTCGGCGAAGACCTGGATCTGGCCCTCGGCGAGGTCGCACCGCAGCGACTCGAGGAACTGCGCCGGGTCGGCCGCACCCGGCTCCCAGTCGAGCACGCGGCGCAGCCAGTCCAACTGCTCGGCCCGCGCCGCGGCGCTGCTGGCCCCCGAACGGGGGAAGCGGAAGTCGGCGGCGATGCCGTACTCGGCCGAGCGGTGCATCTCCTCCGTGCGGATCAGCACCTCCACAGTTCGGTCCTGCGGGCCGCAGACGCTGGTGTGCAGCGAGCGGTAGAGGTTGTTCTTGGGAGAGGCGATGAAGTCCTTGAAACGGCCGGGGATCGGCCGCCAGGTGCCGTGGATCGCGCCCAGCGCGGCGTAACAGTCGGTGGCCGGGCCGTCGACCACCACCACGATGCGGGGCAGATCGTACGGGGCGGTGTGCTCGCCGGCGATTGTGTCTTTCCAGATCGAGTAGAGGTGCCGGGGACGAGGGCTCACCTCGGCGTCGACCCGGCTGCGCTTGAGTGCCACCTTGGCCCGGGTGACCACCGAGTCGAGGTACGCGTCCCACCCCGGCCGGTCGTGCACGTGCCGGGCCAGCCGGGCGTGCTCGTCGGGCTCCAGGTGCAGCAGCACCACGTCGTCCAGCTCGCGCTTGAGGGTCTGGATGCCCAGCCGGTCACAGAGCGGGACCAGCACCTCCTGGGTCTTGCGGGCGATCCGCTCCCGGGAGGAGGCCGAGCGCACCCCGAGGGTGCGCATGTTGTGCAGCCGGTCGGCCAGCTTGATGATCAGCACCCGGACGTCCTTGGCGGCCGCGACGATCATCTTGCGGATCGTCTCCGCCTCGGCGGCCTTGCCGTAGAACGCCTTGTCGAACTTGGTCACCCCGTCGACCAGGTGGGCCACCTCGCCGCCGAAATCCTCGGAGAGCGCCTGGAGGGTGTAGCGGGTGTCCTCCACGGTGTCGTGCAGCAGCGCCGCGACCAGGGTGGTGGTGTCCATCCCCAGCTCGGCGCAGATCTGCGCCACCGCGAGGGGATGGGTGATGTACGGTTCCCCGCTCTTGCGGAACTGCCCGCGGTGCATGTTCTCCGCGATCGTGTACGCCCGTCGCAGCACCGCTGGGTCGGTGCCGGCGTGGATGCCCCGGTGGGTGCGCACCAACTGGGTGACCGGGTCGGAGTCGGTGGTCGGCCAACTGAGCAACGACCGCAGCCGGCGGGCGAGCGGCAGCTCACCCGGCTGTGTCGGCAGGGCGCCCCCCAGGGCGGCGCCGTGTCCGGCGTCGACGTCCACGAGGGACACCTCCTCACCCCGGCTCCGCATCGCCGAAAGCCGGCGGCGGGGAGCAGGCCCACGAATCGGGCAGGACTGCACTTCTCTAACAGCCTAAGCGAGTCGACGTAGTCCGATCGGTCAGTTGGTCATGAGCGTTCGGTCGAGAGTTGATGGGACGCGCCGTTCTCGGCCTTCGCCAGCAGGTCACGGAACCGCCCCGCACCACCGGCCGGGGAGGACCAACCGGAGGACATCTCCACCAGCCGGGTCTCCGGTCGTTCCAACCAGGACAGAATTCGCTCGGACTCCTCGGCGGTGGCCGCCGGCACCGGGCCGTGCCCGCCCGAGACCGTCTCGGCGGTCGCCCGGATGGTGGTCAGGGTGGGCCGTGGGTGCACACCCGGCGGGGACACCCCCGCCCCGGCCAGCCGGCCGTGCCGCACCAGCGCCAACTCCCAACCGCCCCGGGCGGCCGGCCGTGCCGCGGCCAGCTCGACGATGCCGGTCAGCGCGGCCAGCCGCTGCATCCGCACTGTGGCCCGCAGCACCGCAGCCAGCCGGGACCGCATTACCGCAGCTTCCTCGTAGCGCTGGTCGCGGGAGAGCACGTCGATCCGGGCGAGCAGCGCGTCCACCACCGGCTGCGGGTCGCTGGCAGTGGCGGTGCGGAAGGGCTCGGCGGCCTGGTGGTCGTACTCCTCGGGGGTGATCTTGTGCTCGCAGGGTGCCGGGCAGCGACCCAGCTCGGCCAGCGCGCAGGCCGGCGTGATGGTGCGCAGCGAGAGCCGGTGCGTGCACTGACGCAGCGGCACCGCGTCGTGGAAACCGGCGGCGGCCAGCTCCGCGGCCCGCCGGGAGGTGAACGGCCCGAGGTACGCGGTGTCGGTGGGGGAGAGGCCGCGCACGATCGACAGCCGAGGGTACGGACCGTCGGTCAGCTTGAGCCAGAGCATGCGCTCCGGGTATTTCGACCGTCGGTTGTACGGCGGGGCGTGCGCGGCGATCAACCGCAGCTCGCGGACCTCCGCCTCCAGCGAGTGGGCGCACTCCACCGCCTCGACCCGCTCGGCCGCCGCCAACATCTCGGAGATCCGGGCGCGCTTCTCCCCGGCGGTGAAGTAGCTGCGCACCCGGGTGGCGATGTCGACGGAGGTGCCCACGTAGAGCGGGCGGTTGTCGGCGGCCCGGAAGATGTAGACCCCGGGGACCTTGGGCAACCCCTCGGCCAGGTGCCGTTTGCGGCGCTGGGTCGGCGTGACCGCCCGGGCGAACTCGATGGCGTCGCCGACCGTGTCCACCCGGTGCCCGCCGAGCCGACCGATCAGCCCGTGCAGCACGTCGACTGTCGCCTTCGCGTCGTCGAGCGCCCGGTGGGTGGGCTGGGTGGTGGTGCGGAAGTAGGCGGCCAGGGTGCCGAGCTTGCGGTTGGGCACCTCGTCGCGGGTCAGCACCCGGCGGGCGAGCGCCGCCGTGTCCAGCACGCGGGGATTGGGCCAGCGGTAGCCGTGCTTCGCGCAGGCGGCCTTGAGGAAGCCCACGTCGTACGGGGCGTTGTGGGCCACCAGCACCGCGTCGGCGATGAACTCCAGGAAGCTCGGCAGCACCTGCTCGATCGGCGGCGCCGGCAGCAGCATCGCCTGGGTGATGCCGGTGAGCACGGTGATGAAGGGCGGGATCGGCTGCCCCGGGTTGACCAGGGTGGCGAGCACACCCAACTGCTCACCACCGCGCACCTTGACCGCGCCGATCTCGGTGATGCCGCCGCCGTCCGGCGCGCCGCCGGTCGTCTCCAGGTCGACCACCACGAAGGTGGTCGCGTAGAGCGGCAGCGCCGGGTCCACCCCGCCCACCGCCGGGTCGAGACCGGCCAGCGACTCCTGGACGTACTCCGCCTGTGCCATCGGCGGCACGCTAGCGCCTCGGTCCGACACTCCCGTCGCAGCCGTCCCACCAGTCACCATGGGGCTAGGATGAGAGATCGGCTCACTCACCGGGCGGTGGGCCCGGTCGCGGTGGGAGACTTGCCACATGCCCCTCGCCGAGCCGCACGACGACCACCTCCCACAGGAGGATCTGGTCGCGCTCGACGGGGCCGTCAGCAACCCGGACGACAACGTAGTCAGCGAGACATCCGGGGCATCCGACCCCACGGCGGCAGGCGATGGCCCGGGCACCGAGTCGGAGTCGGCCGAGTCGGAGTCGGCCGTGTCCGAGCCGGAGCCGGCCCTGCCGGAGCCGGAGCCGACCCTGCCCGAACCGGTCCGGCAGCGGATCGTCACGCTGACCGCCGCCGTCCTGCCCACGCTGCCCGCCGACGAGGTGCCCGTGCCGCTGCGCCGGGTGGCCAAGTTCGCCCCCAACCGGCGGGCCCGGCTCGGCGCGCCGGTCATCGCCGCCCAGCTCACCGCCGACCCGCTGTTCCGGCAGCGGGTCACCGCCCGCGTCCTGGCCGACGCCGGTGACCTCGGGGCCGCCGTCGTCGAGGGCACCGCGCCCGCCGCCGCCGACCCGGTCGAGGTCGCCGCGCTGGCCTACCTGGCCAGGCCGCGCGGCTGGCGGGAGCTGATCGACGCCAGCGGCGCCGCCGTTCGCGCCGAGGCGGACAGCGCTGTCGTCGCCGAGCTGGTCCGGGAGGCCGAGCAACGGGCCACCCGCGCCGAGCACGACCGGGCGGTGGCCCGGGTCGAGGCGGAGAAGCTGCGCGACGAGCTGGCCCGCGTCCGTGAGGAGCTGGGTCAGCTCCGCGAAGAGTCCCGGCAGGTCGCCCGTACCCTGCGGGAGACCCAGGCCCGCGAGCGCAAGGCCACCGAACTGCTGGCCACCGAACGCGGCAGGGCCGCGCGGGCCAGCGCCGACGTGGACGCCGAGCTGCGCCGCGCCCGGGCCCGGCTGGCCGAGGCGGAGGCCGCCGCCGGAGTGGCCCGCGCGAGCGCCAAGGAGTCCCGCTCGGTCGACGACGCCCGCCTCTGGCTGCTGCTGGAGACCATCGGTCAGGCCGCCGTCGGCCTACGCCGGGAGCTGGCCCTCGACCCGGTGGACAAACTCCCCGCCGACTTCGTGGCCGACGCGTTCGCCGAGCAACCGGGCACCGCCCCGGCCAGCCCCGCCGCACGCGCCCGCGACACCGACGACCCGGCCCGGCTCGACCAGCTTCTCGCCCTGCCCCGGGCGCACCTCGTGGTGGACGGCTACAACGTCACCAAGCGCGGCTTCGGTGACATGTCCCTGGAGCAGCAGCGCAAACGTCTCATCACCGGGCTCGGCGGGATCGCCGCGCAGACCGGCGACGAGATCACCGTCGTCTTCGACGGCGCCGAGCGGATGCACGGGTTGCCGCCCGCGCCGCGCGGCGTCCGGGTGCTCTTCTCCCGCAAGGGCGAGACCGCCGACGAGCTGATCCGGCGGCTGGTCCGTGCCGAGCCGGCGGGTCGCCCCGTGGTGGTGGTCTCCTCCGACCGCGAGGTCGCCGACGGGGTACGCCGGCACGGCGCCTACCCGCTGGGCGCCGACTCGCTGCTGCGGCGGCTCGCCCGCTCCTGAGAGACGCGTGGCCCCGCCGCACCGTGTCGTCGCCAGCCCGGCTGTCGTACCCGAGCGTTAGCGTCGTTGCTGTCGCCGACGGGAGGGGATTCGCCATGACCCAGGACAACGTCAGGGTCTTCGTCGACAGTGACCTGCGGGGTGCCCGGTTCAGCCGGTCGACGCTGGCCGGTGCGGTGATGCGCGGCGTCGATGTGAATGCTCTGGACATCGACGCGCCCTGGTTGGCCGAGGGCACGCTCCTGGTCAACGGCGTCGATGTCGCGCCGCTGGTCGAGGCCGAGCTCAACCGGGGGTTCCCCGGGCGCGATCTCCGGCAGGCCAAGGATCCGGACGGCCTGCGCGTGGCGTGGGCGGCACTCGAACGGGCCTGGGCGGCGGCGGTCGACCGGGCGCTGTCCATGCCCGAGGGTGCGGTCGACGTCTCGATCGACGGGGAGTGGTCGTTCGCGCAGACGCTGCGCCATCTCGCGTTCGCCGCCGACACCTGGTTGGGCAAGGCGATCCTGCGCCTGCCGCAGCCCTTCCACCCGCTCGGGCAGCCAGATGCTGAGTACGATGCCGCGGGCTTCGACATGTCGATCTTCGCCGCCGAGCAACCGACGTTCGCCGCGACCCTGGAGCTGCGGGCCGAGCGGCAGGCGATGGTGCGCGACTTTCTCGCGGCCGTCACGCCGGACCTGCTCGCCGAGACCCGGCCGGCCGCCTGGTGGCCCGAGCAGCAGGTGTCCGTCCTGCACTGCCTTCACGTGATCTTCGACGAGGAGTGGCAGCACCTCCGCTTCGCCCTGCGTGACCTCGACGCGCAGGGCGAGGCGGCGAAAGCGCAGTCCCGCCCGGCCACCGGGTCAGGTGGTCGGTAGCCGCCGGGCCAGCTCACGGCGCAGCACGTCAGGGCCGGGCGTCATCCAGGCGAGCCGGGCGACCAACTCGTACGGGCCGCGTCCGGGGGTCGACCACTGGCCGGGCCGCATCGGCGGCCGGGTCTGCTGCGGATCGAGTGGCGTGACCACCAGTCGCGGTTCCAGGCGGCCACGGACCTGAGCGCGCGCCAGGTTGGCCCAGTCGATGCGGAGCTTGCTGCCGTGCGGACCGGTCAGTTCCAGCGCTTCGTCGGTCAACCGCAGCGGCAGCCGAGGCTGACGGCGCAGCTGCCAGGCGGTGGTCAACGCGAGGCCGACGCCGATCGCGCCGAACCGCAGCAGCACCTGCCACCACGGCTCATCGAACAGCGCCGCGTACACGGCGACGAGGGCAGCGGCGCCCAGCACAGCGAGGAGCTTGGCGATGCGATGTCGGCGCGACGAGTAGTGGAACTCCACGACGGGCGAGGCATCGAGGCTGGTCACCACTGTCCTGTGCCCGAGTGGCCGGTCGGCCAAACGATGTCCCTCCCGTCGGGCGATCGACACGAGTTTCCTGATGTCGGGTGTTCCGGCGGGTCGGGATGGCCCGGTTTCGCGGAGCTGGAGTCGATCTCACCCCAAACGGTCGGTCGGAACTGGTTTCTGTCGTACCCGGTGGTTAGCGTCGATGTGACCGACGGTGCTCGGTCGGCGACGACAGGGCGCCGGCCCTGCGCCGCGAGCCGATCAGGAGGTGTGATGCTCATCGACTGCGACGGGTGCGCGAAGCGGGCCGACGGCTGCTCCGGCTGCCCGCTGACCGCCCTGTTCGACGAGACGTCCCCGGCGGCCGGGCTGGTCGCCGCCGAGGTCGAGGCCATCGAGGTGCTCGCCCGAGCCGGCTTCGACGTGGAGGTGCTGGCCGCGCCCGCGCGGCCCGGGACCGCTCACCGCCGCGCCACCCGCCGGGTCGCCTGAGCGCGAGACCGCGCCCGGGAGCGCGCTTTCCGCGGGCCATAGGATGAGCGGTCACGGCGGGAGGAGCGGCGCGATGAGCGGGGTACGACGGGTGGTGACGCGGTGACCCCGCGCGGGTGGGCGTTGCTGACCCTGGCCGGCTTGACCGTCGCGTTGGTCGTGCTCGCCGCGCTGCTCATTCCGTGGCACCGACCTCCGGCACCCCGCGCCGACCAGCTCGCCGCGCTGGGCGACCTGCCGGCGGAGCAGGTGGCCAAGGGGCGGGAGTTCCGGGCCGCGCTGCGCCCCGGCGGCTACACCGCGCTCGCCGTCGGGCTGTTGGTCGCCCTGGCGCTCGGGCTCACCCCGCTGGGCAGCCGTCTGATCGAGCTGGTGGCTCGGCCCTTCGGCGGGCACTGGGCCGCGCAGGCCGTGCTCGGTGGGCTGGCCGTGGTCCTCGTCGCCGACCTCGTCACGCTCCCGTTCGCCGCCTGGCGTCAGAGCGTGCTCACCCGCTACGGGTTGAGCACCAACGGTTGGAGCGGCTGGGCGGTCGACCTGCTCAAGTCGTACGCGGTCAGCGCGGTGATCGGCGCGGTGGCGCTGTTCGGCTTCTACGCGGTCATCCGGCTCGCGCCGCGCTGGTGGTGGGCGTTCGGCGCGGGTGGTGCGGCGCTGCTGGTGGTGCTGCTGTCGTTCGTGCTGCCGGTGCTGGTCGAGCCGGTGTTCAACCGGTTCACCCCGATGGAGCAGGGCCAGTTGCGCACCGAGCTGATGAGCATGGCGGCCCGCGACGGGGTGCCGGTGCGCGACGTGCTGGTCGCCGACGCCTCCCGGCGCACCAAGGCGGTCAACGCGTACGTCTCCGGTCTCGGCCCGACGCGGCGGGTCGTCGTCTACGACACGTTGCTGACCGAGGCGACCCCGGCCGAGGTGACCGCCGTGGTGGCGCACGAGTTGGGGCACGCCAAGGACTCCGACGTGGCGGCCGGCACGCTGACCGGGGCGTTGGGTGCCGCCGCCGCGGTGGTGGCGCTCTACCTGCTCGGCTCGTGGGGGCCGCTGCTACGGCTGGCCGGTGTCGACTCGGTCGCCCAACCGAGCGCGTTCCCGCTGCTGCTGGCCCTCGTCACGGTGGCCGGGCTGGTCGCCGCGCCGGTCCAGGCACTGATGTCGCGGCGGGTGGAGGCACGAGCCGACGCCCATGCGCTCGCGCTCACCCGCGACCCGGAGGCCTTCGAGTCGATGCAGCGCCGGCTCGGCTCGGTCAACCTCGGCGACCCCGATCCGCCGCGCTGGGAATACCTCTACTCGGCCTCGCATCCGTCCACCGTGGAGCGGATCGCCGCCGCCCGCGCGTACGCCCGGGAGTCTGGCCGATGAGCCGCACACTGCTGATCACCAACGACTTCCCGCCCCGCCCGGGCGGGATCCAGTCCTTCGTGCACAACCTCGCGGTGCGTCAACCGGCCGGCTCGGTGGTCGTGTACGCGTCGAGCTGGCGCGGTGCCGCGAAGTTCGACGCCGACCAGCCGTTCGAGGTGATCCGGGAGCGCACCCGGGTGCTGTTGCCCACCCCGTTGATCGCCCGCAGGGCGGCGCGGCTGGCTCGCGCGTACGACTGCGACACGGTGTGGTTCGGGGCGGCGGCGCCGTTGGGGTTGCTCGCCGCCGGTCTGCGGCGGCGGGCCGGCGTACGCCGGGTGGTGGCGCAGACCCACGGCCACGAGGTCGGTTGGGCGGCGCTGCCGGCGGCCCGGCCGGCGCTGCGGCGCATCGGCCGGGGCGTCGACGTCACCACCTACCTCGGCGAGTACACCCGCAGCCGGTTGGCCCGTGTGCTGGACGGGGTGACCGAGCTCCGCCGCTTGGCGCCCGGGGTCGACGTGGACACCTACCACCCGACAGTGGACGGTGAGCAGGTCCGGGCCCGGCTCGGGCTGACCGACCGGCCGGTGGTGGTCTGCGTGTCCCGGCTGGTGCCGCGCAAGGGTCAGGACATGCTGATCCGGGCACTGCCGGAGATCCGTCGCCGGGTGCCCGAGGCGGCGCTGCTGATCGTCGGCGGCGGGCCGTACCGGGCCACCCTGGAGAAGCTGGCCCGGCAGATCGGTGTGGAACGGGACGTCGTGTTCACCGGCTCGGTGCCGTCGGCCGAGTTGCCGGCGCACTACGCGGCGGGCGACGTCTACGCGATGCCCTGCCGCACCCGCAACCGCGGTCTCGACGTGGAGGGGTTGGGCATCGTCTACCTGGAGGCCTCCGCGACCGGCCTGCCGGTGGTGGCCGGTGACTCCGGGGGCGCACCGGATGCGGTCCGTGAGGGGGAGACCGGCTACGTCGTCCGCGGTCGGGACGTCGCGCAGCTCGCCGACCGGGTCGCCCGGCTTCTCGCCGACCGGGACCTGGCTCGCCAGTTGGGTGCTGCCGGCCGGGCGTGGGTGGAGCGGGAGTGGCGCTGGGAGGCGCAGGCGGACCGGATGGCGGCGTTGCTCGCCGGCTGACCGCAGCGCCGTGCTCAGCTCTCCCGGGTCGGTGCGTAGCGAGGCACGTACTCCTGGCCGGTGAGCTTCTGGATCGCCGCCATGACCTCGTCGGTGACCGTCCGGATGTCGCGTGGGCCGTTGATCCGTTCGGCGACCGGGATCGGCGGGCCGAACCGCAGGGTGACGGGGTGCCGGCGGGGCAGCCGCGCGTCGACCGGCAGCACCTCGGCGGTGCCGGTGACGCCGACCGGGATGATCGGCACCTCGGCGTCGCGGGCCAGGCGGGTCATCCCGACGCGGCCCCGGTAGAGCCGTCCGTCCGGCGAGCGGGTGCCCTCCGGGTAGACGGCGACCAGGCCGCCGGCGCGCAGCACCGGTACGGCGGCGTCGAGGGCGCGCAGGGCGGCTCGGCCGTCGGCGCGGTCGACCCGGATGGCACCCATGCCGGCGACGATGCGCCGGTTGAGCCAGCCGCCCGGACCTCGGCCGGTGAAGTACTCGGCCTTGGCCCAGAAGGTCACGTGTCGGGGCGCCGCGGTGACGAGGAACAACTCGTCGGCGACGGACAGGTGGTTGCCGGCGAGGATCGCGCCGCCGTGCCGGGGCAGATGCTCCAGCCCTTCCACGCGGGGCCGCCAGCCCAGCCGCAGCGTGGTGCCGACGGTCAGCTTGGTGAGGTCGTACAGCAGGGGCACGTGTTCTCCGGGTTCGGGTTCAGGTGGGGTTCGGGCCGAGATGGGCGTCGAGCGCGGCGCGCAGCAGGGTGTCGTCCTCGGTGGCGCCGGTGGCCAGCGGCAGGCTGCCCCAGGCCCAGAGCTGGGCGATGCCGTGCAGGTTGGCCCAGAGCGCGCCGGCGAGCACCGGGGCAGGGGCGTCAGTCGGCCGGCGTACCTGGGCCACCAGGTCGGCGAGCACGTCGAACAGCGGCAGGCTCGTCTCGCGCAGCCGCAGCCGGCCGCTGTCCAGCAGGTCGTGACGGAACATCAGCTCGAACATGCCGCGATGGGCCGCCGCGAAGTCCAGGTACGTCCGGGCCAGCGCGGTCAATCGGGTACGCGGGTCCGGGTCGACGTCGCGCATCGTCTCCTCGACGCGGGCGGTGAGGTCGGCGAAGCCCTCCCGGGCGATGGCGGAGAGCAGGTCGACGTGGGTGGGGAAGTAGCGGCGCGGGGCGCCGTGTGAAACCCCGGCGCGGCGGGCGATCTCCCGCAGTGACACGGCCGACTGGCCCTCGCTGAGCACCAGGTCCACCCCGACGGCGACCAGCCGCGCCCGTAGCCCCTTCTCGTCCCCGTCCATAGACAGTGTCTACCAGCAACCGTAGACGCTGTCTACTCGGATCCTCGATCACTCCCTCACGTGATCCACTCCGGTTTCAAAAAGTCGGGGTGTCCTGATGCCAGGGATACCCCGCCATCATGGAAGACGAGTGGATCATGCCCGGCCGCCGCGGCCCGAGGTCAGCGGATGCGGGCCAGGATGCGATCGGCGGGGGCCGGGCGGCCGAAGTGCCAGCCCTGGGCGGCGTCGCAGCCGATCGCCCGCAGTCGCTCAGCCTGCCCGGCGGTTTCCACGCCCTCGGCAGTGACGGTCAGGTCCAGCGCGTGCGCCAGCGAGACCAGCGAGGCGAGGATCCGCTCGTCGGTGCGGCCGACCGACGGCGACCGCAGGCCGGCCACGAACTCCCCGGCCACCTTCAGTTCGGTCACCGGCAGGTCCCGCAGGTACGCCAGGTTGCTGTAGCCGGTGCCGAAGTCGTCGATGGCGATCCGCACTCCGAGGTCGGCCAGGACCCGCAGGGCGCGTACCGGCTCCTCGGCGGTGCTCATCATCGTGCTCTCGGTGATCTCCAGTTGCAGCCGCTCCGGCGGTAGGCCGGTCTGCCGCAGCAACGCGCGGACCTCCTGCACCAGCCCGGGCCGGTGCACCTGGCGTACCGCCAGGTTGACGCTGACGAACGGTGCGGCGGCGCTACCGGCCGACCAGGCCTCCGCCTCGCGGCACGCCTCGGCCAGCACCCACCCACCCAGCTGCACGATCAGGCCGGTCTCCTCGGCCAACCCGATGAAGCTGTCCGGTCGAAGCACACCCAGCTCCGGGTGCCGCCAACGGACCAGCGCCTCGACGCCGACCAGGCTGCCGTCGCGCAGTGAGGTCAGCGGCTGGTAGTCGAGGTAGAACTCGCCGCGTTCCAGGGCGGCCGGGATGGCGGCGGAGAGCGCGTACCGGGCCAGTTCACGTTGGTTGCGCTCGGCGTCGTAGAGAGCCCAGCGGGCCCCGCCAGCGGCCTTCGCCCAGTGCAGCGTGCTGTCGGCGGCCCGCATCAGGTCGCTGGGGTTGGCACCGGCCACCTGGCGCTCGACGATGCCGATGCTCGCCGAGATCTGCAGCTCGTGCCCGTCGACCAGCGCCGGTGCCCGCACCGCGGCCAGGGCGGTCTCGGCCACCTCCAGCATGTCGTCGGTGCCGCCGCTGCGCTCCACCAGGATGACGAACTCGTCCCCGCCCAGGCGGGCCAGCAGGTGCTCACCCATGGCCTTGCACAACCGCTCGGCCACGGTGACCAGCAGATGGTCGCCAACCTGGTGCCCCAGGGTGTCGTTCACGACCTTGAAGCGGTCCAGGTCCAGGAAGCACACCCCGACCCGCTCCGCGCCCCGGCCCGGCTCGTTCAGCGCGGCGGTGAGCCGCTCGGTGAACAGCGTCCGGTTGGGCAGGCCGGTGAGGGGGTCGTGGGTGGCCTGATGCCGGAACCGGGCCTCGCTGGCCCGCAGCGCCCGCTCGGCCTGGGTGCGGGCCCTCATCGCGGCCCGGCGGATCGACTCCTGCTCGTCGAGCGTCCGGTCCCGCAACGCGCGGGCGTAGCCGGTCGCCACCGCCGCGAGCAGCCGGGCCATCCGATCCTCGACGTCCTCGGCCACCAACCCCAGGTCGCGCACAAGGCGGAGCTGGATGACCTCGACGGTACGACCGAGGCCCTCCGCGGAGGCGATGTGTGCGGCGACCAGCTCGGCGCCGACCCGGTGCCCGGCACGCAGGTCGAACGGCTCGGTGAGCAACGCGCCGGCCAGTTGCCCGGTGAGCCGGTGTAGCAGGGTTTCCAGCTGGGCCTGGGTCATCGGCAGGTAGCTGGTGCCGGAGACCGCTTTGGCCCAGGCGCGCGCGAACGTGCCCGGGTGGGTGGCCACCTCGGGCAGCTCAGTCACCGAGTCGCCCGACGCCGCCCATGAAGACCGCGCGCTCGGCGTCCTCCGCGCTCTCCGGGGTGTCCGGTCGCCACTCGGGCACCCAGACCACGCCGGGGTCGAGCAGCTCGAACCCGTCGAACAACTCGGTCAACTCGGCGCGGCTGCGCACCCACAGCGGGTTGTCGGTACGCCGGTAGACCCGCTCGGCCTCGGCGCGTTCGTCGTCGCTGCGCCCGTCGTCGCTGGCCTGCGACAGCACGAGGTAGCTGCCGGGGGCCAACGCGTCGCGCAGCGTCCGCAGCAGCTCCGCCGGTCGGTCGTCGTCGGAGACGAAGTGCAGGACGGCCACCACCATCACGGCGACCGGCTGGCTCAGGTCGAGCAGCTTGCGGACGTCGGGGTGGGCCAGGATCGCCTCCGGGCGCCGCAGGTCCTCCTGGACGACCACGGCCCGCTCGTTGCCGGCGAGGATCTCGCGGCTGTGCGCCACGGCCACCGGGTCGACGTCCACATAGACCACGCGTGACTGCGGGTCGAGCCGCTGGGCGATCTCGTGCACGTTGCCGACGGTCGGGATGCCCGAGCCGATGTCCAGGAACTGCCGGATCCCCGCCTCGGCGAGGTGGTGCACGGCCCGGCGCAGGAACGCCCGGTTGGCCTGGGCCATCAGCGGCGCCTCCGGCACCGCCGCGACCATCGCCTGCGCCGCGGCTCGGTCAGCGGCGAAGTTGTGGGAGCCGCCGAGGTAGTAGTCGTACATCCGCGCGACGCTCGGGCGCTCGATGTCGATGGTGTCGGGTGCCCAGTCCGGCCGCTGCATGCGTCAACCCCTCGAATCCGCGACGCGAGCGTCGTCGCCCGCGCGGGTATTGTGCACCCGCCACGCACGCCAGACCATAGCGCGCCGGAGGTTGCCCGCCGACGTCGGTCGATACGCGACGGTCCGCGCCTGGCCGAAGCTGGCGCGGACCGTCGGTCGCGACGTCCCGCTCGACGAGCGGGGACAGGTCAGAACTTGGGAGCGTCCGGTGCCTCGAGCAGGCCGAGCCGGAGTGCGGTCATCAGGGCCTGAGCCCGGTTGGCCGCGCCGAGCTTCTCGTAGAGCTTGGAAATGTGCGTCTTGGCCGTGGACTCGCTGACGAACAGCTGCTTCGCGATGCCCGCCACGCTCATTCCGTCGGCGAGCAGCCGCAGCACCTGCCCCTCCCGCGGTGACAACTGCGGGCCGGACGGGGCGAGCCGACGCTTCATGGCCTCAGCCAGGTCGGCGGCGGTGAACGCGCTGGGGGAGGAGGCGGCGTGCCGTGCGGCGGCCACCACCTCGTCGGCCGGGGCGGTCTTCGGCACGAAGGCGCTCGCCCCGGCCTCCAGGGCGCCGAAGAGCTGGTCGTCGCCGGCGTACATGGTCAGCACCACGATGCCCATCGACGCGCTGGACTTACGCAGAGCGCGGGTGGCCTCCAGGCCGCTGCCGTCGGGCAGCCGCAGATCCATGATCACCACGTCCGGCTGCAGGGCGCCGGCCTGGCGTACGCCCTCCGCCGCCGTGGCCGCCTCACCGACGACCTCGAACTGGCGGTCGCGCTCGAAGGCGTGCCGCAGGCCCTTGCGAATCAGGTCATGATCGTCGACAAGGAGGACCTTGGTGCGGGTGGCCGGTGTCGGACTTGTGGTCATCCTCGGGTTACTCCCCTTCTGATGGTGCTGCGCTGTCGCGCACTTTGTCGCGCCGGGCCGAGGTGCCGAGAACCACCGCCACGGTCGTGCCGCTGGGTTGCCGCGGCCTGATCTCCAACCGGCCCCGGATACGTTCCGCCCTCTCGGCCATGATCGCAAGACCGTACCGTCCGTCGGGGCGCTGGTCAGCCATCCCCTGACCGTCATCCGACACTTCTATTTGTGCATACGGCGGGTCGACCTCACACGTGACCCACAGATTCGAGGCTCCGGCGTGCTTGCGGGCGTTGGTCACCGCCTCCTGGGCGATGCGCAGCAACTCGGCCTCGGTGGCGGCCGGCAGTCGCGCGGTGGACTCGTCCAGCGAGAGGTGCACCCGCAACCCTCCGGACGCGCCGACGGTGCGCGCGTACTCGGCGATCGCCGCGGCCAGCCCGCCCTGCCGGTCCACCTCGCTGCGCAGCTCGAAGAGGCTCAGCCGCAGCTCCTGGATCACCCGGGTCACCTCGGCGCGCAGCGTACGCAGGGCCTCGGCGGTCTCGTCGGCGTCGTCGAAGACGGTGGCCAGGGCGTTGTCGATGCCGTAGCCGACCATCACCAGCTCCTGCGCCACCCCGTCGTGGATCTCCCGGGCCAGCCGCTGCCGCTCCTCGTTGGTGGCGAGCGAACGCACCTCGTCGAAGAGCAGCGCCGCCTCCAGCCGCAGCGCGGCCGGGCGGGTCAGCGCTGTCACCCGCGACACCACCGGCGGCGGGTACGCGTGCGCGGCGTCCGCCTCCAGCACCACCAGCCCCACCGTGCGTACCCCGGCGACCAGCGGAACGATCAGCGCGGACACGTCGCCGCCACGGTGTGAGCGGGACTGCGAGCGCGCGGCCGTCGTGGCCTGCTGGCTGGCCCAGGCGTCGGCGATGGCCGAGTCCGCGTCGAGTGTCGTCTCCCAGTCCACCCGGTCGACGCCGGCCTGGGCGAGCACCACGAGCCGGCCCCCGCCACTGGCCGACAGCACCGCGCCCCGGTCGGCCTGGGCCACCGTGCGCAACTCCTCCAGCAGGTGCTCGGAGATGCCGCCCGGATCCAGGGTGGCCCCGGGCAGCTGCCGGGCGACCGTCCGCAGCTGGGTGAGCAGTCGGGTGGCCTCGGCGTACGGCTGGGGTTTGCCCTCGTTGCGGACGGCCATCACCCGGTGCAGGGTGCCGGCGGCGTAGAGCCCCAGCGCCGCCAGGATGAGCCACTGCGCGCAGACCGCGAGGTATCCGAGCTGGCCGAGCTGGGGCCCTCCGTCGACCTGGGTCAGCGCGCCGCTGACCAGCAGGGTGGCGGCGGTGACCGCGAGCAGGGCGGTGCCCTCGGAGAAGCGGCGGCGCAGCGCGGTGACGGTCACCGGGACCGCCAGGTAGGGCAGCACCGCCGAGGCGCCGAGGCCGCCGACGGTGCCGCCGATCGACGCGACCGCCGCCACGTGACTCGCGGCGAGGCCCAGCACCACCACCTCCGCCACCCGGCTCACCGGCGCGATCAGCCGGTGTTGCGGGGCCAGCAGGGACGGCAGCCCGGCCACCGCCAGCAACGCGATCCACCACAGCTGGCCGACGTCACGGGTGGCGAAAAGGGTCAGGACGGCGATCAGCGCCAGCATCACCAGGCGGGCGGCCGCGGCGAGGGGATGCGGGTGCGGTGCGGTTGCTGTGGATGCGGGCACGTGACGGATGGTAGTCAGCCTCGGTAGATATCGGCGATCTCCGCCGCGTACGTCTTGTGGACAACCTGGCGTTTGACCTTGAGCGACGGGGTCAGTTCGCCGGTCGCCTCGGTGAAGTCGCGGGGCAGGACCCGGAACACCTTGATCGCCTCGGCCTTGGAGACGGCCTGGTTCGCCGTGTCGATCGCGGTCTGGATCTCCTGACGCAGGCCCTCGTGCTCGCGTAGCTGCTCGACCGTGGTGTCGGCGGGCATCCCGGCGCTCTGCAGCCAGGCCGGCAGCGCCTCCTCGTCGACGGTGACCAGTGCCGCGATGAACGGCTTGGCGTCACCGACCACGACGCACTGGCTGATCAACGGGTGCGCCCGGACCAGGTCCTCCAGCACCGCCGGGGCGACGTTCTTGCCGCCAGCGGTGACGATCAGCTCCTTCTTGCGGCCGGTGATGGTGAGGTAACCGTCGGTGTCGAGGTGACCCAGGTCGCCGGTGCGGAACCACCCGTCGGCGCTGATCGCCTCGGCGGTCGCCGTCTCGTTGCCCCAGTAGCCCTGGAAGATCAACTCGCCGGAGATCAGGATCTCGCCGTCGTCCTCGATGCGGATGGTCACGCCGGGCAGCGGGCGGCCGACGGTGCCGATCCGGGTGCCGTCCGGCAGGTTCGCGGCGGCTGCGGGTGACGTCTCGGTGAGGCCGTAGCCCTCCAGGATCGTCACGCCGATGCCGCGGAAGAAGTGCCCCAGCCGGGCGCCGAGCGGCGCGCCGCCGGAGATCGCGTCCCGGCACCGGCCGCCGAGCGCGGCGCGCAGCTTGCGGTAGACCAGCCGGTCGAAGACCACGTGCTGGGCGCGCAGCGCCAGGCCAGGTCCGCCCGGGGTCTCCAGAGCCTCGCTGTACGCGATGGCGACCTGCTCGGCGCGGGCGAAGATGCGCCCCTTGCCGTCCGATTCGGCCTTCTGCTTGGCCGCGTTGTAGACCTTCTCGAACACCCGGGGTACGGAGAGCACGAAGGTCGGCCGGAACTCCTGCAGCTCGGCGACCAGGTTCTTGGTGTCGGCGCAGTGCGCCATGGTGGCCCGGGCCTGCACGACGCCGATCTGGATCAGCCGGGCGAAGGCGTGCGCCAGCGGGAGGAAGAGCAGGGTGCTCGCGCCGGGGTTGAACAGGTTCGGCAGCACCGGGATCGCGTTGGCGATGTCGGCGTACATGTTGCGGTGGGTGAGCACGCAACCCTTGGGGCGGCCGGTGGTGCCGCTGGTGTAGATGATCGTGGCGAGGTCGCCGGCGTGGACGGCCTTGCGCCGCCGCTCGACCTCGGCCAGCTCGACGCTGGCACCGCTGGTGACCAGATCGTCGACCCCGCCCTGGTCGATCTGCCAGACGTGGTCCAGCTCGGGCAGCCGGTGCCGGACGCCGGCGACCAGGGTCGCGTGCGCCTCGGTCTCCACCACGACGGCGACCGCGTTGGAGTCTTCGAGGATCCACGCGGCCTGTTCGGCGCTGGAGGTCTCGTAGATCGGCACGGTGACCGCGCCGACGGTCCAGATGGCGTAGTCGAGCAGCGTCCACTCGTAGCGGGTGCGGCTCATCAGGCCGACCCGGACACCGGGCTCGATGCCGGCGGCGATGAGCCCGCGGGCGACGGCGGCCACCTCGTCCCGGAACTGGAGGCAGGTCACCTCGGTCCAGGCGGTGACGGCGCCGTCGGCGCTCGCGGCGGGGCGGGCGAACTGGACGGTGTCGGGCGCGGCCTCGGCGTTGTCCCAGACCGGATCGGTGAGGTTGGCCGCGTCGCCAACGGTGACGATCGGCGGGACGGAGAACTCGCGCACCTGCACTCCTTCGTGCTCGCACTGGTCGGGCCAGCCGTCACCCGTGGGTGTCGGCTGTGTCGAAACCTACCTGGTGAACACCGGCACACCGCCAACGACCGGGGCTGTTCCGGCCGCCTGCGGGCCTCGGGACGTGCCGACGGGGGCGGCGCGGCACACCGGCGGTACCCGCCGGGTAGCCTCGCCCCATGGCGGACTCCTCCACCCAGTCGATCATCATCGGCGCCGCACCGGACCGGGTGGCGGCGGTCATCTGCGACTTCGGGCGCTACCCGGAGTGGACCGACGCGTTGCGCCGCGCCGAGGTCGTCGAGGAGTACGAGGACGGCTACGCCAGCCAGGTGCGCTTCACCATCGACGCCGGGGTGATGGCCGACGAGTACGTGCTCGCCTACGAGTACGCCGAGGACCTGTCCCGCATCGAGTGGCACCTCGTCGCGCCCTCGAAGATGCAGAAGAGCCAGCGCGGGTCGTACGACCTGGTGGGCAACCCGGACGGCAGCACCACGGTGACCTACACGCTGGAGGTCGACCTGTCGGTGGGAATGCTCGGGATGTTTCGCCGCAAAGCCGAGAAGATGATCATGGACACCGCGTTGAAGCAGCTCAAGCGCCGGGTAGAAGCAACCGGTGCGGCGCAGTGACGTGTCCGGTGGCACGGTAGAGGAGCCGAGGGTGGGCGGAACGGATCCGGGTTCGGCCCGGGAAGAGGCGGAGCGGCTGGTCGCCACACTGCTGGCGGGGGCGCGACTGGCCTCCGCAGGCTCGGCGGGCGGCGCGTTCGGCTCGCTGGGCGGGGTGCTGGCCGGTGTCCTCGGTCACAGTGCCGGCCCGGACGGGCGTCCCGGCCCCGGAGGTGCTTTCGCCACCGGATCGGCCGAATGCTGCGTCTGCCCGGTCTGTCGGGGCATCGCCGCGTTGCGTGACCCGAGTCCGGAATTCGCCGAACGTCTCGCGACCGGCGCCGGAGACCTGGCGGCGGGCGTCGCCAGCCTGCTCCGCGCGTTCTCCCCGGCGGAGCCGCCCTCGACGAACCCCTCCGAGCCACCATTCGAGCAACCCGCCCGGACCGCGCCGGCACCGGCCGCGAGCACCGACGACGTGCTCCCGCAGCCGGCCCCGGACGAGCCGCCCGCCGCGACCGGTGACAACCACGTGTGGCGCGATGCCACCCGCACCGGGCATGATTCTCAGCCGGCGCCGGAGCGGGATGTCTGGTCGGTCGCCACCCGGACGGCGGACCCACTCGCCCCGGCCGCCGCACCACCCGTCGACGAGGCCGGGTCGGCGACCGTACCGGCACCGACCACCCGTCCCGTGGTGCCCGCCTCGCGGGTGCCCGACGACACCGACGCGGAAGCATCGGGCGACGGCGCCTGAGCGCGGGACATTTCCGACCCGGACCGGCATGCCGCCGGGACACGGGCCGGACGGGCACAGCAGAGGGGGGCGGCAGCGGTGACGCTGACCATCGGAGTCGACGTCGGTGGCACGAAGGTGGCCGGCGGTGTCGTGGACGACACCGGCACGGTCCTCGTGCAGACCCGACGGGACACTCCCGCCGATGACGTCGGCAAGACCCGCGACGTCATCATCGAGCTGGTCGGTGAGCTGGCAGCCGGGCGGACGATCGAGGCCGTGGGCATCGGCGCGGCCGGCTGGATCGACGCCAGCCGCTCGACAGTGCTCTTCGCCCCCAACCTGGCCTGGCGCGACGAACCGCTGCGCGAGTACGTCAGCAAGGCCATCGGTCTGCCGGTGATCGTGGAGAACGACGGAAACGTGGCCGCCTGGGCCGAGTTCCGGTACGGCGCCGCCCGCGACGCCGACGACTCCATGATCATGTTCACCATCGGCACCGGCGTCGGCGGCGGCATCGTCCTCGGCGGCGAGCTGATGCGCGGCGCGCACGGCATCGCCGCGGAGCTGGGCCACATGCTGGCCGTTCCGGACGGGCACCAGTGCGGCTGCGGCCGGCTGGGCTGCATCGAGCAGTACGCCAGCGGCAGCGCCCTCGTACGCTTCGCCCGGGCCGGCGCCCGCCAGGAGCCCAACCGGGCCACCGCGCTGCTCGACCTGGCCGGTGGCGAGGCCGAGGCGATCACCGGCCCGATGGTGACCGCCGCCGCGCAGGGCGGTGACCTGATCTCCGCCGAGGCGTTCGCCCAGATCGGCCGGTGGCTGGGCACCAGCCTCGCCGACATGGCGCAGATCCTCGACCCGCAGACCCTGGTGGTGGGCGGCGGTGTGATCGACGCCGGTGACCTGCTGCTCGGCCCGACCCGCCGTGCGTACCTCGACGCGCTCGCCCAGCGTGGTCGCCTGCCGGTGGCCGAGGTGCTCCCGGCGGAGCTGGGCAACAGCGCCGGCGTGATCGGTGCCGCCGACCTGGCCCGCCGGATCTGAGGCGGTCCACCGATGGGCGTACCGCTGCGGGTCGTGTCGTACAACATCCACAGCCAGCGCGACGACACCGCCGCGCTGGCGGCCGTGGTCCGGGCCGCGCGGCCGGACGTGGTGATCGTGCAGGAGGGGCCGCGCCGGTTCCGGTGGCGACAGAAGTCCGCCACGCTGGCCGAGTCGTTCGGCCTGGTGGTGGCCGCCGGCGGCCTGCCTGCGCTGGGCAACCTGCTGTTGACCAGCCTGCGGGTCCAGGTGCGGGCCACCCGGTGCCAGCGCTTCCCGCTGACCCCCGGCCGGCACCTGCGCGGCGCCGCGTACGCCGAATGCCGGGTCGGCGACGCCCGGTTCACCCTCGCCGGCTCGCACCTGTCCACCGACCCGGGTGAGCGTCCGACCCAGGCCGCCGAGTTCAAGCGTGGGCTGGACGAGGCGACCAGCCCGGTGCTGGCCGGGGCGGACCTCAACGAGGGCCCGGACGGGCCGGCGTGGGCGACCGTGTCGCGCGGGTTGACCGACGCCGCGGTGGCGGCCGACCGGGCGGACCGGCTCACCTACTCCTGCGCCGAGCCGCGCCGACGCATCGACGCGCTCTTCGTCGACCCGCGGATCACCGTGGTCGACTACGACGTGGTGGACACCCCGCAGACCCGCCGGGCCAGCGACCACTTTCCGGTCCTGGTCGACCTGCTGCTGCCCGACGCCGACTGACCCCCGAGGCCGGTTCGACAGTCGACGCTTCCGCGTCAGGGCTGGACATCCGGCTCCGTTGTGGAGAGGATTTCGCGGCGACCGGCACGCCTGCCGTACCAAAAGGAGATGTTTCGGTGTCCACCTCCACCGACCACGGCCGGCCCGACCCCGAAGCGATCCCGTCCGCGCTGAGCAGCGGTCGCCCGGTCTCCGACCGGGGCGACACGGTCTGCGTCATCGGGGCCGGGGCCAGCGGCCTGACGGCCATCAAGAACCTGCGCGAGCACGACTTCGGCGTCGACTGCTACGAGCGGGAGACCGGCGTCGGCGGCGCCTGGAACTGGCGACACGACCGCAGCCCGGTGTACGCCAGCACCCACCTGCTGTCGTCGAAGCCGTTCACCCAGTTCCCCGACTTCCCGATGCCGGACTCCTGGCCGGACTACCCGCACCACAGTCAGCTGCTGTCGTACTTCGAGCGCTACGCCGACCACTTCGACCTGCGCTCGCACATCTGGTTCGGCACCGAGGTGATCCGGGTCGAGCCCGCCGAGGGGGACCGGTGGGACGTCACCACCCGCTCCACCGGCGGGTACGGCCCGGAGCGCACCTCCCGGTACGCCGCCGTGGTGATCGCCAACGGTCACAACTGGTCGCCAAAGCTGCCCCGCTACGAAGGGCTGGAGGAGTTCCGCGGCGAGATCATGCACGCCTCGTCCTACAAGGACCCGGCGCAGCTGCGCGGCAAGCGGGTGCTGGTGGTCGGCGCTGGCAACACCGGCTGCGACATCGCCGTCGAGGCCGCCCAGCAGGCGTCGCGCTGCTGGCACTCCACCCGGCGCGGCTACTGGTACGCGCCGAAGTACGTGCTCGGCCGCCCCGCCGACCAGGTGAACGACACCCTGCTGGCGCTGCGCGTGCCGCTGCGGGTGCGGCAGTGGCTCTACCACTGGACGCTTCGCCTGACCGTCGGCGACCTGACCCGCTTCGGCCTGCCCAAACCCGACCACCGGGTGTACGAGACGCACCCCATCGCGAACAGTCAGCTCGTCTACTACGTGGGCCACGGCGCGATCGGCCCGGTGCCGGACATCGCCCGGTTCCACCCGTACGCGGTGGAGCTGGCCGACGGCCGCCAGATCGACCCCGAGGTGGTCATCTTCGCCACCGGCTACCTCCCGCGCTTCGAGTTCCTCGACGCCTCGGTGTTCGGTGACAGCGCCGGCGCGGGTCGGCCCACGCTGTGGCTCAACGCGTTCACTCCGGGGCACCCGACGCTGGCGGTCGCCGGCCTGTTGCAGCCGGACTCCGGGTTGTTCACCCTGTCGCACTGGCAGACGGTGCTCTTCGCCCGCCTGCTGCGGGCTCGACGGGACCGGCCGGAGCGGGCCGCCGCGTTCGCGTCTCGGGTGCGTGACCGTGCCGGTGAGCGCTACTCCGGGCAGGTCAAGGAGAGCAGCCGGCACTGGTTCGAGGTCGGTCACGCCGACTATCTACGCGCCATCCAGCGCGCCCTGCACGACCTGGAGGCCAAGTGAGATCCCCGGTCGCGGACGAAAGGCAGACCAGTGACTGAGCTGCGGATCATGCGAGGCCGGGAGTGGTCGCGCCCGGTCCGGCCGGCGCGGCGGGAGGTGCTCAGCGCCCTTCCCGAGCTGGAGCAGGGGCGGCCGCCGCTGCTCTTCGTACCCGGGTTCGGGCACGGCGCGTGGGCGTTCGCCGAGCACTGGTTGGGTCACGCCGCGTCGCGGGGCTTCCCGGCGTACGCGGTGAGCCTGCGGGGGCACGGTGGCAGCGAGCCGGCGCCGGACGCGACGCTGCGGGCGTACGCCCATGATGTGGTCCAGGTGGCCGCGAGCCTGCCGCGGCAGGCGGTGCTGGTGGGGCACGGCGCCGGGGCCTTGGTGGTGGCGCACGCGTTGGCCCGCTACCCGGCGCGGGGCGCGGTGCTGGTGGCACCCGTCTTCGGTGGTTGGGGAGTGCTGGGTGCGGCGCTGCGCCGGAACCCGGCGGGCACGCTGCCGGCGGTGTTCGGCGGACCGCTGCGGCTCAACCGCGCTCAGTTGTTCAGCCGTGAGTTGCCCGACGAGGAGGCCCGACGGCACGTCGGACGTCTCGGTCGGGCGGGCCGCCGGGCGCAGTGGGCGCTGCTGGGCGAGCCGGAGGCCGAGCCGGCCGTGGGCTCGCCTCCGGTGCTGGTGCTGGGCAGCCCGGACGACCGGGTGCTGCCGGCGTCGACGTTGACCCGGGTGGCCCGCCGGTACGGTTCGGCCCCGCTGCTCTTCCCCGGGATGGGCCACGACCTGATGCTGGACGCGCGGTGGGCGGAGCCGATCGACGCGATCCTGGACTGGCTGGAGAAGGAGCCCGCGGCGGCACACTGAGCCGTCGGGCGCGCCGCTGCGGCCCCGTCGGTCAGCCGCCGGCCTGGTGGGTGGCCGGGCTGGCGGTCGGGGCGGTGGCGGGTCGCGGCACCCGAGCCACGCCGTCGGGGTTGGTGTCGGTGCTGGACAGGCGACCGACCAGGGCGCCGCCCTCGTCCAGGGCCCGGAGGTAGGAGCGGGCCCACGCCCGGATGTCGTGCTCGTGCAGGTGGGCGCGCATGGCCCGCATCCGTTGGGTGACGTCGGCCGGGCTGGCCCGCAGCGCCGCGCGGAGGCCCTGCTTGAGCCCTTCCAGGTCGTGCGGGTTGACCAGGTACGCCTGGGACAGCTCCGCGGCGGTGCCGGCGAACTCGCTGAGCAGCAGGGCGCCGGTGTCGTCCACGCGGGCGGCCACGTACTCCTTGGCGACCAGGTTCATCCCGTCGCGCAGCGGGGTCACCGCCATCACGTCGGCGACCCGGTAGAGCGCGGCCAGCTCGGCCCGGTCGAAGGGCTGGGTGAGGTAGTGGATCGCCGGCTCGCCGACCCGGCCGAACTCGCCGTTGATCCGGCCCACCTCGCGCTCGATGCGCTCACGCAGGATCTGGTATTGGCCGACGCGTTCCCGGCTCGGCATCGCAACCTGCACCAGCACCGTGTCGCGGACCTTGACGTCGCCGGTGGCGAGCAGTTCGCTGTATGCCTTGAGGCGCTGCTCGATGCCCTTGGTGTAGTCCATCCGGTCCACGCTGAGGATGACCTGCCGCGGGTCGCCGAGATCCTGCCGGAGCCGGCGGGCCCGAGCGGCCACGTCGGGGCGGGCGGCGAGCGCGCCCATCTCGGCGGTGTCGATGGAGACCGGGAACGCGCCGATGCGGACGACCCGGTCGTCGATGCCGATCCGGCGGTCGGTGGCCGGCAACTCCAGCACCCTGGTCACGAGCTGAGCGAAGTTGTGCGCCGCCTGCACGCGCTGAAAGCCGACCAGGTCGGCGCCGAGCATGCCGCGCAGCAACTCGGCTCGGCGGGGCAGCTGCATGAACAGCTCCGGCGGTGGGAACGGCACGTGCAGGAAGAACCCGATGCGCAGGTCGGGGCGGAGCGCGCGGAGCATGCCGGGGACCAGCTGCAGGTGGTAATCCTGCACCCAGACCACCCCGCCCGGCTCCGCCACCTCGGCGGTCGCCTCGGCGAAGCGCTGGTTGACCCGCTGGTAAGCCTCCCACCAGCGACGGTGATGCTGTGGCTGCTCCACGGCGTCGTGGTAGAGCGGCCAGAGGGTGGCGTTGGCGAACCCTTCGTAGTGGTCGCGCAGGTCCTCCGGGGTGAGCGCGACGGTGTGCATCCGGACGCCGTCCACGTCCGGCAGCGCGGGGGCCGGGCCGGTGCCGCCGGCCCAGCCGACCCAGGTCGCCGGGGTGTGCCGCAGAAGTGGGTGCAGCGCGCTGACCAGCCCACCGGGACTGCGTCGCCACTCGCAGGCCCCGTCCGGGGCCTGACTGTCGTCGATGGGGAGGCGGTTGGCCACCACCACGAGGGAACTCTGTCGCATCTCGGGCATTCCGATCAGCAGAGACTGACCGCCGCGAGCAAGGGAAAACCGGTCAGTCAGCGGGGGAAGTGACGTACAGCGGTATTCCTACTGACAGTAAGTTACACCACTGTTACGGCGTCGGCGGGCCGGTGCTGTCCCGGGATGCGGGCCGGAGGTCAGACGACGGCGCCGTTGTCCGGGTCGTCCTCGTCCTCGTCGCCGGGGCGAAGCCGCCAGATCAGCGTGACGAAACCGGCCAGGATGCCGGTGAACCCGAACAGGGTGACCGCCGACCTGTCGATCGGAAGCAGCCAGGGGAAGAGGAAGAGCATGAACCCGACGACCACCCCGAGCACGCCGATCACCGCGTACTTGCTGAACTGGGGGAGCGGCGGCGGCGGGGGCGGGTGGTAACCCTCGTCGTCGTCCTCGTCGTCGGGCAGGTCGGCGCCGAAGGTGTCCAGCCCGTCCAGGAGTGACGGCTCGTCCGGCCGGGTGCCGCGCCCCACCGAGATTCCCGAGATGTCGGTCGCGGACGGCAGCCGGCGCACGTCGGTGGCGGTCGGACCCGGCTCGTCGGCTCCGGAGCGGGCCAGCGGGCCGGCGGCCGACTCGTCGCGGGCGTCCCGTTCGTCCACGTTCTCCGAGGCCGGCCACGGGTGCTCGTCAGTCGTCGGGGTGGTGTGGAAGCCGGCGACGATGCGCGCCCACTCGGCGTCGATGTCCGGTTCGTCGCGGGCTGGCGGCTGCTCCGGAGTGGTCTCGTCGGCGAGCTGGGTCAGGTAGTCCCGTGCGGTGGTCAGGTGCGAACGGTCGACGTAGAGCCGGTCGACCGGCCGGGCCGGAACGGTGGTCGTGCGGGTGACCGGGTTGAGGTCGGCGGAGGGCTGCAGGTAGGCGGCGATCCCGCCAGCGGCCAGCACGTCGAGCAGGTGCTCACCGACGCGCGGATCGACGTCGCCGACGACGGCGTACTCGTTCGCGTCGAGCCCGTTGTCCCGCCGTCCCCGGCGGGCCCCACCCGCTGACACCCGGACATCCCCCTTAACGCGCCTTCCGGCGCGGCCACTCTGCCCCTCGACGCCCGTCCGCACGCCGTGCTCTGAATCGTGACACGTCAGGGCATGGTTCCGGGAGTGCGTTGTGTCGCGTCTTCCAAAGTCACGGCTGCTGCCGCAGGTCACAGCAGGGCTCCTTTGTCCGTTCTTGCGCGACAAGTGCGATCTGTTCTGATGGCGATTCGGGTGGTGCGTGCGGTGGTCGACGGTGACGTGGGTGATCCTCTGTCCGTGGCTCAGCACGCCACCGCCGGCCCGGTCGGGCTGATCGGCCGACCGGCCAGGGCGAGCAGGCCGGGGGCGTCGTTGCGCAACGCGAAGGTGCGTACCTCCGCGCGGATCGTCCGTGCGCCCGCCGGATCGCCGGCGCGGGTCAGCTCCGCCGCCGCGAGCGCGAGCGCCAACACCCGGTCGCTGACGTCGGGGATCCGCCCGTAGGTCTCGGCGGCGGCCAGGTGCAGCTCGGCGGAGCGTCGGTGGTCACCGTCCGCCGCGGCCAGGGCCGCCGTCACGGTCCGCAACGCCGCCTCCGACCAGGGCGTGCGGTGCCCGACCCGGCCCAGCATCGTGCGGACCCGCACCGCCGCGTCCCGACCGCTCAGGGCTGCGGCGTACGCGGCCGCGGCGATCCACTCGCCGCTGGCCAGGGCCGGCACCGCCGACCAACACCCGTCCAGCTCCTCGATCAGCTTCGCCGCCTCGTCGTCGCGCCCCTGCAACGCCCGACACAACGCGGCCATGCTCAGCATCGTCCAGAGCAGCCGGTGGAACCCGCTGCGCCGCGCGGTGTCCAACGCATCGGTCAGGTCGTTCGGATCCTCGTCGTCGCGCAGCACCAGCAGACAGCAGCGCAACCCGCGCACCTGCATGTCCCAACTCCCGGTGGGCGTGTCCACGAATGCCTCCGCCGCCGCGAGGAGCCGGCCGAAGTCGCCGTCGAACCAGGCGCGCATCGCCTCCGCCGAATAGCTGGTCGTCAGGGTCTGACCGCTGGCGGTCCGCGCCGGCGCGGCCGAGAGCAGGGCGTCGGACCGCAGCCAGTCGCCCTCCTCCCGGATCGCCCAGGCAAGGTTCTGGGTGGCCCGGGGCAGCGCCAGCAGTTGACCGGCGCGGGCGAACTCGACGATCGCGTGCAGCTCGTCCAGCCCGACCCGGTCCCCGGACTGGTAGCGGGCGGTGGCCGCGGTGATCCGGGCGTTGGTGCGGGTCTCGGTCAGGCCCAACCGCTCGGCGATCTCCGCCGCCGTGTCCGCCGCCGCGACGGCCGGGTCCCGCTCGTAGTTGAGCATGTGCAGCCGGCCCACCTCGGCGTACGCGTCCGCCTTCTGCGGGGTGTCCGGTAGTGGCTCGAACAACTCCACCGCGCGGTCCAGGCAGGCCAACGCGTCGCTGCTGTCGGCCCGCAGCCAGGCGGCCTGGCCGAGCAGCGTCCACGCCCGGGCGGCACAGGCGTTGTCGCCGTGCGACAGCAGCCGGTCGGCGAGCGTGTGCACCTGCTCCGCGCCGCCCCCGGAGAGGAACGCGTTGCCGTCCCGGTAGAACGAGATCTCCGTGCTCAACAGCTCCAACTGGAGTCGGCCCACCGGGTCGCTGTCGTCGGCCAGGCCGAGTGCCCGGCCCGCGTGGCTGGCCGCCGCGTCCAACCCGTGCAGCGCGTACGCCCGTCGGGCCGCTCGGTGCAGCGCCTGCCGTGCCGGGCCGGCGTAGCGCCGCACCTGCATGCCCAGCGAACGGGCGATCTCGTGCGCCGCCCAACGGTGGTGGGCGAGCACCTCGGCCAGGTCCGTGTCGCGGGAGTGCGACAGCGCGTCGAGCCAGTCGGCGGCCCGCTCGTGCCGGGCCACCCGCTCGGTGCGCGGCAACCGCTGGTAGCAGACGTCGCGGACCAGCACGTGGCGGAACCGGAACTCCGCCTGCCCGGCCATCGTCGACGCGGCCTGCTCGTGCACGAAGTCGCGCTGTTCGAGTCGGCGCAGCGAACGCTCGACCGACTCGACCTGTTGCCCGAGCGCGGCGGCGACCGCGCCGGGCCAGAACTGCACCCCGACCACCGATGCGGCCAGCAGCACCGCGCGGTCGTTGGCGTCCAGCAGGTCCACCCGGTTGGCGATCACCGCGTGCACGCTCTCCGGCATGGTCAGCTCAAGCTGCTTGTCCAGCGACCACCCCCGCCCCGACTGACGCAGCGCCCCCTGCTCGATCAGCATCCGGACGTACTCGTGCGCGTAGAGCGGGTTGCCGCCGGCCACCTCGATCAGCGGGGTCAGCATGTCGGCGGAGAAGGCCGCCTGGCCGAACAGGTGCGCGTACAGGGCGGCGATGCCGGTGTCGCGCAGTGGAGGCAGGGTGATGGTCACCGAGCCGGTGATCGTCCCGGCCCAGCTCGGGTCCCTGTCGACCAGCTCCGGGCGGGCGGTGCAGAGCAGCAGCAGCGGCACGTCGCGGGCTGCGGCCCCGAGCAGCTCCACGAAACGCAGCATCGCGTCGTCGGCCCAGTGCAGGTCCTCGAAGACCAGCACTGTGGGACGCCGGGTGGCCAGCGCCAGCAGGAAGCGACGCCACGCCGACTCCGCCTCCTCGGCCGGCAGCGGCGTGCCGGGCAGCCCGACCAGCGGGCGCAGCGCGTCCACCACCCGGTCCCGTTCGCCCGGGCCGATCAGCTCGCCCACGGCGGCGGCCAACCGCTGCGCGGCGCTGCCCGCCGGGTCGGTGTCGAGGATGCCGGCCTCGGACTTCACGATGTCGGCGAGCGCCGCGAAGGTGACGTTCTCCCCGAACGGCGGGCAGCGCCCGGTGCGCCAGGTCAGCGGCTCGTCGACCAGCCGGCCGGTGTGCCGGTAGAGCTCCCGCAGCAGGCGGCTCTTGCCGATGCCGGCCCGGCCGAAGATGGTGACCACCTGCGGTCGCCGGTCGCGCAGCGACCGGTGCAGGGCGTTGACGAGCATCCCCAGCTCGTGTTCCCGGTCGACCAGCGGTGTGGTGTCCGGCTCCCGGTCGGTGGGCTGGCGACGCAGCGGGGAGAGGGCGAGCCACACCTCGGTCGGTGACGACCGCCCGCGCAGGGTGACCGGGGGCTGCTCCTCGTAGCGGATCGCGTCCTTGGTGAGCGCGTGGGTGGTGCCGCAGACCAGCACCCCTCCGGGTGGCGCGACCGACTGCATCCGGGAGGCGGTGTTGACCACGTCGCCGGCCACGATGGCCTGCCCGCCGTCGCGCGCGGCGGCCACGTCGACAAGCGCCTCGCCGGTGGCCACCCCGACCCGGAACCGCAACTCGGTGCTGCCGGTCGGCGCGAACCGGGTGAGCACCCGTTGCAGCTCCAGACCGGCCCGTACGCAGCGCAGCGCGTCGGTCTCGGTGGCGATCGGGGCACCGAAGAGCGCCATCACCGCGTCTCCGATGTACTTCTCCACCACCCCGCCGTACTGACCGACGACCCGACGGGCGGCGGAGAAGAACCCGGTCTGCATCCCACGGACCTGCTCCGGGTCGGTGCGCTCGACGTACGGCGTGAAGTCGATCAGGTCCACGAAGAGCACGCTCACCCGGCGGCGGTCCTCCTGCGGGGTGACCACGGCCGGTCGGTCCGCGCCCGGTCGGGGCGACCCGCAGGACGTGCAGAACGTGACGTCCGAGGCGAGGGGGCGCAGGCAGTGCGGGCACACCGCGCCCAGCTCGGCGCCGCAGCCGCCGCAGAAGCGGTCCCCGTCGGCGGCCGTGCGTCCACAGCGTCCACACTGCGCGGCGATGACATCCCCCCAGAGGTCAACGGGTCGACGCCGATGGCGTGTCCCCTGACCGGGATTATCGCCCCCGTCGGCCGCTGTCAGGTACCGGCCTGTTGGCTTGTGGACAGTCACCGAGGGTGCTGACCGACTAGATTCAGGCGGCCAGATATCGATCAGGGACCAGAGGGGGACAGGTCAATGGTGTACGTCAAGCTGGAGAGCGACTGGACCGACGGCAACGGGGTCAGCCACTCCGCAGGTGACTCGGTGGACGTCGACGCCGCCACGCTCGCCACGCTGCAGGCCGAGGGGATCGTCAGCGAGCAGTCCCACGGCCCGGGTGGCGACGGCAAGGGCCCGGACAAGTGGGCCGGGCCGGGCAGCTCCGGGGTGTGATCCCACGCCGATGACGCCGAACGGCCGGGTCTCCCACGGGTGACCCGGCCGTTTCGTGCTGCTCGTGAGGTGTCAGCGGTCGTTCATGCCGGCGCGGCGGCGCAACGCGGCCACATCGGTCACCACGATCCGGCGGCCCTCCGTACGCAGCCAGCCGCGACTGGCGAACGAGCCGATCGCCTGGTTGACGCTCTGCCGGGAACCGCCGGCCATCTCGGCCAGCTGACTCTGGTTGAGCTCGATCGTGATCATCGGTGCCTGGCTCTCGCCGGCCAACCGGACCAGCGTCTTGGCCACCCGACCGGGCAGGTCGAGGAAGACGTGGTCGGCGTTCTGCTCGGTGAGCCGGCGAATCAGCCCGCCCAGCGAGCGCATCACCGCGTCCAGGATGCGAGGGTTGGAGTGCACCAGCTCCATGAACGCGCCCCGGGAGAGCGCCAGCGCGGCGCAGTCCTCAATGGCCTCCGCCGAGGCGGACCGGGTGGACGCGTCGAGCAGGGAAACCTCGCCGAGCACGTCCGGTGGTCGGATGACCGACAACACCGCCCGCTCGCCGGTGGGCGCGGTCCGAAAGACGGCCACCGCGCCGCGGCGCAGCACGATCAGTGATTCGCCGGGGTCGTTCTCCACGAAGAGCAGTTGGCCTTTGCGGTAGGTGCGTGGGACGGCGGCGGCGATGACACGCTGCCGTACCTCAGGCTCCAACCCGGCGAACATCTCGACACCCGTGAGCGCGTCACCCGGCTCCGGCAGGCGCATCTCCACGGCCCAACCCCTCCCCGGTCATGGACCACAAACTCGCTCACCGGGTGAACCTGATGGCCCTGACAAGGTGAACTGACACCGATTCGGCGTCCGGTAGCGGTACACATCAGATCATGACGGTCCGGTCGCTTGCTGTACACCCCTCGAAGCTTTTCCGTGACCGTCGCGAGCTGCGGCGTACCCGTTTTGGAGCTGCCGATCCGGCCTCGGCACCCGGGTGACCGCCAGCGCCGGGGCGGACCCCCGCCGGGAGCGGCTCCGCGGCGGTGGGCGAGGATGGCCGGAATGGTCTACCGCTACTTCTACGACTGCGAGTTCATCGAGGACGGCACCACCGTCGACCTCGTCTCGATCGGTGTCGTCGACGAGTACGGCCGCGAGTTCTACGCGGTCTCCACCGAGTTCGACGACTCCCGCGCCGTGCCCTGGGTCCGGCGCAACGTGCTGGACAAGCTGCCCTCCCCGGCGGACCGGGCCTGGCGGTCGCGCGAGCGTATCCGCGACGACCTGTACGACTTCCTGGTCGAACCGATTCGTGACCGGCCGGGCGAGCAGCTGGAGCTGTGGGCCTGGTTCGCCGCGTACGACCATGTGGTGCTCGCGCAGCTCTGGGGTGCGATGCCGGCGCTGCCCCGGGAGATCCCCCGCTACACCAAGGAGTTGCGGCAGCTCTGGGACGACCGTGGTCGGCCGGCCCTGCCCGAGGCGGACGCGGCCCGGCATGACGCTCTCGTCGACGCCCGGCACAATCTGGCCCGCTGGCGGGCGATGACGACCCGCTGAACGCCGGTCGTACCGTCGTAGGTTTGACCGGTTCTGTCCCGGGCATCGGTTCGACGAACCGAAGCGGAGGAGAGTGCCATGAGCAACGAGCCGACCAACGCCGTCGAGGCCCGCGCCCGGGTCACCGAGCTGGCCCGGGCCGCACGGATCTGCATGCTCACCACGATCGCCCTGGACGGGCGACAGGTGAGCCGGCCGATGGGGCTCCAGGAGGCCGAGTTCGACGGCGACCTCTGGTTCTTCGCCCACTCCGACTCGGCCAAGATCCGTCAGATCCGGGTGAACCCGGAGGTCAACGTCGCCTTCTCCGACCAGAAGCACAACGCCTGGGTGTCGATCTCCGGGACCGCCACCGAGGGGTTCGACCGGGCCCGGGCCGAGCGGCTGTGGAACCCGCTGCTCAAGGCGTGGTTTCCCGACGGGCTGGAGACCCCCGGTCTCACGTTGATCAAGGTGCACGCCAGCTCGGCCGAGTACTGGGACTCGCCGAGCAGCACCGTGGTCAATCTCTTCGGCTACGCGAAGGCGGCGGTCACCGGTCAGCCGCCGAACGCCGGGGAGAACCACGAGGTGACCTTCTGAGCGGCGTCGCCCCGGGGCGCGCTGTCGTCGCACCGGCACGCCGACTACAGTTCGCAGTGACGGCCCGCCCCGGGCCGGCAACGGCGCCGATGGTCTGACCTGACACATACCCTGGGGCATATCGGGCTTTACCTGATGCTCCAGGAGGATGACGGATCATGCGTATCGGCGTGCTCACCGGCGGCGGCGACTGCCCAGGTCTCAACGCGGTCATCCGGGCGGTGGTCCGCAAGGGTGTCGCCACGTACGGTCACGAGTTCGTGGGCTTCCGGGACGGCTGGAAGGGCCCCCTGGAGGGTCTGTCCCGCCCCCTGGACATCGCTGACGTCCGCGGCATCCTGCCCCGCGGCGGCACCATCCTCGGCTCGTCCCGGACCAACCCGTTCAAGATCGAGAACGGCGTCGAGCGGATCAAGGACAACCTCGCCGCCCAGGGCGTGGACGCGCTCATCGCGATCGGCGGCGAGGACACCCTCGGCGTGGCCACCAAGCTCTACGAGCTGGGCGTGCACGTGGTCGGCGTGCCAAAGACGATCGACAACGACCTCGGCGCCACCGACTACACCTTCGGCTTCGACACCGCTGTCAACATCGCGATGGAGGCCATCGACCGCCTGCACACCACTGCGGAGAGCCACCACCGCACCCTGGTCGTCGAGGTGATGGGCCGGCACGCCGGCTGGATCGCCCTGCACGCCGGTCTGGCCGGCGGCGCCAACGTGATCCTGCTGCCCGAGCGGCAGTTCGACGTGGAGCAGGTGGCTGGCTACGTCGAGAAGCGCTTCCAGCACCAGTACGCCCCCATCGTGGTCGTCGCCGAGGGCGCCCAGCCGCTGGACGGCCAGATGGTCCTCGCCAACCAGGAACTGGACTCGTTCGGTCACGTCCGCCTCGGCGGCATCGGCCAGTGGCTCGCCGAGCAGCTGGAGGCCAAGACCGGCAAGGAGGCCCGCACCGTGGTGCTGGGCCACATCCAGCGCGGTGGCACCCCGACCGCCTTCGACCGGGTGCTCGCCACCCGCCTGGGCCTGCAGGCCATCGACGCCGTCAACGACGGCGACTGGGGCAAGATGGTCGCGATGCAGAGCACCGACATCGTCCGGGTGCCCCTCGCGGAGGCCACCCGCGAGCTGAAGACCGTGCCGCTGGAGCGGTACGCCGAGGCTGAGGTGTTCTTCGGCAGCTGATCGACGGTAGGCGGCGCGGCGGGCCTGCGGGTCCGCCGCGCCGCGACCCGATGCGGCGCGGCTGACCTGCGGGTCCGCCGCGCCGCGACCCGACGCGAGAGGGGTACGGCCGAGATGTCAGCCGGGGTGCACACGGTCGCGGTGATCGGCGCGGGCAAGATCGGTGAGCTGATGCTCTCCGGGCTGCTGCGCTCGGGATGGCCGGTGGACCGGCTGCTGGCAACCGCCCGCAGACCGGCCCGCGCCGAGGAGCTGACCGCCCGCTACGGCGTACGGGTCGTCGACAACCTCACGGCGGTGGACGAGGCAGCGGTGCTCGCGGTCTCGGTGAAGCCACAGGACGCCGCCGCGCTGCTCGACGAGATCGGCCCCAAGGTGCCGGCCGACAAGCTCGTCATCTCGCTCTGCGCCGGCCTGCCCACCAGCTTCTTCAACCGCCGGCTGCCCGACGGCACCCCCGTGGTCCGGGTGATGACCAACACCCCGGCCCTGGTCGACGAGGCGATGACCGCGATCTCGGCCGGCGCGTACGCCACCGGGGCGCACCTGGCGTTGGCCGAGGAGATGTTCAAGCCCCTCGGCCAGACGATCCGGGTGCCCGAGTCGCAGCAGGACGCGGTCACCGCGCTCTCCGGCTCCGGCCCGGCCTACTTCTACCTCCTGGTCGAGGCCATGATCGACGCCGGCATCCTGCTCGGCCTGCCGCGGCAGGTCGCCCACGAGCTGATCGTGCAGACCGCGATCGGTTCCGCGGTGATGCTGCGTGACTCGGGCGAGCACCCGGTCAAGCTGCGCGAGGCGGTCACCTCACCGGCCGGCACCACCATCTCCGCGATCCGCGAGTTGGAGAAGCACGGCGTACGCGCCGCGATGCTCGCCGCACTGGAAGCTGCCCGCGATCGTGCCCGCGAGCTGGCGGCACAGGCCGACTGAGCATTCCGGGCCCGTCCGGGAGCCGGGCGTGCCGCATACTGGCGCGGTGTTCACACTTGCCCAGGCCCGGCACCTGGTGGCCACCCTCCAGCCGCGCGTCAACGAGCTGATCCGGGTCCGGGCCGACCTGGCCGAGCTGCGCGCCGACCTGGCCGACCACGGCGTCAGCGCGCTCGGCGGGCTGGCCGAGGTCAAGGGGCTGGAGGCCCGGCTGCACGCCGTCGTCGACGAGCTGCACCAGCACGACATCCAGGTCAAGGGCATCGCTCCGGTGCTGCTCGACTTCCCCGGCGAGCGCGCCGGCCGCGCCGTGCTCTGGTGCTGGCTGGAGGGCGACTCCGACGTGCGCTGGTACCACCGGGCCGAGTGCGGCTTCGCCGGCCGCCGCCCCCTCTGACCCATCCCACCAGCCCCGCCCCGTCCCGCCCCGTCCCGCCCCGCCTCGCGCTTGATCGACTCGGGATCATGAGAGCCGGGATGTCCGGGTGGGGTGGACACCCCGATTTCCTTGAACCCGAGTCGATCAAGCTTCGGTCACCGCGAAAACCACGATGTTGTCCCGGTAGTGCCTGCTGCGCCGGTCGAAGTCACCTCCGCAGGTGACCAGCCGCAGCTCCGCGCCGGGCGTCGGCCCGTAGACCGCTGCGGTCGGGAACTGGTCCTTGCGCGCACGGATCGACCCGGTCACCCGGAACGACAGCCATTGCCCGCCGCGCCACACGTCGACCCGGTCGCCGGGCCGCAGTTCGTCGAGCCGGGCGAAGACCGCCGGGCCACGCCGCGAGTCCAGGTGGCCGGCGAGCACGGCGGGGCCGGTGTCGCCGGGGGCCGGGCCACCGCCGTACCAGCCGGCGGTGTCGAAGTCGGTCGGCGGGACCAGTGCACCGCTGCGGTCGAGGCCCAGCACCGTGAGCGTGGAGTCGACGCCGATGCGCGGTACGCGTACCCGCGTGGGTGGACCCTGTGCCGTGGGCGCGGCGGCCACCGACGGGCAGTCGTCGGTGCAGCCGGGGTGCCAGGTCGCGGCCGGGGGCGCCGGGCCGGTGGTGGCCAGCCCGACCCCGGTGCCGGCGGCCAGGCAGACCGCCGCGCCGGCCGCGACCAGCCCGACCAGCGGCACCCGGCGGTCGCGGTGCCGCCGGATCGACGGGTCGGGCCCGGTGGTCACCAGGTGGTGCGCCGCCGCCGGCGCCACATCAGCAGGACCACCGCGACGGCCGCCGCGGCCAACCCGCCGGCCACCAGGGGGTACGCCCCGAGGCCGGTCCTGGCGGTGCCGCCAGCGCCGGTGTCCACCCCGCCGGCGGGAACGACGGTGCCGCCCTCGGCGTCGCGGCGCAGCTCGGCGGTCAGCCCGCCCTGCTTCGCGTCGAGCACCAGCAGTGAGTAGACCGCCCCGCCCACGAGCCGCACCTCGGCGTCGGTGCTCGGCCCACCGGCACCCGTCAGCCGCAGGCGCCAACTGCCCGGGTCGACCTGCTGGTATGCGGTCGTGGTCGCGAACTGCACACCGTCGGCGATCATCGGCCCGTCGGCGGCGGCCACGTCCAGCACCGGGGTACGCACGGAAGCCTGCACGACGCGCACCTTGGCGCGGCCCTGGGTGGGGGCGCTGAGGTCGTCGTTGAGCACCCGCAGCCCCAGGTCCGCGTGTCGGCCGACACCCGCCACCGTGTACGCGTCGCCGCTGGCCACCGCGACCTCGGTGGTGAGCACCGGGGGATCGCTGGCGGGGGCGCCGGCCTCGCGCATCGCCACCGCGTACCGCCCGGGTGCGAGTTCCAGGTAGTCGGAGACCACGCCGTAGCCGACCCCGGGGAAGACCCGGGGTTTCGTGGAGTCCGGCGCGGCCAGGTAGACGTCGACGGCGGGGGTGTCGGGGGAGAGATGGGCCAGCCGGACGTAGCCGACGGTGTCCGTGCCGGTCGCGGCACCGGCCGGAACCGGGACGCCGGTGGCAGCGAGAGCGGTGGTGATCAGGAGCGCGCCGGAGCCGGCCAACAGCCGGCGGGGAAGGGTACGGAGCGTGTGCATGTCGCCTCCGGAAGCACTTTCGGTGAGCGGGCGGCAACCCAGAGAACAGGGTCCCGTGCGCGGGACTGCAACGCAAGTTGCGAAGAGATGTTTCTCGCCGTGTCCCCGTCGCTGTCCCGCCGCCGCCCCCGCCCGCACCCCCTCGCCCCGCACCCCCTCGCAAGATCCGCGCAACTTCGGCGAAACTGCTGCCTCGTTCCGTGCTGAGGCAGCAACTTCCCCGAACCTGCGCGGATCTTGGCTCTTTGAGGTGGGCGCGCGGGGGCGACCTGTCGTCACCCCTCTCGGACGGCGAGGAGACCCAACAGGTCGGGGACTCCTCCTGGGCCTGCCTCGGCGACCCGGAGCAGCCGGAGACCGGCCGCCACTGTCGCGTTGACCAGGTCGGCGAGAGGGAGGTGCCAGGCGCCGACCCGTACCCGGACGCCGCTGGTGTTCCAACTGTCGAAGCTGCGCGACCGGTCGGCGTATCGCGCGTCGACGACGACGCTCGGATGCCGACCCCAGTCGGCGAACGCGCCCACGAAGCACGGGTGCACGCCCACGTGCACGAAGCGACCGCCAGGGCGCAGCACGCGGGCGACCTCGCGCAGCATGGCCGGGTAGTCGGGCATGTCGGTGCTGGCCAGCACGCACATCGCGGCTGGCAGCGACGCGTCGACGAACGGCAGGGCGGTCGCGTCGCCCCGCGTCACCGGCAACCGCCCGCTCGCGTGCCGCAACTGCCCTCCGGACAGGTCCACGCCCATCGGCGTCCAACCCAGACCGGCGGGTACGGTCGCGTGCGCACCGGTGCCGCAGCAGATGTCGAGGCAGACACCCTCGCCTGGGCCGAGCAGGTCCTCCACTGTGGCGTGCACCCGGCGGAGATAGTCACCCCCGCCCGAGATGAAGCCCTCGTACCAGTCCGCGTGGGCGTCGTACGCCGGTGTGCTCGTCGTTCCCATCCCTCGATGCTAGGAATCGCGGCCGGCCACGCCGTGCCCGTTCTTCCACGGGCAGACGTGCCGGCGTCTGCCACTACGGGCCGCCGCGGACGGGCGTGCTCCCTTATCCTCGATCGATGCGGGATCGCCGGGTGGCGCTGGTGTGGGCGGCCTTCGTCGTGGTCGCGCTGGTGTCCTGCGTGCTCGTGCTGCGCCGCGATGACCGCCTCTCGGACCTGCACATCTACTACGGCGCACTGTCCGATCTGCACGCCGGTCGCCCGCTGTACGAGTTCAAGGCGGCCAACGGTGGGCCATTCACGTACCCGCCGTTCGCGGCACTCGTGCTGGGTCCGATCACCGCCGTGAGTGAGGGCGTACTCCAGGGGATCTGGCTGGTGGCGACGTGCGCGGCGGTCGTCGCCGTCGCCGGTGCGGTCGGTGTCGCGCTGACCACCCGGCAGTCCCGGCGACCGCTCGTGGTGGCGGTGGCCGCCACGGTGCTGATGCTGTCCGCGCCGGTGCAGAGCAACCTACGCTTCGGTCAGGTCAGCATCTTCATCGTGCTGATGGCCCTGCTCGACGGGATGGGCGTCGTCCCGCCCCGGCTGCGCGGAATGTTGGTGGGGGCCGCCGCGGCGATCAAGCTGACGCCGCTGCTGTTCGTGGTCTACTTCCTCGCCACGGGCCGCTATCGCGACGCCGGGCGTGCGGTGGCGACCTTCCTGGCCTGCGCGGCTCTCGCCGCGGTGGTGTTGCCGGGGGAGAGCTGGACGTACTGGACCGAGGCCGTGCGGCAGACCTCGCGGATCGGCAACCTCGCCTCGCTGGGCAATCAGTCAGTGCACGGGATGTTGCTGCGCGTCGGCGTCGACGAGGCGACACTGCCCCTGCTCTGGGCCGGCCTGGTGGCGCTCGTGTGCGCGGCGGCGCTGCTGCGGGCCCGGCAGTTGACGGTGGAGGGCCGCCCGGGGCACGCGGCCGTGCTGGTCGGCTGCGCGACCGTCGCCGCGTCCCCGGTGTCCTGGACCCACCACCAGGTGTGGCCGGTGCTCGCCGCGATGCTGCTGATCGGCGCGTCCGGCGTCGCCCAACGCGCCGCCGGCGCGGCGCTGCTCGCCGCCATGGTCGTCTCGTTGGGTGCGGTCCTCAGCCCGGTGTCGGCACGGCCGGGCGTGCAGTTCCTCTTCGAGAACGCCCGCGCGATCGGGGTGTGCCTGCTGTGCCTGGTCGGCTTCGGCGGCGTCGCGGTCGCCGCCACCCGAACGGCTCGCCGGCCTGCTGGCGGGCGGGGCTGGTTGCGGGTGGGTGTCACGGCAACGGTGGCGGTCGCGTTCTTCGCCGTGCAGCCGCTGCCCGCCGGGGCGGACCCCACCTTCAAGGCGTACGCCCTCGACGACGTGGTCAACCCGCGATACTTCTTCGTGTGCCGTGGTCCGGTCGAGTGTGCCGCCTACGGCACCGACGCGCCGGTCACCTTCGGCACCCGCGCCGAGAAGACCAAGGTACGGGTCAACGGCGTGGTCTCCCCGCAGGTGACCCGCCTGGAATACTTTTCCGCGCCCGGCGGGGCGCCCCGGGCCATCCCGCTGCTCGACGCGTACCCGGGTAGCCGGACGTTCTCGTTCCGTTCGGCGAACATGGCGCAGGGGCGGCTCGTCGCGTACGCCTCGGACGGTCAGCCGATCGCCAGCTACGACGAGGAACTCGCCGCCGCCCTCCGTACGACCACCCGGTAGGTGATCGGGGAGGGCGGCGGCGTAGCTCAGCGGGTCGCGGCGGCCAGGGCGGCGCGCAGCTTCTCGGCGTCACCCGGTGCCGGGTGCTCCCAGTCGGTCGGCGTGGCGGAGTAGAGCACGCCGTACGCCGGGGTGTCCGGCTGGTAGCGCCACCCCTCGGCCAACGGGCCCACGTCCACGGCGTCGTAGCCGATCCGGTCCAGGAAGGCGGTCACCTCGGCCTTCGCGGCGGCGTCGTCGCCGGCGATGGCGATGGCGCTGCGGTCGGCCGCACCGGACGGGCGGGGAAGCTCGGCCAGGCCCTTGTAGTAGATGTTGTTGAAGACCTTGACGACCCGCGAGTCCGGCAGGTGCCGCTGGAGCAGTTCGCTGCTGGTGGTCTCGCCCGAGTCCAGCTCCGGGAAGGCCCCGTCGCGCTGCGGGTAGTAGTTGTTGGTGTCGATGACGACCTTGCCGGCCAGCGGCTCGACGGGCACGGCGCGGTACGCCTTCAGCGGCACGGTGACCACCACCAGGTCGCCGACCTGAGCCGCGTCCTGTGCCGTGCCGGCGCTGGCGTGCTCGCCCAGCTCGTCGACGAGGTCCTTCAGCGTCTCCGGGCCCCGCGAGTTGCTCAGCACCACGTCGTAGCCGGCGTCCACCGCCAGCCGGGCCAGGGTGCCGCCGATGTTGCCACTGCCGATCAGTCCCACAGTTGTCATGTTTGATCCAACTCCGTCCACCCGCGAGGCATTCCGGTTGCCCGGTGTCGATCGGCTGCGCAGACTGCCGGGCATGCGCTGTCTCGTCGAGGACCTCGCGACCTTCGCCGTCACGGCGGATGCCTGGTTGCGCCGCGAGTCCGTCCTGCACAACGTACTGCTCACGCTCGTCGCTGACCGGCTCTCCGGTGACGTGCCACTCTCCGGTGACGAGCGGTTCGCGCGGGTGGTCGACGGCGGTGAGACGGTGGGCGCGGCGGTGCACACCCCGCCGCGCGGGCCGCTGCTGGGTGCGCTGCCGCCGGCCGCCGCGCGAGCGCTGGCCGACCATTTCGTCCGGGCGGCGCCGTCGCTGGTCGAGGTGCACGGCCCGGTTCCGGCCGTGGCGGAGTTCGCGCAGCGCTACGCCGAATGCGCCAGCCTGATGGCCGTACGCAGCACCGCGCAGCGGATCTTTGCACTGGACGCGGTCCGGCTGCCGACCGGCGTGCCCGGACATGCCCGACCGGCGACCGCGGCGGACCGCGACCTGCTGGTGACCTGGGCGGTCGCGTTCGCCGCGGAGACCTCACCCGGCCGTCGACCCGTGGACCTGTCCGGGCAGGTGGACGCCCGGCTGCGGCACGGCCTGCTCTGGCTCTGGGAGTGGGCCGGCAGGCCGGTCTCGACGGCCTGGTTGAGTCGACCGGTCGCCGACGTGGTCCGGGTCAGCGGGGTCTTCACGCCACCAGGGGAACGAGGGCGCGGCTTCGCCAGTGGCTGCGTCGCGCACGTCAGCCGGTACGCGCTCGACGCCGGCGCGACGACCTGCACCCTCTACACCGATCTGGCGAACCCGACCAGCAACCGCATCTACCAGGCACTCGGCTACCGCCGCGTGGCGGAAGCAGCCCAGTGGCGCTTCGCGCCGCCCTCAGAGGTGTTGATCAAGAGGTTTGCGTCGGAAACCGACCCCGGGTTGACGCAAACCTCTTGATCACCGCCGTCAGGCGGGGAGGACCTTGTCGATGGCGGCACCCAGCTCGTCGGCACCGGGCTCGACGGTGGGGGCGAAGCGCGCGGCGACCGTGCCGTCTGGGGCCACCAGGAACTTTTCGAAGTTCCACCGGACGTCCCCGGTGTGCCCCTCGGCGTCCGGGGTGTCCACCAGCGCGGCGTAGAGCGGGTGCCGGTCGGGCCCGTTGACGTCGACCTTCTCGGTCAGCGGGAAGGTCACCCCGTAGTTGACCTGGCAGAAGTCGCTGATTTCGGCGGCGCTGCCCGGCTCCTGCCCGGCGAACTGGTTGCACGGCACGCCGAGCACCACCAGGCCACGGTCGGCGTAGGTGTCCGCGAGCGCCTGGAGGCCGGCGTACTGCGGGGTGAGGCCGCAGCGGGAGGCCACGTTGACGACCAGCAACGCCTTGCCGCGGTAGCGGGCCAGGTCGGCGGGTCCACCGTTGAGGGCGTCGATCGGGATGTCGAAGACGGTCATGGGCCGAGGTTACGCGCCGGGCGCCGAGCGGCCGGGGGACGGGCCCGACGGGTGCACTCCATGCACCAGAGGAAATCGAAACATGCACATCTTGACGAAGTGATGACGCCGTGAGTACCGTCTCACCATCGCTTTTGGAAAGTTTCCTAACAGTTCGGGAGACGCCTCATGAAAAGATCGCTCCGCCGGGCCCTCTGGGCCGGTGCCGTGGTCGCCGTGACCGTCGCTGCGGTACCGGTGACGACTGCCTTCGGCGCCGGCACGGTCACCACCACGTTCACCAGGGCACAGGACTGGGGGACCGGTCACGAGACGAGGGTGACCGTCACCAACGGATCAAGTGCCGCCATCAGCACCTGGCGCATCGAGTTCGACCTGCCGTCGGGCACCACCATCAGCAGCGCCTGGGACGCCGACGTCACCAGCAGCGGCAACCACTACGTCGCGGTCAAGAAGAGCTGGGCCGGCGGCATCGCGCCCGGTGCCTCGTTCAGCTGGGGCTACAACGGCACCGGCGCCTACAAGGCGCCGCTGAACTGCACCATCAACGGTGCCGCGTGCGGCGGCGGAACGCCCCCGCCGACCACCACGCCACCCACGACCACGCCGCCGACCACGACGCCACCCACCACGCCCCCGCCCACCACGCCGCCGCCGACCACGCCGCCTCCCGGTGGCAAGAAGGTCGTCGGCTACTTCGCCGAGTGGGGCGTCTACGGGCGCGGCTACCACGTCAAGAACATCCAGACCAGCGGCTCGGCCGCCAAGCTGACCCACATCCTGTACGCCTTCGGCAACACCACCGGTGGCCGCTGTTCCATCGGCGACACCTATGCCGACTACGAGAAGGCGTACACGGCGGCGGAGAGCGTGGACGGCGTCGCCGACACCTGGGACCAGCCGCTGCGGGGCAGCTTCAACCAGCTGCGCAAGCTCAAGCAGATGAACCCGCACCTCAAGGTGATCTGGTCGTTCGGCGGCTGGACCTGGTCCGGCGGCTTCACCCAGGCCGCACAGAACCCGGCCGCGTTCGCCGAGAGTTGCTACAACCTGGTCGAGGACCCGCGCTGGGCGGACGTCTTCGACGGCATCGACGTCGACTGGGAGTACCCGAACGCCTGCGGTCTGACCTGTGACACCAGCGGCCCGAACGCGTTCAAGAACGTGATCAGCGCGCTGCGGTCGAAGTTCGGGTCCAGCGCTCTGGTCACCGCCGCCATCACCGCGGACGGCAGCAACGGCGGCAAGATCGACGCCACCGACTACGCCGGCGCCATCGGCAACCTCAACTGGCTGATGCCGATGACCTACGACTACTTCGGGGCGTTCGCCGCGCAGGGTCCGACGGCACCGCACTCCCCGCTCACCTCGTACACCGGCATCCCGCAGCAGGGCTTCAACTCCGACGCGGCGATCCAGAAGCTCAAGAGCAAGGGCGTCCCGGCCAACAAGCTGCTGCTCGGCATCGGCTTCTACGGTCGCGGCTGGACCGGGGTCACCCAGGCCGCACCGGGTGGCAGCGCCACCGGGGCGGCACCCGGCACCTACGAGGCGGGCATCGAGGACTACAAGGTCCTCAAGAACACCTGCCCGACCACCGGCACGATCGCCGGCACCGCATACGCCAAGTGCGGCAGCAACTGGTGGAGCTACGACACCCCGTCGACCATCAACGGCAAGATGACGTACGCGAACAACCAGGGCCTCGGTGGCGCGTTCTTCTGGGAGCTCTCCGGTGACACCAGCAACGGCGAGCTCATCGGCGCCATCAAGGGCGGTCTCGGCTGAGCCGATGCCGGCGCAACACCCACACGGCGGGGAGGGGCCCGCACCGTCCCTCCCCGCCCGTGACACCACGGCCCGGCCGGCGCCCAGCGTCGGCCGGGCCGCCGTCATTGGGCTGGCCCAGCTTGATGTGGCAGACTCGCGGCTCGGCACGTCTCGATCTCGATGGCACCGGCGACGGAGGTGGTCATGCGCCCGACCCACCGCAGGCTGGCGGCAACCGCCGCCGGGCTGGTGCTGCTGCCGGTCGCCCTGGTCGGCTGCGGGATCGGCGGCGGCGACACCAAGGCCGAGCCCACGCCCAAGCCCGCGCGGGCCCCCGCCGAGGAGGCCGCCGCCCGCTCCCGTGAGCGCGTGCAGGCGTACCTCGACGCGATGACCGCGAAGGACGTCGCCGCCGGCCGCAGCCAGCTCTGCGCTCTCCTGCACGACGGCTTCGACCTGGGTGCCACCGGGCCCAACGGTGACTTCGCCGACCACTTCCAGGTGCCGGAGGCGGCCATCACGGACATCCGGTCCGGTCCGCTCGGGCAGGAGGTCAGCGTCTCGGTCTCGGTCACCGCCGGCAAGCGCACCGTCACCCGGCCGCTGGTGTTCACCGTGACCCGCGACGGCAGCGACTGGTGCATCGCCGGAGAGGCGCCCACCGGCCCGCCGGGTGCCGAAGCGCCGCCGGCCGGCGTCGCACCCACCCCCGCGTCCTGACCGGCGCCGGGCGGGTTGATCTCCCATCTGCCGGAACCGTCCCCCTCGCCGCCCGGTCACCCCGACCGTCGCCGTACGCTTTCTGTCATGCGCCATGAGTGGCATCAGCTGAGCCATCCCGCGGTGAGCAGCCCGGGCCTGCAGACCAGCCGACCGACAGTCGACTCCGCCGAGGACGCCGCGCTCGGGCTGGACCGATGGCGGGATCTGCCCCGCGAGCAGGTCCCACCGTGGTCCGACCCGGCCGCCGTCGCGGCGGTCTGCAAGGTCCTCGACACCGTGCCGTCGGTCGTCGCGCCCTACGAGGTGGACCAGCTCCGGCAGAAGCTCGCCCTGGTCTGCGAGGGCAAGGCGTTCCTGCTCCAGGGCGGTGACTGCGCCGAGACGTTCGTCGACAACACCGAGAGCCACCTGCTGGCCAACGCCCGCACACTGCTCCAGATGGCGATCGTGCTCACCTACGGCGCGTCCCTGCCGGTGGTCAAGGTCGCCCGGGTGGCCGGGCAGTACACCAAGCCCCGCTCGCTGCCCACCGACGCGCGCGGCCTGCCCGCGTACCGCGGCGACATGATCAATTCGCTGGAGGCCGACCCGGCCGCGCGGGTCGCCGACCCGCAGCGCATGATCCGGGCGTACGCCAACTCGGCGGCGGCGATGAACATGCTCCGGGCGTACCTCGCCGGTGGGCTCGCCGACCTGCACGCGGTGCACGACTGGAACAAGGGCTTCGTGAAGAACTCCCCGGCGGGGGAGCGCTACGAGGCGATCGCTCGGGAGATCGACCGGGCGCTGGCGTTCATCCGGGCCTGCGGGATGACCGACGACGAGGCCCTGCGTACGGTCACGCTCTACTGCTCCCACGAGGCTCTGGCCCTGGAGTACGACAGGGCGCTCACCCGGGTCTCCGACCGTCGGGCGTACGGGCTCTCCGGGCACTTCCTCTGGATCGGCGAGCGCACCCGGCAGATCAGTGGTGCGCACATCGACTTCATCTCCCGCATCGCCAACCCGATCGGCGTCAAGCTCGGCCCGACCACGTCCCCGGACGAGGCGATCGAGCTGTGCGAGAAGCTCAACCCGGACAACATCCCCGGCCGGCTCACCCTGATCAGCCGGATGGGCAACCACCGGGTACGCGACGCGCTGCCGCCGATCGTCGCCAAGGTCACCGCCGCCGGCGCCAAGGTGGTCTGGCAGTGCGACCCGATGCACGGCAACACGCACGAGTCGTCCAACGGCTACAAGACCCGGCACTTCGACCGCATCGTCGACGAGGTGCTCGGCTACTTCGAGGTGCACCGGGGACTGGACACCCACCCGGGTGGGCTGCACGTCGAGCTGACCGGTGAGGACGTCACCGAGTGCCTGGGCGGCGCCCAGGGCATCGAGGACCTCGACCTGCCCGACCGGTACGAGACCGCCTGCGACCCGCGACTGAACACCCAGCAGTCGTTGGAGTTGGCGTTCCTCGTAGCGGAGATGCTCCGTGGCTGACGCGAGGAGTGAGCTTGCGAGCCCCGCAGTCGGCAGCCGAAGGGACAACAGTGGCTGACGCGAGGAGTGAGCTTGCGAGCCCCGCAGTCGGCAGCCGAAGGGACAACAGTGGCTGACGCGAGGAGTGAGCTTGCGAGCCCCGCAGTCGGCAGCCGAAGGGATGATCATGGCTGATCTGTTCGTGGACCTGCGTTCCGACACGGTGACCCGGCCCACCGCCGGGATGCGGGAGGCGATGGCCACCGCCGAGGTCGGTGACGACGTCTACGGCGAGGACCCGAGCGTCAACGCGCTGGAGGCCGAGGTCGCCGCGTTGTTCGGGCACGAGGCGGCGCTGTTCGCCCCGAGCGGGTCGATGGCCAACCAGATCGCCCTGCAACTGCTGGTGTCGCCCGGCGACGAGCTGCTCTGCGACGCGGACGCGCACGTGGTCACGTACGAGATTGGCGCCGCGGCCGCGTACGGCGGGATCTCCTCGCGGACCTGGCCTGCGGTGGGCGCGGACATCGACCCGGAGGTGGTGGCCGGGATGATCCGGCCGGACGGCTACTTCGCCGTTCCGACCCGCGCGGTCGCCGTCGAGCAGACCCACAACCGGGGCGGTGGCGGCGTGATTCCGCTGGCCACCCTGCGGGATCTGCGGGGGGTCGCCGACGACGCGGGTGTCGCGTTGCACTGCGACGGTGCTCGGATCTGGCACGCGCACGTCGCGGACGGGGTGCCCCTGATCGAGTACGGCCGGCTGTTCGACACGCTGTCGGTGTGCCTCTCCAAGGGCCTCGGCGCGCCGGTCGGCTCGCTGGTGGTGGGCAGCGCGGACAAGATCGAGCGAGCTCGGATGATCCGTAAGCGGATGGGCGGCGGCATGCGTCAGGCCGGCATCCTCGCTGCGGCCGGTCGGTACGCGCTCGCGCACCACGTCGACCGGCTGGCCGACGACCACGCGAAGGCGGCCCGGCTCGCCGAGGCGGTCGCGCCGTTCGGCGTGCTGGCCACCACGGTTCGCACCAACCTGGTCGCGTTGGATCTCACCAAGCACACCCTGGACGCGCGGGCCCTGGCCGCCGCGGCGCGGGCCGAGGGCGTACTCATCTCGGTGCTCGGCCCCCGCACCGCCCGCCTGGTCACCCACCTGGGCCTCGACGACGCGGCCATCGACCGCGCGGTCGCGGCCCTGCCCCGCATCCTCGCCGCGTCCTGACCTCCGGCCGGCGCCCTCGCACGACCCGGTGATCCGGCGCCCTCCCACGGCCTGGTGATCAAGAGGTTCGCGTCAGATTCCGGCCTCCGGATGACGCAAACCTCTTGATCACCGAGGTGGGGTCAGGGGTGGGGTGGGGATCAGGGGGCTGGGGTCAGGCGGGTCAGGGTTGTTATGTCGGCGGTGTGGCCGATTTGCTTCTCGCTCGGGGTCTCCACGACGAAGGGGACGCCGGCGGTGGCGGGGTGGGTCATCAGCTCGGCGAAGGCGGGCTCGCCGATGGTGCCCTTGCCGATGTTCTCGTGCCGGTCCCGGGTGGAGCCGCACAGATCCTTCGAGTCGTTGGCGTGGACCAGCCGCAGCCGGTCCGCACCGACCGTGGCCACCAGCGTGTCCAGGGTCGCCGTCATGCCGCCCTCGGCCGCCAGGTCGTGACCGGCCGCCCAGGCGTGGCAGGTGTCGAAGCAGACCCCGAGCATGGGGTGCCGGTCCACCGCGTCGAGATAGGGCCCGAGCTGCTCCACCCGGGAGGCCAGTGACCGACCACCGCCCGCGCTCGGCTCGACCAGCAGCATCGGCCCGCCGGCTTCGGCGGCCCAGTCGAGCAGCGGCAGCAACTCCTCGCGGACCTGTCGCATCGCCGCCTCGGCGTACCCCTCGTCCACCGAACTGCCGGCGTGGAACACCACCGCCTGAGCACCGATCGCCACGCCCCGACGCAACGCGTGCGCCAGCGTCTGTGCCGACTTCTCGACAGTGGCCGGGGTGGGCGAGCCGAGGTTGACCAGCAGCGAGGCGTGGATGAACGCCGGAATGCCCCGCTCGGCGCAGCCGTCGCGGAACAGGGCGTCCTGCACGGGGTCACCGTTGGGCAGCGCCCAACCCCGCGAGTTGGAGACGTAGACCTGCACCACCTGGGCGCCCGTCGCGTCGGCGTACGGCAGGGCGGCCTTGGCCAGCCCACCGGAGGTCGGAGTGTGCGCGCCCACCGGACGCGAGGTGACCGCCGGCATCAGAAGCACGTGAGGGTGACCGGGGTGCCCGGCGGCACCTGCGAATTCTCGCCCGGGACCTGGATCCGGACCACGGCGTTCGGGTTGACCACGACGGTCACCGGGAAGCCCTGGCTCTCCAACGCCTGCTTGGCCTGCTGACACGGCAGGTCGATCACCCGGGGCACGACGATCGCCGGCGGGCCCTTGCTGACGTCCAGCTTGACCTGGGTGCCCTTTTCCACGCCGGCGCCATCGGCGGGGCTCTGGCCGAGGATCTCGTCCCTGGGCTTGTCGGAGTCCTTGTAGGTCGGCACCAGCACCAGGTTGAGCTGGGCCAGAATGGTCCGGGCCTCGGTCAGGCTCTTTCCGACCAGGTTCGGCACCGACACCGGCGCCCTGCCCCGGCTCACAATGAGGGTGATCTTCGCGCCGGGTTTGACCTCGCTGCCCACCTTGGGGGAGGTGTCCAGCACAACCCCGGACGGCAGGCTGTCGTCGTAGCGGGAGGCTCCCTTGGCCACCACCAGCTTCACGTTGACCAGGTCCGCCTCGGCAAGCTCGAACTCCTTGCCGATCACGTCCGGCACGGGGAAACGCTCCGGGCCGAGGGAGAGGGTCAGGGTGATCGCGCCACCCTTGACGATCCTGGTGGCGGACGCCGGGCTCTGCGCCAGCACGCTGTCCTTCGGGGCCTGCTCGTCGAAGCGCGGCTCACCGTACTTCAGGGTGAGCCCGGCACGGTCGGCCTGCGCCTGCGCCTCGGCCTTGCTCAAGCTCACCAGCTGCGGGGCATCGGTGTAACGACCGACACCGAACCACCAACCACCGATCGCGGCCACCAGGCCCAGCGTCACCACCACGGCCGCGACGGCCAGCCGGCCGCGTTGGCTCGCCATCAGGGTGCTGCGCAACGCTGCGAGTCGGGACCCCAGGCTGTCTGCGGGCTCCGGAGCGGCCCGACGTCGACCCGGCCCCTGGCTGCTGGCACCCTCGGGCAACCGCGCCCAGGACGGGCGGTCGGAAGGGCGGACCGTCGCGACCATCATGGTCGGCTGAGAGAGTGGCTCGCCGCTCACCGGGCGGAGCACGGCGGTGTGGCTGTTGGCGTCGCCCAGGCGATCCCGGGCGACCTGCACCTCGGTCAGCAGCGCTCCGGCGTCGGCGGGCCGCGCGTCGGGATCGCGCCGAGTCGCCCGCTGCACCAGGTCGTCGAGGACCGACGGCAGGCCGGGCACCAGCGTCGAGGGTGCCGGCACGTCCCGGTCGACGTGCTGCCAGGCGACGTCCACCGGGCGGTCCCCGTCGTAGGGCACGCGGCCGGTGAGCATCTCGAACAGCACGATGCCGGCCGAGTAGACGTCGGTACGTGGATCGGCACGGCCCTCGGTGACCAGCTCCGGGGCGACGTACGCCACGGTGGCCATCAGCTGGTTGCCCTGCTCCTCGTCGGCGCTCGCCTCGACCGCCCGGGCCAGCCCGAAGTCGGCCACCTTGACGACGCTGTCGACCAGGTTGGCGACGCCGCCGGTGGGTGCCTCGGCGACCAGCACGTTCTCCGGCTTGACGTCGCGGTGCACCAGACCGGACCGGTGCGCGGCGGCGATCGCGGCGAGCATCTGCTCGACGATGGCCAGCGCCTCGTCCGGGTTGAGCCGGCGACGCTCGGCCAGCACGTCGCGCAGCGTGCGACCGCGGACGTACTCCATCACCAGGTACGGCAGACCGGCGTGGGTGCCCTGGTCGTAGACCGCCACCACGTTCGGGTGGGTCAGCCGGGCGATGGTCTTCGCCTCGTCGGTGAACCGGGCCACGAAGTTGGCGATCCGGGCTCGGGCCTCCGGCGCCTGGGTCGGGTGAATGATCTTTACAGCGACGGTGCGCTCGAGGCGCTCGTCGGTGGCGGTGTACACGGTCGCCATGCCACCACGGGCCACGCGACCGCGAATGCGGTAGCGCCCGTCGATCAGCGAGCCCAGCAACGTGTCGGCGACCTGAGTGTCCATCGGCAGGGAGTCTATGTGTCCAGGGGGTGAAGGATGAACAGGATGCTACAGCCGTACGCCGAACTGGAACGTCCCGCCGCGCTCGCCGCCACTCATCCGCTGGTCAGCGCCGCGTACGGGACCGGGCGCCGATCGGTCGTCCGGGGTGCCGGTGGCTCGTCGTGGCGACGACGTGGCAGGGTGGTCGGGTGACCGAACCCGTACCCGACCAGGCCGTCCCCGGCCCGGAGCTCGCCGGACCCACCGACCCGGCCGGTTGGCTGACCCTGCCCGACGTCGCCGAGCGCCTCGACGTGTCGATCAGCAAGGTGCACCAGATGATCCGTGACCGGGAGTTGCTGTCGGTCCGCCGCGACGGCGTCCGCCGGATCCCGGCGGACCTGGTGGCCAACGAGACAGTGCTCAAGCACCTGCCCGGCGTGCTCAACCTGCTCTCCGACAACGGCTACGACGACGAGGCCGCGCTGCGCTGGCTCTACGAGCCGGACGACACCCTCCCCGGCGCCACCGCCGCAGCCGCCCTGTCGGGCGACCAGGCCCGCGAGGTAAAGCGCAGAGCCCAAGCCCAAGCCTTCTAACCCCACCCCCACCCCCGGGAACCCCACCCACCCCGTCGATCATGAAGTTAGCGGCGCGACACGCCGTCGCGGACGCCGCTAACTTCATGATCGACCGGGGGAGAGGGGGCCGGGGGCCGGGGTGGGGTGGGTTAGTCGGCTCGGCGGGTTGCGGCTATGGCCAGGTCCACCAGGGCTTGGCGGGCCTCGGTGTCGAGGTCGACGGCGGTCAGGGCGGCCAGCGCGGCGTCGGTGAGCGTGACGATCCGCTGCTCGGTGCGGGCGAGAGCCCCGCTCGCGGTGATCAGCTCGTGGAGCCGGGCCACCCCCTGCTCGTCCAGCTCCGGGTCGCCGAGCCGGCTGAACAGCAGCTCGCGGCCCGCGTCGTCGGTTGCCTCCCCGGCCGCTGCCACGAGGAAGGTGCGCTTGCCCTCCCGCAGGTCGTCCCCGGCCGGCTTACCGGTCAGCGCCGGGTCACCGAAGACCCCCAGCACGTCGTCGCGGAGCTGGAACGCCTCGCCCAGCGGCAGCCCGTACGCCGAGTAGGCCGTCCGCACGTCGGCCGTCGCGTCGGCCAGCGCGGCGCCGAGCAGCAGCGGACGCTCGACCGTGTATTTCGCGGACTTGTAGCGGGCGACCTTGCTGGCGCGTTCCACCGAGGTGTCCCCGGTGGCCTGCGTCAACACGTCGAGGTACTGACCGACGGTGACCTCGGTGCGCATCTCGTCGAAGACCGGCCGAGCCCGGGCCAACGCCTGGAGATCCAGGCCCGAGGAGTGCAGCAGCTCGTCGGACCAGACCAGGCAGAGATCGCCGAGCAGGAGGGCCGCGGCGTCGCCGAAGCCGTCCGGGTCGCCGCCCCAGCCGGACTGCCGGTGCCGCGCGGCGAACCGCCGGTGCACCGCGGGCTCGCCGCGGCGAGTGTCGGAGCGGTCCATCAGGTCGTCGTGGATCAGGGCGCTGGCCTGGACGAACTCCAGCGCGGCCAGGGCAGTGACCACCTGGTCGCCGTCCACCCCGCCAGCGCCCCGGAACCCCCAGTAGGCGAATGCCGGACGCAGCCGCTTGCCGCCGCCGAGCACGAAAGCCTCGATCGCCTCGGCCACCGGGGCGAGGGCGTCATCCACGGCGGCGAGCCGGCCCCGTTGACCGGCGAGGAATTCGGTGAGGGCCTTGTCGACGCGTTGGCGCAGGCCGGCGCGGTCGACGGGAGACACGGGAGCAGCTTGGGTCACTCCCCGACGCTAGCGGGTCGTCCTGACCCGCGCTCTCCCGCCACGCGTAGTCCCGCCGGTGCGGCCCGGACCGGTGCGCCCCGCCGGTGGCGCGCCGGCCCGTGCGGTGCGGCCCGGACCGGCGGCTCCTGTCGAGCCGGCCCGACGGGCGGCTGCGGCGGCCTCGGCGAGCGTCACCAGCGGCACGTCCAGGACGACGGCGAGCCAGCCGAGCCAGAAACCGCCGGGCACGCGGCGCTGTCGTTCCCAGCGGGACACCTCATGCCGGCTCAGCGTCGGCACTCCGGAAGCGGCACACAACTCGGCGGCGGCGCGCTGCTGGCTCCAGCCGCGGGCCAGCCGGCAGCGGGCCAGCAGTGGCCCGAGCTGCGCGGGGCGCGGCGCTGCGGGTGGGGTCACGGGTCCTCCTGGCGGGCGTCGGTGTGGTGACGACCCGCCCGGCCGACCGGCCGGGACCGGCGTCACCGCTCGGTTGCTGACCCCCGCGCGGAACCCGGAGCCGCCCCCGCCGCCCCTCCCACGCCACCCATTCCTACCCCGGGGGTACGACACCCGTGCGCCCACCGCGCCGGGGACGGGCGGGGCGGCACGGGTCACCGGGTGGGAAGCGCCTGGGTCGCGGTGGCGTCGCCAGCTAGAGTCGGGTCGTGGCGCTCGGTCTTCCTTCGGTCCTCCCCAATCCGCAACCGGCGATCGGGGAGCTCATCCGTGAGCGCCAGCCGACCTTCTCGTTCGAGTTCTTCCCGCCCAAGACCGACGCCGGGGAGCGGCTGCTCTGGCAGGCCATCCGCGAACTGGAGTCACTGCGCCCGTCGTTCGTGTCGATCACGTACGGCGCGGGCGGGTCGACCCGGGACACCACGGTGGCGGTGACCGAACGGATCGCCACCGACACCACACTGCTGCCGATGGCCCACCTGACCGCTGTCGACCACTCCGTCGCCGAGCTGCGGCACGTGATCGGCCGGCTCGCCGGGGTGGGAGTGCGCAACGTGCTGGCGGTCCGCGGGGACCCGCCGGGCAACCCGGGCGGTGAGTGGATCCGCCACCCGGAGGGCGTGGACTACGCCGAGGACCTGGTCCGCCTGGTGCGCGATGCCGGCGACTTCAGCGTCGGCGTGGCCGCCTTCCCGTACAAGCATCCCCGCTCGCCCGACGTGGCCAGCGACACCGCGCAGTTCGTCCGCAAGTGCCGTGCCGGCGCGGAGTTCGCGATCACGCAGATGTTCTTCGACGCCGACGACTACCTGCGGCTGCGTGACCGGGTGGCCGCCGCCGGCTGCGACACCCCGATCCTGGCCGGGGTGATGCCGGTGACCCAGATCGGCACCATCGAGCGGTCCGTGCAGCTGTCCGGCGCGCCCTTCCCGCCGGCGCTGGCGGCCCGCTTCGAGCGTGTCGCCGACGACCCGGAGGCCGTCCGCCGGCTCGGCGTCGAGCAGGCCAGCGAGATGTGCCGTCGACTGCTGGACGAGGGTGTGCCCGGGATCCACTTCATCACCCTCAACCGGTCCACGGCCACGCGCGAGGTCTGGCAGAACCTGAAGGCCGGCGCGCGGGTGTGAACGTTGCTTCTGCGACACCTGATGCCCGGCACGACGGTTGATCTGTGGTGGGCACACAGCTGAACTGGGATCAGTACGCCACGGCGTGGGCGCGGTTGCACGGCGGGTTCGACCCTCGGGTCGCGGCCCCGGTGGTCCGCGCCTGGCTGCGATTCGCGTACCACGTCGGCTATGTGCTGGGCCGGCTGCGGGTCAGCCCGACCGCGGTCACAGTGGCCGGGGTGCTGCTCTGCTTCTGCGTACCGTTGCTGGTGACCCGCCCGGGCAACGGGCCCTTCCTGGGCGCGTTGTTCGTGCTGTTCGCCGCCGTGGCGGACAGCGTGGACGGTGCGGTGGCGGTCGCCACCAGCCGCACCACCCGGCTCGGCTACGTCTACGACTCGGTTGCCGACCGGCTCGGTGAGGTGGCGTGGTTGCTGGCGTTCTGGCTGCTCGGCGCGCCGGGCGCGCTGGTCGTCGCGGGTGGCGCGCTGTCCTGGCTGCACGAGTACGTCCGAGCCCGGGCGGTCGCCGCCGGCATGCGCGACATCGGCGCGGTCACCGTGGGCGAGCGTCCCACCCGGGTCTCGGTGGCGCTGGCCGGGCTGCTGGTCGCGGGGCTGGCCGGGCTGATCGAGCCGGAGCTGGCCGCCGGCACCATCACCATGGCGACCGCGGTGTGGGTGCTGTTGGCCGGGTTCGGCCTCGGGCAGCTGCTCTCCACCATCCGCCGCGCGCTGCTCGACGCCGGCTGAGCCCCGGAGCGTGCGGCCCCGCGCCTACCAGGCGGGGCCGATCTCGTCGGCGACGATCTGCGCGGAGAGGGTCACCATCGGCAACCCGCCGCCCGGGTGGGTGGAGCCGCCCACCAGCCACAATCCGTTGGCCGGGCCCCGGTTGGCGGGGCGGAGCAGCCCGCCGGCAGTGCCGTAGATCGAGCCACCCGGCGCTCCGGTCGCCGCGTCCAGGTCGGCCGGGGTGCGGACCTCGCGGAACAGCAGCCGGTCGCGCACGTCCATGCCGCGCCGCGCCAGCACGTCCAGGACCCGATCGGCGTACGCGTCGGCCAGCCCCGGCCGTCGCCAGTCGACAGCGCCCGCCGCGGTGCCCTGCCGAGGGGCGTTGACCAGCACGAACCACGCCTCATGTCCGGCCGGGCGGACCATCGGGTCGTCGGCCACGGTGACGAACACCGTCGGGTCGGCCGCCGGCCGGGCCCGTACGCCGCGCCCGGGGTCGCCGAAGATCGCGTCGAACTCCGCGTCGTAGTCGCGCGGGAAGAAGACATTGTGGTGGGCCAGCCCGGTGCTGCCGGAGACGCCGAGCAGCAGCACGAAGCCGGCGAGGCTGCGGTCGGTCAGCCCGGCCAGCCGACGCGGGTGCGGCAGCAGGTCACGGTAGACGGTGAGAGCGTCCACGTTGGCCACCACCACGTCGGCGGGCACCGGCGCGGTGACACCGGCGAGGCGTACCCCGTGCACCCGGCCACCGGTGGCGTCGATCCGGGTGACCGTGGCGTCGGTCTGCACGACCACGCCGAGGTCCAGGCAGCGGGTGAGCAGCGCGTCGGCGAGCGTGCCCAGCCCACCGCGCAGGTACCAGCCACCGAAGGCCAGCTCGGCGTACGGGACCGCGACCAGCGCCGCCGGGGCCCGACGCGGGTCGGCGCCGGTGTAGGTGGCGTACCGGTCCAGCATCATCCGCAGCCGCGGGTCGGACAGGTGCCGGCGGCCGAGGCCACGCAGGGTGCGGCCCGGGGCGATGGCGGCCAGGTCACCGACCCGCCAGGCCAGCGACGCGAGGTCGCGGGGGGAGTCGACGGTACGACGCAGGATGTCCCGCGAGGAGGCGTTCCACACTCGCGCGGCCCGACGCCACAGCCGCTGCCAGTCGGCTGCCGCCCGGTCGCCGAAGGCGGCACCGATCCGGGTGGCGAACTCCATCGGGTCGGCGCACGAGTCCAGTGCCGGGCCGCCGCCGGGGAAGACGTGCCGGACGATCGGGTCCAGCGGAACCAGGTCCAGGTATTCGTCGAGCTTCGCCCCGGTCGCCTCGAACAGGTCGTGGAAGACCTCGGGCAGGGTGAGCAGGCTCGGCCCGGTGTCGAAGTGGAACGACCCGGCCGGGGTGTCGTGCGTGTACCGGCCGAGCTTGCCGCCGACCGTGCCGGCCCGTTCGAAGACGGTCACCTGGTGCCCGGTGGCGGCCAGCCGGGCGGCGGTGGCGAGGCCACCCACCCCGGCGCCGACGACCACGATCCGCGCCATTCCGCGTCCTCCTAGCTGACCGGGCGACCCCGCCAGGTCAGGCGGCGTCGCTTTCGCAGATGGTACGACCGCAGGGTCAGCCAACCGAGGACCACGACCGACACGGGGTGTGCGAGCGCGTCGGGCCACCACCGGCCCCCCGTCGCCCGGGCGGTGAACACCCGCCCGGCCACCCCGAGCAGATAGCCGGCCAGGCCCGCGGCGACCACCCCCGGCGCGCCGGTCGCCACACCGGCCAGCGCGATCAGCGGCGGTGCGGTGTAGAGCAGCAGCAGCGACGCCACCACGGCCGCCGCCGCTCCCGGGTGCCCGAACGACGCCCAGAGCGACTTCGAGTACCCGTCGCGTAGCTGCGGCCAGTCGTCGTACATCCGGCAGGTGGCCAGCCGGGAGCCGTCGGCCAGGGCGATCCGCCCACCGGACCGCTTGACCGCCCGGGCCAGCTCGACGTCCTCCAGGATCTTGTCGGCGACCGCGACGTGCCCGCCGACGGCCGTGTAGCCGGCCCGGTCCAGCACCAGGAACTGGCCGCCCGCCGCGGCCAGCGACGGCCGCGACGAGCGCTCCATCGCGCGCAGCGGCAGGAAGGTCAGCCAGAGCCACTGCAGCAGCGGCTGCACCAGCCGGTCGGCCGCCGTCGCCACCACGATCCGGGGGTACGGCGACAGCAGCGTCGCGCGGGCGGCACGCAGCTCGGTGACGGCCGCGGCCACGGCGTGCGGGGCGAGCACCACGTCGGCGTCGACGAAGACCAGCGCGGTGGCGTCCGGGTCGGTCCGGGTGGCCAGTTGCCAGCAGGCGTGCGGCTTGCCCAGCCAGCCCGGCGGTGGGGCGACTCCGGTGAGAAGCGTCACCCGGGGGTCGTCGCCGGCCACCGCGCGGACCACGTCGGCGGTGCCGTCGGTGGACCCGTCGTCGAGGACCACGACGCGCAGCCCGGGTACGCCGCGTTGGGCGAGCAGGGCGCGCAGGCAGGGCGTGACCCGGTTGGCCTCGTCGCGCAGCGGCAGCAGCACGGCGACCCGCTCGTCGACCTCGTCGGGCCGGTCGGTGGGCCTGCGCAGCCAGCGGGTGGCGTTGAGCCAGGTGTGCCCGGTCAACGCGGCGATGGCGATGACCAGGGCGAGCAGGACGGTCATCGGGTCGCGTCGACGCCGGGCCGGTGCGGCTGGTGGTCCTCCCGGCGGGTGTCGCGAGCCCGCCGGGCACGCAGCAGGGTCACCGCCAGCGGTACGGCTGTCACCGACATGCCGGCGGCGCCCCAGAGCGCCGAGGCGGGCAGGTCGAGGAAGACGGCGTGGGCCAGGATGCTGGAGAAGTACGTCCACAGGTAGAGCGCGACCATCGGGTGATCCCGCCGATCGGTGTGCTCGGCCGCCGGCCCGGCCAGCGGGCGCAGCGCGCTCATCATCAGCACCGCGAAGAGCAGCCAGCCCAGGTAGTTGCTGACCGGGATGCCGGGCAGGCCGGGCAACGCCGGGGTGGCGTCCCGCCAGACCCAGTAGCCCTCGGCCACCATCTGCGGATCGAGGAAGAGATCCCAGGCGGCCAGCCCCACGGTGGCCAGCGCGATCCGTCGTACCCACAGCCCGACCGCCGACCCGCCGCGGCCTGTCCCCGATGTGCGGCCGCCGGCCGTCGCGCCGCTGCCGCCGGCCCGCGACGTGCTGCCGCCGGTCAGCCGGACCGCCGCCAGCCAGGCCGGCCAGGCCATCCAGGTCCAGGCCAGCGGAATGATCAGCGGCACTCCGGCCAGTTTGGGGCCCAGCTCGCCGGAGTAGTCGTAGCTGCCGAACGGCACCCCGGTGGCCACCCCGATCGCCTCGATCGCGAACCCGCCGCCGGTGGCCACCGCGACCAGCGCCGCCGCCATCCGAGGGCCCCGGCTGAGCAGCGCGTGGCCGACCGAGAGCAGCCACCCGAGCACGACGGTGGCCACGGTGAGCCCGGCCCTGGTGGCGCCGGTGGTGAGCGGGTAGCAGATCTGGGCGAGCACCAGGATGGCGAGCAGCGCCCAGGAGATCCGTCGGGTCATGACGCCGGTGGTTCGAGGGGCAGGTCCCGACCGAGTACGCCGAACGGCCGCTCGTCGCCGGGGAAGTGGAAGTTGCGCAGCACGTCGACGAAACCGAAGCGCCGGTACAACCGCCAGGCCCGTGAGGTCTGCTCGTCGGCCTCCGGGGTGGACAGCAGCGTGGTGTCACCCTCGGCCATGCCGAGCAGCGCGCGCAGTTGGCCGGCGCCCAGACCGTGCCCCTGCGCCGGCGGCCGGACGTGCAGCTCGACCACCTCGAAGCAGTGGGTGAGCCAGCGCTGGCGGGTCGGGGCGTCCAGTGCCCGGTGCACCTGGTCGTGCCACCACTGACCGGAGGCGCCCAGGTAGCCGTAACCGAAGCCGGCGAGGTGACCCTCGCTGGTCAGGCTGGCGACCGCCCGGAAACCCGGCCGGCGGACGTGGGTGGCGATGTAACCGCGCCGGGCCTCCAGCAGGTCGGTGCGGTATCCCATCGCCTCGCCGTAGACGGTCACCACGTCGTCCAGCCGCCGGACGAGATCGTCCGGCGTCCAGCGCACCAACCTCATGCCCGTCCACCCTTCACTGTTTCCGGGCCACCGTCGGCGACCCATCCGAGCACCGACCGGTCGCCGACCACGTCGCGCACCTCGAACCGGGCGAACAACTCCTCGGCGTACCAGCCCTCGGTGGGGGTTCGCATGATCGCCGCCCGGTGCTCCGGGTGACGGTACGCGAACGCCACCAGGTCCGTCGGGTCGCGCCACACGCTCACCGTGCCCTGCCAACCCAAGGGCGCCTCACCGACCCCGAACCGGGCCAACAGCCCGGGCGCGTCGCGCAGGGCGGCGGCCACCGGGGGGATCGCCCGCCAGAAGGTGGCTGCCCGGCGGACCCGCAGCCGAGCCCGGGTCAGCGCCAGCACCGGGCCGGTGACCCGGCCACCCGGTGGGTCACCGAACGGCCGCTGACCGGACCACTCGCCTCGGCTGGTCAGCGGGCGCAGGTCCACCCGTGCGGAGGCGTGGGCGATGCGCGCCCAGGCACGCCCGACCGCCGAGTCGTCGAAGCCGGCCGCCGCTGCGGGGGAGTCCCAGACGGTCAGCGCCGCCCACCGGGTCAGGTCGGCGTCCCCCGGCCCGAATCCGGTGCCGGTCCCGGTGCCCAGCAGCTTGCCGAACCGAACGCCCGGGAGGGAGCGCAACCGGCGTGGGTCCACCGCCATCCGGGTCAGCGCCCGGGGCAGCGCGGCGCGGGAGGTCCGCCACACGTGCAGCGTGACGAGCTCCGGTGCGGCGTTCACGCCACCTCGGCCGGGCTGCCGGCGGTGACCCGCAGCAGCTCGGTGTAGGTGGTCGGGAAGACCGCCTGCGGTACGCCACCCGCGGCCCAGATCTCGGGGTACGCCGTCAGCGCCGTGTCCACGAGGGTGCGCAGCGGGTGCGGGTGCCCGAGTGGGGCGACACCGCCGATCGGCTGCCCGGTGTGTGTCCGGACGAACTCCGGGGTGGCGCGGCGCAGCCGGGTGACGCCGAGCGACGCCGCCAGGCTGGCGGTGTCGACCCGGTGCGCGCCGGAGGTGAGCACGAGCAGCGGCGCGTCGTCCGCGTCGAAGATCAGTGAGTTGGCGATCTGGCCTACCTCGACGCCGAGCGCCTCGGCGGCCGCCGAGGCGGTGTGCACCGCGTCGGGAAGCAGGCGGACCGTGCTGGGCTCACCGGTGCCGTCGAGCGCGCCGACGGCGGTGAGCGCGTCCTGCACCGCTCGTACGTTCGGGTGTGGCTGCATGTCGCCATTCTTCCCGGTCAGTCGGCGACGGGTTCAGCCGACCACGTTGCATCCCGTCCCATCGGACCCAGCCCGACAGGTCCCGTTCGTGGTGAGTGACCGACCTTCGCGCCAAGATCCGCGCAACTTCCCTGGTGTTGCTGTCTCCGGCGCGCGGGAGGCAGCAACATCCCTGATGTTGTACGGATCTTCCTCGTCGATCTCGCTGGAGCGGCTGCGCGACTACGTGATGCGCTGGCAGCGTGGGGCGACCCCGGCCCGTTCCTCGTCCCGGCCGCCGGCCCGCCCGACTATCCGACCCCGAGCTGAGCCGCCGCGCTCGGTACGCACGCCTGGCGCGTCACACGTTGCATTTTCGTCGGAGGGGAGGTGTACTGTCAGGAGCAGTTAGAACGAGTGTTCGATTGCCTCGAACGCCCGTTCCAACCAGCCGGAGCGCGGCGTTTCGCGGCGCCAGCTCCGGGCGGTGTGGCTCCGCGGGCCGCACCTGGGTTTCCGGGCAGTCGCGAGCCTGGTCCCGACAGGCAGGATCGTCGCTCGCCGCCCACGACCCCCGGGCGGCGGGCGACGAACCCGCCGGTACGCCGGCCGGGTGTGGTGTGGGGAAGCATCCACACCCGGCCGGCCACACCCGGTGCGTCTTCCTCCGCACCACTCGACCTCGGCGTCTCGTCGGCGGCATCAGCGCGCCGGGGCGACGCCTCGGCCATGTGGAGGAGACATCCATGCCGACCAACTCGGCTCAGGCACCGACGGTGCCGGCGCACGTGCTGCCGCACCGCACCCCCGCCCAGCTGCTCACGTTGGCCCGGCGTGGGCTGGTCGAGGCCGGCCAGACCCGACCTGACGGTCTGCGTTATGCGGCTGCCCACCTGGCGGCGCTGCGCGCGGCGGCCGCCCTGCTCGCCGCGCGTGCCCGACCCGCGCCAAGCCGACGCAACCGGATCACCAGCGTCTGGGTCCTCCTCTGCGCCGTCGCTCCGGAGCTCGACGAGTGGTCCCGGTTCTTCGCCGCCGGCGCCAGCAAGCGCGCCGCCGCCGAGGCCGGCATCCCCCGGGTGGTCAGCGCCCGGGAGGCCGACGATCTGCTCCGTGCCGCCGAACAGTTCGTCACGGTGGTGGAGACCGCACTCGGCGTTGCCCACCAACCGGCCCTGGACGGCCTCGCCGCCTGATCCCGCCGTGCCACCGACCGCCCTGCGGGGGGAGCCGGGCGGCCGGTGGCACGGCGTGCCGGTCCTGATCTGATCCACAGCAACGACGGGGGAGTTGGTCCAATGGCGGGCCGCATGGTGGTCGGTTCCGCCGCACTGGCCGATCTGGTGCGCCCGGCGAGCGCGCCCGACCAGGTCGGCGGGCACCGGGTGCTGCCGGTGGTGCCCGAGCTGACCGGTCTGCTGCCCAACCGAGGCCTGCGCCGGGGCAGCACCATCGCGGTTGCCGCCGGCCAGCCCCGGCGCAGCGGTGGCACCTCGCTGATGTTGGCTCTGCTCGCCGAGGCCTCCCGGGCCGGCTCGTGGTGCGCCGTGGTCGGTGTGCCGACGTTCGGCGCGGGCGCGGCCGCCGAGCTGGGCATCGCCCTGGACCGGCTGGCCCTGGTGCCGAATCCCGGCCCCGAGTGGGCCACAGTGGTCGCCGCGCTGATCGACGGGGTGGACGTCGTGGTCACCACCGTGCCGGCCGCTGTCTCCGCCTCGGTCGCCACCCGGTTGGCCGCCCGGGCGCGGCAGCGCGGCAGTGTGCTCGTCCCGTACGGCCGGTGGGACGGCGCGGACGTGACGTTGCAGGTGGTCCGTGGAGTCTGGGAAGGGCTCGGGCATGGCCGGGGGCGGTTGCGCCGCCGGGAGGTCACCGTCTCGGCGCGCGGGCGCGGGGCGGCTGCCCGACCAAAGGAGATCAAGGTCTGGCTGCCGGGCGACGAGCTGACCCGGGTGATCCCGCGTGTGATGCCGTCGACAGTGGGCCGTCCGGCCGCGCCGCTCGCCCTGGTCGGTCGGGAGTGACCGGCACGCCGGCACGGACCCTGCTGCTGTGGTGCCCGGACTGGCCGGTGCTCGCCGCCGAGATCGTCGACGGGGTGCCGGCCACCGGCCCGGTCGCCGTGCTGCACGCCAACCGGGTGGTCGCCTGCTCCGAGCGGGCCCGCGCCGAGGGGGTGCGCCGAGGGCTGCGCAAACGGGAGGCGCAGGGTCGCTGCCCGCAGCTCACCGTCGTGGATTACGACCCGGGTCGGGACGCCCGGGCATTCGAGCCGGTGGTCGCCGCGGTGGAGGAGCTGGTCGCCGGCGTCGAGGTGGTCCGTCCGGGCGCCTGCGCGGTGGCCGCCCGCGGGCCGAGCCGTTACCTCGGTGGCGAGGAGGCGGCCGCCGAGCGGATCATCGAGCACGTCGCCCAGTCGTGCCTGGTGGAGAGCCAGGTCGGCATCGCCGACGGGGTGTTCGCGGCCGGGTTGGCCGCTCGCTCCGATCGGGTGGTGCCACCGGGTGGGACACCGGAGTTCCTGGCCGGGTTGCCGGTCGAGGCGCTCGGCCGCTCGGCGCTGGCCGACCTGCTGCGGCGGCTCGGTGTGCGCAGTCTCGGCGACTTCGCCGCGCTGCCGGCTGGCGACGTGCTGGCCCGGTTCGGGTTCGACGGTGCGCTGGCCCATCGGCTGGCCGCCGGGCGGGACCACCGCCCACTCGCCGTCCGGCAGCCGCCGGCCGACCTGACGGTGACCGCCGAGCAGGACGAGCCGATCGACCGGGTCGACGTGGCCGCGTTCGTGGCCCGGGCGTTGGCTGAGCAGCTGCATGAGCGGCTGGCCGGGCACGGGCTGGCCTGCACCCGGCTCGGCATCGAGGCGGTCACCGAGCACGGGCAGGAGCTGCACCGGGTGTGGCGGCACGACGGCCTGCTCACCGCCGCGGCCATCGCCGACCGGGTGCGCTGGCAGCTCGACGGGTGGCTCTCCGGCAGCAGTGGCCGCACCGGCGCCCGACCGGCCCGACCGACGGCCGGCATCATCCGGCTGCGACTGATCCCGGACGGGGTGATCGCCCAGGCCGGTCTGCAGGCCGGCCTGTGGGGGGAGACCGGCGAGGAGCGGGAACGGGCGCACCGGGCGCTGAGCCGGGTGCAGGGCATCCTCGGCCCGGAAGCGGTGGTCACCGCGGTGCTCGGCGGTGGTCGCTCCCCGGCCGACCAGGTGCGGTTGGTGCCGTGGGGCGACGAACGCCTCCCCACGCGTCCCGGTCCGGCACCGTTGCCTGGCGAGCCGATCGCGCGTCTCGGCCCGGCACTGCTGTCCGGCGAGCCGATCGCGCGTCCCGGTCCGGCGCCGTTGCCTGGCGCGCCGATCGCGCGTCCCGGCCGGGCACCGCTGTCCGGCGAGTCGATCGCCAGTGGCGGCGGCCGGGCCGTCAGTGCCGGTCGGCCTGCCGACCACAGTGCCGGCGGGGTTCCACCATGGCCCGGCCGGCTGCCGGCGCCCGCGCCGGCTGTGGTGCTGCCCAGCCCGCTCGCCGCGACCGTGCACGACGCCGCTGGTGAGGCGGTGGTGATCAGCGCGCGGCTGGCGGTGAGCGCTCCGCCCGCCCGGCTGGTGGTCGGCACCGGCCGGCCGGCGGAGATCGTCGGCTGGGTCGGCCCGTGGCCGGTGGACGAGCGGTGGTGGGCTCCGGCCGAGGCTCGGCGGCGGGCACGGTTCCAGGTCTGCCTGGCCGACGGCACCGCCCTGCTGCTCGCCGTCGAGGCCGGGCAGTGGTTGGTGGAGGCGATCTATGACTGAGCGTCCAGCCGGGCTTGATCGACTCGGCATTCCGAAAGTCGGGGTGTCCCGCCGACCCGGACAGCCCGACTTCCCGGAGGTCGAGTCGATCAGGGTGAGGGTGCGGGAATGAGCTTCCACAACCCGAAGATGCCCTGGTCGGAGCTGGAACGGGTGCTCTCCGGGCGGGGCAGTGGCAGCTCCGGGCGGGGCGACGGCGGGTCGGGCGGCTCCGGCGGCGGGCAGTCGCGCGACGAGCGGCACCTGCACGTGGTGGACCCGCTCGCCGTGGACGCCGACGGGGGAGACTCCCCGGCCTGGAGCCGCCACCGTGAGCGGTACCAGCCACCGGAGCTGACCCGCCCCGACGGGGTGGTGCCCTACGCGGAGCTGCACGCGCACACCAACTTCAGCTTCCTCGACGGTGCCAGCCATCCCGAGGAGCTGGCCGAGGAGGCGGCCCGGCTGGGGCTCACCGCGCTCGCCGTCACCGACCACGACGGCTTCTACGGGGTGGTCCGCTTCGCCGAGGCGGCCCGCACGCTGGGCCTGCCGACCATCTTCGGCGCGGAGCTGTCCCTCGGGCTGCCCGGCCCGCAGAACGGCGAACCCGACCCGCACGGCGCGCACCTGCTGGTGCTCGCCCACGGCCATGAGGGGTACGCCCGGCTGGCCACCACCATCGCCCGCGCCCAACTGCGCGGCGGGGAGAAGGGCCGCCCGGTCTACGGAGAGTTGGAGGAGGTCGCCGCCGAGCTACGCGATCACGTGCTGGTGCTGACCGGTTGCCGCAAGGGGCACGTGCCGGGCGCGCTGCTCACCGAGGGGGTGGACGCGGCGGCCCGCGAGCTGGACCGGCTGACCGCGCTCTTCGGTGCGGAGACGGTGGCGGTGGAGCTGACCGACCACGGCCATCCTGTCGACGCCGACCGCAACGACGCGCTCGCCGACCTGGCCACCGCGGCCGGGCTGCCGACGGTGGCCAGCAACAACGTGCACTACGCCACGCCCGGCCGGCGTCGGCTGGCCACCACCGTCGCCGCCGTCCGGGCCCGACGCAGCCTGGACGAGATCGACGGCTGGCTGCCCGCGGCGGCCACCGCCCACCTGCGCAGCGGCGCGGAGATGGCGGCCCGGTTCGCCGCGTACCCGGGTGCGGTGGCGCGGGCCGCCGAGTTCGGCGCCGAGTTGGCCTTCGACCTCCAGCTCGTCGCGCCGCAGTTGCCGGCGTACCCGGTGCCACCGGGGCACACGGAGATGAGCTGGCTGCGGAAGCTGACCGCCGACGGGGCACGGGAGCGCTACGGGCCGCCGCAGGCGCACCCGACGGCGTACGCGCAACTCGACCACGAGTTGAACATGATCGAGGAGTTGGGCTTCCCCGGCTACTTCCTGGTGGTCTACGACATCGTCACGTTCTGCCGTGAGCAGGACATCTACTGCCAGGGCCGAGGTTCGGCGGCCAACTCGGCGGTCTGCTACGCGTTGCGGATCACCAATGTGGACGCGGTCCGGCACCGGTTGCTCTTCGAGCGGTTCCTCGCCCCGGAACGCGACGGCCCACCGGACATCGACGTGGACATCGAGTCCGACCGTCGGGAGGAGGTGATCCAGCACGTCTACACCCGCTACGGCCGGGAGCACGCCGCCCAGGTCGCCAACGTCATCTCCTACCGGCCCCGGTCGGCGGTGCGCGACGTGGCCAAGGCGTTCGGCTACTCGCCGGGGCAGCAGGACGCCTGGAGCAAGCAGATCGACAGGTGGGGCTCGGTCGCCACTGTCGACGTGGAGAACATCCCGGAGCAGGTGGTGGAGTACGCCAACGAGTTGCAGACGTTCCCACGGCACCTGGGCATCCACTCCGGCGGCATGGTGATCTGCGACCGGCCGGTGATCGAGGTCTGCCCGGTGGAGTGGGGGCGGATGCCCGGGCGCAGCGTCCTGCAGTGGGACAAGGACGACTGTGCGGCGGTCGGCCTGGTCAAGTTCGACCTGCTCGGGCTGGGCATGCTCTCCGCCCTGCACTACGGCTACGACATGATCGGCCAGAGCCTCGACCTGGGTGACATGACGCTGGACGACCCGGAGGTCTACGACATGCTCTGCCGGGCCGACTCGGTCGGGGTGTTCCAGGTGGAGAGCCGCGCCCAGATGGCCACCCTGCCCCGGCTCAAGCCCCGCGAGTTCTACGACCTGGTGGTCGAGGTGGCGTTGATCCGGCCCGGCCCGATCCAGGGCGGTTCGGTGCACCCGTTCATCCGGCGCAAGAACGGCCAGGAGCCGGTGACCTTCGCGCACCCGCTGATGCGCAACGCCCTGGAGAAGACCCTGGGTGTGCCGCTGTTCCAGGAGCAGTTGATGCAGCTCGCCATCGACCTGGCCGGCTTCGACGCGGCAGAGGCCGACCAGTTGCGCCGGGCGATGGGCGCCAAACGGTCGGTCGAGCGGATGACCCGTATCGCCGACCGGCTCTACGCCGGGATGGCCGAGCGGGGCATCACCGGTGAGTTGGCCGACGACGTCTACCGCAAGCTCACCGCGTTCGCCAGTTACGGCTTCCCGGAGAGCCACGCGATGAGCTTCGCCTACCTGGTCTACGCCAGTTCCTGGCTCAAGCGTTACCACCCGGCGCCGTTCCTGGCCGCGCTGCTCAACGCCCAGCCGATGGGTTTCTACTCCCCACAGACCCTGGTCGACGACGCCCGTCGGCACGGGGTGGAGGTTCGTCGCCCGGACATCAACGCCAGTGCGGCGTTGGCGGTGCTGGAGTCCACCCCGGACACCCGGTGGGGCAGCGGGCCGGGGGAGCCGCCGCACGCCTGGGGGTTGGGCGGCCCGGCGGTCCGGCTCGGCCTGTCCAGCGTACGGACCCTCGGCGCCGACGTGGCCGAGCGGATCGAGGCCGAACGGGCGGTCGGTGGGCCGTACCGGGACATGCCTGACCTGGCCCGGCGGGTCGGTCTCACCGCCGCGCAGCTGGAGGCGTTGGCCACCGCGGACGCCTTCGCCTGTTTCGGGCTGACCCGGCGGCAGGCGCTGTGGGCTGCCGGCGCGGCCGCCCAGGACCGGCCGGGACGGCTGCCCGGCACGGTGACCGGCGCGGCGGCGCCCACGCTGCCCGGGATGGAGGCGGTGGACCGGCTGGTCGCCGACGTGTGGGCCACCGGGCTGTCGCCGGAGAGCCATCCCGCCCGGTTCATCCGGGGTCAGCTCGACGTGCTCGGCGCGGTGCCGATCGCCCGGCTCGGCCGGGTGGAGCCCGGCCAGCGGATCCGGGTCGGTGGCATCGTCACCCACCGGCAACGTCCGGCGACCGCGGGCGGGGTCACCTTCCTCAACCTGGAGGACGAGACCGGGATGCTCAACGTCACCTGTTCGTCGGGGTTGTGGCAGCGCTACCGGCGGGTGGCCCGCACCAGCGCCGCGCTGGTGGTCCGGGGGCGGTTGCAGCGGCACGAGGGGGTGACCAATCTGGTCGCCGACCGACTGGACGCCATCGAGCCGCCGGTCAGCCCCGCCTCCCGTGACTTCCGCTGAGAGAGTGATCCACATTACGGTTTCCCGGGTCGTTGGGCGGGAGACTCGTCACGAGCGGGCAGAGTCGCCCGTGATCCGTGAGGGGGAATGACAAGTGACGGGCAATCACGCGTACACCGGTGGAATCGCCAACGCCCGGCGGACCCGGCTGGGTGCCGGTTGGGTGCCGTCGCACCTCGCCGACCCCCGGGAGTACGAGGTGACCAACGGCCCGGTGGCCAACGAGCGCCGGTCCCAGGCGGAGGACGAGGCCGAAGGCACCGAGTCCTGACCGACCCTGGCACCGCACACCCGACCGGACGTGTGGCGGGTGCGCCCGCCACACGTCCGCAGCGAGGATGGACCAGGTGACTAGGCTCGACCGGGTGGAGCAGACCCGAGGCCGGTTCGCCGGGCCGCCGCTGACCCCCCGTACCGCCGTGATCTGGTCGGTGCTCCGCGCCGAGCTGGACCGGCGCGGCGACGCCGAGCTGACCGTGCTGGACGTGGGCGGCGGCACCGGCGGTTTCGCCGTTCCGCTGGCCCGCGCCGGGCACCGCGTCACAGTGGTCGACGCCAGCCCCGACGCGCTCGCCGCGCTCACCCGCCGGGCCGCCGAGGCCGGCGTGGCCGACCGGATCGCCGCCGTGCAGGGCGACGGCGACGCCCTCGCCGGGCTGGTCGAGCCGGCCGGCGTCGACCTGGTCCTCTGCCACTCCGTGCTGGAGGTGGTCGACGATCCGGCGCCGGTGGTGACCGCGCTGGCCACCGCGCTGCGCCCGGGCGGCGCGGCCAGTGTGCTCGTGGCCGGGCGGGCCGCCGCCGTGCTGGGCCGCGCGATGAACGGCCACCTCGACGTCGCGACCGCGCTGGCCGCCGACCCGGCCGGCACCGCCGGACCACGGGACACGCTGCGCCGACGCTACGACGCCCCGGGCGCCGCCGCGCTGCTCGGCGCCGCCGGTCTCGTGGTCGAGGAGATCCACGGGGTACGCGTGCTCGCCGACCTGCTGCCGGCCGCGGTCGCCGACGGGCAGTCCGCCGCCCTGGTCGAGTTGGAACGCGCGCTGGCCGCCCAACCTCCGTACCGGGACCTGGCCGCCCAACTGCACCTCTTCGCCCGCCGGCCGGCATGAGCGACTCGCCACCTGCCGCGCCGCTGACGGTCCTCGGGCCGCACCACGGCGGCGGCCGTCTCGCCGACGTGCTGCCCAGCGCGCTCGCCGTGCTGGGCGTTCCCGGCTCGGCCGACCCGCTCGGGCTCGTCCCCGCGTTGGCCGGGGTACGCCGGATCGCCGTGCTGCTGGTCGACGGGCTCGGCTGGTACCAGCTGCCGACCGCCGCCCCGTACGCGCCGACCCTCGCCGGGCTCGCCGCGACGGTGGCCCGGCCGATCATCGCCGGTTTCCCGTCCACCACACCGACCAGCCTGGTGACACTGGGCACGGGCGTCGCACCGGGCGCGCACGGGGTGCTCGGCTTCACCGTGCGGGTGCCCGGCACCGACCGGGTGCTCACCCACACCGACTGGGCCGCGGACCCGTCGCCGCTGCACTGGCAGCCGGTGCCCACCCAGTTGGAACGGGCCCGCGCCGCCGGTGTGACGGTGACAGTGGTGAGCCGGCCGGAGTTCGGCGGCAGTGGGCTGACCCTCGCGGCCAACCGGGGCGGCGACTTCCGGGGCGCCGCCGGTGGGGACGCGGTGGCCGCCGCCATGCTGGCCGCGCTGGCCGCCGGCCCGGGCCCGACCCTGGTCTCCGGCTACCACGCCGACCTGGACTGGCACGGCCACCTCAGCGGCGTCGACTCAGCACCCTGGCGGGTCGCCGCCACCGAGGTGGACGCCCTGATCGCCCGGTTGGTCGACGGCCTGCCGCCGGACGCGGCACTGCTGGTGACCGCCGATCACGGCCAGCTCGACATTCCCGCCGACCACCGCTTCGACCTGGACACCGACCCACGGCTGCGCGCCGGGGTGCGGGTGGTGGCCGGTGAGGCCCGGGTGCGCTACCTGCACGTCGAGGAGGGCGCGGTCGACGATGTGCGGGCCGCCTGGTCCGAGGTGCTGGGCGACGCGGCGCGGGTACGCACCCGCGACGAGGTGGTGGCCACCGGCTGGTTCGGTCCGGTGCCCGAGGAACACCTGGGGCGGATCGGCGACGTGGTGGTGACCTGCAACGACACGTACGCGGTCATGGCCAGCCGCACCGAGCGGCCGATGGCGTCGAAGCTGGTGGCGTACCACGGGTCGGACACCGCGGCCGAGCTGACCGTGCCCCTGCTGGTCGTCCACGGCTGACCGGCATACCGGTGCGGCCCGCCGGTGGCTGGTGGTGTCGTACCTTCGGGTTAACCTGCCGGGATGGGCCGCAGCCAGTCGTTGCCCCGGGGCGACGACGATCCGCGCTTCGGGCCGGACGCCGACGACTCCGGCAGCCCGATCCTGCATGTCGACATGGATGCGTTCTTCGCCGCCGTCGAGGTGCGCCGCCGACCCGAGCTGCGCGGCCGGCCGGTGGTCGTCGGCGGCGTCGGGCCACGCGGGGTGGTCAGCTCGGCCAGCTACGAGGCCCGTCGGTACGGCGTGCGCAGCGCGATGCCGACCAGTCAGGCCCGAGCCCGGTGCCCGCACGCCGTCTACCTGCCACCTGACTTCACCGCCTACACCGAGGCCTCCCGGGCGGTCATGCAGATCTTCCGCGACGTCACCCCGCTGGTCGAGCCGCTGTCCCTCGACGAGGCGTTCCTCGACGTGACCGGCGCCCGCCGGCTCTTCGGCTCCCCGGCCACCATCGCCCGGCTGATCCGCCGTCGGGTCGCGACCGAGCAGGCGCTGACCTGCTCGGTCGGGGTGGCGCCGAGCAAGTTCGTGGCCAAGCTGGGTTCCACCCGGGCCAAGCCGGACGGGCTGCTGGTGGTGCCCCCGGGGCAGGTGCTCGACTTCCTGCACCCGTTGCCGGTGGACGCGCTGTGGGGGGTGGGGGAGCGCGCCGCCGAGTCGCTGCGCCGGCTCGGCCTGACCACCGTCGGCGATCTCGCCGAGGCGCCGGTGGGCATGATCCGCCGTGCGGTCGGCGCCGCCTCGGCGGCACACCTGCACGAGTTGGCTTGGGGACGGGACCCGCGCGGGGTCAGCCCGGAGCACGTCGACAAGTCGATCGGCGCCGAGGTGACCTTCGACGTCGACGTGGCCGACCCGCTGGAGATCCGCCGCGCGCTGCTCGCGCTCAGCGCGAAGGTCGGCGTCCGGCTGCGAGGCTCCGGGCAGGTTGGGCGCACCGTCGCCCTCAAGGTCCGGCTGGCCGACTTCCGCACCGTGAGCCGCTCTCGCACCCTCGACGTGCCCACCGACACCGCCCGCGAGATGTTCGACACGGTTTGGGCGCTCTACACCGTTTTGGACCCAGGCGAGCGGATCCGACTCGTCGGTGTCCGGGTCGAAGGGCTCGCCCCGGCGCAGGGCGCTCCCCGGCAGCTCACCCTCGGCGCGCCCGAGCATGGTTGGCGCGAAGCGGAAGCTGCCGTGGACGCCGCTGCTGCCCGTTTCGGGCGGTCCGTCATAGGTCCGGCCAGTCTGATGGGCGACCGTGACAGCCGTCGAAACGAAAATCCACCCCACCCGTAGGTCGTCCCGCTTTCCGACGCGCGAGCCCCCTCGTAGACTTGCGGGTAAGCAGCCGGATGGCTGCCACGGTCTGTCGGCCCGAATGGGCCCGACCAACGTGACCGGGGAGGAGTGCCGTGCCGCTCTCGGAGCACGAGCAGCGGCTGTTCGAGCAGATCGAGCAGTCGCTTGCCGAGGACCCCAAATTCGCCTCGGCCGTGCGCGCCAGCGATCCGCGCTTCCATGCGCGGCGTCGCCTGCTCGTCGCCGCCGGCGTCATCATCGCTGGCTTGGCTCTACTGGTCTATGGCGCGGTGATCAAGACTCCACCGCTGGCGGTGGCGGGCTTCGTCGTCATGCTGGCGTCGGCCGCGTTCGCGTACCAGTCGCACCGGCGGGCACAATCACCTGACCTGCACGTGGTGGGCGGCACGACGAGTCGTCGTCGCCCCCGCGGTGGCCGATCCGGTCGCAAGTCGTCACTCCTGGACCGCATGGAGGACAGGTGGCGGCAGCGCCCGGAGGGACACCGGTAGGCCGGTCCCGCCCCTGAGGCGGGACGTACGCCGCTGAGGCGGCCGTACGTCGCGACGAGTCGGTCGCCGGGCATTCCCGCCGGCGACCTCAGTGGCATCCGCGCGCCCTCTGCGTGCCGCCTCCTATCCGGCGGCTTCCTTGCCGGCGGTCTTCCGTCCGGTGGTCTCTTTCCTGCGGTCTTCCTTCTGGCGGTCCCCTTTCCGCCGGTCTCTCTCGTGTCTCCCCGGGCGCGAGCGCCGGCTCTCCCGGAAACGCTGACCCGGCCCACGGCAGCCTTGCGGCCCCCCTTTCCCCATGATCCTGCTCCGCATTCCGTGATCACTTGATCATGGCTCGCTGGGGCGACGGGAGACTGGCGCGGGTGGCGGGGCGGGGTGACCCGCGCCGGGGCCGCTGGGCGGTGGCACCTGACGCAGCGTGGGGCGGCGGTCCACCGACCGCCGCCCCACACCTGGACCTGCGTTGTTCAGCGCGCCGCCCGGTCGGCCAACAGCCGTCGTGGGTTCCAGCGCAGCAGCCGGTACCGGGTCCGCCCGGTCAGCGCCGCCATTCGACCGGACGTGTCCGCCATGCCGGTCCTCCACCGCAGCAGCACCGACGGCGGCAACACGGCGGCGAGGATGCGGGTCCGTCGGTCCGCCCGTGCGGCGAGCGCCCCGCGGACCGTGCGCAGCGCCGGCAGCAACCGCTCACCGGTCAGCGGATCCCGCGCGTAGCGGGCCCGTTCCTCCGCCTTGCCGAGCAGCCGCGCCGACTCCACGGCGGCGGTGTCGTCGCTGAGGGTGTCCCGGATGAGCCGGTCCGCGGTCGCCCTCGGCGTCTCGGTGAGGTCGACCGGAACCCGGAAGTCCACCAGGGTGTCGAGCAGCTCCGCCCAGGCGGCGTGCGCGTCCGCGCGGGCGCGGTTGGCGTCGGCGGCGACCGTGACCAGGCGGGTCCCCGGCTCGGTGCCGTCGGCGACGGTGGTGGCGGCCACCGTGGCGCTCGCCGCCCGGCCACCGCGTCGGCGCCGCAGCGCGACCCGGCGCAGAGCAGGCACCGCCAGGAGCAGCAGCAGGGCCAGCACGCCGGCCGCCCACCAGGGCCAGGTCGGCGGCTGTTCGTCGGGCGTCGTTCCGCCGAGGGCAAGCCCCTCGTCGGTGTCCCGGTCGGCGTTGTCCGGGCCGGCCGGCCCAGCTGAGGCCTCGGGGCCCGTCGGGGCGTCCGTGACACCAGTGCCCGGGGTGGTCGGATCCGGTGCGTCGGTGTCCGGTGCCCAGGCCGACCGGGTGGAACCGGGCACCCCGGACGCCGGGGTGGCGTCGAAGGGCACCCAACCGAGGCCGTCGAAGAAGACCTCGGTCCAGGCGTGCAGGTTGAGGTTGGTCAGCGTGAAGGTGTCACCGTCGCGCTTGCTGCCGTTGGTGAAGCCGAAGGCCACACGGGCTGGGATCCCGGCCGCGCGGACCAGCCAGGCCATCCCGGCGGCGTACTGCTGGCAGTAGCCGACCTTGTTGGTCAGGAAGTTGACGATGTCCTGCCCGCTGCTGCCGCTCTCGGTGCTCAACCGGTAGCTGAACCCGTTGTCCGCCGAGAAGTGCTGGTAGATGGCCAGCACCCGGTCGTAGTCGGTGCGCTTGCCCTGGACCAGCCCCTTGACCAGCTCGTCCACCTCCGGCACCCGCTCGGGGGTGGCGGTCAGCTGCCGGCGTACCGGGTGGTCGGCCGGGAGTGGCTGCGCGGCCCGCAGCGCCGCCGGAGTGTATGTCGAGCGGACGTAGTCGAAGGAGTACTTGCGGCCCCGGGAGTTTTCCCGGTTGGAGAAGACGACCTGCTGGTTGGGGTCGTAGAGCCAGTTGCCGTTGAGGTCCTCGGTGCGCACCGGCTCGGCGTACACCGGCATCAGCGACATGCTCAGGCTCTTGGTGACCTCGACGGTCGCCCGGTAGGTGGTCTGCTGCACGCCCCGACCGGCCCGTTCGGCCGGGTCCGGCAGGTCCCGGTTGGCGGGCCGACCGCTCGGGCTGCGCGCCTGGAAACCACCCGGGCGCAGCTCGTCGGCGACCGCGTAGCGCAGGTAGAACGGGCTCTGTTCGGACGTGGTGACCTTGACCAGATCGGCCACCTGGGACTGGTTGAGCTGGCCGGCGAGCGAGGCGAACAGGTCGATCCGACCCGATGTGCCGCCCGAGCCGGTGCCGTTGCCGTTGCCGTTGCCCGAACTCCGGCTGAGGGAGTCGAGCAGCCCGCCGGTCATGCCGGGCACCGCCAGCGGCAGCAGCACCGCCAGAGCCACCCCGACCGCCGCGAGCCGGCGGCCGGCGGACGCCAGCGGCGAGGCCTCCCACACGTCGACGTCACGGCCGTCACCGGTGAAGCGGCGCCCGAAGCGGCGTACGCGGTCCACGTTGTCGGTGACCAGCAGCCAGAGGTAACCGGCGGCGCCCACCACGAACGGCACCGCGGGGACGCTGTCCACGTAGACGGCGACCGGCACCGAGTAGATGGCGAGCATCGGCAGCCCCGCCAGCGCGGGTCGGCGCAGCCCGACGGCCAGTACGTCGACCAGGACGGCGACCCCACCGACGCCGAGCACGGTGATGAACAGCAGCGGGTCGGTGTCGGGGACCTCGACGCCGTACGAGCGCATGTCCTGCATGGAACCGGCGAGCAGATCGTTGAAGTGCGCGAGCGTGCCCGGCGTGGGCAGGACGGCGAGCAGCTCCGCGCCGCTGGGGAACAACCAGGTCAGAGCAAGGAGCAGGCCGGCCAGCATGCCCAGCACCTGACCCCACAGGGGGGCCCGGGCGAGGCGGGTCAACGCGGCCACCCCGGCCACCACGGCGACCGCGATGACGGACTGGATGAGCCACGTCCAGCTCTGGAAGATGGCCGACAGCGGCGCGGCGGCCAGCAGGGTGGCCGTGGCCGCCACCAGGCCGATGTTCCGACTGGCGATCATGAGGGGAACCTTCCGTTCATCGCACGCCGCCGGCCACCGTCTCGGCCAGTGCGGCGCGAAGCGCGAAGCCCTGGGAGCCCCGGCCGGCCTGCGGCCACAGCGCGGGCAGTCGGCCGCCGTGGTCGACACCGACCACCCGCCAACCGCTCTGCAGCATGGCGAGGACGGCGGCGGCGTGCGCGCGTTCCGCCTCCGCACGGGCCTTCTCCGGCAGGCTGAGCCAGGTGGAGCTGTTCAGCAGGAAGCCGACGCAGGTGGCGCCGTTGCCCCGCAGGCCGGCCAGCAGCTCGGCCTCGGCCACGCTCACCGTGCCGAACAGCCCGATGATCAGACCACCGTCGGCGCGTTGGCGGACCCGTTGCACGAGGTCGGTCAGCTCCGCGCGCTGATCCAGTCGGACCTCCGCGAGGTGATCGAGCAGCGCCCCGTCGCCGCCGGCCTCCGAGGCGTCGACATCCGCCCCCGAGCCGGTGACCAGGCGCAACTTGTAGCCGGCCTGGCGCAGGTGGACGGCGATGCTCGCGGCGGCGGAGACGGACCACTCGAAACTGGCCGTCGGCCCCTCGCCGCGGTGGCCGTACGCGCGGGTGTCCAGGACGACAGTGGCCCGGCTCTCCCACGGCTGCTCCTCGCGACGCACCATCAGCTCGCCGGTGCGTGCCGTGGACTTCCAGTGCACCCGGCGCAGGTCGTCGCCACGCCGGTATTCCCGGGTCGCCGCGTCGTCCTCGCCGTGCACCGCCACCGAGCGGGCCCGGCTGTCGCCGCTGCCCGCGTACTCCCCGGGGAGCCGGACCGACGGCAGGGCGGTGACCTGCGGGATGACCGTCAGGTGGTCGGTGCTGGGGAAGGACCTGGTGAGCTCGCAGAGACCGAACGGGTCGGTCATCCGGACCACCAGTGGGCCCACGTCGTAGCGACCCCGAACGTCGGCACGGACGGTGTACGCCACGGAGGTGGCCTGGTGCGCGCCGAGCCGCTCCAACACCACCCGGGGCCGGCTGCCCAGCGCGTAGGGCAGCCGGTCCTCCAGGAGCAGGGTGCCGGTCGGCAGCCGGGAGAGGTTCTGCAGGCGCAGCACCACCCGGGAGTTGGCGCCGACCGGAACCCGGTGCGGGTCCAGTGAACGGTTGCAGGCCAGCTTGTAGCGGCTGCGCCCGACGTAGGCCGCAGCCAGCAACGGCAGGATGGCCAACAGCACAGCCACCCGGAGCAGGTCCTTCTCGCCCAGGATGGCGGCCGAGATCGCCGCCGCGATGGCGGCGGCGAGGAAGGAGCGCCCGCGGGTGGTCAGCCCGCGTAGCCCGGCACGCACGTCATGGCCTCCGCGGCTCGTAGGGCGCGCGGCCGTTGCCGGTGCCGGTGCCGGGGCGGGTGTCGTACGGGTTGCGCTGCCTGTCGTGTGGCAACGGCAGGCGGTGCACCAGCTCGGAGACGATCGCGTCGGTGGTGCGTCGGGCGAGCTGCGCGTCGGCCGTCGGGATGATCCGGTGCGCGAGCACCGGCACCGCCAGGGCCTGCAGGTCGTCGGGGAGCACGTAGTCGCGACCCTCCAGGGCGGCGACCGCCCGGGCGGTGCGCAGCAGTTGCAGGGTCGCCCGGGGGGAGGCGCCGAGCCGCAGGTCAGGTGCCTCGCGGGTGGCGGTGACCAGGTCGATCGCGTACTGCTTGACCGCGTCCGCGACGTGCACCTGTCGGACGGTGGCGATGAGCTGTCGGACGATGGCCGCGTCGGAGACCGAGCGCAGCTCGTTCAGCGGGTCGGTGGCCCCGTGCCCGTCGAGCATGGCCAGCTCGGCGTTGGAGTCCGGGTAGCCCATCGCGATACGGGCGGTGAACCTGTCGCGCTGCGCCTCGGGCAGCGGGTAGGTCCCCTCCATCTCGATCGGGTTCTGGGTGGCGATGACCATGAAGGGGGTCTGGAGCTGGTAGGTGACACCGTCGACGGTGACCTGCCGTTCCTCCATGCACTCCAGCAACGCCGACTGGGTCTTCGGCGAGGCCCGGTTGATCTCGTCGCCGACCACCAGGTTGGCAAACACGGCACCGGGACGGAACTCGAAGTCGTGCGTCTCCTGGTTGTAGACGCTGACCCCGGTGACGTCGCTGGGCAACAGGTCGGGGGTGAACTGGATCCGTCGCACCGTGCAGTCGATGGACCGCGCCAGGGCCTTGGCCAGCTTGGTCTTGCCGACACCCGGCACGTCTTCGATCAGGAGGTGACCCTCGGCGAGCAGGACGGCCAGGGCGAGCCGCACGGTGGCGGTCTTACCCTCGATGACCTGCTCGATGTTGGCCACGATGGCCTCGCTGGCGGCGCGGAACTCGTCGTGCGGCAATAGGCCGCCCACCTCGTCCCAGGTCTGTTGTGTCACGGGCCTCCTCCTCGTCGCCATGACGGCAGCTCTGTATAGAGCACCTGGACCCGCCGTTGGGTTCGCGACGTCGAGCCTCGTCTGCCGCAGGAATCTCACTGGTCTCTCAGGCTAACCATGTTTGTCGTTATCGCCGACCCCCGCAGGTAGTCCGTCGGTTACGCACCGATATTCGCCATGTCGGGGGACCGGATCCGACCTCACCCCGGGGGCCGGCATGGGCAACGGCGCGCGGGGTACACTGCCGGACATGGCCGGAGTCTTCCTGCTTCTTACCGGGCCGTGCTGATGCGCTGAACGCAGCGACAGCACGGCGGCCCCTCCTGCGCGAGGGGCTTTTTTGTGCCCGCCGCCGGCCCGGCCCGGTGGTGCCGATACGAAGCGAAGCGAAGCGAGGAGAGACGATGAGTGAGGCAGCCGCACCGGCGGGCGACATTCCCCCGTTCCGGTACACCGCGGCCCTGGCCGACGAGATCGAGATTCGTTGGCAGGACATCTGGGCGCGCGAGGGCACCTTCCACGCACCGAACCCGACCGGCCCGCTGGCCGACCCGACCCACCCCCGCGCCGGCGCGGAGAAGCTGTACGTGCTGGACATGTTCCCGTACCCGTCCGGCGCCGGCCTGCACGTCGGCCACCCGCTGGGCTACATCGGCACCGACTGCTACGCCCGCTACCAGCGGATGGCCGGCCGCAACGTGCTGCACGCGATGGGCTTCGACGCGTTCGGCCTGCCCGCCGAGCAGTACGCGGTGCAGACCGGCACCCACCCGAGGACCACGACGGTCGCGAACATCGAGCGGTACAAGGCGCAGCTGCGCCGGCTGGGGCTGGCGCACGACGAGCGTCGCTCGGTGGCCACCATCGACACCGATTTCTACCGCTGGACCCAGTGGATCTTCCTGCAGATCTTCAACTCCTGGTACGACCGTGACGCCGGCCGGGCCCGCCCGATCGCCGAGCTGATCGCGGAGTTCGAGGGTGGCAACCGGTCCACCCCGGACGGCCAGGCGTGGGCCGAGCTGAGCGTCGCCGAGCGCCGCCAGGTCGTCGACGACCACCGCCTGGCGTACGTCTCACAGGCCCCGGTGAACTGGTGCCCGGGGCTGGGCACCGTGCTGGCCAACGAGGAGGTCACCGCCGACGGCCGCTCGGAGCGGGGCAACTTCCCGGTCTTCAAGCGCAACCTGAAGCAGTGGATGATGCGGATCACCGCGTACGGCGACCGCCTGATCGACGACCTGGACACTCTGGACTGGCCCGAGCCGATCAAGCTGATGCAGCGCAACTGGATCGGCCGTTCCACCGGTGCGCACATCGACTTCCCCACCGGGCAGGCGCCGGTGCGGGTGTTCACGACCCGACCGGACACCGTCTTCGGCGCCACCTACATGGTGCTGGCGCCCGAGCACGAGCTGGTCGACCCGCTGGTGCCGGCCGCCTGGCCGGACGGGACGAGGGACGCCTGGACCGGCGGGCACGCCAGCCCCCGGGCGGCCGTCGAGGCGTACCGCAAGACGGCGGCGGCCAAGACCGACGTCGAGCGGCAGTCCGACACCAAGGAGAAGACCGGCGTCTTCATCGGCGCGTACGCCACCAACCCGGTCACCGGCGGGCAGATCCCGATCTTCATCGCCGACTACGTGCTGGCCGGCTACGGCACCGGCGCGATCATGGCGGTGCCGGCTCAGGACGAGCGGGACTGGGCGTTCGCCGAGGTCTTCGAGCTGCCCATCGTGCGCACCGTGCAGCCGGCGGAGGGCTTCGACGGCAAGGCGTACACCGGGGACGGCCCGGCGATCAACAGCGCCGCGCCCGAGCGCGGCCTGGACCTGAACGGGCTGGGGGTCGCCGACGCCAAGGCGGCGATCATCTCCTGGCTGGAGGCGAACGGGCACGGCACCGGCGCGGTGACCTACCGGCTGCGCGACTGGCTGTTCTCCCGCCAGCGTTACTGGGGCGAGCCGTTCCCGATCGTCTACGACTCCACCGGCGCGGCCATCGCCCTGCCGGAGGAGATGCTGCCGGTGGAGCTGCCGGAGGTGGACGACTTCTCGCCGAAGACGTTCGCCTCCGACGACGCCGACAGCAACCCGGAGACCCCGCTGTCGCGGCGGCGCGACTGGGTCGAGGTCGAGCTGGATCTGGGTGACGGGCCGCAGCGCTACACCCGCGAGACCAACGTGATGCCGCAGTGGGCCGGCTCCTGCTGGTACGAGCTGCGCTACCTGGACCCGACCAACAGCGACCGGTTCGTCGACGCGGAGAACGAGCAGTACTGGATGGGCCCGCGCGGCGACGGCGACTGCGGGGGCACCGACCTGTACGTCGGCGGCGCCGAGCACGCCGTGCTGCACCTGCTGTACGCGCGGTTCTGGCACAAGGTGCTGTACGACCTGGGTCACGTGTCGTCGTTCGAGCCGTTCCGCAAGCTGTTCAACCAGGGCATGATCCAGGCGTACGCGTACACCGACTCGCGCGGCAGTTACGTGCAGGCCGAGGAGGTCATGGAGCGCGACGGCGCCTACTACCTGGGTGACCTGACGGTCAACCGCGAGTACGGCAAGATGGGCAAGTCGCTGAAGAACGTGGTGACCCCCGACGACATGTGCGCCGCGTACGGCGCGGACACCTTCCGGGTGTACGAGATGTCGATGGGCCCGCTGGAGGTCTCGCGCCCCTGGGAGACCAGGGCGGTGGTCGGCTCGTACCGGTTCCTGCAGCGGGTCTGGCGGGCCGTCGTCGACGAGCAGACCGGGGCGCTGCGGGTCACCGAGGACCCGGCCGACGGGGCGACCCGCCGGCTGCTGCACACGGTGATCGACGGGGTCCGTGGCGACATGGACGGCATCCGGTTCAACACCGCGATCGCCAAGCTGATCCAGTTGACCAACGGGCTGACCGGGCTGTCGGCGACGCCCCGCGAGGTGGCCGAGCCGCTGGTGCTGATGGTGGCGCCGTTCGCCCCGCACCTGGCGGAGGAGCTGTGGCGCAAGCTGGGCCACGACACCTCACTGACGTACGCGGATTTCCCGACCGCTGACCCGGCGCTGCTGGTGGCGGACACGGTGACCTATCCGGTGCAGGTCAACGGCAAGGTCCGTGGCCGCATCGAGGTCCCCGCCGACACCGCCGAGGAGGCCGTCCGCGCGGCTGCCCTGGAGGCGGTGGCCGCAGCGCTGGCCGGTAAGGAACCGCGCAAGGTCATCGTGGTGAAGGGCCGGATGGTCTCCGTCGTCGCCTGACGCCGCAGGCCCTCACCGGCGTCGATCATGGAGTTGTGGTGCCTGGTTCGCCCCGTGGCAGGGGTTTGATCCCCCACCACAACTTCATGATCGACCCGGGCACGGGCGGTCAGGCCTTCAGCGCGGCCGCCACGATTCCGCGGTGGGAGCTCAGCCAGTTCTGCCAGCTTCGTATTCCTTCGACCGTGCCCTGGTCGCGCAGGCGGCGCATGCCCGGCTCGTCGCGGTCGGTGCCGGCGTCGATGCCCCGCCAGGTGCTCTCGATCTGGTCGAGCATCACGCCCACCAGTTCGGCCCGCGCCAGCGTGGCCGGTGCGGTCGCGGTCGACGCCGCGTCGTAGGCGTCGCTGAGGAGCCGGCAGCGCCGACCCAGCTCGACCGGGTCGGCGCCCTCGCCCAACGCGGCCCAGTGCCAGCCTGCGAACGCGACGTCCTCGATCCGCCGGCCCGGGCCGGCCAGGTCCCAGTCGAGGAAGGCCACCGGCAGTGGCCCGGCGGGGGAGTCCCGGTACACAGTGTTCTTCGGCGACAGGTCGCGGTGGCACACCGTCTCGGCGTCGCCCGCCAGCCCGGTGCCCGCACACGCGTCGTGCAGCCGCCGGATCAGCTCGGCCAGCCGCACCAGCGCCGCGTCGGCGAAGAACGCCGGATCCTCCCGGTCCCGCCACGGCACCCGACCCGCGACGTAGCTGAGCATCTGCCGACCGTGGGCGTCGACGCCCAGGTGGCGGGGCGCGAGGTCCGCGCCCACCCCGGTCAGGTGGCGCAGCAGCGCGCCGACGAAGTCCAGGTTGGCGGGCGGGGTACGTCGTACCGTGTCCCCGATCCGGACCACGTCGGCGACGAATCCGCCGGACAGTGGCTCCCCGGCCGGGCCGGCGGTCGGCTCGGCCACTGTCAGACCGGCATGCGACGGCGTCGGCGCTCGGCACGCCACCACTGGTGGATGAGCACCACGCTGGCGATCAGGCCGAGGCTGGCCGGTGCGGCGGCATACCAGTTGATGTGGCCGGGCGAGCTGACCGCCGAGCCGATCGCCGCGTAGCCGACGGCGGTCGGCGCGGAGGCGATCACGCTGCCGGCCAAAAACGGCAGCACCCGCGCGCCGGTCGTGCCGTAGCCGTAGCTGACCAGCCCGAAGCCGGCGATGGGCAGCAGCCGCACGGTGACCACACCGAACACGCTCTGCCGGGCGAACCAGCCATCGAGGCGGGCCAGGCGACCACGGACCCGTTCGGCCACGAACTCCCGGCCGAGCAGCCGGCCGACAGTGAACCCGATCGCCGCGGCCACCAACGCGGCGCCCAGGGCGTACGCGGCGCCCTCCAGGGGGCCGAAGATCGCGCCCGCGGCGAGCGTGATGAAGGTACGGGGTACCAGCGCGACCAGCAGCAGAGCGCCGCCGAGGATCGCCGCCACCGGGGCGAGGTCGCCCAGCCGGTCGGCCAGCAGCGGCAACTGCTCCGGATCCGGACGGGGCACCAGGAGGAGCAGCAGCCCGCACCCGCCGATCAGCAGCACGAGCAGGGCGAACCGGGCGGCCGACGGTTGCCGGAGCAGCCGACGGACGGCTCGGATCATTGCCGGGCGGCGGCCACCGCGGAGCGGCGCTCGTTGCGGAGCCGGTCGGGCCAGGTGTCGTCCAGCGGAGGAAGCTGGTGTGCCCCGGTGGCCCAGCGCAGCAGCAGGTCGGCCAGGGCGGGGTTGCGGGCCAGCGCCGGGCCGTGCGAATAGGTGCCCAGCAGCTTGCCGCGCCACGCGCCCTCGGTGGCACCATCGTTGCCCACCCCGGCGGTGACCCGGGCCAGCGGGGAGACCTCCGGGCCGAGGTGGGTGCGGCCGCCGTGGTTCTCGAAACCGGTCAGCGGTGGCAGGCCCAGCCGGGGGTCGATCTCACCGGCCAGCTCGCCCACGGCCCGGCTCGGGCCCCGGTCGGACTGGAGGTCGAGCAGCTCCAGGCCGCGGCACTGCACGCCCTTGGCGAAGAACGAGGTGCCGAGCAGTTGGTAGCCGGCGCAGACACCGAACACCACCGAACCCTGGGCGACCGCCCGGTGCAGACCGCCGTCGGCGAGCAGGCGCTGCGCGCCCAGCGCCTGCGGGCCGTCCTCGCCGCCGCCGACCAGGTAGATGTCGGCGGTCGCGGGCAGCTGCTGGTCGGAGCGGACCTCCAACACCTCGACGGGCATGCCGCGTTGGCGGGCCCGGCGGGCGAGGATCAGGGCGTTGCCCCGGTCGCCGTAGGTGGACAGCAGGTCGGGGTAGATCCAGACGATGCGCAGGCTCTCAGATGACACGGTCCAACTCCGCTCGGATGTCCTGGAACGCGGTGTAGTTCGCGATGACCTCCAGCCGCCCGGGCGGGACCGACCGGATCGCGTCGTCGAACGTGCGGACGTGCTGGAACGGCACGTCGTTGACGTCCAGACGGACTGCCAGGTCGTATGCCCGGTCGCCGGTGATCAACACCTGCCGGCCACGGAGCGGGGCGAAGTCGACGTCGTAGAGCCAGGAGGTGTCCAGACCGTCGGGGTCGCGCGCGTTGATGGAGAGCAGGGTCGGGGCGTCGTCGGCCATGTCGAAGGCCTCCAGCCAGCTGGCCGGGTTCTTGGCCAGCAGCAGCCGGATGTTGCGCCCGTCCTTGTCGACCTGCGCGTAACGGCCGGCCACCGAGGTGACGATGCCGAGGCGGGACACCGCGTCGACCGGACGGACGCCGAACTCGGCGGCCACGGCCAGCGCGGTCGCGGCGTTGCCGAGATTGACCTTGCCGGGCAGCTGGAGCGAGACCTTGTGCCAGGCCCCGGTGGGGTCGAGCACCCCCTCGTCCTCGACGACCCAGTTCGGCTCCGGTCGGCGCAGCGGGCAGCCGGTGCACCACCACTGGTCACCGGAGCGCTGGATGGTGGAGCCGCACTCCGGGCAGACCCAGGAGTCGTCGTGCCAGCGCTGGCCGGCACTGAACCAGGTCACGTGCGGCGGGTTGATGCCTCGGGCGGGGTCGCCCGGCGGGGTGGCGGCCCACACCACCAGCGGGTCGTCGGCGTTGGCCACCACCCGCACGTTGGTGTGCCGGACCAGGGCCGCGCGCCAGAGCTGCGCCATCATGGCGACCTCCTTGGCGCGGTCGAGCTGGTCGCGGGAGAGGTTGAGCAGCGCGACCACGTGCGGCTCGGTCGCCTCCAGCACCTGGGCGAGGTAGTGCTCGTCCACCTCCAGCACCGCGTACGGGGTGCTGCCGGCCTTGGCCAGCGCCGAGGTGTGCCCACTGGGCATGTTGGCGCCGAACGAGTTGGTGGCGACCCGGCCGAGCACGCCGACCGCGGCCGAGGTCAGCCGGGTGGTGGTGGTCTTGCCGTTGGTGCCGGAGACGAGCGCGATCGCCCGCCCGGCCGACAGGTGGGCCAGCAGGTCCGGGTCGATCTTCAGGCCGATCCAACCGCCGATCACCGAACCGTCGCCGCGGCCGGCCGCCCGGGAGAGCGCTGCGGCGGTCCGTGACACGGAGCTGGCCACCTTGGCCCGTAGGGGCATTTTCGCGTCGGTCACGCGAGCGAGGTTACCGGACCGCCCGCCCCGCCAGATCGCCGCCGACGGTGAACCGTTCGGCCGTGGTGGCTGCGCGGGCGGCCGGGTGGACCTCCGCCGGACGGAGTCGATCTATGTCGGAAAGCGGACCACGCCGGAGGGCGGTCTCGGCCCTCCACTCCGCTCCACCCCTTGTGACGTGCTGTTTTAGGCGGCGATCGGGCGCGCCACGCGGGCGAATCTGGTTGCGGGTGGAGGGAAGTGGAGTAGAGTGGGGACCAATGGTGAGGCCGGGAGGGCTCACCGGCCCGGGGGGTCAGCGGCGCCGCGAACGCCGCTCAAGGGCGAGGGGGTTGGGCCGATGTTCCTCGGCACCCACACTCCGCGCCTGGACGAAAAGGGCCGGTTGATCCTTCCGGCCAAGTTCCGGGATGAGCTGGCGGGGGGTGTCGTGGTCACCAAAGGGCAGGATCGTTGCCTCTACGTCTTCCCGACTCCTGAGTTCCAGCGGATCGCGGAGCAGTTGCGCGCGCAGCCGATGACGCACAAGGCGGCCCGGGCCTACAGCCGGGTCTTCTTCGCGAGCGCGCACGACGAGGTTCCCGACAAGCAGGGTCGGGTGACCATTCCAGCCCATCTGCGGGAGTATGCCGCGCTCGACCGCGAGTTGGTGGTCATCGGCGCGAGCACGCGGGTGGAGATCTGGGACAAGGTCGCCTGGGAGACCTACCTCGCCGAGAGCGAAGACGACTTCGCCGACATCGAGGAGGGGGTGCTGCCAGGCGGTCTGTAGGGCGGAACGGCGCCCGACGTACTGCGAGATCTCCAGCCGCTTTCGAGTTCCTGGCACCCCTTCCCCGGTGCCAGGCGCACGATCCAGTCATCGGGCGACGGTCTGGTGTCCGGCGGGAGCGGATGGGGATCTGGCGGTACGACGGCAGCGCCGTCCGACGACAGGCGCACGAAGAGAACGGACGTTTCAACCAGTGGGGGTCATCATGGGGGAGTTGCGCGGCACGCACGTGCCGGTGCTGCTCGAGCGGTGTCTCGAGCTGCTGGCCCCCGCGCTGGGTCGAGGCGGCCGGACGATCTACGTCGACGCGACGCTCGGCCTGGCCGGGCATGCGGAGGCGGTGCTGGAGGCGCACCCGGAGACGGTCCTGATCGGGCTCGACCGGGACACCGAGGCGCTCGCCCACGCGCGGGTCCGACTGGCCCGGTTCGCCGATCGGGTGCACCTGGAGCACGCCGTCTACGACGAGCTGCCGGACGTGCTCGACCGGCTGGGCTATCCGGGCATCGACGGGATCCTGTTCGACCTGGGTGTCTCGTCGTTGCAGTTGGACGCGCCCGACCGCGGGTTCGCGTACGCCCAGGACGCGCCACTGGACATGCGGATGGACCAGACCCGGGGGGTGACCGCCGAGGAGGTGGTCAACACCTACGGGCATCCGGACCTGGCCCGGGTGCTGCGGGTCTACGGCGAAGAGAAGTTCGCCGGCCGGATCGCCTCGGCGATCATCCGGGAGCGGGAACGCGCCCGGATCACCTCGTCCGCGCTGCTTGCGGAGCTGGTCCGGGACTCCATCCCGGCGCCGGCCCGACGAACGGGCGGACACCCGGCAAAGAGAACGTTTCAGGCTTTACGGATCGAGGTAAACAAAGAGCTGGCAGCGCTGGAGACAGCGTTGCCATCCGCGCTCGACGCACTGACCGTGGGCGGTCGCATGGTGGTCCTGTCCTACCACTCGCTGGAGGACAGGCTCACCAAGGCGGCGCTCGCGGGCCGGGTCCGCAACACGGGCCCGGTCGACCTCCCGGTCGAACTTCCCGGGTCCGGTCCGACGTTCCGGCTGCTCAGCCGTGGCGCCGAACTGCCCGGGGAGGCGGAGGTCGCCGCCAACCCGCGCGCCGCCTCGGTGCGGCTGCGGGCCGCGGAGCGACTCGACCCGAACGCGACAGAGCTTGGGCGGACCGACCGCGAACGGTCTCGCCGACGGGTGAAGGGAATGCACCAACCGGGCACGGGGTCCGCCTGATCCGTGGGGGGTCAGGGGCACCGGGACGGCAGAGGGACGGACGTTGAGGGGGAGGGACATGAACATTGACAAGCGCGGCCGCCGGGACGTCACCGGCGGCGAGCAGCGCGCACCGCGGTCGGGGGGCCGGACCGCGGCGGAGCGGGCTCCGCGCCTCGGAAACGGTACGCCACGCATCGATCGAACGAATCGGCAGGGGGAGACTCGCGCCCGGGGGGCGCGCGAGTTCCCGACTCAGGGCACCGCCGCGCTGCGACCGGTCGAGAAGGCCGCCAGCGCCACCGTCGCCCGCCCGCCTCGGCTGCGGGTGGCGCCGCCACCGCCGGTGTCGGTGCCGCGCGCGCCGTTCGCGGCGCTGATCGTGCTGCTGGTGGTCGGCGGGGTGCTGGGCATCCTGGCGGTCAACACCAAGATCAATGAGAACGCGTTCCGGTTGGAGCGGTTGCAGCAGCAGCAGGCTCGACTGGACCTGGAGAAGCAGCAACTGGACAAGCAGATCGCCGAGGCCGAGGCGCCGGGCAACCTGACCGCCAACGCGCGGCGGCTGGGTCTGGTGGACGCCGGCGAGCCGGGCTACATCCGGCTGCCGGACGGCAAGACGATCGGCGTGCCGCAGCCGGCGACCGGCAAGCCGTCGGTGACCAGCCAGGGTGCGGGAGGCTGACCAGTGCCACCAAGGTCGGACGAGCCGCGCCGGGACCCCACGGGGGCCCGGCGCGGTTCTTCGCGTGACGCCGGCCCCGTCGACGGGGAGTCCCGCACGGGCGAGCCGGGCATCGGGGGCATCTCCGGGGCTCGCGCGTACACCCCGAGGGGTCGCACTGTCCGGGAGGAACGCGGCACGCCGGCGCGCAGCGGGGGCGCCGAGCAGCGGCGCACGCCGCGCAGCACCCGCTCCGGCGACCCGTTCCGGCCGGCGTTGCAGGTGCTCGACGGCGGCCGGGCCGCCGCCCGGGCCGGCCGGCGCGACGCTCCGGCGGCCGGGCGCGGAGGCGTCGTGCGCACCGTCTCGCCGCGCACCCCGCGTGCCCCGGGCGTCGACGAGCCGCCGCCACGCCGCCGGACCACGCCACGCGCGCCGCGGCGCACCGACCGACCGGCGGCCCGCCGACCGTCCCGCAAGCCACCGCGCCCTCCGAAGCTGGCCGAGTCGCGACTGCGCCTGCGGCTGGGCACCGCGCTCGCCCTGACGCTGTTCGCCGTCATCGGGATCCGGCTGATCTTCCTGCAGGCGGTCGACGCTCCGGCGTACGCCGGGGGTGGCATCGCCGACCGCCTGCGCACTGTCGAGCTGCCGGCGCCGCGGGGCGCGATCTACGACAGCACCGGCGCGCCCCTGGCCCGCAGTGTCGAGGCCCGCTACGTGTTCGCCGACCCGACCGAGGTGAAGGATCCGGCCAGCACGGCGGCGGCGCTCTCCCCGCTCCTCGGCATCCCGTCGTCGAAGCTGGTCGAGCTGATGAAGCCCCGCAGGCTGGAGAACGGCAAGTTGTCCACGTTCGCCTACCTGGCCCGGGGTGTGGAGATTCCGACCGCCAAGCGGGTGCAGGCGCTGGAGCTTCCCGGCATCGGGGTGCACCGCGACGAGAGCCGTGACGTGCCCGGCGGTGACCTGGCGGCCAACCTGATCGGCTTCACCAGTCAGGACATGGCCGGCCTGGAGGGGTTGGAGGCCCGCTACGACGACGTGCTCGCCGGGCAGGACGGCAAGCGCGTGTACGAGGCCGGCCTCGGTGACCTCGCCGCGCCGATCCCGGGTGGCTACAGCCAGACCACTCCCGCCAAGCCGGGCAGCTCGCTGACCCTCACCATCGACCGTGACCTGCAGTTCCGTACGCAGCAGATCCTCAGCGCGGGCATGGCCCAGCAGCGCGGCGGCACCGGCGTCGCAGTGATCATCGAGATCCCCTCCGGTGCGGTGCTGGCCCAGGCCAGCAATCCCACCTACAGCGCGGCGAAGCCGTTCCCGAGCGACCCGGTCGCCCGGGAGGACGCGGCGACCAGCTTCGTCGTCGACCCCGGCTCGATCCACAAGGCGATCACCTTCGGCGCGGCGTTGCAGGAGGGTGTGATCACGCGGGACACGGCGTTGCCCATCGCCAACAGCATCAAGAAGGGTGACACCTGGTTCTCCGACACCCATCCCGCCGACGGCAAGAAGATGAGCGTGCCGGGGATGCTCGCCTACTCGTCGAACGTCGGCACCATCACGATCGCCGGCCAGCTCGGCAAGGACCGGTTGATCGACTACCAGAAGCGGTTCGGGCTGGGTAAGCCCACCGGCGAGGGAATGCCGGGGGAGGCCAGCGGACGTCTGCTGCCGGCCGACGAGTGGAGCGACTCGTCGGAGGGGTCGGTGCCGATCGGGCACAGCGTCGACGCCACGCCGTTGCAGATGGCCGCCGCGTACGCCGCCATCGCCAACAACGGCACGTACGTGCAGCCACATCTGATCAAGGAGATCATCGGTCCGGACGGCAAGCGCACTCCCGCGCCCGCTCCGGCGACCCGATCGGTGCTCAGCCCGCAGAACGCGGCGGACCTGCGCGAGATGTTGGAGGCGGTCACCACCGTCGACCATGCCACCGGGCTCACCGCCGCGGTCCCCGGCTACCGGGTCGCCGGCAAGACCGGCACCGGCTGGCGGTACGTGGACGGCAAGAAGCAGCCCGGCGAGGTGTCCTCCTTCATCGGCATGGCACCCGCCGAGAACCCCCGGTACGTGATCGCGGTCTTCGTGTACGCGCCCAACTTCGGGGGCGCGGCGATCGCCGGCCCGGCGTTCCGCGACATGATGCAGTTCACGCTGCGTCACTACCGCGTACCACCGTCAACCGGTGGTTCCGCACCCAAGTTCGTGGTCTATCCGCGCTGAGCAGCAATGGCGGGACATCATCGGTGAGTGCCGACGAACCACCGGGGCGGCTGTGCGGCCGGAACCGGACGACGGGGTAGGGTCTGACGCCGTGCCCGGCAATCCACGTCCACGTACCGTGACCGGAGTCCGGCTCGGCGATCTCGCCGTCCGACTCGCCGTCGACCTTCCGGCGGACGCCGCCGAGGTGGTCGTCACCGGGGCCACCCACGCCAGCCAGGAGGTCCATCCCGGCGACCTGTACGCGGCGTTGCCCGGCGCTCGCCGGCACGGCGCGGAGTTCGCCGCCGGCGCCGCCGAGGCGGGTGCCGTGGCACTGCTGACCGACGCGGCGGGTGCGGAGCTGGCCGCGGGCAGCGGGCTGCCCGTCCTGGTGGTGCCCGACCCGCGTGCCGTGCTCGGCGAGCTGGCCTCGGCTGTGTACGGCGACCCGACCGCCGGTCTCACCGTGATCGGGGTGACCGGCACCGCCGGGAAGACCTCCACCGCGTACCTGATCGAGTCGGGGCTGCGGGCGGCCGGCCACACCACCGGGTTGATCGGCACGGTCGAGACGCGGCTCGGTGATCTGGTGATCGACAGTGTGCGCACCACTCCGGAGGCGACCGACCTGCACGCCATGCTGGCCACCGCGCGCGAGCGGGGGGTCACCGCGGTGGTCATGGAGGTCTCCAGCCACGCGCTGGCCATGGGTCGCGTGGGCGGCGTCCGGTTCGCCGTCGGCGGCTATACCAACTTCGGCTCCGACCACCTGGACTTCCACGCCGACAGCGACGACTACTTCGCCGCCAAGGCCCAGCTCTTCGACGGGCGGTGCGCGGTCGAGGTGCTCAACCACGACGACCCGGCGCTGAAGCCGCTGTACAAGCCGGCCACCGTCACCTACTCGGCGGCCGGCGACCAGGGCGCGAGCTGGTGGGCCGACGGCGTGGGCGGCGAGGGGTACGCGCAGCGGTTCACCGCGCACGGCCCGGACGGCGTGGTCCTGGACGCCGGGGTGGCACTGCCTGGCCGGCACAACGTGGCGAACGCGCTGCTGGCCATCGCCGCGCTGGTCGGTGCCGGGGTGGACCCGACGACCGCTGCGGCCGGGGTGGCCGCCTGCCGTGGCGTGCCGGGCCGGCTGGAGCTGGTCGACGTCGCCGCGCCGGTGCGCGGCGTTGTCGACTACGCGCACAAGTCGGACGCGATCGTGGCGGCGCTGGCCGCGCTGCGCGAGTTGAGCGCCGGACGCCTGATCTGTGTGATCGGCGCCGGCGGTGACCGGGACCGGGGCAAGCGGCCGGTGATGGGCGCGGCTGCGGCGGAGGGAGCCGACCTGGTGCTGGTGACGGACGACAACCCGCGTACCGAGGACCCGGCGGAGATCCGCGCCGAGGTGCTCGCGGGCGCGTACCGGGCTGGAACGGCCGCCCGGATCATCGAGGTGGCCGGCCGCCGCGCCGCGATCGACGAGGCGGTTCGGCTGTCCGAGCCGGGCGACGTCATCGCGCTGCTCGGCAAGGGGCACGAGCGCGGCCAGGAGGTGGCGGGCGAGGTGTTTCCGTTCGACGACAGCATCGAGCTGGCCGACGCGCTGCGGGCCCGCTTCGGGGACCTGGCGGTCCAGCGGTGATCACGCTGAGCCTGGCCGAGGTGGCCGCGGCGGTCGACGGGCGGCTGGAGGCCGCCGATCCCGCCGCCACAGTGACCGGTTCGGTGGAGTTCGACTCCCGCAAGGTGGGGCCCGGTTCGCTCTTCGTGGCCTTCCCCGGTGAGAAGGTCGACGGGCACGACTACGCGGCGACGGCGATCCAGGCCGGCGCGGTGGCGGTGCTCGGCAGCCGTGCGGTGCCCGGGGTGCCGATGGTGCTGGTGGACGACGCCCTGACCGCGATGGGCCGGCTGGCCCGTGCCGCGGTGGACCGGCTGCCGGAGCTGACCGTGATCGGGGTGACCGGCTCCTCCGGCAAGACCACCACGAAGGACCTGATCGGTCAGCTCACCGCCCGGCTCGGGGCCACCGTGGCGCCGCCCGGTTCGTTCAACAACGAGCTGGGTCACCCGTACACCGCGTTGCAGGCCGGGCCGGACACCCGCTACCTGGTGATGGAGAAGGGCGCGCGGGGGATCGGGCACGTGCGGTACCTGTGTGAGCTGGTGCCGCCCCGGATCTCCGTGGTGCTCAACGTCGGCACGTCGCACATCGGCGAGTTCGGCTCGCAGGACGCCATCGCCCAGGCCAAGGGAGAGCTGGTCGAGGCTCTGCCGGCGGACGGGCTGGCGGTGCTGAACGCCGACGACCCGCGGGTGGACGCGATGGCGGGTCGCACCGGGGCCCGGGTGGTCCGCTACGGCGAGGCGCCGGACGCCGACGTGCGCGCCGAGGACGTCACGCTGGACGAGCGGGGGCACCCGTCGTACACGTTGGTCACCCCGGAGGGCCGCGCGTCGGTGCGGCTCGGGCTGACCGGCCGTCACCAGGTCGGCAACACGCTCGCCGCGGCGGCGGTCGCCCGGGAGCTGGGCATGCCGCTGGCCGAGCTGGCCACGGCCCTCGGCGAGCTGGGGCTGGTCTCGACCCGTCGGATGGACGTCTTCGACCGCCCCGACGGGGTGACCGTCATCGACGACTCGTACAACGCCAACCCGGCCTCGATGGCGGTGGCGGTACGGGCGCTGGCCAGTATCGGCCAGGGGCGGCGTACCGTCGCGGTGCTCGGTTACATGGCCGAGCTGGGCCCGTTCGAGCGCGACGGCCACGCCGAGGTCGGCCAACTCGTGGCCGAGCTGGGCGTCGACCGGCTGCTCGTGGTGGGTGAGCCGGCAGCGCCGATCCACGAAGGCGCGACAGCGGTAGCGAACTGGGGAGGAGAGTCGGTGCTGCTCACCGATCAGGCGGCGGCCGTCGAGGTGCTGCGGGGCGAGCTACGACCGGGTGATGTCGTCCTGGTCAAGGGTTCCCGGTATCGGACCTGGGAGGTGGCCGACGCCCTGCGCGCCGACGCCGGTGGGGAGCCAACCCGATGAGGGCCGTCATCGTCGCCGTCGGGGTCGCCTTCCTCGTCTCGCTGTTCGGCACCCCGATCGCGATCAAGTTGTTCACCCGGCTCAAGGCCGGTCAGCCGATCCGGTCCGACGGCCCGGCCATGCACCAAGGCAAGAAGGGCACGCCCACGATGGGCGGCGTGGTCTTCATCCTGGCCACGGTGATCGCGTACGTGGCCGGGCACCTGGCCCTGACCAGCCTGCCGGACCAGCAGATCGCCCAGGTGGAGCCGACCATCACGGCGCTGGTGCTGCTGGGGCTGATGGTCTTCTCCGGCGCTGTGGGTTTCCTCGACGACTTCCTCAAGGTGCGCAAGCGCAACAGCGCCGGGCTGAACAAGCGCGGCAAGCTGCTCGGCCAGATCCTGGTCGGCGCGGTCTTCGGGGTGATCGCGCTGTGGTTCCCGAGCACGATGACCGACGGTTCGGGCCTGGCGACCAACACCGAGACGGTGGGCAGCACCACGCTGAGCTTCATCCGGGACATCGACGCCCTGGAGGTCAGCAAGGTCGGCGCGGTGATCATCTTCATCTTCGTGGTGATGGGCGCGACGAACGGCGTCAACCTCACCGACGGCCTCGACGGTCTGGCCACCGGCGCCTCGGTGATGGTGCTCGCCGCGTACGCGTTGATCGCGTTCTGGCAGTACCGGCACTGGTGCGCGGACCCGAACTACACCCAGCCGTACTGCTACGAGGTCCGCGACCCGTTGGAGATCGCGCTGATAGCCGGGGCGGCGGCCGGGGCCTGTGTGGGCTTCCTCTGGTGGAACACGTCCCCGGCACGGATCTTCATGGGCGACACCGGGGCGCTGGGGCTGGGCGGTCTGATCGCCGGCATGGCGATGTCCACCCGCACCATCCTGCTGCTGCCGATCATCGGTGGGCTCTTCGTGATCATCACGATGTCCGTGGTGATCCAGATCATCTCCTTCAAGACCACCGGTAAACGGGTGTTCCGGATGTCGCCCCTGCAGCACCACTTCGAGTTGGCCGGCTGGAGTGAGGTCAACATCGTGGTGCGCTTCTGGATCATCGCGGGCATCGGCGTGGCCATCGCCCTGGGCCTGTTCTACAGCGAGTTCCTCGCCAACATGACCTGATCGGCCCTCGCGATCCCCGCACTCCCCGGCCGCCCGGACGGCCCGCCCCGCGCGGGTTCCGTCCGGGCGGTTGGTGCTTTCAAGGCCGGCGCGGGAGTTCGACACGCCCGGTGCGTCGTTGTGGGCGTGCCCGGCGCGTCCAGCGGTGATGATGTCGGGGTGGGGGAGGACTCAGGCACCGACGACAGGACAGCCGGTCGGCCGCGACGGTCACCGGGCGCGACGCGTACCGCTGCGGCGGGCGCGCCGCCCGACGACGCGCGCGGCCCGGAACCGGGTGCGGCACCGCGGGCAGCGGACCCGCCACCACCCGTACCACCGCGCGGGTTGGACGGGGCCGGTGGGCTTGCAGCCCTGCGCGGTCTGCTGGCACGACCGCTGGCCTCCTACTACCTGCTGCTGTCCAGCGCCGGCCTGCTGCTGCTGATCGGGCTGACCATGGTCTTCTCGGCGACCAGCGTGAAGGACTACGCCGAGGACGGCAACGCCTCGGCCTCGGTGACCAAGCAGGCGATCTTCGCGGTGATCGGCATCGGGGCGTTCTGGGTCTGCCAGCGCCTGCCCGCCAGCACGTACCGCTCGCTGGGCCGACCGCTGCTGTTCACCTCGATCGGGCTGCTGCTGGTGCTCAACCTGCTGGTCGCCTACGCCCGGCTCACCAAGCAGAAGTCGGCCGGGTTCGGGCCGGTCGAGGCGCGACTGAACTGGCTCTTCGTCGGCGGGATCCAGGTGCAGCCCTCCGAGCTGGCCAAGTTCGCGCTGGTGTTGTGGGGTGCGCACCTGATCGCCCGCAAGGGGGCCGCGCTGGGCTGGTGGCGGGAGCTGGCCACCCCGCTCTTCCCGGTGATGGGCCTGCTCTTCGTCCTGGTCGGCTACAACGACACGGGCACGATGCTCTGCCTGCTCGCCCTGGTGGTGGGTCTGCTCTGGGCCGCCGGCGTCCGCATGCGGGTCTTCGGCGCGCTGACCGTGGTCGGCCTGCTCGGCGTCGGCTTGCTCGTCGCGGTGGCATCGCTGGGCGCCGGCTCCGGCGAGCGGGGCGAGGACAACTACCGCTTCGCCCGGCTGGCCATGTTCTTCAACCCGCCCGACCCGGAGACCTGCAAGCTCGACGGCTGTCTCCAGTTCTACCAGGGTCGACTGGCCATCGAGCACGGCGGCTGGTTCGGTGTCGGGCTGGGCAAGGGCAGCCTGAAGTGGGACTGGCTGCCCGAGGCGCACAACGACTTCATCTTCGCGATCATCGCCGAGGAGTTGGGCGTGATCGGGTGCGTCGTGGTGCTGAGCCTGTTCGCGGTCCTCGCGTACACCGGGTTCCGGATCGCCCGCCGGGTCGACGACCCGTTCCGCCGGCTCGCCGCCACCGCAGTGACCACCTGGCTGGTCAGCCAGGCCGTGATCAACATCGGTGGGGTGGTCGGGCTGCTGCCGATCACCGGTCTGCCGCTGCCGTTCATCTCCGACGGCGGAAGTGCCCTGGTGGTGACGTTGGCGGGCATCGGCATGCTGGCGTCCTTCGCCCGCGCCGAACCTGATGCGGCCCGAGCACTGCATGCCCGTCCGCCGGCCCGGTGGGTCCGACTACTCTGGGCCCCGTTGCCGCCGCTTCCCGGCCGGCGTCGCCGACCGGCGACGCCGCCCGCTGGCCGAGGGTCCGTACCCCGGTCCCGCGAGCGGCGCCATGACGACCAGGCCGCGCCGCGCGGGGTCCGCCAGGACCGCAACCGCGGGGGTACGGCGAGCGAAAGGAGACGCTGATGGGTCCGCTGCGTTCGGTGGTGCTCGCGGGAGGTGGCACCGGGGGGCACGTCTACCCGCTGCTCGCCTTCGCCGACTGCCTGCGCCGACACGACCCGGGCGTCCGGATCACCTGCCTCGGCACACCACGGGGCATGGAGAACGACCTGATCCCGCCGCAGGGCTACGACCTGCGGCAGATCCCGGCGTACCAACTGCCCCGGTCGGTCAACATGAACCTGGTCCGTACCCCGGGCCGGATGTGGACCGCGGCGCGCGCCGCGGGCAAGGTGATCGACGAGGTACAGGCCGACGTGGTCGTCGGCTTCGGCGGGTACGTCTCGGTGCCGGCCTACCTGGCCGCCTGGCGTCGCGAGATGCCCATGGTGATCCACGAGGTGAACGTGCCACCGGGTGTGGCCAACAAGCTGGGCATGAAGTTCACCAAGAACGTCGCCGTCGGCTTCCCGCACCAGCCGAGCCAGGCCGAGTCGCTGCGCGACGCCACAGTGGTCGGGGTGCCGCTGCGCCGCACCATCGCCGCACTGGACCGGTACGCGCTTCGCGACGCCGCCCGCGCCCACTTCGGGCTCCGCCCGGACCTGCCGGTGCTCTTCGTCTCCGGCGGCTCGTCCGGCGCTCGGTCGATCAACCTGGCGGTCTCCGGGGCGGCCAAGGAGCTGGCCCGCAACGGCGTGCAGGTGCTGCACGTGATGGGCGCCCGCAACGAGCCGGTGCCGATCCCCACCGACCTGCCGGTGCCGTACGTGACGCTGCCGTACCTGTCCGAGATGGAGCTGGGCTACGCCGCCGCCGACCTGATGCTGGCCCGGGGCGGGGCGATGACCGTCGCCGAGGTTGCCGCGATCGGGCTGCCGACGATCTACGTGCCGTACCCGCACAGCAACCAGGAGCAGCGGCGCAACGCGCTGCCCGTGGTGGAGGCCGGCGGCGGGCTCCTGGTCGACGACGCGGAACTCACCCCGGCCTGGCTGGAGCGCACCGTCATCCCCCTGATCCGCGACCCGCAGCGGTTGTACGCGATGGGCGCGGCCGCGGGGGCGTACGGCCGACGCGACGGCGACGAGGCCCTGCGTTCCTTCGTCATGCAGGCGGTGGCCCGATGACCGCGCAGTTCACCCCGGCCGGCACGCTCACCGCGGAGGACCTGGGCGCCGTCCACCTGATCGGGGTGGGCGGGGTGGGCATGCTCGGCGTGGCCCGGCTGCTGCTCACCCGTGGCATCCGGGTCTCCGGCAGCGACCTGCGGGAGTGGCCGTCGCTGGCGGGCCTGCGGGCGCTCGGCGGCACCATCTACCTCAGCCACGAGGCGACCAACCTCGACGGGGTGGACACCGTCGTCTACTCGTCGGCCATCCCCTCCGACCACCTGGAGCTGGTCGAGGCGCGTCGGCGCGGGCTGCGGGTGCTGCACCGGTCGGAGGCCCTCGCCGCGGCGATGACCGGCCGCCGGGCGGTGGCGGTCGCCGGCACACATGGCAAGACCACCACCACCTCGATGGTGACGATGGTGCTCCAGCAGGCCGGTGTGGACCCGTCCTTCGTGATCGGCGGCGAGATCTCCGAGGTCGGCTCGGGCGCCCACCATGGCACCGGCGAGCACTTCGTGGTCGAGGCGGACGAGAGCGACCGCTCGTTCCTCATCTACCGCCCGTACGTCTCGATCATCACGAACGTCGAGGCGGACCACCTCAACACCTACGGCGACTACGCGACGCTGGAGGCGGCGTTCGTGGAGTTCGCCCGCCTCACCGACCCGGACGGGTTCATCATCACCTGCGCCGACGACCCGGGCGGTCGGCGGCTGGCCGAGAGCCTGCGCGCCGAGGGCCGGCAGGTGTTCACCTACGGCGAGGCGGCCGACGCCGACCTGCGGCTGACCGAGATCGTCTCCTCGGCGCGTGGTGTGCGCTATCTGGCCGCGATCGACGGCCGGTCACTCGGCGAGTTCCGGTTGCCGGTGCCGGGGCGGCACATGGGGCTGAACAGCGCCTCCGCGGTGCTGGCCGCGTACCTGCTGAAACTGCCGATGGAGGCGGCCGAGGCCGCGCTGGCGGTCTTCCCCGGAGTGCGGCGGCGCTTCGAGCGCAAGGGCGTCGCGGACGGCGTGCTGGTCTACGACGAGTACGCCTACCACCCGACCTCGATCACGTTGGCGATGCAGACGCTGCGCGAGGTGGCCGGCGACGGGCGGCTGATCGTCGTCTTCCAGCCGTACCGGCTGTACCGCACCCGCGACAACCAGGCGGAGATCGCCGAGGCGCTGGCCATCGCCGACGAGGTGGTGCTGTTGGAGGTCTTCGGGCCGGGCGAGCTGCGCCAGCCCGGCGAGGGCTCGGCGGCGCTGATCGCGGCGGTGGGGCTGCCCGCCGACCGCAAGGTCTTCGTCGACTCGTGGGAGGCTGCGCCGGTCGAGGTGGTCCGCCGGGCCCGCTCAGGGGACGTCGTGGTGACCATGGGCGCACCGCCGATCTCGCTGATGGGCGACGAGCTGCTGGCCGCCCTGGGGGCGCGTGCGAACGGCTCCGCGCCGACCGCGACCGTCGACCCGGTGGCCACCGGCCCGGTGATCGGTGATCCGGTGCCGGGCGGCGCCACGGCCGGGGGTGACGGAGCGGCCCTCGGTGGCACCGTCGCGCCCGGCGGCACGGCGCCCACGGCCGGATGAGTCCCGGCCCGGCCCGAGGGCGGACCCGCGCCGCCGACGGCGGCGCCCCGCGTCGCGGTCCGGCGCGGCGTTGGCAGCTGGTCCGGGCGAGCCGCGACGCGGTACCGCCCTCGACGCGCCGGTTCATGGCCCGTGCCCGGCAGCGTCGCATGCGCGCGGCGCTGCCCTGGGCGGTGGCCGCCGGGGTGCTCGCGCTGGCTGGGCTGGTCGCCTGGACGGTGCTGGGCACCGGGCTGTTCGGTGTGCGGGAGGTGCGCGTGGAGGGGGCCGACCTGGTCACCCCGGTGCAGGTGCACGACGCGGTCGCCGTACCGGACGGGGTGCCGCTGGCCCGGGTGGACCTGGCGGCCGCCGCCCGCCGGGTCGGCGCGCTGGCGCCGGTGGAGCGGGCCACCGTGTCCCGCGACTGGCCCGGCACGCTGGTGGTGCGGGTGACCGAGCGGACTCCGGTGGCGGCGGTGCCGCAGGGGGAGGCGTACGCCCTGATCGACCGCAGTGGGGTGGCGTTCCGGACGGTGGACCAACGCCCCGCCGGGATGCCGCAGGTGACGGTGGCCCGACCGGCCGCCGACGACCCGGGCACGCGGGCCGGGCTGGAGGTGCTCGTCGCCCTGACCCCGCAGTTGCGTGCCGAGGTGGTGGACGTGAGCGTGGAGGGGTTGGCCCGGATCACCCTGCGGCTGCGCGGAGACCGGACGGTGGTGTGGGGCGACGCGACCCGGGGCGCGGACAAGGCCCGGGTGGCCACCGCGCTGCTCGACGAGGACACCGATCGGATCGATGTGAGTGCCCCGGACGTGGTGACTTTCCGCTGACCCGGCGAGCGCGTCAAGGCGTGACCTGTCGCGCTCCGGCCGGCGACACGCCGGGCGGGTCCTTGGCTCATCGCGTGGTGGCGCTTACGTTGCCCCGAAGAGGTTCAGTGGTTGACATAACTGTAAGCCTCTAGTAGAGGGTGAGGGTTCACTCCTGACTCTCGCTGGTGACAGCTGTCGTCGGCCGCTGGTCTGGCCACGCCGTACCCGGTCGGCCGAAGCCAATCTCGAAGGAAAGGACCGGAGATGACACCTCCGCACAACTACCTGGCGGTCATCAAGGTCGTCGGCATCGGGGGAGGCGGCGTCAACGCCGTCAACCGGATGATCGAGGTTGGGCTCAAGGGCGTCGAGTTCATCGCGATCAACACCGATGCCCAGGCGCTGCTGATGAGTGACGCCGACGTCAAGCTCGACGTCGGCCGGGAGCTGACCCGTGGCCTGGGGGCCGGGGCCAACCCGGACGTCGGCAAGAACGCCGCCGAGGACCACCGCGACGAGATCGAGGAGGTGCTCAAGGGCGCCGACATGGTCTTCGTGACCTGCGGTGAGGGCGGCGGCACCGGCACCGGTGGCGCGCCCGTGGTGGCCAACATCGCCCGCAAGCTCGGTGCGCTGACCATCGGCGTGGTGACCCGGCCGTTCTCCTTCGAGGGCAAGCGCCGTCAGGTGCAGGCCGAAACCGGAATAGACGAACTCCGCAACCAGTGCGACACGCTGATCGTGATCCCGAACGACCGGCTGCTGGCCCTGGGTGACCGCAACATCAGCATGATGGACGCCTTCCGCACGGCCGACCAGGTGCTGCTCTCCGGCGTCCAGGGCATCACCGACCTGATCACGACCCCGGGTCTGATCAACCTGGACTTCGCCGACGTCAAGAGCGTGATGAGCGGCGCCGGCAGCGCGTTGATGGGCATCGGCAGCGCCCGCGGCGAGAACCGTGCGGTCGAGGCGGCCGAGGCGGCCATCTCCAGCCCGCTGCTGGAGCAGAGCATGGACGGCGCGCGCGGCGTGCTGCTCTCCATCGCCGGCGGTTCCGACCTGGGCCTGTTCGAGATCAACGACGCGGCCCAGCTGGTCACCGACGCCGCCCACCCGGACGCCAACATCATCTTCGGCGCGGTCATCGACGACGCGCTCGGTGACGAGGTGCGGGTCACGGTCATCGCGGCGGGCTTCGACGGCGGCACGCCCGCGTACAAGGCGGCCGAGCCGACCCGCAAGACCAACACCAACCAGCCGGCGGCGCAGAGCACCCCGGTGCCGGCGCCGGCGACCAACCCGGCTCCGGCCCAGTCGCCGCGCCGAGTGCTCTTCGACGACGTGGACGTTCCCGATTTCCTCAAGAACGGGTCCTGAGCACCGCCGATGACCGACAGCTCAGCCACGGTAGGGCCGGACCGGCACGCCGAGATCGCGGCCGGTCTGGCTCAGGTCAGGTCCCGGATCGCCGACGCCTGCGTGCAGGCCGGCCGGGACCGCGCCGACGTCACGATGATCGCGGTGACGAAGACCTACCCGGCCAGCGACGTGTTGGCGCTGGCCGGGCTCGGCGTCACCGACATGGGGGAGAACCGCGACCAGGAGGCAGCCGGTAAGGCCGCCGAGGTGGCCGCGGCCGGGGTGCGCCCCCGCTGGCACTTCATCGGTCAACTCCAGCGCAACAAGGCCCGCTCGGTGGTCCGGTACGCCGACGTGGTGCAGTCCGTCGACAGTGTCCGGCTGGCCCGGGCGTTGGCCAACGCCGGCGCCGACCGGGAGGTGCCGCTGGACGTCATGGTCCAGGTGAGCATCGACGGCGACGCGGCCCGGGGTGGCGCACTGCCTGGTTCGGCCGACCCGGGCGCCGGGCTGGAACCGGTGGCCGAGGCGGTGGCCGACGCGCCCGGGCTGCGTCTGGTCGGTCTCATGGCGGTTGCTCCGCTGGGTTGGGAGCCGGACCGGGCCTTCGCTCAACTCGCGGAGGTTGCCGGCGTGTTTCGGACGGTCCATCCGGGAGCGACCGAGCTGTCCGCGGGAATGAGCGGAGATTTCGACATCGCGATCCGATACGGCGCGACACATGTCCGCGTCGGCAGCGCGTTGCTCGGAATGCGTCCCACGCTGCGGTAGCCTGACCGCGAGACATGCAAATTACATCAGTGTTGTTTCAGGGGTGGCGTCCCCTAGTCGGGGGTCGTGGCGCGCGACGCGAATCGCGCGCCAGGGGATTGCCGCCCCGGTCCGATGGGCATTGTTGTCCATTCGCGACGGGCGACATGGCACGGGGGCGCGTGCCGCACGGCGGACGGAAGGGCGCGGGATGGGTGCACTGCGCAAGGCGGGGGTCTGGCTCGGTCTGGTCGAAGAAGACGACGAGCGGGCCTACGACGACGGTGGCTACGACAAGGGTGGCTACCGCGACTCGCGTTACCGGCAGAGCCGGTACGCCGAGGAGTTCGCCGACGAGGACGAGGACGACACCGAGGAGCCACCGGCTCCCCGGCCGCGGGTCAGTGAGCGGGGTCGACTCTCCGAGCGGGCGAGCGGGCGGTTGAGCGAGTCCGAGCGTGGTGACAACGAGCGTCCGGAGCGGGCCGAGCGGGCCAGCGTACGGTCGATCACCCGGTCGTCGGCTGGTGAGACCTCCGGCGCGCTGACCTACCACACCCGCGACAATCTGGCGCTCGCGCCGCAGGTCGCGTCGCGTGAGCGGGCGTTGCCCGAGGAGGAGCAGCGCTACCAGATCACCACGCTGCACCCGACCACCTACCGCGAGGCGCGCACGATCGGTGAGCACTTCCGCGACGGGGTTCCGGTGATCATCAATCTCACCGAGATGGATGAGGCCGATGCCCGCCGTCTGGTGGACTTCGCCGCCGGTCTGGCGTTCGGCCTGCGCGGTACGATCGAGCGCGTGACCAATCGGGTGTTCCTGCTCTCACCGGCTAATGTCCAGGTCACCGCTGAGGACAAGGCCAAGATCGCTGAGGGCGGTTTTTTCAGTCTGAGTTGACCCCGCCCGACCCGAGGGACGTCGCTGACCGTGTTGTCGATCTTACTGCAAGTGTTGTACCTGGTCCTTTATGTCTTCCTGCTCCTCCTCTTGTCCCGGTTCGTGTTGAGCGCCGTCCTGCAGTACGGCCGTCGCTGGCAACCGGGGCGTGGAGCATCGGCAGGATTGGAATCCGTGTGGAGCGTCACTGATCCCCCTCTCAACGCGTTGAGGCGTGTGATCCCTCCGCTGCGAATTGGTACCGTGAGCATCGACCTGGCCTCCCTTGTGCTCCTGGTTATCCTGTTCGTGCTGATGGAGTTCGTGTTAGGGCCGTCGATCAGGGCATCTGCCTGATGACCGACGCGCTTTCGCGGCCGCAACTGACCCGAGGAGTTTCGATGCCGCTGACCCCGGCCGACGTCCACAACGTCGCCTTCAAAAAGCCGCCGATCGGCAAACGGGGGTATGACGAGGAGGAGGTCGACGCCTTCCTTGACGAGGTCGAGCGCGAGCTCGCCCGTCTCATCGAGGAAAACAACGAGCTGCGCGCCCAGGTGGAGCGCGGCGGCCGTGGCGGTGCCCCCGCCGGCCCCGGCGGCGACGCCCGACTGGCGGCGGAGCTCAACGACGTCAAGGCCCAACTGGACCGGGTGCAGCGCGACAAGTCGGCGGCCGAGCAGGCCGCCCGCGCGATGCAGGCCGAGCTCGAGCAGGTCCGCGCGACCGGCGGCCCGGCTGGCGGCGGCGTCACCGGTGACGGTGAGCAGCAGGCCCTGCGCGTGCTGATGATGGCCCAGCGCACCGCCGACGACCACGTGTCCGACGCTCGTCGCGAGGCCGACCAGCTGCTGTCCGAGGCCCGTGGCAAGGCCGAGGAGGTGACCCGGGAGGCGCGCGCGAAGGCTGACGCCCTTGAGCGGGACGCCCGCCAGCGGCACCAGGAGGCCATGGGCGGCCTGGACGCCAAGCGCACGGCGCTGCAGAAGCACATCGAGGAGCTCAAGCAGTTCGAGCGCGAGTACCGCACCCGGCTCAAGGCCTACCTGGAGAGCCAGCTGCGTGACCTCGACGGTCGCGGCCAGGGCCTCGAAGCCGAGATGACCCGCTCCGAGGCAGGCCGGGTTGCCGGCGGCAACGGGCTGGCCGCTGCGGGCCTCGCCGGTTCGTACGGCGGCGGCGGGCGCTCCGGCGCCCTCGAAGCCGGACGCTGAGCACCGGCCGGCGATCGTTCTCCGCCAATGGTGACGATCGCCGGCCCAGCCTGGACGGTACGACGCGGCGGGGGTGAGCCGTGATAGTCGCAAGTCTTCTGCTCATCCTCGTCGCGGTGGTCCTACTGGTGCTCGGTCTGGCCAGTGGCTCCAGCTTCATGTTGATCATCTCCATCGCGGCCAGTCTGCTGGCCGCCGTGGCGTTGGTGGTGGGCGCCCGCCAGGCAGCCGCCAACCGCGCTATGGCGGATCCCGGTCGGCCCGGCCGGCGACCCCCCGACGCACCCCGCACGGCCCGCCAGGCCACGGGTGTCGCGTACGGGCCGCCGCTGGTCGAGCCGGAGGTGCCGGTTCAGCACGTGCCCACGACGGTTGGTACCGGCGGCACCGGGTGGCGGCAACCACCCGAGCCGCCGGCCGACCATGCGCCGCCGTTCGACAGGCGCGTCGATGATGGGCCGCCGTTCGATCCGCGCGTCGACGATGTGCCGCCGTTCGATGATGCGCCGTCGTTCGATCCGGGCTCGCCGTTCGTGACCCCGGCCGACGACGCGTCCGCTCCCGCCCGGCCCGTCAGCCCGGCGTCGCCGTTCGCGGCGTCGACCGACGACGCCTTCCTCGACGGTGCCCCGACGGCCGACGAGCCGGCCGAGCAGCCAGTCACTCCCGCCGAGGCGGCCCGGGTGGCGCGACTTCCCGATGCCGTCCAGGTGGTCGACGGTCACCCCCGCTACCACCTCGCCAGCTGCCCGCACCTCGTTGGCCGGGTGCCCGAGGTGCTGCCGGTCGCCGAGGCCGTCGAGCTCGGTTTCACGCCCTGCGCGCACTGTGCGCCAGCCACCGCCCTGCTCGCCGACGCCCGGCCGATCTGAAGCGGCGCCGGTGCCCGCGCAGGAGACGCTCACCGTGGCGGTACGGGTGAAGCCGGGCGCCTCCCGTACACGGGTGGGTGGCCGCTTCGATGGTCCACACGGGCCCGCCCTGGTGATCGCGGTGCACGACCCGGCAGTCGACGGTCGGGCGACCGAGGCGGCCCGCAAGGCCTTGGCCGCCGCCCTGGGCCTCCGGCCGGGCGCGGTGTCACTGCGGGTCGGCGCGGCCAGTCGCGACAAACTCTTCCTCGTCGATCGGCCCGGCCCGGAGCTGTCCGAGCTGCTGCGCCGACTGCGCGACGGATCCGCCGAGTGAGGAACGCCCAGGCCAGGCTGCTGTGACGCCCGGATTGGACATCGCGCTGCTGCTCGGTGCGGCCGTGCTGCTGGTCGCCGTCGGCGCGGTGCGGCTCTCCACCCGGCTCGGCGTGCCCAGCCTCCTCGTCTACCTGGCGCTGGGCGTGGCGATCGGCGAGGGCGGGCTGGGCATCGGCTTCGAGGACGTCGAGCTGACCCGGGCCCTCGGCTTCTGCGCCCTCATCGTGATCATCGCGGAGGGCGGCCTCACCGCCCGGTGGACCACCCTGCGTCCGGTGCTCGGGCTGGCCTCCGCGCTCTCCACTGTCGGCGTGATCGTCAGCATCGTGGTGGTCGGTGTCGCCGTACACCTGCTGTTGGGGTTGGACTGGCGGTTGGCGCTGCTCTATGGCGCGGTGCTCTCGTCCACCGACGCGGCGGCTGTCTTCGCCACCCTGCGTCGGCTGCGGCTGCCGCCCCGGCTGGTGGCGACGCTGGAGGCCGAGTCGGGCATGAACGACGCCCCGGTGGTGCTGCTGGTGGTGCTGCTGTCCCACGAGGGCTGGGCGCACCCGTGGTGGTACGAGGTCGGGCTGGTCTGTTACGAGCTTGGTGTGGGTGCGGCGGTGGGTGTGGGCGCGGGTGTCGCCGGCACCTGGGCGTTGCGCCGGGCCGCGTTGCCCTCGGCCGGGCTCTACCCGATCGCCGCGGTGGGCATCACCGTGCTGGCGTACGCCGCCGGGGCGGTGCTGCACGCCTCGGGGTTCCTCGCCGTCTACGTGGCCGGGGTGCTGCTGGGCAACGCCCGGTTGTCACACCGGCAGGCGATCCTCGGTTTCGCGGACGGGCTCGCGTGGCTCGCCCAGATCGGGCTGTTCGTTCTGCTCGGATTGCTGGCCTCGCCGGGTCGGCTGGACGCGGCCGTGCTGCCCGCGGTGGTCGCGGGACTGGCCCTGGTGCTGCTGGCCCGGCCGTTGTCGGTGGCCGTCTCGGCGCTGCCGTTCCGTGTCAGCCTCCGCGAACAGGCGTTCCTGTCCTGGGCGGGGCTGCGCGGGGCGGTGCCGATCGTGCTGGCCACCATTCCGCTCTCCGAGCGGGTGCCCGGTGCGGAGCGTCTCTTCGACGTGGTCTTCGTGCTGGTGGTGATCTTCACGCTGGTGCAGGCCGGGGCGCTCGGGCCGTTCGCGCGGTGGTTGCGGGTGACAGCGCCGGCCGAGGCGGCCGAGATCCATGTGGAGACGGCGCCGCTGGAGCGGATGCGGGCGGACCTGCTCCAGTTGGAGGTGCCGCCGGGCTCGCGGCTGGCCGGTGTGCACGTCGACGAGCTGCGGCTCCCGTTGGGCGCATCGGTCACGCTGGTGCTGCGGGACGGGGTGGGTTTCGTGCCCGCACCGGACACCCGCCTGAAGACCGGCGACAGCTTGTTGATCGTGGCGACCGCGGGGGTGCGGGACGCCGCGGAGCGCCGGCTGCGGGCGGTCAGCCGGCGGGGTCGCCTGGCTCGGTGGTTTGGTGAGTACGGGGATGAGGCAGTCGATTGATCTGCTAGCGTTCCCTTTGCCCCAGTTAGGCAGGGCTAGGGGCTGTTTAGCGGAGCGACGGTGCGGCACGTTGTCGGACGCCTGTACGTTCCGTATTCTTGCCAACCTCCGGAGTGCGCGGCCATCATTGCCGTGCGCCCCTTTTCGTACATTAGGGGACGCCTTGGTCGGCGCCCCCCGAACCAGGATGCCGCGGACCACGCGGCTCCCCGGCCGAGGGAGCGACCCATGGCGAAGCCAGCCGACACCAGGACCGCCGGGCGCAAGCCGGTGACCAAGCCCACCCGGAGCACGGCGGAGACCGAGAAGATCCGGGCGGCGCTGGCGGCGCGGCGGGACGAGCTTCGCGCCGAGTACGATCAGACGCTGAGTGAGATCACCGAGCTGCAGCGCGACCGGCTGACCGACTCGGCCGGGGACGACCAGGCCGACACGGGCACCAAGACGCTCGAGCGGGAGCAGGAGATCTCTCTCGCCAACAGCATTCTGGAACGGATCACGCAGGTCGAGCGCGCTCTGGAGCGCCTCGACGAGGGTGGTTACGGCTGGTGCGAGCGGTGCGGCAACCCGATCCCGGTCGAGCGCCTCGCCGCCTTCCCGTCGGCCACCCAGTGTGTGACGTGCAAGCAGCTGGAGGAGCGGCGCTGAGGTCCGTTCCCCGGCGGCGATGAGACGGTGAGCGATCACCGCCGAGACTGTCGATGGGGAGCGCATGACCGCAGTACCGTCCGCCGAGCCCGGCCGCACCGACCCGGGAGGCGGCACACGCCGGCCCCGGGCCGTCGCGATCCTTGCCGGAGTCGCCCTCGTGGCCCTGCTGGCCGACCTGGTCACGAAGCACCTCGCGCTGGCCGCGCTGACCGACCGGGAGCCGGTCCGGCTGCTCGGCGGGTTCGTCTACCTGAGCCTGACCCGCAACAGCGGTGCGGCCTGGAGCATCGGCGCGGACCACACCTGGATCTTCCCGCTGATCACGATCGGTGTGGTGGGCTGGATCGTCTGGATGGCGCTGCGACTCCGCTCGCTGCCCTGGGCGATCTCCCTCGGCCTGGTGCTGGGTGGCGCGCTGGGCAACCTCGTCGACCGGATCTTCCGGGCGCCCTCGCCCTTCCACGGGCACGTGGTCGACATGATCAGCCTCTTCGACCCGTACGGCCAGGTCTGGCCGGTGTTCAACCTGGCGGACAGCTCGCTGGTCTGCGGTGTGCTGCTGGCGGTCCTGTTGGAACTGACCGGCCGCCAGCGGGACGGCCGGCGGGCCGGACGCGACGACGCCCCGGCCGAAACGGACGCCACCCAGGGCGCCGACCAGAAGGAGCGGGCATGACCTCCGCCTTCGCCGCTGGCGGCGACCACCGTTCCCTCCCGGTGCCGGACGGCCTCGACGGCATGCGACTGGACCAGGCGGTGTCCCGCCTGTTCGGGCTCTCCCGCACTGCTGCCGCGGCCCTGGTGGATGCCGGGGACGCGCTCGTCGACGGCGCCGCCCGACCCAACTCGCACAAGGTCAAGGCCGGCTCCTGGCTGGACGTCACGCTGCCGGCCCCGGTCGCACCGCCGACAGTGGTGCCGCAGGCGGTGCCCGGCCTGCGGGTGGTCTACGCCGACGACGACATCGTGGTGGTCGACAAGCCGGTGGGCGTGGCCGCGCACCCCAGCCCAGGGTGGACCGGCCCGACCGTGATCGGCGCCCTCGCCGCGATCGGGCACCGCATCTCCACCAGTGGCGCCGCCGAGCGACAGGGCGTGGTGCACCGGCTCGACGTGGGCACCACCGGGATCATGGCGGTCGCCAAGAGCGAGCAGGCGTACACGGCGTTGAAGCGGGCCTTCAAGTACCGCGAGGTGGACAAGGGCTACCACGCGGTGGTGCAGGGTCACCTGGACCCGCTGCGCGGGACCGTGGACGCGCCGATCGACCGTCACCCCACCCACGACTACCGCTGGGCGGTGGTGTCCGGCGGCAAGCCGAGCATCACCCACTACGACACCATTGAGGCGTTCCCGGCGGCCAGCCTGGTCGACGTTCGACTGGAGACCGGCCGGACCCACCAGATCCGGGTGCACTTCTCCACCCTGCGGCACCCCTGCGTGGGTGACCTCACCTATGGTGCCGACCCCACCCTCTCGGCCCGTCTCGGTCTGGCCCGACAGTGGCTGCACGCCCGCGAACTGAGCTTCCTGCACCCCCGAACGGGGGACGAGGTCCGGTTCGTCAGCGACTACCCTGACGACCTGGACCGTGCGCTTCAGATCCTGCGTGACTGAGCGGCGACCGCCCGACACCGCTCCGACGAGGGGATCCCGCCCGTGCGCGCCGGCAACCTGCTGCGGCAGCTGGACCAACGGCTGCTGCCGCCGCTGAGCCGGGCCGTGACCCGGCTCGGCGAGCGGTCGGCGCGGTCCGGGGTGCTCACCTGGGCCGCCGTGCTCTCTGCGGCGGCGGTCCTGGGCACCGCGGTCTGGGCCGTCGACGACACTCCGGTCGGCGACCGGACGGTGGGTGAGGTGACCCGCGTCGGTGTGACCGACGGCGATTCCGTCCCCGGCTACCTGCGGTCCGCCGCCGCCGACCTGGCCGCGCTGCCAGCGTCGGCGCAGTCCGCGGGGGACGGGACCTACGCGCTGGTCACGCTTGCCGCGTACCTGCCGCCGCAGCGTCTGGCGACGGTCCTCGGCGACGTGGGGGTCTCCACCGTGTTCGGGCGGGTGCCGCTACCCGGGCGGCAGACCGAGATCGTCAAGATTCCCGCGCTGCGGGTGCCGGACGACGTCGTGGCCGGGATGGACCAGGTGGCGGCCCGTAAGGACGTCGAAGCCGCCGACTACCGGGCGCTGGCCGCCAGTGTCGACGGTGACGGGCCGGATGAGCGGGAGTTGCGGGAGCGCTACGCCAGCGGCGCCGAGGTGGCCGCCGCCGAGGCGGCCGCGTACCGGACCGGCTGCGCCTGCGTCTACGCCGCTGTGGTGCGAGCGACCCCGGGGGCGCTGCGCGGTGTGGCGGCCCGGCCGGACGTACGCGCGGTCGACCCCGCTCCCGAGGTGTACCGCCTGGACCGCACGGTCTTCACACCTCCGCTGCCCGAGCAGCGCGACGTGGTGCGTCCGCCCGTCGACATAGGGGCGAGTCCGGCGCCCACATCCGATGGGGACGCGCCGTCGACACCACCCGCGCCCGCGCCGATGGCGTCGATGGGCGAATCGTCGGAACCCGCACCGGTCGTCACGACTCCGTCACCCGCGCCGTCGCCGGCCACGCCGACCGAGCCACCCCCGCCGACCGTCACCACCTCCCCGGACGGCATCGGTGCCGAGCTGCCGACGCCCGCGTCGTCGTGATCTGCGTCGGCTGGTGTGCGCTCTGAGGTGTGGTCCGAATAGGGTTTGGTTCGTAGCCTGTCAGACGGAGATCGATGGTGCTGGGAGGGCGGGCCGTGGAGGGCAGTGAGACCGGCTGGGGCCGGCCGGCCGAACCAGCGCCGCGGTGGCGCGCGTTGTTGGACCGTGCCCGGCTGGGCGGTCGCGGCGCGGAGCAGACCGAGCCGGACCGGCATGCCGACGACCCGTCACCGGATCCGCTGCCACGGCGCGCGGCACCGAACGGCAACGCCGGGCGGGCGTCCGCCATCGGGCATCCGGCCGAGCTGTCGTACGGCGCGGAGCCCGACTACCGGGCCGAGGCGACCTACCGTGTCGACCCCGCCTACCGGGCCGACCCGGGTTACCGGGCGGAGCCGGGTTACCGCGCCGAGCCGGACTATCGGGCCGAGTCGGTGTACCGCTCTGAGCCGGACTACCGCTCTGAGCCGGCGTACCGGTCGGAGCCGGCGTACCGCGCCGAGCCGGATTACCCGGCCGAGCCGACGTACCGGGCCGAGCCTGGCTATCGCGTTGAGCCGGAATACCGGGCCGAGCCGGGCTATCGGGCCGAGCCGACGTACCGGGCCGAGCCTGGCTATCGCGTCGAGCCGGAATACCGGGCCGAGCCGGGCTATCGGGCCGAACCGACGTACCGGGCCGAGCCCGAGCCACCGCCGGCCGTCCCCGACCCGGCCCAGTCGCGATACGCGTTGCTGGACAACGGCTACCGGCCGGGCGACCCGCCGGTGCAGTCCCGGTACGCCCTGCTGGAGACCGGCTACCAACCGGAGACCGGTTACCCGGCGCCCGCGACCCCGTCGGTCGCACCGCCACTCGCCGCACCGGTCGCACCGCCGGTGGCCCCGCCACCCGTCGCGCCGGTGGCACCGCCACCCGCCCCGGCGGTCGGCTCGGCGGTCGCCGAGCGCGCCTACCCGCCCCGGATCGAGTGGCGCCCGCAGGGCGTCGACCAGGAGCAGGAACGCGCCAACGGGGTGCTCCGGCGTGACCTGGGCACGCCCCGGGTGTTCGCCTTCGCCAACCCCAAGGGCGGGGTGCACAAGACCACCGCCACCGTGCTCGCCGCAGCCACTGTCGGCAGTGTGCGCGGGCAGGGCGTGCTGGCCTGGGACGACAACGAGCTGCGCGGCACCCTCGGGCTGCGCGCCGGCAGTGCCCGGCACGCCCGGACGATCCGTCACCTGATCACCGACCTGGCGCAGATCGAGATCCTCGAGGGCGAGACCCTGCTGGGTCGGCTGGACGACTACCTGCGGCACGCGTCCGACGGCTCGTACGACGTGCTGGCCGGCGAGGAGAGCCCGCGTTTCGCCCAACGACTGGACCAGTTCACCGTCCGACGTGTGTTGGAGCTGCTGCGGCGCACCCACGACGTGGTCTGCGTCGACACCGGCAACAACGTGGAGAGCCCCAACTGGCGCACCGTGATGCAGGCCGCCGACCAGCTCGTGGTGACCACCGTGCCCCGGGAGGACGCGGCGTTCAGCGCCGACTGGATGCTCGACCTGCTGCACGAGGAGGGCATGGGCGAGTTGGCGGACAACGCCATCACCCTCATCTCCTGCCCGACCCCGGGCCGCTCGTCGTTGCAGGACGACCTGGAGCGGCACTTCGCCACCCGTACGCGTGGGGTGGCCGTGGTGCCCTACGACCCGGCGCTGGAGACCGGGTCGTCGATCGAGTACCACCAACTCCAGCCGGAGACCCGGCAGGCCTGGTTGCAGGCGGCGGCGATGATGGTGGAGCCGTTCGCCCGGTGAGCTGGTCTGCCGCCACCGGAGCCCCGGCCCTGCACCGGGCCTGAGAGGATCATCGGGTGAGCCCGGACAACCCCGAACCCGAGCGGCCCGTCGACGATCCCGACCGGGCCGCTTCGCCCGACCCGTCGGGGGCGACCACGTCGCAGACGCAGCCCGCTGCCCAACCGCCGGCGTACGCCGAACCGCCGGGCGCCGCACCCTCGACCGCGTCCCGCAGCTGGTTCGAGTTGACCTCCGACGAGCCGCGTCGTCCGCTGCGCACCGCGGCGACGGTGCTGGGCGCCGTGCTCGCGCTGGCCGTGCTGGGTGTGCCGTTCGGGCTGCTGTGGGCCGTGCTCGCGCCGGCCACGCCGGTGCTCAAGACCGCCGAGGGGGCGATCTACGCAGACCCGCAACCGGAGCAGCCGATCGCGGCGGACGGGTGGTTCAGTCTGCTCGGGCTCGGCTTCGGGCTGCTGGTGGCGCTCGCCCTGTGGTTCGTGCTGCGCCGGCGGCGCGGCCCGGTCGGGTTGCTCGCCGCGGTTCTCGGCGCGTTGGCCGCCGCGCCGGTGGCCTGGCAGGTGGGGCGGCGGGTCGGTCTGGCCACCTTCGACCGGCTGCTGGACACCGCCCCGGCGGGGCAGTCCTTCACCAAGCCCCCGGACCTGCGGGCCGGCGGGGTCGACTGGCTGCTCGGCATCCTGCCGGTGCCGCACGGCAACCTGCTGCTGCCGGCCTTCGGGGCCGCGATCACGTACACCCTGCTGGCCGGCTGGTCGCGGTGGCCGGGCCTGCGCCCGGAACCCGAGCCGGCCGACCTCAGTTGGGTGTCGGTGGGGACGACGCCAGCTCCGCCAGCGGCACCGGAACCGCCCGCACCTGGCGCAGCAGAGCCGCCTCGCGGTTGAGCAGCCGCAGTTCGGCGCGCAGCCGCGCGGCGGTGTCGTCGATCGCCAGCAGGCGCTGCCGGTCGTCGACGGTGAGCGCCGCGGTCGCCGCCACCAGGTGGGAGAGCACCGTCGGATCCTCCGGCAGCTGCTCGGAGATCTCCTCCGGGTCGGAGCGGATCAGGCCGAGGTACTGCCGGAACACCGCGATCACCCGAGCGGCCAGCAGATCGGCCACCTCGTCCGACCCGGCCGGGTCGGGCAGCCACTCGACGTCGGCGGTCAGATAGGGGGCCGCGCTGTCGTCGACCTCGGCGATCCGGAAACGGCGTCGGCCGACCGTGACGATGTCGAAGCCGCCATCGGTCAGCTCGGTCACCTGACGCAGCTCGGCGGTGCAGCCCACCTCATGCAGGGTGACGTCGCCGACGCCGGGCGTCGCGCGGGCGCCGGGACCGGCGGGCGCGACCTCCCAGCCAGCCTGGATGGCCACCACACCGAACTCGCGGGGAGCGCCCTCGGGCAGGTCGACGAGGTGTCGGACCAGCGCCCGGTAGCGCTCCTCGAAGATGTGCAGCGGCAGCACCAACCCGGGAAAGAGCACCGTTGCGAGCGGAAACACCGGCAGCCGTGCGGTCACATGGTCGAGCCTAACCAATCTCGCCCGCGTGGGCGTGGCCCGGCTCACCGTCCCGGCGGACGGGCGGCTCGGGTGTACACCGTGCCGGCCGCCTAGACTCGCAAGGGTGCTGAATCGGATCGACCTGCGCAAGGGTCTCGGAGACCCGCGCCGCCTGCTGCCCCGTGCCCAGCTCGACGTGTCGGTTGCCGTCGAGCGGATCCGCCCGCTGGTGGAAGCGGTTCGCGAGCATGGCTACCCGGCGATCCGGGAAGCCAGCGAGCGATTCGACGGCATCTCCCCGGAGGTGCTGCGGGTGCCGGTCGAGGCGATCACCGAGGCCGAGGGGGTGCTCGACCCGGCTGTGCGCGCCGCGCTGCTGGAGTCGATCAGCCGGGCCCGTCGGGTCCACGACGACCAGCGGCGCACCGACCACACCACGCAGGTGGTCCCCGGCGGCACGGTCACCGAACGCTGGCTGCCGGTCGACCGAGTCGGCCTCTACGTGCCCGGTGGCCTGGCGATGTACCCGTCGACGGTGGTGATGAACGTCGTGCCCGCGCAGGCGGCCGGCGTGCGGTCGCTGGTGGTGGTCAGCCCGCCGCAGAAGGACAACGGCGGTCTGCCCGACCCCCGGGTGCTCGCCGCGTGCGCGCTGCTCGGCGTCGACGAGGTGTACGCCGTGGGCGGGGCCCAGGCGGTGGCGATGCTGGCGTACGGCGCCGCGGTCGACCCGTTGGGTGAGCTGCGGTGCGACCCTGTCGACCTGATCACCGGCCCCGGCAACATCTGGGTGACCGCCGCCAAGCGGCTGCTGCGCGGCGTGGTCGGCATCGACGCCGAGGCCGGGCCGACCGAGATCGCCATCCTCGCCGACGACACGGCCGATCCGGCGCACGTGGCCGCCGACCTGATCAGTCAGGCCGAGCACGACCCGCTCGCCGCGAGCGTGCTGGTCACCCCGTCGCTGGCGCTGGTCGAGTCGGTCGAGCGGGAGCTGGCCCGGCAGGTGCCGGCGACCAAGCACACCGAGCGGGTGACCACGGCGCTGACCGGTGAGCAGAGCGGCGTCGTCCTGGTCGACGATCTTGAGGCGGGGTTGCGGGTGGTCGACGCCTACGCGGCCGAGCACCTGGAGATCCAGACGGTCGACGCCCGGCAGTGGGCGCTGCGGGTCCGCAACGCCGGGGCGATCTTCGTGGGCGCCTGGTCGCCGGTGTCGCTCGGCGACTACTGCGCCGGGTCCAACCACGTGCTGCCCACCGGCGGCTGCGCCCGGCACTCCTCGGGCCTGTCGGTGCAGTCGTTCCTGCGCGGCGTGCACCTGATCGAATACACCGAGACCGCTCTGCGTGAGGTGGCCCCGCACGTGGTGACCCTGGCCAACGTGGAGGACCTGCCGGCGCACGGCCAGGCGGTCCAGGCCCGTTTCCCGGGTGGAGCGGCGTGAGCGAGCGCAGCGAGCGAACCAGCTGGCTCAGTCGCCCGGTGCCTCATGCCGCCTCCTCGCGAAGCGGGGTGCCGGCATGAGCAGCCTGGATGAGCTGCCGATCCGCGACGACCTGCGCGGGCTCTCGCCGTACGGGGCGCCGCAGCTCGACGTGCCGGTGCGGCTCAACACCAACGAGAACTCGTACGCGGTGCCGGAGCCGGTGGTCGAGGCGATCGGCAAGGCGCTCGCGGCCGAGCTGCGCGAGTTGAACCGCTACCCGGACCGGGACGCGCTCGCGCTCCGGGCCGACCTGGCCGAATATCTCGGGCACGGGCTCACCGTCGAGCAGGTGTGGGCGGCCAACGGCTCCAACGAGATCCAGCAGCAGCTTTTGCAGGCGTTCGGTGGGCCGGGGCGCAGCGCGCTCGGCTTCGTTCCGGCGTACTCGATGCATCCGCTGCTGGCCCTCGGCACCGGCACCCGGTGGGTGCCCGCCGAGCGCGGCGTCGACTTCGGGTTGACCGCCGAGGAGGCGGTCGCCCAGGTCCGTGAGCACCGGCCCGACGTGGTCTTCCTCTGCTCGCCGAACAACCCCACCGGCACGGCACTGGACCCGGCGGTGATCGCCGCGGTGCTCGACGTCGCGCCGGGCATGGTGGTCGTGGACGAGGCGTACGCCGAGTTCGCCCGACCGGGCACGGTCAGCGCCCTCGCGGTGCTGCCCGGCCACCCGCGGCTGGTGGTGAGCCGCACGATGAGCAAGGCGTTCGGCTTCGCCGGCGGGCGGTTGGGCTACCTGGCCGCCGACCCGGCGGTGGTGCAGGCGGTGCAGCTCGTCCGTTTGCCGTACCATCTCTCCGCACTGACCCAGGCCGCCGCACGGGCGGCGGTGACCCACCGCGACGCACTCCTCGGCACGGTCAGCGCGATCATGGCGCAGCGGGACCGGATCGTGGCGACGCTGCGCGAGCGTGGGTTGCGGGTCGCCGACAGCGACGCCAACTTCGTGCTCTTCGAAGTGGGCGGGGACCAGACCACCGTCTGGAAGGCGCTGCTGGCACAGGGGGTGCTGGTCCGTGACGTCGGCCTGCCCGGCTGGCTGCGGGTGACCGCGGGCACCCCGACCGAGACCGACGCCTTCCTTTCTGCAATGGAGACTGTGTGATGAGCCGGACCGCCCGGGTGGAGCGGATCACCAAGGAGACCAAGGTCCTCGTCGAGATCGACCTCGACGGCACCGGCGCCGCCGAGATCAGCACCGGCGTCGGCTTCTACGACCACATGCTGCACCAGATCGCCCGGCACGGCGGCTTCGACCTGACCGTGCGCACCGTGGGTGACCTGGAGATCGACGCGCACCACACGATCGAGGACACGGCGCTCGCCCTGGGTGCCGCGTTCGACCAGGCGCTGGGCGACAAGGCCGGCATCCGGCGGTACGGCTCGGCGACCGTGCCGATGGACGAGGTGCTGGTCCGGGCCGCGGTGGACCTCTCGGGTCGGCCGTACGTGGTGCACGACGAGCCGGCGCTGGCCCCGTACATCGGGCCGGTGTACGCGACGAGCATGACCCGGCACATCTGGGAGTCCTTCGGTCAGGCGGCCCGGGTCACGCTGCACGTCGACGTGTTGCGGGCGGCCCGGCCGGGCGGTCACCCGGACGCGCACCATGTGGTGGAGGCGCAGTTCAAGGCGGTCTCCCGGGCGCTGCGGGAGGCGACCGCGATCGACCCACGCTCGGCGGGCGCGATTCCCAGCACGAAGGGTGCTCTCTGATGAGCGCGAGGAGTGCAGCGCAGCGGAGCCCCGCAGTCGCGATTCGAGGGTGGCTCTGATGGGTGCCGCGTTGCCGACGTTGTTGCTGATCCTGGCCGGGGTGCTGGTGGGTGGCACCTGGTCGCTCTACCGGCAGGGTGCGCCGAAGGCGGCTGTCCTGGTCACCGCGGCGCTCGCGGTGCTCGCCACTGTCGCCGGGGTTCTGCGGCTGCTGCCGGAGAACGGGTGATCGGGGTGACGACATGAGTGATGTGGTGGTGCTCGACTACGGCTCGGGCAACCTGCGCTCGGCGGAGCGGGCGCTGGCCGCCGCCGGCGCTGACGTGCGGGTGACCGACGACCTGGCCGCCGCGGCCGCCGCCGACGGCCTGGTGGTCCCGGGGGTGGGCGCGTACGCGGCGTGCATGGCCGGGATCGAGGCGCTCGGTGCCGGCCCGGTGATCGCCGAGCGGGTGGCGGCGGGTCGGCCGGTGCTCGGCATCTGTGTGGGCATGCAGGTGCTCTTCGAGTACGGCGAGGAGCACGGTGTGGTGACCAAGGGGCTCGGGTTGCTGCCCGGCGGGGTGACCCGGTTGGCCGCCACCCGGTTGCCGCACATGGGTTGGAACACGGTCCGGGCGCCCGAGGGGTCGGTGCTCTTCGCCGGGTTGTCGGAGCAGAGCCGGTTCTACTTCGTCCACTCGTACGCGATGGGGGACCCGGCGGCGCTGGCTGCTGCCGGTGCCACGGTGACCACCGCCCATCACGACACTGATTTCGTCGCCGCGGTGGAGCGTGGTCCGCTGTCGGCGGCCCAGTTCCACCCGGAGAAGTCCGCCGACACCGGTGCCGCGCTGCTGCGCAACTGGCTCGTCACGCTGCCCAGCGGTGACTGACCGTCGTCGCCCGGTGCCCGGCGCGAGGGTGTCGCGGTGAGCCGGGAACGGGCCCGTCGTCGGGCGGTGCGTGAGGCCGAGCAGGCCCGGGAGCGGGCGGTCCGGCAGCGGCAGGTGGCGCGCCGTCAGCGCCGTCGCGCGGTGGTCCGCCGGTTGACGCCGCAGGTGCGGCGGGGCCGCTCCGGACGGTTGCCCCGGCACAGCCGGGGTGAGCGGGCCGCGATCGTGCTGCTGACCGGTGCCGCGCTGATTCTGATCTGGACGTTCGTCGACAACCTGGCGCTGCGTGTCGCGCTGATGGTGCTCTTGCTGCTCGTACTGCCGGCGATCGTCGTGATCGCCCTGGACCGTCGTACCTGATCGAGGAGAAGACGTTGAGCCTCACCCTGTTACCCGCTGTGGATGTCGCCGACGGCCGGGCCGTCCGGCTCGTGCAGGGCGCCGTCGGAAGCGAGAGCATCTATGGCGAGCCGTTGGACGCGGCGCTGGCCTGGCAGCAGGACGGCGCCGAGTGGATCCACCTGGTCGACCTGGACGCGGCGTTCGGTCGGGGCACCAACGCGCACCTGCTCGCCGAGGTGGTGCGCCAGTTGGACGTGAAGGTGGAGCTCTCCGGCGGCATCCGGGACGACGAGTCGCTGCGGGCGGCGCTGGGCACCGGGGCGACCCGGGTGAACATCGGCACCGCCGCCCTGGAGGACCCGGTCTGGTGTGACCGGGTGGTGGGGGAGTACGGCGACCGGGTGGCCATCGGGCTGGACGTGCGCGGCCACACCCTCTCGGCGCGCGGTTGGACCCGCGACGGTGGTGACCTGTACGAGGTGCTGGAGCGGCTGGACAAGGCGGGCGCGAGCCGGTACGTGGTCACCGACATCACCAAGGACGGCACGATGCGCGGGCCGAACCTGGACCTGCTGCGCGAGGTGTGCGCCCGCACCGACCGGCCGGTGATCGCCTCCGGTGGGGTGTCCACGTTGGACGACCTGCGGGCGTTGGCGACCCTGGAGCCGCTCGGGGTGGAGGGTGTGATCGCCGGTAAGGCGCTCTACGCGGGTGCCTTCACGGTGGCCGAGGCGCTGCGGACTCTGGCCGAGGCGTGACGGTCACCCGGCTCTCCTCGGGTGGCCCGTGGGAGCAGCGGTACGGCTATTCCCGGGTGGTCCGGGCCGGTGACCTGGCGTTCACGGCCGGTTGCACGGCGACGGTGGACGGTCGGGTGGTGCACGTCGGTGACGCCGCCGCCCAGACCGCGCAGGCGTTGCGGATCGGGCTGGACGCGCTGGCCGAGGTGGGTGCGGAGCCCGGCGATGTGGTCCGGACCAGGATGTACGTGATCGACCGGCTGCACGCCGACGAGGTGGGCCGGGCGCACAACGCGGTCTTCGGCGCGGTCCGGCCGGCGGCGACCCTGGTGGTGGTGGCCGGTCTGCTGGATCCGGAGCACCTGGTCGAGGTGGAGTTGGAGGCGTACCTCGGCGGTCGCTGAGGTCGGCGGTCGGCGTGGTGCCGGCCGCTTCCCGGCCAGATAAGTTGTGCACAACTTAATTGTGGGCTACGGTTCAGCGGTGACCGATGATCTGCTGTTGCGCCGACAGGTGTGCTTCGCGCTCTACGCCGCGTCGCGCGCCCTCACCGACGTCTACCGGCCGATCCTCGACGAGTTCGGGCTGACCTACCCGCAGTACCTGGTGCTGCTGGTGCTCTGGGAACGCCCCGACGACGCCCCCACGGTGTCCGAGCTCGGCGCCGAGCTGCGACTGGACTCCGGCACGCTCTCCCCGCTGCTCAAGCGGCTGGAAGGAGCGGGCCTGGTGGTTCGGCGGCGGTCGGCGCGCGACGAGCGGCGGGTCGAGGTGGGCCTCACCGAGCAGGGGCGGGCGCTGCGGGAGCAGCTCTGCGACGTCCCGCTGCGGATCGCTCTGGCCACCGGGCTGGGCATCGATGAGCTTGTCGCATTGCGCGACACGCTCACCCGGGTCACCGACACCATCCATCGACAGAAGGAGCAGTGACTCTCATGCAGGTCATCTACACCGCATCCGCGACCGCCAAGGGTGATGGCCGCGACGGCCACGTCGAGACCTCCGACGGCACCCTCGCGCTCGACCTGGCCGTGCCGAAGGAGATGGGTGGCGCCGGCGGCGCCGCCAACCCCGAGCAGCTCTTCGCCGCCGGCTACGCGGCCTGCTTCCACAGCGCGCTGCGGCTGGTGGGCCGCCGGGCCAAGGCCGACGTGAGCGACTCCGTCGTCGCGGCCGAGGTGGGCATCGGCCCGAACGGCAGCGGCGGTTTCGGGCTCACCGTCGAGCTCGTCGTCGACCTGCCCGCCGTCTCCCGCGAGACCGCCGAGCAGATCGTCGAGCAGGCCCACCAGGTCTGCCCGTACTCGAACGCGACCCGCGGCAACATCGACGTCACGCTGACCGTCCGGGAGACCTTGGCCGCGTGACCTCGCGGACCGAGACCCCCACCGCGGACGAGAGGACGACCACCCCGTGACCAGAAACCGCGAGATCCACCTGGCCAGCCGCCCTCAGGGCTGGCCCACCGAGGACACCTTCCGACTCGTCGAGACCGACGTCCCGACGCCGGGCCCGGGCCAGATCGTGGTCCGCAACCAGTACATGTCGGTCGACCCGTACATGCGCGGACGGATGAACGACGTCAAGTCGTACGTGCCGCCGTTCGCCCTCGACGCGCCGCTCGACGGTGCCTCGATCGGCGAGGTGGTGGCCAGCGAGGCACCGGACGTCGCCGTCGGGACCACCGTCCTGCACGGGCTGGGCTGGCGGGAGTACGCGCTGCTCGACGCCACCGCAGCCCGGCCGGTTGACCCGAGCGTGGCGCCGGTCAGCGCGTACCTCAGCGTGCTGGGCATGACCGGGCTGACCGCGTACGCCGGGCTGCTGGAGGTCGCCGCGATGAAGCCCGGCGAGACGGTCTTCGTCTCCGCCGCGGCCGGCGCGGTCGGCAGCCTGGTCGGCCAGATCGCCAAGCTCAAGGGTGCCGGCCGGGTGGTCGGCAGCGCCGGCTCACCGGCCAAGGTCGAGCGGCTGCGGGCGCTGGGCTTCGACGCCGCGTTCGACTACCACGACGGGCCGGTCCGCGAGTCGCTGCGGGCAGCCGCGCCGGACGGCGTCGACGTCTACTTCGACAACGTCGGCGGCGATCACCTGGAGGCCGCCATCTCGGCCATGAACCTGCACGGCCGGGCCGCGATCTGCGGCATGATCTCGCAGTACAACGAGACCGAGCCGTCGGCCGCGCCGCGCAACCTGGCGTTGGTCATCGGCAAGCGGCTCACCCTGCGCGGCTTCCTGGTCAACGACCACAACGACATGCGGGCGGCGTTCGTCCGCGACGTCGCCGGCTGGCTGCGCGAGGGCACGCTGTCCTACGACGAGACGATCGTGGACGGCATCGAGAACGCTCCGGACGCGTTCATCGGCCTGCTGCGTGGCGACAACCTCGGCAAGATGCTCGTCAAGGTGTGACCCAGGCCTCGTTCACGGCGGTCGACCCGATCGGGTCGGCCGCCGTGTCGTTGGCGGAGGATAGGCTCGCGGCATGACGGTGGCGGTGCGCGTGATCCCCTGCCTGGACGTGGACGCTGGGCGGGTGGTCAAGGGGGTCAACTTCCTCGACCTTCGCGACGCCGGCGACCCGGTGGAGTTGGCCGCCGCGTACGACCGGGCGGGTGCGGACGAGCTGACCTTCCTCGACGTCACGGCGTCCTCGAGTGACCGGGGCACCATGCTCGACGTGGTGCGCCGCACCGCCGAGTCGGTGTTCATCCCCCTCACCGTCGGTGGCGGGGTCCGGCAGGTCGCCGACGTCGACACACTGTTGCGCGCCGGGGCGGACAAGGTCGGTGTGAACACCGCCGCCATCGCCCGCCCCGAGCTGATCGCCGAGATCGCCGACCGGTTCGGCCGGCAGGTGCTCGTGCTCTCCCTCGACGTGCGTCGGTCGCCCGACGGCGGCACGCCCAGCGGCTTCGAGGTCACCACCCACGGCGGTCGGCGCGGCACCGGAATGGACGCGGTGCGGTGGGCGCAGCGGAGCGCCGAGCTGGGCGCGGGGGAGATCCTGCTCAACTCGATGGACGCCGACGGCACCAAGGCCGGCTTCGATCTGGAGCTGATCGCCGCGGTGCGGGCGGTCGTGGACGTGCCGGTGGTCGCCAGTGGCGGCGCCGGTGAGGTGGCTCACTTCCCGCCCGCGATCGGTGCGGGAGCGGACGCGGTGCTCGCCGCCAGCGTCTTCCACTTCGGTGAGCTGACCGTGGCCGAGGTCAAGGACGCGCTGCGACACAGCGGCCACCCGGTGCGCTGAGCCGGTCAGTGCACGCCGGAGTGCCCCTCCGGTGACCGCCGGGGCGTCGGGATCGAACGGACCGCGTATTCCTGGACGGCCGCCGCGTGGTCGGCCTCTTCCAGGATCCAGTCCGCGCTGCCGGGTGCGTGCCGGCGGGTCAGCACCCCCTGCACGGTGTCCACCATGGTCGCCACCCCCGCCCGAGGGCGGGTGCGCCAGAGCTGCTCACCCTCGGCGGTGATCCGGAACCAGCCGTCGGCGACGCTCACCAGCCCGGCGCCGACCAGCCGCCGGATCGCGGCCTCCACCTCGTGCCTTTGCGGGATCGCGTGGTTGAGGTGGTCGGCGGTGGAGAGCACGTCGGTCAGGCGGACGCCCTCCGGCCGTCGACTAGTGGCCGACCGGTGGTGCCGTCCGGCTCCGCTCGCGATGACCAGCGACACGAAGATCCAGGCGTCCGTCCAGCGCCAACCGTTCTCCCCCATGCAGAGATGATGACGGCGCGCGTCGCGGAAGGGAACACCCACCCTCCATCCGGCACACCGGACCACCACCGTGTGCCGGCTCGTGAACGGTCGGTGAGGGCTCAGCCGGTGGGAGCGGCCGGGGCGGTGCTGCCTGGTCGCGGCACGTCGGCCTCCGCCGGGGGAGCGGCGGCGCCGTCGGACACGGCACCGTCGGGGACCGTGGCACCGTGCGCGGTGGCGTCGGACACACTTTCCTCGGGTACGGCGAACGGCGGGATGAAGAGCTGGGCCAACGGACCGATGGCCAGCGCGTACGCGACAGTGCCCAGGCCGACAGTGCCGCCGAGCAGCCAGCCCAGCGCCAGGACGGTGACCTCGATGACCGTGCGCACCAGCCGGACCGACCAGCCCGGCCGGCGGGCCACGAATCCGGTCATCAGCCCGTCACGTGGGCCCGGGCCCAGGCGGGCACCGAGATACATGCCGGTGGCGGCGCCGTTGGCGACGATCCCGGTGACGAGCAGCGCGATCCGGACGCCGAGGGGGCCACCGGCGGGCATTAGGGCCAGTGTGGCGTCCACGACCAGACCGATCACCACGACGTTGCTGATCGTGCCGAGACCCGGCCGCTGTCGCAGCGGGATCCAGAGCAGCAGCACCAGCGCGCCGACGCCGATGGTGACGGTGCCGAACGAGAGCCCGGTCAACTCGGAGAGGCCCTGGTGGAACACGTCCCATGGGTCGAGGCCCAGGTCGGAGCGGACCATCAGGGCCATGCTGACGCCGTAGAGGACAAGCCCGAGGTAGAGCTGGACCAACCGTCGAACCGGCCGGTGCCGCAGATTGCCAAGCAATGCCATGCATGCCACCCTAGGTGCCAATCCACGTCGAGGAAGAAGCCAATATCCGGGGAGTGGCCATGACGGGTCAGGTGCGCGGCGTCCAATTGGCGCGTCTGCTCGGTCAGTGGCACGCCCTGCCGGGCCGCCGACGCAGCCCCGACTACGCCGCGCTGGCCGGCACGGTGCGCGGTCTGCTCGCCGACGGCCGGCTGCCGCTGGGCGTCCGGCTTCCCGCCGAACGGGAGCTGGCCGAGGCGTTGCGGATCAGCCGGACCACTGTCACCGCCGCGTACCGGCAACTGCGCGAGACCGGGCACCTGGCCAGCCGCCGCGGCGCCGGCAGTTGGACGATGCTGCCCGGCAACCACCGGGTGGCCAGCACCGGCCTGTGGGCCCCGCTGGACGACCGGGAGATGCTCGACCTCGGTGTCGCCGCGCTGGCGGCCCCACCGCAGCTCCTGACGGCGGCCCGTGCCGCCACCGAGGACCTGCCCCGCTATCTGGGCGGGGCCGGCTACCACCCGACCGGCATCATCGAGCTGCGCGAGGCGGTGGCCGACGCGTACGCCGCCCGGGGCCTGCCCACCTCGGCCGACCAGATCATGGTCACCAGCGGCACCCAGCACGCACTGGACCTGGTGTTGCGGCTCGCCCTGGCCCCTGGCGGCAGTGTGCTGGTCGAGTCGCCGACCTACCCCAACGCGCTCGCCGCGCTGGCCGGGCGACGGGCCCGGATCACCACCCACGGCCTGGCCGCCGACGGGTGGGAGCCGGACCTGCTGCTGGGCAGCCTCCGGCAGACCCGGCCCAAGCTGGCCTACCTGATTCCGGAGTTCCAGAACCCGACCGGGCACCTGATGCCCGCCTCGCTGCGCGAGCGGGTGGTGGCCGCCGCCCACGCGGTCGGCACCGATCTGGTCATCGACGAGTCCTTCGTGGACCTTCCGCTGGACGGCACCGAGCTGCCACCCCCGGTCGGCGTCTACGACCGGCACAGCCGGGTCATCAGCATCGGCGGGATGAGTAAGCCCTACTGGGGCGGCCTGCGGATCGGCTGGGTGCGCGCCTCCGCGCCGCAGGTGCAGCGGCTGGCCGCCGTCCGGGTCGGGGTGGACATGGCCAGCCCGGTGCTGGACCAGCTGGTCGCTGTGCACCTGCTCGCCGACGCCGACGCCATCGTGGCCGAGCGCCGCGTCCAGCTGGCCGTCCAGCGCGACGCTCTGCTCGGCGCGCTGGCGCAGCGGTTGCCGGACTGGCGGGTCACAGTGCCCCGGGGTGGCGTGACGCTGTGGGCCGAGTTGGACGGCCCGGTCTCCAGCGCGCTGGCCCGGGCCGCCGAGGAGGTCGGCGTACGGCTGGCTCCCGGCCCCCGGTTCGGCCTGGACGGCACCATGGAGCGGTTCCTGCGGTTGCCGTTCACCCTGCCGGCTGCGGACCTGGTGGAGGCCGTGGGGCGGATCGCGGCGGTGCGTTACGACCTGGACCGCACCGGCCGGCAGCGATGGCGGGAGCCCGCCGTCATCGCCTGAGCCATCGCCGAACCGACCACCGGCCCACGATCGTCGGGCCAGCGCCAGATCTCTCCACGGTATGCGGGAATGTACCTTTCGCCCTACCTTGGCTGCCACAATCTCCTGATGGGCGAGGGCGGGGGGATGCGCGGGGTCCGCCGGAGCGCGCCGGGCTCACGGGCGACCCCGCTCGAACTCTTCTACGACCTGGTCTTCGTCTTCGCGTTCCTGCACGTCACCACGGCCACCGCCGGCAATCCGACCGCCCGGGGCCTGGTGCAGTGCCTCGTGCTGCTGGCCCTGCTCTGGTGGTGCTGGTCCGGGTTCGCCGTGCTGGGCAACCTGATCCGTACCGACCAGGGCATCGTCCCGGCGGTCGGCTTCGTCACCATCGCCGCCGCCTTCGTGCTGGCGCTGAGTCTGCCGAAGGCGTTCGTCGACCGACCCGGTGGGCTGTACGGTCCGCTGGTCTTCGCGACCTGCTACTTCGTGGTCCGGGTGAGCGAGACGGCGATCTTCCTGTGGATCGGCCGCCGGAACCGCGACGTGCGCCGACGCTGGCAGCTGCTCGCCCTGCCGGCGCTGCTGGCCACGGCCCTCATCGTGGCCGCCGGGCTGCTGCCGCAGCGCCTCTTCGACGGAACAGCCGAGTCGGTGGCCCGCCTGGTGTGCTGGATCGCGGCCCTCGGCGTGGAGTACGGAGCCGGCCTCGCGCTGCGGGGCACCGGGTGGACGGTGCTGTCCGCCGGGCACTGGGCGGAGCGGCACGGTCAGATCGTCCTGGTCGCCCTCGGCGAGACCATCATCGCGCTCGGGTTCAGTCCCAGCGAGACCGCTGGTCTGCCGCTGACCTGGCCGGTGCTGTTCGCCGCGGTCCTCGGCGTCGCGGTGGTCGCCGCGATGTGGTGGGCGTACTTCGACACCCTGGCGCTCGGCATGGAACAGACCCTGCACCGCACCCGCGACCCGGACGCCCGCGCCATCCTGGCCCGGAACGCCTACAGCTACCTGCACCTGCCGGTCATCGCCGGCATCATCCTGTTCGCGCTCGGGCTCAAGGGGCTGATCCACGAGGGCGCCGATCCCAACACTCCGAGCTGGGGCATCCCGCTGCCGAGCCTCGACCTGTTGGCGCTCTACGGTGGGGTCGCGCTCTACCTGCTCGCGCTCATCGTGCTCGGCCGGCTGATGCTCGGCGCCCCCCGCTGGCCCACGATCGGCGGGATCCTGCTGCTGGTCGCGCTGGTGCCGGTCGCCGGGTCGCTGCCCGAGCTGATCGCGTTGGGCATGTTGGCCCTGGCCACGACGCTGGCCGTGGCCGCGCAGACGGTCATCGACTCGCGGCGCCGGGCCGGGGTCCGGCAGAAGGCGTTCGAGGAACAGCTCGCCGCGGAAGAGGAACACACGAGGTGGCGGGGCCACCACCTGTGAGGGCCCCGTGCCGGCTCTCTCGCCGACACGGGACCCTCGGCCGGCTCACAGCTCGGCGAGCGTGCCCGCGTACATCTTGTCGATCTGGGCCGCGAAGTTGCTCTCCACACCGCGCCGCTTGATCTTCAACGACGGGGTGATCTCGCCGTCCTCGATCGTCAGGTCGCGCGGCAGGATGGCCACCTTCTTGATCGTCTCCCAGCGGTTGAGCTTGGCGTTGAGCTGGGCGACGTACTCCTCGACCATCGTCTGGGCCTCCGGCGAGGCGACGATCTCGGTGTAGCTGCGCCCCTCCAGCGGACCACCGGCGACCCAGCCCCGGATCGCGTCCGGGTCCAGCGTGACCAGCATCGTGCAGAAGTTGCGGGCCTGACCGACGACGACCGCCTGCGAGGTGTACGGGCAGATCGCCTTGAACATCCCCTCGATGTGCGACGGCGCGATGTACTTGCCGCCCGAGGTCTTGACCAGGTCCTTCTTGCGGTCCGTGATCCGCAGGTAGCCCTGCTCGTCCAGGGTGCCGATGTCACCGGTGCGGAAGAAGCCGTCCTCGGTGAACGCGGCGGCGGTCTCCTCCGGCAGGTTGTGGTAGCCGCGCATCACCGGCCGGCCACGCACCAGGATCTCCCCGTCGGTGTCGATCCGGCACTCCAGGTCACCCATCGCCCGGCCCACAGTGCCGATCTGGAGCCCGGACGGCGGGTTGACGAAGTTGCCGGCGCTGGTCTCGGTCAGGCCGTAGCCCTCCGAGATCGGCAGGTTCGCCGCGGCGAAGAAGGTGGCGATCTCCGGGCTGAGCGGAGCCGCACCGGACACCAGCACCCGCATCCGGCCGCCGAGGCGGGCCTGGAGCTTGCTGAACACCAGCTTCTCGGCCACGCCGTAGCGCAGCTTCAGCCCGGCCGGCACCGGCTTGCCGGACTGCTCCAGTGTCACCTTCTGCTTGCCGACGCCGACGGCCCAGGCGAAGATCTTCGCCTTCGCGCCGCCGCCGTCCTGCGCGGTGGTCACCGCCCGGTTGTAGACCTTCTCGAACACCCGGGGAGCGCCGCACATCAGCGTCGGGCGGATCACCGACAGCAGGTCGACCAGCTTCTCCACCCGCCCGTCGACATAGGTGGGCAGGCCGACGTGGATGGCACCGCAGAGCAGCGTCTTGCCGAACGAGTGGGCCAGCGGCAGCCACAGGTACTGCAGGTCGTCGTCGCGCAGCAGCCCGACCTCCGCCTGCGCCACGGCCTCCCAGCACCAGCCGCCGTGCAGCAGCTCGACGCCCTTGGGTCGACCGGTGGTGCCGGAGGTGTAGATCAGGGTGGCCAGGTGGTCCGGGCCGATGCCGGCCACCAGCATGTCGATCAGATCCGGCTCGGCGGCCAGCGTGCGGGTGCCCCGCTCCTCCAGCTCGGCGAGGGTCAACTGGGGGATCGCCGCGGCCTGGTCGGTGTCGCCGTCGAGGAGCACCACGTGGGTCAGCGCGGGCAGATTGGCGCCAGCGATCTTCGCCGCCTGGGCCGGATTTTCCGCGAAGAGCACCTTCGAGCCGGAGTCGGCGATGATGAAGGTCGCGTCCGCCGGCTCGGTGGTCGGGTAGACGGTGGTGGTCGCCCCGCCGGCGCACATGATGCCGAGATCGGCGATCACCCAGTCCAGTCGGGTGTTGGCGAGGATCGCGACCGGGTCCTCCTGGCCGACGCCCAGGCCGTGCAGGCCGGCGGCGACCGCCTTGGCACGCTGGCCGACCTGCTCCCAGGTCAGCCAGACGGGCCCCGAGTCGTCGGGGGCGGGGGAGGCGAACGCGTTCCGGTCGGGGGTGGCCGCCACGCGCTTGAGGAACATGTCCGGGATGGAACGGTACGGTACATCGAGAGCCATCGCTGGAGCCGCCTTCGGGGGTGGTGGCGTGACCGTCGTCACGTCATGATGGTTACCGAAGAGTATTGCGTGGCACCGTGCATCGGCTAGCCCTGGTGATCGTCCGGCCGGCCCAACTCACCGACCGGTCCGGCGGAATCAGGCGTATCGGGCAGCCACGACTGACCAGTCGTAGGTGGCCCGGACCCAGTTGCGCCGGGTGGCCGCCGCGTGGGTCATCTCGTCGTTCCCGCTGGACAGCAGCGCCTCCTCCGCTTTCAGGTATGCCGCCAGGCTCTGGTTGAACCGGTTCGCCACGGTCCGCAGCGCGGTCGCCTCGTCCCCGGCGGCGCCCTGGGCGATCACGGTGACCAGGTTGTGCGCCTCCGGATCAGCCTGGCTCTCCTTGCCGTAGGAAAAGAGATCGTTGCACCAGCAGACCAGGTCCACCGCCAGCAGATCCAGTGCGAGCAGCGCCGGGTTGGCGCGCTGGATCGCCCCGAGGGGCCGCGCCGATGCCAGGTCGGTCAGGGTGAGGCAGGGGTGCACGCCGCCGATGTGCCGGCGCAGTTGGAGGTACTCCGCCACCTCCGGCACGCGCCGACGCTCCCGGTTGGTCGCCTCCCAGAGCAGTGCCAGCAGGTACTCCCGCATCTGGCTGACGAACCGCAGCAGCAGCGCCGCATGGTCGTCGTGCAGCCGGGTCCGGCGGCACAGGTCGTGCAACGCGTCACCCAGGGGCCCGACGGCGGGCGGCGGGACGTCCGGGTTGCCGTACCGGTCCAGCACGTCGAGCAGGGTGCTGATGGCCGGTCCCAGCCGGACCGGGTCGGCGCCGAGGCCGTCCTCGTCGCAGGCGTCGTCCATCACGAAGAGCCAGCTGATCAGGTCGGTGAGCAGTCGCAACCCGTCCACCGAGCCCGCCGGGCAGGCTCGGCCGGCCAGGCCGGCGGCGTCGGCCCGTTGCAGCCGACGAACCCGCTGGCTGGAATCGATCAGCCCGAAGGTCTGCGCCCACTCGAGGCTCTCGTCCGCCACCCGTTCGGTGGCCTCGTGGCGACCTACGGGAAACGGGGGCTCCCGCAGCGCCGAAATCGCGAAACTTCGCACAGTCCGCCCCCACTCGTTGCCGCTCGGCGAAGAGTGACGCGGTAAAGCGTACGGGAGGAGGTATCAGCCTTCGTCGCTGGGTGTGGGGCATTCCACAGTAGACCTGTGACCGTTTCCAGACATAGCGTCACATTCCCAGGCTGGCGGTCCGCAGGCGTCGGATGGCCTCCGGAGGACCGTCCAGTTGGACCCGGGCCACCCGTTGCCGACCGGAAAGGAACAAGACCAGTTCGGCCGGGGCGCCGACCACCCGTAGCGGCTCGCCGCCCCGGCCGACGGAGAGTTCGCCGTGGCCGGGCGCCTGCACGTAGAGGTCCGCCGGAAATCGGCGAAGTGTCAACCGGGCCATCGGGGAGGCGCGCTTCCAGAGCGCAGCCTGGAGGCCCACCGGCAGGTCCCGCGGCTGCCACCCGGAGCCGGCCCGCCGCACGTCCTCGTGATGGATGAAGAACTCCATCATGTTGGCCAGCTCGTCGGTCACCCGGTTGCTGACCGGGCTCCAGAACGGCGGGTTGCGCACCTGGTCGACCAGGTCCGGGTAGGGCTGTGCGGCGAGTCGGAGACGGACCCGCTCGGCGTAGCCGCGCAGCGGCGGCAGCATGATGCCCCCGGCCGCGTCCGGGCGGCGTTCCCGCAGCACCAGGTGCGCGGCGAGGTCACGGGTCGCCCACCCCTCGTTGATCGTCGGGGCGTCCGGCCCGAGGGCCAGGAAGAGATCGGCCAGCGCATCGCGCTCGGCTCGGGCGTACCGCGGCATGGCCTGATCGTAGGCCCGGCGGCCCGTTGGCGCGCGGCTACCGTCCGCCGGTTCGATGTCCGCGGTTCGCCCCGTCCGGTACGTGATGGTCGACATATCCCGTCGGGGTCGGCGGTGCTGGCCTGGACCGGTAAGGATGAGGGAGATAATTGCGGCTTACGGCGGGGGAGAGTGTGGCGAGCAGGACAAGTCGGGACGTGCTCAGCCGAGGGCTGGGGGTCCTGCGGCAGGCGATCCGCGAGCAGCCACGGATCTTCACCGTCGCGGTCGTGGGCAGCGTGCTCTTCGGCGGGATGATCATCGTCAGCGCGCGGGTCGTCGGGTCGGTCATCGGCGAGGTGGCGCTTCCGGCCATCGAACGCGGCGAGGTGGGCGCGGGCACCCTGGCGCTGGCGGCGACCGCGTTGTTCGCGATCAGCGTGCTGCGGGTGGCGGGCATCTTCGGCCGTCGGCTCGGTGCCGGCTACATGCAGTACCGCCTCCAGGCCTCCTACCGCCGCCGGGTCACCCGCCGGTACCTGGAGCTGCCGCTGTCCTGGCACCACCGCAACTCCACCGGCACCCTGCTGTCCAACGCCAACTCCGACGTGGAGGCGGCCTGGTACCCGATCGCGCCGCTGCCCTTCGCCGTCGGCACGCTGGTGATGCTGGTCGGCGCGATCGTGTCGCTCTTCGCCACCGACTGGGCGCTCGCCCTGGTCGGCCTGGCGGTCTTCCCCGCGCTGTTCGCGCTCAACGTCGTCTACTCCCGCCGGATGGCGCCCCGGCAGGCTCGGGCGCAGCGGCTGCGCGCCGAGGTCAGCGGCATCGCCCACGAGAGCTTCGACGGCGCTCTGGTGGTCAAGACGATGGGCCGCGAGGCCCAGGAGACCGCCCGGTTCGCGGGCCGCGCCGGTGAGCTGCGCGATTCGTTGATCGCGGTCGGTCGGCTCCGCGGCATCTTCGACCCGCTGTTGGAGACCCTGCCCAGTCTCGGCACCCTGGCCGTGCTGGTGGTCGGGGCGTTCCGGCTGCGCCAGGGCGCGATCAGCGTGACCGAGCTGGTCAGCGTGGCCTTCCTCTTCACCGTGCTGGCCTTCCCGGTGCGGGCCATCGGTTGGGTCCTGGCCGAGCTGCCGCGCAGCGTCGCCGGCTGGGACCGGGTCCGCCGGGTGCTCGACGCCACCGGCGAGATGCCGTACGGGCAGCGCGTGCTCGACGCGGCCGGCGCCGGCCCGGCCACCCTCACCTTCAGTGACGTGCACTTCTCCTACCCACCGGCCGAGGCGCACCAGACCGGGGCGCAGGTCCTCGGTGAGGTCGGCTTCACCGTGCCGGCAGGTCGGACGGTGGCGCTGGTCGGGCCGACCGGCGCCGGTAAGTCCACCATCGCCTCGCTGGCGGTGCGCCTCGTCGACCCGGACTCCGGCACCGTCAGCCTGGACGGGGTGGACGTGCGCGAGCTGACCGCCGCGTCGCTGGCCAGCACTGTGGCGCTGGTCGCGCAGGTGCCGTTCGTCTTCGACGACACGGTTCGCGCCAACATCGCCCTCGACCGGCAGGGCATCGACGACGAGGCCGTCTGGGCGGCGCTTCGGCTCGCCGAGGCGGACGGGTTCGTCGCCGCGCTCCCCGATGGCCTGGACACCATGGTCGGTGAGCGGGGCACCTCGCTCTCCGGCGGGCAGCGGCAGCGGCTCACCCTGGCCCGCGCGTTGGCCGGCCGGCCGCGCCTGCTGGTGCTCGACGACGCGACCAGCGCGGTGGACCCCCGCGTGGAGGCGGCCATCCTGGCCGGGCTGCGGTCGTCGACGGCCGAGCCGGGGGTGCCGGTCGCGTCGATCCTGGTGGTGGCATACCGGCGGGCCACCATCGCGCTCGCCGACGAGGTCATCTACGTGGAGCAGGGGCGGGTGATTGCCCGGGGCACCCACGCCGAGCTGCTGGCCACCGTGCCCGGCTACGTCGACCTCGTCACCGCCTACGAGCAGGCCGAGGTCGACCGCGCGCAGGAAAGTTCGTACGGCGACGATGTCGCGCCGCTGCCCTCGGGCCTGGAAATCGAGGTGGACCGGTGACGACTCCCATGGGGACGGGTGACAAGCGGGAGGAGACGACCTGGCAGACCCTGCGCCGGGGTCTGGCGCTGTCGCCGGAGCTGCGGACCGGTCTGGCCGGCACGCTGGCCCTGGCGTTGGTCTACATGGTCGGTCGGGTGGCCGTGCCGGTCGCCGTGCAGCAGGGCATCGACCGCGGCCTCGTCGGTGGTCTGAACCTCGACGTGGTCTGGACGGTGGTGGCGATCACCACGGCGATCCTGGTGATCACGACGGTCTGCGGTTATCTGATGATGCGCCGGCTGTTCACGGTCAGCGAGACGGCGTTGGCCAACGTGCGGACGCGGGCGTTCCGGCACGTGCACGACCTGTCGATGTTGCACCAGCAGTCGGAGCGGCGCGGCTCGCTGGTCTCGCGGGTGACCAGCGACGTCGACCAGATCACCCAGTTCCTCCAGTGGGGCGGGGTGATCCTGCTGGTCAACCTCGGTCAGCTGGTGGTCACCACCGCCGTCATGCTGGCGTACTCCTGGCAGTTGACCCTGGTGGTGCTGGCCGCGTTCCTGCCGGCCGTGTTCGTCATCCGGCAGTTGCAGCAGCGCCTGGGTTCGGCGTACGCGACGGTGCGGCAGCGCACCGGCACGCTGCTCGGCGCGATCGGCGAGAGCGTGGTGGGCGCGCCGGTGATCCGGGCGTACGGCATCGCGGGGCGCACCGAGCGGCGGCTGGACGAGGCCATCGACGGGCAGCGGCTGGCGCAGCAGCGGGCGATCCGGATCAGCATCGTGGGCAGCTCGGTCGGTGAGTTGGCCGCGGGGCTGGCGCTGGCCGGCGTGGTGGTGCTGGGGGTGACGCTGGGCGTGGACGGCACGCTGTCGATCGGCCAGCTGACCGCGTTCCTGTTCCTGGTAACGCTCTTCATCCAGCCGGTGCAGATCGCCACCGAGGTGCTCAACGAGGCGCAGAACGCGATCGCGGGCTGGCGTCGGGTGCTGGACGTGCTGGACGTCGCCCCGGACGTGGCTGACCCGGGGGAGCAGGGACGGGACCTGCCGAGCGGGCCGTTGGACATCCGGTTCGCGGGGGTGCGCTTCGCGTACCCGGGCGGTCCGCCGGTGTTGCACGACATCGACCTGGAGATTCCGGCGAAGAGCCGGGTGGCGGTGGTCGGCGAGACCGGCAGTGGCAAGACGACCTTCGCGAAGCTGCTGACCCGTCTGATGGACCCGTCGGCGGGGGCGGTGCTGCTGTCCGGGGTGCCGTTGGCGGACGTCCGGTTCGACTCGCTGCGCTCCCGGGTGGTGATGGTGCCGCAGGACGGGTTCCTCTTCGACGCGACGGTGGGGGACAACGTCCGGTTCGCCCGGCCGGAGCTGACCGACGAGCAGTTGAGCGCCGCCTTCACCGAGCTGGGTCTGTCGGACTGGTTGGATGGCCTGCCGGCGGGGCTGGACACTCCGGTCGGCGAGCGCGGCGAGGCGCTCAGCGTCGGTGAGCGGCAGTTGGTCGCGTTGGCCCGCGCGTACGTGGCGGATCCGGACCTGCTGGTGCTGGACGAGGCGACCAGCGCGGTGGACCCGGCGACCGAGGTGCGGTTGCAGCGCACCCTGGACGCGGTCACCAGGGGCCGGACGACCCTCGCGATCGCCCACCGGCTCTCCACGGCGCAGGCGGCCGACGAGGTGATCGTGGTGGACCGGGGTCGGGTGGTGCAGCGGGGTCCGCACGACGAGCTGGTCCGCGACGCGGACTCGGTCTACGGCCTGCTCTACGCGTCCTGGCTGGAGCAGACCCGGTGACGCGATGCGCCGGTGTGGTGGACGTCGAAGGTCAGGTGCTCTAGGCTCCGGCTTAGGTAAGCCTAACCTTCGAAGGAGGTCGCGCCCATGCGGCCCAACCCCGCCGAGATCGTTCGTACCCTCGTCGCCGGCCGCCTGCCCGGTCTCGTCCACCTGGCCCACCGGCCCGGCCCGCACCACGCCCGGCACGTGACCGACCCGGACGGGCGGGTGCTGCTGCTGGTGCCGGTGGCCAGCCACCTGGCCGCCGCGCTGCAACCGGTGGCCGGGGGCAGCGACGTGGCGGTGGTGCTCGACGTGCTCGACCTGCCGCCCGCCGCCGGTGCGCCCGGTCTGGGTCGCGCCTGGGTCTCCGGGTGGGCTGCCGAGCTGCACGGCGACGAGGCCCGCCACGCGGCTGTCGACTTCGCCGCGGTGGAGCCGACCGGCGACCTGCTCGACCTGGGCACCCGGTTCCGACTGTTCCGCTTCGAGGTGGTCGAGGTCCGCTGGGAGCGGGCCGGCGCCGTGCACCGGGTCGACCCGGTGGAGTACGCCGAGGCCGAGCCGGACCCGGTGCACCCGGTCGAGGCGCGTCTGCTGGCCGACCTCGCGGAGTGCGACGGCGCGCAGGTCACCGAGTATCTGCGCCGGCAGCTCGGGTTGACCGAGCAGACCCCGGACGGGCCACCCCGGGTGGTGCGCATCGACCGTTACGGGCTGGTGGTCGCCCTCGGTCGACCGGGCGCGCGGCGTCGGATCCGGCTGGCCTTCCCGGATCCGCTGGCCGACGCCGACGAACTGGGCTGGCTGCTCCCGACGTTGCGCCGCCCGGCCGAGGCCCATCCGCCGTACTGAGCCCGGCAGGCATGCCGCTGGCACCACCTGCCCGGCTGCACGCCGTCAGCGGGACCGATCGCGGGTCGCGGCCAGCGCCCACGCCACCAGCGCCGGCTGACCGAGCAGGCGTAGCGCCCGCTTGCGGTCGGTGTCCAGCCCGAAGCCGTTCCGGCGTTCGACGAACTGGGCGATGTTGCCCGGGAAGACCCCGACGAAGAAGCCGGCGACGGCCCGGCCGAGCAACCGGCGGGCGGGCTGGCGCCACGTCGCCAGCAACGCCGATCCCAGCGCGACCTCAGCGAGACCGGACACGACCACGACCTTGTCGACGTCGACCGGCAGCCAGGACGGCACCTGTGCCCGGAACTCCTGCCGCTTCGTCGTCAGGTGACCAACGCCGGTGCTCAGCAGGACAGCGCCGAGGGAGGCCTGACCGATGGCCTGCAGAACGGGTTTCGTCGGTTGGCTCATGATCCTGTTCCTGGGGCTCTGTCGGAGACGGACTTCCCCTACCATCTCCGATTCCGCACCGTTCAACCCTGCGAACCCGAGAGCCGGCCCGCCGCGACCGCCCCTAGGTCGGCAGGGGGCCGGTGAGGTAGCGCTGGATCGTCGGGCCGATCGCGGCGACCAGGGTTTCCGGGTCCGCCGAGGCGACCGGCTCCAGACGCACCACGTGCCGCATCATGGCCAGGCCGATCATCTGGGTGGCCACCAGGGAACCGCGCAGCGGCAGTTGGGCCGGATCGACGTCGAGCTGTTCGAGCACCCGCCGCAGGACCTGGGTGGTGACGAACTCCCGCAGCAGTCGAGCGGTCCACTCGTTGCTCACCGCGGAGCGCAGCAGTGCCTGGGCGGCGCTGCCGGCCGGTGAGTCCCAGACGCCGAGGAAGGTGCGCACCAGTCGCTCACCGGCCCCGTCCGGGTCGCCGGCGATCACCTTCGGCACCAGCTCACCAGGGTCGACCGGGAAGTTCATCGCGGTGAGGAAGAGCTGTTCCTTGCTGCCGAAGTAGTGGTGCACCAACGCCGGGTCGACGCCTGCCGTGCCGGCGATGGCGCGGATCGAGGCGGAGTCGAAGCCACGCTCGGCGAACGCCGTGCGCGCCGCGTCGAGGATCGCCTCCCGGGTGTCCGGGTTGCCGGGTCGCCGGCCGGTCCGCCGCGTCATCGCCGCCCTTCGTTCGTCCACCTGGGCAGCCGTGGGCCGGTCCGCCCACGGCTGCCGCAGCCTCACCCGCTGCGTCGACGCAGGGTGGCCGCCGCGAGCACGAGCGCGAGCACCACCGCCCCGAGCACCACCGCCACGTCCCGCCACATTCTGCCGGTCGGCTCGGCGTGGGCACCGACCTCCTGCAACGCCTCGATGGCGTACGACAGGGGGAAGGCGTCACTGAGCGCCTGGAGCCAGCCGGCCATCTGGTCGCGGGCCACGAACAGCCCGCAGAGCAGCAGTTGGGGGATCACCACGACTGGCAGGAACTGTACTGCCTGGAACTCGGTGCGCGCGAAGGCGCTGCACAGCAGCCCGAGGGCGACACCGAGCACGGCGTCGACGACGGCGATCCCGATCACCAGACCGATGCTGCCGGCGGTCTCCAGGCCGAAGATCCAGTACGCCACACCGGCGGCGACCGCGGCCTGCACGGCGGCAGCCAGCCCGAACGCGATGCCGTACCCGAAGAGCAGGTCGAGCTTGCCCAGCGGTGTGGTGAGCAGCCGCTCCAGGGTGCCGGAGGTGCGTTCGCGCAGCATGGCGATGCTGGTCACCAGGAACATGATCACGAAGGGGAAGATGCCCAGCATCACCAACGCGACCCGGTCGAACGTCGTCGGCTGGCCGGGCGGGGTGGGCTGGTCGGCGTACATGAAGTAGACCAGGGTGAGCAGGACGGCCGGCACCACCACGAGCAGCGCGATGGTCCGCCGGTCGTGCCGGAGCTGGCGCAGGATGCGGCCGGTGGTGGCCGCCAGGATCCGCGGGTTCATGACTGCTCCTGTCCGGCTGTCGTGGCGGTGGTGGTCGAGCCCGCCTCGCCGGCCCGGATCAGGCGCAGGAACGCCTCGTCGAGGTCGTCGACACCGGCGGCGGTGCGGATGGCGGCGGGGCTGTCGTCGGCGATCAGCCGTCCCTGGCGGATCAGCAGGAGCCGGTCGCAGCGGGCCGCCTCGTCCATGACGTGACTGGACACCAGCAGGGTGGTGCCGGCGGCGGCCATCGCGTGGAACCGGGCCCAGAGGTCGGCCCGCAGCACCGGGTCCTGACCGACGGTCGGCTCGTCGAGGATGACCAGTTCCGGCTCGCCGACCAGCGCACAGGCCAGGGAGGCCCGGCTGCGTTGGCCGCCGGAGAGGGTGGCGACCAGTTGGCCCGCCGCATCGGTCAGCCCGACATCGCTGACCGCGCGGTCGGCCTCGACCCGCCCCCGCCCGTACAGGGCGGCGAAATAGCGGGCGTTCTCCCGAACGGTCAGGTCGGCGTAGACGCTCGGCGCCTGGGTCAGGTAGCCCACCCGGTGGCGCAGCGCCGGGGTGCCCGCCGGTTGGCCCAGGACGGTGATCTCCCCGCCGCCGACCACCTGCACACCGACCACCGCCCGCATGAACGTGGTCTTGCCGCTGCCGCTGGGGCCGAGCAGGCCGGTGACCGCCCCGCGAGGGACGCGGCAACTGATGCCGTCCAGCACCCGCCGCCCGCCTCGGTCGACGACCAGGTCGCGGACGGCTATCGCGTCGTCCATCGCGCACCTCCAAAGAAACTCATCATCTGTTGAACTCAACGCTAGATGAAATACCGATCCGGGCGCAACGGTCGAGGCCGGGGTCTGACTGCCCGCCGTCGCGTACAGCGTGAGAACGGGCAGTAGGCTCCGGACCGGACAGCGAGTCCGCCAACGGGCATTGCGCGCTGATCGGACGTACGGCACGATGGCGCGGTGGGTCACGCTCCGTTACCGGACAGCGGTTTTCTTGAGGACTGGGCCGCGCGGTTGCGACAGGGCGCCGAGCGGCCGGTCGTCGGCATCCTGCTGCGCGGCAGTCACGCCCGCCGCGCCGCCACCGCACACAGCGACGTCGACCTCGACGTGCTGGTCGGCGGTGCCCCGTACGCCGCCCGACAGGCGTACCTGGCCGAGTCCGCAGGCCGGGTCACCCACGTCTCGGTGGCCGCCCGTGACGTCCGCTCCTGGGTGCACCGACTCGGCGAACCGGCCGACTGGGCGTTCGGACTGCCGGTCACCACACCGGCGCGACTGCTCTGGGCCGACCCGCACTGGCGGCCCCGGATCGATCTGCCGGTGCTCTGTCAGCCCGCCGAGCCACCCCGGCTGGAGGAGCTGATCGCCACGCTCGGTAAGGCCGCCGCCGCCCGCGTCGCCAACGACCGCGTGGGGGTCCGGCTCGCCGTCGCCGACCTGGCCCGCCTCTGCCCGTCGGTGCTGCGCCCGGCCAACCCGTCGGTGCGGGTCCACTCCCGTCGGGCGGCCTTCGCGGCGGCCCTGGAACTGCCGGTCGCCCCACCCGGCTACCGGTCGGACATGCTGCTCTGCCTCGGGCTGCGTCCGGGCGCCACCAGCCAGCTGTGGGCCGCCGCCGTACGGCTGGTCGCCGGCACACTGCCGCTCATCCGGCCGTACGCCGAGGAGATCGCCGACACGGCTGGCGCGGACCTGGCCGCCGCCCTGGTCGACGGTCGGCTGGACCGCTACGTGGCCCAGCTGGCCCGGCCCGCCGGGTCTGCGTCGCAGCCCGGGCGGGAGCGGTCGCCGGTACCCGCACCGCGTGCGGGACAATTCATCACTGTGCCCGTACCTGACCCGCCGCTGACCGGCGTTCCCAGCGATCCGAGCGACCCGGTGGTGTCCGAGCCGGCTCGCCCGTCCCGGCTCGACCCGGCCATCGCGGCCCAGCTGCGCCGCTCCGCCGACGGCCTGGTGGCCGCCGTGGTCCGCGCGCACGACTCCGGTGAGGTGCTGATGGTCGCCTGGATGGACGACGAGGCGCTGCACCGCACCCTCACCACCGGCCGCGCCACCTACTGGTCACGCAGCCGACGCGAATACTGGGTCAAGGGCGCCACCTCCGGGCACCACCAGTACGTCCGTTCTGTCGCGCTGGACTGCGACGGGGACGCGCTGCTGGTGAGCGTGGACCAGGTCGGAGCGGCCTGCCACACCGGCCACCGGACCTGCTTCTTCACCGAGCTGCCCGTCACCACGCCGGAGGCACGGTGAGCGCGGCGTGGCCGAGCCCCACGGCCGTGAACGAAAGGCAGACCCAGCCATGACCGACGGCATCGTCAGCCCCGACCTGGCCGCCTTCACCGAGCTGGCCACCGGCTGGCGGGTGGTGCCGGTCACCCGGCGGTTGCTGGCCGACGCGGAGACCCCGGTCGGGGTCTACCGGAAGTTGGCCGGCGGGCCGGGCACGTTCCTGTTGGAATCGGCCGAGCAGGGCGTCGGGTCCGCCGGCATGGCCTGGTCACGGTATTCGTTCATCGGCGTACGCAGCAGCGCCACCCTCGTCGAGCGGGACGGCGTCGCGACCTGGCTCGGCCAGCCGCCGGCCGGGCTGCCCACCGAGGGTGACCCGATGCGGGTGCTGCGGGAGACGGTGGCGGCGCTGGCCGGCCCGGTGGGGGACCCGTCCGACGGCCTGCCGCCGTTGACCGGGGGCATGGTCGGCTACCTGGGTTACGACCTGGTCCGCCGTTTCGAGCGGTTGCCGGAGCTGACCGAGAACGACCTCGGCGTGCCGGAGCTGGGCATGATGCTCGCCACCGACCTGGTGGTGCTCGACCACTACGACGGCTCGGCGATCCTGGTCGCCAACGCGGTGCTGCCACCACCGGACGCCCCGGACCGCGCCCCGCAGGTGACCGCCGCCTACCACCACGCGGTCGGCCGACTGGACGCGATGACCACCGCCCTGTCGCGGCCCATCCCGCCGATGATCTCCACCGTCGAGCGACCGCCGGCCGGGGAGGTGCTCTGTCGTACGCCCGACGACGGTTACCCGAAGGCGGTGGAGGCGGCCAAGGAGGCGATCCGGGCCGGTGAGTGCTTCCAGATCGTGCTCTCCCAGCGCTTCGAGCGGTCGATCCACGCCGACCCGCTGGACGTCTACCGGGTGCTGCGCACCAGCAACCCCAGCCCGTACATGTACCTGCTGCGCTTCGACGGGTTCGACATCGTCGGCTCGTCGCCGGAGGCACACCTGAAGGTCACCGGTGGCGTGGACGGGCGACGGCGGGCGCTGCTGCACCCGATCGCCGGCACCCGGCCGCGCGGTGGCACCCCCGCCGCCGACGCAGCGCTCGCCCAGGAGTTGCTCGCCGACCCGAAGGAGCGAGCCGAGCACGTGATGCTGGTCGACCTGGGCCGCAACGACCTGGGTCGGGTCTGTCAGCCGGGCAGCGTGGAGGTGCCCGAGTTCGCCACCATCGAGCGGTACAGCCACGTCATGCACATCGTCTCCACCGTCACCGGCACGTTGCGGGACGACCAGACCGCCTTCGACGCGCTCGCCGCGACCTTCCCGGCCGGCACGCTCTCCGGCGCGCCCAAGGTGCGGGCCATGGAGATCATCGAAGAGTTGGAGCCCGTCCGCCGGGGGGTCTACGGGGGCACTGTCGGTTACTTCGGCTTCGGCGGCGACCTGGACATGGCGATCGCCATCCGGACCGCGCTCATCCGCGACGGCCGCGCGTACGTGCAGGCCGGGGCGGGGGTGGTCGCCGACTCGGACCCGGCCGCCGAGGACCAGGAGACGCGGAACAAGGCCGCTGCCGTGCTGGCGGCGATCGCGGCCGCCGAAACCCTGCGGCCGGCTCGGTGAGCGCGAGGAGTGCAGCGCAGCGGAGCCCCGCAGTCGCGAACGGAAGGTGGGCTCGGTGAGCGCGAGGAGTGCAGCGCAGCGGAGCCCCGCAGTCGCGAACGGAAGGTGGGGCCGGTGAGTGCCGAGGAGCGGTCCGCCGTGGGTCGGCGCGAGTTGACGTACGCGGTGTTGCTCTGTCTGGCCGGCGCGGGCCTGGCGTTGTGGGCGGCGACGCGGAGCTGGTCGGTGGAGCTGACGGTGCGCCCGGCGCCGCTGCCGCCGGTGCGGGACACCCGCAGCGGCGGCGGGCTGCTGCCCTGGCTGCCGGCGTTGGCGCTGGTGGCGTTGGCGGGTGGTGGAGCGGTGCTGGCCACCCGGGGTCGACTGCGGCAGGTGCTCGGTGGGCTGCTCGGCGCGCTGGGGCTGGCCGTGGCGGCTGGCGGCGGGTACGGGCTGGTCGCCGACATCGGCGGTTCGGTGAGCCGGCAGTGGCCGGCGCTCTGTCTGCTCGGCGGTCTGCTGGTTGCCGCTGGCGGGTGGTGGACGGCGTGGCGTGGTGGCGGTTGGCCGGCGATGGGCGCCCGGTACGAGCGGCCGGTGCGTTCGGCCCCTGCGACCACGTCGGTGCCGGCTGGTTCGGAGGGTCCGCCGGCTCCGCTGGCGGGGCGGCGGACCACCGAGGCGTGGGACGCCCTGGATCGGGGCGAGGACCCGACGGCCGACTGACGCGGCGGCCGGCGCGGTGGGCGGGGGTCAGCCGACCGGCTGGTGCTCCCGCTGGGCTCGGCGACCGGCGGCGCGGGCGGCGGTCAGTTCGGCTACCAGGCGGTTCAGCTCGGCACGCTGGTCGGCGCGGGCCCGGTCGGCGCAGACGGCCTCCCAGGCGTTGCCGCGGGCGGTCCGCATCCGTCCTTCGCCCACCACGGCCCGCTCCACGCTGTGCACCACGCCGACGGCGAGCGACGCCACAGTGCGCGAGATGGTGGTCAGGCCGATGGTCGGCTGCGGCTCGGAAATGCTCATGGTCACCTCGCACGAGGAGTTGCGACGGTCGGGGTAGGCGCGCCATTGAGTCTGCCCGAGGACGATGCTCGCCGGCTGACGTTTCGCCGCCGTGAACGCCCGGTCAACTGTCCCGCCCTGGCCCTGACCAGGTCCGGCTGTCAAACCTTGAGCTTGCTCACAACATCGACCGGCGTCGTTGTCGCCGAGCGCCGTCCGCCGACTGGTGGCATGATCGATGGATCGGCCCGGTTCGACCGTGGTCGCCAGGCCCCGTACCCGTGACGGTGGTCGATATCGGAGGTGGCGCTGCGTGACACACCGTTCACGGCAAGTCGGCCATTATGCCGCAGCCCTTTTCGTGAGCAGCGCCATACCCCCGGCGTCCGGCGTAGGTCGGCTGCCCCTAGCATCGGCCCATGACGCCCGGAGAGGGGAGTCCGTTGGTGACTGCTGAGCATGCGCACGCGGAGGGGGACGACGCCGGTCAGGCAGCGTCCGTAAGCGTGCTCGACGAGATTCTGGCTGGCGTACGTGAGGACGTCGCCCGACGCCAGGAGCAGGTTCCGCTCGAGCGGATCCGTGAACTGGCAGCGGCTGCGCCGCCGCCGCTGGACGCGTACGCGGCGCTGCGCAAGCCCGGCGTCGCCGTGATCGCCGAGGTGAAGCGTTCCTCGCCGTCCAAGGGCCGGCTGGCCGAGATCGCCGATCCGGCCGACCTCGCCGTCGACTACGCGGCCGGTGGGGCTCGGGCGATCAGCGTGCTGACCGAGGGTCGCTGGTTCGGTGGTTCACTGGACGACCTGGCGGCCGTCCGGGCCGCGGTCACGGTTCCGGTGCTTCGTAAGGACTTCGTGGTCTCCAGTTACCAGGTGCACGAGGCGCGCGCGCACGGCGCCGACCTGGTTCTGCTGATCGTCGCCGCGCTCGAACAGAACGTGCTGATGGGTCTGCTGGAGCGCATCGAGTCGCTGGGCATGACCGCGCTGGTCGAGGTGCACGACGAGGAAGAGGCCGACCGCGCTCTGGAGGCCGGCGCGCAGGTGATCGGGGTCAACGCCCGTGACCTGCGTACCCTGGAGGTCGACCGGTCCGTGTTCGAGCGGATCGCGCCCGGCCTGCCCAGCAGTGTCGTCAAGATCGCCGAGTCCGGCGTCCGTGGCCCGCACGACCTGATCCGGTACGCCTCGGCGGGCGCCGACGCGGTGCTCGTGGGCGAGGGCCTGGTCACCCAGAAGAGCCCCCGCGAGGCCGTCGCCGAACTGGTCAACGCGGGCAACCACCCGGCAACGCCCAGGCCGGTGCGCTGACCTCGCACCGGACGCCCCACCGAGAGGATTTTCCGATGAGCGCCGACGCGCTGGCCCCGGTGGCCGGCTCGCAGCCCGACTCCGCCGGCCACTTCGGCCGCTTCGGCGGTCGGTTCGTTCCCGAGGCCCTGGTGGCCGCGCTGGACGAGCTCGACGGGGCGTGGCGCACGGCGACGGCGGACGAGTCCTTCCGGGCCGAGTTCGCCGCGTTGCTGCGTGACTATGCCGGCACCCCGTCGCTGCTCTACGAGGCCCGGCGGTTCTCCGCGAAACTCGGCGCACGGGTGCTGCTCAAGCGGGAGGACCTCAACCACACCGGCGCGCACAAGGTGCGCAACGTGCTCGGCCAGGCGCTGCTCACCAAGCGGATGGGCAAGACCCGGGTGATCGCCGAGACCGGTGCCGGGCAGCACGGCGTGGCCACCGCGACCGCCGCCGCCCTGTTCGACCTCGAGTGCGTGGTCTACATGGGCGAGGTCGACACCGAGCGGCAGGCCCTCAACGTGGCCCGGATGCGGATGCTCGGCGCCACCGTCGTCCCGGTCACGAACGGCTCGCGCACGCTCAAGGACGCGATGAACGAGGCGATGCGCGACTGGGTGGCCAACGTCGACGAGACGCACTACCTGATCGGCACCGCCGCCGGCCCGCACCCGTTCCCGGCGATGGTCCGCGACTTCGTCCGGGGCATCGGCGACGAGGCCCGCCAGCAGTGCCTCGACCTCACCGGCGCGCTGCCGGACGCGGTCACCGCCTGCGTCGGTGGCGGGTCCAACGCGTTGGGCATCTTCCACGCCTTCGTCGGCGACACGGACGTGCGGCTGTACGGCTTCGAGGCCGGCGGTGACGGCGTGACCACCAGCCGGCACGCGGCCAGCATCACCGGCGGGTCGGCCGGCGTGCTGCACGGTGCCCGCACCTACGTGTTGCAGGACGCCGACGGGCAGACGCTGGAGTCGCACTCGATCTCCGCCGGCCTGGACTACCCGGGCGTCGGGCCCGAGCACGCCTGGTTGCACGACACCGGCCGGGCGACCTACCTGCCGGTCACCGACGACGAGGCGATGGCCGCGTTCGAGCTGCTCTGCCGCACCGAGGGGATCATCCCGGCGATCGAGAGCGCGCACGCGCTCGCCGGCACCCTCACGCTGGCCCCGAAGCTCGCCGCCGAGCTGGGCCGCGAGCCCACCATCGTGGTGAACCTCTCCGGGCGGGGCGACAAGGACGTGCACACCGCCGGTGACTACTTCGGCATCCTCGACAAGGAGCGGTGAGATGAGCCGGATCGGGGTGGCCTTCGACAAGGCCCGCGCCGACGGGCGGGCACTGCTGGTCGGCTGCATGCCGGCTGGTTTCCCGACCGTCGAGGGCAGCATCGCCGCGATGACCGCCATGGTCGAGGCCGGCGTCGACGTCATCGAGGTGGAGATCCCCTACTCCGACCCGGTGATGGACGGGCCGGTGATCCAGAAGGCCAGTGACATCGCCCTGGCCGGTGGCGTACGCACCGCGGACACCATGCGCATCATCGAGGCGGTGGCGGCCACCGGCGCTCCGGTGGTCACCATGACCTACTGGAACCCGGTCGAGCGGTACGGCGTGGACGTGTTCGCCCGTGATCTCGCCTCCGCCGGCGGCACCGGGCTGATCACCCCCGACCTCATTCCCGACGAGGCCGACGAGTGGCTGGCCGCCTCGGACGCGCACGGGCTGGACCGCACGTTCCTGGTGTCGCCGTCGTCCACCGATGCCCGGCTGGCGATGACGGTGGAGCACTGCCGCGGTTTCGTCTACGCGACAGCGGTGATGGGGGTGACCGGTGCCCGGGCGAGCACGTCCGACGCCGCGCCGACGCTGGTCTCCCGGGTCCGGGCGGTCACCGACCTGCCGGTCGGTGTCGGTCTGGGCGTGGGCACCGGTGTGCAGGCCGGCACCGTCGCCGGGTACGCCGACGGGGTGATCGTCGGCAGTGCCCTGGTCCGGTGCGTGCTCGACGCGCCCAGCGAGGCGGAGGGGCTGGCCGCCCTGCGTACCCTCAGTGCCGAACTCGCAGAAGGCGTCCGCAACCCCACCCGCTGACGGCGCGGCGGGCCTGTCTGTCTCAGGCGTGCGATGCCGGTGAGTCATCCTGATGACTCACCGGCATCACGCTCGAACGGGTGCTGCCCGTCCGGTCGGCGTCGGGCCGCTCAGTCGTGTCGGCGCGGTCCGGGGCGAAGTGGGGCGTCCGCCGCCGTCTCACCACGTTGTTCCGGCGGCTGCGCCACGACCCCGTGCCCGTCAGGCCCGTTCACCGGCTCTCCAATGGGCTCGGGCGGTGCCCACGAAGCGTCGCGGAGCACGCCGGAGCGGCCGGCGCGAGCATCGGTGACGGCGGCGTGGGTGAGCGGCGTGACCGACTCGGGCAGCGCGTCGGGGGAGTGCCAGGACAACCGGCAGCCCGGCGGCGGGTCGGCGGCGGGTCGGACCCTGGCGGCGCGGGCCCGGAACACGTGCACGAGGACGTCCGGCAGTGGCCCGGCGCGCCCGGGGGACGTCCGCCAGGTGGGGCCGGTCAGGTGGTAGACGCCGACCAGGTCGACCAGCTCGATCTCCCAGCCGGTCTCCGCGCGGATGTCCCGCAGGGCCGCCTGCACCGGGCTCTCGGCCGGGCGTAGCCGCCCGCCGGGCAGCGCGTATCGGCGCTCCCCCCGGCCCTGCCGGCAGAGCAGCACCCGGCCGGTGTCGTCACTGACGACCGCGGCGACCGCCCAGGTGAGCGCGCTCATGGACAAAGAGCGTACGGGGGTGCAAACCAGAAGTCACCGGGATGCGCACTCCAGCGGCCCGGGGTGCCGCTGCGGGGGTGTGCAGCGGTAGCGTGTGCACCCGTGACCCTCGCCTCGCTGTCCCCCCAGGCGGCCCTGCCCAGCCCCAGCACCGCGGTCTGGCAGCTCGGACCGGTGCCGATCCGGGCCTACGCGCTCTGCATCATCGCCGGCATCGTGCTGGCCTGCTGGGTGACGGAGCGCCGGCTGCGGCAGCGCGGCGTCGCGCCCGGTGCCGTGCTCGACATCGCCGTCTGGGCGGTGCCGGCGGGCATCATCGGCGCCCGCATCTACCACGTGATCACCTCACCGGAGAAATACTTCGGCGCCGGTGGTGAGCCGATGAAGGCATTCGCCATCTGGGAGGGCGGTCTCGGCATCTGGGGCGCCGTCGCCGGTGGCGCGCTCGGCGCCTTCATCGCGGCCCGACAGCTCGGCATCCCGTTCGGGGTGGTGGCCGACGCGTTGGCACCCGGGCTGCCGCTGGCCCAGGCGGTCGGCCGGCTCGGCAACTGGTTCAACAACGAGCTGTTCGGTGGCCGGACCACCCTGCCGTGGGGTCTGGAGATCCACCGGATGGACCCGGACAATCCGGGGCACGCGCTGCGCGACGATGCCGGGCAGCCGATCCTCGAACCGGGCCTCTACCAGCCGACCTTCCTCTATGAGGCGCTGTGGAACCTCGGCGTGGTCGCGTTGGTCCTCCTCCTCGACCGCCGGCTCAAGCTGGGCCGGGGCCGGGCGTTCGCGCTCTACGTGATGGGCTACACCGCCGGCCGCTTCTGGATCGAGCTGATGCGCACCGACGAGGCCAACCAGATCCTCGGCGTACGGCTCAACGTCTGGACCGCCGCGCTGGTCTTCCTCGGCGGGTTGATCTACTTCGTCCGGGTGCGCGGCCCCCAGGAATTCCTGATCCCGATCGGCGCGGCGGCGACGCCGACCACGCCCCCCACGTCCGACCTGTCCCAGGTGGACCTCTCCGAGCGGGAGACCCCAGCGCAGGCCGCCGCCCCGGAGGGCTACCGGGTGGTCAGCGAGGAGCAGTACGCCGCCTGGCAGGACACCGGCGTCGTGCCGCCCGAGCCGACCGCCGACGAGGACGTCCGGCCCGGTGGCGCCGAGCCGCTGGGTGACGAGTCGCGTGTCGATGAGGCAACCGTCGACAGCCCGTCGACCGACGAGGACCCGGCGGACGACCCGTCGGCCACCCGTACCGACCGGGCCGACGCCACTGGCGCACGGCCCGCCGACCGGGACAGCTGAGCGGGGGCGGCACCGATGCGAAGCGCGGTGGTGGTCGGCGCAGGGGTCGGTGGCCTCGCGGTGGCCGGCGCGCTGGCCCGCTCCGGCTGGCAGGTGACCCTGCTGGAGCGCGCCGAACGGGTCCGTCCCGAGCCGACCGCCGTGGTGCTCTGGCCCAACGGCGTCCGCGCGCTGCAGGCCCTCGGTCTCGGCGCGGGCCTGGCTGCCATCGCCACGCCGCTGCCCGACGGTGGGGTCCGTCGCCCCGACGGGCACTGGCTCGTGCAGCCCCGACCCATTCCCGCCGACCGGATGCCGGTGGTGGTGCACCGCGAGGACCTGCACGACGCGCTGATCGCCGGCCTCGGCGAGCGGGTCGAGCTGCGGACCGGTGTGACGGTGCGCCATGTCCGGGTCGAGCCCGGTGAGCGGCCGGCGGTCAGCGACGGACGGCAGACCATCGAGGTCGACCTGGTGGTCGCCGCCGACGGCACGGACAGCGGCATCCGCCGCCAACTCGCCCCCGAATCCCGGGTGGTCAGCTCGGGCTGCGCCGCCTGGCGGGCCGTCATTCCCTGGTACCAGGCCCCTCGGCTACCCGACGACCAGCCACTCGCCGGCGAGATCCTGGGCGCCGGCTACCGGTTCGTGGCCGCGTCGCTGGGCGAGCGCGGCTCGTCCGGCGGGTCCACCCGGGGCGGCATCTACTGGGTGGCCACCGCCGCCGGCGCACCTCGCCCGGAACCACCGGAGACCCAGCTCGCCCTGTTGCGCCGCTGGTACGCGGGCTGGCCCGACCCGATCGGGGCACTGCTCGACGCCACCGACCCGGCCGACCTGGTCCAGCAGGAGGTCCGCGAGCTGCGACCGCTGCCCCGCGCGTACGGCTTTCCGTGCGGGCCGGGCGGCGTCGTGCTGCTCGGCGACGCGGCGCATGCCATGCCGCCGCACCTCGGGCAGGGCGCCTGCCTCGCGTTCGAGGACGCCGCCACCCTGGCCTCTCTGCTGCGGGAAGCCCGGCTGCCCGACGCCGTTCAGGCGTACGACCGGATTCGCCGCCCGCGGGCCGCGACAGTGGTCCGGCAGACCCGACGGATGTCGGCGGTGCTCCAGGCTCGGGGCCGGTTGGCGTTGCGAGCCCGGGACGCCGCACTGGGCACGATCAACTCGCGACTGCTCTCCAGCGCCGCTGCCTCCGCGGCCCAGTGGCGCCCCCCAACCTGACCCACCCCGGTCAGGAGATCAGGGCGACCGGTTCGGCGATGCAGGCGGTGCCGATGCGGCGGAAGCCGACCCGCAGGTAGACCCGGGCGATCTCGTCGCTGCCAGCGGAGAGGAAGACCAGGTCGGTGCCGGCGGCGACGAGCTCCCGGGCCAGGGTTGCGGTGAGCGCGGCGCCCAGCCCGCGTCGGCGGGCGGCGGGCAGGGTGGCCACCCCGGCGATCTCGGCGACGTCGCCGACGCGCATGGCCATGCCGCTGGCCAGCGCACCGTCGGTGGGCGTGCCGGCCAGCGCGGAAATCCGTCGACCGTCGGCGATCCGGGAACGCTCCTCGTCGAGCGCGGCCAGTTCGAGTTCGGTGACGGCGGCGTCCCGCTCGGCCGGGCCGGCCTCGCCGGGCGCGGTGCCGGCGGCGGCGAACGACACCGCTGCCACCGCACGCCGTGCGGCGACATCGGCGGCGAAACCGGGGGAGTCGGCGGCCAGCACCCGCACCGCCACGTCGGACAGCGTCGCCGGGTCGGGCAGCGCGGCCGGGTCGAGCACCATCAGCGGCGCCTCCAGCACGTGCAGCCCCGCCGAGCGGGCCACCGCCAGCAGCTCGGGGCTCGTCTCGTGCACCCACTCGAAGGCTTCCGGCAGGCCCAGCTTCCGCTGCCGCTCGCGGACCGAGGTCACGTCGGCCAGCGACGGCGGCTGGGTGGCGTCGATCCGGGGGCGGGCGTAGAACGGCCAGCCGGCGCCATCGCGGACGAACAGCACCAACCCGCCGTGCTCCTCCGCACCGGCGACGTCGCGGGGCACCGCGTCGTAGAAGCGTTCCAACCGGTCGAAGACGTCCTTGTGTAGCTGATCCACCGCGCGAGACTACACGTCCCAGCCTGTGGACGGTGTGATCAATCTCAGGTGGCCCTGCGACCCCGGCCCTAACGTAGACTCAATAGACCCCGGGCCGACGTCGTCCCCACCATGATCCAACCTGAGTGACGACAGGAGGCCCGGTGGCTCAGCCGTACGCGGACAAGATTCAGCCGTATCCGCACAGCCCGCAGGCGTCCCCGATGCCCGGCTCCCGCCCGCCCGCGCAGGGCCTCTACGACCCGGCGCAGGAGCACGATGCCTGCGGGGTGGCCTTCGTGGCGGACCTGCACGGCCGGCGTTCGCACGCGGTCGTCGCCAACGGGCTCGGTGCCCTCTGTCGACTGGACCATCGCGGCGCTCGCGGTGCCGAGCCGAACACCGGCGACGGCGCCGGCATCATGATCCAGGTCCCCGACACCTTCCTGCGCGCGGTGGCCGACGTCGCGCTTCCCCCGGCGGGCGAGTACGCCACCGGGCTGGTCTTCCTCCCCGACGACGACGCCGCCGAGGCGCGTGCCCGGCGGGTGATCGAAAAATACGCACTGGTCGAGGGAGCCGACCTGCTCGGCTGGCGCGACGTGCCAATCGACCCGAGTGAGCTTGGTGAGACGGCCCTGGCGGCGATGCCCCGGGTCCGGCAGCTCTTCCTGGCCGCGCGCCGGCTCACCGACTCGCCAGAGGGGCCGGCCGGTTCGCCGCTGCGCGGCATCGACCTGGACCGGGTGGCGTTCAGCCTGCGCAAACAGGCCGAGCGGGAGACCGCCGAGCGGGGCGTGCCGGCATACTTCCCGTCGCTGTCCAGCCGCACCATGGTCTACAAGGGAATGCTGACGCCCGACCAGTTGCCGGCGTTCTACCCGGACCTGCGCGACGAGCGGATCGACAGCGCGATCGCGCTGGTGCACTCCCGCTTCTCCACGAACACCTTCCCGTCCTGGCCGTTGGCGCACCCGTACCGGTTCATCGCCCACAACGGCGAGATCAACACGATCCGTGGCAACCGCAACTGGATGCAGGCCCGCGAGGCGCTGCTGCGCTCGCCGAACGTGCCGGGCAACATCCGGCGGGTCTTCCCGGTGTGCACGCCCGGCGCCTCCGACTCGGCGAACTTCGACGAGGTCCTGGAGCTGCTGCACCTGGCCGGACGGAGCCTGCCGCACGCGGTGCTCATGATGATCCCCGAGGCGTGGGAGAACGACCCCGGCATGGAGCCGGCCAAGCGGGCCTTCTACCGCTTCCACGCGAGCCTGATGGAGCCGTGGGACGGTCCCGCGTCGGTGGCCTTCACCGACGGCGAGATCGTCGGCGCGGTCCTGGACCGCAACGGGTTGCGCCCGGGGCGCTGGTGGCAGACCGACGACGGGCTCGTGGTGCTCGGTTCCGAGGCGGGCGTGCTCGACCTCGACCCGGCCCACGTGGTCGCGAAGGGGCGACTCCAGCCGGGCAAGATGTTCCTGGTCGACACCGTCGCGGGTCGCATCGTGCACGACGAGGAGATCAAGTCCGAGCTGGCCGCCGCCCAGCCGTACGGCGAGTGGCTGCACGCCGGGCTGATCGAGCTGGGCGACCTGCCGGCCCGCGAGCACACCGTCTACACCCACGACTCGGTGCGCCGCCGGCAGCAGACCTTCGGTTACACGGAGGAGGAGCTGAAGATCCTGCTCGGGCCGATGGCCCGCACCGGCGCCGAGCCGCTCGGTTCGATGGGTACGGACACCCCGATCTCGCCGTTGTCGACCCGGCCGCGGCTGCTCTACGACTACTTCCACCAGCTCTTCGCCCAGGTCACCAACCCGCCACTGGACGCCATCCGCGAGGAGCTGGTGACCAGTCTGGCGTCGACGATCGGGCCGGAGGGCAACCTGCTCGACCCGGGCGCGGCGAGCTGCCGCCAGATCGTGCTGCCGCACCCGATCATCGACAACGACGAGCTGGCGAAGATCCTCTCCATCGACGAGGACGGCGACCTGCCCGGCTTCAAGGCGGTCCGGGTGTCCGGGCTGTACCGCATCCGGGAGGGCGCGGCCGGGATCAAGGCACGGCTGACCGAGATCTGCCGGCACGTCTCCGAGGCCATCGAGGACGGCGTCCGCATCCTGGTGCTCTCCGACCGGGACTCGAACGCCGACCTCGCGCCGATCCCGTCGCTGCTGCTCACCGCCGCCGTGCACCAGCACCTGGTGCGGGAGCAGACCCGCACCCAGGCGGCGCTGATCGTGGAGTCCGGCGACTGCCGGGAGGTGCACCACGCGGCGGTCCTGATCGGCTACGGCGCCGCGGCGGTCAACCCGTACCTGGCGTTCGAGTCCGTCGAGGACATGATCGCCACCGGCGCCCTGGCCGGCGTCGAGCCGGCAGCCGCGGTCCGCAACTACGCCAAGGCGCTCGGCAAGGGCGTCCTGAAGATCATGTCGAAGATGGGCATCTCGACGGTCTCCTCGTACTGCGGGGCGCAGGTCTTCGAGGCGGTCGGCCTGGACACCCGGCTGGTCGAGCGCTACTTCCGGGGCACCCCCAGCCGGATCGGCGGGGTGAACCTCGCGGGCGTGCACGCCGAGGTGGCCGCCCGCCACGCGCTGGCCTGGCCCCCGGCGGGTTCCGCCGCCTCCGACCGGTTGGAGGTCGGTGGCGAATACCAGTGGCGCCGCGAGGGTGAGCTGCACCTGTTCAACCCGGAGACGGTCTTCCTGTTGCAGCACGCCACCCGCAGCCGGCAGTACGACGTCTTCCGGGAGTACACCGCGAAGGTCGACGCGCTCGCCGCGCAGGCCGGGTCGCTGCGTGGACTGTTCACCCTGCGCACCGGGCTCCGCCCGGCGGTGCCGATCGACGAGGTCGAGCCGGCCAGCGAGATCGTCAAGCGGTTCGCCACCGGCGCCATGTCGTACGGGTCGATCTCCGCGGAGGCGCACGAGACGCTCGCCATCGCGATGAACCGTCTCGGCGGCAAGTCCAACACCGGTGAGGGCGGCGAGGACGTCGATCGCCTGCACGACCCGGCCCGCCGTTCGGCGGTCAAGCAGATCGCCAGCGGCCGGTTCGGTGTGACCAGCGAATATCTGGTCAACGCGGACGACCTCCAGATCAAGATGGCCCAGGGCGCCAAGCCGGGCGAGGGCGGTCAACTGCCCGGCAACAAGGTCTGGCCGTGGATCGCCCGTACCCGGCACGCGACTCCGGGCGTCGGTCTGATCTCCCCGCCGCCGCACCACGACATCTACTCCATCGAGGACCTCGCCCAACTCGTGCACGACCTGAAGTGCGTCAACCCGACCGCGCGGGTGCACGTCAAGCTGGTCAGCGAGGTCGGCGTCGGCACCGTCGCCGCCGGGGTGGCGAAGCTCAAGGCCGACGTCATCCTCATCTCCGGCCACGACGGGGGCACTGGCGCCTCCCCGATGAACTCGCTCAAGCACGCGGGCACCCCGTGGGAGCTGGGCCTTGCCGAGGCCCAACAGACGCTGCTGCTCAACAAGCTGCGCGACCGGGTCACCGTGCAGGTCGACGGTCAGCTCAAGACCGGCCGCGACGTGCTGATCGCGGCGCTGCTCGGCGCGGAGGAGTTCGGCTTCGCGACCGCGCCGCTGATCGTCGCCGGTTGCGTGATGATGCGGGTCTGCCACCTGGACACCTGCCCCGTCGGCATCGCCACGCAGAACCCGGTGCTGCGCGAGCGCTTCACCGGCACCCCGGAGTTCGTGGAGAACTTCTTCCTCTTCCTCGCCGAGGAGGTCCGGGGATACCTGGCCGAGCTGGGTTTCCGATCCATCGAGGAGGCGATCGGGCAGTCCGAGCTGCTCGACGTGGCCCCGGCGCTGACGCACTGGAAGGCGCACGGGTTGGACCTGGCGCCCGTCCTGCACCTGCCGGAGCTGCCCGCCGGCGCGGCCCGACGGGGGATACGCGCACAGGACCACGGCCTGGAGCTCTCCCTGGACAACGAGCTGATCGCGCTCGCGCAGCCCGCCCTGTCCGCGGGTGCGCCGGTACGGGTCGAGGTGGCGGTCCGCAACGAGCACCGCAGCGTCGGCGCGATGCTCGGCGGTGAGGTGACGCGCCGCTTCGGCGGTGCCGGCCTTCCGGACGACACCATCGAGTTCGTGCTGCACGGCACGGCCGGGCAGTCGTTCGGCGCGTTCCTGCCGCGCGGGGTGACCCTGCGGCTGCACGGCGACGCCAACGACTACGTGGCCAAGGGCCTCTCCGGTGGGCGGATCATCGTCCGTCCGGACGCCGTGGCGCCGTTCCTCGACCCGGACGCCGAGCCGGGGCAGCGGGCCGAGGATCAGATCATCGCCGGCAACACCATCCTGTACGGGGCCACGGCGGGTGAGGTCTTCCTGCGTGGCCGGGTGGGGGAGCGGTTCGCGGTGCGCAACTCCGGTGCGGTCGCCGTGGTCGAGGGGGTTGGCGACCACGGCTGCGAGTACATGACCGGCGGCACTGTCGTGGTGCTCGGCGCGACCGGCCGTAACTTCGCGGCCGGCATGTCCGGCGGCACGGCGTTCGTGCACCACCTGGACCGCGCACGGGTCAACACGGAGCTGGTCGACCTGGCGCAACTGGGCGAGCAGGAGCAGTCGTTGCTGCACGAGCTGGTCCAGCGGCATGTGGCCGAGACCGGGTCGGCGGTCGCCGAGGAGCTGCTCAAGCGCTGGCCGGAGGCGGTGGCCGAGTTCACCGCCGTGGTGCCCCGCGACTACCGCCGGGTGCTGGAGATCATGAAGGCCGCCGAAGCCGCCGGCCGCAACGTCGACGACGCGGTGATGAGCGCGCTCAGCGCGCCGTCCGCCGCGCCGGTGCCGCCCGCCCCGCGGGTGGCTGCCCAGGAGGTGGCTCGTGCCTGACCCGAACGGTTTCCTGCGCTACGACCGGCGACTGCCGGCCCGCCGCCCGGTGCCGGTGCGGATCAGCGACTGGCGCGAGGTCTACCCACCGGCCGGCGAGGAACTGGTCCGCGAGCAGGCCACCCGATGCATGGACTGCGGCATCCCGTTCTGCCACGACGGCTGCCCGCTGGGCAACCGCATCCCGGACTGGAACGACCTGGTGCGGACCGGCAACTGGGACGCCGCAGTCGAGTCGCTGCACGCCACCAACAACTTCCCGGAGTTCACCGGCCGGCTCTGCCCGGCGCCCTGCGAGGCGGCCTGCGTCCTCGGTATCTCCGGCGGCCAGCCGGTGACCATCAAGCAGGTCGAGGTGGAGATCGCCGACGCCGCCGCGGCACGCGGGTTCACCCCTCGCGCGGTGCCGGCGCCGTCCGGTCGGTCGGTCGCCGTCGTCGGCTCCGGGCCCGCCGGCCTCGCCGCCGCCCAGCAACTGGCCCGCGCCGGTCACGCGGTGACGGTGTACGAGCGTGACGACGCGATCGGTGGCCTGCTCCGGTACGGCATCCCCGACTTCAAGCTGGAGAAGCGGCACATCGATGCCCGCCTGGCCCAGCTCGTCGCCGAGGGGGTGCGCTTCCGCACCGGCGTGAACGTCGGGGTGGACGTCACCGCCGAGCAGTTGCGCGCCGAACACGACGCGGTGCTGCTTGCCTGCGGCGCGTTGCAGGGGCGGGACACTCCGGAGACCCCGGGGCGGGCGCTTCGGGGCGTACACCAGGCGATGGCGCACCTGGTCGCGGCGAATCGCGCGGTCGCCACCGCGGCCACCGACCAGCCTGGCGTCGCGGCCACGGGTGAGGCCCGGCCGGCGCGTGCGCTGCTGCCGGACGGCAGCCCGATCGACGCGGCCGGCAAGCACGTGGTGATCATCGGTGGTGGTGACACCGCGGCTGACTGCCTCGGCGTCGCGCACCGGCAGGGCGCCGCGGGCGTGCACCAGCTCGACCTGTACCCGCAGCCGCCCCAGGAGCGCGACGAGGCACGGGACCCGTGGCCGACGTGGCCGTGGATCCTGCGCAGCTACCCGGCGCACGAGGAGGGTGGCGAGCGGGTCTTCGCCGTTGCGGTGCAGGAGTTCGTGGACGACGGCACCGGACAGGTGCGGGCGGTGCGGATCGCTGAGGTGACAGTGGAGAAGCGCGACGGTCGACGGGTCGTGACCGTGGTGCCGGGTTCCGAGCGGGAGCTGCTGGCAGATCTGGTGCTGTTGGCGATCGGCTTCGAGGGCACCGAGCAGCAGCCGTTGCTGGCCCAGTTCGGTGTGACCCGTAATCCCCGGGGCGCGGTCGACGCCCGCGACGACTGGCAGACCGACGCCGACGGGGTGTTCGTGGCCGGTGACATGCACCGGGGTGCCTCGCTGATCGTCTGGGCCATCGCCGAGGGGCGTGCGGCGGCTGCCGCCATCCACGAGCACCTCGGTGGTGTCGGTGCGTTGCCGGCCCCGGTCGGCCCGGCCGCGCAGGCTCTCGCCGCTCGCTGAGTTGTGGGCGTCCGGTCGGTGGGGCAGGTCTGCTGCCGCACCGGCCGGACATTCCCGCTGGTGAAGACGCTCGCGGAGTTGGCCACGGCCGGGCGGGTGGCGCGTCGCTGAGACAGCGGTCACCCCCGGTGCCCCGCGCACGGGACAGGACGAAATGAAGATCATCGTTACGCTGCGATCATGGACATCGAGGAGCGGCTACGACGGACCCGTCGGTGGCTGTGGATCGTGCTGATCGGGCTCTTCCTGAGCGGTGCCACCGCATTTCCGCTGGAGATCGAGGTGCGCTGGCTGCTGCGCGCACTGGACCCGCTCTCCGACCAACTGCCCGCCCTGGTCGCCTGGATCGAGCGGGTGCACACCGGCCTCGTGACGGCCGGTGAGGACTACCCGTTCCTGCTCTACGGCACCGACTGGCTGGCGTTCGCCCATCTGGTGCTGGCGGTGGCTTTCTGGGGGCCGCTGCGGGACCCGGTGCGCAACGTGTGGGTGGTGCAGGTCGGCATGATCGCCTGCGCGGGAATCGTGCCGCTGGCGCTGATCTGCGGGCCGGTCCGGGACATCCCCTGGTTCTGGACGCTCATCGACCTGTCCTTCGCGGTTGGGGCGTTCCCTCCGCTCTGGTTCGCCTACCGGCACATCCGTGCCGTGGAAGCGAGCACGGCCCGCCCCTGACGCCGTCGATCATGGAGTTGTGGTGCCGGAAGAACCACCCGTTTCGGGCCGAAGTTGGCACCACAACTCCATGATCGACAAAAGTCGGCGGGCGTGCCGCGAGCGCCCGCGCTCACGTGCGGGCGCTCGCGGTCCACACCGGATGCCTAGTGCGACAGCAGGTGGTGCGACTCGCGGATCTTGGCCCAGGACTTCGGCTCCGTCGGTGGGGCCGCCTTGCGTGCGGCGGTGGCCACGTCGGGCCGGCCGGCGGTGAACAGCCAGGTGGTGAACACCTCGTCCAGGTCCAGCCCGGAGATCCGTTCCGCCAGTGCCTGGAACTGCTCGATGGTGCCGTTGCCGTACCGGTGCTCGCTGGTCCAGGCCGGCAGGATCTCGAAGAACGCGTCGTCGCCGACGGCCAGCCGCAACTGGTGCAACGTCATCGCGCCGCGGTCGTAGACGGCGTTGTCGAAGACCCGGGCGGCACCAGGGTCACCGGGCAGCACCTGCCAGAACTCGTCGTCAGCCGGGTAGCTGGCGTAGGTGAAGTCGAACACCTCCTGCGCGGTGCCCTCACCCTGCTCCTCCGACCAGAGCCACTCGGCGTACGAGGCGAAGCCCTCGTTGAGCCAGATGTTGCGCCACTCGGCCACCGAGACCGAGTCACCGAACCACTGGTGGGCGTTCTCGTGCGCCACCACGTACGTGTTGGCGCCGCGCCGCCAGAAGCCCGGCCCGTACACCGGTCGGGTCTGAGTCTCCAGTGCGAAGCCGATGCCGTCGATCGGCCCGGCCACGCCGCCCTGCGCCTCGAACGGGTACGGCCCGAAGATCCCGCTCTCCCAGTCGACGATCTCGGCGGTCCGCTCGATGCTGGCCCTCGCGGCCGGCCCGAGCGCGCCCAGCGAGGTGCTGTACGCGTTGACCACCGGCTGGCCGCCCGGCGTGGTGTCGGTGACGATGTCGTACTGGCCGATGGCCATGAAGGCCAGGTAGGTGGCGGTGGGTGAGGTGGTCCGCCAGATCCACCGGGTGCGGTTGCCGGCCTCGGCCACCGGTGGTCTCGGCTGCACGCCGTTGCTGATCACCTCGACGCCGGTGGGCACCGACACCGAGATGTCGAAGGTGGCCTTGTCCAGGGGGTGGTCGTTGCTCGGGAACCACCACCAGGCCGACTCGGGCTCGTTGACGGCGAGGGCGCCGTCGTCGGTGCGCGTCCAGCCGGTGTAGCCGCCGACCAGGGTTTCCGACGGGATGCCGTTGTAGCGCACCACGATGGTGAGCTGCTGGCCCCGGGTCACCGTGCGGGCCGGGGTGACCACCAGCTCGTGTGCGCCCGCGGTGCTGGTGGTCGCCGCCCAACCGTTGACCCGCACCGACTCGACGTCGAGCAGGAAGTCGAGATTGAACGCCGACAGGTCCTGGGTGGCGGTGGCGAGGATGGTGGTGGTGCCGGTGAGCAGGTCGGTGGCCGGGTCGTAGCGCAGCCGGACGTCGTAGTGCTCGACGTCGTAGCCGCCGTTGCCGTAGTCGGGGAAGTAGGTGTCGCCCAGGCCGGCCGCGCCGGGTTGCGGCGCGGCCGTGACGATCGGCCGACCCCAGCCCGTCGGGGCGGCCTGGCCGGGGGTGCCGGCGAGCATGGTGCCGGCGGTGGTGAGGGTCAGGGCGGCGGTGGCCGCCGTGAGTGCTCGTCGCACGAGGTGGACTCCCTCCATCGGGTGTTCGCCACGCCAACCTAATCGACAGAAGTGAACGTCGCAGACCCGCCGCGCGGCGTCGTCCACCTATTCCATTGATGGACATGTTTCGATAGCATTACCGGCTAGTAACAAAAGACCCAACCTGGCCACGCGCGCGGTCGCAGGATCCCACCACCCCCTGTTCTGTGGAGGTCCGTCATGCCCCACCGTCCACTCGCCCGCGCCCTGGCCGCACTGGTCGCCCTCTGCGCCGCCGCCCTCGGCGCCGTGCTCGTTCCCGGCACCGCGCAGGCCGCCGCCGTCAACTACGTCGCGCTCGGCGACTCGTACTCCTCCGGCGTCGGCGCCGGCCCGTACGACTCGTCCGGCTGCCTGCGCAGCCAGAAGTCGTACGCCCCGCTCTGGGCGGCCGCCCACGGCGTGACCAGCTTCAACTTCCGGGCCTGTGGCGGTGCGGTCACCGCCGACGTGCTCAACGACCAGGTCAGCGCGCTCAGCGCCAGCACCACCCTGGTCACCATCACCATCGGCGGCAACGACGCCGGCTTCGTCAACGTCATCACCAGTTGCCGGTTCGGCAGCACCTCGTCCTGCACCAACGCCGTCAACACCGCGAAGACCTTCGCCACCACGACCCTGCCCGCCCGGCTGGACGCCACCTACACCGCCATCCGCAACCGGGCACCCAACGCCCGGCTGATCGTCCTCGGCTACCCGCGGCTGTTCGAGACGACCTCCTGCGGATGGTTGGCGATGAGCACCTACAAGCGCACCATCCTCAACGAGGCCGCCGACGTGCTCGCCTCGGTCACGGCTGGCCGGGCCAGCGCGGCCGGCGCCACCTTCGCCGACACCCGACGCACCTTCGCCGGGCACGGCGTCTGCGCCGGCGACCCGTGGATCAACGACATCTCCGGGATCATCGAGGCGTACCACCCGGACGCCGACGGCTACCGCTACGGATACCTGCCCGCGCTGAACGCTGTCACCGGCTAGAGCGAAACGGCACCGCACCGCCAGAACCCATCGGCCGGCGGCCGAGCGTCCCCTGTGGGCACTCGGCCGTCGGCCGGCCACGCGTCTGTACCCGATGCGTCACACTGAGTGGAATCGGAGGTGACGCGTGCGACGGTCCGAGGTGCCCAAGCAGGAGTTGATCGGCCAGCGGCAGGCGGCCACCGGGCGCGACCGGCTGCCGGCTGGCGGGCTGGAGTTCTTCGCGCTGCTCGCACGGCTGCTGCGGCGACCCCGTCGCGGCGACCGTCGGCTGCCGCTGCTCTGGCTGGTCCGCTCCGACACGGCGGATCTGATGGTGCCGCTGCGCCGCTTCCTCGGTCAGGGCGCCCGGCGGCGGGTGCCGCACGCCGTGTTGGACGCCGACGCGCCACCGGGCGCCGGGGACGTCCCGGCGCTGCTGCGCGAACTGCACCGGCAGCTCTCCCTGGAGGCGTTCGGCGCCGCCCGGCTGCGCTTCCGGCACTACCCGCTCGCCGACTGGCTGATGCACCAGAGCCTCAGCTTCGGCATCGACGCCGACGACAGCCGCGCGGCTCTGGTCCGACGGTTGCGCGACCGCCGGGGCCCGCGTACGCCCGAGGCGTTGCCCACCGGCGGTGACGCGGTCAGCATCGTCTCGCAGGTGCTGCTGTGGGTGGTCCGCCGCGCCGTGCCGGGGGTGGTCTTCCGGGCCGCCGTCTCCGGCCGGGTGCCGGTGCTCGGGCGGCACTACAACTGGTTCATGCGCCAGCAGTACCTGGCGCCCCGGCAGTCGGTCACCTTCCTCGGCTTCGCCGAACGCCTCACCGCCGGGTGGCGCGACGGCGAGCAACCCGACCAGGTCAACAAGCTGCTGCTGCACGCGTTCCTGGAGGACCTGCGGCAGGCGTACCGGCGTCGGCCGTGGCGCCCGTCGGACTGGCGGCGCACCGCGTACCCGGCGCTGCTGATCGATCACGTCGCCCCCGGCAACGTCGGTGGCGAACTGGTCCGCCTGATCGGCGACGTCCGCACCGAGACGGGCCGCAACGACCCGCTGCTCATCGTGGTGTCCGGCGGGCAACCACCGCCGGAACTTCCCGAGCCGCACCCGCTGACCGAGGCCGACGAGGCGTACGACGAGTGGGCCGAGGCGCTGCCGGAGATGCGGCGGCTGCGCCGCCCGGCCGCCTGGCTGGTGGCGTTGCGCCCCGACGACTCCGACACCGGCCCGCCGTCGCGTGGCGGCATGCGACCGTTCTCCGCGCCCGACCCGCCCTGGTGGTCGCGGCGCTTCCTGCCGGCGGCGCTGTGCCTGGTGCTGGTGGCGGCGCTCGGTGTGTGGGCGGGCAGCCGGTGGGCGCCAGGGTGTCACCCGTCGCTGACCGGCGGTCGGGTCTCGGTCGAGGTGGTCGCCAGCGGCGAGTGTGTCGGCTACAGCGACAGCGCCGCGCAGGTGTTCAACAACGACCCCGGTCAGGAGGGTCTGCGAAAGATCCAGGAGCGCATCTTCGCGCAGAACCGCGCCGCCGAGGAGGTCTGGCAGCGCAGCGACCGGCGTCGGCCCTTCCTGACCCTGGTCTACCTGGGCACCCTGACCGGCAACCGGACCCGCGCCGACGAGGAGTCCTACGTCTCCGAGCGCGAGGAGCTCGAAGGCATGGCCACCGCCCAGTACGCGTTGCTGAAGGAGTCGGCGGGCGCCGACGGCGCCGCGCTGCTGCGGATCGTGGTGGCCAACGGTGGCCGGCAGATGATCTACGCCGACCGGGCCGTGTCGATGCTGGCCGAGCTGGCCTCGGACGACCCCACTGTGGTCGGGGTCGTCGGGCTGGTGGAGAGCCGGACGAGCACCGCCCGAGCGCTGCGCGAGCTGAACAAGGTGGGGCTGCCGGTGCTGGCACCCACGCTCTCCGCCGACCGGATGGACGCCAACTCCCGCCTCTACCTGCAGATCTCCGCGCCCAACACCGATCAGGTGGAGATGGTCGACGCGTACGCCCAACAGGTGCTGAAGGTCGACGAGGCGCACGTCTACTACACGACGTTGGAGGGCAGCTCGCTCACCGAGGACCTCTACGTGGGCACCCTCGTCGACGGGCTGCGGCAGCGGTTCGGCGCCCGGATGACGCGCCTCGACGAGTGGCGCACCGGTGAGCGGCTGACCGACGAGTGCGGCTACCCCGGCCTGCTCTTCTACGCGGGCCGCTGGACGGAGTTCGACGGTTTCCTGCGGGCGCTGCGCGAGTGCGGCGGCAACCCGCCCCGGCACCTCGTCGCCGACGATTCGGTCAACCGCTACATGGCCAACCCCGGGCTGCGCGCCGCGGCCCCCGGCAACCTGCCGGTCACGTACGTCTCCAAGGCCTCCCTGGCCACCTGCGCCGCGCTGCGGGTCGCCGAGGAGCGCCGCGACGATGCCCGGGCCAGTTTCCTGTCCTGGATCCAGGCCGACGATCTGCTGGACCCGCCGCGCTGCCGGCCGGACTCCGGGCACCAGGTCGGCGAGCGGGTCAGCCTCGCCTACGACGCGGCGATGATGATGATCCGGGCGGTGGAGAGCCTCGCCGCCCGGCTGCACCACGCCGACCCTCGACAACGGTGGGAGCCGACGTCGGTCAACCCGGTCGCCGTGCACGCGGAGGTGCTCCGGCAGAACGCCGGCCAGGGCTACCGGGGGGTTGCCGGGCTGATCCGGTTCACGCCCGAGTCGGGCGAGCCGGTCGACAAACGGCTGGCCCTGCTGCGGGTGGAGCAGGTGCCGCAGGTGGCGACGGCGCCGGTGGAGGTGTTCCGTTGTGGGCTGGCCGACGCGCCCGACCCCGTGCCGTGCGGTCCTGCCTGACGGGTCCGGCGTGACACGTCCTCGCAGGACTGTCCGGGTGCCACCGCTGTCCGTTAGGGTTCCTGGGACCAGGCGGCCGTCGGCGTTGGGGGCAGAGGGTGGGCAGGCTCGCGTCGGCGTACGGGCAGGCGATCAACTCCCACCGGGCGGCCCGAGCGCACCTCGACGCCGCCCGGAACGCGCTCGGCGCCGCACCGGCTGCCGTCGCCCCGGTCGGCGTCGACGCGCTGGTGACCCGCCTCGCCCGCCTCGGCGGCGCCCTGGCCACCCCCGCTCCGGGCGCCACGCCCTTGACCGACGAGCCGGCGGCGGTCCGGATCGGCGAGGCGTCCATCTCGGATGGTGGCTTCCCGGTGCTGGTTCCCCTCGGCGGTGGGCACCACCTCGCCCTGGACACCGACGCCCGCGACCCGCGGGTCGCCGGGCTGCTGCGGGCACTGGTGCTGCGGCTGGTCGCCACCGCACCGCCCGGTCAGGTCCGGGTCGCCGGCATCGACACCGCGGCGCTCGGCGCCACGTTCGGCCCGTTGCGTCCCCTGCTCGACGCGGGGGTGCTCGACCCGCCGGCCACCAGCGAGGCCGAGGTGGCCGCGCTGCTCGATGCCGCCGAGCAGCATGCCCGCGCCGCCCAGCACGGTCAGCCCGCCGGCCGGCACCTCCTGGTGGTGGTCGCCACCGCCGCGCCACCGCCGCGCGAGATGGCCCGGCTCGCCGCGCTCACCCACGCCGGCCCGGCCGCCGCCGTCTGCGTGCTGCTCACCGGTCACCCGTCCCGGGTGCCCGGCGAAACCGCGCCGCCGCTGGGTGGCACCACCGCGATCCGGCTCCACCAGGGGTACGCGCAGGTCGGCGACCCGCCCGGCATCCCGTTCAGTGCCGACGGCAGCGGGCTCGCCGCACCCGTGGTGCTCGACGGTGACCCGCCGGCCGCCTCGGTACGCGCGCTCGCCGAGCACCTCGGCGCCGCCACCCGCCGCGCCGACGCGCTGCCCTTCACCGACCTGCTGCCGGAGCGGCGCTGGGCCGAGTCGGCCGGCAACGGTCTGCGGACGGTGATCGGCCGGGCCGGCACCGCACCCCTGACGCTCGCCTTCGACGACGCCACCCCGCACTGGCTGGTCGGGGGGCGCACCGGCGCGGGCAAGACCGTCTTCCTCCTCGACGTCCTCTACGGGCTGGCCGCCCGCTACTCCCCGGCGGAGTTGCAGCTCTACCTGCTCGACTTCAAGGAGGGCGTGAGCTTCACCGAGTTCGTGCCCACCGGTCGGGACCCGTCCTGGCTGCCGCACGCCCGTGCCGTCGGCATCGAATCCGACCGTGAGTACGGCCTCGCCGTCCTGCGGGAGCTGCGCCGGGAGGCGCAACGCCGGGCCGGCGCGCTGAAGCGCCACGGCGTCACGAAGCTCGCCGACCTGCCACGGGACAGCCCGCTGCCCCGCATCGTGGCGGTCATCGACGAGTTCCACGTGCTGCTCGCCGGCAACGACGCGCTGGCCCGCGAATCCGTGGACCTGCTGGAGGAGCTGGCCCGCAAGGGCCGCTCGTACGGCATCCACCTGGTGCTGGCGAGCCAGAGCATGACCGGCATCGAGGCCCTCTACGGGCGGGCCGAGGCGATCTTCGGCCAGTTCGCGTTGCGGGTGGCGCTGCCCGGCGGCGGCGGGGTGCTCGATCAGCTCAACGACGCCGCCGCGGCCCTGCCGGTCGGCTCCGCCGTGGTCAACACCGCCGCCGGCGCGGTCGGCGCCGACACCGTGCTGCGCTTCCCCGACGCGCACGCCGCCGCCGCGGACCTCGCCGCGTTGCGCCACGAGCTGTGGCAGGCCCGCCCGCCGGGCTCGCGGGCACCGGCGGTCTTCAAGGGGTACGAGGCCGCGCGGGTCGAGGATGACCCCACCTTCGCCGGGTTGCGCCCCGGTGGTCGGCGCCCGATGGCCCTGGTCGGCCGGACCGTCGACGTGCACGGCACCACCGCCCTCTTCCTGATGGACACCACGCCCGGCCGGCACCTCGCCGTGGTGGGCACCGCACCGACCGGCGCGGACGTGCTGCGCGCCGCGACGCTGAGCCTGGCCCGCCAGCACACCCCCGGCGACGCCCGGTTCCAGTTGGCCTCCCTCGTCACCGTCGCCGACCCGGTCGCCGACGACACCGAAGCGGTCCTGCGCGCCGCCGGCCACCCGGTGCACCGCCTCGACGCCGCCGGGCTGCGCGACCGGGTCACCACGTTGGCCGCCGAGCCCACCGGCCGCGAATACCTGGTGGTCTTCGGCATGGACGCCGCCGCGCCGGTGTTCGGGGCGACCGACCCGGGCACGTTCCGCTCCGGCCTGGACGACCTGCGCACACTGCTGCGCCAAGGCCCCGGGCAGGGGGTGCACCTGCTCGGTTGGTGGCGAGGGCTGCGCCGGCTCGCCGACGACCTCGGCGGCACCCAGAACCGCGACGACGTCGCCTGTCTGGTCGCCCTCAACGTGCCCGGGGCCGAGCTGGCCCTGCACCTCGGGACGCACGACCTGACCTACACGCCCCGCGCCGACCGGGCGCTGCTGATCGACCGGCACGACCAGCGCACCCGGCTGATCGTCCCGTTCGTCGGCGACGGGCACGACCCGGACGGGGAGCGGTGACAGTGTCCTTCGAGGAGTACGCGGCGCTGGCCCGACAACTCGCCGAGCAGCGCCGGGCCGGTGAGCAGCACGCCGCCACCGAGTCCGCGCGCCGCCGTGACCTGCACGCCGCCGTCGACTACCTCCAACAGAGGCTGACCGCACAGGGGCACCGCCTCGACCAGCTCGGCCGATCGATCCGAGTCGACCAGCCACCCGCAGGCTCTGCCCCGGGTGGTCCGGCCGAAGCCGCCGGCTGGCCGGGCCCACCGTCCGGCTCCGGGTCGGCCTCCGGCTCCGGGTTCGGCGCTGGTCCGGTCACCGCTGCCGGGTCGGGCCTTCCGTCCGCTGCCGGGTCCGGCCCTTCCACCGCACCCGGAGCGGGGGACGGGGGACCCGACGGCGCAGCCGGCGTGCCGGGGCGGGCGGGGGTCGGGGCGTACCCCGAGCTGCCGGCGGGGGAGGCGCGGCTGGCGCTGCCGACTGCGGTGAGCCCGGCGGGCGTCGGGGTGCCAGCGCAACGCGCGGCGGCGGTCGACCCGGCGGTGGAGCTGGAGTTGGCCCGGCGGATGGCCGACGAGGCCGACCGGCACGGACAGCAGGCGGAGCTGCTGGCCCAGCGGCCGGCGCTCCTGCCGACGTGGTCGCCGCTGGCGCGGGCGGTCGCGGTCTACGCCGCGTGCGGCGCTGCCGCCGGGGTGCTCGTGCTGGCCCTGGTGCTGGCGTCCGGCGTCGGCATGGTCGACGGGTTCACGCTCGGCGCGTGGATCTGCGCGGGGCTGCCGGCGGTGGCGTTCTTCGGTGGGTACCTGGTGCTGGGCAGGTGGGGGCGGCCCGCGATGGTCACCGGCACCCCGCCGCGTTATCTGCCGCTCGGGTTCCTGATCTGTTTTCTGCTGGTGCCGATGGCCTACTGCGCCTACCTGCTGCTGGTCCGTGGCCTGCGCTGATCCTCGCCGGGCTGGTCAGGCCGACTGGGCGGGCTCGTCGACCGTGATCTGACCGTCGCGCATCGTGATGACGTGGTCACAGGCGTTGGCGACACCCTCATCGTGCGTGGCGATGACCATCGTCGTGGACCACTCCGCGGCGACCCGCAGCAGCAGGTCCATGATCTCGGTTCCGGTGGTGGAGTCCAGGCTGCCCGTCGGCTCGTCGGCGAGGATCAGCGCGGGGGAGCCGATCAGCGCGCGGGCCACCGCCACGCGCTGCTGCTGGCCACCGGAGAGTTGAGTGGGCGCCGCAGCTTCGCGTCCCGCCAGCCCGACGGCGGCCAGCAGGTCCCTCGCCCGCGCAACCTTGTCGAACGACACCCGAAGCGGGATGACGGGTGCGAGGACGTTGTCCAGGACGGACATGGCCGGGAGCAGGTGAAACCGCTGAAATACCAGCCCCACCCGACGTCGGTGCTGTGTCAGGTGTCGTCTGGTGGCCCGGCCCAGGTCGACTCCACCGACGTTGAGCTCTCCCGACCCGGGTCGCTCGATCCCGGCGAGCAGATGAAGCAGAGTCGACTTGCCCGAACCGCTGGCACCGCGGAGCGCGACCACCGCCCCTGGTGAGATGGTGAGCGAGAGATCATCGACGGCGACGATCCGTGCGGCGCCGGTGCCGAAAGATCTGGTCAGGTGTCTCGTCCGGATCGACGCCCCGGCCTTCTCCGGTTGCTCTGCACCGACCGCCATGAGCGGGGACACCTGTTCTTCCGGCTGTGTGTTGGAGTCTGACCGGATCCTAGCTGGATGGTCATCAAGGGGCAGCCCGCACACGGTGCACGCGCTAACCTGAGCCCGTCAGTTGGGAACCGCTTCTTGCTTCGCATCATCATCGCTCAATTGCGGCACCGCGCGGGCCGCAGTCTCGCCGTGGTCAGCGCCGTCATGTTGGCCACCACCGGCTTTTGTGTGCTCACCGGGGCAACGACGGCCTCCCGGCTGCAAGCCGTCGGCGTTGTGCAGGCCAACTACCGCTCCGCGTACGACATCTTGGTCCGGCCGGCCGGGACGCGGGGCGAGTTGGAGACGCGACAGGGCTTGGTGCGGCCCAACTTCCTCTCCGGCCAGTTCGGTGGTCTCTCGCTCGACCAGTGGCGGAACATCCAGGCGATTAATGGCGTCGAGATCGCGGCACCCGTGGCCATGGTCGGCTATGTCAGCGTCGATCTCGGCCTGCCGGTGGACCTCACCGATCGGGTCGACCGACGGCTCAGGCAGCAGCTGTTGCGGTTGTCTCCGGCGACGGTCGCCGATCGAGGGCTGACCCGCGTGCCCAGCATGCCTGCCTTCGTCTACGTCACCCGTAACCGGTTGATCCCCGTGCGGGACTTCATCAACGACCGGCAGGTGCACGTGTACGCCGACGGGACCGAACTGTCGGCCGACTACGTCTCCCGCCGCTGTCCCGCCGCCAGCCAGCCTCCGCTGGAGGTGCTCAGCGACGGACACCGTGAACTGGTCTGCGACTGGCTTCGCGACGACTCCCGCAGCCCGGTGAGCCACGCGGTCAGGGCTTACCAGTTGATCGACGATGGCACGTTCCGGGACGCGACGGTGCTGACCCGGGGGCGGGCCCTGCCGGTCATGGAGCGGCTCGTTGTCAGGCAGCCCGCCCGCTTCTCGCTGTTGGCTGCGGCGATCGACCCGGATCAGGAGGCCCGGCTGTCCGGGTTGAACCGCGCGATAACCTCGGGGCGCTACCTGAACGCGGATGAGCGGCCACAGCCCGGCGGTGGAGAGCACCCGGTGCCCCGCGTGCCGATGCTGGCGACCGACCGCCTGGTCAGCGACGAGGAGATGACGGTCGCGATCAGTGCTCTGCCCGAACCGGGCCTGGTCAGGGCCGGCAATGCCCGGCCCGAGCTTGCCCGGCTCACTGTCGACGCCGGCGCGGCGCTGCCGCCCGAGCGGCGAGCGCTGAGCACCGTCTGGGCCGACTGGCTCGCCTCGAACACCGCGAGCGGCGAGACCATCGACATTCATGACGTGGTGACAGTAACTTCACCGTCGTACGACCAGGACGGCGACGCGCTGCGGGTGCGCCCCGCTGACCCACCAGAGCGCCTGCGCAGCGCAGCTGACACCGAGCGGTTCTCACCCCTTGCCGTGGACACCGCTATGCGGGCGATCGGGGACGACATCCGAACGGACCAGGAACTGGTCGTCGAGGGCACAGTCGTGGGGGCACTCGACCCGTTGGTCGTCACCAAGGGACGAGAGCTGACCGGTGCGCCGATGGAAACGTTCGTCGCGCCCAGCGTGAGCGGGGGCGACCGGCGTTCGAGCAGCGCGCTCGGCGGCCAGAACCTGCTGCCCACCAGCAGCATCACCGGGTATGTCGCGGCCCCGCCGCAACTGCTCACCAACCTGATGTCTCTGCCCGACCTGCTCCGTGGCGCCGATGCTGGGCAGGCTCAGTCGCCGCTGAGTGCCGTCCGGGTCCGGGTGGCGGGGATCGACCGGTTTGACGCTGTCGGCCGGGAACGCGTCCGAGTCGTGGCCGAGGAGATCGCCGAACGCACGGGCCTCGATGTGGACATCGTCCTCGGCTCGTCCGCGACGCGGGAGACGCTGGTCCTGCCCGCCGGCAAGTACGGCCGCCCCCCGCTCACTGTGCACGAGATGTGGACGGAAAAGGGAGTGGCGGCGGTGCTCGTGCGGGCGGTCGACCGCAAGAGCAGCATTCTGCTCGGCATGGTGCTCATCACCTGCGTGCTGTTCGTCGGCAACGCGGTGTCGGCGGCAGTGCGCGACCGGCGCCGCGAACTCGCCGTCCTCGCCTGCCTGGGTTGGCCGGCGCACCGCCTCGCCGCGTTGATTCTCGGCGAGGCCTGCCTGCTGGGTGCCCTCGCTGGAGTCGCGGCCGGGCTGCTCACCGTTCCGGTCGCCACCGCGGTCGGCATCGAGGTGCCTTGGTCGCGAGTCGCGGTGGCCTTCGGCGTCGCCGTCGCGTTGACGCTTGTCGCGGCACTCGTCCCCGCACTGCGTGCCGCGGGCGCCTACCCGGCCGCGGCTCTGCAGCCGGCCGTGGCGGCGGCCCGTGTGCGAGCAGGCACGCAACGGACGATTCTGCGGATGGCGGTGACCGGCACCCGCCGGGTGCCCGGCCGCACCGCACTCGCAGCGGTGAGCCTCGCCATTGCCGTGGCCGCGCTGACCTTCGCTGTCGCCGTCGACCTCACCTTCAAGGGTCGGATCATTGGCACTGTGCTCGGTGACGGGGTGTCGTTGACCGTCCGGGAGATCGACCGGGTCACCGTGGTGGGGCTGGTCGTGTTCAGCATCACCGCCGTGGCGGACGTCCTCTATCTCGGTGTGCGGGAGAGGGCGACAGAGTTCGCCGTGTTGCAGGCGACGGGCTGGTCGGACGGCGCACTCGTCCGCCTGGTGTCTCTGGAAGGGCTCGTCATCGGGATGCTCGGTGGTGTTACCGGTGGCGGGGTCGCGCTCGTCGCGATTTCCTTCTTCGCTGGTGGTATCACCCCGGCGATGCTCCTCGTCGCTGCCGGAACTGCGGGCTTCGGCGTACTGCTCGCCGCGACCGCCGGACTGCTGCCTGCGGTCCTGGTCCGTCGCATGCCTGCCAGACACCTGGCCGATGGGTGACGAGTTCATCATGCAATCGGTGATCACCCCGCTGCTGGTCGTCATCGGTGCGGTGGCCGTGCTGGTAGTACTGCGTCGGCGGTACCTGATGGCCACAGTGGCAGGCCACAGTATGGTGCCCACCCTCCAGCCTGGTGACCGGCTGTTGGTACGCCGGGCGTCTCTACGCGACCTGAGTGTGGGGGACATCGTGGTAGTGGCGCCCGATACCCGGATGGCGGGACCACGTCCACGCAGTGGACTTGTCATCAAGCGGCTGGTCGCTCTGCCGGGAGGCCCGGTGCCCGCAGACGTGCCGTACCCGGATGGCGACGTACTGCCCGAGGGGCGAATGGCGCTTCTGGGAGACAACCCAGCGGCCAGTCGCGACTCGCGGCACTACGGGTTGGTGGTTGAGGACCGGCTTGTCGGTGTCGTCGTCCGTCCCGTTGGACGGCGGGCCGAGCCCGACCCGCTGACCCAGGCCCAGGGTCACTTCGAGGTGTGACTCTCGGGCGACTGGCGCTCGCGGACCCCGCGCGCCCGGCTGTGGTTGTTCTGCGGCCAGGTCAAACTCCGAACGGCGATCGGTCCGCAGGAGGACCGCTCGTCTATTCCGCGTGGTAGGTGAGGAGCCTGCTGTCGCTGAATCTCTGCTCGGTGCCGCTGTTGGATAGGCCAAAGACGCGACAGGTGCGGCCGTCGGCTGGTTGGCCCGCTGACGCTTCGGTGTAGGACCAGACCTGACCCACCTGCGCCTTGAACGTGCGACTGGTCCGCGCTGGCACGTCGAGCGCCTTGTGTGGCTCGCAATCGTCGTCGAAGAGCCACAGCACGAACGGCTCGCTGCTCGCCGAGGCGGTGCCGCGGACCGGGTCGCCCCACCGGCCCACCGGGATGTCCCGGTGGAAGTACGCCACCGCCTCCTCGCCCTTGGTCTGCGCGATGCAGGCCCGGGCGAGCTGCGCCCCAGATTCTGCGGTCACCGTGGGCGCGGGCGTCGTCGAGGAAGATGACTGGGAACTGTCGAGGATGCCCCACCTGTCACCGGTGGAGTGGGCAGCGACGAGCACGAGGGCCAGAACCGCCGCGAGCCCGCCCGACAGCGCGATGGCCCTGGCCCGGCGACGACGGCCGGTAGCGGTGGCGGGGTTCCCTTGAGATGCCACGTCGCGTCACTCCTCCAGCGGCACGGACCGTTCACTTGACTGCCGGCAGCAGAGTCTATGGCGCTCCCCGCCCCGGCACTGTCCCGCAAAGGCGGTCCGTGCCGCGTCTACCGCTGGTCGGTCGCGCCTGCCTGCTGCCGATCCACGCCCAATGCTGAGTCGTCCGCAGCGTGCGCGGCGGCCGCGAGAATGTCGTTGCGCTCGCTGTCGGTGAGACCCTCGTCTTCGAGCAGGCCGAGCAGCAACACCGTCCGCGCGACGACCGCCGAAGCGTCGTCGGGCACCGGCGGACGCTCACCGAGCGCCGCCCAGACCAGCGCCTCAGCCAGCACCGGATCGACGTCGCGCCCGGTGGCGTCGTAGCGTTCCCGGACGGACGCCACGAACCGGATCACCGGAGCACGATCCTGCCCAGCCACGAACCGTCGCCGCACCGCCACCAGCAGCGCCCCGGCGAGCAGATCGGCGTACCGCCGCCAGTCCGGCTCGGTGAACCGGCGCAGCCGCCGTTCGTGGCCACGCAGCCGACCAGTCAGCAGGCCGCGTAGCGCCGCGTGTGGATCGGTCACCATCGTCGCTCCCTGATCATCGTGAGTGCGCTCCTGTGTCGGCGTGGTCTGCTCAATCGGTACCGCCTGGTCACCAGAACGCTCGCCGCGTGACAGCCGTGGGCGATCAGCTCGGCGCTGTCGCTGTCGCTGTCGCTGTCGCTGTCGGCGTTGCGGTGGCTGGTGGGCGGGGGCGGTGCCGTCGGTTCGCCGGTCAGTGCCGCCACCGAGCGGTCGATCCGGCAGCTGCCGACCGCGAGCCGGGCACCGACCAGGTCCAACCGGCTGATCGCCGCCGCGACGTGCCGGGCCGCGACCGCGTCCGCCACGATTCGGGTACGCCGCAGCCGGTCCTCAGCCGCACCCAACCGCCACCGGACACGGGCGGCCAACGCGGCGGCCCGGTCCGCGTCAACGCGAGCGGCGCACAGGCCGGCGAGCAGGTCCCCGGCCGAGCCTCCCGGCGAATTCCTGTCCGCGGCCAAGCCGGCGTAGACCAGACTCAGCGCCCGCCAGCACTCCGTGACCGCGTCCTGCCAGGGCAGCCGCCGGCCGGGCGGCCCTGCCCCGTGCAGGTGCGCGCCGGCGCGGTCGGCGGCGGAGATCGTGGCCAACCATGCGGCACGCAGGTCGTCCGCGGTGTCGATGCTCATTCGCCCGCCTCAGCGCTGGACTTGACCAGGAGGGCGAAGCGCACGTCGGCACAGGGGTAGTCCACGCCGCACTCGCACAGCCAGCGCCGCACGACACGTGGTGGATGGGCAAACAGGACGTCGTCGGCATCCTCGACGTCCTGTTCGGACACGAGGCGACGGCGCTGCTTGGACGGTGATGCTGGGTCAGTAGGGGATTCGTCGGGTCGATCGGGCATCGGGGGCTCCCGTCGGGTCGTCTCCTTGCTGGTCATGGCTTGTGCGCCAGGACGGCGTGCGGGCACGCCCCGGCACGCCCGGCCGAACGGGGGACCGACCGGCCGGGCGCTCTCTGCGCGGTGGGAATGAACCAGCTCCGGGTTGCAGACCTGGGAGCCGGCCAAGGGAGAGCGTATATAACAGGTCATGTATAGCAAGCACCAACCGCACATTGCTTGCTATACAAAGTTGCTCGTGATCGAATGGCGGGGCAGACCTGGGAGACACCAATGCCCGCCAAAGCGAAGTGGGCGCTGATCGCCGATGGCATCCGCGCTCAGATCAAGTCCGGCGAACTCGCGCCGGGCGACAAGCTGCCCTCGACCTCCGAGCTGTGCCGTCAGCACGACGTCTCAGCCATCGTCGTCCGTCAGGCCATCAACGCGCTTAAGATCGAGGGCTTGGTGGAGGGTGTTGGTGGCGTCGGCGTATTCGTCGCTGAGCGCTGAGCGCTCAACAGCGCCAGTGCCCGGGCGCCACTGTAGATCTTGGACACTTTCCGTTACCTCGGAACGGAAAGTGTCCAAGATCTAGTTGCTTGCGCGAGTCGAGGCTGGATCCCTTCTCGCTATTGGCGCTTTTCGGGCACTCATTAACCGTGCGGTGGCCGGTGAGCAAGCGTGTGGTCGCGCTGAGTGCGTAGATCTCGTACGCTCCCATGTGGTCTCCGCCGGTGCGGTGGTGGAGGCGATGGTTGACCACGGGGGAGGCGCGCGTGAGCGCAGCACAGATCATCGCGAGGCTGGCGGCGGCGTCGCAGAAGCTGGACGAGGCGAAGGCCAAGACCGCAGCGGCAGCCCAGGACGCGGCCGAGGCGCGGGCACTTGTGGCCGGTGCGCTGGAAGGCGTGGCAGCCGGTCCACTGGTTGGCATGATCGATGCGTACCGTCAGGCGCTCGCGCAGGCGTCCCAGGGCGGCGACCCGGCCAAGCAGCACGTCCAGGAGACGATCGCCAAGGTCCGAGCGCTGGGAAACTGACCACGGGTGGTGGTAGCACAACCCACCAACCACCCGCAGCGGTGCGTCCGATCATTCGTCCTCATGTGCCACGGCGGCCGCACACGCCTCCGAACCGACGACAAGGTGCTCAAGCTCGCCGGGATGCTGATGCGCAAGATATTGCACAACCCAGCCGGCGGCGGGAGCGAGTAAGCGCGGAGGCAGTCGGCTTCTGGGCGTCGGCTGGTGGGGCCGCTTGGGCAACAGTCGCCGAGTTCATGCCCGTGCTGCCGAAGGCAGTCGCCGGAACGCTCCTTGCGACCGCAGCCACGGTCAGCGCCGGCAAGTCATGGTTGAAGAGGCGTCGAGAGAGGAATCAGGATGAAGATCAATAGCTCTGTCGAGGTCACGATGCGAGCCGCTATCCATGCCGCCGTAAAGCGTGATTTCGCGACACTCGACGAACGGTTGCGCAGCCTCAAAGACGACGACAATGCTGCCGCAACTGTCGAGCTTGCCCTTGCCGTTGTCGGTTTCCTGATGGTGGACATCCACGGAGGCCGACCCGGTGACGACCAGATCGTGGCTGTGGCCGGAGAAGTCGCCGAGGCGGAATCCTGGGCGCAACCCACTCGCCGCGAGGTGGCTGACTTCTTGATGAAGCTGATGAGGGGTGAGCCGTTCGCGTCGGCAGTTCCCGCTGAGAACGTCATCGTCCTAGCCTTCGTCGTTGCCGCGAACCTGCTGTCATCCTGTCGCCGGGACGATGAGAAGTGGTGGGACTATCTCGACCGGATCGAGGCGACGATGGAGGCGGCGGGGTGACGGAGGAACAAGATTCGGTCGGGCCCGCCTTCAAGACGGCCGCCAACCTCCACCCACTTTGACGGTGCTCGCCGCGCCTGCTGGCGTCGCCGCCACATCCAGGGAGGGTGGTGGCCGGGCAGTTCAATGGCGGTGGTGACCGGAGATCAATCGCCTGTTGATTCTTTCCGAGGCGCGCGTTCGATGACGACGAGGGGGATCTCGCGGTCGGTGCCCTTCTGGTAGCGCTCGTACGTCGGGAAGACCTTCGTCATCACCGGCCACAGCCGGGCCCGCTCCTCGCCCGTCGCCGTGCGGGCCCGACCGGCGATGCGCTCCGCGCCGACCTGGATCTCCACCGCCGGGTCGGCGCTCAGGTTCAGGTACCAGGCGGGGTGCTTGTCCGCGCCCCCGTTGGACGCCACCAGCAGGTGGTTGTCACCGTCGCGGCCGTACATCAGCGCGGTGCGGCGCAGGGCGCCCGTGCGGCGTCCGCGGGTGGTGAGCAGCAGCGACGGTACGCCGTGGTAGGTGCCGCCGTCGGCGCCGTCGGTCTCGACGTACCGCTGGATGTGCTTTGCCACCCAGCCGACCGGGCTGTCCTCGATCGTCTCGTGCTGCTCCTGCGCGGTCATCGCTTCGCCTCCTTCATCGGGCCTGTCCGCTGGGGGGGGGGGGGGCAGGCCGGTGAGTCATCAAGATGATTCACCGGCATCAGGCTTTCACGGGACATGGCCTCCAGTTGGGTGGGGCCAAGCCCGAGGGGGTCATCCGCGCGAGCGCGGCAGGCAGCACTTCTTGTACTTCGCCCCGGACCCGCACCAGCAGGCGTCGTTGCGCCCGGGCGGCCAGGCCCTGAGGTCGGGGCCGGTGAGCGAGTCGGCGTACTCGTCCTGGGTTTCCTCGTCGGTGGGGTCGCTGCCCTCGCGTTCGGCGAAGGCCGCCAACCCGGCGACGGAACCGACGACCACGCCCAGGTCGAGGCCGCCCAGCCCGGAGGCGTCGACGAGGGCGCGTTCGGTCTGGGCGCGGTGCTCGTCCCAGCTGGCGGGGTAGCTGTCGGCGAGGGCGGGCCAGCGCAGCAGCAGCGCGTTGAACTCCGCCTGCGGCCAGAAGAGCAGCGTCGCGGGGCCCTCGTCCAGTGCGTCGAGCGCGTGGTCGCTCGCGGCGCGCAGCCGGTCGGCGAGGTTGTCGTACTCGTCGTGCGGGAGGCCCATCTCCTCGCGCAGGTTGTGCCGCCGCTGCGTCAGGCCGTAGATCATGGCTGCGGCCTCGTCCTGGGCGTCCTCGGATTCGTGCTGCTGGTTGCGGGTCCGTTCCAGGATCGCGTCGAGCGCCCCGGTCAGCCATTCCAGCGCCAGGTCGGTGTGGCCGTTATCGGCCAGCTCGTCGACCAGGTACGTGGCGTTGGGGTTGGTCTCCAGCAGCGGGCGCAGGGCGGTCAGCTCGGCCATGCCCTCGTCGGAGCGGCCGAGGCGCAGCAGCAGACCGCCGCGCACCGACCGGGCGTACGCGTCCTCGTCGGGCTGTTCGGCGATGGCGCGGGTGGCCAGCGCGAGCGCGTCGGCCAGGTCGCCAGCCTGCTCCAGGATGTCCGCGGCGACCAGCAGGGCGTACGCGGTGTCGTCGGGGTCGGCGACCCGCCCCTCGTCGACGGCGCCCACCAGCTCGGCGACCAGCGCGGCCGGGTCCGGGCTCTCCGGACCCAGGGAGCCGATCTCCTCGATGCGGTCGGTGGTCAGCAACTCGGGCATGTGGGCATCCTGAAGAACGGCGAGTGGTGGACGGGGAAGCGGCCAGCGTACTCCCGGACATGGTGGAGCCCGGGCGGCGAACCGCCCGGGCTCCGACACGTTCCCTCAGCGGGTCGCGGGCATGGTGGCGAACTCGCCGGCTAGCTCGGACTCGACGATCGTCGTGGCGGACGGCCGGGGACCGGCCGCCTTCCGCCGGGCGGACGGGACGGCGAGGGCCGCGAGCGCGGCGGCCAGCGCGATGGCCGTGAGGACCAGAAACCCCATCGTGAAGCCGGCCTCCCGGGGCAGGCCGTTGGCCTGCGGGTTCGCGGTGATCACACCGCTGACCACGGCGGCGCCGATCGCGCCTCCGATGGTGCGGATGTTGGCGTTCATGCCGGTCGCCACGCCGGTCTGGCTGGCGGGCACGCTGGCGACGATCAGGTTGGCCATCGACGCGAAGGCCAGGCCGATGCCGAGGCCGACCAGGCCACCGGCGATGGCGACCTCCCAGCGGGTGTCGTGCGCGACGGCGAGCATCGCGGAGGCGGCCACGTTGAACGTGGCACCGGTGGCGAGCTGCGCCTTGGCGCTGAAGACGGCCTGGAGTCGGCCGGCGACAATGCCGGCGACGAACATCGCGCTGACCATCGGCAGCATGAGCAGGCCAGCCTGGCTGATGCTCGCTCCGAAGCCGTAACCGGCGGCGGTCGGGGTCTGCAGGAACTGGGGGAGGAAGGCGTACACGGAGAACATCGACGCGCCGTAGAGCAGGGCGACCAGGTTGGTGGTCCAGACGCCGGGCAGGCGCATCATCCGCATGTCGATCAGCGGGTTGGGCGACCGCACCTCGGCGACCAGCCAGCCGACCAGCAGCGCCACGGCGAGGGCCAGCAGGCCGAGCACCCGGGGGCTGGTCCAGCCCCACGCCGCGCCCTGGCTGATCGGCAGGAGCAACGCGACCAGCCAGCCGGAGAGCAGCAGTGTCGCTCGCCAGTCGATGCGACCGGGGGTGCGGACCGGGGACTCGGGGACGAACAGGTGGGCGGCCACGGCGGTCAGCCCGACCACGACCATCGGGATCCAGAACAGCCAGCGGTAGTCGAGCGTGCTGACGATCGGACCGGCCAGCACGATGCCCAGGCCACCGCCGACGGCGACGATCGCCGAGATCGCGGCCACGGCCGTGGAGACCCGCGCGGCGGGGAACTCGTCGCGGATGATGCCGAACGACAGCGGGAAGACCGCTCCGCCGATGCCCTGCACGACCCGGGCGATGATGAGGACGCCGATGTTCGGCGCGATGGCGGCCAGCAGGCAGCCGAGGGCGAGCGCGGCGAGCGCGACGACCAGCATCCGCTCCTTGCCGACCATGTCGCCGACCCGTCCGAGGATCGGTGTGAAGATCGACGCGGAGAGCAGGTAGGCGGTCAGGACCCAGGTCACGGTGTTCTGGGAGGTGTGCAGATCGTGCTGGATGGTCGGCAGCACCGGGGTGATCAGCGACTGGAGCATCGCGAAGAACCCGGCACCGGCGGCGAGCACGGTGAAGGTGAGCCGACGCGAGCTGCGTCGGGAGGTCACTGCCACGAGAGAAGACTCCTGATAAAGGTACGGAAGGAGGTTTGTCACCCGTCGTCTGTGGCGGGCTGGCTGTCGGGTCCGGGCGATCGGGTGGCCAGGCAGATCGGGCGGGTCCCGAGGTAAGCTAAGCGGAGGCAGGCCTCCGGGATTCCGGAGGGGTGCCTCCACTAAGCTAGCGGAGGGTTGCCTCCGGTTGCAACCAGGACGAGGTGACGCACGTCATGACCAGCGCGGGGCAGGTGCCCGAGGTGTTCGCGCAACGCCCGAAGCGGGCCGACGCACGGCGCAACTACGATGCTCTGGTCGCCGCTGCGCGCGACGCGTTCGCCGAGAACGGCGCCGCCGCCTCCCTGGAGGACGTGGCCCGGCGGGCCGGCGTGGGCATCGGCACGCTCTACCGCAACTTCCCCAGCCGGCGGCACCTCTTCGAGGCCGTGTACGTCGAGGAGGTCCGGGCGCTGAGCCGCTCCGCCGAGGACCTGGCCGAGCTGCCACCGTGGGACGCGCTCGTCGCCTGGTTGCACCGCTTCGTCGCGTACGTCGCCACCAAGCGGGCGCTTGCCGAGCATCTGCTGCACGACTCGGAGATCTTCCGGAGCTGCCGGACGGAGATCTACTCCGCCGGCGAGCCGCTGGTGCGTCGCGCCCAGGCCGCCGGCGTGGTCCGTGACGACATCGGGTTCGACGACGTGGTGCGGCTGATCAGCGGCCTCACCATGGCCCAGTTCCCGTCACCCGAGCAGCGCGACAGGGTGCTCGGCGTGGCCCTGGACGGGCTGCGCGCCTCCACCCGCTGACGCTCGCCCGCCGACCGGTCAGCGGTCGACCAGCAGCAGCCACTCGTCGTCGAGCTGTTGGACCACCGCGCCCGCCGGCCAGCGGTGACCGGGATCGACCACCGCCCGGGCCTGATCGACCTGAGGTGGCCGGCTGAACTGCGTGTCGCGGAAGCTGGTCATGCTGTGGAACCGGGCCCGGCCGAAGTTCGCGGCGTCGGTGAAGCGGGCCTGGTCGAACAACGCCTCCGCCCCGAACACCGTCCAGCGGAACAGCGCCATGTTCGTGAAACGGGCGGCGTGGAAGTTGGCCGACCGGCCGAACTCGGTGTGCTCCATCGACAGGGCGCCCTCGAAGACGGCTTGCCGGAACGTGGTGGAGTCCTCGAAGCGGGTCGCGTCGAAGCTGGTCGGCTGCCCGAAGGTCACCTGGCGAAACGAGGTGTGACCGGCGAAGGTGGACCGTCGACAGGACAGGCCGTCGCTGAACGCCGCCCCGTCGAAGGTGGCCTGACCGCTGACGCGGACGCCGTCCAGCAGGACTTCGCCGTCGGCCGCGAGGCCCTCGAAGACCACGTCGCCGAAGGTCGCCGCCCCGAGCTGGAGACGCCCCCGCACCGTCGCGCCCGCGAAGGTGGTCGTGCCGGTGAACGCCGTCGCCGTGAAGTTCGCGTCGACCAGCGTGCAGCCCGCGGCGTCGAAGTCGACCAGCGTGGCGCCGGTCAGGTCCAGCACCACCTCCGGCCAGTAGGCCACGTCGTCCGCCCGCAGGTGGCGGGTCAGCACACGCTGCGCGGTGCGCCGGACCTCCGTCTCGCGCGGCTCGTCGTCGGGCGCCGGCATCCGCAGGTACGCGCAGAGCACCGCCCCGATCGTCGGGCGCTGCCCAGGGTTGTCCTGACCGAGGCGTTCCAGCGCGTGCAGCCCGCCGAGGCGTACCGCCGCGCTGTCGTTGCCGAGCAGCTCGACGGCCCGGGTGTAGAGCTCGGTCAGTCGACGTTCGCCGGCGTCGTGCTCGGCGGCGGTGGACTGCCGGTCCTGCTGGCGTTGCGCGGCCTCGGCCACCGACTCGGCGTGCGCCTGCACCCGGTCGCGGTGGGCCTGGTCCCGGGCGGCGACGCTCTCCTGGTGCCGCTGCGCGCGTTCGGTGATCCACTGGCGGCGGGCGGCCAGGAGCAGGGCGAGACCTCCGCCGGTGCCGGCGACCACGGTCAGGCCGGTGCGGATCGCGTCGATGCGCAGCGTGGCGCGGGTGTCCGGCTGGCTGGCCCGGTCGGCCTCGGTGAGCAGCAGGTCCAGCACCAGCCAGCCCAGGGCGGCGGCGAGCAGCAGGCCGACCAGGACCAGCCACCAGGGCATCACGCGTAGCTGGCGCTCGGTGGGTTCGTCGGCGGCCACGGCCACAGCATGCCATCCGCCGACCCGACCCGGGGTGCGCGCGCCGGGCCGGCGGTCCGATATGGAGAGCTGCGATTTGCGCGTTTGCGCCCTCGCCGGGACAACGGGTTACTGGCGCGTAACAAGCCATTGACGTTTCTGAATTGTTGCGGGGATGATCGTCGCACGGTCGACCGGACACCCCCACCCACCTGCCCGGTACGCCGGGTGCCTCCCCCCGGAGGTGCAGCCATGCTGCTCCGAAAGACCGCCCTCGTCGTGTCCCTCGTCGCCGCCGCCCTGTTCGCGTCCGCCGGCACGGCGACCGCCGCCCCCGCCGATCCCACCCCGGCTCCCGCCACGCCCGAAGCCTTCGCTGCCGCCGCCGCGGCCAACCCGGTGATCGTGGTCGGCGGGCTCAGCGGCATCGCCGTCGCGTACGAGCCGATGGCCGCCCGGCTGCGCGCCGACGGCTACCGCACCTTCATCTACCAGTTGCCGGGGCTGGGCCTCGGCGACATCCCCACGTCCGCCCGCGCGTTCGCCACCTACGTCGACCAGGTGCGCGCCAGCACCGGTGCCGCGACGGTGGACGTCGTGGCCCACTCCGAGGGTGGCCTGGTCAGCCGCTACTACCTCAAGCGGCTCGGCGGCACCGCCGCCATCGGGCGCTACGTCAGTCTCGGCACACCGCAGTACGGCACCTACGTCGCCAACATCGTGGCGTTCCTCGGGTTGGGCAGCTGCGCCGGCGTCGTGGCCTGCCAGCAGATGACCATCGGCTCGGCGTTCCTCGCCGACCTCAACGCCGGCGACGACACCCCCGGCGCGGTGCGCTACACCACCGTCCGAACGCTTCAGGACGAGCTGGTCCGGCCGACCGGGAACGCCGTGGTCAACGATGGTGCGACCAACGTGCTGATCCAGACGTACTGCCCGCTGCGGGTGGTGGGGCACCTCGGCCTGGTGCTCGACGGCACGGCGTACACCATCGTGCGTGGCGCCCTGGTCGACAGCCCGGTGCGACCCAACTGCCTCGCGCTCTGAACCGGTCCCCGGGGGTGGTCCCGACGGGACCACCCCACGGGCCCACGACGGTGAGTGTCGGGTCGGCGACGGTACGGCGAAACGGGATGGCAGACATCAGGTGTCCTCGATAGCCTGCTGCGGCTGTCCACTCGCGACAGAGAGAAACGACTTCCCCCAAGGAGCAGCCCGCATGACCGAGCCGCATCCCGTGCCGCCGGAGGGCACTCCGCCGACCGTGCCGCAGCTCGACGTCCGGGCCGCCGAACCGCCGGCGGCCGGCACACCGCCGCCAACCGGGGGGTTCGCCGACCGGCCGCCGGGCTATCCGAGCGCGTTGGTCTGGCTGCGCGCCGGGATCCTGCGGGACTGGCGCGGCGTGCTCGGTGCCTTCTTCGCCACCTGGTTCTACCTGCCGGTCGCGCTGCTCCTGGCGTTCTGGGGCGGTCTCGTCCTCGCTGTCAGCGGGCTCTTCGCCGGCGGGTTGGGCGCCGATGACCAGCTGCCCCAGGTGCTGCGCGACGCGCCGCTGCTCGGCCCCCTGCTGGAGGCGTTCCTGACCCGCACCGGCGGGGCCCTCGGCGGCGTGGTCGGCTTCGTCGTCGGGTTCCTCGGCGGCTTCCTCGCCGTGCTGGTGGTGCCCTGGCTGGGCGCCGACGCCGGGCCGCTCACGGTGGTCACCGGCCTGGTCGGCACGGTCGCCGCGGCGGCGCTGATCGGGGTGCTCTACACGCTCTACCGGGTGCTGCTGGAACCGCGACTGCTGGTGGTCTCCGGTGCCCGTCAGCCCAGCCGCCGCGAGTACGCGCGGCTGCGCCCGGTGCTGGACGACTGCGCCCGACGGCTCGGCCTGCCCAGCGTGCCGCGGCTGCTCATCGAGGACGATCCGGTCCTGAGCAACGCCCGCACGTACGCCCGGCACGTGGTGGTCACCACCGCCGTGCTGACCGAACCGGACGACGAGATCGCCGCGCTGTTCAGCCACGAGCTGGTGCACTGGCGCACCGGGGACGAGATCACCAGCGCCTTCGTCCGTGGTGTCGGTCTGCCGCTGACCCTCGCGCACGCCCTGCCGACCTGGCTGATGCGGACCTTCCCGCACCCGGCCACCAACTTCGTGGTCTTCCTGTTCTTCTGGCCGGTGCTGCTCACCATGCGGTACGTGGTGCTGCCGCTGCACGCCCGTGACGTCCGGGCTGCGGAATACCGGGCCGACCTCGGTGCCGTGCTCACCGGGCACGTCGAGGGAATGCGGCGCGTGCTGGAGCGGCGGCTGTCCTTCGAGACGGGCCGCAGCGGCTGGGACGAGGCGGTCTGCGCCACCCACCCGCCGCACGAACTGCGGCTCGACGCGCTGGAGCGGGCGTCGGTGGCGGGTGTGTCCGCCGAGGCGGGCGAGCCAGCGGTCACCGTCGAGCGGCTGTTCGGCCACTCCGGTCCGGTCGGCACCCGCCGCACCTGGCTGCTGGTCGGCGCCCTGATGCTGGCGGCCTGCGCCGGCACCGGCGGGCTCGGCGTGGTGCAGTGGGCGTTCTTCCGCCCCCAGTCGACGGTCGACGGATACTTCTCCGCGCTCGCCGACCGGGACAGCGACGCCGCGCTCGGCTTCCTGACCGACCAGAGCGGTGTCACCGACCGCAAGCTGCTCGCCCAACTGCTGCGCGGCGAGGGCTACCAACCACCGACCGACGTGGAGATCAGCTCACTGGAGCGCGAGGGCGACGCCGCCACCGCCATCGTGGCGTACCGGCTGGGCGGCGCGGCGCAGACCTCCACGGTCAGCCTGCGTCGTGACGACGAGGCGACCGCCGGGCTGTTCCACGGCTGGCGGGTCGACGGTGGGCTGGCCGCGCTCAACGCGCCGAGCGCCGGCCCCGGAGTGCGACTCAACGGTGTGGAACTGCCCGGCGCCGCCGAGGGCCCCGCGCTGATGCTGCTGCCCGGCGGCTACACCGCGACCGGCCCGTCCAGCGCGCTCAGCGAGACGCCCGCCGAGACCGTGGTGGTCGGCCCCGGGCAGAGCGCGGCGACAGTGCAACTGGCTCCGGTGCTCAAGCCCGCGGCGCTCGAGGCCGTCGAAGCCCGGGTGCGCGCCTGGTTGGACGAGTGCGCCAAGCAGACGGTCGCCGCGCCACCCGGCTGCCCGTTCCGCTACTACGGCAGCTCCGCGCAGAAGGTCACCTGGAAGATCCTGGAGTACCCGAAACTCACCGTCGAACTGACCGGCCCGGCCAGCGCCCAGGTCGCCACCCCGTACGAGACGCAGGGCAAGGTGCAGGTCAGGGGCACCACCACGTACTTCGGCACCAACTCACCGTTCACCGAGGAGGACGCGTTCACCGTCGCGGGTGTCGCCACCGCCGACGGGGACACCGTCGCCTTCCGACCCGCCGCCAACTGACCGGGGAGAGACCGTGACCGACAGCTTCGCCGCAGCCCGGCTGCCCGTGCGGCTGACCATCAACCCCCGGCAGCGGCAGCCCCCGTCGGTCGACCTGCTGACCTGGATCCACCGCCAGCCGGAGTACCGGCCGGTGGTCCGCCAGGCCGGTGGCGGCGGGGGCCGGCCGGGCTTCAGCGACGCGGTGATCATCGCGGTGCTGGCCCAGGGGCTGCTCCCGGGCTTGTTCAACCTGTTGCAGTCCTGGGTCGACCAGCAGCGCACCGAGGCGAGCATCCGGATCCAGGCCGGAGACACCGAGGTGGAACTACAGGTGAGCGGGCGCACCGACTCGGCCCGCCTGCTGGCCCAGGCAACCGAGGCGCTGCGGGCCGCCCGCGAGCCCGGCCCGGACGCCGACCGGGAGCCCGGCGCGGACGCCGTCGACTGACACCGACGGCGTCCGCACCGGTGGGTCAGCTCGCCTTGGCGAGCGCCTCGAACTCGTCGTCGGTGAGCCGCACGTCGGCAGCGCCCACGTTCTCCTCCAGGTGCGCCACCGAGGACGTACCGGGGATCGGCAGCATCACCGGCGAACGGCGCAGCAGCCAGGCCAGCGCGAGCTGGGCGGGCGACGCGCCGTGCGCGGTGGAGATGGCGTCCAGCGGGCCGCCCGGGCGGGCCAGCTCGCCGGTCGCGATCGGGAACCACGGGATGAACGCGAGGTCGTTGCGCTCGCAGTACTCCAGCACGTCCTCGGCGCTGCGGTTCGCGAGGTTGTACAGGTTCTGCACCGACGCGATCGTGGTGATCGCCCGGGACTCCTCGATCTGCGCGACGCTCACCTCGGACAGACCGATGTGCTGGATCTTGCCCTCCTCGCGCAGCAGCGCCAGCTCACCCAACTGGTCCGCGAGCGGCACCTTCGGGTCGATCCGGTGCAGCTGGTACAGCGGGATGCTGTCCAGGCCGAGGTGCCGCAGGCTCAACTCACACTGCTGGCGCAGGTACTCCGGGCGGCCCAGCGCACGCCAGTCGCCCGGACCGGAGCGGCTCAGCCCGGCCTTGGTCGCGATGACCAGGTCATCGGCGTACGGGTGCAGGGCCTCCCGGATCAGCAACTCCGAGACGAACGGGCCGTACGAGTCGGCGGTGTCGATGAACGTCACGCCCATCTCGACCGCGCGGCGCAGCACCCGGACCGCCTCGGCCGGGTCCTTCGGATCTCCCCAGACACCCGGGCCGGTGATCTGCATCGCCCCGTAGCCGAGCCGGTTGACGGTGACGTCGCCACCGATGCGGTACGTGCCGGACGCCTTCGCGGGCTGCTCACTGATGTTGGTCGCCATTGGCCGATCCCCAATCGTCGTGTCGTGGGGGCGTGGAAAGGCCCACCCGCCACCAGATAGATCATCCCCCGGCAGCCGGCCGGTATTCCGTTCGTCGGCCGACTGTGTGCGTGGACACCTCACCCGCAAGCCACGTCGGGCGGTCGCCTGGAGTCCGCGCCGGGCATTGCCCGGAAGCTGCCGGTACGACCGGGGCGTCCGTGCGACGCTGGCCGGAGCCGGTGCCTTCCGGCGCGACGGCAGAGGGAGCACCCATGGCGGGAGTGCCGCAGGTCAACTTCGCGCTCGACACGTACGAGTGCATCGTGATCTATCCCGGCGCGGCCGGACGGGTCCTGCCCGCCGAGACCGTGCAGCGGCTGCAGGCCGAGCACGCCGAGCACATGCAGGCGCTACAGCGAAGCGGCATCATCCTGGTCGCCGGTTCGGTGGACGGGCCGGCCCGCGAGCCGGAGCCACCGATCGGCTTCGGTCTGGCCCGCACCGGCAGCGTCGACGACGTCCGCAGCGTGCTGGAGGCCGACCCGGCGGTGCAGGCCGGGCTCTACCGGGTGGACGTGCTGACCTTCCTCTGCCCGGCCGGATCCCTGGAGTTTCCGCTGGTGAAGACGGAAAGCTGACCACCCGGTCGATCGACGGCTGTCGTGATGGCGACGGCGCTCGGCTGCCTGCCGGTGTTACGGTCGCGCCCAGCGAGGGCCGCCGCCGGGGCGTACCCGGAAAGCCTTGGGTAGGCCCCGGTCGAGGAGTCGCCATGATCTCCGCCGCCACCCCCGATGTCGCGACGGCCACCACCCGGCTGCGCGCCCTGCTCGGCGACCGGCTGCATGAGCCGGGCGATCCGGCCTACGTCACCACCACGACGCTCTGGAACGGTGCGGTTCAGCGCACGCCGCTCCTGGTGGCCCAGTGCCTGGACGCCGACGAGGTGGCCCACGCGGTCCGCGTCGCCGCCCAGTGCCACCTGCCGCTGTCGGTCCGCTCCGGAGGGCACGACTGGGCCGGCCGAGCGTTGCGCGACGGCGGCGTGGTGCTCGACCTGACCGGTCTGCACACGGTCGACATCGACGTGGACGCGGCCACTGTCACCATCGGCGGCGGCGTCACGGCCGCCGGTCTGCTGGCCGCCGCCCGCCCGTACGACCTGGTGGTGCCCACCGGCACCGTCGGCGACGTGGGCATGGCCGGGTTGGCCCTCGCCGGCGGGTACGGGCCGCTGTGCGGCCGGTTCGGCCTGACCCTGGACAGCCTGCTCGGCGCGGAGGTGGTCCTCGCCGACGGCCGCCGGGTCACCGCCGACCCTCGACACGACGCCGAGCTGTACTGGGCGCTGCGCGGCGGCGGTGGGAACGTCGGCGTGGTCACCGAGCTGCGTTTCCGCGCGCACCGGCTGCCCGGCGTGCTGGCCGGCATGATCATGTTCGCTCTGGCGGAGGCGCCGGCCGTCCTGCGCGGCTACGGCGCGCTCATCGCCGAGGCCCCGGACGAGCTGACCGTGATGACCGGCTTCCTGCCCGGCCCGGCCGGCGAACCGGTCATCTTCGTCTGCCCGTTCTACAGCGGCCCGGACCTGGACGCCGGGCGGCCGTGGATGGACCGGCTGCGCGCGCTGGGCACCCCGCTGATCGACCAGATCGCCCCGATGCCGTACGCGGACGCGCTGCGGATGTTCGACGGCGGGATGGTCGACGGCAACCACTACCTGCTGCGTACCCGCTGGCTGCCCGCGCTCACCGACAGCACGGTGGACGTGCTCGTCGACGCGGCCCGGCAGGTCAGCTCCCCGTTCTCCGCGCTGGCCGTGCACCACTTCCACGGCGCGGCCACCCGGGTCCGTCTCGCCGACACGGCGTTCGGCCTGCGCACCGACCACCTGCTGACCGAGATCATCGCGGTCTGGGCACCCGGCGACCAGGCCAGGCCACACCGGGAGTGGGCCGAGCACACCTCGGCGGCGCTCGCACCGCACGCCCTGCCCGGTGGCTACCCCAACCTGCTCGCCCCCGAGGAGACCGACCGGGTCCAGCTCGCCTACGGCGCGAACTGGCCGCGGCTACGCCGGGCCAAGCACCGCTACGACCCGCGTGACCTGCTCACCGCGGTGCCCACCCTGCCCCGGTCGCGGCGCTGATGGTGACCTGCCGCCGGGAGCACCCCGACAGCGCACGCCACCGGAGGCGTACGATTCCCGGCGCGCGGTCGCCGTTGCCCGTCGCCACAACGTTCCCGGTGCGGTTCCACCCGCCGGCCCGACGCGCACCGCGCGTCGTTGGACACATGTTCCGCTGCCTGCAATGGGTCGGCCCCGAGTCCGACCTGAAGGAGAGACTAGCCTGATGGGCGTGACACGCCGCGTAAAGATCGTCTGCACTCTGGGTCCCGCCACCTCGTCCCCGGAGCGCATCCGGGGTCTTGTCGAGGCCGGCATGAACGTGGCGAGGCTCAACTTCAGCCACGGCAGCCACGCCGACCACGAGGCGGTCTATCGACTGGTCCGGGAGGCGTCCGAGGCGGCAGGTAAGCCGGTGGCCGTCCTCGCCGACCTCCAGGGCCCCAAGATCCGGCTCGGCAAGTTCGCCGACGGCCCGCACGAGTGGCGCACCGGCGACTCGGTCGTGATCACCGGCGACGACATCATCGGCACCAAGGAGCGCGTCTCCTGCACCTACCAGAAGCTGCCGCACGAGGTGAAGCCCGGCGACCGGCTGCTGATCGACGACGGTCGCGTCGCCGTCGAGGTCACCGACGTCACCGGCAACGACATCCGCTGCCTGGTCACCGAGGGCGGCCCGGTCTCCAACAACAAGGGCGTCTCGCTGCCCAACGTGGCTGTCAGCGTGCCCGCCATGTCGGACAAGGACGCCGAGGACCTTCGCTTCTCCCTGGGCCTCGGTGTCGACCTGGTCGCGCTGTCCTTCGTCCGCTCGGCCGAGGACATCAAGCTCGTGCACGGCATCATGGCCGAGGAGGGCGTGTTCCGCCCGGTCCTGGCCAAGGTCGAGAAGCCGGAGGCGGTGGAGCACCTGGAGGCCATCGTGCTGGCCTTCGACGGTGTCATGGTCGCCCGCGGTGACCTCGGTGTCGAGATGCCACTGGACCAGGTGCCCCTGGTGCAGAAGCGCGCCGTGCAGCTGTGCCGGGAGAACGCCAAGCCCGTCATCGTGGCCACCCAGATGCTCGACTCCATGATCGAGAATTCCCGCCCCACCCGGGCGGAGGCCTCCGACGTCGCCAACGCGGTGCTCGACGGCGCGGACGCGGTGATGCTCTCCGGCGAGACCAGCGTCGGCAAATACCCGGTGCTGACCGTCAGCACCATGGCCAAGATCGTGACGACCACTGAGTCCGGCTCGATCGGCGTGCCCCGGTTGCAGCACGACCCGCGTACCCACGGCGGCGCGCTCACCGTCGCCGCCTCGTCGATCGCCCGGGCCATCAACGCCAAGGCGCTCGTCGCCTTCTCGCAGACCGGCGACACCGTCCGACGGCTGTCCCGCCTGCACTGCGACCTGCCGCTGCTGGCCTTCACGCCGGTGCCCGAGGTGCGCGACCAACTCGCCCTCTCCTGGGGCGTGGAGACCTTCCTGATGCCGTTCGTGCAGCACACTGATGACATGTTCCGTCAGGTCGACCAGGCGCTGCTGGGCCTCAACCGGGCCAACCCGGGTGACTACGTGGTGATCGTGGCCGGTAGCCCGCCCGGCACCCCCGGCTCGACCAACACGCTGCGCGTACACCAGCTCGGGTCGCTGGTCGACGCGGCGTCGGCGCGGGCGCTGCAGTGAGCGACGGTCGGGTCGCGGTCGGCCAGGCCGCGGTGGACCAGCTCCTGGAAGTGCTGGACCTCGACCCGACCGGGGACATGACCTTCCGGGGGATGAGCCCCCCGGTCGGCCCACAACGGGTGTACGGCGGCCAGGTCGCAGGTCAGGCCCTGGTCGCCGCCGGCCGCACTGTCGACCCGGAGCGCTTCGTGCACTCGCTGCACGGATACTTCGTCCGCCCCGGCGACCCGGTCGAGCCGATCGAGTACCAGGTGGAGAACATCCGCGACGGCCGGTCCTTCTCGGTTCGCCGCGCGGTCGCCCTCCAGCACGACAAGCCGATCTTCTTCATGTCGGCGTCGTTCCAGCGGGCCGAGGAGGGTCTGGACCACCAGGTCATCGCCCCGCTGGACGTACCCATGCCGCAGGACGTGCCGACGATGACCGACCGGCTCTCCCGTTACCCGGAGCGGCTGGGCATCTGGGGCCAGATCCCGCGTCCGATCGACGTGCGCTACGTGGGCGAGCCCGGCTGGGTCCGTCCCGGTGACCGGCCCGCCGACCCGCACCAGCGGGTCTGGATGCGCATCGACGGCAAACTGCCGGACGATCCGCTGCTGCACGCCTGCGCGCTCACCTACGCCTCGGACCTCACCCTGCTCGACTCGGTGCTCTCCGCGCACGGTGAGGTGTGGGGGCCGGGCGGGCTGGTCGGCGCCAGCCTGGACCACGCGCTGTGGTTCCACCGGCCGTTCCGGGCCGACGAGTGGTTCCTCTACGACTGCCTGAGCCCGTCGGCGTCCGGCGCGCGTGGGCTGGCCACCGGCCGGATGTTCACCACAGACGGCCAGCAGATCGCCAGCGCCGTCCAGGAGGGCCTGCTGCGCCGCGTCGGCGCCTGACCTTCCTCGATCATCCCCGCCAGGCGCGCGTCCGCAAAGGCCGCGTCGTGGCGGGGATGAGGCGGGTCAGGCCTGGTAGATGGCCTCGCCGGCGATCTCGATCTGCACCGTCTTGCCGACCAGCACTCCGCCGCTCTCCAGGATGACATTCCAGAGCAGGCCGTAGTCCTCGCGGTTGATCTCGGCCGTCGCGCTGAATCCGAAGATGTTCTGCCCGTACGGATCACGACGGGTGCCACCGAAATTCACCTCCAGGTCGACAGCCCGGGTGACCCCCTTCGCCGTCAACTCACCGGTGAGGACGAATCGTCCGGGTGTGCTGTCGGACTGCGGCGGAACAATGTGACTCCGGCCTCGTCCGCCCAACCGATGGTTGCGCAGACGGGCCCACTGGAATATGGGGTCCTCGGTGCCCTGCCATTTGATTCCGGTGCTTCGATATTCGAGAGTGGGATAACGCTCCACATCGAGGAAGTCGGCACTCTTCAGATGCGTGTCCCGGTCGACACTCCCGGTGGTGATGCTGGCCGACATTATGGTGGCCGTCACAGAGGAGAGCAGCGGATCCTCCGTCACGATGATCTCGGCGGTGGCCTCGGCGAACTCGCCGCGCACCGGGCTCACCATCATGTGCCGGGACAGGAAACCGATCCGCTTGTGCGCCTGATCGAGAAGATAGGTGCCGGCGACCGGGATGGTCATGCCATCCCAGGTGCGTGTGGCGACATCGGTCATCATATTGCCTTCCCCCCGAGCACACCCGGGTGTTTATCTATATCTTGCCGGCGGCCACGTAAACGGCCAGACATTCGTACTCCCGCCCAGCATAAGGACGCTCCAGAACAGCATTTCGGCCCCCACCGCGCGGTGGATCATGACGCGCTTCACCGCTGCGCATCGGTGGCGGGAACGGGCGCGAGCGGCACAGGTTTCCATCGATGCGTACCCGATCGGCCGAGGGTCGCCCGCCCAGCCGGCTGACCAGCGACTAACCTTGCCGGCATGCGCCTATCCGCCCGGGTCGACTATGCCCTCCGCGCGGCCGCCGAGCTTGCCGCGACGGCCAGTGGTCCTGGGCGCGGCCGGCCGGTCACGGCCGACCAGATCGCCCGTGCCCAGGAGATCCCGCCGAAATTCCTGGAGAGCATCCTGCTGCAGCTGCGTCGCGGCGGCATCGTGCACGCCCAGCGTGGCCCGGAGGGCGGCTACTGGCTGGCCCGCCCCGCCGAGGAGATCTCCCTGGCCGAGGTGATCCGGGTGATCGACGGGCCGCTCGCCCACGTACGCGGGCAGCGTCCCGAGCAGCTCGGCTACCACGGCCCGGCCCGGGCGCTCCAGGAGGTCTGGATCGCGCTGCGGGCGAGCGAGCGGGAAATCCTGGACCTGGTCAGCATCGCCGACGTGGCAGCCGGCACCCTGCCCGCACGGGTCACCGAGCTGGTCGCCGACCCGCGCGCCTGGATCTGAGCGCCGCCCCGCCCAGACCCGGCGTCACCCGCCGCCCCGCACCGCCCGGCGGCCGCTGCCGCGATGCGCGCCCTTGACGTCGTTCTCGGCGGCGCGCCGCGTCTGTTGTCCTCGCAGTGCGGCCACTGGTTACGTCATCCGTGGTGCGGCGCGGCGTGATGTCGTCTCTCGTGCCGGCTCCGCATGGAGGCGTCCCATCCACCGATCGGGGGCTTGACCCTGGCAGCCCCGTGCCGCATTGTCGACCAAGTCGATAGGAGATGCCGAAAAGTCAGGGGGCGCTCGTGCGCAAGCTGCTGGTCCTCGCTCTGGTCGGGCTCGTCGCGCAGCTGATCGACGGCTCGCTCGGCATGGCGTACGGGTTGACCTCGTCCACCCTGCTGCTGGTCGCCGGGGTAGCCCCGGCCGCCGCCTCGGCCTCGGTGCACCTGGCCGAGATCGGCACCACCCTTGCCGCAGGCGTCGCGCACTGGCGGTTCGGCAACGTCGACTGGCGGGTGGTGACCCGCATCGCCCTACCCGGCGCGATCGGCGCCTTCGCCGGCGCCACGCTTCTCAGCTCGATCTCCACCGAGGCGGCAGCGCCGTGGATGGCTGCCATCCTCTTCACCCTCGGCGCGTACCTGCTGATCCGCTTCGCTCGACCGCTGCGCACCGATCGGGTCGGCGGGCGTCTCCGCGGTCGTTTCCTCGGCCCCCTCGGCCTGGTCGCCGGCTTCGTCGACGCGACCGGCGGCGGCGGTTGGGGCCCGGTGGCTACCCCGGCACTGCTGGTCTCCGGCCGCATGGAACCCCGCAAGGTGATCGGCTCGGTGGACACCTCCGAGTTCGTCGTGGCCGCCGCCGCCAGCGTCGGTTTCCTGATCGGGCTGGGCACCGAGGGGTTCCTGCTGCCCACGGTCGCGGCACTGCTGATCGGCGGGCTCATCGCCGCCCCGCTGGCCGCCTGGCTGGTGCGCATCGTCCCCGCCCAACTCCTCGGCGCGGCCGTCGGCGGCGTGATCGTGCTGACCAACGCCCGTACCCTGCTCCGCTCCGCCGAGCTGGACGGCCCGGTCCGCCCCATCACGTACGCCCTGCTGGCCGCCGGCTGGCTGGCCGCCCTGGTGCTGGCCGTGCGGGCCCTGCGCCGGACCCGCCTGGCCCGCGCCGAAGCAGCGACCGCCGAGGCCGTCGCTGCTGCCCCCGACGCCCTTCCTGCTGCTCCCGCCACTCCGGCCGCGGTGGTCGCGGGCGAGTTGGCCGCGACGGGTACGCCCAACCAGCGCTGAACGCGCGCCACACCCGCGTGATCATGCCGCGCCGTGCAGATCGCACGGGGAGATCGCACGGGAAGATCCGCGCAACATCAGGGATGTTGCTGCCTCCCGCGCGCCGGAGACAGCAACATCCGGGAAGTTGCGCGGATTTTGGTGCGGGGTGCGGGGTGCGGGGTGCGGGGTGCGGGGCGCGGGCCGCGGGGTGCGCGGTGCGGCGGGGTGCGGTGCGGTGCGGGGGAGAGGGCGTCAGGGGGTGAGCAGGTCTTTGGCCGCGTGGGCGAGCAGCGTCCAGGCCTCGTCGACGTGCGCTTCGGTGGTCTGCGGGGAGCCGATGGCCATGCGCAGCGTGTAGCGGCCGGCGACCCGGGTGTGTGTCAGGTGCACCCGCCCGGTGTCGTTCACCCGGGCCAGCAGTGCGGCGTTGACGTCGTCGCCGGCGCGCAGTCGGAAGCAGACCAGTGAGAACGGGTGTGCCGCCGCCAGCTCGAAGCGGTCGTCGGCGCGTACCCGATCGGCGAACTGGGCGGCGAGCGCCACCCCGGAGCGGATGTGGGCCCGTAGCCCTTCGGCGCCGTACCAGCGCAGCACGAACCACAGCTTCAGGGCCCGGAAGCGCCGGCCCAGCGGCACCTGCCAGTCCCGGTAGTCGATGACCGCGCCGGAGTCGGAGGCGGCGTTGCGCAGGAACTCCGGCAGCACGGTCAGTGCCTCGATCAGTTCGGCGCGGTCGGCCACCCAGAACGCGTCGCAGTCGAAGCCGGTGAGCAGCCACTTGTGCGGGTCGAAGCAGTACGAATCGGCGTACTCCAGGCCGGCGTGCGACCACCGCAGCTCGGGGCAGACGGCGGCGGAGCCCGCGTACGCGGCGTCGACGTGCAGCCAGATCCCGTATTCGGCGCAGATCGCCCCGATCTCGGGCAGTGGGTCGATGGCGGTGGTGGAGGTGGTGCCGATGGTCGCCACCACGATGGCGGGAACGTCACCGGCGGCCAGGTCGGCCTTGATCGCCGTACGCAGCGCGTCGGGCAGCAGCGCCTGGGTGTCCGGGTCCACAGCGATGGACCGGACACCGTCGCTGCCCAGCCCGGCGATGCGTACGGCCTTCTCGATGGAGGAGTGGCCGTGGGTGGAGGTGTAGGCGCGGTAGCGCCGGTCAATGCCGGTGTCGCGCCAGCGCCCTCCGCTGGCCCGGTGCAGTGCGGTCAGGGTGGCGACCAGCGTCGCCGAGGAGGCGGAGTCCTGGATGACTCCGCCGCCGCTGCCGGTCGAGCGGAACCGCTGCGGCAGGTCCAGCAGGTGGGCCAGCCAGTCCATCATCACCGTCTCCAGCTCGGTGCAGGCCGGGCTGGAGGCCCAGAGCATGCCCTGCACACCGAGCCCGGAGCTGACCAGGTCACCGAGCACGCTCGGGCCGGAGGTGTTGGCCGGGAAGTAGCCGAAGAAGCCGGGGTGCTGCCAGTGGGTCAGCCCCGGTACGACGATGGAGTCCAGGTCGGCGAGAACCGCCTCGACCGGTTCGCCGCCGGTGGTCGGTGGCGTGGTGGGGAGGGCGGCGGCGACGGTGCCCGGCGGGTCGGACGGGGCGACCGGTCGCTGTTCGACAGTCGCCCAGTAGTCGGCGATCCAGTCGACGACGGCGTGGCCGGCTCGGCGGAACTCGTCGGGGCTCATGTGTGGGGCGCTCACACCCACGAGTTGATCAGGTGGCGCTTGTCGGGGCAAGACCTGAAAATGAACGACGGTCGTCGATATTGCGTACCGGAAAGCGCTTGCCTTACGATGCGCGGTGAGCCGGATCCGTGAGTTCCAGGGCGTTCAACCCCGATCAGATCGCCGTCCGCCGCAGTCGCGGCCGGGCCGGTCCACTGTGCTTCCCGGGCAGGGTCAGTGGGCCGCAGCGATCACCACCGGATCCCCGGAGGCAGTCCATGCACCCGTCCAGACATCGGCTGATCCTGCTCGCCGGTACGACGGCCGCCGCCGTCGTGGCCGGCACCCTCGGCACGGTCGCCGCTTCGGCCGCCGCCGTCGGCTGCCGGGTCGACTACCAGATCACCAACCAGTGGCAGGGCGGTTTCGGCGCCAACGTCACCGTCACCAACCTCGGCGACCCGGTCAACGGGTGGGCCCTCACCTGGTCGTACACCGCCGGGCAACAGGTCACCCAGGCGTGGAACGCCACCGTCACCCAGTCCGGTGCCCAGGTCACCGCCCGCAACGTCGACCACAACGCCGCCATCGCGACCAACGGCACCGCCACGTTCGGCTTCAACGGCTCCTGGACCAGCAGCAACCCGGTGCCGGGCAGCTTCGCGCTCAACGGCACCACCTGCACCGGCGCCCCACCCACCGGCGAACCGACCACGCCACCCCCGACCACGCCACCACCCACCACGCCACCCCCGACCACGCCACCACCCACCACCCCGCCGCCGTCGGCTGGCGTGTTGCAGATGGAGAACCTGGACCGCGGGTTGATCAGTGTCCGCTCCGGAAGCGGCAACCTGGTCTCCTGGCGGCTGCTCGGCACCGAGACCTCCGGGGTCGCGTTCAACCTCTACCGGGGGGCGACAAAGGTCAACGCCAGCCCGATCACCGGCGCCACCAACTACCTCGACAGCGGCGCGGCGGCCGGCTCGGCGTACACCGTGCGGGCCGTGGTGGGCGGCGCCGAGCAGGCGGCGTCGGCACCGGCGTTGCAGTTCGGCGCGGGCTACCTGGACGTGCCGTTGCAGGTCCCGGCCGGCGGCAGCACCCCCAGCGGCGAGAGTTACAGCTACAGCGCCAGCGACGCCTCGGTGGGTGACCTCAACGGCGACGGCAGCTACGAGATCGTGCTCAAGTGGGAGCCGTCCAACGCCAAGGACAACTCCCAGTCCGGCTACACCGGCAACGTCCTCGTCGACGCGTACACACTCGGCGGCACCCGGTTGTGGCGCGTCGACCTGGGCCGCAACATCCGCGCCGGCGCCCACTACACCCAGTTCCAGGTGTACGACTACGACGGTGACGGCCGCGCCGAGGTGGCCATGAAGACCGCCGACGGCACCCGTTCCGGCACCGGCCAGGTCATCGGCTCGTCGTCGGCGGACCACCGCAACTCCAGCGGCTACGTGCTGTCCGGTCCGGAGTACCTGACCATGTTCAACGGGCAGACCGGCGCGGTCCTCTCCACCGTCAACTACGACCCGCCGCGCGGCACCGTCTCCTCCTGGGGCGACTCGTACGGCAACCGGGTGGACCGGTTCCTCGCCGGCACCGCCTACCTCGACGGGCAGCGCCCCTCCCTGATCATGGCCAGGGGTTACTACACCCGAGCGGTGATCGCGGCCTGGGACTTCCGCGACGGCACGCTGCGCAAGCGCTGGACGTTCGACTCGAACGCCTCCGGCAACGGCGCCGCCGCCGGGCAGGGCAACCACCAGCTCTCCGTCGCCGACGTCGACTCCGACGGCCGGCAGGAGATCGTCTACGGGGCCGCCACCATCGACGACAACGGCCGGCTGCTGCACTCCACCGGCAACGGGCACGGCGACGCCATGCACGTCGGGGACCTCGACCCGGGCCGCGCCGGCCTTGAGGTGTTCAAGGTCGACGAGGACGCCAGCAAGCCCAGCTCCTACTTCGCCGACGCCCGTACCGGTCAGATCCTCTGGTCCACGCCGGCCTCCGGCGACAACGGCCGGGGAGTCTCCGCGGACATCTGGGCCGGCAGCCCCGGCGCGGAGTCCTGGTCGTCGGCGGCCACCGGGCTGGCCAACACCCGGGGGCAGAACATCGGCCGCAAGCCGTCGTCGGCGAACTTCCTCGCCTGGTGGGACGGTGACCCGGTGCGGGAACTGGTCGACGCAACGAAGATCGACAAGTACGGCACCGGTGGCGAGACCCGGCTGCTCACCGGCAGCGGGGTGGCATCCAACAACGGCACCAAGTCCACCCCGGCGCTCTCCGGCGACATCCTGGGCGACTGGCGTGAGGAGGTGATCTGGCGAACCACCGACAGTCGGGCGTTGCGCGTCTACAGCACGCCCACACCGACCAGCACCCGAATCCACACCCTGATGCACGACCCGCAGTATCGGGTGGCGATCGCGTGGCAGAACACCGCCTACAACCAACCGCCACACCCGGGGTTCTTCATCGGCAACGGGATGGCCGACCCGCCCACGCCGAACATCTACCTACGCTGATCTGACCCCTGGTGGTCCCGAACGGGGCCGCCTAGGGTGGCAGGCACCGGGCCGCAGCCGCGGAATCCGCTCAGCTCCGGCCCGGTGCGCCACACCGCGGCATTCTCGACCCGTCCCGACCGAGAATGCCGTACCACCACCGGCACCAACATTAGGCACCGTCCGGGTCGGCCGGGTGACGCTGACGTGAAGATCGTGTTTCACGCTGCCCGGTGCAGACCGCCCGCCACCTGCTCGGCAATCAACTCGTACGACCGCACCCGGTCCTCGACGTCGTACACGAGCGTGGTCAGCATCAGCTCGTCCGCGCCGGTGCGCTCGATCAGCTCGGTCAGCTGTCGGCGCACCGTCTCTGGCGAACCCATCGCCTGACCGTCTCGGCGTTGCAGGACGAACTCCCTCTCGAACTCCGAGTACGGGTAGGCCGCCGCCTCGTCCGGCGTCGACAGCGGCTCCGGCCGGCCGGAGCGAAGCTTCAGGAACGACAACGCGCTGGGCCCCGTCAGCCACTCGGCCCGCTCGTCGGTCTCCGCGCACACCGCGTTGACCGCCACCATCGCGTACGGCTTGTCCAACCACTGCGACGGCCGGAAGTTCTGCCGGTAGAGGGCCAGTGCAGGCAGGGTGTTCGCCGAGCTGAAGTGGTGCGCGAACGAGAACGGCAGGCCGAGCAGACCGGCGAGCTGGGCGCTGAAACCGCTGGAACCCAGCAGCCACACGGCCGGCTGCTCACCGTGACCCGGGGTGGCGATGATCTGCCCAGGCTTCTCCCCGCTGAAGTAGTTCATCAGGTCCGCCAGCTCGCGCGGGAAGCCCTCCGCCGACAGGCCCTCCATGGTGCGCCGCAACGCCAGCGCGGTCACCTGGTCGGTGCCCGGCGCCCGGCCGATACCGAGGTCGATGCGACCGGGGTGCAGCGCCTCCAGGGTGCCGAACTGCTCGGCCACCACCAGCGGCGCGTGGTTGGGCAGCATCACCCCACCCGACCCGAGGCGGATCGTCGAGGTGTTCGCGGCCAGGTGCGCCAGCAGCACCGCGGGCGCGGAGCTGGCGATCGCCGGCATGTTGTGGTGCTCGGCCACCCAGAACCGGTGGTAGCCCAGCTCCTCGGTGCGTCGGGCCAGCTCGGTGGTGGCCTGCAACGCCGCACCAGCGGAGGTGCCCTTGGCGACCGGGGCAAGATCAAGAACAGACAACGGTACGGTGATCACAAGGTCAACCAACCCGTCAACGGGCGGCTTTGTTCCGCCACGCGGGTTTTCGTCGGCCAGCTCACCCGCTGCTCAGCCCATCCCGCGCGCCTGCTCGAAGATCAGACTGGTCTGGGTGTGCTGCACCACCGGGTCGACCGCCAGATGGTCCAGCACGAAGTCCCGCAACGCGTCACCGGACGCCGCCCGCACGTGCAGCACATAATCCTCCGCGCCGGCCACGTGGAACACCGACACCACCCCCGGCAGCCGCACCGACCGGGCCCGGAACGCGTCGACCGCCGCCCGCTCGTGCGCGGTCAGCCGCACCGACACCAACGCCTGCAACGGCAGGCCGAGCGCGGCCGGATCCACCTCGGCGTGGAAACCACGGATCGCGCCACGCTCGCGCAGCGCCCGCGTACGCGTCAGACACGTCGACGGCGCCACCCCCACCCGCTCGGCGAGGGCGTTGTTCGGCAGTCGACCGTCAGCGGCCAGCTCGCTCAGGATCGCGCGGTCCACCTCGTCCAGGGCCGGATACGGCCGCACATCGTTCGGCTCAGGAGGCATCCCGCCATCATCGCCCGAATCCGCCATCAAAACCAAGCCGATCGACAGAATGATCTGCCGAACCATTGCCCATCAGGCGGTATATGTTCGACGCTACCGGCATGACGACGGTGGACACCCGGGCCGTACACGCCGGCCGCGACGACCTACGCGCCCTCGGCGTGCACGTGCCACCCATCGACCTGTCCACCACCAACCCACTGCCCTCGGTCGACGACGGCGGCGCCGCGTACGAGCAGCTCGCCACCGGCGGCACCCTCCCCGCCGAGGGCGGCGCCGTCTACCAACGGCTCTGGAACCCCACCGTCGCCCGCTTCGAAACCGCCCTCGCCGAACTGGAGGGCACCGCCCAGGCCGTCGCCTTCGCCAGCGGCATGGCCGCCCTCACCGCCACCCTGCTCGCCGCCGCCCGCGACGACCGCCGGCACGTCGTCGCCGTCCGGCCCCTCTACGGCGGAACCGACCACGTCCTCGCCACCGGCCTGCTCGGCACCACCGTCACCTGGGCACGCCCCGACGAGGTCGCCGCCGCCATCCGCCCCGACACCGCGCTGATCATCGTCGAGACACCCGCCAATCCCACCCTCGACCTGGTCGACATCGCCGCCCTCGCCGCCGCGGCCGGCGACGTCCCGCTGCTCGTCGACAACACCGTCGCCACCCCCGTACTGCAACAACCCGCCCGACACGGCGCCACCCTCGTCCTGCACAGCGCCACCAAGAGCATCGGCGGGCACGGCGACGTGCTCGCCGGCGTCGTCGCCTGCGACGCCGACTGGGCCGCGCGACTACGCCAGGTCCGCGCGGTCACCGGCGCGATCCTGCACCCACTCGGCGGCTACCTGCTGCACCGCGGCCTGCAAACCCTGCCGCTGCGGGTCCGCGCCCAACAGGCCAGCGCCGAGAAACTCGCCGGCTGGCTCGCCGACCACCCGGCCGTACACCGGGTGCACCACCCCTCGGTGTACGACCCGGCGGCGCTGGTCGGCCGGCAGATGGCCGGACCCGGCAGCCTGCTCGCCTTCGAGGTACGCGGCGGCGCACCCGCCGCGGCCGCCGTCACCAGCGCCTGCCGCCTCATCACCCACGCCGTCTCCCTCGGCGGCGTCGACACCCTCATCCAGCACCCCGCCTCGCTCACCCACCGACCCGTCGAGGGCGACGCGAAACCCGTCGCCGCCCTGCTGCGGCTCTCGGTCGGTCTCGAAGACCCCGAAGACCTGCGCGCCGACCTCGCCCAGGCCCTCGACACGATCGCCTGACGGGCCCGGTCAGCGCAGCTCGCGGTTGCCCAACACCCGACGCGGCGAGCCCTGCCGAGCCACCCGCAGCATCGCCCGACCGATCCCGTCGGTGGTGGTGACCTGGTTCGGCAGCAACCGACGCAACACCGGAAAGAGCGGCCGCGCGACCGCGTACCCGAACCGGTACAACCGGGTCTTCGACACCGCCCCGTAGGTCGGCTGGATGAAACCGGGACGCGCCGCGTAGCCGTTGGGCAGCAGCTCGATGATCGCGTTCTCGGCCCGACCCTTGACCCGCGCCCACATCACCCGACCCCGACCCGACGAATCGGTGCCCTGGCCCGACACGTAGACGAACGTGACCTGCGGGCTCACCTCCGCCAACAACCGTGCCGCCGCGAGCGGGTAGTCGTAGCTCACCCGCGTGTACGCCGCCTCGTCCAGACCCAGAGAGGACACGCCCAGGCAGTAGAAACACGCGTCCACACCGGTCAACTCGGCGCGCACCGAAGCCAACTCACCCACGTCCGCGACCGTGAGCTCCCGCAGCTTCGGGTCCTGCCGACCGGTCGACCGGCGACCGACAGTCAGCACCTCCCGCACGTCGTCGGCGAGCAGGCACTCCCGCAACACGCCCTGGCCGACCATGCCGGTCGCACCGAAGATGACCACCCGCATCAGTTCCCACCCCTGTCGTCGACCCCGTCACCGGCCACCCGCCCGCGCGTCAGCCAGGCTCCCACGATCGACACGACCCGCGCCGGCGGCGGTCAGGACTTCGGGCCCACGTGCCGGTCCAACACGGCGACCGCGCCCCGTCGCGCCACCGAGAGCGAGTTGCGCCGGTTCATCCGCCAGTCGATGCCGAGCAGGTCGAGGCCCCACTGGCACAGCTCCATGATGTCCGTCGACTCGTTGACGAACATGTACCGCGGGTAGACGTACGCCCTGCCGCGCACTGTCACCCGGTTGGCGACGCGGCAGCCGTCGGAGTGGAACAGGCCGCGCAGGAAGTCACCGGGGTGGTTTTCCAGAATCGGTCGCTGCCAGTCGGCCAGGACGATCGGGCGCTCGTGCTTCTTACCTGGGCCGTGCTGCGGCAACAGGCACGGCCAGTGGACGCCGTAACTCTGCACCCCGACGCAACCCTGTTTCTGGACCCGTTGCACCTTCGACGCGAGCACGGCCCGCATGGCGACGTCACACGCCTCGATGAGCCCCGGCCATGCGTCGGAGCAGTAGATGCGCAACACCGGCACGCGTGCCGTCGTCACCAGGTGGCCATCGCCGAGGTAGAGACCGAGCAGATAGGCATAGGCCTGCGGGTCTGTCGGACTGTCGACACCGTCACGGCAGCGAAAACACCGGTGTTGGGTGCCCTGGAACTTCGTCTCTGGTCGGTCGTTGCACCAGTGCCAGACAGTCCGATAGGGCAAGCCGACCGCACGAGCGGTGTCGGCAACCGTGCCGCCAGCGAGGAAGAGCTGTCGCGCACGGGCACGTATCTCGGGTGGATGCACGAGAAGATTCTCGAACACCCGTACGACAAATTTTGGTGCCCTCGGTGGGATTCGAACCCACACTGTATGGAGTTTGAGACCATTGCCTGCTGCCAGTTGGGCTACGAGGGCGCTTCCCTGATTCAGCACTGACAGGATACCCACTACGCTGAGGGCGGTGACACCCGGCTGGGCGGGTGACGCGTTCGAACTGGTGGGGGTAGGGCTGGTGGCTGAGATGCCGACGGATACCGAGCGCAGGCGCGTACTGATCGCCGAGGACGAGGCGCTGATCCGGCTGGACCTCGCCGAGATGCTGGTCGAAGAGGGTTACGAGGTGGTGGGGGAGGCCGGCGACGGCGAGACCGCCGTTCGCCTCGCCGAGGAGTTGAAGCCCGACCTGGTCATCCTCGACATCAAGATGCCGATCATGGATGGCCTGGCTGCCGCCGAGCGCATCGCCGGTGCCCGGATCGCCCCGGTGATCATCCTGACCGCGTTCAGCCAGCGTGATCTGGTGGAGCGGGCGCGGGCGGCGGGCGCGATGGCGTACCTCGTGAAGCCCTTCCAGAAGAGTGACCTGGTCCCGGCGGTGGAGATCGCGCTGTCGCGCTACTCGGAGGTCGCGGCCCTGGAGGCCGAGGTCGCGAGCCTGACCGACCGTCTGGAGATCCGCAAGGCGGTGGAGCGCGCCAAGGGCGCGCTGATGACCACGTACGGCATGACCGAGCCGCAGGCGTTCAAGTGGATCCAGCGCACGGCGATGGACCACCGGATGACCATGAAGGAGGTCGCCGAGCGGATCCTCGCGGAGACCGCCGGCGGCGAGGTGTCGCAGCAGCCGACCGTCTGAGCGCTCCGCGCGACAACGGGCCGTGTGGGCCGCCGTGAGCGGCCTCCGGTGGTTAGCATCGGCGGATGTCCGTCCGACGGGTGATCGCGGTGTTCGGCCTCTTTACGCTGGTGCTTGCCGGGTGCGACGGGTCGGCCGCGCCCGACGGCGCGGGGTCGGCGACGCCCGCCGCGCCGGCGTTGCGGCCAGCTTGGCAGCCGCTGACGCTGCCGGCGCCGCCGGGCGGTGCGGGGCGTCCTCTGATACGTGACGCGGCGTCGTGCGCGAATCGGTGGTTCGTGGTCGGTGGCGTCGTCGATGCCGAGGGCGGCACACGTCCGGCGGCCTGGACCAGTGTGGACGGTACGACCTGGACGCTGCTGCCGGTTCGCGCGGAGTCCTTCTACGGTCGGCAGAACGTGTTCCTGTCCGTGGCCTGCCGGGACGGGAAGGCGGCGCTGATCGGCGCGAAGGTCGGTGGCGCGCACGGCTACCCGCGGGTGAGCACCTGGCGGCAGGTGGCTGACGGTGCGCTGGTCGAGGTGCAGGCGTCGTTCGAGACGTACGGCGGGCCGACGGCGGTGAACGTTTCCCGCCTGACGGCGGGTGCGCAGGGCTGGTTGATCGTCGGTAACCGTTCGGCGGGCGCGGCCTCCTGGGTGTCGTCGCCGGACGCGGCGGAGTTCGCGCTGGTCGAGGGTGCGCCGGAGCTGGCGAGTGACGCGGTGGGGGTGACCTGGGCGTTCGACTCGGTGGCGACGTCGTCGGGCTGGTTGGCGGTGGGCGGCCTTCTGCCAGCCGGCCGGATCGACCGTGACCCGGCGGTCTGGTCGTCACCGGACGGGCGGTCGTGGCGGCGCACCGTGCTGCCGGGCGGTTCGGAGTACGAGGAGTTGCAGCGGGTGGTGCTGGTCGGCGGGGTGGCGGTGGCGGTCGGTCTGCGTGGGGCGGTGTTCGGCGCCTGGCGGCAGGAGGCGGAGAGTTGGGTGTCCGCCGGGACGTTCGGGCGGCGGGCCGGGGCCGGGGTGCAGAGTGTGACGTCGCTGGTGTCGTCCGGGGATCGGTTGTTCGCCGCGGTGACGGACGGGGCGCGGCACTCGGTGTGGGTGTCGTCGGACCGGGGCGGGTCGTGGCGGGAGGTCACGGCGCCGCTCGATGTGCCGGCCGGCGTTGATCGGGACGTGACGCTGGTGGCGGTGGGTGACCGGTGGTGGTTGGCGGCCGACGACGGGACGCGGGCCGGGCTGTGGTGGGCGGCCGGTGTGGGCGTCTGAACGCCGACGTTCACGTGGTGCATGGGTCCGGTTGTGGTCCCGCTGAGGCGTTTCAGCAGGTCAATCGGCCTTTTCGGCAGCAGTGCCCGGTCCGGGCGGGTGCGGACGGACTGCGACCCGCCGTGGATTTAAGGACCGTCCGGCGGATTCACCTGTTACGGACATCGACATGATTGCCCACGTCTTCGTAACGGTTTCGCAGACCCAGCGTTCAGGTCTTCCGGGACGGTATGCGGTGTCGGTACGCTCCGCCATCACGAGCCGTAACGCAGGGGCAGTCCCTGCGGGGTGGGTGGAATTGCGGTCTGCTGCTGTCGCCGTCGCAACGGGTCAGCCGCGTCCGCATCTGGAGGAGGTCTGAAGCCGTGAGGCGAAGCTATGTACGGGCGCTGGGCACCGTTGCGCTCGCCGCGACCCTGGTGGTCGCGGCTGGTTGCCAGGATTCGGGTGGCAGCGAGGGTGGAACCGCGTCCGGTGACTGCGGTGGCAAGATCGCGATCTTCGGCGCGTTCACGGGTGACAACGCGGGTCTGGTGATCCCGTCGCTGAACGGCGCGAAGCTCGCCGTGGAGCAGTTCAACGCGGCGAACGCGGACTGCAAGGTCACCATGCAGGAGTTCGACACCCAGGGTGACCCCGCGGTGGCGACCCCGTTCGCGAACCAGATCGCGGGGGACAACTCGTTCCTCGGTGTCATCGGTGGTCACTTCTCCGGTGAGTCGGACGCGACGATGCCGATCTACCAGGCCGCTGGCCTGGCGATGGTCAGCCCGTCGGCGACCCGGACCGACCTGACCCAGAAGGGCAACAAGTCCTTCTACCGCGTGGTCGGCAACGACGGCACGCAGGCCGGTGCGGTGGCGAGCTACCTGAAGACCCAGAACGCGCAGAAGGTCTTCATGGTCGATGACGCCAGCGCCTACGGCGCCGGTATCACCGACGAGCTGGGCAAGCAGCTCGGCCCGCTGGTCGTGAACAAGGACAAGATCCAGGAGCGGCAGACGCAGTTCGACGCCACCGTCTCGAAGATCAAGTCTTCGCAGGCTGACTTCGTCTTCTACGGCGGCTACACCCGTGAGGCCGCCCCGCTGGTGAAGCAGATGCGTGCCGCTGGCGTCAACGCCAAGTTCGTCGGTCCGGACGGTCTCTACGACACGGCGTTCCCGAAGGGTGCCTCCGGCGGTGCCGAGGGCGCGATCATCACCTGCCCGTGCCTCCCGGCCGACAAGGCCGGCGGCACCTTCTCCGCCGACTACCAGAAGAAGTTCGGCATCCCGCCGGGCTCCTACGGTGCGGAAGGCTTCGACGGCGCCACCATCTACCTGGACGCCTTCAAGGCTGGCAAGAAGACCCGGCCGGACATCCTGGCGTTCGTGAAGTCGTACGACAAGCAGGGTGTGTCGAAGTACATCAAGTTCGACTCCAAGGGTGACGTCGACCCGTCGAAGGTCGTCATCTGGGCCTACCAGATCAAGGGCGAGGCCATCGAAGCGCTGCAGGAGCTCAAGCTCAGCTGACGCCCCACGCAATGGAGTGCGGCCGGGGTGTTTCACCCCGGCCGCACTCGATTCAAGGAGACCCCCGGTGCATTTCGATGAACTGATCGGCCATCTCGGCCAGCACACGGTCGACGGCCTGTCCAAGGGTGCGATCTACGCCCTGATCGCCCTCGGCTACACCCTCGTCTACGGCGTCCTTCGCCTGATCAACTTCGCGCACTCCGAGGTGTTCATGGTCGGTACCTTCGCGGTGCTGATCGTCTGGAACCAGCTCGGAGTGCAAAATAACCCGCCTATCGGCCAGGCGATCCTGTTACTGGTGCTCGGTCTGGTCGTCGCGGCGGTCGCCTCCGGCGGCACGGCCCTGGCGCTCGAACGGATCGCGTACCGGCCGTTGCGACGCAAGAACGCGCCGCCGCTGATCTTCCTGATCACCGCGATCGGCCTGTCGCTGGTCTTCGTGGAGCTGTTCGGGCAGGTCCTGCCCAAACTGCTTGGTGGCGCGTTGCCGGATGTGTTCGGCCGACCCCGGCAGATCGTCGGTATGCCGACGATCATCCAGCAGGAGACCCTGTTCACCATCGGCAACACGGCGATCACGAACATCCAGCTCATCGTCTTCGTCTCGGCCGTGGCCATGATGGCGCTGCTGGACTGGTTCATCAACCGCACCCGGTACGGCCGGGGTGTGCGGGCCGTGGCCCAGAACCCGGAAACCGCCGCGCTGATGGGCGTCAACCAGGAGCGCGTGATCATGCTGATCTTCGTGCTCGGAGGCATCATGGCCGGCGCCGCCGCGCTGTTGTGGAGCATGCGGTTCGGCTTCACGCAGAACAGCATCGGCTTCGTGCTCGGCCTGAAGGCGTTCACCGCAGCGGTGCTCGGCGGCATCGGCAACCTGCGCGGTGCGCTGCTGGGTGGCCTCTTCCTCGGCATCGTCGAGGTCTACGGCGCGACGCTCTTCGCGTCCAACTGGGAGGACGTCATCGCCTTCGTGGTGCTGATCGTGGTGCTGATGTTCCGGCCCACCGGCCTGTTGGGTGAGTCGCTCGGGAGGGCCCGCGCATGATCGACAAGATTCGCTCCGCAGACCGCCGCCGGGTCGGTTTGTTGACCTCGGTCAGCGACCGTTGGCAGGCCCTGCCGAAGTGGCAGAAGGCCATCGGTGTGGTGGCTCTGCTCGTCTTCGTCTACCACCTGCCGTACCTGGGCAAGCTGCCCGGCGGTCTCATGATCCCCGGTCTGAACAACCTGCGTACCGACTCGATCGAGGGCGGCAACAACTGGGCGGGTGTGCTCTTCATCTGCGCCATCTATGTGCTTGTCGCGATCGGTCTGAACGTGGTGGTCGGCCTCGCCGGCCTGCTCGACCTCGGCTACATCGGCTTCTTCGCCATCGGCGCGTACAGCGTGGCGCTCTTCGGCTCGGTGAACTCGCCGGTCGTCAAGTGGATCCAGCAGGAGTTCAACCTGCCGCCGACCTGGGCGGTGACCTGGGGGATCTGTCTCCTGCTCGCGATCGTGCTGACGATGATCTCCGGTGTGCTGCTGGGTTGGCCGACGCTTCGGTTGCGCGGTGACTACCTGGCCATCGTGACGCTCGGCTTCGGTGAGATCATCCGCATCGTCGCCCGCAACGCCACCGGCGTCACCAACGGTCCGGTCGGTATCTCGGCCATTCCGGGTCCGGAGGGTCCGCCGTCGGCGGACAACAAGGTCTTCGGTCTGATCGACGCGAAGCCCTGGTACTGGCTGGCGATCACCTTCGTCCTGCTGATGGTGATCCTGGTTCGCCGGCTGGAGCACAGCCGGGTCGGTCGCGCCTGGCTCGCGGTCCGCGAGGACGAGGACGCCGCCGCGGTGATGGGCGTGTACCCGTTCAAGTTCAAGCTGTGGGCGTTCGCCATGGGCGCGGCGCTCGGTGGCCTGTCGGGCTTCCTCTTCGGCAGCCGTAACGCGTTCATCGACCCGACCCAGTTCAACGCGAACCTCTCGATCCTCTTCGTCGCCATGGTCGTGGTCGGCGGTTCCGGCAACATGATCGGCGTCTCGCTCGGCGCGGTCCTGCTGGCGTACCTGCCGGAGCGGTTCCGCGACTTCGCCGACTACCGGTGGCTGGTCTTCGGGTTGGCCATGGTGCTGGTGATGATCCTGCGTCCGCAGGGCCTGATCCCCAGCCGGCGGCGGGCCCGTGAGTTGAAGGACCGCGCGGCCGAGGCAGAGGAGGCGCCTGCTCATGTCTGACCAGACCACCAGCACGTCCGCGCCGAAGATCCCGGCCCAGCCGGGGCCCCGGTCGGTACTGCTCGAAGTCGACGACGTCACGCTCCGCTTCGGCGGCGTGGTGGCCCTCGACAAGATCAATTTCAAGATCTACGAGGGCGAGATCCTCGGTCTCATCGGGCCCAACGGCGCCGGCAAGACCACCAGCTTCAACGTGATGACGGGGGTCTACAAGCCGACCTCCGGAGCGGTACGGTTCCAGGGCCAGCAGGTGACCGGCCGCAAGCCGCACCAGATCAGCCAGCTGGGCATCTCCCGGACGTTCCAGAACATCCGTCTCTTCCCGGAGATGACGGCGCTGGAGAACGTCATGGTCGGCACCGACTCCCGGCACAAGACCAGCGTGCCCGGGGCGCTCTTCCGGTTGCCTCGGCGCAGGCCGAAGCAGCACGAGTTGCCGCAGGTCACCGCCGAGTCGGGCATCCAGCGGTCGTGGCAGGAGATTCGCCGGACGTTCGCCAAGACGTTCGGGTTGTCCCGGCACATCCTCGAGGAGCGGGCCGCCGAGGCCAAGGCGCTCGAGCTGTTGCGCTTCGTCGGCATCGCCGACCGGGCCAACGACGAGGCACGCAACCTGCCGTACGGCTACCAGCGCCGGTTGGAGATCGCCCGCGCGCTGGCCACCGAGCCGAAGCTGATCTGCCTGGACGAGCCGGCTGCCGGCTTCAACCCGGCGGAGAAGGAGGAGCTCCTCACCCTGATCCGCAACATCCGTGACATGGGCCTGACCGTGCTGCTCATCGAGCACGACATGCGGCTGGTCATGGGTGTCACCGACCGGATCGTGGTGCTGGAGTTCGGCCGCAAGATCGCCGAGGGTGCGCCCGCGGAGGTCAGCCGCGATCCGAAGGTGATCGCCGCATACCTGGGGGAGCCAGCCGATGACGCTGCTTGAGCTCGAGAACGTCGCCGTCGCGTACGGCCGGATCGAGGCGCTGCACGGCATCAGCCTCACCGTGAACGAGGGTGAGGTGGTGGCCCTGATCGGCGCGAACGGCGCCGGTAAGACCACCACGATGCGGGCCATCTCCGGGACCCGGTCGCTCGCCAACGGGAAGATCACCTTCAATGGTGAGGACATCAGCAAGCTCCGGGCCGACCTGCGGGTGGTCCGGGGGCTGTGTCAGTCGCCGGAGGGGCGGCAGATCTTCCCGGGTATGACGGTGATGGAGAACCTGGACATGGGGGCGTACACCCGGCGGGACTCCGCCGGCATCGCCGCCGACCTGGAGCGGGTGCTGACCCTCTTCCCGCGGCTGGCCGAGCGGCGCAAGCAGGCCGGCGGCACGCTCTCCGGCGGCGAGCAGCAGATGCTCGCGGTCGGCCGGGCGTTGATGAGCCGTCCGAAGCTGCTGCTGCTCGACGAGCCGTCGATGGGTCTGGCCCCGCTGGTGATCCGGCAGATCTTCGACATCATCACGGAGATCAACCAGCAGGGCACCACCATCCTGCTGGTGGAGCAGAACGCCCAGCAGGCGTTGTCGCGGGCACACCGCGGCTACGTGCTGGAGACCGGTCAGATCGTGAAGGAGGGGTCCGGTCAGGACCTGCTGCACGATCCGTCGGTCAAGGAGGCGTACCTCGGCGTGGCCTGAGCCAACCGAGCGACGGCCGGTCACCCCTGCACGGGGTGGCCGGCCGTCGGCGTTCGGGGCGGACGCCGTTTCGGCGTCGTGTCACCCGGTGCCGCCGGCCAGGGATGTCGGTGCGACGGGCTAGAGTCGCTGCCGTGACAGCTACGACGCCGCGCCTGCTCCTCGTCGACGGACATTCCATGGCATACAGGGCTTTCTTCGCCCTGCCTGTGGAAAACTTCTCCACCACGACGGGTCAGCCGACCAACGCGGTCTACGGCTTCACCTCGATGCTGATCAACGTCCTGCGCGACGAGCAGCCCACCCACATCGTCGTCGCCTTCGACGTCTCCCGCCATTCCTTCCGCACCGACAAGTACGCGGAGTACAAGGCCGGCCGCAGCGAGACCCCGACCGACTTCAAGGGGCAGGTCAGCCTGGTCAAGGAGGTCCTGGCCGCGCTCCAGATCCCAGTGGTGGAAAAGGAGGGCTTCGAGGCCGACGACGTGATCGCCACGCTCGCCTGCCAGGCCCGCGACCAGGGCATGACGGTGCTGATCAGCAGCGGCGACCGGGACGCGTTCCAGTTGGTCGACGACCAGATCACCGTCCTCTACCCGCGCAAGGGCGTCTCCGACCTGGCCCGGATGGACCCGGCGGCGATCGAGGCGAAGTACGGCGTTCCGCCACAGCAGTACCGGGACCTCGCCGCGCTCGTCGGCGAGACCAGCGACAACCTGCCCGGCATCCCCGGCGTCGGCCCGAAGACCGCAGCCAAGTGGATCATCACGTACGGCGGCGTGGAGGGCGTTATCGCCCGCGCCGACGAGATCAAGGGCAAGGCCGGCGACAGCCTTCGCGAGCGGCTCGCCGACGTGATCCGCAACTACGAGATCAACTGCCTGGTCTCCGACCTGGAGCTGCCGCTGCGCCCGGAGGACGCCCGGTGGACCGGTTGGGACCGGGAGGCCGTGCACCAGGTCTTCGACACCCTGGAGTTCCGCATCCTGCGCGACCGCCTCTACCAGTACCTGGAGGCGGTCGAGCCGGAGGCCGAGTCCGGGTTCGACCTCACCGGCGAGGTGCTCACCGAGCCCGGCACGCTGGCCGGCTGGCTGACCACGCATGCGCCGACCGGCACCCCCGTCGGTTTGGCGGTCAAGCTCGACACCGGCCCCAACCGCCGGCACACCGCCTCGATCACCGGTCTCGCGCTGGCCACCGCCGGCGGTGCGGCGGCCTGGGTCGACCCGGCAACGCTCGACCCGACCGACGAGGGCGCCCTGGCCAGCTGGTTGGCCGACGAGCAGCGCCCCAAGGTGCTGCACGACAGCAAGCCGGCCGTGCTGGCCTGCGCCGCGCACGGCTGGCAGCTCGCCGGCATCGTCCGGGACACCCAGATCGCCGCGTACCTGGCCCGCCCCGACCAGCGGTCCTACGACCTGACCGACCTGGCGCTGCGCTACCTGCACCGGGAGCTGCGCGTCGACGTCCCGGAGTCCGGCCAGCTCACCCTCGACGGGCTGGGCGACGAGGGTGTGGTCGAGCAGAACCTGATGCTCCAGGCCCGGGCCACCCTCGACCTGGCCGACGCGATCGACGCTGAGCTGTCTCGCGACGGCGAGCAGTCCGCCCGCCTGATGGCCGGGGTCGAGCTGCCGCTGATGCGGGTGCTGGCCGGCATGGAGAGCACCGGCATCGCCGCCGACACGCACTATCTGTCCGAGTTGGAGGCGCACTTCGCCGCCGAGGTGAAGGCCGCCGCTCAGGGCGCGTACGAGGCGGTGGGCCGGGAGTTCAACCTCGGCTCGCCCAAGCAGTTGCAGGAGATCCTCTTCACCGAGCTGGGCCTGCCGAAGACCAAGAAGATCAAGACGGGTTACACCACCGACGCCGACGCCCTGCAGTGGCTCTACGCGCAGCAGCCGCACCCCGTGCTGGCCCACCTGCTGCGCCACCGCGACGTCGCCAAGCTCAAGTCGACAGTGGACGGTCTGCTCAAGTCGGTCTCCGACGACGGCCGGATCCACACCACCTTCAACCAGACGGTGGCGGCCACCGGTCGACTCTCGTCCACCGAGCCCAACCTGCAGAACATCCCGATCCGCACCGAAGAGGGCCGGCGGATCCGCCGGGCCTTCGTGGTGGGAGAGGGCTACGAGTGCCTGCTCACCGCCGACTACAGCCAGATCGAGATGCGCATCATGGCGCACCTGTCGTCGGACGACGCGCTGATCGACGCCTTCAACTCCGGCGCCGACTTCCACGCAGCCACCGCCTCGTCGGTCTTCGGGGTGCCCCTCGACCAGGTCACCCCCGACCAACGCCGCAAGATCAAGGCCATGAACTACGGCCTGGCGTACGGGCTGAGCGCCTTCGGCCTGTCCCAGCAGCTCGGGATCAACACCGAAGAAGCGCGCGGGCTGATGGAAAACTACTTCGCCGGGTTCGGCGGGGTGCGCGACTACCTGCACCAGGTGGTCGCCCGGGCCCGTCAGGACGGCTACACCTCCACCATCCTGGGTCGCCGCCGCTACCTGCCCGACCTGGTCAGCGACAACCGGCAGCGCCGCGACATCGCCGAGCGGATGGCGCTCAACGCCCCGATCCAGGGTTCCGCGGCTGACATCATCAAGGTGGCGATGCTGCACGTCGACACCGCGCTGCGCGAGGCCGGGCTGCGCTCGCGGATGCTGCTGCAGGTGCACGACGAGTTGGTCTTCGAGGTGGCCCCCGGTGAGCGGGAGGCTCTGGAGGCGCTGGTCCGGCACGAGATGGGCGGGGCGTACCCGCTGTCGGTGCCGTTGGAGGTGTCCGTGGGCGAGGGGCGGGACTGGAACAGCGCTGACCACTGAGCCTTTTGGCGGTCGCGGTTGGGCTTCGGGCTTCGTCGCGGTCGGGGTTCCTGGGTCGGTCGCGGTTGGGGGTTCCGGGGCAGCCCGACCCGCTCCGGGCGGTCAGGCTTGATCCCTGCGCGGGTCGGGCTGCCCCGGAACCCCGACGAGGTCTCTGCTGTCGGTCCAGCTCGGCGTGGTGGAAAGCGCCCTTGATCGCCAGGTCTGCGCTGCTTTCGTCGCCGTCTGCTGACGCCGGGTCGCCAGGTCCACGTCGTGCGCGCCGATGGGCGCCGCCGTCTTGATCGCAAGGTCCGCGCCACGCCACGCCACGCCGCGTCCGCTTCCGTGCGCCGACGCGGCCCAAGATCCGCGCAACTTCGGGGAAAGTGCTGGGTCGCGGGGTTCTGAGGCACCAACTTCGCCGAAGTTGTGCGGATCTTGCTGTGGAGTGACGTGGTTCAGGCGTGCTCGCGGGCTACTTCAGGGGGTCGTGGCCCCAGTTCATCAGGGACCAGCGCCACTTGGTGTCGCGGACATTGCCGGACGGGCGTTGCGCCATGTGCCGTCGGACGTAGCCGACCACCTTGCGCATGTGCTTGTAGTCGCCCTCGGACAGGTCGCCGCGTTTACGACGCAACAGGTTGATGATCTTCCGGCCGGACTCGTGGCCGACGGACTCGCCGCCACCGGAACGGCCGCCCTTGTGCCAGCCGACCTGCTTCGACTCGTCGGTTTCGAGCCACGTGGACAGCTCGCCGGGCTTCATGTTCACCGCCTCGGTGAACTCCCGGTAGGTGTCCCGGCCCGGGTCGTCAGCCTTGCTCATGACGCAGCGCCTCAGGCCGGTGGGCCACGTCGCGGCCCGTTCCGTCACTGCGGACCCGGTACTGCGGGTCATCGGGGGCCGCGTTCACGGCTCGCCCACTGATCCGCGTCCGCTCGGTGATCCTTTCCTGCACCACGCCGTACGCGCGGCTGCCGTGGGCCGACCAGGAAACCTGGTCGCCTCTGCGGAATCGCTGCTCGGCCATGCTCCTCGGCTACCCGACACCGGGACGGCGAAACGGCCGTTCCGGCGAGGCGCTACGGGGTGATCTCGGCGATCGGCAGCTTGATGTCGAACGGCTCGGCCAGCTCGATCACGTCGGCGCCGTCGGCGACCAGCTCGTACTGCCGCTCACCGCCGGGACCCACCCGGTCGCCGATCCGATACGCGTAGACGTGCACCGGGTCCTGCTCGATGCGCCAGTAGAACGGAATGCCGGCGGCGGCGTACTCGCCGGGCTTAGCGAACCTGTCGATCCGTCGCGTACCGGGCGAGACGATCTCCACGGCGAGGACCACGTCCGCCGGACGCAGCGAGGATCGGGAGGAAGACCCGCCGGCCCGCCGCAGCAGAACGTCGGGCTGTCGGCTGGTGTTCGAACTCAGCCCGACTCCGACGGCCTGCACGACCCGGAGGTCGGCCGGCACATGTTGCAGCAGCCAGTGCGCAAGCAGTAACGAGATGTCTTGATGGCCCAGGGTGGGGGAGGGCGTCACCTGGATGACTCCGTCGACGAGTTCGACACGGGGGGCGTCGTCCGGCAGGGTGAGCAGGTCCTCCAGCGTGTAGTCGGCACGCTGCTGCCGCATCGGGTCCGGACACCAGGGGCCAGGTGATGTCCGGATGGGCTCGGCGCTCATGGGACGAGCCTATCGGCGGTCGCTGCGACGTAGGGCGGACTGCGGGTGCGACGCGCTCACTCCGCGGGCTTCTCAGTGACGAAGATGGCGGTACCGGGGAAGAGCCGACCGCGCAGCGGGCTCCACTGCCCCCAGATCCCCTCGTGCCCCTCCGGCCACTCCGGCTCCACCAAGTCCAGCAGTCGGAACCCGGCGCCGACCAGCTCACGGATCCGGTCGCCCAGGGTGCGGTGCTGCTCGACGTAGGTGGCCACGCCGGACTCGTCCTGCTCCACGTAGGGGGAGCGGTCGAAGTACGAGTGGACGGCCGTCAACCCGCCCTCACCCGGGTCGTCGAGGAAGATCCAGCGCATCGGGTGGGTCACCGAGAACACCCACCGCCCCTCGGGGCGCAGCACCCGGTGCACCTCGGCGTGCAGGGCCGCCGAGTCGTCCACGAACGGGATCGCCCCGAACGCGGTGCAGGCGAGGTCGAACGACCGGTCCGCGAACGGCAGGGCGAGGGCGTCGGCCTGCACCAGCGGTACGCGTACCCCGGTGTCGTCGGCGGCCTTGGCGGCGTGCCGCAACATGCCGGCGGACAGGTCGAAGGCGACCGGCCGGGCACCCTGGGTGGCGAGCCAGCGGGCAGCTGCCGCCGCGCCGCAACCAACCTCCAGCACCCGCCGCCCGGACAGGTCGCCCAGCAGCCGGGCGTCGGCCTCGCGCAGCCCTTCCGGACACCAGACGAAGTCCACGTCGCCGAGGAACGCGCCGTGCTCGGCCTGGTAGTCGTCGGCGTCGGTGTCCCACCAGCCGCGGTTGGCCCGCCGGGCCTCGGCGTCACCCACCCGGCGCCGGGTGACCCGGCTGTCGTCATCCACGGCGCTCACGCTAGGCCCCATCGCCCCGTTCGGTACGGCGGCGCGTCCGAGATCCTGCGACTCCTCGCGCGGTGACGCCTGATCGACTCGGTTTCGGTGAAGTCGCGGTGTCCGGGCCGGTGGGACACGCCGATGTTCAGAAACCGGGTCGATCACGCGGAGCACATGTCCGCTGGATGATGCGACGGCTGGGGCTGTTGTGACGCAGGAGACAGGAGAGGCCGTTTACGGGCGATTGTTCGCCTTTCGCAGGTCACCGCACGGAGAGAAGCCGGGAGGGCTTGCACGCTGTGGTAATGCGCACGGTAGGCTAGACGATGCGCTCGCGGATCGCGTTGCCTCGGCAGGGAGCAGGTACGCGGTCGTCGGAGCCACATCATGATCTCACTAGGCGATCGTTCGGTGTGCCCGGCGGCGGATCCGCTGGCGCGAACAGGTCACTGCGACACCAGCCTGCTGTGACAACCCACCGACCGGAGCAACCGCCCACATGACGAGCAGCATCGAGGCCCCCTCGAGCGCCACCCGGGTCACCCACGACGATCTCGGTTCCGAGGAGGCATTCCTCGCCGCGATCGACGAGACCATCAAGTACTTCAACGACGGCGACATTGTCGAAGGAACCGTCGTCAAGGTCGATCGGGACGAGGTCCTGCTCGACATCGGCTACAAGACCGAGGGTGTCATCCCCTCTCGGGAGTTGTCGATCAAGCACGACGTGGACCCCGCCGAGGTTGTGACGGTTGGCGACCACATCGAGGCCCTGGTCCTCCAGAAGGAGGACAAGGAGGGTCGTCTGATCCTCTCCAAGAAGCGGGCACAGTACGAGCGGGCCTGGGGCACGATCGAGAAGATCAAGGACGAGGACGGCGTCGTCCGCGGTTCGGTCATCGAGGTGGTCAAGGGCGGCCTCATCCTCGACATCGGGCTGCGGGGCTTCCTGCCCGCGTCCCTGGTCGAGATGCGTCGTGTGCGCGACCTGCAGCCGTACGTCGGGCGTGAGCTCGAGGCCAAGATCATCGAGCTGGACAAGAACCGCAACAACGTGGTCCTGTCCCGCCGGGCCTGGCTGGAGCAGACGCAGTCCGAGGTGCGCACCGAGTTCCTCAACAAGCTGCAGAAGGGCCAGGTCCGCAAGGGCGTCGTGTCCTCGATCGTCAACTTCGGCGCCTTCGTGGACCTTGGCGGCGTCGACGGTCTGGTGCACGTCTCCGAGCTGTCCTGGAAGCACATCGACCACCCGTCCGAGGTTGTCGAGGTCGGCCAGGAGGTCGAGGTCGAGGTCCTGGACGTCGACCTGGACCGCGAGCGGGTCTCGCTGTCGCTGAAGGCGACCCAGGAAGACCCGTGGCGGCAGTTCGCCCGCACCCACGCGATCCAGCAGATCGTGCCGGGTAAGGTCACCAAGCTGGTTCCGTTCGGTGCGTTCGTCCGCGTGGACGACGGCATCGAGGGCCTGGTCCACATCTCCGAGCTGGCCGAGCGCCACGTGGAGATCCCGGAGCAGGTCGTCCAGGTTGGCTCCGAGGTCATGGTCAAGGTCATCGACATCGACCTGGAGCGCCGCCGGATCTCGCTGTCGCTCAAGCAGGCCAACGAGGGCTTCGTCGAGGGCGAGGAGCACTTCGACCCGACCCTCTACGGCATGGCCGCGACGTACGACACCGAGGGCAACTACATCTACCCGGAGGGCTTCGACCCGGAGACGGGCGAGTGGCTCGAGGGGTACGACAAGCAGCGCGAGACCTGGGAGAACCAGTACGCCGAGGCTCGTCTGCGCTGGGAGGCCCACACCAAGCAGGTGCAGACCTCTCGGGCTGCCGACGCCGAGGCCGCTGCCAACCCGACTCCGGTCGTCCCGGCCGCTGCCGGTGGCGGCGGTGGCACCACCTCCTCGTCCAGCCCGGCCCCGAGCCGGCAGGCCGAGGAGCCGGCCGGCACGCTGGCCACCGACGAGGCGCTCGCCGCACTGCGGGAGAAGCTCGCCGGCGGTAAGTGACCCGCTGAACGACGACGGGCCCCGTCCCCGCGATCTTCGGATCGCCGGGGGCGGGGCCCTCGCCGTGGGTGAGGCCCGCTCGTTGTGGGAGCAGCCCGGGCCTCTCGACGAGCCCGGTCCGAGACGAGGCGGGCAGGGCCGGGTCGGCCGGCTGCGCGGGCCTCGGCCGTTCGGGCCGGGTCGGTCGGGACGATGGCGGCGGGTTTGGCGACGGGCTCGGGGATCCGGTTGACTGGTCGGGTGCTGAGAGTGGGGTTGACCGGCGGGATCGGGTCGGGAAAGAGCGCGGTGGCCGCGAGGCTGGTCGAGCGGGGCGCGGTGCTCATCGACGCCGACCAGGTGGCCCGGGAGGTCGTGGCGCCGGGCACTGAGGGACTGGCCGAGATCGTTGCGGCCTTCTCCGACGCGGTGTTGGACGACGATGGTGCGCTGGACCGTGTCGCGCTGGGCGCTGTGGTGTTCGCCGACGAGAAGGCCCGCCGTCGGCTGGAGTCGATCACCCACCCCCGGGTTCGGGCTCGCACCGCAGAGCTGGCCGCCGCAGCGGCACCGGGCGCGATCGTCGTCAACGACGTGCCGCTGCTGGTCGAGGTGGGGCTCGCGCCCACGTACCACCTGGTGATCGTGGTGCAGACGGCCGTGACGACCCGACTGGAGCGGCTGGCGCGCGACCGGGGGATGGATCGCGCGGAGGCGGAGCGGCGGATCGCCGCCCAGGCCGACGACGCCCGTCGACGGGCCGCCGCGGACGTGGTGCTGACCAACGACGGCAGCCTGGCGGATCTGCACGACGCCGTCGACGACCTCTGGCGGCAGCGGCTGCTGCCCTACGAGGACAATCTGCGCGAGCGGCGGGTGGTCCTGCCGGGCCGGGTCGACCCGGCGGGGACCGACGCGAGCTGGCCAGAGCAGTACGAGCGGCTGGCCGCCCGGATCCGGCACACGCTCGGCTCGGACGCCCTGCGGATCGACCACATCGGCTCGACCGCGTTGCCTGGCCTCGCCGCCCAGGACGTCATCGACGTGCAGGTGGCCGTGCGCAGCCTCGCCGACGCCGACGGGGCGCTGGTCGACCGGCTGGCGAACGCCGGGTTCCCCCGGGTGCCGGGGCACTGGTGGGACGACCCACGCCCGGCCGGCAGCGGTCGGTGGGAGAAGAGGTTGCACGGCAGCGCGGACCCGGCCCGCCCGGTTCGCCTGCACGTGCGGGTGGCCGATTCGCCGGGTTGGCGGTACGCGCTGCTGATGCGCGACCACCTGCGGGCCGACCCGGATCAGCGGGCCGCGTACCTGCTGCTCAAGAGGGACCTGGTCGACGCCGCACCGGAGGCTGGCGATTCGGGCACGGCCCGCGACCCGTGGTTCGACGAGGAGTACCTGCGGGCGGAGCAGTGGGCCGAGCAGACCGGCTGGCGGCCCTGAGCGTTACCGCTCAGCGGGGCCGAGGTGTCGTGGGTCGAGGCTTGGCGGCCGGGCGGGGCACTGGAATCAGTCGGGGCACCACGGCGGGCTGGAGGTCCAGTTGGGCCCAGGCGTTGGCGTTGGTGTGCAGCTCCAGCCGGCGTAGCGACCCGTCGCGGTCGATCCAGTAACGCAGTCGGGCGTCGGCCGGGCCCACCTCAACGACGTCCACGGTCCGTCCGGCGGTGACGTCCTCGCGTACCCGGAGGGCCGTTCCTGGTGGCCCGACCGACCCGGCGGCCACCGCGGCCTCGACCAGCACGTTCAGGTCGTCGCCGCCCGATCGCTGGGCCCGCCAGGGCCCGGCCGGGGGCGGCAGCGGTGGTCGGCCGGGCGCTTCCGCGGTGCCGCCACCGGCGGCGGCCGCCGGCAGATCTGCCCGGGCCAGACCGGCGGTGTCGCGCCGCAGCAGGGTCCGGCGGTCCGGCACGCCCAGGTCGGCGACCGCGAGGTACGCGGTACCCGTGGTCCAGCTCACCCAGCCAGCGCCCCGCAGGTTCGTGTCCGTGCCGACGGGCGCGGTCAGCGTCATCGTCGCACCGCGCTGGGCCCGGAGCCGGGCCGGCAACCGGTCCAGTCGACGCCGCTCGGCGTCGGTCAGCGCGCGGGGCAGGCCGGGACGGCCGCCGAGTGCGTCCACCGGACGCAGCGTCGGCCGGTCCGCCCGGTTGAGGATCATCGTGACCGGGCCGACGCCGGGCAATCGGGTCACCAGCTTGTGCAGTCGGGCGTCCTGGTCGAGCCAGAACCGGGTCTGCCCGTTCGGGTCGGTGCTCGCCGGCGCGGCGCTCGGCGTGGGTGCCACCGTGCTGCCGAAAGCCGGGCTGCGGTGTGGCGGTCCGGCCGGCAGCGACGCCTCAAGGACGTCCACCGGACCGGCCGCCACGGTGTCCTGAGCGATCCAACGCGCACCGCTGCCGGGCACCGCCTGGGTCTGGTCCGGGCGGTCGGCGGCGAGGTCGAGGAGCAGGTCGAGCACGGGTGCCAGGTTCGTCCCGGGTGCCAGTCGGTGCAGCCGCCAACGGTCCGCCGGAGGCAGCAGGGGCGGCGCGGCGGGGGTGGGCACTGCTGCCGGGTCGGGTCGGATGACCAGGACCGGGCCGACCCGCTGCACCAGCCCGCGTTCGGCGCCTGCGCCCGGCCCACCCACGTCGAGGTAGAGCAGTGACCGCGACCAGTCCACCCAGCCCACCAGTTCGATCCGGGCGGCGTCGGCGCCGGCGGTGATGCGGACTCCGGCGCGCAGGTCCCGGAGGTTGGTGACCCGCACGGCGGCCAGCCGCTCGCCCTCCGCGAGGGTCAGCGGCCGGGTCGGCTCGGGCGGGTCGGGCGCCCAGCTCAACAACCCGAGCACCAGCGCTGTCGCGGACGTCGCGGCGGTCAGGGCGAGCAACAGCAGCAGGGTACGTCTGCGGCGGCTGACCGGGGCCGGGCCGGTGGCGTCCGCCGTGTCGGTGGGGGGTTCGGCAGTGGCCTCGCGGCGGGTGGTCGTCCCGGCTGTCCCGGGACCTCGCCCGGTGGCGGTTCGGCTCTGCGTGGGGCCCTGGCCGGTGGTGGTCCGTTTCTCCGTGGGCCCGTCGCCGGTGGTGGCCCGGATCTCCGTGGGCACCTGGCCGCCGGTGGTCCGGTCCTTCTCGGGCCTGCGCCCACTGCCGGTTCGCTGAGCGGCGGTGGGCAGCCCCGGGCTGGTCGAGCGGGCGTTTGCAGGTCGGCTGGCCCTGGCTGCGGCGTCGGTCGGGCGGTCGGTGGCGGCTCGGCGGGCGCCGGTGGGCCGGCCGGTGGTGGAACCGACTCCGGTGTCCGTGCTCCGGGTGGTCTCTGAGGCGGTGCCGGAGCGGTGCCGCCCGCTGCCTGACCGCCCGACCTTGGGGGAGTTGGGCCGCCCGGCGGCGGTGACGTCTGGCCGGGGCGCGCCGCGGGGAGTGGTGTCGGGTGCCGGGGTCGGAGAGGTGTCCACGGAGATGAAACGGGCGGGGAGGCGTCGGGGTGACGAGCAGGGGCGCTCGCGGCGGCCGGTCTGCGCCTCGAGCGCGACCACACGGGTGCGCACGCCGGGCGAGCCGGGTGCTGCGACCGCAGTGCCGGGGGCGACCGGCCGTGATGTGACGGCCTGGCCACCTGCCCGGTCGGCCGCCGCGAGCGGCCTACATGAAGAGGGTAGTCCCGGTGACATGGGCCACACAATGGGAATATTGAAGCTGATCACGTACCTGGCGTGACGGCCGTTCCTGTCGGACCTCCGGCGTACCGTTGACGGTATGGCGCTCGACATTCCTCGGCTGGACAGCCGCTTCCAGGTCGTCAGTGACTTTCAGCCGGCCGGCGACCAACCGGCGGCCATCGACGATCTTGAGCGTCGGGTTCGGCGCGGCGACCGCAACACCGTGCTGCTCGGCGCGACCGGCACCGGCAAGAGTGCCACCACCGCGTGGCTGATCGAGCGGCTGCAGCGCCCCACCCTGGTGCTCGCCCCGAACAAGACGCTCTGTGCGCAGCTGGCCAAGGAGTTCAGCGAGCTGCTGCCGCACAACGCCGTCGAATACTTCGTCTCGTACTACGACTACTACCAGCCTGAGGCCTACATCCCGCAGACCGACACCTACATCGAGAAGGACTCCTCGATCAACGAGGAGGTCGAGCGGCTGCGGCACTCGGCGACAATGTCGCTGCTCACCCGGCGCGACGTGATCGTGGTGGCGACCGTCTCGGCGATCTACGGTCTGGGCACCCCGGAGGAATACCTCAACCGGGCGGTGAAGGTGCAGATCGGGCAGGAGCTCGACCGCGACCAGTTGCTGCGCCGGCTTGTCGACATCCAGTACACCCGCAACGACATGGCCTTCCAGCGGGGCACCTTCCGGGTCCGCGGCGACACGCTGGAGATCATCCCGGCGTACGAGGAGCTGGCGGTCCGCATCGAGCTGTTCGGTGACGAGGTGGAGAAGCTCTACTACCTCAACCCGTTGACCGGTGACGTGGTCCGCGAGGTCGACCAGCTGGTGATCTTCCCGGCCACCCACTACGCGGCCGGTCCGGAGCGGATGGAGCGGGCGATCCGTGACATCGAGGTGGAGCTGGCCGAGCGCCTCGCCGAGCTGGAGCGCCAGGGCAAGCTGCTGGAGGCGCAGCGGCTGCGGATGCGCACCACCTACGACATCGAGATGATGCGGCAGGTGGGCTTCTGCTCCGGCATCGAGAACTACTCGATGCACATGGACGGGCGGCTGCCCGGCAGCCCTCCGCACGCCCTGCTCGACTACTTCCCCGACGACTTCCTCACGGTGGTCGACGAGTCGCACGTGACCATCCCGCAGATCGGCGGCATGTACGAGGGCGACGCGTCCCGCAAGCGGATGCTCATCGACCACGGCTTCCGGCTGCCCAGCGCCGCCGACAACCGGCCGCTGCGCTTCGACGAGTTCCTGGAGCGGGTCGGCCAGATGGTCTACCTGTCCGCGACCCCCGGCACCTGGGAGATGGAGCAGGCCCAGGGCGAGTTCGTCGAGCAGGTCATCCGGCCGACCGGTCTGGTCGACCCGCAGGTCGTGATCAAGCCGACCAAGGGCCAGATCGACGACCTGATGCACGAGATCAAGCTACGGACCGACCGCGACGAGCGGGTGCTGGTCACCACGCTGACCAAGAAGATGGCCGAGGACCTGTCCGACTATCTCCTGGAGAACGGCATCCGGGTGCGCTACCTGCACTCGGAGGTCGACACGTTGCGCCGGGTCGAGCTGCTGCGTGAGCTGCGCAAGGGCGACTACGACGTGCTGGTCGGCATCAACCTCCTCCGCGAGGGTCTGGACCTTCCCGAGGTGTCGCTGGTGGCGATCCTCGACGCCGACAAGGAGGGCTTCCTGCGCAGCGGCCGGTCGTTGATCCAGACCATCGGCCGGGCCGCCCGTAACGTGTCCGGTCAGGTGCACATGTACGCCGACAAGATCACCCCGTCGATGGCGGCGGCGATCGACGAGACCGACCGGCGTCGGGCCAAGCAGATCGCGCACAACGAGGCGCACGGGATCAGCCCGGAGCCGTTGCGTAAGAAGATCCACGACATCCTGGACGACATCTACCGCGAGGCGGAGGACACCGAGAACTCCCGCGTCGGGGGCGCGGTGCGTCAGCTGTCCCGAGGCAAGGCGCCGGTCAAGGAGACCCGCAGCCGGAGCCGGTCCGCCACCACCACCCCGTCACGGGAGGGGATGGCCCGCGCCGACCTGGCCCAGCTCATCCAGGAGCTCAACGACCAGATGCTGGCCGCCGCCCGCGAGTTGCAGTTCGAGCTGGCGGCTCGGATCCGCGACGAGGTTTCCGACCTGAAGAAGGAGCTGCGCGGCATGGACGCCGCCGGCGTGAAGTGACAGCCATCCGGCCGGCCATCAGCGCTCCCCGGGGCGCGGCCGGCCGGATCGCGACCGTGCGAAGGGCGGGCGGGGTTGACTGCGGTGGCACCGGTCGACGAGTTCGTCCTCGGCCTGCCCGAGGTCAGCCTGCGTCCGTTCGTCGACCGGTACGTCGGCTACCGGCAACGGGCGGACATCCCGCTGGTGCGCCGCGAGTCGGCGGGCGTCTTCGTGGTGCTGATCCTTGGCTGGGGCGCTCCGCTGGACGTGACCGACCCGCGCAGCGCGCAGCGCGGCGTCACGATGGTCGACTCGTTCGTGGCCGGCACCTTCGACGGCTGGTGCACCACGCGCACTGTGGGTGTGGGGGAGGGCGTCGAGCTGCTGCTCGCCCCACTGACCGCCCGGCGGCTGCTCGGCCTGCCGCTGAGTGAGCTGACCAACCGGGCCGTCGACGTCGGGCAACTCCCGGGCCGTTGGCTGCATCGGCTGCGTGGCCGGCTCGCGGAGACGCCCGGCTGGCCGGAGCGGTTCGCCCTGCTCGACGGGGTCCTCGCGGCCCGGCTGGCGGCGTCCCCTCCGGTCGACGCCCGGCTCGACCGGGCGTGGCGGTGGCTCGTCTCCAGCGGTGGGCAGGGGAGTGTCGGTGTGTTGGCCGACGAGCTGGGCTGGAGCCGGCGACACCTCGCGTCCCGGTTCCGGCAGGAGGTTGGTCTGCCACCCAAGATGGCCGCCCGGTTGCTGCGTTTCCAGCGGGCGTACGCGGTGCTCACCGACGTCGGACCGACCGCCGGGGCGCCGGTCGGCGCCGATCAGCCCGAGGTGGGCGCCGTCGACTGGGCCACGGTGGCGACGCGCTACGGCTACTACGACCAGTCCCACCTCATTCGGGACTTCCGCCAGTTCGCGGGGGCCACTCCGGCCGCCCTGCTCGCCGCCCGCGCTCCGGCCGGCTGACACCACTTGGTCGACAGGGGACGCGCCGAGGTCACATTCGTCCAATCCGGATCGGGGCCGTCGGCAGCAGAATCAGGTCATGCGAACCGTCTACCCGATCTTCCGTTACCCCGATCCCCGGGCCGCCATCGACTGGCTCTGCTCCGCCTTCGGCTTCCAGGTGCATTCGGTGCACGAGGCGCCGGACGGCACTGTCGCGCACGCCGAACTCGTCCTCGACACCGGCATGATCATGTTGGGTGGTCGGGCCGACGCGGCATCTCGACCGGCCGACGACGACTGGTCGGTCTACGTGGCGGTGCCGGACGTCGACGCCCACTGCGCCCGGGCACGCGCCGCCGGTGCCGAGATCACGCGCGAGCCGTTCGACACCGACTACGGCTCCCGTGACTACGCCGCCCGTGACCTGGCCGGCACCGTCTGGTCCTTCGGCACCTACCGGCCCTGAGCCAACCGCGCGGCACGCCGGGAGCCGTGCGGCACTCCCGGGCCGCACAGCACCGCAGGGCGGCACAGCACCGCAGGGCCGCATTGCACGCCGAGGCCGCGTCGCGCTCCAGGGCCGCACAGCACCGCAGGGCTCCGTCGCACGCGGGACTCCAGGTGCGCGGGACTCCGGTGCACGGGACTGGACAGCACGGCTCGATACCCCGCCTGACGTGCGCAAACGCCGGACAATGGCCGGTCCGACCGCCGGACGGCACCAGGTCCCCTGATTGCGGTGCGCGAGCGAGCTATTGCACTGGGTGATCGTCCTGCGTACTCTCCCTCGGTGGGGAGGCCGGGATGCCGCTGCCAACAAGTCCTGTCATTCGACGTGCACGTCTCGGCGCAGAGTTGCGCCAGTTACGCCGGCGCGAGGCGCTGACCCTGGAACAGGTCTGCGACCGGCTTGGCTGGGCCTCGACGTCGAAGTTGTCCCGCATCGAGCTGGGTCAGAGCCGTCCTGACCTCGCCGATGTGCTCGATCTGCTGGACATCTACAAGGTGCCCTCGCCCGCCCGGGACGAGCTGATCGTGATCGCCCGGGACGCGGCGACCAGCCGCGGCTGGTGGAAGACGCTGGGCGAGATGAGCGAACGGCAGCGCACCTACGCCGAGTTGGAGGCGGGTGCCGCCGACATCGTCGAATACCAGCCGGCGATCGTGCCGGGGTTGCTCCAGACGCCCGCGTACGCCAGGGTGCTGGTCGCGGCCGGCGCGCAGCTCACGCCCGAGGTCGACGTGGAGGCCGAGGTGCGTGCCCGGGCGCTGCGGCAGGAGGTGTTGCGGCGGGCCTACCCGCCGCGCTACACGGCGGTGCTCGCCGAGGCCGTCTGTGACAGGGGAGACCTGCCGGACGAGGTCTGGCGTGAACAGTTGCGGCATCTGGTCGCCGTGACCGGGCTGTCCCATGTCACGGTGCGGCTGCTGCCCCGCGGGGCGGCCGGTGGTGGGCTGCACCCGCTGACCCCGTACTCCTGCTATGCCTTTCCCGACCCGGCGGACCCGCGGACGGTGATGTTGGAGGCGTTGACCACCGACGTGCGGTTGGCCACCGTGCTCGACGTCGACCGCTACCAGCGGATGACCGAGGCATTGCTGGCGGCCGCGCTGTCACCGGAGGAGACGGTCACCGTGCTGGCCCGCCGCGTCGGCGAGTAGGAGCCGCGCCGCGCGGCCACCGGGCCCGGCGCCCCCGAGCCCGTCGGGACCGGCGGCCGGCGCGTGCGCAGGGCACGATAACCGCGGGGTACGACAGCAGGCTCAGGCCGGCACGTCGAGGAAGTGCTCGACCACGGGCGGCCCGGCGAAGTGTGGCCCGATCAACGCCCGCCACTGCTCGAACCGTTCGGTGGCCCGGAAGTTCTCCTCGTGCGCCTCGACCGAGTCCCATTCGACGAGCAGCACGAAGCGGGTCGGGGACTCGATGCCCCGGGTCATCCGCACGGACCGGCAGCCGGTTGCCCCGGCGAGCACCGGGTGACCCTCGGCGTACGCGGCGGCGAACGCGTCCTCGTGTCCGGGCAGTACGTCGATGAGCGCGACCTCAAGCACCATGTCGGACAGCCTCGCATGGCGGGCCGCGTCGGCGGTGTCGCGGGGTCTGTTCCGGTGTCGACGGTGCCCGCCGCTGCATGTGCTGACTGACTGCCGGTCGCTCAGCGACCCGAAAACCGCACCCGACCTGCACTAGCCTCCTAGGACACCACAGCGGGTGTGACGCGGCGGTCTGACGCGGCGGGCGCTGCCCCCGGTATTCCCCGGCGAGGGGTGGTTGGCGCCACCGGGTGCCCGGGGTGTGATCACGGCGCGTGGTGGGCAACAATGGTCACCGAGGAGGGGAGTATTCCTTCGCGACGGAGTCGTCAGCACGGTCGATCGTCGGAACCACGGCGACCCGACCCGGCCCCGTAGGTCGCCGTTCCGTTCGCGGGCGGCGGCGGAAGAGACCTCCGACAGTCACCAGAGTGAGCGACAGCGGCACACCGGCCTCTCCGGGGGCGTACGGTGTGCCCGACGCCGCGTGTCTGCCGGAGGAATGAACGTTGGACGTGTCCGGATTGGTGTGGGCGGGAACGCTTGTCGCACTGACTGCGGTCCTGCTCGTCGACCTGTTGATCATCGGTCGGCGCCCGCACGAGCCGAGTGTGCGCGAGTCGAGCCTCTGGGTCGCCTTCTACGTCGGTCTCGCCCTGATCTTCGGCGTCGGTGTCTGGTTGACCTCGGGCGCCAGCTCCGCGGGGCAGTTCTACACCGGTTGGCTCACCGAATACAGCCTGTCGGTGGACAACCTCTTCGTCTTCGTGATCATCATGGCGCGCTTCGGGGTGCCCCGGCAGTACCAGCAGAAGGTCCTGCTCGTCGGCATCGTGCTGGCGCTGGTGATGCGCGGTGGGTTCATTGCCGCCGGTGCCGCACTGATCTCGCAGTTCTCCTGGGTCTTCTACATCTTCGGCGCGTTCCTGATCTACACCGCGGTCAACCTGGCCCGGCAGGGTGAGCCGGACGAGGACGAGTTCTCCGAGAACCTGCTGATCCGGTGGAGCCGTAAGGCGCTGCCGATCTCCAAGGGCTACGACGACGCGAAGCTGATCACCCACGAGAACGGCAAGCGGCTGTTCACCCCGATGCTGATCGTGATGATCGCGATCGGCACCACCGACCTGATCTTCGCCCTGGACTCGATCCCGGCGATCTTCGGTATCACCCAGGAGCCGTACCTGGTCTTCACCGCGAACGTCTTCGCGCTGATGGGCCTCCGTCAGCTCTACTTCCTGCTCGGTGGCCTGCTCGACCGGTTGATCTACCTGAGCTACGGCCTGGCCGTCGTGCTCGGCTTCATCGGGGTCAAGCTGGTGCTGGAGGCGTTGGCCGACAACACCCTGCCGTTCATCAACGGTGGTGAGCACGTCGGCTGGGCGCCGCACATCCCGATCTGGCTGTCGCTGCTGGTCATCCTCGGCACCCTTGGCATCGCCACCGCCGCCAGCCTGATCAAGTCCTCCCGGGACCGGCGCCGCGAGCTGACCGACGCCCGACGCTGACGTGTCGCCGGCCGGGTGCGGGAAACGCGCCCGGCCGGTCAGACGCGGTGTGCGCCCACCAGCGTCGCGGTCCGGTCGGCCGGCAGGGGCTCCTCGATGACCCGCCGCCGCCGGTAGCAGGCGTGCAGCATCCGCCGCTCGCCACCGTTACCGGGCGGGGCGGTGACGATGCCGATGTGGTGGATCTTGCGGCCGGGTCGGGCGAAGAAGTAGAGATCACCGGGGCGTTCCGCCCCCAACGCCAGCGGCGTGGTGGCGACGGCCTGGTCATCGGCGTCGCGGGGCAGCAGCACCCCGAACCGCCGCCAGGCCAGGTGCACCAGCCCGGAGCAGTCGATGCCGTGCGCGGAGAGACCGCCCCAGATGTAGGCCACGTCCAGCAGCCGCTGCGCCACCGCGAGCGCCTGCGCTGCGGCCGGCGCCTCGGCCGACGTGGCGACGAGGTGGTCGTCGGGCAACCAGAGTGGCGCGGCGTGACCGGGGACGTGCACCGGCCGCCAGTCGTCGCGCGCGGGGCCGGCCGGGACGAGGCGGGTGCCGACGACGACGCCGGGCAGCACCACCGGACCGTTCGGAGCGGCGTGCAGCCCGGTGACTGTGGAGTCGACCACCAGCGGCGGGTCGGTGCCGGTGTCGGTGGACGGGTCGACGGGGGTCAGTTGCTCGGTGGGGAGCCAGCCCGGGTAGCCGCGCGGGTCCAGCTTGGCGGCGGGCTGCTCGACGGCGACGACCCGGGCCCAGCCGTCCGGGCGCAGCTCGCTGACGAGGACCCGCTCGCCGAGCAGGAGCTGGCTCAGCACGCAGTCGCCGACCTGCTGGTCGGTGTCCAGGCCGGAAACCCAGGTCAGGATGTCGGCGCCGGCGGTCAGCGCCGGACGGTCGACCGGGCGGACCGCCTCGGGGGAGGTCCACAGCGTCGCCACCGCGACCCGGACGACGGCCTCGCGGCCCGGTTGCAGCTTCACGTCAACCCCCAGATCGAGTCGGCTGTCCAGGGAACCCTATGAAAGAAACCAACGCTCATCAACCACGCGCCTGCACCTTTGCTTCAGCAAGGCCGGAGATGCCCAGGCCAGGCGCGTCGGGCAACACCACGGTCGCCCCCTCGTAGCGTATTCCGCCCTGCACCGGTGACCAGGCCAGCCACCAGGCGGCGTCCAGGTCGGGCACCGCGGTGGTGCCGTACGCGGCGACCAGGCTCGCCGCCGCACCGATGCCGACCTGGCTCTCCATCATGGAGCCGACCACCGTGCCGAGCCCGTGGGCGGTGGCAAGTTCGAGGAGGGTACGCGCCGGGTGCAGCCCACCGCACTTGGCCAGCTTGACGTTGACCAGGTCGGCGGCCCGACGACGGATCACCTCCACCAGGTCACGGACCCCGAAGACCGCCTCGTCGGCCAGGATCGGCACGGACACCCGGTCGCTCACCCAGGCCAGGCCGTCCAGGTCCCAGCGGGCCACCGGCTGCTCGACCAGCTCCACGTCGAGGCCGGCGTCCTCGATGCCCCGAATCACCCGGACCGCCTCCCGGGGCGTCCAGCCCTGGTTGGCGTCGAGCCGGATCCGCACCCCCGGGCCGACGGCCGCGCGAACGGCCCGGACCCGGTCCAGGTCGGTGCTCGCGTCGGTGCCGACCTTCAACTTCAGCACGCCGAAGCCGTCCGCCTGCCGCTGCCGCGCCGCCGCCGCCAGGTCCACCGCGTCGCCCGCCGCGAGCGTGACGTCCGTCGGCACCCGCAGCCTGGTGCCCCCGAGCAACCGCACCAGGGGTACGCCCAACCGCCGGGCGGCGAGGTCGTGCAGGGCGACATCCACCGCGGCCTTCGCCGCCTCGTTGCCGACCACCGCGCGCTGCACCTCGGCGCATCGGGCCACCAGGTCGTCCGGGTCACGGCCGATCAGCTGGGGGCCGAGCAGTTCGCGTACGCACGCCCGTGCGCCGGCGACCGACGCGCCGGTGACCTGCCACACCTGGGGGGCCTCGCCGAAGCCGGAACGGCCGTCGGAGTCGACCAGTTCGACGACGAGGGTGTCCACTGTGGTGGTACGACGCAACGCGGTGACGAACGGGGTGTGTAAGGGGGCCGAAACCCGGTGGGTGCGTACCTCCGAGATCGTCATGTCAGGCACCCTATACGCAGGCGCACGTCGGGATGGGAGACCGGATGACCGGGCAGGGCTGGGAGCTGGTAGGTGCACCGAACGCACGCGATCTGGGTGGGCTCGTCGGTGCCGACGGGAGGCGGGTCCGGGCGGGGCAGTTGCTCCGCACTCCCGCGTTGGGTCGGCTGACCGACGAGGATCTGCCGGTGCTCGCGAAGCTGGGGCCGGCGTGCGTGCTCGACCTGCGCGCCCCCGCGGAGATCGAGGTCGCCCCGGCGGATCGACTGGCCGGTGAGCCACGGGTGGTGTGCCTGCCGGTGCACGACCCGGAGCACCCGGTCTTCACGTACGTGTCGGCGGTGCTGCTCGGCCACGACCTGAACGCGTACGCGGAGCTGGCCCGGCAGGGCACGACGGGGGCGATGGCCGCCATCTACCGGTGGTTCGTGACCGGCAAGTCGGCTCGGGTCGGCTTCGCGGAGGCGGTGCGGCTGGCCGCCCAGCCGGAGAACCTGCCGCTGGTCTACCACTGCTCTGCCGGCAAGGACCGCACCGGTTGGCTGACCGTCATCCTGTTGACGGCGCTCGGGGTGGACGAGGCGGCGATCCGCGCCGACTACCTGCGCAACAACGAGCTGACCGACAGCCTGCGGGCGGTGATCATCGAGGCGATGCGACGACGGCAGCCGGAGCTGGACGTCGACGCGGTGCTGCCGGTGTTGGAGGTCCGCGCCGAGTACCTCGACGCCGGCTACGACGAGGTACGCCGGGTGCACGGCTCGTTCGACGCGTACCTGCGGGACGGGTTGGGGTTGACCGACGAGACCCTCAGCGCGTTGCGGGCGCAACTGCTGGAGTGACCGGCGTGCCCGGGGGTGTGCCGACGCGGGCGGCCAGGCCGAGGACGATCAGCGCCTGGCCGGCGGCGTAGGTCGCCATGACCAGCACGGGTGCGCCGGGTGGTTGGGCCACCTCGGCCACCCCGGCCGCGATCAGCAGGTCGGAGCCGAGGAACAGCGCTGCGCCGAGACCGACCCGCCAGCCCTTGGTGGTGGCGGTGGTGGCCATCGCGGCCAGCGCGAGCGCGTAGCCGGCCACCGGCACGGCGAGCCCGGCGTCGGTCAGTCCCGCCCACATCCACCACAGCGCGACGACGGTCAGCACCGCGTACGTCAGTGGGACCGCGAGCAGCGGCGCACGCCGCAGCGCGGTCGCGGCGCCGTGTCGGGTGAACGCCGCGATGTAGCAGAGGTGCGTGCCGAGGAAGCAGGCCATGCCGGCGATGAACCAACCGGTGCCGTCGCCGAGCAGGAACACGTCGCCGCCGGTGGAGAAGGCCAGCCCGACGAGCACCAGCCGGTCCGGGCGGGCGCCGCGCTCGGCGGCGGCCCGCCAGAGGTACGCGGCCAGCAGCGGCATCAGCAGCGGCTTGCTGAGTGCCTCGGCCACGCGGCCATCGGTGGCGTTGGCCAGCAGGTTCGCCGCCGTCACGACGAGGAAGGCGATGAGGATGGTGCGACTGCGGGGCATCGGCAGCTCCGGGGTGGGGGTGCGAGCAGCCTAGCCGCAACGGCGGGTCGTGGTCAGAGCTGGTGACGGGCGGCCCAGACCTGCGCGGAGATGTGTGCGAGCAGCCGGCAGGCGTCGTCCTCGACCTCGTCGTCGCCACCGGCCAGGTCCGTGGTGGTGCAGACGGTGATCAGGTACGGCGGGGCGTCGTCGGGCAGGACCAGGCCGGCACCGTGTCGGACCCCGCGTACCCAACCGCTCTTGTGCGCGATGCGGGTGCCCTCGGGCAGGCCGGCGGCCAGGTCCTCGCGGTGCTCCTGGGCGATGAGGACGTCCAGCATGGCCGTGCAGCCGGCCGGCGAGGCGAGCCGGCCCGGGGTGTCGGCCCCGGTGGCCAGCGCGCCGAGCAGGGCGGCCAGGTCGGCGGCGGTGACCGTGTTGGTGATGCCGGCCTCGCGGGCGGCGAAGTCCTCGATGCCGCGGCCCGTGACGCTGGTGCGGGCGCCGGTGCGCGCCCACACCTCGGCCACCGCGGGCAGCCCGACGTGCCCGATGACCAGGTTGGTGGCCAGGTTGCTGGATCGCACGATCATCCGGTCGGCCAGCCAGCGCAGCGACGCCGTGCCGCCCAGCCGGTCCCAGACCGCGTCGTCGTTGTCGTAGTGCTGGGCGCAGGAGAACCGGGGCGCGCCGGGCTGGGCGGAGTCGAACTCGTTGACCACGGGGACCGGGGCGTCCAGGTCCAGCGTGCCGGCATCGGCGGCGCGGTGCAGGGCGGCGAGCACCGCCACCTTCATGGTGCTCGCCGCGTAGTGGGCGGCGTCCGGGTGGCGGGTCCAGGTCGGCGGCGCGTCGGGTCGGCCCACGTACGCCGAGACGGTGCCGGGCACCCTGTCCAGGTGGGCGTCGAGATCATCCCAGATCATGCCGGTGACCGTAGCCGATCGGCGGCAGCCGGTCGGGCTGGCCCGCGTACCCCTGGGAAAAACCGACGGGCGCGCCGGCCGCAAGCGGCCGACGCGCCCGGTGTCGGGTGCTGGTGTGCTCAGCCGGCGTGCTTGCGGCGGGCGGTGGCCCGGCCCCGCAGCTGCTGGTCGAGCACCACCTTGCGGATCCGGACCGTGGCCGGGGTGACCTCGACGCACTCGTCCTCGCGGCAGAACTCCAGTGCCTGCTCCAGCGAGAGCTTGCGCGGCGGGACCAGCTTCTCGGTCTCGTCGGAGGTCGACTGCCGCATGTTGGTGAGCTTCTTCTCCTTGGTGATGTTGACGTCCATGTCGTCGGAGCGGGAGTTCTCCCCGACGATCATGCCCTCGTACACCTCGGTTGTCGGGTCGACGAAGAGCTGACCGCGCTCCTGCAGGTTGGTCATCGCGAAGGCGGTGACCGCGCCGGCCCGGTCGGCGACCAGGGAGCCGTTGTTGCGGGTGCGCAGCTCGCCGAACCACGGCTCGTAGGACTCGAAGACGTGGTGCAGGATGCCGGTGCCCCGCGTGTCGGTGAGGAACTCGGTGCGGAAGCCGATCAGGCCGCGCGCCGGAACCAGCCACTCCATCCGGATCCAGCCGGTGCCGTGGTTGACCAGCTGCTCCATCCGGCCCTTACGGGTGGCGAGGAGCTGGGTGATCGCGCCCAGGTATTCCTCCGGGGCGTCGATGGTCAGCCGCTCGACCGGCTCGCAGGTCTTGCCGTCGATCTCCTTGGTGACCACCTGCGGCTTGCCGACGGTCAGCTCGTAGTTCTCCCGGCGCATCTGCTCGACCAGGATGGCCAGCGCCAGCTCACCGCGGCCCTGCACCTCCCAGGCGTCCGGCCGCTCGGTGGGCAGCACCCGCAGCGACACGTTGCCGATCAGCTCCTTGTCGAGCCGGTCCTTGACCATCCGGGCGGTGACCTTGGCGCCCTTGACCCGGCCGACCAGCGGCGAGGTGTTGGTGCCGATGGTCATCGAGATGGCCGGCTCGTCGACGGTGATCAGCGGCAGCGCGACCGGGTTCTCGAGGTCGGCGAGGGTCTCACCGATCATGATCTCCGGGATGCCGGCGACGGCGATGATGTCGCCCGGGCCGGCGGTCTCGGCCGACGTGCGCTCCAGGCCCTCGGTCATCAGCATCTCGGAGATGCGGACCCGCTGGGTGCTGCCGTCGGTGCGGCACCAGGTCACCGTCTGACCCTTGTTGATGGTGCCCTGGCGGACCCGGCACAGCGCCAGCCGGCCGAGGAACGGCGAGGCGTCGAGGTTGGTGACGTGGGCCTGCAACGGCGCGCCCTCGTCGTACGAGGGCGGCGGGATGGTGTCGAGCAGGGTGCGGAACAGCGGCTCCAGGGAGGTGCTGTCGTCGGGCACCGAGCCGTCGGCGGGCTGGGTCAGCGAGGCGATGCCGTCGCGGGCGCACGCGTAGACGATCGGGAAGTCGATCTGCTCCTCGTCGGCGTCCAGGTCGAGGAAGAGCTCGTAGGTGTCGTCCACGACCTCCTTGATCCGGGCGTCGGGCCGGTCCACCTTGTTGATCACCAGGATGATCGGCATCCGGGCCCGCAGCGCCTTGCGCAGCACGAAGCGGGTCTGCGGCAGCGGGCCCTCGCTGGCGTCGACGAGCAGCACCACGCCGTCGACCATGGTGAGGCCGCGCTCCACCTCGCCACCGAAGTCGGCGTGGCCGGGGGTGTCGATGATGTTGATGGTGACCGGGTCGGAGCCGTCCGCGGGCAGGTAGCGCACACCGGTGTTCTTGGCCAGGATCGTGATGCCCTTTTCGCGCTCCAGGTCACCCGAGTCCATCACCCGCTCGGTGTTCTCGCCCCGGGCGCCGTACGCCCCGGCCTGCCGCAACATGGCGTCGACCAGGGTGGTCTTGCCGTGGTCGACGTGAGCGATGATGGCGACGTTGCGGAGGTCGGTGCGAAGCTGCATACCCTCTATCCTTCCGCCTGCGCTCGCGCAGGCTGCGTCGGGGTCACCCCCAGGTGCCCCTGATCTATGGTGAAACTGCTGTGCCGGTGGTTCCCCCGGCTGGCATGCTGGCTCCCGTGTCCCGGGGGCCTGAGTGCACGACCTGCTGACCTGGGTGCAGGGTCTGCCCACCCTGTGGATCTACCTGGTCGCCGCGCTGATCGTGGCGGGCGAGACCGCGGTGATCTTCGGCCTGCTCGTGCCGGGTGAGGCTACCCTGCTGCTCGTCGGCTTCCTCACCTACAACGGTACCTTGCGGCTCGCGCCGGCGTTGCTCGCGATGATCGCCGCGGCGGTCCTCGGTGACGGGCTGGCCTTCCGCGCCGGACAGCGCTACGGCCCCCGCCTGCGCGCCGGGCTGGGCCACCGGGTCGGGCCGCAGCGGTGGGGTCGGGCCGACGCCATGCTCGCCCGGCTGGGTGGTCGGGGCGTGTTCGCGGCCCGTTGGGTGGCGTTCGCTCGCACGTTGGTGCCCCGGTTGGCCGGTGCGGCCGGCATGCCGTACCGCCGGTTCGCCCTGTGGAACCTGGCCGGGGTGGTGACCTGGGTGGGCGGCTCGATCCTGCTCGGTCACCTCGCCGGTGAGTCGTACGACACGGTCTCCCGACTGCTCGGCCGGGCCACCGGCGCGGCGCTGGTGCTGCTGGCCGGCCTGCTGGGTGTGGTGCTCGCCGGCCGGTGGCTGGGTCGCAATCCCGACCCGGTCCGCGCGCTGCTGTCCCGGGCGGGCGCGCTGCCACCGGTGCGCTGGCTCACGGCCCGCTACGGGGTGCTGTTCTTCCTGGTGGCCATGCGGATCGGGCCGGGGTGGACGCTGCTGCTCAATCTGGCCGCCGGGCTCCTGCTGCTCTTCGTCGCCGGGCTCGCCATCGCGGGTCTGCTCGGCGTGGCGGTCCGCAACAGCGGGTTGGCCGCCCTGGACGGCGCCATCGCGGGCTGGTTCGCCTCCCGGCGCACCCCCGGCGCGGCCGACGCCACGATGGTCGTGGTGTCGGTGGTACGAGGGTCGGTGCTGATCGTGCTGGTGGCGCTGGTGGCCGCGGTGCTGGCGTGGCGTAACCGACCCTGGCGGGCGGACCTGCTCAGCGTCGTCGGCACGGTGGGCGCGTTCGTGCCGCTGGTGGTGCTGGCCGTGGTCGCCGAGCTGACCGGGCCGCACGGCAGCGCGCCGGGTGGCGGCGACTCGGCCCCGCTGCCGACCCAGAACGCCGTGGTCGCGGCGAGCCTGTGCACCCTGGCCTGGCTGGTGTCCCGCAGTTCCCGCTGGCCGGTGGCGGTGGCCGCCTGGACAGCCGCCGCCGCGGGGGTGCTCGGGATCAGCGGCGCACGGCTCTACCTCGATCTGGACACGGCGAGCAGCACCGCCGCGGCGGTGCTGCTCGGGGTGCTCTGGACGGTGGTCTTCGTGGTGGCGTGGGCCACCCGGGACCGGGCGGTGGGGGATCTGGAGCAGCCGGTGGAACAGGCCCGGCCGCCGTCGCAGGGGCACCGCCGCCCAGTTGAACCTTGCTAGGGTGCGGCGAGGATCACATCGGGGGAGGCAAGGGCATGGTTCGACGGACGAGACGGCTGGGCACCGCGGTGCTCGCCGGGTTCCTGTTGGCGAGCACGCTGGTCGGCTGCGCCACCAAGGGGGAGAGCCCGCAGGACCTGGCCGCCCCGGTGGCGGTCACCGACGCGCCGACGGACGCCCCCGCCGACGAGCCCACCGGGGAGCCGAGCCCGTCGGTGAGCGCCCTGGAGTCGATGGGCGCCGCGCCGAGCCTCAGCGCGACCCCGACGCCGACGAAGAAGCCGACGAAGAAGCCGACCCGCACGGCGCCGAAGCCACGCGCCGTGGCGAAGCCGCCCACCGAGACGCAGGTCCCGCCGGCCCCGCCGAAGCCCGCACCGAGTTCCTGCAAGCCGACGTACAAGGGCACCCAGGCGACCCGGGCCGAGGCGAAGGCGGCGCTGACCGACGCGGCCGGGCGCACCTACTGGCCGACCTCCGCGCCGGACATCAAGGTCCCGCTCACCCTGCTCAAGGCCACCGCCTGGCAGGAGAGCGGCTGGCAGTCCAACATCTACGCCTGTGACGGCGGTGTCGGGCTGATGCAGGTGATGCCGGGCACCGCGACCTGGATGAACCAGCGGTTCGAGAAGAGCTACGAGATCGACGACTACCGGGACAACGCCTACCTCGGCGCCACCTACCTGGCCTGGGCGACGAAATACATCGGCGACATGTACTTCGAAGCCGACTACCGCCTCGATCCGGCCCTGTGCACCGCCGAGCTGAACTCCTGCCTGCTCAACGCGGTCATCGCCTCGTACAACTTCGGGCACGGTGCGGTGGCGCAGGAGGGCAAGCCCCTGGCCATCCCCAACCCGTCGTACGTGCGCAACGTGCGGGCGCTGATGACCGAGTGCGTCTGCCTGGACTACTGACCTCGACGGGGGCCGTGACGTTGTCGTCACGGCCCCCGTCGCTACCTGTCGGTCAGTCGCGGGCGGCGACCAGCTCCGGCGACGCCGGGAGGTCCTCCGGGCGGTCGCGGGTGATTCGCCCGGGCCACCAGAAGCGCTCACCCAGCATGAACGCCAGCGCCGGCACCAGGACCGTGCGCACCAGCAGGGTGTCCAGCAGGACGCCGATGCAGACGATGATGCCGATCTGGGTCAGTGTGATCAGCGGCAGCACGCCGAGCACCGCGAAGACCGCGGCGAGCAGCACCCCTGCGCTGGTGATCACTCCGCCGGTGACCCGCAGGGCGGAGAGCATGCCGTCGCGGGTGCCCGCGCTGCGGGCGTCCTCCCGGGCCCGGGTGACCAGGAAGATGTTGTAGTCCACCCCCAGCGCCACCAGGAACACGAAGGCGAGCAGCAGCACGCCGCTGTCCAGGGCGGGGAAACCCAGCACGTGGTCGAAGAGCAGCCACGCCGCGCCGAGGCTCGCGAAGAACGACGCGATCACGGTGAGCACCAGCAGCAGCGGTGCGAGCAGGCCGCGCAGCAGCAGCACGAGCACGGCGCCGACCAGCAACAGGATGATCGGCAGGATCAGTCGCAGGTCGCGGTCGTTGGCCTCGTCGGAGTCGTACGTGGCGGCCACGGAGCCACCGACGATCGCCCCGGACGGCGCGTCCGCGCCGGCCGCAGCCGGGGGAGCGGAGCCGGGAACGGCGGCGACGGTCTCGCGCAGCGCCTCGATCGCGCGGTCCGAGGCGGTGGTGCCGGGCTCGGCTTCCAGGATCACGTCGACCTGGGCCACGGCGTCACCGGCGTCACCGGGGCGTGCCGAGGCCACACCGGGCACGGCCGTGGCGGCGTCGGTGACGGCCCGCACCGCCGCCGGGGTGGTGAGCACGGCCACCGGCTGGGTGCTGCCGGCGGGGAAGGCCCTCGCGAGGGTCTGCGCCGCGGTCACCGCCTCGGGCTCGGCCCGGAACTGCTCGGTCTCGGACAGGCCGGTGCGGATCCCGAGCCCACCCAGCGCCAAACCGCCGAGCAGCAGGGTGGCCAGCACCGCGACCACCACCGGGCGACGTTCCACGGCGGCGCCGAGCCGGCCCCAGAGCCGTCCCTCACGGACCGGGCCACCGACACGGGGCACGAACGGCCAGAACAGACCCCGACCGAAGAGCACCAGGACGGCGGGGAGCACGAACAGGGCCGAGAGCATGGCGAAGACCACACCGGTGGCGCAGGCCACCGCCAGCGCCCGGTTGGTCTCCTGCTCGCTGAGCAGCAGGGTGAGGACACCGAGGATCACGGTGCCGCCGCTGGCGAGGATGGGCTCGGCGGTGCGGCGCAGCGCGGCGCGCATCGCCGCGAACCGGTCTTCCTCGCGCCGCAGCTCCTCCCGGTAGCGGGCGATGAGCAGCAGGGCGTAGTCGGTGGCGGCGCCGAAGACCAGCACACTGGCGATGCCGGTGACCTGGCCCTGCTGGAGGTTGATGCCGACGGCCGGGACGATGGTGTCCACCGCGCGCAGGGTGAGCTGCTCGGTCGCCGCGACCACGGCCAGCGGCACGATCCACAGGAACGGGCTGCGGTAGGTGATCAGCAGCAGCAGCGCCACGACGGCCGCGGTCACCGCGAGCAGGGTGATGTCGGCGCCGTCGAACACCGAGGAGAGGTCGGCGGTGAAGGCGGGGGAGCCGGTCACCTCGGCGGTCAGCCCGGGCAGGTCCGCCAGGGCGGTGCGCAGCTGGGTCACCGTCTCGGTGACGGCCTCCTGCCCGCCGGCGGTGTCGATCGGGATGGCGATGAGGGCCACCGTGCCGTCCGGGGAGACCTGTGCGGGGCTGACCTGCCCGCCCACGGCGAAGCGGCGCAGATCGCCGGCGCGGGCGTCGACGCTGGCCCGGTCGGCGTCGCTCAGCGCACCCCGGTCGCCTCGGCTGACCACCACGATCGCCGGTTGCACGTCGCTGGACGGCAGCTGGTCCTGTAGGCGCTGCACCTGGGTCGACTGCCACTCCACCGACAGGCCGGTGGCGGAGACCGGTGCCGGGTTGTCCGGCTGGGGTGTCCCGAAGACGGCCGCGGCGACGACGATCGCCGCGGCCACGGTGAGCCAGGCGGCCAGCCGGCCGCGGGCGACTCTGGTGAACACAGACATCAGTGACCTCAGGGTCCTTCGAAAGACGAGTATCTTGTCTATCGAGATTATCGACGGTTGTTCTATGCTGCAACCCGAGAGACCGACGACGGAAGAAGCGGCGCGAGGTGGCGACTCACGGCATGTACCGACGGCGCGACACGCGCCGCGAGCAGCTGGCCGCGGAGATCACCGACAGCCTCCGGCGGTATACGGCCGACGCCCAGCAGGTCGGCCACGCCTTCGCCAACCTGCACGGCCTCAACCCGACCGACCTGCAGGCCTTGATCGCCGTGATGGACGCCGAGCGGCTCGGTGATCCGATCACGCCCGGCCGTCTCGGTGAGCACCTCAACCTCTCCTCCGGCTCGGTCACCGCCCTGATCGACCGACTTGAGCGGGCCGGCCACATCCGCCGCGACCGCGACACCGTCGACCGGCGCAAGGTGCTGCTGCACTACGCCGACCAGGGCGCCGCCCTGGCCATGCAGTTCTTCCGGCCGCTGGGCGCCCGTACCGACGAGGTGATGGCCCGCTTCGGTGAGGACGAGCTGGAGATCGTGCAGCGGTTCATGGCGGAGATGAGCGAGTCTCTGCGGGGCCACCGCGACTCGGTCCGCGTCGCCCGTCCCGAGTCGCCCCGCCGCCCGACGGGCTGACCGGTGCCGGACCGGCTCGCCGCCCGCCTCGCCGCCGCAGCGCTGCGGCTGCCACCGATCCGGCCCGGTTCGGTGCGGGTCACCCGCGACATCCCGGTCCGGGCCCGCGACGGCGTGGTGCTGCGCACCGATCACTACGCCCCGGCAGTCCGGGACGCGCCGACCGTGCTGATCCGCACCCCGTACGGGCGGGGCGGCCCACTGCGGCTGCTCGGCCGGCTGCTCGCCGCGCGGGGCCGGCACGCGGTGATCCAGTCCTGCCGGGGCACCGACGGCTCCGGCGGGACCTTCGCCCCGCTCGTGCACGAGCGCGACGACGGGTTGGACACCCTGGACTGGCTGCGCCGCCAGCCCTGGTGGGCCGGCCGGCTCGGCATGTTCGGGGTCAGCTACCAGGGCTTCGCGCAGTGGGCGCTGGCCGCCGACGCCGGCGAGGAGCTGCGCGCGATGGTCGCGGTGGTGACCGCCTCGGCCACCCGCGACTCGACGTACGCGGGGGAGTCCTTCGCCCTGGACACCGTGCTGACCTGGGCGGAGCTGCTGCACGCGCAGACCGTGCCGTGGCTGGCCCGGCAGTGGGAGCTCAAGCGCGGGCAGCCCCGGCTGGCTGCCGCGCTGCGGCACCTGCCGCTCGTGGACGCCGACCGGGTCGCCACCGGCGTGACCATCCCCTTCTTCCAGGAGTGGCTGCGTCACCACAGCCCGGACGCCGTCTACTGGCGGACCCGGGTCTTCGCCGACCGGGTGGCCCGGGTGCGGGCGCCGGTGGTCATGGTCACCGGTTGGCACGATATCTTCCTGCCCGCCCAGCTCGACGACCACGCCACCCTGCGCGCCGCCGGCGCCCAGCCGCGACTGGTGATCGGCCCCTGGACGCACGGCAGCCCCGGCCTGTTCGTGGCCGCTCTGAGCGAGGGGCTGGCCTGGCTCGACGAGCACCTCACGGCCACGCCACCGGCGGACGAACACCCGCTCCGGAAACCCCCGGTACGGCTGCACGTGAGCGGTCCCGGCGGCGGCTGGCGGGACCTGCCGGCCTGGCCACCACCGGCGGTCGAGACCCCCTGGCACCTGCATCCGGATGGTGAGCTGGCGGTGCGCCCGCCGGTGACCTCGCCGCCCGACGAGTTCCGCTACGACCCGGCCGACCCCACCCCGTCGCTGGGCGGGCCACTGCTCGTCGCCCAGCGGGCCGGCCCGGTGGACAACCGGCCCGTCGAGGCCCGCCCCGACGTGCTGACCTACACCAGTGCCCCGCTGACCGGGCCGGTCGAGGTGATCGGCCCGGTACGCGCCGAGATCCACGTCCGCAGTGAACTGCCCTACCTGGACGTCTTCGTGCGACTGTGCGACGTGGACCGCCGGGGCCGCTCGTGGAACGTGTGCGACGGTCTGGTGCGGGTGACGCCCGACCGCTTCCCGGCCGACCCCTGCGGGGCGCTGCGAGTCCCGGTACCGCTCTGGCCGACCGCCTACCGGTTCGCCGCCGGGCACCGGCTGCGGGTGCAGGTCAGCGGTGGAGCCCATCCGCGCTGGGCGCGCAACCCCGGCACCGGGGAATCCCTCGGCACGGCGGTTACGCTGCGTGCCGGCTGGCGGCAGGTTCTGCATGACCCGACTCACCCCTCAGCGGTGCTGTTGCCGATCGTCCACTCTGCCCCGGTGCAACCTCCAATCTGAACAGAGCCCCTCTGAGCTGGGCATTTACCGGAAACACGGGCTATGGTTGTGTCAACGCCCGGCGCCGTGCATCAGCAGACCGGGCTCGTCCAAAGCCCAGCACCGCGTACGCGGTGTGACGTCGTGCCCGGTCCCCGCCCCATTTGAGAGGGGGACCCCATGACCCGGGCCCCGGCTAATCTGTTGGCCCTTCGAAGCCTGCTCCTCACTCACCTCGACAACGCCCCCGGCCCGGACGACCTGGATCCGGCGGAGGTCGGCATCGTTGGCGACCCGTCCCACCGGGGCGGCTACCACTGTGGATCCGACCGGGTGGTCAAGAACGACTACTCGGTGGTCGAGTCATCCCGGGACCGGGCCGGACTGACCCTCGACGCGGCGGCGCTGGACGTCGGCCAGTTCCAGGTCCGCTCCGGTGGCCGTACGCACACCCTGGCCAGCTTCTCGGCCTGGTGCGTGGCCCAGTGCGCCGCGAACGCCGCCGACACCCGGGACATCCGCGAGATCATCTACAGCCTCGACGGCAGCACGGTGAAGCGGTGGGACCGCCTCGGCAAGCGCAGCAGCGGCGACAGCTCGCACCGCTGGCACACCCACTTCAGCTTCTTTCGTGACGCCATCAAGGCGGGCCGCGACCAGCGGCCATTGTTTCGCCGCTACCTCACCACCATCGGCCTAATCGCCACACCACCGTTGACGGAGGAGACTGAGATGGAACTCACCGACAAGATCCAGCGCGACACCGGCCGCCCGCAGCGCACCGTCGACGACGTTCTGGCCGACCTGTCGAACCTGCGGAACTGGCTCGTGTCGGCGCCCGGCTCGCCCGGTGTGGTCGGTGCCCCGGCGCCAGGCTCGCCCATCGCGGTCATCGCCGCGGCGGCTGACCGGCCGGCCGGGGATCGGGACGAGCAGGCAATCATCGCCGGCGTGCTGGCCGGGCTGACGCCGGAGAAGATCGCCGCCGCGATCCCGCCCGCCATGGCCAAGCAGGTCGCCGACGAGTTGGCCCGCCGGCTCGTCGCCTGAGCGAGGGGCGGCCCGCCCCCACCGGGCCGCCCCTCTTCGCAGTTCCAGTCCGCAAGAGCTGTTGGGCAATAACCATTGCGCAACAGCTGTTGCGGATGGCATGGTGGCGGTATGGAGACCCCCGCCGTACGCCAGATCACCGACTCGCGGGTGCTGGCCGCCATGGCCCACCCGCTGCGTCGCCGCCTGATGGACGTGCTGAAGGTGCACGGGCCCTCGACCGTCGGACTGCTCGCCGAACGCACCGACCAGGCGCCGGCGAACGTCAGCCACCACCTCAAGGTCCTCGCCGCCGCGGACCTGGTCACCGAGGCCCCCGAGCTGGCCCGCGACCGGCGCGAACGGTGGTGGCGGCTGGTCACCCGCGGGCTGCGCTGGTCCAACACCGACTTCGACGCCGACCCGGCCGCCCGGGCGGTCGCCGACGCCGCCACCTCGCTCAACCTCGACCGGCACGTCGCACTGGCCCGCGCATGGCACGCCGCCGACGAGGCCGAGCAGGCATCCTGGCACGACGCCGCGTTCTCCACGGACCACTGGCTGCGCCTCACACCCGAGGAACTGGCCGAGCTGAGCCGCGAGATGATCGGCATCCTCTCGCGCTGGGCCAACCGGGACCTGCCCGACGACGAGGCCGAGCGCCGACCGGTCTTCGTGTTCGTCCACGGCGTGCCGGCGCGACCGTGACCGCCGCCACCCGCAGCGACCCGACCCCCGTCCGCCAGGCCGGCGGATTGCTGCGGCACCGCGACTTCCGGCTGCTCTGGACCGGTCAGACGGTCAGCAGCATCGGCAGCAACGTCACCACTGTCGCGCTTCCGCTGGTCGCGGTCGCCGTCCTGGACGCCGGCACCTTCCAGGTGGCGGTGCTCACCGCCGCGGCCTGGCTGCCCTGGCTGCTGATCGGCCTGCCGGCCGGCGCGTGGGTGGACCGGCTGCCCCGCCGACCCGTGATGGTGGCGTGCGACCTGTTCCGCGCGCTGCTCTTCCTCAGCGTGCCGCTCGCCGCCGCACTCGACCGGCTCACCGTCTGGCACCTGCTCCTGGTGGCGCTCAGCGCCGGCGTCGCCCGAGTCTTCTTCGAAACAGCCGACCAGGTGTACCTGCCGGTGCTGCTGCGACCCGAGCAACTGCCGGAGGGCAACGCGAAGCTGCACGCCGCCCAGACCGCGAGCTATGTCGTCGGCCCCGGCGTCGCAGGTCTGATCGCCCAGCTCATCGGTGCGGTCACCGCTCTGCTGCTGGACGCGATCAGCTTCCTGGTCTCCGCGGTGTGCCTGCTGCGGATCCGCACCGTCGAACCGCGCGTTCGCCGAGTGGACCAGTCCCGGTCACTGCGCCGCGACATCGCCGAGGGGCTGCGCTTCGTCGCTCGAGACCCGTACCTGCGGGTGCTGACGGTCTTCGGCGCGGCCAGCAACATCGGGCTGACCGGCTACCAGGCCGTCCTGGTGGTCTTCCTGGTCCGTGAGTTGCGTCTCGAACCGGGCCTGGTGGGCGTCCTGATCGCCGTGATGAGCGCCGGAGGGATAATCGGGGCGTTGCTCGCCACCACGCTGGGCCGGCGCTGCGGCACCGCGCGGGCGCTGCTGATCGGGGCGGCGTTCACCGGCCCGCCGGCTCTGCTCATCCCGCTCGGCGCACCCGGCATCGGGCTGGCCTGGCCAGCCCTCGGAGGTCTGCTGATCGGCCTCGGCGTGGCCATCGGCAACGTCGTCAAGGGCGCCTTCCGGCAGACCTACACGCCGCACCACCTGCTGGGCAGGGTGACGGTGAGCATGCATCTGCTCAACTACGGAACGATCCCGCTGGCGGCCCTGCTGGCCGGTGCGATCGGCGCGCGCTACGGCGTCGCGACAGCAATATTCGTGATGACCGCCTGGTTGGCGCTCACCCCGTTGATTCTGTTGATCGGGCCAATCCGGAGGCGGCGGGACCTGCCCGCCGCCCCGGCGGCGTCTTGAGTGCGCTGCGACGGCGGCCGGAGACCGGCCGCCGTCACCGGCACGGAGCTACATCGGGCGGACGTTGTCCGCCTGCGGACCCTTCTGCCCCTGGGTCACCTCGAACTCGACCTTCTGGCCCTCGTTGAGCTCCCGGTAGCCGCTCGAAGCGATCGCGGAGTAGTGGACGAACACGTCCGGCCCTCCGCCATCCTGCTCGATGAAGCCAAAGCCCTTTTCCGAGTTGAACCACTTAACCGTGCCGGTTGCCATGCATCTCTCCCTGTTCAAAGCGGCTGACCCTCGGCCTCTGGCCGATGATCGCCCGTACCTGTTCGACAGTAACGGGCAAAACCCCGATCCGCTGGCCGAAGTGCCGTAGGTCTTTGTGTGAAGTCGGGTGAACTCTGCGCGGCGGCATGTGAAACCCGCCCCGAACACCCGCCGCTGGGGCATGCTTGCGCCGATGACAGGTGCTGCAGCCGACGCGCTGACCGAGCTGGAACGCGAAATCGACGCGCCCGGCGCCGGCCTGGACCGGCTCCGGTTGGTCCCCACCCCGTTCGTGCCCGAGGTGCGGTTGCACCTGGCCGAGGACGCGATCGTCTGGTGGGCCCGAATGGAAGCCGCCGCGGGCCACGCCCTGCCCGCACCGTACTGGGCGTCCGCCTGGGCTGGTGGCCAGGCACTGGCCCGGCACCTCCTGGACCACCCTGAGCTGGCCGCCGGGCGGCGGGTGCTCGATCTCGCCGCCGGGTCGGGACTGGTCGCCATCGCCGCCGCGCTGGCCGGCGCCACGCAGGTGACCGCCAACGACATCGACCCGTACGCCGTCGCCGCCGTCACGCTCAATGCGCGCGTCAACCGGGTCGCCGTCGACGCCGTCGGGGACGACCTGCTCGACAGCGCCGACCCGGAAGCCGACCTGGTGGTCGCCGGCGACGTCTTCTACGACCGCGAGATGGCCGACCGGATGCTGCCGTTCCTCCAGCGAGCCGCCGCCGCGGGTGCCGACGTGCTGGTCGGAGACCCGGGTCGGGGTCACCTGCCGACGGACCGCCTGACCGTGCTGGCCGACTATCCGGTGCCCACCACCGAACCCTCGGTCGACTCGTCGCTACGCCGGGTGCAGGTGCTGCGACCCGCCTGAGTGCGGACGCCGGCTCAGGGGCGACCCCGAGACCGATACCAGGGGTGCCTGGGGGCTGTAACCGGATGTCCGAAGTGGTGCCGCGGCCATAGCGTACGAGGCATGACGCAATGGCTGGCACAGATCGGTGAACTGCCCGTTCTGCTGCTGATGGGTGCGCTCGGGCTCGTCATGCTCTTCGACGCCGTACCCCTGCTGGGTGTCCTGATCCCCGGCGACGTGGCGATCCTGGCCGCCGTCGGGGTGGGACGCCCGACCACCGGGCTGGCCACGTTCGCCGCGGTCCTGGTCGGCTGCCTGGCCGGCTGGTCGCTGAGCTTCCTCGTCGGCCGCCGCTACGCCGAGCAACTGCGGCACAGCCGGATCGGCGGCTGGATCGGCGAGACGCGCTGGACGGCGGCGGAGGGCATCCTGCGTCGCGGTGGCGGTCGGATGATGGTCGTCGCGCCGTTCCTGCCCGTGTTCAACGCGCTGCTTCCGCTGGCCGCCGGTGGGCTGCGCATGTCGTACGGTCGATTCCTCGGTTGCGCCGCGATCGGCGCGACCGCCTGGGCCGGTCTCTACCTCGCGCTGGGCACCGCGTCGCGGTCGCTGGCCGGGCTGCTCCCCGGGGATCCCAGCCCGCTGCTGGTCACCATGGGGGTCGGGGTGGTGTTGGCTTCCGTCGTGCTGCTGGGGGCTCGGCGGCGGTTGTTCGCTGTGACTGGTTGAGCTTTTCTTGGTTGCGGTGTGGGGGCACGGCAGGCCCCGCCCCCGTTGCGGCTTCGGCTCGTGCGTTCGTGCCTTGCCCGCCGGGGGTTGAATGATCTTGGTGGTTCCTGGTCGACGTTGGGTCTTCTGTTTGGCTGTTACCAGCCTCTTGCTTTCCACTGGGGGAGGGCTGGGCGTTCGGCTCCCAGGGTGCTGTCGCTGCCGTGGCCGGGGTAGAACCACGTGTCGTCCGGCAGTTGGTCGAACAGCTTGTGCTCGACGTCGTCGATCAGCGCGGCGAAGCGCTCCGGGTCCTTGTCGGTGTTGCCCACGCCACCTGGGAAAAGGCTGTCCCCGGTGAAGAGGTGCGGGGTGCCGGCCGGATCGCGGTAGAGCAGCGCGATCGACCCCGGGGTGTGCCCCTTGATATGGATGACCTCCAGCGCGCAGTCACCCACCGACACGGTGTCGCCCTCGGCCAGACGCTCCGCCTCGATCGGCAGCCCGGCGGCGTCGTCGGCGTGCACCAGCGCCCGGGCGCCGGTCTTGGCGACCACCTCCTCCAGCGCCACCCAGTGATCCATGTGCTGGTGGGTCGTCACCACGGCGGTGAGGCCACCGTCGCCGATCAGCTCCAGCAGTCGGGGCGCCTCGTTGGCGGCGTCGATCAGCACCTGGTCACCGGTGCCCGTGCAGCGCAGCAGGTAGGCGTTGTTGTCCATCGGGCCCACCGACAACTTGCTGATGGTGAGCCCGTCCAGCTCCCGTACCGCCGGCGCTCCGCCGTGCGTGACGTCTCCGCTGTATGTCATGACGTTTCTAGATCCATTCCGGTGGAGTAGGCAGGGGACCGTCGGGCGTGACGGAGAGCGGTTCGCCGTCGGCGCGGCCGATCAGCCAGGCGGCGAGGTCGAAAACAGGACCGGTGACGATCGGGGCGCCGTCCCGGTCGCCGAGCACCACGTCGTGCTCGCTCCCGTCCAGGCGGAGCACCATCGACGGCGGTGTCGGCCCGGTGGCGTGATGGCTGGCAGCCTCGCGCAGCAGTCGGTGTGCGAACGTCTCCGACCAGTCGGCGGGTCGGTAGTCGGCGGCCAGGTCGAGGTGGTGCACCTCGATCTCCCGCAGGCGGCCCCAGACGAGCAGCGCGGCCGGCCACGGGCCCTTACGCGCCTGCACCGTCGCCGCCCACGCCTCGGCGGGCATCGCCTCGACCGCCTCGGCGAACAGGTCGGCGGTGCGGCGAAGGTCGTCCAGGTGCTCGTCGGGCGGGCGGCCCGAGCCGGCGTCGATGTCCGCGGTGCGGGCCGCCAACGACGAGTACATCGGCAGCGCCTGCCCGGTGCGGGCCGCGGTGAGCAGGTTGACGAAACCATCGGCGTTGCGGGCCACGTGCGCCAGCACATGGCCGCGCGTCCAGCCCGGGAGCAGCGACGGGGCCGCCAGGTCCGCGGCGTCGAAAGAAGCGGCGGTACGCAGAAGTCGGCTGGTGGCCGCGTCCACCTCGCCCATCAGCAGCAGCGGGTCCGTGGTCACCCGTCGACCCTAGCGGTCCGCCGTCAAGACGTCGCCGGGGAAATCGCTTTCGGCGCGTCGGCGCGCGACCTACCGTCAGCGGCAGACGCGGCACCGGGACATCGGACGGAGGTGGTTGATCATGCCGGACGTGGCACGCGTGTTCCGCCATCACCAGCTTCGACACCGATGAGGATGCCATGACGATCGATCTGACCGCCCTCGGCTGGGACGCCGAGCGGGCGGCGTACGCCGAACGACGCGGCGAGCACCACCCGGGTCGGGTGGCCCGGGTGGACCGGGGCGTCTGCACGGTGCTCACCGCGACCGGCCCGCTCCGGGCCAGCCTGGGCGGGGCGGTGCTCGCCGCCGCCGCCCGGGACCCGTCCGCGCTGCCCTGCGCCGGGGACTGGGTCCTGCTCAACCACTGGCCGGACCGCCGCGTCACAGTGGAGGCCGTGCTGCCCCGCCGGGGCGCGCTGATCCGGCGTACCGCCGGCAAGGACGCCAGCGGCCAGGTGCTGGCCGCCAACCTCGACGCGGCCGCCGTGGTGGAACCCGTGCACCCCGAGCCGGACGTGGGACGGATCGAACGGTTGCTCGCCCTGGCCCACGAGTCCGGCGCCCGACCGCTGGTGGTGCTGACGAAGGCCGACCTCGCGGCCGACCCGGCCGCGCTGGCCCGCCAACTCGCCGCGATCGCGCCCGGGGTGCCGGTGCTGCCGGTCAGCGCCGAGCATGGCATCGGGCTGGACCCGCTGCGCGCCGAGGTGACGCCCGGCCGCACGCTCGGCCTGCTCGGGCCCTCCGGTGCCGGCAAGTCCAGCCTGGTCAACGCCCTCGCCGGCACCGTGGTGATGCCGACACAGGCGATCCGCCGCGTCGACGGCAAGGGTCGGCACACCACTACCTGGCGGGCCCTCGTACCGATCCCCGGCGGGGGCGCGGTGATCGACACCCCCGGTGTGCGGGCGGTCGGCCTGCTGGACGGCGCGGCCGGGCTCGACCGGGCGTTCGCCGACATCGCCGGGTTGGCCGAGGGCTGCCGGTACGCCGACTGCGGGCACGACGGCGAGCCCGCCTGCGCGGTCCGCGACGCGCTGCACACCGGGGAGCTCTCCACCCGTCGGTGGGAGAGCTGGCGGCGGCTCCAGGGCGAGGTTGCCCACGAGAGCCGACGGCGGGAGGCGCGGGTGGCGGCGGAGCGGCGCGGCGGATGGCGGTCGGCTCGACGACGGACGGCCCGGCCGCCGTCGCCCGGGGGCTACTGACCAGCGGCCGGCGTTCTGCGCGGTCGAGGCTTGTGGCTCCGGGCGGTCGAGGCTTGTGGCTCTGCGCTGGCGGGCCTTCCGTCGGGCGCCGTCGTGGGCTTGACGCGGTGCGGCCGACCGGGCTGAGCTGGGGGAATGTGCGGGCGGGGGAAAGTGTCATACCTCGGGGCTAGAGTTGCCGAGGCGTGTTTTCCGCGCCCGCACGACCGCTCACAATCACCCAGAGCGGGACAGATCCTTCGCTTCGTCTTCTCCCGGGAGTACACGCACTGTGGCCGACCGACTGATTATCCGTGGCGCGCGCGAGCACAACCTGCGTGACGTCAGTCTCGACCTGCCCCGGGACGCACTCATCGTGTTCACCGGGCTGTCCGGGTCGGGCAAGTCGAGCCTGGCCTTCGACACGATCTTCGCCGAGGGGCAGCGCCGCTACGTCGAGTCGCTCTCGTCGTACGCCCGGCAGTTCCTCGGCCAGATGGACAAGCCAGACGTCGACTTCATCGAGGGTCTGAGCCCCGCCGTCTCGATCGACCAGAAGTCGACCTCGCGCAACCCGCGCTCGACCGTCGGCACCATCACCGAGGTCTACGACTACCTGCGGCTGCTCTACGCCCGCATCGGTGAGCCGCACTGCCCGGTCTGCGGTGAGCGGATCTCCCGGCAGAGCCCTCAGCAGATCGTCGACCGGGTCCTCGCGATGGCCGAGGGCACCAAGTTCATGGTGCTCGCGCCGGTCATCCGCGGCCGCAAGGGCGAGTACGTCGACCTCTTCGCCGAGCTGCAGGCCAAGGGCTACGCCCGGGCCCGCGTCGACGGCGTGGTGCATCCGCTGACCGAGCCGCCGAAGCTCAAGAAGCAGGAGAAGCACACCATCGAGGTGGTGATCGACCGGCTCACCGTCAAGCCCAGCGCCAAGCAGCGGCTGACCGACTCGGTCGAGGCCGCCCTGGGCCTGTCCAGTGGCCTGGTGCTGCTCGACTTCGTCGACCTCCCCGAGGACGACCCGGACCGGGAGCGCCGCTACTCCGAGCACCTGGCCTGCCCCAACGACCACCCGCTGGCCATCGAGGATCTCGAGCCCCGGGTCTTCTCCTTCAACGCCCCGTACGGCGCCTGCCCGGAGTGCACCGGCCTGGGCACCAAGAAGGAGGTCGACCCGGAGCTGCTGGTCCCCGACCCGGAGCGCAGCCTGCGCGAGGGCGCCATCCAGCCCTGGTCCACCGGGCACAACCTGGAATACTTCCTGCGCCTGCTGGAGGCTCTCGGCGAGGCCCAGCACTTCGACGTCGACACCCCGTGGCGGGCGTTGCCGGCGCGGGCGCAGAAGACGATCCTGCACGGCTCCGACGACCAGGTGCACGTGCGCTACCGCAACAAGTACGGCCGCGAGCGCTCCTACTACACCGGCTTCGAGGGCGTGGTGCAGTGGATCGAGCGCCGGCACTCCGACACGGAGTCCGAGTGGTCCCGCGACAAGTACGAGGGCTACATGCGCGACGTGCCCTGCGCGGCGTGCGGCGGCGCCCGGCTCAAGCCCGAGGTGCTCGCGGTCACCCTGGCCGGCAAGAGCATCGCCGAGGTCTGCAACCTGTCCGTGGGGGAGTGCGCCGACCTGCTCGCCGGCATCGAGTTGACCGACCGGCAGAAGATGATCGCCGAGCGGGTCCTCAAGGAGATCAACGCCCGGCTGCGGTTCCTGCTCGACGTCGGTCTGGACTACCTCTCCCTGGACCGGCCGGCCGGCACGCTGTCCGGCGGCGAGGCACAGCGCATCCGACTGGCCACCCAGATCGGCTCCGGCCTGGTGGGCGTGCTCTACGTGCTCGATGAGCCGTCGATCGGGCTGCACCAGCGTGACAACCACCGCCTGATCGAGACCCTGATCCGGCTGCGCGGGCTGGGCAACACGCTGATCGTGGTGGAGCACGACGAGGACACCATCCGCACCGCCGACTGGATCGTCGACATCGGGCCCGGCGCCGGTGAGCACGGCGGCAAGATCGTGCACAGCGGCTCGGTGCCGGCACTGCTGAAGAACAAGGAGTCGATCACCGGGGCATACCTGTCCGGGCGTCGCTCCATCCCGACGCCGTCGACGCGCCGCCCGCAGGATGCGGCACGGGAGCTGGTGGTGCACGGCGCGCGCGAGCACAACCTGCGCAACCTGACCGTCTCGTTCCCGCTGGGCCAGCTCATCGCGGTCACCGGGGTCAGTGGCTCGGGCAAGTCGACGCTGGTCAACGACATCCTGTACGCCGTGCTGGCCAACCAGATCAACGGCGCCCGACTGGTGCCCGGCCGGCACACCCGGGTCTCCGGTCTGGAGCACGTGGACAAGGTCGTCGGCGTGGACCAGTCGCCGATCGGCCGTACGCCGCGCTCCAACCCGGCCACCTACACCGGGGTCTGGGACCACGTCCGCAAGCTCTTCGCCGAGACCACCGAGGCGAAGGTTCGCGGGTACGGCCCGGGTCGGTTCTCCTTCAACGTTAAGGGTGGGCGCTGCGAGGCGTGCTCCGGTGACGGCACGATCAAGATCGAGATGAACTTCCTGCCTGACGTGTACGTCCCCTGCGAGGTCTGCAAGGGCGCCCGGTACAACCGGGAGACCCTGGAGGTGCACTACAAGGGCAAGACCGTCTCGGACGTGCTGGAGATGCCGATCGAGGAGGCCGCCGAGTTCTTCTCCGCCATCCCGGCCATCCACCGGCACCTCAAGACCCTGGTCGACGTGGGCCTGGGCTACGTACGCCTCGGTCAGCCCGCGCCCACCCTTTCCGGCGGTGAGGCGCAGCGGGTCAAGCTCGCGTCCGAGCTGCAGAAGCGCTCCACCGGGCGGACGGTCTACGTGCTCGACGAGCCGACCACCGGTCTGCACTTCGAGGACATCCGCAAGCTGCTGATGGTGCTGGAGGGTCTGGTCGACAAGGGCAACACGGTGATCACCATCGAGCACAACCTCGACGTGATCAAGACGGCCGACTGGCTGATCGACATGGGTCCGGAGGGCGGTCACCGGGGCGGCACCGTGCTCGCCACCGGCACCCCCGAGGAGGTCGCCGAGGTGGCCGAGAGCCACACCGGCGAGTTCCTGCGCCAGGTGCTCAAGCTCGACGGCAAGGCCAAGGGCGCGGCCGCCGCCACCACGCGGGCGGCCAAGGCCAACGGTGTGACCAAGGCGCGGACCAGCCGCAAGGTGGCGGCCAGCGCCCGCTGACCTCGACTTTCCGAGGGCAGGTCCGGCTGGGTTTGGTGTGGCGGTTGCGGGGCGGGTCCGATCGGGTTGGTGCGCGTCCATTGCGGCGCGGGCGAGCCGGTCCGGAGCCCGCCCCGTCCCATTTCCTGGGTCGGACAGATGCTGCGGTGAACCATCCGGCACAGTTGCCCGTGTGGAGAAGTGTGACCGGCTTTCGGACCGGCGCGGCGGGCTAGAGAGAGGCGAGGCATGAGTGACGATCAGGCGCTGACCGGTCCGGGTACGCAGACACGTCGTACCCTGCTCACCGGTGTCGGGGCGGTCGGCGCGGCCGTTGTCCTGGCTGCCTGCGGCAGCGACGACGGCGGCAACGGCAGCGGCAGTGACGCACCCACCAGTGGCGGCCCCGCCGTGCCCAGCACCGGTGACGCTGGCGGCGGCGACCGGCAGGGATCCCAGTCACTGGCCACCACCTCCGACATCCCGGTCGGTGGCGGCAAGGTCCTCGCCACCGACGGTGTGGTCATCACCCAGCCCTCCCCGGGCCAGTTCAAGGGCTTCAGCCCGATCTGCACCCACCAGAACTGCCCGGTCACGAACGTCGACGGCGGCACCATCAACTGCACCTGCCACGGCAGCAAGTTCTCGATCGAGGACGGCTCGGTGAAGGCCGGCCCGGCCACCAAGCCGCTGCCGCCGAAGAACATCAAGGTCACCGGCGACCAGATCTCGCTCGCCTGACCGTCCGGGGGCCGGCGACCGCCCCCGGCCAGGCGCGTGTCCGGCCGGCCTGATCGACTCGCGTTTCGGAAAGTCGGGGTGTCCGCGATCCCTCGACACCCCGACTTTCCTGAAGCCGAGTCGATCTAGAGCTTGAGTTGGGCTGTCGGTGCTGCGGACTAGGCTTGCTGACGTGGCTGACCCCTCGACCTACCGCCCCGCACCCGGCACCATCCCGGAGCTACCGGGGGTCTACCGCTTTCGCGACGGCACCGGCCGGGTGATCTACGTCGGCAAGGCGAGAAACCTGCGCAGCCGGCTCAACTCCTACTTCGGCGACGTCTGGAACCTGCACGAGCGCACGCGGCAGATGGTCACCACCGCCGAGTCGGTGGACTGGATCACCGTCGGCACCGAGGTCGAGGCGCTCCAGCAGGAGTTCACCTGGATCAAGCAGTACGATCCCCGGTTCAACGTCCGCTACCGCGACGACAAGTCGTACCCCTATCTGGCCGTGACCCTCAACGAGGAATACCCACGGCTCCAGGTGATGCGTGGTGCCAAGCGCAAGGGGGTGCGCTACTTCGGTCCGTACTCGCACGCCTGGGCCATCCGGGAGACCCTCGACCTGCTGCTGCGGGTGTTCCCCGCCCGGACGTGCTCCGCCGGCGTGTTCAAACGCGCCGGCCAGGTCGGTCGTCCCTGCCTGCTCGGCTACATCGGCAAATGCTCGGCGCCGTGCGTCGGCACCGTCTCCGCCGACGAACACCGCGCGATCGTGGACGGGTTCTGCGACTTCATGGCCGGGCGCACCGACACCATGGTCCGCAAGATCGAGCGCGAGATGACCGAGGCGAGCGAGCAGCTGGAGTTCGAGCGGGCCGCCAAACTGCGCGACGACGTGGCCGCGTTGCGCCGCGCCATGGAGAAGCAGACCGTGGTGTTGGGCGACGGCACCGACGCCGACGTGGTCGCGTTCGCCGACGACCCGCTCGAGGCGGCCGTGCAGGTCTTCCACGTCCGCGACGGCCGGGTCCGGGGGCAGCGCGGCTGGGTGGTGGAGAAGACCGAGGACCTGACCACCGGCGACCTGGTGCACCACTTCTGCACCCAGGTGTACGGCGGCGAGCACGGCGAGGCCGACGTGCCCCGGGAGCTGCTGGTGCCCGAGCTTCCCGCGGACGCCGACGCGCTGGCGGAATGGTTCTCCAACCACCGGGGCAGCCGGGTGTCGCTGCGGGTGCCGCAGCGCGGCGACAAGCGCTCACTGATGGAAACGGTCGAGCGCAACGCCAAGGACGCGCTGGCCCGGCACAAGCTGAAGCGATCCGGTGACCTCACCACCCGGGGCAAGGCACTGGACGAGATCAGCGAAGCACTGGACATGCGCACCTCGCCGTTGCGCATCGAGTGCTTCGACATCTCCCAGATTCAGGGCACCGACGTGGTGGCCAGCATGGTGGTCTTCGAGGACGGGTTGCCTCGCAAGAGCGAATACCGACGGTTCATCGTCCGCGGCGCCACCGACGACCTCTCCGCGATGTCCGAGGTGCTGCGCCGTCGCTTCGCCCGCTACCTGGACTCGCGGGCGGAGACGGGCGAGGTGGGCGTCGAGTCGGCCGACGACCCGATCACCCCGGAAGACGCGGCCGAGCCGCAGATCGGTGTGCTCATCGATCCGACCACCGGCCGGCCGCGGAAGTTCGCGTACCCGCCGCAGCTGGTGGTCGTCGACGGCGGTGCTCCGCAGGTCGCGGCGGCCGCACAGGCCCTTGCCGACCTGGGCATCGACGACGTGGCGTTGTGCGGCCTGGCCAAGCGGCTGGAGGAGGTCTGGCTCCCCGACGACGAGTTCCCGGTCATCCTGCCGCGCACCTCGGAGGGTCTCTACCTGCTGCAACGCATCCGCGACGAGGCCCACCGGTTCGCCATCACCTTCCACCGGCAGCGCCGCTCAAAGCGGATGACCGAGTCGGCACTCGACCACGTACCCGGCCTCGGCGAGGTGCGGCGCAAGGCGTTGTTGCGGCACTTCGGCTCACTCAAGCGGCTCTCTGCCGCAACGGTCGAGGAGATCACCGAGGTGCCCGGGGTGGGTCGACGCACCGCCGAGGCGATCCTGGCCGCGCTCGACAAGGACACGAAGACCGACGACAGCGCGGAGGCGACCCCCAACACCTGACGCCGCGCCGCGCGGCCTCGGAGTCAGTCGCACGGCACGCATGATCGCGCTCGTAGTGGCCTCGTCGGCGCCGGACGGGGCCTGTTTCGTGGAGCGAGCACGATCTCGGGTGATGCGTCGCGTGGGGCGTCCCCGGGGGTGCGGTGTCCGGTATCGCCAGGTCGATCAAGATCCGCGCAAACACATCGGGCAACCGCCCGCCGCCCGCCACCCGGGTCAAGATCCGCGCAACATCAGGGAACTTGCTGCCTCGGCGTGGTCTGAGGCAGCACTTTCCTGGAAAGTGCGCGGATCTTGGATTGCCCACGCCCGGGGTTGCGGGGTGTGGTGTCCGGTTCGGCGGATCCGGCCGTGGGGTGGGTGTCGGGTTTGGGGGTCGGTGTCGCGTGGTCGGCGCCACCCTGGCGGCGGAATCGTGGGCCGGGCGGGGTCGTTATACCTGGCATGCCACCGCGACTTTCGGGTCGTGGGGCGAGGGCGCACCGGCCGGGAACATCCGCTGGGCCGCCCCGGTTACATCCCCCGCAACGCCCGAGCAGGTCCCCCGGGGATCGCCGGCGTTCCCCCCGAGACTTTCCCGCACGGTCGCCGTTCCCCCTTGTGACGTGCCGTGCGGACACCCCCAATCGCAGAGGAGCACGCCATCATGCGTACCGATCTGATTCGTAAGACCGCTCTGACCGCTGCTGGCCTGGCCTTCACCGGCGGCGCGATCGTTGGACCGATCACCGCCGCGTACGCCGCGGACGCGAAGCCGGCGTCGCAGACGCAGTCTGACCGCAAGCCGTCGGGTGAGCGTCAGCTGGGTGTGCGCTACGAGGCGCAGCCGAACTTCTACTACTGCGGGCCCGCCGCGACCCGTAACGCCCTTTCCGTGCAGGGCAAGGACATCAGCGTCGACGCGATGGCCAAGGAGATGGGCACCACCGAGGCCGGCACCAACTCGATCAACGACATCACCCCGGTGCTGAACAAGGAGACCGGCAAGAACGACGCGTACCGGTCCGTGGAGATCAGCACGCCCGCGGCCGACGATAAGCAGACCGACAAGCTGCGCGCCGACATCGTCCGCACCGTCGACGACGGCCGGGCCGTGGTCGCCAACATCGCCGGCACCACCACCGACACCGACGGTGCTATCCACTCCTTCGAGGGCGGGCACTACATCAGCGTCGTCGGCTACCGCGACAACGGCCAGATCGTGAAGATCGCCGACTCCGCCGACCCGAACACCGCCTCCTACGAGGTCACCGTCGAGCACCTCGCCGACTGGATCGCCACCCGCGGCTACGCCACCAGCTGACCGCGACTGACACGAAGCGAAGGGCCGGACCCCACCACGGGGCCCGGCCTTTCGTCTTGTCCTCAGTCCTCGGCGAGGACGGCCAGAATCTGCTCGCCGTACTTGGCGAGCTTGTTCTCGCCGACCCCGCTGACGCCGGACAGCTCGGCAAGCGAGCCCGGCGCGTCGCTGGCGATCTGTCGAAGAGTGGCGTCGTGGAAGATGACGTACGCCGGAACGCCCTGCTCTTTGGCGGTGGTCGCCCGCCAGCCGCGCAGCCGCTCGAAGAGCGACGCGGCGGCCGGGGTCAGCTCGGCCACGACGGTGGCCGAGCCGCGCGGCTTCGACGAGCGGGTCGAAGCTGGCTTCTCCGGCTCGCGGCGCATCGTGACCGTACGACGGCGACCCAGGACGTCGGCACTGGCCTCGGTCAGCGCGAGCGTGCCGTAGTCACCCTCGACGGCGAGCAGCCCTTCGGCGAGCAGTTGCCGGACGACGCCCCGCCACTCCGCCTCGCTCAGCTCGGAGCCGATGCCGAAGACGGTCAGCGAGTCGTGACCGTGCTGGCTGATCTTGTCGTTCTGCTTGCCGAGCAGGATGTCGATGCAGTGCCCCGCGCCGAACCGCTGGTTGCGCTCACGGTCGAGACGAAAGACCGCGGAGAGCAACTTCTGGGCGGCGACAGTGCCGTCCCAGGTCTCCGGTGGGGTGAGGCAGGTGTCGCAGTTGCCGCAGGCCGCCGTGGACGTCTCGCCGAAGTATTCGAGCAGCTGGACCCGCCGGCAGCGCACCGTCTCGCAGAGGGCGAGCATCGCGTCCAGGTGCGCGGCGAGGTTGCGGCGGTGGGCGAGGTCGCCGTCGGACGTCTCGATCATCTTGCGTTGCTGGACCACGTCCTGCAGCCCGTACGCGAGCCAGGCGGTGGACGGCAGGCCGTCCCGCCCGGCGCGGCCGGTCTCCTGGTAGTAGCCCTCGACGGACTTGGGCAGGTCGAGGTGGGCGACGAACCGCACGTCGGGCTTGTCGATGCCCATGCCGAAGGCGATCGTGGCCACCATCACCAGACCGTCCTCCCGTAGGAAGCGTTGCTGGTTGGCGGCGCGGGTGGCCGCGTCCAGACCCGCGTGGTACGGCAGTGCGGCGACCCCGTTGGCGACGAGGAACTCGGCGGTCTTGTCGACCGAGGCCCGGGACAGGCAGTAGACGATGCCGGCGTCGCCGGGGTGCTCGTCGCGCAGCAGCGTCAGCAGTTGCTTGCGCGGCTCCCGTTTGGGCACGATCCGGTACTGGATGTTGGGCCGGTCGAAGCTCGCCACGAAGTGCCGGGCGTCGTCGAGGTTGAGTCGGGTGGCGATCTCGGTGCGGGTGGCGCTGGTCGCGGTGGCGGTCAGCGCGATCCGCGGCACCTCTGGCCAGCGTTCGTGCAGCATCGACAGCGCCAGGTAGTCGGGGCGGAAGTCGTGCCCCCACTGGGACACGCAGTGCGCCTCGTCGATCGCGAACAGGGAGATGCGCCCCCGGTCCAGCAGGGCGAGGGTGGACCGGACGCCGAGCGCTTCCGGGGCGAGGTAGAGCAGGTCCAGCTCGCCGGCGACGTAGGCCGCCTCGACCCGACGTCGGGCGTCGAGGGTCTGGGTCGAGTTGAGGAACCCGGCGCGGACGCCGACGGCGGTGAGGGCGTCCACCTGGTCCTGCATGAGGGCGATCAGCGGGGAGACGACGACCGCGACGCCGTCGCGGACCAGGGCCGGGATCTGGTAGCACAGCGACTTGCCACCACCGGTGGGCATCAGCACCAGCGCGTCGCCGCCGGCGACCACGTGGTCGATCACGTCCTGCTGGAAACCGCGGAAGGCGTCGTAGCCGAACACCCGGCGCAGCACCGGCAGCGCGTCCTCGGTACGCAGGTCGGTGGGGGAAGCCATCTGCGGAGTCTACGAGCCCACCCCGACACCGCCGACCCGGCGCACCCGAGCGAAGGGTGTTCACCCCACGACCCGTGGCGGGTGCGTGGGCTTGCGCCGGTGGCGGGATAGAGTCGCTGATTGACCAATCGCGGCCAACGGAGGCCGCGGCGCCACGGCTTGGGGGTACGGGTGAGCGAGGCGCGCACAACCGGTGACCGGATCGACGACCCGGCGGTGGTTGACGGGCAGGTGGCGGCCGAGTCGGAGACCACACTCGTGGTCGTCACCGGCCTCTCCGGCGGTGGCCGCAGCACGGTTGCCAGGGCGTTGGAGAACGTCGGCTACTACGTGGTCGACAACCTGCCGCAGGCACTGATGCTGGACATGGCCGAGCTGGCGTTCAAGGCGGGCGGGGCCGCTCGGCGCACCGCGATGGTGCTGGACGTGCGGTCCCGGGCCTTCTCCACGGACCTGGCCGGGGCGATCCGTGAGCTCAAGGACCGTGGGTTCTCGCCCCGGGTGGTCTTCGTCGACGCCGACGACGAGGTGTTGATCCGACGGTTCGAGAGCGTGCGTCGGTCGCATCCGCTTCAGGGCGACGGACGGCTGGCCGACGGCATCGCCGTGGAGCGCGGTCTGCTGGAGGAGGCGCGCGACCAGGCCGACGTGATCGTCGACACCAGCCACCTGAACGTCAACCAGCTCCGTCGGCGCATCGAGGAGCTGTTCGGCGGCGAGGACGCCCGCCGGCTGCGGGTAACCGTGCTGTCGTTCGGCTTCAAGTACGGTCTGCCGCCGGACGCCGACTTCGTGCTGGACGCCCGCTTCCTGCCCAATCCGTACTGGGTGCCGGAGCTGCGCGAGCACACCGGTCGGGAGGAGGCGGTCAGCGCGTACGTGCTGGGTCAGGAGGGTGCGGACGCCTTCGTCGCCTCGTACGCCGACCTGGTCAACGCCACCACCGCCGGCTTCGAGCGGGAGGGTAAGCGCTACCTCACGGTCGCCGTGGGCTGTACCGGCGGCAAGCATCGCAGCGTGGCCATCGCCGAGGAGCTGGCCGGGCGGTTGCGCCACTCCGGGTTGGCGGCCAACGCCCAGCACCGTGATCTGGGGCGGGAATGACGGCCCGGCGGGTGGTGGCGTTCGGCGGCGGGCACGGGCTGTCCGCCTCGCTGCGCGCGCTGCGTCACTGTGCCCCCGAACTCGACCTCGACATCACCGCTGTGGTCACCGTGGGTGACGACGGGGGTTCCAGCGGCCGGTTGCGGGCCGAGCGGGGCGGTCTGCCCCCGGGTGATCTGCGTCAGGCGCTGGTGGCTCTGGCTGGGGATCACCCGGCGACCCGGCGCAGCGCCGGGCTGTTCCAGCACCGCTTCGCCGCCGTGCCGGCCGGCGTACCCCCGCTCGGCGAAGCCGACCTGGCCCCGGCGGCGACCGACCGCCGCAACCCCGACCCGCGCGACCAGGGCGCAAACAGCCAGGGCGCCGGCGCGACCGTCCCCGGCGCTGAGCGGGCGAGCATCCGCGCCGACGGGCTGGCCGGGCACGCGGTGGGCAACCTCGTGCTCTGCGGCCTCATGGAGATGCTGGGCGACCCGGTGGCCGCGCTGGAGCACGCCGGCGCGATGCTGGGCACTGTCGGCCGGGTGCTGCCGATGTCCCGTCAGCCGGTCGGCATCGAGGCGCAGGTCCGAGGTGTCGACCCGGCCGCCCCCGACGAGGTACGCACCGTGCGCGGCCAGCACCAGGTGGCGGTCACCACCGGGCGGGTCGAGTCGCTGCGCCTCACCCCGCCCGCCCCGCCGGCCTGCGCCGAGGTGATCGAGGCGATCAGGGCGGCGGACTGGTTGATCTTCGGGCCGGGCAGCTGGTACACCAGCGTTCTCCCGCACCTGCTGGTGCCGCAGTTGGCCGACGCTATCGTGTCCACCTCGGCCCGGCGGTTGGTCACGTTGAACCTCGCGGCCGAGAAGGAAACTCTCGGACTCTCCGTCGCCGATCATCTCGCGGCGCTGCACTGGTACCTGCCCGAGCTCAAGGTGGATCTCGTGCTCGCCGACGCCAAGGCGGTGGGTGACCCCGAACCGGTCGAACGTGCGGCAGAATCGCTGGGTGCCCGCCTGGTCCTCGCCCCTGTCGCCGTCACCGGTGGCACTCCCCGCCATGATCCGGCTGCCCTGGGCGCCGCACTGGTGCCTGTCCTGGGTGCCGATCGTTAGACACGTACGTAATCTCCGGCGACACGCCGGAACCGGTCCGTGAGGGGACGCACAATGGCGATGACGGCCGCGGTCAAGGACGAGCTGAGTCGGGTCGACGTGCCCAAACCCTGCTGTCGGCGGGCGGAGATGGCCGCACTGCTGCGCTTCGCCGGCGGGCTGCACATCGTCTCCGGCCGCGTGGTGGTGGAGGCTGAACTGGACACCGGGGCGGTGGCCCGACGGCTGCGCCGGGAGATCGCGGAGGTCTACGGGTACCCGAGCGAGATCCACGTGCTGGCCTCCGGTGGGCTGCGCAAGGGCAGCCACTTCATCGTGCGCGTGGTCAAGGACGGCGAGGCTCTCGCCCGGCAGACCGGCCTGCTCGACGTGCGGGGTCGTCCGGTGCGCGGGCTGCCCCCGCACGTGGTGGCTGCGAACGTCTGCTGTGCGGTCTCCGCCTGGCGGGGCGCGTTCATGGCGCATGGCTCGCTCACCGAGCCCGGCCGCTCCAGCGCCCTGGAGATCACCTGCCCGGGGCCGGAGTCGGCGCTGGCGCTGGTCGGCGCGGCCCGCCGGATCGGCATCACCGCCAAGAACCGTGAGGTACGCGGGGTGGACCGGGTGGTGGTCAAGGACGGCGACGCCATCGCCGCGCTGCTCACCCGGATCGGCGCGCACTCCAGCGTGCTGGCCTGGGAGGAGCGTCGGGTGCGCCGCGAGGTGCGGGCCACCGCCAACCGGCTGGCCAACTTCGACGACGCCAACCTGCGTCGCTCGGCGCGCGCGGCGGTCGCCGCCGCCGCCCGGGTCACCCGGGCGTTGGAGATCCTCGCCGACGAGGCGCCCAACCACCTGACCGACGCCGGGCGGCTGCGCCTGGAGCACCGGCAGGCCTCGCTGGAGGAGTTGGGCGCGCTGGCCGACCCTCCGCTGACCAAGGACGCCATCGCCGGGCGGATCCGCCGGCTCCTGGCGCTGGCCGACAAGCGGGCCCGGGACCTCGGCATCCCGGATACGGAAGCAGCCGTCACGCCCGACATGCTCGTGGTCTGATAGGACGGTGGGGCCGCACGGTGCGCCCGGGGCACTACCCGGCGCAGCGGGGTCTCGCACGCTCGGATAGGGTCGCTGCGTACGGCAAGGGGGCCGACACAGGCACTCCTCGTCGTGCGCACCGCCTCGGGCGGTCAGGTCCTCAGACCGCGGCGGGGTGGCCGAGAAGAACCGTCAACGGCCGGCTCCAACGGTCGGCGCACACCACTCCGCCGGCCCGTTGTCTGAAGCCGGCGGACCAGAACGCGAGGAGCTGGAACCTGTGACCATCCGGGTTGGCATCAACGGCTTTGGCCGAATCGGCCGTAACTTCTTCCGGGCAGTGCTGGCGTCTGACGCCGACATTGAGGTCGTGGCGGTGAACGACCTTACCGACAACGCGACGCTTGCCCACCTGCTCAAGTACGACAGCATTCTGGGTCGCCTTCCCTACGAGGTCAAGGCCACCGCCGACGAGATCACCGTCGGTGGCAAGACCATCAAGGCGTACGCCGAGAAGGACCCGTCGAAGCTGCCGTGGGGCGATCTGAACGTCGACGTCGTCATCGAGTCGACCGGCTTCTTCACCGACGCCACCAAGGCCAAGGCGCACGTCGACGGCGGGGCCAAGAAGGTCATCATCTCCGCCCCGGCGAAGAACGAGGACGTCACCGTCGTCATGGGTGTCAACCACGACACCTACGACCCGGCGAAGCACACCATCATCTCCAACGCTTCGTGCACCACCAACTGCCTCGCCCCGATGGCGAAGGTCCTGCACGACACGTTCGGCATCCAGCACGGTCTGATGACGACGATCCACGCGTACACCCAGGACCAGAACCTCCAGGACGCGCCGCACTCGGATCTGCGTCGTGCCCGGGCCGCCGCGCTGAACATCGTCCCGACCTCCACCGGCGCCGCCAAGGCGATCGGTCTGGTCCTGCCGGACCTCAAGGGCAAGCTCGACGGGTACGCCCTGCGGGTGCCGATCCCGACCGGCTCGGTCACCGACCTCACCGTCAACGTGGGTCGCGAGACCACCGTGGACGAGGTCAACGCCGCGCTGAAGGCCGCCGCGGACGGCCCCCTCAAGGGCATCCTGGTCTACAACGAGGACCCGATCGTCTCCAGCGACATCGTCACCGACCCGGCGTCGTGCATCTTCGACGCGCCGCTGACCAAGGTCGTCGGCAACCAGGTGAAGGTCGTCGGCTGGTACGACAACGAGTGGGGTTACTCCAACCGGCTCGTCGACCTGGTCAAGTTGGTCGGTAGCTCGCTGTGAGCATCCGGACCCTCGACGACCTGCTCGCCGAGGGGGTGTCAGGTCGGCGCGTGCTGGTGCGCGCCGACCTGAACGTCCCGCTCGACAAGCAGACCGGTGCCATCACCGACGACGGGCGCATCCGCGCGGTGCTGCCGACCCTCGGCGCGCTGGTCGAGGCCGGCGCGAAGGTGGTCGTCTGCTCGCACCTGGGCCGCCCGAAGGGCGCGCCGGACCCGCAGTTCAGCCTGGGCCCGGTCGCCGGGCGGCTCGGTGAGCTGCTCGGCGCCCCGGTGCACTTCGCCACCGACACCGTCGGCGATTCCGCCCGCTCCACCGTCGCGGACCTGGCCGACGGCCAGGTCGCCCTCCTGGAGAACCTGCGTTTCAACGCGGGTGAGACCAGCAAGGACGAGGCCGAGCGGGGCGCGTTCGCCGACCAACTCGCCGCGTTCGGCGACGCGTACGTGGACGACGCGTTCGGCGCGGTGCACCGCAAGCACGCCAGCGTCTTCGACGTGCCGGCCCGGCTGCCGCACGTCGCGGGCCGACTGGTGCTGCGTGAGGTCGAGGTGCTCTCCAAGCTCACCGGTGACCCCGAGCGGCCGTACGTGGTGGTGCTCGGTGGGTCGAAGGTGTCCGACAAGCTTGCCGTGATCGAGGCGCTGCTGCCCACCGTCGACCGGCTGCTCATCGGTGGCGGGATGTGCTTCACCTTCCTCAAGGCCCAGGGCCTTGAGGTGGGCACCTCGCTGCTGGAGAAGGACATGGTCGACACCTGCCGCAACCTGCTGGAGCGGTCCGGCGGCAAGATCATGCTGCCGGTCGACGTGGTGGTGGCGGACGCGTTCGCCCCGGATGCCGCGCACGACACGGTCCGCGTCGACGGCATCCCGAGCCACCGGCTCGGGCTGGACGTCGGCCCGGAGACGGTCGCCGGTTTCAGCGCCGCACTGTCCCAGGCGAAGACGATCTTCTGGAACGGCCCGATGGGCGTGTTCGAGATGCCGGCCTTCGCGGCGGGCACCCGGGGCATCGCCGAGGCGATCACCAAGGCCGACGCGTTCAGCGTCGTTGGTGGCGGTGACTCGGCGGCGGCGGTCCGTGCCCTGGGGCTGGACGAGTCGTCCTTCGGGCACATCTCCACGGGTGGCGGCGCCTCCCTGGAATACCTCGAGGGCAAGACCCTCCCCGGCATCGCGGCCCTGGAGAACTGAATGTCGAGCACCACCCGCCGGCCGTTGATGGCCGGCAACTGGAAGATGAACCTCAACCACCTCGAGGCCAACCTGCTGGTGCAGAAGCTGGCGGCCAGCCTCACCGAGAAGCAGCTCACCGCCGTCGAGACGGTCGTGCTGCCGCCCTTCACCGACCTGCGTACCGTGCAGACCGCGGTGGACGGCGACAAGCTGCTGATCGGCTACGGCGGGCAGGACCTGTCGCCGCACGCGTCCGGCGCGTACACCGGGGACATCTCCGGTCCGCTGCTGGCCAAGCTCGGCTGCACGTACGTGGTGGTCGGGCACTCCGAGCGGCGGGCCTACCACCACGAGGACGACGCGCTGGTCAACGCCAAGGTGAAGGCGGCGCTGACGCACGGCCTGACCCCGATCCTCTGCGTGGGGGAGGGGCTGGACGTGCGCGAGCAGGGCACCCACGTGGCGCACTGCTCCGACCAGCTCGACGGGGGCCTCGCCGGGCTCACCCCCGAGCAGGTGCGCCAGGTCGTGATCGCGTACGAGCCGGTCTGGGCGATCGGCACGGGCAAGACCGCGACGCCGGAGGACGCCCAGGAGGTCTGCGGGGCGGTCCGCCAGCGACTGGCGGAGCGCTTCGACCAGGACACCGCGAACCAGGTCCGGGTCCTCTACGGCGGCTCGGTCAAGGCGTCAAACGTCGCCTCGATCATGGCCCAGCCGGACGTGGACGGGGGCCTGGTGGGGGGTGCCAGCCTGGACGCGGAGGAATTCGCTCAGATCTGCCGCTTCCCGGAGCACCTCGCTCGCTGATCGCTCGGTATCCTTGACACCGCCCGTCCACCGGTCGGTGCCACCGTGCCCGATCAGACCGGGCGAGGATCGCTACGAGAGGAACTGACCCCAGCCATGCCGATCTGGTTCGCATACACGTTGATCGTGTTGCTGGTCATCACGAGCATTCTGCTCACCCTGCTGATCCTGCTGCACCGCGGCAAGGGCGGCGGTCTGTCGAGCATGTTCGGCGGTGGCGTCAGCTCCAGCCTCGCCGGCTCTTCGGTCGCGGAGAAAAACCTGGACCGTTACACCGTCCTGGTGAGCGTCGTCTGGTTCGCCGCCATCGTCGGGCTCGGGCTCTGGCTCCGCCTCCAGATGAACAGCGGCGCCTGAGCAGGCTCGCCAAGTCGTACAATCTGCGCGCGGTCCGTCACTCGACGGGCCGCGCGCAGGCTTTTCTCCGCTGCACCGCGTCGCCCGCCGCCCATCCTGAGAAAAAGACGGCGGGTCCCCTCCGACGACAGGAGCGAGCAGCCGTGCCAAGTGGCAACGTCATCCGCGGCGCCCGAGTCGGGTCCGCACCCATGCGGCCCGACGAGCGGCACCAACCCGCCCCCCGACAGGACGTCACCTACTGGTGCCGCAACGACCACCGGATCGACATCCGGATCGCCGCGGACGCCGAGGCGCCGGCCCTGTGGGACTGCCCCCGCTGCGGCCTGCCCGCCGGGCGGGACGCGCAGAACCCGCCCGGCCGGGTCCGCGCCGAGCCGTACAAGAGCCATCTGGCGTACGTGAAGGAGCGGCGTACCGCCGAGGAAGGCGAGGCGCTGCTGGCCGAGGCGCTCGCAGCGCTCCGCCGCCGCCGCGGCGAATAAGAAGGAAGGGCCCCCGTCGAGGGGCCCTTCCTGTCGGTCAGCGGAGGCTGCGCAGCCGGGCGGGTACGTCGGCTGCGGCGGCCCGATCCAGCAGCCAGCGGGTGCGACCCACACCGTGCACCCCGGCGGCCGGCAACTGCACCGGCCCGGCCCCGGCCAGCGCCATACCCACCGCGCGGGCCTTGTCGGCGCCGCCGGCCACCAGCCAGACCTCCTCGGCGGTGTTGATCGCCGGCAGGGTGAGGGTGGTCCGCACGGCCGGCGGCTTGGGGCTGCCCCGCACGGCGCTGCACGGGCGGGTGTCGTAGTGCACCGGGTGCTCGGGGAAGATCGACGCCACGTGCCCGTCCTCGCCGACGCCCAGCATCAGCACGTCGAAGTGCGGCAGCGTGCCGTGCCCGGGTCCGGCGGCGCGGGCCAACTCCTCCCCGTACCAGGCCGCAGCGGCCTCGGGGTCGTTGCCGGCGGGGCCGTCGGAGGCCGGCATCGGGTGCACCCGGGCCGGGTCGAGCGGCACCACGTCCAACAGGGCGGCCCGGGCCTGGGTCTCGTTGCGGTCCGGGTCGCCGGCGGGCAGGAACCGCTCGTCACCCCACCACACGTCGACCCGGGACCAGTCCACCGCGTCGCGGGCGGGCAGCGTCGCCACCGCCCGGTACACGGCGGCGGCGATCCGACCGCCGGTGAGCACCACCGACGCCTCACCCCGGTCGGCCTGGGCGTCGAGCATCTTCACCAGCAACCGGGCGGCCACGGCCTGCGCCAGCAGATCGGCGTCGGCGTGGACCGCGACACTCGCCTCACTCATGGGTTGCGCCTTCGTTTCCCGACCGCGTGCGGTCGCTGTCGAGTCGTACCCGGGCTGGAGGCCCGAGGTGGCGGGGCGAGTGCCCCGGAGGTTCCGGGGCAGGGCCCGGTGGGTGACCCGGCCCTGCCCCGACGTTGTCGTGCCCCGGTCGGGCTCAGCCCTCGCCGCTGGTGCCGGCGTGTGCGGTGACCCCGGCCTCGGCGCGCCGGGCGGTGGCCGGATCCTTCCAGACGTGCACCCGCTGCGGGGGACGCTGCTCCAACCCCCGCAGACCGACCGTCGCACCCAGCGCCTCCGCGTACACCTGGTCGGCGTCCAGTCGGCGCAGCTCCTCGGCGAGCTCGTCACCGAGCGGACGGCGGACCAACGGCAGAGCCCGGTCGTCCTGGCCGGTCCGCCGGAAAACGGCCATGCTCTCCTCGCGGGTCAGCGTGAGCTGATCGCCGTTGGCGCAGCTCAACTGCACCTCCCGCATCCGGGGGAACTCGTTGGTGTCCACCCGGCGCGGGGTGATGCCGAGCCGGCTGGACAGCCAACCGACCATCAGCGCCGCCGTCGGGTCGCTGGGCGGCGCGACGACTGTCGCCTCGGTGACCCGCTCGCTGGTGGTGTCGAACGCCCCGGCGACAAGGGTCCGCCACGGGGTGATCCGGGTCCACGCCAGGTCGGTGTCGCCCGGGGCGTAGTCCCGGGCACGCTGGTGCAGCGCCTCCACCGGGTCGGCGGCCTGCGCCGAGTCGGTGATCCGCCGGTCGGCGACCACCCCGAGGAAGTCGGTGGCGATCTCCGCCGGTGGCTCGCCGTGCCACCAGGTGACCACCGGCACGTCGGGGACGAGCAACGGCATCACGACCGACTCGGCGTGCAGGGCCAGCCGCCCGTACATCCGGGTGACCACGGCCTCGCACGGGCCGAGCCGGCCACCGACGACGATCTCCGCGTCCAGCCGGTTGCGGTCCCGCTCGATCTCGGAGCGAACCACCACCACCAGCCGGCACGGGTGGGCGGCGGCGGCGATCGTCGCCGCCGCCTCCGCCTCCCGGACCCGCTTCTCGTCCACCACCACGATGAGGGTGAGCGCCATGCCGCTGGCCACCCCGCCGGCACTGCGCCGCTCGGCGGCGAGCGCCTTGACCACCTCGTTGCCGGTGGTGTCCCACAGCCCGATCATGCTCGTCTCCAAGCGCGGCCCTCGCGGGCCAGCATCTCGTCTGAGGCGCGTGGACCCCACTCGCCGGCCCGGTACGGCTCCGGCGTGGTGCCAGCCCAGGCGTGCTCCAGCGGGTCGATCACCTGCCAGCTCTGCTCGACCTCGGACGCGTCCGGGAACAGGGTGCGGTCGCCGATCAGCACGTCCAGGACCAGCCGCTCGTACGCCTCGGGGCTAGACTCGGTGAACGCCTCGCCGTACTGGAAGTCCATCGCGATGTCGCGGACCTCCATCGTGGTGCCCGGCACCTTCGAGCCGAACTTGAGCACCACACCCTCGTCCGGCTGCACCCGGATCACGAGCTGGTTGTTGCCCAGCGACTCCATGTCGGCGTCGTTGAACGGCAGGTGCGGTGCCTTCTTGAACATGATGGCGACCTCGGTGACCCGCCGGGGCAGCCGCTTGCCGGCCCGGATGTAGAACGGCACCTCGGCCCAGCGGCGGTTCTGGATGCCCAGCCGCACCGCCACGTACGTCTCCGTGGTGGAGTCGCTCGGAACGTCCTGCTCCTCCAGGTAACCGACAGCGCGCTCGCCGCCCACCCAGCCGGGCAGGTACTGACCGCGAACGGTGTCCCGGGCGACGTCCTTGGGCAGGGTGATGGCCTTGAGCACCTTCAGCTTCTCGGCCCGGATCTCGTCGGCGTCGAAGCTGGTCGGCTCCTCCATCGCCACCAGGGCGAGCAGTTGCAGGAGGTGGTTCTGGAGCACGTCACGGGCGGTGCCGACGGTGTCGTAGAAGCCGGCGCGGGTGCCGATCCCGACATCCTCGGCCATGGTGATCTGCACCGAGTCGACGTACTTGGAGTTCCACAGCGGCTCGAACAGGTTGTTGGCGAACCGCAGGGCCAGGATGTTCTGGACCGTCTCCTTGCCCAGGTAGTGGTCGATCCGGAAGACGTCCTCCCGGGTGAACACGTCGTCGACGAGGTCGTTGAGCGACTTCGCCGACGGCAGGTCGTTGCCGAACGGCTTCTCCACGACGACCCGACGCCAACCGCCGGACTTCTCGTTGTCGGCCATCCCGGTGCGGGCCAGCTGCTTGAGCACGACGGGGAACGCGGCCGGGGGGATGGAGAAGTAGAACGCCGCGTTGCCGGTGATGCCGTGGGTCTGGCGCAGGTCGTCCAGCGTCGAGGCGAGCTGGTCGAAGGCCGCGTCGTCGTCGAACGACCCGCCGACGAACTTGATGTTGCCGGCCAGCCGTGCCCACACCTCGTCCCGCCACGGAGTACGAGCGTGCTTGCGGGCGGCCTCGCAGGCCAGCGTCTCGAAGTCGCCGTCTCCCCAGTCGCGGCGCGCGAAACCGAGCACCACGAAACCCGGCGGCAACAGCCCTCGGTTGGCCAGGTCGTAGACGGCAGGGAGCAGCTTCTTGCGGGCCAGGTCGCCGGTCACCCCGAAGATCACCAGAGCGCAGGGCTCCGGGATCCGGGGCAACCGGCGGTCCTGCGGGTCGCGCAGCGGGTTCACCGAGCCATCGTCGGTTCGCGACTGCGGGGCTCGCAAACCCGGCTCACTCCTCGCGCTCACGGCGCCCCCTCGCTTCCGCCTCAGTCACGTCGTCCATCCTCACGCCCGCAGATCACCGGCCGCGTCGAGCAGTTGGGCGACACCGGCGGCACGGTCGGTCAGATGCAGCCGCAGCACCGGGCGCTCCCGGCCGGCGAGCGCCTGCCGGTCCCCGGCAGCCTGCGCCGCCTGCAACTCACCGAAGGTGTACGGCTTGCCCGGCACCGCCAGGTCCTCCGCGACCGCGCCGGTCACCTGGAGGTAGCTGCCCACCTGCGGGCCGCCCTTGTGGTACTGACCCGTCGAGTGCAGGAACCGCGGTCCCCAACCGAAGGTGACCGGCCGGCCGCCCGCCTGGGCCAGCAGCGGCCGCAGCTTGGCCATGTCGGCGTCGGCGAACCGGTCGAGGTACGCCATCACCGCGAGGTAACCGTCGTCGCCCAGCCCGTCGAGCAGCCAGCGCAGCACCCCGGCCAGGTCCCCGGGGGCGCCCTGCGGGGCGTACACCTCGATCGCGCCCTCGGTGAACGACGGCGTCTCCGCCGGCAGGCCCGAGGCCAGGATCTTGTTGGTGTTCTCCTTGGACTCGGTGACGTTCGGCTGGTTGAACGGGTCGATGCCGAGCACCACACCGGCCACCGCGGTCGCGTACTCCCAGGCCAGGAACTGCGCGCCCAGCGGGCCGTTGACGGCCACGTCCGGGGCCGCGCCGCCCCCCGGCATGTCACCAGGTGCCAGCGCGCCGCCGTAGCTGACGGTCAGCACGTCCGCACCACTGGCGCCGGGGCTCTGCGGAGACTCCACGACCACCGGCAGGATGCCCACCCCGGCCTTGCCGGTCGACTCGGCGATCAGCTGCTCGGCCCAGTCGCCGAGCCCGTCGATGCCGGTGCCGTCGGAGACCAGCGCGATCTTGTCCCGGGCCAGCGTCGCCGCCGCGCCCAGGGCGGCACCCAGGGCGAGCGCCGGGTTGTCCCGGTCCGCGCCGAGCGACGCGGCCAGCGCGTCGGCCTGGTCGAGCAGTTCCGCGACCTCGACCCCGGCCAGCGCCGAGGGCACCAGGCCGAACGCGGTCAGCGCCGAGTACCGGCCGCCCACGTTCGGGTCGGCGAGCACGGTGAACGCGCCCATCTCGGTCGCGGTGGCCTCCAGCGGCGAGCCCGGGTCGGTGACGATGACGAAGTGCCGGCCGGCCTCCGCCTCCGTCATCCCGGCGTCCAGGAACGCCTGCCAGTAGGCGCGCCGGTGGCTGTCGGTCTCCACGGTCGAACCGGACTTGCTCGCCACCACGACGACGGTGCGCTCCAGCCGGTCGCCGAGCGCCGCTCGGACCTGGCCCGGGTCGGTGGTGTCCAGCACGGTCAGCGGGCGGCCCAGGGTCCGCGTGATCACCTCGGGGGCCAGTGACGAGCCACCCATCCCGGCGAGCACCACGTGGTCCAGGTCGGCCAGCTCCGCGGTCAGCTCGGCCAGCTGGGCCAGCAGCTCCCGGCTGCGCTGGTGGGTGTCCACCCAGCCGAGCCGGACCTTCGCCTCGGCCTCGGCGTCCGGACCCCACAGGCTCGCGTCCTTGCCGGCCAGCTTGCCCGGGACGCCGGCCTTGACCAGCGCGTCCCGGGTCGAGGCGGGAGCGGACTTGTCGACCGCGTCCGCGCCGTACACGGCCAGCCCGGCGGCGGCCTCCACCTTCCCTGCCAACAGGTCACTCATGCCGCTACCTCACTGCGCTCGACGGTGGCACGGATTCGCTCGCTCATGCGCCACCGGCCTTCTCGGCGCCCTTGGCGTTGCCCTTGGCAGCCTTGTTCGGAGAACCCTTACCCTTCGCCGCCGCCTCCAGCGACTTGCGGACGCCGTCGAGCAGCTCCTGCCAGCTGGCCTCGAACTTCTCCACGCCCTCGCGCTCCAGGGTGGCGATCACGTCGGCCATGTCCACCCCAACCGACTCCAGGTCCGCGAAGACCTTGCGGGCCGCGTCGTAGGCGCCGGTGATGGTGTCGCCGCGGGTCTCGCCGTGATCGGCGTACGCGTGGATGACCGACTCCGGCATGGTGTTGACAGTGCCGGGGGCGATCAGCTCCTCGACGTAGATGACGTCGCGGTAGTCCGGGTTCTTCGTCGAGGTGGACGCCCACAGCGGCCGCTGCGGGTGCGCCCCCGCGTCGGCGAGCGCCTTCCAGCGGTCGGAGGAGAACACCTCGGTGTAGCGCTCGTACGCCAGCTGGGCGTTCGCGACGGCGGCCTTGCCCCGGAGCGACTTGGCCTGCTCGGAGCCGATCTTTTCCAGCCTCTTGTCCACCTCGGCATCCACCCGGGAGACGAAGAACGACGCGACCGAGCCGATGGTGGACAGGTCGTGGCCGTTGGCCTTGGCCTTCTCCAGGCCGGCGAGGAACGCCTCCATCACCGCCGAGTAGCGGTCCAGGCCGAAGATCAGCGTCACGTTGACGCTGATCCCCTCGGCCAGCGTGTCGGTGATCGCCGACAGGCCCTCCTCGGTGGCCGGGATCTTGATGAAGAGGTTGGGGCGGTCGACCAGCCACCACAGGGCCTTGGCCTCGGCAACCGTCCGGTCGCTGTCGTGCGCCACCCGGGGGTCCACCTCGATGGAGACCCGGCCGTCGACCCCCGCACTGCCGTCGTAGGACGGGCGCATCACGTCGCAGGCCCACCGCACGTCGTACGTGGTGAGCATCCGCACCGACTCTTCGACCTCAATGCCACGGGTGGCGAGGTCGCGCAGCTGCCAGTTGTACTCGTCGGCGTCGCTCAGCGCCTTTGCGAAGATCGTCGGGTTGGTGGTGACACCGGCCACGTGCTTCTCACGGCGGAGCTGGTCCAGCCCGCCGGAGCTCAGTCGTACCCGGGAAAGATCGTCGAGCCACACCGCCACGCCTGCGGCGGTGAGCTCATTCAGCTTGTCCGTCATGCCGTCCACGCTCCCTCAGTTGCCGGTCGTGAAACCGGTGATGTCGCCCACCCGGGCCAGCGAGGCGTGCGCCGCCGCCACGATCCGGTCGCCGGTGAAGCCGAACTGCTCGAAGAGCACGGTGTGCGGGGCGCTCGCTCCGTAGTGCTCCAGGCTGACGCTTTCGCCGAGGTCGCCGACGACGCCGCGCCAGGACATCGCGATGCCCGCTTCCACGCTCACCCGTGCCTTTACCCCGCGTGGGAGCACCGACTCCCGGTACGCCTCATCCTGCTCGTAGAACCACTCCTGGCAGGGCATCGAAACCACCCGGGTGGGGGTGCCGTCGGCCTCCAGGCGCTCCCGCGCGGTCAGGCAGAGCTGCACCTCGGAACCGGTGCCGACGATGATCACCTGAGGCTTGCCGTTGGACGCCTCGGCCAGCACGTAGCCGCCCTTGGCGACCCCCTCCGCGCTGCCCAGGACGTCCCGGTCCAGGGTTGGCAGCGGCTGGCGGCTCAGCGCCATGGCGGTCGGCCGGTCGGTGTGCTCCAGCGCCATCCGCCAGGCCCAGGCCGTCTCGTTGGCGTCCGCCGGGCGGACCACGTCCAGACCGGGGATGGCGCGCAGCGCGGTCAGGTGCTCCACCGGCTGGTGGGTCGGGCCGTCCTCGCCCAGGCCGATCGAGTCGTGCGTCCAGACGTAGGTCACCGGCAGCTTCATCAGCGCGGCCAGCCGCACCGACGGGCGCATGTAGTCGCTGAACACCAGGAACGTGCCGCCGTACGGGCGGGTGCCGCCGTGCAGGGCGATGCCGTTGAGGATCGCTCCCATGGCGTGCTCACGGATGCCGAAGTGCAGCGTGCGGCCGTACTCGTGGCCGGGGAAGTCCTTGGTGGCGTGCGAGGCCGGGATGAACGACGGCTCGCCCTTCATGGTGGTGTTGTTGCTCTCCGCCAGGTCGGCCGAGCCGCCCCACAGCTCCGGCAGCACGGGCGCGAGCGCCTCCAGGACCTTGCCGGACGCGGCACGGGTGGCCACGCCCTTGGCGTCGGCGGGGAAGACCGGCAGCGCGTCGGCCCAGCCGTCGGGGAGCACCCGCCCGGCCATCCGCTCGTAGAGCGCGGTGCGCTCCGGGTTGGCCTTCTTCCAGGCGTCGAACTCGCCGGTCCATGCCTGCTCGGCGTCGGAGCCGCGGCCCATCACCGTGCGGGCGTGGGCGAGCACCTCCTCGTCGACCTGGAAGGTCTGCTCCGGGTCGAAGCCGAGGATCTGCTTGGTGGCCTTCACCTCGTCGGCGCCGAGCGCCGAGCCGTGGATCTTGCCGGTGTTCTGCTTGTTGGGTGCGGGCCAGCCGATGATGGTGCGCAGGGCGATGAAGGAGGGACGGCCGGTCTCCGCCTTGGCGGCCAGCAGCGCGGCGTGCAGGGCCTCGGCGTCCTCGTGGTAGTCGCCCTGGTCAGCGTCGCCGCTACGCCAGTCGACGGTCTGCACGTGCCAGCCGTACGCCTCGTAGCGGGCTGCCACGTCCTCGCTCTTGGCGATGCGGGTGTCGTCCTCGATCGAGATCTCGTTGTCGTCGTAGATCACCGTGAGGTTGCCCAGCTGCTGGTGCCCGGCGAGGGCACTGGCCTCGTGGCTGATGCCCTCCTCGATGTCGCCGTCGGAGACGATGCACCAGATGTTGTGGTCGAAGACCGACGCGCCCGGCTCGGCCTCCGGGTCGAACAGGCCGCGCTCGCGACGGGCCGCCATGGCCATGCCGACCGCGTTGCCCAGACCCTGCCCGAGGGGGCCGGTGGTGGTCTCGACGCCCGGGGTGTGCCCGTGCTCGGGGTGACCCGGCGTGAGTGAGCCCCACTGCCGCAGCGACTTGAGGTCGTCCAGGGCCAGCGGGTAACCGGACAGGAACAGCTGGATGTAGAGGGTCAGGCTGGAGTGCCCGGCGGAGAGGACGAACCGGTCACGGCCGGGCCAGTTCGGGTCGGCCGGGTTGTGCCGCATGACCCGGTTGAAGAGGAGGTACGCCGCGGGCGCAAGGCTCATCGCGGTGCCCGGGTGGCCGTTGCCGGATTTCTCCACGGCATCCATGGCCAGCACGCGGACGGTATCGACGGCCCGGCGATCGAGGTCGGACCAGTTCAGTGCGGAGTGCTCGGGTCGTTTGGCAGCCACGATGGTTGTGCTCCTCGGCAGATGGGCGGAACCCTCACTGATGACCCTATCGAGCGTCCCTAAACGCGCGCCCGGGGATCTCCGCATGGTGTGCGCTACGTGACGAACCCGTCGCGCCGGTCAACCCGGTGGTGTGACCGTCCGCACCGTTGTCGGGTCGGCCGGGCAGCCAAAACGACAACGCGTAGTGTGTGGGTCGGTATGCGGACCCGGGCGGTCCCGACCAATCCGATCTCCCCGTGCCCGATGCCGGAAGGTGGCAATCCGTGAGCATGATCACCGAGCGCCCCGCGAGCAACCCGGCCGGGCAGCACCCGGCGCGGGCGGCCGAGGGCCCGGTGGCCCGGCGGGACGTACGCGCGGTCCTCTCGGCGTACGTGGCGCTCACCAAGCCGCGGATCGTCGAGCTGCTGCTGGTCACCACCATCCCGGCGATGATGCTCGCCGAGGGCGGGCTCCCGTCGCTGTGGTTGATGGCCATCGTGCTGATCGGTGGCTCGCTCGCCGCCGGCGCGGCCAGCGTGCTCAACTGCTACATCGACCGGGACATCGACCAGTTGATGCGGCGTACCAAGCGTCGGCCACTGCCGGCGCACACCGTGTCGCCACGCAGCGCGCTGGTCTTCGGTCTGGTGCTGGCGGCGATCTCGATCGTCCTGATGGCGGCGTTCACCAACCTGCTCGCCGCCGGGCTGACCCTTGCCGCGATCGTCTACTACGACGTCGTCTACACGCTGTGGCTCAAGCGCTCCACCCCGACGAACACGTTCTGGGGAGGCGCCTGCGGGGCCGCTCCGGTGCTCATCGGATGGGCGGCGGTCACCGGCGGGCTGGCCCCGGCGGCCTGGGGGCTGTTCGCGGTGGTCTTCTTCTGGCAGATGCCGCACTTCTACCCGCTCGCCATGAAATACAAGGACGACTACGCGCGGGCCGGCATCCCGATGCTCCCGGTGGTGGCGTCGACCCGACGGGTGAACGCCGAGATCCTGATCTTCGCGTGGCTCACCGTGCTCACCTCCCTGGCTGTCTGGCCGCTGGGGCTCAGCGCGATCTACGGCGTGCCGACCCTGGTGGTGGGCGCCATCTTCATCGTCGAGGCACACCGACTCTGCCGGCGCGCGACGCGGGGCGAGGCGGTCAAGCCGATGCGGCTGTTCCACTGGTCGACCACGTACCTGACGATCGTGTTCGTGGCCGTCGCGCTCGACGCGCTGATCTGAGGCCCGCCTCGCGTCTGAGGCCCGCCTCGCGGTTCCGCCCCGCCGTATCGAGTGGGTGGCCTTCGTCGTCCGACTAATCATGCCCATGGATGAGTTGTCCGGTTTAACGTCACATCAGGGTAACTTTCGGCATGAGCCGGATGGGCTCAACCTGTGGCGGATGCGCAGGGGTTTGCCGCGAAGTTTTGCGATGAAAAGTCCGTATATAAACGGACAGCTTGCCTGTGGTCGGCCTTAAACCTGTAGGTAATTGGCATCACAAAAGGTTCATGGTTCTCGCCCGAGAGGGTGCGGGTCTGCTTAGGCTTCGCGTCATGGCAGATGGTTCCGATACGACGCTGACGGCCGAGCAGACCGCCGGCGAGCAGACGCCCCAGGGCCTGGTTGCGGGCCTCAAGGCGTTCGCCGCCGGGCACGGCGGCGCGAAGGCGGTCATCGAGTACGTCGGCAAGCGTGGCGCGCGAATCGTCCTGGTCGGGTCCGACGGTGAGTGGGGCGACCAGTTCGCCGACGACACCGTCACCGCCCGGGAGGCGTGCGCCAAGGCGGGAGTCACCGTCGAGAACGCCTGGGAGCGTGAACTGATGGACCAGATGCGTCCGAGCAACGACCTGTGGCGGTCGATGGCCCGGCGCACGATGGCCCGCTGAATAGACACCTGAATTGACCACCGATCACCAGTCGACCCGGGGGGAACCCCGGGTCGCTCTCGTCACCTGCGCCGACCTCGCCGACCTCGACCCGGACGACCGGCTGGTCCTCGCCCCGCTCAGCGCCCATGGCATCGCCGTCGACACCGCGGTGTGGGACGACCCCGATGTCGACTGGTCCTCGTACGACCTGGTCGTGCTCCGCTCACCCTGGGACTACGCGCTGCGCCGCGACGAGTTCGTCGCCTGGGCGGCAACCGTCCCAACGCTGGTCAACCCGGCCGACGTGGTCCGCTGGAACACCGACAAGCGCTACCTGGCCGAGCTGACCGCCGCCGGGGTGCCGACCGTTCCGACGTCGTGGGTCGAGCCGGGGGAGAGCTGGCAACCGCCCGCCGAAACCGGCGAGTACGTGCTCAAGCCCTCGGTCAGCGCCGGCAGCCAGGACACCGGCCGCTACGACCTGGCCGACCCGGAGCACCGGGACCTGGCCGCCGCACATGTCCGCCGGCTCTCCGACGCCGGCCGGGTGACCATGGTCCAGCCGTACCTGCGCGCCGTCGACACCGAGGGCGAGACGGCACTGCTCTTCCTGGCAGGGCCGGACGGGCTCACGTTCAGCCACGCGATCCGCAAGGGGCCGATGCTGACCGGCCCGGACCTCGGCCCGGACGGGCTCTACAAGGCCGAGGAGATCACCTCCCGTACCGCCCGACCCGAACAGCTCGCGGTGGCCGAGAAGACCCTCGCCACGGTGCCCGGCGGCACGCGGCAGCTGCTCTACGCCCGGGTCGACCTGATCCCCGGCCCCGACGGCGAGCCGGTCCTGGTCGAGCTGGAGCTGACCGAGCCGTCGCTCTTCATCGGGTACGCCGACGGGGCCCCCGACCGCCTCGCCGCCGCGATCGCCACCCACCTGGCCCGCCGCGCCTGACCGCCCCCGGCGCACCGCCCGCCGTGCCACCGCGCAGCGCGCCACCGCGCAGCGGGCCACCGCGCCCCGCCAAGATCCGGGCAACTTCGGTGAAGTTGGTGCCTCAGGGCCCCGGGACACAGCACTTTCCCCGAAGTTGCGCGGATCTTGGCGGGGCGCGGGGCGGCAGGCGTCAGGCGTCGTCCGGCCGCTCCTTGCGGAAGCGCAGAACCGGACGCCCGACGCGGGAGGGCTCGGACCGGTGGCGCGGGGCGCGGGGCCGCGCCCTGGGGTCAGGCGGTGACCGGGACGGATTCCTCGGCGCGGGTCGCTGCGACATCTGCTGCCGGGGTGACCGGGCGGCGTTCGCGGGTCGACCACTGCACCGACAGCGCGGCCAGCAGCACCAGGCAGGAGCCGAGCATGTGTGCGCCGACCAGGATCGCCGGCACGTGGGTGAAGTACTGCACGAAGCCGATCAGGCCCTGGCCCAACTCCACGGCGACCAGCACGATCGCGGCGCGGGTGGCCCGCTGGGCGCCGACGGCGCGGAACGCGAAGATCAGCGCCACCGACAGCCCGATCAGCAGGAAGACGCCGTCCGCGTGCACCTGCGAGATCGTCTCCGGGTCGAGCCCGTTGCGGGCGGCGCCGTGGTCGCCGGCGTGCGGGCCGCTGCCGGTGACCCAGGTGCCGACGACCAGCACGGCGACGGTGACGCCGGTGGTGACCCGGGCCAGCGCGCGAAGCGGTGCGGGCACCACGGCCACGGGCGGGCCGTCGGGGTCGCCGATGCGCCGCCAGAGGGCGTACGCGGCGGCGATCACCGCCATCGAGGCGAGGAAGTGCAGCCCGACCACCCACGGGTTGAGGTTGGTCAGCACGGTGATGCCACCGATCACCGCCTGGGCGGGGATGCCCAGGAAGACCGCCACGGCCAGGGCGAGGAGCCCGGGTCGGCGGGGTCGGTGCAGGAGTACGGCCAGCACGGTGGCCAGCGCGATGAGGCCCACCGCGAACGTCAGCATCCGGTTGCCGAACTCGATCACCCCGTACACGCCCATCTCGGGCGTGGTGACGTAGGAATCGTCGGTGCACCGGGGCCAGGTGGGGCAGCCGAGGCCCGAGGCGGTCAACCGGACGGCCCCGCCGGTGACGACGATGCCCACGTTCGCGATGATCGAGGCGAGCGCGAGGCGGCGCAGCAGGATGCCGGAGACCGGACGGACGATTCGGTTCACGGCGCAAATCCTACGCACTGTAGTGATCGAGGTTCGTCCGACTCCGTCGGCTCGGTGGTTCGGATCACCGGGGCCCGGGTTTGCGACCCTCCGGGTAATTACGTAACGTTGGCGTTGTGAAAAACGCGGCGGCGCTCTCCGGGCACCAGTCGGCGGCTGTTCCGGCCGTCGGCGCGTCCGCGTCCGCGCTCGTCACGACCACCTCGACCGCCCTCGGCGCCGGCACGGCGACCGAGATCTCCACCCGGGACCGGGTCACCCAGTTGCTGCTGGAGCGGGGTGCGACCACCGCTGCTCAGCTTGGCGCGGCCCTCGGGCTCAGCCCGGCGGCGATTCGCCGGCACCTGGACGCGATGCTCGCCGAGGGTGACGTCTATGCCCGCGAGCAGACCGTGCAGGGCAGCCGCGGGCGTGGGCGTCCGGCCAAGGTGTTCATGCTGACCGAGGCCGCCCGGGTGCGCTGTGGCACACACCACTACGACAACATGGCCACCGCCGCGTTGCGGTGGATCGCCCGCAGCGGCGGTTCGGGCGCGGTCGAGGCGTTCGCCACCGAGCAGGTGTCGGCCCTGGAATCCCGCTGTCGAGCGGCCATGGAAGACGCCGGCGAGGACCCTCTCGCGCGTGCCGAGGCACTCGCCTCGGCGCTCACCGCCGAGGGTTACGCTGCCAATGCGACCACGATCGCCTCCGGCGGTCAGCTCTGCCAGCACCACTGCCCGGTGGCGCACGTGGCCGCCGAGTTTCCCCAGCTGTGCGAGGCCGAGACCGCGGTGATTTCCCGTCTGGTCGGCACCCACGTGCAGCGCCTGGCCACCATCGCGCACGGCGACGGGGTGTGCACCACGCACATTCCGACCCAGCCGGGCCGTGTTCAATCCGGTAATCCCGTCACCACTGTGAGGACAGATAGATGACCGAGCAGATCGTCCAGCCCCTGACCCAGGAAGAGCAGCTCGCGGCCCTGGGTCGGTACGAGTACGGCTGGTCCGACCCGGACGCCGCCGGGGCGGTTGCCCAGCGCGGCATCAACGAGGCGGTGGTGCGGGACATCTCGGCCAAGAAGAGCGAGCCGGCGTGGATGCTCGACCTGCGGCTGAAGGGCCTGCGGCTGTTCGGCCGCAAGCCGATGCCGGCCTGGGGCGCGGACCTCAGCGGGATCGACTTCGACAACATCAAGTACTTCGTGCGGTCCACCGAGAAGCAGGCCACCAGCTGGGAGGACCTGCCGGAGGACATCAAGAACACGTACGACCGGCTGGGCATCCCGGAGGCGGAGAAGCAGCGGCTGGTCGCGGGTGTCGCGGCGCAGTACGAGTCCGAGGTCGTCTACCACAAGATCCGTGAGGACCTTGAGGAGCAGGGAGTTCTCTTCCTGGACACGGACACGGCGCTGCGCGAGCACGAGGACGTCTTCAAGGAGTACTTCGGCACGGTGATCCCGGTCGGCGACAACAAGTTCGCCGCCCTGAACACCTCCGTGTGGTCCGGTGGCTCGTTCATCTACGTGCCGAAGGGTGTGCAGGTGGAGATCCCGCTGCAGGCCTACTTCCGGATCAACACGGAGAACATGGGCCAGTTCGAGCGGACGCTGATCATCGTTGACGAGGGTGCGTACGTGCACTACGTCGAGGGCTGCACCGCGCCGCTCTACTCCTCCGACTCGCTGCACAGCGCGGTCGTGGAGATCATCGTCAAGAAGAACGCGCGCTGCCGTTACACGACCATCCAGAACTGGTCGAACAACGTCTACAACCTGGTCACCAAGCGCGCCGTCTGCCACGAGGGCGCGACCATGGAGTGGGTCGACGGCAACATCGGCTCCAAGGTGACGATGAAGTACCCGGCGGTCTACATGACCGGCGAGCACGCCAAGGGCGAGGTGCTCTCGGTGGCGATGGCTGGCGAGGGCCAGCACCAGGACGCCGGCGCCAAGATGGTGCACGCCGCGCCGCACACCTCCTCGACCATCATCTCCAAGTCGATCGCCCGGGGCGGCGGCCGCACCTCGTACCGGGGTCTGGTGCAGGTGCTGGAGGGTTCGCACCACAGCCGGAGCACTGTCAAGTGCGACGCGCTGCTGGTCGACACCATCTCCCGCTCGGACACCTACCCGTACGTCGACATCCGTGAGGACGACGTGTCGATGGGTCACGAGGCGACCGTGTCCAAGATCAGCGACGACCAGCTCTTCTACCTGATGAGCCGGGGCCTGAGCGAGGACGAGGCGATGGCCATGATCGTGCGTGGCTTCATCGAGCCGATCGCCAAGGAGCTTCCGATGGAGTACGCCCTGGAGCTCAACCGCCTGATCGAGCTTCAGATGGAGGGCGCGGTCGGCTGACGCCGCCGCTCCCGCGTGGCGGGCCGGGAACCTCGGCCCGCCACACCAGGACCCCACCTCGTCGCCACGGAACAGACAGACCAAGGAAGAAATGACTACCCAGGCTTCCGCGCCACCCAGCACCAAGTCGCAGGCGCTGCGCTCGTACGACGTCGCCGACTTCCCGGCCCTCACCGGCCTGGAGGAGGAGTGGCGTTTCACCCCGCTCAAGCGCCTCCGCGGCCTGGCCACGGCGGACACCTCCGCCGCCACCGGCCGGGGCGTCACCATCGAGCACCCGGACCTGCCGGCCGGGGTGTCGGTGCGGCTCGTCGAGCCGAGTGACGCCAGCGTCGCGTCCGCGCCGGTGCCGACCGACCGGATCAGCGCACTGGCGCACGGCGGTGCCGCGCGGGTCACGCTGGTCGAGGTGGCCGCCGACGCGGTGGTGTCCGACGCGGTGATCGTCCGACTGCTGGGCGCGTACCCCGAGGAGCTGGCCTTCGCCCGGACCCAGGTCCAGGTGGGTCGGTTCGCGGAGGCCACTGTCGTGCTCTCCCAGGAGGGCTCGGCCACGCTGGCCGACAACGTCGAGGTGTTCGTCGCCGACGGCGCGAAGCTGACCCTGGTCACGATCGCCGACTGGGCCTCCGACGCGGTCCAGGCGCAGCACATCCAGGTGAAGCTGGGCCGCGACGCCCGGGTCGTGCACATCCAGGTCACCCTCGGTGGTGACCTCGTCCGGCAGTTCACCAGCGTGGAATACACCGGTCGGGGTGGCGAGGCCGAGCTGTACGGCGTCTACTTCGCCGACTCCGGTCAGCACCTGGAGCACCGGCAGCTGGTCGACCACTCCGTGCCGGACTGCCGCAGCTACGTCGGCTACCGGGGCGCCCTGCAGGGCGAGGACGCGCACACCGTCTGGGTGGGCGACGTGCTGATCCGCGCCGAGGCGACCGGCACCGACACGTACGAGATCAACCGGAACCTGCTGCTCACCGAAGGCGCTCGGGCGGACTCCGTACCCAATCTGGAGATCGAGACCGGCGAGATCGCCGGCGCCGGCCACGCCAGCGCGACCGGCCGCTTCGACGACGAGCAGCTCTTCTACCTGATGGCCCGGGGTATCCCGGAGAGCGAGGCCCGCCGCCTGGTGGTCCGCGGCTTCTTCGCCGAGCTGATCAACAAGATCCCGGTGGAGTCCCTGCGCGAGCGCCTGGGCGACGCGATCGAGGCCCGGCTGACCAAGGCGGGCGCCTGATGATCCGGATCTGCTCCACCGAGGACGTACCGAAGGGCACCGCCATCAGCGCGGACGTCGACGGCACGTCGATCGCCCTGGTGCACGGCGAGGACGGCAACTTCTACGCCGTGTACGACGAGTGCTCGCACGCCTCGGTCGCCCTCTCCGAGGGCGAGGTCGACGGCTGCACGCTGGAGTGCTGGTTGCACGGCTCGCGCTTCGACCTGCGCACCGGTGAGCCGACCGGGCTGCCCGCCACCGAACCCGTCCCCGTCTACCCCGTCGAAGTCCGCGACGGCGACATCTACCTCAGCCTGACGCCGAGTAATGGAGTGACCCGATAATGAGCACCCTGGAGATCCGCGACCTGAAGGTGTCGGTCAAGCTGCCCGAGGGTGAGCTCAAGCCGATCCTGTCCGGCGTCGACCTGACCGTGAAGTCCGGCGAGACCCACGCGATCATGGGCCCGAACGGCTCCGGCAAGTCGACCCTGGCGTACTCGATCGCCGGTCACCCCAAGTACGAGATCACCGGCGGCACGGTGACCCTCGACGGCGAGGACGTGCTCGCCATGACTGTCGACGAGCGGGCCCGCGCCGGCCTCTTCCTGGCCATGCAGTACCCGGTCGAGGTGCCCGGCGTCTCGGTGGCCAACTTCCTGCGCACCGCGAAGACCGCCATCGACGGCGAGGCACCGAAGCTGCGCACCTGGGGTGGCGAGCTGCGCGGCGCGATGGAGCGCCTGCAGATGGACCCGGCGTTCGCCCAGCGCAACGTCAACGAGGGCTTCTCCGGTGGTGAGAAGAAGCGGCACGAGATCGTCCAGCTGGAGCTGCTCAAGCCGAAGATCGCCATCCTCGACGAGACCGACTCGGGCCTCGACGTGGACGCGCTGCGCGTGGTCAGCGAGGGCGTCAACCGGGTCCGCGACGACGGCGACACCGGCGTGCTGCTGATCACCCACTACACGCGGATCCTGCGCTACATCAAGCCGGACTTCGTGCACGTGTTCATCGCCGGCCGGATCGTCGAGCAGGGCGGCCCGGAGCTGGCCGACAAGCTCGAGGCCGAGGGCTACGAGCGGTACGCCGCCGGGGCCGGCACGGCCAAGGCCTGAGCGGGAGAGGCGCTGCCGAGATGACCAGCATCGCGATCCCCGAGGGGATGCCGCAGTACGACGACGTGCCGCGTTTCGACGTGGCCCGGGTACGCGCCGACTTCCCGATCCTGGATCGCGAGGTCAACGGGCACCCGCTGGTCTACCTCGACAGCGCCAACACCTCGCACAAACCCCGCCAGGTGCTCGACGTTCTCGACGAGCACTACGCGCGGCACAACGCCAACGTCTCGCGGTCGGTGCACACCCTGGGCACCGAGGCCACCGAGGCGTACGAGGGGGCGCGGGCGAAGATCGCCGCGTTCATCAACGCGCCCAGCGTCGACGAGGTGGTCTTCACCAAGAACTCCACCGAGGCGATCAACATCGTGGCGTACGCCTTCTCGAACGCCTCGCTGCGCCCGGACGCGGACCCGCGGTTCCGCCTGGGCCCCGGCGACGAGGTGGTGATCTCCGAGATGGAGCACCACTCGAACATCGTCCCGTGGCAGTTGCTCTGCGAACGGACCGGCGCGACCCTGCGCTGGTTCCCCGTCACCGACCAGGGCCGACTGGACGAGTCGGGCCTGGAGGACCTGGTCACCGAACGGACGAAGATCGTCTCGCTGGTGCACGTGTCGAACATCCTCGGCACTGTCAACGCGACCTCCCGCATCACCGCGCGGGTCCGCGAGGTGGGCGCGCTGCTGTTGCTGGACTGCTCGCAGTCGGTGCCGCACCTGCCCATCGACGTGGTCGACCTGGACGCCGACTACATCGTGTTCACCGGCCACAAGATGTGCGGCCCGACCGGCATCGGGGTGCTCTGGGGCCGGGGTGAGCTGCTCGCGGCCATGCCACCGGTCTTCGGCGGCGGCTCGATGATCGAGACGGTCACCATGGCCCGATCGACGTTCGCCGCCCCGCCGGCCCGGTTCGAGGCCGGCACCCCGCCGATCGCCGAGGCGGTCGCGCTCGGCGCTGCCGTCGACTACCTGACCGGTGTCGGGATGCGGGCCATCCAGTGGCACGAGAAGGAGCTGACGGCGTACGCGCTGGACGCCTTCGGCTCGGTGCCGGACCTTCGGATCTTCGGCCCGACCGTGCCGGTTGGCCGGGGCGGCACCATCTCGTTCGCGCTCGGCGACGTGCACCCGCACGACGTGGGTCAGGTGCTCGACTCGCTCGGCGTGCAGGTGCGGGTGGGTCACCACTGTGCCAAGCCGGTGTGCAGCCGGTTCGGCGTCCCGGCCATGACCCGGGCCTCGTTCTACCTCTACACCACCACCGAGGAGATCGACGCTCTGGTGGCCGGTCTGGAGCAGGTGCGGAAGGTGTTCGACTGATGCAGCTCGACCAGCTCTACCAGGAGATCATCCTGGACCACTACAAGCGCCCACACGGGCGCGGTCTGCGCGACGCCGAAGACTCGGGCGACCGGGTCGAGGAGGCGCACCACGTCAACCCGACCTGCGGCGACGAGGTCACCGTCCGGGTGGCCACCGACGGCACTGTGCTGCACGACATCTCGTACGACGGCATGGGCTGCTCGATCAGCCAGGCCTCGGCGAGCGTCCTGCACGAGTTGCTGCGCGGTCGGGGTGCCCGGGAAGCATTCGAGGTGCACGAGGCGTTCGTGGAGTTGATGTCCGGACGTGGTCAGGTCACGCCGGACGAGGACGTGCTGGGTGACGGGGTGGCCTTCGCGGGTGTGGCCCGTTATCCCGCCCGGGTCAAGTGCGCACTGCTGCCGTGGATGGCGTTCAAGGACGCCGCGGCACGCGCGGGTGTGGGCGCGAGCCCGGAGGTGAAGGCGTGATCGAGCGTCAGCGAGCCAATCATTGTTGCAGCACCGTGGCGCCTGTCGGCGTCACGGAGCGAAGCGGAGGGACGGCATGAGCGAGAACACGGCTACCGAAGCGACGCCGGAGGCCGGTGACGCCGTCGCGGCGTCGCAGGTCGACTCCGTGACGACCGACGCCACCGCGACGCCGGAGGCCGGCGACGCACCGACGGCCGGCGTCAGCAAGGCCATGATCGCCGACATCGAAGAGGCCATGAAGGACGTCGTCGACCCGGAACTCGGGATCAACGTCGTCGACCTGGGTCTGGTATACGGCGTGCACGTCGACGACGAAAACGTCGCCACCCTGGACATGACGCTCACCTCGGCGGCCTGCCCGTTGACCGACGTGATCGAGGACCAGACCCGGCAGGCGCTGACCACCGGCCCGGGCGGCGGCCTGGTCAACGACATCCGAATCAACTGGGTGTGGCTCCCGCCGTGGGGCCCCGACAAGATCACTGACGAGGGTCGGGACCAGCTCCGTTCCCTCGGCTTCAACGTCTGAGCCGACTCCGGTCGGCTCTGCCCGTCGAGCGCGATGCCCCCAGGGGCGTCGCGCTCGACGCGTTCCGCCCCCCGTGCCGCGCGCGCCGCCGCACCCGTCCACCCGGCAAGATCCGCGCAACATCAGCGATGTTGCTGCCTCCGGCGTCTCGGAGGCAGCAACATCCCCGAAGTTGCACGAATCTTGGTCGCAGCCCCCGCGAGGAGGGCTTGGGACAGCGCCGGAACGGCTCGGGGTGCGGGGTGCACGGCGCGGGGACGTGGGGCGGCAGGGCGGAGTGCGCCGGCCGCGGGCCGCGGGAAATCTGGTGGCGCGGGCGTGGGTTCGGCGCGCAGGATGCGCGTGTGATTGAGGCGTACACGATGCAGGTCCCTGTCCGTGCGGCCACCGCCGTGCGTCGACAGCGGCCGGCCCGGGGACGGGCCTCGACCCGACACCGACGTCCGTGAACGGGGCGTTCCTGGCCGGTCTGGTGGCCGGCTACGGCGTCGCCATCCCCGTCGGCGCGATCGCGATCCTGATTCTGGGCCTGAGTGCGCGTACCTCGTTTCGGGTCGGTGCGGCCGCAGCGCTCGCGGTGGCGACGGCCGACGGGCTCTACGCGGCGGCCGCAACGCTCGGGGGTGCCAGCCTGGCCGGCATCATCGCGCCGGTCGCCGGGCCGTTGCGGGTGGTCGCCGCCGTCGTCCTGCTCGGTCTCGCCGCGCACGGTCTGTGGCGGACCTGGTCCACCCACCGCTCGCGGCGGACGCCGACGGCACCCGTCGGGCGGGGTCTGAGCACGCCCGGGCGGGCCTACGCGGCGCTGCTCGGGTTGACCCTGCTGAACCCGATGACGGTGCTCTACTTCAGCGCGCTGGTGCTCGGTCGGCGGGACACCGCCGACGCGGACCCGGGCGCGGCGGCGCTGTTCGTGGCCGGTGTGTTCCTGGCGTCGGCGAGCTGGCAGCTGCTCGTCGCGGGCGGCGGCACGATGGTCGGGCGGGCCCTGACCGGGCCGCGCGGGCGGCTGATTACCGGGCTGGTCTCCAGCGCGCTCATCGCCGCGCTGGCGGTGGTCGCGCTGCTGCCGGGCTGAGCGCCGCGCCCGACCGCCCGATCCGCGTTGTCGTGCCGTACGGTCGGGCGGTGACCAGTCGACCCGCAGCCGGGGGAGGTCGGTGGGTGGAGGTCGACCCGGCCCGCGTCGGGCGCTGGGTCGAGGGCTTCGCCGACCGGCACGGCCCGTACACCACGACCGAGCGGGAGTACGGCCTGCTGCTCACCGCCGCGGACGGGGCCACCGCCGAGCTGTACGCCCCACCCGGCGCGCCGGTCAGCGGTGACGTTCCCGGGTTCGTGGCCGCCGCCGTGACGCCCCGCCGGATCGGCCTGCTGCTGGCCCGCAAGGGCGCGGTGGCCGTCGGCGTGGCCGAGGGCGCCGACCTTGTCGTCTCCAAGGTGGACACCCGCTACGTGCAGGGGCGCACCGCGGCTGGGGGATGGTCCCAGCACCGGTTCGCCCGGCGTCGCGACAACCAGGCCAAGGCGGCGCTGGGTGATGCGGCGGACCTGGCCGTACGCCTGCTGTTGCCGGAGGCGGCGGCGCTGACGGCGATGGTCTGCGGCGGCGACCGGAAAGCGGTGGACACGGTGCTGGCCGATCGGCGGTTGGCTCCGCTCGTGCCGCTGCGGGCCGAGCGGTTGCTCGACGTGCCGGAGCCTCGGCACGCGGTGCTCGTGGCAGTGGTCGCCGCGGCTCGTGCGGTGCGGATCAGGTTGCGCGACCCGGCACCCGACTGACCTCGGCGCTCGACGGAGGGAAACCGGCGTTCCTGGTCTGCTGATGTGCCGACGGTCCGAGGATGGGCGCATCGCCCCGGTAACCCGTGGCCGCAACACCTCAGGGAGAGCATCATGTCCGACGCGCAGATCCTGCGTACCGTCCTCGACCGGTGGAAGTCGGCGGTCGACGCCCACGAACCGGACCGGGTCGCGTCGTACTTCACCGAAGACGCGATCTTTCAGGGGCTGCACCCGTACGCCGTCGGCCGTGCCGGGGTTGCCGCGTACTACGCCGCCCAGCCGCTCGGCCTGACCGCCGCCTATGAGATCCGGGAGACCCGGCGTCTCGCCGACGACCTGGTCCTCGGCTACCTGGAGGTGGAGTTCGGCTTCACCGACCGTCCGGCGCTGACGGTGCACCTGGGCGTGCTGCTGCGGCGGATCGACGACGACTGGCTCATCGCGCACTACCAGGTCTCGAGGCTGAACTGACCCAGCCCCGCGCCGCGCCCTCCGCGCGTCGATCATGGAGTTGTGGTGGTGGACGAAGGTCGCTCGTCCGCCCATATCGGGCACCACAACTCCATGATCGACGCGAACGGCGACCGGTGCCAGTGTCAGAGCTGGTCGGTGCCGAAGGTGTCGCAGGTCTTCGGGTCGCCGCTGTCGTGGCCCTGCTGGAACCAGCGCTGCCGCTGCTGCGAGGTGCCGTGGGTGAACGAGTCCGGGTTGACCTGCCCGCCGGAGCGTTCCTGGATGCTGTCGTCGCCGATCGCCTCGGCGGCCTTCAGTGCCTCGGTGATGTCGCCCGGGGTGATCGACTTGAACAGCGGTTCCTGGCCGGTCTTGTCCTTGGTCTCGGTGGCGTGCTTGGCCCAGGCGCCGGCGTAGCAGTCGGCCTGCAACTCCAGCCGCACGGACGCGGAGCGGGGGCCGCTCTGGTCGCCCTGGCCGGCCTTCTCGTTGGTGCCGAGCAGGTTCTGGACGTGGTGGCCGTACTCGTGGGCGAGCACGTAGGGCTGGGCGAACTCGCCCTTGGCGCCGAACCGGGAGGCCAACTCCTCGTAGAAGGCCAGGTCGATGTAGACCTGCCGGTCGGCGGGGCAGTAGAACGGGCCGACGCCCGAGTCGGCCTGACCGCAGCCGGTGTTCACGGCGGCCTGGAAGTAGTTGGTGTCGGTCGGCTCGTACTTCCCCTTGCCCAACTCCGGGTACGCCTCCTGCCAGTAGCCCTGGATGCTGTTGACGTAGGCCAGGTTGCGGCAGCGCAGGTCGTCGAAGCGCTGGGGGTTGTCGCGCGAGCACAGCTGCTCCAGGTCGGTGCCGCCGGCCTGCCCGCCCTCGTCGCCGTTGGTCATCGCGTTCAGGCCGAACCCGCCGCCGAGCAGTGCGACCAGCACAGCCACCACGATGCCGATGAGCCCGCCGCGACCACCGCCGCCGGGAAGTGGAATGCCGAGGCCGCCGCCCCCTCCACCGCCCCGACCCCGGTCGTTGACCTGGGAGGTGTCGAGCTCGGCCCGCTCGTTGAGTTCCATGCTGACCCCGATCGCCGTATGCCGGTGAATGTCGTCTGAATGTCGTTCTGTCCTGTAAATGCCGGACGGGGTCCGGACAGCGCTTCCGGTACCCGATGATCTTGATCGGTAATCCGGGCGGGCCCTCCAGCGGCGCCCGGTACACTTGTCAGGTGCTGCGCTGCGAAGGCTGAACCGCCCCGCGCCGTCGGGCCCCTTGAGCCCGCCGGCGGTTTCGCGTGCCCCGAGTCAGCCTTCCAGACCCCGAGAGCGAGCCCGAAAACATGATCACTGCCACCGGCCTGGAACTGCGTGCCGGTTCCCGGATCCTGCTGTCCGACACCACGCTGCGCGTACAGCCCGGTGACCGGATCGGCCTGGTCGGTCGCAACGGCGCCGGCAAGACCACCACGCTGAAGGTGCTCGCCGGCGAGGGTCAGCCGTACGGCGGCCAGATCGACCAGCGCAGCGCCATCGGCTACCTCCCGCAGGACCCGCGCACCGGCGATCTGGAGGCGACCGGTCGCGACCGGGTGCTCTCCGCACGCGGCCTGGACGTCCTGATGTCGCAGATGCAGGAGGTCGAGGCCCGCCTCGCCGAGGACGCCAGCGACAAGTTGGTCCGTCGCTACGGCGCGCTGGAGGACCAGTTCGCCGCCCTGGGTGGGTACGCGGCCGAGGCCGAAGCCGCCCGGATCTGCGCCAACCTCGGCCTGCCGGACCGGGCACTCGCGCAGACCATCGGCACCCTCTCCGGTGGTCAGCGCCGCCGCATCGAGCTGGCTCGGATCCTGTTCCGCGACGCCGGCGAGAACGGCGGCGGCATCCTGCTGCTCGACGAGCCGACGAACCACCTCGACGCCGACTCGATCACCTGGCTGCGCGGCTTCCTCGCCAACCACAAGGGCGGCCTGATCGTGATCTCCCACGACGGCGCCCTGCTGGAGTCGGTGGTCAACAAGGTGTGGTTCCTCGACGCCACCCGGTCGGTCATCGACGTGTACAACCTGGGCTGGAAGGCGTACCTGGAGGCACGCGAGACCGACGAGCGGCGCCGACGCCGGGAGCGGGCCAACGCGGAGAAGAAGGCCGGCGCGTTGATGGCGCAGGCCGACAAGATGCGGGCGAAGGCCACCAAGACCGTGGCCGCGCAGAACATGGCCCGCCGTGCCGAGAAGCTGATCTCCGGCCTGGAGGAGGTGCGGGTCTCCGACCGGGTGGCCAAGGTGCGCTTCCCCAGCCCCGCGCCGTGCGGCAAGACCCCGCTCACCGCGACCGGCCTGTCCAAGTCGTACGGCTCGCTGGAGATCTTCACCGACGTCAACGTCGCGGTCGACCGCGGCTCCCGGGTGGCCATCCTGGGGCTCAACGGCGCCGGCAAGACGACCCTGCTGCGGATGCTCGGCGGTCTGCTCAGCCCGGACACCGGCGAGGTGCACGCGGGTCACGGCCTGCGGCTGGGCTACTACGCCCAGGAGCACGAGACGCTGGACGTGGAGCGGACGGTCCTGGAGAACATGCGCGCCGCCGCCGTCGAGCAGTCCGACACCGACCTGCGCAAGATCCTCGGTGCGTTCCTCTTCTCCGGTGACGACGTGAACAAGCCGGCCGGGGTGCTGTCCGGTGGCGAGAAGACCCGGCTGGCGCTGTCCACCCTGGTCTGTTCCGGCGCCAACGTGCTGCTGCTCGACGAGCCGACGAACAACCTCGACCCGGTCAGCCGGGAGCAGGTGCTCGACGCGATCGCCAACTACCCGGGTGCGATCGTCCTGGTCACCCACGACCCGGGCGCGGTGCTCGCGCTCAAGCCGGACCGCGCGATCCTGCTGCCCGACGGCGACGAGGACGCCTGGAGCGACGACCTGCTCGAACTGGTCGAGCTGGCCTGACCGGCCCGGCCTGCCGCCGGCCCGGCCGTCGCGTCCTGCGGGCGGTCGACCGGGCCGTCCTCAGCCGAGCAGGTCGACCAGCCGGCCGAGCACACCGGAGCTGACCAGGATCAGCACGCCGATGCCGATGAAGATGGTCGGCACCAGCCAGTGGCCGGCGCGTTCGACCAGCCGGACCACCCGGGGGTGCCCGCCCAGCCAGGCGCCGGCGGCACACCACAGCGCGATGAGCAGCACGAAGACCAGGAGGAACACCGCGCTGTCGGCCGCGCCGAGGGCCCGGAAGACGGGTACGTAGACGGCCACGTTGTCGGCGCCGTTCGCGATCGTCACCCCGGCCACACCGAGCGTTCCGGTGACGACCGCGGGGGTGACGTCGTCGTCAGAGGCGCGCAGCGCGCGTACGCCCAGCGCGATCGGCAGCAGGCCGAGCAGCCCCGTCCACGGGTCCGGCACGACCAGCAGCCCCGCCGCGACCACCGCGCTGGCCAGCGCGAGCGCGCCGATTCCAAGGTATTGACCAGCGACAATCTGCCAAGGGTGGGGTCGACCGGTGGTGCGCGCCGCGACGAAGAACAGGGTCAGGATGACGATGTCGTCGATGTCGGTCGCGGCGAAGACCACTGCTGCTCCGCCCGCGGTGCTCAACAGGTCGATCACGACCGAAGGCTACGGGTCGTCGGCAGGCGTCACCGTGCCACGGTGGTACGCCCGGAGGCAGCGCGGGGGCCGATCGCCAGGATCACTCTATCGGGAAGCTGACATTGCATAGCGTGTCGGTTGGCGAAGAGTTGATATCTGGCGCATGATCGTTCGAGGCGGTCTAATAGGTGGGACCGTATCCGAACCGCACAGTCTGGGACGTGAGGACACAGCATGGCAGCCACTGGCACAGCCACCAGCACTGAGAAGGGTCGCCGGATCGTCGGAGCCGAGCGTCAGACGCTCGCCAAGGACCTGGTAAAGCGGTACACCTCGGGGGAGAGCATCCGCGCGTTGGCGGCCTCGACCGGCCGTTCCTACGGGTTCATCCACCGAGTACTCACCGAGTCCGGGGTGCAGCTGCGTCAGCGCGGTGGTGCCCGGCGCCGCAAGAAGGCGTGACCCGCCACTCAGCGTCGTCCAGCAGCGCCGCTCCCCGGGCCGTCCGGTGACCGCCGAGGCGACCGGGGTCCGGCTGACTTGCGACGGGCCGGTCGCCACGGTGACGTTGTGCCGGCCCGACGTGCTCAATGCTCAGACGCCGGCCATGTGGCAGGCGATGAGCGACTTCTCCCGCGACCTGCCCGGCGACGTGCGGGTGGTGGTGGTCCGGGGCGAGGGGCGTGCGTTCTCCGCCGGCCTCGACCTCGCGGTGGCTGGCGCGTCCGGCCCGGGCTCGTTCGCGGAGCTGGCCACGCTGCCCGAGCAGGAGTGCGCCGAGCGCATCGCGGAGTTCCAGGGCGGCTTCACCTGGCTGCACCGGCCGGACGTCATCTCCGTGGCGGCCGTGCAGGGTCACGCGATCGGTGCGGGCTTCCAGCTCGCCCTCGCCTGTGACCTGCGTGTCCTCGCCGCCGACGCGAAACTGTCGATGGCCGAGGTGACCCTCGGCCTGGTGCCCGACCTGGCCGGCACCAAACGGCTCGTCGAGCTGGTCGGTTACGCGCGGGCGCTGGAGATCTGCGCCACCGGCCGCCGGTTGGACGCCGCCGAGGCGGACCGGATCGGGCTGGCCACTCTGGTGGTGCCACCAGCCGAGCTGGACGGCGCGGTCCAGGACCTGACCGCTGGCCTGCTCTCCGGGGCCCGCGACGCGGTGGTGGAGATCAAGGCGTTGCTCGCCGGTGCGGCCGGTCGGTCGCACGCCGACCAGCAGCGCGCCGAGCGCGAGGCGCAGACCCGTCGGCTGCGCGACCTGGCCGGCCGGGGAGAATAGGTAAGGACCGCACGGGAAGATCCGGGTTACGACCGAGGTTGTCACAGTCGTCGGGAGAATTGACCTGACGGCGCGGTCTGCCCGACGACCCGGAGGTGAGCGATGTCCAACCCGATGTCCGGAGGTGGCATGGCCGGGTGGAGCATGCTCCGGTCGATGCGCAACCGGGACGAGGTCTCCACCCACCGCCTGAAGCATGGGGTGGCCCGACGCATCGTCGCCTTCGCCCAGCCCTACCGGCGCGACATCATCGTCTTCCTGGCCACCGTGGTGCTGGCCGCCATCATCGGCGTCGCCACCCCGGTGCTGGCCGGTGACGTGATCAACGCGATCAACCGGGGTGGCACCGAGGCCGGCCGGCTCGTGGTGCGGCTGGCCCTGTTCATCGCCGCGCTGGCGGTCGCCGACGCGCTGCTCTCCCTGGCCCAGCGGTGGTATTCGGCGCGCATCGGCGAGGGCATCATCTTCAACCTCCGCACCCGGGTCTACGACCACGTGCAGCGGATGCCGTTGCAGTTCTTCACCCGTACCCAGACCGGCGCCCTGGTCAGCAGGCTCAACAACGACGTGCTCGGCGCCCAGCGGGCGTTCACCTCCACCCTGTCCGGTGTGGTCAGCAACGTCATCCAACTGGTGCTCACCGCAGCGGTGATGTTCACCCTCTCCTGGCAGATCACCGCGCTGTCACTGGTGCTGCTGCCCATCTTCATCATTCCGGCCCGACGGGTCGGTCGACGGCTGGCCGACATCACCCGCGAGGCGTACAACCTCGACGCCAAGATGAACGCGACCATGACCGAGCGGTTCGGGGTGGCCGGCGCGCTGCTGGTGAAGCTCTTCGGTCAGCCCGAGATCGAGGCCGGGCGGTTCGCCGGCCGGGCCGAGCGGGTCCGCGACATCGGCATCCAGTCCGCGATGTACTCCCGCACGTTCTTCGTGGCGATGCTGCTCGTCGCCTCGCTGGCGCAGGCGCTCACCTACGGTCTCGGTGGCTGGCTGGCGGTGACCGGCGGCGTCAGCGCGGGCACCGTCGTGACGCTCGCGTTGCTGCTCACCCGCCTGTACGGCCCGCTCACCGCGCTGTCCAACGTGCGGGTCGACGTGATGAGCGCCCTGGTCTCCTTCGACCGGGTCTTCGAGGTGCTCGACCTCAAGCCGGGCATCGTGGAGAAGCCCGACGCGGTGCCGGTGCCCCGGGGCACCGGCCGGGTCGACTTCCGCGACGTGCGGTTCCGCTACCCGAGCGCCGCCGAGGTCTCCCTCGCCTCCCTCGAGGAGGTCGCCACACTGGACCGGACGGTCAACGAGCCGGTGCTCAAGGGAGTCTCGTTCAGCGTGGAGCCAGGGCAGATGGTCGCGCTGGTCGGCCCGTCCGGCGCCGGCAAGTCGACCCTGTCGATGCTGATCTCCCGGATCTACGACGTCACCGACGGCCAGGTGCTGGTCGGTGGGGTGGACGTACGCGACGCGACGCTCGCCTCCCTGCGGGACGAGATCGGTGTCGTCACCCAGGATTCGCACCTGTTCCACGAGACGATCGCCGAGAACCTGCGTTACGCCAAGCCCGACGCCACCGACGACGAGATCTGGGCCGCACTGGCCGGCGCGCAGGTGGCCGACCTGGTCCGGGCGCTGCCCGACGGGCTGGACACCACCGTCGGGGAACGCGGCTACCGGTTCTCCGGCGGCGAGAAGCAGCGCATCGCGATTGCCCGGCTGCTGCTCAAGGCGCCGTCGATCGTGATCCTCGACGAGGCGACCGCCCACCTGGACTCGGAGAGCGAGGCGGCGGTGCAACGGGCGTTGTCGGTGGCGTTGACCGGGCGGACCGCCCTCGTGATCGCACACCGGCTCTCCACCGTGCGCGACGCCGACCAGATCCTCGTCCTCGACGGCGGCCGGATCGTCGAGCGGGGGCGGCACGACGAGTTGGTAGCGGTCGGCGGGCTCTACGCCGAGCTGTACCGCACCCAGTTCGCGGTCGCCGACTCGCCCACCCCGTTCGTCGACGCGACCGGGCCCGAGCCGGTGGTCATGCCGCTGGGCACCTACCGCGCCGACGAGGTGCTGCCGCCCGCCGCGGCCAACTGACGTCCCGCGGGCACCGGGCCGAGGTCCGTCGCGGTCAGCGCCGTTCGGGCAGGCCGGTCGCCACTCGCAGCTCGGCGAACGCCACACCCAGCGTGACCGGGGTGAAGTGCGCGTTCAGGCCGCTCGGGTTGGGCAGCACCCACAGCCGGGCGCCGGCCAGTGACTCCGGCTGCGGCCCGAAGGTGGCTTTCGGCCGTTGAAAACCGATCCGGTACGCGGTCACCCCCACCACCGCCACCCAACGCGGCTGGTAGCGGCCCACCTTGTCGGTCAGGACCGCGGCACCGTCGAGGAGTTCCTCGCTGCTCAGCTCGTCCGCGCGGGCGCTGGCCCGGGCGGCCATGTTGGTGATGCCGAGCCCGAGTGCGGGCAGCTCGTCCTGTTCGCTGGGGTGCAGCAGCCGGGGGGTGAACCCGCCTCGGTGCAGCGCGGGCCAGAACCGGTTGCCGGGTCTGGCGAAGTGCCAGCCGGTTGCGGCCGACCAGAGGCCGGGGTTGATGCCGACGAAGAGCACCGCCAACCCCGGCGCGAGGACGTCGGGGATGGTCCGGTCAGCGGCCGCCGCCAGCTCCGCCCGGGTCGGACGAGTCGTCCGGGCCGCCGCCAGCTCCGCCCGGGTCGGCTGGGCTGTCCCGGGCATCGCCAGCTCTGCCTGGGTCGGCTGGGCCGTGTCGGGCGTCGCCGTCGGGTGACGCTCGGCCAGGTCCCCGGGTTCCGGCGGCCGTCCGGTGTGCCGCACGTTGATCGACTCGGGTTCCTGGAAGTCGGGGTGTCCTGGCCGCCTCGACCGCCCGGTTTCCTGAAGGCCGAGTCGATCAACGGCCGGGTGGTCGGGCTGGGCCCGCTCGGGCGGCGTCACGGCACGGCCAGGTCGGCCCCCGGCGGGGGTCACAGCCCGCGCAACGCGCCGCCGTCGACCGGGAGGGTGATCCCGGTGAGGTAGCTCGCGGCGGGGGAGAGCACGAACGCGGCCACCCGGCCGAACTCGGCGGGATCGCCGAGGCGACGCAGCGGGATGGCGGCTTCCGCCTCGGTGCGGGCGCGTTCCGGGTCGCCGGTCGCGGCGAAGAGCTCCCGGTTGCGGTCGGTCAGGATCCGGCCCGGCAGCAGCCCGACCACTCGTACGCCACGCGGGCCGTAGTCGTCGGCGATGTCCTTCGCCGCCCCGACCAGGCCGGGCCGCAGACCGTTGGAGATGCCGAGGCCGGGCACCGGGCCCCGGGCCGAGGTGGAGAGCACCAGCCCGATCGCACCGCCCTCGGGCAGCGCGGCGGCAACCGTACGCACCGCGCGGATCGTGCCCAGGAAGACGGTCTCGAAGGACTGCCGCCACTGCTCGTCGCTGATCGCGGCGGCGTTGCCCGCCGGTGGCCCGCCGACCGAGATCAGCGCGCCGTCGATACGGCCGAAGTGCTCCCGGGCGGCGGCGACGAGCTGCTCCGGGGTCTCCGGGTCGGCTAGGTCGGCGGTCAGCCCGACGGCATGCTCGGGACCGCCGAGCTGCTGCGCGGCGGCGGCCACGGCGTCCGGGTCCCGTGCCGAGAGGACCACCCGTGCCCCGTCGGCGACCAGGCACTGCGCGGTTGCGAAGCCCAGGCCGCGAGAGGCGCCGGTGAGGACGTACACGTGGTCGGTCAGGCCTAGATCCATAAGGTCGATCCTGCCGCATCCGACACACCGTCGCCACCAACTGCGGGTGGACGCGAGGCGGGGCGCAGCAGACGTACCCGACCGGCGATCTGCACCGCCACGGCGCCGCCGGCGCGGCCCACGGCCGGCATCCGGCGCGGACGTGGCGCCCCGAGCCCGTCGTAGCGCAGGCGCGCCTCCCGGACGGCCAGTTCCTCGGCGGCGGCCGGGGGCAGCGCACCCTGTTCGCGCATCGCACGGGCCAGGTCCCAACCGTCGCGCAACGACCCGGCGGTTGGTCGCCCGGCTGCCCAGCCTGCGAAGGTCGTCGACCAGGTGGCGCCGAGGCCGGCGGCGAGCAGTGGCCAGTGTCGGGCCACCTCGCCGGCACGTTTGCGTCCCAGGGCCGCCCGGGTGGCGGCCAGTTGGGCCGGTGCGAAGCCTGGCGGCGGCGGCCCTCCGGCGACCAACGTCGCGACCAGTTCCGCCTGTCGCTGGGCGAGCCCGCCGACATCGCCGGACGACCGCCTGCCGCTGTCGTCGCGCGGCCCGGTCATGTCACGGCCGGGAAGCCCGCGGCGGCGGCCAGGGCGTCCAGTTCGGCGCGCAGCTCGGCTGCCGGTGGATAGTGGCCGTCCCGTTCCAGCAGCAGCGCCGGCGGACGCTGTCGAGCGCAGAGCGCGCCGACCAGCTCCAGCACCGCCGCTGGCACCGGATCGGTGTGGGTGTCGTGGTAGAAACCGCCGTGCTCGGCGCCGCCGGCCACGTGGACGTACGCGACCCGCTCCAGCGGCAGACGGTCCAGCAACGCGAGCGGGTCGGTGCCCCGGTTGCGGGCGTTGGCGTGCACGTTCGCCACGTCCAGCAGCAACAGTGCGCCGGTCCGGTCGAGGATCTCGGTGAGGAAGTCCGCCTCGTCCAGCTCGTCGTCGGGCCACTCGACCAACGCGGCGATCGGTTCCAGCGCGATCGGCACCGGCAGTTCGGCCTGCGCCCGCGCCACGTTGGCGCAGACGGCGTCGACCGCCTCCCGGCTGCGCGGCAACGGGAGCAGATGCCCGGCCTCCAGGCCGCCGGCTCGGACGAACGCGATGTGCTCGCTGACCAGCGGGGCGTCGACCTGCTGCGCCACAGCGGCCAGGTGGGCGACGCGGGCCGGATCGACCGGCTCGGCGCCGCCGAGGGAGAGCCGCACCCCATGGGGTACGACAGTCACGCCGCGCTCCCGCAGCTGCGCAAGACCCGGCGGGAGCGGCCCGGACGAGGGCACCCCCTCGGCCACCACCTCCACGAAGCGCAGGCCGGGGAGCTCGGCCACGAAGCCAGCGATCTCCGGACGCCAGCCGATGCCGACTCCGGACGGGCCGGTCATCCGCCGCACCCCCCGCCACCGCCGCAGCCGCCACCACCGCCGCAGGAGCTGCCGCCGTCTCCACCGGAGCTGTCGCCTCCGGACGATCCGTCGGAGCCGCCCGTCCAGCCGCTGCCGGAGGCGGCCTGGCGCTGGATCTCGGCCTGCTCGGCGAAGCCGGGGTCGAGCGCCCAGAGTGAGGCGGTGCCGTACAGAGCCACGCCCATCGCCGCGCCGGCAGCTCCGTAGGTGGCGTAGGACGGCGTGGAGGCCGGAGCGAGGTGGGTGTGCTCGCGGCGTACACCGCGCAGCGTGGACCGACCGGCCCGGGTGAGCACGGGCGCCCGGCGCAGCACCAAGGTGACGATCAGGAGCGCAACAAGGGTCAGCAGCAGGTAACCGACCGGGCGACCGCTGAACAGGCCGGAGACCAACCGGAGCACGCCGAGGCCCAGCAGGGCGATCAGGATCGTGGTCCAGAAGCGGGCGCGGGCGCGTTGCGCGTCGTCGGTCAGCAGACCCCGCTGCTCCAGGCCGTTGCGGATCTGGTGCAGCGCGACACGTACGCGCTCGTCCTGCGGCAGGTCCCCGACCCGGGCGTGCTGATGGGCGGCCCAGTGGATGGCCTGGTCCAGTGGGGTGAGCCCGGTCGGCGCGACCCCGCTGGTGGTCAGTCGACGGTCCGGCCGCACGCCGATCGCGCCGCTGCCGCGCAGTCCACCCAACGCGGCGTGTACGGCGAGTCGGGGTCCACCGTTGAGGTACGCGACCTGCTGCGGCCCGAGTGGATCGGCGGTCATGGCAGCGGTCGACGCGGCCGCCAGACGGACCCGGTGGTACACCGCGACGGCCACCACCAGAGCGGCTGCCAACAGGTAGTACCGGAGGAAGGTCGGGCCGGAGATGCCCCAGGTGTCGCCGGACACGGCGTGGACGATCATCGACTGCTCCTGTCACCGGAGGGATGCGCGGCCCCATTGTGGAGCAGCCTCGCCACGGTCGGCAGTCGGGTGTACGGGCGGTCAGTGGCGGCGGACCGCCTCCTCGACCAGATCGAGCACCGGGCCCAGGTCACCGGCCGGTCGGCCCATGGCCAGGTGCAGCACGAGGCCGTCGTAGGCCAGCTCCAGGAACTGGGCCAGCACGTCGATGGGGACGTCTTCGCGCAGCACCCCGGCGTCGCGTTGGCGGGCCAGCCGGTCCCGGGTCGCCTCGGCGATAGCGGCGGACCGCTCGGCCCATCGACGGGCGAACGCCGGGTCCGTGCGCAGGCGGCGGGAGACCTCCAGTTGGCTGCCCAGCCAACCGGTGGTGTCCGGCGAGACGGCGCGGGCGAGCAGGTCGCGCATCACCTGCACCAGGCCGTTGCGGGCCACCGTCTCGACCATCGCCGCGGCGTCGTCCTCGGCGACGGCCAGGAAGAGCGAGTCCTTGTCCCGGAAGTGGTGGAAGATGGCGCCGCGGGACAGGCCGGTGGCCTCCTCGAGGCGGCGTACGGTCGCCCCCTCGTAGCCGAGCCGGGCGAAACACGCCCGGGCAGCGGCGAGGATCTCCCGCCGACGCGCGTCGAGCTGGTCCTGGCTTACTCTGGGCACGCGTCGATCGTCGCAGGTCAACCCAGGGCATGCAAACCGTACGTACGGCTTGGGATATCGCCGACTACCCTCGCCTGGTGACCCCGCCGCACACCGTGCCCACCGCCCCGCTGACCGTGGCCACCGTTCAGGCCACCCCGACGCCGGGTGACGTCGCCGGCAACGCGGTCACCGCCGCCGACCTGGTCCGCCGAGCCGGTGACCAGGGCGCCCGGGTGGCCGTCCTGCCGGAGCTGTTCCTCTGCGCGTACCACCCGCCGAGCCTTGCCGCCGATCCGGTCGGCACGGACGTCGCGGCCGACCCGGCCGGTGCGGTCGCGGATCCCCGGCTCGACCCGCTGCGCGCCGCGGCGCGCGAGGCCGGCGTCACCGCGCTGGTCGGCGCCGCCGCCCGACACCCGGACGGCCGGCGGACCATTGCCGCGCTGGTCATCGACCGGGCCGGCGCGGTGCGGGTCGGGTACGACAAGCAGCAGCTCTGGGGCGACGAACGCGAGCTGTTCAGCGCGGGCGACCGGGGTGCCACGCTGCTCGTCGACGACTGGCGGCTCGGGCTGGGCATCTGCTACGACGGCTGTTTCCCGGAACACGGCCGGGCCGCCGCCCTCGACGGCGCGCACGGCTACCTGTGCCCCAGCGGATACCTGGCCGGCTCCGAGCACCGCCGGGACCTCTACTACGCCGCCCGAGCCCTGGACAACACGATGTTCGTGGTCTTCGCCAACGCGGTCGGCGGCGTCGACCCGTGGCGGTTCAACGGCGGCGCGGCGATCTACGACCCGCAGGGCCGGGTGCTGGCCCGGGGCGCCGACGACGGCACGGAGGTGCTGGTGGCGACCCTGGATCCCGCCGTGCTCGCGGCCACTCGGGCGGCCCATTCGATGCTCGCCGATCGCCTGCCGAACCAGGGCGGCACCCGGGTGTCGATGTCCGGCTGAACCCGTCGTCAGGTGGATACCCGCCGGACCTGTTGGCGAACACGTCGGTCCCGTAGGGTGCCCGAGTGCCACTGCTCCTGCTGGACCTGGACAACACCCTGCTGGATCGGGCCGGGCCGTTCCGCCGCTGGGGTGAGCGCTTCCTGGACGGCATCGGCGCGCCCCACACCGACATCGACTGGCTGCTCTCGATCGACGCCGACGGTCTGACCGACCGCTGGGATCTCGCCGACGCCATCCGGGACCGCTACGAGCTGCGCATCCCCTCGATCGACCTGGTGGAGGAGCTGCACGACGGGGTGGTGGCGCAGACCCGGCTCGACCCGCTGACCGCCTGCGCGCTGCGGATCGCCGACGACGCCGGTTGGGTGCCGGTGGTGGTCTGCAACGGCACGGTACGCGTCGAGGACGCCAAGATTCGCCGGACCGGCCTGGACCAGTACGTCGCGGACTGGGTGATCTCCGAGGAAGCCGGCGTCAGCAAGCCCAACCCGCGGATCTTCGCGCTCGCCGCCCAGCGGGTCCGGATGCCGCTGCGGGGCGCCTGGGTGGTCGGCGACAGCCCGGAGGCGGACATCGGCGGTGCCGCCGCCGTCGGGCTGCCCAGCGTCTGGCTGCACCGGGGGCGCACCTGGACCGACGGCCGGTTCGCGCCGAGCCACACGGTGGACGGGTTGATCGCCGCGGTCGCCACAGTCCTGGCCCGCTGACGCCCGCGCCGCGCGCCGCGTCACGCCGTCTGCGCCGCCTTGCGTCGCGCCAAGATCCGCACAGTTTCCCTGATGGTGCTGCCTCCGCGCGCCACAAGGCAGCACCATCAGGGATGTTGCGTGGATCTTGATCCGACCGCGTGACAGCGGCTCGGTAATTCGGTTGACCGGCTGCCGTGGGGCCGCGAGCATTGTCAGCGCATCGTGCATCCCGGGCGTGGGCCCGGTCGTGGAGAGGAGGTCGGTCATGGCCGTCTTCGCAGGTCGCTTCCAGCTGCCTATCTCAGCCTCGACCAAGGGAACCTCACCACAGTGCGCGATTACGACCTTCCGGCGCTTGAGCGCCGGAGCCGCGGCAAGAGCCGCTTTGACGACGACGAATCACAGTTTCTGAAGCGCGGGCGGCCCACCGAGCCGCCCGCGGACCCCGACACCGAGCCTGACCCGGACACCGGCGAGCGCTGGTCGTCCTGGGACGACGCCGTGCACGGGCCCGAGCCGCACCCGGAATGGCTGGTCACCGAGCTGGCCGCCCGGGACACCGAGCTGGGCGTGCTCAAGACCGGCAAGGAGGCGGACGTCCACCTGGTGCGCCGCGCGGTGCCCGACACCGACCGGTCCTGCCTGCTGGCGGTCAAACGCTACCGCGACCCCGAGCACCGGCTGTTCCACCGGGACGCCGGCTATCTGGAGGGCCGTCGTGTGCGCCGGTCCCGGGAGAACCGGGCGATGGCCGGCCGGACGGCGTTCGGCCGACAGATGATCGCCGGGCAGTGGGCCGCGGCCGAGTTCGACGCCCTGGCCCGGCTCTGGGAGATCGGTGCCGGGCACGACCGGATCGCCGTGCCGTACCCGGTGCAGCTGCGGGGCACCGAGCTGATGTTGGAGTTCGTCGGCGACGCCGAGTCGGGGGAGGCGGCGCCCCGGCTGGCCCAGCTGCGACCCGGCCCGACCGAGCTGCGCGACCTGTGGGCCCAGATGGTGGAGGCGCTGCGGGTGCTGGCCCGGGCCGGTTACGCGCACGGCGACCTGTCGCCGTACAACCTGCTCGTGCACCAGGGGCGGCTGGTCGTTATCGACCTGCCGCAGGTGGTCGACGTGGTGGCGAACCCGCAGGGGCCGGAGTTCCTGGCCCGCGATGTGCGGGTGGTCGGCACCTGGTTCGCGGCCCGGGGTCTGCCCGCCGAGCAGGTCGACCCGGGCACGTTGACCGGGGAGTTGCTGCGTGAGGCGGGCATCCGCTGATCAGAGCGGGTCGGGCGGTCGGCCCGCCCGACCCGCCGCGTCGGTCATTGCAGGTAGCGCTCCACCTCGGGCTTGGGGCGTTCGCCCTGTGCGTCCGGGTCGCCGTGGGTCTCCCGGGCGGCCCGCCGACGGCGCAGCAGGTCCCAGCACTGGTCGAGGGATTCCTCTAGGGCGCGCAGTCGCTCGCTGGCCTCGCCCTCGGTGCCCGCCTCGTGGGCCTGGGCGTCCGCGCGCAGCTTGTGTTCCTCGTCGACCAGTTCGGAGATCCGGTTCAGGATGGTCTTGTCGTCCATGCTCCTGAGCCTGGCACAGCGCCCCACGACGCGCCTGGCTTCGTGTGCCGATAGTGGGGTCAGACCACGATCGGTGAGTCCGCCCATACTGGCAGCAACATGTCAATGTGGCCTTTTTCACGCCCATCCCCAGGTCGGCCCCCATGCCGCCCGACGTGGGGCTTCACCTGCGCAATCTTTTGAGTCGGCCACGCGGCCCGGATCCGGCACGGCCGTCGTCCCCTCAACGCGAGAAATACTCCAGATCTGTCCCATGGCAAAGCAGTTTCATGAATGGGATGCTCGCCCGGATGGTCACGCGCCATCAACAAGGCAGCACGGAGCGCAACCCGCTGTGTCGCCGGAAAGGACGGATCCGTGCAGGTGAAAGATGGCTGAGTCGACCGCCCCCGCGTACCGCCAGCCGCACGTCGCCACCCTGCGACGCACCTTTCCCAAGCTGCTCCGGGACCCACTGGGCACGTTGGTCGGGCTTGCCGACGCGTCGCCCGGGCAGGTCGTCAAACTCAACCTGGGCACTATCCGGCCGTACCTGGTCGTCGAGCCCGCACACGTCCAGCACGTGCTGCGCGACAACGCCGCCAACTACACGCGGGCCGGCGACGGCATGTTGTGGAAGTCGGTCAAGAAGATCGCCGGTGACGGCATCCTCGCCGAAGGCCCGGACTGGGAGGCGAGTCGCCGACGGCTCCAGCCGCACTTCACCGCGAAGCGGATCGACTCGGTGGTGGACGGTCTGAGCCGGGCGATCAGCGATGCGGTCGACGAGTTGAACGTCCCGGCGCGAAACGGCGAACCGGTCGACGCGGCCAGCGAGATCTCGAGGATCATCTGCCAGGCCGTCATCCGGGTCTTCTTCGGCGACAAGATCCCCGTCGCCGACGGTGTGCGGATCGTCGCGGAACAGAACACCGTGGCGACCGCACTGCGCTTCCGGCTGCTCATCCCGTTCCTGCCGGACGCCGTGCCGATGCCCGGCGACCGCGCACTGCGTCGGGCGGTCCGGAACATCGACAGCATTATCCTGCCGTTGGTCCGTGCCGAGCGATCCCGCGACGACGGAGGCGACGACTTCGTCGCGTCGCTGGCCCGGGGCCGTGACGCGCACGGCCACAAGGTCGACGACCAGCGGGTACGCGACGACCTGGTGTCGATCTTCGTGACCGCCACCGAGACCACCTACACGGCGCTCACCTGGATCTTCCCGCTGCTGGAGCAACTGCCCGACGTCGCCGCGCGGCTCTACGCGGAGATTGATCGTGTGGTCGGCCCCGGGGACGTGATCAGCCGCGAACAGCTTGGCGAGCTGCGCTACACCCGGATGGTGCTGGACGAACTCGTCCGCGCCTACCCATCCGGCTGGCTGGTGCCGCGGACCGCGATCGCCGACGACCTCATCGGCGGCACCCGGGTCAGGGCCGGTGACACGATCATCCTGAGTCCGTACGTGACCCATCGGCTGGCACGCTTCTGGGATCGGCCGACGGTCTTCGACCCGGAGCGCTTCGCCCCCGACGCCCCCCGGCGCGCCCACCGGTACGCCTACTATCCGTTCGGGGGCGGCGCCCACCAGTGCATCGGCCAGTACTTCTTCCAGGTCGAGGCGCCACTGATCATGGCGACGCTGCTCAGCCGCTTCCGGTTCCGGCTCTGCACGCCCGGACTGCCATCGCCGCGGCTCGCCGCGACGCTCCGACCAGGGGAACGGGTGCCGCTGCTGCTCACCCCCCATCGGCAACCGGCCCTGGCCTAGCGGGTGGCACAACGACAAGTGGTCGAGGACGCACTGCAGCAGGCCGCCGAGCACGGGCGCGTCTGTGCCCTGGCCGCTCAGGGCCAACGTGACCTGCAACGGTGCCTGGCCGCCCATCCGGACCTCTTCGCCGAGGGGCCCTTCGATGGCGCGCTGACCAGCAGCATCGCGTTGGCCATCGCGTTCAGCGCGCCCTGGTGCGAGGCAGCCGAGCTGCGTCTGACCAACCGGGCGGTGCTCTGGGGGTTCGCGCTGGACTGGCAGGTGGACCGGCTGGCCACCTCTGCCGTCGCGCTTGACCGACTGGTTCGCCAGCAGCTTCTCGTCGCGGACGGCGCGGCTGCGACGACGGACGACCCCCTGGGTCGCCTCCTCGCCGATCTTCTCGCCGACCTGGCCGCCGAGCCGGCCTTCGCCGAACTGGGCGGCGTGTGGCGGGCGGCGGCCCGGCGGACCCTGCACGCGATGCGGCAGGAGTGGCAGTGGAAGACGGCGATGCGGGACAACCTCCAGGCGCGGCCCACCCTCACCGAGTACCTGAACAACGCGGACAACCTGGCCTGCACCGTCGTGAACGTCGTGCACTGGATTCGCACCGGCGGGGCCGACACGGAGGCGGGGCTCGACCGGCTGGTCCTCGCCAGTGACGCGGTGCAACGCGCTCTTCGACTGGTCAACGACCTGAGCACCTACGAGCGGGACCTCCGCTGGGACGACCTGAACGCGATCATGCTGGTGGAGGACCGGGCAGTGGTGGAGCAGGAGTTGGCGCGCCTGGTCACGGAGGCGACCGACCTGCTCGGCGAGTTGCGGGCCGACTCCCCGAGGGAGGCGGCATACCTGACCCGACAGCTCGGCTACACCACAGGCTTCTACCGGAGCACCGACTTCTGGGGTGTGTCGTGAGCACCGAGGCACTGACCCGGGACCCCGGCGGGGCGAAGGATTCCGGGTCGACGCGCGCCGTCGACGAGCTGATGGCCGAGCTGAGCCGGCACCCGTCCGGTCGCACATCCGCGTCGCCGTACGAGACCGCCCGTCTGGTCTCCCTGGCACCCTGGCTGCCCCGACACGCCGACCGGATCCAGTACCTGCTCGCCGGGCAGCGCCCGGACGGAGGTTGGGGCGGGCCGGAAGGGTACGCCCTGGTACCCACCCTGAGCGCCGTGGAGGGGCTGCTCGCGGCCTCGCTGAACGACGAGCCGGTGGGCTGGTCCCCGGCGGCGGTGCACGACGCGATCGACAGGGCGCTACGCCTGCTGTTCGACCGGCTGGCCGGCCCCTCGACCTGTCCCGTGCCGGACCTGCCGGCCGCCGACCTGATCGTCCCGGCAATGGTCGACCGGATCGCCGACCACCTCGCCGATCCGCCGACGTGGTTGGCCCACTGGCGAGGCGTCGGCCCGCCGCCGATGCCCGCGGGCATGGATCGGCAGCGACTCGACCGGGTACGCCTGCTGGTCGGATCCGGTCGGCCGATTCCGCCGAAGCTGCTGCACGCGCTGGAGATCCTCGGGCCGGCCGCCCGGCAAGCGGCAGGTGTCACCGCCACCGCCGCCGGCCCGGTCGGAGCCTCTCCGGCCGCCACCGCCGCGTGGCTCGGTGACCCCGACGGTACTCAATCCGCCGCGCTGGACTACCTGACCCGGGCGCTCGGCGAGCACGGCGGAGCGGTTCCGTGTGCCACACCGATCACCGTGTTCGAACGGTCGTGGGTGCTGAGCACCCTGGCGCGGGCGGGTGTGCTCCCGACCGCGCCGGCGCAACTGGTTACCGGGCTGCGCGACGCCCTTGGGCCGGACGGCGCGGCCACCGGGCCGGGGCTGCCCACCGACGCCGACACGACGGCGGTGACGCTCTACACGCTGGCCCTCCTGGGTCACCCGACCGATCCGACGTGCCTGCGGCGGTTCGACACCGGGGAGCACTTCGGCACCTGGCAGGGCGAGGACGGCGCGTCGGTGACCACGAACGCGCACGTGTTGGAGGCGTTCGGGCGATGCCTCGGCGGCGACGACCCGGCCGCGGCACCGGTGCTGCGCCGGCTCACCGGCTGGCTGATCGACCACCAACACGCCGACGGTCGATGGACGGACCGTTGGCACGCCTCGCCCTACTACGCCACCTACTGCGTGGTGCTCGCACTGCGGGAGTACGGCGGTCCGTCGGCCGACGCGACGCTGCGGCGGGCCGTCTCGTGGGTGCTCGAGAATCAGCGGGCCGACGGTTCGTGGGGACGATGGCAGGGCACGGCGGAGGAGACCGCCTACGGCCTGCTGGTGTTGCTGGCAGTGCCGCCGTCATCCACGACTCGTGACGCAACGGTCGCCGCTGCTCACCGTCTGTCCACAATGCAAGACGAGGCCATTGAGAGTCCACTGTGGCATGACAAGGACCTCTACCATCCGGTACTGATCGTACGAGCGGCGGTGGTGGCTGCCCGGGCGGCGGCTGCGGTACGGGTGAACGGTTCCGCCCATATGCCAGCAAGCCGCTGGACTGCATCGCTTGAGTGAAATTCCGGACACTGCTAGCGTGCGCCGGGCCGGGGGCTGGGCTCATTCAGCCAATCGAAACGGTCGAGGGACGGGTGGGATGGCTTCCCGCAGTGCAAGTTTGCGCACCAAGATTGTGGCCCTGCTGGTCTCGCTCGCCGCGCTCTGGGCGTTCGCGGCGTGGGTGACCCTGCGCGACGGGTTCAACGTGCTCGGTGTGCAGACGCTTGACGCGCAGGTCGCCCAACCCAGTGAATCGCTGTTCACCGAGCTCCAGCGGGAGCGCCGGTTGTCGGTGGCCTACCTTGGACGTCGCGACCCGGGCATGGTGCAGCAGCTGCAGGCCCAGCACGAGCGCAGCGAGAAGGAGTCCGCCGCCTTCGCCGAGGCGTCCCGCAACTGGCGCGCCCGATTCGCGTCGAGCGACGAGCTGATCACGCGGATCGACGCGGTGATCACCCGGCTGGATGGGCTCGGCCAGATGCGGGAGGCCGTTGTCGCCGGCACGGTGGACCGGGCTGGCGCGGCGGCGGCGTACACCGAGGTCCTCGATGGGCTCTTCCGGGTCTACGGGGCCATGGGTCAGCTCGACGACGAGCAGATCGCCAAGGACACCGTCACCCTCACTCAGCTGTTCCGCGTGCGTGAGCTGATGTCGCAGGAGGACGCCCTCTTCGCCGGCGTCGCGGCGGCGGGTCGAATCAGCGACAAGGAGGCAGCCCAGTTCGCACACCTGGTGGGCGCGCAGCGGTTCCTCGTCTCTGAGGCCCTGGCCGAACTGCCCGAGGCCGACCGCCAGCGGTACCTCCAGATGACCGAGGGACCGGCCTTCACCAAGCTTCAAGCGCTTGAGGACCGCCTGGTCGCCAGCGCTCGACCCAACGCCCCTCTGCCGGTCGCCGCCGACGACTGGCAGGCAGCCCTCGCTCCCGCTCTGGAGGAGCAGGAGGCCGTCGTGCTGGTCGGTGGGGACGCGCTGGTCCAGCGGGCCACCCCGGTCGCGATCTGGGTTGTCATCCGGCTGGTGCTCGCCGCCGGCCTCGGTCTGCTCGCCGTCATCGCCTCCATCGTCGTCTCGATCACCACGGCCCGGGCCCTGCTGCGTCAGCTGGAACGGTTGCGCCAGGCCGCCTGGCAGCTCGCCGACGAGCGGCTGCCCCGGGTGGTGGAGCGCCTGGGTCGCGGCGAGGAGGTCGACGTGGCCACCGAGGCGCCTCCCCTCGATTTCGGCAACAACGAGGTCGGCCAGGTCGGCAAGGCGTTCAACGCGGTGCAGGAGACCGCCCTGCGTACCGCCGTCGAGCAGGCCGAGCTGCGGCGCAACGTCCGCGAGGTCTTCCTCAGCCTGGCCCGGCGTACCCAGGCGTTGGTGCACCGCCAGCTCACCCTGCTGGACGCGATGGAGCGGCGCGAGCACGACGCGGAGGAGCTGGAGGATCTGTTCCGGGTCGACCACCTGGCCACCCGGATGCGGCGTAACGCGGAGAACCTGATCGTCCTCTCCGGCTCGACTCCGGGCCGGGCCTGGCGGCGCAACGTGCCGATGGTCGACGTGGTGCGCGGCGCGGTGGCCGAGGTCGAGGACTACACCCGGGTCAACGTGCTGCCGCTCGGCCCGGTCTCGCTGGCCGGCCGTGCGGTCGGTGACGTCATCCACCTGCTCGCCGAGTTGATCGAGAACGGTCTCTCGTTCTCCCCGCCGCACACCACCGTGGAGGTTCGCGGTCAGCTGGTGGCCAACGGTTTCGCCATCGAGATCGAGGACCGGGGCCTCGGCATGAGCGAGGACGACCTGGCCGCCGCGAACGACCGCATCGTCGACCAGTCGGAGCTGAACCTCGCCAACGCCGCGCGGCTCGGGCTCTACGTGGTGAGCCGGCTGACCGAGCGGCACGGCGTGCGGGTCCGGCTCAAGGAGTCGGCGTACGGCGGCACCACGGCCGTCGTGCTGATCCCGGCGGAGCTGATCCCGGAGGCCGCGGACGCGGAGACCTCCGGCGGGATCCGGACCGGTTCGCCGGCGATCCCGCTGCCCGCGCGGCCGACCGCCCCCTCCGACAGTGTCCGCCCGGCCACCCTGGCGCTGGCCGCGCGGCCGACGGCACCGGGAACGCCCGACTCGGACACACCGCAGGTCACGACCGAGGCGCGGATCGCCAACGGAACGGATGAGGCCGACGGTGCCGAGGCGGACGCGTTGCCCACCCGGCGGCGGACGACGCTGGCCACCGGGACGCCGGCCACCGGGACGCCGGAGCTGCCCACGCGGGTCCGGCGTACCCAGGGGCAGCCGGCCCTGGAGGGCCCGACGTTGCCCACCGGCCTGCCCGCGGTCAACGGCGCCCGGCCGACGGCCGGCACGGACCCCATGGAGTCGGACGTTAACGGTGACGACAGGCCCGGACCGGAGCGTGCCGAGGCGGACCGGACGAACGCGGGCCTGCCGGTCCGGGTCCGGCAGGCGAGCATTGCGCCGGAGTTGCGCGACGAGCCCGCGACGGAGAGCGACCACGACGACGTGGTACGCCAGCCGGAGCAGGTGCGCAAGATGATGAGTTCCTACCAGACCGGCACGCGGCGTGGTCGGACCGACGCGGCGCGGCTGCTGGGAGGCGCCTCCGACGCCCAACCGGCAGCGACGCCGGAGCCGGCCGAGGATCCGGACGTGACCTGACCGGCTGCCGGTGATGCGGTCTCCGCGCAGCGTGACGGTCAACCCCAGACGAGTACGGCGACAACGCCGGGCGAGAAGAGGACGACGAAGTGGCCCAGAAGACGGCTTCGAGTGCCGACCTGACGTGGTTGCTGGATGACCTGGTGGGCCGGGTGAAACAGGCGGAGCACGCGGTCGCCCTCTCCAGCGACGGCCTGTTGATGGCCGCCTCCCGAGGGTTGAGCCGGGACGACGGCGAGCACCTCGCAGCGATGGCGGCGGGGATCCAGAGCCTGGCCCGGGGCGCCGGTAAGCGCTTCGGTGGCGGGCAGGTGCAGCAGACCATCATCGAGATGCAGTCGTCGTTCCTGTTCGTCACCGCGGCCGGCCGCAACGCCTGTCTGGCGGTGCTGGCCAGCGATGAGGCCGACGTCGGCCTCATCGCCTACGAGATGGCGATGCTCGTCACCCGCGTCGGCAAGTACGTCGCATCCCCGTCCCGGGGACCTGAGCAGCCGGCCAGCGAGAGGTAGCGGCATGACGGTGCAGGGTGAGGCAGCGGACCATCAGTGGGTGGACGACCATGCGGGTCCGGTCGTGCGCCCGTACGCCATGACGCGCGGTCGGGCCCGCCCCGTCACCGGCACGTTCGACCTGATCTCCCTGGTCACCGCGACCCGAGCCGAGGTCACGCCGGAGGTCGGTATCGGCCCGGAACATCTGGCGATCATCGGGCTGTGCCAGCGCATACAGTCCGTCGCCGAGATAGCCGCCCATCTCGACCTGCCGGTGGGCACCATTCGGGTGCTCCTCGGTGATCTGGCGGCCCGCAGCCTGGTCCAGGTCCGCGAGCCGCAGACCACGGCCGGTCTTCCCGACAACAGCATCTTCGAGGCGGTAATCAATGGACTACGGGCACTCTGACCGGCCGGCGGGAGCCCCCCCACTGCCCACCGCGATCAAGATCCTGGTGGCAGGTGGATTCGGCGTGGGTAAGACCACGATGGTCGGCGCGGTCAGCGAGACCCGACCGTTGCGCACCGAGGAGGTGCTGACGGAGTCGGGGGTCGGCATCGACGACCTGTCCGGGGTGGAAGGCAAGACCACCACCACGGTGGCCATGGACTTCGGCCGCATCACCATCAGCGACGACCTGGTGCTGTACCTGTTCGGCACACCCGGCCAGGACCGGTTCTGGTTCGTCTGGGACGAGTTGGCACTGGGGGCGATCGGCGCGGTGGTGCTGGCCGACACCCGTAGGCTCGCCGACTGCTTCCCGTCGATCGACTACTTCGAGGGCCGGGGCACGCCGTTCGTGGTCGCGGTGAACTGCTTCGAGGGCGCCCGGTCGTACCGGCTCGACGAGGTGCAGACCGCGCTGAACCTGGACCCGGGTGTGCCGGTGCTGCTCTGCGACGCCCGGCAGCGGGAGTCCAGCAAGGAGGTGCTCGTCACGCTGATGGAGCACGCCATGAAGACCCGCGAGGCCCGCCGCCGTGCCGCCGGAGGAAACTGACCGAGATTTTTTGCGGAAGGGTGTCCGGAACGCTCCCGCCCGAACGTCATGCTGGCGACACCCCGAGAAACCAGGGAGCGACCAGATGAAGTACATGATGTTCGTTTGCAGCGACACCGAGCCGGACAACGACCCGACGGAACTCCCCGACATCCACAAGTGGGTGGCGGAGAACGACGCCCGTGGTCGCCGCCTCACCGGCAACGTGCTGGCTCCGACCACCGCGGCCACCACGGTCCGGGTACGCGGCGGTGAACTGCTCGTCTCCGAGGGGCCGTTCGCGGAGACCATGGAGGTGATCGTGGGCTTCGACCTGCTCGACTGCGCGGACCTGGACGAGGCGATCGAGGTGGCGCGGACGCACCCGATGGCCCACGAAGGGCGGCTGGAACTGCGCCCGTTCGCGGACCTGTCCGCCTGACGAGTTGTCCACACCGCAGCCCCGGCCGGTACGCCCGCCCGCACCGGCCGGCGCGGTGGCGGCTGCGGCGGCGCAGGCCGTCGGCGACGCCAGCGTCGAGGCGTACCCCCGGATCGTCGCGACCCTGATCCGGGTTACCGGGGACTGGGCGCTGGCCGAGGACTGCGCCCAGGAGGCGCTGGCCGTCGCACTGGAGCGCTGGCCCGCCGACGGTGTGCCGGGCAACCCGGGCGGCTGGCTCATGACGGTGGCTCGCAACCGGGCGCTCGACGTGCTGCGGCGGGCCACTGTGGAACGCCGCAAGCTGCACGACCTGGCGCTGCTCACGCCGCCTGAGGGGCAGCCCGACCCGGAGGTCCCGGAGGACGTGGTGGACGACCGACTGCGCCTGATCTTCACCTGCTGCCACCCTGCGCTGGCGATCGACGCCCGGGTGGCGCTGACGCTGCGAACCGTCTGCGGTGTGCCGACCGGCGACATCGCTCGACTCCTGCTGGTCAACGAGTCGACAATGACCCGACGGCTGACCCGGGCCAGGACCCGCATAGCGCAGGCCGGTATTCCATACCGGGTGCCCAGCGGGCCGGCGCTGACCGAGCGGCTGCCCGGCGTCCTCGCCGTGTTGTACCTGCTGTTCACCCGGGGCTACGTCGTCGACGGCGAGCCGGCCTTCGCCGACGAGGCGGTCCGGCTGGCCCGGCTGCTCGACCGGTTGATGCCGAAGCAGTCCGAGGTGGCCGCGCTGCTGGCACTGTTCCTGTTCCAGCACTCCCGCCGCGACGCCCGTCGGGACGCCGCAGGCAACCTGCTCACCCTGGAACGGCAGGACCGCGCGCGGTGGGACCGTGCGGCCATCGCCGAGGGCCTGGACGCCCTTTCTCGGGTACGCCACGACGGGCCGTACGCCTGGCAGGCCCGGATCGCCGCCTGCCACGCCACCGCACCGTCCGCCGACGCCACCGACTGGCCTGCGATCGCACGGGCCTACGACGCGCTGATCGGCATCCGGCCCTCACCGGTGATCGCGCTCAACCGCGCGGTCGCGCACGGCTACGCGTACGGGCCGTACGCCGGGTTGGGCCTGCTCGACGCGGCGCAGGCCGGGGGAGGGCTGGACGGCAACCCGCTCGCCGTGGCGGTGCGGGCCGATCTGGTCGCCCGGCAGGGTGACCGGCTGCGGGCCGCCGCGCTCTTCAGGGAGGCCGCGGCGATGGTCGGCTCGGACGCCGAACGCCGTGCGCTGCTCGACCGGGCCAACGAACTCGCCGGGTAGGGCAGTGGGGTCAGCCCCGCTTGGCCATAGCCAGGAATCGGGCCCAGGCCGTCGGGTCGAAGGCGAGCGTCGGACCGGCCGGGTCTTTGGAGTCACGTACGCCGATGACGCCCGCGAGGTTGTCGGCCACCTCGACACAGTTTCCGCCGTTGTTGCCACTCTTGGTGCTCTTGCGCCACCGAGCGCCGGTCAGGTCCATGATGCCGCCGCTTCTCTGATGAAATTGAGGGACTGCGCACGCGACAGGGCTCCGTCGCGAATGCGCTCCCACCGTCGATCCAGGCTAGCAAGATCGGCGGTCTTGTCGATGAGCTGCGCCTGCGCCTGGCTGTCGACGTGCGCGACCCGCCCTCCGTCCGGCATCTCCGCCACCGTGAACGGCCCACCGAGGCCCGGGTACATGCCGACGTCGGTGGGCACGACGAACAGCGACACGTTCGGCAGGGCTGCCTGTTCGGCCAGCCGCTCGCACTGCTCGCGCATCATGGCCCGGTCACCGTCGAGGGTGCGCCGGAGAATTCCCTCGTCGAGGACCGCGACGATTCGCAGTGGGCGTTCCCGCCGCAGGATGGCCTGCCGGCTCAGCCGAGCCTCGGCGAGATCATCGGCCTCGGCCGGCGTCAACGCCTCGCCGACAAGCGTCGCCAGCGCGTACGCCTTGGTCTGAAAGAGACCCGGTATCCACGCGAACTCGAACCACCGCAGCGACACCGCCTCACGCTCGATCTCGGCCCAGGGCCGGAACCAGGCCGGCGTCCGGCGCTTCAACACGTCCGGCCACAGCTCTTCAACGTTCCTACCGAGCACCTCGGCAACCCGGGCGCGATGACGCGTCTGGGGAACTCGTCCCGTGCTCGCCCACTTCGCGGCCGTCTTCGGATCGACACCAATCTCAGCAGCAAGACTGTCCGCTGTGTGGCCCCTCTCGACCATCGCCGCCTGTACGACTCGATTCATTCCCAGACCCTTCAGAACGTTCCAGACGTCGGAAGGAAATAGTTCTACGCGGTGTGATGGCTTGGCAACTCTCGGCAGGGTGTGTTGAGACAGCGTCGAGGAGGGAGCACGAATGCCCGAGGACAGGCCCCGGAACCACCCGAAGCCGACGGGCGGCCCGCCACCGGTCAGGCCGAGCCTGCCCCGCCCGACCGGGCCACGGCACCCTCCGTACCGTGGCCCTGGTCGCGCGCCGAACGTCGTACCCGAATCACGCTGGCGCTCCCGGTGCGGCCCGCCGGTCGCGCACACCGCCGACGGCCCACTCTGGACGTGCGACGCCTGCGGTCAGGACTGGCCCTGCCCCACAATGCGAGCGACCCCGACGGACTTCGCCCGCCGAGCGACCCTGATCCCCGAGTTCTCGCGGATCACCCGCCGGGCGATCCGCGACCTGCGCGGCCAGCCGGGCGGCCCCGATCCGGTCGCCATCGTCCGCCGTTTCCTCTGGTTCCTGCCCCTCACCGACGAGGAGGCCCGTGCGGTCGCGCTGCGGCTGCGCTGAGGGCCCACCCCGTCGGGCGCCGGGCCGTGATCGACCGGGCCGACGACCTCATCCGCGAGCGGATGAGAGTCCCTGTCGCGCATCCCTGTTGGGCGCAGCCGGCGACCGATATGGTCGCCACATGGAATTGCCGTTCGTCGTTGCTCTGCGCGGTTATGACATGCGTCAGGTCGAGAACCTCTTTGCCGAGGTCGATGGGGCTCTGGCTACTGACAGCGCTGTGTCACGGGCTGCCGCGCGAGACGCGCTGCGGGCGGCCAGCCTGCGACGGCGGCTACGTGGCTACGATGTCCGGGAAGTGGATGCGGCGATAGACCAACGGCTGGCTGCCCTCGCGCTCCCGCTCTGACCGCGAGCCTTCCTCGACTTGAACGGCGAAGGCCGCCCCCGCCGGAGCGGGAGCGGCCCTCGACCAGCCGTACGCGATCAGTTGGCGATCATGCGGCGCAGCACGTACTGCAGGATGCCGCCGTGCCGGTAGTAGTCCGCCTCACCGGGGGTGTCGATCCGCACCACGGCGTCGAACTCCACGCCGGTGTCGGTGCTGACCTGCACGGTGCGCGGGGTCTCGCCGTCGTTGAGCGCGGTCACCCCGGTGATGGTGAACGTCTCGGTGCCGGTGAGGCCGAGCGACTCGGCGGTGACGTCCACCGGGAACTGCAGCGGCAGCACGCCCATGCCGATGAGGTTGGAGCGGTGGATCCGCTCGTACGACTCGGCGATGACCGCCCGGACGCCCAGCAGCATCGTGCCCTTGGCCGCCCAGTCCCGCGACGAGCCCGAGCCGTACTCCTTGCCGGCCAGCACGACCAGCGGGATGCCGGCCTCCTGGTAGGCCACGGAGGCGTCGTAGATCGAGGTCTGCTCGCCGGTGAGGTGGTTGACGGTGAAGCCGCCCTCCACCCCGGGCACCAGCTGGTTGCGCAGCCGGATGTTGGCGAAGGTGCCCCGGATCATCACCTCGTGGTTGCCCCGGCGGGAGCCGTACGAGTTGAACTCGTGGCGCGGTACGCCGTGCTCGGCGAGGTACGTGCCGGCAGGGGAGTCGGCCTTGATCGAGCCGGCCGGCGAGATGTGGTCGGTGGTCACCGAGTCACCCAGCTTGGCCAGCACGCGGGCACCGGCGATGTCGACGACCGGGCTCGGCTCCTGCTGCATGCCCTCGAAGTACGGGGGCTTGCGCACGTAGGTGGAGTCGTTCTCCCAGGCGAAGGTGTCACCGGTCGGGGTGGGCAGCGACTGCCACCGCTCGTCGCCGGCGAAGACGTCGGCGTACGCGGCGCTGAACCCGGTGGCGCCGATCGCTTGGGCGATGACGTCCTGGATCTCGGCGCTGTTCGGCCAGATCTCACGCAGGTAGACCGGGTTGCCCTCGGTGTCCTCACCGATCGGCTCGTTGGCCAGGTCGATGTCCATCGTGCCGGCGAGGGCGTAGGCGACCACCAGCGGCGGGGACGCCAGGTAGTTCATCTTGACGTCCGGGTTGATCCGGCCCTCGAAGTTCCGGTTGCCGGAGAGCACCGAGACCACCGACAGGTCGTGTTCGTTGACCGCGGCGGACACCTCCTCGGGCAGCGGGCCCGAGTTGCCGATGCACGTGGTGCAGCCGTAGCCGACCAGGTTGAAGCCGAGCTTGTTCAGGTACGGCGTGAGGCCGGCCCGCTCGTAGTAGTCCATGACGACCTTCGAGCCGGGCGCCAGGGTGGTCTTCACCCACGGCTTGCTGGTCAGGCCCTTGTCGACGGCATTACGGGCCAGCAGCGCGGCACCGATCATCACCTGCGGGTTGGACGTGTTGGTGCACGAGGTGATCGCGGCGATCACCACGGCGCCGTGGTCCAGCTCGTACTCGACACCGTCGGCACCGGTGACCCGGACCGGGTTGCTGGCGCGACCGCCGGCACCGACCGCGGCGGTCTCCAGGTCGCGCGGCTCGTCGGCCGGGTCGCTGAACTCGTTGGCCGGCGGGTCGCTGGCCGGGAACGACTCGGCGCTGGCCTCGTCGGCCGGGCCATTCGCGCCGCGCGGAAGCTCCTCGCGGGGTACGCCCGGCTTGAGGTCACGCTCACCGACGGAGTCGTCCGCGACGTAGTCGGTCAGCGCGGAGCGGAACAGCGTCTTGGCGGCGCCCAGCGGCACCCGGTCCTGCGGGCGCTTCGGGCCGGCGAGCGACGGCTCGATGGAGCCCAGGTCCAGCTCCAGGCGCTCGGAGTAGTCCGGCTCGGCGTCCGGGTCGTGCCAGAGGCCCTGCTCCTTGGCGTACGCCTCGACGAGCGCGACCTGAGCGGCGTCGCGGCCGGTCAGCTCCAGGTAGCGGATCGTCTCCGCGTCGATCGGGAAGATCGCCACGGTGGAGCCGTACTCCGGGGACATGTTGCCGATGGTGGCCCGGTTGGCCAGCGGCACGGCGCCCACGCCGGGGCCGTAGAACTCCACGAACTTGCCGACCACACCGTGCTTGCGCAGCATCTCGGTGATGGTCAGCACCAGGTCGGTGGCGGTGGTGCCGGCCGGCATCTCGCCGGACAGCTTGAAGCCCACCACCCGGGGAATCAGCATGCTGACCGGCTGGCCGAGCATCGCGGCCTCGGCCTCGATGCCACCGACGCCCCAGCCCAGCACACCCAGGCCGTTGACCATCGTGGTGTGCGAGTCGGTGCCGACCACGGTGTCCGGGTAGGCCTGGCCGTTGCGCTCCATGATGGTGCGGGCCAGGTACTCGATGTTGACCTGGTGCACGATGCCGGTGCCCGGCGGGACGACCTTGAACTCGTTGAACGCGGTCTGGCCCCAGCGCAGGAACTGGTAACGCTCCTTGTTGCGCTCGTACTCCAGCTCGACGTTGCGGGCGAACGCGTCCTCGCGGCCGAACAGGTCGGCGATCACCGAGTGGTCGATGACCAGCTCGGCCGGGGCGAGGGGGTTGACCTTGCTGGCGTCGCCGCCCAGGTCTCGCACCGCCTCGCGCATGGTGGCCAGGTCGACCACGCAGGGCACGCCGGTGAAGTCCTGCATGAGCACCCGCGCCGGGGTGAACTGGATCTCCACGCTCGGGGCGGCGGTGGAGTCCCACGCGCCGAGCTGACGGATGTGGTCGGCGGTGATGTTCGCGCCGTCCTCGGTCCGCAGCAGGTTTTCCAGCAGGACCTTCAAGCTGTACGGCAGCCGGGCGTGGCCGTCCACCTTGTCGATCTTGAAAATCTCGTAGCTCGCGTCTCCGACGCGTAGCTGGGTCTTCGCACCGAAGGTGTCGAGGCTCGCCACGTCGTACTCCTTCACACCAGCGACCGTGAGTAGTCCTGAGCAGTCTGTCGCACCGGTCGGGGGGCCGCCGAGGTTAGGTGACACTTACCGCCGATTCCGCTCTCAACAAAACCGTACGTCCGTCTTGCTAGTTCTGCAACCCGGCTGGCGCCTTCCACGGTTCACCACCACCCCTAGCCTCCTAGGACGCCCTACGGGGCGTGGGTCGTGCCACCTGAACCGGACCGCTGCCGCGGTGCACCCTGCGATCGGGCCGCCACAGGTAGGGTTCGAGGCCGGCCGGAAGGGGTCACCGTGTTCGATGTCCAGCACTGGCTCGAGTCGCTGCCGCCGATCGCGGTCTACCTGCTCGTCGGCGGGGTGATCGGCGTGGAAAGCATGGGCGTGCCCCTGCCGGGCGAGATCGTCCTGGTCAGCTCCGCCCTGCTCGCCGCCACCGGCGTGGTGGAACCGGAGTGGGTGGCCACCGCCGCGGCCACCGGCGCGATCGTCGGTGACTCCATCGGGTACGCCGTGGGCCGCCGGGGTGGCCGTCCACTACTCGCCCGACTGGGTCGCCGCTTCCCCCGCCATCTCGGCCCCGCCCAACTTGCCCGCGCGGAACAGAGCTTCGCCCGGTACGGAGTCTGGGCCGTGTTCTTCGGTCGCTTCGTGGCACTCCTGCGGATCCTGGCCGGGCCGCTCGCCGGGGCGCTGCACGTGCCGTACCGGCGGTTCCTGCTGGCCAACGCGGCCGGAGGGCTGGTCTGGGCGTTCGGCACCACCTACCTGCTGTTCACCGTGGGCCGGGCGGCCGAGCACTGGCTCAAGGACATCTCCTGGGCCGGGCTGGTCCTCGCCGTGCTCGCCGGCCTCGCCAGCACCTGGTGGCTGCGCCGACGAGCCCATCGGCTGGAGGCCGCCGAGCCCCCGGCGCCCGACACCGAGCCGGCGCGCGCCCACAGCGACACCTGACCTGGACGTGCCGAAGGGCCGGGCCCCGTGGTGGGGTCCGGCCCTTCGCTTCGTGTCAGTCGCGGTCAGCTGGTGGCGTAGCCGCGGGTGGCGATCCAGTCGGCGAGGTGTTCGACGGTGACCTCGTAGGAGGCGGTGTTCGGGTTGGCGGAGTCGGCGATCTTCACGATCTGACCGTTGTCGCGGTAGCCGACGACGCTGATGTAGTGCCCGCCCTCGAAGGAGTGGATAGCACCGTCGGTGTCGGTGGTGGTGCCGGCGATGTTGGCGACTACTGCCCGGCCGTCGTCAACGGTGCGGACGATGTCGGCGCGCAGCTTGTCGGTCTGCTTGGCGTCAGCATCCGGGGTGCTGATCTCCACGGACCGGTAGGCGTCGTTCTTGCCGGTCTCCTTGTTCAGCACGGGGGTGATGTCGTTGATGGAGTTGGTGCCGGCCTCGGTGGTGCCCATCTCCTTGGCCATGGCGTCGACGCTGATGTCCTTGCCCTGCACACTCAGGGCGTTACGGGCGGCGGCGGGTCCGCAGTAGTAGAAGTTCGGCTGGGCCTCGTAGCGCACGCCCAGCTGACGCTCACCAGACGGCTTGCGGTCAGACTGCGTCTGCGACGCCGGCTTGCTGGTGTTCGGGGCGGCAAAGGCGGTGGTGACGGGTCCGACGATGGCGCCGCCGGTGAAGGCCAGGCCAGCAGCGGTCAGAGCGGTCTTACGAATCAGATCGGTACGCATGATGGCGTGCTCCTCTGCGATTGGGGGTGCACGGCACGCCCGGGGGGTGGGCGTGCCGTACGTGCAAGGGGGGAAAGTTTTGGAGGTTCTTGCCCGGCGGCCATGGGGGGCCGGCGTCGGGGAAGGGTGTAACGGTGCGGGGCGGCGGGTCATTCCACCTGGCCCCGGCTTGTGGTGCTCGGGGGTGCGGGGTGTGTAACCGGCCGGGCCGGCGAGTCATTCCGCCGGGCTTCCGGCCTGCGTGCTCCGGGGGATGTAACCGGGGCGGCCGGTCGGGTGTTCCCGGCGGCTGCCGCGCCCCACGGCCCGAAGTCGCGGTGGCATGCCAGGTATAACGACCCCGCCCGGCCCACGATTCCGCCCCCAGGGTGGCCCCGACCACGGGACACCCACGCCGAACCGGACATCCACCCCACGGCCGGATCCGCCGAACCGGACACCACACCCCGCAACCCCGGGCGCCGACAATCCAAGATCCGCGCACTTTCGGGGAAAGTGCTGCCTCACGTCGCGGCGAGACAGCAAGTTCCCTGATGTTGCGCGGATCTTGACCGGGGTGGTGATCCGGACAGTCACGCCGGGGACGTCAAACGCGACGCATCACGCCAAGGTCGCGCTCGATCCAGGAAACAGGCCCCATTTGGCGCCGACGAGGCCACTACAACCTGGATCGAGCACGATCATGGGAGACCCAGAGGGCCGTTGACCGCGGACCGAGGACCGAGGGCCGCCGACCGAGGGCCCAGAGCCGTCGACCGAGGGCCCAGAGCCGTCGACCGAGGGCGGCCGACCGAGGGCGGAGAGCCGTCGACCGAGGTCCGCCGACCGACAGACCTGCGGAGTGGGTCAGGTCGCCTTCAGCAGGTCGAGGACTGCGTCTCGTGCGGTCACGACGGCGGCCTCCGACTGTGGGTTGTGGTCGAGGATGTCGAAGCTGTGCTGACCGTCCGGTATTTCGATCACCTGTATCGGCCAGCCGTGGGCGGTCGCCGCCGGGAGGAACGCTTCGATCCCGGCCAGGACCGGTGGGATGTCCCGTCCGGCCCGGGTCAGCACCAGAGGGACGTGCGCACCGGAGTCGAGTGCGTCGACGGGCAGGAACCGGGGGTCGACCTCCCAGCCGGGGAAGGGGACGAGCAGCGGGTAGGTGAGCGCGATCCCGCGTAGCCATGGTGGTGCCGCGCGCAGCCAGTCCGCTGCGAAGAGGCCTCCGCCGGAGAAGAACCACAGCACTACCCGCTCGGGGTCGACGCGCGGGTCGGCGCGGACCTGCTCGACCATCGCGGCGATGTCGTCGGCCGCGGCGGGGAGGGCTGACAGGTCGGTTACCTGGTAGCTGATCACTGCGGTGACCACGCCGCTGTCGGCGAGCAGTGCGCCGTAGCCGCGGTAGAGAAGCCAGTCGCGCGGGTCGGCTGCGTCGGGCGGCAGTGGGGCGCCGTGCACCACCACGACGGCGGGGGCGGGGTCGGTGCGGGTGGGCAGGTGCAGGTCGACGTTGCCGTGCCGTTCGACCGGCGCAGCAGGGGGGGACAGGACGAAGGGCCGTTGTGCGACAGGCGTCGTCATGCCCCGATGATATCGATCATGCGCCTGCTCAGGTGCCCCGTCGACGATCCACAGGGGTGGGTGGTCAGGCGGGGTCGCTGGGCTTCGTGGCGTCGCCGGCCTGGGCGTGTCGTTCCAGCAGCCGCTGCCGGATCTCCTCCGGGGTGTACGCGCGTCGGCGCCGTTCAGCGCGCGCGATGACCACGCCGGAAGCCGCGACGCCGGCGAGGCCGGCGAGCCCGAGAACCTTCCACCACCGCATTCGTTGCCGCATCGGCCTAGGCTAGACCCTCATGAGCATCAGCCTGGATGAGGCCGTCGAGTTGACCCGCACCGGTGACGTGTGGGTGTTCCGGGGTCGCAGCGTGCCGGACCGGGCGATCCAGTTCACCACCAACAGCCCGGTCAACCACGTCGGGATGGCGGTGGTGCTCGACGACATGCCGCCGTTGATGTGGCACGCGGAGCTGGGCAGGTCGCTGCCCGATCTGTGGTCGGGCACCCACCAGCGTGGGGTCCAGTTGCACGACCTGCGGGACGCGGTCGGCGTGTGGGCCAACCGGTACGGTCAACGGGCCTGGCTGCGGCAGCTCGACCCGCCGGCCGACGGGGAGATGGAGCGGGCGGTGCTGCGGACGATCGCGCGGTTGGACGGCACGCCGTTCCCGTCGACGGCCCAGTTGGCGTGGCGGTGGGTGCGTGGTCGGGTGCCGGCTCTGCCGCACCCCGGCAAGCTTGCGCTGCCGCAGCTCGGCCGCCTGGCGTTGTCGCACCTTGGCCGGCCGGCACCACAGTCGACGCCGACCGGATCGACCCCGTCCACCCCGGCGGAGCGGGATCGGGCACTGGAGACTGCGTACTGCGCCGAGGTGGTCGCGGTGACCTACGAGGCAATGGGGTTGTTGCCGGCGGGGCGGCGTCCGAACTGGTACGACCCGGGGCGGTTCTGGAGTGGGGACGACCTGGGTCTGGCCAACGATGCCAGGCTGGGTTCGGAGATCGAGGTACGTGTACCGCCTCGTTGAGGTTTGACCTGGCCGGTGACCGGCAATTGCCCTTGCCGTGAACGCTCCCACGAATCTCGACACGTTGGCCGACTTCTTCGACCGGTACGGCGTGGCGCTGACCTCCGGCGACCTGCCGGTTCTCGCCGGCTGTTATGCCCTGCCGGGGTTGGTGGTGGCCGACACCTACAGCTTCTCGTTCACGTCACCGGCGGCGGTGGCGTTGTCCTTCGTGGGCGCCGCACCCGACTACCAGGAGCGGGAGCTGATCGCGGCGCATGCCCGGATCGAGGACGTGCAGCCGCTGTCCGCGCTGTTGACGATGGTGGCGGTGGAGTGGGAGTTCCTGGACAGCCGGGGGCAGTCGGTGCCGGGGGAGCGGTATCGCTATCTGCTGCGGACCTCGGACGAGGGGCCGCTCATCTGCACTGTCGTCCGGACGGCCTGACCGAGCGGGAACGTCCGCCGGGGCGGGCCGTTTTCCGTGGCGCGTCGGCCGGTCGGCCGGATCCGTACCCGCCTGGTTTCCGGTCTGGCTGGTGCTGGCTACGCTGTCGCGTCTGTGGGGGACGAGGGGAGACCTGATGGCGGTGCGGCCGGACGGTGCGACGGGGACGCGGGCGGCTCGGGTGTTGGCATCGGTGCCGTGGATCGTGGTGCTGCTCGGTGTGTGTGCGCTGGTGGTGCTCCTGGTGATCGCGCTGCTGTCGTTCCGGACCAGGGAGCGGGACGCCAAACCGCAGGCCGCGCCTCCGGTGTTCCTGCCGACCGTGCCGGCTGCGGCGTCGGCGACGGGTGGGCCGAGTCCGGCTGGTGTGGAGCGGCGTTCGGCGTCGCCTCGGCCGTCGCGCAGCAGTCGGATGCCGTCGCCACGCGTCAGCGTGACCGGCTCCCCGACGCCGGGGCGGACGAGCGCCCCGGCGGTGTCGACGCCCCTGGTGGCGAAGACGGTCAGCGCCCGGTACGAGGTCGGCACGAACGGCCGGGACGGGGACGCGGCGGTGCTGTCGATCGCGAACGAGTCGAGCCGGTCGGTGGACTGGGTGGTGGAGTTGACGTTCGACGACGACCTGTGGGCACTGCGCATTTCTGACGACGAGGGGATCTCGGTGCGGGGGCGCGGCAACGGCGAGTTCGTGTTGCGGGGGACCCGTTCGCTGGACCCGGGTGGTTCGCGGACGCTGCGGCTGCGCCTCGGGTGGGGTGAGTCCGCCGAGCGGCCGCGCCGGTGCACGATCAACGGGATCGACTGCCGGCTCGGCTGAGCTGGTTTCGGGCCGTGGGTGCGGCGGCGGCGCTTCCCGGCCCGTCCGCCGGTCGCTACGCTGCCCGGACGGTCCGCTGAGGGAGGTACATGTCCGGCATGCGTCGCTTCCCGCGACTGTCGCCCGGTCCGGTCGCCATCGTGTCGTCGCCCTGGATCGTGGTGGGCGCCGGTGTCGTCGTGATGGTGGTCCTGCTCTTCGTGGCCCTGGGCACGTACCGGGGGCCTGATCCGGCCCCGGACGGCGCGTCGGCGCCGCCGGCGTTGCCGCTGCCGTCGGCGGAGGCCGCGCCGAGCGAACCCGCACCGGCGTCGTCGCCGGCAGGTGCGTTGCCGGGGTTGTCCGCGCGTGCGAGCGGGTTGCCCCCGAGCGCCGCGACGCCGTCACCGTCGGTGGCCCCGTCTGTCGGGCCGACGGGTCGGCCGACGGTGACGCGGTCGCCGAGTCGGGCGGCGCAGGTGCAGCCGGCGGTGACTGGCCGGTACCGGGTGGTGCAGAGCTTCGACGGGGGATTCATCGGCGAGGTGTCGATGGTCAACGCGTCGCCCCAGAGCCGTGGTTGGACGGTGCGGCTGGAGTTCTCCGGCGGACGGTTCGTGACCGCCTGGGTGGAGGGCGTTCCGCAGGGGACGGTGCGTCAGTCCGACGACGGCTTCACGTACGTCAGTGGGGTGGACGTGCGGCCCGGTGGGTCGGTGTCGTTGCGATTCCACATGGAGCGGACGTCGGGTACGCCACGGCTGTGCACTGTCGACGGGGTGCGCTGCGGCGGGCTCTGAGCCGCGTTTCCGCAAGGACTCTGCTGTGTTGCGACAGTGTTTGCAAGGTATTGCAGAATGTTTCGGCAAGGGTTAGCGTGCGGCCAATCAGCGACCAGAGGAAGGCGTCGATGACACCCCCGCCGAAACCGCGCACCACCCTGGCCCTCGTCTCCCTGCTCACCTTGACGCTCGTCGGCACCTCGGTCGCCGTGCCCCCGGCCGCCGCCGCGGCCCCTCGGACGTCCGCCGGTGTCCCCGTCGCCGTCGGCGGCGCCGCCCAGTGGAGCAACGAACCCTCCGCCGAGGCACTGCTGAAGGCCGGCGACAACTCCGCCCGGGCCGAGCAGTTCTACTTCGTCCTGCCGGACCGGTTCGCCAACGGTGACCCCCGCAACGACCGGGGCGGCCTCACCGGTGACCGGCTGCGGACCGGGCTCGACCCGGCCGACAAGGGCTTCTACCACGGCGGTGACCTCAAGGGCGTCATCGACAAGTTGGACTACATCCAGGGGATGGGCACCACGGCCATCTGGCTCGCCCCGATCTTCAAGAACCGGCCGGTGCAGGGCGCCGGCGACGACGTCTCGGCCGGTTACCACGGCTACTGGATCACCGACTTCACCCAGGTGGACCCGCACTTCGGCACCAACGAGGAGATGAAGCGCCTGGTCAAGCTCGCCCACCAGCGCGGCATCAAGATCTACCTCGACGTGATCGTCAACCACACCGCCGACGTCATCAAGTACGCCGAGGACAAGTACGCGTACGTGGACAAGGCGACCTCGCCGTACACCGACGCGCAGGGGCGGGCGTTCGAGGACCGCAACTACGCCGACGGCAGCCGCGCGTTCCCGTCGGTCGACCAGGAGTCGTTCCCGTACACCCCGACCTTCGCCGAGCCGAAGGACGCGACAGTCAAGGTCCCGGCCTGGCTGAACGACGCCACCATGTACCACAACCGGGGCGACTCCACGTTCGCCGGTGAGAACAGCGAGTACGGCGACTTCTTCGGCCTCGACGACCTGTGGACCGAGCGCCCCGAGGTGGTCCAGGGGCTGACCAGGGCGTACGGGGACTGGATCGGCGCGACTGGCGTCGACGGGTTCCGGCTGGACACCGTGAAGCACGTCAACATGGACTTCTGGCCGCAGTTCAGCCAGGGCATCGAGCGGGCCGCCGAAAAGGCCGGCAAGAAGGACTTCTTCATGTTCGGCGAGGTCTACAGCGCCGACCCGGAGATCAGCTCCAGCTACGTGCGGCAGGGTGGCCTGCCGGCGACCCTCGACTTCGCCTTCCAGGAGGCCGCGCGCGGTTACACCGCCGGTGCCGGCTCGGCGAAGGCGCTCGCCGACGTGTACGCCCGCGACGACCTCTACGCCGCCCGGGACACCGACGCCGGCCGGCTCACCACCTTCCTCGGCAACCACGACATGGGCCGGATCGGGTCGTTCGTCGCCGGTGGTGGCACCGACCCGGCCAGTCACCTGCGCCGCGACCAGCTCGCGCACCAGCTGATGTTCCTGACCCGTGGACAACCGGTCGTCTACTCCGGCGACGAGCAGGGCTTCACCGGCCCCGGTGGGGACAAGGACGCCCGGCAGGACATGTTCGCCTCGAAGACCCCCGACTATCTCGACGACGACCTGCTCGGCACCGACCGCACCCACGCCAGCGACCAGTTCGACACCAGCCACCCGCTGTACCGGACGATCGCCGAGCTGGGCCGGCTGCGCCAGGCGCACCCCGCGCTGCGCGACGGTGTGCAGGTCACCAGGTACGCCGCCGACGGCCCCGGCGTCTTCGCCGCCTCCCGGATCGCCCCCGCCGACCGGACCGAGTACGTCGTGGCGGTGAACAACGCCGACACCGCGCAGACTGTCACAGTGGACACCTGGTCGGCCGGCGTCACCTTCACCGGCATCTACGGCGGCAGCCAGACCGCCACGGCCGGCGCCGACGGCAAGCTGAGCCTGACCGTGCCCCCGCTGTCGGCGGTGGTGCACCGGGCCGGCACGCCCGTCGCGCGCCCGGTCGCCGCGCCGCGCATCACCATCACCAGCCCGGCTCCGGACGCGCTGGTCGCCACCCGGGCCGCCGTCACCGCCCAGGTGACCGGTGACCCGCTCGCCACCGTCACCGTCGCCGCCCGGGTCGCGGGTGGTCGGTGGACGTTGCTGGGCAGCGCCGACCACGCGCCGTACACCGTGCAGCACGACCTGACCGGCCTGGCCGGCGGCACCCGCGTCGAGTACAAGGCGGTGGTCCGCGACGGTCGGGGCCGCACCGCGACCGCCCGTTCCATGGCCATCGTGGGTACGCCGGCACAGGGCAAGTCCCGGGAGTGGGCGGTGGTGCACTACCAACGCCCCGCCGGTGGGTACGACGACTGGAGTTTGTATGCCTGGGGGGACATCGACCCGGCGTACGTCACCGAGTGGCCCAAGGGGCAGCCGTTCGCCGGGGAGGACGCCTACGGCCGGTTCGCCTGGGTGAAACTCAAGCCGGGCGCGAAGTCCGTGGGTTTCGTGGTGGTCGACTCCGACGGCAACAAGGACGTCGCCCAGGACCGCAGCGTCGACGTCACGGCAACCGGCGAGGTCTGGCTCAAACAGGGTGACCCGGTGGTCTACCCGAGCAGGCAGGCGGCCACCGGTGAACCGGATCCGGCGGTCGAGGAGGGCACCGCGGTGATCCACTATCGGAGGGCCGACGGCAACTACGACGGCTGGGGCCTGCACCTGTGGGACGGCGCGGCCAACCCGACCGAGTGGTCCGCGCCGCTGAAGCCCACAAGCACTGACGCGTTCGGGGCGGTGTTCCGGGTGCCGCTGGCCGCCGGCGCGACCGGGCTGAACTACGTCATCCACCAGGGCGACACCAAGGATCTGCCCGACGACCAGCGGCTCGACTTCGCCAGCGCGGGCCGGGAGGTGTGGCTGCTCGCCGCCACGCCGGGCCGGTTGCTGCCGTCCACGGCGACCAGCGTCAACGCGGACACCGACATCAGCAAGCAGAGGGCGCACTGGATCGACCGGTCCACAGTGGCGTGGCAGACCCCGCCGACCGACGGCAGGACGTACGCGCTCGTCGTCGCGCCCGAGGGCGGGGTCGGCGTGGTCGACGGGGAACTGACCGGGACGTACACCACGTTGCCGTTGCGGGCGCAGCGCAACGGGCTCACCGAAGCCCAGCGCACGACGTTCCCGCACCTGTGGTCGTACCGTAGCTTCGCGCTGGACCGGGGCGACCTGGCCAAGGTCCCGGCGGCGCTGCGGGGGCAGGTGCTGGTGACCGAACGCGACGCGGAGGGTGCCCTGCTCGCGGCGACCGGCGTGCAGATCCCCGGCGTTCTCGACGACGTGTACGCGCGGGCCACCGACGCCACCCTCGGGCCGACGTTCGCGGGCCGGACGCCGAGCGTCGCGCTGTGGGCGCCGACCGCGCGCACCGTGGCGTTGCAGCTGTTCGACTCGCCCAGCGCCGCGCCGAGGACCGTGCCGATGCGCCGCGACGACCGCACCGGTGTCTGGTCGGCGCGCGGCAACCAGAGTTGGGCCGGCAAGTACTACCGGTACCAGGTGCGGGCGTGGCAGCCGGCGGTGCAGAAGATGGTCACCGCGTCGGTGACCGACCCGTACTCGGTGGCTCTCGCCGCGGACTCCACGCACAGCCTGCTGGTCGACCTGAACGATGCGGCGCTGGCCCCGGCGGGTTGGCGGACGCTGCGCAAACCGGCGCCGGTGCCCCCGGCGAAGGCGCAGATCTCCGAACTGTCGATACGCGACTTCTCCATCGCCGACGAGACCGTGCCGGCCGAGCGGCGGGGAACGTTCCTCGCCTTCACCGACCCGAAGACCGCCGGCATGACCCACCTGCGCGCGCTCGGTGACGCCGGTGTCACCCACCTGCACCTGCTGCCGGCGTTCGACTTCGCGACGATCCCGGAGAAGCGGGCCGACCAGCGGCAGCCCGCCTGCGACCTGGCGGCGCTCCCGCCGGACTCCGCGGAACAGCAGAAGTGCGTGGCGGCGGTCGCCGAAACCGACGGCTACAACTGGGGGTACGACCCGCTGCACTACACCGTCCCGGAGGGCGGCTACGCCGTCGACCCGGCCGGTGCGGCGCGGACCACCGAGTTCCGGCGGATGGTCGCCGGGGTTAACGGCGCCGGGCTGCGGGTGGTGATGGACGTGGTCTACAACCACACCTCGGCCGCCGGTGTCGACGACAAGTCGGTGCTCGACCAGGTCGTGCCCGGCTACTACCACCGGTTGTTGGAGGACGGCACGGTAGCCAATTCGACCTGCTGCGCCAACACCGCGCCCGAGCACGCCATGATGGGCAAGCTGGTCGTCGACTCGCTGGTGACCTGGGCAAAGCAGTACAAGGTGGATGGTTTCCGGTTCGACCTGATGGGTCACCACCCGAAGGCGAACATCCTCGCCGTCCGCAGCGCCCTGGACCGGCTGACCGTCGCCCGCGACGGCGTCGACGGCAAGGCGATCATGCTCTACGGCGAGGGCTGGAACTTCGGCGAGGTTGCCAACGACGCCCGTTTCGTCCAGGCCACCCAGGCCAACATGGCCGGCACCGGCATCGGCACCTTCAACGACCGGCTGCGCGACGCGGTACGCGGCGGCGGACCGTTCGACACCAACCCCCGCGTGCAGGGCTTCGCGTCCGGGCTCTACACCGACCCCAACGGCGACGCGGTCAACGGGTCGGCGGCCGAGCAGAAGGCGCGCCTGCTGCACGCCCACGACCTGATCAAGGTGGGGCTCACCGGCAACCTGCGCGGGTACCGGTTCACCGACACCGCCGGACGGCAGATCACCGGCGCGCAGGTGGACTACAACGGCTCCCCGGCCGGCTACACCGCCGCTCCGGGGGAGGCCGTCACCTACGTCGACGCGCACGACAACGAGATCCTGTACGACGCGCTGGCCTACAAACTGCCGCAGGCCACCTCGGCGACCGACCGCTCCCGCATGCAGGTGCTGGCGCTGGGCACCGTGGTGCTGGGGCAGGGCACCGGGTTCGTCACCGCGGGCACCGAACGGCTGCGGTCGAAGTCACTGGACCGCAACTCGTACAACTCCGGAGACTGGTTCAACCAGATCCGGTGGGGCTGCGAGCGGGGCAACGGGTTCGGGGCCGGTCTGCCGCCCGCGCAGGACAACGAGGACAAGTGGTCGTACGCCAAGCCCTTGCTGGCGGACCCGGCGCTGGTGCCGGACTGCGCGGCCATCAACACCACCGACGCCCGGTACGCCGAGCTGCTGCGCATCCGGGCGTCGTCGCCGGTGTTCGGGCTGGCCACCGCCGAGCAGGTGCAGCAGCGGGTGGCGTTCCCGTTGTCCGGGGAGCAGGAGACGCCCGGCGTGCTGACCATGACGCTCGACGCCCGAGGGCTGGGCGGGTCGTGGAAGTCGCTGACCGTCGTCTTCAACAGCACCCCGGAGACGGCGAAGCAGACGGTGACCGACCTGCGCGGTGCGGACGTGGCGCTGCACCCGGTGCTGGTCGACTCGGCCGATCCGGCGCTGCGTACCGCCTCGTTCGACCGGGCGGCCGGCACGTTCAGCGTCCCGGCGCGCAGCGTGGCGGTGTTCGTCCAGAAGTAGTGACGTGAACGTGAACCGGCCCCCTTCCGCGTGGTGCGGAAGGGGGCCGGTCCGTGGTGCTGTCACCCCTGCTGCTGTGCCATCGTCACCCAAGGGTGATCAGGCGAAGCAGTTCTCGATGGTGCCGCCCGGGATGGCCAGGCAGTTGGTCGGACGGTTGGCGGTGATGGCGGACTTCTCGTCCACGTTCACCTCTCCGAAGAAGCTGAAGACACCGCCCGGCTCGAAGGTGGAGAAGTTGTGGGCGACCGTCGTCTTCGACAGGTTGACCTCGCCGAAGATGTTGAAGATGCCGCCGCCGACCCCGATCGGGCCCACGGCCCGGTTGCCGACAACCTCGCTGTCGCGCAGCGTGGTCACGCTGCCGACGTTGAAGAGCCCGCCGCCGAAGAACCCGGCGGTGTTGTCCTTGATGCTGCTCTTCTCGAACGTGACCGCGCTGTCGAAGACGATGGCCACACCGCCACCGACACCAGCGGTGCTGTTCTTCTCGATCGCGACGTGGTGCAGGTTCAGCTGGCTGTCTGCCGCAACGAGACCGCCACCGGCGAGGACTGCGGTGTTCGAGACGAACTTGGTCTCGTACGCCGTGGTGTTGCCCTCGATGTCGAGGAGGCCACCGCCGAAGCCGAGCGTCTCGTTGTCGCTGATCTCACCCTTCTTGATCTCGACGGTCCCGCCGTTGACGTCGTCGGTGAAGATCCGCGCGGCGCCGTTCGAGATACCGCCACCACCGATGACGGCGGTGTTGTCCTTGATCTTCGACTCCTCGACCTTGAGCAGGCCGGCGTTGAAGACACCACCACCGAAGAAGAAGGCGGTGTTACGGGCGACGGTGCTGTGCCAGATCTTCGTGGTGCCGAAGTTGGCCACGCCACCGCCGTTGCCGCCCGACTGGTTGAGGACGACCTCGGACTCCAGGATCTCGGCGGTGCCACCCGGCTGGACCAGGATGCCGGCGCCGTCGTTCTCCTCCGGCTGCTGGACGAGCGGCGTCACGACGCCCGCCTGAGCCTTCGGGGTGACCTTCGGCGCGGCCTTCAGGCCCGCCTTCGGGTTGGCCTGCCGCGCGGTGAGCGCCTGGGCCAGCGGGGTGCCGGCCTTCACCTGGGCGGCGAGCGCCTCGGAGTCCGAGTAGGCCGCCCAGACCGCAGCCGCCTCGACGCCGTTCTCCAGTTCGAGGGTCTGGCCACCCTTGATGGTCAGGCCCTTGACGGTGAGGTGACCACCAGCGCCGACGTTCAGGATGCGGAAGTAGTCCGCGGTGGCTTCCCGGGAGATCGTCGTGTGCTCACCCTTGAGCGTGATGTGCTCGGTGATCACCGGAAGGCCGTTGCCCTCGTAGTCGTTGCGGGTCAGGTTGTAGGTGCAGCCCTTGGCCAGCTCCAGCACACCGCCGTTCTTGCTGTTGGCGAACACGATCGCCTGGATCAGCTTGTCGGTGTCGCAGGGCACCTCCCTCCCGCGCTCGTGGTCCTTGTCCTTGTCCTTGTCCTTGTCCTTGTTCCGGTCCTCGCCCTTGTCCTTGTCCCAGTCGCGTCCCTCGTCACCCCGCTGGTCGCCGTCCTTGCTGACCTGCGCGGTGTTCCAGTTCAGGCCGACGGCTCCGGCGCTGCCCGCGACGCCAACCGCCGCGAGACTGATCACGCCCGTCAAACCGGCTACGCCACTGGCGAGCCAGAGCTTGCGGCGGCGCTTGGCCGTCGCCCGCCCGGAGGCTTCGTTGTTCGTTAGGTAGTTGGACATCGGAGCTCTCTGCCCTCTCCTCGTACCAGACAGGGTCGCCGCCGTCAGACGGGCGTCCCCTGCTACAAATCGGTTGTAGCTCCCAAAACCACCGTATGAGAAGGTTCCTCGCCTCGCGGGCTTATCCGAAAGAAGCCCACATTCGGTTCATGTTGCCCCCGGAAAGGCCGGGACACCCCGCCGCGCCCACTGCCGCCCAGCACGGCCGTAGACCCCTCTTGACCTGCCAAACAGGTACGCCCCTCCGAGCCGGTGACGGCGCGGAGAGGCGTACCTCTTCTATGTGGTTCAGCCCCACCCGATCAGGCGAAGCAGTCCGCAACGTTGAAGCAGTTGTTCGGACGGTTGGCCGTGACCGCGGACTCGTCGTCCAGCGTCACGGTGCCGCCGATGCTGTTGAAGATGCCCCCCGGCGGAAGGGTGGAGAAGTTGTGCGCCACCTTCGTGCGGTGGAGCGTGACCTGGCTCCCCTCGCCGTTGACGATGCCGCCGCCACGGCCGAACGGACCGACGGCCCGGTTGCCCACCACCTCGCTGTCGCGCAGCGTGGTGACGCTGTCGTCGTTGAAGAGGCCGCCGCCGGAGAAGCCCGCAGTGTTGTCCTTGATCCTGCTGTTCTCGACTGTCGCGACGCTGTCGGAGGTCACCGCCAGGCCGCCACCGTCGCGAGCGGCGGTGTTCTTGGCCACCGTGGCGTCCTTGAGGGTGAGCTGGCTGTCCGCCACCGCGACGCCACCACCGTCGAGCACTGCGGTGTTGTCACTGACCGTCGTCTGGTGCAGCGTCGTGGTGCCCCCGACATCCAGCACGCCGCCGCCGAAGCCGAGCGTCTCGTTGTCGGTGATCTCGCTCTTGTAGACCCAGACCGAGCCACCGTCGACGCTGTCGGTGAAGATCCCGGCCGCGCCGTTGGCGATACCGCCGCCGCCGATGATCCCGGTGTTGTCGTTGACCTTCGACTCGTCGACCTGGAGCACCCCGACGTTGAAGATGCCGCCGCCGAAGAAGAAGGCGGTGTTGTGCGCCACTGTCGTCTTGCTGAGCCTGGTGCTGCCGAAGTTGGCCAGGCCGCCGCCGTTGCCGCCGGACTGGTTGTAGAGCAACTCGCTGTCCAGGATCTCCGCGCGGCCACCGGGCTGCACCAGCACCCCGGCTCCGTCGGTGAACCCGGGCTGCTCGACCAGCGGCACCGCGGTTCCGGCCCCCGCCGGCTTTGCCTCCGCGGCGATCGGCTTGGCGGCTGCCGCCTTCGCCGTCGCTTTCGCTGCGGGCTTGGCTGTGGGCTTCGCTGCCGCCTTGGCCGCCGCGGGCTTCGCTGCCGCCTTGGCCGCCGAGGGCTTCGCCGCCGCTTTGGCCGCCGAGGGCTTCGCTGCCGTTGTCGCCGCAGGCTTGGCCGCCGTTGTCGCTGCCGGCTTCGCCGCCTTTGTTGCTGCCGGCTTCGCCGCCTTTGTTGCTGCCGGCTTCGCCGCCGGGTCGGCCACGGTGGACCGGTCCAGGGTCGAGTACGGCGCCCAGACCGTCGCGGGGTCGGCGGCCATCGAGGACTGAAGGGTCTGACCACCCCTGATGCTCAGACCCTTGAGGGTGAGGTTCCCCCCGGGGCCGACGTTGAGGATCCGGAAGTAGTCGGCGGTGGCCTCACGGCCGATGGTCGTGTGCTCGCCCTTCAGGGTGATGGGCTGGGTGATCACCGGCAGGCCGTTGCCGTCCTGGTTGCGGGTCAGGGTGTAGGTGCAGCCCTTGGCCAACTCCAGTACGCCGCCATCTTCGTTGTTCGCGAACGTGATGGCCTGGATCAGCTTGTCCGTGTCGCACGGGACCTGCTTGGTGCGGTCCTTCTCGTCGCGCTTGTCGTCCTGGCGCTTGTCGTCTTTGCCGGACCGGTCGTCGAAGCCGCTCCAGTCGTCGCCGCTCCACTCGTCGTCCCGAGCGTCGGCTTCCTTGGCGCCGCCTTCGTCCGCGCCACCAGCGTCACTGACGTTCTGCCGGTTGGTCGACGGCTGCGCGTCGGAGACCTGGTCGGATTTGGGCTTGTCATCCCTGGCGGCCACGCCGCCGAGGGCCGCCAGACCGACCACACCGGTCAGCCCGGCCACGCCGGCGACCCACAGCGCCCGCCGTCGTCGTGTCGGCGGAGCTGTCGAGGCCCCGCCGTCGGTACTCGTTACGTCGTTGGACATCAGAGCCTTCCGCCCTTTCCTGCTACCAGACGGGGTCGCACCGCCTGAGGCGCCACGACCAGCTACAAATCGGTTGCAGCCTCTGATCCCCACCGTATGAGAACCATCTTCGCGATGCGGACGTATCCGAGATAACCCCGCATTCGGCGCAGGTCGGATGACGGCGGGCAAGCGGTCCGGGTTGGTGAAAAGGGTGTGAGCAGCGCAAACGCCGACTCGGGCGGGTGAACGTCACCACCGTCGCGGGAACGGACGTTGCTCACTTGACCTGCGTGCCGCCCGCCGTCCGTGCGGCAGGCGCGCCGAGGGGTTGATCCACTCGGGTTCACGGAAGACGCGGTGTCCGCGCGCCCTGGACAGCCCGGTTTCCGTGAAGGCGAGTGGATCACGAGAGGTGAGTCTGGGTCGGGCGGCGCCGGGACCGGCGCTCGGCCCGGGCCGGAGGGCCTGGTCGACAACGGCACACCGGCGCCGCCGGGCCGTTGGTCGGCTGGCGGCGACGCCGGTGCGTGAGGGCTGGTGCGGTGAGGGCTGGTGCGGCGGTCAGCCGGGCAGGCGGGGGCCCGCCTCGCGCTGCTCGGCCAGCCAGGTCTCCACCTCGTCGGAGGTGCGCGGCAGCCCGGCGGAGAGGTTCACCGCGCCGGTCGCCGTGACCAGAACGTCGTCCTCGATCCGGACGCCCACGCCGCGCAGCTCGGCGGGGACCAGCTCGTCCTCCGGCTGGAAGTACAGCCCCGGCTCGACGGTGAGGACGTAGCCCTCGCCGAGCGCGCCGTCGCGGTACGTCTCCTTGCGGGCGTTCGAGCAGTCGTGCACGTCGATGCCGAGCATGTGGCCGAAGCCGTGCAGCGTCCACCGCCGGTAGACCGTCGACTTCTCGTCCATCGCCTCGTCCACGCTCACCGGCAGCAGACCCAGCTCGGACAGGCCCTCGGCGAGCACCCGCATGCAGGTCAGGTGGACGTCTTTGAACTTCACCCCGGGGCGGATGGCCTCGATGCCGGCCTGCTGCGAGGCGTACACGATGTCGTAGACCTGGCGTTGCAGGGCGGTGAACCGCCCGCTCACCGGCAGCACCCGGGTCACGTCGGCGGTGTAGAGGTTTCGGCCCTCGACACCCATGTCCATCAGCAGCAGGTCACCCGGCCGGGTGACGCCGTGGTTGTGCACCCAGTGCAGGATCGTGGCGTGCTCGCCGGCGCCGACGATCGAGCTGTACCCGACGTCGTTGCCGTCGTGCCGGGCCCTCAGCGCGAAGACACCCTCCAGGAGGCGCTCGGAGACCGCGCGGTCCGCCGGGAGGATCCGGGCGACGTCCTCGAAGCCGCGTACGGTGGCGTCGATAGCGTCCTGGAGTTGGCTGATCTCCCACTCGTCCTTGACCAGCTTCATCTCCGAGATGGCGATCGCCAGCTCCCGGTCGCGGGCCGGCTGCCCCTGGCCGCGCGGGCCGTCGTAGGCGCGGACGGCCGCGTCCACCTGGGCGTCGAAGCCGCGCAACACCCGGGTACGCCCCGGCGCCAGGTCGGCGAGAGTCGCCTCCAGGCCGGTCAGGTCGGCGGTGGGCAGGCCCAGCTCGGTCGACTTCTCGCTGAGCGTGTGCCGCCGGCCCACCCACAGCTCGCCGTTGCGGCTGCGGAAGAACTCGTCGGTCTCCCGGGACGACCGGGGTCGCATGTACAGCGTCGCGTCGTGCCCTGAGCCGTTCGGGCGCAGCACCAGCACGCTGTCGGCGTCGTGGTCGCCGGTCAGGTAGGCGAAGTCACTGCCCGGCCGGAACGGGTGGTCGGTGTCGTTGGCCCGGACCTTCTCGGTGCCGGTGGGGATGACCAGTGTCTCGCCGGGGAAGGCCGCGGAGAGCGCGGCACGCCTCTTGGCGTAGTTGGGCGTCTCCGGCCGGGGCGCCACGGGGAGCGCGGTGTCGCTCCAGCCCTGCCGCATGAAGGACAGGAAGGCCTCCGGGAAGTCCGGATCGTGCGATTCCGTGCCGTCCGTCGGCGTACCGTCGGTTTGTCCCTCGGTCATTGCGCCGCTCCCTCCGCTTCGTTGCTGATCCCGACGGTACCGCGCGCCCGGTTCGTGGCGACGCCCCCGGCGGGCGGATCGACGGACGGCTGCGACGGGCCGACAGCGCGCGTGGAAAGATGACCACCATGTGCGGACTTCTGGCCTTCTTCAGCGCGAACGGTAACGCCGCCGCGCATCGCGACCACATCGCCGGAGCGTTGGAATGCCTGCACCACCGCGGCCCCGACGAGACCGGGGTCGAGGTGGTCGGCGACGCTTCCGGCCGGTACGCGGACGGCGTGTTCGCCCACAAGCGGCTGGCCATCATCGACGTCGCGTCGAGCCACGAGCCGCTGCCCTACGCGAACGGCCGTTACCTGCTCACCTTCAACGGTGAGATCTACAACTACATCGAGCTGCGCGAGGAGTTGATCAGGAACTTCGGCGCGCAGTTCGCCACCGCCGGCGACGGCGAGGTGATCGTGGCGGGCTACCACTTCTGGGGCGAGCAGGTGCTCACCCGGCTGCGGGGGATGTTCGCCTTCGTCATCTGGGACCGGCAGGAGCGGCGCGCGTTCGGTGCCCGCGACTACTTCGGCATCAAGCCCATGCACTACCTGGAGACCGCCGACGGCCTCTACCTGGCGTCGGAGAAGAAGGCGCTGCTGCCGTTCGCGCACAGCAACTACCAGGGCGACGCGGGCGTCGACACGGCCAACCTGAGCCACTACCTGACGCTGCAGTACGTCCCGGAGCCCGGCACCCTGCACAAGGGCATCAGCCGGATCGGCTCGGGAGAATACCTGAACTGGACGCCGGGTGGGCGCATCGACGTGCGTAGGTGGTACAGGCCGGTGTTCCGGCCGGCGCCGGTCGACGACGAGCAGAAGCTCTACCACGAGATCCGGGAGACGCTGCGGGAGAGCGTGCGCATGCACATGCGCTCCGACGTGCCGGTCGGCTCGTTCCTGTCCAGTGGCATCGACTCGACAGCGGTGGTGGCGCTGGCCCGGGAGTTCAACCCGAACATCCTCACGTTCACCGTCGGCTACGACGTACCGGGGTATTCGGAGATCGACGTCGCCCAGGAGTCGGCGCGGCACCTGGACGTCACCACCATCCCCACCAAGATCGGTCCGCAGGACATGATCGACGCGCTGCCGAAGATCGTCTGGCACCTGGACGACCCGGTGGCCGACCCGGCGCTGGTGCCGCTCTACTTCGTGGCCAAGAAGGCCGCCGAGCACGTCACTGTGGTGCTCTCCGGTGAGGGCGCCGACGAGTTCTTCGGCGGCTACACGATCTACCGCGAGCCGCTGTCGCTGGGGACCGTCAACGGCCTGCCCGGCGGGGTGCAGAAGGGCCTGCGCGCGGTCTCCAAGGCGATCCCGCAGGGCGTCAAGGGCAAGAGCTTCCTGGAGCGTGGCACCACCCCGATCGAGGAGCGCTACTACGGCAACGCCCGGATGTTCACCGAGGAGGAGAAGCAGCACCTGATGCGCCGCTACGACCCCTCGGTGCGCTACACCGACGTCACCGCCCCGATCTACGCCGAGTGCACCGAGCTGGACGACGTCACCAAGATGCAGTACGTCGACCTCTACACCTGGCTGCGCGGCGACATCCTGGTCAAGGCCGACCGGATCTCGATGTCGCACTCGCTGGAGGTGCGGGTGCCGTTCCTCGACCGCGAGGTGTTCGACGTCGCGGCGAAGATCCCGGTGGACCTGAAGCTGCCGCCGCGTTCCGACGCGACGAAGTACGCGATGCGCCAGGCGTTGCAGGGTGTCGTGCCGCCGGCCATCGTCAACCGCAAGAAGCTGGGCTTCCCGACCCCGACCCGGGTCTGGCTGCGCGGCGAGATGTACGAGTGGGCCCGGCACGTGCTGAGCACCTCGGGCGCGGGCGACCTGCTCGACCTGTCGTACGCGCTGCGGCTGCTCGACGAGCACAAGCGGGAGGAGGCCGACCACTCCCGCAAGGTGTGGACGGTGCTGATCTTCTGCATCTGGCACGCGATCTTCGTGGCGAAGACCCTCGACCCGGGCATCCAGCGAAACCAGTCCGCCCTGCTCACGAAGCCGGTGGTGGGCTCCATGGTCCGCTGACCCTGGCCCGACCCTGTTGATCAAGAGGTTTGCGTCATCCGGAGCGGTTCCGGTGACGCAAACCTCTTGATCATTTCAGGGGGTGGTGGTGGTAGTGGTTAGCGGCGGGCGCAGGTGACTGTGGGGAGGCCGTTCGTTCCTGTGGTGCTGCCCAGGAAGCCGAACGTCGTGGTGCCTTCCGGTGCGACAGTGCCGTTGTAGGCCACATTTGTCGCCGTCACCGACGAGCCGGACGACGTTTGTGTCGCGCCCCAGATCTGACTGATCGACTGCCCGTTGGGCCAGGTCCAGCTCGCGGTCCAGCCGTTGAACGGCGTGCTGCCGTGGTTCATGATCGTGACTTCACCCTGGAAGCCACCCTGCCAGGCGCTGCTCACCTTGTAGACGGCCATGCAGTCGCCACCCGCCGGCGGCGGGGTGGTCGTCGGCGGCGGGTCGGTCGGCCCGGGCGTCGGGGTGGTCGGCGTCGGGGTCGGCGTCGAGCCGCCGTCCTTCACGCCGGTCACCTGGCCGTTGCCGCCGTCGAAGACGACGTCGGAGCAGCCGAAGAAGTTCTCCTGCGAGTCCGAGCGGACCCAGCGGGAGTAGATGATGTGCTGGCCGCTCTTGCCCGACGGCAGGTTGCCGCTGAAGTAGTAGTGCCCCTCGTTGGTGCCGACCGACCCGCGCTGCGGCGGGTTGGTCACCGTGAGGAACGGCTCCTCCAGGTCACTCCAGGCCAGGGCCCGGGTCGGGCTCCAGCTGTTCTTGGTCACGTAGAAGTAGAACGTGCCCGGGTGGTGTGCCCAGTTGCTGTAGCGGAAGTCCAGCCGTGCCCCGGCGGTCAGGTGGGTCAGCGGCCAGTCGGTGCGGGCCAGGTCGAAGCCGCGGTAACCGGAGTTGCCGCCGCTGCAGAGCTGCCCGTCCGGGATGAAGCCGGTGGTCCGGCCACCGGCGTCGGAGCGCAGCACGCTGAACCAGTTGTAGAGCGAGTTCGCCCCGCTCTGCGCCACGGCAGCGGAACACGCGGGGTTGGTCGGCGTGATCTGACCGGTCGAACTGAGGCCGTCCTGCCAGCACAGGTAGGTCCGGCTGCCCGGGGTCATCGCCGTGCCGTGCGCGGCAGCCGGTTGTGGACTGGACGCCAGGGCGACGGCGCCCAGCGCGAGGGTCAGGGCCGCGGTGAGCAGTGCGGCCGTACGGGAACGGTTCACGGGTTCTCCTGACTCGCGAGGCGCGCAGCCCAGGCCGCCCCGCCGAAATCGGGTGGGATGTGGCGTGATCGCACCGCCGTCGTGCGCGGTGCGACGGTCACGGCGACCTGCCCCGGCGGGAATCGGCCGGTGGACGTGCGCCGTCGACGGTCCTGTCCTGGACCGTTGCCCTCGCGTCTGACGAACCCGGCAACCGGTGGTGCCGCAGCCCTCGCACCGCCCGGTACGCGTCATCCCATCACGCCCCGCCGCCACAATGCAATAGTCGTTCCTCGATGCATCAAAAGACCCGTCGGCGGTCGGTGCACGCCATATCCTGCGTACGGAAACGACGCGACGGAGAGGCGGCAGCGGGTGCCGGACGTGTTCGACGAGGCACACCGCCGTTGCCACGCCGGCGAGCCGGTCGCCCTGGCCACCGTCGTGGCCACCTGGCACTCCGCGCCGCAGCCGCCCGGCGCGACCATGCTGGTCGCGGCCGACGGCACTGTCACCGGCAGCGTGTCCGGCGGCTGCGTCGAGGCGGATCTCTACGAACGGGCCCGCCGGGTGCTCGCCACCGGAGCACCCGAGCTGATCCGGTACGGAATCAGCGACGACGACGCGTACGCGGTCGGCCTGACCTGCGGCGGTGTCCTCGACGTGTTCGTGGAGCGCGTCGACCCCGGTGCCCTGCCCGGGCTGGACGCGGTCGCCGCCGCCCGCCGGGCCGCCCAACCGGCGGCGGTGGTCACTTGCGTGGCGGCCGATGCCGGCGGCGCACCAAACGATGCCGAGAACCCACTGGGCGGCAACTCACCGGGCACGCCGCCGACCGATCCGGCCCGGCGACTTGGCCGGCGGCTGGTGCTGACCGGCGGCCAGCACTCGATCGGTTCGCTCGGCGACGATCGGCTCGACGACGCCGCCAGCGCCGACGCCCTCGGACTGCTCGCCGCCGGGCACAGCGGGATGCTCCGGTACGGATACTCCGGGCAGCGCCGGGGCTCCGGCGTCAGCCTCTTCGTGACCGCGTACGCCACCCCGCCCCGGATGATCGTCTTCGGGGCCATCGACTTCGCCGCCGCCGTCGCCCGGATCGGCGCGTTCCTCGGCTACCGGGTCACCGTCTGCGACGCCCGGCCGGTCTTCACCACCGTGCGACGCTTCCCCGAGGCGGACGAGGTGGTGGTGCAGTGGCCGCACCGCTACCTGCGTACCGAGGTGGACGCCGGTCGGGTCGACGAGCGGACGGTGGTGTGCGTGCTCACCCACGACCCGAGGTTCGACGTGCCGCTGCTGGAGTTGGCGCTGCGCCACCCGCTGGCGTACGTCGGCGCGATGGGCTCGCGCCGCACCCACGACGACAGGCTCAAGCTGCTGGGCGAGGCAGGGCTCACCGATGCGCAGCTCGCCCGGCTCGCCTCGCCGATCGGGTTGGACCTCGGTGGTCGTACACCCGAGGAGACCGCGGTGAGTGTGGCCGCGCAGATCGTCGCGGCCCGGTGGGGCGGCACCGGCCGCCCACTGGCGGCGCTCGACGGGCCGATCCACCGGCCGGGGTAGCCGTTGCGTCGCCTTCGCCGCCCGCCGGGTGGCCCGCTGTGCCAGCCTGATGCCACGGCGGTCGGCCCGGCGGACGACGCCCGGTGGCGATTGGCGACGACGAGAGGATCGGCATGGGATACGCGGTGGTGCTCGGCGAGGCGCTCGTCGACCTGCTCGACAGCGAGCGTGACGGGGAGCGCGTCTACCGGCAGGCGATCGGCGGTGGTCCGCTCAACGTCGCAGTGGGCGTGGCCCGTCTCGGCGGCGCGGCGCAGTTCGTCGGCTCGCTCGGCGACGACGTGCTGGGCGGTCGGATTCGCGCCTTCCTGAGCGCTGTCGACGTCGGGGTGGCCGGCGCGGTCACGGTGGCGGCGCCGACCACTCTCGCGGTGGTCACGTACGCCGGACCGGAACCCGACTTCCGCTTCTACGGCGAGCCGGTCTCCTACGGTCTACTCGGCCCCGACGACCTGGATCTCGCGCAGTTGGAGGGCGCGGACGTGCTCTACTGCGGCTCCGTCGTGCTGCTGCAACAACGCACGCTCGCCGCCGCCCGACACGCCTGGTCGCTCGCCACCGGTCTGCGGGTCTTCGACCCGAACGTGCGTCCCCGGCTGTTGGACGGGCCGGCCGCGCTGGAAGGGTTGCGCGAGGTGGTGGCCGAGTTCGCTGCCGGCGCGCACCTGGTCAAGTTGAGCGCCGCCGACGCCGGGCTGCTCTACCCGGGTGAACCGGTCGAGGGGGTGGCGGCGTACCTGCGTGAGTTGGGCGCCGCCACGGTGGTGGTGACCCTCGGCGCGGCCGGTGCGGTGCTGGCCGCCGCCGACGCCGACCCGGTGAGGGTGCCGGCCCCCAAGGTCGACGCGATCGACGCCACCGGTGCCGGTGACTCGGTCATGGCCGCGCTGATCGCCGACCTGCTCGTCGGCGGCGAACCGGACTCCCCGGCAGGCTGGGTCGAGCGGGTCGCGTTCGCGCTGCGGGTGGCGGGCCTGGTCTGCGAATCACCCGGTGGCGCCACCGCCATGCCCACCCGCGCCGACGTCGAACGCCGCTTCCCGAGCCAGGCCTCGCCGTCGATTTTTTGAGCTAGGCCTCGCCGTCGAGCTCGCGGTAGCCGCGCCGGGCGGCGATCAGGGCGGCGCGCGCACCGAAGGGAGCCTCGGCGGCCACCCGTTCCGGAGGTGCGCTGCCGGTGTGCGCGGCCCGGATCAGCCAGGCCAGCTTCGCCAGCTCGGCGTGCTGGGCGCGGACGAAATCGACGTCCACCGGGTCGCCGTGGCCCGGCACCACCACCGTGCGCGCGGTCGTCAGCCGCAGCAGGTCCGCGACCGCGTCCGGCCACCGCAGAGGGTACGAGTCCTCGAAGGCGGGCGGGCCACTCTGCTCCACCAGGTCCCCGGCGATCAACACGTCGGCGTCCGGCACGTGCACCACCAGGTCGGCCTCGGTGTGCCCCCGCCCCGGGTGCCGCAGCAGCACCCGCCGGCCACCCAGGTCGAGTGCCGTCTCCGTCTGCACGGTGTGCGTCGGGGCGAGCAGCGGGGTGTCGGCCAGCTCGGCGGCGAGCGCCGGGTGCTCGGTGCGCACCTCTTCGTACGCCTCCCGGCGCAGCCGCTCCGGGTCCTGGCGCAGGGCCGCGGCGGCCAGCTCGTGCGCGTACACCGGACGGGGTGGGTCGCCGGCCAGGACGGCGTTGCCGAAGCAGTGGTCGTAGTGGTGGTGGGTGTTGACCAGCGTCAACGGGCGGTCGGTGACCGCCCGGACGGCGGCGGCGAGGTCGGTGGCCTGGGCGGCCGACGAGAGAGTGTCCACCAGGAGGGCCTCGTCATCGCCCACGACCAGGGTGACGTTGACCCGCAGCAGCGGCTCGGCCAGCACGTGCACCCGGTCGGCGACCTCGACGAAACCGGCGTTCACGACGCACGCCCGGCGCGCTCGACGAAACGTTGCCGGTCCACCATGATCCGGTCCACCCGGCCCCGGGCCACCGTCTGGTCGCCGTCGCTGACCGTGACCTCGAACGACAGCCGGCGACCGTCGACGGTCGCCAACAGCGCCTGCGCCCGGACCGTCCGACCGACCACGGTCGGCGCCAGGTGCTCCAGCTCGACCCGGGTGCCCACTGTCGTCGACCCGGGCGGCATCTCGACAGCTGTCGCCGCGACGGTGGCCGCCTCGGCCAGCGCGAGCACCCGGGGAGTGCCCAGCACCGGTACGTCCCCGGAACCGACCGCCTGGGCGGTGTCCGCGTCGGTGACGGTCAACTCGACCTGGGCGGTCAGACCCGGCGCGAAGGCCGGCTCGGGCTGCTCCTGCATGGTCGTCAGCCTAGGTGCTCGCCGAGCCCGCCGAGCACCCGCCCGGGGATCCCGCCGGGCCCCTGCCCGGGCATCCGGCGTCGACCGCCGCCCACCTGTGCACGGCTTCGCCGGGTGGTCCCCGTCGGTCGATGCCGCGACCGTCGTTAACCTTGACGACGATGGCCGTCGTGACTGACCCCCAGCCCCCCGCCCGGACCGACCCGCCCGCGTCCCCGGACGGGGGTCGTCGTCGTGTCGTCGCGATGACCGTCTGGGCGGTCACCTTCGTGGCCGCGTGGCTGGCCATCGGGCTGCCCACCGACCCCGCGTACGCCTTCGTCTGGATCTGGCTCGCGACCATCGCCTGGAACAGCGACCGGCCGTGGCGCAGTCACCTGCGCTTCGCCCGGGACTGGGTGCCGGTGGTGCTGCTGTTCGTCGTGTACAACCTGTCGCGCGGCTTCGCCGACAACGGGGCCACCCCGCACGCGATGGAGCTGATCGTCGCCGACCGGTTCATGTTCGGCTGGGCCACCGGCGGCGAGGTGCCGACCGTCTGGTTGCAGCAGCACCTGTACCACCCGCAGGTGCACTGGTGGGACGTCGCGGCGAGCTGGGTGTACTTCTCGCACTTCGTGGTGGCGTTGGCCGCCGCCGCGGTGCTCTGGCTACGCGACCGGCACCGCTGGGCCGCGTACATGCGGCGTTGGGGTTTCCTCTGCGCCGCCGGCCTGGTCACCTACTTCATCTACCCGGCCGCCCCGCCGTGGTGGGCAGCACAGAACGGGCTGCTCACCGAGGTCGCCCGGATCTCCACCCGGGGCTGGAAGGCGTTCGGCATGCACGGTGCCGGCAACGTCCTCAACGCCGGCCAGATCGCCTCCAACCCGGTCGCCGCGATGCCGTCGCTGCACACCGCGTGGGCGCTGTTCGTGGTGCTGTTCTTCCTGACCAGCACCCGCCGTCGCTGGTGGCCGCTGCTGCTCGCGTACCCGCTGGCGATGACCTTCACCCTGGTCTACTCGGGTGAGCACTACGTGATCGACGTGCTGGTCGGCTGGGCGTACGTGGGGCTGACCTTCCTGGTGGTCGGTCTGGCCGAGCGCGGCTGGGCTGCGTGGCGCATCCGCCACCCGAAGGCCGGACCCCCACCGCCCCGCACGGAACCACCAAGGCAGGCCACCGCCCCCGACGACGACGCCGAACACCCACCCACCACCCAGCGCCCCCCACGCGAACCCACAAAGACCGACCACTGACCCACCCCGGCCCGGCCCGGGGTCGGCGTACGGCCCCGCCAGCTCCCGTTGATCATGAAGTTAGCGCTCGCCCCGACGGCGTGTCGCGGCTATAACTTCATGATCAACCGAGGTGCGGCGGGGGTGGGGGTGGGTGCGGGGGTCAGGTGGGGTTGCGGGCCTGGTGGGCTCTTGTGGTCAGGTCTGCGGCCAGGGCCCAGGCTTCTGCCAGGTCGCGGTCCTGGGCGGTGGCACCGGAACCGCCCGCGGTGTCGGCGTGCACGGAGGCCAACCCGAGTCGGCGTTGGATCGGCCCCTGCACCACCCGCACGCTCTGGATGCGGGCGTACGGCACGATCACCACCTGCCGGGTGACCCGCCCGGAGCGGGTGACGAAGACCTCGTCGAAGAGCCCGGCGCCGAACGCGCGACGGCCCAGCGGGTGCAGCCACCGGGTCCGGGTCGGCGGAGGGCTCAGCGCCAGCGCGTCGAGGCGTACCCCCGGAAGCACCTCCGCGACGATCATCGTCGCGGTCGGCAGGTCACCGACCGGCAGCAGCCGGTCGGGCCGGTTGCGGTCGTCAGCCTCCGCGACGGAGTAGCCGGCCACCTCCAGGCGCAGCCGCAGCCAGCCCTTCATCCGCCAGAGCAGCGGCCAGGTGGCCCGTACGGTCTGCACCCGCGCCAGCGGCACGGTCTGCGCCCGCGTCTCCAGCAGGCCGTTGTGCACCCGCAGCGTGCCGCCGTCGCGGGCCAGCCGGAAGTTCCAGTCGTCGAGCACCCGCCGCACCGGTTGCAGCAGCACGCCGGCCATCGCGGTCAGCGTGCTCGCCACCGCGACGAACGACCACGACCCGGCGGTGAGGAACTGCACCACGACGAAGGCCACACCGAACGGGAGCAGGAACGCCTGCGGGGTGAGCAGTTGGCTGATCAGCAGGCTCTCGTTGCGTACCGCGTGCAGTGGCCGGCCCGGCGCGGCCGCCGTCGGCGCCGCCGCTCCCGGGAGCACCACGGCGCCCGCGTGCTCCGGGGCGGGTGCCTGCGCGACCCGCCCGGCCAGTGCCAGCAGCCGCTCGCGCAGCCGGGCCGCGTCGGCCACCCCGAGGTACGCCAGCGGCGCCTCGGTCTTGCCCCCGCCGACCACCTCCAGGCGCAGCTCGGCCAGACCGGTGAGCTGGGCGAGCAGCGGTCGGACCACCTCCACGGCCTGCAGTCGTTCCAACGGGATGGCCCGGGTACGACGCCAGAGCAGCCCCTCGTACACCCGTAGTTCGCGGCCGACCACGTGGTAGCCGGTGTTGTACCAGCTCACCACCGACAGCACGGTCGCGCCGAGAGCCAGCACCGCCACCATGGCGGCGAACCAGCCGAAGCCCACCCGGGACAGCGTCGACCAGGACAACCCGGCGATCACCACGACCAGTGACTTGGCACCGTGCAGGACCGGGCTGAGCGGGTGCAGTCGCTGCCTGGGCTCACCGTCGGCACCGCCGGCCGGTGCCGGCCACGGCGCGGGCGCCCCCGGCGGCATCGACCCCGGCGGTGCCGCGCCAGTAGTTGGCGCGCCAGCGGGCAGCACCGGGCCCGGTGGCGTCGGGCCGGTGGGTGGCACGGTGCTCGGCTCGGCGGGCCCGTCACTCATCGGAGCGGCCCTCGGCGCGGTCGGCGGCTGCGGGCGCGGGCGCTGACAGGGTCGCCTTTCGTTCGCGACTGCGGGGCTCGCAACCCCGGCTCACTCCTCGCGCTCACAGAGTCGCCTTTCGTTCGCGACTGCGGGGCTCGCAACCCCGGCTCACTCCTCGCGCTCACAGGCCCTCGGCCCGGTCCTCGCCGAGCGCGGTGAGCCGGTCGCGCAGCCGGGACGCCTCCGCCGGGCGCAGCCCGGGCACCCGGGCGTCGCTCGCCGCCGCGGCGGTGTGCAGTTGCACGGTGGCCAGGTCGAAGGCGCGTTCCAACGGCCCGGCGCTGACGTCGACGAACTGCATCCGCGAGTACGGGACGATGGAGAGCCGCCGGACCAGCAGCCCGTGCCGGACCAGCAGGTCGTTCTCCCGCTCGGCGTACCCCCAGGCTCGCACCGCCCGGACGATCGCGATGGCCCGCCACACGCCGAGCAGCACGACGACGGCGACGGCGAGCCCGAACAGCCAGTGGCCGCTCAACGCCCAGCCCACTCCCGTCACCGCCAGCCCGATGGCGACCACGACCCCCAGCCGGATCAGCTCCACCCAGATCAGGTCGGTGCAGATCGGCTGCCAGTTGACCGTGTCCGGCCAGGGCTCCAGCGGCCCTCGCCCCACCGGCGCACCAGTGGACAGCGGGCCGGAGGGGGCGGGTGGCAGGAGGCCGGGTGCCGGCAGGTCCGGCGCGCGCTGGTCGGCGCCGGGCTGCGGCCGGTGGTCGGGTGGTGGCAGAGCCGCCGGTGGCAGTGGGGCGGGCCAGGAGACGTCGGGCGCGGCGGGCTCCGGGCCGAGCGTGCCGGGTGCGGGGAACGCACCGGGCGGCGGCTCGACGCCGGGTTCGGGGGCCGGGGTGGGCGGCCAGGACGGGGAGGTGGGGCCGGGGGAAGCCGGTGGGTCGCCGCTCACACGTCGAGCGTAGGCGATCCGGGCACCGGAGTGACGGCACGCAGGAAGCCGCGAGCGTCCAGGAAGCCCCCGAGAGTGCTCCGGTGCTCGTCGCAGGCCAGCCAGGTCTTGCGCCGATCGGCGTCGTGCAGCCGCGGATTGTTCCACTCAAGGGCCCAGACGGCAGCGGCGCGGCAGCCCCGGGCCGAGCAGACCAGGGCCTCGTCGGCGGGGGAGGGGATGCTCATCCCGGCCAGTCTAGGGCGGCGGGAGAGAAAGTTTGATCGCCGGGCGACCACGGGGGGAGCCGCCCGGCGACGGGGTGAATCGTACACGCGGCGGGCCGGTCCGTGCACGCCCGCGACGCACGATTCGGCCGCCGGGGACGGCGCGGCAAAAATCGGCTTCTCCCCACCTCGACACTCAGCAAGGCGTGCGAGTCTTGATACCGCACGAGCCGCGACGACGACCAACGCTGTGGAGGACCGGTGGCCCAGCCGACCATGCCCGACGCCCCGACGCCGAACGGGGCGGCACCGCAGACGCCTGCGCCGGTGACCACGCCCGCGCAGGACGCCACTCTGCTGGAGAAGGCGCTGTTCGAGATCAAACGCGTGATCGTCGGGCAGGACCGGATGGTGGAGCGGATGTTCGTCGCGTTGCTCGCCCGGGGCCACTGCCTGATCGAAGGGGTGCCCGGGGTCGCCAAGACGCTCGCCGTGGAGACTCTCGCCAAGGTCGTCGGCGGGTCCTTCGCCCGGGTGCAGTTCACCCCGGACCTGGTGCCGGCCGACATCATGGGCACCCGGATCTACCGGCAGTCGAGTGAGAAGTTCGACGTCGAGCTGGGCCCGGTCTTCGTCAACTTCCTGCTCGCCGACGAGATCAACCGCGCTCCGGCGAAGGTGCAGTCGGCGCTGCTGGAGGTGATGAGCGAGCGGCAGGTGTCCATCGGCGGGGAGACCCACCGGGTGCCCGACCCGTTCCTGGTGATGGCCACCCAGAACCCGATCGAGCAGGAGGGCGTCTATCCGCTGCCGGAGGCGCAGCGGGACCGGTTCCTCATGAAGATCGTGGTGGGCTACCCGACCGACGCGGAGGAACGGGAGATCGTCTACCGGATGGGCGTGTCCCCGCCGGAGCCGACCGCGGTGTTCGACACCCCCGAGCTGATCGCCCTGCAACGCAAGGCGGACCAGGTCTTCGTGCACAACGCCCTGGTCGACTACGCGGTCCGGTTGGTGTTGGCCACCCGCGCCCCGGCCGAGCACGGGATGCCCGACGTCGCGCAACTGATCCAGTACGGGGCCAGCCCGCGCGCCTCACTGGGCCTGGTCCGGGCCACCCGCGCCCTGGCGCTGCTGCGGGGACGCGACTACGCCCTGCCGCAGGACGTGCAGGACATCGCACCGGACATCCTGCGGCACAGGTTGGTGCTCAGCTACGACGCGCTGGCCGACGACGTGCCCGCCGACCACATCGTGCACCGGGTGATGTCGACGATCCCTCTCCCGGCCGTCGCCCCCCGCCAGCAGGCCACCCCGTCGTCGACCGCGCCGCCGCCGGGCGCTGGCTGGCCCGGGCAGCGGCCGTGACCTCACCCACCCCTCGTCCCGCCCCCCTCGCCGACCGCAGCGAGGCCGTGCTGTCCCGGCTGCAACTGCTCGTCACCCGCAAGCTCGACGGTCTGCTCCAGGGCGACTACGCCGGCCTGCTGCCCGGACCGGGCAGCGAGGCGGGGGAGTCACGGGAGTACCGCCCCGGCGACGACGTGCGCCGGATGGACTGGCCGGTCACCGCACGCACCACGACTCCGCACGTCCGGCGTACGGTCGCTGACCGGGAGCTGGAGACCTGGCTGGCTCTGGACCTGTCCGCCAGCCTGGACTTCGGCACCGGGCAGTGGCTCAAGCGCGAGGTGGTGGTCGCCGCCGCGGCTGCCATCACCCACCTGACGGTGCGTGGCGGCAACCGGATCGGCGCCGTGATCGGCACCGGCGGCGGCGCGTCCGCCCCGGCCCGACGCTGGCGGGGCACGCCGCCACCGGCCGGGCCGGGGGTGCTCACCCGCCTGCCGGCCCGTTCCGGTCGCAAGGAGGCGCAGGGCCTGTTGCGTACGGTCGCCGGCACCACCATCCAGCCCGGTCGTGGTGATCTGGGCGCCCTGATCGAGATGCTCAACCGTCCGCCCCGTCGACGCGGGGTGGCCGTGGTGGTGTCGGACTTCCTCTCGCCGGCCGAGCAGTGGGCCCGTCCGTTGCGCAAGCTCCGGGTCCGCCACGACGTGCTGGCGATTGAGGTGATCGACCCTCGGGAGCTGGAGTTGCCCGACGTGGGCGTGCTGCCGGTGGTCGACCCGGAGACCGGCGAGCTGCACGAGGTGCAGACCGCCGACCCTCGACTGCGGCAGCGCTACGCTGATGCCGCCGCCGCCCAACGGGCCACGATCGCCGCCGCACTGCGTGGCGCCGGCGCGGCCCACCTGCGTCTGCGTACCGACCGAGACTGGCTGCTGGACATGGTGCGATTCGTGGCCGCGCAGCGGCACGCCCGCACCCGGGGGACGACACGATGATCCGTTTCATGCAACCGTGGTGGCTGCTGGCCGTGCTGCCGGTGTTCGCGCTCGCCGCGTTCTACATCTGGCGGCAGCTGCACCGCCGGGCGTACGCGATGCGGTTCACCAACGTGGACCTGCTGCGTACGGTGGCGCCGAAGGGGCTCGGCTGGCGACGGCACGTCCCGGCCACCGCGTTCCTGCTCTGCCTGCTGGTGCTGGCCACCGCGCTGGCCCGGCCGGCGGTGGACACCAAGGAGCCGCTGGAGCGGGCCACGGTGATGCTCGCCATCGACGTGTCGTTGTCGATGCAGGCCGACGACGTGGCGCCGAACCGGTTGGAGGCGGCCCAGGAGGCGGCCAAGCAGTTCGTCGGTGAGCTGCCGGAGAGCTACAACCTGGGCCTCGTGTCGTTCGCCAAGGCGGCCAACGTGCTGGTGCCGCCGGGCAAGGACCGGGACGCGGTGACCAGTGCCATCGACGGGCTGGTGCTGGCCGAGGCGACCGCGACCGGCGAGGCGGTGTTCACGTGCCTGGAGGCGATCCGGTCGGTGCCGGCCGATGGCGCGGCGGGCATCCCACCGGCACGGATCGTGCTGCTCTCCGACGGTTTCCGCACCTCCGGTCGCGCGGTGGAGGAGGCGGCGGCCGCCGCGCAGGCGGCCAACGTCCCGGTCTCCACCATCGCCTTCGGCACCGACACGGGCCAGGTCGACATCGGCGGGCAGTTGCAGCGGGTGCCGGTGGACCGGATGGCGCTCGCCGAGCTTGCCGAGACCACCGAGGGTTACTTCTACGAGGCGGCCTCGGTGAGCGAGCTGAAGCAGGTCTACCAGGACATGGGCAGCTCGATCGGGTTCCGCACCGAGCCGCGTGAGGTGACCCAGTGGTACGCGGGGTTCGCGTTGCTGTTGGCGCTCTGCGCGGGCGCGCTCAGCCTGCTGTGGTCGTCCCGGATGCTCTGAACGACGGGCCGGCGGTGGTCAGCGACCGCCGCCGGCACCAGCACGGGGCAGCTCCAGCCGCCGCCGATCCGGAGCGGTCAGTGACCGCCACCGGCGAGCACGAAGACGATGGCCACCCAGACGGCGGCGAGGGTGAAGCCCAGCGGGGCGACGTAGCGGCTCATGGACGGCTCCGGGTGGCGGCTGGACGGTCCGCGTGCGGGGGCGGACCGCAGGGGGTGGGGACGCGCACACGAAGTCGTGACCGGGCGGCTCCCGGCGACCGTCGGCGAACCGGACGGCGCGGCACACGCGCCTCGGCGTCGGCCGAAGCGGTGGGGGAGCGGAGCTGGGTCAGCTCACCAGACTGAGTCGTGGCTCAGCGGGGCTGACCATCGGCCCGGCCACGACTGGGAGGATCGCTATCTCGCACAGCGATCACCTCCTGCAGGTCGGGCGGGCCGGAACGTCGATGATCGTACACCCGCGGTGTCGGCCGGACGCACTCGGCCGACCGGCCGGCGACCCCTCCACCGCCCGGGTGGCGCCGCGCCCGCGGCTGGCCGGTCCGCACCACCGTGACCAGCACCGCGGCCAGGAGCGGCAACCAGCAGAGCCGCGCCAGCACCCAGCCCGGGCCGTCCGGAGGGGTGTGCAGACCCGGCAGGGTCAGCCCGCTGCGGGCGGTGAGCGCGGTCACCGCCACCAGCACCGGCTGATGCCACAGATAGATCCGGACCGCCTGCCGGTTCACCTCGGTCGCCGCCCGGCCCGGCAGTGGCCGGTCCAGCAGCCGTTCCAGCGCCGGCCGGGCGAGCAGCCCCAGCCCGACCTGGGTGACCGCCAGCACCACTGCCAGCAGCGACGGCGGGTTCAGGTTGGACACACCGGCCCCGGGCACTCCGACCGCGCTCACCGGGTAGCCCAGCGCCAGCAGCGCCCCCAGCGCGACGGCTCCGCCGCCCGCCACCATGCCCGCGGCCCGCCGCCCGTCCAACTGCCCGTCGGCGTGCGCCACGCCCAGCAGGTACGGCACCGCCCAGGCCGCCAGCACGGTGACCGGTGGCACGTCGGTGCCGGCCGGAAGCAGGCGGACGGCCAGGTCGACAGCCGCTACTGCGGCCACCGCCGGCGCGACGCACCGGGCCACACCCCAGCGGCGTACGGCGGCGCGCAGTGGGCTGGTCACCGCGACCAGGAACACCAACGGCACCAGGAACCACAGTGGACTGATCGCCAGCCGCAACGCCACGGTGAGCGTGTCGTCCGGGGTGCCGGCGACGGTGGCGGCGAGCAGCACGGCGGCGCCCACCCCCAGCAGCGCCACAGTGGGCAGGAGCAGCCGGCGCAGCCGACGGGCCAGCCAACCGCCCGCACCTCCCCGGTGGTGCGCGAGGGACCGGGTCGAGCCGAACCCGGCGGTGAAGAAGAACAATCCGAGCGTCTGCAACGCCCAGGTCAGCGGCGCCAGACCGGGCAGGGCGGTCAGCGGGCTGGCCTGGTGCAGCCCACCGTCGCCGGTCAGCACCAGCCCGGTGACCAACCAGTGCCCCAGCACCACCCCGCCGATGGCGTACGCCCGCAACGCGTCGACGGCACGGTCCCGGCTCATCGGGCGTCCCCGACCCCGACGCCGCCCAGCACCACCGCCGCCACCGCGACCAGCGCGGCGCTGCCCGGCACCAGGTAGCCGTCGTGCCCGTCCACCCCACCCGCCGGTAGGGGGCGGGCACCGAACGCCGGGTCGCCGGGGCGACGGCCGAAGCCCAGGCCGAGCAGTCGCACCGACGGCACCCGACGAACCCAGTCGCTGGGCGCCTCGGCCGCCCAGAACCGCCGCCCGCCGGGCAGGTCGTCGGCGCGCTGCACCCCGGCGCCCACGCCACCGAGGCTGACCACGTCGGTGATCTGGGCCGGAGCGTCCGCCGCTGCCAGCGACACCACCAACGCCCCGTAGCTGTGCCCGACCAGCGTGATCGTCGCCGCCGGACGCCGTACGGCCAGCTCCCGCAGCAGCGCGGCCAGCCCGTCCGCGCCGCGCCGGGCGCTGACGCCACCGGCGGCGGTCAGCACCCCGTCGGGCGGGTCGTAGCCGAGCCAGGCCAGCACCGCGACCCGCGCCGCCGGCTCGGTCGCCCGCAGCTCCTGGTAGAGCTGCCCGGCCTGCACCGCTGGCGCCCGGCGGGCCACCCCGCCCAACCCCCGGTCGAAGTCGGCCAGGGTGCTCCCCACCCCCGGCACCAGCACCGCGATCCGGTCCGCACCGGCCAGGTCGCCGAGCACCTCGACGGCCCGGCCGTCGCCGCGTGGGTCGAACGTCAGGAACCGGCGTCCGTCGGCCGCCCAGTCCGCGTACGGCGGCCCGGCCGCGCGCATCGCCGCCGCCATGACCGGGTACGCCTCGACGAACCCCGCCGTAGCAACCGGCTCGGGTCGGGTCGGCAGGACCAGGTTCACGCCGAGCAGCGCGGCCACCGCCACCCGGCTGGCACCTCGTCGTCGCATCACGTTCTCCCTCCGGAATGTCGTCCGGAGGGAGAGTGCGCGGGTGGGCGGTGCTCGGTCGTCGTCCCGGGGAGCCGTCTGCGGGCTGGCTCCGCGGGGCTACTCGCCGGCGGCCACCAGACCCGTCTCGTACGCCAGCACCACGGCCTGGGCCCGGTCGCGCAGCCCCAGCTTGGCCAGGATCCGCCCGATGTGCGTCTTCACTGTCTGCTCGGCCACCACCAGGTCAGCGGCGATCTCCGCGTTGTTGCGACCCCGGGCGATCAACCGCAGCACCTCGGTCTCCCGTGGGGTGAGCCCGGCCAGGTCGGTGGGGCGCGGACGGTGGCGGTCCGGGCGGGCCGCGAACTCGGCGATCAGCCGGCGGGTCACCGCGGGGGCGAGCAGCGCGTCCCCGGCCGCCACGACCCGCACCGCCTGCACCAGATCGGCCGCCGGCGCGTCCTTGAGCAGGAAGCCGCTGGCCCCGGCGCGCAGCGCCTCGTACACGTAGTCGTCCAGGTCGAAGGTGGTGAGGATGAGCACCCGGGGCCGCTGCGCCGAACGGTCACCGAGCAGCTTGCGGGTGGCCTCCAACCCGTCCATGACCGGCATCCGCACGTCCATCAGCACGACGTCCGGGTCGAGCCGGCGGGCGGCGGCGACGGCCTGCGCCCCGTCGGCGGCGTCACCCACCACCAGCAGGTCCGGTTGGGCGGCGAGCAGCGCGCCGAAGCCCTGCCGGACCATCGCCTGGTCGTCGGCGATCAGCACCTTGATCACGCGTCCCCGCCCTCCGCGTCGTACGGCAGTTCGGCTGCCACCGCGTAACCCCCGTCGGGCAGCGGCCCGGCGGTGAACGTACCGCCCAGCGAGGTGGCCCGCTCCCGCATGCCGGTCAGCCCGTGCCCGGGGCTGCCGTCGGCGGTCGGTCGGACGTCGGCCGGGGAGTTCTCGACGCGTACCTCCAGACCGGAGCGACCGGCGCGGACGGTGACCCGCACCGCGGCGCCGCTTGCGTGCCGGGCCGCGTTGGCGAGGCCTTCCTGCACGATGCGGTACGCGGCCAGCCCGACCGGCGCGGGCACCTGCCCTTCGTCCACCGGCCCGGCGTCCAGGGTCACTGGCAGCCCGGCCCGGCGTGCCGCGTCCACCATGGCGTCCAGGTCGGCCAGGTCCGGCTGCGGCGCGGTCTGCGGCCCGGACGACTCGCTGCGCAACACCCCCAGCAACCGTCGCATGTCGGTCAGCGCGTCGCGGGCCGAGGCGGCGATGGCGACGAACTCCGCGGCGGCCGGCGCGGGCACGTCCGTCAGCCGGTACGGGGCGGTCTCCGCCTGCACCGCGATCAGCGACATGTGGTGGGCCACCACGTCGTGCATCTCCCGGGCGATCCGGGTGCGTTCCTCCAGCACCGCGCGGCGCTCCTGCTCCCGCTCGCTCTGCTCGGTCTGCGCGGCCAGGGCGTGCCGGGACAACCGGTTGCGTCGGATCAGGTCGCCGACGATCGCCAGCGCGCCGAGCAGGAGCAGGACGGGCACCCGGTTGTCCGGGTCGACCAGGCCGAGCACCGGCACCGTGCTGATCGCCACCACCCAGACCAGCACCGGCCGGTCGACCCGGGCGACGACCACCGCAAGCACCGCGATCGACCCGAGCGCCAGCGGCGGGGTCCACGGCCAGGCCTGGTCGGCCGGCGCGTTGAACGTGCAGATCGACAGGGCCAGCACGGTCAGTCGCCAGGCCAGCAGCGGACGCCGGGGCAACGCCAGCAGCGGCGCCACGGTCATCGCCGCGAACAGCAGGGCGATCGGCGTCGACAGGCCCCACTCGCTCTCCACCGTCAGCGTGATCAGGAAGAGGCCGAGTACGGCGAGCAACCCGACCGGGGTGGCGTACCGGTCCAGCCCGGGCCAGCGGGCCAGCAGCCGTCGGCCGGGCGGGACATCGCGGCCCAGCACTGTGTGCCGCAGGGCCCGCAGGGCCACGGCGATCGGTTGCCGGTTCACCACCGGAAGGCTACGGTTCGGCTGCCTCCAGGGCGTGCCACCAGGGGTTGATCCCGGTGTCGTACCCCGGTGTGACGCGACTCCCGTTAGCGCTTACCTGCCGGTAACGCCTAGGCTCCGACGCGTCCGTGCTGACCATTCGCAAGGGGGAACAGTGGCCCGTACCGTGCTGGTGACCGGGGGCAACCGGGGAATCGGCCTGGCCATCGCGCAGGCCTTCGCCAAGCAGGGCGACCGGGTGGCGGTCACCCACCGGGGTGGGGGAGTGCCCGGCGCAGGCGGAGCCGAGCCGGGGTTTGGCGCAGGCGGAGCCGGCCAGCATGGCAGCCTGTTCGCCGTCCGCGCCGACGTCACCGACGCCGCCTCGATCGACGCCGCGTTCACCGCCGTCGAGGCCGAGCTGGGCCCGGTCGAGGTGCTGGTCGCCAACGCCGGCATGACCGCCGACACGCTGCTGCTGCGGATGACCGAGGAGCAGTTCACCGACGTGGTGGACACCAACCTCACCGGCGCGTTCCGGGTCGCCAAGCGGGCCTCCGGCAAGATGCTCCGCGCCAAGTGGGGCCGCATGATCTTTATCTCCTCGGTGGTCGGCCTCGCCGGCGGCGCCGGGCAGGTCAACTACGCCGCCAGCAAGGCCGGTCTGGTCGGCGTGGCCCGCTCGATCACCCGGGAGCTGGGCAGCCGCAACATCACCGCGAACGTGGTGGCGCCCGGCTTCATCGACACCGACATGACCGCGGGTCTGTCCGACGACCGCAAGGCGGAGATCCGCAAGTCGATCCCGGCCGGCCGGATGGCCAGCCCGGACGAGGTCGCCGGGGTGGTCACCTGGCTGGCCTCCGACAGCGCCGGGTACGTCTCCGGCGCCGTCATCCCGGTCGACGGCGGCCTCGGCATGGGCCACTGATCAGCGCTTCTCGACAACGTACGGAGGAAACCCTGCATGTCCGGACTGCTCGCCGGTAAGCGGCTGCTCGTCACCGGTGTCATCACCGACGCCTCGATCGCCTTCTCGGTGGCGAAGCTCGCCCAGGAGAACGGCGCGCAGGTCGTGCTCACCGGCTACGGCCGGCTTTCCCTGGTCGAGCGGATCGCCAAGCGGCTGCCCGAGCCCGCCCCGGTCATCGAGGTGGACGTCACCAACACCGAGCACCTGGCCGGCCTCGCCGACCGGGTACGCGAGCACGTCGACGGCCTCGACGGTGTGGTGCACTCGATCGGCTTTGCCCCGCAGAGCTGCCTCGGCGGCGGCTTCCTCGACGCTCCGTGGGAGGACGTGGCGACCGCCCTGCACGTCTCCACCTTCTCGTACAAGTCGCTGGCCATGGCCGCGCTGCCGCTGATGTCGCCCGGCGGCGCGGTGGTCGGTCTGACCTTCGACGCGACGAAGGCGTGGCCGGTCTACGACTGGATGGGCGTGGCCAAGGCCGGCCTGGAGTCGGCGTCGCGCTACCTGGCCATGCACCTGGGCAAGCAGGGCATCCGCAGCAACCTGGTCGCCGCCGGGCCGCTGCGGACCATCGCCGCCAAGTCGATCCCCGGCTTCGACCAGTTCGAGGACGCCTGGGCCGAGCGGGCCCCGCTGGGCTGGAGCCTCACCGACCAGGAGCCCGCCGCCAAGGCCTGCCTGGCGCTGCTCTCCGACTGGTTCCCGGCCACCACCGGCGAGATCGTCCACGTCGACGGCGGCTACCACGCCATCGGCTCCTGACGATACCTGCCGGCGTTCCCTGGTGCTCGACCGGCGACGCTCCCGACAGCCGTTCGCGTGATCTGCGCGGCCGGACCAGGGGGCGTCGCCGGGCGGTCCAGGCCGAGGGGCGAGAATGACCCCATGTCCTACGACGCGGTGGTGCTGGTGTCCTTCGGTGGGCCGGAGCGGCCCGAGGACGTGATGCCGTTCCTGCAGAACGTGACCCGCGGCCGAGGCGTGCCGCCCGAGCGGCTGACCGAGGTCGCCGAGCACTACCAGCACTTCGGTGGGGTGTCCCCGATCAACCAGCAGTGCCGTGACCTGCTGGCCGCCGTCCGCGCCGACTTCGCCGCGCACGGTCTCGACCTGCCCGTCTACTGGGGCAACCGCAACTGGGACCCGATGCTCGCCGACACGGTGACCCAGATGCGCGACGACGGGGTCACCCGGGCGCTGGCCTTCGTCACCAGCGCGTACGGCGGCTACTCCTCCTGCCGGCAGTACCAGGAGGACATCGCCGCCGCCCGGGCCGCAGTCGGCGCGGACGCGCCGGTGATCGAGAAGCTGCGCCAGTTCTGGGACCACCCCGGTTTCGTCGAGCCGCACACCGACGCGGTCCGGGCGGCCCTGGGCAAGCTCGACCCGGCGAAGCGGGACACCACCCGGCTGGTCTTCACCGCCCACTCCATCCCCAGTTCGATGGCTGCCAACGCCGGCCCGCACGGCGGCCGGTACGAGGCGCAGCTGCGCGAGACCGCCCGCCTCGTCGCCGCTGCCGCCGCGCCCGAGCTGGAGTACGACCTGGTCTGGCAGAGCCGCTCCGGCCCCCCGCAGGTGCCGTGGCTGGAACCGGACATCAACGACCACCTGGCCACCCTCGCCCAGAGCGGCACCACCAGCGTGGTGGTCAGCCCGATCGGGTTCGTCTCCGATCACCTGGAGGTCGTGTGGGACCTGGACACCGAGGCACTGGAGACGGCCAAGCAGCTCGGCCTGGACTTCGTCCGGGCCGACACCCCCGGCACCGACCCGCGTTTCGTGACCATGGTGCGTGAGCTGGTCACCGAACGGACGGACCCGGACGGTGCGCAGCTGCGCCGCCGCCTGGGCGAGCTGCCGATGTGGGACACCTGCGCCACCGTCTGTTGCGTGCCGACCCGCCGCCCCTGACCTCTGAGGATCATCATGCATGACCGCAAGCCCGTGCAGAGTTGGCTGACCGACATGGACGGCGTGCTGGTGCACGAGGGCCAGCCGGTGCCCGGCGCACCGGAGTTCATCAACCGGCTGCGCACCTCCGGCAAGCCGTTCCTGGTGCTGACCAACAACTCGATCTACACCCCGCGCGACCTGACGGCCCGGCTGAGCCGGATGGGACTGGACGTGCCGGAGGAGTCGATCTGGTCGTCGGCACTGGCCACCGGGCAGTTCCTCGCCGACCAGCGGCCGGGCGGCACCGCGTACGTCATCGGTGAGGCCGGGCTGACCACGGCGCTGCACGCGGTCGGCTACGTGCTCACCGACTTCGCCCCCGACTACGTGGTGCTCGGCGAGACCCGCACCTACAGCTTCGAGGCGATCACCAAGGCCGTCCGACTGATCAACGACGGAGCCCGGTTCATCTGCACCAACCCCGACGTGACCGGCCCTTCCGTGGAGGGCGCCCTGCCCGCCGCCGGCTCGGTCGCCGCCATGATCTCCAAGGCGACGGGGGTGGAGCCGTACTTCGTCGGCAAGCCGAACCCGATGATGATGCGCTCGGCGCTCAACACGATCAACGCTCACTCGGAGAGCACCGCGATGATCGGCGACCGGATGGACACCGACATCCTGTGCGGCCTGGAGGCCGGGCTGGAGACCATCCTGGTGCTCACCGGCATCAGCAGCCGCACTGAGGCGGAGCGCTACCCGTACCGCCCGTCCCGGATCATCAACTCGGTCGCGGACCTGCTCGACGAGGTCTGACCAAATTCCAACCGGTGTTGCGGGGCTCCGGTCAGGGGCGCAGGGGGGCGTTGCAGGCGGCCACCAGCGCCTGCCGGCAGGCCGCGGTCAACGGGCGAAGAGCCGCGTCCCGTTGCTGCGCCTCGTAGTTGTTGATCGCCCCGCCCGGGGCGGCGTGCCCGGCCAGCGCGAGCACCCGGTCGAGGACCGCGGCCCGGGCGAAGAGCCGACGGGCCCGCGGGTCGAAGCCCGGTGGCAGGTCGGTGGCGCCGTCGGGCCGGCGCAGCGCGGCCAGCGCACCGGCCAGCTCGGGCCGCCACTGGGCCACGTCGAGGCGGGTCAGCGCGGCGGTCGTCTCGGCCAGCGCGGCGGCCAGCTCGGCCTCCGCCTCGGCGGCGCCGGGCAATGAGAGTGACGCGGCGGGCGCGTTGGCCGGCAGCGGGTAGACCCGCCACAGCACCGTCTCGAAGCAGTCCCCGGAGCCGGAGGTGTGCGAGCGGACCTCCGGGATCAACCCGAGCCCGCCGGCCACCACCGCCTCACCCGTGACCAGCGCCGCGCCGGCGAAGTCACCGGGGCCGGGCAGCCCCCGGGGGTCGCCCGGCGCGGGCAGCACCAGGCGGATCTCGTCCGGTGAGAGCTTGGCCAGAGTCGGAAGCGCGGCGCCCAGCGGGACGTCGGTCCAGGTGCCCGGGGCGTCCGCAACGAGATGTTCCTCGTTGCCGGCGATGGCGTCGGCGACCTCGTCGTACGGCACCAGCCCGGCGCGCCACGCGCGCACCCAGGCAACGAACCGGCTCGACCGGCGCGGCGCGACTGTGGCCGCGCCCGTTGCGGGGGTGGACATGCCGAAAGGGTACGTGGTCACGACCGGCTCTGTCTCGGCTGCCGCTCCCGCCGCCCGGCCTGCCCCGAACTGCCCCCTTCGCCCGATCCCCGGCTGTGGCGCGCCGCTGCGACCCGGCCCGCGTACCGCTAACGCAGCCGCAGGCCCTCGATGACCAGTCCGACCATGAGGCGCGCGTCGTAGGCAGGGCTGTCGGCGCCGATGCAGAGGTTGCCGATGCCGTGCATCAGGACGAGGGCGTCCATGCCGGGAATGATCTCGTCCGCCGTGCTGGCGGCGTCGAGCAGTTCGGCGCAGACCGGGACGAGCCGGTCGAGGAAGTAGGCGTGCAGCGTCTGGAAGGCGGCGTCGTCGGACCGCATCGCCTCGGCCAGGCCGTGCTTGGTGACCAGGAAGTCGACGAAGAGGTGGATCCAGCTCGCCAGTGCGGCGTGCGGTGTGGCGCTCTCGGCCAGGAGCACCGGGCCCGCCTCGGCGCATGCCTCGACCTGGTGTCGGTACACCGCGACGATCAGATCGGCCCGGGTCGGAAAGTGGCGGTAGATCGTCCCGACGCCGACGCCCGCCCTGGCGGCGATGTCGCGCACCGGCGCATTGACTCCGGAGACGACGAATGCCGCAGCGGCCGCCTCCAGCAGCGCCGTCTCGTTGCGCCGCGAATCAGCCCGCTGCTTGCGCGGGGCACCCGACTCCGTGCCGGCCACCGTTACCCCCGTCACATCCCTTGAAAAAACGGAACCGTGTTCCGTATGTTTTAGCGGAACCAAGTTCCGCATATGCAGCATGCCAGAACGGCAGGCCAATCCCAAGTCACGGAGGAACGACCATGCACGCGATGCCAGAGCCCACGCCAGTCGTCACGGTCCACCCCATCACGTTGCCGACCCCGGATCGCGGTAACGATCTGCACGTACGCGTCTCCGCACCCACGACCGGCCATGAGCTGCCCGTCATCGTCTTCTCGCACGGCTTCGGCTCTGCGGCCACCAACTACGGTCCGCTGGTTGACTTCTGGGCCTCGCACGGTTTCGTCGTCATCCAGCCCACCCACCTCGACTCACGGCGCCTGAACCTTCCGCCCGACGACACCCGCACACCGCGGATCTGGCGAATCCGGGTGGACGACCTGAAGCGCACCCTCGACCAGCTCGACCTGCTGGAGTCGTCCGTTCCCAGCCTCGCTGGACGTCTCGACCGCACCCGAATCGCCGTGGCCGGCCACTCCTGGGGCGCCCAGACGGCGAGCACCCTGCTGGGTGCCCGAGTCCTCGACGCCGACGGGAACCCCGGAGAGGACATGTCCGACCAACGGATCGGGGCAGGCGTCCTCCTGGCCGTGACCGGCCGGGGCGGAGGCGATCTTTCCCCGTTCGCTGCCGAACACTTTCCCTTCATGAGCCCGAGCTTCGCGGACATGAACACCCCGACCCTCGTCGTCGCGGGCGATCGGGACGACTCCCCGTTGTCGGTCCGTGGGCCGGGCTGGTTCACCGACGCGTACCACCTGAGCCCGGGGAGCAAGAGCCTGCTCACGCTGTTCGGAGCGGAGCACTCGCTCGGCGGCATCTCCGACTACGAGGCCAGGGAGACGACTGACGAGAACCCCGAGAGGGTTGCTCTGATCCAGCGGCTCACGTGGGCCTACCTCCGCGACGCCCTCGGCCTCAAGGACTCCGTCTGGCCGGCACCGGTCGAGAGCACCCTGGGCCGCCTCGAATCCACTCCATGATCGACTGAGTGGTGAGGTGGGGTGAGGCGGTGTGTCGGGGCGCGGGGTGCTGGTGGGGGAGTTAGCGTGATCGACATGGCGGGGCGATACGGCGAGGACGTGTTGGCGGGGGACTGGCGGCGGCGGAAGGTCACCCCCGAGGTGGACGCCGAACCGGATCTCGTGGTCGAGGACGCCGACTCCGGGTTCTGCGGAGCGGTGGTGGGCTTCGAGGCCGGCGCGGTCGTGCTGGAGGACCGGCATGGCCGACGGCGCAACTTCCCGCTGCTGCCGGCGGCGTTCCTGCTCGACGGCCGCCCGGTGACGTTGCGCCGCCCCACCCGCGCGCCGGTGCCGGCGGCCCGTCGACGCACCGCGTCCGGTTCGGTGGCGGTGGACAACGTCCGCGCCCAGGTGGCCAAGGCGAGCCGGATCTGGGTGGAGGGCATCCACGACGCCGCGCTGGTCGAGCGGATCTGGGGCGACGACCTGCGGATCGAGGGTGTCGTCGTGGAGCCGCTGGACGGCATCGACGCCCTCGACGCCGACGTACGCGACTTCGGCCCCGGCCCGACCCGACGACTCGGCGTGCTCGTCGACCACCTCGTGCCGGGCAGCAAGGAGAGCCGGATCGTGGCCCGGGTGAACTCGCCCTACGTGCTGGTGACCGGCCACCCGTACGTGGACGTCTGGCAGGCGGTCAAACCGGCGGCGTTGGGTATCGCGGCGTGGCCGGTCGTGCCGCCGGGGCGGCCGTGGAAGGAGGGGGTCTGCGCGGCCCTCGGCGTGGCCGAGCCGGCGGACATGTGGCGGCACATCCTGTCCCGGGTGAACAGCTTCGCCAACGTGGAGACTCCCCTGATCAACGCCATGGAACGCCTCATCGATTTCGTCACCGAAGCCCCCTGAGCCGGCTGACCCGTCCGGTGGGTCAGGGGATCTCGTCGGGGCTGCGCGTGAAGACGAACGTGGCGATGTCGACGGCCACCGCCCGCCCGCTGTCGTCGCGCCGCACCGTCAGGATCTCGCCGTTCTCCGGGCCGGAGCGTCCCCGCCAGCGGTCCGTTCCCTCGGCGGTGAACCGGCTCACCCGCTCACCGCGGACGTGGGCCACCAGGTCACCCGCGTCCCAGCACAGGTCCAGCGAGGTGCCCATCCACCACCAGCGGCCGGTCAGCTCTGCCAGCTCGGCCGTGGGCGTGGCGGTGGCCGGCCGCCACCGCTGCGGGAACGCCGGCTCGGCGTCCAACACTGTGGTCAGCAGTCGGCGGCCGAGCCCGGTGATCGGGAAGCCGTACGAGTTGGCGAAGCCGACCACGGCGGTACGGGTCGGCCGGTGCACCACGAGGGCGGCCACGTACCCGGGCATCGAGCCGCCGTGCCCGACGTACACGCGCTCGCCGTCCCGGTAGAGCTCCAGCCCCAGGCCGTGCCCGCCGGTCCAGGAGTCGAGATCGCTGATCACCACGGGCGCGCACATCTCGGTGAGCGTCCCGGCAGCCAGCACCGACGGGTCGGGGTCGGCGAGGAAGGCGGCCCAGCGGCCGAGGTCCTCGATCGTCGACCAGAGCTGCCCGGCGGGGGCCATCGCGCCGGTGTCGGTGCGGGGCTCCTCGCGCAGCGTGCCGTGCCAGGGGTGTACGACGTAGCCGCGGGCGTACGGCTCGGTGGCCGCGTACGTGGTGCGGCGCATTCCGAGCGGGCCGAGCAGCCGGTCGTTGAGCAGGTCGGCCCAGGGCGTTCCGGTGAGCCGTTCGAGCACCCCGCCGAGCAGCGCGTACGCCAGGTTGGAGTAGTGGTACGCGGTGTGCGGCGGATAGGCGACCTTGTCGGCGGTCAGGCCGGCGAGCAGCGTGGCCAGGTCGGTGCCCGCTGCCCGTTCCCACCATTCGCCCTCAGGTTCGCGTTGCATGCCGCTCGCGTGCCCGAGCAGCTGACGCAGGGTGAGCGAGCCGACAACGGTGCCCGGCAGGTGCTTCTCCAGCTTGTCGTCGACGCTGAGCCGGCCGGCGTCGCGCAGCTGCATGATCAGGGACGCGGTCATCGTCTTGCTGATCGAGCCGACCCGGTACTGCAGGTTGGCGTCCGGGCGGGGCTGCTCGCCTGCGGCGGCCAGGTGGACGAGCGCGCCGTCACGGACCACGCCCAGCACCAGTGACGGGGTGCGACCGTCGATCTGCGCCTGGGTGACCTGGGTGTCGATCTGTCGGGCGGTCGCGGGCAGCAGGGTCAAGAGAATCTCTCCTCGATCGGTGGCTCGGACCGGACCCTAGCCGGGGGTGTTTCGGCCGGCCAGTCCATTTCGGCGAGCCTGCTGATCATGAGAGGTGGGCTGTTCGTGCATTCGCGTGTCACGATCAGGGGGTGGACGCGGTGGTGTGGATCGTATTAGGTGTGGTGCTGGCGGTCGCCGAGATCTTCACGACGACGCTCTTTCTCATCATGTTCGGGGCCGGGGCGTTCGCCGCCGCCGGTGCCGCCGCCCTGGGTGCTCCGGTTGCGGTGCAGGCGCTGGTCTTCGCTGTGGTGTCGGCGTTGAGCGTGGTGGTGGTCCGGCCGGTCATCCGGCGGCACAGCCGTTCCGCGCTCGACAGCGGCGAGCAGCCGTTCGGCGTGGAGGCGATCGAGGGCTCCACGGCGCTGGTGCTGGAACGGGTCGACGCTGAGCACGGCCTCGTCAAGATCGACGGCGAGCTGTGGACCGCCCGCTCATATGACACGACGCAATTTTACGAACCTGGTCAACGGGTTCGAGTGATCAAGGTTCGGGGCGCGACCGCCCTGGTCTGGCAGGACGATGTTTCTTCCGCCGGCGAGCTGCCGGAAGCGAGAGGGTGAACTGAATGACCATAATCGGGGTGCTGGTGATCGCGGTGGCGCTGATCGCCGTGATAACGCTGGCGAAGGCGGTGCGGATCGTGCCGCAGCAGCGCCAGGACGTGGTGGAACGGCTCGGCAAGTACAAGCGCACCCTCAGCCCCGGCCTCAACCTGCTGGTGCCGTTCGTCGACGCGGTGCGCACCAAGGTCGACATGCGGGAGCAGGTGGTCAGCTTTCCGCCGCAGCCGGTGATCACCTCGGACAACCTGGTGGTCTCGATCGACACCGTTCTCTACTTCAAGGTGGTCGACTCGGTCCGGGCGACCTATGAGATCTCCAGCTTCCTCCAGGCCATCGAGCAGCTGACCGTCACCACGCTGCGTAACGTGATCGGCTCGCTGGACCTGGAGCGCGCGCTGACCAGCCGGGACGAGATCAACCGGCACCTCTCCGGCGTGCTGGACGAGACCACCGGCCGCTGGGGCATCAAGGTGACCCGGGTCGAGATCAAGGCGATCGAGCCGCCGGCCAGCATCCGCGACTCCATGGAGAAGCAGATGCGCGCTGAGCGTGACCGTCGCGCGGCGATCCTCACCGCCGAGGGCCACAAGCAGTCGGTGATCCTCACCGCCGAGGGTGACAAGCAGTCGGCGGTGCTGCGGGCCGACGGTGACCGGCAGGCCCAGATCCTGAAGGCCGAGGGTCAGGCGAAGGCGATTCGGACGGTCTTCGACGCGATCCACCAGGCGAACCCGAGCCAGAAGGTGCTCGCCTACCAGTACCTGCAGGCCCTGCCGCAGATCGCCCAGGGCAGCGCCAACAAGGTCTGGATCGTCCCGGCCGAGCTGACCAAGGCCCTGGAGGGCATGGGTGGCGCGCTCGGCGGGCTGAGCCAGATGGTGGGGGACCTGCCCGCACCGGAGGCGGCCGAACACGCGAGCCAGGTCCAGCGCGAGGCCGCGGAGGCGGCGCAGGCCGCTGCGGATGCCGCCCAGCAGATCCACGACGAGGTACGCGTCGCCGAGGCGCAGGCCACCGGCGGCAACAAGCCGCAGGGGCTGCCCGCCCCGGAGCCGGTGTCCCCGGCCAGCCTGACCGAGGACCCGGCCGACCAGCGGGAACGCGGCTGATCACGGCCTTAATACGAGAAAGTCTCATGGGGCGCTCCGACGCCTGCCACGATCGGTCCTAGGACGGGTGGTGACCAGGCAATCGGGGCGCCCCGGCGCGTCTCGCACCGCTCGTGGACGAGCGAGGTGACGCATGAAGGATCCGGCGAATCGGATGTGGTCCTCGGCCCCGGTGCCCGGCGCGCACGACCCGGTCGCCCCGCTGGGCTCCAGGCGCAGCGGAGGCGGGTTCGGCGTACTGCCGTTCGTGGGCGAGCCCAGCCCGGGCGCTCCGGCCACGAACGCCACCTGGGCCTGGTCGATACGTCGGTTCGCGCGGGCCGCGGTGTGGCTGCTGCCCGCGTACGCCATCCTCTACGGCGCGGTGGCGATGGCCAGTGACGGAGGGGTGGGCAACGACCCTTATCCGGCCGACGGCCAGGCGGTGTACCTGATCGGTTGGGTGGCCGCGGTCTGGCTCGGCCTGCTCGCGCTGCTGGCCCTCACCGGTCTGCTGGCCGCGACCCGCAGCCGCCGGGTGGCCGCCGCTGGGCTACTGGTCAGCATCGCCGGCACCGTGCTGATGCTGCCGTTCGCCGGGCTCGCCGAGCAGACACCGGTCTTCGGCACCACCGCGCGGTCGCTGGTCCTGCTCGGCGCGACGTTCTACAGCGTCGGCTGGTTCCTCACCGGATGGGCGGTGGCCCGCTCGGGCACCTTCAGTCTCGGCGACGGCGTCATGTTGATCATCGCCGCGCCGCTGCTCGGCCTCGGTGGCGCCCTGATCGGTTCCCTGCAGACGTTCGGCGCGATCTTCGTGCTGATCGCCGGCATCGGCATCGGCTACCGCTCCGGCCGCCTGATGCCCCGTGAAACCGCGAGAGATGCCGCCAGCGCCAGCCTGAGCACCCCAAACCCCTAACGCACCCACCGGGCCCTCGGCCCTCGCCCAGCTCCGGTGATCAAGAGGTTTGCGTCAGAAATGGTGCCTCGGCTGACGCAAACCTCTTGATCACCGGGCAGAGGGGTGGGGGTTGGCTGGTTGGGGGGCGTGAAGTTGCTGACAATCGCGGGTCGGGGGTGGTCGGTTGGCGGCTTTCGTGGCAATCCTGGGGAGCATGGCCGCCCCCCGCTCGCCGCTGTCGCGGCTGTTCACCGTGCTGCTCGCCGGCGTGTTGGCCGGGCTTGTCCTGGCAGTCGCCGCGCTGCCCGGCAACCTGCTGCTCGGGCTCGGCGCCCGCGCCGCGCTCGGGTCGTACGCCGCGCTGCCCGCCTCGCTGAAGACCCCCGCCACGCCGCAGCGTTCGTACCTGTACGCCAACGACGGCAAGACGCTGATCACCACGTTCTACGACGTGAACCGCACCGACGTGCCGTTGTCGGAGATCGCCCCGGTGATGCGGCAGGCGATCGTGGCGGCCGAGGACCGGCGCTTCTACGACCACGGCGGCGCGGACCTGCGCGGCCTCGCCCGGGCACTGGTGGCCAACGTCAAGGGCGGCGGCACCGAGCAGGGCGGCTCGACGCTGACCATGCAGTACGTCCGTAACGTCCTCAAGACCGACCCCACCCGCACCGCCGAGGAGCGCGCCGCCGCCACCGACCCCACCTTCGGGCGCAAGATCCAGGAGATCCGGTACGCGAGTGCGCTGGACAAGAGCCTCGGCAAGGACGAGATCCTCGACCGGTACCTGAACATCGCCTACTTCGGCTCCGGCGCGTACGGAATCGCGGCGGCCAGCCAGCGTTACTTCGGCAAACCGCCGGCGCAGTTGACCCTCGCCGAGTCGGCCCTGCTCGCCGGCCTGGTGCAGTCCCCGGACGCGTACAGTCCGATCAGCGGCGACAAGGACGCGGCGCTGGCCCGCCGGTCGTACGTGCTGGACTCGATGGTCGCCACCAACGCGATCACCGCCGCGCAGGCCGCCCAGGCCAAGGCCGAGCCGCTGACCCTGCACCCCACCGCCCAGCCCAACGGCTGCACGGCGGTCTCCCAGGGCCACGACGACTGGGGCTACTTCTGCGACTACCTGCGGCAGTGGTGGCTGACCCAGCCGGCGTTCGGCGCCACCGTCGCCGAGCGCGAGCAGGCCCTGCGGTCGGGGGGCTACACCGTGGTCACCTCGCTGGACCCGAAGATCCAGGCCACCGCGCAGCAGCAGGCCACCAAGGTCTACGGATACGACAACAAGCGCGCCCTGCCGATCGCGGCGGTCCAGCCGGGCACCGGGCAGGTGCTGGCCATGGCGGTCAACCGGCACTACAGCCTGGCCGACAACCCGGCCGGGCAGGCGAACCACCCGAACACCGTCAACCCGTTGATCTCCGGCGGGGCCAGCGTCGACGGGTACCAGGCGGGCTCGACGTTCAAGCTGTTCACCATGCTCGCCGCGCTGGAGTCGGGCCGTACCCTCTCCACCGGCTTCGACGCGCCCGCCAAGCTGCCCACCCGGTACGCGGCCGAGGGGCCGGGCAGCTGTGAGGGCCGCTGGTGCCCGGCGAACGCCAACCCGGACTGGATGGACGGGTACCGGATGATGTGGGACGGCTTCGGCCGCTCGGTGAACACCTACTTCGTGTGGTTGGCCGAGCAGGTCGGCCAGGACAAGGTGGTCGAGATGGCGCAGCGCCTCGGCATCACCTTCCGGGCCGACACGGACGCCGCCTTCGCCAAGGACAACGCCGCGAACTGGGGATCGTTCACCCTCGGCGTCGCCGCCACCACCCCGCTGGACCTGGCCAACGCGTACGCCACGGTGGCCGCCGAGGGCACCTACTGCACACCGGTGCCGGTGGTCTCGGTGACCGACGCGGACGGTGCGAAGGTGCCGGTTGGTCAGCCGTCCTGCAAGCGGGTCATCGACGTCGACGTCGCCCGTGCCGCGACCGATGCGGCTCGCTGCCCGGTGGGCCAGCAGTCGGCGTTCGGGCAGTGCAACGGCGGCACCGCGACCGGTGTGAACGACATCCTCGACGGCCGGCCGGTGGCCGGTAAGACGGGCAGCTCGGAGCAGAACTCGACCGAGACGTTCGTCGGTTTCACCCCGCAGGTCGCGGTGGCCGGCATCGCCGCCAACCCGGACGACCCGGCCGACTCGGTGGGCTCCGCGGTGCAGAGCAAGGTGATCGACGCGGTCGCCCGGGTCATCGCCACCGCTGTGAAGGGTCAGCCGGAGAAGGCGTTCGCCGCACCCAGCCGCGAGTTGGCCGGCGAGGCGCGCCGCCCCGTGCAGCGTCCCGTGGTCCCGGAGCGTCAGCAGCAGCCGACCCAGGACCCCCGCTCGGCCCTGCAACGCTGGCTGGACCGTCGCGGCTGACGGTCTCAGCCCTTGCGACGGCGGGGGCGGTAGCTGGCGAGGGTGGCCGGTAGGCCGCGTCGGACGATCCCGGCCCAGTCGGTGTCGCCGCGCAGCACCGCCGCCGCGGTCTTGCGGGCCTGCTCGGCGGTGAAGTGCGGCGGGAGCATCAGCTCGGCCGGGTCGACCAGGGCGTTGATGACCACCGGCCGGTCGGCGGACAGCGCCCGGTCCCAGACGCCGGGGATCTGCTCCGGCGAGTCGATCAGCTCGCCGCGCAGCCCGAGCACCTCCGCCCACTGGTGGTAGGCGATGTCCGGCAACTGCTGGCTGTCCGGGAACATCGGCGTCCCCTCGCTGGAGCGCTGTTCCCAGCTGACGAACGCCAGGTCCCGGTTGTTGAGCACCAGCACCACGAACCGTGGGTCGGCCCAGCTCCGCCAGTACTTGGCCACGGTGATCAGCTCGTTGACGCCGTTCATCTGCATGGCGCCGTCGCCGATCAGTGCGACGAGCGGCCGGTCCGGGTGGGCGAACTTGGCGCTCAGCGAGTACGGCATGGCGCCGCCCATGGACAGCAGCGTTCCGGACAGGCTGGCCAGCATCCCGGGGCGGACCTGGATGTGTCGGGCGTACCAGGCGGTGGTGGTGCCGCAGTCGACGGCGAGCATCACGTCGTCGGGCAGGCGTTCATTGAGGGTGTGGAAGAGCAACTGCGGGTTGACCGGGTCGGCGGTCTGCTCGGCCAGGTCGCGTTGCACCCGCCGCCACGCTGAGGTGTTGTCGGCGATCTCCGCCCGCCAGGCGGTCGGCCCGGGGCCGGGGCCCAGCTCGTCCAGCAGGGCCCGCACTGTGGGGCGGGCGTCGCCGGTCAGGTTCACCTCGGTCGGGTACCGCAACCCGAGCTGGGTGCCGTCCAGGTCGATCTGCACCGCGCGGGCCTGCCCGGGCGGCGGGTAGAACTCCGAGTACGGCATGTTGCTGCCCACGATCAGCAGCCGGTCGCAGCCGGTCATCAGCTGCCAGCTTGGTCGGGTGCCGAGCAGCCCGATCGCGCCGGTCACCCACGACTCGCGGTGGTCGACGGCGGTGAAGCCGAGCAGTGCCGTGGCCACACCGGCCCCGAGTCGGTTGGCGATCTCGCGGACCTCGTCGCGCGCGCCCAGAGCGCCCTGCCCGACCAGCATGGCCACCCGCTGCCCGCCACGCAGCACCTCGGCCGCCCGGCGCACGTCCGCCGCCGGAGGCACGGTCGGCGTGCTGCTCGGCGCGTTGCTGGTCTGGTAGTAGCCGTGCGCGTGCGGCGGGTCCGGGACAGCCGGCTCGTCCTGGAGGTCCAGGGGGAGGATCAGGGCGGTGACGGTACGCCGCGCCAACGCCGTACGACATGCCCTGTCGACCAGGTGGCGCACCTGCGCGGGGTGGTCGAGCTGGGCCAGGAACGCCGCCGCCACGTCCTTGTAGAGGGCGAGCAGGTCGACTTCCTGGTAGTAGCCGCCGCCCTCGGCGGTGGTCGCGGTGTGCCCGACCAGGGCGACCACCGGTTGGTGGTCGAGCTTGGCGTCGTACAGGCCGTTGAGCAGGTGGATGGCGCCCGGCCCGCTGGTGACGAGGGCGCAGCCCAGCGGTCCGCCGCCGTACTTGACGTGGGCGGAGGCGGCGAAACCGGCGGTCTCCTCGTGCCGTACCTGGATGAACTGGGCCCGCTCGTTGGTGCGTTGCAGCGCGGAGGTCATGCCGTTGATGCCGTCACCGGGATAGCCGAAGTAGCGGTGCACACCCCAGCTGGCCAGCCGGGACACGATGTGGTCCGCGACGGTCGGGCGCCGGGGCAGGGCACCGGCCTCGCCCGGGGCGGTGTGGTCTGCGCTCACCCGGCTGATCCTTCCCGTCCGGTCCGATACTCCGCCGGCCATTCCCCTTCTTCTCCGGACAAACCACCCCGCCGGGCGGGCGTCGGAGGGCGGGGCTGGCCGTCCGGCAGAATCGTCGGGTGCCCGTCCACCAGATCACCGACCCCGACGACGACCGGATCGCCGACTACCGCGCGCTCACCGACGTCGAACTGCGCACCCGCTGGGAGCCGCCGCACGGCCTGTTCATCGCCGAGGGGGAGCTGGTGCTGCGCCGGGCGCTGCGCGCGGGCTACCCGGCCCGGTCGTACCTGGTCGACGCCAAGCGGGTCGACCAACTCGCCGACCTGGACACCGGCGACGCGCCGGTCTACGCCGCGACGCAGGACGTGCTGCAACGGGCCACCGGTTTCCACGTACACCGGGGGGTGCTGGCGTCGTTCCACCGCCGGCCGCTGCCGACGGCGGCCGAGGTGCTCGCCGCCGCGCGCCGGGTCCTGATCCTGGAGGACGTCAACAACCACACCAACCTCGGGGCGATCTTCCGGGGAGCCGCCGCGCTCGGCATCGACGCGGTGCTGCTGTCGCCGTCCTGCGCCGATCCGCTCTACCGCCGCAGCGTGCGGGTCAGCATGGGCGAGGTCTTCGCGATGCCGTACGCGAAGCTCGATCCCTGGCCCACGGGCCTGGATCAGGTGCGGGACGCCGGCTTCACGGTGCTCGCCATGACACCGGCCCCGGACGCCGTACCCATCCAGCGGTTGACCCCGGCGCAGCGGGAACGGGCGGCGCTGCTGCTCGGAGCCGAGGGCCCCGGCCTCACCGCGGCGGCCCAGTCGGCCAGCGACGTACGGGTGGTCATCCCGATGCGGCGCGGGGTGGACTCGCTCAACGTGGCCGCCGCCGCGGCCGTGGCGTTCTGGGAGCTGGGCCGCGACGACCCACCTTTCGGCGGCGCGTAACCCGCTTCTATTTGCATGGCCATGCGTCTTGACGCATAATCTTCCCTGTGTCCAAGGTTCTCACCTCCCTGCCCACCGGCGAACGTGTCGGCATCGCCTTCTCCGGCGGCCTCGACACCTCGGTCGCGGTCGCGTGGATGCGCGACAAGGGCGCGATCCCCTGCGCCTACACCGCCGACATCGGCCAGTACGACGAGCCCGACATCGGTTCGGTGCCCGGTCGTGCGCTCAGCTACGGCGCCGAGGTCGCCCGACTCGTCGACTGCCGCGCCGCCCTGGTCGAGGAGGGCCTAGCCGCGCTGACCTGCGGCGCCTTCCACATCCGCTCGGGCGGGCGCGCGTACTTCAACACCACGCCGCTCGGCCGGGCCGTGACCGGGACCCTGCTGGTGCGGGCGATGATCTCCGACGACGTCCAGATCTGGGGCGACGGCTCGACGTTCAAGGGCAACGACATCGAGCGCTTCTACCGGTACGGCCTGCTGGCCAACCCGCAGCTGCGCATCTACAAGCCGTGGCTCGACACCGCCTTCGTCACCGAGTTGGGTGGGCGTAAGGAGATGTCGGAGTGGCTGCTCGAACGCGACCTGCCGTACCGGGACAGCACCGAGAAGGCCTACTCCACCGACGCCAACATCTGGGGCGCCACGCACGAGGCGAAGACCCTCGAACACCTCGACACCGGCATCGAGACGGTCAACCCGATCATGGGCGTTCGGTTCTGGGACCCGTCGGTGGAGATCCCGACCGAGGACGTCACCATCGGCTTCGACCAGGGCCGCCCGGTGACGATCAACGGCAAGGAGTTCGGCAGCCCCGTCGACCTGGTGCTGGAGGCCAACGCCATCGGCGGCCGGCACGGCCTGGGCATGTCCGACCAGATCGAGAACCGGATCATCGAGGCCAAGAGCCGGGGCATCTACGAGGCACCCGGCATGGCACTGCTCTTCGCCGCGTACGAGCGGCTGGTCAACGCCATCCACAACGAGGACACCCTGGCGAACTACCACAACGAGGGCCGCCGCCTCGGCCGACTGATGTACGAGGGCCGCTGGCTGGACCCGCAGGCGCTGATGCTGCGCGAGTCGTTGCAGCGCTGGGTCGGCACGGCGGTCACCGGCGAGGTGACGTTGCGGCTGCGCCGGGGCGAGGACTACTCGATCCTGGACACCACCGGCCCCGCGTTCAGCTACCACCCGGACAAGCTGTCGATGGAGCGTACCGAGGACTCGGCGTTCGGCCCGTCGGACCGGATCGGCCAGCTCACCATGCGCAACCTGGACATCGCCGACTCGCGGGCGAAGCTGGAGCAGTACGCCTCCCTCGGCATGGTCGGCGGTGGGGCACCGCAGCGGATGATCGGCGCCGCGCAGGCAGCCTCCACCGGGCTGATCGGTGCCATGCCGGAGGGCGGCGCGGAAGCCATCGCCTCCCGGGGCGTCGCCTCCCCCGAGGACGAGGCGCTCGACCGTGCCGCGATGGAGTTCGGCGTCGACTGAGCCGCTGACCGGCTTCAGCGGCTGAGCCGCGGACCGGCCTCGGCTGCGGCGAGTCGAGATCCGGCGTCACGGACGGTAGCGTGTCGGCCGTGTTCCCTACCGTCCGTGAGGTCCTGGCCCTGGACCCCGTCCGCCACTTCGCGCCGCGCGTGGTGGCCGGAGACGCGGGGCTGGACCGACCCGTCCGTTGGGTGCACGTCGCCGAGGTGCCGGACATCGCCACCCTGCTCGGCGGTGGTGAGCTGGTGCTCACCACCGGCATCGGCCTGCCCGGGGACGACGCGGGGCTGCGCGCGTTCATCGGCGACCTCGCCGACGTCGGAGTCTCCGGGCTCGTCGTCGAGCTGGGCCGTCGCTACGTCAGCGGGGTTCCCCGGGTGATGGTCGCCGCCGCCGAGCGGCGCGGGCTGCCCCTGGTGGAGCTGCGCCGGGCCACCCCGTTCGTGCGGATCACCGAGGCGGTGCACGCGCTGATCGTCGACGCGCAGCTCACCGAGTTGCGCGCCACCGAGGAGATCCACCAGCGCTTCAACGACCTGTCCGTCGAGGGCGCCGACGCCGCCGAGGTCATCCGGCAGGCCGCCGAACTGTCCGGTTGCCCCGTGGTCCTGGAGAACCTGTCCCGGCAGGTGCTCGGGTACGACCCGGCGGGCGAGAGCGCCGAACTGCTGCTGGACAGTTGGGAGCAGCACTCCCGGCGGATCCGGCCGACCGGGCGCACCGCGTACGACCCGGACAACGGCTGGCTGGTCACGGCCGTCGGCGCGCGGGGGCAGGACTGGGGTCGCCTGCTGCTGCGCTGGCCGGCCAGCGGCGACGTTCCCGGCGCCCGGTCCAGTGAGCCGGCCGCCGCCCCGCCCACCCGACTCACCATCCTGATCGAGCGGGCCGCGTCCACCCTCGCGCTGGGCCGGCTGATCCGCCGCGACGCCGAAGGGCTGGAACGGCAGATCCACCGCACCCTGCTCACCGCGCTGCTCGACCACTCCCGGCCGGTGGACGAGGTCGCGCTGCGGGCCAAGGCGCTCGGTGTGGTGCTCGACCGCCGGCACCTGGTCGGCGTGATGGTCCGACACCGGGTCGAGGACCCGGTCGGGGAGAGCGGCCCGGAGGCGGGTCAGGCCCGGCTGCGGGACCTGTCCGAGGCCGTCGGCCAGGCACTGCGGGAGGCGAAACTGACCGCGCTGACCAGCGCGGTCGACGACAACTCGGTGGGCGCGCTGCTGGCTTTGACCGACCCGGCCACCGAGGACCGCGCGCTGTCCGCGTTCGCCGGCGCACTCCGTCGGGTACGCCTCGACTCCGCCGCCAGCCGGGCGACCTTCGGTGGCGACGTGCCCCGGTCGACTGCCGGCATCGAATCGTCAGCTGCGCCGTTCGCTGTCGATGTGCACCGCGGTGCTGGTCCGGGTGCCGTGATCGTGGCCGCCGGGTCCGGGGTGGGGAGCCTGCGCGAGGCCCGACGGTCGTTGGTCGAGGCGCGGCAGATCGCCGAGGCGGCCCGGCAGGACCGGCGGGACCTGCCGATCTTCCGCCTGCCGCACGTCGGGCTGGCCGGGCTGCTGCACCTGCTCCGCGACGAGCCCCGGTTGCAGACCTTCGTGGAACGTGAACTCGGCGCCCTGCTGGAGTACGACGCCCGCCACCCCCGGGAGCAGTTGCTCGACACCCTGCGCGCGTACCTGGAGCAGGGCCGCAACAAGACCGCGGGCGCGGCCGCCGCCCACCTGTCCCGGCCGGCGTTCTACGAGCGCCTGGCCCGCATCGCCCGCATCCTCGACGTCGACCTGGATTCGGTAGAGGCCAGCCTGTCCCTACACGTGGCCCTACTGGCCCTGGAAGCAGTCCGAACCCCCTGACCAGCCATGTTGATCAAGAGATTCGCGTCAGAAATCCCAGTCCTGCTGACGCAAACTTCTTGATCACCGGGGAGGGGCGGGGTGAAGCGGGGCGAGGGGGTGGGGTTAGGGGAGGGGGATCAGGGTTTTTGCGTAGGTTGGGGGGATGTGGTTGGGGCCACCGGGGGTGAAGACGTCCGAGTGGGCCACCGCCGACCAGGCGGTCGCCGGGACGGCGTCGACCAGGGCTCGGATCACCGGGGCGTCGCGCCACTGGTCCTGCTCGGCGAGCAGGCCGAGAGCCACCACCGACTCCTCGACCTCGCCCACGCACTCGAACGGCTTGTGCCCGTCCACACCCAGCAGCTCGCGGTAGCCGGGGATCTGCTCCGGGTCGGCCAGCAGGTCACCCCCGAAGATGCCCACCACCCGCTCGCGGGACATGAACGGCGCCATGGCGAGGAAGACGAACCGGCACTTCGGGCAGTTACGGCACCAGCGCTCGCTCGCGTCGTGCAGCTTGAACGCGGCGTTGCAGCTGGTCACCACGTCGTCGTACCGGGTGATCTCGGCGAACAGCCGGGCGATGTGCAGCTCCGACAGTGAGCGCAGCAGCGAGAAGTACGGTTCGGTCAGGCCGGCGTGCTCGGCCAGCGCCGCCCGCAGCAGCCCTTCCGCCTCGACGCCCTTGGACCACTGGTGGTTGATCTCGTGGCCGTCCCAGACCAGGTTCGGGTCGGACGCCGAGCGCTCGTTGGACATCACCACCGGGCCCAGCCCGTGCAGCACCGCGGTGGCGACCGCGATCAGCGAGTTGATGGCGGTGACCGGGATGTGCCCGTTCAGCGCGCCGGCCGCGTTCAGGTCGAAGAGCACCGGGTCGAGCCGCCGTCGGGCGGCCAGCGGGGTCAGCCCGGAGGCCTCGTTCACCGCGACGATCACGTGGTTCGGGTTGACCGAGAACGGCACCGGGTCCAGCTCGGCGCGGCGCAGCGCCTCCAGGCTGACGATCGAGTCCTTGCCGCCACCCACCGCCGAGAGGGGGCGACGGTCGGAGTCGTCGTACACGCGCGGGGGCTCCGGTGAGCCGGCCGGCACCTCCGGGCGCAGCTGGAGCACGTGCGGCAGTTGGTTGCGGTACGCGTACTCCGCGAGGCCCTTGGTGTAGACGGCCGTGACGTAGTCGACGGTGGCCGCGCCCAGCGGCGCCGGCAGCACGAGTCGGGGCGGCGCTGCGGCCTTGTAGTAACTGACGCCGGCGACGAGGTGCAGCACCTCCAGCACCCGACCGAGGGTCGCCACCGTCTCGTCCGAGGGTGGCTCGGCCGGCAGCGGGAGAGTGATCACCTCGGTGAATCGCTGCTCGCCGGTCGGGCCGGTCAGGGCGTAGTCGAACAACACCTCGCCGGTGGCGAAGTCGATCGAGTAGGACGGAAAGGTGAAGGCGTCCATCCGCCGGAGCTGCTCGTTGGGCACACGCCATACTAGGCCCTGGTTCGTCCGGCCGTGTCCGGACCGGGCCCGCCCTGCCGCCGCCGTGACCCCCGAGGAGAGCCCTGTGCGCCTGTCTGACCTGCGCGGACGTACCGTCGCCGTCTGGGGCACCGGTCGGGAGGGCCGGGCCGCTGTGACCGCCATCGCGGCGCACGGCCCGGCCGAGCTGGTCGCCGTCGACGACAGTGCGAACTTCCTGTCGCTGCCCTGGGACGGCCCCCTGGCCGAGGCGGCGCCGCTGGTCACCGGTGAAGCAGGCTTTGAACGGCTGGCCGCCGCCGACGTGGTGGTCCGCTCCCCGGGCGTGCCTCAGACCCACCCGTGGCTGGTCGAGCTGCGCCGACGCGGGGTCATGGTCACTCAGGGCACCGCGCTGTGGATGGCCGACCACGCCGCGCGCACCGTCGGGGTCACCGGCAGCAAGGGCAAGAGCACCACCTCCAGCCTGATCAGCCACCTGCTCACCGCGATGGGCCGGCCGAACGTCTTCGGCGGCAACATCGGGGTGCCGACCCTGGACCTGCCGGACGCGGAGCTGTACGTGCTGGAGCTGTCCAGCTACCAGTGCAGCGATCTCACCGACTCGCCCCGGGTGGCGGTGGTCACCGCGCTCTTCCCCGAGCACCTGGACGCGCACGGTGGTGAGCGGGAGTACTACCGCGACAAGCTCAATCTGCTGGCCCACAACCCGCAGACGATCGTGGTCAACGGCGGCGATCCCCGGCTCGCCGCCGAGCTGGGTGAGCTGCCGGCGGTCCGGGCCGGTCACCCCGACACCACCCACGTCGCCCCCGGCCTCGACGGCACGCCCTGGTTCCATCTCGGGGACCAGGCGCTGTTCCCGCGCGCCGTACTGCCGCTGGTAGGACGGCACAACGAGGGCAACCTGTGCGTCGCTCTCGCCGTGCTCGACGCGCTCGGCATGGACGTGGTGGCCGGCAAGGACCACCTCGCCGTCGCGGTCGCCGAGTTCCAGGGGCTGGCCCACCGGCTCACCGAGATCACCGACCCGTCCGGGCTGACCTTCGTCGATGACACCCTCGCCACCAGCCCGTACGCGGCGATGCACGCGATCGACGCGTACGACGGACGGCCGCTGACGGTGATCGTCGGGGGCACCGACCGAGGTCTGGACTACACGCCGCTGGCCGAGCACCTGGTCGAGCGGGAGCTGACGGTGATCGGCATCCCGGACAGCGGCACCCGGATCGTCGAGGCGCTCGCCGGCCTGCCCAAGGTGCGTACCGAACTGGTCGACGACCTGGTGGACGCGGTAAGGCTGTCCCGCGAGGTGACCCCGGCCGGCGGGGTCGTGCTGCTGTCCCCGGCGGCGCCGAGCTACGGCCGGTTCCGCAACTTCGAGCACCGCTCCGAGGTTTTCGCGCAGGCGGTCGCCGACACCGCCCGCTGAGTCAGCCCCGGTCGGCCGGGGTCGGGTCCGGCGTCTGCATGCCGGGCAGCAGCACGGTGTCGGCGTCGTTGTCGGGCTCCCTCGGCTCCGGTGCCTCGGGCTCCGCCGCGACGACCGGCGGGCGATTCTTGTCCGGGGTCCAGGCGAATGCGAGCGCTCCGCCGAGCAGGGCCAGCAGCATCCCGATGACGAAGCCGCCCAGGTTCGAGGTCAACCAGGAGACCAGCCCGAGCACCAGCGTGACAAGTGAGTAGAAGACCCTCTGCTGCGGGTTGGTGATCAGCAACAGCCCGCAGAGCACCAGGACGGTGGGCACCAGGTACGCGGCGAGCCCTTGCGGCCCGACGTGCAGCAGCACCCCGAGCGGCGCGCGCAGGGTCACCAGCATCTCCGCGCCGCCAAGGGCGATCAGCACCGCGGCGGTGAAGGGGCGGCCCCGCCGCCAGCGGCGCCACCGCCCGCGGGATCCGCGGGCGGCCGGCGCAGCCTGGTGTCGTTTTGCGCTCACGTCAGCACCCGTCTTGGGTGAACGCCATGCGCAGGTTGGGCAGGTTGAAGACGGCGGCCGTGGTGGCGTAGTTGTTCTGCCGCAGGTTTTCGATGACGATCGAGTCCGCCTGCTGGGAGAAGACGCCGGGGTTGCCCTTCACGCCGGGCACTTTGTCCAGGGTGCTGGCATCCTGGCCGATGTCGATGTTCTTGAAGGCGGCGTTGCCGGCGATCTCGTCACCGTCGACCACCAGGGTGCGGGCGCTGACCGGCTTGTCGCCGTTGCCGGCAGTGATCTTCAGGAAGACGCCGCCCAGGTTGATGCTCTGGCAGAGGTTCGTCAGCTCCGCCTTGTCGATCGCCGAGACCATCACCAGGACCTGCCCGCCGGTGTCGCCCTGGTTGGGGCTGTCCGGGATCATCTGGTCGAGGGTGGCGAACTGCTCGAACCCGGTGCCGGTGAGCTTGTCGGCGGTGACGGTGAACGGCATGCCCGAGATGGCGAACTGCGCGGCCAGCACGCCCTGGGCGGTGAGCACGATCATGCCGGCGGCGCCCGCCGCGACGGTGCCGAACGCGGCGGCGAACCGGCGCCAGCGCACACCGCTGCGCGGCGGACCGGGTTCGATGTGTGCGGTCTCCTCCGACATGGGGCTCTCCTTAGAGATCATTCATTGGTGACAATGGGAATTGCGACCCGGGATGCTGCGTATCGAGGCGCAGAGCCGAAGTTACCGCCGAGTAAAGGGCGGGTCAACAGCGTGTAGCGGCAGCCGGTTACGCGGTATCTGTGAAATGCGTCTAAAGTGAAAAACCGCTGCGGTTTCCGACCGTGTGATCAGGGCTGGAGGGTCGGCACGCAGGGCGCGGCCGTGCTCGGGCCGTCGTCCGGGTGTATTGGCCGGGTCGCCCGAGCCGCACCTTCGGTGCCAAGGAACGGCGCGATGGAGGCGTAGGTGAGCACCGGCAACAACTGCGGCAGTTCATTCGCCCGACCCTGCGCCACGCGGCCGCGGATGGTGGCGTAGACACCGCCGACCACTGTGGACACCAGCGCGTCGCGGTCCACGCCGGTGACCGCCGGTCCCGGGCCGGCGTCGGCAAAGAACCGGCGGAAGCTGCCGAGCAGCGCGTCCCGTTCCCGGCGGGCGTCCGGGCCGGCGGCGTCCACCTCGACGAGCGCCATCCGGGCGAACGCGGGCACGCTCGCCAGCACCTCCAGCAGGGTGCGCAGTGCGCCGCGGGCGGCGTCCGGCCAGGCCGGGCCAGCCTCGTGGTAGGCGCTGTCCATCAGCTGTGACACCACGGCGATGCCGTGTCGGTACGCGGCGAGGAAGGCGTCCTCCTTGCCGGTGAAGAGAGCGTAGAAGGCGGGCCGCGTCACCCCGGCGGCGTGGCAGATGTCGCTGACCCGAGCGTTGTCGTAGCCCTTCGTCGCCACCTCGTGCACGAGCCCGTCGAAGAGGCGGTCGCGCTGGGTCGCGGCCACCGCCTCGGCGGAGACCCGGCGCGGGCCGCGCTTGATCGCGCGGTCGGGGTCGCGGCCGGGACGCGCGCCCGGGAGGGGCACCGACGCCGGATGCGGGTGGCTCTGCGTGGTCAACTCATTGACCCCCTTTGATGCGTTGACTTTACGACCCTCCGGGGTTTATAACTTTCTCCACGCTCAGTTGTTGTTCCGTCACCTAAGGTGATCTCCCCCGGATGATCGCCCTGACTCGTCGAAGGAGGGCTCGATGGCTGTCATTATCGCCGAACACGAGCGCCCTCCCAAGGCCGAAAAGGCGCAGGTGAAGCGATTCCGTCGCAGTGCGCCACGCTGGCCCGCCACCTGAACGGCGGCACCTCCACCACCGTCGGCCGGCCCTGACCGCCGCCCGGCCTCCGCCACCACCGCCGGCCGGTCCCGACGGCCGCCCGGCACCCTCCACCACCGCCGTCCGTTACGGACGGCCCCAATCCCCGCCCGGGCGTCCCCGCCCGGCGGTGACCGCCTGTGCGGTCCGCTCATTCCCGTCCCACCGCGGAAGGAAAAACCATGCTCAGGTACGGAAGAATCGGCGGGGGCCTCGTGGCCCTCGCGCTGCTGACCGGTCTCGTCGCCGCCACGCCAGCCTCCGCCGACCCGTCGGCCGCGCTCGCCGGCAACGTGCTGACCTACCCCACGGCCGGCGGCACCGCCGTCGCCGTCAACGACGTCATCCAGGCCAGCCTCAAGACCGGCACCAACGCCACCTTCTACAACTCCACCTCCGGCACCACCGGGATCAAGTGCGCCGCGTCCAGCTTCAGCGCCAAGGTGCTGACCAACCCGACCGCCCCGGGCACCGCCACCGAGAGCCTCACCGCCCAGAGCTTCGGCAGCTGCACCACCAACGTGTTCGGCACCACCGGGGTGCAGAGCATTGCTCTCAACAACCTGCCGTACGCCACCTCCGTCACCAGCGCCGGCGTCGTCAAGATCACCGGCACCACGGCGGCGCCGGTCCAGAGCACCGTCGTGCTGAACTCGCTGCTCGGTACGATCACCTGCGTCTACCGGACCAGCACCAACAGCCTCACCGGCGCGGCGGTCAACACGACCAACTCGATCACCTTCACCAACCAGCCGTTCACCAAGTTCTCCGGTCCGTCCCTCTGCTTCGGCACCGCGTACTTCTCGGCGACCTACTCGCCGGTGCGCGACAGCACCAAGGGCAACGCCGCTGTCTACGTGAACTGACCACGGTCCACGGGGCCGGTGCGCGGCGACCCGCCGTGCGCCGGCCCTCCACGGCGGTCAGCCGGCGGTCAGCTCCTGGTGCAGGGCGCGCATCGAGCGGATCGCCGAGCGGATCTCCTGAAGGTAGCGGCCGGGGCTGAGCGTCGGCTCCGGCAGCCGATCAAGGTCGACCAGACCGGGGTCGACCCCGACCGTGTCGATGCCGCAGCCGTACGGCACGGCCAGGGTGCGCAGCGCGTCGCAGTGCTGGAACGGCACGTAGATCGGCGCGGTCACCAGCAGCACCGCGTCGTCGGGGGCGAGGCGGACGTGCCCGGCCCAGAACCGCTGGGTGTCCGCGGTGTGGGCGCGCCGTCGGTGCGGTTCGCTGGAGGGCGCCGCGAGCACCCGCACTGGTGGCAGACCCGCCGGGAGATAGGTGCGCGACGACCAGGAATGGTGCGGGTGATCCGCGTCGACCCCGTCCTCGACTGCCGGGGTGCTCACCCCGAACGCCAGCCGGACCGCCGCGTCCAGGGCGTCCACCTCGGTCACGCAGCCGGGCACCCCCGCCTCGGCCAACATTCGGTGTTCCCGGTCGGAGAGCGGTCGGAAGCTGCCCAGCACCGCCACTTCGCCGGTCACCCCCAGCCCACCGTCCAGCAGGCGCGCGGCGTACGCGACGCGGCGCAGGCAGGCGTGCGCCAGACCGCCCAGCACCACCAGGTGGGCGTACGCGGGCCGGGCTGGTGGCACGGGGCGGACGAGCCCGAGCGCGGCGGCGGCGGCGTGCACCAGCTCGACGGTGCCGGAATCGAGATCCGGCTCCCGGGCGTCGGGCCTCTCCCGGCCACCCCGGAAGTCCCAGTGTTCGGCGGAGAAATCGTCGAGGAACCGGAGCATGTCGGTGAGGTCACCGGCCGGCCACCTGCCCCCGAAGTGGTCGATCAGCTGGCGCAGCGGGTCGGCGCCCACCCATCCCTCGACCCCGTCGATCATCGCGGACGTGTCCGGGGCCCCGGCGGGCAGCGGAACGCCCGGCCCGAGGAGCACGGGCCGGGTGCGTACCGGCCCTGATCGTGGCGGGTCGGGGAACTCGAGCACCGTCGGATCGTACCGATCGGAGCGCACGGCCCGAGCCAGCCCGACCCGTCAGCCAGGGCGGTCGAGGGTTCCCCACCCCGACCTGAGCAGTCGCAGCACGCCCGCCCCGGCCGCGTACGCCAGGAGCGCCGGGACGGGGGTGCCGAGCGGCTCCGGGGCGCGGGCCGCCGTCGTGCTGTTGATCAGCAGCCCGGCCACCACTGCGGCGTATCCGGCGACGGTCAACGCGGCCCGGAACCGGCCGGCCCGCCCAGCGGTGCGGTGCCGGCCACTGCGCGCCTCCACCGGCCCGAAGATGACGACCAGCACCGACAGGACGACGGTGAGCAGCAGCAGCCAGGGCAGCCGCCACGCCCACCAACCGGCGGAGTCGACCGCCGGGGTGGGCAGCGTCCCGGTCGCGTCGAGCACCCCGATCAGCAGGATCACGGCGGTGAGGTGCCAGAGGAAGACGGTCAGCACCACCAGGTTGACCCCGATCACCACCTGCCAGGGGCGGGTCCGGTGCAGCAGTCGTTCCGCCGGGTTTCGGAGCAGCAGGATCAGGCCCAGCTGACCGGCGGCTACGGCCAGCAGCGCGACGCTGGGTGGCGAGGCGTTGTCGAGCCGTTCGCCGGGCACCTTGAGCATGGCCACCGGCCACGGGCCGAGCACGGTGAGCAGCACCAGCGCGCCCAGCCCGCCGACGAGGAACATCAGGCCGGCCCGGCGGGAGATGGGCAGTGTTCGGCGTACCCCCGGATGCTCGTGTGTCGACGGCCCGGCTGCGTCGGTGGACGGCGGCCCGGTCTGACCGGCGGCCGGCGGCTCGGCGCGGGTGTCGTGCCAGGCGAAGCCGAGCTGGTGGACGGCCAGCCATCCGAAGAGGTAGTTGCCGTAGCTCCACTCCTCCGGCCCGGTCAGCCGGCCGAGGTCGCCGAGGCCGACCAGGGCGACCAGCACCAGCGGGACGACCAGGCCGAAGCGGCGGTGCAGCGCGTACATCGGTGGGGTGAGCGCGACCACCGCCAGGTAGGCGACCAGGAACCACAGCGGGATGGTGGCGAACCAGAACACCTCGCGGATCCGGGTCGGGTCGGTGCCGACCAGCCAGGCGACCGCCGCCGCGGCGGTGAGGACCAGCAGCAGCACGCTGGTGGGGCGGATCAGCCGGGCGCTGCGGTCGAGCAGCCAGCCGGCGGCGTCGCCGCCGCGGGCCCGCAGCCTGGTCAGTGAGGCCGCGTTGGCATAGCCACCGACCAGGAAGAAGACGGGCATCACCTGGGCCAGCCAGGTCAACGGGTACGCCCACCGCAGATCGCCGAGCGCGGAGTGCCCGGTGGTCTGTCCGTCGGCGCCGCGCTCGATGACCGTGACGGCCCAGTGTCCGATAATGACCATGGCGATCGCGAGTGCGCGAAGCAGGTCGACGTACCGTTCCCGCCCGGCCGGGGTGCGCTCGGCCAGCTCGCGCAGACGGCGCATCGCCCCAGGCTAGGCGACCCGACCGCCGCCGGTGGCGATAACGGTTCGACCGTCAGGACTTGAAGTCCGGGGCTGGCTGTCGTAGAAATTCTTCAGTAACAGAGCATGAACTGAAGAGAATCAACGTGCCTCGCGCGGCGGCCGCCGTCCCCCTGACATCGGCGGTCCGCCCGACCCGACCCGAGGAGACTCGATGAACAGGCGTGACATTCTGCGGCGCACCGCTGCCGCCGGCCTGCTGGCCACCCCCGCCGCCGGTCTGCTGACCGGCTGCGCCACCGGAGGCGGTGGTGACAAGAAGGACACCAGCACCTACCAGGGCACCAAGAGCGCCCAGAACCCGCTCGGCGTGAAGGAGGACGCCCCACTCGAGGTGGTGATCTTCGGCGGCGGGTTCGGCGAGGAGTACGCAAAGGCCCACGAGGCCATGTACACCGAGAAGTACCCGAAGGCCAAGGTCAAGCACTCCGTCACGCAGGAGATCAGCAAGACCCTCCAGCCGCGTTTCGTCGACGGCACCCCGCCGGACGTGGTCAACAACTCCGGTGCGGGCCAGATCGACTTCAACGGCCTGGTCAGTCAGAACGCCATCGCCGACCTCGGCGAGCTGCTCGCCGCGCCGAGCCTCGACGTCCCCGGCAAGACGGTCCGGGACACCCTGCTGCCCGGCGCGGTCGAGGTCGGCTCGTACGACGGCAAGTTCCTGGTGCTCAACTACACGTACACCGCGTACGGCATCTGGCACTCCAGCAAGCTGTTCACCGAGCGCTCCTGGGAGTACGCGAAGACCTGGGACCAGCACATCGCGCTCTGCAAGGAGATCAAGGCCGCCGGCATCGCCCCGTGGACGTACGCCGGTCTGCACCCGCGCTACATGAGCTGGCCGGTGATCGCCACCGCGATCAAGCTCGGTGGCCCCTCGGTGGCGACCGCCATCGACAACCTGGAACCGAACGCCTGGAAGTCCGAGTCGATGCGGACCGCCGCGGACGCCTGGCACCAGATCGTCAAGGACAAGTACATCCTGGACGGCTCGTCCGGCCTGGATCACAAGCAGTCGCAGACCGCCTGGTGTCAGGGCAAGGCCGCCTTCATCTCCTGCGGCTCCTGGCTGGAGAGCGAGCAGAAGGACGTCACCCCGGCCGGGTTCAACATGACCATCGCGCCGACGCCGAGCCTGGGCAGCGGCGACAAACTGCCGTTCGAGGCGATCCGGGGCACCGCCGGTGAGCCGTTCATGGTGCCCGCCAAGGCCCGCAACCTCGCCGGCGGCCTGGAGTACTTCCGCACCATGCTCTCCAAGAAGGGCGCCCAGGACTTCACGAAGAAGGTCGCCAGCCTCACCGTGGTCGCCGGTGCCACCGAGGGCGTCGAGCTGCCGCACGGGCTGACCACCGTGGTCAAGGCACTCGACGCGTCCGGCGCCAACGGCTTCAACTGGGTCTACAACAACTACTACCGCAAGTTGGAGCGCAACCTCGTCGACGCCGCGTGCGGCGAGTTCTTCAGCGGCCGGATCGGCCCCGCCGAGTTCCTCGACCAGTGTCAGAAGGGCGCCGACTCGATCGCCCAGGACAGCTCGATCAAGAAGTACAAGCGAGCGGCCTGACCGCCCGGGCCGGTGGGGGAGAGGTCCCCCCACCGGCCGCACCCCCTTCGGAAAGGTCCCCTCGTGAGACATGGCAAGTGGCCGCTGATCGTCACGTTCCTGGTGCCGCCGGTGCTGCTGTACGTGTTCTTCGTCGTCTCGCCGTACCTGCAGGCGTTCCAGATCTCCACCACCGACTGGCTCGGCTACTCCGCCGACGCCAACCAGGTCGGCCTGGCGAACTTCAGGACCCTCTGGCACGACGACTACGTGTGGAACGCGCTGAAGAACAACGCGATCCTGCTGGGCCTGGTGCCGGTGCTGACCATCGTGCTCGGGCTCTTCTTCGCCAGCATGCTCGCCCTCGGCGGGCGCAAGGGCCGCGCCGGGGTGACCGGGGTACGCGGCGGGGCGCTCTACCGCACTGTGTACTTCTTCCCGCAGGTGCTCTCCGTGGTGATCATCGCGCTGCTCTGGAAAGAGGTGTACCACCCCAACCAGGGTCTGCTCAGCGGCGCCGTGCGCGCGGTCGGCCTGCCCGCGCCGACCTGGCTCGGCGACCCGGCGACAGCGTTCTGGTGCGTGCTGGCGGTGATGGTCTGGAGCAACGTCGGCTTCTACGTCGTGCTGTTCGGGGCCGCCATGTCGGCAGTGCCGAAGGAGATCTACGAGGCCGTGCTGCTCGACGGCGCGTCCCGGTTCACCACCCTGCGCCGGGTCACGCTGCCGCTGCTCTGGGACACCATCCAGGTCGCCTGGGTCTACCTCGCCATCTTCGCCCTGGACGGGTTCATCCTCGTGCAGCTGATGACCAACGGCGGGCCGAACTTCTCCACCGACGTGATCGGCGTACGGATGTACGACACCGCCTTCGGCAGCGAGACCAAGTTCGGCTACGCCTCGGCGATCGGCGTGGTGATGTTCTTCCTGACCCTCACGGTGGCGGTGCTGTCGCTGCGGGTCGGCCGGCGCGAACGGATCGAGTACTCGTGACCACTCTGGATCAGCCCACCGTGAACGCCCCGACCCCGGTTGCCAGACGGGACCGCCCGGTGCGGCGGGAACTCGGCCTGGCCAACGTCCTCTCGCACGGCTTCCTGGTCTTCTGGGGCCTGCTCACCGTACTGCCGCTGCTGTGGATGTTCATCAGCTCGTTCAAGACGAACGGTGAGATCCTGTCCGACCCCTGGGGTCTCCCCGGCGCGCTGCACTGGGACAACTGGGCGCGGGCCTGGACGGGCGCGCACATCGGCCGGTACTTCCTCAACAGCCTGGTGGTGGTGGCCGGCTCGGTCAGCCTCACCATGCTGATGGGCGCGACCGCCGCGTACGTCTTCGCGCGGTACGAGTTCCGCGGCCGTCAGGTCGTCTACTACCTGTTCGTCGGCGGCCTGATGTTCCCGGTGTTCCTCGCCCTGGTGCCGCTCTTCTTCGTGGTCCGCAACGCCGGCCTCTTCGGCACCTGGAAAGGTCTGATCCTGGTGTACGCGGCCTACTCGCTGCCGTTCACGGTGTTCTTCCTGACCGCGTTCTTCCGGACCCTGCCGACCACTGTGGCGGAGGCCGCGATGGTCGACGGCTGCGGTCACTTCCGGCTCTTCTTCCGGGTGATGCTGCCGATGGCGCGTCCGGGAATGATCAGTGTGGCGATCTTCAATTTCCTGAGCCACTGGAATCAGTTCCTGTTGCCGCAGGTGCTGATGCAGGGCGACGACTCCAAGTGGATGCTGGCGCAGGGGTTGTTCGCGCTCTCGGTCAGCCAGGGGTACGCCGGCGACTACGCGCGGCTGTTCGCCGGGCTGAGCATCGCCGTGCTGCCGGTGCTCGCGATCTACGTGGCGTTCCAACGACAGGTGCAGGCCGGCCTAACCGCAGGCCAGCTCAAGTAGAGCCCACACCCGACCGCCCCCGCCTGTCCCGTCCCACCCGCCCGTCCCGTCCGCCCGCCCAGCCCAAGATCCGCGCAACTTCGGTGAAACTGCTGCCTCAGCGCGCCGTGAGGCAGCAACTTCACCGAAAGTGCGCGGATCTTGCGCGTGCGGGGGCGGGTGGGGCGCACGCGCGAGGGAGGGCGGGCGGGACGGGGGTCAGGGGGCAGGGAAGAGGCGGGCGTGCAGGGCGGCCGGGTCGGTGACCTCGGGGAGGTCGCGGGCGGCGAGCCAGGCTGCGGCTGCGGCGCCGTCACCGGCGGTCCGTAGCGGCGCGTCCGGCCACTGGCGGGCGATCTCCATCCGGACGGCGGCGGCGAGCGGGGTGTCGGCGGTGAGCAGCCCGCCGCCGAGGACGACCGGTGTCACCGCGCCGGCCGCGCGGATGCGCCCCACGCTCTCGGCCAGGTGGGCGGCGGCCTCGGTGATCAGCGCGGTGGCGACCGGCTCGCCGTGGGTGGCGGCGTCGACGACCAGCGGCGCGAGCCGGGCCAGCTCGACGGGGGCTCGTCGGGTCACGGCCTGGATCGTGGCGTCCACGGTGGCCCGTGGGCGGGGGGCGATCTCGGCGCTGCCCACCAGCTCGGTGAGCACCGCTGTGGCCAGCGTGCCGGGTGTACGCCCGGCGTCCAGGTCGGCGAGCAGTCGGCGTACCGCTTCGCGACCGAGCCAGAAGCCCGAGCCCGCGTCGCCGAGGAGCCAGCCGTGGCCGTCGGCGATCCGGTCGAGCCGTAGGTCGTGGACCTGCGCGGTGATCGCACCGGTGCCGGCGATGAGCACGGTGCCGTCCGGGGCGGCGGTGCCGGAGGCGTACGCGACCAGGGCGTCGCCGTGCACCGCGTACGGGCAGCGCAAGCCCGCGTCCTGCCAGGCCTGGTCGAAGGCGGCCCGTCCGGCCGGGTCGGCGAGCAGTCGGCCGGCGCCGGCCAGACCGATGGTGCCGGCGACGACCCGCGCCGGGTCGACGTCGCTGAGCGCCTCGCGGAGCGCGGTCAGCAGCTCGACGGCGGCACGTTCCGCGCCGTGACTGGTGGGGTTGCCGCCGCCGGCGCGACCGGTGCCGAGGTGTTGCCCGGTGAGGGTCAGGACGGTCGCCCGGGTGGACGTACCGCCGATGTCGAGACCGACCACGGCGGTGTCGAGCTTCGGCACGGGTCTCCTTGCGCTGAACGGCGATCGGGACTGTTCATGCTGGTCGGCGCAGTCGTGGAGGGCAAATCCTGGCGGGCGCGGCGGCCTGTGCGCCAGGTAACAGTTTGAAAACTTCGCCCACGGTCTTGACATAGACAGTCGTTTAGTAAGAAATTTTACCACTAACAGTTAACAGTCCTTCGAAAATGCGAGGCGTCGATGGTTGATCAAGAGGTGGACACCGCTGCGGGGACCGCGGTGGTCGACGCCGATGCGATCGACCGGCGCAACGCCCTCGGATCGACCTCCGACGGGGTGCTGGCCCGGGTCCGCAACGGGCTCGCCGAACTGACCGGCGCCCTGCGCCGCGTCGCCGAGCACGTGCTGAGCGACCCGGAGGCCGCCGCCCGCTCGACAATCGTCGAGCTGGCCGAGCGGAGCGGCACCTCACCCGCGACCATCACCCGCTTCTGCCGGGTGATGGGCTTCGAGGGATACGCCGACCTGCGGCTGGGCATCGCCTCCGAGACCGGCCGGGCACGCTCCGCCGGCTGGACCATCGACATCGGACGCGAGATCCAGCCGGGCGACCCGCTCGCCCGGGTGCTCGACCAGATCATGGCCGCCGACACCCGGGCCATGCACGACACGGCCACCCTTCTCGATCTCGCCGAGGTCGAGCGGGCCGCGGTGGCGATCGCCGGCGCCAACCGGGTGAACATCTTCGGCGCCAGCGGTAGCGCCCTGGTCGGTGAGGAGATGCAGTTCAGCCTGCACCGCATCGGGGTTGCCGCGTGGGCGTGGAACGACGTGCACGAGGGGTTGGCCAGCGCCGCACTGCTGCGCGCCGGGGACGTGGCACTGGGCATCTCGCACACCGGGCAGACCCGCGAGACGATCGAGATGCTCGCCGAGGCGGGCAGCCGGGGTGCCACCACCGTCGCGCTCACCGGCTTTCCCCGTTCCCCGTTGGCCGAGCTGGCCGACATCGTGCTGCTCACGGCCAGCCAGGCGACCACCTTCCGACCGGATGCGCTCTCCGCGCGGCACCCCCAGCTCGTGGTGCTCGACCTGCTCTACATCGCCGTCGCCCAACGCACGCACGACCGCGCGCACGCGGCCTTCCGGCGCACCGCGCAGGCCGTCGACGGGCACAAGTCGGCGAAGGGATCCGTCTCATGATCAGCGCCCAGGGGTACGCCGACGCCGTCCGCCCCGTGCTCGACCGGTTGCTCGACTCGGAGGCCGACGGAATCACCCGGGCCGCCGATCTGATCGCCGAGAGCCTGCGCGGCGGCGGGGTGCTCCAGGCATTCGGCGCAGGGCACTCCGAGGCGTTCGCCGCCGAGCTGGTGGCCCGGGCCGGTGGGCTGGTCCCCACCAACCGGCTCTCGGTACGGGACCTGGTGATGCACGGCGACGCCCCGCGCGGCGTGCTCGCCGACCCCAAACTGGAACGCGACCCCTCCATCGCCCACCAGATCTACGCGCTCGCGGCGCCACAGCCGCGCGACGTGTTCGTGGTGGCGTCCCAGTCCGGCATCAACGGCTCGGTGGTCGAGCTGGCGGCGCTGGTCACCGAGCGCGGTCACCCGTTGATCGCGGTCACCTCGGTCGAGCACACCGCGCGGGTCGCCCCACGGCACCCGTCCGGGCATCGGCTCGCCGACCTCGCCGACGTCGTGCTGGACAACGGCGCGCCGTACGGCGATGCACTGCTGCCGCTCGAGGGCGGCGGCGCGGTCTGTGCGGTCTCCTCGGTCACCACGGCGCTGCTGGCGCAGCTGCTGACCGCGGAGGTCGTACGACGGTTCCACCAGGCAGGGGAGGTACCCCCTATCTACCTCTCCGCCAACGTCCCCGGCGGGGACGAGCACAACCTCGCCCTCGAGTCGCGGTACGCCGGGCGCCTCCGGCGCACGGCATGACCCGAATTTCACAAGGAGACACGACGATGTCGTTTACCCCCGAACACCCGGCCGCACTCGACCGTCGCACGGTTCTGCGTCGCGCCGCCGCCGTGGGCATGCTCGCCACTCCGGCCATCGGCCTGCTTGGCGCCTGCGCCACCAGCGGCAGCGACAACGACAACGAGCAGGTCGCCGGCGGCACCAAGAACGCCGCCAACCCGCTGGGCGTCAAGGAGGACGCGCCGATCGAGGTGATCATCTTCAACGGCGGTTACGGCGAGAAGTACGCCACCGACGTGCACGAGCCGCTGTACAAGAAGGCGTTCCCCAAGGCGGAGGTCAAGCACCAGGCCACGCAGGCCGTCTCCACCGTGCTCCAGCCGCGGTTCGCCTCCGGCAACCCGCCGGAGTTCGTGAACAACTCGGGCGAGAAGCTGATGGACTTCGGCGCGCTGGTCGCCGACGGTCAGCTCCAGGACCTCACCGAGCTGTGGGACGCCCCGTCGGTCGACGACGCATCCAAGAAGGTCCGCGACACCGTGGTGCCGGGCACCATCGAGGCGGGCTCGTTCAACGGCAAGCCGTACGTCCTGTACTACGTCTCCACCGTCTTCGGCATCTGGTACTCGGCCAAGCTGTTCAAGGACAACGGCTGGGCGCCGGCGAAGACGTGGGACGACTTCATCACCCTGCTCACCGCCATCAAGGCCAAGGGCATCACCCCGTACGGCTACGCCGGGGCGAACGCGGCCTACTACCAGTGGAACGTGATCCTCACCCAGGCCGCCAAGATCGGTGGCGTCGACGTTCTCAAGAACATCGACAACCTGGAGGATGGCGCCTGGAAGCAGGACGCGATCAAGCAGGCGGCCACGGCGTGGGCCGAGGTCGGCGCGAAGTTCAGCGACAAGAGCTTCGAGGGGCTCAAGCACACCGACGTGCAGCTGCGGCAGAACCAGTACAAGGTGGCCCTCTACCCCAGCGGTGACTGGCTGGAGGGCGAGCAGAAGAAGGACACCCCGCCCGGCTTCGACTACCAGCTCATGCCGGTGCCGAGCCTGACCGCGTCGGACAAGATGCCGGCCACGGCGCTGCGCGCCACCGCGGGTGAGGGCTACTTCGTCTCGGCGAAGAGCAAGAACCCCAAGGGCGGCCTGGAGTACATGCGCCAGATGCTGTCCAAGGCGGGCGCCAAGGGCTTCACCGAGGTGGTCAAGGCCCCGACCGTGGTCACCGCCGGCTCGGAGGGCTTCGCCTTCCCGCCCGGTGTGGCCAGCTCGCAGGCCGCGCTCAAGGCGGCCGGCCAGGACGTGTTCAACCTGTACTTCGACGGCTGGTACAAGGAGCTCGACACGGAGGCGCGGACCGCCACCAACGAGCTGATGTTCGGCCGGATCAACGCGGACGCCTTCGTGGAGCGAATCCAGAAGCGCGCCGACACGATCAAGAAGGACAGCTCCGTAGCCAAGTTCAAGCGCTGATCGATCGGAGCTAGGGTCATGCGGCACGGCAAGTATCCATTCGTGATCGGGTTCCTGTTCGCCCCGGTCGCGCTGTACGTGACATTCGTGATCTGGCCATACGCGCAGGCGTTCCAGATCTCGATGACCAACTGGCGAGGGCTGTCCGCCCCGCAGTGGGTGGGGTTCGACAACTACCGGAGGCTGCTTGACGACGGGGCCTTCTGGAAGGCGGTCCAGCACCACGGCGTACTGCTGCTTGCCCTGCCGCTGATCACCGTTGCCATCGCCCTGTTCTTCGCCTTCCTGCTGAACGTGGGTGGTAAGAGCAGCGGCGGGCAACGCCAGGGGGTCTGGGGGGCGAAGTTCTACCGGGTGGTGTTCTTCTTCCCCCAGGTCCTCGCGGTGGCCATCATCGCGGTGCTGTTCCAGATGGTGTACCGACCGAACGAGTCCGGCCTGATCAACGGCGTGCTGATGGAGTTCGGCCTGGAGCCGGTCCTGTTCCTGGTCAAGCCGAACCTGGCCCTCTGGTCGATCATCGCGGTCCTCGTCTGGCAGGCCGTCGGCTTCTACGTGGTGCTCTTCTCGGCCGGGATGGCCTCCATCCCGGGTGAGATCTACGAGGCCGCGGAGATGGACGGGGCGACCAAGGTGACCCTGTTCTTCCGGGTCACCCTGCCGCTGCTGTGGGACACCCTCCAGGTGGCCTGGGTGTACCTCGGCATCGCGGCGTTCGACGCGTTCGCCATCGTGGCTGTGCTCTCGGTGGACGGCGGTGGTCCGGACGGCGCCACCACCGTGCTGGCGATGGAGATCTACCGCAACGCGTTCGTCTACTCGAAGTACGGCTACGCCTCGGCGATGGGCGTGGCGCTGTTCTTCCTCACCCTCACGTTCGCGGCGCTGACGCTGCGGCTCACCAAGCGGGAAAGCGTGGAGTACTGATGAATCCGCAGTCGACGCTGCCGCCGACCCCGGCGGCGCTACCGCCGAAGACCGGTGATCCGTCCGACCCCGCCGGGCCGGGGCGTAAGGGCCCCCGCTCGGAGGTACGGCTCTTCGCCGGCCTGGGGCACATCGCGCTCGCCGTCTGGGCGGTGATCGTGATCGTGCCGATCCTCTGGACCTTTCTCGCCGCGTTCAAGAACACGAGCGAGATCTTCAGCAGCCCGTGGACGCTCCCGGCCGAGTTGCGCTGGGAGAACTTCGGGCGGGCCTGGACCAAGGCGAACGTTGGCCGGTACTTCCTGAACAGCGTCATCGTGGTCTCGTGCAGCACCTTCCTCACCATGCTGCTCGGCTCGATGGCCGCGTACGTGCTGGCCCGCTACAAGTTCTGGGGCAACCGGGCGGTCTACTACCTCTTCGTCTCCGGGTTGGCGTTCCCGGTCTTCCTGGCCCTGGTGCCGCTCTTCTTCGTGGTGAAGAACCTGGGCCTGCTGGACACCCACACAGGTGTGGTGCTGGTCTACACCGCGTACTCGTTGCCGTTCACGGTGTTCTTCCTGGCCGCGTTCTTCAAGACGCTGCCGTCGTCGGTGGCCGAGGCGGGCATGATCGACGGTTGTGGGCACAGCCGACTGTTCTTCCAGGTCATGATGCCGATGGCGAAGCCGGGTCTGATCAGTGTCGCGATCTTCAACATCATCGGTCAGTGGGCGCAGTATCAACTTCCGCTGGTGCTGCTCTCCAACGCCAAGGACAAGTGGGTGCTCACCCAGGGCATCGCCGACATCTCGGTCAACGCAGGCTACGAGGCGGACTGGTCCGGGTTGTTCGCCGCGCTGACCATCGCCATCCTTCCGATGATCATCGTGTACGCGGTCTTCCAACGCCAGATCCAGGCCGGCCTCACCTCCGGTGCGGTGAAGTAGCCGGTCACCGCAGCCGCTCGTCGGCCTGCGTGTGCCAGGAGCGCCACAGGTCCGCGTACGCCCCGTCGGCAGCCACGAGATCATCGTGGCTGCCGATCTCGGTGATCCGGCCGTCGGCCAGCACCGCCACCCGGTCGGCGTCGTGCGCGGTGTTGAGCCGGTGCGCGATCGCGATGACGGTCCGTCCGGCCAGCACGGCGGCCAACGCCCGCTCGGTCCGACGGGCGGTGCTCGGATCGAGCGCGGCGGTCGCCTCGTCCAGGATCAGCGTGTGCGGGTCGGCGAGCACCAACCGGGCCAGCGCGAGCTGCTGGGCCTCCGCGGCGCCGAGCTGCCGGGCGCCGTCGCCGATCGCGGTGTCCAACCCCGCCGGCAGGTCGTCGTACCAGTCCGCGCCCACGGTGACCAGCGCGGCCCGCATCTGCTCGTCCGATGCGTCCGGGGCGGCGAACGAGAGGTTGTCCCGCACCGAGCCGATGAAGACGTGGTGCTCCTGGGTGACCAGGGCGATGCGGCGGCGCCGCTCGGCGGGGTCGAGGTCGGTGATCGGGCAGCCACCGATGCTCACGACGCCCTGCCGTGGCGCGTCGATCCCGGCCAGCAGCCGGGCCAGGGTGGACTTGCCGGCGCCCGACGGACCGACGACGGCCAGCCGCTCACCGGGCTGCACCTCCAGGTCGATGCCGTGCAGCACGTCCGGGCCGCCGGAGTAGGAGAACCGGGCCCCGCGTACGACGAGCCGCTCTCCCCGCGACGTGGCCGTCCGGCCCGTCGGTTCCGCCGGGACCATGCCGACGCCGAGGACCCGGGCGTACGACGCGAAACCGCGCTGCGCCTGCTCCGTCCACTGCAACAGCCGGTCCAACGGTTCGATCGCCTGTTGCAGGTAGAGCGCGGCGGCGACCACCGCGCCGAGCGTGACCATGTCCCTGGAGAACAGGTAACCGCCGACGAGCAGGACCAGGGCGACCGGCAGCGGATAGCTGGCCTCGACGATCGAGAAGAACACCGTCCGCAGCGCGAGGGTCGCCCGCCGGGCCCGCCACACCTGGGTGATGCGGCCGGTGCCGTGCCGGATCCGGTCGTCGGTCAGTCGCAGCGCCTCCACGGTGCGGGCACCCTCGGCGGTGGTGGTCAGCGTCTCGGTCAGCTCGGCTGCGGCGGCGCCCTCGGTAAGGTACGCGGAGCTGGCCCGGCGCAGGTACCAGCGGGTCACCGTCACGATCGAGGGGAGCCCGGCCAGCGCTGCCAGCCCGAGCAGTGGATGCAGCAGGAAGACCGCCCCGAACAGCAACGTCAACTGCACCCCGGCGATGACGATGGTGGGCACCACGTCCCGGACGGTGGTGCCGACCGTCGCCACGTCGACCGAGCTGCGGGTGGCCAGGTCCCCGGAGCCGGCGCGCTCGACGACCGAGACCGGCAGCCCGAGAGTCCGGGAGACGAACTCCTCGCGCAGCTCGGCGACGGCCCGTTCACCGAAGCGGTGACCGGCGTACTGGGCGTATCGGGAGAGCAACGCGCTGACCAGGACGCAACCGGCGATGGCCAGCGCCAGCCGGTCCACAGTGGCCACTCCTGCGCCCGCGGTGACCCGGTCGACGATGGTGCCCAGCAGCCACGGCGGGGCGAGCCCGGCGACCGCGGCGGCGCTGTGCAGCGCCAGCACGATCCCGACCGCGCGGCGGTGCCGGCCGATCATGTCCCGCAACGCCTGGCGTACGGTGCGGCGGTCGGCCACCGGCAGCCGGTTCACCGGTACGCCTCCTCGGTGTCGGCGGCCTCGATGTCGGGATCGTCGCTGCCACGGGCCACCAGGTGCCGGTAGCCGGCGTCGGAGTCGAGCAGGTCGGTGTGGCTGCCGGTGGCGGTGATCCGGCCGCCGCTCAGGTGTGCGACCAGGTCGGTCCGGCCCAGCAGCAGCGGCGACGTGGCGATCACCACTGTCGTCCGCCCGGCCCGTGCTGCACGCAGCCGTTCGGCGATGCGCGCCTCGGTGTGCGCGTCCACCGCCGAGGTCGGGTCGACGAGGATGAGCACCTCCGGCTCGGCGAGGAGCGCCCGGGCCAGGCGTACCCGTTGGCGCTGACCACCGGAGAGCGTCCGGGCCCGGGCGTCGATCGGGGTGTCCAGACCGGCGGGCAGCGCGTCGACGACGTCCTCGGCGGAGGCGGCCCGCAGGGCCGCGCCGATCCGGTGGTCGTCGTCGTCGGCCAGGGGGCGCAGGATGTCGCGCAGTGTCCCGGCGAAGAGGTACGAGTCGTGGTCGGCGACCATGATCCGGGAACGGACCTCGTCCAGAGCGACCCCGGTCAGCGGCACACCGCCCCAGGTGGTGTCACTGGCGACGTACCGGCCGAGCCGGTCGGCCAGCGCCAGCCCTTCCGCCGGATCGTCGGCGGCCACACCGGTCAGCCAGCCCGCGCGTACGGTCAGCCCGGTCAGCGGGTCGTGCAGGTCGGCAGGACTGGCCGGCGCGGCCGGGGCTCCCGGTCGGCGAGGGTCGGGCACCGAGCCCGACCACCGACGACCCGGACCACCGACGTCGTCCGAGGTCACGTTGAGCAGGTCGGCGATCCGTCGGGCGGCGACCCGTCCCCGGATCAGCTGGTGACTGCCCTCCAGCAGGAACCAGACCGGCACGATCAGGGTCGCCACGTAGCCGTAGACGGCAACCAGTTCGCCGATCGTGACGTCACCGGTCACCGCCATCCGCGCCGTCAGCCACACCACCGCCGCCAGGAACAGCCCCGGGATGGCGACGGTCGCCGCGTCGATCCAGCTGTAGACCGCGCCCACCCGGTAGCCCTCGGCGCGCAGCTCCTGGGACCTGGCCGCGTACCGTCGGGCGAACAGGTCCCGGCCGCCCACCCCGGCGAGCACCCGCAGGCCGGCCACGATGTCGCCGGACCGGGCGGTGAGGGCTCCCTGCTGTTTGCGGTAGACCGACTCGGCCCGCTCCAGGCGGCGCAGCAGGGGCCCGACGACCAGCCCGACCACCGGCACTCCGACCAGCACGCAGAGCGCGAGCATCGGGGAGATCGACCACAGCACCACGGCGATGACCCCGTACGCGACGACCGCCCCGACGCCCGGCCCGGTCAGCGTCAGCACCTGCGCCGTCCAGTCGATGTCGGAGCCACCGATGGTGGACACCTCGCCCGCGGCGACCCGGCGCGGCAGCACTGCGCCGATCCGGGACAGGTGGCGCAGCAGGACCTCCGCCGAGCGGGCCTTGGCGTCCTCCCGGATGAAGGTCATCGTGCGGTGTCGCATGATGCCCAGGTAGGACAGGCCCAGTCCCGCGACGACGATGGCCACGACCCAGAGCGCCAGGGCGCGCATGTCGCGGGCGCGCAACCCGTCGTCGACGGCGCGGGCGATGAGGTAGGGCCGAGCCGAGAGGCCCATCATCCAGGCCGTGCCGAACAGGCTGCCGCGCAGCACCCGCCAGGGTTGGCGACGGGTGAGCCACCACAGGTATCGCATCGGTCCGCGGGTGTCCGGAGTGCCAGGATCGGGATGAGGGATCTGCGGAGGCACCAGGTCACGCTACCGAGCGCCACCGACACCCCACCGTCCCGAAACGGGTGAGGTGCGCCTCCGTTTCTGTCGGACGGGGGAGGCAGAATCACGTTCGTGCTGGTGGCGGTGGTGTCCGACGAGCGGGGTGGGGGAGTGCTGTGCCCGCTGGATGCCGTCGGTCGACCGGCCGGCCCGGCTGAGGCCGTCACCGACCTGGTCGCCGCGGTCGCCGCGCGGGAGGCCGCCGAGCATCCGCGCTGGGTGTGGTCCGGCGCCGCGTCCGTCTATCCGACGCTGCTGCGCGCCGGCGTCCGGGTCGATCGCTGTCACGACGTGGAGCTGACCGAGGCGTTGCTGCTGGGGCACGCGGGCCGCTGGGGCGAGCCGCGCTCGCTGGCTGCGGCCTGGGCCCGGCTGACCGGCGCGGCGGTGCCGCCCGACCCACCGCCGCGCGCCGCCGCGCCGCCCGGGCACGGCCAGGGCGCGCTCTTCGACACCCTGCCCGGCCCGTCGGGCCCGGGCATCGAGGCACTGACCCAGGTGTACGCCGACCAGCTTGCCCGCATCGCGACGACCGAGCACCCGGGCCGGTTCCGGTTGCTGGTGGCCGCCGAGTCCGCCGGCGCGCTGATCGCTGTGGAGATGGGCATGGCCGGGCTGCCCTGGCGGGCCGATGTGCACGACGAGATCCTGCACGAGCTGCTCGGCGAGGCGTCCCCGGTCGGTGGTCCGCCGCGACGGCTCGCCGAGCTGGCCGCTCAGATCGCCGGCGCGCTCGGCGTACGCCGCCTGCACGCCGACTCCCCGGCGGAGCTGCTGAAGGCCTTCGCCCGGGTCGGCGTGGAGCTGCCCAACACCCGGGCCTGGGTGTTGCGCGGGGTGGACCACCCGGCGGTGCCGCTGGTGCTGGAATACAAGGAGCTCTACCGGATCTGGACGGCTCACGGCTGGGCCTGGCGCGAGCAGTGGGTGCAGGGCGGCCGGTTCCAGTCGGAGTACGTGCCGGGTGGGGTCGTCTCCGGCCGTTGGGCCACTCGGGGCGGTGGCGCGTTGCAGATCCCGAAGGTGATCCGGCGGGCGGTGGTGGCCGATCCGGGCTGGCGGCTGGTGGTCGCCGACGCCGGCCAGTTGGAGCCTCGGGTGCTCGCGGCGGTGTCCGGCGACGCGCGACTGGCAGCGGCGGGCGGGGCCGGCGACCTCTATGCCGCGCTGGCGCGTGACTCGTTCGGCGGTGACCGGGCCAAGGCCAAGGTGGCCCTGCTCGGGGCGATGTACGGGCAGACCGGCGGGGCGGCGGTGCCCGCGTTGGCAGTGTTGAAGCGCAGCTACCCGACGGCGTTCGCCTATGTGGAGTCGGCGGCGCGCACCGGTGAGGCGGGCGGGCTGGTGCGCTCGTGGCTGGGGCGGACGTGCCCGCCGGGTTCGGCCGGGTTCGGTGATCCCGACGATGTCCCATCCGATCCGGAGGAGGCGGCCGACCCGCGCGGTCCCCGGGCCCGTGCCGCCCGGTCCCGAGGTCGCTTCACCCGCAACTTCGTCATCCAGGCCACCGCCGCGGAGTGGGCCTCCACGTTGCTGGCCACGCTGCGGACGGAGTTGTCCGGCACCGACGCCGAGTTGGTCTTCTTTCAGCACGACGAGGTGGTCGTGCATGCTCCCGCTGATCAGGCGGCTGCGGTCGCCGAGGCGGTCAACCGGTCCGGTGAGCGGGCCTCCGCGCTCCTCTTCGGTGCGACGCCGGTGCGGTTTCCGCTCGACCTGTCCATCGTCGACTGCTACGCCGACGCGGCCTGACCGACGGAGTGTCAGTGCCGGCAGGTGCCCGGCGTGTAACGGTTGTGCTATTTCTCCTTTTCGCCCCGCCACCCTCGGCTGGCTGTCCTCGTTGCAGTGTCCGTAGGAAGGGACGGGCCGGTCACGGTCGGTCCCGTGCTGGAGGGGGCGCAGCTGAACCGGATCGCAGGAATGATCATCGCGGCGGGTGGTGGACGACGGATCGGTGGTCCTGAGGCACTGCTGCACCAGGGTGACAAGCCCCTGGTCAATCAGATGATCGACACGATGACCGAGGCGGGCTGCGAGCAGATCGTGGTCGTGTTGGGCGCCGCCGCGGAACAGGTCCAGGAGACCGCCGACCTGGGCAAGGCCACCGTTGTGATCAACAAGGCGTGGGGCACCGGGGTCGGCTCGTCCATCCGGGCTGGCCTGGCCGCCATGGACGACGAGGGGATCGAGGCGGTGGTGGTGGTCCCGGTCGACATGCCGGGTCTGACCGTCACGGCGGTCAGCCGGGTGGCCGCGCTGCCGTACCCGGACGTGCTGGTCTGCGCCACCTACGACGGGTTGCGCGGCTACCCGATGCTCTTCGGCCGTCGGCACTGGCCCGGCATCGCCACCCTCGCCAGCGCGGACGTGGGCGCCCGACCGTACCTGCTGGCGCACAAGGACCAGATCGTCGACATCGCCTGTGACTCGGTGGCGGACGGCAGTCGGGCCGACACCCCCGAGCTGATGGAGCTGTACGGCCTGACCGTCCCGCCGCAGCGGGTCGGGGTCTGAGGCGGACTGAGTATCCGTACGGATGTGCCGGGTCGTCCACTGCCGATACTCGTTGCATGCGTCGACTCACCACCGCCCTGCTGTGTCTGGCCGTTCTCGTCGGCTGCGCCAGGCCGGGCGACGAGCCCGTGCAGGTCGGCCCGGCCGCAGACACCGGTTGGACCACCTACCAGACTGATGTCACGGCCGTCCGGGCCGGCGCGGATCCGCGCTCGCTCGTGCTGACCGTGGCGCTGCTGGGTGACGCGGATGGTTGCTCCCGGAATCCGCGAATCACCTACTTCACCGAGGAGAACAACCGCATCTACGCCAACGTGGTGCAGGATTCGCGCCTCTCCGGGGTGGTCGGGGCCTGTCCCACCCACACGCCGGGCGAGGTGACGTTGACAGCGCCAGGGCCGATTGCCGGCCGGACTGTCGTGCTCAACGAGCAGCCGTGGAAGCCCGACGGTGCGGGGTACCAGCGCTGCGACCCGACGTTCGGTTGTGATCCGATGCCGAAGGATCACTGTGACCAGGCGTGGGTCGGCGTCGTGGTCCGCGGCATGGACGTGTCCCGGCACTCGACCGGATCGGTCGAGGGCTGCGACGGCACCTGGCTGGTCATGACGGTGCCGTTCGATCCGGTGCCCTGCGGTGCCGAGGCGCGGCCCGGCTGCGACGCGTCGGTCAACGTGCGCCGCTACTTTCTGCGGTGGGCCGGCCAGGGCGGTTGGGAAACGATCGCCAACTCGACGGAGGCCGGCTGCGGACGTGTCCGCACCACCGAGCCGGCCTTCCCGAGGAAGCTCTGCGCCGACCTGCCCCGGCCGTGATCGGCGAAAGCGCGTTCCCGACGGCTCCGGGTCGAGCCGACGGTCCAGGAGGCGTTATGTCGGGCTTCCCGGAATGATGCCTGTGAGTCATCAGGATGACTCACAGGCATCACGCTCGTCAGGACATGGCCGCAAGCTCGGTGCGGCGTGGCGGGGTACTTCAGTCCTGCGCCGAGTCCAGCTTTCCGGTGGCGGCCAGGCGCTGGTACCAGTGGGCGCTGTCCTTCCAGGTGCGGACCTGGGTGTCGTAGTCGACCCGGATGATGCCGAAGCGGCGGTCGTAGCCGTAGCCCCACTCGAAGTTGTCCAGCAACGACCAGACGAAGTAACCGCGCACGTCGGCGCCCTGTTCGCGGGCGTCGGCCATCGCGCCGATGTGCCGACGCAGGTAGTCGATCCGCCGGTCGTCGTGGATCCGCCCGTCGGCCTCCACCACGTCGTCGAACGCCGCGCCGTTCTCGGTGATCATCATGGGCTGGCTGGGGTACGCCTGGTGCAGGCGCAGCAGCAGCTCGGTCAGGGCCGGCGGGTCGATGTTCCACCCCATCGCCGTGTACGGGCCGGGCTGCGGCAGGAAGTCGACGTTGTCCGCGGCGACCCACGGCGTCGACGTCGACGCACCGTGCCCGTCGGCGTCGGAGCGGGGCGACACCCCGTCCCAGGCCCGGACCAGGGTGCTGGAGTAGTAGTTGACCCCGAGCACGTCCAGCGGCACCGCGATCAGCTTCTCGTCGCCTTCGCGGACGAACGACCAGTCGGTGACCGACGCGGTGTCGGCCAGCAGGTCGGCCGGGTACGCGCCGTCGAGCATCGGGCCGAGGAACGCCCGGTTGGCCAACGCGTCGATCCGCCGTACCGCGTCGGAGTCCTCGTCGGAGTCGGACGCCCCCCGGATGACGTGCAGGTTGAGCGTCACCGACAGCTCGGCGGCCGGGGCCAGCTCCCGGACCACCCGACCGGCCAGACCGTGCGCGAGGTTGAGGTGGTGCACTGCGGCCAGCGCCGCCGCCGGCTCGGTCCGACCCGGCGCGTGCACGCCGGAGGCGTAGCCCAGGTAGGCCGAGCACCAGGGCTCGTTGAGCGTCGTCCAGGTGTGCACCCGGTCGCCCAGCGCACCGACGATGCCCGCCGCGTACTCCTGGAAGCGCAGCGCGGTCTCCCGCGTCGCCCAGCCGCCGGCGTCCTCCAGCTCCTGCGGCAGGTCCCAGTGGTACATCGTCGCCACCGGGCGGACGCCCCGCTCCAGCAGCCCGTCGACCAGCCGCGAGTAGAAGTCGATGCCCGCCTGGTTGAACCGGCCCGAGCCACCGGGCTGCACCCGTGGCCAGGAGATGGAGAACCGGTACGCGCTGAGGCCCAGGTCGGCGATGTGCCCGAGGTCGTCGGCCCACCGGTGGTAGTGGTCGGCGGCCACGTCGCCGGTGTCGCCGTTGAGCGTACGACCGGGTGTGTGGCTGTAGGTGTCCCAGATTGACGGCCCTCGCCCGTCCTCGGTGGCCGCGCCCTCGATCTGGTACGCGGCCGTCGCCGAACCCCAGACGAAGCTCTCCGGGAAGTGGTGTCGCGTCATCGTTCAGTCCCCTGGATCTCGCAGATGTAGCCCGTCGAGGTGCCGGCGACCAGTGCGGCACTGGCCGTTCCGTCCTCGTAGCGCACGTCGAACTCGGCGCCCGGCCCGTCCCCGGGTGACGGTACCCGTACGCGGGTCCGCTGCCCCTCGGCCGGTGCGTACAGCCGCAGGCGCACATCGTCGGCCCACTCGTAGTCCGGTCGGTCGTCACGGGAGCCGAACGGGATGACCGCGCCGGGCCGGGCCAGCACCGGCAGGCTGTCGAACCCGTGCTTCTCGGTGACCCACGCCGGGCCGGTGACCTGCGCGCCGCTGACCAGGTGTGTCCAGGTGCCGGCGGGCACGTAGTAGGTGACGTCACCGTCGGCGCTGAATACCGGGGCGACCAGCACGTCCGGGCCGAGCATGTACTGCCGGTCCAGGTGCGTCGTGGCGGGGTCGTCCGGGAACTCCACGACCATCGGCCGCATCATCGGCGTCCCGTCGCGGTGCGCCTCCTGGGCGGCGGCCGCCAGGTACGGCATCAGGCGGAGCTTGAGCTGGGTGAAGTGCCGCAGCACGTCGACGGCCTCGTCGTCGAACGCCCACGGCACCCGGTACGACCCTGAGCCGTGCAACCGGGAGTGCGAGGAGAGCAGACCGAACGCGACCCACCGCTTGAACACCACCGGGTCGGGAGTGCCCTCGAAGCCGCCGATGTCGTGGCTCCAGTAGCCGAAGCCGGAAGCGGCCAGGGACAGCCCTCCGCGCAGCGACTCGGCCATCGCGGCGAACGTCGACTCGCAGTCACCGCCCCAGTGCACCGGGAACTGCTGCCCGCCGGTGGTGGCCGAGCGGGCGAACAGGACCGCGTCGCCCTTGCCCCGCTCGGCCTCCAGCAGCTCAAAGACCGCCTTGTTGTAGAGGTACGAGTAGTAGTTGTGCATCCGCTGCGGATCCGAACCGTCGTGCCACACCACGTCGGTCGGGATGCGCTCACCGAAGTCGGTCTTGAAACAGTCGACGCCCATGTCGAGCAGCGCCTTGAGCTTGCCGGTGAACCAGCGGACCGCGTCCGGGTTGGTGAAGTCGACAAGCGCCATGCCGGCCTGCCACTTGTCCCACTGCCAGACCGAACCGTCGGGGTTGCGCACCAGATAACCGGCCTCGCGGCCCTCCTCGAAGAGGTACGAACGCTGCGCGATGTACGGGTTGATCCAGACGCACACCTTCAGGTCACGCTCGTGCAGCCGACGCAGCATCCCCTCCGGGTCGGGGAAGGTCTCCGGGTCCCACACGAAGTCGACCCAGTGGAACTGGCGCATCCAGAAGCAGTCGAAGTGGAACACCGACAGCGGCAGCCCGCGCTCGGCCATCCCGTCGACGAACTCGGTGACGGTCTTCTCGTCGTACGCCGTGGTGAACGACGTGGACAGCCACAACCCGTACGACCAGGCGGGGATCCGGGCCGGTCGGCCGGTGAGCGCGGTGTAGCGGCGCAGCACGTCCTTCGGGCTGGGCCCGTCGATGACGTAGTAGGTGAGCGACTGCCCCTCGACACTGAACTGGGTCTGCGTGACGACCTCGGAGCCGACCTCGAACGACACGTGCTCCGGGTGATCCACGAAAACGCCGTAACCGGCGCTGCTGAGATAGAACGGCACGTTCTTGTACGCCTGCTCACTGGCGGTGCCACCGTCGGCGTTCCAGATGTCGACGGTCTGCCCGTTCTTCACGAACGGGCCGAAGCGCTCGCCCAACCCGTACACCGTCTCGCCGACCCCCAGCGCGAGCCGTTCGTGCACGTGCCGGCGGCCCTCGGCGTCGGTGACGACGCCGATGCTGCGCCCGGTGGACGCGGTGACCAGCCGGTCGCCGTGCAGGAAGTCGACCCGCCACCCGTCGACGAGCGCGACCCGCGCGGTCAGCTCACCGGTGGTCAGCGTCGCGCTGATCCCGGTGACGTCGACGGTGACCGGGTGCGTGTCGCCGGTGCTCAGCCCGAAGTGCGGTTCTCGGGGCAGCCCGCCGGTGTGGTGGGTGATGGTCACCCCGATGACGCCGGGGGCGGGGGAGGAGAACCGGACGGTGACCAGGGGCCGGTTGAGGGTGTCGCCGCGTCCGTTGATCTGGCCGGTCGGTGCGAAGACGGTGAAGCCACGCTCGTCCGGCTCGACCGACTCCACGACGCCGGGGCGCAGGACGCTGACGCCGGGGCGCAGCTGCCAGTACCCGTCGGTGAACTTCACTTCTCGGCTCCTGCCGTGATGCCGCGCGCAAGGGTGCGCTGGAAGATGAGGAAGAAGAGGATGGCCGGCACGAGGCTGATCAGCGCGCCGGCGTTGGTGGTCGGAGCGTCCATCAGCCGGTCGCCCTGCAACGACGCGAGCGCGACCGGGATGGTCTGCGTCTGGTTGTCGATCAGCATGACCAGCGGGATGAGGAACTCGTTCCAGGTCCAGATGAAGAAGAAGATGAGCAGCACCGCGAGGGTGGGCCGCAGGTTGGGGAAGACCACCCGCCACAGCACCGTCCACTTGCCGGCGCCGTCCAGCGCGGCGGCCTCCAGCAGTGAGCGCGGGAACGTGCCCATCACCGAGGCGAGCAGGTAGGTGCCGAACGCGCTCTGGATGACGGTGAAGATGATGATCACCGCGAGTCGGGTGTTGTAGAGCCCGACCTCCTTGGCCACGTAGTACAGCGGGTAGATCAGGGCCTCCTGCGGCAGCATGTTGGCCAGCAGGAACAACCCGACGATCCAGAGCCGACCGCGGACCCGACCGATGCCCAGGGCGTACGCGTTGAGCAGTGACACGGCGACGCCGAGCACCGCCACCGAACCGGCGATGAGCGCCGAGTTCCAGAGCTTGAGCGGGAAGTTAACCTCGGTCCAGTACGTGCGCAGACCCTTGGTGTAGAACTCGCTCGGCCAGCTCAGCGGCCCGCCCGACGAGTAGTCACCGGGCGACTTGAACGCGTTGAGCAGCATGAACGCGAACGGCACCAGCATGACCAGCGCGCCGAGGATGACCAGGGCGAGCACCACCCAGCGGCTGACGCCCCGGTGGTGGCGGTCGGGTACGGGCCGGCGGACCGGCGCGGGGGCTCCAGTGATCGTCACGGCCATCTCAGAACCCCCGGTCCCGGCGCTCGCTGCGGGCCTGCATCCAGATGAAGACCACGGCCACCACAACGATGATCAGCGTCAGCACCGTGGAGATCGCGGAGCCGTAACCGACCTGCAGTTTCTTGAAGAACGTGTAGTAGGCGAAGTACGACGGGACGTTGGTGGCGTTGTCCGGACCACCCCGGGTCAGGGCGAAGATCGGCCCGAACACCTTCAGCGCGGCGATGGTGCAGGTCAGTGCCACCACGAAGGTTTCCGGCCGGATCTGCGGGAGGGTGATCGCCCGGAACCGGTGCAGCCAGTTCGCGCCGTCGACCTCGGCCGCCTCGTACAACTCGGGGTCGACCCGTTGAAGCGCCGCCATGAAGACGACCACCGGGTAGCCGATCTGCACCCAGATCATCACCGCCATCACGGCCGGCAGGGCCGTGCCCGGGTCGCCGAGCCAGTCGTGGCGGAGCGCGCCGAGACCCACCGCGTCGAGCAGGCTGTTGAACGCGCCGTCGGGGCGGAGGATCCAGCCCCAGACGATGCCGGCCACCACGACGGGCAGCACCTGCGGAAGGTAGAAGGCGGCCCGCAGCGCGGCGGCGGTGCGCGGCTTGAACCGGCGGCCGATGACGTCGAAGAGCACCGCGGCGAGCAGCAGCCCGAGCACTGTGGGCACCACCACCATCGCGACGATCATCCAGACGGTGTTGCGGAACGACGCCCAGAACACGTCGTCGTGCAGCAGTTGCTGGTAGTTGTCCAGGCCGACCCAGCGGGGGTCGCCGATGCCGGACCACTTGGTCAGCGACAGGTAGAGCGTGCCGACCAGCGGTGCACCGATGACCAGGAGGAAGAGCACCGCTCCGGGGAGCAGGTAGAGCCAGTACGCCGCGTCGCGGCCGCGGCGTCTGCGGCCGGGTGGCGGTGGGGTCGGGGCCGCCGCCGGTTGGGTGGTGGCGAGGGTCTCGGAGACTGCCATGGAAGATCCTTCCCGGCGGGGCGGGCGGGCGCGTGGGTTGTGCCGGTCGCGCCCGCCGCTCGCCGTGTCACTTGCCGGTGATCTCCTTGACGCCATCGGCGTACGGCTTGGCGATCGTGTCGAGGACCTGGTCGGGCGACTTCGAGCCGTTGATCAGGCCCTGGAAGCCGGAGACCAGGACGTCGTAGTAGCCGGGGACCGGCCAGTCCGGGTAGAACGCGAGCCCGTCGGACTTGCTGACCGTGTTGAAGTCCTCGATCAGCTTGCGGTCCTTCGGGTCGGTGATCTTCGAGGCGTCGGCGGCGACGGGAACACCACCGTTGTTGCCGATCAGGTCCTGGATCTCCGGACGCAGGGTGATGTCGATGAAGTCGTACGCCAGACTCTTGGCCTTGCTGTTCTCCGGCACCACCCAGAGGTTGCCGGAGGAGCCGGCCTGAAGGGTGTTGCCGGGGAAGAGGAAGGTGTCCCAGTTGGCCTTCATCTCGGCCTTGAACCGGCCGTACCACCAGCTACCCGACACGATCATCGGAACCTTGCCGCCGATGAAGGCGGTGCCCATGTCCTCGGCCTTGAGGCTGGCCGAGTTCTTCGCGACGTAGCCCTTGCGCACCCAGTCGGCGAAGGTGTCCGCGCCGTACTTGAGCGGGTCGGCCTTGAAGTCGACCGGGTTCTTGTAGAGCTGGTAGTTGTCGACGAACTGCCGGTCGCCCTTGGACAGGGCGAGCTGGTAGAAGAGCTGCCCGGCCGGGTATTCGGCGCCGGCCATGCCCAGCGGGGTGACGCCCTTGCCGACGAAGGTGTCCATCGCGGCGGTCATCTCGGCCATGCTGGTCGGCACCTTGACGCCGTTGCTCTGGAACAGGTCCTTGTTGTAGTAGACCGTGACGTACTCGCCGTAGTTCGGCACGCCGAACCACTTGCCCGACCCCATCACGCCCTTGTCGCTGTAGCGGGCGGTGGTCTGCAGGCTGGGGCTGAGCTTGCCGGCCCAGCCGCGCTTGTCGGCCTCGGTGCTCAGATCGGTGAGCAGGCCCTGCGAGGAGAGCAGGCCGGCGGTCGCGTTGCCCTTGTTGTACTCCATGATGTCCGGGCCTTCGGACGAGTTGATGATCATGCCCGCGTTCTGCTGGATCTGCTCGAACGCCTTGCGCTCGAAGCGCACCTCGACGCCCGGGTGCTCGGCTTTGAACAGCTCGATGGCCCGGTTCCAGCCGACCCCCATGGCGCTGTTCTCGCTCTCGTAGTGCCAGAGCTTGAGGGTCTTGGCGTCGCTGTCGTCCCCGTTGTCGTCACCGCCGCAGGCGGCCATGGCGGTCGTCGCGGTCGCCGCTATGGCGATCGCGGCGACGAGCCGGCGGAATCGCTGCATTACGATCCTCCTCGTCGAGTATCTAGCCGGTACTTCACTGGGCCCGTCGTCGCGTTGCAGCGCGGCGGCGGGCTGTTCCTACTGGTCAGCCCCCATGGGTTGGCGGCTTCGTGGTGCGGCGGTCGAGCCCCGGATCTCCAACGCGCAGGGCAGCAGTTGCTGGTGACGGTGGTCGCCGGGGTCATCCAGGTGGCGCGTCAGCGCCTCGATCGCGATCCGACCGATCGCCGAGCCGGGTGAGGTCATCGCCGTCAGCGCCGGGGTGGCCAACTCGGCGACCTGCGGCGAGGTGACCATCGAGACGACGGAGACGTCGTCGGGCACCGACAGCCCGCGGCCGCTCAGCTCACCGAGGATGCCGAAGATCGCGGTCTCGTTCATGGCCAGCACGGCGGTCAGCTCCGGGGCCTGCGCGAACGCGGCGGCCAGGGCCGCGCGCCCGCCGGCGGCGCTGTCCTCGGCCGCGATCATGACCGGCTCCAGGCCGTGCCCGGTCATGGCCGCGGCAAAGGCGTCACGGGTACGCAGCGCGGGCCCGTAGCCGCTGGCCAGCGTCGCGGCCGAGTGGTTGACGTAGACGATCTGCCGGTGCCCGAGGCCGACCAGGTGCGCGACGGCATCCCGGACGGTCTGGTCGAAGTCGATGTCGACGTACGAGAGCGTGCTGGTGTCACCGGTGCGGCCGATCAACACCAGTGGCACGCCGGCCTCCTGAAGCACTGTGACCCGCTCGTCGGCCAGCTGGACCTCCATCAGCACGACGCCGTCGAGCATCCGCTGGCTGGCCAGTCGCCGCAGCTCGCCGGGGTCACCCCCGCCGACCGGCGAGAGGACCAGGTGATAGCCGGCGGCGCTGGCCGCCGCGGCGGCACCGGTGACGAAGGCCGTTTCGGTGGCGCCGAGCCCGCGTTCGTCCATCGGCATCAGCAGGCCGAGGATCCGGCTGCGCCTGCTGGCCAGACCGCGGGCCATCGCGTTGGGCTGGTAGTCGAGCTCGGCCATCGCCGCGAGCACCTTGTTGCGGGTGGCCTGCGAGATCGGCCGGGTGCCGGTGAGCACGTACGAGACGGTGCTGACCGAGACCTGCGCGAGGCGGGCGACGTCGTGCATGGTGGCCATCGCGTTACCTCCTCCGGCCGGGGGGTTGGGATCGCTCCCAATTCAGCGTCGAAACGCTTCGACTAAGCGGTTCGACAGGACGCTAGGCCACCTGTTACGGCGACGTCAATAGCCGATGTCGAAAAGAAGTCAGGTGCCGCCCGAGGTGCCCCGCAGACTGCCCGCGTCGTGATCCGGTGCGCAAGATCCGAGCAACATCAGGGATGTTGCTGCCTCGCGCGAGCCGGAGGCAGCAACATCCGGGAAGTTGCTCGGATCTTGGTGCGGGGTGCGGGGTGCGGGGTGCGGGGTGCGGGGTGCGGGGTGCGGGGTGCGGGGTGCGGAGGGTGCGGTGCGGCGGGGGGACGGCGCGGCGGGTCAGGTCAGGTCAGGTCGAACATCGCGGCCGCGTTGTTCCAGCAGACCGCGCGCAACCAGTCGTCGCCCAGGTCGAGCCGGGCCAACCCGGTGAGCTGGTCGGCGTACGGGTAGGGGATGTTGGGGAAGTCGCTGCCCAGCAGCACCTTGCCGGACAGTCCCAACTCGCGCAGCCGGGGCAGCTCGTCGTCGGGGAAGGGGACGAACTGGTCGAAGAAGGGCGTGAAGGCCATCGTGGTGTCCAGCCGGACCCGCTCGTACGCCTCCGCGAGATCCAGGAACGCCCGATAGTCCGGGGCGCCGAGGTGTGCCACCACGGCGGTCAGCCGAGGATGGCGGGCCAGCAGCTCGCCGAACTGCTCCGGGCCGGTGTGCGCGGTGCCCACGGGTGCGTGCCCGGCGTGCACGACCACCGGCACACCCGCGTCGGACAGCATCCCCCACACCTGGTCCAGCGCCGGATCCGTCGGCGAGAAGCCGCCGACCTGGACGTGCACCTTGAACACGCGGGCCCCGTCGGCCAGCGCCGCCTCGACGTAACCGGGCGCGTCCGGTTCGGGGAAGAAGGTGGCCGAGGGCAGGCAGCCCGGGGTGACCCGGGCGAAGTCCAGCGACCACCGGTTGAGGTCCGCGGCCATGCCCGGCCGGTGGGCGTACGCCAGGGCGCTGAACGCCCGCACGCCCAGACGCTGCAGGTACGCGACCCGCTCGGCGTCGCTCCACCGGTACCGGATCGGCCACTCGGTGCCGACCAGTGGGCCGGCCGCGTCGAAGTACGCCCAGATCCTGCGCAGCAGGCGCGGCGGTAGGAAGTGCACGTGCACGTCGGCCAGGCCGGGCAGGCCCAGTCCGCGCCAGAATGCCGGCACCCGCGCGTCGGCGGCTGGCGGCGGCTCCGGTGCCGGATCGGTCATATCTCGATGTCGAACCGGCTCAGCACCGAGGGCGCGATCAGGCCGACGGTCGCGAGCGCCGAGACGGCGGTCAGGGCGAGGCGCATCCCGACCACCTCGGCCTTGCTGCCGACCCGCAGGGCGATGCTGTTCGGCAGGCCGATCATCATCCACATCCGCCGTTTGATCGGGATCGGCCAGAGGATCGGCACGCCGGCCCGGGTGATCATGTCGCCGAGGATGTGCACGAAGCAGCCCACCCCCAGGGCCGTGCCGATCAGCGGATAGCCGCGACCGCCCGGCAGGTTGGCGAAGGTGAACCAGGCCGCCCCGGCCGACGCGAGGGTGATGATCACCCAGCCGGCGCGTTCCGCCCACTCGTCGAACAGCCCGCGCAGCGCCAGGCCGAACATGAAGAACAGGATGGTGATGACCGCCCACTTGCCGTACGCGGCGCAGAGCGCTGTGGTGCCCCAGCCGACCAGCACTGTGAACGGCAGGGTGTGGGTCAGCGTCCGGTGCCCGTTGTTGCGACGCGGGTCCCTGCTGAGCTTCGTGGCGTAGTAGACCCCGAGCGAGATCTTCTCCATCACCTCGGCGGCGAAGAGCGAGAAGACCCCGAAGGTGCGGGCCACGGTGGCCCCACCCTGGTTCCTGGTCACCTTGCCCGACATGTCGAGGTCGGGAAAGAGCGCGCCGCCGGCACACACAGCGGTGCCCACCGCCAACGCGAGCGGCGACTGGTGGTAGTCGGCGAACTGGTCCAGTGCCCAGGACCCCGCCAACCACACCGCCGCGCCGGACAGCGCGTGCTGTGGTCCCATCATCTCGGCTCACCCTCCCCAGGGATCTTGAGCGCCCAAAACTACGCCACTGTAGTCAGCCTCGGCGTCGCAGGGGCATCACCCGGAAGGTCCACATCGGACGCTGTCAGAGAGCGGGGGTGAAGCTCTGCCGGATCATCGGCAAGTATGCCGCGTTGACCTGCCAGTCGAACTCTTTTGTCAACCACGAGACGGTGTAGGAACGCTCGGCCGAGGTGTTGGCCAGCAACCGGAAACTGTGCACCTGTTCGCCTGCGGCGTTCTCCCAGCCGCACTCCCAGACGGCGCCACCCTCGAAGATGTCCATCGCGGAAATGTCCACCTTGCGATAGCCGGGGAGCAGCCCGTCACCGGTGGCGAGTCGCGCCTCCTCGGCCTTCCAGTACGCCACCGGGTCGGCCCGCACCGGCCCGGACTCGACGCTGAGCACCCGGGCCCCGCCCGTCTCCCGGAAGCAGGTCACCGACCCCTCCGTCCAGCGCGCCCAGCCCACCGGCGCGGCGATCCGGAAGCCGGTCGGGTCGTCGTGCCAGGTCCAGCCGTCGCGTAGCCGGTACCGTGCCTCGGTCGGCGGCGCGACCGACGCCACCGGAGTGGACGTCGGCGGCGGTGGCGGTGGTGTCGCGCAGGCGAACGCGGCCGGCCGGGCGCTCGACGCGCCCCCACCGGCACCGGACGGTGGCGTCCGCTCGTCGTTGCGGTAGACCAGACCCACGGTGACGCCGCTGGCGACGAGGAGAGCGGTGGCCGCGCCGCCGAGAGCGATCAGGCGTCGTCGGCGTCTGCGGGGGCGGCTCGCCGGCCGACCGGCCGACGTCGGCGGGTGGTCGGGCGCACCGGCCGTGTCCACCGGAGCGGGCGATCTGGTACGGCTCGCGCTCCGCAGCGCCGCCACCGCCGAGGACATCGGCGGCGCGGCCGGCTGGTCGGGCTCCGCGGCCGCCTGCCGCAGCAGCGGCTCCGCCTCCGCGGCGGTCAACCGTCGCCAGGGGTCGCGTTGCAGCAGGCCGAGGAGCACGGGGCGCAGCGGCCCGGCCCGCCGCATCGGGTCCGGCGGCTCGGTGGCCAGCGCGCTGAGCGTCGCCATCGCGCTCGACCGGGCGTACGGGGACTGGCCCTCAACCGTCGCGTAGAGCGTCGCGCCCAACGACCACAGGTCGGTGCGTGGATCCGACACCCCTTCGCGGGCCCGCTCGGGGGCGACGAACTGCGGTGAGCCGAGCACGGTGCCCGGCCCGGTCATCGCACCCTCACCACCGTCGAAGGTGGCCAGCCCGAAGTCGGTGAGCACCACCCGGCCGTCGTCGGCCACCAGCACGTTGTGCGGCTTCACGTCGCGGTGCAGCACCCCGGCGGTGTGCGCGGCCCGCAACGCGGCCAGCACCGCCAACCCGACAAGAGCGGTGCGCTGCGGGCTCAGCGGCCCCTCGGCGCTGATGATCTGCTGCACCGACCGGGACTGCACGTACTCCATCACGATCCAGGGGCTCTCCCGGTCGTGCACCACGTCGTAGATGCGGACCACGTTGGGGTGGTTGAGCCGCGCGGCGGTGCGAGCCTCGCGCAGTGTCCGCAGTCGCAGCTCCTCGCGCTCGGCCTCGGCCAGCCAGGACGGCGGCACGACCTCCTTCACCGCCACGTCGCGATGCAGCATCTCATCGCGAGCAAGCCACACCCGGCCCATCCCGCCGGTGCCGACCAGGTCGAGCAGCCGGTACCGACCCGCGATCAGCAACTGCTGCACGGTCGCTCCCCCTTGGTCACCCCGGGTTACACGATAGCTACCGCGCCCGCTCTTTTCATCCGCTGAGCGGCCTCGATCCACGCCGGACGGTAGTCCGGATCATGACTATACGGTGCAGGTCAGGGGGGTGGTCGGAAACTGTTTCGCACTGCCGTCCAGTCCGCGCCGGCCCTGGTCCAGTCCCTGTCGTCGGTGATCCAGGCCAGCGTCCACCGGCCTGCGCCGGCGACCTGTTGCCGGGCGTGCAGCCATGCGCCGTACGGGGCCTGCCAGCGGCACTCCCACTCCGCCCCTCCGTCGGCAGCGGCGAGCCGGATCTCGTCGTACCCCGGCAGGGCGCCGGCCTGGGCAGCCACATCGCGGACCGTGCGGAGTCGGACCAGCGGGTCGGTGTCGTCGCCGCTGGCGACGCTGAAGGCCCGGCCGGTGGTCGGGTCCTGGAAGCACGCCACCGCGCCGTCGCGGGAGTAGTACCAGGTCGCCGGCACCGCAACCCGGAACCCGATGGTGTCGGCGTGCCAGACCCAGCCGGGTGGCGGGCGGAACCGTTCGCCCGCCGCGGGGGCGCCGGCCAGCACGGGCGCACCGGCCGCCTTCGGACGGACACACGGGAAGGGTGGCGGAGGAATGCCCGGGCCTCCCGGCGGTGGGCCGGGGCGGTCGGGGTCGTAACCGGGGCCCGGCCCGCCCGGGCCGCCACCACCGTCCGGCGGCCGTGCGGTGGGCCGGCCGGCGGTGTCCCTGGGCTCGTCACCGGTGACGGCCATCGCGGTGCCCACGCCGGCGGCGGCGGCCACCACCAGAGCCACGGCGATCAACGCCGCCCGGCGGATGGTGCGCTGCCGGGCTGGCGGGCGGGAGGCCGGTGGGGTGGAGGCCGGTGGTGTGTCAGCCGGCGCGTTCAGGGCCCGGTCGCCCGGGTGCGCCGGCGGGTCGGGCTCGGGCAACGGGATCGTGAGGTCCTGGTCGTCCGGGTCATGCGCCTCGGGCCGGTCGCCCGAACCTGTCGACCCTTCGGCGGTCGGTTCGGTGCGCCCGGTCGCCGCGGCGGTGAGCAGCCGATGGGCCGCGTCGTGGTCGAGGCGGTCGCGCGGGTCGCGGCGCAGCAACCCGGCGAGGACCGGCGCGAGCTGCCCGGCGTGCGGAGCCGGGTCCGGCGGTCCGGCGGCCAGTGCGCTCAGGGTGGCCATGGCGGTGCTGCGGGCGTACGGGGAGCGGCCCTCTACCGCCGCGTGCAGGGTCGCACCGAGCGACCACAGGTCCGCAGCCATCGTGGACACTCCCTCGGCGGCTCGCTCCGGGGCAACGTACTGCGGGGAGCCGAGGACCATGCCGGGGCGGGTCATCGCACCGTCGCCGCCGTCGAAGGTGGCCAGCCCGAAGTCGGTGAGCATCACCCGCCCGTCGTGCGCCACGAGCACGTTCTGCGGTTTGATGTCGCGGTGCAGCACCCCGGCGGTGTGCGCGGCGTGCAGCGCGTCGAGCACGGCCAGGCCGATCCGGGCCGCGCGGGCCGGATCGAGCGGCCCCTCGGCGTCCACCACGTCCTGAAGGGTGCGGGACGGGACGTACTCCATCACGATCCATGGGCTGCCGTCGACCGCGACGACGTCGTAGAGCCGGACCACGGCGGGGTGGTTGAGCCGGGCTGCGGCGCGCGCCTCCCGCAGGGTGCGCGAGCGCAACTCGTCCCGTTCGCGATCGGCCAACCAACTGGGCGGCACGATCTCCTTGACCGCGACCTCGCGATGCAGCATCTCGTCGCGGGCACGCCACACCCGGCCCATGCCCCCGCGACCCACCAGGTCGAGCAGCCGGTACCGATCCGCGATCAGCACCTGCGCACGCACCTCCTCAGCCGCTGTCCGGGCTACACCCTAACCAGCAGATCGGAAGTCACCAATCGGTCGTCCGCCTCGGCTCAGCAGGCGGCGTGGCCGTCGCGCGCCAGAAGGTTGCCCTCGGGGATGGCGATCCGGGTGCGCCCACCGGCCAGTTGGGCTGCCGCCCGACGGGCCTGCAACGGGCCGTGTTCCCTGCGCGCGGCGGCGTAGCTGGCGGCCGTACGGGCCGCGATGGTGGCCCACCCGTAACGCTCGCCGACCATGGTGCGGGCCCGGCGGGCCACCCGCCGGGCGAAGACCTCGTCGCCGAGCAGTTGACCGACCGCTCCGGCGAGCGCGTCCGGGTCGCTGTGCGGGAACGTCACCCCGGTGACACCGGGCTCGACGATCTCGGCGAGACCGCCGGTCCGGGCCACCGCGAGGGGCGCCCCGGCGGCCGCCGCCTCCAGCGCCACCATGCCGAACGGCTCGTAGAGGCTGGGCACCACTGTCGCGTCGGTGGCACCGAGCATGGCCGGCAACTGGGTGGAGTCGAGGAAACCGGTGAAGCGTACGGTCGAGCTGAGCGCCAGCCGTCGGGCCTCCGCCTCCAACTCGGCGCGGTACGGCCCATCGCCGGCGATCACCACCCGCAGCCCCGGGTGCCGCTCGCGGAGCCGGGGCACCGCGTGCACCAGGTGCTGGACGCCCTTCTCGTAGACCAGCCGCCCGGCGTACCCGACCAACGGGCCGTCCCCGGCGAACCGTGCGCGGGCCGACGCGACCGCCCTCGGCCGGGCCCGCCAGGCCCTGTTGTCGACCCCGTTGGGCACCACGTCGACCTGCGCGGTCGGTACGTCGAACAGTGCGGTGACCTGGTCGCGCATGTACCCCGAGCAGGTGATCACCCGGATGGAGGAGCCGCTGAGCCAGTGCTCGACGCCGTGGATGGTGCGGTTCATCTCCTCGGGGAGCCAGCCCTGGTGTCGGCCGGCCTCGGTGGCGTGGATGGTGGTGACCAGCGGCAGGTCCAGGTGATCGGCCACTGTGATGGCTGTGTGGGCGACGAGCCAGTCGTGGGCGTGGATGACGTCGTAGGCGCCGGCTTCGGTGGCGCGCAGGGCGGTGCGGGTGAGGGTGTGGTTGAAGGCCATGGTCCAGGCCAGCAGGGAGCCGGTGGCGAGGGGGAAGGCGACCGGGTCTTCGGGGGCGCGCAGGATGCGCACGCCGTCGGCGTACTCCTCCAGGGGCGCGCCGTCGGCATGACGGGTGACGACGGTGACCTCGTGGCCGGCGGCGGCGAGGGCGACGGAGAGCGCGTGCACGTGTCGGCCCAGGCCGCCGACGAGCACCGGCGGGTACTCCCAGGAGAGCATCAGCACCCGCAGTTGCCGGGCGGCGTGGATGTCGATCACGTGGGCGTCGGGTGACATGCGGTCCCCTTTGAGTTGTCCCCGGGCGCGCGCCGACCGACACCGGAGTCGATGTCGCCGTCGCGTCTGGATCGGGGCCAATCCTGCCGGGATCGAGATAACCAGCGGAGACACCACCGTTGCGGTCGTGTAAAGCGCTACTGGCCCTTTCGGCGCACCCGCAGCAGCTCGGCCACCGACCACGCCTGGAATGGGCAGCCGGTCGCGGCGTGCGGCGCGAGGCCGTCGGCCGTCTCGCTTACCGAGCCTAGCCCATATTCGGTCAGATGGGCCTCAATGCCGATGAATACGTCATCGACCGACATCTTGCTCCGGCGGCACGCGTCCACGTACGGCCCGAGCAGCCAGGGCCAGACCGTGCCCTGGTGGTAGCCACCGTCGCGCTCGGCAGGACCACCCCGGTGCCGGCCCACGAACTCCGCCGAATCCGGGGCGAGGCTGCGCGGGCCGAGCGGGGTGAGCAGACCGTTTCCGACGCGGCGGAGCGTCGCCTCGTCCGGCTCCATCGGCGCGTACGGCAACGACCAGGCCAGCAGTTGGTTGGGTCGCAACGCGTCGTCGTCGTGCAGGGCGGCTCCACCGAGCGGGTACGCCGGCGCGGGCGCGTCCAGCACGTCGTGCAGCCAGCCGGTCGGCGACGGGAAACGCTCCCGGAACGAGGCGGTCGCCTGCCCGTGCCGTCGCCACAGCTCGTCCGCGTCCTGCCCGGCCAACTCGCTCAGCTCCGCGAGCCCGGCCAACCCGTTGATCCACAACGCGTTGACCTCGACCGGCTTGCCGGTACGCGGGGTGACCGGCACCCCGTACACCCGGGCGTCCATCCAGGTGAGCGCGGTGCCGGGGGCGCCCTGGGTGAGCAGCCCGTCGGCCGGGTCGACGGAGATCCCGTACCGGGTGCCCGCCACGTGGGCGTCGATCACGGCACGCAGCGCGGGCAGCAACTCGTCACCGAGGTCGGTGTCACCGGTGACGGTGACGTGCCGGCTCACCGCGTGCAGGAACCACAGCGTGCCGTCGACGGTGTTGTACTCCACCCGACCGGTGTCGGCCGTGTTGGCCAGCATGCCCTCGGACAGCGTCGCCGCGTACGACCGCAGCAGCTCCCGGCCCTCGTCGGCGCGAGCCGTGCAGAGGAACAACCCCTCGTACGAGATCATCGTGTCCCGGGACCACGCCCCGAACCACGGGTAGCCGGCGACCACGTCGACGGCCCTGCCCCCGGGCCGCACCACGAACGCGTCCGCGGCCAGCGTGAGGGTGGCGTCCACGTCGTCTGCCGGCTTCGCCGCCGCCACCACCTGCCCGTTGCGCCGTCGGGCCGTCTCCACGATCTCGGCGGCCGGCGGCGGCTCCTCGTCGAGTCGACCGGCCCAGGCCCGCACCGACACCGTGTCGCCGGGGCGTTCCAGCTCGCCGACGAAGCGTCCCGCGTACCAGAGGTCCTCGTCCGCGTTCAGACCACGGTTGGCCTCCTCGCGGTGGTGCACGCCCAACCACCACTGCCCCTCGGGCGCCCAGCCCGGGCCGGCCAGCCGGTACGCGCCCTCGACCACCGCGCCGTCGGCCACCGCCTCGACCTGCGGGGTCGGGCCGTCGGCCCGCCGTTCGCCGTGCGCGTCACGCCAGGTGCAGGCGGCCGACAGCTCCAGCCGGACGGGCCCGCCGGCGACCAGCCGGTGCACCACCGCCACGCAGGAGCGGCCGGGCAGCATGGCAAGCTCCCGTTCGATCACCACCGCGCCGATCCGCCACCGCCACCGGGGCAGCCCGTCGACCAGGTCGAAGCGCTCCAGCAACTCGAAACCGCGCGGGTCCACGACGCCGGAGGACCACTCGTGCGCGCCGAGCCGTACCCGCGCGCCAGACGGCAGCGTGACCGCCGGGTCGAGACTGACCAGTCCCACCTGGCGGGAGGCCGGAGTTTCGCCGGGCACCACCAGCAGACCGTGGTAGCGGCGCGTCCGGAGCCCGCCGACGGTGCCCATCGCATATCCGCCGAGGCCGTCGGGAACCAGCCACTCCCGGCTCGCGGCGCTGGTCAGATCGCCGCAGACCTGTGGGCCGAAGTGCATGTCGATCAACTTTCCTCCATCGGCGGCGGGGTGTAACACGCCACGACGAGAATGGCCGCTGTGGTCAAGTACCGCGGCGACGTCAAAGATGTGCACGTGATCACTGACCGATCGTCCTCCGACGCCTCGCCACCCGACGCTGAGCGGCTCCGGCTCGCCCAGGCCGACTCGGGGGAGCAGGACTGGCGCGCATGGGGTCCCTATCTGTCCGAACGGGCGTGGGGGACGGTACGGGAGGACTACAGCGAGCACGGTACGGCCTGGGACTACTTCCCGCATGACCACGCGCGGTCCAGAGCCTACCGGTGGAATGAAGACGGGATGGCCGGCGTCTGCGACGACCGACAGACCTTCGCCTTCGCCCTCGCGCTCTGGAACGGCAAGGACCCGATCCTCAAGGAGCGGATGTTCGGCCTCGGCGGCGACGGCGGCAACCACGGCGAGGACGTCAAGGAGTACTGGTGGTACGAGGACTCCACGCCCACCCACTCCTGGATGCGCTGGCGCTACCACTACCCCCAGGCAGCCTTCCCGTACGACGAACTCGTCGCGGTGAACGCGTTGCGCGGCCGCGACGACACCGAGTACGAGCTGGTGGACACCGGGATCTTCGACGACGACCGGTACTGGGCGGTGACAGTCGACTACGCCAAGGCGTCCCCGACCGACCTCTGCATGGTGGTGACCGTCGCCAACCGGGGCGACCGGGCGGCGACCCTGCACGTGCTGCCCACCCTGTGGTTCCGCAACACCTGGGCCTGGGGCCTGCCCGGCGGCGACCGGATCCCGCGACTGACCGGCCAGGGCACCCGGCTCGTCGGCGAGCACCGGGTGCTCGGCCAACTGCTGCTGGAGGGCGACGGCGGGCCGGTGCCACTGCTCTGTGACAACGACACCAACGCCGAACGACTCTGGGGCCTGCCCGGCCGCTCGCCGTACCCGAAGGACGGCATCAACGACCACGTCGTCAACGGCGCGGCCACTGTCAACCCCGCGCGGGAGGGCACCAAGGGCGCGCTGCACTACGTGCTCGACGTGCCGGCCGGCGGGCAGCGCCAGATCCGGCTGCGGCTGACCCGCACCGCGTCACCACCGGCCGCCGCGCCGCCGCCCCCGGCCGACCTCAGCGACGGCTTCGAGGCCGTGGTCTGGGCGCGGCGGGCCGAGGCGAACCGGTTCTTCGCCGGGGTGATCCCGCCGGCCGCCACCGCCGACGAGGCGCTGGTGGCACGGCAGGCCATCGCCGGCCTGATGTGGGGCAAGCAGTTCTACCACTTCGACGTCAAACGCTGGCTCGAAGGCGACCCGGGCTCGACACCGCCGCCGGCCGGTCGCCGACACGGGCGTAACAGCGCCTGGTGGCACATGACCAGCTTCGACGTCATCTCCATGCCCGACCCCTGGGAATACCCGTGGTACGCGGCCTGGGACCTGGCCTTCCACTGCGTGAGCATCGCCCGGGTCGACCCGGGCTTCGCCAAGGAACAACTGCTGCTCCTGCTCCGCGAGTGGTACCTGCACCCCAACGGGCAGATACCGGCGTACGAGTGGGCGTTCGGTGACGTGAACCCGCCGGTGCACGCGTGGGCGGCGTTGAAGGTGTTCGAGATCGACGGCGGCCGGGACTACGACTTCCTGGCCCGGGTGATGCACAAGCTGCTGCTCAACTTCACCTGGTGGGTCAACCGCAAGGACACCGGCGGCAACAACGTCTTCGAGGGCGGCTTCCTCGGGCTGGACAACGTCGGCCCGTTCGACCGCTCGGCGGCGCTGCCGGTCGCCGGTGTGCTGGAGCAGTCCGACGGCACCGGCTGGATGGGCATGTACGCGCTCAACCTGCTGGACATGGCCATCGTCCTCGCCGAGCACGACCGGACCTGGGTGGACACCGCCACCAAGTTCTTCGAGCACTTCGCGTACATCGCCGCAGCCGCGTACGAGCAGGGACTGTGGGACGACGAGGACGCCTTCTTCTACGACGTGCTGCGCCTCGCCGACGGCACGAAGGTGCCGCTGAAGGTCCGTTCGGTGGTCGGGCTGCTGCCGTTGGCCGCCACCACCCGGCTCACCGCGAAGACCCTGCACCGCCTGCCGGAGCTGGGCGCGCGGTTGCGCTGGTTTCTCACCAACCGCCCGGAGTACGCCCAGGTGATCGGCACCCGCAGGCTCGGCCCCGACGGCCGGCAGCAGCGGCTGCTGTCCATGGTGGGCCCGGAGCAGGTGGTCCGGCTGCTCGCCCGGATGCTGGACCCCGAGGAGTTCCTGTCCGACTTCGGCCTGCGTACGCTGTCCCGCGCGCACCTGGACAAGCCGTTCTCGGTCAGCCTCGGCGGGCAGGAGTTCTCCGTCGGCTACGAACCGGCCGAGTCGACCAGCGGCCTGTTCGGCGGCAACTCGAACTGGCGCGGTCCGATCTGGATGCCGACGAACTTCCTGCTGATCAGCGCGTTGCGCGACTACGCCGCGTTCTTCGGCGACGACCTCCAGGTGGAGTACCCGACCCGCTCCGGGGTGAAGCGGACGCTGGACGAGATCGCCGACGACCTCTCCGCCCGGCTGATCTCGCTCTTCACCCAGGACGACTGGGGGCGGCGGCCCATCTACGGCGCGTGCCAGCTCTTCCAGACCCACCCGGACTGGCGGGACCTGGTGGCGTTCCCCGAGTATTTCCACGGCGACAACGGGGCCGGTCTGGGCGCCTGGCACCAGACCGGCTGGACAGCCCTGGTAGCCGATCTGATCCTCACCCTGCGCCGCTGACCGTCAGCGTTACCCGCCCGCCCCGCCCGCCCGCCCCGCCCGCCCCGCCCGTCCGCCCGCCCGCCCCGCAAGATCCGCGCAACTTCGCTGATGTTGCTGTCTCGGAGCCGCCGAAGGCAGCAACATCAGGGAAAGTGCGCGAATCTTGCAGGTGCATCCGAGCCCCGCCGCTCACGGCGCGAATATGCGCTTCCTTCACTATCGTCATCGGCTGTGGGGGAGTCGGTGAAACCGGTGGGTGAAGTCCACGTCCTCGGGCAGTCGCGGGCCTGGCCCGCCATCGCGATCCCGAGCGCGGCCCTAGTCGTGATGAAGGCCCATCTCGTGTGCCAGGTCCTCCGGTCTGCCCCACCGCGAACTCGCGTGCAGAACGCGAAACGCGCTAGTCGTCCCTAGCAACCTGCCCGGCGTTCCATCGGTGGCGGCGGAATGCCGCGACTGCGACAGCCACCGCGACGAGCAGTGCGGTGGCGCCCTTCCAGGCACGCTCGAACCACGGTCGGTCGTCGCCGAACGCCGCCTCACCAGCTGTCATGAGCCAGAGGCCCACCCACGCCCACTGCCAGCCGCGTGGCCGGGAGAAATGTTTCGGTGAGTCGGAGCTTGCGCCGTACACAGCAACCGAGGCGCCGATGACGATGAGCAGCGGCGGCCCGAAGCGCGAGACGGCCTCCCACAGGGACACCGAGCGATCATGGCAGCCGTCCCATCAATCCACCAGGGCCGATTCTCGCTGAGGTCTGGGAGGAGCGGGCACGGATCTGGCGGCCGGGAACGGGTCTCCCGGGTCAGGCCATTCCGTTAGAAGGGCTCGGGTCCGAGTCGGCCCCAGGCCACGAAGGCGGCCAGGGCGAGGTAGAACAGATTCAGCACGATGAACTTCGCCTCGTTGTGACGCAGGTGGGTGATCATCGCGCCGATCATCAGCAGCACCCAGCAGACGGCGGTCACCGGCACCAGCACCGGTGCGATGTCCAGCACGGCGGGCAGGATCAGACCGGCCGCGGCCAGGGTTTCGAGGACACCGAGGGTCTTGACGAAGCCGACACTCGCGGTCGCCGTCCACCCTCCGCCGTTGGCCCGGGCCAGCTTCTCCTTAGGTACGAACGTCTTGGTGATGCCGCCGGCCAGGGCGACTGCGGCCAACAGTCCGGCCGCGATCCACAGAGCCAGGTTCATGATCTTCCTTCCGGTTCGGGTCGAACACGAGACACCGCCGGCCCGCTCGTTGTGACGGCTCGACACGTGACGTGGCGCACGGCGCGGCGGTGTCACACCAGGCGGGGGAGCGGTGTCCTGTGGGCGGCGCAGCCGAGATCGACGAGACTGGAGGCGGCATGGAAGCCGGGGAGAAGTCATGAGTGAGGGCGGCCCTGCTGTCGAAGCGTTCGTCGCACACCGGAACCTGCTCTTCACTGTCGCCTACGAGATGCTCGGCTCGGCCGCCGACGCCGAGGACGTACTCCAGGAAACCTGGCTGCGGTGGGCGGACGCCGACCTCGCGATGGTGCGGGATCAGCGCGCCTACCTGGTCCGGATCACCACCCGCCAGTCGCTCAACCGGCTGCGGACGGTCGGCCGGCGCCGGGAGTCCTACGTCGGCTCGTGGTTGCCCGAGCCGCTGCTGACCGCGCCCGACGTCGCCGACGACGTCGAGCTGGCCGAAAGCGTCTCGATGGCCATGATGCTGGTGCTGGAGACGCTCGCTCCGATCGAGCGGGCGATGTTCGTACTCCGTGAGGTCTTCGACCTGGCCTACGACGAGATCGCCCAGGCGGTCGACAAGAGCCCGGCCGCGGTCCGCCAGATCGCCCACCGGGCGCGGGCGCATGTCGCTGCGCGTCGACCCCGGGGAGTGGTTTCCGCGGCCGACACCCGGCGGGTGCTCGACGCGTTCCAGCGGGCGATCGAGACCGGCGACGTGCAGGGCCTGCTCGACGTCCTCGCGCCGGATGTCGTGCTCGTTGGCGACGGCGGCGGTATCAGACAGGCGCTGCTGAGGCCGGTCGCCGGGGCTGACAAGGTGGCCCGCCTGTTGGCCAGCAGGCAGTTCCAGGTCGCTGCCCTGTCGCTGCACCCGGCCCAGGTGAATGGCTTCCCGGCGCTGGTGTTCCGATCCGACGGCGAGATCGACACGGTAGTGGCGCTACGCATCGACGATGGCCTCGTCAGCGGGCTCTATGCCGTGCGTAACCCGGAGAAGCTGTCGCACATGCGGAGCGAGAACGCGCTGCGCCGGTGAGCCGCGACCCTCGGCCGTCGGCAACTAGAACGGAGGCGTGGGCGTCTCCGCTGGCTGTCGACGTGAGCGCCGTGTGTCCGCTGTGACGACGCCGAGCAGCACCACGGCGGCCGCGGCGCCGGCGGTGAGCGGTGCGAGGTGCACCGTCACCGGCACCAGCAGGCCGAGGGCGAGCAGGCCGGCTGTCCGGGAGCGGGAAACCCGGGCGAACACCTGGTACTCCAGGGCCGAGCGTCCGGCGAGGAAGAGCGCGGGGCCGCCGAGGATGGCGATGAGCCAGACCGCCGGGAGGTGCCCGAGCGGTTCGGTGATGAACAGTTCGAAGCCGACGCCGGTCAGCACTATCCCCGCGATCATGACCATGTGGGCGAACGCCATCTCGGTAGCGAGCCGTGCGGCGTTGCGGGAGCGGTCGATGGCCGCATCCAGCACCCCTCCCGCCGCATGGAAGTAGATCCGCCAGAGCAGGACGGTGCTCGCCAGCGCCAGGACGAATCCGCCCGTCTGGTCGGCGTGGAACTCGCTGCCGCTGAAGGCGAGCCCGATGACGAAGATCGCCTCGCCGAGCGCGATGAGGAGGAACTGCTGGTAGCGCTCGGCCAGGTGCTCGGCCGCGATCATCTGGACGCCGAGCCGTTGCGCGCCGAGCCGGGGGGTGGGCCACCCGAGCAACAGCCCGGTGTAGTCGATCAGCACGGCGGCGGTCCAGAGAGCCGCGCGAACCGTGCCGTCGTTGACCAGCCCGCCGACCACCCAGAGCGGTGCACTCAAGGCGAACCAGAACAGGATCCGGATGGACTGTTGCGGATCCGGTCGGCCGTGCCCGGCGACGTGGAAGTAGACCACTCGGCCGATCTGGAGGGTCACGAAGGTGATGGCGAACAGTGCGGCCCGCGCGCCGAAGGCGTTGGGCACCGCGACGGCCATCGTCATGGAGCCGACCAACGTCATGACGATCACGGTCTGGACGACCGGCGCCTCCGGGTCCAGCCAACTGGTCGACCAGACCGTCACCGACCAGACCGCCCACAGCGCCAGGAACAGCAGCAGAGCCTGACCGAGGCCCGCGTAGACGCCGCGCTGGCCGTCGGTGAAGTCGGCGATCAGGCGAGCGGAGATCCGGGTTAGGGCGAAGACGAAGACCAGGTCGAGGAAGAGCTCCAGAAAGGTCGCCCGCTGCCGAGTGGCCCCGCTGCGCAGCAGCCCGTCGCTGGACTGCCTCCTCATCGGCCTGCCACGGGCCGGCGCCGTCGAACGACCACGTGCCCTCCCGTCCCGGTGATCTCCTCGCTCAACGAGCAACGGGTGGGCTGTGGCACGCGGAGAAAGAGACCGGCCGCAGGGGCTTTCCATCCCCAACAGTCACCAATCCGTCACCGGGCAGGTACGACGGGTGTGCACCCTTACGCTCGTGGGCGTGCCCGGACCTGCCGAGAAGGCCACCGAACAGGACCGGCGCGACCTCATCGTCGCGGTCGCGCGAGAGCTGGCCGAGGCGGAGGGCTGGGCGGGGGTGACCACCCGACGGCTGGCCGAGCGGGCCGAGATCGACGTCGGAGACCTCTACCGGCACTTCGCGGATCTGGAGGCGTTGCTCGCCGCCGTCGCCGTGTGCGCCTTCGCCGACTTGGCCGCCGACCTGGCGGAGGCGCACGCGGAAGCCGTCGACGGTCCCGAGGGGGCCTGGCCGGCGGTGGCGACCGCGTACCTCGACTTCGCGTACACGAATCCCGAGGTCTATGACGCGATGCTCGCGCTGACCCCCGACCTGGCCCTCGGCGTCGATGGCGTGCCGGCCGCGCCCAGGGCGGTCTTCGCCGAGCTGCGGGCGGCCCTGACCCCGCTGGCCGAGGGGCGTGACCCGGACGTGCTGGCCGAGATGAGCTGGAGCCTGCTGCACGGTGTGGTGATGCTGACCAGGGGTGGGCGGCTGCGCCCCGACGCGCAGGAGGAGCGGGAGACGATGATCGCGGAACGGTTGCTGCGGTGGCCCCGACCGGTGGGCGGAAAGTCGCTGGGTACGTCGAACGATCTGCCCTAAAGTCCCCGATCGTCGGAGGAGTTGATCACGAGGAGCTGGCGGCATGACGGTGGACGCGACTGCGCGGCGGCAGGCGAAGGTGCTGATCTTCGATGCGGACGACACGTTATGGGAGAACAACGTCGTCTTCGAGCGGGTGATCGACGACTTCCTGGCCTGGCTGGATCACCCCACCCTGGACCGGGCCGAGTTGCGGGCCGTTCTTGACGACATCGAGCGGGCCAACGCGGTGGCGCACGGCTACGGCAGCAAGGTGTTCCTGCGCAGTCTGGCGGAGTGCCTGGAGCGGCTGCGCGAACGGCCCGCGACTGAGTTCGAGCGTCAGGAGATCGACCGACTGGCCGTGGCACTCGTCGAACACCGGGTGGAGCTGATGCCCGGTGTGGCCGAGGCGCTCGACGAACTGGCCGTCCGGCACGAGCTGCTGCTGCTGACCAAGGGGGATCAGGCGGAGCAGCAGCGCAAGCTCGACGCCTGTGGCCTGCTGCACCACTTCCGGGCTGCGCACATCGTCGCCGAGAAGAACGTCGAGACCTACCGGTGGCTGGTGCGGGAGCACGGCTTCGACCCGTCCGGTGCCTGGATGATCGGCAACTCCCCGAAGTCGGACATCCTGCCGGCACGGGCTGCCGGGCTGAACGCGGTGTTCATCCCGAACGAGAACACCTGGGTGCTGGAGGACGACGAACTGGACCCGACCGACACCGGCGTCCTACGGCTGGCCTCGTTCCGCGACCTGCTGCGGCACTTCTGACCCCACCGAAGCCGAACAGCGCCCGCGATCATGATCGTGTTACGCCCACATGCCGGTTTTTCACCCTGGGGTAAGTCACGCCCCGGGCCGTACGGCTCGGCTTGTCCGGCCGTCGCGGCCCCGCCTAGCCTGGGCCGGCGTTCACGACCCTTCGAGGTGTGTCGGGGCGCACCGGCGTTCGGCGGGTGGGCACCGTGGAGCTGAGTGCAGAGCGGCCGGCTATCCCCGTTGCCGCGCGTGGCCCCGTGCCACGCCCGAGCGGCGGGGCGCCGTAGCTGTCCGCTCCTCTGCCGGACAGCCGGGGGTCAGGGCCGGGTAGTTGCGGACCCGGTCCTGACCCGACTCAGCCGGCCTCGCCCCGGACGATCGCCACCGCCACTTTGCAGAACTCGTCCATGTCCGGGTTGAACCCGGCCGCGATGTCGGGATGCAACCCGGAGCGGGTCTCCTCCAACAGTCGCTGGCAGACCTGCTCGACCGGTTCACCGGCGTAACCGCTGCGGATCCGGTCGGTGGCCGCCTGAAGCGCCGAGGTCAGCTGGTCCTCCAGCGGGCCCCGCAGCTTCTGCTGCACAGGGTCGAGCCCGCGGGGGTCGAGCGTGACATGTGGCTCCGACATCGGTGCTCCCTTCGTCGGCGTCCGCGGTACCCCACCACGGACGTCGGTCAAACCCCGGTCGGTACGGCGGCGACCCGCACCTGGTACGAAAAGTCCTCCGCCGGCTCCTCGTGGTACGACAATCGGCGGATCTGCCGGTCGTCGGTGTAGAGGGCGACGTCCACCAGGACGCCGAGGTGGGTGAGGCCGATGGACGACACCCGCTTCTTGTCCTGCAGGACCGCGCAGACGCCGCCGAGCAGGGTGCTGGCGTCGGCCGTACGGTGCCCGGGCGGGCAGCGCAGGACCAGGTCCACCTCGATCGGCCCGGGCAACGGCGTCCAGCCGGTGCGCTGGGCCGCGGTGAGAGCGGCCTGGAGCAGGGTGCGAACCCTCGTCGCCTGCCGATGCCCGGCGGCGAAGATGGACAACGCTTCGGTCTTGACCGGTGGCAGGCCGCTCACCTCGAACGTCAGGGCGAGAGCGCGGGTGTCCTGCACGACGGCACCTCCTCGTTGGGACGATCCTGCCGAACCGGGGCAGCGGCGGTGGGACGTTCCCGCGATTACCAACCGATCGGGCAGGCTGGGGGTCGGCCGGAGGCGTGTCGACGGCGGCGGCGAACGCGCTGACTGCGGCGCTAGGAAAACGCTAGCTGACGTCGCCCGCGCTCGGTAGTCGGTCGTTCACCCGGTTGGCCGCGGCATGAAGGCGCAGAACTCGTTGCCCTCCGGGTCGGCCAGCACCCACCACCAGTGGGCCTTGTCGACCGGCTCCCGCAGCAGGGTCGCACCCGCGGCGAGCAGCGCGGTCGGCTCCGGGTCGACCAGGTCGACGTCCCAGTGCAGCCGGTTCTTGACCGTCTTCGGCTCGGGCACCCCAGCGAACACCCAGTAGTCCCAGGGGAACCCGGACGCGCCGACCACCCCCGCGTGGGTCCCCTCGTCCTCGACGGTGCCGCCGACCACCCCGGCCCACCAGGTCGCCTGCGCGACCGGGTCGATCGAGTCGACGACCAGCTCGAACGGGCCCGGCCGGGCGCCGTCGCGGGCCGGGAACGCACAGAACGGGTTGCCCTCCGGGTCTTCCAGCACCCACCAGGTCACCTCGCCGCTCGGCTCGTGGACCAGTCGGGCGCCGTCCGCGAGCAGCGCCGCCGGGTCCGCGTCGGCCAACCGCAGATCCAGGTGTACGCGGGTCTTGCCGACTCTCGGCTCGGGCACCCGGTTCACCCAGATCGACTCGGCGTTCGAGCGCGCCGAGCGCGGGTCCACCCGGGTGTCGCCGTCGCCGGCATCGGCCACGTCACCGTCGAGCATCCGGGCCCAGAAGGCGCCCAGCGCGAGCGGGTCGGCGGCGTCCAGACAGAGGTCCTTGAAGCGTGCGATCACCGTCCCAGCATGCCTGGTCCGGGCGGGCCTGTCCGCGCACGACCCACCTCGACCTCCAGCGCCGCCGTCCTTCCAGGGTCTGCGGTCTTCCGTGCCCGCCGTCTCCTGAGGCTGCGGTCCCAGCGCTTGATCGACTCGGCTTCCTGGAAGGCGGGGTTTCCCGGCGCGGTGACACCGCGGTTTCCGGGAAGCGGAGTCGATCAAGCGCGCGGGCATTCAGGGCACGGCGAAGACGTCACGTCGTCGCGCCGGCTCTCGGTGTGACAGCCAGGTTTCGCGACTCCGCAGGTGGGGCAGAGTAGCCGCACGGAGCATCCGGGTCGGGGTGTTTCCGCAGCTCCCTGGCCCGGGATCGTCTCGCCGTGCGCCGGGGCACGGATGGCCCCTCCCCGGTTTTCGCCGAAGAGAGGGGGAGGGCGATGACGGACCCCGAAACGGCTCGACACCGACGCCGGCCGATTGTTCGGCTGGGGGCGGCGGCTGCCACGCTGGCGCTGGTCGCACCGCTGGCCGCGTGCGGCGCCGACGACGCTGGTGGCCCACCGACGCTCAACCTGTACTACCCGCCGGAGCAGAACCTGCAGAAGGTCGTCGACGACTGCAACGCGCAGGCCCAGGGGCGCTACGAGATCGCCTACCGGGTGCTGCCCCGGCAGGCCGACGACCAGCGGGTGCAGATGGTGCGCCGGCTCGCCGCCGAGGACAGCGGCATGGACCTGCTCGGCCTGGACGTCACGTGGACCCAGGAGTTCGCCAGCGCCGACTGGATCCGCGAGTGGACCGGCCAGGACAAGGCCGAGGTCGAGCAGGGCACCCTCGCCGGGCCGTTGGACACCGCCCGCTACGAGGACAAGCTGTACGCGGCACCGAAGAACACCAACGTGCAGTTGCTCTGGTACCGCAAGGACCTCGTGCCGCAGCCGCCGACCACCTGGGACCAGATGATCAGCGCGGCCCAGCAGCTCAAGGACCAGGACAAGCCGTACCGGGTGCTCACCATGGGCGCCCAGTACGAGGGTCTGGTCGTCCTCTACAACACCCTGGCCGAGAGTGCCGGCGGAAAGATCCTCAGCGACGACGGTAAGCAGGCCGTGATGGACGACGGCACGGTGCGGGCGTTGGAGCAGTTGAAGAAGTTCGCCACGTCGGGCGTGACCTCGCCGTCGTTCAGCAACGCCACCGAGGACCCGGTCCGGTTGGAGTTCCAGTCCGGCTCGGGCGCGTTCCAGGTGAACTGGCCGTTCGTCTACCCGGCCATGCAGGAGGCCAACCCGGAGCTGGCAAAGCAGGTCGGCTGGGCGCGGATCCCCGGCATCGACGAGGGCACCCCCAGCAAGGTCACCATCGGTGGGGTCAACCTGGCGGTCAGCTCCTACTCCAAGCACCCGGAGATGTCCTTCGAGGCGGCGCGGTGCATCCGCAGCGCCGAGCACCAGAAGTTCTCCGCCATCAACGACGGTGTGCCCCCCACGATCGAAGCCGTCTACGACGAGCCGGAGATGACCGAGGCGTACCCGATGAAGGACACCATCCTGGAGGAGCTGAAGGACCCGGCCACCCGGCCGTTGACCCCCGCCTACCAGAGCATCTCCACAGTGATGTCGGCGATCCTGTCGCCGCCGTCGGCGATCAACGCGCAGAAGACCGCCGACGAGCTGCGCGGCGCCATCGCCGATGCCCTCCAGTCGAAGGGGGTGCTGCCGTGAGCGCGAGGAGTGAGCCGTTCCTGCGAGCCCCGCAGTCGCGAAGGAAGGTGGCCCCGTGAGCATCAACGCCACGCCGACGGGCGCCGATGTCGCCGCCGACGAGACCAGCGAATCCACTGGCCAGCGCGCCACTGTGCCCACCCAACGCGGCGGCCGTGGCAAGGGGCCGTTGAGTGAGAACAAGAAGGCCGAACGCCGGTTGGGTCTGCTTCTCTGCGCACCCGCCGCGTTGGTCATGGTCCTGGTGACCGCGTACCCGATCATCTATTCGGTCTGGTTGTCGTTGCAGCGTTTCGACCTGCGCTTTCCCGACCAGCGCGAGTTCATCGGGCTGGAGAACTACGTCACTGTGCTCACCAACGAGTTCTGGTGGACCGCGTTCGGGGTGACGGCGTTGATCACGGTGGTCACCGTGGCCGTCGAGCTGGTGCTCGGCATGGGCCTGGCGATCATCATGCACCGCACCCTGATCGGGCGCGGCCTGGTCCGGACCTCGGCGCTCATTCCCTACGGGATCGTCACCGTGGTCGCCGCGTTCTCCTGGCGGTACGCCTGGACGCCGGAGACCGGGTACCTGGCCAACCTGTTCAGCGACGGCGCACCGCTCACCGAGCGGGCCAGCTCCTTGGCGATCATCATGCTGGCGGAGATCTGGAAGACCACCCCGTTCATGGCGCTGCTGCTGATGGCCGGGCTGGCGCTGGTGCCGGAGGACCTGCTCAAGGCCGCCTCGACCGACGGCGCGACCGCCTGGCAGAAGTTCACCAAGGTCATGTTGCCGGTGATGAAGCCGGCGATCCTGGTTGCGCTGCTGTTCCGCACCCTGGACGCGTTCCGGGTCTTCGACAACATCTTCGTGCTCACCGCCGGAGGCAACGAGACGTCCTCGGTGTCGATGCTCGCCTACAACAACCTGATCCGGGGTCTCAACCTCGGCATCGGCTCGACGATGTCGGTGCTGATCTTCATCACCGTGGCGATCATCGCCTTCGTCTTCGTGAAGCTGTTCGGCACCGCTGCCCCCGGCAGCGACGACGGGGAGAGGCGCTGACATGGCCACCGGTACCGAAACCACCACCCGGGCGAAGGTGCGCTGGGGGCTGCTGGACGTCCTGGTGGTCGTCTTCGCGCTCGTCCCGGTGCTGTGGATCGCGTCGTTGTCGTTCAAGACGCCGGCCACCCTCACCGACGGGAAGTTCATCCCCCGCGAGTGGACGCTGGACAACTACAAGACCATCTTCGACACCGACCAGTTCGTCCGGGCCCTGGTCAACTCCATCGGCATCGCGCTGATCGCCACGCTGATCGCGGTGGTGCTCGGGGCGATGGCCGCGTACGCGATCAGCCGGCTGGACTTCCCGGGCAAGAAGCTGCTGGTCGGCGTCTCCCTGCTGATCGCGATGTTCCCGCAGGTGTCGCTGGTGTCGCCGCTGTTCGAGATCGAGCGGCAACTCGGCCTCTTCGACACCTGGCCCGGGCTGATCCTGCCGTACATCACCTTCGCGTTGCCGCTGGCGATCTACACGCTGTCGGCGTTCTTCAAGCAGATCCCGTGGGACCTGGAGAAGGCCGCGAAGATGGACGGCGCCACGCAGGGGCAGGCGTTCCGGCGGGTGATCGCGCCGCTGGCCGCGCCCGGGCTGTTCACCACGGCGATTCTGGTCTTCATCTTCTGCTGGAACGACTTCCTGTTCGCCATCACGCTGACCTCCACCGAACGCGCCCGTACGGTGCCGGTCGCCCTGTCGTTCTTCACCGGCGAGTCGCAGTTCGAGGACCCCACCGGGGCGATCTGCGCCGCCGCCGTGGTGATCACCGTTCCGATCATCCTGTTCGTTCTCTTCTTCCAGCGCCGCATCGTGTCCGGTCTGACCTCCGGCGCAGTCAAGGGATAGGTGAGTAGTCATGGCTGACATCGTGCTGGACAAGGTGAGCAAGAGTTTCCCGGACGGGACCGTCGCCGTGCAGGACGTCGACCTGGAGATCGCCGACGGCGAGTTCGTGATCCTGGTCGGCCCCTCGGGCTGCGGAAAGTCCACCACCCTCAACATGATCGCCGGGTTGGAGGACATCAGCTCCGGTGAGCTGCGCATCGCCGGGCAGCGGGTCAACGACAAGGCGCCCCGGGACCGGGACATCGCCATGGTGTTCCAGTCGTACGCGCTGTACCCGAACATGACAGTACGGGAGAACATGGCGTTCCCGCTGCGGCTGGCGAAGATGGACAAGGAGACCATCAACCGGAAGGTCGACGAGGCGGCGAAGGTGCTGGAGCTGACCTCCCTGCTGGACCGCAAGCCGGCCAACCTCTCCGGCGGTCAGCGCCAGCGGGTCGCGATGGGTCGCGCGATCGTCCGGCAGCCCAAGGCCTTCCTGATGGACGAGCCGCTGTCCAACCTCGACGCCAAGCTGCGGGTGCAGATGCGCACTGTGGTGTCCCGGTTGCAGAAGCAGCTCGGCACCACCACCGTCTACGTCACCCACGACCAGACCGAGGCGATGACCCTCGGCGACCGCGTGGTGATCATGCGCGGTGGCGCGGTGCAGCAGGTCGGGCCACCGCAGGAGCTGTACGACCACCCGCGCAACCTGTTCGTCGCCGGGTTCATCGGCTCGCCGTCGATGAACTTCCTGCACGCCGCCGTGCAGGACGGCAGCCTGCACACCGCCCTGGGTGACGTGCCGATCGGCGACCGGATCCGTCGGGAACTGGAGTCGGCCGACGCGCCCCGTGAGCTGATCCTCGGCATCCGCCCCGAGCACTTCGAGGACGCCGAGCTGGTCGACGACGACACCCGTCGCCGGGGCATGGAGTTCGAGGCGCCGGTGGACATCGTCGAGTCGATGGGCTCGGACAAGTACGTCTACTTCACCGTGGAGGGCGAGAAGGCCAGCGCCGCCGAGTTGGAGGAGTTGGCCGCCGACGCCGGTGCCGCCGACTTCGCCGGAGGCGGCGGCAACCTGGTGACCCGGCTGTCCGCGGAGTCGGCGGTCGCCGAGGGGCAGTCGCGACGGGTCTGGTTCAACCTGGAGAAGATTCACCTGTTCGATCCGGCCACCGGGCGCAACCTGACCCTGCGCGACGGTCGGGCGGCGGGGGCGCTCGACGACTGACAGCGTCCAGCGAGGTGGGCCGGCGGGTTCGCCCGCCGGCCCTCGCCGTGTCCTGCGCCGCGCGTCCGGTCGTGGCAAGGTGGTCGGAGGTCGAGTCGTGAGGCGGGGGGCGGGATGAACCGACGACTGGCCGCGCTGGCGAACGCGCACGGCGTGTCCACCTGGTACGAGGACTGGCGGCACCGCCGTGTCGAGGTCGCACCGGAGACCGTGGTGGGCGTGCTCGGGCTGCTCGGTGTGGACGCCACCAGCCCGGCTGCCATCGCCGATGCGCTCACCGCCGCCCGTGCCGTCGACCGGGGCGCACTGCCGGAGACGGTGGTGCTCGCCCACGGCACCACCCGGGCACTGCCCAGCCCGGGTGTCGTCACCCTTGAGGACGGCGGCCGCCGCGCGGTCGACAGCGAGCTGCCGGGGGACCTGCCGTTGGGCTGGCACCGGTTGGCCTGCGCCGGCCGCGAGGCGACGCTGGTGGTGGTGCCCCGTCGGCTGCCGGTGCCGCCACGCACCTGGGGTTGGATGCTCCAGCTCTACGCGCTCACCTCGGAACGCTCGTGGGGCATGGGCGACCTCGGCGATCTCGCCGAGTTCACCGGTTGGGCCGGTGACACGGGCGCGGGGCTGGTGCTGCTCAACCCGCTGCACGCAGTCGGGCCGGCGCACCCGGTCGCCGCCTCGCCCTATTCGCCCGCCAGTCGACGCTTCGTCAACCCGCTGTACCTGCGGGTCAGTGACACCGCCGCGTACCGTGCGGCGGACCCGGCCACCCGGGCGGTGGTCGACGCCCTGCGCCCCGACCGTGGGGATCTGATCGACTACGACCAGGTGTGGGCCGCCAAGCGGCGCGCCCTGGAGCTGCTGCACCCGTACGCCCAGCCGGTCGACCTTGCCGCGGACCCGGCGCTGGCCAGCTTCGCCACCTGGTGCGCGCTCGCCGAGCGGCACGGCAACGACTGGCGTGCCTGGCCGGAGGACCTGCACCACCCGGACGCCCCGGCGGTTGCCGAGCAGCGTCGGCAGCTCGCCGACCGGGTGGCCTTCCACGCCTGGTTGCAGCACCTGTGTGACGAGCAACTGGACGCCGTGACGGCGGCGGCCCGGGCGGCCGGAATGCCGGTCGGCGTGGTGCACGACCTGGCCGTCGGCATCGACCCCGGAGGCGCGGACGGCTGGCAGCTCGCCGACGTGCTGGCCCAGGGTGTGCGGGTCGGCGCGCCGCCGGACGACTTCAACCAGCTCGGCCAGGACTGGGGGCTCGCCGCCTGGCGTCCCGACCGGCTCGCCGCCACCGGGTACGCGGCCTACCGGGACATGCTGCGCCGGACCCTGCGACACGCGGGTGGTCTGCGGGTCGACCACGTCGCCGGCCTGTGGCGGCTGTGGTGGGTGCCGCCGGGCGCCGGCGCGGCCGAGGGCACCTACGTGCGCTACGACGCCGAGGCGATGCTCGGCATCCTCGCGCTGGAGGCGCACCGGGCCGGCGCGGTGGTGGTCGGGGAGGATCTCGGCACCGTCCAACCCGCGGTGACCCGTGGGCTGCGCGGGCGCAACATGCTCGGCTCGACAGTGCTGTGGTTCGCTCGCGACGACGACGGCGGGTTCGTCCCGCCGGCCCGTTGGCCGCGCAACGCCCTCGCCACGATCTCCACACACGACCTGCCCACCGCGCCGGGTTTCCTGACCGGCGAGCACGTCCGGGTGCGCGACGAGTTGAAGCTGCTCGGCACCGACGTGGCGGTGGAGCGGGCCCGGGCCGCCACCGACCGGGAGCGGATGCTGGACATGCTGCGTGCCGAGAGCCTGCTGCCCGACCCGGCGCCGACCGCCGAGCCAGCGTCGCCCGGTGCGGCTCCGACACCCGACGACGGCGAGGTGGTGGTGGCGATGCACGCCGCGCTCGCGGCCAGCCCGACCCGGTTGCTCGGCGTCTCCCTCTACGACGTGCTTGGCGAGGTGCGCCAACCCAACATGCCGGGCACTGTGGACGAGTATCCGAACTGGCGGCTGCCACTGCCGAAAACCGTGGCGGAGATCCGCTCGGATCCTCGGGTGACCCGGATCGTCGACCTGCTCAGCACCGCCCGCCCACGACGGGCCGACAGGGCCCCGACCGAGGATTGACGCGGCGCGGTCAGGTCAGCCAGTCGAAGCGGGGAGGCAACCCGAGGAAGTCCGCGTACCGTCCGAGCGCCTGCTCCACCCGAGCCCGCGCCGCGGCGTCGAGCATCGTCAGCGGCTGGACCGTCACGGTGACCGCGGTGCGGCCGACCTTGCGCTTCCACACGCCCACCACCCGCCCGGAGCGGACCACTGTGGCCTGGAAGATCCCGTTGTTGCCGGGCACCACGGCCGCCTGGTGTGCGGGGTCGAGCATCAACGAGCGGTCCCGGTAGCCGAGCAGGTATTCGTCGAAGCCCGGCAGCACGATCGTGTCGTCCAGCGGGGGAGGGGCGGTGTCGGCCAGCGCCGCGTCGACGTGCATCGGCTCGCCGTCGACCCGTACCGTGCTCAGCAAGTCATCGGCGGCGGCGGCCAGGCCGCGCCGCGCGTCGGTCAGGGTGAGACCCGTCCAGCCGGCGAACTCGCGGGCGGTGACCGGCCCGTGCCCGCGGACGTAGCGGTGGGCGAGCAGGGCCAGCGCCTCGTCCCGTTCCAGGTGGCGTGACTCGGGAGCCCACTCGTCCAGCAGCGCGAAGGTCTGTTCGGTGCCCAGGTTCGGTGCCACGCAGGTCACCCCGCGGACACTCGCGTACCAGAGCAGGTGGTAGCCGCGCTGGCCGTCGGTCCCGATGCCGGCGGCGCGCAGGGCGGCGAGGCACTGCGCGCGGGTGAGCCGGCCGCCACCGGCCAGAGCGCTGCCGAGGACGTCCACCGCCCGGTCCGCGTCGGTCTCGGTGAGCCCGAGCTGCGCGCGCCGGGTCGCCGCGCCAGCCAGCGAGCGTACGCCGGTCAGCTCCAGCATCCAGCGGGCGTCTGCGGGAGGGACGAGGTGAACGGTGCCCCGCATCGGCCAGGTGCGCAGTGCCTCACGTCGCTCCAGCGCCGCCTGCACGTCGACGACGCTCTGCCCGGGCAGCCGCGCGCCCAACGACCACAGACCGCTCGCCAGATCCTGCGCCTGCATCGCGCCGAACCACTGGACCACCTCGGCGACGTCGCCGGGCCGGATGCTCGGGTGCGGGCGCAGCAGCAGACTCATCATCCGCAGATCGAGCGCCTCGGACGCCGTGAGCTCCCTGGTCATCGGACCCCTTTCCCCGCAATCGGTTGCGCCAGGTTAGGGCACCCGACGGACAGCGGGACCCACGGCGAGACGTAGATGTGGCACGATCTCCCCTGTCACCATCTGGTGCTGCAGCGGCACCACCGCGTCGCTTCGCGCTTCACTGTGCGGACGGCGTGGTTCTCGGGTGACTTCACACGGGGTGAACGATCAGTGCAGATTTCTTCCTGGAAGACGGCCATCGCCGGCGGTGCCGCTGTTGTGCTGGCCAGCGCCGCAGCCGTAATCGTCAGTCAACTTCCTTCCGCAGCCGAGGACACGCCGCCCTCGATTGTGGAGGACTACGCCTACCCGGGTGCCGCGCAGGTGCTGGCCCAGCGGGGCGTCAAGTTGATCAAGGGTGATGGTCACATCGTCCTGGCCGACTGTGGTTCGACCCCCAACAACCCGCCGGATGATCTGATCCTGGTGCAGAGCAACGACCTTACGTTGCCGGGTGGCGTCAACTTCTGCTTCAAGGCCAGCGGCGCCTCGGGCCTGCTCACCATGGAGATCCCCAAGGTCTACTTCGTCCGTGGCGACGTCACGCGCACGCTCGCGGCGAAGGTCGAGGTCAAGGACGATCCCGCCGTGGTCGAGGTCGAAGAGGTCCTGCCCAGGGAATGGCAGCCGGTCGGCGTTGGTCAGGACCGCGGCGAAGCCACGATCCTCGAACTGCGTTACCCCTTCACCTCCTAAGGGTCTACCACGTCGATTCAGAGGACGGGCTCCGGCCCATCCTCTGAATCCGTGCGTCCGTCGAACCCGCCGCCCTGTCGGCGGCGGGATCATCATGGCGATTTCCAAAACTGCGGTTCAAGGGGTGGATCGTGTCCAGAATACATCGAAGTCTATCGAATAAATGGCGGTTTCGAGGTCGAACGATGCTCGCGGCGGCACTGGTCGCGACCGTGTCGATCAGCGTGCTGGCCGTGCCGGCGTCGGCAGCTGACGACATAGAGGTGGCCGACAGTCGCTATCAGGCGTTGCTGCTGCTCCGGACAGGCGGCCCGAGCGTCGCCCGCGCTGCCGAGCAGGCACTCGTCGGCAGCGACGAAGATGTGGCCACGTTCCTGGTGGACGACTACTTCGCCGCCCGGCAGCAGGACGATCTGACGCGTGTCGAGGAGTATGCCGGCCTCGGCGGCACCACGATGAAGAACGCGGCCGAGAGCGCGCTGCTCGGCAGCGTCGAGGCTCGCCGGACGTTCCTCAACGGAGGGTGGGAGGCCGCTTTCGCCATCGACGAGCGGATCCGCCTTGCGCAGGTCATCAATGCCGGCGGTAATGAGGTCAAACGCGCCGGTCAGGTCGCGCTGAACAGCAGCGACGAGGCCGTTACCGAATTCCTGTCCCGGGGCCAGCACGACGCCCAGCAACTCGATGACCGCATCCGCACCGGTCAGCTGCTTTCGGGAGGCGGCCCATACGTCAAGGCTGCGGCGACGGCGGCCCTGAACGGAACTCCGGAGGACATCCGCGAGTTCCTGCTGTACGGCCAGCATGTGGCCCGGGCGCGTGACCAGGAGATGCTGACCATCTCTCAACTCGCCGACCTGGCCCGGGACGCGGGCCTGCTGGCAGCCCAGGAGACCCTGCAGGCGGAACACGCCGCAGACCGGGCGGTGGAGTCGGCTCGCCTGGCCAAGGAGGCAGCGCAGCGGGCAGCCGCGGAGACCATCGCGGCGAGGGACTCGGCGACGGACGCCGCGGCAGCGGCCGCACGGGCGGCCGCGGCCGCCGGTCGCGCCGCCGACGCCGCAAAGCGTGCGATCGGCGCGGCCAACGCCGCCAGCTCAGCCGCACGGGTGGCGTCCGCGTCAGCGGCTCGCGCCGCCCAGGCTGCCGCACTGGCGGGCAACGCGGCGTCACGGGCGTACACGGCGGCGTCGAAGGCCGCGGGCGACGCCACGAAGGCGCAGCAGGCGCGGGACGCGGCGAAGGTCGCCCGGGACGCGGCGAAGCAGGCACGGCGAGCCGCGGACGCCTCCGAGGCGTCCAAGCGGGCCTCGTCGGCCGCCGACAGCGCGGGGGTCGCCGCAGCGAGTGCGGCCGGCAACTCGATCGCCGCAGCGGAGGCTGCGGAGCAGGCCGCGAATCAGTCGAACGTGTCCTCGGCCGAGGCGGCCAAGGCTCGGCAGGCTGCGGCGCGAGCCCGTGCCAAGGCCCAGGAGTCGCAGCGCGCTGCCAACGCTGCCGCTTTGGAGGCGCGCCGCGCCTCGGTCGCCGCCGGGCAGGCCACCACCGCTGCCCGCGCTTCCGCAACCCATGCCGAGAACGCGGCGCTGGCCGCGGAGGAGGCCGCGGCGCGAGCAGGAGATGCGGCGTACGCGGCTCAGATGGCAACCCAGCACGCGAAGAACGCCATGACCGCCGCCGAAGACGCCGCCAAGGCTGCCGAGCAGGCGCGGTTGGTCGAGGTGGATGCCCGGCAGGCAGACGCCGAACGGCTGGCGGCGATGACCGCCGAAGCCGTGATGGCAGCCGAGGTCGAGCGGACAGAGGAAGCCGAGCGACTCGCTCAGGCTGCCTGGGACGAGGCGCAGGAGAAGCAGCGTGACGAGGAGACCCGGGCGCTGCTGGCTTCGGCCACTGCGCCCGGTGCCGCTCCGGAAGTGGTGCTCGCCAATGGTCGTCGGGTGGCCGCGCGGCTGATGCAGACCGGCGGGACGTGGACGCGGATAGCGGCCGAAGAGGCCCTCATCGGCTCCGAGCTCGACGTGCGGGCGTTCGTGACCACCGGGCTGAACCTGGCGGCCGCTCAGGACGATCGGGCGGTGGTCGCTCACCTGGCGGACAGCACTGACAAGCCGGCACTCAAGACCGCTGCCGAGACGGCGCTGACCAGGTCCGATGCCGATGTGCGCGAGTTCCTGCGGACCCGCAGCTATCCCGGCAAGACCGAGGACGACCGAATTCTCATCGGTCAGCTGATCACTGCCGGTGGACCCACCACGAAGACGGCGGCGCAGGCAGCTCTGAACGGCACCGACCAGGATCGGCACGAATTCCTCAGGGTTGGCCGTTACACGGCGGCTGAGCAGGACGACCGCATCCGGGTCGCCCAGGTGATGAGTGCTGGCGGCCCCGAGACCAAGGCGGCAGCCACGATCGCGCTCGCCGGTCCACGGTCGGCTCTGCGGCATTTCCTCACTGCCGGGCAGCACCAGGCCCGACAGCGGGATCAGGAGACGACAGCGCACGTCGCCAAGATCAAGGCGATGATTGCGGACGCGGGGCGCAGCGCCGCTCTCGCCCGGGTCGATGCTGCCCGCGCGGCGGAAGCGGCGGCACGGGCCCGATCCGCCGCCGCTGAGGCGGAAGGGTACGCGCAGCAGGCCGCCATCTCGGCTGAGCAGGCAGCGACCTACGCTGCGCAGGCCCAGCAGTCGGCGGTGGCGGCCCAACAGTCCGCGGTGGACGCGGCCGCGTCGGCGCAGACGGCCAAGAATGCGGCCGCGAGCGCGCGGGCCGACGCGCAGGCGGCGGAGAGATCCGCGCAGGCGGCGACGACCTCGGCGTCCAGGGCGGCCAACTACGCGGCCGACGCTCAGCAGTCGGCGGCGCGGGCGAAGGCGTCGGCCGAGGAGGCCGGCAAGAGCGCGGCGGAGGCGCGGCAGTACGCCACCGAGGCGCTCCAGGCGGCGATCACCCTGCAACGTCAGGAGGCCGAGGCGCGGCGTGCCGCCGGCACACCCGACCCGGGCAGCGTCGAGTGCAATCTGTACATGCACTTGGAGCGAATCTGCTCCAACCCGCTCCTCGGCGCGATCGAACGTGGTGACAACTGGTGCACCCAGGCGTGGGGCCACGGCCCTCTCTGTGATGGTGTCGTCGAGTACTACGACCGCAAGGACGCCGCAGAGGGCAAGCTGGTCGGGCAGATTCTGCTCACCATCTGTGGCTTCATCCCGGTGGTGGGTGAACCGTGCGACGCCGTCGACGCCCTTATCGCCTATCTGGACGGCGACACCGAAGGGGCACTGCTGTCACTGGCCGCGATGATCCCGGTCGCAGGTTGGATCGCCGGCGGCAAACGTGGCACAGACCTTCTGCGGGAGCTGTACAAGTTCGGGAGCAAGGGCTGCAAGAAGGCCAGTAGTTTCCTCCCGGGGACGCCGGTGCTGATGGCCGACGGATCCACCCGCGCGATCGACAAGCTGAACATCGGCGACGAGGTGCTGGCCACGGACCCGGTCAACTCCGTCACCGAGGGTCGCCAGGTGACCCGGACGATCCACAGCACGGGCGAGAAGAACCTCGTCGAGGTCACCATCGATGCCGACGGCCCGGCCGGCTCGGCCGAGACGACGGTGACGGCCACGGACAACCACCCGTTCTGGGTGCCGGAGCTGAACGAGTGGGTGCAGGCCGCGGCTCTGCTGCCCGGTCAGTGGTTGCGGACCTCGGCGGGCACGGCCGTTCAAATCGCCAAGGTCAGCCGCCACACGGAGGTGACGCAGGTCCACAACCTGACGGTGGACGGGCTGCACACCTACTACGTCGCGCCGGCGGACGTCTCGGTGCTGGTGCACAACACCAGCGCGTGCAAGGTAACCAAGACCGAGCACATGAACGACGTCGAGATCGCGCAGTCCCACGAAATCGGTGACCACCTCGGCGGAAAAGAGTTCGTCGGCCAGCCGCAAAAAGACACCCCGGGCATCGACGGCTGGCTGGACGGCGTGCCAACCAGTTTGAAGGAGTACACAGGTACCAGTGGAAGCGGGGTCCTGCGTCACGCCACAAAGGCCGAGCAGCAGCTCAAGAACGCGTCCTACAGCAATGCGCTCCTCTACATTCGCGCCGAGAACATGGACCACGCGAAGTTGTTGGACTTCGCCAGAGGGGGGCCGATCGAAGCCATCTCGCGGCAGGGTGTCGTGAAGGAGATCCACATCAAGACGAAGACTGGTTGGATTCGCTGCTTGGCCGGTGTCTGCAGCTAGGGTTCGGCAGTGGCAATCGAGTGGCACTGCAGAGTGAATCGTTCCTTCACCTTGCGGGAGGCTCTCGCGCACACGGGCGTCCGACTGGCCGAGATCCTCGGCCAGTCGGGCTCTCCGGTTCAGGTGCAGGCTGCCGCTGCCACGGTCGCGCGGCGGCGTGGCGGCACAGGCGTGCCAGCGTCGGACGCGAAGCTCGATGAGCGACTCGATCCTCTCGCCGACGAATTGAACGACGACCTCGACATGTTCTTCGAGTTGCCCGAGTGCGAGGCGGGGGCCCTGATCAGCGCTGACCTGTTTCTCCCAGGCAGCGAGGATCCTGAGTCCGGCTTGTTCGTCTGGGTGAGCTCACAGCGGGATCCAGCCTCGCAGGTGCTGGCCATTGCTGCGACGATCGCTCTGGCCGAGTGCGGTGACGGGGAGGTCATCGACGAGTACGGGTATCTTTCCGACGTGCGGTTGAATCCGCCAGCCGAGCTGTTCGAGCGGCTGCGCGTGACGGCACCGCAGGAATCTCTCGACGCCGCCGTCGATGCCGTACTGGCCAAGACCCGGCTCAAACGGCGATTTCCCCGCTCCGACACCCCGCCGGAAGCACCACCCAAGGGTGTGGCATAACGGCCCAGGCAGTGGGAAGGCGGTCACCCGGAAGTGCGCGCGCCGCGCGTACGGAAGGGAGTCCCATGACTGCCGCAAGCGAACCGGCCGGGTCGCGGACCCACCGGGCGTCCACCACCGCCGCCAAGACCAGCGCGGCCGCCACCTTCGCGCTGGTCTTCGGGGTGGCCGGCCTGCTCAGCGTGCTGACCGCCATCCTCGCCTGGATCGGGCTGGTGCTCGGCATCATCGGCATCATCCTCGGCATCGTCGGGCTGAAGATGGCCCGCCGGCCCGGGGTGACCGGCCGGGGCGTGGCCATCGGCGGCCTCGTGTTGAGCATCCTGGCCGTCCTGATCGGCCTGGGCCTCGCCGCGGGCATCACCACCTTCGTCAACAACGACAGCGCGGTGGACCGCCTCCAACAGCAGGTCGACGACCTACGCGACAAGCTCGACTGACCCACCCGCTTCGGCGGGCACGCACCGGTGAGCGTGATGACTGTGAGGCATTTTTATGACTCAGAGGTATCGCGCTCACCGGTGCGGGCCGGGCAACCGGTCCCAGTAGGGTGGGCGTCGTGCTCCGCCAGGTCACCGCGATCCGCTACGTCACCCCGCTGCGCGAGGGTGGGTCGCTGCCTGGCGTCGTGGAGGCCGACGACCTGGGCACGTACGTGGCGAAGTTCCGAGGCGCCGGCCAGGGGCCCAAGGCGCTGATCGCCGAGGTTATCTGCGGTGAGTTGGCCCGCCGCCTGGAGCTGCGGGTGCCCCCGCTGGTGGTGCTCGACATCGACCCGGTCATCGGGCGGGCCGAGCCCGACCAGGAGGTGCAGGAGCTGCTGCGCAACAGCGGCGGCGCCAACCTGGGGATGGACTTCCTCCCCGGGGCGCTCGGCTTCGACCCGATGGCGCATCCCGTCGACGCGGCGCTGGCCTCCCGGGTGCTCTGGTTCGACGCGTACGTGGAGAACGTCGACCGGAGTTGGCGTAACCCGAACCTGCTGGTCTGGCACCGCGAGCTGTGGTTGATCGACCACGGGGCCTCGCTGTACTTCCACCACAACTGGCCCCGGGCCCAGGCGGCAGTGCACCGGGCCTACCGAGCTGAGGATCACGTGCTCGCCCCGTACGCGTCACTGTTGGCCGAGGCCGACGCCGAGCTGGCCCCCCGGGTCACCCCGGAGCTGCTCACCGAAGTGCTCGCCCTGGTGCCGGCGGACTGGCTGACCGCTGCCGATTTCGAGACGGCCGACGCCGCGCGGGCCGCGTACCTGGAGCACCTGTCCCGCCGGGTCGCCCGCAGGGCCGACTGGCTGCCGCAGGGGAGCGCGGCATGAGGCATCCCTTCGAGTACGCGCTGATCCGGCTGGTGCCCCGCATCGAGCGCGGCGAGCAGATCAACGTCGGGGTGTTGCTCTACTGCCAGCAACGTGACTTCCTGGCGGCGCGCACGCACCTCGACGCCGACCGGGTCCGCGCACTGGCACCCGACGTGGACCTGCCGGCGGTGGCCGCGGTGCTCGACTCCCTGAACCGGACGTGCGCCGGCGACGGGCCGGCGACCCGGATGCGACTCGGCGAGCGGTTCCACTGGCTGGCGGCTCCGCGCAGCACGATGATCCAGACCGGGCCGGTGCACACCGGGCTCACCGCTGACCCGGCGGCCGAGCTGGACCGGCTGATGGCGGCCCTGGTCCACTGAGCGCGTCCGCCACCCGGTGTGAGCACGCTGGACGGCCCCTGATCGCGCTACGCCAGCGTCGTTGGTGGCGGAGCGCGATCCCCCGTTCAGGTGCCCGGTGCAGGGCGGCGGCTGGTTCCCGCCGGCACCGATGGCATCAGGATCGTCGTCTATGCGGGGCGCAGGGCGAAAACCACCGGGAAGTTGCGGAAAAATTGAGCCCCGCCGATCGGTGGGTGGGATCGTCCGGGCGCCGCCGTTAGAGATCGCGCGCGACGGGTAGTCGCGAGAGCTGACCCGAGACGAGATAGGGGAACATCTGATGGCTGCCCAGACCAAGGTAGCGGTGATCTACTACAGCGCCACCGGCATCACGTACCAGATGGCTCAGGCGGCCTGCGAGGCCGCCGGGGAGGCCGGCGCCGAGGTGCGCCTGCGCAAGGTGCGTGAGTTGGCGCCGGACGAGGCGATCCGCTCCAACTCCGGCTGGCAGGCGCACCGTCTGGAGACCCAGGACGTGCCCGAGGCGATGGTCGACGACCTGTCCTGGGCCGACGTGGTGATCATGGGGGCGCCCACCCGGTACGGCATGGTCGCGGCCCAGCTCAAGCAGTTCATCGACACCACCGGCCCGCTGTGGGCGCAGGGAGCGCTGGCCAACAAGGTCTACTCCGCCTTCACCTCCACGGCGACCTCGCACGGCGGGCAGGAGACCACGCTGACCTCGCTCTTCAACGTCTTCTACCACTGGGGCGGTGTGGTGGTCACCCCCGGCTACACCGACACCAGCCAGTTCATCGCCGGCAACCCGTACGGCGCCTCGCACACGAGCAACAACGGGGAGATCGCCCCGGACGCCGTGGCACTCGGCGCCTGTGCGCTGACCGCGCGGCGTGCGGTGCTGCTGGGCACCGCGCTGAAGGCGGGCATGGCCGGCTGACGGCGGAAACGACCGGTGGCGCGGGCGGGGGCTGGCTCTCGGCCCGTCCGTGCCACCGGTCGTTCCAGCCCTACCCTCCGGCGGAGCGACTATGCGCGCCCGCCGGTGGTGGACAGCTCGTCGGCGCGCGGTGCCGGCAGCAGGTCGGTCAGCAACTCGGTCAGCACGGCGAGCCCGTCCGGGCTGAGCACCGACTCGGGGTGAAACTGCACCCCGGCGAAGCCACGTCCCCGGAGGGCGTGCACGGCCCCGTCACCCGGATCCCGGGCCAACTCCACCGGCCCGTACGCCGTGTCCAGCCGGTCCGCCTCCGCGCGGGCGGTGAACGTCGAGTAGAACCCCACCCGCCGGGTTGTGCCGAACAGCGGCACCTCCCGCTGCAACCCCTGGTAGGGCGCGTCCCTGCGGTGCAGCGGCAGCCCCAACTGACCGGCCAGCACCTGGTGGCCGAGGCAGACGGCGAGGGTGGGTCGGCCGGTCGCCAGCAGCCCGCCCAGCAGCTCCCGCAGCGCCACCATCTTCGGCTCGTCGGTGCTGCCCGGGTCACCCGGCCCGGGACCGGCCACCACCAGGTCGTACCCGTCGACCGAGCCGCTCGCGTGCCACGGTCGGGTGGTCACCGCGAGACCCAACGCGCCCAGCTGGTGGGCCAGCATGCCGGTGAAGGTGTCCTCGGCGTCCACGATCAACGCCTGACGGCCCACCAACCCGGGCAGCCCGGGTGCGTCCGGTGCCCGCTGGTCCAACCAGAACCGCGCCAGCGGTGCGTTGCGCATGGCCAGCGCGTCGCGTACCGCGGGGTCGTCGGCCAGCCGCGCGACCGGCTCGCTCCCACGGTCGGGCGCCGCCGGCCCGAGGCCGAGAGCAGCCAGCACACCGGCGGCCTTGGCGTGCGTCTCGGCCACCTCACCGGCCGCCGTCGAGTGCCGGACCAGGGTGGCACCCACCGGGACCCGCAGCCGGCCGGTGGGGGAGATCTCCGCGGTGCGGATCAGGATCGGGGCGTCGAGCGTCTGTCGGCCGGCCTCGTCGTGGCCGAGCAGGGCCAGCACGCCGGAGTAGTAACCGCGGCCCCGGCGCTCGTGTCGGGCGATCACCCGGCAGGCGTTCTCCATCGGGCTGCCCGTCACGGTGGGGGCGAACATCGTCTCGCGCAGCACCTCCCGCACGTCCCGGGTGCCCCGCCCGGCGAGCAGGTATTCGGTGTGCGCCAGGTGTGACATCTCCTTCAGGTACGGGCCGATCACCTGGCCGCCGTGCTCGGCGACGGTGGCCATCATCTTCAGCTCCTCGTCGAGCACCATGTACAGCTCCTCGACCTCCTTCGGGTCGTCGAGGAACCGCAGCAGCGCCTCCCGGTCCGGGGTGTCACCCGCGCGCCGGAAGGTGCCGCTGATCGGGTTCATCATGACCAGGCCGTCGTCGACGCTGACGTGTCGTTCCGGGCTCGCGCCGACCATCGTCCGGGTGCCGGTGTGCACCACGAACGTCCAGTACGCGCCGCGCTCGGCGACCAGCAACCGGCGCAGCGCGGCCAGCGCCGCCATCAGCGGTGGGCCCTGCACTGTGGCGTGCATGGTGCGGTGGATGACGAAGTTGGCGCCCTCGCCGCGGCCGATCTCCTCGGCGAGCACCCGGTGCACGGTCCGTGCGTACTCCTCGTCGGTGATGTCGAAGGCCGCGTCGATCGTGCGGACCTGCTCGTCGGGCAGGATTGCCAGGGCGTCGGCCAGGGCGATCCGTCGATGGTCGCGGACCTGCAGGCATTCCAGCGGGGCGCCGTCGTCGACGCAGGCGAAGCCGCGTTCGGAGATCTGCCGGAACGGCACCAGGGCCAGCGTCTGCGCACCGGGTGCGCCCGGCGTCAGCGGGATGTCCGCGAGCCGTTCGACAGTGTCGACCGGGCCGGTGAACAGCTCCAGCTCGCCCGCGCCCTCACGGCGTAGCAGGGCGAAGGGACCAGGGTCGACACCGCTGGCGATGGCGGCGATCAGGTCGGTCAGGTGGGTCATCGGGGTCTCCGTCGGGCTGGGCGCCGCCGTTGAGGCAGCCATCCGGCCGGGAGATCCGGCGGCCGCCTGGAGGGCGGCCGCGTGGATGAAGCTACGCGCGGAGGGTGGCCGCCGGGTCGGCGGGCCACCAACTGGTCAGATGCGCGAACATGTGATCCACCCTACGCGCCCGTTGCCCTGTTCGCACCGGGTAACTTGACCGGCGATGAACATTCTCGCGCTCGATCTGGGTACCTCCTCCGTCCGGGGGTTGGTGCTGGACGGGGACACCCAGCCGCTGCCCGGTGCCCTGGCCCGGCGCAAGGTCGACCTCGCCATCGGCGACGACGGCACCGGCACGCTGTCCGGTCCCGACTATCTCGCCTCCCTGGTCGAGTGCCTGGACGAGTTGGCCGACGCGGGGCACCTGCACGACGTCGGTCTGGTGGCGGTCTCCGCGCAGTGGCACTCGGTGCTCCCGCTGGACCGAGCCGGTGCCCCGATGGGCCCGGTGGTCACCTGGCTGGACACCCGGCCCGCGCCGGTCGGCGGCACGGCGGGGCCGGCCGACCCGGACGGCTTCCACCAACGCACCGGCTGCTGGTGGCACCGCTCGTACTGGTCGATGCGGTTGCCCTGGTTGCGGGAGCAGTCCGGCAGCCCGATCGCCCGGTTCGTCGGTCTGCCCGAGTACGTGCTGGGCGAGCTGCTCGACTCGGCGCCCATGTCGATCTCCCAGGCCTCCGGGACCGGCCTGCTGGACCTGCGCACCCTGCGCTGGGACGAGGAGGCGCTGACGCTGGCCGGGGCGCGACCGCAGGACCTGCCGCCCCTCGGGGAGCTGAACTGGCACGGCCGGCTGCGGGCCGACCTGGCCGGCCGTTGGCCGCAGCTGGCGCAGGCCCGGTGGTCACCGCCGGTCGGCGACGGCGGCGCGTCGAACGTCGGTTCGGGCTGCGTCGACCCGAGCCGGGCCGCCGTCACAGTGGGCACCTCCGCGGCCGTACGGCTGATGCAGCGGATCCCGGCCGGCGAGCCGATGCCCCGGCTCCCCGAACGGCTGTGGCGTTACCGGGTCGACCACGACCACGTGGTGACCGGCGCGGCGTACGCCTGCGGAGGCAACCTGTTCGCCTGGGCGGACCGGGAGCTGCGGTTGCCCCGGGGCGCGGAGCTGGACGCGGCGTTGGCGCTGGTGCCGACGGGCGGTGGCCGACCGGCCGACCCCCGCTTCGGTGGCGACCGGGCGCCCGGCCTGGCGCCGGCGGGCAGCGGCGAACTGCGTGGCCTCAGCTTCAGCACCACCTCGGTGGACATCCTGGCCGGGCTGATGCAGGGGCTGTGTGACCTGGTCACAGAGGATCTCGCCGTGCTGGAGTCCACCATCGACAAACCGGTCGGTGTGGTGCTGGGTGGGGGTGCCGTGGCAGCGTCGGTGTGGTGGCGGCAGGCCTTCGCCGCCGCGCTCGCACCGCGGCCGGTGTCGCACCAACGCAACCCGGAGATCGGCGCCACCGGCGCGGCACTGGTGGCACTTGGCCGGTTCGGTGACGCGATCGGCCTCGCCGACATCGGCCGGACGGACGAGCTGGTCCTGCCGACCACGGCAGGACGGTCCCACCCGCAGTATCCTTCCTGAACCTCCGCGTTGCCCGGGCCGTTGACAGCGCTCCCGAGCCTGGTTGGATGGACGGCGCTCCCCGGACCGCGGTGGACGCGGTAGGACGGAGGAGGCAGGGTGGCGGTAGGTCCCGAGCCGGCGAACGGCGCGGTGTCGAACCATCGCCGGCGACGCTTCGACGTCCGAGTGGTGCCGCACCGGCGGCGCTCGCCGTTCCGCCTGCGGGACTGGCGGATGAGCACCAAGCTCGCCACCGTGCTGGTGGTGCCCTCGATGGCGTTCCTGCTGCTCGCCGGTGTGCAGACCAGCGCGCTGGTGGGGCGGACGACGGTGTTGAACGACTTCTCCAGCCAGGTCGGCATCGGCCGACAGATCACCGCCGCCGTGCACCAGCTCCAGCAGGAGCGCGACCGTTCGGCGGGTGAGTTGGGCGAGCTGCGCAGGGGCGGCGAGCGGGAGACCACGGCGACCGACCTGAAGCCGTTGCAGACCGCCACCGACCGGGCTGTCGCGGACCTGCGCCGGGCCGCCGAGCCGCTGGCCGACGCCGACGCGTCCTGGCGGGTGGCCTTCTCCGAGGCGCTGGAGGCGTACGACCAGGTGGTCGACATCCGTCCCGCCATCCCACCGGCGGTGCTCAGCAGCGAGACCATCCTGAGCAACTACCACCGGGCCATCGGCGCGCTGATCGACCTGCTCGCCGAGCCGACCCCTGGTCAGGACCAGCCGGCGTTGAACGACGCGGTGCTGCGCTACGTCCAACTGGCCCGGGTCAAGGAGCTCTCCTCCCGGGTGCGGGCCCAGCTCTACGCCGCCGCCCGCGCCGGCGGGTACGGCACCGAGGACCGGGTGCTCCTCACCGATCTGCGCGCCCAGCAGCTGACCGCGCTCGGCGCGTTCCGGGTGGCCGCGACGTCCGACCAGATCCGCCGGTACGACGAGACGTCGGTGGCCCCGATGTTCGTGGTCGCCACCCGGCTGGAGGAGCGCAGCCTGCCAGCCGGCGACAAGGCGCCGGAGGTGCTGCCGTCGGAGCAGTGGTGGGGGGCCAGCCAGCAGCGGCAGGAGCTGCTGCGCCAGTTTGAGGCGGGTGTGCTCGACGACGCCGTGCGGCAGGCCGACGATGCCAGCGACGGGCAGTTGCGGGCCACCCTGCTGGTCGTCGGCGGGATCGTCGCGGTCCTGCTGGTCGCTCTGCTGATCTCGTTGCTGGTCGGTCGTTCGGTCGCCCGGTCGATGCGGTTGCTGCGGAGCCAGGCGCTCCAGATCGCCCAGGTCGAGCTGCCGGAGGCGCTGGACCGTCTGAAGACCGTCCGAGGCGGGGTGCCGGACATCGATGTCGCACCGGCGGTGGTCCGCTCGCTCGACGAGATCGGCGAGCTGGCCGAGGCGTTCGTGGCGGTGCACCGCAGTGCCGTCACTGTCGCCGTCGAGCAGGCGCTCATGCGACGCAACGTCAACGCGATGTTCGTCAACCTGGCCCGCCGGAGCCAGGTGCTGGTGGAGCGCCAACTGGAGCTGCTGGACGACCTGGAACGCGAGGAGAGCGACCCGGACCAGCTGGAGAACCTGTTCAAGCTCGATCACCTGGCCGCTCGTATGCGTCGTAACGACGAGAGCCTGCTGGTGCTCGCCGGCACGGACTCCACCCGTCGGTGGAACCGGCCGGTCGGTCTCGGTGCGGTGCTGCTGGCCGCCGCGGCGGAGATCGAGCAGTACCAGCGGGTCCGGATCGAGGCGGTGGCCGACGTGCACATGGTCGGGCACGCCGTCGGCGAGCTGGTGCACCTGCTGGCCGAGCTGCTGGAGAACGCCACCGCCTTCTCGCGCCCGGACACCAGCGTGGTGGTGACCGCCCGGGTCGACTCCGGGGGTGCGCTGATCGAGATCGCCGACCGTGGCCTGGGCATGAGCCCGACGGCGTTGGCCGAGGCGAACGCCGTGCTGGCCACCCCGCCGGCCGCGGACGTCGCGGCGGTGGAGCGGATGGGTCTCTTCGTCGTCAGCCACCTGGCGTCCCGGCTGGGCGTACGGGTGCGGTTGGACGACCACCAGGGCGGCCTGGTCGCCCGGCTCGCGTTGCCCGCGGTGTTGCTGGCCCCGGCAGGCTCGGTGGAGTTGGATCCGCCGGCGCCGGCCCGGATGCTGGCCACGAGCGCCGCCCGGGGAGTGGCCCGGCAGCCCGGAGCTGTGCGGGAGGCCGTCGCCTCCGGGCCGCGCGTCGAGGCACGGGACCTGCCGGTGGCCGGTCGGCCACCGGGTGTCGCCGTGCCGCGCCAGGGCCGTCCGGTGCCGGTGCGCGCCGAGGACGTGTTGACCCCGGCCGGCGCTCGCGACAACGGCGGGGGCTGGTGGTCGCGGCAGGATCCGTCCGCGCCGGTCGTGCCCGCGCAGCCGGTGCCACCGGCGATCCCGGTCACCGCCGGTACGAATGAGCGAGGGCTGCCGATGCGGGTGCCGATGGCACAGTTGAGCGCGGTCACCCGCTCGGCACAACCAACGTCGGCACCGACCCGCACCGACCCGGACCCGGAGGCGGTCGGCGGCATGCTCTCCCGGCTCTACAGCGGAGTGCGGCGCGCCGAGGCCGAGGACACCACCGAGATACCCGTGCCACCGTCCAGGGGGCACGACGAAGGGGGACGACGACAGTGACGACGTTGAGCCAGGAGGCGCGTGACCTGAGCTGGCTGGTGAGCGCGTTCGCGGAGCGGGTGCCGGGCGTGGCGCACGCGGTGGTGGTCTCCTCCGACGGGCTGCTCGTGGCGCTCTCCGACCACCTGCCCCGCGACAACGCGGACAAGCTGGCCGCGGTGACCTCCGGGCTGATGAGCATCACCGCGGGCGCGGCCCAGATGTTCGACGGCGACATCGTCAAGCAGACGGTGGTCGAGATGGGCCGCGGCTACTTCCTGGTGATGCAGGTACGCGACGGTTCGATCCTGGCCACCCTGGCCGCCGGTGACGCGGACATCGGTGTGGTGGGTTACGAGATGGCCCGGCTGGCCAAGCAGGCGGGGGAGATGCTCACCCCGGCGCTGCGGGCGGAGTTGCAGCAGGCGCTGCCCCGCTGACCGACCCCGGCGCTGGGTCCCGGACGGTCACCGGCTCACCGGAGCCGAGCCGTCCGGGCCCGGCTGTCCGGGAGGCGGCCGCTCAGAAGCCGCCGTCAGCGATCACGGAGCGGTACCAGGTGGCGCTGCTCTTGAGCACCCGCCGCTGGGTCGGGTAGTCCACGTAGACCAGTCCCCACCGCTGGTCATACCCCTCGTTCCACTCGAAGTTGTCCAGCAGTGACCAGACGTGGAAGCTCTCCAGCGGCACGCCGGCGGCGATGGCCCGGTGTGCGGCAGCGAGGTGGTCCCGGAGGAAGTTGATCCGACCAGCGTCGTGGACGGTGCCGTCCACGGCCAGCGTGTCCGGTGTGGGCAGCCCGTTCTCGGTGACGGTGAGTGGGATCGGGCCGTAGTCGCGGGTGACCCGGGTCAGGATGTCGTACATGCCGTCGGGGTAGATCTGCTGCCACTCGGCTTCGGAGGTCGCCCAGCGGTGCTCGGTGCCGCCGTCGGCGGTGACGTAGATGGGCGTGTAGTACTGCACGGCCAGCAGGTCGATCGGTGCGGAGATGATCGCCAGGTCGCCGTCGCGGATGCCCTGGACCATCCGGCTCTGCGGGCCCAGATCGGCCAGCACGTCCTCCGGGTAGCTGCCCTTGAACAGGGAGTCGAGGTAGAGGCGGTTCTCGTAGCCGTCGTAGAGGCGGGAGGCGGCTGCGGCCTGCGGCGAGTCGTCAGCGGGATAGCAGGGGTGCAGGTTGAGCGCGGGGCCGATCCGGCTGGCGCTGCCGGTGGCGCGCAGCGCGCTGACCGCGAGCCCGTGCGCGAGCTGCAGGTGGTGGGCGACCAGGTAGGCCGCGTCCGGGTCCTGCCGGCCGGGGGCGTGGTGGCCGACGAGGTAGCCGTTCTGCACCACGGTCTTGGGCTCGTTGATGGTGAGCCAGGCCGGCACCCGGTCGCCGAGGGCCTCGAAGACCGCGTCGGCGTAGTCGGCGAAGCGGAGGGCGGTCTCGCGCGACTCCCACCCGTCGGCGTCCTGCAGGGCCTGCGGGAGGTCCCAGTGGAACAGGGTGGCCATCGGGGTGATGCCGCGCTCGTGGAGGCCGTCGACGAGGCGGCGGTAGAAGTCGAGCCCGCGCTGGTTGGGTGCGCCGGTGCCGTCGGGCTGGATCCGTGGCCAGGAGATGGAGAAGCGGTAGCTGCGCAGCCCGAGGTCGCGCATGAGGTCGAGGTCCTCGGCGTACCGGTGGTAGTGGTCGGCGGCCACGTCGCCGGTGTCGCCGTTACGGGTGCGCCCTGGGACGCGGCTGAAGGTGTCCCAGACCGACTCGCCGCGCCCATCCTCCTTGGCAGCGCCCTCGATCTGGTACGCGGAGGTGGCCGCGCCCCAGCCGAAGTTGTCCGGGAAGCGCAGAGGGCCGGCGGGCCCAGTAGGTATCGACATGGATTCTCCTCATGGATACGGGGCCACCGCCGAATGTTCGGGAGCGCTCCCATGATAGGGCAGGCGCGGCCGGCCGGTCATCCGGCCGTCGAGGCGGCCGGTGCTGGCGTGGTGGAGGCGGGTCTGGCCCCGAGCAGCGAACGAGGCCGTCCGGGCGGCGCAACGCGCCTGTCCCGTCGGCCTCTTTTCCTATCGTGTACGGGGGTTTAGTGTGGGGACGGGGGAGGGCAACCCCCGTCCCCACCGTAACTGCACACACACGGGCGAGATTTGGGTCCTGCCGTGCGTGTCGCGCGGGAGCCGGGCCACGCGAGTGGCTCTGGTTCCACCTCCCTCCATGTGGCGGGACGATGGCTGACGACGGCGTCCGGGCTGGCCCGTCGTCGGCCCTCGGTTCTGGTTCACCGAGCCCGTCAGAGACGGCCCCGGTGATCTTCTACTTGGAACCTTGTCGATGGAAGCGCTCCCATCGACCGATGTTGCGACTGTAACGCCCGTCACGCCTTTGTGAAAGACCCAAAACGAGATCGAAACAAGGAGCTGATCCAGCGCTCCGTGCGCTTGTTGTGGGAGCGCTTCCATGGCACACTGTCGATTCGACGCGACAGGAGCCACATCGCGTGAGTGCGGGTCCACCGAGGGCAGCCGGCAGCACCACCTCCGGTCACGGTCACCCGAGCGCAGCCGGCGGGACCCCCTCCCGTGCGGGCCGCACCGCCCTACCCCGGCCGGGCCCGGGGAAGACCACCTTCCCGGCGCCTCGAATCCCCCGCGGACCACCACCCTCGCGGGCAGGCGCCTCGCCGGGGACCATCCCGGCCTGGTCCGAGGAGACACCGCGCACATGAGACAACTGGCAATACGCCGGCGCGTGGCGCTCGCCGCCGCCGCGCTGCTCGCCATCGGCGGGGTGACCCTGCCTGCCGGCGCCGCACAGGCCGCACCCGCCTGCGACGTGGTCTACGCGACCAACGACTGGAACACCGGCTTCACCGCGAACGTCACCATCAAGAACCTGGGTGACCCGGTGAGCAACTGGACGCTCAAGTGGACCTTCCCGACCAGCGGTCAGCGGGTCACCCAGGGCTGGTCGGCCAAGTTCAGCCAGACCGGCAGCGAGGTCACCGCGACCAACGAGTCGTACAACGGCAACCTCGCAACCGGGGCCTCCACCACCATCGGCTTCAACGGCTCCCACTCGGGCAGCAACCCGAAGCCCACCTCGTTCACCCTGAACGGGACGCCCTGCAACGGCACCCCGGCCAACCAGCCGCCGACGGTCTCGCTCGGCCTGCCGACCGGGCCGTTCACCGCTCCGGCCGACGTGCCGCTGACCGCCACCGCCAGCGACCCGGACGGGACGATCAGCAAGGTCGAGTTCTACCGCAACGGCCTGCTGATCAACACCGACACCTCCGCCCCGTACGCGTACACCCAGGAGGACCTGCCGGCCGGCAGCTACACCGTCCAGGCCAAGGCCTACGACAACGCCAACGGCATCGGGGTCGACGAGAAGGCGTTCACCGTCGGTGCCGCCACCGGCCCGACGCTGGTCGCCACGCCGTCCGCGGTGAGCGTCGCCGAGGGTGGCACCGCCACCTTCAACCTGAAGCTCAGCGCCGCGCCGACGGCCAACGTGCCGGTCACCCTCACCCGCACCGGCGACACCGATGTCACGGTCTCGCCGGCCACCGCCACGCTGACCCCGAGCAACTGGAGCACCGGAGTCACCGTCACGGTCGCCGCGGCGGAGGACGCCGACACCGCCGGCGGTGCCGCCACAATCACCGCCTCCGCCACCGGGCTCGCCTCGCTGGCGGTCACCGCCACCGAGATCGACAACGACACCCCCGGCGACAACACCTACATCGCGAAGTTCCTCGACCAGTACGGCAAGATCAAGAACTCGGGTTACTTCAGCCCCGAGGGCGTGCCGTACCACTCGGTGGAGACGCTGATCGTCGAGGCGCCCGACCACGGGCACGAGACCACCTCGGAGGCGTTCAGCTTCTGGCTCTGGCTGGAGGCCTACTACGGCAAGGTCACCCAGAACTGGGCGCCGTTCAACAACGCCTGGACGGTGATGGAGAAGTACATCATCCCGACGCACGCCGACCAGCCGACGGCGGGCTCCGCGGGGACGCCGCAGTACGCCGCGGAGTACAACCTGCCCAGTCAGTACCCGTCGGCGCTGAACCCGAACGTCCCGGTCGGACAGGACCCGCTGCGCTCGGAGTTGCAGTCCACCTACGGCACCGGCGACATCTACGGCATGCACTGGCTGATGGACGTCGACAACACCTACGGCTTCGGCCGCTGCGGTGACGGCACCACCAAGCCGGCCTACATCAACACCTTCCAGCGCGGCACCCAGGAGTCGGTGTGGGAAACCGTCCCGCAGCCCTCCTGCGACACCTTCAAGCACGGCGGTCAGTACGGCTACCTCGACCTGTTCGTCAAGGACACCGGCGCCCCCGCCAAGCAGTGGAAGTACACCAACGCCCCGGACGCCGACGCCCGCGCCGTGCAGGCCGCGTACTGGGCGCTGACCTGGGCCAAGGAGCAGAACAAGCAGGCCGACGTAGCGGCCACCATCGCGAAGGCCGCCAAGATGGGTGACTACCTGCGGTACGCGATGTTCGACAAGTACTTCAAGAAGATCGGCAACTGCGTCGGGGCCAGCACCTGCCCCGCCGGCAGCGGCAAGGACTCGGCGCACTACCTGCTGTCCTGGTACTACGCCTGGGGCGGCGCGTACGACGCCAGCCAGAACTGGTCCTGGCGGATCGGCTCCAGCCACAACCACTTCGGCTACCAGAACCCGTTCGCGGCCTGGGCGCTGACCAACACCCCGGAGCTCAAGCCGCAGTCCGCGACCGCGGTCGCCGACTGGACCAAGAGCTTCGAACGGCAGCTGGAGTTCTACACCTGGTTGCAGTCCGCCGAGGGCGGCATCGCCGGTGGCGCCACCAACAGCTGGGACGGCAGCTACGCCCAGCCGCCGGCCGGCACCAGCACCTTCTACGGCATGTTCTACGACGTCGACCCGGTCTACAACGACCCGCCGTCGAACCAGTGGTTCGGTATGCAGGCCTGGTCGATGCAGCGCATCGCCGAGCTGTACCAGCAGACCGGCAACGCGAAGGCCAAGGCGCTGCTGGACAAGTGGGTGCCCTGGGCGATCGCCAACACCACCCTCGGCACCAACTGGTCGATCCCGTCGGACATGGCGTGGACCGGTCAGCCGACCACCTGGAACCCGTCCAACCCGCAGCCCAACACCGGCCTGCACGTCGAGGTCATCAGCAAGGGTCAGGACGTCGGTGTCACCGCCGCCTACGCCCGGATCCTGATCGCGTACGCGGCCAAGTCCGGCAACGTGGCGGCGAAGGACACCGCCAAGGGGCTGCTCGACGCACTGTCGGCCGCCAGCGACGCCAAGGGTGTCTCCACCACCGAGAAGCGTGGCGACTACCGGCGCTTCGACGACGTCTACAACGCGTCCACCGGGCAGGGCCTCTATGTCCCGCCGGGCTGGACCGGGAAGATGCCGAACGGCGACACCATCGCCGCCGGCAAGAGCTTCCTCGACATCCGGTCCTTCTACAAGAACGACCCGGACTGGCCCAAGGTGCAGGCGTACCTGGACGGTGGTCCGGAGCCGAGCTTCAACTACCACCGGTTCTGGGCACAGGCTGACGTCGCCATGGCGTACGCCGACTACGGCAGCCTGTTCCCGAACGGCTGAGGCGACCCGGGGTGGGTGGCGTGGACCGCCCACCCCGGGATCCGCCCGGGTCCGGGGAACGCCGGACCCGGGCCGGCGGACGGCCTGACACCCACGGTCAGGCCGGGGTGGGCCAGCCATCTGGCCGACGCAGCGGATCGGCTGGCCCACCCCACCGCCCGGACTGGAGCCAGCCGCGAAAAAGCCCAGAAATTCGGGCCGTCACGGGATCACGCCGAAGCACACGACGGAGTAACGTACGTCACCGGAGAGGCCGCTCCCCCCGTGGCGGCCTCTCCACTTTTTTGCCCCGCCACCGCCCACTCCGGACCGTCGCCAACCGATCCCCTTCGGGTCAGCGGGGCGGTGCGACCGGGTCCACGGTGACCGGATGACGCAGACCCGGGTGCCCGGCCGGCAACGACCGCCGCAGCACCACCCAGCTCAACGCCAGCGCCGCGGCGACCAGTGGCCAGGTCAGGGCCACCCGGGCCACCACCAGCGCGAGCACCTGCCCGCCCAGGTAGAGCGGCACGAACACCGCGACCCGCAACACGTAGGTCGCCGTCCACACCCAACTGGCCCGGCCGTACCCGCGCAGCAGCGCCGGGTCCCGCCGCCACCGGGCGCGCTGGCCCAGCACCGCCCCGACCAGCACACCGAGCAGCGGCCAGCGCACCACGATGCTGACCGCCCACGCCAACGCGCTGGCGGCGTTGGAGAGCACCTGGAGAAGGAAGAAGTTCTCGGCCCGGCCGGTGCGCACCGCGATCAACGCCGCGACACAGACCGCCAGCAACCCGATCAGCACCGAGCGCGGGCGGTCACCGCGACGCAGCCGTACGCCGGCCACCACCGCGCCCACGGCGAGCGCCGCGCCGACCCCACCCCACAGCGACTCGCCACCCAGCAGCCAGCCCACCGCGAACGCCAGCGGCGGGAGCGTGGCGTCGATGGCGCCGCGTCGCCCGCCCAGCAGGTCCGTCAGCGATTCCGGCCGGGCCGGCCCAGGGTCGGCACCCGTCCGCTGGTCCGGGCCGGGTACGGCCCGGCCGCTGTCGCCCTCCGGTGCACCGCCCACCACCGCCTCCTCGTCTCAGGCACAACCTAACGGGCGGCGGGCGGCGGGCCACCGGTTGGTCGGCCACGACCGGCCGCTACGGTGTGCGGATGCGCGCGACGGCACGGGGTTGGACCGCGGTCTGGTTGGTCGTACTGGCCCTCGTCCAGGCGGCCGCCTTCCTCGCCGTCTGGCGGGTGGCCGTGCACACCGAGATCGGTCAGTGGGTGGACACTGTCGCGCTGACCGGCAACCGGATCGGGCAGGACACCATCGACGGACCCGTCAACCGGATCCTCAACGCGATGTCGGTGGTCTCCCTGGTGGCCGCCACCGCGATGATCGGGTTCATCGCGCTGATCCGGGGGCGGATCGCCCTCGCCATCACCGCGACCCTGCTGATCGCCGGGGCGAACGTCTCAACCCAACTGCTGAAGCACGGGCTGAGCCGGCCCGACTTCGGCCTCGACCCGGAGCGCGCCGCGGTGGGCAACAGCCTGCCCAGCGGGCACACCACGGTGGCCGCCTCGGTAGCGATCGCGCTGATGCTCGTCCTGCCCCGCAAGGTGCGAGTGGTCGGCGCCATCATCGGTGCGGGCTACGCCGCCATCGCCGGGGTCGCCACCCTCTCCGCCGGTTGGCACCGGCCCAGCGACGCCGTCGCCGCGTACCTCGTGGTGGGTGTCTGGGCGGCCCTGGCCGGGCTGGTCCTGCTCGTCTTCCAGCGGGAGCAGGCCGAGGTCGCGCCCGGCGACGCGCACCGGGTCGCCGCGCTGGTGCTCGGGGTGGGCGGTGTGCTCGCCCTGGTCGCCTGTGGGCTGGCCCTGGCCTGGCTGATCGAGCTGCGGGACACCGGACCGGACGAGCTGAGCCGGCGCCCACTGTTCATCGGGTACGCGGGCAGCGCGGCCGGGATTGCCGGCACGATGGCGGTGGTGATGGCGCTGGCGCTCACCGTCGTGCACCGGCTGGTGCCTCGGGTCAAGGGCTGAGCCGGCCGGTGGAACCGGTTCGCGCGGCGTTCTCCGTCGAGTGCGCGCGGCTCACCGAGATCCTGGCCGAGCTGGTCGACGCCGACCTCGGCCGTCCCACCGACTGCCCGCCGTGGACCGTCCGGGAACTGATCGCGCACGTACACACCGGCGTCGGCCGGCTGACCGGCATGCTCGCCGCACCGGCCCCGCCGCGCGCCGAGGTGGACGCCGCCGGCTACTTCGGTGGGGCGAAGTTCACCCCGCAGGTGGACGCCGACCGGATCGACGGCGGGCGGCGCGACGCCGCGCAGGTGGACCGCGCGGGGCTGGCGAGCGCGTTCGACCGAGCCTGGCGGGCCACCGACGCGGCGGTCGCCGCCGCACCGCCCGACCGGGTGGTGCGAACCCGCCACGGCGACGCGATGCGTCTCACCGAGTTCCTACGGACCCGGGTCGTCGAGGTGGGCGTGCACGGTCTGGACCTGGCCGCGGCGCTGGGCCGGCCGCCGTGGCTCACCCCGCCGGCAGCCGCGGTGATCGCCGACCTGCTCACCGGCGGACGCCCGGTGCCGGCCGAACTGGGTTGGGACCGGTTGACCCTGATCCGCAAGACCACCGGCCGGGTGGCGCTGACCGCACCGGAACGGGCCGCGGTCGACGCGGCAGGCTTCCGCTGGCTCGCCTTCGGTCGCTGACCCGGTCAGCTCGCGGAGCGGGGCGCGGGGACGTGCGGGGCGACGCCGCGCAGGTGCGTCAGGACGACCGGGTCGATCCGCCCCGGCACCAGCCGCTCCTCCAGGTTCTCCAGCCCCGCCCAGGAGATCAACGCCGCCTCCGTCCCGTCGTCGGTCACCGGGTGGCCCAGCGCCGTGAGCAACGCCGCCACCTCCTCGGCCACCGCGCCGCTGAGGTCGAGGAGGGTGGCCGGGTCCGGACGGCTGAACAGCATGGTGTGCACGGCGAGTAGTCGACCCAGCTCGGTGACCGGATCAGGGTGGTCGTCCACGCGAAGGTCGACCACCACGTCGCTGGTGCCGCCGTACCCGCCGCCTCGCTCGACCACCAGCAGGCCGGCGCTCTGCCTGCCCCGCCGGTCGCCGCCGGCCTGGTCGCCGGCCCGCAACGCGGCCACCAGCCGCTCGGCGAACGGCAGCGTCGACCCGGCCAGCCAGGCGTCGCCGAGCGCGTCGACGACCTCCGGGCCGGTGAGCACGTTGCCCTGTGCAGCCCAGCCGTCGCCGGTGCGCCCGCCGGCCCACGGATGGCAGGCCGGCCCGGTCCAACTCGCGCCCGCACCGCTGGCCCCCACGACGCCGAGCTGGCGGTGCTCCCGCTCCGGGTCGGCGGCGACCAGCCCGGCCACCACGTCGGCGGCGGCCACACCGGTACGCAGCAGGGTGAGGCCCTGCGGGCGGTACGCCAGGTTGACGTGCGCCTGGGTGGCCAGTGCGCCGACCTCGGCGGCGGCGGCCGGCACCAGCGCCCCGGCGGCGAGGAACTTGCTGGCGACGGCGACGCCGTGCAGGCGGCCGTCGGCGGAACGGGCGACGAGCGAGAAGGTCACCCGCCGAGACTATCCGGCCTCGGCGGCTTGACATCCCCGTGTGTCGATGGGTCAGAACGGTGGTGCGGCGGCCTCCGGCGGGGCGCCTCGTGCCCGGCGGGCGTCGATCACCGCGACCGTCGTCAACACCACCACCCCGACCGCCGTGGCGATCACACCGGGCAGGTGCAGCAGAGGCACCGACGCCGCCACCAGCACGGTGAGGGCGATCCACCGGGACGGGGAGACCCGCCCGAACACCTCGTACTCCAGGCGGGCCCGGCCGGCCAGGAACAGCGCCGGCCCACCGAGCACCATGGCCAGCCACGCTCCCGGGATCCGCTCCAACGGATGCTCGATGATCAGCTCGTAGCCGATCGCGGTGGCGGCGAGACCGATCACCATCACCAGGTGGGTGTCGGCCGCCGAGCGGCCGATGTTGGCGGGGTGCCGGGACTTCACCACCGCCTCGCCCAGGATCCGCCCCGCCCGCTGGACGTAGATCCGCCACAGCAGGATCGAGGTCGCCAGCGCCAGTGCGAACGCCCACACGTGTCCCGCCTCGTACGACCCCGCGCTGTACGCGAAACCCGCCACCAGGATGGTCTCGCCCAGCGCGACGAGGAAGAACTGCTGGTACCGCTCGGCCAGGTGTTCCCCGGCGATCTCCCACTTGGAGACCGTCGAGCGGCCCAGCCCCGGCACCGGCCAGCCACAGCGGGCGGCCAGGTACTCGATGACGAGCGCCGCCGACCAGAGCACCACCTGCGCGTTGGTGGTCAACATCGCACCACCGATCCAGAAGACCCCGCTGAACGCGAACACGACCGCCATGCGCACCTTCAAGCGGCGGTACGGGTGCGCTCCCAACGCGATCGACAGGATCAACGGCCGGGTCACCTGCGCGATCACGTACGCCACCGCGAACATCAGCGCCGTCTCGCTGAACGCCCGGGGAATCGCCACCCCCATCACCATGCTGCACACCAACGCGGTGATCACCACGGTCTGCAGGGGCACCTTGTACGGGTCGTAGCGGCTGGTCGTCCACGCGGTGCCCTGCCAGACCGCCCAGAGCGCGAGAAGCAACAGCAGTGTCTTGCCGCCGCCGGTGACCGTGCCCCAGCCGTGCTCCCGACCCGGATCCTGGGTCAGGTCCTCGAACGCGCGTGCCGAGATCCGGGTGAGTGCGAAGACGTACACCAGGTCGAAGAAGAGTTCCAGGAAGGTGGCCCGGCCGGGATTGGTCGCCGCAGGGACCGGCTCCAGGCGTCCCGCTGCCCTGGAACCCATGGTCAGCGGCCTGCGCCGTTGGTTCGGTCCACCTCGAAGTCGTAGCACCATCGGCAGTGGGCACGGCCGGGAACCGGCGATTCTGCCCAGTACGGGGATCTTGCTCGCATGCCCCGTCAACGGGCACGATCGACCGGTGACGAATCGATGGGGCATGACGGTGCCGCTGGGCGGCATTCCGCTGGCCGACCACGCTGCGGTCTACGCGACGCTCGACCGGGCCGGGTTCACCGACGTCTGGTCGTCCGAGGTCGCCGGGGCCGACGCGTTCACCCCGCTTGCCCTCGCCGCCGCCTGGCAACCTCGGCTGCGGCTCGGCACCGCCATCACGCCGGTCTTCACCCGGGGCCCCGGGCTGCTGGCGATGAGCGCGGCGGCGTTGGCCGAGGCCGCGCCGGGTCGGTTCTCGCTCGGCATCGGCGCGTCCTCGCCGGTGCTCGTACGGGACTGGAACGCGGTGCGGTTCGACGAGCCGTTCCGGCGCACCCGCGACGTTCTGCGTTTCCTGCGCGCCGCGCTGCGCGGCGAGACCGTCGACGAGGTCTACGAGACGTTCACCGTGCGCCGGTTCACGCTGGAACGACCGCCTGCCGTGCCGCCGCCGATCCTGCTCGCCGCGCTGCGCCCGGGGATGCTGCGGCTGGCCGGCGCGGAGGCCGACGGGGTCATCCTCAACTGGCTCAGCGCCGACGACGTGCCGCGTGCCCTCGCCGAGCTGGGCGAGCGGCGTCCCGGCTTCGAGGTCGCCGCCCGGATCTTCGTCTGCCCCACCGAGGACGCCACGTACGCCCGCGCGCTGGGCCGCCGGCTGATCACCAGCTACCTGACCGTTCCCGCGTACGCCGAGTTCCACCGCTGGCTCGGCCGCGACGAGGCGCTCGCGCCGATGTGGGAGGCCTGGGCCGCCGGTGACCGGCGTGGCGCCAGCGCGGCGGTGCCGGACGACGTGGTCGACGCCCTGGTGCTGCACGGCTCGCCGGAGCGCTGCCGCGCCCAGGTGCGCCGCTACGCCGACGCGGGCGTGGACGTACCGATCTTCGCGCTGCTGCCCACCCCCGAGGTGACCGCCGGCGGCGCGAGCGCGCTGACCACCCTCATCGCCCAGCTGGGCACCGACCCTGTAGGAGCGTCCGCGTGAACCTCACCGACCGGATCGTGGTGGTCACCGGTGGCGCCGGCGGCATCGGGGCCGCGCTGTCGCGCCGCTTCGCCGCGGAGGGGGCCGCCGCCGTGGTGGTCGCCGACCTGGACGCCGACGCGGCGGACGCGGTGGCCGACGCCATCGGCCCGATCGCGCATCCCATCGCCCTCGACGTCACCGACGAGGAGCAGGTACGCGAGCTGGTCGCCGACACCGAGGAGCGCTACGGCCGGATCGACCTGTTCTGCGCCAACGCGGGGGTGACCACCGGCGGGGGAGTGGAGGTCGACGACGCAGGCTGGGACCGGGCGTGGCGGGTCAACGTGCTCGCCCACGTCTACTCGGCCCGTGCGGTGCTGCCCGGGATGCTCGCCCGGGGCGGTGGGCATCTGATGCACACCTGCTCGGCGGCGGGCGTGCTGACGGCGGTGGGCGACGCCGCGTACACCGCGACGAAGCACGCCTCGGTGGGGTTCGCGGAGTGGCTGGCCATCACCTACCGGGACCGCGGCATCCGGGTCAGCGCGCTCTGCCCGCAGGGCGTGGACACCCCGATGCTCGCCGGAGGGATCGTCGAGGGCCACCTCGGCGCCCGGGTGATCGCCGCGTCCGGTGCGGTGCTCACCCCGGACCAGGTCGCCGACGCGGCCATCGCCGGGTTGGCCGAGGAACGTTTCCTGATCCTGCCGCACCCGGAGGTCGCCGACTATGCCCGCCGCCGCGCCGAGGACCCGGACGGTTGGCAGGCCGGTATGCGCAAACTCATCCGCCGCCTGACGGCCTGAAGGCTTGACGGCTTGGCCGCCTGACGGCTTGGCCGCCTGACGGCTTGGCCGCCGTCAGCGCGGTGGGACGCGTCCGGCGGCCAGGAGGTGCGCGCTCGATCCGAGCAGCGTCGGCTCGGTGCTGTAGAGCCGGGCCAGATCCAACGCTGCGGCGAAGACCGCGTCCTGTGCCGGCCCGCCGGCCGCCGCCTCCGCGGCCGGCCACGCCGGGCCCTCCACCCCGTGTACGACGACATCGGTGAGCCCCGCCGCCGCGCACTCGTCGGTGATCTCCTCGACCCGGTGGAAGTAGGCATGGGTGAAGCCGATCCGTGGATCGTTGGTGCCGTCGGTCAGCAGGGCCCTGGCCTCGTCGAGCAGTCGCTCGTCCAGGCGTCCGGTGGCGGCGAAGTCCAGCGGGCCGGCGAAACGGGAGATGACAGCGGCCACGACGTGACCACCGGGACGCGTGACCCGGACGGCCTCCCGCAGCGCCCGTAGCCGGTCGGCGCGGCGCACCAGGTGGTAGAGGGGCCCCAGGAGCAGCGCCACGTCGTATCCGCCGTCGGCGTCGGGGAGCGCACGCGCGTCGGCGACCCGCGCCTCGACGGGAGGCTGCCCACTGCGCGCCTGCTCCACGTGGCTCGGCACGAGGTCGACGAGGCGGACCTCGTAGCCGTCGACGGCGAGGGCCCTCGCGTACTCGCCGGTGCCCCCACCGATGTCGAGGACACGGGCACCCGGGCCGGGCAGGAGGTCCCGCAGGAGCTGCATCGTGCGGGTCCACTCCAGTCGTGCCTGCGGGCGGGCGGACAGCCGCTGGTCCTCGCGGTAGCGCAGGGTGTAGTAGTCGACGATCTCGCTCGTGTGCTGGTCCACCCCCTGATGCTCATCGTTGCGTGGACGAACCGCCAGCGGGTTTCGGCTCCAGCGCCATGGTTCATCCCCCGGCTGCGGGAGCGCATTCACCTCCGCCGGGGAAGAGGAGTGCGTCCATCGCCACCGATCATCGGTTCATGGATGTCAGTGGCTGGTCGTCAGGTTCCGGTTTTCGCGGGGGCCGGTACGGCCACGAGCACGGAGTGACGACCGCCGGGGCGGCCGACCCGACCAGACGGTGGGCGGCGGCCTGCGTCGTCGGTGCGACGGCCAGCCGTTCGGCGTGAGTCGCCGGCCGGACCAACCATGGCTCACGCCTCGACGACCTCGACCTTCGACGATCGGAGCGCTCATGAAGCATGCTGACCCTGGCCCTGAATGGGCTGCCGCCCCCTCACCCTGGGCGGTCCTTGCCGCCTACGCCGTCCCGCTCTGCGTCCTGCCGTCGGCGATCTGGCGACTGTCCCTCGTGTTCACCGACGATTCGGCCACCACCTGGTACATGGTCTTCCTGTCCGTCCTGTCGATGGGGTTGGCCCTGTCGACACTCGGGCTGGTGTACCGCTGGGGGCAACAGGTGCCGCACTGGGTGCCGCTGCTCGGGAGGCGTTCGATCCCGGCCCGCCCGGTCGTGCTCGTCGCGCTGGTCGGCGGCTCGCTGCTCGTCGCCATCTGCCTGTATCTGTTGCTGAACAGCATGTTCCATGTCGTGGACCGCGGCTGGGTGGGGATAGGGCGCGGCGAACCGGCACATCCGGCTCCGGGCTGGGAGGTGCTGCGGTACTACGCCCCGCTGGTCGCCTGGGGTCCCCTCGCCATCGCCGTGGCCGTCGACTACGGCCGCCGCGCCCTGCGCCGATCCCCCAACCCACCCCCGGTGATCAAGAGCTTTCGGTCAGGAGCGGGCCCTGACCTGACGCAAACCTCTTGATCACCGGGGGAGGCCGGGGCCGGGGCCGGCCGGGGGAGGGGGTGGGGGTGGGGGACTAGTTGGGGTGGCGGGACTGGCGGGCTCGGTGGAGGGGGGACGGGTGGATGGACCAGAGCAGGCGGCGCCACCAGGGGCGGGCGGAGCGCAGGTTGGCGACATAGGCCGTGGCAACTTCGGCGGCGCGGGCCGCCTGGTCGGCCGCCGCGGCGTCGGGGGCGAAGCCCACCCGATTGAGCAGCGCCGCCAGCTCGTCGACGGCCGGCTCGTCGCCGCTGCCGGTTGGGCCTTCGCCGGTTGCGGTTCTCCCGGTAATGCCGCTGTGGGTTGGGCCGCCTCCGGTCGCGCCCTTGCCGGTTGGGCCTTCGCCGGTGGCGGCGCTGTCGGTCGCGTTGCCTCCGCTCGCTCTTGCTCGGGCTTCGGCGAGGGCCTGGCGGGCGTGTCGGGCCACCTCGGTGGCGGCCAGGTCGTCGCCGACCGGTCGACCGGCCAGCCGGAGCGCGTCGGTGACCTCCCGCCAGGCGCCGGCGATGCGTTGACCGGGGTCACCCTGGACGAGGCGGGTACGGGTGAGCGAGCGGCGCATCGCCAGCAGGGTGAGCAGCAGCGCCCCCACCAGCAGCAGTAGGCCACCGCTGCCGGCGCCCAGGAGCACCACTGTGGACGGCCGGCCAGAGTTGGGCGGCCCGTTCGGGGCGGCTACCGGCTCCGGCGAGGCGCTCGGCTCCACAGTGGGTGCCGGCGCCTCCGACGGTGGCGGATCCTCCGGTGTCGGCCGGAAATCCTCCTCGACCGGCCTCGGCTCGCTCTTCGGACGCGGCAGCGGGTCGAACGACACCCACCCCAACCCGTCGAAGAGCACCTCGGGCCACGCGTACGCGTCACCGGCCAGCACCGGCCCCTGCCCACCGGCGCGGAAGCCCACCACCACCCGGGTCGGCAGGCCGGAGAGCCGACCGAGCACCGCGAACGCCGCCGCGAACTGCTCCGAGGTGCCCTCCTGCCCGCCGCCGTTACGCGGCCCGAAGAGGAAGAAACTCAGATTCGGGTACGCGTGCCCGCTCGGCGCGTCCGCCGCCACCCGGTAGTGCTCGGCCAGGAACTGCTCGATCGCCAACGCCCGCGCGAACGGCGCGCCGTTCTCCTCGGCGAGTTGCGCGGCCAGCCGGCGCATCGGGTCGGGCACCCCGTCGGCGACCCGCAGCACACGGGCCACCTCATCGCCGGCGGGCACGTTGGCGGTGGCCAACAGGTTCGAGTCGGGGTGTTCCTCGGCAGAGGTCACCGCGTACCGCAGCCCCGGCGTCAGCCCTTCCGGCCGGATCAGTGTCCCGCTCGCTGGGTCGTACGCCACCCGTGCGCCACTGACCTCCTGAGGCGTCGCGACGGCGGGCAGCAGCCGACCGCTCAGCTCTGCCACGGTGATCTGCTGACGGACCGTTCCCACAGTGCTGTCCCGGGGTGGCGTGGCAGCCGGCAGGATCCGGCCAGCGTTGCGGTACGTCGCCCCGACCCGCCAGGTCACCCCGTCGTAGTCGCTGAGCACCGCCAACCGGATCCGCACACCGCCACTGGTGTCCGCCGGCCCCGAGGAGGCGCCCGGCTCCGGCTCCGGCGAGGCGTCGTCGGACGGCGGAACCGGCGCGCCGGAGCGTTCCGTGCTCACGTCGAGGAGCTTCTGCTCCGGGTGCAGCGCCCAGCCGGAGATCCGGATCAGCGGGTTCTCGTCGAGCGTCTGCACCTGCGGCGGCTCCACGTACCGGCGCGGATCCACCGGTCGGCCGTCGACCTGACCGGCGACGACCGGGCCGAGCACCGCGACCAACCCGACCACCAGGGCCACCCCGAGCGCCGCGCTGGTGGCCAGCCGAAGCCGCACCGCCGCGCGTACCCGGGGAGTCAGGCTGGCGGCGGGATCGTCGCCGGCCGTTGCCGTGCTGGGCGGGCTCGCCAGGCCGAGCGCCGCGACCGCGACGAACGCCACCGTCGCCCCGACCGCCGGTTCGGCGTTCGGGCCGACCGCGTAGAGGGCGGCGGCGTAGAGCCCCGCTGGCGGCAGGTAACCCAGCAGCACCCGGCCGGCGCGCAGCGCCACCTCCGCTCCGGCCAGCCCGGCCAGCCAGGCGGCGACGACGGGCACCAGCACGGTGTCCGGTGCGGGCTCCACCGGAATCATCGCGGTGAGTAGCCGGGGGATGCCGTTGCGAGCGGCGTCCGCGGTGACCTCCAACAGGCCACCAGGAAGCTCGGCGTGGTTGGCGGCCAGCCGCAGCGACCAGAGCGTCCAACCGGCCATCGCGGCCACCGACAGCGGCGCCACCAGCCAGGACGGCAGCCGCCGGGTGGCGACACTGACCAGCACCGAACCGACCGCCGCGCCGATGACCAGCCGGGTCAGCAGGTCGCCCGCGTACACCCGGCCCAGCACCACCCCGGCGAGCGCGGTCAACCCGATCAGCGCCATCGGGACGGCGGCCGCCCTCAGCACCCGCACGACGCGCGTCACCACCGGCGTACCCCGTCCCACTCGGCGGCGAACTGCGCGCCGTCCGCCGCGTCGACCACCACCAGGCCGGCCGCGCCCGGCGGCGTCGGCTCGGCCGCGCCGAACACCCCGACCACCACCGAGGGGTACGCCCCCCGAAGCGCCCCCACGTGCCCCAACTCGCCCCGGCCACCCGGGCCGGTCAGGAAGATCAGCGTGTCGCCGAGCCGGTCCTGACGCAGCCGGGTGGTGGCCGCGCGGACCGCGTCGTCGTCGCTCGACAACTCGGCGGCGGCGAGTCGATCCAACGGCCCGAGCGCGCCGCCCCCGTCCACCTCCCCGCCGGGTGTCACCGGCGCGGCCGGCTCCGCGGCGGCGAACAGCAACACCACCGGCAGGTCCGCGCGGTGCGCGGCGGTGACGATCGACGCCGCCGCCTCGCAGGCCGACTCGAACGACTCCACCACCCCACCCACCCGCTCCGGATGGGCGGTGGCGCGATTGTCCAGCAGGACGACCAGGCGGGGCAGGCTGGTGTCCACATTCTCCCGCACCATCAGCTCACCCACCCGGGCGCTGGTCCGCCAGTGCACCCGGCGCAACTCGTCACCCACCACGTACTCCCGCAGCGAGTCGAACGTGATCGACCCGTGGGGGACCCCGTCCACCCGGCCGTCGAGGCTGCGCCCCGCGCCGGTGGGCACCGCCGTCAGCGGGTGGACCCGGGGGTACACCCAGACCGGCACCGTCGCGCCGTACGGGCGGGCCAGCGCCACCAACCCCAGCGGGTCGCGTCGGGTCACCCGCAGCGGCCCGACCGGCACCACCCCACGTCGGTGTGTCGGCACGTCGTAGCGGACCTCGGTGTCCCGGCCCGGACGCAGGCGCAGCACCGGCACCGGCACGGTGCGGTCCCCGCACCGGTCCTCGGCCAGCAGGTTCGCCGACCGCAACCGGCCGGAGTTGCGCACTGTCAACGTCATGCTCGCCGGCTCTCCGCGCGCCACCCGATCCGGGTCGGCCAGGCGGGTCACCGTCAACCGGGGCCGCCAGGCCGCGACCAGTGCGGCGTAGCCGACGGCCGCGCCGGCCGCCGCGCCGAGCAACGTCAACTCGGGGTACGCGAACCGGAAACCCACCCCCAGCAGGACGACGGCGGCGACGAGCAGCCCGACCCCGCGGGCGGTGATTCCCATGCCGCTGCTGCCGGTCAGCCCTGCACCGGAGCTGGCTGCCCCGACGGCAGAGGCACCGGCACCGAGGCGACGGCCTGGCGCAGCACCTCCCCGGCGGTCACACCGCGCACCTGGGCGTCGGGGGTGAGCAGCAGCCGATGCGCGAACACCGCCTCGACGAGCGCCTTCAGGTCCTCCGGCATGATCCAGCCCCGCCCGTCGATCAGCGCGTACGAGCACGCCGCGCGGGTCAACGCGATCACCCCCCGGGGACTGACCCCGACCCGCACCTGCGGGTGGGTGCGGGTCGCGGCGGCCAGCCGGACCGCGTACGCGTAGAGCGGCTCGGCGATGTGCACCCGTCGGGCCATCCGGACCATCTCCCCGACGGTGGCGGTGTCGGTGACCGGGGCGAGCGCCTCGGGGGAGCGCACCGTCGCGCCGCGCAGCACCTCGACCTCCACCGCCTCGTCCGGGTAGCCCACGGACAGCTTCACCAGGAAACGGTCCAATTGCGCCTCGGGAAGCCGGTAGGTGCCGTCCATCTCCACCGGGTTCTGGGTGGCCACCACCAGGAACGGCGACGGCACCGGGTGCCGGACCCCGTCCACGGTCACGGTGCGTTCCTCCATCACCTCCAGCAGAGCCGACTGGGTCTTCGGTGAAGCCCGGTTGATCTCGTCGGCGATGACGATGTTGGCGAAGACCGGCCCCGGATGGAACTCGAAGTCCCGGGTCGCCTGGTTGAAGATCGTCACCCCGGACACGTCCGAGGGGAGCAGGTCGGGGGTGAACTGGATGCGCCGCCACTCACCCTTCACCGTGGCGGCGATGGCCCGCGCCAGGGTCGTCTTACCGACCCCGGGCACGTCCTCCAAAAGCACGTGACCCTGTGCGAAGAGCGCGGTCAGCGCCAGCCGAACCACCTGCGGTTTGCCGAGCACCACCGCGTTGACGTTCTCGGCCAGCCGGGCGGCCAGGGCCGCGAAGCCCTGGACCTCCGGTTGGGTGAGCGGCTCGTGGGTGTTCACGGTCGGCGGTGCTCCTTGCCTGGTGGTTCAGCAGGTGGGCAGGACATTGATGTTGTCGCCGCCCTCCAGGTTGAGCCAGGCCCACGGGATGTAGTTCTTCTTCCCGTTGAAGTCGACCTGCACCCACCAGGTGCTGCGCTTGTGGTTGTTGTAGACGTAGGAGTCGACGTCCTCGCCGGCCTTCTTGCAGTACGCCTTCAGCCGGGTGCCGGGCTTCGCCCAACCGGCCTGCTGGTCGTTGTCCTGCCGGGTCACCTTGAAGACCTCGTTGCCGTTGCGGCCGTCAACTTCCCTGTCGCAGTAGGTGCGCTGGTCACCGTCGGACCCGTTGTTGCAGGTCGCGATTCCGTACAGCGACGGCGTGGCCTGCGCCCGCGTCGCCGTGCCCTTACCGGCGGCGTTGGTCGCCGTCACCGTGAACGTGTAGTTGGTGCCCGGCGCCAAGCCCGGCACCGTGATGCTGGAGCACGCCCCGGCCTTCGCCGGCTCACCCGGCGTGCTCACCGAACAGGTGGCCTGACCGCCGCCGGCGTCCACGGTGAACGTCACCGTCGCCGAGGTGGCGGTCGACGACGAGCCGGTGACCGTGACGCGTGGTTCGGCGACCGTACGCGCGGTGGCGGTGGCCTCCGGGCCGGGCCCTGCCTCGTTGACCGCCTTCACCTTCACCGTCACGTTCTGGCCGTTGCCCAGCCCGGTGACGGTCGTGCGGGTGTCGGTCACCTCGCTGGCACGCCCGCCGACATCCACCAGGTATTTCGTCACCGGTCGGCCGTTGGCCTCGGCTGGCGCCCACTGCACCGTGACCGCACCCGGCTGGTTGGCAACCGTGCCGGCGCGCAGGTCGAGCGGCCGACCGGGCGCTGCGAAAGGCACCACCGTGTTGCTGACCGGCGACGCCGCCGACCCCGCGCCCTTGTCGTTGACCGCCACCACGGTGAACGCGTACTGGGTGCCGAACTCCAGCTCACCGGCCGGCACCACCAGCTCCGTCTTCGTCGACTCGCCAGCCGGGGCGTTCGTCCCCGCCGAACTGGCCGTCAGCGCGTACCTCGCGATCTTGTTGCCCTGCCCGTTCGCGGCCGGCCACTTCACCAGGACCGTGCCGTCCGGCCGCTCCTGGGCGGTGACGCTCGCCGGCGGATCAGGTACCGCGGCGGTCGGAGTCACCGGGTTGCTGTTGCGCGGCGGACCGTCGCCCTTGGCGTTGACGGCGTGCACCGCGAACCGGTACGTCTCACCGTTGGTGAGGCCCTTGACCTCCACCGCACGCTGGTTGGCGCCCACCTGAAGGCGCTGGCCGGCGCCCTCCACCACGTACTTGATGATCTCGGCGCCGTTGGCGGCTGCCGGCCGCCAGCTCACCCGCGCCTGCGCGTTACCGGCGGCGGCGGTGACGCTGCGCGGCGCGCTCGGCTTGCCCACCCGGGGCTTCTTCGGCGGGGGCGGTGGCGGGGCAACCGGAGGCGGATCGCCGCCGAGCACGTCGTTGGCGTACTTGTTGACCTCGCGCACCTGGTGCTTGTCGTCCACCACCCGGGCGGTCGCCGAGTCGGGGGAGTTGATGAACAGGTGATTCTCCCGGACCTCCAGCTCCAGCGGGCCGTTCGCCCGCCCGCCGATGGTTTCGACCAGCTGACCGCCCCCGTCGAAGGCGTAGATGGTGCCGGTGGCCTCGTCGGCGCAGTAGAACCGGTCCGCCCAGGCCACCGCCGGGCTGAGTCGGTCGCCCTCGCCCGGCACGGTGAACGCCCTCTCCTCACCACCGTCACCCACCACCAGCACCCGCCGGTCGGCGGGCACGGTGATCGGGACCCGGGAGCCACTGGTGCGCGAGGGCAGTGCCGCCGGACCGGACAGCGTCAACTGCGTCGGGTGGACCTTGCCGCTCTGCACCCGCACCAGCTTGCCGGCCGTACGGTCGAGCACCGCCACCCCGTCGTCCAGGGTGGAAACCTGCAACTCGTGGCTGGCCTCGGCGACGTCGTAGGAGTCGACACGCTCCGGCCGGAGCCCGGCACCGGGTGAGGCCGCCGAGGCCGGAGCGGACGGCAGTTTGGCGGCGGTGATCGCCGAGACAGTGCCCTGGCTGGGGACAGCGATCCACAGCCGGCCCTTACCGTCGAAGGTGCCGCCGGTGATGCCCGGCGGGTAGCGCACCGGCTCACCGACCGGAGACAGCGACCGCGGGTCGAGCTGCCGAACGATGCCCTGCACGGCGTCGACGATGAACGCCGCGTCCTCGTGCAGGGCCACGCTCACGCCCAGGCCAGGGGTCGTGCGGGTGGTCGCGGTCAGTTGCAGGGTCGCCAGGTCCAGAGAGCTGACCTGCCCGGTCTGGAGGTCACGCAGGATCAGCAGCCGATCGGTCTGGGTCACCTGCATCGGGTGCTGGCGGGCGGCGGGAATCTCGGTGCGGGTGTCCACCCGGGCGGTGACCCCGTTGACCCGGGCCAGCTCACTGCGCGCGGCGCTCCACAGCCAGGAACTCGCGTCGTAGTTGGCCACCGCGTTGTCCGCCGCGCCCAACCCGAGGACGGTCAGCCCCATGGCGGCCAGCAGCGCGGTCACCGTGCCGATGGTCACCAGCCCGCCGCGAAACCGGGACCGGAAGCGGGGGGCGTCGGTCCGTACGGCGTCGTCCATGCTGGCCACAGCCGGCTGCCTTCCCTGAGTCGTGGCAGGTGGCGCGCCTCACGGCGACCCCTCCCCTGAGCCGGGTGCCATCATATGGCGCTGCTGGTGGCGGGGGAACCCGCACGGTCACCCCTGTGGATACCGAGCGTGTGCGTTGTGGACGCCCAGCTCAGCTCGGCGACGGCCGCCCTGAGGGCTTTCCGCTCGACGGGGTGCTGCGCTCCCGCGCCGTGCAGACCTGCCCCGAAGTCGCAAAGCTGTCAGTTGAGTAGACCGCCAACACGGTGAAGCAGTGGTCCACTCGCGAGTTCAAACCGTTGACCGTGTAGCTGGTCTTCCCCGGGTCCACGGTGGCCACCACGCCCAACGCCTGCCCGGCACGTCCGGCAGCGACCATGAACGGCACCGCGCCACCGGACGGATCCGTCCAGGTCAGCGTGATCGTTGTCGAGTTGTCCCGAAGCTTCAGATCCCCCGGAGGAGGACCGGCCGCCGTCGGTGCCGCCCCCGTCGGCGCCACCGCCGTCGGTGCGCTGCCCCCGGGCGGCGGGTCGTCGCGGGTCAGCACGACCGCACCCAGCCCGGCCACCGCCACGACAGCCACCCCGGCCGCGACCACCGCGCCGATCAGCGTCGCACGGTTGCGGCCCGCCGAGGCGCTCTCGTCGGCGTACGCCGGCCGGTACGCGTCCGGTCCGGGGTGGTGGTACTGCTGACCCGGGTACGGCGCCTGGAACGGCCGGTGATCCTGGATCGGGCGGTGCTCCTGCGTCGGGTACTGGTCCTGCTCCGCCTGGGTCGGCTGCTGGCCCTGGTGGTACTGCGAGGCCGGTCGCGGCGTGGTCGGCGGCGGCGCGCTGCCCCCACCCGGTGACCAGGCAGCCGGAGACGGCTCGACGGGGTGCGGCTGAAGGGCGCCCGGTGTCGGCTGGGACGTGACGGGCTGGGCCGAACCGGCGAAGTCCCTGGCCTGACCACTGCCGGGCGCGACGGCCGGGAGGACCTCGGTCTGGTCGGACGCCGCGGCCCGGGCCCGCTGCGTCGGCACCACTGCGGCATCGAGGTTGTCCGGCCCGAACTCACCGCCGTCCGCGCCGGTGCGCTCCGCGTCCGTTTGGAGCGGCCCAGCGTCGCCGGCGCCGGCAGTTGGCGGTGGGCCGGTGCGGCTCCACGGTGGCGCGGTCAATCCCCACGGCGGTGCGGGTGGTGCGCTGACCGGCGGCGCGGAGACGGGTGGCGCGCTCATCGGGCGCGCGGGGAAGGAGGGCGCGCTCATCGGCGGCGCGGAGATCTGCTGGCCGAACGCAGGTGGTGCGGACACGGGGTAGGTGTGCCCAGGTGGCCCGGATACCGGGTGCGCCGGGGGTCCGGAGACCGGGTGGGCCGGTGGCGCCGAGACGGGGTGGCTCGCTGGTCCAGAAACCGGGTGGGCCGGTGCGGAGACGGGGTGGCTCGGTGGTGCGGAGACCGGGTGCGTCGGCGGTCCCGAAACCGGGTGGGGGAGGGCCGGTGGTGCGGACACTGGCTGCGGAGCAATGGGCGGCGCGCTGATCGGGTGGGCTGGTGTTCCGCTGACCGGCTGCGCTGGCCCTGGGTGACTCCTGCTTGGGGATTGGCTGCTCGGAGAGGCCGGCTGGGCAGCGGATGCGTCGACCGGTGCGCTCGCCCCGGTGGCCCTGACTCCCGTTCGGGCAGCCTCCTCGGCGAGTAGCGGTTCGATCTGCCGTACCTGGATCGTCGGGTCGTCCCAGCGGGGCGCCGGCAGCCCGGATGCTGGCGTCGGGGAGGCCGGGGTTGGGGCGGTTGCGCTCGATGGCCGGTGGGAAGCGTCGACCGCCGGGTCGTCGCCGACCCGTTGACGGGGCGCTGTGGCGGGCCCGGACGGTGATCGGTGTGGTGGCCGCTGACCGGACGACGGGATCGGCTGGCTCTCGGCCCTCGGCCGGGGTGGCTGGCTATCGACCCTTTGCCCGGCTGGCTGGCTATCCGCCCTCGGCCCTGGCCGAGGCGGCGCTGGGACGGCGTTACTGGGCGGGGTGGGTGCGGCGGGTGCTCGTACCCCTGGAGGGGTTGACCGGGGTGTGGCCGGTGGAGCCCAGGGTGAGCTGGTGGCGGCCTGGCCACCAGCGGGGGGTCGCATCGCGGCCAGGGTCGCCAGCGACAGCGTCGGCCCGGACAGCGCCGACCGGGCGCCGGCGTCGGCCGCCGCACCGACCGGCTCCGCGATGGGCGTCGGCGGTGGCCCGGGCTGCTCGGTCGGCGCCGAGGCGGGTGGGGCGAGGTAGGCGCGGGCGGCGCGGACCACCGGGTGGTGCTCCCCGAGCACTGCGGGCCCGGCGGTGGCGACGCGGGTGTAGTTGCGGCGGGCCTCGTGCCGGTTGCCCAGCTCTTCGGCTACCTCGGCGAGCTCGAAAGCGAGCGCGAGCAGCACCGGGTCGGAGTGCTCCCACCGCCGCTCGCCTGCGGCGAACGCCTCCTCCAACACCCGGCGGGAAGCGAGCGGATCGTCCGCCTCGCGGTGCAGCCGTGCCAGCAGGTGCGCGGTGTGCAGCACCTCCGGGTGATCATCGGTGTACGGAGGGGGAGGGGAACCGACAGCCTCCGCGAGCAGCTGCCGGGCGGCGCTGAGGTCGCCGGCAGCGCGCAGGGCGAGGGCCCGGTGCTGGGCGGCTGCCAGAGGGGAGGGATGGGACACACGGCAATGCTGCCGTCAGAGGGCCACCGGACGCTACCCGGACACGCCTGGGCGCCGTGTCGGTGAGGCGTTTCAGGCGGCCTGAACAGGGGTGGAAGCGTCGGAACGGAGGGGCCGGAAGGCGATGTGCATGATCCACGAGCGGCGTGTACAGTAACTCCCCGTGCGGCCCGCCGTGCCGAACACCGGATGGAAAGATCATCTGGTCGGCGAGGTAGGCTGCACGTGTAGGTCCGGGTGGCGGAATGGCAGACGCGCTAGCTTGAGGTGCTAGTGCCCGTATAGGGCGTGGGGGTTCAAGTCCCCCTCGGACACCAGATATTTGCTCCACGGTGCGTGCTGAGATCGACTGCAGCGCGCACCGTTTGCGTTTTCGGGCAGGTGGGTCAGCCGGAGACCGGGTTGCCGGTAGACCTCGGCCTTGTCGGCCGGGTCGGCGTCGCGGAGCACGGCGGCGATGTCGCCGAGCGCGTTCACGAGGGCCGCGATCTCTGCTCGGCTCATCCGGCGCGGGGTGGTGTCCGCGTTCGCGTGCAGATCTGCTTCCGCGCGGGCGCGTTCGGCCTGTGTCTGGGCGATCCAGCCGGTGACGACCGCGGGGTCGGCACCAGCGTCGAGGGCGGCGCGGTAGCGCTCCAGCTTGGCGTCGCACTCGGTAATGATCGTCTGGGCTGCTCTGCTCGTTGCGGGCGGATGATCCAGGGGCTGGGCGTCGGCCATCGCGGTGATCGTTTGCTGGATGCGGTGGGGCGAAGGCGGAGGCCAGCCAGGTGTCGAGCGGGTCGGTGAGAGCGTCTTCCCGCAGGTACACGTTACGGGGGGTGGGGACTGGTTGGCGAGGGCGTACTCCTGGGGGAAGCGGCAGCGGTAGTAGGCGTCGCCGTGGTTGTACTGGCCCTGCATGCGTCGGTCGCAGGCGGCCCGTCGGCGTCGTTGCAGTGTCGCTTGGGCCCGCTCGAAGGTCTCGTCGTCGATGAGTGGCTCATGGGTGATGTCCTTGGAGACCACCCATTTGTCGCGGGGGTTCCAGCGCATGACGCCGGTGTGGCCCATTGCCACGTCGTCGACGTCGAGCAGCACTTCGTCAGTGCGTTGCTTGTTCCAGACCCGGCGGCGGGTCTGCTGCACCGATAGGTGACAGTTTTAAGCGCAACGGGCGCAGATCAAGGCCCCGCCAGGTGTACCAGTCCCAGCTCTCAACGAGCGCGGTTGCTGTCCGCTTCCGGGACTCGTATTCGTCGCCAAGCTGGGCGAACCGCGCGGCAGGATCAGACATGTCCAGGATCGTACGGATCACGTTCTCGGCCTGACCCGACTCGTACACCGGATCTGCCGCGGATCGCCCGCTACCCAAGGTATGGCGGCTACTCGGCAACCGGTGCGTCACTCGGCCCGGCGTTGGAGCGGAACTGAAGTACGTCCATGGCCTGAGGCAGCAGGATCGGCGGATCCGCTTCTCGCATCGCGAGTAGACCAGGTATCGCTCCACGAGTGATGGCCGCATAGATCGCCCGCTGCGTCTCTGGCGGAAGCGACTCCCAGGTGGCCTTGGCGGCACAGAGGTAGCAGCGCTCGTCGGCATGTTCTGGGAGATAGGTCGTATAGCGCTGGCGGCAGCCCGAGCAACGGTAGTCGATCATGGTGCAATTGTCGTCCGACGGCTGCTGCCGCTAGCTCGATTCAGGGCGTTCAAATGCCACCGGTCCGTCAGCACCCCGGCGCGCCTGATATGTGAGCCCGGCGGATCCCCCAACGTGCGGTAGCCGCAACAGACACACGGGTACGGGACGTCCATGCGATCAGTGTGCTCGACACCCGTGCCCCACCAATGGCAGCCGCAGCCCTTCGGTCTGCAGAGCGACCACAGAGACGCTGCGGGCGCCGACCGGGTCGGTCTTGCGGCCCTGGCCGGTGGCGAACACCCGGGCCCGGGCGGACAGCCTCGCGGATGTCCGGTCGTGCACTCCCGCCGTGGCGGCGTCACCACCAGCAACTGCAGCAGCACCACCTCCGCCAGGAACGACACGTTGCCGAGAACCTGCGTTGCGATGGGGATGCCGAGGTTCGCCGAGTTTACGTACCCGGCGGCCATGCCCCAGATCGGCCGTTCGCCGGGCTTGCGACCGAACAGCCAGCTCGCGCCGACCCAGCCGAACCCGACGACCGCGGCCGTGCTCATCCCAGCAGCCCCCAACGACAGGCCGCTCCTGGATTACCGCAGCGCGCTGAAGAAGGCGCGCAGGTCGGCAGCGAGCAGGTCGGGCTCTTCCTGGGCGAAGAAGTGGCCGCCGACCCTGGGCTCGTGCCAGTGGGTGAGGTTGGCGTAGGTGCGTTCGGCGAATGACCGGGGCAGGCCGGCGTCCTCCACGCTGACCGTGATACCGGCGGGTACGGCGACCATTGGCAGATGTGGGGCTAGGCGATCGTCACGGTAGGGCCGGAAGGACGTGCCGATGCAGTTGGTGACCCAGTACAGCATCACGGTGGTCAGCAGTTCGTCGAAGCCGAACCGGCGGGAGATGTCACCGCCACAGTCGCTCCAGCGCTGGTACTTCTCGATGATCCAGGCGGCCAGTCCGGACGGCGAGTCGCTCAGCGCGGCCGCAAGGGTGTCGGGCCGTGTTTCCTGGAGGATTCCGTAGCCCCAGTCATCTTGGGCCTTCGCGTCGAGCATGGCGATGAACGCCTCCTCGGCTGGGCTGAGGTCGCCCCTGCGGTCCGCTGGCGGGAACTTGATGTGCTGCGAGAAGATCCCGATGACCCGATCTGGGTGGCGGGCGCCGAGCCACGTCGACACGCCGGACCCGATATCGCCACCGTAGGCGCCGAAGCGGTCGTAGCCCAAACGGGTCATCAGCTCAGCCCACACGTCCGCGACAGCCGCCTCGGTCGTCGGGCCCTCGGCGAGTGGACCGGAGAAGACGAAACCGGGCAGGCTCGGTATGACGAGGTCGAAGTCTGCGAGCCGGGACACCAGGGGCAGCATCTCCGTGTACGTGCTGGGCCAGCCATGGGTCAGGGTCAGCGCCGTGGCGTCGGGCGATGCCGAGCGAACATGAACAAAGTGGACCGGCGTGCCTCGGACCGTGGTGACGAACTGAGGGTACCGATTGAGGGCACGCTCGACCGCGCGCCAGTCGAATCCATCGAGCCAGTACCGCACCAGACCTGCCAGGTACCCAGGGTCGGTGCCGGCGGCCCACGGCTCTCCTGGGGCGGCTGGCGCGAGCCTTGTCCGCGAAAGCCGAGCTCGCAGGTCGTCCAGGACGGCTTCGGGCACATCGATGTGGAAGGGCGTCACCCGATCATGATTCCATCGCAAGGAGTCACTCGGCAGCCGCCCGAATGGGCAGGCTGGTGGCCTTTCTGCTTGTGTACAGCAACGGAGTCAGTGACCGAGTGAATCGCCGAGGCGTGCGGACGCTCGGGGGACCGTCACGGCTGGAGTGGGTCAGCCTTCCGGGTGCCCGTCGTAGACGCAGATCTTGTACTCGGTGGTCTTCAGCGCCAGCCTGAGCTCACGGATCTGCCGCGTGATCCGGTCGTGCTGGTCGCGCATGATGCGTCGGCGTCCGTGACGGTGCTCGGGCCCCTGCTCAACGAGCGAGATGTAGCGCTTGAGGTCGGTCATGGTCATGCCGGACAGGCGCATCCGGGTGAGGAAGACGAGGCGGCGCAGGTCGGATGCGGAGTACTCGCGGTACCCGGAGGCGTTGCGGGCGGGCCGCACGAGTCGTTCCTGCTCGTAGTAGCGGAGGGTGTGCGTCGACAGGCCGACAAGCCGGGCCGCCTCGGCGACACTCCTGACCGGCCCGGAGCAGCAGGCGGTTACAAGGTCACGTACGCGGATCTGCCGGCGACCGAGCGTCAAGCGCCGCCGCAGGTGGTTGGTGCAGCGGAACAGTCGGTGCGGCGCCACTGGTTGGCCTGCCTTGCAACTGGGAGCAGATTGGGTGCAGGTTGGCGAAGAGGTCACCGCGACCGAAGTGCTCACCAACGCCGGACATAGACGAGGACTATGACCTGCGGTGATGGAGATCGAGCGGTGTGGTGTGACCTCCCAGTGGATGCCGAAGTGGTCAGGGCTCGCTGCACGCTCGCTCATGCCGAGAACGGGGCACCTGATCATGGCGATGGGATGCTGCGGTCCACCGTGCGCCCGACCTTTTAATCCTGGCCTCAGGTTGATCGGGGACAATGAGCGGCAAAAGCATCGATTGGAAGGGGGCGCGTCGGCGTGCGGATCATGATCGCGGATGACGACGCGGCCATCCGTGAGTCGCTGGAGCGGGTTCTCCAGGTCGAGGGTTACGACACCAGCACCGTCGCCAACGGTCTCGCCGTGCTCGACGGGGTCGGTGGGGCCGGCGGTGACACGCTGGATCTGCTGATCCTTGACGTGATGATGCCCCGCCTCGGCGGGTTGGAGACCTGCCGGCGGTTGCGGGCGGCGGGTCGGGATCTGCCGGTGCTGATGCTGACCGCTCGTGACCAGGTCTCGGACCGGGTCGCAGGGCTGGACGCGGGCGCCGACGACTACCTGCCCAAGCCGTTCGCCACCGAGGAGTTGCTGGCCCGGGTGCGGGCCTTGCTGCGCCGGCGCACGCCGGGCGACGGGGAGTCGCAGGTCCTGTCGTTCGCCGACGTCCGGCTCGATCCCGACAGGTTCGAGGCGTGGCGAGGCGGGCGGCCGCTGCGCCTGACCCGGACCGAGTTCTCCCTCCTGGAGGTCCTCGTGCGTAACGCGACCCGGGTGTTGACCCGCGACGCGCTGTTCGAGGCGATCTGGGGCTTCGACATGAGCGCCACCGCCAACAACCTCCAGGTGTACGTGAGCTACCTGCGCCGCAAGATGGAGGCCGAGGGTGAGCCGCGATTGATCTACACGCTGCGCGGCCTGGGATACACGTTGCGGGAGAGTCCTCCGTGAGCTGGCCCGCCGGCCGGAAACCGCGCCGGCTGACCCGATGGTGGCGCCGGCGGTCACTTCGGACCAGGCTGACGGTGATCGCGGCGACGGCCATCGCGGTCAGCGTGTTCATGGCCTTCCAGGTGGCCAGCGAGCTGCTGGACTGGGAGCTGCGGGACACCGCCGAGGATCAGCTGCGCGCCGACTCCCGCGTCCTGGCGACGGACGCGGAGCGCGCCGGTCTGGCGCAGGTCCAGCTACCGCCGTATCCCGGATCCGTTCGACTGGTGCGGGTCATCCTGCCCGACGGATCGACCCGGACGCCGGCCGGCCAACCCGCGCTGCCCCCGGTCAGCGAGCACGCCGGGCGCGTGGCGCAGGGCGCGTCGGCCGACCTGATGGAGTCGAACGACATCGACGAGGACGGCTACCTCATCTACACGCTGCGGGCGGGCGACGGCGCGGTCCAGGTGGCCCGCGTCGCCAACGACAGCCCGATCAACCGGTTCGGGTTCGGCATGCTGCTGATCGGGCTGCTCTGCGTGGTCGGCGGCGCCCTTGTCGGGCGGACCGTGGCGCGGACCGGGCTGGCACCGATCGACCGGCTGACCGCCGCCGCGGTACGCGTCGCGCACACCCAGGATCTCGACGCCGACATCCCGGATGAAGGCGGCGGGGAGATCCGGCGGCTGATCCAGTCGATCAACGACATGCTCGCCGCGCTCCGCGACTCCCGGCGGGCCCAGCGGCTGCTCGCCGAAGACGCCGCCCACGAGCTCAAGACCCCGCTCACCAGCCTGCGCCTCAACGCCGAACTGCTGATCCGGCTCGATCGGCGCGGCACCCTGGACAGCGCGCTGCCGGCGGAGAGCCGGACCCGGCTGCTCAACGACCTCGGCGCACAGGTAGCCGAGTTGAGCACCCTCGCCGCCGAACTGACCGACCTGGCGCGCGGTGACGTCACCGACGAGAGCACCGACCTGCTCGACCTCGCCGACGTGGTGGTGGCCGCCGCGACCCGGGCGCGTTCCCGCGTGCCCGACTTCGAGGTCGCGCTCGACGTCACCTCCGTGTGGGTGAGCGGGCGTCCCGCTGCGCTCCAACGGGCGGTGCTCAACCTCATCGACAACGCCGGCAAGTGGTCCCCCGCGGACCAGCCGGTCCAGGTCCGGCTCCGTGCCGAGGGCGCGTCGGCGGTGCTCGAGGTCGACGACGCCGGGCCGGGCATCGACGCCGCCGACGTACCGCGGGTGTTCGACCGGTTCTACCGTGCCGACAGCGCCCGGGCGTTGCCAGGATCCGGTCTGGGGCTGTCGATCGTTCAGCGGGTCGTCGACGCCCACGGCGGCCGGGTCACCGTCGCCCGCTCCGCACGCGGTGGCGCGCTGCTTCAGGTCGACCTTCCGGCCGCGGCCCCGCCCGGTCGAATCACGCGGCCCACCGCCGGATCATGAAAAAGATCCGGGACGGGCCTGAGGCTCCGTCCCGGATCTCGCCCGTGCCGCCGCGCTCACCGTTGCAGCGCGGGCTCCTCGTCGTCGGCGAGCGGCTGTTGCCCGTCCGGCGGCTCCACCGGTCGGGACAGCCGGCCCGGCCACCACATCCGCCGGCCGATCAGCAGGGTGAGGGCGGGCACCAGGACCGATCGCACCAGCAGGGCGTCGAGCAGCACGCCAAAGGCGACCAGGAACCCGACCTCGATCAGCATCACCAGCGGAAGTGAGACCAGGACCGCGAACGTGGCCGCCAGGACCAGGCCTGCCGAGGTGATGACGCCACCGGTGGCGGACAGGGCTTTGAGCATGCCCTCTCTGGTGCCGAGACGCACGGCCTCCTCCCGGGCACGGCTGGCCAGGAAGATGTTGTAGTCGACGCCGAGCGCCACCAGGAACAGGAATGCCAGCAGCGGCACCGAATAGTCGATGCCCTTGAACCCGAGGATCGTGTCGAAGACGAACACGCTGCCGCCGAAGGCTGCGGCGAATGAGACGACCACGGTGGCCATCAGGACCAACGGGGCCACGACCGCGCGCAGCAGCAGCCCGAGCACGATCAGGACGACGGCGAGCACCAGCGGGATCACCAGCTTCTCGTCGCGGCTGGTGGTCACCTCGGTGTCGAGGTTCTCCGCACCCGGCCCGCCGACGATCGCCTCCGCCCCGCTCACCGCGTGTACGGCGGTGCGCACCCGCTTGATCGTGTCGTACTCCGCGACGGTGTCCGGCGCGTCCGTCGGGAACACGGAGATGTCGGCCCAGCCACCCTTGGTCTGACCCGGGATGGCCATGGCCACACCTCGGGTGCCCTTGACGATGTCGAGCACCCGCTCCTGGTACGCCGGCCGCGTGAAGATCGTCATCGGCTGGCCGCCGAGCTCCGGGAAGTGCTGGCGGAGAACGGTGAAGCCGGTGACCGACTCCGGCGCGGACAGGAACTGGTCCTGCTCCCGCAGGGCGCCGGTATTGCCCGCCAGCCCGAGGGTGAGCACGCCGAGGACTCCGAGCGAGCCGAGCGTCGCCACCCACCGGCGGCGGCTGATGGCGGTGCCAAGCCGTCCCCACAGCCCCGGCTTCTGCTCCACGGTCGTGCTGAACCGCGGGATGGCCGGCCAGAAGATCCGCCTGCCGAGCACCACGAGCACCGCCGGGAACAGCGTCAGCATGGCCACCAGCGCGCACAGAATGCCGGCCGCACCGATCGGGCCCAACCCGCTGGTGCTGTTCAGGTCCGCGACGAGCAGGCAGAGCAGGCCGGCGACCACGGTGGCCGCGGACGCGACGATCGCCGGCGCCGCGCCGCGCAACGCGTGGATCATCGCAACCCGGACGTTCTCGTGGTGGTGCAGTGCCTCCCGATACCGAGCGATGAGCAACAGCGCGTAGTCCGTGCCGACGCCGAATACAAGGATCGTCAGCAGCGCCGAGTTCTGGTCGTTGACCACGATGCCGAAGCCTTTGACGAGCAGGTAGACGGTCGCCATCGCGGTCAGTGCGGCCGCGCTTACGACCACCAGCGGGATGAACCACAACACCGGGCTGCGGTAGGTGAGGATGAGTAGGAGCGTTACGACGACGACGGTGGTGAGGAAGACCTGCAGGTCGATGCCGTCGAAGACGGCGTCCATGTCGCCGTCGACCGCGGCCGGCCCGGTCACGTCGAGTTCCAGGCCGGCGGGGCGGTCCTTCGCGGCGTCACGCAACGGCCCGACGATGGCCTCCGGTGCGCCGTAGGTCGTGCTCACGTCGAGGGTGAACATCATCGCCTTGCCGTTGGTGGAGAGTCTTGTCGGTGGGCCCTCGTCGTCCTCGCCGGCCGGGGCCGCCACCTTCGGCGGGTACCGCTTGGCAAGGGTGTTGTAGTGGCGCTCGGCCGTCGCGCGGTCGGCGTCGGTCATGCCGCCGGCGCGGTGGTACACGAACACGAACGTGTTGTCCTCACCGCCGGGGAGACTGTCCTCCAGCACCGCCACCTTGGTGGACTCGGCACCGGCCGGCAGGGTGTCCACGGCTCTGTCGGTAGTGACCGAGCTCAGCTTTCCGCTCAACGGCACCATCACCGCCGCCAGCGCCACCCACAGGCCAATCACCAACCACGGCACCCACCGGCCTGCCAACCGACCGTCCGGCGCTTCCCCGGACGGCGCTGCGTTGACTGCCATCACTAGCCTCCTACAGACGGGTCACATCGCTTATCTGATGCCGACTTCCTACCGAGCGAATCTGAGACGACTGTTAGAACGGCGCTCAGGCCGGTTGGCCGAACCGGGTGCCCAGCGCACGCACCACCGTGGTGGCGTCGTCGAAGAGCCGAACCTCACGGACGCGGAGTGCTCGAAAAGGGTGACGTGTGCAGGGCGGTGATTGGGTAGCGTCGCGGGCGTGATCGAGCTTGTCGAGCGGCATACGGTTCTCGCCGTTGTGGTCGGGTCGCGGGCGTACGGGCTGCATGACCTGGCCTCCGACTACGACCGGCGTGGTGTGTATGTGGCGCCCACACGGGCGTTCTGGCACCTCGACAAGCCGCCCACGCACCTCGACGGTCCGGCGGTGGAGCAGTTCTCCTGGGAGTTCGAACGCTTCTGCGTCCTGGCCCTGCAGGGCAACCCGACAGTCCTGGAGGTGCTCTGGTCTCCGCTGGTCGAGACGATCACCGTCGACGGGGAGTGGTTGCTGGCGGCACGGCAGGCGTTCCTGTCGAGGCGGGTGGCGGAGACCTACGGCAACTACGCCCGGGATCAGCTCAACCGAGTGGCGGCCCGCCGCGAGCGCACCGGCGAGACGAATCACAAGCAGGCCATGCATATGATCCGGCTGCTGGTCGCCGGGGCGCATGTGCTTCGGACCGGGGAGGTGCTGGTCGACGTTCGTCACCTGCGCGACCGGCTGCTTCCGGTGCGGCGCGGCGAGCTGCCCTGGGATGAGGTCGCCGCTTGGACGGCGGATCTACTGGTTGAGCTTGCCGACGCGACCGCAAGCACCGTGTTGCCTGATCAGCCCGACCGGGTTGACGTGGATCGGCTGCTCACGGCTGTCCGGGAAAGGAACCTGTAGTGACCACCGAGGTGCCGCCGTGGGCCGCCGAGGCAGCCTGCGCCCTGCCTCGTCCGCTGCTGTTCGCCACCGTCAGCGGCGCGCATCTGTACGGATTCGCATCCATCGACTCCGATCTGGATTTGCGGGCCGTGCACTTGCTCCCGGCTGAGGAGGTCGTCGGGTTGCGCGCCGGTCCGCAGACGTTGCAGCACATGAGCGTGCGCGACGGTGTCGAGTTGGACGTGGTCAGCCACGATCTGCTGAAGTTCGTCAAGCTGTTGAACAGCCGCAACGGGTACGTCCTGGAGCAGTTGCTGTCACCGCTGGTGGTTGTGACCACCGCGGTGCACGCCGAACTCATATCCTTGGCCCCGCGGCTGGTCACCCGTCACCATGCGCACCACTACCTCGGATTCGCGGCCACCCAGGAAAAGTTGTACGCCAAAACCGGGCAGCTCAAGCCTGCGCTGTACACGCTGCGGGTCCTGCTCACCGGGATCCACCTGATGCGGACCGGCCGCGTAGAGACGAACCTTGCCTTGCTCGGAACGAGGTTGTCGTACGTACCGGATCTCATTGCCGCCAAACGGGAGGCCGAGCATGGCCCGCTCCCCGCGGGCGTTGCAGGGTGGCTCGCCACCGATGTGTCGCGGCTGCACGCCGAGTTGGAGGCGGCCCGGGACATCTCGGTGTTGCCCGAGCGCGTAGATCCGGCAGCCGTGGACGCCCTGCACGACCTGGTGGTGCGCACCCGACTGCATGGCTTCCAGCCAGCGCCGTGAGTCAGCGGGCTGAGGTCCGCCGCAGGTCCGTCATCTCAGACACCTATCCCACGGGCAACGTCCTGAGCAGGCCCTTCAGGCTGGCGACCTCTTCGGCGGATCCGAAGGCGTCAGCGCTGGCGCTCCCGCGGAAGCGGTAGGGCAGTGCCCGCACATGTCAAAGAGCGGCTGCCGACAGCATGTCTATCGGAATTCGCGAGCGGACGAACATTGCGCGAGCCCCCTGTCACCAACAGTCCCCGCCTCGGGCGGGCGGCCACCGCACGACGATCAGCCCGGTGATGTAGTAACCGATTTGATCGACGCGGGTGGCAACGTCGAGTTCGACGGTCGTCGCCGTGGTGCGTAACCGGTGGACTTCCCAGTGGCGGTACCGCAGGTCGCGTAGCCAGGTTTCCTTGACCTCTCCCGCGAACAGCATCGGTGATGCCGCCGGTTCGGTGATACAGGCAGCCCACCTCGAGCTCTCGCCCGATATGCGACCGGGCGGTGGCGTGCCGCGCGCAGGGACCTGAGCGAGAATGGGCCAGTTCGACCCGCAACCCTGGAAGGACCCTCCCTTGGCCGGTGGACTCGTAGCCCTGCTGGATGACGTGGCGGTGCTGGCCCGGGCCGCTGCCGCGTCGATCGATGACATCGGGGCGGCCGCCGCGAAGGCCGGCGCCAAGGCTGCGGGCGTCGTCGTCGACGATGCTGCCGTCACGCCGCAGTACGTGCGGAGCCTGGCGGCCGAGCGCGAGTTGCCGATTATCAAACGAATTGCCGTGGGGTCGCTGCGCAACAAGTTCTTCATCATCCTGCCGGCGGTGCTGCTGCTCAGTCAGTTCGTGCCTTGGCTGCTCACTCCGATCCTCATGCTCGGCGGCGCCTACCTCTGTTATGAAGGCGCGGAGAAGGTGTGGGCCAAGATCGCCCATCACGGTGCCTCCGGCGCGGGCGAGGAGAAGGTGCAGGACGAGACGACACTGGTGTCTGGGGCGGTACGAACCGACCTGATCCTCTCGGCGGAGATCATGGTCATCAGCCTTAACGAGGTGATCGATGAGGCGTTCTGGTCCCGCCTGGCGATCCTGGCTGTCGTCGCCGTCGTCATAACCGTCCTGGTGTACGGCGTGGTGGCCCTGATCGTAAAGATGGACGACGCCGGGCTGCGCCTGTCGCAACGTTCCGGCGCCGTCGCGACGTTCGGCCGCGGTCTGGTGAGGGCGATGCCGGTTGTCCTCACCGTGCTGACGGTAGTCGGCACCGCGGCGATGCTGTGGGTGGGCGGGCACATCCTGCTGCTAGGCACGAACGAGCTGAACCTGCACTTCCTGTACGAGGCCGTGCATGACGTGGAGGTCGCTGCCCACGACGCCACGGGTGTTCTCGGCGGGCTCGTCGGCTGGCTCGTCAACACGGTGGCCAGCGCGATCCTCGGGCTGATCGTCGGAGCGCTGGTCGTGCTGGTCATGACTCTCACGCTCCACCGCCGCACATCCAAGGCTGCGGCTGCGACTGCGGCGGCCACGACTCGTGCTGACGGCACCATCCCCGCACCGCCGAGCCGTGCAGCTCAGCGTCGCGACGCTCCTGCGGACCGAGCGCCGCGCGGTTGACCACAACATCATCGCAACTCGACCACGGGGTCATGCGTTCTGGTCACCCCGAGGTGATCATGGCGTACCGCAAGCCGTCTGACGGCAGTGATCTGCCGGATTGGAAGGAAGCCCTCATCCTGCGCGACTACCGCCGCGCCGGCCACACATTGGCCGACGCCGCTTCCGGCATCGCCAACCTCCACAACATCATCCTCGCCGGCTGACCACCGGTTCGTCGCCGAGCAACGCCTTCACCCAGTTACGAGACATCCCTTAGGACGCCGATTCCACGGGCAATGCCCTGAACAGGGATTTTCGGTTGATGGCCTCTTCGGCTCCGCCAAAGAGGTCACCAGCACGGCTAGACTTGCGCGGGCTTCAGAGTTGCGCTGAGCGTCATCGGCGGTGGGGCAATGGGTCGTGTTGCCCCTCGGACACCAGATATTTGCTCCACGGTGCGTGCTGAAATCAACTTCAGCGCGCACCGTCTGCGTTTTCGGGCTGGCAGGTCAGCCGGAGACCGAGTTGCCGACAGACCTCAGCCTTGTCGGTGGGGTCGGCGTCGCGGAGTACGGGGGATCGAGGAACAGCTCGGCCATCCGGGGTAGCCGCCTCCGCATCTCGTCATCGTTGTCGAAGTCGAAGTCCTCACCCATGTCGGGCTCGCGGGCCTCGTCGATGCCGACCGCAACGTGTTCGCGAGCCTTCATCGCTTCGTAGAACTCGTCGTCATCACCCTCCGTGACCTGCTCGTAGGCCTTGCTGGCTACGTAGTTCACCGACTCGGCGAACAACGCGCCGTCGTCTTCCTCGGCCGCCGCTTGTCGTACCACGGGATGGTCAGCCAGTCCGTCGGGGGAGGCCAGGACGCGCTCATACCACTCGCGCCCTAGCGCGATGACTCCCGCCCGGAAATCGATAAAGCTGTCGTCCGAGCATCCTCCGCCGATCAGGTATGCAGCCGCCCACACGTCCCAGCGGTAGAGGGCGTCATGGAGCTGATCGAACAGCTCCTGGAACTCGAGGATGCGCTCCGATGATGTTGCGGCCAAGCGCGTCACCAGCGCCGCGGCAACCGCCTCACCGTCGTCGCCGGTCCGCCCGTCGAGACCCGCCCCGGCCGACTCCACGACCGCCCAAAACTCGTCAACGTCCACGGCGCGAGAGTCTCCCACGGCCAACCGACACAAAGCAGTCCGCCGTTCTGCGCGCGCTCGGCCTGCCGCGGTGATCGCAGAAGAACCGCCCGCCGGTTTGGTCGCGATGGTGCCCTGGTCGAGGTCACCGTGCTGGGCGCCGTCCCGGCTGCGGCTGTGCTGACGGCACAGGCGGATTCTCAGATGATCCTCAAGATATCCCACTCCGAGGGCCACTGGCGGCACGGCTGGTGTGTGCTGTCGCTACTGATCTTCCCCCTGTTCTGGAGTTTTCATGAGAGATAGACCGACTTTAACCTTGTCCGTCCTGCTCGCCGTGACCCTCGTGGCGACCGTTGCGCCCCCGGCAAGCGCGTCCCCGACCAGCTCCGGCGAAAAGCGCTTCCAGCCGAGTGTCACCTACGACCTGTCGGTGACCGACGCCGAGCGCGACGCGATCCACGCGGAAGTCGAGGCGTTGGCTGGACGCGTCAGCAGCGCGCGGGCGGGGGACGGCACCTACAACCCGCTCAGTCTGGTCGGGGCGATGCTGGACGGGTCGAGCTACGACTCCATCTCCCGGGGCGGCACGGCCGCGACGGAGTACCCCTTCCCGGTCAGCAACACCGAAGCCAACCAGAACGAGTACGACCGCAAGGTCGCCAAGCTCGCCTGGGTGGTCAAGCTGGCCACTGACCTGGGGTTCCCGGTGGTCGTCCAACGCCAAGCCGACAAGTACGTCTACGCGGAGATCGGTGACCCGGACGCCCCGGAAATGGTCATGGCGTTGAGTCACCTCGACTCGCCGACGGCTTCCGTTTCGCCGGCGCAGCTGGCGCGCTGGCGGGACGCCGACGGCAACCTCGGCACTCCTGGTGCCTACCACTCGCCCTATGTCCAGGACGGCTGGGTCTACGGGGCGGGCATTCAGGACGACAGCGGTCCGACGCTGGCGACGCTGCTCGCGGCCAAGGCGCTGCTCAAGGCGGGGTTGCCCCTCGACCGACGCATCCGCATCGTCATGGGAATCTACGAAGACGGCGGTCCCGGCACGCCCACGGCGGCGAACACCGCCAATTTCCAGTCCATCCCGTACAACTCGAACCCGAGCTTCTACGACAACTGGGCCTACAAGAACCTCAATCGGGAAGAAACCCCGATCGCGGCCTACACCTCCGACTCGCGGTTCCCGGTCATCGTCGGCAACTCCGGATCGGTGACCCCGGCGGTGTCGATGAGCTTGTCCGCGGACAGCGCCAAGGCCTTCCGGCTGACGGATGCCACGGCTGGCGTCACACTGCGCGAAGGCGACCCGACGCTCAAGGACATCGCCTACGGCAGCACCACGCAGATCGCCTCGCGGGCGATCTTCACCCTCGACGTGGCGGGGGCCGGCTCCGCTGAGCGCGACCGGTTCGTGTCGGCGATCGTCGCCGCCGCGACCACGAAGGGTTGGCTCCCGGCTGCTTCCGGCACCACGCCCAAGGTTCAGACCACGATCAGCGGCGACTCGCTGACGCTGGAGATCAACACCGATGTCGCGATGGAGATGCCGACCCCGCAGTACGGCAAGAACGCCGTCGTGTGGGGGATGTTCCTCCTCTCCAAGGGGCTCGGCTCCTTGGGAGACACGGCCGCCGACATGCAGTTGAAGAAGGCCGCCGACGGCATCGCCGACCTGTTCTTCCGCGACGGTGTCGAAGGCGAGGCCTACATCGGGAAGTACATGGGCATCCCGGCGAACCTGTTGCGCAACGCGAGCAACGGCACGCCGAACCTGACCTTCGCCCTCATGGGAAACATCAATTCAGAGACCCCGACGCGCTTCTACACGGACGCCTCCGGCAGCCTCAGCATGCCGATGTACGTGCGCAGCATGCACCTCAACGCGGCTGACTCCGGCCAGGCGACGGCGGCGGTCACGGACGCCTTCCAGTCGAAGGGGTTCACCATCGGCAGCCTTGGCTCGCCCATCGGCGCCGGGTTGTACGTCACTCACGACAACCCGCTGACGGCTCTTCAGTTCGGGAGCTACCAGGCCTCCATCGACCACAGCCCGCAGGAGTTCGCGGATCCGTATTCCCTCCGGGACGTGGTGTACCCACAGGGCACGACCGGTGGCACGCTGGCCAGCAACTTCCGCAACAAGATGACTGCCTTCGGCGCCGTCATCCCGGGTAACGAGCGCTGGTGGCACACGGCCAACGAGCGGATGAAGGTCGACTCGGCAGTGCAGATGACCAAGATCATGGCCGACGGCATGTTGGAGATGGCCCGCTACTCCGGGCCCGCCGGCGCCAAGTTCATGTGGGCGGACATGCCGGGGCTGAACGCCGACCGCGCGGACCTCGACCTGCTCGACGTCACGATCGGAACCTACAAGGACGCGTCGCCGACTGTCGGCGCGAACCAGCTGGGCAACCAGGCACTGCTCGGCGCCACCTCGTTCAATATCCCGATGTGGAACGGGCGCGGCAACACGGCCCCGACGCAGGCGGCCTTCGCACTGGGCCACGAGCCGGGAGGGGTCTACCTGCCCCTGAACGACGCCGAGTACCTGAACAACTCGTACGTGGCGCCGATGCGTCTGGAGTTCAAGGTGGAGCGCCCCGACCACATGTCGGACGCGGCTTGGGCGAAGTTCGTCGCCGGAGGCTACGGCGGCTTCCAGTTCAACATCCTCGTCGGCGGCGCGGTTGTGCCGCTGGCCGTTCCCGCGGGGCAGAGCGCGGACAAGTACTTCTCCTCGCGCATCTCGGCCACCAACCCCAACGCCATCTACCTGTCGGTCAACCTCGCGATCACCGATGCGCCGTACGCCGGGGTGAAGCCCGTCCTCGCGGATTCCAAGACGGACCTGTACAAGCTCAACCCGACGTACCTGGCCTCCAACCCGGATCCGTTCCCGGGGCGCGGTGCCGTCGAACAGCGGGGCTTCTTCGTGTTCGGTGATGGGCAGAAGAACGCGGAGTTCTCGTCACCCGACGCCGTCTACGTGACGGTCGCCAACGCGGCCGTCGACGCGAAGCCGTCGGCGGTGGTCAAGAAGCTGAAGGGCAACACCAACGAGTTGACCATCACGGTGAAGCAGACCCGCATCGACGGCAGCGAGTCTGCTGTGACGGGCACGTTCACCATCAACAACAACGCTGCTGGCACTTACGCCGTCGGCGATTACAAGGTGTACGTCGACACCAAGGGCAACACCCAGGTGCGGTCGATCTCCATCGTGTGACGCCTGTGACGCGGAAGTTCAGCACGCACCAGAGGACACGCGCGGTGGCACGACGCCTCGACTCGGGGTAAGTGCCAACGGGGTGCGAGGCGCATTGACAATGGAGTGGAACCATTACCGACGGTAATGGTTCCACTCCGTTGCGCGTCACTGCGCGGGCTGGTACGCCAGCCGTTGGAGCCTTCGCTGCTTGACCCTGCCACGCGGGTGGACCGGCACATGTCCCCTGTTCGCGGGGCTTGGCCGCGTCCCCGCAGCGTGCGCGATGATCCGGGTCAGCTACACACCGGCAAGCCGAGCGCGGAGCAGCATGACTGGGGCAACGAGAACTGAACATCCGGCCGGGCCGGACGTCGAGCACCGGGCGTCCGAGGAGCTCAGCCGGCGCGGCCAGTTCGTCCGGGCCTTCGTCGAACACGCGGCCGAGCGTCCGGCGAGTGAGCGGAGGACCGTCCGGCTGCCGACGCTGATCACCGTGACCGCGCTGGTAGCGGTGGGCGCCGTCGTCGTCGGGGTGTTCTGGCACCTGGTCAAGCCGATGAGCCCCGCCCAGAAGGCGGCTTTCAAGGGCAAGGCACCGGCCAGCTCGGCCCCGCCGGTCGCGGGCTTCACCGGGGTCGCCGGCTGGGACTGCGAGGCGCGTGCCGACCGCGGGTTCGACGCCCAGGGCCGCACCGCGCAGTGGCGGACGATCGGCACCGGCGGCTGGAAGCAGGACGGCTGCCGCGGCACGTTCCAGACGCTGCCCCTGCCCACCGCGGAGCAGACCCAGCCGCAGACGGCGACATGGTCGTTCAGCACCGGCGAGCGCATCACCTCCTGCCAGGTCGGCGTCTACGTGCCGGCGGTGCCCGGAACCACACTCGCCGACGGCGTCAAATACACGATCACCACCGGGACCTCCGGCACGCCGTACGCCAACTTCACTGTCGACCAGCGCAAGGCCGCCGGGACCTGGGTCGGCGTCGGGACCTTCCCGGTGCACCGCAACCAGATCGCCGTGCGGCTCGACGCGAAGGACGCCTCCGGGGCCAAGCAGGCGCGGATCGTCCTGGCCCAGGTGCGGGCGAACTGTGCGTCCTGAGGTGGCCGCGGCCAAGATCGAACGGGTCTCCACCCGGGCGTGGAGCCGGCACCGCACGATCGGTGCGGCCGTGCGCGCCGCCAAGCCGGGCACTGTCGTGGCGGTGGCGGCCGGCACCTACCGCGAGTGCCTCGTGCTGGACGGCACGGTCACCGTCATGGCCGAGAACGTGGACGGTCTGGTCGAGCTGGTCGCGGCCGAAGGGCCCGCCCTGATGGTGCGCGCCGGCACGGTCACCGCGCGCGGCCTGACGATCCGCGGCGATGTCACAGTCACCTCCGGACACCTGAACCTGGAGGACAGCCGTGTCGCCGCCGGGTCGGTGCAGCTCACCGGCCGTGCCACGGCCCGGCTGACCGGCTGCTCGGTGGACGGCGCCGAGGGCGTCGCGGTGGGCGTGGTCGACGGGGCCAGGCTCGACGCCGAACGGCTGCGGGTCACGGGAGCGGCGGTGGCCGCGACCGGGTCGGCCGTGCTCACCCTCACCGACGCCGTGCTCACCGACACCCCGGGGGTCGCGGTCCGCCTCGCTGGGAACGCCTCGGCTGTGCTCACCGGTTGCGACATCGGCGGAGCCGCCGAGGCCGGCATCGAGGTCCGCGACGCCAGCGTGTTGCGCCTGTCCGGCAGCCAGGTGCACGACGTCGGCGGCGACGGCGTTCGCGTGCTCGGCAACCTGCCCGGCGACCGCGCCTGGTGGGCGACCGTGCGGCCCGGACGAGCCGACGACCACGAGATCGCCGAGCCGCCGGAGGGCACCGGCGTCGTCGTGCGTAACTGCGAGATCAGCCGTACCGGCGCGGCCGGGCTCGTCACCGGCGGCACGTCCGGCGCGCTGCTGGTGGACACCACCGTGAACCGGGCCGGCACCTCCGGGGTGCTGGCAACCCAGCACAGCCGGCTGGGCGTACGCAATTCCACAGTGACCGACAGCGTGCAGACCGGGCTCGCCCTTCTCGACGACGCCGAGGTTCGCTGGACCGGCGGCGCGCTGAGCACCGCTGCCGCCAACGGCGTCTTCGCGGTGGGCGCCAGCCGGCTGCTGATGCGCGACAGCGCCGTGACCAACTGCGGGTTCACCGCCGTGCACCTGACCGGCGCGGCGGCGGTCACCCTGCTCGACGTCACCGTCGAGGGCACCTCCGAGCTGGGCGTGCGCGCCTCCGGTGCGGCGATCCTGCACGTGCGCGGCGGCCGGGTCGAGCGGGCCGAGCTGGGCGGCATCCAGATCGACGAGACCGCCGACGCCCAGCTGCGCGGGCTGACCGTGGCCAGGTGCCACACCGGTGTACGGGTCGACACCCCGCACCGGCCGCTGCTGCAGGACTGCGTCATCCGCGACATCGCCCAGACCGGAGTGGAGATCGCGGCCGGTGCCGCCCCGGCGATCACGCGCACCGCCGTACGCGGCTGCGGTGCCGCCGGCATCTTCATCGATGTCGACGCCGAACCGATGCTCGACGACTGCGAGGTCGCCGAGATCGGTGGCAGCGGGATAGCTGTCTGGACCGGCGCGCGCCCGTCAGTGCGGCGACTGACGGTCACCGACACGAAGAAGAACGGCATCTATTTCGGAGCGGGCGCCCACGGCAGCATCGCCGACTCGACGTTCTCGCGTACCGGATATCCCGCCATATACATCGGCGACGACGCCGACCCGGCGTTCCACCGGTGTGCCGTACGCGAAACGGACGAGGACGTCAGCCAGGGCGACCGGGCGTCGGCGACCTTCACCGAATGTCACAGCTCGGGGGTCGGCGCGGCGCGCTGGCCCTCGGTCGCCGTTCCGGCGGCGGGCGTTGCCTCGGCGACGGTCGCCACCTCGGCGGCCGGCATCGCCCTGCAGCCCGACACCGTCGAGCTGCAGCCGCTGCTCGACCAACTCGACGAGCTGATCGGGCTCACCCGCGTCAAGCAGGACGTCGGGACGATGGTCAAACTGATGCACCTGGTGAAACGGCGCCGCGAGGCCGGCCTGGCACCCCCGCCGATGTCCCGGCACCTGGTGTTCGCCGGCAACCCCGGCACCGGCAAGACGACCGTCGCCCGGCTCTACGGTCAACTGCTCGCCGCGCTGGGCATGCTCAGCAGCGGCCATCTCGTCGAGGTCGACCGCGGCATGCTCGTCGGCGAGTACGTCGGGCACACCGCACCCAAGACCCAGGCCGCGTTCGAGCGAGCGCTCGGCGGGGTGCTGTTCATCGACGAGGCGTACGCGCTGGTGCCCGAGGGACAGGGCAGCGACTTCGGCCGCGAGGCGATTTCCACGCTGGTCAAGCTCATGGAGGACCACCGCGAGGCGGTCGTCGTCATCGTGGCCGGCTACCCCGACCTGATGCGTCACTTCATCGCCGCCAACCCGGGTCTGTCGTCCCGGTTCTCGCGCACCCTGACCTTCGACGACTACTCCGAGGTCGACATGGCACGGATCGTCGCGAAACAGGCCAAGGACCACGACTATCGGCTCTCCGACGGCGCCCAGGACCGACTGGCCGAGTTCTTCGCCACCATCGACCGCGGCGAAGGCTTCGGCAACGGCCGGTACGCGCGCAAGGTCTTCCAGGCGATGACCGAGCAGCACGCCGGGCGCATCAGCGCCCTCGACGACCCCAGTGACGAACAGCTCAGCACGCTGGAAGCCGCCGACCTGACCGACGTCGACTTCGACGTCCGAGGCTGAGGAGCCTGATGAGCCGCCTGGCCTTCCACCGGCCCGCCCGGATGCTGTTGCCGCAGCTGCCGGAGCAGACGGTGACCCTGCCCAGCCCGCCCGAACCGCCCACCGACAACCAGGCGAACTCCGCGTGGACGCTGATTCTGCCGCTCTTGAGCAGCGTCGGCATGTCCGCGTACATGATCACGTTTGGCAAACCCGCGCTGATCATCATTGGTGTGCTGTTCTTCGTGACCTCCGCAGGCGCGGTCATCGCGATGCGGATGCAGCAGCGCAGCACCAGCGGCCGCACCGCCCGCAAGCAGCGCGTCCGCTACCGCCGGCACCTCGCGCTGGCCCGCGACCAGGCCCGCGAGGTCGCCCAGGCCCAGCGGACCGTCGCGGCGCTCGCCAACCCCGACCCGCAGCGGCTCTGGTCGATCAGCATCAACCGGCACCGCGTGTGGGAACGACGCCAGGACGACGCCGACTTCCTGCGGGTCCGGATCGGGCACGGGGCCGTACGGCTGGCCACCCCGATCGAGCTCGACCCCAAGATGGATCCGCTGGGCGACTACGACTGGGACTCCATGCAGGCGGCGCACCGCCTGATCGACCGGATGGGCCACCTCGACAACCAGCCGATGATCATCGACGTCGGCAACGCCGGAGTCATCAGCGTCGTCGGCGACCCGGCCCGCACCGACCTGCTCACCCGAGCCCTGCTGTGCCAGATCGCCGTCCTGCACGCCCCCGACGACGTCACCCTGGTGATCGAGACCGCCAGCTCTGAACACTGGGAATGGACCAAGTGGTTGCCGCACACCTTCGAGCCGGACGCCCGCAGTGACAGCGGATCGGTGTCGCTGGTCGCCGAGGGCCCCGATGTCCTGGCCACCTTCCTGCAGGCCGAACTCACCCAGCGCACCGAACTGCAGACCACCCGGCGTAATGGGTTCAGTGGCGATCGCCCCGCCGCCAAGCAGCGGCGGTTGGTCGTGCTCTTCACCGGATTCGCGCCGTTCTCCGAATGGGGCCGCTCCGACCTGATGGCCGCCCTGCTCGCCGGGGCCGGACCCCAGCTCGGCCTCACTCTGATCTTCTGCGGCGAACGGGAGTTGGACGAACCCAGCCGGGTCGACCTGCGGATCCGCTTCGACGACGCCGGACACGTGGTCACCGAAGGACGCCGCGATCTGGTCGTCACCCCGGCGCTGCGCTGCCGGCCCGACGACGTGTCGCCGTTGCTGGCCGAGCTCATCGCGCGCAACCTCGCGCCGCTGCGGCTCAGCGACGAACGCGAACAGGTCCTCACCCGCACCCGCTCGCTCAGCGAGATGATCCTCGGCACCGACCCCGGTCGCGGCGACGTCACCAGCCGATGGGTCACCGCCGGCGACCCGCGGATGCTGCGCGCGCCGATCGGGGTCGACGGCGAAGGCCAGACCGTCGTGCTCGACATCAAGGAATCCGGGCAGGGCGGCTCCGGCCCGCACGGCCTGATCGTCGGCGCCACCGGCTCCGGCAAGAGCGAGTTGCTGCGTACGATGGTCACCGGCCTCGCGCTGACCCACTCGCCGGAGCTTCTCAGCTTCGTCCTCATCGACTTCAAGGGCGGCGCGGCGTTCGCGCCGCTGCAAGGCCTGCCCCACGTCTCCGGGCTGATCACCAACCTCGCCGACGACGCCGCCATGATCGACCGGGTGCTCGCCGCCCTCATGGGTGAACAGCAGCGCCGTCAGCGGATCCTGCGTGATGCCGGCAACATCGACACCGTGCGCGAATACCAGATGCGCCGCGCGGCCGGCGCCGTCGCGGCCGACGGCACCCCGCTCGAACCGCTGCCCACGCTGCTCATCGTGGTCGACGAGTTCGGCGAACTGCTCTCCGGGCGCCCCGAGTTCGCCGAGCTGTTCGTCCAGATCGGCCGGGTCGGCCGCAGCCTCGGCATGCACCTGCTCATGGCCACCCAACGGCTCGAGGAGGGCAAGCTGCGTGGGCTGGACTCGCACCTGTCCTACCGGATCTGCCTGCGCACCTTCAGCGCCGCCGAGAGCCGAACGGTCATCGGCACCACCGACGCGTACAAACTCCCCCCGATCCCCGGCTCGGCGTACCTGAAAGTAGACGAGTCGATCTACCAGCGGTTCCGCGTCGCCCACGTCTCCGCCCCCTACGTCAGCGCGGAGGAACGGTTCAGCATCGGCCGCGGCGACGGCGCGCTGCTCCCGTTCGACCTGCGCACCCACACCTCGATGGCGCAGGAGACCGAGGAGCCGCAGCTCACCGCCCGGCCCGGCCCGACCGAGCTGAAGATCGTGGTGGACCGGCTGACCTCGGTCACCAGCCCCGCGCACCAGGTGTGGCTGCCGCCGCTGCCCGCCGCGCTGGCCCTCGACCACCTGATCGGCCGACCTTCCGTCCAGGCGGAACGCGGCTACTCCGCCCACGTCTGGCCGCTGTCCGGGCGCCTCGCCGTGCCGATCGGCCTGCTCGACCTGCCCATCAAACAGGACCAGGAGACGCTCGTCATGGACTTCGGCGGCGCTCACGGGCACCTCGCCGCCGTCGGCGCGCCACGGACCGGGCGCAGCTCGCTCCTGCGCACGATCATGCTCGCCGGAATGCTCACCCACACCCCCGAGGAGATGCGGTTCTACTGCATCGACTTCGGCGGCGGGACACTTCACCCGTACGCGGCGGCACCGCACGTCGGCACGGTCGCCGGTCGCGCCGAACCCGAGCTGGTCAGCCGCACCTTCGCCGAGATGCGCGCACTGATCGTCGAACGAGAACGCACCATGCGCGCCAAGGGCATCGAGACCTTCGCCGACCTCGGCGCCCCGCACGTCTTCCTGATGATCGACAACTGGGGTGCGCTGCGCACCGAGTTCGAGGGCGCCGAGGCCGCGGTCAACGAGATCGCCGCGCGCGGCCTGGGCGCCGGAGTGCACCTGGTGCTCACCTCCGGACGCTGGAACGACATCCGGCCCGCCCTGCGAGACAGCATCGGCACCCGCATCGAGCTGCGCCTCAACGATCCGAGCGAATCCGACGTCAACCGCCGCATCGCCGCCCGGGTGCCCGCCGGGGTGCCGGGCCGCGGCATCAGCGCACCGGGCATCTACTTCCAGCTCGTGCTGCCCCGCCTCGACGGCGTCGACTCCGCGGACGGGCTGCGCGAAGCCCAGGAGGACACCATCGCCCAGGTCGCCGAGCACTGGGCCGGTCCTGCCGCGCCTCCGATCCGGTTGCTGCCGCAGCGCATCACTGTCGCCGAGCTGCCCGCCCTGGCCGCTGCCACCCCCGCGACCGTGCCGATCGGCGTCGCCGAGAACGACCTGCGCACCGTCGGGCTCGACCTCACCACCGGCGACCCGCACTTCCTCATCTACGGCGACGCCGGTTCCGGCAAGAGCACCTTCCTGCGTACGTGGCTGGCCGGGCTCACCGAACGCATCTCCCCGTACGACATGCGGGTGGTCCTGTTCGACTACCGCCACTCGCTCGTGGACGCCGTGGAACCCGAACACCTCGGCGCGTACGCCGGTGACGCCGACAGCGCACGGGTCTACGTCCAGAGCGTCGTCGACAAACTCAAGGAACGGATCCCGCCGCCCGGCATCACCCCCGCCCAGCTCAAAGCCCGCGACTGGTGGGAAGGCACGGAGATCTACGTCGTCGTCGACGACTACGACCTGCTCTCCGGCGGCCCGCAGGCCGTGCTCGCCCCCCTCATCCCGTTCATCCCGCAGGCCCGCGAGGTCGGCCTGCACCTCGTTCTCGCCCGCCGGGTCGGCGGCATGGTCCGCTCCGGCATGTCCGACCAGCTCGCCAGCCGCATCCGCGACATGGGCTGCGGCGGCCTCGTGCTCTCCGGCGACCACCGGGAAGGCGTCATCCTCGGCGACGAACGCGCCGCCCAGCGCCCGCCCGGCCGCGGCGTCCTGGTCCGGCGCGGCCACCCCGGCCAGCTCATCCAGACCGCCGTTCCCGTGCCGGCGCTCGAACCCGTCAACTGAAAGGCCTTCGCATGGCGAACGAACACACCCGGGTCACAGTGGTGGGCACCTATCGCAGCGTCGACATCGCACTGCCGTCGCTCAGCCCGGTGGGGGAGTACAGCCCCCGCCTCGCCGAAATCTGCGGCCAGGACGGCTCCGACCAGCTTCCACCCGTCTGGTCGCTGGCCCGCCCCGACACCGGGCCGTTCGCCCTCGACACCGGACTGCTGCAGGCCGGTGTCGTCGACGGCGAGGTGCTTTACCTGTACGACCTCGCAGCGGGCACGGTCGACGTCCTCGACGTCAAAGACATCGACGAGGCCGTCGCCGAGGAAACCGAACAGCTACGCCGCAACAGCGTCCACCCCGGGCCTGTCGTGCTCGCCCTCGGCCTCATCCTGCTGATCGCGGCGGCCGTCCTGCTCTCGCTGAGTTACGGCACCGACACCGGTGCGGCTGTGGGGCTCACCGTCGCCAGCATGGCTCTGCTCGGCACCGCCTGGGGGTTGCGCCAACGCCAGACCGCGGTGCCGGTCGGCCTCGTGCTGACCGCCGCGCTCACCGCCGTACCCGGCCTCGCCGGCGCCGGTCTGCTCATCGCCCGTGGCCTCGGCGGCAGCGACTGGGCCTGGGGCGGCGCCGCCATCGGCGCCAACACCGCGATGCTCATGGCGATCGCGATGCTGCCCGAAACGATCTTCGTCGCGGCCGAGGTATCTCTGCTCGCGGGCGGTCTGACCGTCGCACTCACCGCCGGCCTGGAAGCCGACACCGTCGAATCCGCCGCGATCGCCGCTGCGGTCGCCACCGGAATGCTGGCCCTCGGCCGCCGCATCGCCGCCCTCATCACAGCCTGGACGCCCGTGCGGCCCATCCCCGAGCTCGTGCACACCTCGGCCCGGATCCTGCCCATCGTGCTGGCCGGTCCGGTCCTCGCCCTCGCCGTGGCGATGCCCGTGCTGGCCCTCTCCGGACGTTGGTTCGCCGTGATCCTCGCCCTCTTCATCTGCATCGCCATCGCCGTCAGGGCACGCGGAGCGGCGTTCACCACCGAGCTCTACCTACTCGGCGGGGCGGCAACCATCGGCGTCTTCGGGCTGCTGGTCGCCGCAGCCCGCGCGTACGCCACCTCCGGCGGCGTGGCAGCGGTCATCCTGCTCGGGGCGGGACTGCTCGTCATCGCGGCCGGAGTCGCGATGAGCGTGTTCATGCCGCCAGCCAAGCCACACGGACCCGGCCCCAAACCGCCGATCCGCCGCAGCCGCGCCGAAGCGCTCGGCGTCCTCGCGGCGATCCTCATCGCGCCGCTGACCATGGGCGTCTTCGGCGTCTTCGGCCACCTGATGATGATGGGACGCACGATCTTCTAGCTCTTCAAGGACGTCAAGTGGCCGAGCTCGATCGCGCGGCGGGTCAGCTCGGCCTTATTGTTGGCGTTCAGCTTCGCGCGGATCCGCTTCGCGTACGTGTTGACCGTCGCCTGGGAAAGGCCCATCCGCGTAGCGATCTGCGAGTGCGTGAAGCCGGACGCAATCCACCGCAACGTCTCCACCTCCCGCGGTGCGAGCCCGCCCTGCTCGTCGGCGGGAGAACCCGGCAACTCGGCCGGGAACCGGTCCGCCAGCCGCGGGCACAGGTAGAAGCCACCCTGCGCGGTCACCCGCATGGCCTCCCGCACCGCCTCCTGCTCCGCGAGTCGGCTCACGCAGCCGCGCGCCCCGGCCCGGATCGCCGCCATCAGCTTCGGGCGGCCCGTCCAGTCCGCGCTGACGAGCAGATGCCCGAACGGCGTGGCCCCGCGGACCAGCCCCAGCGTCGACGCATCCGGTTCCGCTGCATCCAGAACGACCAGGTCGTACGTCGCACCGGCCGGCAGGTCCGTCAGCGCAGCCACCGCCGCGACCATCCGCAGATCCGGATCGTCGCCGGCCAGCTTTTCCAGGCCGGCTCGCCAGATCGGTTGATCTGCCACGACAGCGACTTCCAACATTGCTACCTCCCACACCAGGTTCCGCCATAGAACGGCTGAAAGCCCGTGCCGGTTCGAGGACGTCGCAAAGTTCCTCCCGAAACAGCCTCCGACGTCCCCGAACAAGTGTCTTGCCGTCTGCTCTGTCGTCGCTCCTAGTCTCGAAGCGCATGCCCGCCGCCAGTCGAGGAGACCGACGTGCCCACCGAGACCAGCGCCGACGGCACAGTCGTCGACTACGACAGCGACGGCCGTCCCGTGCGCCAGCAACTCCCCGACGGAACCGTCTTCGACGGGTTCACCGCCGACGGCAGGCCCAGCCACGGGACCCTCCCGGGGAACCAGGACGTCTCCATCACGTACGGCGGTGACGGGTCGAGTACCTGGACCTACGCGGACGGTACGACGGTGGATCGGAATGCGGCTGGTGACGTTACGCGTCAGGTGACCGCGGATGGTGCGTCGTTCGACGGGTTCACCGCGGACGGCAGGCCCACGCACGGCACGCTGCCGGGGGCCGATGGGCAGCCGGCGCAGGCGGTCGACATCGCTTACGGCGGTGACGGGTCGAGTACGTGGTCCTATGCGGATGGCACGTCGGTGGATCGGAATGCGGCTGGTGACGTTACGCGTCAGGTCACTGCGGATGGTGCGTCGTTTGACCGGTTCACCGCGGATGGCAGGCCCACCCATGGGACCCTTCCGGGAAACCAGGACGTCTCCATCACGTACGGCGGTGACGGGTCGAGTACGTGGACCTACGCGGACGGTACGACGGTGGATCGCAATGCGGCTGGTGGCATTACGCGTGAGGTGACGGCGGATGGTGCGTCGTTCGACGGGTTCACTGCTGATGGCAGGCCGACGCATGGCACGGTGCCGGGGGGCGATGGGCAGCCCGCGCAGGACGTGTCGATCGCCTACGGCCCCGACGGGTCGAGTACGTGGACCTACGCGGACGGTACGACGGTGGATCGCAATGCGGCTGGTGGCGTTACGCGTGAGGTGACGGCGGATGGTGCGTCGTTCGACGGGTTCACTGCTGATGGCAGGCCGACGCACGGCACGCTGCCGGGGGCCGACGGCCAGCCGGCGCAGGCGGTCGACATCGCTTATGGCGGTGATGGGTCGAGTACGTGGACGTACGCCGACGGCACGACGGTCGACCGTAACGCGACTGGTGGCGTTACGCGTGAGGTGACGGCGGATGGTGCGTCGTTCGACGGGTTCACTGCTGATGGCAGGCCGACGCACGGCACGGTGCCGGGGGCCGACGGCCAGCCGGCGCAGGCGGTCGACATCGCCTACGGCGGCGACGGCAGCAGCACCTGGACCTACGCGGACGGCACGACGGTCGATCGGAATGCGGCTGGTGGCATTAGGCGTGAGGTGACGGCGGATGGTGCGACGTTCGACCGGTTCAACGTCGACGGCAGGCCGACGCATGGAACGGTGCCGGGGGCCGATGGGCAGCAGGCGGTCGACATCGCTTATGGCGGTGATGGGTCGAGTACGTGGACCTATGCGGACGGCACGACGGTCGATCGCAATGCGGCTGGTGGCGTTACGCGTGAGGTGACGGCGGATGGTGTGACGTTCGACGGGTTCACTGCTGATGGGAGGCCGACGCATGGAACGGTGCCGGGCGCCGATGGGCGGCCCGCGCAGGACGTGTCGATTGCTTATGGCGGTGACGGGTCGAGTACGTGGACGTACGCCGACGGCACGACCGTCGACCGTAACGCCGCTGGTGACGTCACCCGCGAGGTGACCGCGGATGGTGTGACGTTTGATCGGTTCACCCCTGAGGGCAAGCCGACGCACGGCACGGTGCCGGGGTCGGATGGGCAGCCGGCGCAGGCGGTGGACATCGCTTACGGCGGTGACGGCAGCAGCACGTGGACCTATGCGGACGGCACGACGGTCGATCGCAATGCGGCTGGTGGCGTTACGCGTGAGGTGACGGCGGATGGTGTGACGTTCGACGGGTTCACTGCTGATGGGAGGCCGACGCATGGAACGGTGCCGGGCGCCGATGGGCGGCCCGCGCAGGACGTGTCGATTGCTTATGGCGGTGACGGGTCGAGTACGTGGACGTACGCCGACGGCACGACCGTCGACCGTAACGCCGCTGGTGACGTCACCCGCGAGGTGACCGCGGATGGTGTGACGTTTGATCGGTTCACCCCTGAGGGCAAGCCCACGCACGGCACGGTGCCGGGGTCGGATGGGCAGCCGGCGCAGGCGGTGGACATCGCTTACGGCGGTGACGGCAGCAGCACGTGGACCTACGCCGACGGCACGACGGTCGATCGCAATGCGGCTGGTGGCGTTACGCGTGAGGTGACGGCGGATGGTGTGACGTTCGACGGGTTCACTGCTGATGGGAGGCCGACGCATGGAACGGTGCCGGGCGCCGATGGGCGGCCCGCGCAGGACGTGTCGATTGCTTATGGCGGTGACGGGTCGAGTACGTGGACGTACGCCGACGGCACGACCGTCGACCGTAACGCCGCTGGTGACGTCACCCGCGAGGTGACCGCGGATGGTGTGACGTTTGATCGGTTCACCCCTGAGGGCAAGCCGACGCACGGCACGGTGCCGGGGTCGGATGGGCAGCCGGCGCAGGCGGTGGACATCGCTTACGGCGGTGACGGCAGCAGCACGTGGACCTACGCCGACGGCACGACGGTGGACCGCAATGCGGCTGGTGACGTTACGCGTGAGGTGAGCGCGGATGGTGTGACGTTCGACCGGTTCACCCCTGAGGGCAAGCCCACGCACGGCACGGTGCCGGGGTCGGATGGGCAGCCGGCGCAGGCGGTGGACATCGCTTACGGCGGTGACGGCAGCAGCACGTGGACCTACGCCGACGGCACGACGGTGGACCGCAATGCGGCTGGTGACGTTACGCGTGAGGTGACGGCGGATGGTGTGACGTTCGACCGGTTCACCCCTGAGGGCAAGCCCACGCACGGCACGGTGCCGGGGTCGGATGGGCAGCCCGCGCAGGCGGTGGACATCGCCTATGGCGCTGACGGGTCGAGCACGTGGACCTACGCCGACGGCACGACGGTCGACCGCAATGCCGCTGGTGACGTCACCCGTGAGGTGACCGCGGATGGTGTGACGTTCGACCGGTTCACCCCTGAGGGCAAGCCCACGCACGGCACCGTGCCGGGGGCCGATGGGCAGCCCGCGCAGGCGGTGGACATCACTTACGGCGGTGACGGCAGCAGCACCTGGACCTACGCCGACGGCACGACGGTCGACCGCAATGCCGCTGGTGACGTTACGCGTGAGGTGAGCGCGGATGGTGTGACGTTCGACCGGTTCACCCCTGAGGGCAAGCCCACGCACGGCACCGTGCCGGGGGCCGATGGGCAGCCCGCGCAGGCGGTGGACATCACTTACGGCGGTGACGGCAGCAGCACCTGGACCTACGCCGACGGCACCAAGGTCGACCGCAACCCTGACGGCGAGGTGGTTCGGCAGACCACCTCCGAGGGCACCGTCTTCGACGCGTTCAACGGCGACGGTAGGCCCACCCACGGGACGGTTCCCGGCCGGGGCGGCGACCCGGCGCAGCAGGTCGACATCACCTACGGCGCCGACGGGTCGAGCATCTGGAGCTACCAGGGCGACGGCTCGAAGATTTTCCGCGCCGCGGACGGGACGGCGACCCGGCAGGAGCTGAATGACGGCAGCGTCTTCGACGCGTTCAACGGCGACGGCAGGCCCACCCACGGGACGGTTCCCGGCCGGGGCGGCGACCCGGCGCAGCAGGTCGACATCACCTACGGCGCCGACGGGTCGAGCATCTGGACCTACCAGGGCAACGGCACCAAGGTGTATCGCAACGCCGAGGGCGACACCACCCGGCAGGTGCTGAAGGACGGCATGACCTTCGACCAGTTCGACGCGAAGGGCAACCCCACGCACGGCACCGTGCCGAGCACGAACGGGGAGCCGGCCCAGCAGTTCACCATCACGTACGCCCCGGACGGGTCGAGCACGTGGAAGTACGGCGACGGCACGACGGTCCGGCGGGACCCGGCGGGAACCGTGACGGGGGTGCAGGCCGCTGGGTGGACGTTCGACAGGTTCGACGGGCAGGGACGGCCCACGCACGGCGCCGAGGACGGCAAGACCAACGCCGTCGACATCAAGTACTCCGACGACGGCTCGAGTGTGTGGACGTACCAGGACGGCACGGTCGTCAACCGCAACCCCGGCGGTGACGTCGTACTGATGCAGGCCGACGGGTGGATATACGACACGTTCGACGGTCGGGGCCGCCCGTTGCACGGGAGCAAGGACGGCAAGAACGTCACCATCTCGTACGGGGCCGACGGGCTCACCACCCTCATGTACGACTCGAAGAACGGGATGATCACCGACGGCAATGGCAAGCCGGTCGCCGTCGTCGTGGACGGCAAGCGCTACGAGTACGCCGTGCAGATCCCGCTGCTCGGGGAGTCGATCAGCAGTGTGCGTAAGCAGCGCGACTCGATCGACGGCAACCTCAAGGCGATGGCGATCCACCTGCAGTCGATCTGTGAATCGTGGAACAGCCCGGCGGGGGACAAGTACGAGGCCCTCACCACCGACCTGAAGAAACTCACCACCGATACCCAGGGCCTGCTCGATGACGCCGTCGCGGCGATGCAGAAGTCGTACGACAACTACGTCGGGGCCGAGGGCGCGAACCTCACGAGCATGACGTCCAAGGGTCGATGACGCAGCGCTGAGCCCGGGGACTGTCACGGTGTCCTGCAAAGAGGTCACTCGCGCTGTCCGCGCCGCACCACCATCCTGATGAAGGCATAACAGCTGTCGACGGCAGCGGAAGGAAGAAGTTGCGATGGACCACATTCTCGTAACACCGGAAATGATCATGGACGCCGCGGCCAGCTGTGACGTGACCGCGACGGATATCGACGGCGAGCTTGCCAGCCTGCGGTCGACTGTGGTGCAGATGCAGGCGATCTGGCACGGCGTCGCGGCCGGACAGTTCGAGATCCTCATGAACGACTTCGACGTGTTCGGCCGGATGCTGCACAACGCGCTGACCGACATCGGCAGTGGCCTGCGCGGCAACTTCCACAACTACGTCGATGCCGAGCAGGCCAACATCAACAGCCTCGTTGCCGTCAACCAGGACATCCCCGGCGCGAACCTCTAGCCCTCCCGCCACGAACAGGAGAGATCCATGCCAGATCCCACCACCAGCCACCTGCGCGTCCCGGCGGAGCTGGAGATGGCCGGGCAGACGCTCAACGCCAAAGCCGCCGAAATCGAAGACCAGCTCGCGGCGCTGATCAACAAGCTGGTGCCCCTGCAGGACCAGTGGCAGGGTCCGGCCCAGTCCTATTACCAAGGTCTGCAGCAGGAGTGGAACATCGCCGCCAACGGCCTGTTCGGCGAGGCCGGTGTCCTCGGCAGGATCGCCTCGGCGATGAACCTGTCGTGGAACAACTACGCCGAGGGCGAATGGGCCAACGTGCGTACCTGGTCAGGGCGCTGAGGGAGGATCCCATGTCGGACTTGGACCGGATGCTGGAGCAGGCGCAGGCGGTGCAGGACCAGGTGGCCGCCATGCGCGACCGGCTGTCGGCCACCGAGGTCACCGGCACGGCCGCCAACGGTGCGGTACGGGTCTCGGTGACCGCGGCGGGCACCTTCACCGGCGTACGCCTGGGTCGGGACCTGTTCGCCGACACCGACCCGGAGGAAATGGAGGAGTTGGTGCTCGCCGCTCTCCAGGACGCCGGCGCACAGCTGCGCGAGTTGACCGAGCACCGGATGAGCTCACTCAACGAGATCTTCCAGTCGATCCAGCAGTAGCCGGGTAGACAAGAGCAAGCCGGCACCATGCCGATGTGCGTCGCCGTGCCGCCGGCGGCGTCCTGACGAGTTGCTAGCGCGAGCCCGGATGCCCTGGCGGACGGGGACGCGGCCGGGGTGGCGGCCCCGGTCTCCGGCACCGGGCTGACCCGGGACGCGGACGACCGGCGGCTGACCGAGGCGTACCTCACCGGGGGCCTGCCGGACGGGCCCGCGCGCCGACCCCGCGCCAGACCTGACGTTCACCCCCGCACCCCCGCGGCCCCGCGGCCCCGCGGCCCCGCGCTCGGAGTGGGCGGCGCCGGTCCGGCTGCCCTGCGTGCCCACCATCGAGTCGGCACGCCATGACTCGCCGCCGGGTGCTGGCGGCAGGAGCCCCACGGGTCGCCACACCCTGTCGTGGTGCGCGAAGATCCCGTTCGAGCTGTTGACCAGGTCCGGCACCCACGCTGCGCCGCAGCGTGCCCTCATCTCCGCCGTTGGCACCTCGCGCCTGTAGGTCACCCACCGGGCGCTCCCGCATGGAGGGGGTCTCCGGGCCGACCGGCTGCCGGCCGGGATTGACGTGAGCGAGCAGCGAACTGCTCGGCCGCGCTGCCCGGCGCGGTTCGGTGATCAGCGCGAGCGCCCCCGCCGCGCACGTCACCGAGTGGGCGCCCGGCCCCGCGTTGCTACGCCCTCGGTAGGCCCAGCGCGGCCCTGGCGTCGACGTTGCGCTGCTCCCGGGTGGCGAGCCGGGCCAGGCCCTCGGCGATGGACGGTGGCGTACGCGTCCGCGGAGCGAGCCGGTCCCATCTCGGTTCCCGCTCGCCCGCTCAACAGTCCAGGATCAGCGCGCCGAGGGCGTGCAACACCTGCCTCCGCTCCGGGTTCGCGACGGCCAGCAGGTGCAGGCCGTCCATCAGCGTCGTCTTCGTCTCGGTGTGCAGACGCATGGCCGCGGCGCGCACCTCGGCGACCGGCAGGGGCTCACCCCGGGCGGCTTCGTGGGCGTATCCCAGCAACCACGCCATCGCCGCGTCCGAGGCTTTCACGACCGGCAGGGCGGTGTGCAGCGCGGGCAGGACGCTCAGCACCGCGTCGCCCTCGCCGAGCAGCCCGGCGAGCAGCCCGTTTCGGCGGACCGGGTCGGTCTCGGCGAGGAAGGCGTCGCGGACCTCGGGGTGCCCGTTCGCGGCCAGGGTGTCGGCGGCCTGGTCCGCCGCCGTCCGCGTATCGGGCGCCGGACCGGTCGGCTCGGAGTCGCTGAACCAGCGCACCGGGACCGGCTCACCCGGCACCTCGGGCATCCGGACGAGCAGGTCCAGCCCGGCCGTGGTGACGGCGGTCGGCACGGCCACACCGGGCTCGCCGACGATGAAACGGATGTCTCCGGCGAACTCGCCGGCGCGGATCCGGGTGGCCAGTGCCTCGTCGCGCACCTGCGCCGGGCGCGCCCAGGCGTACCACGGCAGATCCTCGATCACCCAGCCGTCGGGCAGCGCGTACGTCCCGTCCGGCGACTTCCGCAGACCGAACGGCGCGGGCGGCACGAACCCCTCCGGGCGTACGTGCCCCCGCACCAGCCGCCGCACCGCCCACTGCTGCAGCGTCGGCGACATCTGTGCGTCGACCCGCGTGGTGCGCCGGACGATCGCCGGGTCGCTGGGCCGCTCGGTACGCGCGGCCGGGCGGCCGGGCAGGGCAGCGGCCCCGTCGAACAGAGCCGTGCGCGGCGCCCCGTCGGTCAGGTGTTGTGCGGGCGCGCCCAGCTGGACGGTCTCCGCGAGCTCGGGCAGCCCGGTGGTCGCCCCCGCCGTGCCGCGGAACAGCTCGTCGTACGCGGTCAGCCAGTCCAGCGTGAACGACCGGCCCAGCGCCTCGCTGACCGGCGCCGGCAGGTCGATGGTGGGCAGGTCGCGGAAGGCGGCAGCGGCGGCACGCACCTGCTCGCCGAGCAGGGCGTGGTGCAGCAGCAGGACGGGCACCGAGCTCACCAGGTCGCCGACCGTACCCCGCAGTCCGTCGATGGCGGCGGCCACCACCGCCGGGGTGTTGCCACCACGTTCGGCCCGGGTCCGCGCGGCGCTGGTTGCCTCCCGGATGCTGGCGTCGAGCTGGCCGGTGATCCGTTGCCGGGTGGCGTCGTCGATGTCCCGGCCGGGGCGGTGCAGGGCCGCGTGGATGTCCGCACGGGCCTGGTCGACGACCGGGCGCGCGGCGCTCTCGTACGCCGTCGGCGTCGCCTCCGGCAGCGGCCTGGTGTCGTCGCCCTCGACGGGTGTGTTCGCGTTCGCGTGCGGGCGCAGCGCCTCCGTGGTGAAGTACCCGGCCTGGGCGTCGTAGAGGGTGCCGCGTACGGCGGTCAGCAACTGCTCGTAGCGCACCTGCCAATCGTGCTCGGCCGCCTGGAATGCCGGGTCGTCGTCGCGGGTGCCCTTGGCGATCACCAGCGCCCACACCTGGTCGAACAGGTGACGCCCGGCGGCGACGAATTCCGTCCGGAGCCGGTCGGCCACCTCGGCGGGCAGCCCGTCGAGCGACGCGGATTGCGGGCTCCGCCCGGTCCAGGCGGCCGCGTCGGCCAGCGCGTCGGCGAAGGCGCCGACGAGATCGGGCCGGAACTGCTCGACGCGCCCGGCGGTGCCGATCCGGGCGGCGTAGTCGGTGCGCAGCGCGTCCTGCCACGCCGTCCACTGCTGCGTCCGCGCGGCCTGACTCAGCGTAACGATCGGGGTGTACGGGTCGCGCAGCTCGGCCAGGGCGTCGTCGAACGCCTGTTGCTGCAACGCCTCCAGCCCGACGACGTGGTTGTCGTGCGCGGCGAGGTGGCCGCGGGCGAACTGTGCGCCGAGTAGCCGGACGGCGTGCGTCGAGATCGTGGCGTCGAGCGCGCCGGGCCGGCCGGCCCAGTCGCCGAGGAAGCCGTGGAAAGCCCGCGCGGCGTCCTGGGCCGCGGCCACCGCCAGGCCGGCGGCGATCAGGCCGGCGCGCAGATCCGTCCATCGCTGGGCCACCTGCTCGTCCCAGTCGTCGCCGCCCGATCGGTCGTAGGTCGCCTGCATGCTCGTGCGGAAGGCGGCCCGCATCGCCGCCAGGTGACCAGCGGGCACGTCGAGCCCGCGGTCGTACTCAAGGGTGCTGACGGTGCGGCGGAAGATGTCGTCCGCGAGTTCGGCGACGGAATCGTCGACCGTTGCGCCGGCCGGGGCCTCGACCGGGGCAGGCCGGGCGACAGCCGCGTCCAGCAACGCGGGCAGGTCGCGCGCGGCCCGATCCACCTCGGTCGCCCAGCCGCGACCGACGTCGCCGGTCTCCCACAGTTGCTGCCAGGACCGTGCGGTGCGGGCGTCGAACGTGGCGCGTACGGCGGGCAGCACCTCGTCGAGGCGGTCGGCCTGCTCCGGATGTGCGTCCCGCCATTGCCGGAGGGCGGCGTGGAACCGGCTGTCCACGTCGAGCCCGGCGGCGTGCAGCACCTGCTCGGCCAGCGCGGCCTCGATGAGCTGGCCGGCGTCGGTGGGTAGCCGGAGGTTGTGGCCTGCGGTCGGGTTCGTCGATGCGCCGAACCGGTACGACGTCGCGGTTGGCGCCCCGGCCGGGGGGTCGGTGAGGGCGGACGCGCGGAGGCTGATCTGTGGGGTGCCGGGTAGGCCGGTGAGCAGCCGGTCGGCGATACGTTGTGCGCGTTGCGGCGTGATGGGCTGGCGGGTGCCGAGGAATTCGACGGTTGATACGGGTGGCTGCGACGGGTGCAGCGCGGCCAGCGCGGCCCGGATGGTCGGCAGGCTGGTCACGGTGCCGCCGACGATGACGGTCAGGTTCGGGCCGGGGCGTAGCGCCAGCCAGGTGGGTGCGGGCCCGGCGTGGAGGTGCACGACGTTGCCTTGCACGGTCATCGAGAGGCCTTCGGGCATCGCGGTGACGTAGGGCGCCTCGTGGGCGAGCGGCGCGCGCATCGAGACGGCCGGTGCCGGTGCCGATGCCGGTACCGGCGGCGGCGTCGGTGCCCGTGGCGGCGTCGGCGTCGGTTCCGCCATGACCGGCGGCGCCTCCGGTTGCGGCACTGCCTCCGGTTGCGCCGCGGCGTCGGTCGGCGTGCCGGGGGCCGGGTCGTGCGGCGGGTCGGCCGGCGTGGTTGCTGCCGGGTGCCCACCGGGCGTCGGGTCGGGAGTCGGCACCTCGGCGCCGGTCGTCTGTTCGGGCTGCGGCTTGCGAAGCACGGTGCGTGGCGCCTCGGCGGGGGTGCCGAGCACGACCTGACCCTTGTCGGTGGTGGTGACGGTGCGGGCGGTGTTCGCCTCCACCGGACCGCCGATCCCGGCACCGGGATCCGTCGCGGGCTCGTCGCTGCCCAGCGTGCGGCCCGGATCGGGCCGTTCGCCCGGGGCGCCGGCGTGGGCGCGGGCATCCCGCGCCCGACCCGTCGCGGGCTTGTCACTGCCCGGCGTGCGGTCCGGATCGGGCCGTTCGCCCGGCGCGCCGGCGCGGGCATCCCGCGCCGTCGCGGCGGCGCTGCTCTCCGCGGTGCTGGTCGGCTTGACGAACGTCAGCGCGCCGTCGTCGGTCTGCGTTGCCGATCCGTGAGACGGGCCGCGGCTGGACAGGCCGCCACCCCTCGGACCCGGGGCACCGCCGCCCCCCGAACCCGGAGCACCGCCGCCCCCGCCGAACGAGCGGCCACCGGTGGGCTGGGCACCGTCCATGGTGATCGCCCCGGACTCGGGATCGAATCTGATCTGGTCGGCGGTGATCACTCGCGAGTTCGCCGGAATGAGAGTGCCGTCCGGCAGCATGCGCAGCGAGTCGGTCCTGCCGTCGTCGCCGCCGCCGTCGCCGCTCCCGCCGCTCCCGCTGCCGGTGGCCGTCCACCGCTTGATGGCCACCGACCGGGTCTGCGTGCCGATCTCGGCCACCTGGAGCGACGTGGCGGACACCTCCACCGGCTCCACCGCGCCCTCGGTCTCGTTCCAGCGGTAGTGGGTGTTGTCCGGCGACGTGCCCTGTCCGGTGCCCCCCCTGCTGAGCGACGGGTTGCCGGCCGGCTTGCCAACCGTGGCGGGCGGGGCGTCAGGGGCCGGACCCCAGGGGTTCGGCGGTGCCACCACGCCCTCGGTCCTGCCCAGTGGCGTCCACTGGTGGCTCGCTTGGTCCTTGACCAGCACTGACGTGGGCTCACGCTGGAAGAACACCTCCGCGCCGTCGAGCCGTTGCCCGATCGACTGCGGCTTGCTGACCTGCTCGGCGGTGAATCTCTCACCCGGGTCGATCGAGCGTGACTGCCAGCCGTGGCGCACCCCCGGTCCGTCCAGGTCGTGGAAGGCCGTTTCGCCGGGCCGTGGCTTCACCGGCGGCGCCGGCGTGAGCGCCGGCGGCTTCTGGAACGTCAGAAGGTCCACGGTGCCGTCCGGGTTCTGCCGGAGCATCTGCGTCGGCGGGGCGGTCCCGTCCGGACGAGTCGCCGATGCGACCGAGTTGACGTCCCACGACCTGCCGTGGGCCGAGTAGCTGAGGATCTGCTCCTGCGGCTTGCCGTTCAACGGCTGCGAGTGCAGGACGTTCTCGCCCGGGCGCAGCGTGGTCGGGCCCATCGTGCCGTCCGCGCGCAGCTCGGTGTAGGAGAAGGACGTTTCCGGATCGGTAGCGGCTTCCTGGAGGGGCGGCACCACGTACGCACCGTCGCTGAGCCGGCGCCCCACACCCGGGAACACCGGCTCCGCGGACACCCGCACAAGATCGGTACGCCCGTCGGGGCCGGTCTGCAGCAGCTGACGCCCGGGGACCGGGGTCCTGGCCCGGGGCGTGGCCGTAGGCACCGAAACCCGGGTGACCGCCGGCTCCGGCGGCAGCGGCACGGCGCCGATGTCTCCCGCGTCCGCTGCGACATCGGCGTTACCGGGAGCGTTCGGGTTCGTCGATGTGCCGAACCGGTAGGACGTTGCGGCTGCCGCCCCGGGTGGGGTGTCGGTGAGGGTGGATGCGAGGAGGCTGATCTCTGGGGTGCCGGGTAGGCCGGTGAGTAGCCGGTCGGCGATTTGTTGTGCGCGTTGCGGCGTGATGGCTCGCTCGCGGGTGTCGGCGAACTCGACGGTTGATACGGGTGGCTGTGACGGGTGCAGTTCGGTCAGCGCGGCCCGGATGGTCGGCAGGTTGGTCACGGAGTTGTCGACGATGACGGTCAGGTTCGGTCCGGGGCGTAGCGCCAGTCGGGTGGGTGCGGGACCGGTGTGCAGGTGCATGACGTTGCCCTGCACGGTCATCGAGAGGCCTTCGGGCATCGCGGTGACGTAGGGCGCCTCGTGGGCGAGCGGCATCCGCATCGGCACGGTCGGTGCCGGCACCGGTTGCGGCGTCGACGTCGGCGTGGGGTCCACCATCACCGGCGGGGCCTCCGGTTGCGCCACGGCGTTGGTCTGCGTATCGGGGGTCGCGTCGTGCCCCGGGGTGGCCGGGAGGTTGTGGTCTGGGGCCGGGTTCGTCGATGCGCCCAACCGGTAGGGCGTCGCGGTTGGTGCCCCGGGTGGGGTGTCGGTGAGGGTGGAGGCGCGGAGGCTGATCTGTGGGGTGCCGGGTAGGCCGGTGAGTAGCCGGTCGGCGATCCGTTGTGCGCGTCGCGGCGGGATGGCCTGCTCGGCGGTGTCGACGAACTCGACGGCAATGGGTGGCTGCGACGGGTGCAACGCGGTCAGCGCGGCCCGGATGGCTGGCGGGCTGGTGGGCATGTGCACGACGACGGTCAGGTTCGGGCCAGGGCGTAGCACCATCCAGGTGGGTGCCGGTCCGGCGTGGAGGTGCACGACGTTGCCCTGCACGGTCATCGAGAGGCCTTCGGGCATCGCGGTGACGTAGGGCGCCTCGTGGGCGAGTGGCGCGCGCATCGGCCACTGGACGGCCTGTGCCGGTGCCGGTTGCGCCAGGGCGTCGGTGGGCGTGTCGGGGGTCGCGTCGTGCGCCGGGGTGACCGGGAGGTTGTGGTCTGGGGTCGGGTTGGTCGATGCGCCGAACCGGTAGGACGTTGCGGTTGGTGCCCCGGGTGGGGTGTCGGTGAGGGTGGAGGCGCGGAGGCTGATCTGTGGGGTGCCGGGTAGGCCGGTGAGTAGCCGGTCGGCGATTTGTTGTGCGCGTTGCGGCGTGATGGCTCGCTCGCGGGTGTCGGCGAACTCGACGGTTGATACGGGTGGCTGTGACGGGTGCAGTTCGGTCAGCGCGGCCCGGATGGTCGGCAGGTTGGTCACGGAGTTGTCGACGATGACGGTCAGGTTCGGTCCGGGGCGTAGCACCAGTCGGGTGGGTGCGGGCCCGGCGTGGAGGTGCATGACGTTGCCCTGCACGGTCATCGAGAGGCCTTCGGGCATCGCGATGACGTAGGGCGTCTCGTGGGGGAGTGGCGCCCGCATCGACACAGCCAGCGCCGGTGCCGGTGCCGGTGGCGGTGCCGGCGTCGGGTCCACTGTCACCGGCGGGGCCTCCGGTTGCGCCACGGCGTCCGCCCGGGTGCCTCCCGCGTCCGCCCGTGCCGGTGGAGCCGACGCGTCCAGCAGTCGCGAGTCGACCCCCGTTGCGGCCGACCGGTCGGAACGCCCGGCCACCGCCGTGTCCACCTCACCCGGCCGTGGCGTGGGCCCCGCGAGGTTCTGGTGGTGGGCTGGGCTGGCGGTGGTGTTGCGGGGTGGGTCGAAGAACGTGACGTACAGGTCGCGCAGTTGCTGGGGGGTCGGGTGGGTGGCGCTGGCGGCGGTCTCGTCGAGCACGCGCCCGGGGCCGTGCGGCGCGACGGGGCCGGCGGTGTGCTGTGGTGCCGCGACGTCGACGTCGACGTCACGGGGAGCGGTCGGGTTGGTCGATGTGCCGAACCGGTAGGACGTTGCGGCTGCCGCCCCGGGTGGGGTGTCGGTGAGGGTGGATGCGAGGAGGCTGATCTCTGGGGTGCCGGGTAGGCCGGTGAGTAGCCGGTCGGCGATTTGTTGTGCGCGTTGCGGCGTGATGGCTCGCTCGCGGGTGTCGGCGAACTCGACGGTTGATACGGGTGGCTGTGACGGGTGCAGTTCGGTCAGCGCGGCCCGGATGGTCGGCAGGTTGGTCACGGAGTTGTCGACGATGACGGTCAGGTTCGGTCCGGGGCGTAGCGCCAGTCGGGTGGGTGCGGGACCGGTGTGCAGGTGCATGACGTTGCCCTGCACGGTCATCGAGAGGCCTTCGGGCATCGCGATGACGTAGGGCGCCTCGTGGGGGAGTGGCGCCCGCATCGACACCACCGGCACCGGCACCGGCACCGGTGTCGACGTCGGTGTCGGCACCGGTGTCGACGTCGGGTTCACCGTCACTGGCGGCGTCTCCGGTTGCGCCACTGTCTCCGGTTTCGCCACGGCGTCGGTCGGCCTGCCGGGGGTCGCGTCGTGCGCCGGGGTGGCAGTCGGCACCTCGGTGCCGGTCGTCTGTTCGGGCTGCGGCTTGCGAAGCACGTTGCGCGGCGCATCGGCGGGGGCGCCGAGCACGACCTGACCGTCGGTGGTGGTGGTGATGGTGCGGGCGCGCCTCGCCATCTCGGCGCTGGTCGTCTGTTCGGGCTGCGGCTTGTGAAGCACGTTGCGTGGCGCCTCGGCGGGGGTGCCGAGCACGACCTGACCGTCGGTGGTGGTGGTGATGGTGCGGGCGGTCTTCGCCTCCGCCGGACCGCCGATCCCGGCGCCGGGATCCGTCGCGGGCTTGTCACTGCCCAGCGTGCGGCCCGGATCGGGCCGCTCACCCGAGGCACCGGCGTGGGCACGGGCATCCCGCGCCATCGCGGCGGCGCTGCTCTCCGCGGTCCTGGTCGGCTTGACGAACGTCAGCGCGCCGTCGTCGGTCTGCGTTGCCGATCCGTGAGACGGGCCGCGGCTGGACAGGCCGCCACCCCTCGGACCCGGGGCACCGCCGCCCCCGCCGAACGAGTGGCCACCGGTGGGCTGGGCGCCGTCCATGGTGATCGCCCCGGACCTGGGGTCGAATCTGATCTGGTCGGCGGTGATCGCTCTCGGGTTCGCCGGAATGAGAGTGCCGTCCGGCAGCATGCGCAGCGAGTCGATCCCGCCGCCGCCGCCGCCCCCGCCGCCGCGCCCGCCCCCGCCGCTCCCGCTGCTGGTGGCCGTCCACCGGTCGATGACCACCGACCGGGTCTGCGTGCCGATCTCGGCCACCTGGAGCGACGTGGCGGGCACCTCCACCGGCTCCACCGCGCCCTTGGTCTCGTTCCAGCGGTAGTGGGTGTTGCCCTGTCCGGTGCCCTCCCTGCTGAGCGACGAGTTGCCAACCGTGACGGGCGGGGCGTCGGGGTCCCGGCCCCAGCCCTTCGGCCGCCCCACCACGCCCTCGGTCGTCCCCAGTGGCGTCCACTGGTGGCTCGCTTGGTCCTTGAACAGCACTGACGTGGGCTCACGCTGGAAGAACTGCTCCTTGCCGTCGACCCGTTGCCCCCCGATCGACTGCGGCTTGCTGACCTGCTCGGCGGTGAATCTCTCACCCGGGTCGATCGAGCGCGGCTGCCAGCCGTGGCGCACCCTCGGTCCGTCCAGGTCGTGGAAGGCCGTTTCGCCGGGCCGTGGCTTCACCGGCGGCGCCGGCGTGAGCGCCGGCGGCTTCTGGAACGTCAGAAGGTCCACGGTGCCGTCCGGGTTCTGCCGGAGCATCTGCGTCGGCGGGGTGACCCTGTCCGGGCGAGTCGCCGGTGCGACCGAGTTGACGTCCCACGACTTGCCGTGGGCCGAGTAGCTGAGGATCTGCTCCTGCGGCTTGCCGTTCAACGGCTGCGAGTGCAGGACGTTCTCGCCCGGGCGCAGCGTGGTCGGGCCCATCGTGCCGTCCGCGCGCAGCTCGGTGTAGGAGAAGGACGTGTCCGGGCCGGTGGCGGATCGCTGGGGGACCGGGTCCGCGAGCGGCTGGCCGGGTCCCGGCCGGCTGGGACCCGGCACCAGGTGCGCATCGTCGCCGAACCGGCGCCCTACACCCGGGAACACCGGCTCCGCGGACACCCGCACGAAATCGATACGCCCGTCGGGGCCGGTCTGCAGCAGCTGACGCCCGGGGACCGGGGTGCTGGCCCGGGGCGTGGCCGTAGGCACCGGAGCATCGGCCCGGGTGGCCGCCGGGTCCGGCCGCAGCGGCACGGCGCCGTGCTCGATCTGGGCGCCTCCCGCGTCCGCCCGCGTCGGTGCCGGTGCCGGTGCCGGTGGAGCCGACGCGTCCAGCAGTCGCGAGTCGACCCCCGTTGCGGCCGACCGGTCGGAATGCCCGGCCACCGCCGTGTCCACCTCAGGCCGCGGCGTGGGCCCCGCGATGTCGGCGGTACGGGGCGGGGCGACGGTGCCGTCGGCGGTGATGCGGGGGGCCTTCTCGAGGATCTTGTTGAGACGTTCGTTTTTCAGTTCCGAGTTGAGGGGTGAGGTGCCGGTGGCGGTTTCGTCCGGTACGCGTTCGGGGTTGCGGGGTGTGGTTGGGGTGGTTGGCGTGGCGGGGTGTTGTGGTGCCGCGATGTCGGCGGTACGGGGCGGGACGACGGTGCCGTCGGCGGTGATGCGGGGGGCTCTTTCGACGAGCTTGTCGAGGCGTTCGTTTTTCAGTTCCGAGTTGAGGGGTGAGGTGCCGGTGGCGGTTTCGTCCGGTACGCGTTCGGGGTTGCGGGGTGTGGTTGGGGTGGTTGGCGTGGCGGGGTGTTGTGGTGCCGCGATGTCGGCGGTACGGGGCGGGACGACGGTGCCGTCGGCGGTGATGCGGGGGGCCTTTTCGAGGATCTTGTCGAAGGGCTGGGCTCCTTGTTTCTGAGCGAGGGGTGCGGAGCTGATGGCGGTTTCGTCGAGTACGCGCTCGGGGCCGCGGGGCCCGACTGGCGCCACGGCGTGCGAGGTGTTGGTGGCGGGCACGTGGTCCGCGACGCCGGGCCGGCCGGCCGGCGGTATCAGGTGGTTGCCGCTGTTCAGCACCGACGGCTCGGGCAGGCCGCCGGGGCGCATGGCGGGGGGCAGCGACGTCCCGTGCGGCACGGTGGCCGGGCCGGCCGGCGGGGTGGCGTGGATCGTCGGGCCGGTCACCGGCGACTCGGGAGAGACGCCACGACCCTGGGCCGTCGCGGTCAGACCCCGCTCGGTCGTCTGGGGCTGGGCGGGCTGGCGGACGACGTTCCCCGCAGGGGCGTTGGCCTGCGGGGAGAAGTCGCCGCGCGCGCCGACGTGGGGATCGGTGCGGTCGAGGTTCGCCATCCGTAGCCCGTCGGCGCGCGTGCCACCCTGTGGTGCGGCCGTTGTCGTGGTGGGGGGCGGTGCGGCGAGCGGCTGGTTGAGGTGGCCGGTTGCCTGCTGGGTGGACGCGTTCGCGTTCACCGCCTTGGAGCCGCCCGGCGCACCGGCCGCCAGCCGGCTTGCGTCGCCGGCGGACGAGGCCGACACGGTCGGTGCGGTGTGGCCGGCGGTCGGCACCACCGGCGCGGCCGTTATGTCGCTGGCGCTCACCGCAGGCGTGGCGTCGCTGACGCGGGGTGTGCTGGCGATGTCCGGGCCCTTGACCGGCGCCGAGCTGGCGAGCCGCCCGTTGGCGCTTTCCGGCCTGGTGATCTTCGGCGCCTGCATCTTCGGGACCGGCGGGGCGCCGCGGGGACCCAGCAGCGGTACCGAGTTGACGCTCGAGAACAGACCGCGGATCGAGAACAGACCGCCCAGTCCGCCCGCGAGCAGGACGCCCAGCAGGATCTCCGAGCTGCCCACCTCCATCGGCAGGCCCATCGCCCCGAAGACGACTCCCCGGGTGCCGAACTCCAGCGCGACCTGCATGGAACCGAACGTGAGGAAGCCCAGCGCGAAGTCGATCACCATGGTGGCGATCCGTCCGGCCACTGCGCTCATTGCCGGCAGCAGGCTGGCGAGCAGGCTCGACAGGGCGGCGAGCGCGGGTGCCAGCACGAACGCGAGGCCGATCGTGAGCAGACCGAGGATGGCCAGCACGGCCTGGATGATCCCGGCCGCCCGCTCCCGCTTGATCTGCTCCTCGACCTTGGCGGCGTACTCGTCGAGGAAGTCTGCGAATTCCCGCGCCGCCTCGGCCATCTTGCGCAGCTTGACGTTCACCGCGTTCGCCGCGATCGACGCCGAGAGGTATGCGAACCCGAACCACTCGATGCCGTTGTAGGCCGACATCATCGTGCCGCCGAGGGACTCCAGCCGTTCGGCCTGTGCACGCCAGTCGGCCGCGAGCTTGCGCAGCTCCTCGGGGTTCGCGTGCCCGTTACGCTCCTTCGACACGGTGCGCCGTCAGCCGTCAGCCGTCGGTCTTCGGCGTGGGATACGGGTTGGTGTTGTAGTCCACGGTGATCGGCGGCAACGTGGTGTCCTGCTGTTCCCCGCCGCCCTCGCCCTCGTCGGCGATGGCGTGCACGAAATCGTCGAACATGTCTGTCACGGCGTGCTCGGCGGCGTTGTAGTTCGCTGCTGCCATCACGGCGCCGTAGCGGATCTGGTCGAGGATGCCCGGCGTCTCCACCTTGGTGGGGTCGGTCGGGTCGGGGGTGCCGAACAGGCGGTTCTGCACGTCTTTGAGGCGCTCGTTGAACGTGTCGGCCGCCTCGGAACTCTCCCCGAGCCAGCCGATCTTGAGCTGATCCCAGGTGGCGCCGATCTCCTTCCAGTCGTCCTGGAGGCTGGTGACCAGCGAAGCGAGGTAGACGCTTGCGGACCGGTGCATGTAGTACATGTCTACGTTGATCCGCACCGCGGAAGCGTCGTAGTTGGTTGCACCGTCACTCACCATGCACGCTCCGTAGGTTGCACTTCACCCTCCCGGTCGACCGTAGCCACGCGGCAGGGCAGCACCCCAGACCCCGTTCCAGCGCCGGTGGGTCGTACCAAGAGGGACGTTGCCGCCACCCCGATACGCGCGCAGCGTGTAGGCATGAGCGATTCCACGCCCCCTGTCGTCCCGGTCGATCTGACCCAGGAGTGGCCGACCGGCCGTCACGTCAGCGGGAAGAACGAGGACCTTATCGGCTTCGAGGCGCCCACCTCGGACGGCCAGGGCGGCTACACCAACAGTGAGGGTCAGCCGGTTGACGAGCACGGCAACCTGCTGCCCGACCCGAGCGCCTCCACGGGTGATCCGGGCGAGCCGGATCTGCGCAGCTACGATGTCAGCCCCGGCCAGATGTACGACGCCGAAACGACGATCCTTCAGGCGACGACGGGCCAGATCGCCGACTTCGAGCACTTCCGCGACTCCGCGATCGCCAGGTCGAGCTGGATCTTCTGGGCCAGCAAGGAGTCGGACACGATCCCCGTCGCCCATGACGGGGTCCCGCTCAACAACAACGTCAAGTGGATCGGCCCCTATGACGACGGCAGCGGCTTCTACGCGCCGTACAAGGATCCGCACCCGGAACAGACCGCGGAGATGCAGTACAGCCAGTTCCAACTGTTGCAGGGCTGCGGCGCCGTGCTCGGGCTGGTCGGTGAGTTCGTCGGCAGGCTCAACAACGCCGCCCAGATCTACGCCGGCGCGGACATCAACTCCACCGTCCCGGACGGCACCAGCACCGCCTGAGCCTCAGCCGGTAACCGGTCCCGTCGGTAGCGAGCCGGCTGTGGGTCGTCCCAAGAGGGACATTGCCGCCACCCCGATACGCGCGCAGCGTGTAGGCATGAGCGATTCCACGCCCCCTGTCGTCCCGGTCGATCTGACCCAGGAGTGGCCGACCGGCCGTCACGTCAGCGGGAAGAACGAGGACCTTATCGGCTTCGAGGCGCCCACCTCGGACGGCCAGGGCGGCTACACCAACAGTGAGGGTCAGCCGGTTGACGAGCACGGCAACCTGCTGCCCGACCCGAGCGCCTCCACGGGTGATCCGGGCGAGCCGGATCTGCGCAGCTACGATGTCAGCCCCGGCCAGATGTACGACGCCGAAACGACGATCCTTCAGGCGACGACGGGCCAGATCGCCGACTTCGAGCACTTCCGCGACTCCGCGATCGCCAGGTCGAGCTGGATCTTCTGGGCCAGCAAAGAGTCGCAACTGAATCCGGAATGGCGTGAGGGGGACGCGTACGGCAGTATCTATCGCGAGCCTGGCTTCACCGACAGCGGCGGCGGCTATTACATCAACTGGGTGGACCCGCACCCGGAACAGACCGCGGAGATGCAGTACAGCCAGTTCCAGCTGTTGCAGGGCTGCGGCGCCGTGCTCGGGCTGGTCGGTGAGTTCGTCGGCAGGCTCAACAACGCCGCCCAGATCTACGCCGGCGCGGACATCAACTCCACCGTCCCGGACGGCACCAGCACCGCCTGAGCCTCAGCCGCCGTTGGCGCCGATCTCGGCTTCGCCCTCGAGCGAGAAGTACACGGTCACCACCGTCTTGCGGTCGCTGCGCTGCACCGCCATGTGCGAGATGCCGGCGATCGCGACGGGTACCGTGCCGGACACCTCCTGCTGCTTGCCCGCCCCGCCGGTCCAGTTCACGACCGCCCACCGCTTGTCGTCCGGGCCGTAGCCGTACAGCCGGTAACCGGTTCCCTTGGTCAGACCGGTCAGCGTCGCACGCACCTCGGTGAACCCGTCCTTCGCGGTCAGCGTCACCGTCATGCGCACCCCGCTGTCCACGTCGGTCGTCGAGGCCGCCGCGCTCCCGGCGGCCCGGGCCGCCGGCGCGCTGGGCTCGCCGGGGTGCTCGCGCAGGATCGCGGTCGCGGCGGTCGCGCCGAGCGTGACGGTCGCGGCCAGCAACCCGATCGAGACAATCAACGACTGGGTACGCCGGACCGGTCGCTTCTCCGCAGCCGGTTGCGTGGCCAGGGGGGCCGGAGCAGGCGCGGTCGACGGGGCCGGCCGCTTCACGGGCTTGGTGCGCACCTCCGGTGCGATCTTCGGCTTCACCGGCACGGCAGCCGGCTCGGCGGCGGCCACAGGCGCGACGGCCGGCGCCACAGGCACGACAGGCACGACAGGCACGACAGGCACGATGGTCGGCACGACAGGCGCGACGTCCGGCACCGCGAGCGATAGCGCCGACGCGGTGGGTGCGGCGGGGGGCGGAGCGGGCGCGGCGGGCGGCCACGGGGGTGGCGCGGCGGGCGGCGCAGCCGGCAGGACGAGCGCGGCGGGCGGCCCCGTGGGCGCGGGACCTTCCATGGCCGGCGTCGGCGCGGGAGCTTCCCTGGCCGGCGCCACGGCGGTGCGCGTCGCCGGAGCGGGCGGCGCGGGTTCGACCACCGGTCCATCAGTCGCGGCTGCGGACTCCGTGGGGCGGTTGCGGCCGGACCGGCGGGGCCAGCCGACCCGGGACCGCGGCTCCTCGGGTTCCTCGATCGGCGCGAACCGGGCCGGGAACGCCGGTGGGACCGACGTGCCGAGCGCGCCGTACATGCTCGCCAGCCTCTCCCGATCGTCGAGGAGCAGGGCCATCGCCGCAAGTGACTCGCACACCTGCGCCGCCTCCTCGCGGCAGGTTCCGCACGTGTCGAGGTGGGCGCGCACCCGCTGGGCCGAGGCCGCGTCGAGTTCGTCGAGGTAGTAGAGCCCGAGCAACTCCTCGACGTGCTCGGTGCCGTCCGCCACAGATATCAATCCCCGGTCCGCTTCCGCTGGTCCGAGCCCTCGCCGGGCTCCCTGCCCATCCTCGTCGAACGCCGGGGCGCCGCGAGACACCAGGCGAGCATGCTTGATTCGTACGGGACGGGAAAGTCCCTCATCGGGGGGCATCGCCACCGCAACCGACCGGGACGCTGGAGGATTTCCGCGGTTCGTGAACCGGCCGGGGCCGGGATCCGTCTCAGTGGCGCCCGTGGAACACGGGCCCGACAGCTTGGAGGAGCCCCGGTGTTGACAGTGGCCATCGTCTCCGATCAGCCTATCTCCCGGGCTGGCCTGGAAAAGCTGGCATCCGACGACGGCGGTCTGCGCGTCGCGGCCACCGTGGCGAACGTGGACGAACTGCTGGCCGGTGGTCAGACGTTCGACGCGGTGGTGCTGGAGCTGCCGTCCGGCGGGACGGACAACATCGCGAGGGCGGCCACGGTGGGCCGGCCGCTGGTGAGCGCGGCGTGGCACCGGTCACCGAGCCTGCTGGCCGCCGTCCGGGCCGGGGCGCGGGGTTGTTTCAGCAGCCTCAGCGAACAGCGTGACGTGCGGGAGGCGGTGCGGGTGATCATCCGCGGTGGCTTCTACGTCTGCCCGCGGCTGGTCGATCAGTTTCAGGGCGAGCTCGCGCGCGGCGGGGGCGAGGAGCAGAACGGGCTGGCGCCGCGGGAGGTCGAGACGCTGCGGTTCATCGCCTCCGGCTTCACGCACGCGCAGATCGCGACCCGCATGGGCCTCTCGCAGGCGACGGTGAACACGTACGCGAAGCGGATCCGCGCGAAGCTGAACGTCAGCAACAAGGCGGAGCTGACCCGGATGGCGATCGAACTGGGCCACTTCAGCCACCCTCGCCGGCTGACCCGGACGGCGGCCTGACCGGCCGCCGCCACTCGGTTGCCCGGTCGCGCGGTCAGTGATCCGGGCGGATTGTCCTGCCCTACGACGGCGGCCGCCGTTCCGCTGGCGGTTCACGAATGTCGGATTCGCGTCCGGCCAGTGCCTCGCGCAGGGCCCGTAGCGCGTAGAAGGTGCGTGATCTCATCGTGCCCGGTGGCACGTCCAGGACTTCGGCGGCCTCGGCCACCGACCGTTCCTGAAAATAGATCTCGATAAGCGTGATCCGCAGCCGCTCGGGCAGGGAGGCCAGCGCCGCCCGCACCTCGGCGGCGTCCCGCGCCCGTTCGACGTGCTCGAGTGCCTCGCCGGGGTGGGCCTCGACCGCCCGGCCCTGGTCGATGAGGATCTGCTTCGCGACCGTGAAGATCCACGCCCGGCTCCAGCGGCCGTCGGCGTGGCGCGCCTCCGGATGACGCCAGGCACACAGCAGTGCCTCCTGGGCGATGTCCTCGGCCCGGTGCACGTCACCGCCGGTCAACCGGGTCAGGAAGCTGAGCAGCACCGGGCCGTGGACCTGCTGGAGGTGGCGCAGCGCGGCCTCGTCCACCTCCGGAGACCGGGCGGAGGGGGCCGCCGCGGGCAGGGAGGAACCAGGCTCCGGCTGCCCCGGAGAATTAGTTGAGCCGTCAGTCACCGACGGTGGGACCGGCATGGGTGTGGTGCTGCGGTCGACGTTCCACGGACCGAGCATCGACTACGAGGTGGAGACGACCGGCGGCACCGTCACGGTGACCGAGTCGGGCAAGGACTCCCGCGAGGCGCTGGCCGAGGGAACCCACGTGAACGGTGACCATCGCCGCGGACCGGGCGTACCTGCTCAACCGGGAATGACCCAGGTGAGGGCCGGCCGGCCTTCCGCGTTGCCGGCGGGCCGTCACCACTGGCGTGTCCCCCGAACGCGGACCTTCAACCCTCCCGCCCGGTTGGGTGATGATCTGTTCATGGCGCCGACGACCTCGGGGCCGGGAGCCAGCGCTGCCAACGTCGTGTGAAGAGAGGACTTGCCGGCGCCCCTGTGGCAGGACGACCGTCGACCAGTGAGCGGCGGAGCTGAGGAGACGCGACGTGGGAGTGCTAGAGGACTGCCTTGAGCTGTTCACCATGGCCGGGCCCGGCATGTTCCTGTACCAAGGAGCCGGCTCGGACTCCATGCAGCCCAACGCTCAGGTGTACGACCTGGCCGCGCGCACCATGGTGGCGGATGGCGTCGCATTGCTCGTTCCCGATTCGGCCTTCAAGTCCCCGACCCTTCGTGCCTACCTGCGGGATGTGGTAGCCGGCGATGGCCGGCTCGTGGTGGTCCCGTTCGGGCAGGAAGACTCCGGGCTCCTGCCTCTGGAGAGCGCGGTTCGGGCGCAGGACATGGTGGGCATCGTGATCGGCGTGCCGGGAAGCGCCGTCCAGGGCGGTGTCCCGACGGGCCTGGGGGCCCGTCTCGTGCCTGTCGAATCGACAGCAGAGCTTGGTACGCCCGCCCGGTCGGCTGCCGCCTACCGCCTGCTGCCCGAGGCGCTGGTGGCGAACCGGCGAAAGCTTGCCGAGCTGGCCAGGGCCGATCAACAACCCTCCGTGACCAAGCTCGTCAGCTATTCCGCGACCGGGGGGAGCCGGACAGCCGGCGGTGACGACTTCGCCGCGGGCGACCTTTCGCCGTTGGCCGGCGTGTACCACGCGCGCTTCGGGGACCTGCCCAACCTTCCCCTCGCGCAACTGCTCGTCTCCACGAGCCCGCTGTCCCGCCCGCACCTGACGGACGCCCTCGGTCTGCACTCGATGCCCATGCCCCTGGCGAACGTGCTGCGGGAATTCGAGTCGGGCCGGGCGGCCGCCGCACTGGTTCACGCTCCCTCCGACTCGCCTACGCCCGGGTCGTTCTGGGTGGTGAAGGACGACGCCGGGCAGTTGCTGTGGGCGAGCGGCACCGAACCGGTCGCTCCGGTGGTCCTCGACGGGGCCGTCGACCCGAGAGTTGCCGTCCTGGAGCACCCGTACAGCGAGTTCGTGGTCGTCGCGCCGGATGGGTCGCCGTACCGGCCGGAACTGCCGGCCGAGCCCACGTGGACGCCGCGGGTGTCGGCTAATGCCCGACGAACGGGCAACACGATTCTGCTCGGCCCGGACCGGCCATCCGCCGTGAGCGAGGAGATCATGGCGGCTCTCGAACGCTACGACGGCCCGAGCATCCTGGTCAACGTGCGCCGCGGCGCACGGAGCGGGCACGGATCAACGCTGGACAAACTGATCGCCGAGAGCCTGCACCACACCTTGGCGAAGAACCCCGCGATCACACTGGTGGTGGCCACCGAGAGCAACGACGAACTGAAGTTCATCGTCGCCGACCAGCATGGGCGGTCATCCGTGCAGCCAACGATGAAGGGCTTCGAGCGGGTCTGGGATGTGCAGGGGGCCCGGTCGCCCCACGGGGAGACATACCCCAGTCTCACCCCTGCGTTCGGGCGAGCCCTGGCACTCGCCGATCCGCCGAAGGCCGTTCCCTCGGAACTGGTGGCGAACCTCATCACCCAGCCGACGTGGGTGGCCGCGGAGGAATACCTGAAGCAGTTCTCGGCCGACTTGGTCAACCGGCAGGTCGCGGGGGAACTGACCGGTCTGGAATCGGCGAGCGTGGCCAACGGGGAGCGGCCCTCCCGGTCCGGCAACGGGAAGATCAAAGACAGCCCCTTCTACCGGCCGGATCGGACCCTGCCGGCCTTCCGGGTCTTGATCGAGCAGGAACTGCGGGCGCAGGGGGATCCGAAACCGGACGGTGGGCCTCCGTTGGAACCGCAGCACGCCCGGATCACGGAGCCGATCGAACCACACACCCGGACGGCCGACTCCAGTTTGTCCCTCGGCTACCTGACCGCGCGCGGACTGGACGCGGCGCACCTCGGCGAAGAGGTCGGTGACTACATGACGGGCCTGTTGTGGTTGCGGGAACTCATGCGGGCCGCGACAGATGTCGACAAGACGAAGTTCAGCCTCGCCGACGCCCGTGCCGTGGTGGGCGCCAAGGGCGAACTGGAGGAGGAGCGGGCGGCCCGCCGTCCGCACCAGCCCGAGATCTTCCGCGCGCACGCCGCCGTCGTGGAGGCGATCGCCAAGATCATAGCCGTCGGGGGGGTCGACGCCAACTGGCGCGAGCTGATCAAGGCCGCCGACTGCCTCACCGGTACAGACCGTCTCGCCTGGCACTTCATCTTCCGCCATGTCATCGCCCCGTCGTCCGAGCCGGAAAGAGCGGCGATCAAGCGCATGCAGGAATACCTCGTCACCTGTCACGACAAGGCTGGTGTGTGATGCCCGGCGCCTCCGCTCCGCCGATCTGCCTCGACGGCTACACGCCGACCTCTTCCGGCATCTACCTCCAGCCCTCCGGCTCCAGCGATCACGCGCCCCCGCATGTTCAGAACGCACCGCGTATCGACGGCTTGGTGCAGGTGCACGTGAACCACGATGTCCAGGGCGTGCGGGACGCGCGACCGGTGCTGGAGCGCGAGGAGCTGACCACCGTCGCGCGCATGTCGGTGAGCCTCTCCCCGGAGCGCAGTAGAACCATCACCCGCGACGAGGCGCTGTCCGTCGCCAAAAATTTTGGGATATACCTCGACCTGCCGGGGCGTGCCGACCTGATCGACCAATTCGACGACCAGTTCCTACCCATCACCGGTGAGCGAGGCGTCACCACCGCGGCCTCCGCGACAGGTGTCCGGGTGATACCTGAGAACCACCTGGTCCAGACGCTCACCACACCCGCGGATCTGCGGAAACTGGAGCGCTATCCGGCGATGCGCGGTCAACTGCGGCTGGTGTCGGACAACGTCGAGATCGGCGTACCACCTGCGGTGGCAGCCACGCTGTCGGAGGGGGCCGAGGAGCCGACGACCGGGCTCGCCGATCCGGTGGCCGTCAACGGCTACGCCGATTTGATGTCGCATCTTGACGATCTCAAACCGGGTCAGCAGGCAACGGTCACCGCGCATGCCTCCGGACGCACCCACGAGGTGTCCGCGAGGATGCACCCCTGGGGTTTGGCGGTATCGGGACCGCTACCTCGGCATCCGGACTCCATCGCCGTGTCACTTCCGGTCCCCTCAGCCACTGCGCTGTCGGCCCGGGACCTGGCCTGGCTCGACGGCATCGCCCTCGCCATCAAGGCGCAGCTCGACGACCCGAGCCTGTCGCTCGACGACCAGGCCCGCCAAAGGCTGACAGACGAGATCGAAGGCCTCCGCACGGAGTTCGGGGAGGCGCGAAAGGCCGGCGGGCTGCCCGACAAGCCCGTCAGTGAAGTCATCTTCGAGGCGAAGGCCGGCACGCTGCGGGAATGGCGGGAAGATGGTGCAGAAACGGCCGGGCGCTTCGATGACAGGGCGAGACGCGCGGACAACCCGCAGGAACGAGCCATGCACGTGCTCCGAAGCGCGTTGCACCGTGATTTTTGGCTCGAGACCCACGCGCTGGCGGCTGGCGTGCCGCAAAGAGGCACCAGCGAGTCGAGCGACGATCAGGACACCTTCCCCGCCGTAACGGGCGACGGCGAAGCCATACCGCTGACCCGGATGACGTCCATGCCGGCCACGGATGCCGAGCGCCGCGAGTTCCTCCCGTTGGCCCGGAGGATCCTCGGGCCAACGGTGCGACACGTCACCGACGAGAACATGGCGACGCTGGTCGCGTACGCCACGGAGGCGTACGACGATCGCATCGACGGCGGGCCGGTAGGAACCGATTCGCTGCGGCGCCGGCACGGCTACGCCACCCTCAGGAAGGACCTCGAAGAGAGTCGGAGCAGGACGGGCCCGCGGGCCAGCCTGGAGCGTAACGTAAACCGCTATATCGAAGAGGAAAATCCTCGGACGACCGACGATCGAAAGCACGAACTGCTAAGACTCGGTCTGCATCTGCTCGCGAACGAATCGCGCATCGACAGAGAGCGTTATCGCGCTGTAATCCGCACGTCGGACCTTTTTCTCGACTGGGCCCAACGTCGTTACACGAAGAAGCACTCCGGCCATCTGCCGCCCGGTCCCGTGCCGTTGGGCATGTTGGCGGAGCTGGTTCGCGACAAACTGGGTCCCGGAGCCTCCTTGAGCTCGTGGGACGTGGCGCACATCGCCCAGGCGAGCAGCGTTCGGCAGGACTGGTGGGTGACGTCCCGCTTGCCGAGACGGAGAATCTCCCGGATCGTCAGTCAGCCGGGACTCGGGATGGTGACGCAACCTGTCTCCAGGGTGCACACAAGATTCATCGAGCGCCGATTGGACAACGGGGACTCGACGCGAGACCGCAATCAGGAGGTGAGGGACCTTCGCGCCCGGCTGGAGGCGGCGGGCCCCTCGGTGGGCGTCTCCGACGAGGACCTCGCACGACTGGTCGCGACGCGGCGCCGGCTCTATGCCAAATCGTGGGATCGCCGTTACACCTCCATGGGCCTGTCCCACTACCAGCAGATGGCGCGGGAACTACTTGGCCGTGACCAGGTGACCCCGGACGTGTTACGGGACCTCGCCGTGATGACGCGCCCGGAGTCCTCCCTGCGCTTCGGCGGCGCCCACACTCGGTTCAATCATCGGAAAATCCGGCAGCAGCTTGCCGAGAAGGCGTTCGAGAAGTGGCGGCCCGGCACGGATAGGCCCGGCACTCGACCCGTCCCCCCGGCGGTCGGTAGTCAAGATCACAGCCGGATGGTGACTGGTTTCCACACCATCGACCTGGACGCGGGTGTCGTCCGCGAGTTGACCGCTTGGATCAACCAGTCGGTACCGTTCGGCGGTAATCAGATCGCCGAGGATGTCGTCAGACGTAAGATCACGTCTCTGTTCGGCCAGACGCTCGACGACGGCACACCGCTGGAGATCGCCGTCGATGGCACCATCTATGACATCCGGCTCTGGGCGATTCCGAACGCCGGCCCGGAAGTCGATCCGGAAAGCCTGCCCAATCAGCCCGGCCTGTTCCCGGGCGCGCAGGAGGTTCGAAGCTACAGCTTCTTCGAACGGGCGAACTGGGCGACGCAGATGGATGCGACCTTCTTCGACATCGGTGCGGGCCATCGATTCCTGGCCGGCGTGCGGTCCGATGCGGCGCTGACCTACGGCCACGTCAGCGGCTCGGGGAAGCGGGCTCTCAGCAGCACCACCATGGCCAGGTATCGGCAGGCCCGGGTCAAGGAGGATCTGGGCTGGGTCAACCTTCCGGTGAACTGGACGCTGCGGGTTCAGGAACGCAGAACATACCATCGCAAGCGCGATGCCGCGTCCGAGTTGCCGATGGCGCCGAGCGTGGTCAATTCCATCCGGCCGGGCACCCTCCGCAACGACAACGATGGTGGGCGGTGGCTCGAGCGCACCTTCACGGACGGCGAGGGAAACCCGGTCACGCACACGATCAGATACGCGGTGCCGGAGTTCAATCTGCCCTACTCGAGAGAGCAAAGCCAAAGCGATGAGCTGAAGGATAAGACCGACCCCGATTACGGGACGAAGATGCCGGTCACTGATCCAGGTGATTTCCAGGTGTGGAACATTGATCACGGCGTCACCCGGATCCAACTCGCGGATCAGGTGATCGCCGGTGTCCGGGCCATTCTCACGCCCGAGGGCTACGCCTTCTGGAAGACGCATCTCGAGCGATATCTGTCGAACGATGAGCTTGGACTGCACTTCGCGAATCTCGTGCGTGCCAAGGGCGAACGCGGCTACCAGCAGACGTTCCGTGTGCTACTCGAGAGCGACGGTCGTCGCCTCAGCCTGAGCCTCGGCGCCAGGGACAACAGCCCGATCACGAACGTCACCAAGATCAGTCAGGTGAGCCGGAGCACGGAGAGCCGGATCGACGACGTGACGGCCTCGGTGCTCAGGACCCAGGACATCGAGTACGTCGACTCCATGGGCCGCATCTCGGTCACCGAGTCCGCCCGGGTGCCGGACTCACGGCTCGTTCGGGCCATGGGGCGCCTGGTGAAGCCGGTCGGCCATAGTGCCGGCCAGTTCATCCAGCAGAGCCGGACCTTCCTGACCCGCGCCGTCCGGGTGGTCGGTGAGTTGCAGGTGGCGTTGGTCGAGTTCGACCTGGAGTTGAGGGTTCACCATTATCCCGACAAGCACCTGACGGCCGCCGGCGACAAGGGCGACCCGCTCCACGAGGAGTCGAGAGATGTGTCGGGCTTCGCGCATGTCCTGGTGCACAAGGACGATCTCCAGAAGTTGAGCACCGTCGCAGGCGACCCCACCCCCTCTTCCAGCAAGCTCACGTCCGACAAGATCGCTACTGCTACGAGCGCGACGGAAAAGACGAACTCCGCTGATCCCCGCTGGTGGAACCCGGGCAGCGGCTGGGGCCTGACGATGGACGTCGTCCATCGCCTGGAGGGCGTTGAGACGCTCTATAACAAGATCGTCCCGCTGTTGGTCGAGGGAGGGCACCTTCCCAAGGCGGCGAACACCGCAAGGGGCGACGCTACGTCGCCGTGGGACATCTTGCAAAAAATGCCGCTGACCGGAGCACTGGAGAATAATCCCGGCCTGGACTACCGCAACTGGCAGGCGCTCATCCATGAGCTGTCGGAGGACAATCTCCTGTCCAGGGCGGCCGACGTCATGGATTCCACATCGAACGACCGGGGTATTGTTTGGCTCTTCAGGCATCCCGCCTCATCGATCCGCATGGAGAATGCCCGCACCGTCACCCTGACGGCGGAAACACTCGGCTCCTCGTTCAAGGAACAGACCCCGTACGAGTTGCAGTACGGTCACATGCACACCGTGGCGACCACCATCAAGCAAGCCAAGGTGTCGGCCCGGGAAGGTGGACTTGTCGCCGGCGCGGGTGGAAGCGAGGGCGGCGCATCGCTGCAGGGCGTGCTGAGCGGCCAGTACGGCTCCAGAGAGTCCGAGAACAGCGGACGGACGCAGTCCAGTTCGGTGATGTCCGACACCGACGGTCAAAAGATGAAAAGTCGGAGTTTCACGGCGGAGATCCGTTGGCACTGGGCGGTCAAGCCCGTTGGCGATACCGCCGGACCCGTCACCGGCTCTGGCGATACCGCCGGGCCCCGCACCGCCACAACCGGCAGCGGCACAGTTGACGCAAGAGCCATCATTCTCCAACCGGACGCGCTCAATGACACCGGCTCTACCGACTCCTTGGGCAGGCTTGTCGTCGTGCCCGCCACTGGCGACCACCCGGAGCTGACCGCCGAAAACCTGCCAGAGGACTTCATGCGGCGGGCCATGGAAGATCCGAACGAGCAGTCTCCGATAACCAGGATGGATGCCGTCGCCTACACCGTGATCGGAACCTGGGGTGCGGAAAAGTTGCAGGCCGCAGCGACGGAGGCGATCGCGGGCGAGGAGAAGCGGCTATCGGCGAACGGGCTGCGCGGGCGGGTCGATCGGGTTCTCGAGGACCTGCGGCTGAATCCGGAGATCCGGGCGCAGCAGCTGGAGTCGTTCCTGTCGACCGCGCTGAGCCGGGACGCCTACAGGGGCTTCTTGCTCAGGGCGTTCACGGGGGCGAGCGTGGTGATATCGGTGGGCGGCGGCACCGTGGGTCTGACCGCCGTACCGGTGGGGGTTCCAGAGATCGTGAAAGTGTGGAAGCCCTACACGCAGCAGGTCACCGAAGCCCAGGCGGGTAAGGAGACCGGCGCGGAGAACATGTGGCAGGCGGGGGCAGGGGCCGGCGGGTTCCTCGGCAAGAGTGGCTTGAAACCCGTCATCGAGGACGCCCCGAAGAGCGACGCTGGAAACAGCGAGCTGGTGCTCGGGACCGGCAGCTACACCCGGGTGAAGGGGAGGGGAAAGGTAGCCGCCGAATCAACCACGCTCGGCAAATATTCGGGCTTGTTCCAGAACGCTCACTATATGATCGTCCGTGTCGCGGTGGTCCATCAGGTCCAGGCGGGCAACACCGTCCGTCGGGTCGCGGGCGAGGTGCTGCTGAACATCAAGGTGACAGATGCCATCCCCTACGCCCGTCTCTTCCGTAACCCGGAGCTGATTGCCGACCACATCGCGGCGGCACAATCCGTCCGGCCGACTGCGGACACCCGGACGACAACGGTGAGGCCGTCGACCGCTCAAACGCACGCGTCCCACGGGGCGACGGTGTGGCCGATGCTGCTCAGTGGCGGCAACGGGCAGACAGGCGTTGCTCCGCTGGTCGCGGCGTTGGCCGAGGGGGCAGCGCCATTCCACTCCGCCGGGCTCGTCACCTACGTCAAGTCGCTGCCCGCCAGCTTGAATCCCTTCATGGGGAAGTTGCTCGACGGTGGCGTGTCCTGGTCCTACCGCAGTGACGATCACCGAGATTTCACGATAACGATGAGCGCCGAACAGGTGGGCCCCGCCTCGGGGAGTCACGACGGCGGTAGCGGCGCCAAGTCGTACACCCGGCAGAACGACGCACGCAACGAAAGCCGCCGCTGGAACAGTGGGCACGTTGCGGCCGGCGCCAGTAGTGGGATGGGCCAGCCGGACAAGCGCGACGGGCTCAAGATCCAGGGCTTCGATCTCGGGTTCGTGGCCGTTTCCCTACCGGGCGGCTTCAGCCGGAACACCGGCCGCACTGATATGCACGGTTCGAACCTGTTGTCGATGGAAGGCGTGCGCGCCGACAACCTGACCGGCTACTTCCAGAACGTCAGGTTCTACGGCACGGTCGAGGAGACCCCAGCCAGCACGAAGACAACCCTGAGGAACGTCTTCGGCGGGGTTAGGAAGGGGCAGGTCTTCGATGCCACAGTGAAGCTCATCGTCCTCGAACCCAGGGACGGCTCCACCGCTCTGGGCGCAGACGAGCGCCCCCTCGATTTTGGTCTGAGCCAGGAGCTGCCGGAGAACGCGCTGCTCGTCTCCGTACGCGGGCTCGGAGCGATGCGCACGGCACTCTCGTCGGCCGGCTTGGGCGGCTCCGGGAGGCTGAAGGACACCAGCGATCAACTCAACTACGAGTCGTTGCCCAAGAAGCTGGGGGCGATGCTCACGGACGAGGGCGCCAGGTTCCGATCGCTGTCGACGGGCAGGGGGGACCTCCACGCCGGCAGCAAGGGCTTCGTGGTGAGAGCCCGCGTCGCCGAGGTTCAAGACTTCTACTGGGTGGAGAAGTCCGAGCTCGAGAAGTACGACCACGGAACCAATCTCGTCGGCAACACCGCGCTCGACACCCTCCGAGCACATGCGGGGGTGTCGCTCACGGTCGCCGCCACGCCGGATGGCGTCAACTGGGTCGGGCCCACCGGTACCGTCGGCAAACAGCGGGCCACGACCCTCGGCACCGATCAGTCGCTGTCGGACGAGCGCCGGGCGTGGCTGCGCAGGACCGCGTCCCTGTTCGTCGTGCACGTCAGGCTGCAGTACGAGGTCGAGTGGCCGGGGAAGCGCGAAGCGCAAAAGGTCGAGGCGATCGGGTACACGGATATCGTCGTGTCCAAGGAGGACGCCCAGGCGCTGGGAATTCCGGACGACGCGCTGGCCGCCGCGGTGCCGGCGAAGAGCCGCGCCAAGGTGTTTCCCGACTATCAGGGACCGGCCGCCGCAAGTCGGGATGCCGGGTCCGCAGCCGCCGTCTCGGCCGCCCAGCGGTTCCACCTGCTGCTCCGGCAGGCGGACGCCGGGCTGCACGCGATGCGTCCTCCTGCCGGCGTGAGCCGGGTGGAGATCACCAACGTCTACTCGATCGCGGACGGCGGGCACGCCGACCCGAAGGGCAAGAGACCCGCGTCTGAACGCCCCGTGGTCTGGTACGAGCTCGTGCGCAGCGACGAGGAGTTGGTGTTCGTCCTGCGGGTCCACCTGACCGGTGACCCGGAGGCCGTTTCGCAGGTCAAGGCGCAGACGAAGGCGGGGGTGGAGCTCCACCTCAACAAGCCGGGACACCGGCTGCCGATGGCCGACCGTCGGCTCCGGGTCGAGGTGCAGTTCGTCGATGCCGGGCAGGCGCACCTCATAGTTCCGGTGCTGTCGGGGGAGGCGCCGACCGGCCAGGGCTGGGCAGGGGATCAGTTCCCGGCGTTCTACGCGCACGAGGTGCTGCGTGCCATCGGCGCGACCGGCCATCAGCGCCCGCGCGGCAAGGCCCCGGCGACCGTACCGATGGAGGTCCGTGACGCGGACCTTCAGCAGATCATGGACGTCCTGGAACCGATGTGGCCGTGGCGCGGTGTTCCCGGAGGTGAGCTGCAGCCGAGGCCGGTCCGACGGCTGGAGATCGCTACTGAGCGGTGGCGTCAGGGTTCCACGGATGCGGAGCCGTTCCGCTTCGTGGACACCCCTGACGGCAGGCGCTTGCGCGTGGTGCCCGGTGCGGGTGAACAGGTCGCGGTGCGCTACGAGCTGGTGCGCGGCGATGACGAGATGTTGTTCGTGGTGCGGGTGCACCTGACCGGCGGCGCGGACGCGGTCGCCGAGGTGCGGCAGTTGGCTACCCGGGGCGTGCAGGAATACCTCAACGATCCCCGACACGTGCTGCCGATGGTGAACCTGCCCATGCGCGTCGAGGTGCAGTTCGTCGACGCCGCACGCGCGCACCTCACGGTCGCGGTCACCGCGCCGGGCACCCAGATGGACCAGCCGCACTGGGCGCAGGGCCAACCGCCGGCGTTCTACGCCCACGAAGTGCTGCACTTCCTCGGCGCCATCGATCACCGGCCCCCGTCACGACGTCGCGACAGTGACCTGCCGGCCGACCTGCGGACATCGTTGATGAGCCCTCCCGTCCCGGGCGAACGGATGGTGGTCCTCGACGAGGATCTGCAACAAATCATGGACACCCTGGCCCCGATCTACGCGGGCGTCATCGGCGACCATGGTCCCCTCATCCGCCCCGACGGCGCCGCCACTGCCGCCGCGGGTCCGAGCAACGTCGCCGAATCCTGGAACAACGGGCTCTCCAGAGCACCGCGAATGCCCGACCCGGTGCGAACCCCCTCGCCCGTACCGGACGTCGTTACGGTCACCGACCTGCTCTACGCCGAAGCCATGGTTCCCGTCCTCCGGATGCGAATCGACCAGGCCGAGCGCCGGCTCTCACCGGACGATCCCGAAGTGCAGCAGACGAATGAGGCGTTCCAAGAGCTCAACAGCTTGGTCGACGAAGCCGGAAAGGCCGGCGAACTGCCGGACAAGTCCCTCAGCCAGGCCCTGCTCAAGGCCTCCTTCAAGGATGTCGTGGGTTGGCAGGACACCGCGCGTGCCAAGGCGGAGGCCCTCGCCGATCGGACGTCGGGTGGCCGGGGTGCGTCGCAGACCCGGCGCCAGCTTCAAAGCGTGCTGTACCGGGACTTCCTGATCGAGACCAGTGCGCTGGGTCTCAAGCCGGAGGATCCCGGCAACGCGCAGTTCCTGCCGATAGTCAGGGCGGCGTTCGACCCGGCGGCGTCGGCGGTGACCGACGCGGACATGCAGAGGTTGACCGGGTTCGTCGCCGACCTGATCAAGGCCGATCAGCCAGTCACGATGGAGACCCTGACCCGACGCGCCGGCTTCCACCGGCTGCGCCTGGAACTCGATTCCGGTTCCGTCGCCGGAGGGATCGCAGCGGTCGACGCCGCCGTCGCAGGGTGGGAGACGTCGTCACCCGCCCAGGAGTTGGCGCAGCGCGATCGCCGGCTCGAGTTGCGCGCCATCGGCAGAACCCTCGTGGAGGAGGAAGGGACCTTCGACCCGACGCCCGCGAACCTGGATGCGCTGAACCGGGTGATCGAGTCGGCCTACCGGCGGTACGCGAAGGTGAATGACGGTGCCCGCCCGCACGGGCCGATTCCGGCGGCGGCACTGCAGGATCTGTTCCACCACAAGCTCGGTGATCGGGCGACTCTGACCTGGGCGAGCGTGCAGCGGGTCGCAGGTGAGGCGGACGCCCGCCAGTCCTGGCGAGACCGGCACCCGGTGCGGGCGTTGACGGCCAAGACATTCGTCGAGGCAGATCTTCCCGGGCTGGCCACGACGGTTCAGAAGGTCAACGCCGGGCACAGCAAGAAGATCCGACAGGAACCAGGCCAGGCTGACTCGGTCGCAGCGCGCAACGCCGAGCGGGACGCGCTGTGGGCGCTGGTGAACCCGGCCGCGTCGCCGTCCCCCGCGCAGCCGGCGGATCTGGTCGGCGCCGTCGAGCTCGCGGTTCTCGACCGACAGGCAGGGTCGTCGACTGCGCAGGCCGCTCCGCCATCGACCGCCGTAGCGCCCGGGGTCGGAGAAAAGGACGTCGCCGCACTGGTCGCAGTCCGACGTCGGTTCTACGCCGATGAGCGGGATCTCCAGTACACCGGCTTGGCCGACTACCAGCAGATGGCATCCGAACTGCTGGGCATCGAGGGCGTGGTGGGTGCGGCCGAGCTGCGCGACCTGGCCATCATGATGCGTCCCATCCCACGACGCCTCCCGCCCGGCAGCAAGGACAGGTTCGGCGACCGGGCCGCACGGCAGTGGCTCACGAGGCAGGCGATCTCGAAGTGGAACTCGGGGCCGCCGCAACACCGGCCGGACCCGCAGAATCCGCAGGTCGCGCCGGATGCGAGAACCGACCGGAGCCGAATGGTCAGCGCCTTCCACGCCGTCGGCGAGATGCCGTTCGTGGCGGATCTGACCGCCTGGATCAACCGGGCGGTGCCGTTCGGCGCAGGGCAGGTCACCGAGGAGGTCGTCCAGCGCAAGCTGGCCTCCCTGTTCGGCCAGGTGCTCGACGACGGAGCGGCGCTGGAGGTCACCGTCGACGGCAACACCTACGACATTCGGTTGTGGGCCGTGCCCACCCGAGGGCCGACGGTGGACACGGACAGCCTTCCCGCCGCGAAGAGCAGCAATCGGTTCGATGGCAAGCAGGAAAACCGGATCTACGGTTACGGGGAGCTGGCGTCCTGGTACACCTGGGCGAAGGCGAACAGCTACGACGCCGGGCTGGTCTACCGTGCCGCGCTCGGGCAGGCCGAAGCGCTCAGCGGCGCTCGGATCGACCTGGTGGCCACTCTGGGCCGGATGCCGGGCAAGGGCCAGCGGGAACTCAGTTCCTTCACCCCCGCCGAGTTCCAGCAGCTACGGATCAAGGAGCCCCTGGGCTATGTGAACCTGCCGGTCAACTGGGCGTTGCGGGTGGAGGCGCAGGGGGCCGGGAAATGGCGGGAGTTCACCTTCCGGACCGGGGACGGCGCGTTGCGCGAAGACAACGTGCGCTACGCGGTGGCACAGTTCCAACTGCCCTACTCCGCGGAGGAGAGCGGTGTTCCACGGCCCGCGGAGAAGAGCGGTAAAAAGCCGGCGAGCAGGCCTGACCCCGGCTATCTGAAACCGGTGGCCATCACGAGGCCCGAGCAGTTTCCGGTGTGGGAACTGGATCACGCGGTCTCCCGCATACAGCTCTCCGACGCGGTGCTCAGCCAGGTGCAGAAGGCGCTGCCCGTCGAGACGTACGCGTTCTGGAAGCCGTACGTCGAGGCGAACCTGTCCAACGACCAACTCGCCCTCCGTCTGGGCGACATCCTGCGCCCCCAAATCGACCGCCACTACCAGCAGGTGTTCCGCCTGACGTTGCAGGCTGACGGCCAGCGGTTGAGCCTGAGCCTCACCGCCGGCCGCCGTGACCAGCCGGTCAACTCGGTGACGAAGATCAGCGACGTGAGTCAGAACGGGGAGACCCGGTTCGACCGGGTGCAGGCCGTCGTGGCCAAGACCCTGCTCAGCGAGGACACGACGCTGACGCGCCGGGCAACGCTGACGCTGGGTTTCCGGGCGCTCGAGCGGTACTTCCGGACCGGAGGTCGGGCCCAGTTCGGCTGGCAGAGCGGCGACCAGCTCATCCGCCATCACCGGGCCCTGATGACCCGGGCCGAGCGGGTCCTCGGTGAATTGCAGGTCGTGCTGGCCGACTTCACCGTCCGGTTGGAGGTCCACCACGAGCGCGACGGGGGGACAACACCCCACACCCGCGGGGTCGACGTCAACGGCTTCGCGCACTTCATGGTGCACAAGGATGCGCTGGCGGGGCTGGCAACCGCTGACCCGGTGGGTGCCTCCGGCCGAGCCGGCGAAGCGAGTGGAACAGCGGCGTCGCGGCCCGTCGTGGAGCCTGTCGCCGAGGAGCCCCCAGCCAGGTGGTGGACCCCGGGCCCCGACTGGGGACCGACGATGGACTACGTCAAGAAGCTTGGTGGCGTGCCGAAGCTCTACGACCAGATCGTCGGGCTCATGGTCTCCAAGGGGTACCTGCCGAGGGAGGCGGCGGGTGTCGGTGGCGCAACGCCGTGGGACAGGTTGCAGAAGTTGGGGGTGACAGGCGCGGACGTCAACAAGACCGGCGTGGAGTATGCGAACTGGGAACTGCTCCTCACCAAGTTGAACGAGCGCTCCCTGCGGGCGGGGGTCGACTACGTGCTGAACATCGACCCAGCGCAACCGGGTGTCGCCTGGGTCTTCTCGCACCCCTCGGACCCGGTTTCCCCCGAGCGTTTGCTCACCATCGGCCTGTCGGCCGCGACTACCGGTCGCACCACCTACGTCGGCGCCAGTGACAAGCAGGTGCAGGTCGGCCACACCAGCATCGACACCATGACCACCAAACGCACCAAGGGCACGGTCAGGGACCTCTCCGGATACCTCGGCGCCGGTGGGAACGAGGGGGGCAGCTTCTGGCAGGGGCAGGGGGGCCGCCAGGCCACGCGGACGAAGAAGAACAAGGTCGGCGAAACCCAGTCCACCGCGCTGACGTCCGACACGGACGGCCAGAAGATGCCCAGCCCGATCTTCGACGTGGACATCCGGTGGACGTGGGTGGCCCTGCGCAACGGAAAACAGGTGGCGCTGCCCGCGACGGTTGACGCGAAAGCGACGATCCTGCAACCGAAAGACCTGAATGACGCGCTCACCGCATCGCCCCCGGCACCGCTCACGTTCGTCCCGACTTCCGATGGATCGCCGGCGCAGATTCGAATCGACAGCGTCCCGCCGGCGGGTTCCGTCAACAATCCACAACTGCGCTCGGTGTTGGCGGACATCGGGACCGCCATCTACAACACGCTCGGTGCTCGAGGAGTCGGGAAGCTTCAGGAGAAGCTGATCGAGAACCCGCCCGGCCTGTCTGCGGTCGCCGTCTGGAACGGACTCAACCGTGCCGTCTACCGGAGCGTGCTGCTGAGAGCGCTCGCCGCGGCGGCGATGATTCCGGTCGGGAACCGACTGGTCGACCTTTCCGTCCGCCCGGTCGGTCGCCCGAAGATCGTGAAGGTCTGGTTCCCCTACACCCAACAGATTCTCGAGAGCCAGGTGGGCCGCGAGGAGGGCCAGGAGGGGCTGAGTGAGGGGGGCTACCTGGGCGCTGCCTATGGCGGCGCAGAGGCCACCGCCGGTAACGAGTTGGTGCTCGGCGGCGGCAGCGCCACCAGGTTGACCGGGAGCGGAACGGCTTCCCTGGGCGTGCAGACGGTGGGTAGCTATCGAGGGCTCTACCAGGACCAGAAGATGGCGGTCGTGCGTACCGTGGTCATCAACCGGGCCCAGGTGGGCGACACCGTCGTCGAAACCTTCGGTGAGGTTATCCTCAATGTGCTTCTGAAGGATGTCATCGCCAACCGGGATGCCTTCGACGGAGCCGAGTTGCTGGACGAGCACCCCGCCGAGGTGAGCGCGGCTACGACCCCGAAACCTTCGCCGGTCCTGGCGCTGACCACCGAACTGCGGCCGCCGGTCAGTCTGGAGCATGGTCTGTCCTGGGCCGCGATGTGGCCGATGCTCTACGGCGCGACAGACCCGGCGGCGACCTCCCGTCAGCAGACGGGTTACGGGAAGCTGAGCGAGAGGCTGGCTCAGGAGGCCGGCACGTTCGAGTCGCCAGGGCTGGTCGCCCTGCTCACCGCACTACCGTCCTGGCTGAGTCCGTACATGGCGAAGATGCGCGACGGGGGCGCGCTCTGGAGGTTCAACCCCGACGGCCGGTCCTTCGTGGTGTCGATGTCGGCTGAGTTGGTCGGGCCGGCCTGGGGCAGCCGCCCTGGCGGAAACGGCATCAAGGTCTACGAACGGGGCAACCGCTATCGCGACGCCAGCCGTCGCTCCAAGGCGACGCGTGCTGTGGGCCTCAGTGGCATAGGAACAGGTCGACCGGACGACCTGAACGGCGGTTTCGTGTCGGGATCACTGGGCATCGGGTCGGCCCGTGGAGAGGAGCAGAGCGACACGCGCGGCTCCAACCTGCTCTTCATGACGGGGCTACGAGCCAACAAGCTGACGGACTTCAACCAAATGGTCCGATTCAAGGTGACGATCGAGGAAACCACCGCGCGCTCCCCGACGGAACTGGTCAAGAAGGCGTTCGGCGGTCAGCGCCCGGCGCGCCGCGTGAGCTTCACAGTCGATGAGGAGCACGTCGTCAGCGTGCCCACGGAGGGCACGATGCCCAAGGGGGCGCCCAAGCAGGAGATCACGTTCGGCCTCAACAGCGCGTTGCCGCCCGGAATTCTGATCGAGGGGATCTATGGCGTAAAGAATATTTTCGAGGCGGTGGAATCCGCCGGTGTGGGGAAGGCGGCGGAGGCGCCGGCCGCCGACGGCCATCTCAATTTCGAGACAATGCAGACGAGCCTGGGCACCATGCTCAGCGAGTCTGGGGCCTTGTTCACCGCGGTGTCGATCCACGGTGCGGTGTTGGATCCCGGCCGGGGCGGCCTCCGCGTCAAGGCTCGCTTCAGTGACGTCCTCCAGCTCTCCTACATGGAGAAGGCCGAGAAGGAAAAGTACGATCACGGCACCGATCTCGTCGCTGACACTGACGTCTCGACCAGGCGGGAGAACGTGGCCGGCTCCGTCACCGCCACCGGGCCGGTAGCGCCCGGTCAGTCGGTCGGGGGTCAGGTCGCCGCCGGCCGCCAGTGGAGCCGGGCCCGCGGCATCGACCACACCGCGTGGATCGAGCACCGGGCCTGGCTCCGCAGGGACAGCTCCGTCTTCTTCGTCTTCGCCCTGCTGGAGTACGAGGTCACGTTGCCGGGCGCCAAGAAAAGCTACAAGGTGCACGGTAGCGTCGGAATGGTGGTCACGAAGGAGGAGGCCATCGACTGGGGCATCCCCGAAGCGGCACTCCGGTCCGTCGTGCCGGCCGACAAACGGAACAAGGAGTTCCCGCGCCCCGACGGAGCGGGTCAGTCGGCGTCGGAAGGTCCATCCGCGACGCCAGCCGGGCCCCTCTCGGACAAGCAGCGGCAAATCGTCACGGCGTACGACAAGACGGTCAAAGGTCTGCGCACCATCACCACCCGCCCGCCATCGACCTCGGGCTCTACCGCGTCGCCGTCCGGACGGGGAGCGGCCGGGCCGTCAAACCCGAGGGCGGGCGTCCAAAGGCCGTCGCGTGCGCCGAGGCCGGACCCCGACCAGATGTTGGTCCCGAGCGGCATGGAGGGTTTCCAGAACGATCAGCACAGGTTCCAGTTCCCGAACCTTCCGGCCGAGTGGCAGGCGGCCTACGACGCCGCTCGGCCCCATCGCCTGCGCACCGAGCGCTACAACCCGGCGAGGAACGCCCTCGACACGGACAGCAACCTGCTGCGCGGCGAGCTGACGACGATCGACTTCCGGGTCCGCGAATTCCAGGCTCCGGACGGTACGAAGGTGCGAGCCTTCGACGTGCACCTGGATCTGGTGTCACCCGACGACCGGGTCACACCGGATGCCCGCGCCGCGTACGGTCGCTCGGTGCAGGACACCCTGAACCAGATGGTCAACGGCCAGCACCGGTTCGACGACGGCTTCCGGTTGCACGTCAACTTCACCTTCGACACCCCCACCTGGGCGGGCGGGCTGGCCGACGCCTGGAGGTCCGACCCGGGGCGCAGCCCGGCCGTCGAGATCACCGACGACGCGTCCCCTGACACCGACCAGCACCTGTGGAAACTCAGCGACACCGCGGCAGTCGGGGTGCACGAGATCATGCACTACCTGGGCGCGAAGGAGGGTTACTCCTCCGCCGATCGGCTGTTCCACACCCCGCAGCTGCCAGGCGTGATGGGCAGGAACGTGCACACGCTGCCGACCAGTTCCTCGGCCGGGTCGACGCCGTACCTCGACGACAGCGATCTCGCGGTCATCGCGGCGGTGGCCGCTACCGCCGGGCCGGTCGCGGATCCTGGCCTCAGCGATCCCGGCCCGGAGCCGGAGTGGCTACGGACGTCCCTCGCCCGCATCGAGCGGCCGTACGAGGACACGCCGAACCTGCTCAGTGACATGTCGGTGCCCGGTGTCCGGGCGACGCCACCGCCGAAGGACCTCCGGGCCACCGCGCGCCAGCAGCCGGGCCAGTACTTCGTGTGGCTCAGTACGGCCCGTGACGTGGCGGTGGACCGACCCGTGTTCGAGTGGCTGAACGAGCGGTTGGAACAACTCGCCCAGGCCGGCAGGACACCTATCGTGGTGACCCGCGGGCGGCCCACCCTCGACGACGTCTCCGGCAGCTCGACGAGGGGGGCAGGGGCCGACAAGCGCAGCCTTTCCGTGCTGCTCAACAGGTACGGCGTCGCTGTCGTGCACGAGTTGCCGCAGAGTTCCGGCGGACTCGGTGGGTTGAACCTCGACAACAGCTGGAAGGTCCGCGGATCCACCCCCGCGGCAGCGACCGACCGCCAGGCGGACGCCACCTGGTCGAGGATCGACGCGGCGGTGGTGGAGGCCGCGCGCCGCCTGGCCCGACCGACCGTTCGTCCGGTGTCCGAGGCGTTCGGGGCGCTGGTGTGGGGCGCGCGGAGCGTACGCGAGCAGTTCGAACTGCTGCGGTCGCGTCCGGCGGACCTGATGAACGCGGCGCACCTGGAACAGGCCGCCGGGATGGCCGAGCGGGTCCCGGCCAGCATGAACGCCGCACTGGTCAAACCCCTGCTGCGCTTCGGCACGGACGACGAGATCGTGGTCACGTTCACGGAGTCCACGGCGCGGCAGCAGCCGAGCACGCTGCTGCAAGCGGTCGGCCGGCTGGACCAGGCGGGCAAGCTGACGGACCCGCGGGAGCCCGGCGGCGCCACCGGCGACTTCATCGACCTGGTCCAGGCGGTCCGGCGGGGCGCGGACGAGGCGGAGCACAGCCGCTTCGACTTCGCGGTCTCTCTGCTCAAGGCCATCGGCCAGGTCAAGGCCGGCAGGTTCGACGACGCTGAGACGTTCATCGCCGAGAACCGCGGACGGCTCGAAGCGGCCCAGAAGACCATCTGGGTGGACGCGCTCGAGGAGCTCAAGAGCGTCATGGCCGACGACACCGATCGCGGCCGCCTGGAGCAGGTGCTGGCGGCGGTCTACGAGTGCTGAGCGGGCGCCCCGCGGTCGGCTCGGCAGCGGGGCGCCCCACGGGCGGCGGATCAGGCGGGCGGGGGGCCGCTGGCGAGCTCGCGCCGCAGCACGGGCAGCACCTCCGCACCGATGAGGTCCAGTTGCTCCAGCACCGTGCTCACCGGCAACCCGGCGTGGTCGATCAGGAAGAGCTGACGGTGATAGTCACCGACGTACTCGCGGTAGCCGAGAACCGCGTCGATGACCTGCTGCGGGCTCCCCACCGTCATCGGTGTGGTGTCCATGTGCTCCTCCAGCGAGGGCCCGTGGCCGTAGAGGGGCGCGTTGTCGAAGTACGGCCGGAACTCCCGGACCGCATCCTGTGACCTCGGCCGGACGAAGACATGCCCGCCGAGTCCGACGACCGCCTGCTCGGCGGTGCCGTGGCCGTGCGCGGCGTACCGCTCGCGAAAGGTCTGCACGAGCCGGGCCGTGTGCTGCCAGGGCCACATGATGTGGTTGGCGAAGAAGCCGTCGCCATGGGCGGCGGCCAGCTCCGCGGTCTCCTCGCTGGACACCGACGCGTGCCAGACGAACGGCGGATGGCCTGCGAGCGGCCGCGGCACCGCCGTGAAACCCCGCAGCGGCGTACGGAACTCGCCGGACCAGTCGACGGTGTCCTCGTCCCACAGCCGGCGCAGCAGCCGGTAGTTCTCGGTCGCCAGCCGGCGACTGTCGTCGGGGTCGCGGCCGAACCACGAATACACCGGACCGAAGATGCCCCGGCCGAGCATGAGGTCAAGCCGGCCGCCGCACAGATGCTGCACCGTCGCGTACTCCTCGGCGAGCCGGACCGGATCGTTCGTGGTGATCAGAGCCGTTGCCGTGGACAGCAGTATCCGGCTCGTCCGTGCGGCCAGGTAGCCCAGCAGCACAGCCGGCGCCGACACGGCGTACGTCGTGGTGTGGTGCTCTCCGACGGCGAAGACATCGAACCCGGCCGCCTCGGCGTGCTCGGCGATCCGCGCCGTGCTGAGTAGCCGCTCGTGATCCGTTGGCGCCCGACCCGTCACCGGGTCGGGGGTGCGGTCGCCGAGACTGTAGACACCGATCTGCATACCCCCCAGACGAACGGGGCCGGTGACCGGTTCAGATCGTGGCCCGGCTCATCCGCCGGGCGTGGCCGGCGCACCGGCGTCGCGGGGCAGATATGCGGTGACGACGACCCGGGTGCCGCGGGTGACGGCGAAGTGGGAGAGATCAGCGATGCCGACGGGTAGTTCACCGTCAAGCTCCTGCACGCCGGCGCGGCCGGTCCAGTTGACCAGCGGCCGCTGCCGGCCGTCGAAGGTGTAGCCGTAGAGCCGGTAGCCGGTGCCCTCGGCCAGGCCGCTCAGGGTGGCCCGCACGGTGACCCGGTCGCGTTCTTCGGTCAGGAAGACGGACAGGTTAGCGCCAGAGTCCCGGTCCGTCGCCGAGGCGACGGCGGTACGGACGATGTTCGTCTGCACTCCCGGGGCCGGCGGGGCGAGCAGCGCCCTCGCGGAGATTCCGGCCACCGTGAGGGCTGCCACGAGCAGGGCGCCCAGGCCCGCGAAAGTAACGGCACGCCGGGACAGGAGGCGCTTCCGTCGGACACGCTGACCGTCGTCCGGATGCGCGATGCCCGGCGCTCGGTCGAAGCCGCGTTGGGCGGGATGCGTGACGGGCCGTCGGGCGGTCCGCGTCGGCAAGGGTACGGCCGTCGGCGTGGTCTGTTCCTGGACGGGCGAGGGCTTTTCAACCAGCGTGGCCGGCGGGGGTGCGGCCGGGGGTGCGACCCGTGGCAGCGCGACGGCTGGGGGTGCGACGGGTGGGGGTGTGACCGGTGCCGGTGCCACCCGCTGCTGCGGTGGCTCCCTGCGCCCGAGGTCCGGCCCAGCGGGGGCAGACGCCTCCCCGGTGGCCGTCTCGGCACCCGTACCGCCGCGCCGCAGTCGGAACCGGCGTCGGTCGGTCTCCTGGGCCTCTCTGCCCGGCTGGCCGGCCGGCTCCTGCGGCGCGAACCGCGCCGGAAAGGCCGCCGGCACCGCCGCCCCCAGCGCCCCGTAGCGGTTGAGCAGGTGATCCCTGTCGTCGCTGAGCAGGGCCAGCGCGGCGAGCGTCTCGCACACCTCGGTCGCCGCAGCCCGGCACTGCTGGCACGACTGGAGATGGTGGCCGACCTGCTCCGCACTACGCCGGTCGAGCGCGTCGAGGTGGTAGAGAGCCAGCAGGTCCGCCACATGGGCTTCCGTACCGGAGACTTCTTCCACCTGCATCAGACCCTCGGTTCACCGACTTTCCACCAGTAATGCTTGAAACGTGCCCTGCCGACGCGCGGTTCACGTCGGCCGCGACAAACCCAGCAGCACCACTCGTTGCGCTGGGTCAGCTTGGCGGACGGGGCGCCGGGCGTCGCGCGGCAGCATCACCCCGCCGGCGGCCCCGAGCGGGTGTCGTCACGGCGCGTCTGGACGCTGCCGGGGCGACCTGGCTCCGATCGACGCCTTCGGCAGTGCCACGGTCTCGGCCCGGGTTCCCGGCCCGTCGCTGGCCACGGACGCCGTGCTGTCGGCTTGTTCTTCGTCCGGGTTCAGCTTCCCGCCGTCCGAGGGCGGTGGGTCGCCGACCGTTCGCCGGGAGACCGACGGCGCCCGTGGCGCGGAGGCCGGAGGAAGAGCGCCGCCGCGAACCGGCGGCGCGGCGGTCACCGGCCCGGGGCCGTCGTCGTCACCGTCGTTCTCGGTGTCGTCGCGCAGCAGCCGGCGGATCCGGAACACGAGCAGGACCGCTGCCGCGAGCGCGACCAGCGCCACGATGGCCAGCAACGCCGACCGTCCGCCGGAGCTGCCGGAGGTGAGCCGTCCGCCCGATTCCCGCCCCGGTAAGGCCACCTCGGCCTCCTCGGGCAGCACCTTCGTGACCGCGGCGGCGGCATTGATCATGCCCCAGCCGTATCGGCCGTCGGGCTGTGCGCCGTCGCCCATCTTGTCCGACGTCACCTGGAGACGATGGGCGACCTGCTCCGGGCTCAGGTCCGGGTACGCGGCCCGGACCAGCGCGACGGCGCCGGCGACAAAGGCCACCGCGTACTGGGTGCCGCTACCCGCGACGGCGCCGACCCCGGTGATCCCGACACTGCTCACGTTGACGCCCGGGGCGACCACGTCGATGCCGCCACCGCGATAGTCGGCGGCTCGCTGGCCGTCGACTGCCACACCACCCACGCGCAGCACACCGGGGCCGATCTCCGCGCCCGGGTTGACCGGTACCGAAGCACGTGCAGCGCCGATCACCACGACGACGTCCCGGGCCACCGCCTCCATGATCGCCTTGGCCACCTCGGGCTTGCTCGTGTCGACGAAGTTGCCCAGCGCGATGACTGTCGCGCCCGCCTCGACGGTGGCCTCGATGGCCGCAGCAGAGTCGGCCGGCTGGGCCTTGGCGTCGTTGCCCACGACCCGGACCGGCATCACCGTGGCTTCGGGGGCGACGCCCTTGACGTCACTGCCGTTGGTGGACTGCCCAACCACCAGACCGGCCATCGCGGTGCCCGAGCCGAGGCAGTCCGTGTCGCCGCGGCCGCTGCCGCTGGTGATGTCCATGCCGACGGCCACGTGACCACTGAGCGTCGGCAGGCTGCCGTCCACACCGGAGTCGACGATCGCCACGAGCTGCCCCTTGCCGCGGCTCTGCGGCCAGGCCTGGTCGGCGGCCAGGCGCAGGCTCGCCCAGTCGGAGCGACTGCTCGACGCCGCCGTGGTCGCACACTGCCCCGCCTTCGCGCGGGGCTGCGTCGGTGCCTTGCTCGGGACCGCGGCCGCGCCGGAGACCCGCTCCGGAGGGATGGTGGGCCGCGCCTTGGCGGTGGGCGTGGCCTTGGCCTTGCCGGGCAGCGGTTTGACCGGCGCGGCCGGCGCCTTGTCGGGCAGCACTCCGTACTTGACGCCCTCGCCGACGGCGTCCCAGGGCAGCACCAGCAGCCACCCGGCTCGCAACTGGCCCGGTTCCTTGAGGGTGGCGCCGTCTGGTTGCCGGCGGCCGGTGTTGAGGTTGCGGATCTCGACGGACCGCGCCCCGTCGCCGAGGAACCGGGCGGCGATGCTGGTGAGGTTCTCCGGTTCTCCCTGGTACGACGACGTGACGGCGTAGAACTTGACGTATTCGTCGGCGGCCGAAGCCGGGCTCACGGCTCCGACGATCAGAGCCACCATGACGAACACCGCGAGGCAGGCACCACGTGCCGACCGGGTGATCCAGAACATTCTCTACTTCCCTTTGTCGTCGCCCAGGGCGGATCTGCACACACGACGGCCGAGACGGCATCGTGGTTCACGGCCGGAGGCAATCTGCGGCGGCATCGCGATCCCTTCGTGCCACGCCGCCCTCCGGCGCTCAACAGGTGCGAAGGCGGCGTGCCTCAGCGCGGTGTCGTGGACGTGGCTCGGGGAAGGTGCACCGTGACCGACGGCGCGCCGTTCGCCACGCTGATCGTCACGAAGACCAGGTCGCCCAGTGCCACCGGCAGGTCACCGGAGACCTCCTGCACCGTGTCGGTGCTGGTCCACGACGCGATCTCGCGCGTCTGGCCGTCGAGCGTCACCGCGTACAGCTGGTAGCCGGTGCCGGCGCGCAGGCCGGTGACCGTGACCCGCACGTGCACTCCGCTGTCGGTCTCCGACGCGAACACCGAGGCCGCCGCGCCGGTGCGGGGCTCACTCCCGCTCGCCGCGACCGTCACCACCTCCGGCCCGGCCTCGTCACTCACCTGATCCAGAACGAAGAGGGCGCCGAAGCCGACGAACAGCACCACCGCAAGCGCAAGACCGGCCCGCACCAGCGCGAGCCGCTGCCGCCGGGGGCGCGGCTGCCGCCCGGGCCCGACGGACATCGGACGCCCGCCGGCCGGACGAACCGAGCCCGAGCCGCCACGGCGGGCAGCGGGCGCCGCCGGTCGGGTGACCGGCGACGCCTCCTCGACAGCCATATCGTCGCTGAGCAGCGCGAGGGCGGCGACGACCTCGCACACCTCGCGGGCCGTCACCCGACACGGCGCACAGTCGCGCAGGTGCCGGTCGACGGCGTCGCTGTCGGCGCGATCGAGGACACCCATGTAGTGCGGACCCAGCAGGTCCGTCACATGGTCGCCCAGGGCGGGTAGGTCCGGCACGCCGCTCAGCTTCCCGGCTCGCCGTGCCCGGCCGGCGTCACTGCTTTACAAATCGCCACTTCTGGTCTCTCTGGGTGTCCTGACGGTCAAACTGTTGGATCCAGTATCCGTTCCAGGTGGTGCCGTTGTCCCTCGTCGGCCCGATGTCCACGCCCAGCAGCTCCATCACGAAGCCGGAGCGGCGGTTGGTCATGACCACGTTCCCGGCGCCGACGTCCTCCAGCAGCCACTGCTGATTCTCGTCGTTGTCGTCACGCGCGTACACCGCCATCTTCGACCCCTTCTGCAGGGAACGGTCCTGCACGGACAGGGCCATGTTGTTCCACGCGCTCGTGATGATCACGTGCCGCCTGTCCGGCGCGGGGTAGAGCTTCCAGCGCTGGTCCTTGTACCCCTCGTCCTTCCACAGCTGGACCCGGCTACCGGGCTGCGTGTTCTGGTTGATGCCAGGGAGCTCCACGATCGACTGGGCCCACGGGCTGTCCAGGCGGTACGTGGCACCCGCCTCGTACGCGAACAGCTTCGGGCCCTGGGGCTTCTCACTGGGCTTCGCGGACGGGCTGGTGCTCGGCGAGGCCTGGACGCTCCGGCTCGCCGACGGCGTGGGGCTCGGCTTCACGGTGGGGCTCGGCTTCGTCACGGGGACGGAAAGCCGGTTGTCCTTCTCGTACTCGGCGACGTGCGCCGGAACCTGGTCGGCCAGCTGGGTGACGTTGACGCGGGGCAGGCCGGCCGCCCGCCGCACCGGGTCGATTCCCCACTGGTACGCGCTCAGCGCCAGTCGATACGGGTCCTCGCCGTTGAGCTCGGACAGTTGCTGCGCCATGTCGCACATGGCGATACCGAGTGCGGGGATCGCGTCCGCAGGCCGCCACACCGACGTTCCCTCGCCCGGCTGGTACTGCTCCCACATCGTGGGCGTGAACTGGGCGACACCCTGACGGTCCGACGTGCGCTTGTTCACGTCGAAGTCGGACAGTGTCCGCAACTGTGCCGCGATCCGGGCCGGCGTGATCTGCGGGCAGACCTTTCCGGCGACCTGGATCGGTTGGACGAGAGCGTCGGGCACCTTGACCTCGCCGGCCGTCCCGGAAGCGGCCGACTGGGTTACCGCCTTCTCGGAGAACTGCGGCTGCTCGGCGTACCAGGCCGCGTACGCCTTCACCTTGTCGACGTAGGGCTTGGCGTCTTTCGGGACGCCGCGGGCGTCGAGCACCGCCTTGACTCCGGTCTGCTCCGCGGCGATGGCGGCCGGCCAGAGGTCTCCATCGATGTCGGCGGAGCGCAGATGGCCCACGTTCTCGCAGGTCCGGTGACCCAGCGCGATGATGTTTGCCCGCCGGTCGGCGCGACTGGCATCGGACGAGGGCCGCCACTTCTCCCACGCCGCCTGGTCGAGACCGGCGATCATGTCGGGGCTGCTCTTGAAGCCGGACGCCGCCATGATCTGCGCGGCGAGCTTCGGCGGATTGAGGGCGGGGCAGGACAGGGCTGCCTCCACGATGGCGGGCACGTCACCGTCCGGAACCGGCTCGCCGACCAGCTTGTCCGGGTCCGCAGTGGCGGCCAGTTCGAAACCGACGGCCCCGGACGCCAGGATGACGCCGACCAGGGCGACGATCTCGACGCGCTTACGCGTCGACGAGATGAGCCGTCGCCACGGGCGGCGCTGGCCACTTGCGGTTGCTTTCATCGACTCACTCTTACGCTCAGTGGGTGTGGGCACGTGTCGTGCACATGACGGCCGGGCAGCTACCCCGGTTCACAGCTGATCGGATTTTCTTGGGCGTGCCTCGCCCGCATCGCCGTTGCCGGTCGGCCGTCTCTCGCCTGCGGTTCCGAAATCGAAGCCCCGGCTGACGAGGGCCTCCCGCATGGCCCGCAGTGCATAGAAGGTGCGTGACTTGACGGTGCCGGCCGGGACGTCGAGCGCGTCGGCGGCCTCGGACACCGACCGTTCCCGGAAGAAGATCTCGACCAGCGTGATGCGTAGCCGCTCGGGCAGGGAGTCGAGCGCGGCCCGGACCTCACGCGCGTCGAGGAGGCGCTCGATGGCGTCGTCCTGCTGCGCATGATCGTCGATATAGTCGACCGGCAGCTCCGCCGGACGGACGTCGGCGGAGCGCATCTGGTCGATCAGGATGCGTTTGGCCACGGTGAACAGCCAGGCTCGGTTCCAGTTTCCCTCGGCGTTACGCGCCTCTGGATTCCGCCAGGCCCGCAGCACCGTCTCCTGCACGATGTCTTCGGCTCGGTGAACGTCACCCCTGGTCAGGCGGGTCAGGAAGCTCAGCAGCACGGGCGCGTGGACCTGCTGCAGATGCCGCAGGGCTGCTACATCTTCGGGGCTGTCCATGCCCTGACCCGGACCGTCCGCTGGGGACTGGGCGCCAGCTGCCGTGCCGCTGGCGCCGCTGACTTCTGGGGAGGGTCGCACGCGGCAAAGACTTGCACCGGGATTGCGGATTGTCTACTCAGTGACACTGACGGTGACAGTCTGGCCGGTGGTTGTCTGGGCTGTTCATCGATCGCGCCGAGGTGTCCGGTGGCGTGGCGTCGGCCGCTGAAAACTCACGGAGTGTGACGACCATGTCGGGGCGTTCGGTTGATTGGCAGACGGCCGAGACGGCATTTGACCAGCGTGAACTGTGCCGGGGCACGCGCCCGGCAAGCCGTTGCCTGGGGCAAGCTAACCTACGTCCACTGTTCACTCGGCGGTAACGTCGACTGTTCACTCGGCTGTAAACACGGTCCCGACATCTGCCGCGTCCCCTGCCGGACCGCGACCGGTTCGGCGGGCCACCGATGGGAGGAGGGCCGAGCATGGACACCGCTTGGGTGGTGGCGGTGGCCTCCGTGGTCGGCGGTGTCGTCGGCGCTTCGATCATGGCGCTGAGCATGCGTCGCACGGCCGCCGCGAGGAGCAACGAGCTGGCACAGCTCGAACAGTTGGTGGAGCGGCGGGCGGAGCAGGTGACCGCGTTGAGCCATGAGCTGCGGACCCCGCTGAGCATGATCAAGGGGGCGGTCGATCTGTTGCGGGAGGGCACCCCGGGCCCGCTCACCGCCGCGCAGGCCCGCTTCCTGCAGGTCCTGGACCAGCAGTGCACGCAGGTCATCGGGCTGTGCGAGAGCCTGCTGATCCAGGCCAAGATCGAGGCTGGGTTGTTCACGCCACACCTGGAGAGGGTGGACGTGTCGGTGGTGGTGCGTGAGGTGGTGACCGCGATGCGGCCGTTGTGTGCGCAGCGGCAGCAACGCATCAGCCTCGACATGCCCCAGGTGATGCCGCGCATCCGGGCCGACCCGATGCTGCTGACCCAGGCGCTGACCAACCTGCTGTCGAACGCGAGCCGGTTCACCACGACCGGCGGGAATCTCGACGTGCGGGTCATGCTGATCGACACTGGCGTGGCGGTCTACGTATCCGACGACGGTGCGGGCATGAGTCAGGCGGAGCGGCAACGCCTGTTCCACCGCTTCGCCACGGGTCGGCCGCTGGCCGACGGCACCGGCCTCGGCTTGGTGATCACGAAGACGATCGTGGAGCTGCACGGAGGCGAAATCATGGTGCACACTGCGTCGACCCGGGGGACCACCATCCTCCTGACCCTGCCGGACCGGCCGTGACGCGCGCCGGCGAGCAGCCCGGGAGTGGGCCTACCGCGCTGGTGGTCGACGACGAGCCGCAGATGACGATCATCGTGGAGTTCGCTCTGCAGACCCAGGGCTTCACCGTCCTCACCGCCCACGACGGGGCTACCGCCCTGCACCTGCTGCGGACGCATTCGGTGGACCTCGTGGTGCTGGACGTCATGATGCCCACGATGGACGGGCTGGCCCTGTGCCAGCGCATTCGCGCGCGCTCGGAGGCGCCAATCATGTTCCTCACCGCGCTGGCCCAGCGTGACGACATCATCGCTGGGCTGGAGCACGGTGCCGACGACTACGTCACCAAGCCGTTCCACCCGCGGGAGGTGGCGCTGCGGGCGCAGGCGCTGGTGCGTCGCCGCCGGGGGTCGGGCACCACGGTCCAGGTCGGTGAGCTGGTCATCGAGCCGGCCACCCAGACCGCGACGTTGGCGCAGCACCGGCTCGACCTGCCGTTCACGGAGTTCAAGCTGCTGCACCACCTGGCGGTGCGCCGCGGCGTGCCGCAGTCGTGGCAGGACCTGCTCCGGGAGGTCTGGGGCACCACGGACCTGATCGGCGGACGAGACGTGGTGAAGTCCGCGGTGTACCGGCTGCGCTCCCGGCTCGCCGGGACGCCGAACGGATCGGCGTACGTGCGCACCCTGCGGGGGGTCGGCTACCTGATGCCCGAGATGGCCGCCGGGACCGCCGAGGACGGGGACACGTCCCCAGCGGCCAGGTGACGGCGGCGTCACCATTACTTACACCGCCGTCACCGGGGCACCGTTCACACGCCTTTAACGTGGCCGTCACACCACTCGCATTGATTCGGGCGGCTTAGTAGGGGAGACCACGTCATGGCGACGAACAAGATACGGGGCAACCGCGCACTGCTGGCGACAGCGATGGCGGCCTCGCTGCTGCTGGGCGCGGCCGGCTGCGCCCGCGAGGGTGGCGCCGAGGCCAGCAAGGACAGCGGTGTGGCGCACGTGGTGTGCGGCGCCACCGAGGACTGGTGCGCGGCGACCACCAAGAAGTTCACCGAGTCCACGGGGGTGAAGGCCGACTTCGTGCGGCTCTCCAGCGGCGAGGCGCTGGCGCGCATCAAGGCCGGCAAGGGCAACGCGGAGTTCGACGTCTGGTACGGCGGGCCCGCCGACGGGTACGCCTCCGCCGGCGACGAGGGGCTCCTGGAGGCCTACACCTCGCCGAACGCGGGTGTCATCCCGGCCAAGTACAAGGACCCGCAGGGCACCTGGACCGGCGTCTACGTCGGCGCCCTGGGCTTCTGCAGCAACAGCAAGCTGCTGACGGAGCGGGGAATCGGGCTCCCCGACTCGTGGGCGGCCCTGCTCAACCAGAAGCTCGCCAAGGACATCGGCATCGCGCACCCGTCGACCTCGGGCACCGCGTACACGACGCTCTGGACCCAGGTGCAGCTGGCCGGTGGCGACGAGGGCAAGGCGCTGGACTACATGCGCAAGCTGCACCCGAACGTCCTGCAGTACACCAAGTCCGGCTCGGCGCCCGCCCAGATGACCGCCCGTGGTGAGGTCGCGGTGGGGGTTATCTTCGCGCACGACTGCGTGGCCACCATGGAGGCCGGCTTCCCCGACCTGAGGCTGAGTTTCCCGGCAGAGGGCACCGGTTACGAGACCGGCGGTGTCGCCCTGGTGAAGAACGCCAAGAACCCGACCAGCGCCCGCAAGTTCGTCGACTGGGCCCTCACCACCGAGGCGCAGGAGGTCGGCCCGAGCGTCAAGGCGTACCAGTTCCCGACGAACCCGGACGCGAAGGTGTCGGACAAGGTCGTCCCGCTCTCCGGCATCAAGATGGTGGAGTACGACGCGGTGGCGGCAGGTAAGGCGAAGTCGGCGCTCAACAAGCGTTTCGACGCCGAGGTCGCGCAGGCGCCGAAGTCATGACCACGTTGTTGTCCGATCCCGGGGTGATCGCCCCGATCCCACCCGGGGCGGTCGCGCCGAGGCGGCGCCGCCGCCTCGGCGCGGGGCTGCGGGTCCTGGTCGGGGTCTGCGCGGCAGTGGTGGTGATCGGTGCGGCGATCCCGCTCGTGGCGGTGCTGGCCACTGCCTTCGCGCCGGACGCGCTGCCCCGCTACGTCGAGTTCTTCAGCTCCTCCGTCGATCTCGGCATCCTGCGGAACACGTTGGTGCTCGGGGCGCTGGTCGGGTTGTGCGGCACCGCCCTGGGGTTCCTGTTCGCGTTCGTCCAGGCCCGACTGGACGTGCCGGGTAAGAAGATCCTGCACCTCATCGCCCTCATGCCGATCGTCAGCCCGCCGTTCGCGGTCGCCACCGCCACGGTGGTGCTCTACGGCCGGCGCGGCGTGATCAGCAACGGCTTGTTCGGGCTGGAGTACGACATCTACGGCCTCGACGGCCTGGTGTTCGTGCTGTCGCTGTCGCTGTTCCCGGTGGCGTACCTGGGCCTGCTCGGCATGATGCGGGGCCTGGATCCGGCACTGGAGGAGGCGGCCATGAACATGGGTGCCAGCCGCTGGCAGATCATGCGCCGCGTGATCCTGCCGCTGCTGGCCCCCGGGCTCGTCGCCCCGTTCCTGCTGCTCTTTGTGGAGGCGATCGCCGACCTGGCCAACCCGCTGGTGCTCGGTGGCGACTACACGGTGCTGGCCAGCCGCGCCTACCTGGCGGTCACCGGTGAGTACGACACCACCAGCGCCGCCGTCTACTGCGTGATCCTGCTGGTGCCGTCCCTGGCGATGTACTTCGGCCAGCGGTGGTGGCTCAACCGCAAGGTGCGTACCACCATCACCGGGCGACCGTCCGGCTCCGTGCACCTGATCACCGGCTGGAGCCGGTGGCCGGTGTACGCCCTGGCGCTGTTCGCCGCCGCGATCATCGTGAGCATCTACAGCACTGTCATCCTCGGCTCGGTGACCAAGGTGTTCGGCGTGGACAACACCTTCACCCTCGATTACCTCAAGGAGGTGCTGCTCGGGGTGGGAGTGGAGGCCGTCCTCGACACGTTGACGTTCGCGGTCATCGCCACTCCGATCGCCGCCATCCTCGGCCTGCTCATCGCCTGGCTGGTGGTTCGCCACCTGCGACGTACGGCCTGGCTGCTCGACCTGGGCGGCACGCTGGGTGTCGCCGTGCCGGGCACCGTGCTGGGCATCGGCTTCGTCCTCGCCTACCGGCCCGAGCGGTACGTCGGCGACTACCTGGTGTTCCCCAGCCTGGTGGGTGGTAGCGCGGTCTTCGCCGGCGCGATGGCCATCGTGGTGGCGTTCGTGATCCGTAGCGTGCCCGCGGGGCAACGGACGGCGGTCGGTGCGCTGACCCAGTTGCATCCGCAGATCGAGCAGGCGTCGACCGACCTCGGGGCCAACTCGCTGCAGACGTTCCGTTGGGTGACCCTGCCGTTGATCAAGCCGGCCCTGCTCACCGGGTTGAGCTACAGCTTCGCCCGCAGCATGACCTCCGTGTCGACCATTGTCCTGCTGGTCACGCCGGAGACGAAGATCATCACATCGCAGGTGCTCAGCGCCGCGAGCACCGGCCGGTACGGGGTGGCATTCGCCTACTGCACGGTGCTGACCGTGCTCGTCCTGGTCGCCTTCGCGATCATCCGACTGCTCGTCGGCGGGGGCGCCGCACTGCACCGCACCGCCAAGTCTGAAAGGCCGAAACGATGACCGTTGCCGCGCCCACCGAGGCCGCTGCGCTCGCACCCGCCGGACGTGGTGAGGCCAGCACCGGACGCCTGCAACTCGAGGCCCTGACCAAGCGTTTCCGGAGCCGTCCCGAGGACGTCACCGCAGTCGACAGCGTCTCGCTCGACGTCCTGCCGGGGGAGTTCATCACCCTGCTGGGCCCGTCGGGCTGCGGCAAGACCACCACGCTGCGCATGGTGGCGGGTTTCGAGGACGCCACGAGCGGCAGCATCCTGCTCGACGGCAAGGCCATCGACGACATGCCACCGCAGCGCCGACCGATGGCGATGGTGTTCCAGAGCTACGCCCTGTTCCCGCACATGACCGTCGCGCAGAACATCGCGTACGGGCTGAAGCTGCAGCGGCGCACCAAGGCCGACATCGCCGAGGGCATGCGGATGGCGGTGACCAGCATGAACCTCGTCGGGCTGGAGGACCGTAGTCCGCACGAGCTCTCCGGCGGCCAGCAGCAGCGGGTCGCGTTGGCCCGGGCACTGGTGGTGCAGCCGAAGGTGCTCCTGTTCGACGAGCCGCTGTCAAACCTGGACGCGAAGCTGCGCGACGCCATGCGGACCGAGATCCGTCGCATCCAGAAGATGTTCGGGATCACCAGCATCTACGTCACCCACGACCAGGACGAAGCGATGAGCATGTCCGACCGGGTCGTGGTGATGAACAAGGGCAAGGTCGAGCAGGTGGCGACGCCCGGCGAGATCTACGCCCGCCCGGCCAGTGTCTTCGTGGCGGACTTCATCGGTCGGGCCAACTTCATCGAGACGGTGCCGGAGAGCATCGCCGACGGTAAGGCGACGGTGACGGTGCTCGGCCGGCGGCTGACTGTGCCCACCCACTCGACGGTGGTGGCCGGATCGGGGGACGCGTACCTCATGGTCCGTCCCGAGACGGTGACGTTGTCGCCGGTCACCGATGGTGGGACCGGCCTGGGCGTGGTGCTGCGGTCGACGTTCCACGGGCCGAGCATCGACTACGAGGTGGAGACGACCGGCGGCACCGTCACGGTGACCGAGTCGGGCAAGGACCCACGGGATGCGGTGGCCGAGGGAACCAATGTGGACGTGGCCATCGACGCGGACCGGGCGTACCTGCTGAATCGGGAATGAGCCTGTGGCGGCCCTGCCGGCCTCCCCCGCAGTGTCGGCGGGCCGCCACCGGTCGACAACATCTGTATAAGAAGGAGTAGGCGTGCCCGCCAGCCCGGAGCCGATCGCCCCCGCCGACGGTGGCCAGCGAGCTGGTGATCGGGCATCCTGCCACGTCTGGTAGAGGTCCCGTCGGTCTTACTTGTCGAACCGGATCTCGACGCGCCGGTTGCTGGCCCGGCCCTTGGGGTTGTCCTTGCCGCCGAGGGTGTTCGGCGCGACGGGCCGGGTCTCTCCGAAGCCCTTGATCTCATAGGTGACCTGGCTGCCACCTTCCGCGGACAGCACCGCTCGGACCGCCTCGGCTCGCCGGAGGGACAACGCCAGGTTCTGCGCGTCGTCGCCCACCGCGTCGGTGTGCCCGAAGATCTGCACCGTGCCGGTGGCCTCGGCGCGTAGTCGTCTCGCGATCTCGGCCAGCCGGGTGCGGGCTGCCGGCGAGAGGTCGGCCTTGCCGAACGCGAAGAGCACGTCCGCCGCCAGAATCAGCTCGATTCGTCCGCCGGACTCGGCTTCCAGACTGTTGCCGTCGAGATCCTCGGTACGCAGGTAGATGTCGTCTGTCGGTGCCAGGATGTCGATGATCGGGGCGTCGACCCGCGCGCCGGCCGCCAGCGTGGGCCCGGGCACGACCGCGGTCCCGGAGGTGGGTGTCGGCGTCGGCGCCGCCCAGGCGGCGACCGGTTCGCTGACCAGCAGGAGGGTCAACGCGGTCGCGGCCAGGGCCGTACGCCCGCTAACCGAGCGGAACATTCTCGAACACCGGGACACGAGGGATGACGACATCCACGGCGGTGACGTCGTCCGGCGGGGCGCCGAACATGGCGTACAGGTCCACTGACTGACCGGGAGCGACGAAGACTGAGGCGAGGCCCGACGAAGCGAGGTACGTCACCTGACCGGGTTTCGCATCCGAGTCGCCGGCCCGGGCTACCAGGTGCCGCTTGCGGTTCTTCCGGTCGACCAACGTCACGCCGGAGAAGGCCAACGAGACGGTCTCACCTTGAAAGGCGCTGGCGATCTGCCAGCGTCCCGGGCTGCCCGCCGGATCCGTACGGGTCATCCGAACGTTGAGGTTGACGAACCCGTTGTCCCGTCGCAGCTGGTACAGCTCCACCTTCACCCGGAACAGACTGCCGCTCTCGCTGATCTGGATGTCCCGGCTCGCGATCACCGTGCCCATCTCGTCGGGCTGACCGGGCGCGAAACCGGTGGTCCCCTTCGCGGCACCGCCGGAGTCGTCGGTCCCGCCGAGACTGTCGCAACCGCAGACGGCCAGGGCCATCACCAGTGCGAGCGAACCAGCGGCGACTGTGGTGCGCAGACGCACGAATACTCCCTAGTGGGCTGGTCGGAGCGGGCGCGATCAACTCCCGGCACGATAGTCGATGGCATCCACTGGCGAGGGTGGGGCGGAGAACTCGTCGTCGTGGGGTTTCTTAGCGATCAGTACGGACGCGACCATGCGAGAAAGCAAGATATTCAGCGATGTCCGGGAGTGAGTGCGAGCCCGCAGTCGAGCACTCCGGCTCGCCGCGACGGCGTCCAGGTCGGCGAGGGCACGAACGACATCCTGCGAACCGCTGTCGCGAAGGCGCTCGTACGCGCCGACCTGACCGTCTGATGCTCCACGGTCCTATCGGAGCATCAGACGGTCACCGGTCAGGACAGTCGCAGCCGAGGTTCGAGGACCACCTCGAAGAGCCGGTCCCACGGCAGCTCGACACGCGCTGACTCGAAGCGAGCCAGCGTCGCCGTGAACGTCTTCGCGCCTCGGTGTCCCAGCACGATGCGGTGCCCCGCGAAGTGGTCGGCGAAGTACCGCTCGGTCACGGGTACCAGCCGCTCCCTGACCCAACCGTCGAAGTAGGTCTTCTGCTCGGGAGTGAGCGCGAGCGGATCCCAGCCCCGCGCCCGTGCGTGCGCGTACGCCTCGACCTGCACGATGTTCTTCCACGGGTCGTCCTTGACGAACCGGTAGAGCAGGTACTCGGCGTGCGCCTGGCCGGGCCCGCGCAGGTCGGGCACGCCGAATCCGCTTCCGGATGAGCGCAGGTACGCCCACCGGGCGGTGCCGTGGCTGAGCGCCAGGCCGAGCGCGTTGCCGCCGGTGTTCCACCCCGAGTACGACAGCAGCGCCGCGAGATCCAGCTGGTTCTCCATCCGCGCGACCAGGTCGTGGTCGGCCTTGTTCACGATGAGCGGGTCCACCACGATGACCGAAGTGCCGGCGGCCAGCAGCTTGCCGATCCGCCCGACGAAGGCGTCCAGGTCAGCGGCCCGTTGCCCGGGTGCCGTCGAGGGGGTGTTCACGGCGAGCACGATGTCCGCGTCGCCGCTGACGACCCGTCCTCCGACCGAGGTGACGTGCCGCCGGATGTTCTCCGCGAACGGGATGCCCTCCAGTTGTGCGGTCCAGGCCTCACCGGAGACGCCGGCGTACTCCACGCGGTAGGTGGGGCCGGTGCCGGCCGCGATCACCCGCGCGACCAGCAGCGCGTTGACCTCGTCGGCACCGGGGAAGATCTCCACCCGGTCGCCGACGCCGAGTTGGTCGACGAGCGCCTCCAGTTCCACCCGCTCGGCTCGGGCCAGGCCGACCGGCGCGGTGTCGTCCTCGGAGAGCACGAGGTGGTTGATGGTGCCGTCGGCGACCCACTCGACCATGAGCCGGTTGACCTGGTGGTTGCGGGCCCGCGCGGCGAGATAGTCCTCGACGACCTGGTCGGGGATCTGTGTCCGGACGGCGTCGAGTTGCGCTCGCAGTTCCTCCTGCCCGAGGTTCGTCACCTGGTCGTAGAGCTTGGCCCAGGAGACGAGCAGGTCGCGGTACCGATCCAGCTCGGTGCCCGTGCTGGTGATGGCGAGACGCTGGATGGTGTCGTGCACCTCGATCACCGCCTCCGGCCGGGTGGAGCGCAGGGTGCGAATCGCAGCCAGGTTCGCCAGGGCGGCGGCCAGCGTCGGGGCTGCGGTGCGGGAGGCGATCAGGCCGCCGTACGCGAGCATGCTGACCGAGATCACGTACCCGTCGACTCCGTTGGTGGTGCCGAGCCAGCGGGCGATGGCGGCGCCGTCGCCGGGGGTGAAGAAGCGGCCCAGCGACTCCCGTGGCGGCAGCTGCACCTGGGCGCCGGCGCTGGCCGCGGTCATCTGCGCCGCGTACGTGTTGACGGGGCGGTCGTCCAACGGGACCAGCGCCACGGTCAGCTGCCGCTTGGCGGGCCCGGCGAATGCGGGCCGGCCCACGGTCAGGGTGGTCAGCCCGGCCATGCCGGTGGCCAGAAGGGTGCGTCTTCTCATGTTCACTCCTCTATTTCGGTGCGCTCGCCGCGCGGGGGGTGGCCGGCACGAGCCGGCGGGTGATCCAGAGCGGTGAGGTGACGGCGTTGCCCATCACCACCGCGTGGGCACCTGCCTCGAAGGCCTGGCCGATCTGTTCCGTGTTGCGGTACCGCCCTTCGGCGATCACCGGCACGGGCAGCAGTGCGACGAGTCGCTCCACGAGCCCGAGGTCGGGCCCGTCGGTTGGTGGGCTGGCCGGTGTGTAGCCGGACAGCGTGGTGGCGACGGCGTCTGCGCCGGCCTCGACGGCTGCGACGCCCTCGGCGGCGGTGGAGACGTCTGCCAGGATCAGTGCGTCGGTCCGTTCGCGGAGCACGCGGACCGTGTCGGCGAAGGCGCGGCCGTCCGGTCGCCGGCGGTCGGTGGCGTCGATCGCGACGATCTCCGCTCCGGCCAGCGCCACCTCGAGCGCGTGGGCAGCGGTCGGGGTGATGAAGACGTCAGCGGCGCCGTGCTTGTACAGCCCGATCACCGGGACGTCGACGGCGGCCCGTACGGTCCGGATGTCGTCTGGTCCGTTGACCCGGACCGCCACGGCGCCGCCGCGTACCACCGCGGCCGCCACCCGGGCCTGGACGTACGGATCCCGCATCGGATCGTCCGGGTCGTCGGGCAGCGGTTGGCAGGACACGACCAGCCCGCCGGCCAGGTCGTCGAGCACATTCACCTGTTGGTCCCTTCGATGTGGGGTCAGTCGATGGCCAGTCGGGCGGCGCCGACCAGGACCGCGTCGACGCCCAGCGTGGCGGGCAGCAGTGGAACGTCGGCCCAGCCGGCGGGCACCTCGGCCGAGTAGGCGGCGGACGCGGCGGGCAGCAGGGAGCCGGCGGCCCCGCCGGCGACCAGGACAGCGTCCGGATCGAGCAGCGCCACCAACCCCGCGAGGGTCGCGCCGAGGACGGCTCCGGCCCGCTGCACGACCCGCTGGGCGGCCCCGTCGCCGGTCGCGGCGCGCTCGGCCACGGTCCGCCCGGTGACGTGGGTGCCGGTCTCGATGGCGTACGCGGCGGCCAGCCCGCTGCCGGAGGCGATCGCCTCCAGGTGCCCGTGGCGGCCGCACCCGCACCGCAGTCGTTCGGCGCCCGGGGCGGGCAGGTGCCCGACCTCTCCGGCTGCCCCGCGGGCGCCGGCCTCGACCCGGCCGTTGCGGACGATCGCCCCGCCCAGCCCGGTGCCGACGGCCACCAGCAGCACATGAGCGCGGTCCCGTCCGGCGCCGGCCCAGCTTTCGCCGAGCGCGGCGGCGTTCACGTCGTTGGTGACCCGCACGTCGCGACCCAGCCGGGTGGCCAGCGCGTCGGCGACCGGGGTGCCCGTCCAGCCCGGCAGGCTGTCGGTGGCGTACCGGATGCTGCCGGTCGCCGGGTCGACAGTGCCGGCGGTGCCCACGCCCACCGGTCCGGCGGTCGCGCCGAGCAGGTCGGTGGCCAGCCGGGCGGCGACGTCCAGCACCGCCTCGGGCCCGGACCGGGCGGGCGTGGGCGCCTCGCGGCGCTCCAGCACCCGTCCGGCCCGGTCGACGAGCGCGACTGCCGTTTTGGTGCCACCGATGTCGATACCGACAACCGGTGTCGTCATCCCTTGAGGCCGGTGTGCGCGAGGCCCTCGACGAACTGCTTCTGCGCGATGACGAACACCACCAGGACGGGCAGGGCGGTCATCGACGCCGCGGCCATCTGGACGTCCCACATGGGGCCGCCGTAGGCGTCGACGAACTGGGTGAGCGCCTGGGGCAGGGTGAACTTCTCCGGAGAGGAGAGGAACACGATCGGTTCCAGATAGAGGTTCCAGCTGTGCAGGAAGGTGAAGATGGCCACCGCGCCCAGCGCCGGCCGCGACAGCGGCAGGGCGATCCGCCAGAAGGTGGCGAATCGGCCCAGCCCGTCAACCCGGGCCGCCTCCTCCAGCTCACCAGGCAGGCTGATGAAGAACTGCCGCATGATGAACGTCGCCAGGACGCTCGGCGCGCCGAAGATCGGCACCAGGATCAGCGGCCAGTGGGTGTTGACCAGGCCGAGTTTGAAGAACATCTGGAACAGCGGCACGATCGTCACCTCGCTCGGAATGAGCAGGCCCGCGAGGACGACCAGGAACAACACGTTCTGGCCCCGGAACCGGATGCGCGCGAAGGCGTAGCCGGCCAGCGCCGCCACGGCCATGGTGCCAACCGTGACGACCAGCGCGATGTAGAGGCTGTTCAGGTACTGCTGCCCGAAGGGCTGCAACTCGAACACCCGCTCATAGGCGTCGAATCGGGGATTGGTCGGCAGGAGCTTCGGCGGGAAGGCGAAGATGTCCGCCACCGGCTTCAGCGACGAGGTGACCATCCACCAGGTCGGGAAGACGAACGGGATCGCCAGGACCAGCAGCACCCCGTAGAGCACCAGCTTGGTCCGGCGGGACAGGTCACGACTCATGGAAGACCCACCTCTTGCGCATCTGCCACTGCAGCACGGTGAGGGCGAGCACGATGGCGAACAGGACGATCGACAGCGTGGCGCCGTAGCCGAAGTGATGGAATTGGAAGGCCTGCTGGTACAGGTAGTAGACGAGGACCGTCGTCGATGCGCCCGGGCCGCCCTGGGTGAGCACCGAGATCTGCGCGAAGACCTGCAACGACCCGACCACGGTGATGATCGACGTCAGCAGGATCGTGGGGCTGATCAGCGGTACGGTGATCCGCCAGAACTGGCGCATCCGGCTCGCCCCGTCCACCTCGGCGGCCTCGTACAGCTCGCCCGGCACACCCTGAAGGGCGGCCAGGAACAGCACCATGTTCAGGCCGACGTTCTTGAACACCTGCACGACGATCACGGACACCATCGCGGTGCCCTCGCCGCGCAGCCAGTTCGGCCCGTCCACGCCAATGGTGTCGAGCAGACCGTTGATCCCGCCGTTGTCCTGAAGCAGGAAGCCCCAGACGATGGTCCAGGCCACCAGCGAGACCACCACGGGGGAGAAGAACAGCGTGCGGAACACGATCGTGCCCCGCAGCTTCTGGTTCAGCAGGACTGCCAGAAGCAGGGCCAGGCCGAGGTTGAGCACCACCAGCCCGACGGAGAACAGCCCGGTGGCGCGCAGCACCTCGCCGAGGTTGGGATCATCGGCGAGAGCCTTGTAGTTGTCGGTGCCGACGAAGTCGAAGGTTCCGGCGAGCACGTTCCACTCGTGCAGGCTGTACCAGAGCACGAGGATCAGCGGCAGGATCACGAAGACGATGCTGCCGAGCATTTGCGGGGCGATGAACACGTAACCGGCGAGCTGGTCCCGGCGGCGGCTGGTCCAGAACGGCCGGGCCGGGCCCGGGGCGGGCCCGGCAGCAGCCGAGCCCACCCTGGTGTCCGTCTGGGTCATGATCGTTTGCCTTACTTCGCCAGCAGTGGCTGGATCTTGGTGCAGACGCCGTCGAGTACGGCCTTGACGTCCGCGTTCGGCTGCCACAGCGGGTCGAGCCCGGCGCGGACCTGCTGGCTCAGCTCGGCCTGGCCGGAGTGACTGGGCTTGACCACGCCGTTGGTGATGCCGTCGATGACGACCTTCTGCAGCTGCTCCGGCTTGAGCTTCGGGTTCGTCTTGGCGAGGGTCTCGGCGGTCAGCTGCGACTGCCGGGGTGCCGGGAAGAACTGGGCGAGCTTCGCCGAGTTGGTGGGGTTGGTGAAGAAGGCCAGGAAGTCGGCCGCCTGCTTGGCGTGCGGGCTCTTCTTCATGACACCGACACCCGCCTGGCCGACCACCGCGTAGTTCCCCTTCGGGCCGGCCGGCAGCGGCACCAGGTCCCACCCGAAGCCACCGTCCTTCAGCAGCGAGGCGCGAGAGATCTGGGTGACCGTCATGGCCGAGTCACCGGCGAAGAAGTCGGCGGTCGTGCCCGGACCGGGCAGCGCCTTCTGGGTGAAGGTGGCCTTGTGCAGGGTGGTCATCGCGTCGACCATCTCCGGGCTGTTGAAGCCGCAGGACTTGCCGTCCTCGCTCCACGCCTGGGCGCCCCATCCGGTCCAGAAGGTGGACAGGTTGTCCCAGCCCTTGTAGTCGAAGTCCCGGATGACCATGCCGGCCTTGCCGGAGTCCGCCGCCGCCGCCGCGGCGGTTGCCAGGGCGTTGTCCCAGTTCCACTGGCCGGCCGCGATCAGCTCGGCCGGGGTCTTCTGCCCGGCCTTCTTGACCATGTCGTTGTTGACGAACACCCCGAACGGCGAGGTGGAGAAGGGGTACGCGTACAGCTTGCCGTCGTCCTGCCAGAGCTTGAGCGTGGCGGGGGAGATGTCCTCGTACTCGTAGCCCTCGGCCTTCTTGAGGGTGTCGTCCAGGGGCAGCAGCGCGCCCGAGGTGACGAAGTCGGGGGCGGAATTCTCGAACACCCACGCGAGGTCCGGTGCGTTCCCGCCCGCGATCTGCGTGGTCAGGGTCGTGGTGTACGTGTCGAACGGCAGCGGATCGAACTTGATCTCGGTCACGTCCGGGTGGCTCTTGCGGTACTCGTCGGCGATCTCGTTGAACAACTTGAGGTGCGCCTCGTTGGCCGACCAGACGGTCATCCGCAGTGCCGCCGGGCCGCTGTCGTCGGCGTCGTCACCGCCACCGCAGGCGGTCAGGGCGAGCGTGCCGGCCAGTGCGACGGCGACGCCGCGCAGGGCCTTTCCTGCCTTCACAATGTTCTCCTTACGGGGGTGTGTTCAGTAGCCCGCGATCTGTGGCCAGCGCTGTTCCACGCCGGCCGCGGTGAGGCGGTCCTGGAAGTCGGCCAGCAGACGGGGGGTGTTGCGGACCGCACGCGGGGACTCGCCCTGCGCCAGACAGAAGTCGGCGAGCAGGCCGGCTACCTCGCCGACGTTCCACTCGACGGGGTGCAGCCGATAGCTGCCGTTGGTGATGTGGGTGGTGCCGATGTTCTTGCCGGCCGGCAGCAGGTTCTCCATCCGCTGCGGGATCAGCGCACCGAGCGGGATCTCGAACGGGCACGAGCCGACGTCGATGTAGTTGTCCCCGCCGGTCGACGGGTGCAGGTCGATCCGGTACATGCCCACGCCCACCGCGTCGGGGTAGCTGACCGCGCCGTGGTCGCCCCGGACCGCCAGGGACAGGTCCTGCTCGGCCACTGTGTACTCGGCGCGGATCCGGCGGGACTCGCGGATGTACGGGGCCTGGGCCAGGCCGTCCGCGCTGCCGGTCACGTCGCCGCGTAGCCGCAGGCCCGGGAAGCCGGTGCCGCCGTCGGGCCGGGGCGCCTCCGTCTGCATCCAGTAGAGCACCGAGTACGACAGTTCGCGGGCCTTGGACAGGTGCCACGACGCGTTCGGGACGTCGATGACCGGTCCCTCGAAGTAATCGATCATCGGCCAGTTGACCAGCGTGATGTCGCTGCCGTACGCGCCGTCGGTGAAGTTGCGCCGCGCGGCGATCCGGCGGAACGTCCACAGGTTGCCGTCGCCGGGGTTGAGGCGTTGGTCGGCGTTGACGCTCAACGGGTCGTCGTCCGGGTTGGGGGTGAAGCTGCGCTCGACGATCTCCAGTGTGCGCGGGTGCGGTGACTTCCAGGACAGCAGCCGGTCACCCCAGAAGTCGGGCTTGTAGTCGCGCCAGAAGTCGTACCCCGCGGGACGGTCGATGGTGTGGTCGCCGTCGACGTGGTCCAGGGCGAAGCAGACGGACACTGCCTGCATGTTCAACGGCTGAGCCTCGGCCGGGGCGCTCGGCTCACCGGTTTCCGCCTGCGACTCGAACCCGGTGACGTACTCGGTGCCCGTCAGTGGCAGCAACTCGCCGGTCTCGGTGGCGTCCAGGACGTACGGCGCGACCACGTCGATCCGCTCGTCCCGGTCGCGGTGCGCGAGGGTAACGCCGGTCACCCGGTCCCCGTCGGTCTCCGCGGCCACCGGCCGGTACGGCTGGAGCACCCGAATACGGCCCGAACCGAGGTGCGGCGCGAGCATCTGTTCGAGGACGGCGACGGCCACCCGCGGCTCGTGGCAGAGCCGGCTCACCCAACCCGCACCCGGGTTGAGGTCGGTCCAGGCCCGGGACCGTTCGGTCAACGGGTAGTGACGACGGTAGTAGTCGCGAATGCCGTTACGCAGTTCCCGGTAGCTGGCGGTGGCGCCGAACTGCTCGATCCAGGAGTGCTCGTCCGGGGGGACGGCCTGGCTGGTGAGCTGCCCGCCGAGCCAGTCGAACTCCTCGGTCAGGATGACGGACCGGCCGGCCCGGGCCGCGGCGAGCGCCGCGGCGACGCCGCCCAGTCCGCCCCCGACGACGAGGACGTCCGTACGCATGAGTACCACGTTTTTCCTTCCAGTTGCGCGATCGACCGCTCAGCGCCGGTCAACCGCCGGATCAGGGGTGCCGAGGGTGATGCCCTCGACGAGTTCGCAGGGGAGAAGTCGCTGCTGGACGCCGTCCGCGCTGCCGTCGATGACGCCCGTCAGCACCTCGACCGACTGCCGGCCCATCTCCTCGCGGGGGATGCGGAATCCGGTGAACGTGATGTCGGTGGGGACCGCGACCGTCGGGTCTCCGAGGGTCACGATCGACAGGCCGCCGGGCACGGTCAGGCCGCGCCGACGGGCTGCCGACTCCAGCGCGACCGCCGTGGCGAAGTCCTCGACGAAGACGCCGGTGGTCCCGTCGGCCAGCAGGGTGTCGATGGTGGCGTCGGCCTCGCTGGCCAGCGCCGACATCTGCCCCGCGCTCTCCGCGGTCGCCGCGGTGGCATGAAACCCGCGGCGCCGGTCTTCGGAGGATTCCGCGGTGGTGCCCGCGCTCACGTACGTCAGGCGGCGGTGACCGTGCCGCAGCGCGATCTCGACGAGTTGGGACACCGCCGAGGCGTAGTCGGCGCCGACGTAGGGGACCGGGCCGCCGGCGTCGTCCCGGCGCCCGACGGCGACGTACGGATATCCATCGCGGTTGAGCCGGTGCAGCTCCGCGCCGTCGATCTCGCGTCCGAGCAGGATGCACCCGTCGGCCAGACGTAGCCGGTTGTCCTGGTGGAAGATTCGTCGCCGGCCGTCCACCACCGGCGCGCTGGTGAACAGCAGCAGGTCGCAGCCGAACCGTTCGGCGTAGTCCTCGATGCCGAGCAGGAACGGGTGGAAGAAGTCCCGGCTGCCGCTGGGGAACGCGGGCTCGTACGTGAAGACGCCGATGATCCGGTTGTACCGCGAGGCGAGGCGGCGGGCCACGGGGTCGGCGGCGTACCCGGTCTCGGCGATGACCCGCAACACCCGGTCCCGGGTCTCCGGTGCGATGCGGACCTCGGCGTCGGTCCGATTGTTGAGCACCAGCGACACGGTCGCCTGACTGACACCGGCCATCCGCGCGATGTCACGCTGGGTGACGCGTCGAGGGGGAGCGGTCACGTCGGGTCCTTCCGGTGGGGCTAATGCGTATTAGCCTCGGTGTTGGGAAGGAGCTTGGTGGGTGGGCCGGCACGTGTCAAGGGGTGTCCGCAACATTTCGTGGAGATGAACCCCCTGGACTAATGCGCATTAGCGACCGGGTTCCCGATCGGCTGGCGGTGGCGCGGGCGGACCAGGAGGGCGGCGAGCCGGCTCTTGACAGAAACGCGGTCGAGCGCGCAGCATTCAAGAAACATAGATGCTAATACGTATTAGCTCGGTGATGCCAGAGGTGTCCACCGAGCGGTGTCCCCTGTGTTCTTACTCAGCGTCACGCCGCACCACTCGTGCCGACGAGCTGACCGACCGAAGAGGAAGCCGCATGACGAGACCATCCACCCCGTCGTCCCGACGTGCTGTCCTGGCGGCCGCCAGTGCCGGCCTGCTCGTCGCCGCCGTGGCCGGCGCCCGGCCAGCAGCCGCCGACGCCGCGCTCGACTTCCCCCAGTTCACCTACCAGGGCACCGCGTTCGACAAGGGCACCCTCGCCTACAACCCGACGAACGAGTTCATCTTCCCGAGCGTCATCCGGGCTGCCGACTACTTTCCCAACCCGCTCGGCACCTACTACCTGTACTACGCACCGCACGAGCGTCCCGGTGGGATCGCCCTCGCGTACTCCGACTCGATCAACGGTCCGTGGACCGAATACGTCGCCAACCCCCTGATCGGCAACACCTGGCTGCCGTACTACTCGACGGTCAGCCACATCTCCTCGCCGCACGCGGTGTGGATCGAGGGCGAGGGCAGGCTCTTCCTCTACTTCCACGGCGAGAACTCCATCACCCGGTACGCGACCTCCGACGACGGCATCCACTTCAGCTACGGCGGTACGGCGGTCAGCCGGGACGACACGACCGGCGGCGAGACCTCGTACGCCCGGGTGTTCGAGCAGTCCGTGCCCCGCCTGGGCACCCGGTACCTGATGCTCTTCATGGACAACCCGACCGCTGCGCTGCCGGGACCGACCGGGCCAGTGTCGCGGCGGATCCGCTGGGCGGTCTCCAACGACGCGCGGACCTGGGCCATGCAGCCGGAACCGATCGTGACTCCGCAGGGCATCGAAGGCCCGAACGCCTCTGGACCGTTCTTCCTGCGCTGGGACGGCCGCAACCTGGTGATCTACCACGCCGCCGACGGCAACATGCACGCGGTGGACGTCGGGCAGGACTTCGACCAGGAGATTCACCTCGGCGTCGTGCACGACTCGATGTCCGCCGCGCCCGACCTCGGCCGTTCGGCCGCGCCGACGTTCTACTTCGACGGGCGTACCGCGCACATGTACTACGAAGCAGGCGGCCGGCTCACCGCGACCATCGGACACGCCACCGCAACCCTGGCGAACCCACTCCCCGTACGGCAGCTCGATTGTGTGCCGGACCGACCGGTTCTGTGGCCGCCGAACCACAAGCTGGTCGACGTCAACGTCACCGTGGACCTGCACGACGGGGTGCTCGGCCCGAACGCGTTCACCCTGGCCAGCGTGACCGGGGGTGACGCCGCGGACGTCAGCGGATTCGCCATTGGCACGCCGGACACGAGCGGCAGGCTACGGGCCGAACGAGCCGGCAACGCGGGGGACCGGGTGTACCACCTCACGTACACCGGCCATGACGAGATCGGACGGCCGGTCGGCTGCACCGTCGCCGTCACCGTCCCACACGACCAGGGCGGCAACCGGTAGGTCGTCGCCGCAGTGCGCCCCACCACCTGGTGGGGCGCACTGGCGGGCGTGTGACAGCTGGTCCAGCGTCCGGGCCGGGCTCAGGCGGGAAAACCGCCCGCCCGGAGCAGAGCGCCGGGGAGTTGCTTCCCGAGCCTCCGTTGCAGCCAGGAGACGGCCGAGGTGAGTTCCTCCAGATTCAGGCCGGTGGGCCGCCCCATCCGGTCGAAGAGGTAGACGAGATCCTCGGTGGCGACGTTTCCGGTCGCCGCAGGTGCGAACGGGCAACCGCCTGTTCCGCCGATGCTGGCGTCGAGGGTGGTGACGCCCGCCTGGACTGCCGCGACCGCGTTGGCCACGCCGGTGTGCCGGGTGTCGTGCAGGTGCAGCCGCAGCGGTGTGCGGGACTGCGTGATCTCCCGGGCGAGCGTCAGCCGTTCGGTGACGTCGGAGGGTACGGCCACTCCGATGGTGTCGGCGAGGGCCAGTTCGTCCGGACCCACGTCCCGCACCCGGGCGAGCACCTCCCGCAGCCGGTTCGGCGGGACCTCGCCTTCGAACGGGCATCCGAACGAGGCACCCACTGTCACCGTCGTGAACACCCCTGCCTCGCGAGCCGCCTGCACCAGCACCGCGGCCGTGTCACAGGCCTGGGCGGTGGTCATGCCCTGGTTGCGGCCGCAGAAGGTGTCCGTGGCCACGACGACGACGTTGATCTCGTCGACCCCCGCAGCCAGAGCTCGGTCCAGGCCGCGGCGGTTCATCACCAGGCCCGCGTATCGGACGCCGTCGTGGCGGGGGAGCGCGGCCATCAGCTCGTCCGCGTCCGCCATCTGCGGAACGCGGGCGGGGTTGACGAAGCTGGTCACCTCCACTCGCCGGGCTCCCGCGCGTACCGCCCGCTCGGTGAGTTCCACCTTGTCGGCGGTGGTGAGTAGCGTCGCCTCGTTCTGCAGGCCGTCACGGGGCGAGACCTCGACGATGTCGACCATGACTGTCATCGCTCCTCCGACAGGTACGCGACGGCCCTGGCCTCGCTGATCACCTCGGCGTACTTGGCTTGCAGGTCGTACAGGCTCGCCTCGTGCGGGCCGGGGGCGCGGTCCGCCACCGCTTCGGAGACCACCAGCGGGACGAGGCCGTGCTGGATCGCGTCCACCGCCGTGGCACGGACACAACCGCTCGTGCTCACGCCGACCAGCACGACGGTGTCGATGCGCTCCGCCCGCAGGGTGGAGGCCAGCGACGTGCCGAAGAAGGCGCTGGCGTACTGCTTGACCAGCACCAGTTCATCCTCGGCGGGGGAGACCTGCGGCATCAGCTCACCCATCGCGCCACCGCCGGAGAAGAGCTGCTGAAGGGCGGTGACCTTCCGGACGAACAGGCCTCCGTCGACACCGCCGGGCCCGTACGCGACGCGGGTGTGCAGCACGGGAACCCGGTGGTCGCGGGCTGCGGCGATGACCCGGCCAGCCGACTGCAGGCAGTCCGCGGACGGCAGGCACAGTGGGCTGGCCGGGTCGAAGTAGGCCCGCATCAGGTCGATGACGAGCACCGCGGGACGGGCGCCGGGCAGGAGCGCGCCCCCGAATCCGTTGTCGCTGCTGTCCGGCACGGGGCTCATCGGGCGACAGGTGGCCGAGGAGCAGGAAGACCGGTCTCCTCCAGGCACCGGTCCAGGATGGTTTCCATCGGCGGTCCCATGTCGAACGTGGGCAGTGGGTCCGGACGTCCCTGGCGCAGCTCGGCCCGTACCCCCTCGGTGGCCGCGACGTCGACGGTGCCGGCCTCGTCGCAGACCACGCCGAAGCGGCGGGCCCCCGTGGGGCTGACCAGGCCCCGGCGGACCTCGAGGCCGACGAGTTCCGGGTCGCGGGCGAGCGGGTCGCCCCACCCGCCGCCACCCCAGGTGACGAAGTGCAGCACGTCCCCGGGAGCTACTGGCACGTCGTGCACCTTGCTGCCCAGGATCTCGGTGCCGCCGTCGGCGCGTTCGAGCCACTTGCGGCCGCGTGCACCGGGCTCGCCACCGTTGACCCCCCACGGATAGGTGAGCCAGCGGTCGTCGTGGATCGCGATCGTGCCGGCCTCCAGGAACCGGTAGGCCACGTCGACGCCGTTCCCGCCGCGATGGAGCCCGGCGCCACCCGTGTCCGCGATGGTCTCCCAGCGTTCGATCCGCAGCGGATAGTAGGACTCCAGGTACTCGCACGGGATGTTGACGAACGACGGCCACAGCGAGTGGCCGTCCGGGCCGTCGCCCACCGGCCGGCCGGGAACCCCACCGAATCCGATCGAGTACAGCTGGAACCACTCGCCCTTGCGCTCACCCGGCCCGTAGGTGCCCGAATACATGAAGTGCGGCGATGACGAGAAGCCGGCCGCGTTGAGCAGCCCGGGGTTCGTCTGACCGAGCAGGCCGCCGAACAGGTCGAAGACGCGACCGATCCCGTGGTTACGCGCGTTGAGGGCGGCAGGATACTTGGGCTTCCAGAACGAATCGTCGGGGATCGTGACGTCGACCAGCGGGTAGAAGCCGTCGTTCCAGAGGATCTGCGGGTCGGCGACGGTGATCATGTAGATGCCGAAGAACATCCGGACGAGGTTCTCGTTGATGTAGTAGTTGATCGGACCCTGCGCCTGCGGGCTGCTGCCGGTGAAGTCCAACAGCACCTTGTCACCGGTGCGGGTCAGGCTGAGCTTGAGCTCGTAGGGGCCGTAGCCGAGGCCGTCGTCGCAGATGTAGTCGGTGAACGACAGCGTCTCGCCCTCCTTGAAGACCGCTCCGAGCAGGACTTTCATCGCCCGGTAGTTGCGGTCCAGGAGCTGGTCGAGCGCGGAGTTGTAGGTGTCCACCCCGAACCGGGCGCACATCTCCTGGACCCGGCGGGAAGCGGTCCGGCACGCCGCGACGATGCCGTTGAGGTCGGCGCGGTTCCAGTCGGGCTTCCGCACCTGGTTGAGGATGATCCGCAGGGGGTCCTCGGCGAGCACGCCCTCGCGGTACAGCTTGAAGGGCGGGATCACCACGCCCTCCTCGAAGATGGTGCGGGCATCGGTCGGCATCGACGCCGGTGTCTTGCCGCCGACGTCGGACATGTGCCCGAACATCGCCGCCCAACCCACGATGCGGCCCTCGAAGAAGATGGGCAGCACCACGAGCCAGTCGTTCGCGTGGCTGATCGCCGCACCGCAGGAGTAGGGGTCCGACGTCAGCAGGACGTCGCCCTCCTCGATGTCGCCGTCGAAGTTTTCCAGGAAGTCGGGGATGGACAGCCCGAACTGTCCCACCATCATCTTGCCGTCCGGGTTGGCGATCAGCGGAAACTCGTCGTGCTGTTCACGGATCCCCGGCGACAGCGCGGTCCGGAAGAGCACCTCGTCCATCTCGTAGCGGGCGTTGCGCAGCCCGTTCTCGATCAGGTCGATGGTGACCAGGTCGACATCCACGGAGCGAAGCGGTCCGGTAGCGGTCTCGATGAGGCGTGCCATGGTCAGTTCTCCCGGTGGGTGTCGGCGGGGCGGATGAGGAGGCTGCCGCTCGGGTGCACCGCAGCCGTGTGCCCGGGCAGCACGAGGGTGGTGGAGTCCATCTCGGTGATGATCGCCGGACCGGGTACGACGTTGCCCGCTCGCAGCAGGGCCCGGTCGTAGATGCCGGCTTCCACTTCCGCGCCCTCGACCCAGATGCGGTGGTGGGCCCGCATCGCGGGGCTCGGGTCCGCGTCACCATGCTCCAGCTCGGGCGCGGCGACCTGGGGCCGGGGACCGTGAGCGGTGGCCCGGACGGTCACCAGCTCGTGTTCGGCATCGAGAACGAAGGAGAACAGTCGTTGGTGATCGGCGTCGAACGCCGACCGCAGGGCGGCCAGCCCACCGCCGGCCCCGTCGAAGGCGTCGATGTCGACTGCCACCGGGATCTCGAAACCCTGTCCGTGGTAGCGCAGGTCGGCGGAGTAGACGACGTGCTGCTCATCCTCGGGTACGCCCTGATCGCTGAGCGTGGAGCACGCCTTGTCCGCGAGTTCGGTGAGCACCCCGCGAAGGCTCTCGTCGGTCATCTCGTTGAAGCGGCGCACCAACGTCCGCACTGACTCGTCGCGCAGATTGGTCGTCGCGTCGCCGTAGGCGCACAGCACTCCCGGCGACGGCGGAATGATCACCGGCCAGGCCCCGGTCAGTCTGCCGAGAGCGTTGGCGTGCAACGGGCCGGCGCCACCGAAGGCCACCAGTGCGTAGTCGCGCGGGTCGAAGCCCTGCTGCACCGACACCAGCCGCAACGCCCCGAACATGTTCTCGTTGACGATGTCGATGATGCCCGCGGCGGCGGCCTCGACCGACTCCAAACCGGTGGCGTCGGCGATCGACTTCACCGCTGCTCGTGCCGCCGCACGGTCCAGCGTGATCTCGCCACCGGCCAGTTCGGTGGGCAGGTAGCCGAGCACCACGTTCGCGTCGGTCACCGTCGGTTGCTCACCGCCCGCCGCGTACGCGGCAGGACCGGGTGCGGCGCCGGCCGACTGCGGCCCTACCCGGAGCGCCTGGGTCAACGGCGGTACGTGGGCGATGGATCCGCCACCGGCACCCACGGTTCGTACGTCGACGGAGGTGGCGCGGACCTTGAGGTCCCCGACCGTGGTCTCCCGACCCACCCGCGGCGTGAGCCCCTGAACCAGGGCGACGTCGGTGGAGGTGCCGCCCATGTCGAAGGTCAGGAAGTCCGGGTAGCCGGCCTGCTCCGCCACCCAGGTCGCACCGGTAACCCCGCCGGCAGGGCCGGACAGCAGCAGGTTCACCGGGTTGTCCGCGGCGACGGCCGCGGAGACCAGACCACCGTCGCTGCGCAGGATGCACAGCCGGCCGTCCACCCCGGACTCGCGCAGCTGCGCCTCAAGGTTGGCCACGTAGCGCGCCACCTGCGGCTGCACGGCCGCGTTCGCGACGGTGGTGATGGTCCGCTCGTACTCGCGAAGCTCCGGCAACACCGAGGACGACAGCGACACAGGTACGCCCGGAAGCTCCTCGGCGGACAGCTCGGCCACCCGGCGCTCGTGCTGCGGGTTGGCGTAAGAGTTGATCAGGCTGACGCTCAACGCCTCGATGCCCTGCGCGCGGAGCTTGCGCAGCTTCGTACGGACGTCAGCCTCGTCGAGTTCGGTCACCACCGCGCCGTCGGCGCCGATCCTGCCGACGACCTCCACGGTGTCCTCCAGCGCCGCCAGTGGCTCCGGCTTCGGCCAGATGATCCAGCCGGCCAGGCCACCTGGCACGAAGGAACGGGCGATCTGGAGCACCTGCCGGAAGCCGTCGGTGGTGACCAGCCCAACCCGGGCGCCCTTGCCTTCGAGGATCGCGTTCGTGGCGACCGTGGTGCCGTGGAACACCTCAGTGATGTCCGACATGGGCACGCCGGCGGCCTCGCAGGCCCGCTCGATGCCACGCAGCACCCCGATGGACTGGTCCTCGGGCGTGGAGGAGGTCTTGGCCCGGTAGGTCTCTCCGGTCGCCTCGTCGATCAGCAGGATGTCGGTGAACGTTCCCCCCACGTCCACACCGAGTCGGTAGGTCATGGTTCCTCCTCAGATGACGCCGGCAGAACGCAGCGACGCCATCGCGTCGTCGCCGAGCCCCAGCAGGTCGCGATAGATGTCCTCGTTGTGTTCACCGAGCTCGGGGCCGACGTGCCGGACCCGGCCCGGGCTGTCAGAGAGCTTGGGTACGACGTTGTGCATGGCGAACTCCCCGAGGCCGGGGTGGGTCAGCCGGACGATCGCCTCCCGCGAGGCGAAGTGCGGGTCCTCGAGCATGTCCCGGGCCCTGAAGATGCGGCCTGCCGGAACGCCCTGGGCGTGCAGCCGTTCGAGCAGATCGTCGGCCGCCAGCGTCGAGCTCCATTCGGCGACCAGGCCGTCCAGCTGCTCCATCCACCGGCCTCGGGCGCCGTGGGTGGCGTACTTCTCGTCGGTGGCCAGCTCGACCCGTCCCATCGCCTCGGCGAGCCGGCGGAAGACCGTGTCCTGGTTCGCCGCGATCAGCACCATCTCGCCGTCGGCCGTCGGGTAGACGTTGCTCGGGGACACGTTCGGAAGGGTCGTTCCGGTCCGCTCCCGCTGGTAGCCGGCGATCTGGTACTCGGGGATGAGCGACTCCATCATCGCCAGCACGGCCTCGTAGATGGCCGAGTCCACCACCTGGCCTCGACCGGTGCGTCCGCGCTGGTGCAGCGCCACCAGGGTGCCCAGGCAGGCGAACGTTGCCGCCAGCGAGTCTCCCAGAGAGACGCCGGCCCGGGCCGGAGGGCGATCGGGGTCGCCGGTCACGTACCGAATTCCGCCCATCGCCTCGCCGATCGATCCGTATCCGGCACGTGACGAGTACGGGCCCGTCTGCCCGAAGCCGGTCACGCGGGTGACGATCAGGCCGGGGTTGATCTCCCACAGCCGCTCCGGGGCCAAGCCCCAGCGCTCCAACGTGCCGGGCCGGAAGTTCTCGATCAACACGTCCGCCCGCGCGATGAGCTGGCGTACCAGATCCTGACCCTGCTCGGTCCGCAGGTTCGCGGTCACGGACTTCTTGTTCCGCGCCACCACCGGCCACCAGAGCGACTTGCCGTACGGCTTCTCGCGCCCCCACTGCCGCATGGGGTCGCCCTGACCCGGGTCCTCGACCTTGATCACCTCGGCGCCGAAGTCACCCAGGAGTTGACCGCAGAACGGCCCCGCCAGCAGCTGCCCGAGCTCGATCACCCGGATGTCGTCAAGCGGCAGTGGAGTGCTCATGAACCCCTCAATCAACGTCTCTTTGCATGCAATTCACAGGTCTGTGACTGTCGTTACAGCAGGTTGTGCTGGGAAAGTAGGCCCGTGCTCCTCCGGTGTCAATGCTATGCGGGAAGATTGCATACAACCTTCCGTGTTGCTACGGTGCCGAGCATCATGAGTGACCACACGCCACCGCGGGAGGCCGACAACGGCCACGCCGCCGACGACGCCTATCGGCTGATCCGGGAACAGATCCTGTCCGGGCAACGGTCGGCCGGCGCGTGGCTCCGCGAGGGCGAGTTGGCCGAGTCGTTCGGGGTGAGTCGCACGCCTGTCCGGGAGGCGCTCAGACGGCTGACCGCGGAGGGACTGGTCCGCCACGAACGCAACCGTGGCGTGCAGGTCCAGGCGTGGAGCATCCACGATCTCGACGAAATCTTCAGCCTGCGGGCCGTGCTCGAGCCGTGGGGCTGCCGACTGGCGGCGACCACGGGCACCATCGACGTGGACGCGCTCGACGCGCTGGCCCACCGGATGGACGAGGTGGCGCCGGACGGGCGACCGACCGATGTGGACGAGCTCACCGAGCTGAACAACCGGTTCCACCGGATGATCCTTGAAGCGTCCGACAACAGCCGACTGGCCGGCGTTGTCTCATCGGTGATCCAGATGCCGCTCGTCTGGCGTACCTTCTCCCGCTACAGCCCGGACGCGCTGCGCCGTAGCCTGGCTCACCATCACGAACTGGTGGCGGCCCTGGCCGCGCCCGACCCCGACTGGGCGGAGTCGGTCATGCGCAGCCACGTACGCGCGGCATGGCATTCCATCCGGCTGCGAGACGGCGGCGACCGGGCGTCTGGCCCGGAACTGGCGGACCAGGTCAGCCCAACCGCAGGTCAACCGCCACTCTGATCATGGGGTCGGGTTCAGCGATCGCGCGAATGTGCCGGGGTCAGACGCGGATTCTGCTCACCATCGCGCCCGACCGCGTCCGCGCAATGGCCTGACCTCCTGCTCAAGCGAGCCGGCCGTCATGGGCGAGCAGGGCGATCTGGGTGCGGTTGTCGAGGTCCAGCTTGGTCAGGATGTGCGAGACGTGGGCCTTCACTGTGGTCACGTTCATCAGCAGCTCGGTGGCGATCTCGGCGTTGGAGCGTCCCTGCGCGATGGCCCGTACGACGTCACGTTCCCGGGGCGTGAGCAGGGCCAGCCGGCCACGCGCGTGCTCGTAGGACTCGGCGCCGGACGCGACCCGCTGCATGAGACGGCGCGTGACACCCGGCGACAGCATCGGACTGCCGGCGGCGACGGCGCGGACAGACTGGCTGATCTGCTCCGGCGGGGTGTCCTTGAGTAGGAAGCCGCTGGCCCCGGCCCGTAGCGCCCGCACCACATGCTCGTCGGTGTCGAACGTGGTGAGCACGATGATCTCTGGCGGCCGGGCGCGGCGGCGCAGGCGTTCGGTGGCGGTGATGCCGTTGACGCCGGGCATCCGGATGTCCATCAGCACCACGTCGGGCATGTGCCGGTCCACCGCGGTGATCGCCGCAGCGCCGTCGGCGGCCTCGCCCACGACGACGATCCCGTCAGCGCCGTCCAGCATCATCGTCAGCATTCCCCGTACCAGAGGGTCGTCGTCGACGATGACGACCCGGACCAGGCCCGTCACCTCGACCACGGCAGCCATGCGGTGAGGTGGAACCGACCCGAGGCGTCGATGTGGTGGGTGACGCGGCCACCGGTGAGGGCGGCCCGTTCGGCGAGACCGATCAGGCCCGCGCCGTCGTGCCCGGTGGCACCGCTGTCGGGTGTGGTCGGGTTGCTCACCGTGATGCTCAGGCCGGAGTCGGGCGCCCCGCCGAGGGCGAGTCGGACCGGCTGCCCGGCGGCGTGCTTGCGGGCGTTGGTCAGCCCCTCCTGCGCGATCCGGTAGGCGGTGCGGCCGACCGTCGGGGGGACCTCGACCGGCGGGCCGAGGGGGTCGTCGACCTCGATGTGCTGCCCGGCGGCCCGGGCCTCCTCGACCAGGCGCGGCAGATCGGCGAGGGTCTGTCCGAGTGGCGTGTCCCCCGGTGCCTCGGCGTCGTCACTGCGTAGCAGCGTGATGACCTCGCGCAGCTCGTCGAGGGCGTGGTGCGCGCTGGCGCGGATAACCCCGGCGGCGGCGCTGAGCCGCTCGGGTGGCGCGTCCGGCCGGTACTCCATCGCGCCGGCGGCCGCTGCCAGCAGCGACAGCCGGTGGGCCAGCACGTCGTGCATCTCCCGCGCGATCCGGCTGCGCTCGGCCGCCCGGGCCTCGACGACCCGGTGTTCCTGCTCCTGCTCCGCCCGCCAGGCCCGGTCCCGCAGTGCCGCCAGCAGGGCATGTCGAGCCTGCGCCCAGGTGCCCCAGCCCAGCAGGGCAGCGTACGCGGCCGTCATCAGCACCAGCCGCCACCCGTACGGCAGGCTGGGTATCGGCCGCCACACCGCCTGCACCGCCTCGCCCGCCACGCCGACCGCCGCCACCACCACGGCCTGCCGGAACGGCCGGTTGCGGGCGGTGAACAGCACCGCGAAGCTCGCCACCGGGGTGGCAACCGGCGACAGTGCCACCAGCAGGCCCGCCAGCACACCAGCGACCTCCGGGCGGCGGACGACCACCGGGACGAGGGCCAGGGCGGCCACCGCCAGCGCGACATCGGCGCGGACCAGGGCGGTCGGCCCGGAGCGGGTAGCGGACCACAGCACGGTCGCGATGAGCACGCCCATCGCCACGGTCGCCACTCCCACCGGGACGGAACGCCACGTCCGAGGCCGGTCCACGTCGCACGTCGCCGCATCCACCAGCGCAGGCTAATGGGCTCGCGGAGGGCAGGGCCACCTCCTTTGGTAGTACGCGTCGTCGCCGACGGGTGTACGCGCCGCGGCGTCGGGACCGACGTGCCCGACCCGGGCCGGTCCACAGACTCGGGGCATGACGAACAACCTCTTCCTGCGCCGAGCCGCGGTGGCGGCCGGTGCGATCCTGGTGGCGACGGCGGAGTTCGCGATCCTGCACTCGGCGGCCGGCGTCGACCTGGCGGCCGGCACCCCGGACGCGACCCGGCAGATCACGTTGGCCGCGGTCGTGGTGGCCGCCGCCGTCGCGGCACTGCTCGGCTGGGCGATGCTCGCGGTGCTGGAACACCTCACCAACCGGGCGCGCGTCTGGTGGACCTCGATCGCGGTCGCGGTCCTGCTGCTGTCACTGCTGGTGGGGCCGCCGAGCGGCGTCGGCGGGGGAGCGAAGGCGGCGCTCGCGCTGCTGCACCTGAGCGTCGGCGTCGTCCTCATCCTCGGCCTGCCCCGGCCGCGCCGGGAAGGGCTGAACCGATGACCGCGCTGACCGTACGCAAGCAGCATGGCGCCTTCGTCCTCGACTCCGGTGCCGGGCCGCGCGCCTGGCTGCGTACCACCGGCTGGACCTGGCGATGCGGCGAGATCCGAACCGACGCGGGCCTCTGGACGGTCGAGCCGACCGACCGCCGGCGCATCGGGGTCACAGCGCGGGCCGAGCACGGCGCCGCGGTGCGGCTCGACCCGAGCCGGTCACACGTGCCGGGGCCGGGCGGGGTGACGCGCTGGGCGCCTGGTCGCTGCGGCGGTGAGCTGGTCCGCGACGGGCATCTGCTCGCGGTGCGCCTCCCCGGCCGGGCGGGCGGGCCGATCCGCGTCGACGTCACCGGCGAGTGGGCCGAGCTGGATCTGGTGGCGCTCGCCGCCTGCTTCGCGCTGCTGACCCGACGGCGGCAGCGCACCCTGGTCATGATGGCGGTCATCAGCACCGCCGGTCGCGGCCCCGTGGGTTGACACGAGTGTGTCCGGCCTCGTGTATTCGTTCGGAGCGAGCTCCTCCTCCGCGGGCCGACCGGTGTCGGAGCGCCTGCAGGTGGGCGACGTTGGTTCGCTCGCTTTCGCACACCACCAGCTCGCCGTCCAGGACGGCACCCGGCCCGACGGTTGCGGTGAGGGCTCGGCTGAGGATTCCGATTTCCAGGGATGAGGCCAGGCTGGCTGGACCTCATCCCTCGACGATGCGTCACCGCCAACTCGTTCCGGCTTCCAACAGGGCTACTGTGACGAGGGTGAGCGCACCGGGCGAGTCAGCGCAGACCGCCAGCCTGGATATGGCCGCGGCGTCGGCGTCGCGCCAATGGCCCAATCATCAGGCTCGAATCGCCCCCAAAGCCCTAATACTGCCAAATTTGGCGTTAATGACGTCCGCCAAAGCTGCGGCAGCCCGGTCGCGAAGCATGGCCGCTGAGCCTCGCCGCAATTCGACCGGGCCGGTGGCATGAATGGCGAGCCAGGAACGCCTGTCGCCGCTGCTGCAGGCCGTCGTCGGCATCGGTAGCGACCTCGACCTGCGTAGCACACTGTCGCGGATCGTCCTGGCGGCCTGTCAAGTAGCGGGCGCCCGTTACGGTGCCTTGGGCGTCATCGGACCTGACCGCAGCCTCGTCGAGTTCATCACCGACGGAATGACCGTCACCGAGCAAGACCATATCGGTGACCTTCCCGCCGGTCGTGGCGTGCTGGGTCTGCTCATTGATGAGCCACTGCCGATCCGGTTGCAGGACATCAGCAGCCATCCCCGTTCGCTGGGCTTCCCGCCCGGCCATCCGGTGATGCGCTCCTTTCTCGGGGTTCCGGTGCGCATCCGCGATCAGCTGTACGGCAACCTCTACCTGACCGAGAAACGGGGCGCTGCCGAGTTCAGCGAAGCCGACGAGGAGATCGTCATCGCCCTCGCCGCGGCCGCCGGGATCGCTCTCGACAACGCCCGGCTCTACGCAGCGGCGGGCCGGCGCCAACGCTGGCTCCAGGCGACTGCGGAGATCACCGACACTCTCGTCGGCCAGGTCGATCGCACCGATGTGCTGCGGCTGGTGGTGGACCACGCCCGCGAGGTCGCCGAGGCCGCGCTCGTCGCGATCCTGCTCCACAACGAGACGACCGGTGAGCTGCGTGTCGAGGTCACCGCGCCGCCGAACGCGGCGCTGGACCGGGCGTCGATCCCCCTCGGCGGAACGCCGTTCGAGCAGATCATTGCCGCCGGCGGCCATGTCCTGATCGAGAATCTGGACGCCGCTGCGGTCTGGCCCGCACCGTTGCCGACAGGACCGGCGCTGCTGGCGCCACTGGCGATGACCGGAGCGGTGCAGGGGGTGCTCGTGGTGATCCTGCCGACGAGCAGCGTGGGCTTCGACGGCGAGTCCGACATCAACATGATCACCACGTTCGCCTCCCAGGCCGCCCTCGCCGTCGACAGGGCTCGGGTACAGGAGGAACGCGAGATGATGGTGGTGCTCGCCGATCGGGAGCGCATCGCACGGGATCTGCACGACGTGGTGATCCAGCGGTTGTTCGCCACCGGTCTCGGACTGCAGGGATTGACGCGTCGAGCCGAACCTGCAGACGTCCGGGAACGCCTGGACCAGTCCATCGACGAACTCGACGCGACCATCCGCGACATCCGTAACGCCATCTTTGGGCTGCACAAGCCAGCCCCCGGATCGGTGCGCGCCGCGCTGACGGTGGCCGCTGACGATGCGACGAGGACCCTGGGTTTCCGACCGCACCTGACCATCACCGGGGCTGTTGACCTCGCCGTCTCAGATACGCTGCGGGCCAACCTGATCGCGGTCCTGCGGGAAGCGCTGTCGAACATCGTCCAACACGCGCGCGCGACAACTGTCACGATCGCTGTCGCGGTTGACGCAGGCCGACTGATCTTGCGGGTGGCCGACGACGGCGTCGGAATCGGCGCCGCGGCGGGCGGCAACGGGCTTGGCAATCTCCGCAGCCGCGCCGAGGAGAGCGGCGGCACCTTCGTCGTCACCGACACCCAGCCCCATGGCGCCATGCTGGTGTGGGACGTGCCCCTCGAGGGCTGACCGCTCCGCCAATCCCTTCACCGCCTCCTGAGAGTCCCGGCTCCACCAGGCCTTTCGGCACTTCGCGCACCAGCTGCCGTCCGCGATCCTGGAGACGCGGCCACCCCATTGCCGGTCGAATCGGGCAATGCCGGTCGCAGACAGGAGGCCGTCGATGGCAGAGTCCGAGGGACAGGTCGTGGTCGTCGTCGACGCCAACGCCCACACCACCGCCGTCATCGCCACCGGAGCCAGGGAGGCCACCCGACTCCACGTCGGCCTGCTGCTGGTCCATCCGCTCCCGACCTCACCACCATGGTTGGCCGGCATCGTGCCACCGGGTGCCGGCGGTGCGCCGAAGTTGGCCCAACAGCTGCTCGAGCAAATGGTTGAGAAAACAGCGGCTGCCCACCCCGGCATCGTCGTGCAGGGCATCCTGCGCAGCGGCAGTCCAGCGGGCGCGCTGCTCGCCGGCTCCGACAACGCAGAGCTCATTCTGGTCGCGGCCGACGACCGCATCCGGTACGGCGGCCTGCTCGCCGGACCAGTCAGCACGCAGGTAGCCGCGCATGCCCGAACATCGGTCATTGTCGTGCCCACGTCCGAACGCCCTCGGTCGGCCGGGCCGGCGAAGGTGGTGGTGGGCATCGACGGCTCCCGTGGCAGCGCCGAGGCGGTCGCGTTTGCGTTCCTGCAGGCCCGGGCGCGCTCGGCGCAACTGCACGCGATCCACGTGTGGGAGTCGCCGAACTGGCACGGCCTCAAACCGGACCTTATGCCCGCCTTCACGGCCGGGCCACTGCATGCGGCGGCCGACCAGATGCTTTACGAAGCGACCATCGATGGGGAGGTCACCTATCCAGAAGTCACGGTGGTGCGGAAAGTGCTGTACGGCGACAACCCGGTACGTGCCCTCATCAATGCCGCCGATGATGCCGCCCTCGTCGTCGTCGGCGCCCGCGGTGGTGGTGGTTTCGGTAATCTGCTGCTCGGTTCGATCAGCGACGGCCTGGTGCGGTACGCCACTCGCATGGTCGCCATCGTCCGCGATGGATGATCTCGTGGTCGGGTCGAACGGCCCCGCAGTCCGCGGGTCCGGTGGCCCTGAGGCTGCGCGGCGGATCGGGATGCACTGAGCCTGCCATGCGCTGTGGGGGCCTGCCACGTGTCGTCGGATCAGCGGGAGCTGCCCCGCATCAGGTTCGTGGCGAGGACCGCCGCCTGGGTGCGCCGCTCGAGGCCGAGTTTCGTCAGGACGCTCGAGACATAGTTCTTCACCGTCTTGTCGGCCAAGCACATCTCCTGCGCGATTTCCTTGTTCGTCATGCCCTGCGCGATGTGCCGAAGGATCTTCAACTCCTGGTCGGTCAACGACCTGAGCTCATCGGGAGCCTCCACGCCATCGCGGATACGCGACAACACTCTGGCGGTGACCGCCGGATCGAGCAGCGACTGCCCAGCGGCAACCCGGCGTACCGCGTCAAGTAGATCGACACCACGGATCTGCTTCAACACATATCCGGCAGCCCCGGCCATGATCGCCGCGAAGAGCGCCTCGTCATCGTCGTACGAGGTCAGAATCAGCCCGTGAATGCTGGGGTCGATGGCGCGCACGTCCCGGCAGACGTCGATCCCGTTGCCGTCAGCCAGGCGGGCGTCGAGGATCGCCACGTCGGGCTGCAGCGCCGGTATGCGGTGCAGAGCCTCCACCGCTGACCCGGATTCCCCGACGACCTCGATGTCACCGTCCTGAGTCAGCAGCTCGCAGATGCCGCGACGGACAACCTCATGGTCATCGAGGAGAAAAACACGAATCATCCCTCCGTTGTACTCCTTGGTGGCCTGGTTGAGCAGGGTCCAACGGCCCTTCCTGGTGCAACCAGGATGAGACACAGGACTGCTTCAGGTCCTATGGCCCTGCCCGTCCGCTCCGACGCACGTTGACATCTACGGCCGGAGTTCTCAACCGGCAGGTCCCGGCTTGGTGGCCGTGATCAGTGCTGGACCGACCGGGCTGTCGGCGATCAGCGGTGCCCGGCTGTTCAGCCGCAGTCTGGGCTTGGGTGGGGCTCGACCGTGGGGATCCAGCGTTCGGCACGTGCCAACGCGGGTACAACGGCCCCCACCGGCAGGGCCTACCGCCTCTGCCGCGAACAGCGGTGCAGGCGCAGTCTGAGCGCATGCAGACCGACAGCGCCACGGCGAACACGGCAGCGACACAGGAGCACCTGTATCGCGCCGCTGGCGCCGCGCCGTCGATCGTCCACACCCAGCTGTGGCGCTGGGACGCCGATGCGTCAGGCCTGCACCTGTACGCCGACCGCGAGGCGTTCGGGTCGGGCACGCGCCCGACGGACAGCCGACAATTGCACCCCGGCGCACCGGCAACGACCTGAGCCCGCACCGACCGTCTGGTCGCGGTCCCTCGTGTTGGGCGGACGGCGGCCGGGCTCAGTGAGCCGACCCATCGGGCGCACGCCCGGCGGGACACCGCACGATCAGCCCAAAAAGGAACGTGAGCGCGATGGTTGACATCGCCCGGAACCACGACGCCGCAACCCCCACCGCCGCCGGCCCCACGATGCCACCGACGGTGCCCCTGGCCGTCGCTGTGCCCGACACCGCAGCCCGCCGGACCGTCGACGACCGGCACCACGTAGACGTCGACGCCCGGCACACCGGTCGCGAGTCGTCAGCGGTACTGCCTGGCGCCGAAAGCCGCTCCGCTGTCGCGGCCCGTTACCTGCTGGCGGGTATCCGGATCGCGCTGGGCTGGGTCTTCCTCTGGGCCTTCCTGGACAAACTGTTCGGGTGGGGATTCGCCACCCCGACGGCGCGGTCCTGGCTCAACGGCGGCAGCCCCACGGCAGGCTTCCTCGGCGGCTCCGAGGGCCCGTTCAGCGGCTTCTTCACCGCCATCGCCGGCAACACCGTCACCAACGTGCTGTTCATGGGTGCGCTGCTGGCCGTCGGCACCGCGCTGATCCTCGGCATCGGGATGCGACTCGCCGCTATCGGCGGCGCGATGCTGGTCGTCATGATGTGGGCAGCGGTGCTGCCGCCGTCGAGCAACCCGTTCATGGACGACCACCTCATCTACGCAGCCATCCTGATCGTCCTGGCCCTGCTCGGCGCCGGCAACACTCTGGGCTTCGGCAAGGCGTGGTCGGCCACCCCGCTGGTCCGTAACGCGACCTGGCTCAAGTAGCCAGGCCCGCTGCGGGTCACCCGATGTCGTGGTGGCCCGCAGCGCCCGGCCTCCGGCGCCGGCGCGGCAGTCGCCGACACGGCGGCCAAGAAGATGGCCATGTTCGAGCTTTCCGGACACCGCACGCTGTTCCAACAGTCCGACCTCTTCTTCCAGCTGATGACCACCACCGTGCTCGCACAGACGTAGTGGGGACCACCCCGCTTGCGGTCAGGGAGTTGTGTTCTCGGCAATGGGTGCGGCAACGGCGGGCCGGCGGGATCAAGGGAAAGGTTGTCAGCCATGAGAATTCTCATCGCCGCCGCAAGCAGGCATGGATCCACAGCAGAGATTGCCTCCCACATCGCGACCGCCCTGCGGGGCGCACTGCCGTCTGACTCCGTCGATGTCGTCGCTGCGGCAGAGGTCACAGACGTGACCTCCTACGACGCACTGGTGCTGGGAAGCGCGGTCTACATGGGACGTTGGTTGGAGGAAGCCCGCAGCGCGGCAGCGCGGATCACGTCGAATCCACCGCGATCGGTGTGGCTGTTCTCCAGCGGCCCGATCGGTGACCCGCCCAAGCCCACTGAGGCGCCGGCCGAGGTCAGTGACATCGTCACGTCCGTGAACGCACGCGATCACCGCGTCTTCGCCGGTAGCCTCGACCGCCACCGTCTCGGTCTCGCGGAAAAGGCCATGGTCATGGCCTTGCGCGTCGCGGACGGCGACTTCCGGGACTGGTCGGAGATCGACGCCTGGGCTGGCCAGATCGCCTCTGAACTGCGACAGCCTGTCGCCGGCAAGCCTTCCGGCACCTGAGCATTACTGCCGCAACGAAGCACACCGCTCATCGCACGTGCCTGGTGAAGGGTGTGCGTTGCAGCTGTCGCTCTGGGCCCCGGTGGTGTTCCGCCCACCGCCGGCGACGCGGGCCGTCAGGCGCGAAAGTAGGTCTGGGGTCGGCACTCCAGTTTCCACGAGGCTGATCGAACGCCACGGCCCACCCGAAGGATTCGTAGGAGGTCTCTGTGACCACCGGTTTCGCCCGGCTCAGCGCCGTAGACCTGACCAGCCTGGCGATCGAGGCGCCTGACACTCCGATGCACGTCGGCATGGTCGCTGTGCTCGACGGCGCGTCGATCTGCGACGCGGACGGGCAGTTGCGGCTGGCCGAGATCCGTGCCGACATCGACCGGCTGCTCAGCAGGGTGCCCGAGCTGCGTCGGATCGTTCACCACCCGGGGTGGCTGGCAGGCCCACCGCTGTGGGTCGACGATCCGTCGTTCGACATCGGCCGGCATGTGAACGGCATAGCGCTGTCTCCACCCGGCGGTGAAGCCGCGCTGATGCGGGTGGCCGAGGAACTGCTGGCGCCGCTGCTGGACCGCGCCCACCCGATGTGGCGGATCTGGCTCGTGACCGGCCTACCCGACGGTCGCGTCGCCGCCATCCTTGCGCTTCATCATGCGATCGCCGACGGCCTCGCCGCGGTCAGGCTCCTCGAAGCCCTCCTCGCTCCCACCGCAACGGCCACACATTCCGCCTGGTCTGCTGCCGCCGCACCGGGTTGGCGCATGCTGGCTCGTGACAACCTCCGGCTCAGACTGACCACCCCCCGGCGGCTCATCCACCCGCCACGGACCTGTCGACTCGCCGGCTCGCTCTCCAGCAGCCGGCAACTCCTCGGCCACGCATGGCATGCGCCCCGAACCTCACTGACCGGCCCGGTCGGCCCACACCGTGCGCTCGCCGTCCTACGTCTCGACCTCGCAACCGTCAAGGACGTCGCGCACGCGCATGACGGGAAGGTCAACGACGTCGTGCTCAACCTGGCCGCCGGAGGCTTGCGCGCTCTGCTGCGTTCCCGGGGCGAGCGCGTCGACCGGATCGACATCCACGCCGCCGTCGCGGCGTCACCCCGCACCCGTACACCAGCAGTTCGCACCGGCAACCGGGCGGGCATCATCGTCGTGAAGCTTCCGCTCGGCGAACCCGACCCGGCCGTACGACTGCGTCTGATCAGTGCGAACAGCAACAATGCCAAGCATGAGCAGCAGCTCACCACCGCGCAGGGCTTAATGCTCTGGTTGGCGAGGCTGGGCCTGCTGCGGCGCTTTACCCGCAGGCAACGACTCACCACCATCGTCGAGAGCAACGTGACCGGCCCACCCGCCCCGATCCGGCTGCTGGGGGCAGATGTCATCGACATGATCCCGATCGGGGCGCTCGCCGGCAACCTCGCCATCTCGTTCCTGGCGTTCTCCTACGCCGGCGTGCTCACCATCACCGTCAGGGTCGACGCCGAACGCCACCCCGACGTTCCGGTGCTGGTCGCCGCCATGGCAGACGATTGGCGCTCACTCATGGCCCTCTCCGGGACTGATCAGCGGGAGGCGGCGACGTGGTGACAGGCGCAGAGCGGATGACCGTCGTGGGGGTCTTTCCCGGCGCGATCCTAGGGGACGGGGCTCGGAAGCCCCGGAGCCCGCTGCGATGACTGCGGTTGTCGAGGCCGTGCCCGATGAGGGGGCCGACCCGACCGGACCGGAGTCCCGCGTCCGCACCCGGTTGTACGAGAACGGCGTCTGCGTCGCGCGGGACTTTCCGGTCGCTGAGATCGCCGCGCATCTCCATGACCCGACGTCCGTGGTGTGGCTCGATCTGTGTCGGCCCACCGCGATGGACTTCGAGATGCTAGATACCCAGTTCGGGTTGCACGAGCTCGCCATCGAGGACGCCCTCCAGGAGTCGCAGCGCCCAAAGCTCGACCGGTACGCGACGCATCTGTTCATCAGTGCTTACGCGGTCGAGATCGAGTCACCGGGCGTCCGGCTGCGTACCAGTGAGATAGCCGTGTTTCTGACCGACCAGGCGCTGATCACCGTGCGCAAGGACGAGGGCTTCGACATGGCGCCGGTCCTTGCCCGCTGGGACTCCTCGGCCGATCTCGCCGGTCACGGCGTCGCGTTCCTGCTCCACGGCCTGCTCGACCATATCGTCGACGGGCACTTCCGTGCAGTGGGGCAGCTCGACGAGGGCATCGAGAGGCTGGAGGAGCTGCTGTTTGGCGAGCGCCGGGCGCAGGTCCAGACTGTGCAGCGGCGCTCCTTCGAGCTGCGTCGCGACCTTGTCGTTCTGCGTCGGGTGGTGCTGCCGATGCGGGAGGTCCTCAACAGCCTGCTGCGTCGCGACCTGCATGTCGTCGACGAGGTTATGACGCCGTATTACCAGGACGTCTACGACCACGTCCTACGGGTGACCGAGTGGACCGAGTCTCTGCGCGATCTCGTCGCGACGACAGTCGAAACGAACCTGACGATCCAGGCGAACCAGATGAATCTGATCATGAAGAAGGTGACCAGCTGGGCGGCGATCATCGCCGTCCCGACTGCGGTCACCGGCTTCTACGGCCAGAACCTTCCCTACCCCGGATTCGGCTCCCAGTGGGGAGTGCTGGCATCCACAGCCTTGATCGCGGCGCTTTCCGCAGGCCTGTACGGGGTCTTCAAACGCAAGGACTGGCTGTAAAGGGGTCTTCTGGCCCTGACCATCTGGCGGTGGCGAGCGCAAGCTGAGCAGCATCGGCGAACTCGGCGCATTCCGCTCCCGCGAGAGCAGCGCGGCGCTCCCGTCCCCGCTGCACCGGTCAGTCGTGGGCATCGCGCCAACGGCCAATGGCAAAGCGTTGGCCGCGACCGGCTCCTGACGGTTGTCCGCGTGACCGCCTCGCGCCCTCGGTAGACCGTCGTCATGCACGCGCGCACTGCGATGTTTCCGCTATCGATAGGAAAGGCGGCGGTCCTGATGACCGCGACCCGCACCTCACCTCTGGACACCGCATCCACACTCCACGTGGCGGCGGGTGAGCCGTTGGGTTCCGACGAGCTGCAACGCATCGACGCGTACTGGCGGGCGGCGAACTATTTGTCGGTCGGGCAGATCTACTTGATGGGCGACCCGCTGCTGCGCGAGCCGCTGCAACCCGCGCAGGTCAAGCCGCGGCTGCTCGGGCACTGGGGCACCACGCCCGGCCTGAACCTCCTCTATGCCCACCTGTCACGGATCATCGCCGCCCGCGGCCAGGAGGTCATCTACGTGACCGGTCCCGGCCACGGCGGCCCCGGGCTGGTCGCGAACACCTGGTTGGAAGGCACCTACTCCGAGATCTACCCGCGGATATCGCAGGACGCGATCGGGATGCAGCGGTTGTTCACCCAGTTCTCCTTCCCCGGCGGCGTTCCGTCACATGTCGCGCCGGAGACGCCTGGGTCGATTCACGAGGGCGGTGAACTGGGCTACTCGCTGTCGCATGCCTACGGCGCGGCCCTGGACAACCCTGACCTCGTCGTGGCGTGCGTCATCGGCGACGGTGAGGCCGAGACCGGCCCGCTGGCCGCCTCGTGGCACTCGAACAAGTTCCTCGACCCCGTCGGTGACGGTGCCGTGCTGCCGATCCTGCACCTCAACGGCTACAAGATCGCCAACCCGACCGTCCTGGCCCGTATCGGCGACGACGAACTCAGCAAACTTCTGGAGGGGTACGGCCACAAGCCCTACCTCGTCGCCGGCGACGACCCCACCACCGTCCACCAGCTCCTCGCCGCCACCCTCGACGTCGCCTTCGACGAGATCACCGAAATTCAGCGGGCCGCCCGCGAGGATGGGGTCACCGACCGGCCCCGCTGGCCGATGATCGTGCTGCGCACCCCCAAGGGGTGGACCGGCCCGCAGGTCGTCGACGGGCTGCAGGTTGAGGGGACGTGGCGTGCCCACCAGGTCCCGCTGACGGCGGCCCGCGATGATGCCGCCCACCTCGACGCCCTCAAAGCGTGGATGCATTCCTACCGGCCCGAGGAACTGTTCGACGCCGACGGCGCACCGCAGTCCTGGGTCGTCGACTGGCTGCCCCGGGGCGAGTTGCGCATGTCGGCGAACCCGCACACCAACGGTGGCCGGTTCCCCCGCGACCTGGAGCTACCCGAATTCCGTGACTACGCGGTCAAGGCCGGTGAGACCGCTGAGGCGACGCGGGTGCTGGGCGGCTGGCTGCGCGACGTCATGGCAGCGAACGTCGAATACCGCAACTTCCGCCTCGTCGGCCCGGACGAGACCGAATCGAACCGACTCGGCGCCGTCCTCGACACCACCGGCAAGGCGTGGCAGGCCCGAGTCGACGACGTGGACCAGCACCTGGACCGGCACGGCCGCGTCATGGAGATCCTCTCCGAGACCACCTGCCAGGGCTGGCTGGAGGGATACCTGCTCACCGGCCGGCACGGGCTGTTCTCCTGCTACGAGGCCTTCATCCACATCGTCGACTCGATGTTCAACCAGCACGCCAAATGGCTCAAGACCACCCGGCACCTCGGCTGGCGCAAACCCGTACCGTCGCTGAACTACCTGCTCACCTCGCACGTCTGGCGCCAGGACCACAACGGCACCTCCCACCAGGACCCCGGCTTCATCGACCACGTCGTCAACAAGAAGGCCGAAGTCGTCCGGGTCTACCTGCCACCGGACGCCAACACCCTGCTCTCGGTGGCCGATCACTGCCTCCGCAGCCGCGACTACGTCAACGTCATCGTTGCCGGGAAGCAACCCGCCCCAACCTGGCTGGACATGGACGAGGCCGCCCTGCACTGCGCCCGCGGCCTCGGCATCTGGGACTGGGCGAGCAACGACGACGGCGACCCCCACGTGGTTCTCGCCGCCGCCGGGGACGTACCGACCTACGAGATCCTCGCCGCGACCGATCTGCTTCGCCAACACCTGCCCGACCTCAGGGTGCGGGTGGTCAACGTCGTCGACCTGATGCGCCTACAGCCCGACTCCGAGCACCCGCACGGCCTGCCGGACCCGGAGTTCGACGCCATCTTCACCACCGACCGGCCGGTCATATTGGCCTACCACGGCTACCCGTGGCTGATCCACCGGCTGACCTACCGGCGCACCAATCACCACAACCTGCACGTCCGCGGCTACAAGGAGGAGGGCACCACAACGACACCGTTCGACATGCTCGTCGTCAACGACATGGATCGTTTCCACCTCGTCATGGACGTCATCGACCGGGTTCCCGGCCTTGGCCGCAGGGCAGCCGTCCTGCGCCAGCAGATGGTCGACAAGCGCGCCGAGCACCGTGCCTACGTGCGGCGTACCGGTGAGGACCTGCCCGAGATCCGCGACTGGGTGTGGCCGCGCACCCCATAACCGGTCGGACGTTCAATCACTCAGAAGGAGATCCGACCATGAGCACTGACGCTTCCATCCGAGCCGCCGACACCCGCGCCGAGGCCCGGGCGCTGTCCGCCGCCGCCGCAGCGGCGGGGCACGCCCCGTCGATCCACAACACACAACCCTGGCGGTGGCGTGTGACCGGCAACGAGTTGGACCTCTACCTTGATCACAGCCGGGGCCTCGAGGTCACCGACCCCGACTCCCGCCTCGCCGTCCTGAGCTGCGGTGCGGCGCTGCACCATGCTCTGGTCAGCCTCGCCGCAGCCGGCTGGCACACGCTCGTCGCCCGTCTGCCGAACCCCGCGCACCCCGACCACCTCGCGCAGTTGCGCATCGACCACCGAATCCCGGTAACCCCGGCTGCGGTACGCCATCTGCAAACCATCGCGCTACGGCACACCGACCGCAGGCCCGTCGTGAGTGACCCGGTCGCCACCGACAAGCTGCACTCCATCGTCACGGCCGTCGAATCCGCCGGCGCTCACCTACACCTGCTCCAGCCCGACCAGGTGTACGACCTGGCCACCGCCGTCGATCACGCCCAGCGCACCGAGGCCGACGAGGTCGCCTGGCAGGCCGAGCTCGCCTACTGGACCGGCGGCACCCGGCCGCTGGGCAGCGGCATTCCGGACTCCGCCATCGGTGACCGCGCACCGCGGACGACCGTGCCCGGTCGCGACTTCGGCCACTACGGCGACCTGCCCATCTCCGAGGCGCACGAAAACGCCGCCACATTCGCGATCCTCTACGGGCTTGAGGACGGCAAGCTCGACTGGCTCCGCGCCGGCGAGGCGCTCTCCGCCGCCTGGCTCTCCGCCACCGAACTGGGAGTATCAGTCCTGCCGTTGAGCGCCACGATCGAAGTGGCCGTCACCCGTGAGCACCTGCGGCGCCTACTGGCCAACCTCGGTCACCCGCAGCTCGTGCTGCGCTTCGCTACCTCGGACCCGGCCGGCACCGCCGCTCCACACACCCCGCGAATCGCCGCCGAACAGATCGTCGAGCGCGCCTGACCAGCGGTAATGCACAACCGGCCACGCGAAGCTGTCACCACGATCGAAGAAGGCGGCGAACGACAATGACCGTACCGAAGACGCAGGTCGCACCGGATGTGGGCTCGGAGCCCGGGCCGAACCGCGTTCTGCGCCCCACCTCGGCCGAAGCCGGTGGCCTGTCGTCGCGCGACGCCGCCGCGCGGTTGGCACGTGACGGCGGCAACGTGCTGCCGACGCCGCAACCCACACCGCTGTGGCGAAGGATCGCCACGCAGTTGCGCGACCCGCTGGTGCTGGTCCTGCTCGCTGCGGCAGGGTTCACCCTGGCGACTGCCGACTTCACCGACGCGGCCGTCATCCTGTTGGTCATCGCCGTCAACACCACCGTCGGGGTGCTACAGGAAATCAAGGCGGAGCGGGCCATCACCGCACTGTCCGCGCTGACCGCCCCGGCCGCCCGGGTGGTCCGCGACGGCAGGCAACGCGAAGTCCCCGCTGCGGACCTCGTCACGGACGATCTGCTGATCCTGGCTGAAGGCGACGTCGTACCCGCAGACGCCCGCCTCGTGGAGTCGGTCGCGCTGCTCGTCGACGAGGCGGCGCTGACCGGAGAATCCGCGCCCGTCGACAAATTCGTCGCCGCCACCGACGCGGACTCGACACTGGCCGCGTCGGCAGTCGTATCGGCGGGCACGGTCGTCGTCCGGGGCCGCGGTCGCGCCGTCATCACCGCGACCGGCGCGGCCAGCGCGATGGGCCGCATCGCCGCCATGATGGTCACCAGCCCCGGCCTGACGCCCCTGCAGCGTCGCCTGGCCGGAGTGGGCCGCCAGCTCGCTGTCGGCGCGCTGCTGCTCTGCGGGCTGGTCCTGGCCATCGGTCTGGTGCGCGGACAACCGCTGCAGCTGATGATCGTCACCGCGATCAGCCTGGTGGTGGCAGCCGTACCGGAGTCGCTGCCGGCCGTGGTCACCCTCAGCCTGGCGCTCGGCGCACGCCGGATGACCGCCCGTCACGCGGTGATTCGCCGGCTGCCGGCGGTGGAGACCCTCGGATCGGTGACGATCCTGGCCACCGACAAAACCGGCACCCTCACCGAAGGCACCATGGTCGTGCGGCAGTTGTGGACCCCACACGGGGACGCCTCGGTCAGTGGTTTCGGCTTCGCTCCGGATGGGCGGATCCACCGAGGCGGCGAGAACATCGTCGCCGGCCAAGCCGGGGACCAGGCTCCCGACCTCGTGGAGCTGATGCGGGCGGCCGTGCTCTGCAGCGATGCGTCGCTGCGGGCGCCCAGCCCCGACAACGACGACTGGATGGCCGTCGGTGATCCCACGGAGGCGGCGCTACTGACCGCTGGCGGCAAGCTCGGCATTGACGTCGACGAGCTGCACCAGGGGTTACCCCGGCATGGCGAGGCACCGTTCGACAGCGACCGCAAACGGATGAGCACCGCACACCAGTTGGCCGACGGCCGCATACGGATCATCTGCAAGGGGGCCCCGGAGGCGCTGCTGCAGCCGGCGATCGTCACCGATCACCCCAACGTGCTGCGTCGGGCCACCGACCGCGCCGACACCCTCGCCCGAGAGGGTTACCGGGTCCTCGCCGTGGCCCAGGTCGAACGCGACACTATGCCTGGCGACGCCGCAGGTTACGAGCACAGCCTGCGACTCCTGGGCCTCATTGCGATCCTCGACCCGCCGCGCGCGTCTGCCGCAGCCACCATCGCCGCGTGCCGCGACGCCGGCATCACCCCGGTCCTCATCACCGGCGACCACCCCGCCACGGCCACCGCGATCGCCACCGAACTACACATCATCGATGCCGGTGGCACGGTGGTCGACTGTCGTACCACCGATCCCGGCCCGGCAGCCACCCGCGGCGTGCGGGTCTTCGCCCGCGCCACCCCGCAGCAGAAGGTTGTCATCATCGACGCCCTGCGTGCCGCCGGCGAGGTCGTCGCGATGACCGGTGACGGCGTCAACGACGGCCCAGCACTGCATCGCGCCGACATCGGCGTGGCAATGGGCAAGCGCGGCACCGAAGTCGCGCGCCAAGCCGCCGACCTGGTCCTCGCCGACGACGAGCTGGCCACCGTCGTTGCCGCCGCCCGGGAGGGCCGCCGCGTCTATGCCAACATCCGTCGGTTCCTGCTCTACGCCCTGTCCGGCGGCGCCGCCGAGATCGCCGTGATGCTGGTCGGGCCGTTCGTCGGCCTGCCCCTGCCGCTGCTCCCGGCCCAGATCCTCTGGATCAACCTGCTCACCCACGGCCTACCCGGCCTGGCAATGGGCAGCGAACCCGCCGACCCCGACGCCATGCGCCAGCCCCCACGCCCACCGGCTGAAACCGTTCTCGGCGCCGGACTGTGGCAACGCGTCCTGCGCATCGCGGCGGTCATCGCCGCCGTCACGATTGGCGTCGGCGTGTGGGCACACACCACCGAGCGGCCATGGCAGACCTTGACGTTCCTCGCTCTGGGCCTCACCCAACTCGCCGTGGCCCTGGGATCACGCGCCCGCCCCGGCACAGCGGCCAACCCCATGCTGTTCGCTGCCGTCGGCGCCGCTCTGCTGCTGCAACTCGCCGCCATCTACGCTCCGCCGCTGCGTCAGCTGCTCGGCACCGAACCGGTCACCGTAACCGACCTGCTGATCGTGACGGCCGTGTCCGCCCTGGGCTACGCCGCCATCCGCCTCGACCGCCGCATCCACTCGACCCCGCCAACACCAGCGGAGGTTGGTAGGCCCATTTCGGAATCCCCGGCGTCGACCTGAGCTGGCTGGGCGGTTCACGAGAACCCGTACGACGAGACTGACAGGATTTTGTCATGCAGAAATTCTCCCTGACCGCACTGGCCCGTCAGCAGCTCAAGCTCGCGCACAGCGCCTCCAGCGGCCGTAGCAGCTCCACCGTTCATGGCGGCCACGAGCACCAACTCCGCCAGACGGTGATCGCGCTGACCGCCGGCCAGATGCTCAGCGAACACGAGAACCCCGGCGAGGCCACGGTCCACGTACTGCACGGCCGGGTCCGGCTCGGCGCTGGCGAAATGTCCTGGGACGGCGTACCTGGCGACCTGCTGATCGTGCCGGATCGCCGGCACACGCTGGAAGCGCTCGAAGACGCCGCGGTGCTGCTCACCGTCGCCAAGCACTCATGACCGGCCCACCCATTCTTGTCGGAGTCGACGGGTCTGACTGCAGCCTCGTCGCGGTTGACCTCGCCGTTCGTGAAGCCGCGCTACGGGGACGTCCGGTACGCATCGTGTACTGCGACCCCATGGGCCGATCACCCCGCCTGGGCGCACAACGACCCGGCAAGCGAACTGGCTGGCGGCCTTTTGTCCGACCCGCAGCAGGCGATCCCGGCCGCGACGACATAGCACGCCGCCAGGTCATCGAAAGCCCCCTGACCGCCGGCGCGTTTGCGGCGGTGTAGAAGCACCATCTTCATGCCGCTGACCGGCCTCCTGGCCGCGCACCTCGGCTGGCGCGGCGCGGTCCTCGTCCTCGCCGTCATCTGCCGTCCCCCGATTGTTGTCGCGGCAGACCGGCTACGAGGCGACCACCACTCGTCCTGTAGGGCCTGGGGCGACGCATACGCCGCCGTGCCGTGTCGCACCAGCTCTGCTGGCCTGCGATCAGGCGGGCTGCGATGCCGGCCGCAGCTCCTTTGGTGGCTAAGTGACGAACCGCGGTCTCCTGACCCGTGCCTCTGACAAATGCTGGGTTTACGTGGGTGACTCGCAAAACACCAACACGCCTGACGGTCATACCTCCCGGGGGTATCTTGATGGCGAGGAGGCGATGAGGATGTCGCACGAGGACGAGCACCATCGGATGCAGACCCCGGGTGAGGCGGTGGACCGACACAGCGGCCACGGTGATCACCGGAGCCGCCGAGGTGACCCGGGCGGACAGCCTGTACAGCCTGGCACCCACGACAGCCATGCTGGGCACGGCGGGCAAGCTGCGGTGTGGTTCAGCCCTTCATACCTGGACTGTGACGTCTCGTTCGGTGGGAGCGTGCTCGGCAGCGTACGGTGAAGCCTCCTCGGATGCACGGCTGCTGCTGCTATGCCGACGCTCGGCGGCTTCGTGACCGTGGCTGCAATCCGTCCTCGACGTTTCTCCTTGCTCGCCGATCGCCCATCAACAGCGAGCCGAAAGCCGTCATCGTGGCCGACCTGCACAGCGCCTCCGAGAACCATGTCGATCGCACCGCCCGAGTGATCAAGGGCTTCCTCAGCAGTGAGCGGCCACCCGCCGACAAGGCACTGGTCGAGACATGGACGCCGATCGCGTTCGTCGAACTACGCGCGCTGCGAGCCTCCGTGCGTCACGCCCTCGCCGGCCGGCTGATGTCGACCGGCGCGGGGAGTGAAGAGGTCGCGCGACGCCTGGCGATCGTGGCGACCGAGCTTGCCGCCAACGCGATGGCGCACACCGGACCTCCCACGACGGTGCGGCTCTTCCGGACCGCCACGACGTACATCGTCGAAGTGGCGGACAACAATCCGTGGCTCGCCCCCCAGGTCGCCGGGGAACGGTTCGCCAGAGCCGGTGGGCTCGGTCTGCACATGGCCCGCAAATTGTCGCTGCGCATGGGCTGGTACACCGACGCTGGAATCAAATACGTGTGGGCGGAGGTCGCAATCGCGGCGGCGGGGTCACGGCACCGTCCTGCTGCGGCTGGGTCCGAAGTAGCGCGGCGGCCGTTCAGCCGCTCCTGGCGCCGTCCTCGGCGATCGACCGAGATGTGAACAACCCGCGCCGGGAGACGCGCGGCTGCGTCGATTGCGCGTAGGGTCGCCCATGGATCGGTTCGCCGGGTCACCGGCGAGTCAGCGCCCACCGGGCGTGCTGCCCGGAACGTCGGCAGTCCCACAGGGACCCCTTTACGTTCGAGGGCCGAGTGTTGGCAGACGATCCGGTCATCCGATCGTCATCGACGTCACCAGCCGGGTGACGGGCCTGCGCCGCGCCCCTACCAGGCGACGCCAGTCGCCGGTGGAAGGCGAACCGTCATGACCGCACCGTTGAGCTATCCGGTACGCGTGAACGCGCGAATGGATCCACACCTGTCACGGTGGCTGTGGCTCGTGAAGTGGGTCCTGATCATCCCGCACTACCTCGCCCTCGTCTTCCTCTGGATCGCGTTCGTCGCGCTGTCGGTCGTCGCGTTCTTCGCGATCCTGCTCACCGGCCGATATCCCCGGCCGATCTTCGACTTCAACCTCGGCGTCCTGCGGTGGACCTGGCGTGCTAACTACTACGCCTACAGCGCCCTGGGCACCGATCGCTATCCGCCGTTCACCCTGGCCGAGGTGCCTGACTACCCGGCCCAACTGCACGTCCCCTACCCCGAGCATCTCTCCCGTGGTCTGGTCCTGGTCAAGTGGTGGCTGCTCGCCATCCCGCACTACCTGATCGTCGGCTTCTTCGTCGGCGGCGGCACCTGGCTCGCCACCCGCTCCGACGCCCAGAACTTCAGCTGGGCCAGCATCGGGCTGATCGGACTCCTGGTCCTGATCGCCGCGATCATCCTGGCGGTCACCGGCCGCTATCCCGACGGCCTCTTCAACCTGATCCTCGGCCTGAACCGGTGGGTGCTGCGGGTCGCCGCGTACACGTCGTTGATGACGGACGCCTACCCGCCATTCCGGCTGGACACCGGCGGTACGGATCCGGCTGAGCCGGTAATCGTGGCTGCGCGGTGAGACCGGTCCGGTACGCCCGGCGACAGCCGGCCGCCTCTAAACGCCAGGAGTAAAGACATGGATCCACTCGCACGACCTGACCCTGTCCGCCTGAAGGTCTGCATCGTCGGCGCGTCCGGGAAACTCGGGCAGTACATGGTGAAACATGCACTGGATCGCGGCTACCAGGTGGTAGGCGTGTGCCGAGAAGAGAGCGTAGGCAAGCTCGACGCGTTCAAAGGACGCATGACGGTCATGGCTGGAGCGACCGACGATCGCGATGCCATCGCACGTGCGGTCGCCGGATGCGACGGGGTGCTGACCGTCCTGGTTCCGCGCGGTGTGTACGGCTACTCGTCGGGCACCGCCCAGGCAGTCCTCGACCACGCACGGCCCGGGGCGCGTCTCGTCTTCTCCTGCGGGTGGCACATCAGCCGCGACGGCCACGACGTGTACTCCTTGAAACTCAAGGCGCTCGTCAAGATCGCCGGCCCCCTCGCGAAACTTGCTCGCTTCGCCGACCTCGGTGATCAGGTCGAAGCCTGCCGGCGCATCTTCGCCAGCAACACCCGATGGACGGTGGTCCGCGGCAGCGACCTGCAGGAGGGCGACAGCCAAGGGCTGCCGGTGTGGAGCCGACACGTAGGCGACCCGATCCTGGCGAGCAACCTCACGCGCCGGGTGGACTTCGCCCTTTTCATGGTGGACGCCCTGACAAACGATCAACTGGTTCAGGAAGCACCGGCGATCGTCGGCTGCCGCACGCCGTCGGCGCTCGCCCATCCCGCCACGGGTGCGGGCGCACGATGAGCGTGAGACGCGACATGGCGCGGTCTCTGCCGACCGACGCACTTCGCCGGGTCACCGGAAGTCTGTTCCTGCTGGGCTCGGTCACGTTCGCGGTCGCGGCCACCGTGCTGTCCTCGACGTTCGACTGGCCCGACATCCTGCGAGAACCAGCCGGTGTGGTGTTGCCGGCGTTCGCCGCCGGGGGTACCGGCCTGGTGTGGACGTGGTTTGCCACCGCGTGGACCTACGCGATCCTCGCCGTACCCGTCCTGCTACTCCCCGCCGCGCTCGGCCGCAGCGACGACGCCGCGCTGCGGATCGCCACCTACGTCGGTGCCAGTTCGGTAGTGCTGTCACTGATCGGCTTCCTGTGCTGGGTCTTCGTCGTTCCTGCCCTGACCCAGTCCTACGTCACGGGCGACGCCACCACCCGGGCCGCGGCCGGTGCCGCGTGGACCGCGCAACACCAGTTCGGTGGAGCACTTCTCGGTGAACACCTCGGCCAGCTGATGGCGGTGGGCTGGTCGGTGACGGTCGGCATCATCATCGTGCGAACCCGGGTACTGCCTCGGTGGCTGGGGCTGGTCGGCCTCGCCGTCAGCCTGCTCTACCTGCTGAACCAGGGCGACATTCTCGCCACCACGATTCCCGGCTTCCCGGTCTGGGACCTCGCCGGCCTGCTCGGAAGCACCATGTGGGGACTGTGGGTCGCGGCCCTCGGTGTGATGCTGCTTCTCCGCCGCACCCGTCGCGACTTTGCGCCAGTCCGAAGTCGAGCCGAAACTGGCGCCGGCAACCTTGACATGATCCGGCCAGCTGCCGGCACCGGTGCCCGATGATCGCGAGAGCGGGAGCACGAAACCGCTTGGTCCGTGGGCTACCAGTCCCGCACCTTCATCGAGTCAGTCCGCATCTTCGAGGCGTTGGTGGGCAACAGGCCTGTGGTCGTGCCCAAGTCCCGCGCGGACCCATGGCTGGCCTGGTCCGATCGCCCGGTAGAAGAACGGATCGGCGAGGGCCGGCCCACCCTCGGATGAACGTACTGACATGCCGGCTGATAGGGCGCAGCGTCCGTGAGGGCGGCTGGTGATGGCCGGGGCGGTGGGAGCAGGTCGCGCGCGCCTGGGGCTAACGGTCCCTGGCCGAGCGTCGACGTCAGCCATTGCCGCCGCCACGACTTTGCCCCGGCCCTGGGTCCACCCGTAGCTGGGACACCAGGGCGACCGTGCCGCCTCAGCGATGTACGCGGAGACGGCACGGTCGTCCATGTTCGAGCCGCGACGTCTACTCCTTCACGCCGATGTTGTCGATCGGAGGAGCGCTGAGCAGCCGGCGGACGGGCCACACAGTGGTTGCCAACGCCAGCAGTGTGGTGCCGCCGAGCACCGCCACCCAACCGAGCGGCGGGACGTACGGGATCGGGCTGCCGGTCAGTCCGTTGACGATCGCGCTCAGGGTCAGCGCCGCGATCGTCGCGCCGATCAGCACCGCGCTGCCGAGGAGCCCGGCCTGTTCGGCCTGGACCATCCGTCGAATCTGACGGCGGGTGACCCCGACCAGTTGCAGCAACGCCAACTCGCGACGGCGGGCCAGCGCGGCCATCACCATCGTGGTGGCCGCCGCCAGCGCCGCGTAGCCCACCATCACGCCGATCAGCAGCCGGTTCAGCCAGGCACCGAGCGCCAGGTCGGTGCTGATCAGGCGCGTACGGGTGGCGGCGTCGAGAACCTCGGTGCCTGGTCGCCCAGCTGACCAGGTGGCCAATGCGGTGTCGGCCTCGGGGCCGGCGCTGACCAGGATCTCGTCGTTGGTATTCCCGGCCGTGTGCCCGGCGACCGTCTCTGCGGCCAGCGTGACGTCGCCGAATCCGAGGCCACGGTCGTAGACCGCGATGACGTCCAACGTGACAGGGGTGCCGTCGCCCAGCCAGAGTTTCGCCTGATCGCCGACGTCCCAGCCGGACGAGGACGCCTGCGTCGCGGACAGGGCGACAGTGCCCGCGCGCAGGTCGGCCAGGTTGCCCTCGCGCACGGCGAGGTCCATCGTCGCCGTGATGCCAGCCGGGTCGACCGACTGCGCGCTGACCGGCTCGATTCCGTCGAGCGCCCGCACCACCACCTGCGTACGGTGCACACCGGTGGCCGCCTGCACCCCGGCCAACTCGCGGATCTCCCGCGCCGCGTCCGCCGGCAGCCCACCCGGAGCGACAAGCACCCGCTCGGCGAGGGTGCCCGCGCTGCTCTGCGTGGTGGTCTGCCGTTCCAGGTTGGTCTGCAGGAAGCAGACCGAGCCGCCGAACCCCACGGACAGCACGAGGGCGGTCAGGACGGTCGCCATGCCCTGCGCGTTGGCCCGCAGATTGGCCGCAGCCAGATAGCCGCTGACCCGCCACATCCGCGGCAACAACGGTGTGAGCAGGCGTGCCGCGTACGCGTTGATCCTCGGTGCGAGCAGCGCCACCGCGATGACGAACAGGTACAGCATGCCGACCGCGCCGGCCAGTGCCCCGGTCGACCCGGCGGCACCGAGCGTGAACGCCCCGGAGGTGCCGGCCGCCGCCAGCGTCAGCACGCCGGCGACCAGCCGCACCCGGCCGCTACGACGAGGCTCGACAGCGATCTCGCCGAGCGCCTCGATCGGCTTGATCCCGGTCACCCGGCGTGCGGCAACCAAAGCGGCGAGCACCGCCACGAGGACCGCCGTACCGATCGCGGCCGGCACCGCGAACAGGCCGCCGACCATCGGGAAGCTTTCCGGCACGAACCCCCGCCCGACCAGCTCGCCGTGCACCCAGCGGGCCGCCAGCAGGCCGGCCGGGCCGCCGATCGCAGAGCCGATCAGGGCGAGCAGCGCGGCCTCGGCGATCAGCATGCGGCGCACCTGCCCCGGCGTGGCCGCGACCGCGCGCAGTAACGCCAGGTCACGTCGACGGTGCCGGACGGACAGCCCGATGGTGCCGGCCACCACGAAGACGATCAGCAGGACGACGTACCCCCCGAAAGCCGATCCGGCGCTGACCAGCAACGTCTGGGCGGCCTGGTTCTCCGACTGCTCGACGTTCCCACGGTCTTTCCCGCCGTACGTCGTGGCGCCGGCCGCCGATGCGATCTCGCGTACGGCGCCGACGTCGGCGCCGGGCACCATCCGCACGCCGATCGCATCCACCCGGCCCGGGTGGGCGGACAACCGGGCGGCCTGCGCGTCGGTGAAGAACACCGCCGCCGAACCGGTCCCGGCGGTTCCGCTCACCCGGTACGACCGGCCGACCCCACCGACGACCAGGTCGATGCGGTCGCCCGGCGCCATGCCGAGACGGGTGTCGACCAGCACTTCGTCGTCGGCCCGTGGCGCGGCGCCCGCGGCGATGGGACGACCGGTGAAGGCGTACGTGTCCCAGCCGTGTCCCGTTGCAGCGGGCGAGCCGATCGGCACCCCTTCGTCGCCGGTGACGGCCGCGACGCCCGGCACCTGGCGGATCCGGTCGACCAGCGCAGCGTCCACCGTGCCGCCCTCGGGCAGCATGACGGTGCTCGTGGTGGTCTCGCCGTCGAACTCCCTGAACGTGTGACTGACCGTGCGGTTGGCGACGACCACGTCGGCCGCGGCCCAGAGCCGTGGCTCCGGGCGGAAACGCAACCCGGACTCGACGAGGGTGCCCATCGCTACCAGGATCAGCACGCCGACGATCAGGGCCAGCAGGGTCGCGGCGGCGGGGCCGGCCCGGTGCCGCAGCAGGCGGGCGGCGAGCCCGATCATCGGAGGACCCGCCGATCCAGCGATGCCAGGTGCTCGGCGATACGGGCGGCTCCGAGCTGCGGAAGGTCGGCGACGATCGCACCGTCGGCCAACACGAGCACGCGGTCCGCGTACGACGCGGCGATCGGATCGTGGGTCACCATCACCACCGTCAGCCCGTGTTCGTCCACGACCGCGCGAAGCAGCGTCAGCACCTCCGCCGCGGTCCGCGAGTCGAGGGCGCCGGTGGGCTCGTCACAGAAGATCACCTCGGGGCGGGTGGCCAGCGCCCGGGCGATCGCCACCCGCTGCTGCTGGCCCCCGGAGAGCGCGGCCGGCCGGTGGTGCAGTCGGTCGGCGAGGCCGACCCGCTCGACCACCTGGGTCAGCCAGGCCCGGTCCGGACGGACGCCGGCCAGGCGCAGGGGCAGCACGATGTTCTCCTCGACGGTGAGCGCGCCGATGAGGTTGAATGCCTGGAAGACAAACCCGATCCGGGTACGACGCAGCTCGGTCAGGCGGGTCTCGGACAGCCCTGACAGCTCGGTGCCGCCGATGACCACCCGACCGGAGGTGGGCCGGTCGAGCCCGGCCGCGGTCTGCAGCAGCGTGCTCTTGCCGGAGCCCGAGGGCCCCATCACCGCGGTGAAGGTGCCCCTGTGGAAGCCGACATCGATGCCCGCAAGCGCAGTCACCTGGTTACGGCCGGCGCCGTACACGCGGGTGAGTTGTTCGACGCGTACCGCCGGTTCGATTGTCTGTCCCGGATAGTCCGGCATTCTGGTGGCCTCTTTCCGTGTCATCGGCAAGAACTGCGCGCACCAGAAACGCTATTGACGTGCGAGAACGGCGACCATCCCGCGGGCTGCCAGGTCCGGGTACAGCAGGCGCTACCGCCGACCGCCGTCCAGGTAGCGCAACACCGCGGTGACCCGGCGGTCGGCCTGGTCGTCCGGTGGAAGCTGAAGCTTCGAGAAGATGCTGCGGATGTGCTTGTGCACCGCGCCGTCGGTGACGAACAGCCGCTCGGCGATCGCGCTGTTGCCGAGCCCTTCGGCCATCAGCCCCAGCACCTCACGCTCACGCGGCGACAGCTCGCTCAGCGCCGTGTCCGTCCGGCGGTTGCGGGCGAGCAACTGCGCCACCACCTCCGGATCGATCACGCTGCCGCCGTCCGCGACACGGTGCAGCGCGGCGAGGAACTCCTCGACCCGACCCACCCGCTCCTTCAACAGATAACCGAGCCCGGCTGCGCCGACCGAGAACAGGTCGGTGGCGAACGCCTGCTCCACGTACGCCGACAGGACCAGCACCGCGAGGCCGGGGCGGCGCCGCCGGGCTTCCACCGCGGCCACGATGCCCTCGTCGGTGTGGGTCGGCGGCATCCGTACGTCCACGATCGCGACGTCCGGCGCGTGTTCGTCGACGGCGACCAGGAACTCGCCCGGAGTGCCGGCCGTGGCGACCACGTCCAGATCCTCCGCCCGCAGCAGCAGAGCCAACCCCTCACGCAGCAGCGGGTCGTCCTCGGCGATCACGATCCGCATGGCAGCTCCACGTCCATTCTCGTCGGCCCTCCCGGTGGGCTCGTCAGCGTCATCCGGCCGTCGTACGCCTCGACCCGCCGGCGGATACCGGTGAGCCCTGAGCCACGTGTCTCGTCCGCGTCGCCGTGCCCGTCGTCCTCAATGCACACCAGCAGCCGACCGCGCTCGCGGCGCACGGCCACGTCCACCCGGCTCGCACCGCTGTGCCGGACGACGTTGGTCAGCGCCTCGGCCACCACGAAGTACGCGGTGGCCTCGACCGAGGCCGCGCACCGCACAGCCACGTCCACCTCAAGTCGGCAGGGCACCACGCAGCTGCCGGCCAGGCCCGCCAGCGCGCCGGCGAGACCCCGGTCGTCCAGCACGGGCGGCAGGATCCCGCGCACCACCGTACGCAGCTCACCGAGTGCCTGTTCCGCGGCGTCCTGCGCCTGCCCGAGGATCTCGTCGGCGCGGTCCGGATTGCGGCGCACGGCCCGCCGCGCGGCACCCAGCAACACGTTGACCGCGACCAACCGGTTCTGGGTGCCGTCGTGCAGCGACCGCTCGATCCGGCGCAGTTCGACCGCGTGGGCGTCGAGCGCCGCAGCGCGGGTGGCGGTCAGCTCGGCTACCCGCAGCGACAGGTCGACACCCGGCGGCGGAGGCAGCAGCAACCGGCCCGGCCACGCCTGGAGACGGGCCAGGACCGGGCTGAACCAGATCGCGGCGGCCAGCGAGCCGACCCCGAGCAACCCGACCGCGAGTGCCTCGGACAATCCGTCGATGCGCCACCAGACGATCCCCGGCGCGCCGGCGTCGGCAGGGATCAGCTGGTACCACAGGGGGAACGTGACGTACTGCACGGCAGAGAGGGGCAGCGCGAGGCCGACAAGCCCGGTCGGCAGGCCGATGAGCGAGGAAAGCCCGACCCAGCCCAGCTCCCGGCGTACGAAGGGATCGCGCGCCGCCGTCCGCAACCCGGCCGGCACCGGCCCCGGCGTGGGGATCGGCTCGCCCCAGCGGGACAGCCGGGCCCGCTCGCGGTCGCTCACCCAGCGCACCGCCCGCAACGCACCGGGCGCCGCCAGCAGCCCCACCCCGACCAGGCAGGTCACCGCCACGATCGCCGCCCAGAGCAGCGCGCCCAGCGCCAGCGCGGCGGTGCCCAGCCCTCCGACCAGGTGCTCCAGAGCGTCGACCGAGGCGCGAACCCGGCCTCGCACGTACGCCATCGACCCACCTCCCCCGCCAACATAGGCCACCACGGGCCGCGCCCGGCAACGCTCGGCGCGGAAGGTACAGCCTGCTGTACCACTGTCGTCGAGCTGGCGGGATCGTCCCCGCCACACCCCGCGCCTAGCGTTGACGGCATCGAGGAACGTTCGCTCAAGGAGGCAGTCATGACCGATCCGTACCGCATCACCGACGCCCCGGTCGCCGCACCAAAGAAGCCGGGCGGCCTGCTACGCCCGCTGCTGTGGCTGGTGCTCTTCATCAGCGCTGCGGCCAACGTGGTGCTGTCGACCGCGGCGGACAACCCGTGGATCAGCTCGGCGTTCGGCCTGGTGGCGGTGCTCTGCGCGGTCACGCTGCTCGTCCACCACCGCCGTAACCGCACGCGAGAGTCGTAGGGACATGGACGCTTGGGCATGATGCAGGCGTGATCTTGTTGGTTCCCGCGGACCCGCTTCGGCCGCGCCACCCGGATGAGCACTTCGCCGCGGAGGCGCGGGCTGCACGTGCTGCCGGGATGGATGTGGCGGTGGTCGACCACGACGTGTTGGCACGGGGCGGAGATGTGCGCCGCGCGGTCGCCTCGGTCTCGCGCAGCGGTCCGGCTGTGTACCGCGGCTGGATGCTACGTAGCGAGCAGTACGCCGTGTTCGCTGAGACGCTCGCTGAGCGTGGTGTGGTGTTGCGGACCGGTGCTGAGCAGTACCAGCGGGCGCATGAGCTGCCTGGCTGGTATGCAGCTCTGGCTCCCGTGACTCCGCCATCGGTGTGGACCACGGGCTCCGAGCGGGCGGACTTCGACCGCGCGCGTGCCGAGCTTGGCGCGGGACCAGCGGTGCTGCGTGACTACAGCAAGTCGATGAAGCACTACTGGGACGCGGCCGCGTTCATCCCCGACCTTGAGGACGGCGCGGCCGCGTGGGGCGTGGCGTCGCGGTTTCTGGAACTGCGTGACGACGACTTCGTGGGCGGGCTCGTGCTGCGGCGCTTCGAGCGGTTCGCCTCGACCGAGGTGCGCACGTGGTGGATCGACGGCGCGTGCGTTCTGATCGGAGCGCATCCCGACAGCCCGAACGATTCGGCGCCAGTCGAGGTCGACCTGACCCCGGTCGCACCGTTGATCGGTGGGCTCGGCCTGCCTTTCGTCACCGTGGACCTCGCTCTGCGTGCGGACAGCGTGTGGCGGGTCATCGAACTCGGCGACGGGCAGGTCAGCGACCGGCCAACCACCATCGAACCTCAAACGATGATCGAGGTCCTGCTTGCCCAGGCCCGCTGATCGGCAACACTGTCCGCCGGTGGGCCGACGTCGAAGCCTGCGACGCTCGGCAAGCGAACTGGCAGCGCATCGACGACTCCGAGCTCGACTCCGTCGAGCGGATTGCGGTTCTCGCCGTCTACTCCGCCCATGCTCGGCCTGGCCGCTCAGGAGAACACTTTGCACTGCATGAAATGCGGCGCCAGTCTCGAACATCCCGGCCAAGGCCACACGTGCCGGTCCTCGACACCGCCGCCCGCGCCTCGGACAGCAGGTTGGGACGTCGCGACCTGGTTCGTCGTCGGGTTCGCCATCCTCTTTGCGCTAGCCGCGATCGTCGCGGCCGTCCTCGGCAGCATCCCGAGCGCCCGGGCCCGGCCGCTGCCCCCGTCCGGCACCGGCGCAGCGGTCGGTTTCGTCCTGGCCAACCTGACCCTGTTCGTCGCCATCATCGGCCTGGCTGTCAGCGGGCTGATCTGGGGACGCGGCACGCGCCAGCTCGCCGAGGCGCACGGCTCATCCGGCCGCTCGTACAGCCGCCACTGGGGCACGCGCGTCTTCCCCGCCTGCGTCGTCTGCAGTGCGGCAATCGCCTGGCTGGCCACCGACCGAACCGCCCCTGCCATCCTGTTCGGCCAAGCGGCACTGCGCGCCCTCGGAGCCGCCGCACTGATCGGGGGCGTGCTGCACAGCCGGACGCGGGTCCTGCGGCTGATCGCCCACGTCAACAGAGTCGTCGCCGGACACTACTCGCCGGTCGCCAGGCAGGACCCGGCGTGGCCGCTGTCGCCCACTCCGACCAGCGACGACTGGAACGCCGGCCAATGGGACCCGGATGTGCTGCGCGACATCGAAGCTCGCCGTCGCCGCGACAGAACCTGACCTTGAGGTGCGGCCGGTCTCCAGCATGCCGACCACTATGGCAGGGCAACATCGAAGCGGGGATCGTCTGAGCCCGCCAGGCTTCGAAGCCGGTCCGTCGGAATATCCATTGCCATCCGATCGGCACAACGCTTACCTTGAATGAGCAAGGCCGTCCCGACCAACCAAGGAGTTCCCCGTGTTGCAGCACGCCTACACCGAAACCACGCGGCTCATGCCGCGCGGCGGTGACGTGCTGCCCTCGATTGCGCGAGCCCACGATCTGTGCGCGAGTGAGCAGAACTGGAAGCCGGGGTGGCGGCGCGAATAGCGCCAGCGCAAGCTGCGAAGCCGCCCACCCCGACAGGGACAGGGCGGCTTTCTCGTTACTGAACAACTTCATAGGGGCGTAGCTCAACTGGTAGAGCACCGGTCTCCAAAACCGAAGGTCGCAGGTTCGAGTCCTGCCGCCCCTGCTTTTCGTCCCGGCTGCGGCCGGCGGCGTTGCAGATTCTCAACTTCACAGTGGATGGCATAAGCAAAACCCCGGCCGGCGCCTGCGCGGGGCCGGCCGGGGGCATTACCTCCGGGACGAGGGAGACGGCTGACCCGCTCGCTTTGGGAGCGAGAGACACGGGGTTCGACACCCCGGTCCCGGACCATGGGGTTGTAGCTCAGCTGGGAGAGCGCCGGTTCGGCAGACCGGAGGTCGAGGGTTCGAATCCCTTCTTCTCCACGCATCCATGCCCTCCTGGCGTAACTGGTGGCGCACGGAAGTGAAGTCCCCCGAGGGCTCCGGGGGAGGGCATGTTGGCGGCGATCGTGGGCTCGCGACCGCGATTCCCGCCGGCTCCATGGGCCGTTGGAGCAAGCTGGCAGCTCACCTGGTTCTCAGCCAGGAGGTTACGGGTTCGAGCCCCGTACGGCCTACGCAAGTGAAATGCCATGCGGTCGTGGTGAACTTGGCGGACACGTCGGTCTTCCAAACCGAAGAAGCGGGGTCGGTGCCCGCCGACCGCTCCGCCATTCCGGGGTGCTCTGCTGGCAAGGGCGACGGGACTTTGGATCTCGGTACAAACGCAGGTTCGATTCCTGCTCCCGGAGCCATACTTGACCAGGGGGGAAAGTCGCCGCCGGAGTTGCAAATCCGGAACTCGACTGCCCCCAGTGGATGATGCCGCAACCTGCGGAAGCCTGCCCCGGTAGCCCAACTGGTGCAGCGCTGATCACCGGCCGGCGAGTCCGCGGCTCGCCGGCCACCATTCCCGGGTCGTCTATTCGGTAAGACACCGCACTCTGGATGCGGGGAGCTGGGTTCGAATCCTGGCCTGGGAGCGACGGCAGGGCGCGTAAGCGGGTCGGCACAGGGTGCACCCATCGGCGCCGGCGAACCGGAAGGGACCCTGCCGCGAACATGCCCTCGTAGCCCAATGGAAGAGGCGCGGTCGTGAGGCGGCCGTAGTTGCACGTTCGACTCGTGTCGAGGGCACCATGCCGACGTAGCTCAACGGCAGAGCATCCGGCTCATGACCGGAAGGCCCCCGGATCGACACCGGGCGTCGGCACCACGCGCTCGTGGTGGAACTCAGGTAGACACGCACGGCTCAGGTCCGTGTGCCGAAAGGCATGGGGGTTCGACTCCCCCCGAGCGCACGCAAGGCCGAATGCGGAGCGGAACCGCCGCCCTGGTGCACCCAGGAAGGATCGGTTCGACTCCGCCTGATTCCACTCACCGGCTGCTGGCCGGTCCCATGCTGGCGTAGCTCAGCGGCTTGAGCACCTCGTTGTCAGCGAGGCGGTCGCGGGTTCGAGTCCCGCCGTCAGCGCCATGGAGAGGTCGCCTAGTCCGGCCGATGGCACCGCGTTGCTAACGCGGAGCGGGTGACACCGCCGAGGGTTCGAATCCCTCCCTCTCCGCCATGTCGTCGTGGCCAAGCTGGTTAAGGCACTGCGCTGATAACGCAGAAATCGTGGGTTCAACTCCCTCCGACGACACCATGCCCCCGTGGCTCAGCGGATAGAGCACCAGATTACGGATCTGGGGGTCGCGCGTTCGAATCGCGCCGGGGGCACGCATCGGGAGGTGGCGCAGTTGGTAGCGCGCCGGTCTGGGTTCGACTCCCTCCCTCACCGCCATGCGCCGCTAGCTGAGTGGCTTAGCACCGGACTCTTAATCCGGGGAGCGGAGTTCGATCCTCCGGCGGCGTACCAACTTGCCCCGCCAGCTCAGCGGGACAGAGCACCGCTCTCCTGAAGCGGGTGTCGCTGGTTCCAGTCCAGCGCGGAGCACAGCACGATGCCGCCGGCGCCTGATGGCCGGGCTCCGGACTTCCGATCCGGACTGCGGGGGTTCGATTCCCTTCGGCGGCACTTGCGGGGTAGAGGAGTTCGGTCGTCCTCGCCGGCCTCATAAGCCGGACATCGCGGGTTCGAATCCCGCCCCCGCTCCCGCACCGGTAGCTCAGCGGGAGAGCGTCGGCTCGACAAGCCGAAGGCCGCTGGTTCGACACCAGCTCGGGGCACACAGACGCGCGTTCGGTTATGGGTAGGCCCCTGGCCTTTCAAGCTGGTGAAGCGGGTTCGAGTCCCGCACGCGCGACCATTCCGACGTCGCCCAATTGGTAGGGCAGCGGACTGTTAATCCGTACCGGTACTGGTTCGAGTCCAGTCGTCGGAGCAATGGAGGGGTCCCGGCGGTCACGGGGACACCGTTGGAAACGGTGCAGGGGGCGGAAGTCTCCTCGTGGGTTCGAATCCCACCCCTTCCGCGCATGCCCGCGTAGCTCAACGGGAGAGCACCTGGTCCACACCCAGGGGGTCGGAGGTTCGACACCTTCCGCGGGCACTGGCCCTCAGGCCGAAGTTGTGGCTGTAGCTCAACGGTGGAGCGCCGGTTTGTGGCACCGGAGGACGAGGGGTCAGCACCCTCCAGTCACCCCAGGGAGTGCGCCACCGATGGCGAGGTGGGCCGGGCTGTAACCCCGGTGCGTTCGCGCTCAGGGAGTTCGAATCTCCCCACTCCCACGCATGCCCGCGTAGCTCAGGGGACAGAGCACCAGCTTCCGGAGCTGGGTGTCGGGGGTTCGATTCCCTCTGCGGGCGCTTCTGCCTGGTCGTGTGCCCGAGTGGTGAGGGAGCGGTCCGCAAAACCGCGTACGCCGGTTCGATCCCGGTCACGGCCTCGACTGCCATCCACTGCGGAGAGCGAGCGGGATGCTGTTCCCGATGGGGGAGCCGAAGGGTCTGCCGCACCCGGCCGGCCGGCACTTCCGGGCGGGGTGGGGGAGAATCGGTTCATGTTTGTCATCAGGGAGCGGTTCTTCTCGATCGGCGACGACTTCGACGTGCTCGACGAGCACGGCACCAAGGTCTTCCACGTCGACGGCAAGGTGCTCAGCGTCCGCAACAAGGTCATCATCGAGGACGCCTCCGGCCATGAGGTCGCCACGCTGCACCGGCACCTGGTGGCCCTGCGTCCCACGTACGAGATCAGGATCGGCGGCGAGAAGGCCGCGGAGGTCCGCAAGAATCTGCTCACGCCGTTCCGCGACAAGTTCACCATCGACGTGCCAGGGCCCGACGACCTGGAGATGAAGGGTGACCTGCTCGACCACGAGTACGTGATCGAACGGGACGGCACCGAGGTGGCCGTGGTTTCCAAGAGGTGGCTGACGATCCGGGACACGTACGCCGTGCAGGTCACTGCCGGCGTCGACCCGCTGCTCATCATCGGCAGCGTCCTCGCGCTCGACCTGGCCATGGACCGCGACAAGAAGAAGAGCGACAAGAAGAAGAGCGACGAGGACTGACCCCCAAGGCAGCAGCCGGCTGCGCTACTGGCTGTGGGGCCGGATGTTGTGGTTGAGGTGGAACACGTTGCGTGGGTCCCAGATCGTCTTGAGTGCGGTGAGCCTGGCGAGCTTGGCGACTGGGTACGCGCGGCGTACGCCGCGTTGCCCCTCGTCGGCGGCGAGCGAGTTGACGTAGACGCCGTCGGCGTACGGGTCGAGCGCGGCTCCGGCACTGCGAGCCGCTGCCATCCAAATGTCGTCTTCGGATGGCTCGGTCCAGCGGGAGCCGGCACCGAACTCGAACATGGTGCCGCGGTGGCTGAACGCGGCGTCGGCATCCGCGATGTCGGCGATGGCACCGCCGTGCGCCTGTAGCCCGACGTTGGCGAGGTGGGCGCCGGTGTGCAGGTCCGACTCGCCGCGCAGCAGGAACGCCTCGATCGCGGCGGTGGGGAACTGCCGCAGGTAGTGCGCACTGGAGTACCGGCGGTAGGCGTGGCCGCCGACGGTGTCGTCGCGTTGCTGAAGTTCCAGGTACGACGGCGTGGTGACCCGCTCCGCGACCGGGCGCCCGAGCGCGCGCATCGCCGGCAGCAACCGGTGACCCTGTGCCGGCTCGCCGACCCACACGAAGCCGACGGTGGCGACAGGGCCCCTGGCCGTGCTGTGGACATCGGCGGTGAAGGTCGCCTGCCGCGGCGCGACGGCGTTGAGGTCCCGCCAGCCTTCGAGCACCGGTACGGCGTCCTCGGCGCGGAAGTCGAACTCGGCGACCAGGGCCTGCGTTCCGATGTGGTGCATTTGGAAGTCGAAGTCGGTGACGATGCCGAAGTTGCCGCCCCCGCCGCGTAGGCCCCAGTAGAGGTCGGGGTTGTCGGTTCGGCTCGCGGTCACCACTTCCCCGTCCGCGGTGACCATCGTGTAGGAGACGACGTTGTCGCAGGCCAACCCGTGTTGGCGGGCGAGCCAGCCCATGCCGCCGCCGAGGGTCAGGCCGCCGACCCCGGTGTGCGAGACGTTACCGGCGGTCGTGGCGAGGCCGTGTGGCTGCGACGCCCGGTCGAGTGCGCCGAGCAGCGCGCCGCCCTGGACCCGGGCGCGTCGTCGGATCGGGTCGACCCGAACGCCGTTCAACGGGGTCAGATCGATCATCAGGCCGTTCGCCGGGACGGCGAGGCCGGCCACGTTGTGCCCGCCGCAGCGTACCCCGATTTCCAGATCGAGTTCGCGGGCGAGGCGCACCGCGGTCACCACGTCGGTGACGCTCGCGGCCTGCACGATCATCCGCGGGCGGCGGTCAATCATGGCGTTCCAGACGGTGCGGGCCGCGTCGTACCCCGGGTTGCCCGGGGTGAGGAGGTGGCCGTCGAAGCGAGGGCTGGTCGTTGTCGTCATACATCCGAGCCTGATGGAAATCGGTACACCCGGTAAGGTCCGATTCCATGGGTCGAACCAGGACCAATTCGAGCACTGCGGAGGACCTGCTCATCGATGTCGACCGGTCTGCGGGCGAACCGCTGCACCGGCAGATCGCCGCCTCGATCCGGGGCAGCATCCGGGCTGGCCGATTGCGTCTCGGGACGTCCCTGCCGCCCACCCGCACCATCGCGGCCGATCTGGGAGTCTCACGCGGCGTCGTGGTCGAGGCCTACCAGCAACTCGTCGCCGAGGGCTACCTCACCAGTCAGGCGGGCGGCTACACCCAGGTCGCCGTCGATCCGGTTCCACCGTCGGCGAGTCGGCGCGGCGGGGATCGGCCGGCGGCCGGGATCGACTTCGGGTACGGCCGCACCGACGTGTCGTCGTTCCCTCGGGCTGCCTGGCTGCGTTCGGTGCGAACCATCCTCACCACCACGCCGAACGAACGCTTCGCCTACCTCGACGGGCGTGGCGTACCCGAACTGCACACAGCCCTGAGCGACTACCTCAACCGTGTCCGCGGCACATCGGCCCGCCCGGAGAATGTCGTGATCTGCAGCGGCTACGGCCAAGGCATCGCGCTGATACTCCAGGTGCTCGCGGCGCGCGGCGCCCGCAGGGTGGCCGTCGAGGACCCATCCGCTGACGACGACGCCCGCCTCGTCGCGGCCTCCGTCGGCCTGGACGTGATCGGCGTCCCGGTCGGGCCAGACGGCATTCTCGTCGAGAAGCTCGAACAGACCGACGCGGACGCCGTCGTGCTGACGCCCTCGCACCAGTGGCCCACCGGCGGCGTCCTGTCGGCCAGCGCGCGGGCCCGGGTGATCGGCTGGGCGCAGCGTCGCGGCGCCGTGGTGATCGAGGACGACTACGACGCGGAGTACCGCTACGACCGCTCACCCGTCGGCGCCATGCAGGGGCTGGCACCTGCCACCGTCGTCTACTGCGGCACGGCGAGCAAGACACTGGCACCAGGGCTGCGCCTCGGGTGGCTGCTTGCGCCGTCACACCTGGTCGACGAAATCACGGCGGCCAAGGTACGGGCCGACCGCGGCTCTCCCGTCATCGACCAACTGACCTTCGCCGACTTCCTCACCCGCGGCGAATTCGACCGGCACCTACGGCGCATGCGCCCGGTCTACCGCCGCCGCCGCGACGCACTCCTGGCCGCGCTGCGCGCACGGCTGCCCGAACTGGAACCGGTCGGTGTCGCGGCGGGCCAACACGTCGTCACCTGGCTCCCGCACGACCTCGACGAGGCCCCGGTCGTCGCTGCCGCCGCCCGGCGCGGACTGGTGGTGCAAGGCGTCTCCCGGTACCGACTGAGCCCCACCGGACCCGGCGGGCTTCTCTTCGGCTACGCCACCCTCACCGAACGCGCCATCGCCGACGGAGTGGAAGCCCTCGCCGACGCGGTCACGGAGGTCCGGGCATCTTCTCAGCTGACGGACATCACTAGCGCGTGTTTCATAAGGCGCGGAGGTACTGGTTGATGGCGGCGATGGTCAGGGTGGCTTCGTAGCGCACGGCCAGTTTGTCGTAGCGGGTGGCCATGGCGCGGTGTTGCTTGAGCTGGTTGATGCCGCACTCCACGGCGTGGCGTCGGCGGTAGGTCTCAGGGCTGAAGGCGGGCGGTCGGCCGCCGCGGGAGCCTTTCGCGAGGCGGTGGGCGTCTTGGTCAGTCTTGCTCGGGATGCAGGCCTTGATTCCTCGTCGGCGTAGGTAGGCGCGGTTGGCCTTGGACGTGTAGGCCCGGTCCGCGAGGACCTGCTGTGGGCGGGTCCGGGGCCGGCCGGGTCCGGATCGGGTGACTCGGATGCGGTCGAGGACCGTGGTGAACTGCGGGCTGTCACCGCGGTGCCCGGCCGTGACGACGGCGGCCAGGACCTTGCGGCCCTGCTCGCAGGCGAGATGAGTCTTGGTGGTCCAGCCGCCCCGCGAACGACCCAGCGCGTGATCAGCGGGCTCGGTATGGATCCCGCCGGGTGGTTCTTTCTGCCGGTCGCCGTCACGACGGGCGCCGGCCGCGTGTTGATGGGCGCGGCTGATCGTGGAGTCGACGCTGACGCTCCAGTCGATGCGCCCGGCCGTATCTGCGGCGGATTGCAGCCCGGCCAGGACACGGGCCCAGGTGCCATCACGCTGCCAGCGGCGGAACCATCGATACAGCGTTTGCCATGGGGCGTAGGTCGCGGGCACGTCACGCCATGGGGCACCGGTGCGTGCCCGCCACCGTATGCCGTCGATGATCTGTCGTTTGGTCCACGTGGACGGTCTTCCCCGTGAGGATTCCGCAGGCAGCAACGGGTGCAGGTGCTGCCACTGGATGTCGCTCAGGTCATGCCGCGCCGCCGCCGCTAGGCTGGCCACGAGGTCTCCGGTATTCAGGTTTGCTTGGTCGCTAACCCACTTACCGGAGACCTCTTCAGTTATCGATCACCGCCACGCCGTGACCTCACCCGGCCAACGCCCACTTACGAAACACGCGCTAACCCGGTTGCCGGCTAAGACGGGACTGCCTAGCTTGCTCCTCGTGGAGAACAAGGGTCGTAGCGCAGACGAGTGCGCCGGGTGAGCGGTCGTCTGCGCGAGATTGCCCGGCAGACGGTTGCAATCGCTGACTCGGGTCGCTATCGCAATGGTGCCGGTGACGAGGTCGGCATCGGCGAGGTGGTACGTGCTGCAGTCGCCGGCACTCGTCTCTACCTGCCGGACGAGGTGCCCGCGGTGGGAGACGCGGAGCCCGGTGCAGGCAGGGTGGAGGTGACGTACGAGTCGACGTTGCAGGCAGCGCGTCGGCTGGCGCCCGGAGCGGCCTGTCTGGTGTTCGCCTCGGCGAAGAATCCGGGTGGTGGGTTCCTGGGCGGAGCGAAGGCGCAGGAGGAGAGCATCGCCCGCTCCTCGGCGCTGTACCCATGTCTCCTTGCTGCCCGGGAGTTCTATGCGTTCCACCGCGAACAGCGGGACCTGCGCTACAGCGATCGCGTCATCTTCTCCCCGGACGTGCCGGTCTTCCGGGACGACAGGGGCAATCTGCTCGACCGGCCACACACGACATCGTTCTTGACCGCTGCGGCGCCGAACCTGGGCGCGATCCTCCGCAACCAGCCCGAACACGTTGCGGACGTACCGGCGGTGCTGGCCCGGCGTGCTCGCCGAGTGCTGGAGGTCGCGGCCGCGCACGGACATCGGACGTTGGTGTTGGGCGCGTGGGGATGCGGCGTGTTCCGCAACGATCCCGCTACGGTCGCCGACGCCTTCGCCCATGCGCTGCGGGAGGTCGATCGCTTCGACCACGTGGTGTTTGCCATCCGCGACAATCTGCCGGGAACACCGGTGTATCGCACGTTCGCGGAACGCTTTGACCTGGGGTGATGCGCGCGAGCGGTCTGGCGCGACCTCCCAGCGCTGAGCCTGTCGCTACGTGGCGGCGGCTCAGATCACCGGCAGCCGCGATCCGCGTGGCACGCGGCGTAACAGGGAGGGGGATGCCGAACGCGCCGACGAGCGCACGGTGTCCGCCCAGCAGGCTTGGTGTGGTTAGCATCGCTCGTGACAGATCTGCATGTACTTCGTGTGTTCTGCGGTCCCGGCGGCACGTACGGAAACCAGCTCGGCGTTGTTCTTGACGGCCATGCCGTGGCCGCTGGGCAGGACCGCCATGCCGTGGCCGCGCGACTGGGCTTCAGCGAAACCGTCTTCGTCGATGACGCCGGCACAGGAACCGTCGATATTCACACGCCGAGCGTGCGGCTGCCGTTTGCCGGTCATCCGTTGGTGGGCACCTCCTGGTTGCTGAGTCGGCTCGGAGCCAGGCCGGAACTCCTACACCCACCAGCGGGATCGGTGCCAACCTGGCAGGACGGCGAGTTCACCTGGATCAGTGGTCGCTCGCAGTGGGTGCCCGACAGGCGCATGCAGCAGTACGCCTCAGCCGAGGAGGTCGACGCATTGCCGTGCCCGCCGCCAGGTGACGGGTGGCTGTACGCGTGGGCGTGGCAAGACCGGGCCGCCGGTCGGGTGCGTACCAGAGGATTTCCCCGCCGGGGCGACGCCATCGCCGAGGATGAAGCCACCGGCGCGTCCGCGATCGTGCTCACCGCGGAACTGCAGCGGGCGCTGGACATCATCCAGGGCAAGGGATCTCAGATCCTGACCCGACCCGGTCCGAACGGCACCGTCGAGGTCGGTGGCCGGGTCATCCTTGAGGAAACCCGCTCCCTCTGAATGAGCCCTGTCGGTCAGCGAGTCTGCCTGCCTACACCGGGACTGCCTGCGTACCACTGGTGGCGTCATGGGCGGACATGGTTTCCTGCCTGCGGGGTTCCTCGCGCAGGATGGCGCAGTGCAGCCACGTGTCCGGGATGGCGAAGCCGTCCACGAGCGTTCGCATGTGCGGGCGCAGCTCTTTGAGCAGTCCGTTCACCACGCCGGTGATCGCCTTCGAGCGGGCCGGCGTGAGCCGGCCGTGCTCCAGGAACCACCCCTTGTTCGCCTCGATGACGCTGAGCGCGTACAGGTCACAGACGCGGGAGAGGAGCGCCTGGACCGCCGGGTCGGCGGTGTCCGCGATGCCGGCGACGAACGCCTCCAGGGTGACCCGGTCGATGTGCGCGGCGGCGACGGCCAGGACGTGGTCCTGGACGTCGTTGAAGATGTCGAAGGGGCGGTCCTTCTTGGTGGCCGCGCCGCCGCGAAGGCGACGGACAGCGCCGTCGAGGAGGTGCCGCTCACGGTCCTCGAAGGCCTTCAGCTGCCAGCCGCGGTCGGTGACGGCGACTTCCTCGTCGCGGCCGGGCACCGCGCTGATCAGCCGTTCGATGAGCGACCGTGCGGCGGTGCGCTCGAGCACCATCTCGCGGACCTGCTCAGCGACGAAGGAGGCGCGCCCCCAGCCGTCCAACGAGCCGAACTCGTCGCGGTAGCCGGTGAGCAAACCCTTGGCGACCAGCTGCAGCAGCACCGTGTTGTCGCCCTCGAACGTGGTGAAGACGTCGGTGTCGGCCTTGAGACTGGGTAGCCGGTTCTCTGCCAGGTAGCCGGCGCCGCCGCACGCCTCGCGGCACATCTGGATGGTGCGGGTCGCGTGCCAGGTCTGCGCGGCCTTGAGGCCGGCGGCCCGGGACTCCAGCTCCCGCTGCCGGTGCTCGTCGACCGGCCCGTCGCCGCCCTGCACCTCATTCAGCGCAGCGACCAGCTCGGTCTGGGCGAAGTGCAGCGCGTACGTGGTGGCCAGGGCCGGCAGCAGCTTGCGCTGGTGGGCCAGGTAGTCGTTGATCAGCACCTCCCGGTCGGCGCCGGGAGTGTCGAACTGGCGCCGGATGTCGCCGTAGCGCACTGCGATGGTCAGCGCCGACTTGGTGGCCGCCGACGCGGCGCCGCCCACGCTCACCCGACCACGGACCAGAGTGCCGAGCATGGTGAAGAAGCGCCGGGAGTCGTTCTCGATCGGGCTGGAGTATGTGCCGTCCTCGGCGACCTGACCGTAACGGTCCAGCAGCATGTCGCGGGGCACCTGCACCTGGTCGAAGCTGAGCCGCCCGTTGTCCACGCCGAGCAGGCCGGCCTTGGGCCCAGCGTCGCCGATGGTCACGCCGGGCAGCGGGTTGCCCTGTGCGTCGCGGATCGGCACCAACCACGCGTGTACGCCGTGCCGCTGACCGTTCGTGATCAGCTGCGCGAAGACGACCGCCATGCGTCCATCCCGGGCGGCGTTGCCGATGTAGTCCTTGCGGGCCGCCTCGTGCGGGGTGTGCAGGTCGAAGGTCTGCGTCTGCGGGTCGTACGTGCAGGTGGTGCGCAGTTGCTGGACGTCGGACCCGTGGCCGGTCTCGGTCATCGCGAAGCAGCCGAAAATGGTGCCCGAGATGATGTCCCGCAGGTAGGTGTCGTGGTGGCGCTGGGTGCCGAGGGCTTGGACTGCGCCACCGAACAGGCCCCACTGCACGCCCGCCTTGACCATCAGCGAGAGGTCGACCTGCGCCAGCATCTCGCTGGCGATGATCGAGCCGCCGACGTCGGCGCTGCCGCCGTACTCGGTGGGAAAGGCCGACGCGATCCCCAGTTCGACGGGGAGTTCGGTCAGCAGCCGGGAGATCCGCTCACGTGCCTGGTCACCGGTCTCGCCGTACACCGGAAGGAAACGCTCGTCGAGGTGCTCCCGGTGCGCGTTGCGCACCTTTGCCCACGGTCCGTCGAGCACGTCCCGCAGGCGAACGAGGTCGATGTGGCCGGACGCGTGATCGTGCATGGTCACCCCTCGGCTGGTGGACATATGGGTACAGTCCGTACTCGATCAAGAGTACCGGCGGGCTGTGGCGACCTGGCGAACGAGATCGGGGTGAGACGGGACACCATCGAACTCTCACACCGCGCTCAAGCGACCGACGGGCTGGCCCGGACCGCTCCCGACCAGCCCGCCGCTCGTGCCTCAGGCCTCGTTTTCGCTGTCGGCCAACTGGTCGGCCGGGGCCTGCGCCACCGGGTGGCCCGTGTCGTCGACCAGCCCCGGCGCCATGCTGCCGCCGTGGGCGTCCTGCGCCGCCCGGGTGCTGCGGGCCCCCTCGTCCTGCGGCACCCCGGTCTGCTCCCCATCGCGTCGCTCGTCCCGCTCGGTCATGTGTGTACCTTCCTCTGTCCTGACCAGCGGCGGTACCCGAACGACCGGCCGGGAAACCGTCTCCTGGCGGTCCGGCGTCAGGAGACCGCCGGCGGCCAGCGGCGTGCGCGCCACTCGTTCCAGGTCGCGAAACCAGCCGGTGGCTCATCGACGGGTTCGCTGCCGTCGAGTTCGCCTGGCGTGGGGATGTCGATGGTGGCGGCCCACTCGGCGAGTTCCTCGTCGGACATCGGCCACGTCGTGTGCGGCGCTTCGGCTTGCCGCCGGTCGAGTCGTCTGCGCTGCTCGGCTGGGGTGAGGGCGAAGTAGCGCATCTCCACCAGCGCGCCGAGGTCTGCTGCTGCCTTCCGCAGGGCGGAGCGTTCGTCCCGACTCCAGAGACCGAAGTCGATCACAACGTTGTTGCCGAGTTCGAGGGCGCGCAGCCCGATCTCGATGAGTCGTCCTTCGATCACGTCCTGAGCCGATGGCGGATTCTCGTGCCCATAGAGAGCCTTCACCCACTCGTCCTTCGTCAGACGAAGCGCCTTCCGCTCGATTTCGATACGCCGAGCGGCAGTGGTCTTACCGGTGCACGGGAGCCCGACCGTCAGGAACAGTGTCGGCCGCGTCATCAACACCCGCTTCCGATCGAATCCCCATCATCTGCCGGCCTTCTCGGCCAGTCGGCCACACGCCCCGGCTCGCCTCGGCGCTGTTGCCATGGCCTCAGCGGCTGTTGCTTGTCGGCATTCGCCGCCAGCAGCACGATGACCCAACCGAACATCACCCGGGTACGGGCCACCAGGTCGCGGTGCCCGAGGGTGAACGGATCGAACGTACCGGAACAGACCAAGGCCGTCAGACGAATATGTACGTCCGACCAGGACGGACACCGGCAGGCGCGACGTCCCGCGGGCCCGAGGGGCACCCCATTGCCGGCCTTCTATATTAGGCTTTCCGTCGTCATGATCGGCAATGGACGGACGGGAGTGCCCATGCGCATCCACGCGCGGTTACGAAGAAAGGGCCTTGCCGCTGCGCTGGCGACTGCGGTCGTCGCACAGCTGGCGATCTCCGCTGGAGAGGCGTCGGCGGGGGAGACGCCTCTCTGGCAGGTTGAGGTCGCGAAGATCCCGACTGCAGAGTACGTCCGGGACGCGAGGCTCTACATCACCGAGGCCACCCAGGCGTTGCGGCCGTACGTGGGTGACGGGCTCGGAAGCAGCCGGATCGATCCGGTCCTGGCGGATGTCGGCTCCCGCTACTTCGACGGAGCGCGACTCGAAAATGCCGCGGACGGCGAGGTCGCGTTCGACAATCTCCGGCACCTGGAGTCGTTCCTCAAGAGCCGGATGACCGGCGCCAGCCCGCCGAACGGTGAGGCCGAGCAGGCACACGTCAGGGCGCTGGTGGAGACCCTCACCGGCGTGCGGCTGCTCGCCGACGCGGCAATCCAGGACGCCGAAGCGACCATCGGCCCGTTCCGGGCCAGCCCGCCACCCGCGCCCGCCCCGGCGGGGCTGACCGAGGCGTTCGCGGACCTGGCGGCGGCGAAGGTCAACTTGGCCAAAGCCGACGAGATGCTGCTCAAGGCCAACCCGGAACCTGCGACGATCCAGGCCGCCAACGCCTGGCGTAACGGCTTCAATGTCCTGGTCCGGCTCGGCATCACCTACGACGGCGACCACGACGCCGACGGCGTGGTGGACGTGGTGGAGCTGCGCCTCGGCGCAAGCCCGCTGCTGGTCGACTCCGACGGCGACAAACTGACCGACAAGTTCGAGATCACCGAACTGACGGGCTGGGCGATGCCGAACGCGGTCGACACCGACCGCGACTCGGTTGCCGACGGAGCCGAGGACGTCGACGGCGACGGGCTGACCAACCTCGACGAGCAGCGGCTCGGCACCTCGCCCACCGACCCCGACACCGACGGCGACGGCGCCACCGACGGCGCCGAGGTGGCGAAGGGCAGCAACCCGCTGGTGGCCGACCAGCCGCGCGCGCCGCCGACGCCCGGCGACGTTCCGCCGATCGTCCCGGCGCCGAACCTCGATGACACCGACGGCGATGGCCTCATCGACATCGCCGAGGGTGAGATCCTCACCGACATCAACAACGTGGACAGTGACGGCGACGGCCTGTCCGACGGCACGGAGGTCAACGACTGGGGGATCAACCCACTCGGTCAGGACTCCGACGGCGACGGTCTGCGTGACGACTACGAGGTCGCCCACGTCCAGGACCAGAGCCTGGACCCGGGCCGCCCGGACGAGCAGATCAGCAAGTGGACGTACGTCTCCGACTTCGCACTCGGCCTGGTCGCGGGTGAGTTCGCGATGCGCGACTCGATGGCGTGGCTTGCGGGCAATGTCTGCTCCGGAGCCCTGAGCCTCATCCCGGTCGTCGGTTGGATCGTCGGTGCCATCACCGACATCCGGGATGCCGTGGCCGCCGCCATCCGCGGCGACTGGGTCAGCGCGGGATTCAGCGTCGTGGGTCTGATCCCGTATGCGGGCGACGCGGTCGCGATTCCGGCCAAGGTTGCCAAGTTCGCGCTCAGGTACCTGCACCGCATGGACGCCGTCGTCCGGTTCGTCACCCGCTACGACAAGCTCACCGACGCGGTCAAGGACATCGCGCTCGAACTGATCCTCGGCGAGACCTACAACTACCTGCAGAGCGGCGACACCTCGTTCAACTTCATGGCGTTGGCGGCGACCTCACGCTTCAGCGATGCCGACATCCGCACCCTGTCCAAGGGAGATCGCACCAAGTGGAAGTCGATCGAGGAAGCGATGAAGCTGCCGAACCACCGGCCGGGCGTGCCGGTCCCACCCCAGTGGAACTTCACGGCGGGCGAGGAGTATCTGAAGACGATCCTGAGCAACTGCCTACCGCAGCACCAGGTGAATACCCCGGGCTACCCGAGAGCCGGCTCGAAGTGGCGCAAGGCCGACTGCGCTGAGGTGGACGACATCGACGGCTCGGTGACGTTGCACGAGGTCAAGACCGGTGTTCCGACCTGGACCGAGAGCCTCATCGACGAGTGCCTGAAGGACGCCTGGATTCCCACCGACGAGGCCAAGAACGTGCACGGGCAGAGGAACATCAAGAAAGTACACTGGCACTTCTTCGCGAGTGCTTCCTACAACAGCATCGGCGTCCACCCTCCGCTGTTGGAGTGCCTGAAGAACAACAACATCGATTTCACGATCCACGCACCGAGCGGGGCATAGTTGCAGTGAGCCTGGAAATGGGTGTCATCCCGTCCGGGGCCGAGCTGAGCAGGGCGACCGTGGTCGCCCTGCTCAGCAGGGTCTTCGGTGACGATCCGGATCTCCACGAGGATGTCGCCGGCGGGCAGTACGCCGAGTTGGTCTGGGAGGGGGAGCGGCTCGGCACGCAGTGGTTCGTGCACCCCGGCAAGACGGGAGTCAGCGAGCTGGTCGTCTCGATCTGGGACGCCTTCCCCCTGCTGCCGGCCGCCGGATTCCGGGCCGAGGTGACGCGGGTCGTCGAGGTGCTGCAGGAGGTGGCGCAGGCGACCGGCGGTCGGTTCGTCGTCCAGGAGGGCGATGTCACCGGCGCGCCGCTCGGCGAGGTCCTCGACATGATCTCGTCGGACGAGGACGACCGGACACCTGCCGGGATGGTCCTCAGCACCACGGCCGAGTCCGACGAGGACTTCCTGGGGCGCTATCTGGCCGCCGGAGACGAACGGCTCGCCTGGCTGCACGACCAGGCCGCCCGCACCGGCAGGCCGCAACGGCTCGACCATTCCCGCGACAGCCTGGCCCCGATCTGGGGCTGGGCCATCGGCCGCCTCGAGTTGCGCCCCGCCGATGCTCCCCGGGAGAAGGTGATCCTCGAAAACGGGAGCGTCTTCCAACGCCCGACGGACGCGGTCCTGCCGATGTGGTACGGGCGGAGTGCGCTCCTCGCCCCGCACATCTGGTCGGACGAGTCCCTCGCGCTGATCGACGCGGTCGCGTTCTACGCCGCGGAGTGCGTCCGCCACGCCGTACCCGAGCTGAGCTGGCAGGTGGGGCACGGGGAAACCCGGGGATACGTGTACGAGGGTCAGCCGGTGCTGGCCGGGCGTGGTCATGACCTTGAGCCGATCAGCTCGCTGAGGCCGCTCATGGGGAAGGTCTACCACCTGCGCAACCCTGACCCGGTGGACCCGCGCACCCCGCCGGCCGCGGAGGACCTGCGGGACTGGTTCGACGCCGCCGTGGCGGAGCGCCGCTCCGAGAGTTGACGAGCGCCGACGGGCGGGCCCTACGGGCAGAACCGGCCGATCACCTCGGCAGCCGCGCGTGCCATGGTGTCGCCGCCAGCACCATCGAGGAGCCCGGCCACCACCGCGTCGGCGGTCGTCGGGTCGAGTACGTCCTCGACGTTGCGCCGGAACTTGGCGGCCACCTCGTCGGCGGTCAGCGGGTCGTCCGGGTTGCCGCGGGCGTTGCGCACCGTGGCCGACGCCGTGGAACCGTCCCGCCAGTGGACCGTGACCCTCGTCGGCCGCTCGTGTGGGAGGGCGGCGGTGAACACCGGCTCCTCGCGCAGCCGGACCAGAGCGGCCAGCGCGCCAACCTCGGGGCGGGCCAGCCGGTCGGGCAGGAAACCCGCTGCGGCCAGTTCGCCGTCGAGGGCCAGGGTGGCCAAGCTGACCGGCACCGAGAACCGGGCCTGCAGATCCGAGGAGACGTCGACGGTGGACAGCGACGCGGCGAAGGCGAAGGTGTCGACCTCGATCGCGGCCAGGCCCCCGCGCTCACGCACCGGGTCGGCCACGCCCGCGACGGCAGCGCGGAACGCGTCCAGCGCGGGGTGCACCCAGCGTGCGCAGGCGTACGGCTTGAGATAGCTGTCGGTCAGCCGCCAGCGGGTGCCCAACCCCGTGGTCAGCTCCGCGGCGGACAGATCCGTGCAGACCAGGCCGTCGAGCAGTTCGCGGAGCAGGGCCTCCGACCCGGTGGCGCCATCGGCGGCGCGGCGGGCGGCGGAGGCGCCGTAGTAGGCGCCCAGGCCGGTCCACAGGTTCCGGACTGTACCGCCGCGCATCGGGACGGCGAGGGTCGCGGCCATCGGCACCGCGCCGGCCAGCTCGATGGCAGTGGCGGTGGTGGCAGGGGGAAGGCCATCCAGCAGAGCGGTGGCAACCGCTGCGGCGATCGGGCCGTGGATGCCGTGGGGGTGCAACCCGGGCCGAAGGGTGGTGCCGACGCCGAAACGCATGCCGATCTCGTTGGCGATCAGGAAGATCTCGACGAGCCGCCGGTCGTCGACGCCGTGGGCCGCGGCGTGCAGCAGCACGGGCAGCGAGTGCGGTGCCGGATGCGCCGTCGGCACCGGTGGTAGCCGGTGTCCCTGCGGATGGAAGGACCCACCGGAATCCGCGTCCAGCCAGGTCGCAGCCGTACCGAGGGTGAGTAGCCGGCCGAACGGCAGGTCGGTGGTGGCCGACGGGCGTAGTGACTCGGCCAGCGCCCGGACGGCCGGATACCGAAGGCCACCCAGCATTGCGCCCAGGGTGTCGAGCAGCAGCGCGCGGGTGAAGGTGAGGACCTCCTCGGGCGGGTCCCCGAGGCTGGTGTCGTGTGCGAAGGCGGCGATCCGCTTGGTGTCGATTCCTTGCATCATCAGCCTTTCGTCAGGCCATCGCGGACCGCCCGGCCCAGCTCGTCGAGCCGGTCCAGGACCCCACCGACAGCGCCGGCCAACACCACGCCGTCGACGCCGGCAGCGCTGAACGCGGCGAACCGTTCCGTGACCGCTCGCCGGTCTCCGGTCACCACGAAGCGTTCACGCACGAACCGGTCGGCTTCTGCGGGCACGTCGCCGGCGCCGCGGGCATCGGCCGTGCCGTGCCGCCGGTAGTCGTGCGCCTCGGCCACGGCGGCGACCCCGGAGCGCAGCGTGGCAGGCACGTCGAACCAGTCCGGCGCCTGCACCAGCCGGGCCGCGCACGACCCGAGCACGGGCGCGGCGGCAGCGTCGGCGTCAGGTTCATCGTCGGTCACTACCGCGCGGACGAACATCCAGACCGGCACGTCTGCCCGCGTTGAGCGGGCCAACGCCACCGCCTTGCCGACGATCGTGGGGTCCGCCCCAGCGTCGATCAGTACGCCGCCGAGCCGGGCGGCGGTGGCCGCGATGGTGCGGGGTCCGGACGCGGCGCCCAGCAGCAGCGCCGACGCCGGCACCAGTTCGCGCAGCACGTCGAGTGCCGCTTCATACGCGCGCAGAGACGGTGGTGTCAGCCCTTCGTTGCGTACCGAACTCTCGCCCCGCCCGACCACGGTGAGCACCCGGCCGGGATGGTGCGCCTCCAGGGTGCGCACGGCGCCAGCCACCGTTGCCGGGTGCCGCAGCCCGAGGCTGAGCACGCACGGCCCGGCGAGCCGTGCCGGGGTGGCGCTGAGCACCCGTTCGGTCTCCACCAGGCAGTCGGGAAACAGCCGCGGGCTGTCGGCCAGGGCGACACCGTCGAGCCCGGCCGCGAGCGCGGCGCCGGCCAGCTCGACCGGGTCCGCCTCGCCGACCGGCCGCGCCACGTTGAGCACGATCATCGCAGCGCCTCCACGAGGTCGAAGACATCCAGGTCGGCCGCAGCACGGTCGGGAAGTCCGTTGGACACCACGGACAGGGTGTGGGCCAGCCCGCCGGGCATGCCGGTGATGCCGGCATCCCAGGCCCGCATCGCGAGCCAGGCGGCGGCCGGGTCGTGCCCGGGCGCGACACCGGGCGGGCCGATCACCATCAGGCTCGCCGCGAGGTCCAGCAGCGCCGGCAGTTCGTTCTCCGGCACCTCGGCCAGTCGCGCCGCGCACACGGTGGCGGCCAGCACACCGGTACTCACCGGCACCATGGGCGTCGACACCTCGGCGGCGGCGGCCAGCCCGGCGTCGACGGCCGCACACAGCTGGGCCGCCGACCGGCGCCGGGCCGCGCCGACCGCGAGACCGACGAGCGTCGGCGCGACCTCCGGGCCGAGCGACGCGCACCGTTCGCCATTCCACTGCAGAGCGACGTAGGTCTCCGCCCGGGTGCCGGCGCCGATCAGTGGGAACTCCCCGTCCGGTGTGCCGATCCGGGCCGCCCACCTGGCCAGGGACCCCTCCGGTGGTGAGAGCGCGGCGAACCCGGCGAGCAGCGCGACGACGCTCATTCCCGGTTCACCTCAGTGCTGTCGGTGACCAGGTAGAACTTGAACTTCGTGCGGCCGGCCGGGCCGCGTTCGGCCGGCAGCGGGTGCTCCTCGAACCAGCGCAGGTAGTTCGCGTACGCCTCCTCGTCGGCGTAGTGCATCTCGGCGATCCGGTAGAACGTGTAACCCTCCGGCACGGACGCCGTGCCGCCGGAGGCCTGCCGCACCGGGCGCAGCACCTTGTTGAAGACGATCCGGTCGAGGTAGGGGTTGGTCAGGAGGTCCGGCGCGTGCACGTCGAAGAGCCAGCGCTCGTACTCCTCGGGGCTGACGCCTTCCTCGATCTCGTAACCCAGAATGGTTTTGATCATGTGGTTGCCTTTCTGACGGTCCACAGATGGGATTCGGCGCCCAGGCCGAACCCTTCAAGTCGCACTCGCGCCGGCTCGATCCGCACCCCGGCCAACTCGGCGGTCACCTCGTCATCCGAGCGCACGGGCGCCTTGGTGAAGCCGGACGCCCGCTGCCGAGCAACCTCACGCCGGTACACAGCGATCGTCCAATTCGGCGGCATGACCGACGCCGTCCCGCGGATGGACACCATCCGGGGCGGAAGCAGGCCGATGTCGAAGACATGCGGCCGCTCGTTGGTGGCGCCCGGCGCGGGAGTGCCGACCCAGGCGACCAGCGTGTGCGGATCGCGTCGCCACTGCTCGAGCCGCCGGTGGCCGGCCCGCTGCACCAGGCTGACCGACCAGTCCGGTTCGAGGAACGCGGTCATCGTGCGACTCACCGGAAAGCCGTCGGAGTCGATGGTGGTCAGCTGGGCGAAGCCGGCCTCGCCGAGCACGAAGGCGTGTGCGGCGGCGCGGGCCGTGGCGAGGTCCATCAGCGAGTCCACGGCGCGAGGTGCCAGGTCATCACGGTGGCCGGCGTCCGTCCGACCCGTGCGGCGAGTTCCGCATGGCTGTAGGTCCGGTCCGGCACGACCGCGCTGAGCACGTCGACGGTGACGCCGGGCCGGGTGAACGGGTACGGGTCGAGCCAGAGCACGCCCGGTCTACGGACACCGACGGTGATCCGCTCGACCGAGCCGAACGGGTGCGTGCGCACGGGCGGCAGCAGCACGTCCTGGGCCGAATGCTCCAGGTCGGCCAGTTGCGGACCCCAGGGCCGCGCCGGTCCGGGCACGGCCGCCGGCTGTGGCGGCATCACGCACAGGTACAGCGAGAGGAGGTCCCAGAGCTGAAGCAGCTCGTAGTTGTGCCACAGCCTGGTCTCGAACGCGGCCCGGGGCTCGGCCGCCGCCCAGGCCAGCCGTTTCGCCGTCACCCACCGCCGCTCCTCGGCGTCGACCGCCGCGTCCTGCGCCGCCCGGCCCTCGGGGCCGAGGTTCAGCCTGCCTCGGGCGTCCGGGGCCGACCACCGGCCCCGGTAGAGGCCGGTCCAGTGCATGCCGACCAGCACGCCCGCGTACACGTCGCCGAGCGCCACCCGCTCGACGCCCTGGCGGTAGAGCCGCACGTGTTCGGTGGCGTCGATCTCCAGGAAGTGCAGCGGCCGGCGTTCCAGCTCGTGGAAGAGCACCCGGGCGTCCCAGGCCCGCCAGCCCTCGTCGTGCCGTGTGGCCGCGGTGCGCACCGGCGAACCGGGCGTCGGCGTCTCGAACCGGTCGTTGCCCCACACGGCCGCCAACTCGCCGGCGACCCGTCCGTGTTCGACCTGCTCGACGAGGCGCAGCGCGCCGTCGCGTCGGGTGACGATCACGCGGCCGCCGCCCGTAGCGCGGCGCCGAGCGAGCGGGCGGTGCCGCCGGCCGCCAGCCCTTCGATCAGGGCGAGCACCCCGTCGGCATGCCCGGGAAAGCGGCCGTCGAGCAGCCGCCGGGCCTTCGTGCGCAACGCCTCCCGGTCGAAGGCCCGGGGACCGTCGCCGCGTGGCAGGTCCGCCGCGCCGGTCAGCACGCTGCCGTCGGCGCGGAGGACCCGAACCCGGGCGGGGCGGCCGGCCGGATAGCCGGCGTCCAGCTCAGGGTCGTGCCGCACCTCGACCCGCGCGGCCACGTCGCGGACCGTCGCCGAGCAGACCGTCTCCGCGGTCAGCGTGGTCTCGTCGAGTGTGCCGGTGAGCAGCGCGACCGCGACCGAGGTGGGCACGCTGAACCGGGCGGCCAGCTCGCTGTCGGCGACCGCGTCGAACCGGGCCGCGTGCGCGAACGTGCGCACCTCGACGTGTTCCACATCCGACAACGGGCCGGTCACGGAGACGATGTCCGCCACCGCGTCGTTCACGCCGTGCAGGTGGGCGCAGGTGGGGTGCGCCTTGGTGTAGCCACGCAGCACCTCGTGGCCATGGTCCTGCCCGACACCCGACCAGTCACGGGCGGCGACCGTCGCGAAATGCCGATCCAGTGCGCCGGGCAGCGGTTCCAGACCAGCCACGGCGGCCGCGCCCAGGCTCGCGCCCAGCTGCACCGACGCGCCCAGGAACGCGTGCCCGCCGGCACGCCCGGCGAAAATGGTCGCCGCGTCGCTGAGCAGCACAGCCGAGCCGGCCAGCTCGATGGCGCGGCGCATGGCGGCCGCATCGCCGGGCGCCAGCAGCCGGGCCACCCCGGCGGCCGCGCCGACCTGACCCCAGGTGCCGATGTCGTGCACGCCGTCCGGCGTGCCCCCCATCGCCCGGCCGACCCGGACACCGACCTCGTAACCGGCCAGCACCGCCGACAGCAGTTCCACACCCGGTAGGTCCCGGTCCTCGGCGAGCGCCAGCACGGCCGGGACCACGTGCGATGCCGGATGGCCACGAGCCGGCCGATGGCCGTCCTGGAGCTGATCCGCAGCGATCGCGCTGCCATTGAGGAACTGAGCCTCCGCGGCTGGCCAACCGCGCGACGAGCCCACCACTGTCGACTCACCCGAACCGCCGGACCCGGCGGCCAGCGCGCGTAGCTCGGCCCGCCCGCTGCCCAGCGCGGCGACCGCGATCGTGTCCGTGACCAGGTCGACCACCCGGTCCTGGACGCGGGCGGGTGCCGACACCCACTCGGTGCCGGCGGCGGTCGCGGCCAGCCGCTCGATCATTCCCGCACCCGGGCCATCAGACCGGCCACGTCGGGCGCGGCGGCCAGGTCCAGCACGGCCGCGGCGATGTCCTCGCGGTCGGGCACCAGCGCGGCGTTGAGCGCGAACTTGGCGGCCAACTCGGCCGAGCTGAGCGGGTTGCCCGGCCCACCCCGGTTGACGTCGACCCGTACCTCGTGCCGGGTGTCGTCGTGCAGCACCACCCGCAGCACCGCAGGGAACTGGTTCGGGAAGATCTCGTCGCAGCGGGCGTCCGCCACGCAGCGCACCTTCGCCGCCAGCGCCAACCGCGTCTCGTCCGCTGCCGCAGCGTCCGTGAAGTCCTCGTGGCCCAGGCCCAGGCCGCCGCCGCCGAGCAGCGCGGCCGCCACCGTGTAGGGGCCGCTGAACGCCGCGTGGTAGCCGGACTCCGGCCGCGCCTTGTCCTCCGGCGGTTGGGCGATCGTGCGCAGCACCGGCGACGGTACGCCCAACTCGATCGACTCGATCGTGGCCGGGTCGACGCCGCGATCGCGCAGGGCCAGCGCCGCGTCGATGCCCGCGTGCGTGAAGTGGTTGCACGGGTACGGCTTGAAGAAGATGCCCGGCAGCTCCCAGTGCGTGCCGAGCCGGTCCACCACCGCGTCGACGTCGGCCCGTTCGCCGCAGAACGCGTGCAGGAAACCGAACCGCCCTTCGACCACGGTCGGCGGGCCGGTGAGCCCGTGCCGGGCCAACTCGGCGGCGACCACGCCGGAGTGCGCCGCCCAGCCGCAGTGCACCCGCTTCACGGTGCCGCCGGTCCGGTTGGCCTCCAGCAGGCCGGCACCCATGCTCGCGGCGATCCCGGCCGCGTGCGCGATGCCCTCGGCGTCGGCGCCACCGACCATCGCGGCCGCCACGGCTGCCCCGACCGCGCCGCAGATCGAAGTTGCGTGTTGCCCGCGCTCGAAGAACTCGGAATTTCCGAGCGCGCGGTCGTAACCGCCCATGCCGAGCCGCACGGCGACCTCGATGCCCATTCCTGCCGCGTCGAGCAGCGCGGCGCCGGACGCGCCGCGCGCCTCGGCCACCGCCAACGCCGCCGGCACCACCGGCGAGGAGGGGTGCAGAACCGATGGCAGGTGGGTGTCGTCGAAGTCGAGCGAGTGCGCCAGCGTGCCGTTGACCAGCGCCGCGTTCGCGGCCGGAACACGCAGCCCGGTGCCGATCGCGACGGCCTCCGGCGTGCCGCCAGCCGCCCGGACGTACGCGGTGACCGCCCGTGCGGGCGGCAGCCCGGTGGCGGCGAGGCTGTTGCCGATCAGGTCGAGGACCCTGCGGGCCACGTCCTGCCGCAGGTCGCCGGGAAGCCCATCGCTCCGTACGTCGTCGGCCACCGCTGCGAGCCGCTGGACGATGGTCGGCGTGCTCATGCCGCCACCGCCGCGAACGGCCGGATCGGCGAGCCGGTGCCGCCGACGATGCGCAACGGCGCCATCGCGAAGACGAACGCTGTCAGCCCTTCGGCGGCCGCGTGCTCCAGGTTGAGGTGCTCGATGATGTAGACGCCGGCATCGACCAGCAGTACCCGGTGCACGGGCAGCACGCTGTGGCCGTTGCCCGGACGGATCTGCTCGTACGCCGTGGTGTCCGAGCCCGTGGCGACCACCTGACGCGCGGCCAGCCACTCGGCGGCGTCGGTGGTGGCGCCCGGCACGCCGGCGGCCTGTCCGAGATAGGTCGTCGCGTCGTCGAAGTGCCGCGCCCAGCCGGTGCGCACCAGCGCGACGTCGCCGGGCCCCGGCTCGACAGCGGCCCGTTCGGCGGCGGCGGCCAGGTCGGCCGCGGTCACGCCGTAGCCGGCGGGTAGCACGTCCACCCCGTGGACGGCGGCCACGTCGAGCAGCACACCCCGGGTGAGCAGCGCGGGCGTGTGCTCGGCGCCGAGCGCGCTGAACCGGCCACCGGTCTGCGCCGCCGCGGCGTCCACGCCGCCGTGCAGCCTGCCGTCGTGGCTGACGTGCGAGAGCGCGTCGACGTGGGTGCCCACGTGCCCCCCGGTCACGATCATCTCGTTGGCCGCCGAGCCGCCGTCCGGGCGGACCATGTCGCCGTGGCGGCGGATCAGGCTCATTCGGAAACCGGGATGGTTCGGCGAGCACGGCATGCCCGTGAAATGCGGGTGCCCCAGCTCGACGAGCCGTACCCCCGCGGTCACCGCGGCGAGTAGGGCGTCGTCGGTCGTGCGTGCCGGGCGGGCCTGCGGCTCGGTGGTCAACTCGTTCCTCCGGATGGTGGGTCGGACGGTTCGGTCAGGTCGTGAACGAGTCGGGCCCGGCGCACCACAGCGGGATCGACGAACCGGCCATCGGCGTCGAGCACGGCCACCTCGCCGGCCTCCTGTGCGCGTGCCGCTGCGGCGAGGACGGCCCGCGCGGCCGCCACCTCGGCGGCTGTCGGCGTGAAGACCTCGTGCACGACCGGGATCTGTCGGGGGTGCACCACCGACCGGCCGACGAAGCCGTTGGCCCTGGCCCGCTCGGTGCTGACGCGCAGGCCGTCGAGGTCGGCGACGTCGGTGTAGACACTCTGCACGGGCGAGGGGAGGCCAGCGGCGCGGGCCGCGACCACCACCCAGCCGCGCGCCCAGGCCAGCCCGTCGTCGCCGGTCACCCGGAGGTCGGCCGACAGGTCGGCCTCGCCCAGCCCGAGCCCGGCGACCAGTGGATGCGCGGTGGCCAACTCGGCCGCCCGGGCCAGCCCGGCAGCGCTTTCCAGGAGCAGTTGCAGTGGCAGCCCGGCGCGGGTGGCGACGTCGCGGATCACGGCCGGGTCTTCGCACCGGGGCACCCGCAATCCGGTCAGCTCCAACCCGGCCAGCGCGTCGATGTCGTCCTCGCCCCACGGGCCGGTCGGGTCGTTCACGCGTACCCACAGGGGTCGCTCGTGGGGGCCCTGGGAGGCCAGCCGCAGCGCGGTTGCCCGGGCGGTCTCCTTCTGGTCCGGCGGCACCGCGTCCTCGAGGTCGACGACCACCGCGTCGGCGCCGGCGGCGAGGGCCTTCGCGACCCGGTCGGCGCGGTGGCCGGGCACGTAGAGCCAGGATCGCGGGGTCACTTGGGGAGCCCGCCGGACCAGCCCAGCGCCCGCGAGATGCTGTCGGCGGCCTCCCACACGAGTGGACCGAACCGTTCCCGGGCGGCCTCGTCGACCCGGTGCGCCGGGCCGCAGACCGAGACGGCGCCGACGACGGTGCCGTCGATGCCGAAGACGGGCGAGGCGACCGAGCCCGCGCCCTCCTGGCGTTCGCCGTCGGAGTTGGCCACCCCGGTCTTGCGGATCGCGGTGAGCCGCGCGCGGAGCAGTTCGTGGTCGGTCACTGTGCGGTTCGTCAGCGACGGCAGTTCGGTGGCGAGCAGGGACTCCCGCTCGGTGTCGGGCAGGAAGGCCAGGATGCAGGTGCTGGAGCTGCCGGCGTACAGGGGGAAACGGCGACCCACCTCGACCGTCATCTTGATTTCCCGGGTGGACTCGACCTGGTCGAGGTAGACCCGGCCGCCGTGCACGTGCGCCGACACGGTCGCCGTCTCGCCGGTGGCCAGTTGCAGCTCGCGCAGGACCGGCATCGCGACCGTGCGCAGCTGCGATTCGCGCAGCGCGCGGGCGCCGAGTGCGGCGGCCGCCGGGCCGAGCTGGTAGCCACGGCTCGCCGGGTCGCTGACCAGCAACCGGCGTTCGACCAATGTCTGCAGGATCCGGTGCACCACGGCCTTGGACAGGTCGAGGCTGCGCGCTATCGCGGTGACCCCGAGGAAGTCCGGCCCGTCGGTGAACAGGAGAAGGACGTCGGCCACGCGGCTCGCCGCCTCAGTGCCCTGACTCTCTGCCAAGTCTTCATCTCCCAATGCGGGTGTTTCCGCCAGCGGAACACGATTGCAGCACCGACCGGCCCGGGGGTCAAGTCCCCAATGAGGCGCTATCCAGGGTTGAAGAAGATTATTCGGTGAACCCTTGACCCAGGCGAAGGGGCAGTGCCAGCATCATGCCCCATGCGATGTTCCGTGCGGCGGAACACGGTCACCCCAGGAGCTGACATGAGGAAGACCTGGACCCTGAGCCTCGCCTTGACCCTGCCGCTGGCCCTCGCCGCGTGCGGCGGGTCCGGGCCCGCCGGCACGACCAACGGCGGCGGCGCCCAGTCCGGCAGCACCATAAAGATCGGTTCCCTGCACCCGCTGAGCGGAGCGGCCGCGGCTGACGGGCAGCAGATGGACAACGGAGCCAAGCTGGCCGTCGAGGCGATCAACAACGCCGGTGGCATCAAGTCGCAGGGCGGCAAGAAGCTGGAACTGGTGAGCGCTGACACCCAGGGCAAGCCGGAGGTCGGCCAGAGCGAGGCACAGCGCCTCATTCAGGACGGCGTGGTCGGCCTGGTCGGCACCTACCAGAGCGCGGTCACCGCGAACGTGTCCACGGTGGCCGAACGCAACAAGGTGCCGCTGGTGATCGACGTGTCCAGCGCGGACTCGATTCTCTCCCAGGGCTACAAGTACACGTTCCGGGTGCAGCCCAGCTCCACAGTGCTCGGCACCGCCGGCGCGCAGTTCCTCGACCAGGTGGCCAAGGCGGCCAACCAGCCGGTCAAGACGGTGGCGGTGCTGCACGAGCAGGGTCCGTTCGGCAGCGCCGTACGTGACGCCTTCAAGGCCGAGGCGGAGAAGGCCGGCATCAAGGTCGGCCCGGCGCTCGCCTACGACGCCGCCAACGTCTCCGACCTGACGACCCAGGTCACCCAGGTCAAGGCCAGTGGCGCCGACGTGCTGATGGTGGCCGGCTACTACCGCGACGGCGTGCTGGCGGCCAAGGCCGTCGCCACCGTCAAGCCGCCGGCCCTGAAGGCGGTCTACGGGGTCGCCAACGGTGCGTTCGACCTCCCGCAGTTCCCGAAGGAGGCGGGCGCCGCAGCCGAGGGCTTCTTCGACGCCAACTACCACGCCGACATGACCAACGCCGACACGCAGGCGCTGGCCAAGCTCTACCAGGAGCGTTACAACGACCAGATCCGCACCGGAGCGGTGCTCGCACACGACTCGGTCAAGGTGATCGCCGACGCTCTGGAGCGGGCCGGCAGCGCCGAACCGGCCAAGGTACGGGACGCGATCGCCAGCGGTTCGGTGCCGACCCTGATCGCCGGCAACGGCCCGATCAAGTTCGGCCCGACCGGTGAGAACGAGAACGCCACGCCGATCCTCATGCAGGTCCAGGGTGGCGTGGTCAAGCAGGTGTTCCCGGCCGACAAGGCGGAGGAGAAGCCCCTCTACCCCGCCTTCAAGAGCCAGTGACCACGCCAGCCGACCAGGGCCACGCCGCCGGCAGCGGCGGCGTGGCAACCCTGGATCCCGACGAGGTTCGCCCGACTCCCGCCCGTACCGTGCCGTGGCTGCGGATCGCGGTGATCGCCGCGTTGGTCGTGCTCGCGGTCGTGCTCGCGTACGTCCGCTCCGGCAGCGGGGTCGTCGTCGTGCAGGCGATGGCCACCGGTGTCCTGATCGGCGGCGTCTATGGCCTGATCGCGATGGGCCTCACGCTGATCTTCGGTGTCCTCGACATCGTCAACTTCGCCCACGGCAGCTTCCTGGCACTGGCCTTGTTCCTGACGTTCGGGCTGACCCAGGCCGGGTTGCATCCCTATCTCGCGCTCGCCGTCAGCGTGCCGGCGATGTTCGTGCTCGGCCTGCTGGTGCAACGCGGCATCCTGGCCGGCGCGATGGGCAAGCCGCTGGAGAACCAGTTGCTGATCACGCTGGGCATTTCGCTGATCATCGAGAACGCGCTGCTGCTGTTCTTCGGCGGGAACCCGCGCTCGGTGGCCCTGCCCGGCGACCGCGGCGTACCGATCTTCGAAGCGGTGGCCAACCTGTCCCGGATCCTCGCCTTCGTCGGCGCACTGGTCCTGGCCGGACTGCTCTACCTGCTGCTGCAGCGCACCCGGCTGGGCACCGCGATCCGCGCGGTGGCCGCCAACGACACCGGCGCGCAGCTGGTCGGTATCGACACCCGGGTCATCTACGCGGTGACATTCGCGCTCGGCACTGCCTGCGCCGGCGCCGCTGGCACGCTCGTCGCCCCGCTGGTCACCATCGAGCCCACCACCGGTTCGCTGTTCAACATCGTTGCCTTCGTGGTGGTGGTGCTGGGCGGCATGGGCAACGTCGTCGGCGCGCTGGTCGGCGGTCTGGTCATCGGGTTGGCCGAGCAGCTCGGCGGTATCTACCTGCCGGGACAGTCGCCCCTGCTGTCGGTGTTCATCGTCTTCGTCCTCGTGCTCTTCCTGCGCCCGCAGGGACTCTTCGGGAGGTCGGCATGACGACCACCACCGACACGCCGGCACCGGAGACAGCGGCCAGCAGGCCACTGCCTCGCCTGCCGTGGAACAAGCACCTGCTGGCCATCGCGGTACTCGCCGTGCTGCTGGTGCCGCTGCCGCTGATCCTTCCGTCGGCGCAGGCATCGGTCGCGGTGCGGGTGCTCATCTTCGCCCTGATGAGCATCGGCTGGAACATGATGAGTGGCTTCGGCGGCATGTTCAGCTTCGGGCACGCGGCCTACTTCGGAATCGGCGCGTACACCAGCGCCTGGCTCCTGGTCGAGCACCGCGTGTCGCCGTGGATCGGGATGCTCGCCGGCATGGTGATGGCCGCGGCGTTCGCCGCGCTGATCGGTTTCCTGGCGCTGCGGTACAAGCTGCGCGGCGCCTACTTCGCGCTGGCCACCTTCGCGTTCGCCGAGATGCTCCGGCTCTGGGCGACAAACAGCGACTTCGTCAACCGCGCGGTCGGTTATCACGTGCCGCTTCGTTCCGACAGTTCGTGGTGGTGGATCCAGTTCGAGCCGGCCTCGCCGAACTACTTCTGGATCGCGCTCGCGCTCACCGTCGCCGCACTGGTGATCAGCGTGCAGTTCGTTCGCTCGCGTGCCGGACAGTTCACCAAGGCCGCCCGCGACGACGAGGACGCGGCCTCAGCGGTCGGCATCCCGGTGATGCGCTACAAGCTGGTGACGATGGCGCTGTCCGCCGCGATCACCTCTGTCGCCGGTGCCTTCTACGTGCAGTACTTCCTGTTCATCGATCCGGACCTGGCGTTCGGGTCGAGCGTGTCGATCCAGGCGATCCTGCCGGCCGTGATCGGCGGGGTGGCGACCATCTGGGGGCCGGTGATCGGCGCCGTGGTGATGGGCCCGCTCAACGACGTGACGGCGACGGTGCTGCGCAACCCGCCGCCCGCGCTGGAGTTCCTTCAGGGGCGCAGCGGCCTGGACGTGATCGTCTACGGCACCCTGTTGATCATCATCGTGCTGCTCCTGCCGAAAGGCATATACGGAACGATCCGCCAAAGGTGGTCCCGGCGATGACACTGCTTCGGGTCGACGGAATCTCCAAGTCGTTCAAGGGCCTGCGGGCGGTCGACGAGGTGAGCTTCGAGGTCGCCGAGGGCAGCATCCTCGGCGTCATCGGGGCCAACGGCGCAGGCAAGACCACGGTGTTCAACCTGATCGCGGGTGCGTTGCGGCCGGACACCGGCCGGGTGTATCTGGGCGGCAGGGAGATCACCGGGCACGCGCCGCACAAGGTGACCGCGGCGGGCATGACCCGGACGTTCCAGCTGATGCGGCCGTTCTACTCGATGACCGTGTTGGAGAACGTCACGATCGCGGTGCTGGCCGGCGGCGCCGCCAAGCGTACGGCCCGGACCGCCGCCGCCGAGCTGATCGATCGGGTCGGCCTCGGCCGGTGGCGCGACTCGGCGACCGAGGGCCTGCCCACCGCGGCCCTCAAGCGGCTGGAACTGGCCCGGGCGTTGGCCAGCAAACCCCGCGTGCTGTTGCTCGACGAGGTGCTGGCCGGCCTGGTGCCCGCGGAGCGGGCACCGGTGATGGAGCTGCTGGAGCGGCTGCGCACCGAGGACGGCGTGACGCTCGTCTTCGTCGAACACATCATGGCTGCGGTCATGCGGCTGTCGGACTCGGTGCTCGTGCTCGATCTGGGCCGGGTGCTCACCTCGGGCCCACCACAGGAGGTGACCCGTGACCCGCGGGTCATCGAGGCCTACCTCGGGGAGGACCCGCATGCTCACGCTTGAGGGGGTCAGCGCCGGCTACCACGGCCTGCAGATCCTGCACGAGCTCGACCTGCGGGTCGAGGAGGGCGAGATCGTGGCGATCGTCGGCGCCAACGGTGCCGGCAAGACCACCACGCTCAAGACCATTTCCGGGCTGGTCAAACCGACCGCGGGCACGATCACTTTCAACGGCGCACGGGCCGATGGCGTACGCCCGAGCGAACTGGTCGCCCGTGGCCTGCTGCACGTGCCGGAGGGGCGGGCGCTGTTCGGGCCGCTCAGCGTCGAGGAGAACCTGCGGATGGGCGGCTGGACCCGTGGCCGCAAGCCGCTCGGTGAGCCGTTGCGCGAGGTCTTCGACCTGTTCCCGATCCTCGCCGAGCGGCGCGCCCAGGCCGCCGAGACGCTCAGTGGCGGGCAGCAGCAGATGCTCGCGATCGGCAGGGCGTTGATGGCCGGTCCACGGCTGTTGCTGCTCGACGAGCCGTCCACCGGCCTGTCGCCGAAGCTGACCTGGACCGTGCTCGACGCGATCAAGGCGATCCGCGACCGGGGTGTCTCGGTGCTGCTGGTCGAGCAGAACGCCGCGCACGCGCTCAACCTGGCCGACCGGGCGTACGTGCTGGAGAGCGGCAGCCTGGTCCTCGAAGGCCCGGGGCCGGAGCTCGCCCGCGACGACCGGGTCCGAGCCGCCTACCTGGGGCTCTGACGTGCAATCCACAGTGGAGGCGGTGGCCCGGCTCGGCACCTGGGCCGCCGCGCTCCGCTGGTCGGACGTCCCGGACACCGTCCGCGACCGGCTCGGGCTCGTGCTGCTCGACTCGCTCGGGGTGACAGTGGTCGGCGCCCGGCAGGCCGAGCAGCAGGCCCTGGTCGCCGCATGGCGTCCCGGGTCCGGGCCCGCGCCGCTGGTCGGGGCAGGCGCGACCACCACCGTCGAGGCGGCAGCCTGGCTGAACGCGACCGCGATGGCGCGGCTTGAGCTCGACGAGGGTCACAAGTACGCGAAGGGTCATCCGGCGGCGCACGGGCTGCCCGCGGTGCTGGCGCTCGCCGCCGACCTCGGCGCGTCCGGTCCGGAGACGATGTCGGCGCTGCTGGCGGCCTACGAGGTGGCGGCGCGTTTCGGCCGGGCCACCACCCTTCGCGCCGACGCGCATCCGCACGGCAGCTGGGGCGTCGCGGGTGCGGCGGCCGGCTGCGCGCGGTTGCTCGGCCTGCCCGGTGAGGGCGTCGCCGCAGCGATCGACGCGGGAGCCGGCCTGCCGGTGGCCGGGCACTTCGCCAGCGCCCTGGACGGCAACCCGGTCCGCGACGCCTGGCTGGGAGCCTCCAACGTGTCCGGGTTGGCGGCGGCACGGATGGCCGCGGCCGGCGTCGCCCGCAACACCGGTACCCCCTCGTTGTCGCTCGGCGACGTGCTCGGCCGGTTCGACCCCGCGCCGCTCACCGACGGGCTCGGCACGCGGTGGGACGTGCAGCTCGGCTATTTCAAGCGGCACGCGTCCTGCTCGTTCACCCACCCGGCGGCCGACGCGGCCCTGCTGATGCGAGCCGACGGCCTGACGCTCGACTCCATCGAGGAGGTCCTGGTCGAGACCCACTCGCTGGCTGGCGGGCTCGGCCGGACGAGTTGGGACAGCCGGTTGGCCGCGCTGTTCTCGACGCCGTTCGTGGTGTCCGCCGCGCTGGTGCACGGCACCGTCGACCCCGCCGTGTCCGCCGACGACCAGCGCGACGACCCGCGGGTACGCGCGCTGGCCGCCAAGGTGGTGCTGCGGGTGGCTCCGGACCTCGACGCCCGACTGCCCGACGAACGTGCGGCCCGCGTCACCGTCCGCACCCTCGGCGGACCACCCAGGGTGATTGAGGTGCCCAACCCGGTCGGCGACGCGGCCTACCACCCGATGACCGAGGGTGACGTGCTCGCACTGCTCGGACGCCTGCTCGACCCCGACACCGTCCGAGCCGTGCACGAAATCGCCGCTGGCCTGGCTGCCACCACCGACGTCGGGCCCGACCTGCGCCGGCTCGCCGAGATCTAGGAGAGAGACCGTGCGGATCTACGCCGTGACCCCGATCCATGTCGACGCCGAGGAACTGGCCCGCCGGCAGGCGCGCTACGCGGCGCTGTCGCCGCCGGGCGTCGACGTCGTGCTGCACGACATCGGAGCGGACGCACCGCGCGCCCTGGACACCGACGAGCAGGTGCGGGAGAGCGAGGTGCTGGTCACCGCGGCGCTGCGCGGCGCGCCGGCCGGCTTCGACGCGCTGCTGCCGGACTGCGTCCTCGACCCCGGTGTCGCGGACCTCGCCGGCACCCTGCCGGTGCCGGTGTTCGGACTGCTCCGTCTCAGCCTCGGCTGGGCCGTGCTGAGCGGGCGCAGGTGCGCGGCGGTGGCCCGCAACAAGGCGATCGCCGACGAGATCACCGCCCGGGCCGGGGTGTACGGGTGGTCGGCCGACCTGCTCGGCGTCGAGGTGCTCGACCTCGACGTGCACGCGATCGCCGACACCTCCCGCTGGGCCAGCACGCTTGGCGGTGCCGTCGGCACGCTCGCCGCGGGCGGCGCGCGTTCGGTGATCAACGGCTGCTCGGCCGTCGACCTGCCGGCCGGCGTCAGCCTGCCAGCTCGGGTGGTCGACCCGACAGCCCTGGCGCTGCGGCTGATCGGTGCTGGGGAGGTGGGCGCGTGACCGGGCCGGACCTCGTGGTCGCCGGCGCCGGGGGAGGGCTCGTCGCCGCCCTGCGCGCCGCCCAGCTCGGCCTCGACGTGCTGGTGGTTGAGGCCAGCGAGCACTTCCGCCGGGGCAACAACACCTCGATGTCGACCGCGATGATCCCGGGCGCCGGCTCGCGGTGGCAGCGGGCCGCCGGCATCGACGACTCGGCCGAGCTGTTCGCGGCGGACGTCGCGCGCAAGACCAAGGGGCAGGGCGACCAGAGGCTCGCCCGTGCGCTCGGCGCGGTGAGCGCCGAGCTGGTCGAGTGGCTGGTTGACAGCGTCGGGCTGGAGCTGTCGCTGGTGACCGACTTCCACTACCCGGGCCACTCGGTCGACCGCTGCCACACGGTCGAGGGCCGGCACGGCACCGTGCTGCTCGACCATCTCGTCCAGCGGCTGGGCAGGGCCGGTATCGACATGCTGGTCCCGGCCCGACTGGTCGACGTGGTCGTCGACTCCGGCGTGGTTCGAGCCGCCGTGGTCGAGCGACCGGACGGCACACGTGAGGAGATCCCGACCGGGGCGGTGCTGCTGGCCACCAACGGCTACGGCGCCGACCGGACCATGGTCGGCGAGCACCTGCCGGAGATCGCGGCGGCGGTCTACCACGGCAGTGAGATGTCCCGCGGCGATGCGCTGCGGATCGGCACCGAGCTCGGCGCGCAGAGCGCCTTCCTCGACGCGTACCAGGGGCATGCCGCTCTTTCGGCCCGCTCCGCGACGCTGGTCGGCTGGGCGACAGTGATGCACGGCGGTGTCCTGCTGGACACCACCGGACGGCGGTTCGGTGACGAGACGACCGGCTATTCCGAGTACGCCGCCGCGCTCGCGGCCCGCCCGGACGCGTTCGGTTGGCTGGTGCTGGACCGCCGGATCCACGACGCCTGCCTCGCGTTCACCGACTTTCGGCAGAGCGTGGAGTCGGGCGCGCTGCTGGACGCGGCCGACGAGGCCGCGCTGTCCTCGGTCACCGGGCTGCCGGCCGAGGCCGTGGTCGCGGAACTCGCCGAGACGGCGGCGGTGGCTCGCGGCGAGCGGGCCGACCGCTTTGGCCGCACCTTCTTCGAAGCACCACTGGAGCCGCCGTACCTCACCGCCCGGGTGGTGCCGGCGCTCTTTCACACCCAGGGCGGCCTGCTGGTCGACGAGCATGCCCGGGTGCTGCGCCCGGGTGGCGCGCCGATCCCCGGCCTCTACGCCTCGGGCGGTGCCGCGGCCGGCATCTCCGGCCATGGCGCGGCCGGTTACCTGGCCGGCAACGGCCTCCTGCCCGCCCTCGGCCTCGCCTACCTCGCGGCGAACCACGTCGCTCGAACCACGGGAGGAAACGCATGAAACTGCTGGAAACCCTGATCAAGAACGTAACCGTGGTCCGGCCCGACGCCGGCTCGCCCGACGGCGACCGGCTGGACATCGGCATTGCCGGCGGCAAGGTGGTGCGGATGGAGGCCGACATCCCGGCCGACGAGGCGCAGACCGTCGTGGACGGGCGCGGCCGGCTCGCGTACCCGGGGGCGGTCGACGCGCACCAGCACTGGGGCATCTACAACTCGCTGGCCGAGGACACCGCCACCGAGAGCCGCGCCAGCGCCCAGGGCGGTGTGACGACCGGACTGACCTACATGCGTACGGGGCAGTACTACCTCAACCGGGGCGGCTCGTACGCGGAGTTCTTCCCGCACGTGCTGGCCGCCTCGGAAGGACGCTCGTTCATCGACTACGGATTCCACCTCGCGCCGATGATGAGGGAGCACATCGACGAGATCCCCTCGATCATCGAGAACTTCGGCGTCACCTCCTTCAAGATCTTCATGTTCTATGGCAGCCACGGGCTGCACGGGCGGTCCAGCGACCAGAGTTCGTTCCTGATGATCCCGCCGAACGAGCGCTACGACCTCGCTCACTTCGAGTTCGTGATGCGCGGCGTGCAGGCGGCCCGGGAGAAGCTGACCGACGCGGCACCGCACGTGTCGCTGTCGCTGCACTGCGAGACAGCCGAGATCATGACGGCCTACACGAAGCTGGTCGAGCAGGACGCGTCGTTGCAGGGCCTGGCCGCCTACAGCGCGTCACGACCGCCGCACTCGGAAGGGCTCGCGGTGACGATCGCGGCGTTCCTGGCAGACGAGACCGGGCTGCCCAACATCAACCTGCTGCACCTCTCCTCGCGCAAGGCCCTGCGGGCGGCGATGTTGATGGCCAGGACGTTTCCGCATGTCGACTTCCGCCGCGAGGTCACCCTCGGGCACCTGCTGGCCAGTGTGGACAGCGCGCACGGCCTGGGTGGCAAGGTGAACCCCCCGCTGCGCCCGCAGGAGGACGTGGAGGCGCTCTGGGAGTACGTGCTCGACGGCAGCGTCGACTGGGTGGTCAGTGACCACGCGTGCTGCAAGGACGAGACGAAGTTCGGTGACCCGCGCGAGGACATCTTCGCCGCGAAGTCGGGCTTCGGCGGGGCGGAATACCTGCTGCCCGGCCTGGTCTCGGAGGGGCGCAAGCGCGGCCTGTCGCACCAGCGGATCGCGCAGTTGGCCGCCTGGAATCCGGCCCGCCGCTACGGACTGCCGGGCAAGGGCACCATCGGGGTGGGCTTCGACGCCGACCTGTGCCTCGTGGAGAACACCACCTGGACCGTGCACGCCGCGGACTCCGAGTCGACCCAGGAGTACACGCCGTTCGAGGGCTTCGAACTCGGTGCCTGTGTCACCGACACCTGGGTCCGGGGGCAGCGCGTGCTCGACGCCGGCAACATCGTCGGCACCCCCGGCGGCCGCTACGTGCACCGTCCGTACCAGGGGTGAGCATGTCCAGTGTGAACGACGGACCGCTGGCCGGCCTGCGGGTGCTCGACCTGTCGACCATCCTGGCCGGCCCGCTGGTGGCGCAGATGCTCGGCGATTTCGGCGCCGAGGTCATCAAGATCGAGCACCCTGGCCGCGGGGACGGCATGCGCGGGCATGGGTTGGCCAAGGACGACCAGCCGCTGTGGTGGAAGATGGTCGCCCGCAACAAACGGACGGTCGGGCTCTATCTCGGTGACCCGGCCGGGGCGGAGATCTTCCGCAAGCTCGCCGCCACCGCCGACGTCGTGATCGAGAACTTCCGGCCCGGCACGCTGGAGCGCTGGGGCCTCGGCTACGACGTGCTCTCCGCGGACAATCCGCGGCTGATCCTGCTGCGGGTCACCGGCTTCGGTCAGTCCGGCCCGTACGCTGCGCGGCCGGCCTTCGGCACGCTCGTCGAGTCGATGAGCGGTTTCGCTCACCTGACCGGCGACCCGAACGGCCCTCCGACGTTGCCGGCGTTCGGTCTGGCCGACTCGATCGCCGGGATGGCGGGTGCGGCGGCGGTCTCGATGGCGCTGTTCCAGCGGGAGAAGGACGGCCAGGGTCAGGAGATCGACCTGGACCTGCTCAGCCCCATCATGACGGCTGTCGGGCCCGGCGTGATCTACGCCGACCAGCTCGGCATCGATCAGCAGCGCACCGGCAACCGGTCACTCAACAACGCGCCGCGCAACACCTACCGGACGGCTGACGGGCAGTGGGTGGCCATTTCCACGAGCGCCGACAGTATCGCTCGGCGGGTGCTGACGCTGGTCGGCCACCCGGAGGTGATCGACGAGCCGTGGTTCGCCACCGGGCGCCAGCGGGCGCAGCACGCCGACCTGCTCGACGGCTATGTGGGGGAGTGGATCGGGGCGCGGACCCGCGACGAGGTGCTGCGCGCGTTCGAGGAGGCGGGGGCGGCGGTGGCGCCGGTCTACAAGCCGAGCGAGTTGCTCGACGACCCGCAGGTGCGGGCACTGGATCTGGTGACCACTGTGGACGATCCGGACCTGGGGCCGGTCCGGATGCAGAACGTGCTGTGGCGGATGAGTCGCACACCGGGCCGGATCCGGTTCACCGGCCGCGCGCTGGGTGCCGACACGGACGCGGTGCTCGGCGACGAGCTGGGCCTGTCGGCGGAGGAGATGGCGGCCCTGCGGGAGCGCGACGTGCTCGGGTAGGTTCCGCCCAGCGGAACGACAGGCGTGGATGTTGACAGGGCATTCGCCCAGCTCTAGCGTCACTCCCAGGCCGTGGCGATATTGCCGCGTTCCGCCTAGCGAAACATCGGAGGCCAATGTGCTCCACAGGTTACGTCTCCTCTCCGCCGTGGTCGTCGCCGCCGGTCTCACCGTCGCCGCGGCGCCCGGCATCGCACACGCGAAGCCGCGACTCGACTGCTCCACGACCGCCGCCGCCGGGAAGCTCAGCCGCGCCGTCGGCTACCCGACGACGGTCAGCTCCGCCACGACCGGCGCTACGGCGGCGGCCACGCCCTACTGCGACGTCCGGGCCGCAATCACGGTCGGTGCCGACGACGGCAGCACCTCGGTGATCCAGCTGCGTCTGCAGGTGCCTACCGACTGGAACCGCCGCTACGTCCAGCTGGGCGGCGGCGGCTTCTGCGGCAGCATCCCGACGGCCGGCACCTCCGGCAACGGCAACGTCGACCTCGGCTACGCGGTCGCCTCCGACGACACCGGCCACGTCGGCAGCGGCTCGGACGCCTCCTTCGGACTCAACAACAAGGCCGCGCAGAACACCTGGGGCTACCTCTCCGAGCACCTGACCGCGCTCGCGGCCAAGACGCTCCTCAAGGGAATGACCCGCCATGCTCCCGCGTACTCCTATTTCGTGGGTTGTTCGACCGGTGGTCGACAGGCGCTGATCGAGGCGCAGCGCTGGCCCGGTGACTTCGACGGCATCGTCGCCGGCGCACCGGCCAACCGGCAGAACTACCTCGCCCCGCTCTCGCAGGGCGTGCGCGAGCAGCAGAACCGGGACGCCGACCGCAACCAGATCGTCGACGCCGCCGCCGCGGCGGTCGTCAACCAGGGCGTGCAGGCCGCCTGCGACGGTGTCGTGAAGGACGGTGTCGTGGACGACCCACGCGCCTGCCGGTTCGACCCGGCGACGCTGCTCTGCCCGCAGGGGGCAGCCGCAGCAGGTTGCCTCAGCGCCGCGCAGGTCGCGGTGGTGAAGAAGTGGTACGACAGCCCGCGCGACAACCGTGGTCGCGCGCTGTATCCGGGCGGGCTGCCGTTGGGTTCTGAGGGCGGCTGGGTCGGTTCCGACATCAGCACGTCGCCGACCGGTCTGAGCGGTGGCGGTGCGTTCGCCGAACAGGTCCTGCGCTACCTGGCCTTCCCGACCGACCCGGGGGCGGGCTACTCGCTCTGGGACTTCGACCCGAGCCGGGACGCGGCAGAGCTCGACAAAATGGCGAAGGTCTACAACGCCGACACCACCGATCTCGACGCCTTCCGCAGGGCGGGCGGCAAGCTGATGCTCTACCACGGTCTGGCTGACCCGCTGATCACCCCGTTCGGCACGATCCAGTACTACGAGGACGTGGTGAAGCGGTATGGCTCGCTGGCCCGCGCACAGCAGTTCGCCCGGTTGTTCCTGCTGCCCGGCGTCTACCACTGCTCCGGCGGTCCCGGCGCCGACCGGGTCGACTGGCTCGGCGCGATCCGCGCCTGGACTGAGCGGGGTCAGGCGCCGACGTCGGTGCTGGCCAGCAAGGTGAGCGGTGGCGTGACCACGACGGAACGTCCGGTGTACGCATACCCACTGCGGGCAGGCTACGACGGCAGCGGTGACCCGAACGCGGCGGTCAACTGGAAGCCGGTGCTCGGCCCACGCGGCTGGCGCTGATCGCATTCTGAAAGGGCCCGCGCATCTCGCGCGGGCCCTTTCAGTTTCGGTTCCTCGGCTGGGCGAGGAAGCGCAGGTACTCCACCCGGTCGAACGGGTTGCCGTCGGTGCGGGGTCGGTGCGGCGGGTCACCGGACACCAGGCGGTCGCCGCCGGGCACCGACGACCACAGCCCTTCCCCGCTGGACAGGTCCGGCAGCCGCCGCTGCGCCTCCGGTTCGAGCCGCGCCGGCAGCACCCCGCCGATCCGCCAGCCGGCGGAAATCTCGTCGGTGCCGTCGATGCGGGCGCCGAGCCGGCCCAGGTACGACGTGACAGCGCCGAGCCGGTCGGCCGGTACCTCCGCCTCGAACCGCCGGCACGGCTCGTAGACCCGGGTGCCGGCCTCGGCGAGCGCCTGCATGAGGACGTACGGCGCCAGATCCCGGAAGTGCCCGGCCGTGGTGATCGGCGACCAGTAGCCGCTGTGCGTGAGGGTTACCCGGATGTCGGTGACCGGCCAGCCGTGACAACCCTGGTCGAGGGCGGCCCGGGTGGCCTCCTCGATGGCCTTGTGGAACGACAGCGGCAGCGAGCCGAGCTCGACCTCCAGCCGGTAGTCCACCGCGGAGCCGGGCTCGACCCGGAACCCGACGGTGCCGAAGAAACCGTGCCCGATGATCTCCACCGCCGAGCCGGTGCCGGTTGGCCGCTCGACGTGCATGAGGCGGCCCGCCCCGAACTCGGCCTCGATCCCGTACGCCTCGGCCAGCGTGGCGGCCAGCACCTCGCGCTGCACCTCGCCGTAGAGCAGCACGCTCGTGCCGCCATCCGGGGCCACCCGGGTCCGGATGAACGGGTCGGTGTCCGCGATGTCCAGCAACGCGGCGTGCAGCGCCAGCGTCCGGGCCGGGTCGCGGGGTCGCACCACCGCCTCCAGGGTCGGTGCCGGAAAGTACGACCGCCCGTCGAGGCCGGCCGAGCTGCCGAGCTGATCGCCGAGGCGTACCCCGGTCAGGCCGGTGACCCGGGCGATGTACCCGGCGGTCAGTGCGGCCGGCAGGTCGTCCCGGCCGGTCGGCTCGGCCTGGTCGGTGGGCGCGCCGATCACGTCGAGCCGGGTTATCCGGGCGCGGGTCGCGGTGATCTGGCCGTCCGGCTCCCGGCGGTACGCGATGACCCGCTGGCGGGCCTGAAGCTCCCCGCCGTACGACCGCAGGTACGCCACCCGCTCGCCGGCGGGGTCGCGTTCGATGGCGAAGACCCGCGCCCGCGGCTCGGGCTCCGCCGGTGGCGACGCCGGAAGCAGGGCCGCGATGGCGTCCAGCAGTTCCGGTACGCCGGCTCCGGACAGCGCCGAGCCGAACAGCAGGGGGTGGACCTGCCCGGCCGCTACCTGGACCCGAAGCGACCTGTCGATCCGATCGGGGTCGGGTGGCAGGTCGTCCACGAGGGTGGCCAGCAGCTCGTCGTCGTGCTCGGCGAGGGCCTCGGCGAGCCGGTGGGCGGCGCTGCGGTCGTACCGCGGATCGTCGAGCCGGAAGGCGGCCTCGGGGGTGCCGGGCCCGCGGACCGTGCCCAGCGGGGCGACGGCCGGGGTGAGCAGCCGTCGTACGTCCGCGACCAGCTCGTCGGTGCGGGCACCCCTCCGGTCGATCTTGTTGACGAAGATCAGCGTGGGTAGCCGGAGTGACCGGAGGATTCGCATGATCCGTCGGCTGTGCGGTTGCACCCCCTCGACGGCCGACAGCACCAGGATCGCCGCGTCGAGCACCCCGAGCGCGCGTTCGACCTCGGCCACGAAGTCGCTGTGCCCGGGGGTGTCGAGCAGGTTGACCTGGCGGTCGGGTAAGCCGAACGCGGCTACGGCGCTGCGGATGGTGATGCCCCGGCGGCGCTCGATCTCGCCTGTGTCGGTCTGCGTGGTGCCCGCGTCGACACTGCCGAGCCGGTCGGTGACACCGGTGGCGTGCAGCAGGCGTTCGGTCAGACTGGTCTTACCGGCGTCGACGTGGGCGACGATGCCAAGGTTGATGGTCTGCATGGGCTGACGGGTCCTCGAAAGCTCGCGTCCGGATGGGCGGGAAGGTTTCGAGTCCTCGCATCGCCGGGCTCCCGTCGGTCGGTTCGATCCGTCATGGCACCGGGCCCCGTGGTGGCGGCCTCCGGTCAGGCTGGCACAGCCGGTCCAGGTCGTCCACCAAATATGACCGGCTTGGACGAGGTGCCTGCTGGCTCCACGGACCGGTGGCCGCTCCAACGGGTGCCGGCTCGACGAGAACTGGGGTGACCGGCGGTCGGGAAAACCCCGTACGCTGGCGTGGTGATCGACTTTCGCGCGGCGGTTGAGGCACGCGATCCCGATGCCATCACGGCGGCCCTGGCCGACGATGTGGTTTTTCGCAGCCCGGTGGCGTTCAAGCCGTATCCGGGCAAGGCAATCACCGCGGCGATTCTGCGGGGCGTGCTGCGGGTGTTCGAGGATTTCCGGTACGTCCGTGAGTTGAGCGGTGACGACGATCGCGATCACGCGCTGGTGTTCGAGGCGCGGATCGGCGACGTCGCCGTCGAAGGTTGCGACTTCCTGCACCTGGACGAGAACGGCCTGATCGACGAGTTCACCGTGATGGTTCGCCCGCTGTCCGCCGCGCAGGCCCTGTCCGCCGCGATGGCCGCCCAGTTCGGGCAGATCCAGCGTGAGGCAACCGCCGGCTAGCGCGCCCTCCCTCTCATAGACAAAGATCGATCTGCGGTATAGCGTCCTGCGGTATACATCAGCCTCTCAACCCCCTCTGGAGAGGACATGATCATTACTCAACGCTGGCTCGGTACCGCCACGGCGATGCTGCTCGTTGCCACCATGATCAGCACCGTGCCGAGCGGCGCCCACGCCGCGCCGGCCAATGACGTCACGATCGCCGTGCAGCACAGGCTGCTCGAGGAGGCCGCGGTCGCGGCGGGCCAGGGAGCCCGCGCCGCCGGTCCGGCGGACACCCGGGTGACAGTCACCCGCCGGGACGGCCGGGCCTGGGCATTCGGCACCGCGGTGCTCGTCGCTCCGCAGGAGGAAGGGCTCTACCCGTCCGGCTGGATCTTCGTCGCCCGCCACCAGCGCGGCGACTGGCAGGTCGCCTTCGAGGGGGAGGCCACCTTCGCCGAACTGACCGCGGCCGCGCCCGCCTCCGTCGTCCCCCGACAGGAAATGGCCGCTTTCACGGCCCCCGGCACCCTGGCCGCCAACGGAGACTTCCGCACCGGCATGCGCCTGCCGTTCACCGTCGGCCAGTCCTGGACCCTGCGAGGTGGCCCGCACGGCTGGTCGGGCTCCCCGCGACCGTTCAGCTCGATCGATCTCCAAGGCGGTGACCAGCGGGTGCTGGCCGTGCGCGCCGGCACCGCGTACACGATGTGCAAGGGCTGGATCCGGGTGATCCACGACCGGGGGTACGCCACGGACTACTACCACCTCTGGAACAACATCAACGTCGACGGCGCGTCCGTCTCGGCGGGCACCTACCTCGGCGACACCGGCACCGACATCACCTGCGGCGGGAGTGCCAGCAGCCGGCACGTGCACCTGGGGCTCCGGCAGAACAGCGCCTACGTGGCGATCGCGACCCACAACCTGGGCAAGTGGGTGCCGAGAGAGGGCAGCACGGCCTACGAGGGCTCCGCGCTGCACGGCTCGAAACGCGTCTACGTCGGCGGGGCGCTCTACAACTACGGCGCACTCGGCTTCACCCAGGGAATCGTCGACAGCAACGGCGGCACGTCGATCAGCCGGCGGTCCGGGCCGGGCACCGGGTACGGCGTCGTCGGCTCGCTCGCGGACGGTGCCACAGCGAGCATCGCCTGCTCGTCGAACGGCACCAGTCTGACCGGCCGCTGGGGCGCCAGCACCCTGTGGAACAAGCTGACCGACGGCAGCTGGGTCCCCGACGCGTACCTGTACACCGGATCGGCCAGCCAGGTCAACGGCTCGTGCTGAGGCGCCGCCCCGCGCCACGTCGGTCACAGCTGCGCAACGGCGTCGTCGCCGTCCCGGGCGGATGACCGCAACAAGCCTCCCGTTATGATCGCGGGCCGCACATCGGCCCGGACAACGTGGGGTGACCATGGCTGGCCCGTCCACCCGCTTCGTGCTCTTTCCGGGGCGCCATCACCTGCTGACCTGCTTCCAGGCTGACTACCTGCGGCGGCTCGCCGAGGACGGCGCTGTCACGATCGTCTGGGCGGTGACCTCCGCCAACCACGAGAACACCAAGCGCAATCCGGTCCCGTACCACCGGCGGGAGGCCGCGATCGAGCGATTCAGCGTGCTGAGCGGGCTGCGGTCGATGGTCGTGCCGATCTTCGACACCGCGTACACCGATGCCTTCGCCGAGGTGACCCTCAAGAACATCGCGGTAGCCACCGGACTCGAACTGACTCCTGCCGACACCCTGGTGGCATGCTCGACGCCGCAGGTCGCCAAGCTGTACGAGCGGCTCGGTTTCACCATCGCGCAGGTCGAGGCCGACCCGGAGCTGCGTACCACGCCCGAACGGCCCTGGGATGTCCTGCTGCGCCTGGCCGCTGGCGACGACACGTGGCGCAAGCTGACGCACCCGGCGACGATCGACGTCTTCGAGCGCTACCGACTGGTCGACGAGATCCGGATGGTGGTCAACGACCCCCTCGTCGGCGACGAGGGTGGCCTTACCGTCACCCGCGACTACCGGACCTACGTGGAGGCCTTCGCCGGCGCCGCCGAGCGCAAGTGGGACGCCGTCCGGCAGTACGTGCAACCCGGTCGGATCGTGGATATCGGCTGTGGCGCCGGGGCGGTCCTGGAGTTGGCCGACCGGGAGACCGGCCTGCACGAGAGTGACCTCATTGGCGTCGAGGTCGCCCGACACCTCTTTCAGGAGTGCCTGCACAAGAAGGCGCAGGGCGTGTTCCGCAACGCCAACGTGTACTTCTTCCACCGGAACGTCCTCGGTGGCGCGGTCTTCAAGGACCGGTCGGTGGACACCACCCTCACCTTCGCGCTGACCCATGAGATCTGGTCGTACGGGCGGCAGCGGGAGTCACTGTTGCAGTTCGCCCGCCGCATCCACGACCACACCGTGCCCGGTGGCGTCTGGATCAACAGCGACGTGTGTGGCCCGGACGATCCCCACCGTCCGGTGATCCTGCGACTCGTGGCGGATGACGGCGACAACCCGGCATCGCCGCACCGGGACCTCGCCAGCCTCGACTCCGCCGAGGTCAGGCGGTATGTCGGCGGACTGTCGACGCGGGCACGGCTGGATCAGTTCGCTGTCGACTTCGCGTTCCCCTTCGACTACGAGGCGCTGCCCGACGGCTCGGTGCGGCTTGAGCTGGGCTCCGCGATGGACTACCTGACCCGCAAGGACTACACCGACAACTGGCTCTCCGAGACGAAGGAACAGTTCTGTGGCCTCAGTTTCGCCGAGTGGACGACACTGCTGACCGAAGCGGGCTTCGAGATCGGTCCTGCCTGCACCGCCGTCCGCAACGAGTGGGTGATCGACAACCGGATCGCACCGGTCGCCTCTCTCGCCGACCTCGATGGCCAGCCCCTCGACTGGCCGACGACCCACATCCTCACCGTCGCCCACCGGCCCTGGAACGAGTCAGAGGGCTCGCACTCAGGCACCCACGGCGCGGGTCAGCGTCGCCAGTAGGCGCTCGAGCGCTGCGCGGTCGCTGTCGGTGAGACCACGCAGGATGCGCGCCTCATTGGCCAGATGCTCCTCGATCAGCTGGTCGATCAACGTCATCCCGGCGGGGGTCAACGCCACCACCCGGCCGCGCGCGTCGGATTCGAACACCGAGCGTGACACGAGCCCTCGAGCGATCAACCGGTCCACCCGCTTGGTCACCGCCCCGGTGGTGACGAGCATCCGCTGGCTCAGCTGCCCGGCCGTGAGCGCGTACGGATCACCCTCGCGACGCAGCGCCGCGAGCACGTCGAACTCACCGTTGCCGAGGTCCGCCGCGGCGAACGGCGGCCGCAGGGCTGCGTCGAGCACGACGGCGAGCTGCTGGATCCGACCGATGATCAGCAGCGGGCTGGGGTCGAGGTCTGGTCGCTCGCGTCGCCATTGACCAACGATCTGGGTGATGCGGTCGTCATCCACCGTTGCATCTTACCTTCCATGGAAGGTAACTTGCCTTCCATGGAAGACAATTCTGACCGTGCGTCGACGGTCACGGCGTACGTGGACCCGTCCTGTCCGTTCGCCTGGATCACCTCGCGCTGGCTGGTGGAGGTGGCGCGGATGCGTCCGATCGATCTGCGGTTCGAGGTGATGAGCCTCGCGGTGATCAACGAGCATCGCGATCTGGAGCCCTGGTACCGCGAATTCAACGACCGGGCGTGGGGGCCGGCGCGGGTGTGCACGGCGGTCTCCGCCGAACACGGTCCCACCGCCCTCGCGAGTCTGTACGCGGCGCTCGGCCGCCGGATCCATAACGGGGGCGACAAGGATTTCGACGCCGTCGTCCCGGCGGCCCTGGCCGAGGCGGGCCTTCCCGCCGACCTGGCCGGGGCCGCCCATCGCAGCGACGTCGACCCGCGGATGCGGGCGAGCACCGCCCGCGCACAGCAACTCGTGGGCGAGGACCTCGGCACCCCGACGGTCGTGGTCGACGACGTGGCGTTCTTCGGCCCCGTACTGACCTCGATCCCGCGCGGGGAAGAGGCCCTGCGCGTCTTCGACGGTGCCCATTTGCTCGCCTCCTGCGGGGCCTTCTCCGAACTCAAACGCGTCCGGGCCGGCGGCCTCAGTTTTGCCTAGCCCCGCCGTGTCACGCGCCGAGTCGAGACCCCGTCGAAGGGACAACTACCGCCATGACGACAGAAGCGAACGAACGCGCCCGGTCCCTGTCCGCCTCCGACGCGCCGCTGCGCCAGGCCCGTAACTCCGCTGCCTTCTGGGCCACCACCGGGCGGGTCCGCGGCCACGAGGTGCTCCGTCGGCGGGGCTTCCTCGCCGTCGTCGGCGACGGGCGCGCGGGCCTGCGCATCCTGATCCAGGAGCCCGACCTCCGTCGTGAGGAACTGGCCGAGATCACCGAACTGGCAGCCCGGGCGACCGGGCCGGTGGACGCCGAGGACCCGTTCAGCTCGACGGATCTGCGCCACTTCGACATGCGTTCCTGGCAGATGCCGGTCATGCTGCGCCAGCCCGGCGTCGTGGCCGAGCCGGCGATGCCGGTCATCCGGCTGCGAAGCGAGGAGGACCTGCGAGCCGCGGAGCGTACCGTGATTGCCGCTTTCGAGCTGGCCAGGTTCGTGCCCTACCGGGCCGGCGAGATGTTCCCGACGGCGTTGATCCACCAACCAGGTGTGGACGTGTTCGTCGCCAGCCTGGATGGCGAGATCGCCGGGGTGTGCGTCACCGTCGTGCACGGTGGGCTCGGCAGTCACTACTGGGTCGGAACCGCACCGGAGTTCCGGTCCCGTGGTGTCGGGCGGGCGGTCATGCTGGGGTCCCTGGCTCCGATGGCGGACCTGCCGGTCACGCTGACCGCCTCCCGGTTGGGCCAGCCGCTGTACGAGTCCCTGGGGTTCGCCGTCACCGCCGCCTCGACCTGGTGGTCGTCCCGGTAGGAGTCCGGCGCGACCACAGAATTTGGTCATCCACGCTCGAACCGCCTGCTGACCTGTGCGTCACTCGACTGTGGAAGGCTCGGAGCCGTGGATCAGTTCATCGACGTGGGTGAGGGGTCCGTGTGGGCCCAGGACACCGGGGGTGGCCTTCCGCCCGTCGTGCTGCTGCATCCGGGCGTTGGCGACTCTCGCATCTGGGACCCGGTGTGGGAGCGGCTCGCCGGGCAGCACCGGTTGATCCGGTACGACGTGCGGGGCTTCGCGCGCTCAGCACCGCCGGCCGGGCGGTTCTCCCGGCTGGACGACCTGCGTCGGGTGCTCGATCGGCTCGAGGTCGGGCCGGCGTTGTTCGCCGGTTGCAGCATGGGCGGCGGCACCGCGCTCGACCTCGCCCTCGCCGAGCCGGATCGGGTCCGCGGGATGGTGCTGGCCTGCCCCGGCATCTCTGGCGCCCCGCCCGCCCACGATCCCGACGACGAGCCGGACAGCTCCGACCCGGAGATCTTCCTCGAACAGGGCATCGCCCGATGGGCCCGCGCCGGCCGAGATCCGCTCGTCGTCGATCTGCTGCGCTCGGCGGTTCGGTTCTGGCTCAACTGGGGCGAAGCCTTCACCGATGACGGCGACGCGTGGTCCCGGCTGGAAAGTGTGGCCACCCCCTGCGTGCTGCTGCTCGGCGATCTCGAGCGCCAGTCGTTCGTCCCGGCCTGCGTCGAGGCCGCGCGACGCATTCCCGGGTGCCGCCTTGTGCGGATACCCGGCGCCGACCATTTCGTGCCGTTGCGGGCACCCGACGCCGTGGTGGAGGCGCTGCGCTCGCTGCGTTCTGATCGGACCGGCCACCCGTTGCCCCGGTAGCCCGACGGCAGCCCTTACGCAGCAGCGCACCTGATCAGGGCATCGTGACCCTGCGGAGGTGGCCGACGGTTGCCCGAGCGGCTCAATCCGGCGGTGGCTGGCGCCGGATGACCAGGAGGGCGATGTCGTCGTTGGGGTGCTCCTCCGCGGTTGTGGCCATGATGTGGTCGCACAACGCCTCGGCTGGCCCGGACCGTACGGCGTCGGCGAGGCGCTCGATCCCGGTGTCGATCAGTTCGGTGCGGCGTTCGATCAGTCCGTCGGTGTAGAAGATGAGCGCCGCGCCCGGCGGTAGGTCCAGCACGGTGTTGCGGCGAGTGGCTGATGGTCGGCCCACACCAAGTGGCCGGTCCACCGTCAGGTTGACGAGCGCGGTGGGACGGCCGGGGACAGCCAGCAGCGGTGGCAGGTGGCCGGCGGAGGAGAGGTGCACCCTCGTGCGATCGGGTGTGATCAGGGCGTAGACGGCGGTGGTGAGGGTGCCCGCTTCGAAATGGTGGATCTTGCGGTCGAGGGATGTCAGCGCTTGGGCGGGATCGTCGGAATCGAGGGCGTAGGCGCGCAGCGCGCTGCGGATGCGTCCCATGACGACGGCGGAAGGCAGTCCGTGGCCCGAGACGTCGCCGATGACGGCGCCCAGCCAACCCGAGGGCAACGTGAACACGTCGTACCAGTCGCCACCAATGCCCAGGTCGTGGCCGGGCACGTACCGGGCGGCCAGGTCCAGGCCGGGGATGTCGGGTAGTCGGCCGGGCAGCAGGCTACGTTGCAGGGCCAGCGCTGCCTGCCGGTCGAGGACCTGCGCTCGGGCCCGACCCGCGAGGCTGGCGCGATCGGCAACCAGCTGCAACAGCCGCACGTCGTCGGGACCGAACCGCCGCAGGGCCAGGGAGCCGACGTGCAGTACGCCGACGAGGTCGCCGTTGACGAGCATGGGCACGCCGAGCAGAGCACGTACGCCCGTGGCGAGCAGGACGGGATTGACCACGTCGTCGGGCGTGACGTCATGGATCGTGACCGGCGCACGTGTCGCCGCCACTCGCCCGGCGAAGCCGCGTCCGACCCGGAGGCGGAAACCGCGACGTACCTCTTCCTCCAGGCCTTTTGCCGCTGTCGCGACGAGCTCGCCGGTGTGTTCGTCCAGCAGCAGGATGGTGGCGGTGTCGACCTTGAGCAGGTCCCGGACCCGTTCCAACAGCTCGTCGAGCAACTCGGCGACGTGCAGCCCCGACAGGGCGGCATCGGTGATCGCCTCGATACGACGCAGCCGCTCGTCATTCGTCATCAGCTCGGCGTGGGCCACGCAGGCAGCCTAGACGCCGGCACGCCGCCGACAGCATGCCAGCAGCGAGATCAACAGTGTTGCGCCGCCGGGGTGGGGTATCTTCCCATGTCACATCGATGCATTGTTCGTCCGGCGAACCGTTCCGGAGAGCTGTCCTCCTCGTGCCATCGACAAGCTCACCGGCTCCGCGTCCGACAGGGAGGGAAGCAGTGGCGAACCCACCGCTCGGCCACCACGCTCTCTCCGCCAGGAAGCCGCTGCTCTCGACGTCGTTCACCCTCGCCGACCTGACCCGCGTCCGACGCGAGGTTGAGGCCGCCAGCCGCCGGTGCGGCCTCGGCCACGACGAGATCGAGAACTGGGTCACTGCGGTCAACGAACTGATGATCAACGTGATTCGGCACGGGGGCGGCAGAGGTGGCCTACGCCTGCTCGTGGATGGCCAGCTCACCTGTGAAGTCACCGACCACGGGCCGGGCTTCAACACCGCGCACTACCTTCCGCGCACCGAGCGACCACCCCTGTCCGAAACGGGAGGTATGGGCCTGTGGGTGGTCGGGCAGATGGCCGACTACCTCCTCGTCGTCAGCGGACCCGCGGGGACCACCATTCGCATCGCGGCACGCACCAGCGGCACTTTCGCATAGCCTTCAGAGCCCGGCTGCGGCGTCGTACCGGCGGCGTTGGTCGGCCATTTCCGAGTCGGTCAGCGCCTCCTTGAGCGCCAACTCCGCGTACTTCTCCGGGAACATCTCGCGCAGCCGGTCGGTGAACATGACGTCGGCGGTCGCCTCGACCACCTGGATGCCCGGAGGTTCGGTGGACATGTCCATGATCACGGGGCCGGCCAGCTTGACCGCCACGTCCCAGGGGCGCTTCTGCTCGGCGACCCCGCAGAGGTGGAAGCCATAGACCGTCCGCACGTCGGCAAGCGCGCTGACCTTGGCCGGCTCGTAGCCGTAGACGCGGACCCCGCAGATCACTGCCGGCTTCTCGGTGGTCACCTGCTGGGCAGTGTGTCCGGCGTGATTGTGCTGCCCCGGGTCCGCCTGTTCGAGCGTGGTACGCATCCGAGCCATGATCTGCCCCTGCAGATCGGCCGGCTTCGCCTCCGGGTCGGCCCGGTTGAGCAGTATGACCGCGCCGGCCGACACCACCAGCAGGATCACCGCAACCCACACATAGCGGTTTCGGTACCAACCCGCGAAACGTTCTCGGGAAATCATGATTGCTTCTCACTTCGTCGCCGGTTCTGGTGGGCTGACGGACCGGATCGGATGCACGGCGTGTCAGACGTCGAGCGCGTCGGCCGTCGGGGATGCGCAGTGAGGAATGCCTACGGCGGGCGAGGATGCCTGCCCGTCGTCGTGGAAATGGCCCGGCGATGCGGCATGCGAGCGTCCGCCAAGCGGCGCGCTGCCGGCAATGCGATGCTCCCGCGCTGGCCGTTCCCAGCGCGGTTGCCCCCGCGCTGCGGCGATGTGAGTCATTCCAGCACGCCTGAGCCCGTTCTGGCAACATCGACAAGCATCAGTGTGCATACGTCCCGCCTTGACGGATGACGAGGTCATGCTCATCGACGGGTCTCCACGTCTTGGCAGGGGAGCGCACCTCCGATACCGTCCTGGGAACGCTCCCATGAACGTGGAAACATCTATGTGATCAGGAGGCAACACGTCGTGCCTACCCTCTCCTCGCTTCGCCGCAGATCGGCGGCCATCAGCATGGCGGCCGTCGCGGCCGCCACCGTCGTGGGCGTCTGCCTGACCGTCGGCAGCGCCTCCGCCGGCACGCTGTCCGGCTCGCTCTACCGCGACCCGAGTTCGGCCGTCGTCCGTTGGGTCGCCGCGAACCCCGGCGACTCGCGTACCGCCGTCATCCGCGACAAGATCGCGAGCCAGCCGCAGGCCCGCTGGTTCGCCAACTTCAACCCGTCGACAGTGCAGTCCGAGGTCTCCGGGCACATCGGCGCCGCCAACGCGGCGCAGCAGATCCCGGTGCTGGCGGTGTACGAGATCACCAACCGGGACTGCGGCGGAGCCAGCGCCGGTGGGGCGCCGGACCTCAACCAGTACCAGACGTGGGTGTCCAACTTCGCCAGGGGACTGGGCAATCAGACCGTCATCATCATCCTGGAAACCGACTCGCTCGCCCTGCTGACGTGCCTGAGCAGCGGCGAGATCAGCGCGCGCAACGAGGCGATCTCGACGGCCACCCGGACAATCAAGTCGGCCAACCCCAACGCCAAGGTGTATCTCGACGGCGGTCACTCCACCTGGAACAGCGCGGGGGAGACGGCCAACCGGCTCCGGGCGGCCGGCGTGCAGTACGCCGACGGCTTCTTCACCAACGTGTCGAACTACAACTCCACCTCCGGCGAGGCGAACTTCGGCCGGAACGTCATCTCCGCCCTCAACGGCATGGGCATCTCGGGCAAGCGCCAGGTGATCGACACCAGCCGTAACGGAGGCGCCAGCGGGGACTGGTGCGGCGACGACAACACCGACCGGCGCATCGGGCAGTACCCGACGACCAACACCGGCGACAGCAACATCGACGCGTACCTCTGGGTGAAGCCGCCGGGGGAGGCGGACGGCTGCCGCTACACGGCCGGTTCGTTCCAGCCCGACCTGGCCTTCAGCCTGGCCAACGGCGCGCCCAACCCGCCCACCACCGCGCCTCCGACCACCACTCCTCCGACCACCACCCCGCCGACGACCACCCCGCCGACCACCACCCCGCCGACCACCCCTCCGCCGAACAGTTCGCCGCCGACCGGTGACGGCTGCTACGCGGATGTGGCGGTCAACCAGTGGGCGGGGGGCTTCACTGCGACCGTGACGGTCACCGCCGGCAAGTCGGAAATCAACGGCTGGAAGGTGACCGTCGAACTGCCCGCAGGCGCCGCGGTCACCGGCACCTGGAACGCGCAGGCCAGCGGCACCAGCGGCACCGTCCAGTTCACCAACGTGAGCTACAACGGACGCGTCGCCGGCCGGCAGTCGACCACCTTCGGCTTCCAGGGCACCGGCACCGGCCCGGGCAGGATCGCCGTCTGCGTCGGCTGACACCACCCGGGAGCTACGGCCCGGCGCGGAGGAGCACTCTCTGCGCCGGGCCCGTCCCCGCCCTGCGGTAAGGGCCGGACCGGCCGGCGCCCAGGTTCCCGTGAAGAAGTGCGGTTCAGTCGACCCGCTGGGCCAGCACCTGACCCGGCCAGGACCCAGACAGGAAGGTGTGGGTGGGGGTGAACCCGTGGCGCTCGTAGAACGCCACCAACTCGCCACCGCCGCCCGCCCAGCAATCGACCCGTAGCAACCGCACGCCGGCTCGTCGGGTCTCGTTCACGGCGTGTGCCAACAGGGCCGACCCCAGGCTCCGGCCGGCGAATCGTCGGTCGGAAACCAGGAGACGGACGTAGCGCTCCGGTTCTGCCGCAGGCGCGATCGGTGCTTTCGGATCGGGCCCGGAATCCAACGCCAATGCCGCGGCCGGCGTTCCGTCCATTTCCGCGATGAACGGAAGGCTCTCGGTCAGATACCGGTCGACCAGCTCGACCCGTTCGGGCTTCTCCGAGAACGGCGTCGTGCCCCACTGCTCGGTGTTGCCGCGATCATTCATCCAGGCCACCGCGGAGTCGAGCATGGTCAGCACTGCGGGTGCGTCGGCCGGACCACCGCGTCTGATTCGTACGCCGCGGGTGGGGTCGTCCATGGCGGAATTGTAATCTGTGGCTCATGAAAGACGCCGACCAGCGGGACCCCCAACCTGGGCGGGGGACGGTCCAGCGGATGGACAACATCGCGATCGTCGTCGACGACCTCGCGGCTGCCAGGGCGTTCTTCGTCGCACTCGGCCTGGAGTTCGAAGGTGAGGCGACAGTCGAGGGCAGCGCGGTGGACCGCCTCGTCGGGCTCAAGGGAGTCCGCTCAGACATCGTGGTGATGCGCACCCCGGACGGCCACGGACGGCTCGAGCTGACCAGGTACCACACGCCGACCAGCCCAGACGGTGACCCGCGGGCGCTGGCGAACACGCTGGGCGCGCATCGCGTCATGTTCGCCGTCGAGGACATGGACGACATCCTCGACCGCCTGCGGCCACACGGAGCGGAACTCGTCGGCGAAGTGGTGCGATACGAGAACAGCTACCGGCTCTGTTACCTCCGTGGCCCCGCCGGCATCATCGTCGCGCTGGCCGAGCAGATCACGTGACCCGTCCGGGCATCCATCGTGGATCGTGAGTGCGGTGTACCGTCGCCGCATGACGGTGCTGCAGGAGTTTGTCGCCGCTCTTTCCAGCGGCCGGATCCAGGTTGTCGACCTCACCGCCCCGCTCTCGGACCAGACCCCGATCCTGGGCCTGCCCGAGCAGTTCGGCCAGACCTGGCCGTTCCGGCTCAGCGAGATCAGCCGGTACGACGACCGTGGTCCGGCCTGGTACTGGAACAACTTCTCCACCGGCGAGCACACCGGCACCCACTTCGACGCGCCGGTGCACTGGGTCTCCGGTCAACAGGGCGCGGACGTCTCCCAGGTCCCGGTGAGCCAGTTGATCGCCCCGGCGGTGGTGATCGACCACGCGGCCGACGCCGCCGACAACAGTGACTTCCTGCTCGAGGTCGAGCACGTCAAGGCGTGGGAGGCGGAACATGGTGCCCTGCCCACCGGCGGCTGGCTGCTCTACCGCACCGGTTGGGACGCGTACGGCGACGACCCGGAGCGGTACGCCAACGCCGGGCGTACCCCGGGCATCTCCGTCGAATGCGCCCGCTGGCTGGCCGAGGAGTCGCCGATCCAGGGCGTCGGAGTGGAGACGGTCGGCACCGACGCGGGCGCCGCGCACTCGTTCGACCCGCCGTTCCCGTGCCACTCGTTCCTGCTCGGCCAGGAGAAGTACGGCCTGACCCAGCTACGCAACCTGGCGCAGTTGCCGACGACCGGCGCGGTGGTGATCGCCGGACCGCTGCCGATCGTCTCCGGATCCGGCAGCCCGTGCCGGGTCCTCGCGCTGGTCGAACGGTAGGACCGGGCCACAGATGCGGGTCGCCGAGGTGGTCGGCCGGGTTCTGTACGAACACGGCGCACGGTACGTCTTCGGGGTGGTCGGCAGTGGCAACTTCCATGTCACGAACGCGCTCGTGGCGGCCGGTGCCCGGTTCGTGGCGGCGGCCCACGAGGGCGGCGCGGCGAGCATGGCAGACGGGTACGCCCGCACCTCCGGGACGGTGGGCCTGCTCTCGGTGCACCAGGGTCCGGGCGTCACCAACGCGCTGACCGGCCTCACCGAGGCCGCGAAGAGCCGTACACCGATGGTGGTCCTGGCCCCGGAGGCGACCGCGCCGCGGTCGAACTTCTTCATCGACCTGCCGGCGCTCGCCGCCGCGGTCGGGGCCGACTTCCATCGGGTACGCGCGACACACGCGGCCGAGGACGCGGGCGCGGCGTACCGGGCTGCCGCCCGGGGCGCGACGGTGGTGCTGGGCCTCCCGCTGGAGGTGCAGCTCACCGTGACCGAACCGTGGGCCGGCCCGGTCCCTGCGGTCGCGCCCACCCCGGCCACCGTCCCGCAGGTCGAGCCGTTGCTGGCCGCGCTCCAGGCCGCACGTCGACCGGTCTTCATCGCGGGTCGGGGTGCCCGGGCGGCCCGGGAACCGCTGACCCGGCTCGCCGACGCGTGCGGGGCACTGCTCGCGGTCTCCGCCGCGGCGAAGGGCCTGTTCGCCGGGAACCCGTGGTACATCGACGTGGCCGGCGGCTTCGCCACCCCACTCGCCGCCGAGCTGATCGGCGCGGCGGACCTGGTCGTCGCGTGGGGCAGCACACTGAACATGTGGACCACCCGGCACGGTGAACTGATCCCGCCCTCCGCCGTCGTCGTCCAGGTGGACCACGACCCCGCCGCGTTCGGGGTGAACCGCCCGGTTGACCTGACGGTGGCGGGCGACGTGTCGGCGGTCGCCGAGGCGGCACTCGGTCGACTGGGCTCCGCGGGGCCCGTGGACGCCGGGCCCGGCGGCTGGCGTACGCCGGAGCTGGCGCAACGGATTCGCGACCACGGCCGGTGGCGGACCGTCCCGTACTCAGACGAGGGCACCCCGACGCGGCAGGGCACCCCGGCGACGATCGACCCGAGGACGCTGTCGGCAGCCCTGGACGACCTGCTGCCTCCCGACCGGACGGTGGTGGTCGACTCGGGCAACTTCATGGGCTACCCGTCCATGTGGCTCGAGGTGCCGGACGTGGCCGGGTTCTGTTTCACCCAGGCTTTCCAGTCGGTCGGGCTCGGCCTGGCCAGTGCACTCGGCGCGGCGGTTGCCCGGCCGGACCGGCTCACCGTCGCGGCGGTCGGCGACGGTGGCTTCGTCATGTCCGCGACCGAACTGGTCAGCGCCGTCCGGCTGGCGGCACCCCTCGTCGTGGTGATCTACAACGACGCGGCGTACGGCGCCGAGGTGCACCACTTCGGCCCGGACAGGCACCCGTTGGAGACGGTCACCTTCCCCGAAACCGACCTGGCCGCGATCGCCCATGGCTACGGCTGCGACGGGTTGACCGTCCGGACCGTCGACGATCTCGGACCGGTACGCCACTGGCTCGCTGGTCCCCGCATCCGGCCACTGGTGGTCGACGCCAAAGTCAGCGCGGCGCACGGCTCATGGTGGCTGGAGGAGGCATTCCGCGGCCACTGAGCCACCGCCGTCATCCAACCTCGCAGGGCTGTCGTTCACTGCCCGCGAGGGCGGTAGCGCAGGTGTACGACCCCGTTTGGGAATCGGCGCTCATCGAGGAGCTCAAGGTCGGTGCGCATGCCGGTCGGCAGCCCTGGCTTGCCGCCGCCGACGACAACCGGCAGGATCATCAGCTGGCACTCGTCGACCAGCCCGGCCTTGAAAGCCTGCGCCGCGAGGTCGGCACCTCCAACGGTGAGATCGCTGCTGGCCGTGGCCTTCAGTTCGCGTACGGCGGCGGGGTCGAAACGGCGTTCGATTCGGGTGTCGGCAGTTGAGGCCGCGTCGAGGGTCGTGGAGTAGACGACCTTGCTCGCCGCCTGCCAGGCGTTCGCGAAGGTTGCTGCGAGGTCGGACTGCGCAGCCAGAGCGGGGTCGGTCTCCCAGACGGCCATCGCCTCGTACAGGCCCCGCCCGTAGAGAAACGTGCCCACGGATCGCAGGAGGTCGGTGTGGAACGCGAACACCTCGTCGCCGAGTGGAAACCAGTCGAACGCGCCGCGTTCGTCCTCGATGTACCCGTCAAGCGACACGTTCGTCACGTAGATCAGCTTTGCCATGCCTCTGCCTCTCGATGACTTGTTGCAACCGCCTGCGCATTCATCAGCGCGGCGTCCAGCTTGGTGAACGCCTGGCGCCAGCCCTCCTCGCTGGGGCGCGCCAGATGTTCGGGGAGCCACTGACGGATCTCCAGTCGCGTCCGCCCGCCCGCCTCGTCGTGGAACTCGACCCGGAGTCTCGTCTCGAACGGCTCGATGCCCTCCTGCAGCCGGCCACCGACGTGCATGACGCCTTGGAGCAGTTCGCCGTCGGCGACGTCCGTGAGGTCGACGTGGACGTGCACCCGAAGCTCGGGTTGGGCGGCACTGACCTCCGTCCACCGTTGAAAGCCGCCGGGGCGTACGTCGAACTCGATCTCGTCGCGCGGCAGTGAGTTGCCGGTCGGGCCCCACCACGCCGCCAGATGGTCGGGATCGGTGAAGGCTCGGTAGACGAGCTCCCGCGGCGCGTCGAACACGCGAGAGATGACGAGCTGCGGAGTTTCGGTGGTCATTCGGGCTCCCTGGGGTCGTCGGCCACCCGGTCCGTTGCCGGTCCGGTGGCCTGCACCGCGGCGAGGTGGGCATCGAGGCGAGTGAGGGACGAGTCCCAGAACCGCCGGTAGCGCTCGATCCAGTCGGCTGCCTCGCGCAGCGGGGCAGCCTCGAGGTGACTCGCGCGCCACTTGCCCGACCGTGACCGCGAGATGAGCGCGGCGCGTTCGAGCACCTTCAGGTGCCGTGACACCGCTGGCATCGAGATGGACAGAGGAGCGGTGAGTTCGGTGACCGTGGCGTCGCGTTCGGCCAACTCGGCGACGATTGCCCGTCGAGTCGGGTCGGCGAGCGCCGAGAACACCGCGCTGAGCTGATCGGTGCCAGCCATCGTGAGCTCCTTCACTTAACCAGTGTGTTAAGCGTATTGGGATGCGGGTGATGTTGTCAACGGGATGCGTTCGTTCGGGCCTTGCCTTCAAGGCCTGGTGCGGTCTGCCGAGTTGAGGGGTTCGGCGGCACGGCGGGGGATCGGCATCAGGCTTTCTGGGCGAGCAGATATCCCTGGGCGGGGCTGTCCGGCCCATCGGCGGGCACGCCGCCCCAGAACACGGTCGTGAAGCCAGCGTCCGTGACGCTTCGCTCCACCTCCTGCGGGGTCTGCCAGTAGAGGTCGAACTCGACGCCAAGGTTGGTGCTGCCGCCCGCGCGTCGGACCTGACTGGGTCCGGCCTTGAAGGCGGTCACCAGATACCCACCCGGCTTGACGACGCGACACAGCTCGCCGTAGGCCGCCGGTCGATCGGCCGGGGCCAGGAAAATGAGGGAGTACCAGCAGACCACACCTACCAGCGACGCGTCCTCGAAGGGCAGCTCACGCAGGTCGGCAACATCGAACCGGAAGGTCGCATGGTCACGCCGAGCCACGCGGATCATCTCGGGTGAGAGGTCGACTCCCCAGGGTGTCAGGCCCCTGGTTGCCAGATAGGGCTCAAGGCGCCCGTCCCGCAACCGATGTCACCGACGCTGGTCCCCAGACCGGCGGCAAGCGTCAGGTCGCAGAACAGGTCGAGGACGGCTCGCTCCGCGGGCAGGCGATCCAGAGCGTCGGCAAGGCGTTCGGCGTAGAACTCGGCGAGGACGTCGTGCGCGGCTCGCAACTCTTCGGTCCTGGCGTCCACGCAAGGGACTATAGGAGCCCACGCGGCAGCCGGTCAGACTCAGGCAGAGGACGAAGCAGCGCCGCCAGGTCGCCGAACACCAGGGGAAGGCCACCCAGCTCGTTGATCCCGACCCAAGCGATGTCGTCATGCTCCTCGGGTGCGCGGTTGGTGGGAGAGCCGACCCAGTCTCCAATTTTCCAGACGCCCACGTGAACGGCGTCCTCGCCACTGCCGGCATGCCAGTCGCCCAACCGTGAAGCGGACTCCGCCACGATGTGAACACCCAGCTCCTCGTGCATCTCCCGCGCGAGTGCTTGTAGTTCGGACTCACCCGTGTCGACATGGCCCCCGGGCAGATCCCAGAGATCCGGGTACGCGCGACGGGTCGGGCTGCGGTGCACCAGCAGGACCGCGCCGTTCTCAACGAGTGCACCTGTGACGACGACATGCATGACCGGATTGGAGCACAGGGATGGGACAAGCTCGCTCCAGCCGACGGTGCGCCCGCCCGCTTGACCCCGGACGGCGGATCACCGACGGCGGCGGGCCATCCACTGCCAGATGTGGGTGCCGTTGCGACTCGGGTCGTTGCGGGTCACGTAGATCCAGGACCAGTGACCGGGGAACTGGTAGCCGTTCCAGACAACGTGGTCGTACAGGGTGATCAGTGAGCCCGGGATGAGGTCGTGGGCGTGGATCGTGTTGGTCTCGGGTGGCACCGTGTCGTCGTCGAGCGAGGTGACCAGCCAGGTCGGGGTCTGGATCTCCGCCAGCTCCTCATCGGTGATCAGCGGCGGCCCCTCCCCGCTGAGCGGCTCGACGATGCCGCAGATCGGCACCGACGCGGCGAACAGGTCGGGATAGGCGACGGTCATCTCCAGGGACATGTAGCCGCCGTTGCTGCAACCGGCCACGTAGATCCGGTCCGGGTCGACGCGCTTGCGGCGGACGAGGTCCTGGACGATCTCCCGGATCAACGGGGCGAACCGGGGGCCGTCCTCCATCCAGTAGGAGGTGCTCTGCGGAGCGACGACGTACGCGCCGGAGAAGATCCGTTGAGCCTCCGGGGTGGCGAAGCCCAGGGCGCCCCGGTTGGCGCGCAGCGTGGTCTCGTTGTCGTAGTAGTCGTCGGGCAGTGAGGCACCCTCGCCGCCACCGTGCAGCCAGAGGATCAACGGCCGCCGGCCGTGGCGGGGCGAACGCTCCGGGGAGTACAACCGGTACTTCAGGCCCGAGCCGGAGACGTGGTGGCTGAACGCGTCCACCTCGGGGTTCGACAGCCGCCCCTGCACGAAGCGCGTGATGGTGACCGGTGAGCCGTGGCGCCGGACGAGTGGGGTGTTCTGCCTGATGGTGTAGACGAGGTCCAGCCGGACGTTGCGGCCCCTGCTCACGATGTAGCCGAGGGTGCCACCGCCGGGTTGACCTTCGCCGTGGCTCAGCTCCAGCACGATGTTTCCGTGCCGGTCGAGCCGGGCCATGGTCACCGTGCGGTCCAGGTCGTACTCGCTGAAGATCTGGTCCCCGGGAGCGATCGGGATCGGGCTGGTGGCCTTGGCGTGGACGGTGAACGTGCCGGGGGTGAGCCCGGCGGGGTCGATCGGCCCGAGCCGGCCGGTCTCCAGGGTGACCGAGGTGACCTGCTCACCGCCGTCAAGGGTCCTCGCGTCGAGGGTGAATCTCACGCTGGTGGGGTGGTGGTGGCCACCGGCGTGGGCTGCGGTGCCGGGCAGCGCGAGGCCGATGGCGGCACCGGCACCACCGGCCAGGACGGTGCGGCGAGTGACAGACGTGGACATGCGGGCCCCCGTACCTGTGCATCATAAAGACGGTCATCAATGACGTTTCAACCTAGCGCCGCAGATCAGACATGTCCAGGATCGTACGAAGTGCTCAGACGGCAGGTTGACGCCACTGCTTGAGCCGACGCACGATACGGTTCGCGCGTGACGCATGGTCTTGCCAACCTGCCCTTGGTGTTTCTCGATGTGGACGGACCACTGATCCCGTTCAAGGCCAGGTCGGTTGGCGGTGGGCACTCCTTCGCGGGTGCCGTGGCACGTTCCTCAGGAGGCGCCGGCAACCCCTTGCTCGACCGGATCGACCCAGTTGACGGTCAGCGGCTGTCGGCTCTGAATTGCCAGTTGGTGTGGGCGACGACGTGGATGGCCGACGCGAACGAAGTCATCTCGCCACTGCTCGGCCTACCTGCCCTACCTGTCGTCGAATGGCCGGACGACGATGAGGATCCAGCGCACGGCCTGCACTGGAAGACCGCATATCTGACGCAGTGGGCGGCGGGACGACCGTTTGTCTGGCTCGACGACGAGACGACCGACGTCGACCGGCGATGGGTCGCGGCTCATCATCCGGCGCGAGCGCTGCTGCACCGCGTCGACCCGTACAAGGGCCTGACCGACGCGGACTTCGCAGCCGTCCGTCGATGGCTTGCCCACCGGGCCGACCCGCCTGAACGTCAGGCTGGACGCCTACGGTCTTTCCATCTCAAACACTGTCGCGGATGCATCTTGCTGTTCGCATGTTGACGATTGGCGGCAGGTGACGAATTCCAGGGACGTGGGACCCAGTCAATTGGCGCGGTCGCCGATGGTTCATCAGGTGGCGCAGAACTCCCAGGTCGCAGGTCACGGTAGAAATATGACCGCTTCGGGTGATTCGGTATAGGCGGCCATGATCGTGGTGATATCAGATTGGGTGCGGCCCTCCAATGAACAGTTAGGCGTCCTGGCTGTAGCGCCGCAGTGACCTGGGACTTGTCGTCTGCCAGGCGCCGCAGGATGCGGGCGATTTATTGGGTTTCAGGGACATCATTCCGCGCTTCTGGTGACCGGTCCTTTTCTGCGGGTTGTGATGCGATGTCGAAAAGAACCTGCGTCTCGCCACTTGTTGAATAGGGGTCGGCATGTTTCGACATTCGGCGATGCTCCGGTATAGTGCGATCAATTCCCATTGAGTGTGCCGGAAGGCGTCTGGTCTGCGTGATGACACCTGGGCTGGAAAGCGCGTCGAGCCCGCGCTTCGTCGGGCGACGAGCACAGTTGGCACGTATCGGGAGAGCCCAGGCCGCCGTGCTGAGTCGTGGCTGGCAAATGGTCTGCGAGGTCGTCGGGGAGCCGGGCATCGGCAAGACCCGGTTCGTCGACGAGGCCCTGGAGCGGTGCGCCCCCACCGTCCCCTGGGCCGTCGGGACCTGCTCGCCGAATGAGCGAGGAGTTCCTTTCCACGTGTTTCGACACGCCTTCACGGAGGGGCAGTCACTCCGACGTGGGCTGCGTGCCGGGCGGTCCACTGGGGAGAGTTGGGTGGAGTCCACCATCGCGGTGCCAGCGGCTCCGGGACGGGCGTCGGACGCCCGGCGGTTCCGGACCTATCAGTTGGCCCGCCGGCTGATCGGCCTGGCTGCCCGGGACGGTCTGGTGCTGGTCCTCGACGACCTGCACTGGGCGGATGCATCCTCCGCCGGCCTGATCGCCCACCTCCTGCGGTATCCGGTGCCCGCCCCGGTGCTGCTCGTGCTCGTCTACCGCCAGCGGCAGACGGCGACCCCGATGCCGTTCGGTCCACCAGATCCCGACGAGCACGACGACGCGAAGCCGCCGCCACACGACCGGATCGAGCTCCGACCTCTCAGCCTCGCTGAGGTCGCACTCCTGCACCCCCAGGTCGACGAGGTGGAGCTGCGCGCCCGGTACGACCTGACCGGCGGCAACCCCGGTTACCTGGCGGTGCTGCCGAGCGGCTCAACCTCCAAAGGCACGGACCCGATCCGTGAGGCACAGGGTGCCCGGCTGTCCGACGCGGCGGTCGCCGTGCTGCGCCGCGAGTGGACGGACCTGCCCCCCGTCGAGCTGGCCTGTCTGCGGGCCGGGGCGATCGTCGATGCGCCCTTCAGCGCGGACCTGCTCGCCGAGGTCGCGCAGGTCCCGGCGTCGATGGCGGTCGAGGCATGCTGGCGGCTGGCCCGGCTCGACCTGATCCGCCGCGTCCCCGGCACCGGACGGTTCGCCTTCCGGCACCCGGTGCTGCGGTTGGCGGTCGCTCAGGACACCGACCCGCAGTGGCAGGTGGAGGCGTGTGCGCGGGCGCTCACCGCGCTGGTCGATCTTGGCGCGCCACCCGCGGATCGGGCCCGCTACGCGGAGCGCCTGCTCGCCCTGCCGAACGCCCGCTGGGCCGACCGCTGCGTCAACGTGCTCTGCCGAGCCGCGCAGGAGGTCCGGCGCGAGACGCCGGACCTGGCCATCCGCTGGCTGCGGCTGGCGTTGCGTGCGCTGCGCCCGACGGCCGGTCTGACGCAACGTCGCCAGGACGTGTCGCTCGCGCTGGCCGAGATCACCGGGGAGGCGGGCGACCTGGCCGAGAGCAGGGCCCTGCTCCAGGAGATCGTGCCGCTGTTCCCTGCCGACCCGCAAGGACGACGGGCGCAGGCAGTAGCACTCTGGGCGCGCGTGGAACGTCTGCTCGGCAACTACGCGGAGGCGGCGGCCATCAGCCGGCGGGAGCTGGCCGCCCTGCCAACCGGTGCCGGCCCCAGCGACGGCTACCGCCTCGCCACCGAGATCGGCGTCGCAGGCATTCTGGCCGGTCGCCCCGTGACCGGGCTGCCCGACGTCCTCGGCGGAGATCTCGGCGGCTCCGGTGCGGACGGGGCCAGCCTGCTGGCCGTCCGCAGTCTGGCCGCCGCACACGACGGCGCACTGGACGACGCCCGGGGTCTGCTCGATGCCGGCGCCCGGATCGTCGACTCGCTGCCGGACCGGGACGTACGGGACCACCCCGACTGCCTCACCGCACTCGGCCTGAGCGAGCTTTACCTCGAACGGCAGGCCGACGCGGTGCGGCACCTCGACCGAGGGCTTGCGCTCGTCCGCGCCTCACACCGCGACGACGGCCTGTGCCAACTGCTGCTGGGTCGCAGTCAGGTGGCCTACCACGGCGGGCAGTTGAACACCGCCATCGGACTGGCCACCGAGGCGGGCATCGTCGCCCGGCGCATCGGCAGTCACCACCTGCTGAGCTTCGCCCTGGCGTTCGAGGCGGAGGCGACGGCGTGGCGTGGTGGCCTCCGGGACGACGACCGGGCGTTGGCGCTGGCCCGCAGCGCCGCCGGAATCGCCACCGACCTCGCCACCTGGTGTGGTCGTACGGCCGCGACGGCGCTGGCGACCGCGGCGTTGCTGTCGGGTGATCCGGCGACCTGTGCCGACCTGGTGCGCTCCGCCGGCGGCGACAGCCGGCTGAGCCGTCTCCAGACGTCGCTGCGGCCCAGGTGGTACGAGCTGCTCTGCGCCGCCGCGCTCGCCGCGGGCGAGGTGGCCGACGCCGAGCGGCAGGCGCGACTGGCACTGGCCGAGGCGGATCAGGTCGGTCTGCCCGGGCAGCGGGGCTTCGCCGAGTCGGCGTACGGCGAGGTGCTGCTCGCCCGTGGCGAGGTCCAGGCGGCGCTGCCGCACCTGGAGACCGCGGCCGACCTGTTCCGTGCCGGCGGGATGGTGCTGAGGCGCAGCCTCGCCCTGGCCTCCCTGGCCCGGGCGGCCGAAGCCGCGGACCAGAGCGGCCTGGCGGCGCGGGCCCGTCGCCGGGCGCTCGAACTGGCCTTGTGGTGCGGGACGGAACGGGTCGGTCTGCGACTGGCCCGACCGATCGGCCCGCGGGAGGTCGCCGCCCTGACCGACCGGGAGTGGCACATCGCCCGGCTGGCAGCGACCGGGGCCACCAGCCGACTGATCGGGCGGCAGCTGAACATCAGCCCCCGCACGGTGGAGGCGCACCTGACCCGCCTCTACCGCAAGACCGGTGTCGCTTCCCGGTCGGCTCTGGCCGCCTGGGTCGCTCGGCTCGATGACACCGATCGGTGACCGCGATCCAGGCCGGATGACATCGTTCGGTGCAACGTCGACAGGCCGGGCAGCACGAGGCCGCGCCGCCACCGTCGTGGCCCGACAGCCGCTCACATACTCGACTGCATCGGGCGCGATTCCCGTGGACCGGTGGTGGATGGAGGACGAGATGCTGGGCAGAAGATCCGTCAGGAGCCCGCGTACCCTCGCCGCGCCGGTGCCCGCGATGCCGTTCGCCGCCGCCACGGTGGCGCTGCTCATGCTGAGCGGCTGTGGCGGCGAACCGGTGGACGCGGCCACCCCGGCGCCCCACGGGTCGGCCACTTTCGGTAGGGACCGGGCGGCGCTCGTGCTCACCGCCTTCGACCAGGCCGACTCGGCCGCCTCGGTGGCCGGTGACGTCGAGGCGCTGCGGGCCCAGGAGGTTTCGCCCTCGCTGGACCTCAGCATCGCCGCAGTCCGTCGGGCCGCGTACAACCAGCGAGCCCAACCGTCCTTCCAGCACATCAACCCGGTCTTCGCGGTGCCACCCGGCGATCCGTCCTGTTTCCTCGCCACGGCCACTCTCCGACTGACCGGCTCGGAGCTGGCGCCTACCGACGTCAGCCAGTTCGTGCTGGGTGCCGACGGCCAGTGGAAGCTCAGCCACAACGTTCAGGTCACCCAACCTTCGCTGGTGGTCGCCCGCAGCATCGACGGCCGGCCGGCCACCGCGGGCGGCGCCGCCCTGGACGAGACCAGCCGTCGGGCCCTCGCCGCCGAGGTGTTCTCCCGCAGCATCGGGTCCACGACGGGCAACCGGTCCCTCGTCGTGTCGAGCCCGCTGCTCGACGGTCAGTTCGCCGGCGGTTGGGAGGTCTACGGGCAGCAGCTCGCCGGTGTCGGCGGCGCGGTGCAGCGGACGATGGACCGGGCGGAATGGTCCGACTGCGCGGTCGCGGTGCCGACCGGCACGCTCACCTTTCTGACGATCCACGCCACCGACACGCTGCGCCCGGCGCCCGGCGGCCCGGCCACCGTCCGGTTGGAGCCGCAGAGCCCGGACCTGATCGCCACCGGTCACAGCAAGGCGGTCAGCGGAAAGTCGATCCGGGTCACCCGGGTGGAGACCTTCGTGCTGCTCGTGCCGGCACAGACCGTCGGCACATCGGTGCTGGGCCTCAACGACACCGCGCTGACCGTCACCGCCGGCTGACCCTGCCGCCGAGGGTCACCACGTCGGGGACGGCAGAAACCGGTGGCATCACTCGGATCGGGGCGCACCGGACCGCGACGATGACAGCAGCCGTGACCGCCGGCGGGGCCGGTGGTGCCGCGGCCCGGCCACGAGGCTCGGGAGGAACCCATGTGGCGTCCGCGCTTCCGATCGGACTACGTGCCGGTGCGGCTGCCCGACGGCCCGCTCGTGGTGCTGGGGGAGACCCGCAGCCTGCTCATCGACGACCCGGTCGCCGCGGACCTGGCCGACCAGCTCGACGGTGCCGCGCCGCTGGCCGACGTGGTGGCCCGGTTGGCCACCCGACACCCGGTCGCCGCCGTCGCCGCAGCTCTCGCCCGGCTGCGCGACCACGGCCTTCTGGTGTCCGGTCCGGCGCAAACCTCGGCGGCCGAGGCCGCCGGCTGGGACGCCCGGGGTGTCCCACCCGACGCCGGACGGCGGTGGATGGCCGGGGGAACGGTCACCATCGTGGACCTCGGCGCGCCCAGGGTGGCCGAGACCGCCGACGCGCTGCGCGCCCTCGGGCTCGCCCCGACGGTGGTCGGGCCGGACGCACCGGACGCCGGCCCCGACACCGCCCAGGTGCTGGTGCTGCCGTCGTCGATGCTCGACCCCCGGCTGGCCTTGCTCAACGATCGCCACCTGGCCGCCGGTCGCGCGTGGACGCTGGCCCGGCCACACGGCAACGTCGTCTTCCTCGGCCCGCACCTCGTGCCGGGTCGCACCGGCTGCTGGGTCTGCCTGCGGCAACGCTGGCAGGAGAACGAACAGGTGAACGCCTTCCTCGACGGGCAGGACCTGACCGATCCGCTGCCGCAACCCGGCCGCGCGGTCCTGCCCGGCCTGGCCACCATGGCCGCCGGGCTGCTCGCCGCCGAACTCGCCGTGCTCGCCGTCCGGGGCGAGTCTCCCCGCCTCACCGGCCGGATGGTCGCCCTGGACACCAGGGACCTGAGCACCGAGAGCCACCAACTGGTACGCCAGCCGCAGTGCCCCGCCTGCGGTGACCCGGACCTCGTCCGCAAGGCCGAGCCACGGATCGACCTGCCACCCAGCGGCACCCAGCCCAGTCGGGCCGGGGACTCCCGCATCCAGGAACCCGCCGAGGCGTACGCCTCGCTCGTCCACCACGTCAGCCGGTATCTGGGCGTGGTGAGCCGGCTGACCCCGCTGGAGGCGACCGACAACGGCGTCACCCACACCTACTCGGCCGGGCACAACTTCGCCCAGCCCCGCCAGCTCGCCGCGTTGCGTCGCAATCTGCGCGGGCAGAGCGGCGGCAAGGGCCGGACCGACCTGCAGGCCCGGATGAGCGCGGTCGGGGAGGCGGTGGAGCGCTACTGCGGGGTGTGGCGCGGCGACCGCCCGGTGCACCGGGCCACCTACCGGCAGCTCGGCCCGGACCGGGCGGTGCACCTGAGGGATCTGCTGCTGTTCTCGGAACGCCAGTACGCCGACCGGGACCGGCTCAACCGCGACCTGGGTCACCTGCACCGCGTTCCCCGCCCGCTGCCCGACGACGTGGAGCTGGACTGGACCACTGGTTGGTCGCTGACCCGGCACACACCGCGCGAGCTGCCCGCCGTGCACTGCTGGTACGGGCATCCGGAGCTGACCGGGCTGGGGGTGTGCTCGGCCGACTCGAACGGCTGCGCGGCCGGCGGCAACCTGTCCGAGGCGATCCTCCAGGGCTTCTGCGAACTCGTGGAGCGGGACAGCGTGGCCCTGTGGTGGTACCACCGGTCCCGGATGCCCGGGGTGGACCTCGCCTCGTTCGGCGACCCGTGGACCGCCGCCTGCGTCGACCACCACGCCACCGCCCTCGGCCGCGAACTGTGGGCCCTCGACCTGACCGCCGACCTCGGCGTACCCACGTTCGCCGCGGTGTCCCGGCGGGTCGACGGGGGGCCGGAGGACGTCCTGGTCGGCTTCGGCGCGCACCTGGACGCGCGGGTCGCGCTGACCCGGGCGCTCACCGAGGTGAACCAGTTCCTGCCCGCCGTCGCCGGACCCGCCACCGCCCGCAACCGGTACGGCGTCGACGACCCGGACACCGCGCGCTGGTTCGGCACCGTGCGGGTGGCCGACCAGCCCTGGCTGGTCCCGGATCCCACCCGACCGCCGCGCACCGCTGCGGACCACCCGGCGCTGACCACCGGCGACGTCGGGGATGACGTGCGTCGTTGCGTACGCCGGGCGGAGCGGGCCGGCCTGGAGGTGATCGTCGTCGACCAGTCCCGTCCGGATGTCGACCTGGCGGTGGTGAAGGTCGTCGTGCCGGGACTGCGGCACTTCTGGCGCCGGCTCGGTCCCGGCCGACTGTGGGACGTGCCGGCCCGTCTCGGTCGGGGCCCGTTGGCCGTCGACGAGACGTCGGCCAATCCGCTGAACGTGTTCTTCTAGCCGGCGTTCCCGGGCGACCGGGAGCGTGGGAAGGATGTGGGGATGGCCACCGTGGTGGACCCGGTCGGTCGGCGGTCGACGTGAGCGGCTCCGTGGGCGGTCCGCCGATTCAGGAGTCGTACCGGCTGCGCCGTGACGCGGAGCTGCGGCTCGGTGAGGACGGCTCGCTGACCCTGCGGCAGACCCGCTTCCAGCTCACCCTGGAGCAACCGGGCATGGGCCGGCGGGCGCTGCTGCTGCGGCTCGCCGCCGACTGGGTCAACGACGTCGAGGTCGGCCGTCTGATCAGCGGCCTGGAGGGGGAGAACCGGGTGTTGCCCGCGCAGTTGCTGCTGCGCCGGCTGCTCGCCCACTCCTGGCTGGAGCGCCGCGTCCAGGTCGACGATCGGCCGCTGCTCGACCTGGTGCCCACCGGCCTGGGTCGGGGCAGTCTGCCGGAGAGTCGCCTGCACACCCCCGGGGTCCGCTACCGGCTCTCCCGCTTCGCCGCCCTCCAGCACGAACGGGGCGTGCTGGTGGCCGCTTCACCGCTGAGCACCCTCGTCGTCGGCTGTGCCGACGCCGCCCTCGGCGCTGTCCTGGCCGCCGCCGCCCCGGGCGTCGGACCCGAGGCGGTGGCCCGCACGCTCGGCGTGCCGCCGGACGTCGCCGGACGGGTGCTCGACGAGTTGGCCACCGCCCGGATCCTGGTCACCGACGCCGAGTTCGAGGCGGAGTGCGACGACGCGCCGCTGGCCTACTGGTCGCCGGAGGAGTTGCGGCTGCACCACCGATCCCGGGCTGGCCGACACGCGCTGCCGGTGGGCGGCACCTACCGGATGCGGGGGAGCTTCGCCCCGCAACCACTGCGCCGCCCGTACGACGGGGGCCGGGCGGTCGACCTGCCGCTGCCGGACCTGGCGACGATTGCCAAGGCGGATCCCGCGTTCAGTCAGGTCGTCACGGATCGGCGCAGCGTGCGCGAACACGACGACACGGCGCCACTGCCCCTGGAGCGGCTGGCGGAATTCCTGCACCGGTCGCAGCACACCAGCGCCGTCGGTGAGGCCGGCGGGCAGGAGATCGGCCACCGGCCCTACCCGGGCGGCGGTGGAGTCTACGAGCTGGAGATCTATCCACTGGTAGCGCGGTGCGCCGGGCTCGACCGCGGGCTCTACCACTACGACGCCGTCGGGCACCGGCTGGAGCCGGTCGCCGCCTGGGGACCGGCAGCCGACCGGCTGTTGGCGTACGCCCGGGCGTCCGGCGCCCTGCCTCGGCCGCCGCAGACGGTCCTGGTGGTCACCGCCCGGGTCCAGCGGCTCATGTGGAAGTACGAAGGGATGAGCTACGCCATGATTCTCAAGGACGCGGGTGTGCTGACCCAGCAGATGTATCTCGTCGCCACCGCCATGGGGCTGGCACCGTGCGCCCTCGGCGCCGGCGACTCCCAGGCCTTCGCCGAGTTGTCCGGGCTCGACCCGCTGGTCGAGCCGAGCGTGGCCGACTTCCTGCTCGGCTCCCGCCGCGCCACCGGCCCGGCCGCGACGGAGGGCCGGCCATGAAGTTCCGGCGGCAGGCTCTGCGCCAGTTGGAGGCACCCGAGCAACTGGACCGGGCGGTCCGACTGACCACGGTGCCGAACTGGCTGGCCACCACCGCGCTGGTCATCGTCGTGGTCGCCGCAGGTGTCTGGTCGGTACGCACTGTGGTGCCCCGGACCGTCGAGGCGGCCGGGGTGCTGATCCACTCGAACGGGATCTCGGCCCTCGACGCGCTCGACAGCGGCCAGGTCACCAAGGTGTGGGCGTCGCCGCACCAGCGGGTGCCGAAGGGCACACCCCTCTACAGCCTGCGCACGGCGGACGGGAAGGTGCGGGTGGAGACCGCGCCGGGTGACGCGTACGTCGTCGCCTGGCTGGTCTCGGAGGGCGAGATCGTCACACCGGGCACGCACCTGGCCGACCTGGAACGGCTCGACACCGCCGGGGACGCGTTGCAGGCAGTCGTCTACGCCCCCGCCGTCGCCGCCCCGCTGCTGCAACCCGGCGTGTCCGTCGAGGTGGCCGCCGCGGCCGCGCCGCGCAACGTGTTCGGCACCCTGGCCGGCCAGGTGACCACTGTCGGTGCCTTCCCGGAGACCGAGGCCTCGCTGCGCGCCTTCCTGGGCACCGGGCCGGACGTCCGGCGGCTGCTCGCCCGCGGCAGCGTGGTGCGGGTGACGGTCGCACTGGAACCCGACCCGGCCGCCCCGGGTGGCCTGCGCTGGACCAGGTCCCCGCCGCCGTTCCAGCTCAACTCGGCCAGCGAGGTCACCGCCTGGTTCACCGTGGACCGGGAACACCCGATCGACTGGTTGCTGCGGCGATGAGCGCGCCGACGACCGCCGTCAGCGGCACGCCGGAGCTGCCCAGGATCCGGCGTCGACGGGTCCGTACGCCCACGTTGATCCAGATGGAGGCGGTGGAGTGCGGTGCCGCCGCGCTGGGGATCCTGCTCGCACACCACGGTCGGCACGTGCCCCTGGAGGAGTTGCGCCGGGTGTGCGGCGTCAGCCGGGACGGCTCCACCGCGGCCACCGTGCTCAAGGGCGCCCGCCGGTACGGCATGGTGGCCAAGGGCTTCCAGATGGACCTGGCCGGCCTGGCCACTGTGGCGCTGCCGGCGGTGCTGTTCTGGCGGTTCGAGCACTTCGTGGTGCTGGAAGGGCTCGGCCGTAAGGTCTTCATCAACGATCCGGCCACCGGTCCCCGTGCGGTCAGCTGGGAGGAGTTCGACGGTGCCTTCACCGGCATCGTGCTCACCATGGAGCCCGGCCCGGAGTTCCGGCCCGGCGGCACCCGCTACCGGCTGGTGCGGGCGCTGGCCGAGCGGTGGCGCGGCCCGGGCTCGGCGATCGCGCAGATGCTGCTGCTCGGCCTGCTGATCGCCGTGGTCGGTCTGACCATCCCGGTGATGGCCAAGGTCTTCGTCGACCGGGTGCTGTTGCAGGAGGACCGGGCGGCGTTCGCCGGCCTGGTGGCGGCGGTGGCGGTGGCCACCGTGCTGACCTTCCTGGCCAGCCTGCTTCAGCAACGCCTGACCGTACGCGCGGAGACGGCGCTCGCCCTCGCCAGCGCCGCCCGGTTCTTCCGACATCTGCTGCGGCTGCCGCCGGCCTTCTTCGACCAGCGGCAGGCCGCCGACCTCAGCCAGCGGGTCCGCGGCAACGAGGTGGTCGCCGAGGTGCTCACCCGCCGGACGGCCACCACTGTGGTGGACACCGGCCTGGTGCTGGCGTACGGGGCTCTGCTCTGCCATTACGACCTGCTGCTCGGGCTGTGCGCGGTGGTCCTCGCCGGGCTGAACGTCAGCGTGCTCCGCTATGTCGCCTCGACCCGTTCCACCGCCGTCGCCGGTCTTCAGGCGGACCGCAGCAAGTTGGTGACCACGGTGTACACCACGGTCCAGATGATCGAGACGGTGAAGGCCGGCGGTGAGGAGGAACGCGCCGTGGCCCGGTTCGCGGCGCGCCACGCCACCGTCGCCACCCGTCAGCAGCGGCTCGGGGTGCCCACAGCGGTGCTCTCCGTCCTGCCGGCGCTCCTCGCCTCGGGGACCACAGCGGTGCTGCTGGGGTTGGGCAGCCGGCAGGTCGTGGCTGAGGCGATGAGTGTGGGCGTGCTGGTCGGTATGCAGAGCCTGGCCGCCGCGATGAACCGCCCGTTGGGCAATCTGACCGCGCTGGGCTCGCGGTTGCAGGACATGAGTGCCGACCTGAATCGGTTGCGTGACGTGGAGCGGTACCCACTGCCGTCGGCCCAGGACCGACCCGCCCGCCCGATGACGCCCATGGAGGGGCACCTGCGCATCGAGGAGGTCACCTTCGGCTACAACCCGTTGGGCCGTCCACTGCTGGAGAACTTCAGCCTGGACCTGCCGCCGGGTGCCCGGGTGGCGCTCGTCGGGAGGTCGGGCAGTGGCAAGTCGACTGTCGGTCGGCTGGTCGCCGGGCTCTACCGTCCCTGGACCGGACGGGTCACAGTGGACGGCCTGGAGCGGGCCGCGACCGACGACGGGCTCTGGGCGGCGACGGTCGCCATGGTGGACCAGGACCAGCGGCTGTTCGAGGGGACGGTCCGGGACAACGTCACCATGTGGGACCTCACTGTCGCCGACGAGGACGTCGTCACCGCGCTGACCGACGCGTGCCTCTACGACGAGGTCGCGGCCCGTCCGGGTGGCCTCGGCAGTCCGGTGCGGGAGAACGCCCGCAACTTCTCCGGTGGGCAGCGGCAGCGGCTGGAGATCGCCCGAGCGCTCGTGCGCAACCCCCGGGTGCTGGTGCTGGACGAGGCCACCAGCGCGCTGGACGCCGAGACCGAACGCCGGATCGACCTGCACCTGCGCCGGCGGGGGGCGACCTGCCTGATCGTGGCCCACCGCCTGTCCACGGTCCGCGACTGCGACCTGATCGTCGTGCTGGACGGCGGTCGGGAGGTGGAGCGCGGCACCCACGAGCAGCTCGTCGCCCAGGACGGGGCGTACGCGCGCCTGGTCCGGGACCACTGACCACGACGATCCGAGGAGACGCTGATGAGTGGCGCGGTGGAGGATCCCCCGGCCGGCGGCCTGATCGGCTTCTGCTCGGACGGCGTACGCCAGATCTGTCGCCTCGACGGCCCGGCGGCCGGCTGGCTGGTGACCGGGGGTGAGGCCGACCTGTTCGCGGTGCGCCGGGCCGGGATGAGCCCTTCGCGTCGTCACCATGTGGCCCGGCTGCCTGCGGGTGGCCTGGTGCCGACGTCCACCGCGATCGGCGCGTGGCAGTTGATCCTGGTGCCGCTGCCCGGCACGGAACTGCGGGGGCTGTCCCGGCGTCACCTGTCCCTGCTGGAGCGACACGTCCGGCTCGGCCGCGTGGCGGACGAGGGGGCGTCGCTGCGCGCGCGGACCGCCGCGACGGAGCTGGTCGCGGCGGTGGACCTGGTGCTGGTCACCATCGCCGACGCGCTGCGCCGCGGGCAGGCCCCCCGGGAGGCGTCCACGCTCTGTGGGCGCGAGATCATCTCGCTGGCGCAGGGGAGTGCCCTCACCTCGACCGGCGGCGCGTGGTGGCTGCGCAGCGCCGGTGGACAACTGCGACGCAACGACGGTGGCCCGGCGGAGATGTCCGGGGAGCGGGAGCTGCTGCTGGTCGCCGAGCGGGACTGGGTGGTGGCCGAGTCGCCGTGCGCTGTGGAGAGCCACGGCAGCTGGGACCTGCTGGTCAACGGTCAACTGCGATCGGCCGTCGACCAGCACGTGGCCCGGCTGCTGCGGATGGTGGAGACCCGGATCGAGGAGGCCGACGCGGCGTTGCTGAGCGCCGTGCAACGGCGCCGGGAGACCGACGCGGCGGTGCTCGCCGCGGCGGCCCGCCGGTCGATCGGGGTGATCGGCGCGGGCGGTGCGGCTCCGGTTCCGGACGACGAGGCCGGCTTCGACAGGTACGGGCGGGCGGCCTCGGTGGTCCGGGTGGTCACCGAGGGGATGGGCAGCCCGATCAACGAGCCGGCCGACCGCAGTCGCGCGCCACTGGACGACCGGGCGGCGGTGCACGCGGTGACCCGCGCGTCCAGCCTGTTCCTGCGTGAGGTGCGGCTGCCGGACCGGTGGTGGCGGCGGGACCTGGGGCCACTGGTGGGGTGGCGGGCCGGCGCCGACCCGGAGCGCGCCGTCGCGGTGCCGCTGCTGTTTCGCCGGGGCCGCTACCACCACGTCGACCCGGACACCCGGGTGTACGGGCCGATCGACGCGGCGGTGGCCGCTACGTTCGCCGCCGAGGCGACCGAGGTGCAGGCGCCGCTGCCGCCGACCGCTCGGATGCGCCACCTGCTGCGCGCCGGGCTGGTCGGTGCGTCCCGGGACGTGCGGGGCCTGCTGTTCGCCGCCACCTGCGTGGCACTGCTGGGCCTGGGCGTGCCGCTGGCCACCGGTGAGGTGCTCGGCCAGCTGGCCCGGCAGGGCGAGGTGAACGGCCTCGGCGGCTTCCTCGCGCTGATGCTGAGTGCCGCGGTGGTCGCGGGGCTGGTGGGGGTGGTGCAGAACCTGCGTCTGCTGCGGTTGGACGGCCGGATGCAGTCCGGCGCGCAGCTGGCGATCTGGGACCGGCTCATGCGGCTACCGGCCCGGTTCTTCGCTGGTCGCAGCAGCGGTGAGATCGCCAACTCGATGTTGGGGATCTCGTTCGTGGGTGAGGCGCTGAGCGCGCTGCTGCCGCAGCTCGTCTCGGCGGCCGCGATCGTCGCGGTGACCCTCGGCATGCTCCTGGTGGTCGAGCCCGTGCTCGGGCTGTGGGCGGCGGGGATCGTCGCCGTCACGATGCTGACGTTCGGCGCGTTCGCCGTGCTGATCGTCCGTCAGCAACGGTCCGCGTTGCCGGCCGAGCACCGGGCGGCGGCGATGACCAACCAACTCCTCGGCGGCATCGTCAAAATCAAACTGGCGGCCGCCGAAACCCGTGCCCACGCACGTTGGTCGGAGGTCGCCGCGACGGCCCGGGCGGCGCTGCAACGGGTCCGGCAGAGTCAGGCGGGCCTGGTCGCCTTCGGCACCGTGCTGCCGGTCGCCGGTCAGTTGGTCCTTTTCGCCGTACTGATGGGGCCGCTCGCCGGCCGGGTCGCGCCGGCTGACTTCTTCATTCTCAACGTCGGTTTCGCGATGCTGCTCGGCGGGCTGCTGGTGCTGGTGTCGGCCGGGGTCGAGGTGATCGCGGCAGTGCCACGTTTGGGCAGCCTGCGGGAGATCCTGCGCGCCGACCCGGAGGCGCGCCCGGACCGGGTGGACCCGGGGGAGTTGCGGGGCGAGATCGCGCTGCACCGGCTCACCTTCGCCTACCAGCCGGACGAGCCGCCGGTGCTCGTCGACATCGACCTGCACGTCCGCCCGGGTGAGTTCGTCGCCATCGTCGGGCCGAGTGGCTGCGGGAAGTCCACACTGCTGCGGTTGCTGCTCGGCTTCGAGCGCCAACAGCAGGGTGCGGTGCTCTACGACGGCCAGGATCTCTCCGAACTCGACGTGCACGCGGTCCGCCGGCAGTGCGGCGTGGTCCTGCAGGATGGCCAGCTCTTCGCCGGCTCGGTACGGGACAACATCTGCGGCGCCGGCAGCTTCCCGCTCGACCAGGTGTGGGAGGCGGCGCGGATGGCCGGCCTCGCCGACGACCTGGAGGCCCTGCCGATGGGCATGAGCACGATGGTGCCGTTCGGCGGCGGGACGCTCTCCGTCGGGCAGCGGCAGAGGGTGCTGATCGCCCGCGCGCTGGCCCCGCTGCCCCGGATCATCTTCCTCGACGAGGCGACGAGCGCCCTGGACAACCGGACCCAGGAGGTGGTCAGTCGGAGCACCGCCGCCCTGGCCGCGACCCGGGTGGTCATCGCCCACCGGTTGTCCACGGTCCGGGCGGCGGACACCATCGTGGTCCTCGAAGCGGGGCGGATCGTCCAGCGGGGCAGCTTCGACGAGTTGATGGACCTCCCTGACGGGCTGTTCCACCGGTTGGCGCGGCGGCAACTGCTCACCGAACCAGAACGGTCCGACACCGTGGCGGAGAGTCCGCAGGCGGACGGGCAGCCCGCGACGAGCTGACGGTCTTTCAGCCGTTGTCGATGTCCGTGCTGTCCTCCAGGCACACGTCCGCGTCGAGGTGGTTCTCCAACAGTTCGGCGACGTGCGCCTCCGACTGGTTCTCCACGGCGAGCCGGAACGCCTCGGTGAGCACGTTGACCACACCCTGGGTCAGCAGCAGGGTCTCCCGGTCGAGATCGGCCCAGGACGACCGGGCGCCGCCGCGTACCAGCTCCGGAGCGAGGGCCAGCAGCCGGGCGGTGACGGCGGCGACCAGCTCGTCGGCCACCGGACGGAGGCTGTCCAGCACCTCGCTGAGAGTCTGCAGTGCCGGCACCGTGCCCACCCGTACGCGATGCAGGTCCAGGGCGGCGCGCAGCGGGCGTGGCCGGACGGTGCGGACGATGCCGTCGGTGGTCCGGCCGATCACGCCGTGCCGGGTCAGCGCGTGGGCCAGCGCGGGACGGTCGGCGGTCAGACGTTGCAGCATCGCGGTCAACCCGTCGGGCGCCTCGTCACTGGCCCGGACCCCGAGCATCGCCTCGATGGACACCAGGTTGAAGCCCTGTCGTTGCAGGGCGAGGATCGCATCCAGCCGGCGGACGTGGGAGTCGTCGTAGAGCGCCGCCCGACCACGCCGCACTGGCGGGGGAAGCAGTCGCCGGGCCTGGTGGGCACGGATGTTGCGGGGCGACATGCCCACCTTGCGGGCGAGTTCCTCCACGCTGTACCCGCCCGGGCCGCCGGGCGTCGTCGTCGCCTCGTCGATGGTCACGGTGGCCTCCGGCAGCACTCGGTGACGGAACACGGCAACCCCGTCGAACCGCTGTCGCGCTGTGCGGTCCGCCGATCGCAGCGTAGGTGTGCGCACCGGGCGGGTGACAGGCGAGGAATTACTACTTGTCCACAGTGGTGACAATCATTAGGATCGCCATCCGCCGCAAGTCGCTGATTCCCAATTACCCGGCTTTCGCCGCAGCGCGACCTTTTCGCGGCCACATTCGATGAAATTCCCGCTCTCTGGACGGGCCAGATCCACCGGTGACCCACGATGAAGCGAAACCGGCGGCCCGGAACCCCCCGTGCTGCCCGTCGCCGCCACCGGCGGTCGACCATCGAAGGGAGCAGGGTGTGACACCTGTCGATCGAGCGGTCTTCGTGGCCGCGTACAGCCGGCTGGTCGCCGACGTCTGGGCCGACCCGGTCAAGGAGCAGGCGCTCGACCGGGACCCACGCGGGTTCCTCGCCGGCTACGGGCTTCACCTGTCGGAGGATGTGCAGGTCCGGGTGGTGCGGGACGTCGCCGACACCGATCCGGACCTTGAGGTGCAGGTCGAGTCCTGGCAGCAGGCGGGGACCACCGGCACCTTCGTGCTCTTCGTGCCGTCGCTGTTGCCGGTGGCTCAGGCGGAGCTGGCCGAGGACGAGCTGGACAGCGTCGTCGCCGGCCTGGATCCCAGCTGCGCCTGCTGCTGCCCCTGCTGCTGCACCTGACACCGAAGTCTGCCGCCCACCGGTCGGCGCGGCAGATTCTGATGGCACTCAGACGAAATCATTGAATGTCGAACCTCGATCTTCGTAGCGTTCTCGCCACAGCGATCACCCCGTCTTGCAGTGACCCCCGAGGAAAGGACCGAACGATGAGCAACGACGAACAGGAATATGGCGCGAGGTTCGTGACCAAGTACTCGGAACTGGTCACCGCGGTATGGCGCAGTGACGAGGAACTGCAGCGCCTGCTCGCCGACCCGACCGGTTACGCGACGGCTGCCGGCCTGCCGGTCGCCCCCGGCGCCCGGGTCGAGGTCGACCGCGCCCAGCCCGCCACGCTCTACACCAAGGACCAGGTCGTCGCCGACTGGGCCGGCACGCCCGGCCTGCACGTGCTGCACGTGCCCGAGGTGCCGCTGGTCGACCTCAACGAGCTGACCGAGGCCGAGCTGGAGACGGTCGCCGGTGGCGTGGCCCCGATCGCCGACAACAACGTCAACATCATCGCCGTCCTCATCCTCTGAGTTCCCCACCCCACGCCGGGAGCCTCGATGACTGACACGACCGAGACCATCGCGTTCCGATCCGGCACCTACCGGACGGCCACCGTGGAGCAGACCTGGGAGCGGGTCGGTGGCATGCTCGACCGGTTCCGGATCACCCGGGTCGCCGACATCACCCGGCTCGACGAGATCGGGCTGCCGGTGCACGTCGCCTACCGGCCGGTCGGAGCCACCATGGCGGTGAGCGTCGGCACCGGCGCCACCGCGACGCAGGCCCGGGTCAGCGCGGTCATGGAGAGCATCGAGTCCTGGCATGCCGAGAACCTCCGGCCGGGGACCGTCGTCCGGTCCCCGGCGGAGGCGCTCGACCTGCCGTACGACGTCCGGTGGCTGCACCTGGCGGAACGATCACCCCTGACCCCCGCCGTCGAGCTCGACTGGGTGGCCGGCCGTGGGCTGGTGACCGGTACGCGTTGCCTGGTGCCCCGCGCCACCATCGAGCTCGACTTCACCGTCCGGCGTGGCTGGGACCGCGCCCTGTTCACCCCCAGCAGCAACGGGCTGGCGACCGGGAACACCTTCGCCGAGGCCAGCCTGCACGCCCTGCTGGAGGTCGTCGAGCGCGACTGCATCGCCCCGTACTGCACCTCACCGTTGGCCGAGCGCACCTACGCCGACCCGGGCACCGCCACCAACGCGATGACCCGCACGGTGCACGAGGCGCTGCTGCGCGCCGGTTGCTGGGTGGAGGTCTGCGACATCACCAACGCGGTCGGCGTGCCCTGCTACGCCGCCTCGATCTGGTCGGAGGACCTCCCGGTCACCTTCGGCGGCTTCGGCTGCCACGTGGACCCGGAGATCGCCGTCGGCCGGGCCATGTCGGAGGCGGCGCAGTCGCGGCTGGTCATGGTCTCCGGAGCCCGGGACGACATCGACGCCACCGCGTACCACGATGTCGGCGCGCCGCCGGTGCCACCGCCCACCGTCGATCGACCCGTCCGGCCGGTCCGCCGGGATTCCCCACCGGTGGGGAACGTGACCCAGGTGCTGCGCGAGCTGGCGTCGCGGGTGCAGCGCGTCACCGGCGTCGAGCCGTTCAGCGTCGACCTGACGCATGACGACATCGGCATCCCGGTGAGCAAGGTGTTCGCCCCCGGCCTGCGGATGTTCGACGAGCGGGCCCTGAGTACCCGACCGGGAGTGCCCCGTGACTGACGTCGTCTTCATCGGTCCGAGCCTGCCGGCCGACGAGGTCGTCCGGCTGCTGCCCGACGCGGTGGTGCTGCCGCCCGTCGCGCACGGCGACCTGCTCCGCCTGGACGTCGCACCCGGCGACCGGGTCCTCGTCATCGACGGGTTCTTCCTGCAACACCCGCCGGTCCGCCACCGGGAGATCCTCGACCTGCTCGACCGTGGCGTGACCGTGGCCGGCGCCGCGAGCATGGGCGCGCTGCGCGCCGCCGAGCTGTGGCCGTTCGGGATGCGTGGTGTGGGCGAGGTGTTCCAGCTTTACCGCGACGGGATCGTCACGGGCGACGACGAGGTGGCGGTCGTGCACGGGCCCGCCGAGGAAGGCCACCGTGCCCTGAGCGTGCCTCTGGTGAACATCCGGGTCGCGCTGCGGCGTGCCGTCGCGGCCGGCGTGCTCAGCGACGCCGAGGCGGTGCTGCTGCTGGACATCGGCCAGGAGCTGCCCTTCCGGCGGCGGTCCTACCGGGCGCTGGAGCGCAGCGCGCCACCCGAGGCGGCGGGGGTGGTGGACCGGTTCCTGACGTGGCACCGGCAGGACCCCTGCGACGCCAAGGGCGCCGACGCGCGGATGCTGCTGTCGATGGCGGCGGACAACGATCCCGAGCTGTGTCCGGCGCACGCCGACGATCAGCCGATCGACAACCTGCACACCCGATTCCTCGACAGCTGGCGGTCGCGGTTCGCCGGAGAGTCGGTCGGCGGGCACTGGGTCAGCGACCGGGAGGCCGCCGCAGTGCTGATGCTGCTGCACCCCGAGTCGGCGGCCTGGCACCGGCGGGGGGTACTGGCCGGGCTGGCGGAGGTCGACATCGCCGCCCCGATGGTCGAGGAGCGCGCCCGCGAGGTCGCCGGCCGGCGAGGGCTGACGACGGCGCCACCGACCGGGTGGGACTGGCTGACCGACCGGGAACGGGGACTCGACGACCGCGAGGCGGTGCTGCGGGTGCTGGTGCGGGCGTTCGGCACCACGCCACACCGCAGCCTGTCGCTGTGGATGGTCGCGGCGCCCCTGCGTACCCCCGCGTTGCTCACCGCGGCGCGGCAGGTCGCGGCGACCGCCGCGTCGCTGAACGAGACGCTCGTTCCGCGTACGACGGGGCGCCGCCGCCCGGGTGGTCGGCTGCACTTCCGCACCGAGGTCGTCGACACGTGCTTCGCGAGGCTGTGGGGTTGTGCCGTCGACGGGCTGGAGGCGGCGGCGTGGGACCGGGGGTTCGTCGACCTGGCGTCGTTCCGGTACGCCGCCGAACCGCTGGTCGCGTACGTCAAGGCGTTCGGTACCCCGCACTTGCCTGCGGTGGCCACGAGCGCACACGAGGACACCCTGGCCGGTTCACCGGCCCGGGTCGGCTGAGGAGGAGTCGATGAGCGGCACCGTGAAGGCGGCACTGATCTACCCCCCGCTGACCGATCCCACCTCGGGATACCACTCCCTGAACTACCTCGATTCGTACGCTCGGGCACAGGGGCACCGGCCGGCCGAGATCATCGACGCGAACATCGAGGCGTTCCACCATTCGTACACCCCGTCGGCGTACGAGTGGCTGCAGCGGGAGCTGTCCCGGCTCTCGATCGCCGATCTCAGCGGCCCGGACGCGCTGATGGCCCGGGCGAATCAGCTCGGCCTGCCCGACCCTGATCCGGAGCGGCTGCGCCGGTCGATCGGGGTGCTCCAGGACCCGACCCTGTTCTACGACTACCGGCACTACCAGGATGCCGTCGAGGGCGTGATCTCCTGGATGGACGCGCTCGGCACGGTCGGTTTCCCCGGGCAGTTCCACGCCGGCTTCCGGCTGCACCCGCCGCCGATGATCTCGATCGGTTCGGTGGCCGCGCTGACCGACGAGGCGCTGCTCGCGCGGCTCAACCGGCCCTTCCTGCCCTACTACGAGGACGTGTTGATCCCACGGCTGGCCGCCGGAGGGCACCAGGTGATCGGCATCAGCGCCACCTACCAGTGGCAGCTGCCGTTCGCGCTCTGGATCGCCCGACTCGTCCGCAAGGCGTGCCCGGACGTCTTCCTCATCGCGGGTGGTACGGAAATCTCTGACGTCTGGAAGTGCGCCAGCAAACCCGAGTACGTCTTCCAGGTGCTGGCCGACTTCGACGCCATCGTGGTCGGTGAGGGGGAGAGCGCGTACACGGAGATCCTGGACGCGGTGCAGACCGGCACGCTGCCGGCCGGGCACCCCAACGTCCGACTGCACCCCAGGTACGGCCGCCAGCGTCAGCTGCCCCTGCGCTACGAGCGCCTGGCGCAGGTGCCGGTGCCGGACTTCTCCGGCCTGCCCTGGGACCTCTACCTCAGCCCGGAGCGGTTCGTCTACTACTCGCCGACCCGAGGCTGCTACTGGAACAAGTGCACGTTCTGCGACTACGGCCTGAACACCGACGGTCCCACCAGCCCGTGGCGGCAGGACACGGTGGACACCATGGTCGCGGACGTCACCGAGCTGTCGAAGTTCGCCAAGTTCATCTACTTCTCCGTCGACGTGCTCGCTCCCGCGACCATCCTGCGCTTCGCCGAGCGCGTCGTCGAGCGAGGGCTGGACTTCCGTTGGGGCGCCGAGATCCGGCTGGAGAAGTACTGGTCGGACGAGCGCTGCGAGCTGCTGAGGCGTAGCGGCTGCGTGGCCATCTCGGTCGGCTTCGAGTCCGGTAACCAGCGCATCCTCGACCTGATCGACAAGGGCACGAAGCCGGAACAGGCACGACGCACCATGACGGCGATGACGAAGGCCAACATCGGCGTGCAGATGATGGGCTTCACCGGTTTTCCCACCGAGACCCGGGAAGAGGCGCTGGACAGCGTCAACTTCCTGCGTGACAACCCGGACCTCTGGACCCTCGGCGGGCTCGGCGACTTCATGCTGACCCCGGGCGCCATCGTCGCGAAGGAGCCGGACCGTTTCGGCATCACCAACGTGCGGCCGGTGGAGGGTTCGGACATCGTCCGGATGCTCAAGTACGACGAGCCGGTGACCGAGACAGCACAGGCAGAGGTCGCCCAGGCCAAGGCCGGTCTGAACCCTGGGCACTACCACCGTCCGTGGCTGGGCAGCACCGACACCCCGCACACCTTCTTCTACCACGACCGGTACGGCACTGCGGTGCGTGGCGTCCTCGCCCACGACCGGGTTCGGCACGACGCCGACGACCAGACCGAGTTCCTCGCCAACGGCTCCTTCGTGGACCGTGACGACGAGCAGGTCTGGGAGGCGTACCGGCGAATCCGGTCCGACGAGCAGGAGGGCGTCCCGGGCGACCTGCCGGCGGACCGGCACCTGTTCCGCCGGGTCGACGGTCAGGTGTTCGCGCTCAACCGCAGCAGCCGGCTGTTCCTGGATCTCTTCAGCGCGCCGCTCACCCTCGCCGAGGCGCAGCGTCGGCTCTGGATCGTCGAACCGACCGTCGCGGACCGGGTCTGGCGGACCTTCATCGGGCAGCGGCTGATCCGTCGGCACCGGCTACCGGCCGAGCCGGCGCGGTGACGCGACCGCCGGGCTCTGGTTAGTTGCTCAGCGCGGACCTCGGTCGAACGAAGATACTCGATGCCTTGACACTCCAGATGCGATCGCTAACACTGTTCTGCAACGCGACGTTAACGAAGTGGACACATGGCGCTGGCGCACCCTGAAGTGCCAGATTCGTCCGTTCCGTAAGGTCACTGGCTGCCAGAAACCCGCGAACTCCTGAGCCTCGACCCAGGTCGTAGCTGTTAGCGCTAACACACATCGTCTCCCGGAGGGGATCGTGACAGTGGTCCCACGGCGAGCAGCAGCGGCCTCGGCCGCCGGTACGCCCACACGGCTACGTTCACTCCTCGTGGTTTCCGCCGTGGCCGCCGCCGCCTTCGTTGTGGTCGCCGACGGGCCGGCACAGGCAGCCAGCCTGCCGACCGGCGCCCGTTCGCTGGAGGCCGTCAACCAGGCCGGACGGTACGTGCGGCACGTCGACCATCTCGGTCAGCTCGACCCGGTGACCTCCAGCAGCCCCGAGCAGACCAAGTTGGATGCCACCTTCACCGTGGTCAACGGCCTGGCATCTCCGGCCTGCTACTCGTTCCAGACCAGGGCGGGCATGTTCCTGCGACACCGCGACTATCGGCTTCGGGTCGACCCCAACAGCGGCGACGGGACGTTCCGGGCCGACGCCACATTCTGCGCGGTGGACGGCTCAGCCGCCGGATCGGTGGCGCTCACCTCGTACAACTATCCGAACCGGCGTATCCGGCACCGTGACTTCGCGCTCTGGCTCGACACGTACCAGGACACGGCAGCGTTCCGGGCGGACAGCTCCTTCCGCCTCGTCGCACCCTGGTCACCCAGGACGACCAGGGGACCGGTGATCCCAGGTCTCTTTGCCGACCCGCACATCGCCGCATTCAACGGCCGCTACTACCTTTACCCGACCACCGACGGCTACGCGAGCTGGGCTGGCACCTACTACAAGGCGTTCTCCTCCACCGACCTGGTCAACTGGACCGACCACGGGGTGATCCTCGATCACGGCCCGGACGTGTCCTGGGCGGACAACTCGGCCTGGGCGCCGGCGGTGGCGAGCGCCAACGGCCGCTACTACCTGTACTTCAGCGGCGGCGCGGTCAGCGGCAACACCTCCAAGCAACTGGGCGTGGCCGTTGCCGACAGCCCCACCGGACCGTTCCGCGACGCGTTGGGCCGGCCGCTCATCCGGAGCGACGCGTTCTCCGGCGGCCAGGCGATCGACCCGATGGTCTTCACCGACGACGACGGGCAGTCCTACCTGTACTGGGGGCAGGGCGTCGCACGGGCGGTGCAACTGAACAGCGACATGGTCTCCTTCGACGCGGCGCAGGCGCGGGTGATCACGCCGTCCGGTTACAACGAGGCACCGTTCGTGTTCAAGCGCAACGGCCTGTACTACTTCATGTGGTCGGAGAACGACACGCGCAGTGAGGACTACCGGGTCGCGTACGCCACCGGCCCATCGCCCCTCGGGCCGTGGACCGGGCGTGGCGTGGTGCTGCAGAAGCGGGCCGAGGTGGGCATCAGGGGCACCGGCCATCACTCCGTTGTCCGGGCGTTCGGCAGCGACACCTGGTCCATCGCCTACCACCGGTTCGCCGTGCCGGCCGGCAACGGCACCAACCGGGAGACCGCCATCGACCGGATGGAGTTCAACGCCGACGGCACCATCCGCCCCGTCGTCCCGACCCTCTAGTCGACTCGTATGCCCCTCCGCGAAGGAGAGAGACCCATGTCGAGAGTCCTTGCCCGGCTCTGCGCGGTGGCGGTCACCGCGTGCCTGCTGTTCACCACCTGGTCGGCGGCGACGCCGAAGGAGGCAGCCGCGCTGGATCCGACCGTCGGCTACCTGATGGCGCACTTCACCGGCGAGTCGTCGACCAACCAGCAGATCTACCTCGCCCACAGCACCGACGGCCTACGCTGGACCGACCTCAACAACGGCGGGCTCGTGCTGCGTTCCACAGTCGGCACCCGTGGCGTCCGCGACCCCGCCCTGGTCCGCTCGCCCGCCGGTGACCGCTACTGGATCATCGCCACGGACCTGTGCATCGGCTGCGGGCAGGACTGGTCGACCGCGATCAACAACGGCAGCCGCAACCTGGTCGTGTGGGAGTCCACCGACCTGGTCAACTGGTCGACGCCGTGGCTGCTGAACGTCGCCGGCCCGATCCCGGACGGACGCAACGCCTGGGCTCCGGAGGCGATCTGGAACCCGGCCACCGGCGACTACGTCCTTTACTGGGCGACGAACGTACCGCTCAACGGGGCGGCCAAGCACCGCATCTACTACTCGCGCACGGCGGACTTCCGCAGCATCAGCACGCCGCAGGTCTACCTCAGCCGGCCCGGCAGCCAGGAGATCATCGACACCCAGATCGTCGAGGTGCCGTCCGGCGTCGGCGCCTACCGCTACGTCCGGGCCTCCCGGGACGACCAGATCACCATCGAGGGCAGCAACTCCCTGCTCGGCACCTGGACGACGCTCGGGAACCTGTCCGGCATCGGGCTGACCGGCGCACAGGTCGAGGGCCCGATGTGGATGAAGGTCAACTCCCGCAACGAGTGGGTTCTCTACCTTGACCAGTACGCCACCGGGCGCGGCTACCTGCCGGTCCTGACCACCAACCCGTCGAGCCCGAGCGCCTTCCGGCTGCCGGCGTCCGGCTCGTACGCAATGGGTGGCACCAAGAAGCGGCACGGTTCGATCCTCAACCTGACCGCCGCGGAGCAGAGCCGCGTGCTCGCCCGCTGGCCCGCCACCGCGATCAGTCGGGTCCAGTCGTACAACTTCCAGGACCGGTATGTGCGCCACGCCGACTACGACGTCCGCATCGACCCGAACGTCAGCCCCGCGCAGGACGGCCAGTGGCGGGTGGTGCCCGGCCTGGTCGGCTCCGGCACTGTCTCCATCCAGTCGGTCAACTACCCGGGCCACTACCTGCGCCACTACGGATTCGACTTCCGGCTGGAAGCCAACGACGGCACCGCCACCTTCGCCGCCGACTCCACCTTCCGGCAGGTCGCGGGCCTCGCCAACTCCTCGTGGACGTCGTTCCAGTCCTACAGCCACCCGGACCGCTACATCCGGCACTACGCCTACCTGCTCCGGCTCGACCCGGTCTCCGACGCGCAGAGTCGCGCCGACGCCACCTTCCGCGTGACGAGCTGAACCCCGACTGCGGGCCACACCGATTGGACAGGTCATGACACACACCAGCTTGCCCCTGGAGCACGTATCGCGGGGTATCCGGTCGATGCGTCGGATACTGATCGCCCTGGCGGCCGCGATGACAGCGATGGTCGGCGTCGTCGTCGTCACGTCGTCGCCGGCCACTGCGGCCACCAACCAGTTCCGCGGCATGAACTGGGCCGTGCTGGGTGACAACTTCAGCACCGGCCCGCTCGTCGTACAGGGACTGAGCTCGTCCGACAGCAACGCGACAGTGCGGGCCAAGGCCAATGCCCTCTACGACGACATGGCCTCCACCATGGGGGTCAACACCGTCCGGCTGCCCATCAACACCCACACGGTGGGGACGGCGTGGTGGGACGCCTACCGAGGCGCCATCGACGCCGCCACCGCCCGCGGATTCAAGGTCATCCTGGCCTACTGGGAGGACGGCGCCGCCTCCGGCGGCAGGATCACCAACCTCGCGGCCTGGAACGCGATGTGGTCGACGGTGACCAACACGTACGGCTCGAACACCAACGTCTACTTCGAGCCGATGAACGAGCCGCACGGTTACAGTTCGGCGGAGTGGCGCACGGTTGCGGCCAACTGGCTCAGCTACCACTACTCGGCCGTGCCTGGTCGGGTGCTCATCGGCGGCACCGGCTTCAGCCAGGACCTGCGGGACATCTGCAACGACAGCCGCTTCAACGCGACGCTGCTGTCCTTCCACCACTACGCCTTCTTCTACGGCGCGATGACCTACGACGCCTTCCGAAGCCACATGCAGACCCGTCTCGGCAACTGCGCCTCACGGGCGGTCGCGACCGAGTTCGGCGCGCCCATGAACGACGGCCGCAACTACGCCGACGCCAACAGCACGGACAACTTCGTGCGATACATCCGCGCCATGGCCCAGGTCATGCGCGACAACCAGATGGGCGGCACCTACTGGCCCGCCCTCGGTGGCAAACCGGGCAGCATCGGTTACGACTGGTACTCGATGTTCTCCCTCAGCGGCAGCGGCACCGACCTCAACCTGACGGTCCGCAACACCTCCGGCGCTGACCAGATCCGGTACGCGTGGGGCGACACCATCGGGGGAGGCCCCACGACGCCTCCGCCGGCGACGGGCACGTTCTACCGGATCACCGCGCGGCACAGCGGCAAGGCCATGGACGTCCAGTCACCGAACACCGACAACGGTGCGCGCGTCGGCCAGTACACCTACGGCGGCAATGCGTGGCAGCAGTGGCAGTTCCAGGACGCCGGCAGCGGCTACTGGCGCATCGTCAGCCGGCACAGCGGAAAGTGCCTCGACGTGGTGAGCGCTTCCACCGCCGACGGTGCCGAACTCGTCCAGTACACCTGCGGCACCGGCACCAACCAGCAGTTCCAGATGGTGACCAACGGTGGCTACTTCCAGCTCCGCGCCCGCCACAGCGGCAAATGCGTGGACGTACCGGCTTTGTCGACCGCTGACGGCGTGGTCCTGAAGCAGTATTCGTGCAACACCGGCACCAACCAGCAGTGGTCGCGAACGGCCGTCTGAGGTTCGACTCGGCGTGAGGTGATGCGGACCGTGGCGATGGTGCGGATCCTCGCCGACCAGGCCGCGATTGCCAGCGGGCGGAAGTCACTACGGGCACATGTGAGGATGCCTGAATGGAACAGACACTGAGTCGGCGGGCGGCCTCGGACGCGATCAGCGACCAGGGATGGCGTTATCTGCTGGGCGCGTTGTGCACGTCGGTCCCCGTCGACTCATTGGTCCAGGCAGCCGACGTGGCGGCGCGCGTGGTGGCGGCGTGCGGCAGCGACGCCGATGGGCACCTACTCGCTGACATCCGGCCAGACCGGGTCGTCTTGACCCTTCAGACGATGGATCAGGCGGCGCTCACCGCTTGCGATATCGACCTTGCGCATCGGATTTCCGCCGCCATGCGGACCGTCGGGCTACGGACGGAGCCGGACATTGGTACGGGAGCGCCGCGGTCGGTTCAGCTCGTGGAGATCGCTGTCGACGCGCTCGACATCGCAGCGGTCCGGCCGTTCTGGAAGGCCGTGCTGGGCTACACGGACGAGCCGGGAGCCGACGGTCCCAAGGATCCGATCGTCGACCCGGTCGGGCAGAGTCCGACGATCTGGTTTCAGCAGATGGACCAGCCACGCCCGGACCGGAATCGCATCCACTTCGACATCTGCGTCCCGCACGACGAGGCACCACGGCGGATCGAAGCCGCGCTGACGGCCGGTGGCCGACTTGTGTCCGCGTCCGATGCTCCCGCCTTCTGGGTTCTCGCCGATATCGAGGGTAACGAGGCTTGTGTGACGACCTGGCAGGGCCGAGACGACTCGTAGACCGGCCAGTCAATGTTGCGGCCGGCGCCGCGTCGGCGATGCTGTGCGCGTGGAGTACGTGTCCCGAGTGCCGCGACCGCCGCTGGACGGGCTGATCGACGACCTCTACTACCTGGAGGGTGCGTCGCCGTACGCCCGGCTGACGCTGCCGGCAAGTCCGGCGGCGTTCCTCATCGTCAACCTCGGGGCGCCGTTCCGCATCCGTGCCGGCACCGACATCGAGACGGCCGAGTACGCCGACGGCTGCGTGGTCACCATGCCCACCCGCGCCTTCGAGTTCAGCTATCCGTCGGTGACCCGGTCCGTCGGCGTGCACTTCAAGCCCTGGGGGCTGGCGCTGTTCCTGCCGATGCCCGCGGCCGAGCTGTGTGACCGGCCGGTGACGGTGGAGCAGGTGTGGGGCCGGCCGGCCATTGCTGAGCTGCGAGACCGGCTGAACGCGGCGGACGGACCTCACGAGATGCTGACGCTGTTGGAGCAGGAGCTGATGCGACGGCTGGGCGACGCGGCCGGCCTGGGGCTGGTCCGCCACACGAGCAGCGTGATCGCGGCGACCAGCGGGGCGGTGGCTATCGACGACCTGAGGGTTTCAGCCGGTGTCAGCAGCACTCACCTGGCACAGCGGTTCAAGGAACTCATCGGCGTCACGCCGAAGCGGCTGGCCCGCACCTACCGCTTCACCGCCACCGTGCTCTCGATCAACCCCGCCGAACCGATCGACTGGGCCGACCTCGCCAGTAGGGCGGGCTACTTCGACCAGGCCCACTTCGGCCACGAGTTCCGGGCGTTCACCGGGCTCACACCGACACGGTACGTCGAAGTCCGGCGACGGTTCCTGCGCGAACATCCCGGCCACGTGCTGGACGGCTGGCCGCTACCGGCCGATTGATTTCTTACAAGAACGGCAGCTCACGAGACTCTAACCTGAGGGCATCCCCAATCAGAGGAGCGCCCATGGGCAAAGTGGTCATGTACAGCTCAGTGTCGGTGGACGGCTTCATCGCCGACGACAACGACCAACCCGGACCGCTGTTCGACTGGTTGCTCAGCGGTGACGTGCCGTTGGACGAGAGCGGCGCGTTGAAGGTGTCACAGGCGTCCTACGACTACACCCGGTCCTACTGGGACCAGATCGGGGCGACGATCGCCGGCCGCCACGTCTTCGACATGACGGACGGCTGGGACGGGAAGCCTCCGAGCGGGATCGACCACGTGGTCGTCGTGACGCACCGGCCGCAGCCCGAGGGCTGGGACCCCGAGGCGCCGTTTCACTTCGTCGACGGCGTCGAGGCAGCCGTGGCTAGGGCGCAGGAGCTTGCGGGTGACCGCATCGTCGAGGTCGCCGCCGGCGACGTCGGCGGACAGGTGCTTGCCGCGGGCCTGGTCGACGAGGTGCGCATGGACGTCGTACCCGTCGTGTTCGGGTCCGGCAAGCGCTACTTCGGGTCGGTCGACGCGCAGCACCTGTTGGAGGAACCTGACGCGGTGATTCCGGGCAACCGGGTGCTCCACCTGCGCTACCGGGTGCGCCGCTGACCGATGAGCGGGTACGCGAAGAAGTCTGCGAACGGTGACACACAATCGGCCTGAGGCGCTTGTCCCGTCACTCGTACCGGTACTTCAGCGAGTCCGCCTCCGTCTTCTCGATGTCGGCGATGGTTAGCTCCGGCATCCGCAGTTGGGCCAGCGTCACCTCGGCCGAGGTCGGCTGGGCGTCCGCCGGCAGCCACTGCTCCGGCTTCCAGGCCCCGCTGCGTAGCAGCGCCTTGGGACAGTGCGGGTAGACCTCCTCGATCCCCAGCACCAGCGCGCTGGCCGGTGGCTTGCCCACGGCGGTCAGCTGCGACAGCAGCTCCGGGCGGGTGGAGACGCAGGCCCGGCCGTTCACCCTGAGCGTCGTGGTGCGGCCGGGGATGACGAACATCAGCCCGGCCCGCCCGGTGGCGATGATGTTCTGCAGGGTGTCCAGACGTTTGTTGCCGGTGGCGTCCGGTATCGCCACCGTCCGTGCGTCCAGGACGGCGACGAACCCGGCGGGGCCGCCGCGCGGGGTGACGTCGCAGTTGCCCTCGGCGTCCACGCTGGCCACCAGGACCAGCGACGAGCAGGCGATCAGCCGCCGGGTCTGCTCGGTGAGTTCGGTCATCTGCTTTCGCACGGCCGCGTCACTGGGGAGTTCGTAGACCCGGCGAAGCGCCTCCTGGTCGGGTACGGCGTCGAGGCGCAGCGAGTCGAAGGCTGTGGCGGCAGGGGCTGACGTCATACCGCCCGATCCTAGGGTGCCTATCGAATGAGTGGTGATCTTGCCTCTGCGGCCGGCCGTCCTTACCTGGAATGGCCGCATGCGGCAGGCGCTGAAGGAACTCACCTTCTCCGAGCACTCCGAGTGGTTCGGCCTGGTTCCGACTGGCGCTACGCCCAGGGCGGGGTGAACCGGCCAACATACCGGCGAGCACGGGGCACTGGGTCGCGCCAGAACTGGTCCGGCATCCGGTGGTGGTGCTCCGCACAGAATTCAGCGAGATCGACAGTGATCCCGACGCGCTCCAGCGGATGGCCCTCGAAGTCGGCGTTGACGGCCAACAGTTGCGGCTCCGGATTCCACCCCGAATGGTCGAACGCCCAACCATTCCAGCTCGCGTAGGCGTGGAAGATCTGCGTGTCGCCCGCCAGACGCACCGCCGCCACGTCGATCGACCGGGCCGGGTATGCGTCTCGACAGGCCCAGGCGAGGATGTGACACGCTCCGGCAGCGAAGAAGGCCTGGTCAGCCCGGGCCCAGGCGACCTGCTGATCTGCTCGCTCGAGCGCCGTCCGGCGGAAGGCTCCTGCTGCCTCTGCTGTCACCACCCCATCACCTCACACCGGACGCGGGCCTTCTGTGGAAGGTCAGATCAGGATCGCGGCGAGAGCGCGGAACGCGTCGGCGGGGAACGCCGTGGCGTCACCGCCGTTGAGCACCTGGACCGCCACCTCGTCCGCGCCGGCCTGGTAGTGCTTTTCCAGCCCGGCCGCGACCTGCTCGGCTGTGCCCCAGGGGATCAGGGTGTCGACGAGGCGGTCGCTGCCGCCGCCGGCGAAGTCCTCGTCGGTCCAGCCGAACCGCCGCAGGTTGTTGGTGTAGTTCGGCAGGGCGAGATATCCGCTCGTGTACTGCCGGGCCGTGGCGCGCGCGGTGGTGGGGTCTGCGTCGAGGACCACCGCGACCTCGGGAGCGAGCAGCCGGTCTGGCCCGAGTGCCGCGCGGGCCTCTGCGGTGTGTTCGGCAGGGACGAAGTACGGGTGCGCCCCGGCTGAACGGTCGCGGGACAGCTCGAGCATCCGCGGGCCGAGTGCGGCCAGGATCCGCCGCTCCGGAGGGAGCCCGGCAGCGTCAAGACCGTCGAGGTAATCCACCATCTTCGAGTACGGCTTGCGGTAGGCGGTGCCGCTGCCTTCCAGCAGCACAGCGTGACTGGCACCGAGGCCGAGCAGGAACCGGCCGGGATGGGCCCGCTCCGCGTCCAGGGCGAATGCCGCCACCTCGGGGGGCGACGAGTGCCAGATGCTCACGATCCCCGACGCGACCCCGATGCGGGTGGTCCCGTCCAGGATCTCCCGGAAGCGGGGAGCGACGTTCTCCCCGAAACCGCCCGAGAACCAGAGCCGTGCATAGCCGAGCTCCTCCAGCTCGGTCGCGGCATCGATGGCCGCACCCCGACTTTCGCTGACGAGGAAGAACGGTTGCCACACGCTGACGAGTCGTTGTGCCATACCGAAACACTAGTCATGCCGAGCGTCATCGGTGGTGCCGTTCTCCGTGCCCGCCGGGCTCCAGTCGCAGGGGCAGTCGTCCTGGCCCTCCGGCAACGTCGTCACCGCCTCGCTGAGCAGCCCGCGCAGGCGATCGACGTTTCGTGCGAAGACCGCGAACACCTCCTGCTGGGTCACACCGTGACCGACCTCGACGCCCGAGTCGAGGTCGGTCACCAGCGACAGCGCGGTGTAACACAGTGCCAGTTCGCGTGCCAGAACCGCTTCGGGGTGGCCGGTCATGCCGACGACCGACCAGCCCTCTCGGCCATACCAGCGTGACTCGGCGCGGGTGGAGAACCGGGGCCCCTCGATGACGACCATGGTGCCGCCGTCGACCGGCTGCCAGCCGGCGGAGCGGCCGGCGTCGAGGACCGTGGCGCGTCCGACCGGACAGTAGGGGTCGGCGAACGGAGCATGGACCACCCCGGGCAGCTGCCCGTCGGCGCCGGGCGTTCCGTCGTGGTAGGTCTGCTCGCGGCCGCTGGTCCGGTCGACCAGTTGGTCCGGCACGACAAGGGTCCCGGGGCCCAGATCCGGTCGCAGGCCGCCCACGGCGCCCGCTGCGAGCACCTGGCGGACACCGACCGCTCGCAGCGCCCACAGGTTGGCCCGGTAGTTGATGCGGTGCGGCGCAAGGGTGTGACGCCGCCCGTGGCGAGGCAGGAACGCCACCGGGCGCCCGGCGAGTCTCCCGATGGACAGGCCGTCGCTTGGCGGTCCGTACGGGGTGTCGACGGTGAGGTCGGCGACGTCGTCGAGGAACTCGTAGAAACCGGATCCGCCGATCACGCCGATCGGTGGTCGGTCGGTAGTGGGGACTTGTCCTGACATGCGAACTCCTCCTCGGAGCGGAGCGGAGTGGAAGGAAGCGCGTGTGGGACCCACTCACTGACGGTCGGCTCGTCGGTCCCTGACGCGGCGGCTGACCGTGCCGACCACCAGAGCGGCAGCGGTGACGGCCCAGATGACGGCCAGCCCGGCAGCGAGGCCCAGCGGATGGTCGCGGTCCGGCAGGCCCGGGTTCGGAGGTGCCGAGGGCGGTCGCCACAGCAGTGGCACCGCGATCAGCAGCAATGTGGCGCTGGCCAGCAGGCCCGCGCTGATCCAGGCCCGGCTTAGCCGGTCTGTCACCAGCCGGCCCAGCGCCAGCCCGACCAGCCCGACCAGCGGTGCCACCAGGAGGTCGTGCAGCACCGGGCCGCCGATCAGCCAGGGCACTGTGGTGCCGAGCTGGGGGAGGAGCAGCCAACCGCCGTACGCCGCCGCCGCGGCACCGAGTGCGGCCAGCAGCAGGCGGACGTCTCTCACCGCAGCACCTCCAGCCGGGCCACCCACTTGGTCTGGAGGACGCCCGGCCGACTCGGAGCGATGAGACGGCAGGGGTGTCCGTGGTCGGCGGACAGCTCTTCGCCGTTGATCCGCAGTGCGAGCAGGGTCAGCGGGTCGCCGGCATGGGCCGCCGGGAGCGTGCTTGCCGCGTAGAGGCCGTCGGTCTCCAGCGAGGAGACCCGAACCGGTCGGCCGGTCGGCGCCCCGGCCCGTCGGAGCAGCTGGACGACGGGCACGCCGGTCCAGTTTGCGGAGACGCTCCAGCCCTCGACACAGGCGATCGGCAGTGCCGCGGTGCGTTGTGGCAGGGCGGTCAGCTCGGCCAGGGACAGGGTGCCCCGGCCGCCCGGCCAGACGATCTCCAGCCGCCAGTCCGGTGGAACGACGATGCGGGCTGCCGCCGCCGTACGGTTGATCGGCACGCCCTGCGGTCCGGACGCGGACCGCCAGGCCAGCGGGGACACCCGACGCAGCCACGGCACTGTGACCCCGGCGGTGGCCAGCACGGCGACGCCAGCGACGCCTGCCGAGGTGCGCAGGAACGCCCGCCGTCCGGACGAGTCTCGATCGTCGCGCCCGGTGGACGCAGCCTCACCCACCTCCTCCCGCCGCAGTGGCGTTCGCAGCGCCGCGCTGGCGACCGGGAGCTTCACTGCGATGTGCAGCAGCAACGCGCCCACCACCAGCCAGGCGACCGCGTAGTGCGCCGTCGGAAAGAAGAATCCCCACGGGTACGACTGCGCCACGTTGAACAGGCCCGTGACCAGTTCGAAGAACGCGGCGCAGACCAGGACCAGGACGGAGATCCGTTCGAGGACGTGCGCGGACAACCGGATCGGCTGGCGCAGGGGCGGGCGGACGAACAGCCGGGGGTAGACGCTCCACAGTTTGCCGAGCAGCAACGGGATCGCCGCGATCCCGGAGAGCACGTGGACGCCCTGGGTGACCCGGTAGAGGTTGACCGGTCGGGTCGGCCAGGTGAACCAGCCCGGCGGGTGCTGGATGTAGTGGCTGAGCAGTCCGGTGACGAAACACAGCCCGAACGCCACCCCGAGCCAGAGGCCGAGGCGGGCGGCGACCAGTGGCGAGTGTGACGGCGCCGGAAAGTCCTCCGGGGTGGGAACACGTGGCTTGTGCTTCATCGGCGCGCCAACTCGGTGAACCAACGCGGGCCGGACCGGAAACCGTCGACGACCCGCATGCCGGCGGCGGCCGCGGTGCGGTCCATCGCCTCCACCCCGACGCGTGCCCAGCTGAACGCCGATCCCCGGCGCGAGCAGGACAGGACGTACGCCTGTCCCTGCCACAGGCCGGCGCCGGGAGGGTCCACCTCGACCACCAGCGTCCCGTCGGCCGCGATCAGGTCGCCGCACCGGCGCAGCAGTCGGACCGGGTCGCCGCCGATGCCGATGTTGCCATCGACGAGTAGGGCGTGTGCCCACCGCCCCTCGCCGGGAAGTGGTTCGAAGACGTCACGTCGCAGGGCGACCACACCCCGGTCCTGGGTCAGGCGTACCGCCTCGGCGGAGATGTCCACCCCCAGTGCGACGAGGCCTCGTTGGGCGAGTGCCATGGTCAGCCGGCCGGGGCCGCAGCCGAGGTCGATCGTGGGGCCGGTACACCGGGCGGCGACGGACTCGATGGCCGGTTCGGGTGGGCCGTGCCAGCGGCGTACCGGCAGCAGGTCACGTCGCCCGTCGGCGTGCACCAGCCAGTGATCGCGTTGCGCCGGGGGCAACGCGGCGGCCGGCGTACCGGAATCGTCCTGACCGGCCGGCCACGCGTCGAGCCTGCCCAGCACCACGTCGAAACCGTCGAGACTGATCGTCGACCTCACCGGAGGCGTCCGCTCACCAGTTGGCCGCCTATCGACGCCACGGCGTCAGCGAACCGGGTGCCGGGCAGGTCGGCCGCGACCGCCGACGCTGTCGGCCAGTCGTCGACATCCCGTTGGACGGACAGGATCGCCGGGCGTACGCCGCGCCCGCGAAGAGCGGCGAGGGTGCGTCGACCGGTGTCGCCGGTCGACATGGGTACGTCGCGCAACACGCTCCCGTTGGCCGGATCGCGTAACCCGAGTGCCCACCAGCCACCGTCGAGTGCTGGTCCGAACACCGCCTCGTGCTCGGCGAGTCGCTCCAGTGCGGCGGTGAGCAGGACCGGCGTGACCTGCGGGGTGTCCATGCCGATCTGCAGCACCGGCCGGTCGGGGAAGGCCGTACCGGTGTCGGCGTGGGCGTTGGCGAGGCGGTCGGCGAACGTGTCGCCGCGTTGCGGGATCAGGTGCCAACCCGTCAGCGCGGCGGCCAGCTCCGCGCCGGACTCGGCGTCGGCGAACCGACCGGTGTGGGCCAGCACGGGAATGGTCGACGCGGTGGCACGCACCGCCGCCAGGGTGTCCAGCAGCGCCGCCGCCGCGATGCGGGCGGCCTGTGTGGGATCAGCGGGTGGGCAGAGCCGCGTCTTGACCAGCCCCGGGACCGGCGCCTTCGCGACCAGGAGCAGGACATTCATCGGGCGCCTCCGACGCCGGCGCGCAGCACTCCGGCGAAGTCCCGAGCCGCCCGCACGGTGCCCCGGACCGACCCGGAGACCTTCGACCTGGTGCCGGCGGCGCGGGGCGCGTACGTGACGTCCAGCTCGACGATCCGCCAGCCCGCCCCGGCCGCGCGGAGCAGCAGTTCCAGGGGATAGCCGAACGCGCGGTCGTTGACACCGAGTTGCAGCAACGCTGCCTGACGGGCCACCCGGATCGGGCTGATGTCGTACACCGGCACGCCACGGCGTCGTAGCAGCGCCGCGACCAGCGCGTTGCCGGCACGGGCATGCCACGGCCAGGCGTCCGCCGAGACCGGTCGCCGCCGCCCGACGGCGAGATCCGCCCGACCGTCGAGCACCGCCGCGACGAGCCTGGGCAGCTCGGCTGGATCGAACGAGCCGTCCGCGTCGAGGACGCAGACCAGATCCGCGTCCGCCGCCAGCAGGCCGGTGTGCACGGCCGCGCCGTACCCGCGTGTCGGCTCGTGCACGACTCGGGCGCCGTACTCGGCGGCGATGACCGGCGAACCATCTGTGGAGCCGTTGTCGACCACGAGGGCGCGGTAGCCCGGCGGTAGCCCGCTCAGTACGGCAGGCAGTGCGGCCGCCTCGTCCAGACACGGCAGCACCACGTCGATAGTTGTGTGCATACCGGCGACGCTAGGCCCGCCACGCGCCGATCCGACCGCCGTGCCGCCTTACGAATCGCTTACGCGGCAACGGTTCTTACGAGTCCCTGACGTCTCATCGTCAAGCCGTCGGATCCCTGGTCGGAGGTCGTATCGTCGGCCGTCACCATGACCACGATGACCCGGCCGGGACGATCCCGGCGCGCCGACCTGATCGTCCTCGGTGCCGAGGTGGCACTGCTCGCCGCCGCCGTCACCGTCGGGGCACTGCTCAACCATCGGGGCGTGCGGCTGCACGCTGACGCGGCTCCGCTCTACGCCAGTTGGCAGCCCCATCTGGGTGTGGGCACCCCCGCCGCCCTTCTCGTCGCGGCACTGGTCGTCTGGCGGGGCGTGCGCTGGGCGACCGACACGCGGTGGCCGTGGCTGCTGGCGGTCGGCTACCTCGCCTCGGTGCTCTGGACACTCTCGCTGGCCCTGGTGGACGGATGGTCCGACGGGTTGACCGAGCGGCTCACCGTGCAGGCCGAGTACCTGCACGAGGTGCCCCGGGTGACGGACGTCGCCACGATGTTGTCCGGCTTCGCCGCCCGTATCCTCGACTTCCAGCCCGATTCGTGGTCCACGCACACCGCTGGTCATCCACCGGGTGCGTTGCTGTTCTTCGTGGGGTTGGAGCGGATCGGTCTGGGCGGCGGGGCTGCCGCGGGGCTCGCCTGTGTGCTGCTCGGAGCCACGGTCTCGGTGTCGGTTCCGGTGACGTTGCGGGCGCTCGGCGCCGAGGACGCGGCTCGGGCGGTGTGGCCGTTCCTGATTCTCTTCCCGGGGGCGGTCTGGGTGGGCGCGTCCGCGGACGGGATCTTCGCCGCGGTGGTCGCGGCCGGGCTGGCGCTGCTGGCGGTGGGTGGTCGGGCCGGGGCCGTACCCGGCGGGCTGCTGCTCGGTCTCGCGCTCTACCTGTCGTACGGGTTCGTCCTGGTCGGGGTGCTCGCCGTGACCGTGGTGCTGCTCCGGGCCCGGGACCGCCTGGGCGTGTTCCTGCTCGCGGCGGCGGCCGTCGCGGCGGTTGTCGCCGTGTTCACCCTGGCCGGGTTCTGGTGGCTGGACGGCTACCACCTGGTGGCACGTCGTTACTACCAGGGCTGGGCGGCGGAACGTCCCTTCGGTTACTGGGTATGGGCGAACCTGGCCGCTCTGCTGCTCTCGGCCGGCCCGGTGGCCGGGCCAGCGGTGCGGCGGGCGGTGGCCGCCCTAGCGATCCGAGGGCCGGGCCGTCCGCTCGCGGCGACCCTCCGGCAGCGGTTCGCCAGCGCCGGACCCACTGTGTGGTTGCCCATCGCGGCGGCGGTGGCCGTGCTCGCGGCGGACCTGTCCGCTCTGAGCAAGGCCGAGGTGGAGCGCATCTGGCTGCCGTTCACCGTCTGGCTGCTGGTCGCCACCGCGCACCTGCCCGCCAGCCACCGACGGTGGTGGCTGGCGGCCCAGGCCGCGACCGCGCTCGCCGTCAACCACCTGCTGTGGACGGTGTCCTGACCGTCGCCGGTGCCCGCATCACCGCAGTGGTGAAGTCGGCGACGCCAGCGGCGAAACCGGTCCGGGCCGTGAAACCCAGCAACCGTGTCGCGCGGCCCGGATCGGCCACCACGTGCCGCACGTCCGCCGTACGTCCGCCCCCGACCGTGACAGGCGCCGGCCCGCCCATCGCGCTGGCCAACTCGTGGGCCAGCTCACCGACGGTGTGCGGCTCACCCGAGCAGACGTTGACCGGGACCAGCGGCTCCGGTGCCGGTGTTGTCAGCGCCAGCAGGTTCGCCTCGGCAACGTCGGTGACGTGCACGAAGTCGCGCCGTTGCCGCCCGTCCTCCAGGACCCGGGGCGGTTGCCCGGCAGCCAGCGCCGACCGGAAGATCGACGCGACCCCGGCGTACGGGGTGTCGCGGGGCATCCGCGGGCCGTAGACGTTGTGGTAGCGCAGTGCCCAGACCGACCCGCCGGTCTGCCGGGCCCACGCGCCGGCGAGGTGTTCCTGAGCCAGCTTGGTTGCGGCGTACGTGCTGTGCGGTTCCAGCGGTGCGTCCTCCGGCACGAGGCCGGGGGAGAGCACCCGGTCACAGCGGGGGCAGGTCGGCTCGTACCGGCCCTCCGCCAGGTCGGCGGCGCGGCGGCCGGCGGGCCGGACGATGTCGTGTGTCGGGCAGTGATAGCGGCCCTCGCCGTAGACCACCATCGAACTGGCCAGCACGAGGCGGCGTACCCCGGTGGCGTGCATCGCCGCGAGCAGGGTGGCCGTGCCGAGGTCGTTGTGCGCGGCGTACCGGGGGGCGTCGGCGGGGTCGATGCCGTGGCCGACCATGGCCGCTTGGTGGCACACCGCGTCGACCCCGGCGAGCAGCCCGGTCAGTAGTCCCAGGTCACGGATGTCGCCGACGACGAGATCGTGCCGCTCGGCCCAGGGTGGTGATGTCGCACCGTGCGCCTCCGGCAGGAGCGCGTCCACGGCCACCACCTCGTGCCCGTGGTCGGTGAGCAGATCGGCGACGTGCGAGCCGATGAATCCGGCCGCACCGGTGACAAGTATCCGCATTCCGGTCACCGTATGACCTCGCGGAAGCCCGCGCGGGCCTGCTCGCCCAGCCGTAAGAACCTCGCAAGCTTTTGCAGGTGCGGGCGGACCACGCTGCGTGGCTACGCTGGGCCGATGGACGTGCGGGGAAAGAGTTGACGGGCCGGGACGGGGGAGGTTCGTGACACAGCGCGTGCTGGTGGTCGACGACGATCAGACCGTGAGCGACGTCATCCGTCGTTACCTCGAGAACGACGGCTTCCAGGTGAGCCTCGCCGCGGACGGGGAAGCGGCCCTGGCGGCGGTGCAGCGGCAGGCACCTCACCTGGTCGTGCTCGACCTGATGCTGCCCCGGGTCAACGGCCTACAGGTGTGCCGGGAGCTGCGAGCCCGTCCGGATGGCGTACCGATCATCATGCTGACCGCGCGCGGTGACGAGTCGGACCGGATCCTCGGGCTGCAACTCGGCGCCGACGACTACCTGACCAAGCCCTTCTCCCCCCGGGAGTTGGTGCTGCGGGTCCGTTCGGTGCTCCGTCGTGCCGGCAGTGAACCGCCGCCCGAACGACCGGAGGCGCTGACCGACGGCGAGCTGGTGGTGCACCCCGCGTCCCGCACCGCCCGCCTCGGCGGGACCGAACTGGCCCTGACGCTGCGCGAATTCGACCTGCTCGTCCACCTGCTGCGGCACCCGTCCCAGGTGTTCGGGCGGGCCGAACTGCTGGAGCAGGTCTGGGGCTGGAATTTCGGCGACCACTCGACAGTGACAGTGCACGTACGCCGGCTGCGGGAGAAGATCGAGGCCAACCCGGCCGATCCACGGCGGATCGTGACCGTCTGGGGCGTCGGCTACCGGTACGAGCCCGCCCATGCGTGACCTCCTGCTGATCTTTGCGATCTCTCTCGGCGCCGCACTCGCCATCGGGTTCATCGGTGCGGTGCTGCTCCGTGCGCTTCGGCGCAGCTCGATCACCGTGCACCTCAGCGTGCTGCTCACCACCACGGTCGTCGCCGTCACCGTCGGGGTGATGGCGGTCGCGGAGGCGATGTTCCTCTCCCCACATGATCTTGAGGTGGTGCTGATCACCGTCGCGGCGGCAGCCGTGGTCAGCCTCGCCGTCGGCGGGCACTTCGGCCGCCGACTGGCACTCGCCGCCGTCTGGCGGGATCAGGCCCGCGAGCGGGAAAGACAGCTGGAGAAGGGGCGGCGTGACCTGGTCGCATGGGTCTCGCACGACCTGCGTACGCCGCTCGCCGGGCTGCGGGCCATGGCCGAGGCGCTGGAGGACCGGGTGGTCCGTGACCCGGACACGGTCGACGAGTACCACCGGCGGATCCGGCTGGAGACCGACCGGATGACCCGGCTCGTCGACGACCTGTTCGAGCTGTCCCGGATCAACGCGGGAGCGCTGCGGTTGTCGCTGACGGCGGTGCCGCTCGGCGAGGTGGTCTCGGACGCGCTGGCAAGCACCGCCCCGCTGGCCGACGCTCGCCGGATCAAGCTGGTCGCCAGCGAGTCGGGGTGGCCGATGGTCGCCGCGAGCGAACCGGAACTGGCCCGGGTGGTGACGAACCTGTTGCTGAACGCCGTCCGCTACACCCCGGAGGACGGCACCGTCCGCATCGAGGCCGGCCGCGAGGGGGAGCACGCCTGGCTGTCCGTTGCCGACACCTGTGGCGGCATCCCACCGGCCGACCTTCCCCAGCTGTTCGACATCGCGTTTCGTGGTGAACCGGCCCGCACCCCCGGGCCCGGCGACGGTGGGGCGTCCGGAGGGCTCGGTCTCGCCATCGTTCGTGGCCTCGTGGAGGCGCACGGAGGTCGGGTCGAGGTGCGCAACATCGCCGACGGCTGCCAGTTCATGGTCCGACTGGGCACCGCCTGACCGACCAACGGTGCTCAGTGACCACAGTGCCGCCGCGCCGACGAGCATGCTTCGTCCGGCGTCGCCTGCCGTAGGGGCGCGATCCGGTCGCCGCGACGGGCAGGCATCGGAACGGATGTCGGTCGGTCGCTCTACGGTGTGCGCCGTGAACGCCGTTCAGACGTACCGATATCTCCAGCCGTCCGCCCTGCGTACCGCTGGCCTCGACCTCCAGACCAGCGGCGGCCCGGCGGCCAACCCGCGCTTCTTCTCCGGGTTTCTCACCACCCCGGCGGCGGCGGCCGCCGGGCTGCTTGCCGTAGCCGAGGTGGCCCGCACTCGCTACCACCAGCCGGTCAGCCCGGCGAGCCTCGATCCGGTGGTGACCGGCAGCCGGAACCGGCTGCGTTTCGAGTCCTTCTCCGGCTGTTGCGGGGTGCACGCCCGGATGGACGTGGTGCCGGCCGGCTTCGACGGCGAGGTCGTCGGGCACGGCACCACCAACGTCGACGTCAACCCGCCGCTGCGCGAGGCCCTCGCCCGGGTGGGTGGGATCGAGCCGCTGCACCTGGCTGTCGGCCCGGACGACCTCACCGTCTCCACAATGGAGGCGGCGGTGGTGGAGCGGAAGGTTCCGCTGCCGGGGCGTTGGATGCGTGGCTTCGCCGAGGTGCACGTTCTCACCGCGGGGTTCGAGCCGCGCGCCGAGGTCCCCGCCGCCGAGGCAGCGGCGTTCCTGCGTCGGCTGCCCGGGGGCAGCGATCGGTCGGTGCTCTGGGCGGTACCGGCCGGGCGTACCCTCCGACTGACCTCGCGCCCGGCGCCGGGCGCGGTCTGTCTGGCCGGCGCGGGGCGGCTCGCGGCGCTGCGTGGGCTGCTCCGGCACGCCCGCACCCTGCGGGTGTACGGGCCGACGGTGCGCACCGGCTCACCGGCCGTGCCGAGCACGTGGGAGCTGGACACCGGGTCGCTGCGGCTGTCACTGACCCTCTCACCCGAGCCGTACCGGGGGTTCTCCGGCGAGGGGGCCGCACTGCTCGCGCTCGCCGGTGACGAGGTGATCGACGACGCGGAGCTGGTCGGCGCCCTGCTCTCCTGGGATCCGACGATCGACGTCGTCGCGCTGGCCGAGGCGGCCGGCCTGCCCGACGACCGGGTCCGCGCGGCCCTGGCCCAGCTCGGCACCGCCGGACGGGTCGGCTACGACGTCGCAGACGCCGGCTACTTCCACCGGGTGATGCCGCACGACGCCGGCCGGGCCGAGCGGGACAACCCCCGGCTGGTCGGCGCGCGCACGCTGGTCGAGCAGGGCGCGGTCCGCCGCGACGGCGATCATGCCACGGTACGCAGCGGCGACGAGGACTACCGGGTACGCCGACTGCCCGACGGGGGCTTCACGTGCACCTGCCGGTGGTGGGCGAAGCACCAGGGGCAACGTGGCCCGTGCAAGCATGCCCTCGCGGTGTCGATGGTGGCGGAGGTGACGGCGTGACTGGCTTCTTCCGGGCGCTGATCCGTGGTGACGTGAGCACCGTCGAGGCAGCGCTGCACACGCTGGACGAGCCGGCCCGGCGGGCGCTCGGTGACGAACTGGTCGCCCACGTCCGACGTCGGCGGGACAACTGGTGGTGGGGGAAGGAGGCGACCGCGCTGGCGGTGGCCGCCGTGGGCACGCTGAGCACCGCGACGAAGGCCGCGGCCCTGCTCGGTCGGCGGTCGGTCACGTTGGAGGACGTCGACTCCGAGCTGGTGGTCGCCGCAGCGCGGCAGCGGGGCGTGCCCTGGCTGGCCGACCTCGCGTACCGGCTGGCCGAGCGGCTGCCCCGCAGCCGAGCGTGGGACGGGTGGCACTTCATCGCGGACCTGCTGCTGGCGGAGAAGGCGCCACCGCCGACCGGGGACGCGTTCGTCGCCGGCTGGGCGCATTCGATGTGGTGGGTGCGGTCGGCCGAGGGGCGCCAGCAGGTGCCGATGCTCGACCGGCTGCGCGCCGACCCGTTCCTGGACGCGCTGGTGCCCCGCCTGTTCGAGGTCGACGGGATCGGCGCGGACCTGGCCTTCACCGGCTCCGGGCAGGCGGTGACCCCGACGTTGGCGGCGCTCGCGATGGAGGGTCGACTCGACCGGATGGCGTTGCTGGACGGGGTTCTCGGCCGCCTCCTGCGCGGGGACCGACCCGGAGCGCTGCGTCCGTTCCTCGCCCTGCACGAGCAGCTTGGACCCAGCCCGGACGAGGTGGCGGCGCGGGCGAGCACGTACCTGCGGCTGCTCACCGACGGACCGGGGCCGGTGGCCGGCCTCGCGCAGCGGGCGCTGCGCGACTCGGGCCGCGAGGTGGAGTTCGAGTCGCTGCTGGACGCCTCGCGGGTCGTGTTGGGCCGACCGGAGAAGGTGCTGGTGCGGGCGCAGCTGTCCTGGTTGGACAGACTGGCCCGGCAGAACCCCGAGCGGGCAGCCGACATCGCCGAGGCACTCGCGTCGGGTGCCGAACATCCCGCCGCCGACCTGCGCGACCGCGCGGCGACGTTGGCGCAGCGGCACGGCCATCGGCTGGTCGCCACGGTCACCGTGGCAGTGGCCGACGACGAGCTGCCCCCGCCGGTGTCGCCCGCACCCGCTCCGTCACCGATCACCGAGGTGGACGAACTGGTCGAGGAAGTCGCCGTGCTGCACGCCCAGCGCTGGCCCTCGTCGACCCTGGAGCGGGTCCTCGACGGGCTGGTCCGATTGACCACCACCGACCGGGACCGGCTGGCCACCGCCCTACTGCCGGTGCTGCGGCGGGCCGAGGTGGGTGCCTGGGACCACGAGTGGGCGGAGTTCAACGTCCTGGTCCAACTGAACGGCGTTCTGCTGGCCGCCGCCGCACCCGGCGAGGCGGCCACCCGACGCGACAAGTGGTCCAGAATTCTCAGCCAGTCACTGACCCGGACGATGCGGCCGTTCCGGAACCGGCCGGCGGTCGAGCCGCCCCACGGGTCCGCGCTCACGCTGGTCTACTGCGCCCGGATCGCGGAGATCGGGCAGCGCCTGGACGGACGGAACGACCCCGGGCTGCTGGCCGCCCCGACGTCCGTCACCGGGGCCCTCGACGCGATCGCGCTCTATGAACGGCTGGCCGCACTCGGGGACCGTCCGGTGTGGCGGTGGGATCTCACCCAGGCCCTGCTGCGGCTGCCCGTCGGCGTGGACGAGGCGCTGGCGACCCGGGCCGCCGCGCTCGGCACCCCGGCCGGCGACGAACTGGCCAGTTGGCTGCGCGGCGACGCCCTGCCGGCACCGGTCCACGAGGTGGTCACCGTCGGTCGGCGTGAGCGCAGACGCAACTGGGACTACGGCTTCGACCAGCTACCGGTCAGACGCACCGTCGTCACGAGCGCCCCGCCCGAGGGCGCAGCGGACCCGCTCGGACTCCTCACCGTGCCGGCGCACCCGATCGGACGAGGGCCGCACCGCTGGAGCAACCTGTGGCCAGCGCTGCTGCCGGGGCACCGGGGCCTGGTCGCCGCCCACCTCCTGCCTGAGATCGCCAGCGCCGCGCAGGAGGACGCACGGGATTTCGCCATGGTCCTGCCGGTGCTCGCCGAGTGCACCGGCGAGGGCGGCCCGGCGCTCGACCTGGCGCTGGCGTACGGGCTGTGTGCCCGGCACGAGGTGGACCGGGTGGCCGCCCTCGACGCCCTACTGATGCTGGCAGCCGCCGGCGACCTCGATTCTCCCGGTGTCGGCGGCCAGTTGGGCGTGTTGGCGGCGGACGGCCAGCTGACGCTGACCCGGGTGGCGACACCGCTGCGCGACGCGATGGCGGCCGGTGCCCGCCTGAGCGTCTGGCGGTTGCTCGCCGCCGCGCTGCCACCGATGCTGGCCGCACCCACCCCACCTCGCGGCACGCCCGACCTGCTCAATCTGGCGGCCGAGGCGGCCGAGGCGGCCGGTGCGACCGGTGTGCTCATCGAGGTGCCGGGGCTGGCTGACGTGGTGGCGCGCGGCGGCACGAGCCGGTTGGTGACCGAGGCCCGCAGACTCGCCACCGCGCTGGCTGCCTGACCCGCCGGCTCACCCTGCGGTCGGGCCGGGACGTCTCCGTCCCGGTGGTGGGTGAGCCGGCCGCCCGGGTCGCCGGTTCGAGCTCAGTCGGCAGCGGAATCCCTCGCCGCGGTAGCCTTGTCCGCCGCGGCGAGGAAGTCGGCCACCAGGTCGGCGGTGTCCTCGATGCCGGTGGAGACGCGCACCAGCCCGTCCCCGATGCCGGTCGCGGCCAACTGCTCGGGGTCCACGATGCCCGCCCACATCGACCGGGGGTGCACCACCAGCGTGCTGACGCTGCCGAGGCTGGCCGCCCGTTTGGCCAGCCGCAGCCCGTCCAGCAGTGCGGCGGCTCCGGCCCGCCCGGCCCTCAGGTCGACGCTGAGCACCCCGCCGAAGCCGGTCATCTGCCGCCGCGCCAACGCGTGCTGCGGGTGCGACGGCAGCCCGGGGTAACGGACCCGGGCCACCGCCGGATGCTCCTCCAACGCGTGGGCCAGGGCCAGGGCGTTGGCGTTGTGCCGCTCCACCCGCAGCGGCAGCGTACGGATGCCGCGCAGCAGCAGCCACGCGTCCACCGGGCCGAGGGTGGCGCCGGTGACGATGGCCGTCTGCCACACCCGCTCGACCAACTCGGCTGAGCCGACGACCACTCCCGCCGACACGTCGGAGTGGCCGCCGAGGAACTTGGTGCCGCTGTGCCAGACCAGGTCCGCCCCGGCTGCCATCGGACGCTGGTTGACCGGTGTGGCGAAGGTGTTGTCGACCACCACCAGCGCGCCGGCCGCGTGGGCCAGCTCCACCACTGCGGTGAGGTCGGTCAGCTCCAGCAGTGGATTGCTCGGCGTCTCCACCAGCACGAGCCGCGTCCGCGGCCGGATCGCCCGCGCGAACGCCTCGGTGTCGGTCTGGTCCACCTGGGTGTACGACACCCCGAACCGGGACAGCAGGCCGGTGGTGAGCGAGGTGGTGCCGCCGTACGTGCTGCGCTGCACCACCACGTGGTCGCCGGCGGAGAGCAGGGCCAGCGCGATGGTGCTGACCGCCCCCATCCCGGAGGCGGTGACCAGCCCCGTCTCGGCGCTTTCCAGCTCGGCGACGACGGCGGCCACCTGGGCGTGGTTCGGGTTGCCGTAGCGGGTGTAGAAGGCGCTGCCCCGCGTCTCGGTGGCGATCGCGGTGAACTGCTCGTCGGAGTCGGCGCTGAAGGTGACGCTCTGCACGATCGGCGGCGCGACGGCTCCGCCCGGGACCAGTCCGTCGTCGCCGTGCACGGCGGAGGTGCTGAGACCGGTCATGACCGGGCCACCCGGTCCACCAGTGCGCCGTAACTGCCCAGCGTCACGAACTCGGGCAGCGTGAGGTCGCTGCCGTGACGCTGCCGCAGCATGGTGACCAGCCGCAGCGCGCGCAGCGAGTCACCGCCGGCGGCCGACCATCCGGTCGCCGGATCATCCGGCGCGACCCCGAGCACCTCCTGCCAGGCCGCCGCCACCCGGGTCGCCCACGCATCGCCGGCCGCCTGCCCACCGCTGGCAACGGCGGGCAGCGGCGCGTGCGGGTCGGCCGCCAGCAGGCGACGGAAGCCATCGGCGAACGCGTCGACCCGGTCCCCGGCGACGGTGCGGTGGTCGTACTGGAGGGTGAGGGCGAGGCGGCCGGTGTCCGCGTCCAGCTCGGCGTCGACGGCGAGGCTGAACGCCACGTCGACGGTGACGCCCCGACTGTCCACGATGCGGGGGCCACCACCGGCCGGGTCGTTGGTGAAGTGCGTCCAGTTGAAGAAGTGGTCGAAGCACGGTCCGACCCCTCCGGCCCGGACGATCTCCGCCAGCGGAAAGCGGTGGTGTCCCATCATGTCCCGTTCGGCCCGCCACACCTCGGCGGCCAGCTCGGCCAGCGAACGGGTGCCCAGCTCCGCACCGACCGGCAGGGTGTTGAGGAACAACCCGAGGGTGGCGTCGCTGCCCTCGCCCTCCGGCCGCCCACCGACCACCAGTCCGCTGACCACGTCGTCGCGGCCGGTGAGTTCGCCGAGCATCCGCAGGTGGATGGCGAGCAGCCAGGACTTGACGGGTACGCCGGCGGCCCGGGCCGCCTCGGTGACCGCCTCGGTGGTGCCGGCTCGCAGTGGCACCTGCTGGGTGGTGGTGGTCCGTGGGGCTGCCCCGCCGAGCAGCAGCGGCGGCGCCGCGGCGGGACCGTCCAGCCAGAACCGGCGGCTGGCCTCATCGGTCCGGGCCCGTCGCTCGGCGGCCACGTACTCCCGGAACGGCAGGCCGGGGCGGGCCGGATGAGAGGCGCCGGCCCGCTCCCGGTCGTACGCGGCGAGCAGGTCGGTACGGAACAGGTGCAGACTCCAGCCGTCGAGGATGGCGTGGTACTCGGCGATGATCAGGGTGAACGCGTCGGCGTCCTCCCGAACGGCGTGCAACCGCAGCAGCGGCGGTCGGGCCAGGTCGAAGGGACGTACCCGGTCGGCCGCCACGAGTGCGTCGATCCGGGCGCGGCGGGTCTGTGCCTCGACACCGGTCAGATCCGTCACCGGCACCTCGACCGGCACGTCGGCGTGCACGAGCTGCAACGGCTCGGAGTACGCGCCCAGCGCGAACCCGGTCCGCAGCACCGGATGGGCGGCCACCAGACCGCCCAGCGCGCGCCGCAGCGCGGGCGCGTCCAACGACGCGGCGATCCGGTGCGCGGTGACGTTGTGGTACATCGCCGGGTCGCCGGTCAGCTCACAGTGGTAGACCATGCCCTGCTGGAGGGTCGTCATCGGGTACGCGTCGGCCAGCCCGGCGGGCAGCAGCTCCCGGTCGGCGGCGGCCACCAGAGTGAAGCGTCCGGCCGGGACCGACGCCGAGCCGGCCACCGCGTCGGTCCCGGCGAGGGTGATCTCGCCGTGCGTGACCAGCTCGCGGATCGTCTGGTACGTGAAGATGTCGCTGAGCCGGAAGGACAGCCCTCGCTTGTTCGCGGCGACCTGCATCTGGATGCTGCGGATGGAGTCGCCGCCGAGCGCGAAGAAGCTGTCCGTCACGCCGACGGTCGCCACCCCGAGCACCTCGCGCCACGCCTCGACGAGGATCTGTTCGGCCCGGTCGGCAGGCGCCACCACAGTGCCGCCGTGCGGCCGGTCGAGGCGGGGCACGGGCAGCGCCGCCTGGTCGAGCTTGCCGTTGCGGGTCAGCGGCAGTTCGTCGAGGAGCACCACCGCCGCCGGGACCAGGTGGGCCGGGAGCCGGTCGGCCAGCCAGCCGGTGAGCCGTTCGTCGAGGGGCCCTGCCGTCGGCCCGGCCGGGACGACCACGGCCGGGCGTGGATCGGCGGCGTACTCGGGGCGTACGGCGTGCAGGGTGTGCCGGTCGGTGCCGATCAGCAGGTCGTCCTGCCGGGTCACCACGTCGAAGCCACGCGCCTCGAAGGTGGCGACCAGCTCGGCCAGTCGGCCCTCGGCGTCGGTGCCGGGCGCGTCGTGCACCTCCATGGCGACCTGCGCGACCAGCGGCCAGTGCCGATCGTCCAGCCCGGCGAGCACGTCCGCCTCGGCCCGCTGTACGTCGATCTTCAGCAGGTCGATCCGTTCCGGGGCGAGCTCGTCGAGGAACGCCGACAGCGGCCGGACCGGCACTGTGAGCTCCCGGCCGGCGAAGCGTTCCGCGAGCAGTTCGTCGACCCGGCCGAGCAGCACCTCGCGGTCGGCGCCGGCGTCGCGTTCGTTGGCGAGGAACCGTTTGATCACCGCCACCTCGGCGTCCGGGTCGGCGTACGCGGCGTGGCCGGACATCATCGAGTAGCCCGGGTAGTAGGTGAAGGACACCTCCCCGGCAGCCCGGGACAGCCCGACGGCGTGCACGGTGGCCGGCACGCCGAACTCGGCGACGTTGCGGCGCAGCAGGTCGGCCACCGACGGCACCGGCTCGAACGCGTGGATCGTGGCGTCCGGGCAGACGGCGTTCACGAACAGCGAGAACATGCCGATGTTCGCGCCCACGTCGAGGACGGTGGCTCCGGGCCGCAGCACGATGCCGTCGCGCAGGTAGACCTGCTGGACGAAGATCTCGTCGTGCAGGTAGCGGGTCTCGTGGGGGTTGACCCCGGCGACCCGGTCGACGTCCACAGTGGTCGGCGCGTCACCCGGGCGGACGTAGGCGACGAGCCGGTCGCCGTGCCGGTCGTCGTCGCGGGCCACCACCGCGGCGTCGGCCACCTCCGGGTGCTCGCGAAGAGCGGCCGCGATCTCGCCCGGCTCCACCCGGAACCCGTGGATCTTCACCTGGTCGTCGAGCCGACCCAGGTAGCGCAGCCGCCGGTCGGCGTCGAAGCGGACCCGGTCGCCGGTGCGGTACACCCGCTCGGTGCGCCCGGACGGCAGCGCCACGGTCACGAACCGCCGGGCGGTGGCCTCCGGGTCGCCCCGGTAACCGTCGGCGAGCTGCGGGCCGCTGACGCAGAGTTCACCGGCCACGCCCGGCGGCACCGGGCGCAGCTGCTCGTCGAGCACCCACACCACGACGCCGGGCAGGGGTCGGCCGATCGTCGGGGCCTCCCCGGCACGCACGTGCGCCGCAGTGGTGTCCACCGTGCACTCGGTCGGGCCGTACAGGTTGACCGCCCGGACGTCGGGCAGCGCCGCGAGGGTCTCCCACAGGTCGGGTGCGATCGCCTCGCCGCCGAGCAGCAGCAGGCCGGGCAGCCGGATGTCACCCGCCCCGGCGAGCAGGATGCGTAGTTGAGAGGGGGTCAGGTCGAGCACGTCGACAGCGTGGTCGGCCAGCGTGGCAGCCAGTGCCGCCCCGTCCCGGCGGACCTGCTCGGGCACCAGGTAGAGGCTGCGGCCGTGGCCGAGCTGCACGAGCTGCTTCACGCTGGCGTCGAAGGTGATCGGGGCGTTCACCGCCACCCGCAGACCGGGGCGGCTGTCCGCGTACACGACCTGCTCCAAGGCGTCGGCCAGATGCGCGGCGGCGCCGTGCGACACCTGCACCGGTCGGGGAGTGCCGGTGGAGCCGGACGTGAAGATCACGTACGCCGGGTCGGTCGGGGTCGGCACCGCGGCGGGCGGGCGGTCGCCGGCCGCGACGAGGTCGCCGACGGTCACGGTCCCCGCACCGCCGTCGCCCACGACGACCTCCGCGCCGACCGCGCGGATCTGCGCGGCGAGCCGCCGGGGCGGGGCGTCCGGGTCCAACGGCACGAAGACCGCCCCCGCGCGCAGCACGCCGAGGAACGCCACGACGGTGTCCCGGGACCGGTCGGCCAGCACGCCGACCGGGGCGCCGGACAGGCCGTGCGCGGCCAGGGCCCCGGCCACCCGCGCGGCCCGTTCCCGCAGCTCACCGACCGTGTACGCGCCGTCCGCGTCGACCACCGCCACGGCCTGCTCGTTCATCCCCGCCAGGCCCGCGTCGAAAAGGTCCACGAGGGTACGCGCCGACGCCTGCGACGGTGTTCCCGCCGCGTCGGTCAGCCAGCGGCCCTCGGCCTCGCCGAGCACCGACGGCACGTCGGCGCCGGAGAGCGCGGCGGGCAGGGTCCGCAGGACCGCCAGCAGCGCGTCGAGCAGCCACTGGCCGCCGACCACGTCCAAGGTGACCCGGTCGCCCTCGGCCAGCACTGTCAGCTGCGGGCCGGCCGCCGCCGGTTGGGTGACGACGTGCACGGCGACTCCACCGAGCCCGGCCACAGTGGCCGGCGCGGCAGCCGGGGGCACCGCGAAGCCCGCCACCGCCCCGGACTGCTCGTCCACCGGGTCGACCAGGTGGAACGTGTCGTCGGCGGTGCTCTCGGCCGCGCGGACGACGGCCAGCAGGTCGGCGGGCGTGGTGGGCAGCGGCAGGGCCAACCGGATCGGGCCGTAGCCACCCAGCGGACCCACCACCTCGGCGGTGCCAGCGGCATGGCGGCCGTCGCTCCACCGGGCCAGCACCAGGTCCACCTCGTCGGCGCCCTCCGGTGCCTCGGCGCGGCGGGACACCGCGAGCGCCCACGCGGCCAGCAGCACGGTTTCCGGCTCGACACCGGCGGTCCGCGCCACGTCGGTCAGCTCGGCGGCGGAAACGGTCGCGGACACCACGGCCGTCGGGTCGTCCCCGTGCGGGGTGACCAGTCGAGCGGCCGGCACTGTCGGCGCGGCGGTGGCCGGTGCCTGCTCGCGCTCCTCAAGCTGCCACTCGGCGACGTCGAGGAACTGCAACGCCTCCGGATCCTGCGGCAACGTCTCGCCGGCGTACCCCCGGGCCAGGTCGGCGAGGACCAGACGCAGGCTGGCCGGGTCGGCGATCAGCGGGGTGGCGGTCAGCTCCAGCGCATCGTCGGTGAGGGTCACCGACAGCTCGCCCTGCGCGCCGACGGTGACGCTGCGGTCGTCGTCGACGTCCTGCATCGGCACCCGCAGACCCGGGTGGTGCACCAGGGTCAGGCGCAGTGCCTCGTGCCGGGCCACCACCGCGTCCAGGGCGCTCTGCAACCGGGCCCGGTCCAGCGGGCGGTCCAACCGCACCCGCGCCCGGACCAGGTCCTGCTTGGCCGACCAGGCGAGCCGCTGGACGGGGGACAGACGGTAACCGTTCACAGAACGCTCCGGTTGATGTAGAGGTCGGACATGGCGACCAGGATCTGCCGGTCGCCGCTGAAGGGTTCGCGACCGTGGGTCGCCAGGAAGTTGTCCACCACCAGCACGTCGCCGCGCTGCCAGGGAACCGACACCGCGTGTTCCCGATACAGCTCGCGCAGCCCGGCGACCACCTCGTCGGGGATCGGCTGCCCGTCACCGAGATACGCGTTGCGGGGCAACCCGTCCGGGCCGTACTCGCGCAGCAGCGCGCCGGACACCTCGGCCGGCATGTTCGACACGTGGAACAGGTGGGCGTGGTTGAACCACACCGTCTCCCCGGTACGCGGATGCGTGGCGACCGCCTGCCGCCGGGCCCTGGTTCGCAGGCCGTCGGAGCCGAGCCAGGTGAACTCGGTCGCCGAGGCGTGGCAGTACGCCTCCACCTCGGCCCGGTCGGTGGTCTGGAACGCCTCCTGCCAGGGCAGGTCCAGGTGCGCGCCGTAGTAGCGCACGTAGCAGACCCCGGAGCGGAGGAAGAGTTCCCGGACGTCGGCGGGGATCAGCGGGGTGATGACCCGTTCGCTGGCCAGCGGGGTGGCCCCGCCGCTGCCGGTTGCCGCCTGCGCGCACCAGAAGTAGAGGTAGCTGGGCCAGTTGTGCGAGTACGACATCTCGTGGTGCAGCGGGATCCACTGCTCGGCGTTGAACTCGGTGGAGGTGAAGACCCGGTCGGCGACCTCGTGCCGGGGCGCGGCCCGTTCCAGGTAGCCGAGCAGGTCCGGGCTGACCGCCCGGGCGGCCTGGCTGAAGTCGTCGGGGGTGCGCACCTCGAAGCCGCGGAAGAACACCGCCCCGTATTCGTCCAGGTCCCGGAGCAGCTCCTCGCGCCTGCCGGCGAGCCAACCGGCCAGGTCGAGGTCGGGCACGGCGGCCTCGACGAGCAGCACGAACCGGTCGTCCACGAGCACCCGCCGGGACACCGGCGAGCTGACCGTGCCGGTAGCGCGTCGACGCGGCGCCGGCCCGCTCATGCCCGGTCCCCGGTCGGAGCCGGCATCGGGTGGCTCGCCTCGGTCAGTTCGGGCGCGGCGGTCGGATCGGACATGGCGGTGAGGATCCGCCGGGGTGGGGTGAACGGATCCCGGGCGTGCGCGGCCAGCATGTTCTCCACCAGCAGCACGTCCCCGCGCTGCCAGTCGAAGGAGCGGGTCTCGGCGGCGTACGCGGCCCGCAGCTCGGCCAGCACCTCGTCGGAGATGGGCGTGCCGTCGCCGTACGCGGTCTGGTAGGGCAGGTCCTCCTCGCCCAGGGCGGCCCGCAGCCCTGCGCTGACATCGTCGGGCAAAGAGGTGACGTGGAAGAACAGCGCGTGGTTGAACCAGGTCCGCTCGCCGGTGACCGGGTGGCGGCGTACCGCCGGGCGGACCTGCCGGGTGCGCAACTGCCGCTCGCCGACCCACTCCACGTCGATCAGCGCGCGGGCGCAGTACGCCTCGACGTCCTCCCGTCGTTCGGTCTGGAACGCGGTCTGCCAGGTCAGGCTGATGCCGGGCAGGTAGTTGCGCCGGTAGAGCACCCCGCGCCGCTCGAACTCGGCGACGGTCTCCGGGCGGAGCCGGGCGAGCACCCGGCGGCTGTCCGCGAGGGGGGTACGCCCACCCGCGCCCGGCGCCACCTCGCAGTGGAACACGATCCGCAGGGGCCAGTTCACCGTGTACGACTGCTCGTTGTGCAGCACGATCGGCTGGTCGGCGGGGTGCTCGGTGGAGGTGTACACCCCCTCGGTGACCTGGCTGCGCGGCGAGGACCGTTCGCCGTAGCTGAGGACCTCGTCGGAGAGCGCGGCCATCACGGTGCGGAAGTCCTCGGCGCCGGCCACGGCGAAGCCACGGAACAGCACGGCCCCGTGCCGGCGGGCCAGCTCGTCGACCTCGTCGCGGCGTCCGGCCAGCCAGCCGGCCAGATCCACGTCGGGTGTGTTGGCCCGGATCAGCGCCGGCAGCGGGCCGCCGGGCCAGTCGGGGTGGACGTCCACCAGGTTCCGTTCACGGCCGCGACGGGGAATGCTCCGCGCGACCCGGGTCTGCTCAGTCATCTCTCGCTCCCAGGGTGTCGACGCAGTCGGCCAGACTGCGTCGGGGGTCGGCGGCGGCGGTCCGCAGCAACGCCGTGAACCGGCGGTGCCAGGTGACCACCCCGTCGTGGTCGAACAGGTCGGTGCGGTACGTCCACAGCGCCGCCAGCCCGTCCCGCCGCTCGTCGAGCCAGAGGGTCAGGTCGAGGCGGGCGGTGTCCGGGGTCAGTTCCACGCCGGTGAACTCGACGCCGGCCGCGGTGCGGTGCCGGGCCGGTGGGGCGTTCTGCACGCCGAAGGCGACCTGCACCAGCGGAGTGCGGTGCGGCTGGCGGGTGGGCCGCAGCCGTTCCACCAGCAGGTCGAAGGGCACGTTCTGGTGGGCCGCGGCGAACAGGGTGACCCGGCGGGCCTCGGCGAGCAGGTCGGCGAAACCGCGCTCCGGCGCGGGGCGCAGCCGCAGCGGCACGGTGTTGACGTGGCAGCCGACGCTTCGTTCGGCGGCGACACTGGTGCGGCCGGCGAAGGCCACGCCGATCAGCAGGTCGTGCCGGCCGGTGGCGGCGCCGAGCACTGTCGCGAAGGCGGCCAGCCCGACCATGTGCAGGCTGACCCGTTCGGCCCGGGCCAGTTCGCGTACCGCCTCGGCGGTGGCGGGGTCCACTGTGGTCCGCAGGGTGGCGCCGGACGGCGCCCGGTCGGGTCGGGCCTGCGCCGCGCGTCGGTCGAGCCGGTCCGTCGCGGGCAGGTCGAGCAGGTCGGGTGCGCCGCGCAGCTCGTCGAGTTGGTCGGCCAGCGCCCGCTGCCCGGCGGGACCGGCCAGCCAGTCCCGCTGGGCCAGGGCGAACGCCGCCGGGCCGGCCACCGGGGGCTCCGGGGCCGTTGTCGCGACGTTGTCGTACGCCTGGGCCAACTCCCGCACGATCAGGCCGAACGACCAGTCGTCGCAGACGATGTGGTGCACGACGAGCAGCAGTGCCGCCGCACGGCCGGTGGTGTCCGGCACCAGGTGGGCGCGGAGCAACGGTCCGGTGGCCAGGTCCATGGCGGCCCGGGTGGCCTCGACGCCGAGTTGGGTGAGCCGCTCGTCGAGCGGGGTGCCCGGTTCGGACGGCGCGACGAGCGGCGGTGGCCCGGCGCCGGGGAGGACGTGCTGCGCTGGCCCGTCCGGCCCGACCGGAAACACGGTACGCAGGGCCGGATGCTTCTCGACCACCCGACCCAGCGCCCGGGCCAGCCGGTCCAGGTCCACCGGCGTGTCGAACCGCACCGCGAAGGCCAGCAGGTACGAGGTGTCCGCCGGGTCGAGCCGGTGCAGGAACCACAGCCGGGCCTGCGCGGCCGACAGCGGCGCGGGGCCGGCAGGTGCCGGGCCGGCGGGTTCCCCGAGCGGCGTCGGGTCGACGGCCAGCCCGTCGAGGTGGGCCGCCAGCGCGCCGACGGTCGGGTGCGCGAAGAGGTCGCCGACGTGGACCGGCCGGCCGGTCGCGGCGGCCAGCCGGGTGGCGCAGCGTACGGCGAGCAGGGAGTCTCCGCCGAGGGTGAGGAAGTCGTCGTCGGCGGTGGTCACCGGCACGCCGAGCACCTCGCGCCACACGGCCGCCACCTCGGCGAGCATGCCGTCGAACGGCCCGGCGCCGGGCCCGGCGTCGCCGCCGAGGGCGGGGGAGGGCAGTGCCGAGCGGTCTACCTTGCCGTTGGGCAGGGTGGGCAGCCGGTCCAGCCAGACCACCGTCGCGGGGACCAGCGGCGCGGGCAGCACCCCGGCCAGCCGGGCCCGGACGTCGTCGCGCCGCTCGCCGACCAGGTAGCCGACCAGCAGCGGATCCCCGCTCGGCCCCTCCCGGACGGCGGCGGTCGCCTCGCGTACGCCGGGCAGGGCCGCGAGGCGGGCGGAGACCTCACCCAGCTCGATCCGGTAGCCGCGCAGTTTCACCTGGTCGTCGAGTCGGCCCAGGTAGGCCAGTTGCCCGTCCGGGCGCAGCCGGACCCGGTCGCCGGTGCGGTACATCCGCTCGCCGCGGCGGAACGGGTCGGGCAGGAACCGGGCCCGCGTCTCTTCCGGGCGGTCGAGGTAGCCCCGGGCCACGCCCGCCCCGGCCAGGTGGAGTTCGCCCGGATCGCCCGGCGGGACCGGCTGCCCCTCGGGGTCGAGGACGTAGGCCCGGGTCTGCGGCAGGGGCCGGCCGATCGGCGGGTCCCCGCTGTCCGGCGGCACCTCCGCCCAGGTGGAGTAGGTGGTGTCCTCCGACGGGCCGTAGAGGTTGCAGAGCCGGCGGACGTGCGGACGCGACCACACCCGGGCGGCCAGCGCGGCGGTGAGTGGCTCACCGGCGAGGCAGACCGTCCGCACGCTCGCCGGCAGGGCGTCGGCGGTGAGCAGTTCCCCCATCGCGGAGGGCACGGTGTTGACCAGTGTGACGGGCAGCCGGTCCACGCCGGGGGCGGCGAGGGCCAGCACGTCGTCGACGAGCAGCACCCGCCCGCCCCAGCAGAGCGGGCCGAAGATCTCGAAGACGGACAGGTCGAAGCAGACGGAGGTGGCGGCGAGCAGGCCGCCCAGTTCGGTGTCGTCGAAGGTCTGCCGGATCCAGTGCATGAGCACCGACACCGAGCGGTGCTCGATGGCCACGCCCTTGGGCCGCCCGGTGGAGCCGGAGGTGTAGATGACGTACGCCAGGTCCGTCGGTGTCGTCGGCACCGCCGGGTCGGTGCCGTCCCTGGGCAGGTCCAGTCGGTCGATCGGGACGGCCAGGTCGGGGAACCGGTCGGCGAGGTCGGCGCGGGTGAGCACCAGCCGGGCCCCGGAGTCGGCGGCCATGAAGGCCACCCGGGCCGGCGGGTACGCCGGGTCCAGCGGGACGTAACAGGCGCCGGCCTTGAGCACGGCGAGCAGGGCGACCACCAGTTCGGGTGTCCGGGGCAGGCAGACGCCGACACGGTCCTCCCGGCTCACCCCGCGCGCGAGCAGGACCCGGGCCAGCCGGTTCGCCGCCTCGTCGAGATCCCGGTACGACCACGTGCGGTCGGCGTGCCGTACCGCCTCCGCCTCCGGGGTTCGGGCGGCCTGCGCGGCCACCATCCGGTGCAGACAGTCGACGTCGGCTGGTACGCCGGCGGCGCGTCGGTCGACGGTTCGACGGGTCGGGCCGGCGGGCCGGGCGGGGGCGCTCATCGACGACCACCGCGCCCGCCCACCGGGACCGGCTCGGCCCGCTGCGCGCCCCCAGCACGGTGCTCGGCGAGCCGTCGGTCGGCCTCGGCCTGGAGGCGGTCCTTGTCGGCGACGATGACAGTGCCGGGGTCGTTGTCGGGCAGCTCGTCCTCGACGTGGCGGATCGGTCGGTAGGCGATGCCGACGGCGGCCAGGGCGAGCGAGCAGAGGCCGGCGACGATCGCCGCGAGGGCCATGCCGCGGCCCGGGCCGGTGCCGACGACAGCGGCCAGCAGGCCGCCGGGCGACACCATCGGGGCGAACACGTGCTCGGCGAGCGGACCGGCGGTGAGGAAACCGGCCGGCACCATCAGCCAGGACAGCATCTGGCCCATCGAGAGCACCCGGCCCTGCAGCTCCAGCCCGACCTTGGCCTGCACGATGGCCAACCAGTGCGTGTTCACCAGGGCCGTGGCCAGGCCCATGCCGAACAGGCCGAGGGCCGGGAACAGTGGGCTCGGGCGCAGGCCGACAGTGAGCAGCGACGCGCCGAGGAGCACGACACTCGCCAGGATGCCGGTGGTCCGCCGGGCCGTGCCGCCCCACACTCCCATGAGGACCGAGCCGACGAGCATGCCGACGCCGCTGGCGGCGAGCACCCGGCCGAGCACCGCCGGGTCACCGAACGACAGGGTCAGCGGGGTGACCAGAACCTCGACCATGGCGAAGAAGTAGTTGAGCGACGCGGTCAGCACGACCAGGGCCACCAGGCCGTGGCGGCGCACGATGAACCGCCAACCGCCCAGGACCGCCCGCCGGAAGGTCTCCTCGCGCCGGACGAACAGGGTGTTCGGGAACCGGACCGACAGGGTGACGGTGACCGCGACGGCGAAGGTGAGCAGGTCGATGATCACGACGCCGCGCAGCCCGACCGCGATGACCAGCGCACCGCCGAGCAGCGGCGCCAGCACTGTGCTCGTCGCGGTGCCCAGGGAGACGATGCCGTTGGCGCGCCCGTAGTACCGCTTGGGCACGAGTTGCGTGACGGCCGCCAGGTAGGCGGGTAGCTGGAAGGCGGTAGCCACGGCGGTGACGGTGATGGCGGTGAAGACGTGCCAGAGCTGGAGTTGGCCGAGCCACAGCAGCAGGGCGAGGCTCACCGTGCCGGTGGCTGCCACGCAGTCCGCGACGATCATGATGAGTCGCCGGTCCCACCGGTCGGCCAGCGCCCCCGCGATGGGAGACAGCACCACGGCGGGCAGCAGCGCCAGGACGGTGGCCGTGGCGAACAACGAGACCGACCCGGTCTGCTGGTACACCCACAGGCCCATGCCGAAGCCGGTCAGTCCGCTGCCGATCAGCGAGACGAGCTGACCCAGGGCGATCAGGTAGAACACGGTGAGGCTGGGCATCGCCCGACGTACGGCGGGTGGTGTGCCGTCCGTCGCCGGCACGACCACGGCGGCGGCCGGCGGAGTAACCGTGGCGGGCGGCGGCTTGGCGGGCGTCGCGTTCGACGGATCGCAGGTCGCCTGGATGATGCGCGCCACCTCGGCGGGTTGGTGCTTGGCGAAGTAGTGGCCGGCGCCCTCGATGACCTCCAGGGACACCCGGTCGGAGAAGAACTCCCACTCCAGGTAGCGCTCCTGGTACAGCTCGGTGGCCCGGTCTCCGCCACCGACCACACAGACGATCGGGGCCGACAGTTTCCTGGGCAGACCGTTGTCGTAGACGTCGGTGTAGTAGTCCTCGCCCATCGCGGCGTCGGCCAGGACCACGCGCATCACGAAGTCCTTCTCCCGCTCGTCGAAGACCTCGGTGAAGAAGCCCATCGCCCGCAGCGACTCCAGGGTCCGACGCTTCGACGTCCACCGCTCCGTCGGAAACCACTGCCGTAGCCAGCGGAACACCCGGCCGGGCAGCCGAGGGGCGGGGAAGTGGGCGCCGATGACCACGCCGGTCAGCTCCACACCGGCCGCCTCCAGCCGACGGCCCAGCTCCACCGCCTCGGCGCCGCCCATGCAGTGCCCGTACACCGCCACCGGGCCGCTGATCCCCGCCACGACCTCGGCCACGCAGCCGTCCACCAGCTCGTCCATGCCCAGCAGGGGCTCGTCCGGGCGGTTCACGTCGTGCCCGGGGCGCTCCAGGGCGTACAGCCGCACGCCGGGCGGGAGGGCGTCCGCCAGCGGCTGGAAGGTGATCGCGCTACCGGCGGCGAAGGGTACGCAGACCAGCGTCAGCCGTGTCGGTGTCGCCGGTAGCGCCGGGGTCAGCTCGTGCAGCAGCCGCCCGGCGGACCCCCCGGTCGCGTCCAGGTGCTCGGTCAACGAGCGGATCGTCGGGTGGCGGAACAGGTCGAGGACGCTGATCGCCGGGTCGTTGCCGGCCAACGCCTTGATGGCCTTGAAGGAGTCGCCGCCGAGGTCGAAGAAGTCGTCGTCGATGCCGACGGTGTCGTAGCCGAGCACTGCCGCCCACCGCTTCGCCAGCGCCGCCCGCAGCGGGGTGTCGGGCGGTGCCGCGCCGACGCCGGCCCCGCCGCGTACCGGTGCCGGTAGGGCGGCCCGGTCGACCTTGCGGTTGGCGCTCAGCGGCATCCGGTCGAGCACCACGAACGCGGACGGGACCATGTAGTCGGGCAGGTAGGTGCGCGCGAACGCCCGCCAGGGCGTGGGGTCGGCGTCGAAGTCGGGTACGGGCTGCCCTGCCGCCCCGCCGTCGGGTCCGTCCCCGTCGGCCGTCGTTCCAGTGGTCAGCGTCAGGTAGGCCACGACGCTCTTCTCGCCGTCGTCCTCGCGGACCACCACTGCGGTGTCGCGGACCTCCGGGTGGCGGCGCAGCACCGCCTCGATCTCGCCCAGTTCGATGCGGAATCCGCGGACCTTCACCTGCGAGTCGCTGCGGCCGACGAACTCGATCCGGCCGTCGGCCAGCCACCGGCCGAGGTCCCCGGTGCGGTAGAGCCGGCCGGCGGAGAACGGGTCCGACACGAACCGCTGCGCCGTGAGGTCGGGGTCGCCGTGGTAGTCACGCGCCAGCCCCGCGCCGCCGAGGTACAGCTCACCCAGCACGCCCACCGGTGCGGGACGCAGTCGCGGGTCGAGCACGTAGGCGCGCACGTTGCCGATCGGGCGGCCGATGCTGAGGTGGGTGAGGTCGGGTTCGAGGCGTTCCATGGTGGACCACACGGCGGCCTCGGTCGGGCCGTAGAGGTTCCACAACGCGCCGACCCGCTCGGCGAGCTGCCGGGCCAGCGGCGCGGACACCGCCTCGCCGCCGCACACCGCCGTCAGGCCGGGCAGCCCGGACCAGCCGGACTCGATCAGCAGCCGCCAGGTCGCCGGGGTGCCCTGGGCCAGGGTGACCCCCTCCGCGGCGAGCAGCGCGGCCAGCCGCGGCGCGTCGTAACCGACGTCGCGGCCCACCAGCAGCATCCGCGCGCCGACGACCAGGGGCAGGAACAGCTCCGGTACGGACATGTCGAAGGCGAAGCTGGCCATCGCGAGCATCGTGCCGTCGCTGGTCAGGCCGGGCCGCTCCCGCATGGCCGCCAGGGTGTTGACGATCGCGCCGTGCGTCACCCGGACGCCCTTGGGGTGGCCCGTGGACCCGGACGTGTAGATCACGTAGGCGAGATGGTCCGGCCCGGCCAGCGGCTCGGGGTCGGTCTCCGGCCCGGTGCCCGCACTCGCGTCGGTGCGCAGTACCTCGCCCGCGTACCCGGTGAAGCGGTCGGCCAGGCCCGGTTCGGTGATCAGGACGCTCGCACCGCTGTGCGTCAGCACGTACCGCTGCCGCTCGATCGGATAGTCGGGGTCCACCGGGACGTACGCGCCGCCGGCCTTGAGCACACCGAGCAGCGTGACCGGCAGGTCCTCGGAGCGGTGCAGGCAGACGGCGACAGTGCCGTCGGGGCCGACCCCGGCCCGGCGGAGCCGGTGCGCGAGCCGGTTGGCCCGGGCGTTGAGCTGGGCGTAGGTGAGCGTGGTGGTCCCGAACGTCACGGCCGGCCGGTCGGGGTTCGTGGCAACCTGGTGTGCGATCAGCTCGACCAGGGTCGGCGTCCCCCCGTCCCGACCGGGCGTGGCCCAGCCGAGCGGGGTGGCGGTGTCGTTCCACTCGTCGACGCGGGTCAGCTCGGCGGGGGTGAGGACGGCCAGATCCGCCAACCGGACGTCGGGGTCGGCGACGGCAGCGGCGAGCAGCGTCTCCAGGTGCCCCATCATCCGCTCGGCGGTGGCCGCGTCGAACAGGTCGGTGTTGTACTCCAACCGGAACCGCAGCCCCTCGGTCACCTCGTACGCGTACAGGGCGAGGTCCTGCTGCGCGATCCCCGGCTCGACGGCGAACTGGACCATCCGCAGCCCGGCGGTTCCCAGATCCCGCCGCTCGGGCAGGTTCAGCAGGTTGAACATCACCTGGAACAGCGGGTTGCGGCTGAGGTCGCGGGGCGCGTCGACGAGATCCACCAGCCGCTCGAACGGCACCTCCTGGTGGTCGTACGCGCCCAGGGCGGTGCGCCGGACCTGCTGGAGCAGCTCCTCGAACGTCCACTCGCCGTCGATCGAGGTCCGCAACGGCAGCATGTTGACGAAGAAGCCGACCATCGGTTCGAGTTCGGCGCGTACCCGCCCGGCGACCGGCGTGCCGATGCAGATGTCCCGCTGGCCGGTGTAGCGCCACAGCAGCGCCTTCAGGGCAGACAGCACCGTCATGGCCAGGGTGGCGCCCCGGGTCTGGCTGAACCGGCGCAGCTCGTCGGCGGCGTGCGGGGACAGGACCCGGGTGTGCACCGCGCCGTGGAAGGTCTGCACGGGTGGTCGGGGCCGGTCGGTGGGCACCTCCAGGACGCTCGCCACCCCGTCGAGTTGCTCGCGCCAGTACCGCATGTCGTCGCTGTCGACGTCGGCCAGCCGGCCGCGTTGCCACCGGGCGTAGTCGCCGTACTGGACGGCCAGTTCGGGCAGCGGTGCGGCGCGACCGTCCAGGGCGGCGCCGTACAGGGTGGCCACCTCGCTGGCGACGATGCCGAGTGACCAACCGTCGGAGACGGCGTGGTGCATGGTCATCGACAGCACGTGCCGGTCGTCGGCGATGCGCAGGAGCACGGCACGGAACAGCGGCCCGCGGGCCAGGTCGAACGGGCGTCCGACGTCGGCGGCGAGGGCGGCGTGGGCCCATGGCGGCACCGCGTCGGCGACCGCCGGTTCCACGATGCTGCGGGCGACCGGGGCCGTGTCGTCCGCGCCGGTCGGGGCGCACACGATCGGCAGGTCCACCGGGCCGGGCGGCAGCACCTGCTGCACCGGGTCGCCGTCGGGTCCGAGCGGAAAGACGGTACGCAGCGACTCGTGCCGCCGGGTCAGCTCCGCGAGGGCCCCGCGCAGTGTGTCGACGTCGAGGGTGCCGTCGAGCAGCAGTGCCGTGCCGACGGTGTAGGCGCTCTGCTCGTACGCCTGGTCGAGGAACCACAGCCGGTGCTGCCCGGAGGAGAGCGGCGCCGGCAAGGCGTCGGGCTCGGCGCGGGGGATGGTCGGCGCGACGCTGGGCCGCGGTGCGACGGTGGTGGTGGGTGCGGGGCCGGTCTGCGGCAGCGTGGCCGCGATCCCGGCGACGGTCGGCGTCGCGAAGATGGTCTCCAGCGGCAGCGCGACGCCGAGCCGGGCCCGCAGCCGCACGACGAACTGGGTGGCGAGCAGCGAGTGCCCACCCAGCTCGAAGAGGTTGTCGAGCGCCCCGATCGGCCGGATCCCGAGCAGCTCGCTCCACAGGTCCGCCACGATCTCCTGCCCGGGCGTGCTCGGGGCGACGTAGGCGGTGCTGACCGGCGGGCGGTTGCCGGCCTCGACCTGCCCGGGTGCCTCCGGAGCGGTAGCGCTCGAAGGGACGGGTGCGGGCTGCGCCGTGTCGGGCCGCGACACCGCGTCCAACCAGTGGCGGCGCCGCTCGAAGGGATAGCCGGGCAGGGCCAGGCGGCGACGTGGGCCACCGTGGAACGCTTGCCAGTCGACCCGCCCGCCGGACAGCCACAGCCGGCCCACCGCGTCGAGCATCGTGGTGAGGTCGTCGGCGTCGCTGCGCGGATGCCGCATCGCCGCCACCACCTGACCGGGCCGCACCCCGGCCAACCGGGCGAGGCCACCGAGGGCGTGCCCGGGACCCAGCTCCGCGAGGACGACGTCCTGCTCGGCGAGCAGCGCTGCCGACTCGGCGAACCGGACCGGCTCCCGCATGTGCCGCACCCAGTACGCGGGGTCGGTGACCTGCCCGGGGGCGACCGGACCGCCGGTCAGGTTGGTCAGGTACGGGCGTTGCGGCTCGTGGTAGGTCACCCGGCGCGCGTGGTCGGCGAACTCGTCGAGCACCGGGTCGAGCAGGGCCGAGTGGTAGCCCCGGGTGACCCGCAGCGGCCGGCACTCGACCCCGTCGGCGGTCAGCCGCTGGCGCAGCTCCTCGATCGCCTCCGGTGCGCCGGACAGCACGCACAGCTCGGGTGCGTTGACGGCGGCCAGCGACAGACCGTCCACCGCCAGCCCCGCCGCCGCCGTCTCCGGCAGACTCACCGCGAGCATCGCCCCGGCCGGGGTCCGTTCGACCAACTCACCGCGGGCGCTCACCAGCCGCAGCGCGTCGGCCAGGGAGAAGACACCGGCGAGGCACGCCGCGACGTACTCGCCGAGGCTGTGTCCCACCATCAGGTCCGGGGTCACCCCGCGGGCGAGCAGCGACCGGGCGAGGGCGTACCCGGTGACGAACAGAGCGGGTTGGATCAACCCAGGCCGCGCGAGCAGCCGCTCCGCCTCCGGGTGGCCGTCGGGCGCTGGGCACAGCAGCGTACGCAGGTCGAGGCCGAGGTCGTCGCGGAGCTGCTCGGCGCACTCGTCCACGACCGCCCGGTAGGTCGCCTCCGCGCGGTACAGGCCGGCGCCCATCGCCACGTGCTGCGCGCCGTGCCCCGGGAAGGCGAACACCAGGGTCCGACGGCCACCGGGATGAACGCCGGTGAACTGCCGTTGTGGCGCGTCGAGGGCGACCAGCGCGTCGGCGTGGTCTGCCGCGACGAGAAAACGGCGGTGGGTCATCGGCTGGCGCCGGCCCAGGTTCGCCGCCACGTCGGCGAGGTCCGCCTCGGGGTGCGCGCCGACCCAGTCGCGGAGCTGACGCGTCTGCCGATCCAGCGACTCGACCGTACGCGCCGACAGCACCAGCAGGTGCGGCCCGGTGGCCGGCGGGGCAGGCGGCGCGGCGGCCGTGGCCGGCGGCTCCTCCAGCACGACGTGGGCGTTCGTGCCGCCCATGCCGAACGAGCTGACGCCCGCCCGGCGCGGGCCGTCGTCGCCGGGCCACGGTCGGGCGGTGTCGTTCAGGTAGAACGGGCTGCTCTCGAAGTCGATCGCCGGGTTGGGTCGGCTCACGTTGATGGTGGGTGGCAGCGTACGGCTGTGCAACGCCATGATCGTCTTGAGTAGCCCGGCCACACCGGCGGCGGCGTCGGTGTGGCCGATGTTGGCCTTGGCCGAGCCGAGGGCACAGAAGCCCTGTTCGTCGGTGCCCCGCCGGAACGCCTCGGTCAGGGCCGTCACCTCGATGGGGTCACCGAGACTGGTGCCGGTGCCGTGCGCCTCGACATAGCTCACCGAGCGGGGCTGCACGCCGGCCGACGCGAGGGCGCTGCTGATCACCGCAACCTGGCCGTCGACGCCGGGCGCGGTGTAGCCGGTGCGGCGGGCGCCGTCGTTGTTGATCGCGGAACCGCGGATCACGGCGTAGACGGTGTCGTTGTCCGCGACCGCGTCCTCCAGCCGTTTGAGCGCGACGATGCCGACCCCGCTGGACGCGATGCTGCCCCGCGCGTCGGCGCTGAACGGCCGGCAGTGTCCGTCGGGGGAGTAGACCCCGCCGTCGTGGTAGAGGTAGCCGCGCCGCTGCGCCGGGAAGACGCTGACCCCACCGGCCAGGACCAGGTCGGACTCACCGGTCAGCAGGCTCTGCCGGCCGAGGTGCACGGCGACCAGGGAGGTCGAGCAGGCCGTTGCCACGGTGACGGCGGGGCCGGTCAGGTCGAGTTTGTACGCGACCCGGCTGAGCAGGAAGTCCTTGTCGTTGTTGATGGACAACTGGTGTTCGCCGATGGTGTGCATCAGCTCCGGATGGCTGCTCAGGTTGTCCAGCAGGTACGTGCTGCGACCCGACCCGGCGAACAGGCCGATCCGGCCGGCGTGGCCCGCCGGGTCGTAACCGGCGTGCTCCAGCGCGTGCCAGGCGCACTCCAGCAGCATCCGGTGCTGCGGGTCGAGGGTCTGCGCCTCCCGGGGCGTGACGCCGAAGAAGGCGGCGTCGAACTCGTCGATCCCGGGCAGCCAGGTGCCGGAGCGGACGTACGCGGGATCGTCGAGCCGGGTCGGGTCGGCCCCGTCGGCCAGCATCTCCTCGATGCTGAACTCCCGCACCGACTCCACGCCGGCGCGGATGTTGTGCCAGTACTCGTCGATGGTCCGCGCGCCGGGGAAGCGACAGGCCATGCCGACGACGGCGATCAGGCCGCCGGGCTGGGCCGTGGTGCCCGTCCGTGGCCGGGTGACGCGGGCCGTCGTGGCCGGGGCGGCCGGGGCTTGCGTGCCAGTGGTGGCCGTGGTCAGGAACGCCGCCAAGGACTCGACAGTGGGATTGCGGAACAGGTCGGTGACCGTGACGACGTCACCGAGCCGCTCGTGCAGTCGCTTGAGGACAACCAGCAGGCGCATCGAGTGGCCGCCGAGGTCGAAGAAGTTGTCCCGCGTCCCGACCTGCGCGACGCCGAGCACGTCACGCCACACGTCGACGACCAGTCGTTCGAGCCCGATCCGGGCGGCGTCCCAGTTGGCCGGTCCGGGCTCGACGGGTGCGCTCGCCGGCTGTTCGGGCGTCGGTCGATCCGGGTCCGCCTCGGCGCGCTGCCGGGGCACCTCCCGACCGGCGGCGGGCAGCGCGGCGACGTCCACCTTGCCGTTGCGGGTCAGCGGCAGCGCGTCGAGGAAGACGATCGCGGCGGGCACCAGGTAGGACGGCAGTTCGGCGGCGAGCGCCGCCCGCAGGGCCGCCGCGTCGATCTCCGCCCCACCGGCTCCGCCGGCTCTGCTGGCCACGCCGGCTCCACCGGCCACGTACGCGACGAGGCGCGGGTCGTCCGGGTCGTCCCGGCGCAGTTGCACCGTCACGTCGCTGTCCGGCCGGCATCGGCGGATGGCGGCCTCGATCTCGCCGCACTCCACCCGGTAACCGTGCAGTTTGACCTGGCTGTCGGTGCGGCCCAGGTATTCCAGGTTCCCGTCGGGACGCAGCCGCACGAGATCGCCGGTGCGGTACAGCCGGGCTCCGGGGGCGGACGAGAACGGGTGTGGGACGAATCGCGCCGCCGTCAGCGTGGGCTGGTGCAGGTAGCCGCGTGCCACGCCGGCTCCGCCGACGTACAGCTCGCCGACAACACCCACCGGGACCGGGTTGCCCCAGTCGTCCAGCACGTACAGCTCGGTGTTGGCGATCGGCCGACCGATGGGGACCGACCCGTCGACCGGGGTGGACGGGTCGACCTCGTACGCGGCGCAGCCGACCACCGTCTCCGTCGGCCCGTACTCGTTGACCAGCGTGGTGTCGGGGGCGTGCGCCCGCCACGGCGCCACCTGGTCGGCGCGCAGATTCTCGCCGCCGATGACGAAGCACCGGGTGCGGCCGGCCATCTCGGCGGGGCTGAGCTGATGGTTGACGAGGTTGAGCTGAGCCGGGGTGATCTTGACCAGGCCGAAGGCTGGCCGCTGGTTGCGCAGCGCCTCGCCGAGCGCCTCGGGGCCGAGGTGTTCGCCGAGCATCAGCACGGTTGCCCCGCTGACCAGCGGGACGAGCAGGCTCGTGACGGTCAGGTCGAACCCGACCGACGAGTGCAGCGGAACGGTGTCCCCGGGTCGCAGCCGGTAGGCCTGGGCGGCCCAGCGCACGTAGTTGCAGACCCCCCGATGGGTGACCATGACGCCCTTGGGGTGGCCGGTGGACCCGGAGGTGTGGATGACGTACGCGAGGTCGTCCGTCGAGGGTTCCGGTCGCCGTCGCGCTCGTCGCCGGGGACCGGCCGCCGCGCCACCGGGCTGCGCGGCAGGGACCGGCGTGTGCCGGTCGGGCGCCGCCAGCGCAGGGCCGTCGGGCACCAGCAGCGCCAGGCCGTCGGGCACCAGGTGCGCCAGTTCCGCGCAGGTGAGGACGACCGGCGCGGCCGTGTCCTCGATCAGATACCGCAGCCGGGCGGGCGGGTTCGCCGCATCCATGGGTACGTAGGCCGCGCCGGCCCGCAGTGCGGCGAGCACCGCCACCGCGAACGGGACCGCACGCGGCAGCAGCACTCCGACGAGACTGCCGATGCCCACGCCGCGCCCGCGTAGCGTCTCCGCCAGCGCCTCGGCGGCCGTGTGCAGCTCGTGGTAGCTCAGCGCGGTGTCTCCGTCGGTCACCGCCACGCCGTCGGGGTTTCGGCGCGCCTGTCGCTCGATGAGCACGTGGACCAGGTCGTCCGGCTCGGCCGGGGTGGCGGTGGCGTTGGCAGCCACGACGAGCTGCCGGTACTCGTCGGCGGTGAGCATCGCGGCCGAGCCGACCGGTGCGCCGGGCTCGGCAACCAGCGAGCGCAGCAACGTCTGGAAGTGACCGGCGAGGCGGGCCATCGCGTCGTCGTCGAACAGGTCGGTGCGGTATTCCAGCACGGTCCGCACACCGTCGGCGTTCTCCCGTACCGAGACGGTCAGGTCGAACTTCGCGGTGGTCCCGGGCACGTCGATCGGGGTGACCTCGATGCCGTCGAGGCTGGGTGGTGCCGTCTCACGGCCGTACACGAACATCACCTGGAACAGCGGGGCGAAGCCGGGCCTGCGGGCCGGGCGCAGCGACTCCAGCAGTGTCCCGAAGGGAAGCTCGCCGTTGTCCAGGGCGTCGCCGGCGGCGGTGCGCACCCGTGCGAGCAGCGTCTCGAACGACGGGTCGTCGTCCAGCCGGGCCCGGACCGCGACGGTGTTGAGCAGCAGCCCGACGAGCTGCTGCGCCTCGGAGCGCCGGCGGTTCGCCACCGGCGTTCCCACCACGATGTCGCGTTGCCCGGTCCAGCGTGCCAACAGGACGTGCAGGGTGGCGAGCATGACCATGTACGGGGAGACACCGAGTCGTCGGCACAGCGCCAGCAGCCCGTCGGTGGGCACGTCCAGCGGGAACGACACTGTGGCCCCCGCACCGGACGGCACCGCGGGCCGGGGTCCGCGGGTGGGCAGCTCCAGGACGGCGGGCGCATCGGCGAGTTGCGCGTGCCAGTGGTCGCGTTGCGCCGCCGCCTCGGCCCCGGCGAGCCAGTCGCGTTGCCACGCCGCATGATCGCGTTGGTCGACGACGACCGGGCCGAGGTCAGCCGGTCGTCCGGTGCGGTGCGCGGCGTAGAGCCGTTCCCACTCGTCGTGCAGGATGCCGAGCGACCATTCGTCGACGGCGACGTGGTGGAACGTCAGCAGGAGCACGTGCTCCTCGGCAGCGAAGCGCAGCAGGCTGGCCCGCAGCACCGGTCCGCGTTCCAGGTCGAGCGGGTCACGCGTCTCCGCGTGCATCCGGGCCTGCATCTCCTGGTCGCGTTGCCACGCGGGCAGCCCGCCCAGATCGTGCACCCGCAACAGTCCTGGTTGCGGCTCGCCGACCACCTGGACCAGGCGCGGCGCGGCGTCGTCGACCTCCGCTGGACCCGAGCCGGGCCCGCCGGGTGCGAGCGTGGTGCGCAGCGCGGCGTGCCGGGCCACCAGGGCGTCGAGCACCCCGGCCAGTGCCGCCACGTCCAGTGGCCCGACCAGCCGGTACGCCAACGGCACCAGGTAGCTGGCCGGATCGGGGTCGAGACGGCTCAACGACCACATCTGGCGTTGCTCGTGGGTGGCCGCGACCAGGGCGCCGGCACTGTCGCGGCGGCGCGGCACGACCGGCGTCGCCTGCCGGGGCCGCATGACGTCGGTCATCGCGTCCGTCTCCTTCGTGATGCCAGCAACGGCCGGATCCGCCCACGCGGCGGCCCGGTCCAGCAATGGCTCCTGACTTCGCATCCGAGCCTGCTGTGACGGTTTGTCGACCTGGGTCGGCGGCACCGGCAAAGCGGCTGCGGCGCGGGGATGCTGTGACACGACGATCGGTCGCCCCCACGGCTCGGAAGCTACCCACGCCGGTAAAGGTGATCAGTCGTTCATGCGACAGCTGTCGTTGTTCCGATGCGTTTCCCTGTCACATCATCACACTCGTGATCTTTGATGGGATCCACAGATCGTGTCGGCCGTCGATGCTTTCGGTGCGGGGCCGGTGCGCGTTCGTCCATTGCCGTCGGTCGCTCGGGTCGAACACGTGACCGGTTCTCGACTGAATGGTGGAACTCCGGTACGGGAGTGCTTTCGCAGCCATCCCGTTCCCATTTCATGGCGAACCGGATTGCACCGATGATCGGCCATTAAATTGCGGCATTCACGCCAGTGACCGTTTGTTGGTGCGGCCGGAGGGTATTTGGGCGTTCATGACCACCCCTGAGCAGAGTCAGCAGGACAGAGCCCTCGAAACCGGTGAGGTGTATCAGGATGCCGAGGGGCGCCGCACGACGGACCCGGGCGCCGGCGCCGCGAACGCCGACAGCGAGGCCGACCGCAACGAGGAGCACCTGAGGCGCGGTGAGGTGGGCCCGCGCGTCCCGGAGGAGTAGCCCGTCCGGCTACGCCAGCGGCTCGACCGCCTCGACGAGCACCTGGAGCACGTGCCGGTACGGCTGCCCGGTGGCCCGGCTCATGCCCATCTCGCAGGTGCGGTTGCAGGAGGCGTACGCGTCGTAGCCGCGCTGGTTGATCTCGGCGGCCTGAGCCGCGGTGGCGCCGGCGGTCACCTCGGGATGCAGCAGCCCCCGGTCGCCGGCGAAGGCGCAGCACCCCCAGCTGTCCGGCACGGTCACGGTGTCGGCGACCGCCCGTGCCACGGCGCGCAGGTCGTCGAGGCCGCCCAGGTGCACTGTGGAGCAGGTGGGGTGCAGGGCCAGCGAGCCCAGGCGCCGGGGCTCCGGCAGCGCCGGCAGGAGGTGCTCGGCGGTGAACGTCACGCTGTCGACGAAGCGCAGGTCGGGGTAACGCGCCTGGTCCTCCTCGGCCAGCGCGGCGGTCAGCTGGGCCAGCCCGTGGGTGCAGGACGAGGCGTCACACACGATGGGCAGGCGGCCCTCGTCGCTGGCCGTCCACAGCGCGGCGAGGGTCCGCTCGGCCATCTCGCGGTGGCCGGCGGGGTAACCCTTGGACTGCCAGGGCGTTCCGCAGCACAGGCCCGCCGTCGCGGGCACGACGAGCGGCACGCCCGCCAGGTCGCACAGGCGCAGGAACGCTGCCGCCGAGCCGCCGGCCGGGCCGTCCTCGGGCGCGAAGAGGCTGCCGACGCAGGCCGCGAAGAACACCGCCTGCGCGTCCGGCGCGCTGCGGGGGGCGGGGCGGGGAGCGCCGGCGCGTGGCATGTCGTCGCTCCACGGGGGCACGAGTTCGCTCGCACCGAGCCCTCGGATCACCCCGGTGGCGGCACGGGTCACCGGCGTCGGCACGGCGTGGGCGGCGCTCAGGCCCACCCGGACGCCGGTCACGGCACCCTTCCAGTGCCGCGCGGCGGCGCGGGCGGTGCGCTGGGCGAGCGGGCCGTGCCGTTCGGCGCGCAGTCGCTTCATCGCCGCTCCGGTGTCGATTCCGACCGGGCAGGCGGTGACGCAGAGGCTGTCCGCGGCGCAACTGTCCACCGCCGCGTACTCGTAGTCGGTGGTCAGCTCCCGGCGGCGCTCCTCGTCGCCGGCGGCGGTGGCGAGGGCGATCTGTCGTTGCAGGACGATGCGCTGCCGGGGCGTGGTGGTCACGTCGGCGGTGGGGCACACCGGCTCGCAGTAGCCACACTCGACGCAGGCGTCCAGCTCGGGGTCGACCGTCGGGACGGCCTTGAGCTGGCGCAGATGCACTGTCGGGTCGTCGTTGAGCAGCACACCGGGGTTGAGCAGGCCACTCGGGTCGCACAGCCGCTTGAGTTCGCGCATCACGTCGTACAGCTCGTCGCCGTACTGGCGGCGGACGAAGGGTGCCATGGCCCGGCCGGTGCCGTGCTCCGCCTTGAGTGTTCCCCCCTCGGCCAGCACGAGGTCGACCATGTCGTCGGTGAACCGGGCGTAGCGGTCGATCTCGGCCGGTGTGTCGAAGGACTGCGTCAGCATGAAGTGCAGGTTGCCGTCCCGGGCGTGCCCGAAGATCACCGCGTCGGAGTAGCCGTGCCTGTCGAACAGGCCGATCAGTCCGTCGCAGGTGCCGGTCAGGCGCGGCAGCGGCACCGCGACGTCCTCCAGCAGGGCGGTGGTGCCGGGCGGGCGGGCACCGGCGACCGCCGTGTAGAGGCCCTTGCGCAGGTGCCAGAGCCGCGCCCGTTCGCGCGGGTCGCGGGTCAGCTCGGTGCCGGTGACGGCGGGCAGCCGGTCGAGCACTCCCCGAGCGTCGGCCAGCGTCGCGGCCAACCGCTCCGCGCTGTCCTCGGCGAACTCCACCAGCAGCGCTGCGTGCCCGGCGACCGTCAGGCCGCGCAGGGCCGGGCTCGCACCCGGGTCGCGCTGGCTGACCCGCAGGGCGGCCGCGTCGAGCAGCTCGGCGGTACGGGCACCGGCGGCGAGCAGGGCGGGCAGCGCGTCGGTGGCGCCGGTGAGCCCGGGCAGGATCAGCAGGCCGGTGGCGGCGTGCTCGTGGATCTCGACGGTACGGAAGACGGCCTCGGCCACGAAGCCGAGCGTGCCCTCGCTGCCGATCATCAGGTGGGCCAGCATCTCGACCGGGCTGCTGTGGTCGAGCAGGGAGTTCAGCCCGTACCCCATGGTGTTCTTCATGGCGAACAGCCGCTCGATGGTGGCGCGCGACCCCGGTGCCGAGCGCACCCGGTCGCGTAGGCGCAGCAGCCCGGCGTGCAGCTCGGGCTCGTCGGCGCGCAGCCGGTCGTCGGCGTCGCGTGCGGCGGAGTCGACGACGGTGCCGGACGGGAGGACGAAGCGCAGCGATTCCATGGTGCGGTACGCGTTGTCGGTGGTGCCGCAGGTCATCCCGCTGGAGTTGTTGGCCACCATGCCGCCCACAGTGCACGCGGCCTCGCTGGCCGGGTCCGGGCCGAGCCGGCGTCGGTAGCGGGCCAGCCGGGCGTTGGCCTGCCGGATCGTCAGGCCGGGCTGGAGCCGGATGCGACGACCGTCGTCGAGCACCTCGGCGTGCCGCCAGTCGGTGCGCACGTCGACCAGCACCCCCGCGCCGCCGGCCTGCCCGGCGAGGCTGGTGCCACCGCCGCGCAGGGTCAGCGGTACGCCGGCCTCCCGTGCACCGGCCATCAGCGCCCCCACCTCGGCCGTCGAGGCGGCGCGAACGACGGCCTGCGGCTCGAACAGGTACGGCGAGGCGTCGTGCGCCGCCGCCAACCGTCGGGGCAGCTCGGCGCTGGCCCGGGTCGGGTCGTCGAGGCGCGAGCGCAGCAGCTCGGCGACCTCGCGGGCGCGAGCTGCGGTCGGTGCGGGTGGTCCTACGACGGGGTGCATGGGCGGATCCTCCCGGGAACGTGGTCAGCCGGCCACCGGTGGCACGGCGGGACGGCCGGCGATCAGCAGGCGGCGGGGAGCGGTGTCGACCGGCGCCGGCAACCGCAGCGGCTGCCGGCCGGGGGTGATGCTGCCGAGAACGGAGGCGTGCCGCGCGCCGGTGCCCGACGGTAGGGCGCTGGGCAGCCCGTGCACGGTCAGGTAGCCCAGCAGCGCGAAGGCCAGCGCCTCCTTGGCGTCCGACGCGACACCCATGTCGTCGCTGGACGTCAGGTCGACGCCCGGCAGCTCCTCGGCGATCATGCGCATCAGCGTCGGGTTGCGTGCGCCGCCGCCGGAGACGATCAGCCGGGTGACGCGATGGTCGCGGCAGGCCTCGGCCACCGTGACTGCGGTCAGCCGGGTGAGCGTGGCCAGCACGTCCTGCGGATCCGGCGTGGGCGCGTCGGCGAGGGCGGCGAGCAGGTAGGGAAGGTGGAACAGTTCCTTGCCGGTGCTCTTCGGGCCGGGCAGCCGGTAGTACGGCTCGTCGAGCAGCCGCCGCAGCAGGACCGGGTCCACCTGCCCGGCGGCAGCCCCGCGCCCGTCCCGGTCGTATTCCTCGGTGCCCCCGCTGAAGTGGCGGGCGGCGACGTCGAGGAGCGCGTTCGCCGGCCCGGTGTCGAACGCGAGGGGCTCCGCGTCGGGCGCGACGACCGTGATGTTGGCGATGCCGCCCAGGTTCAGCGCGGCGGGGACGCCGGGCAGGCCACCCAGCAGCAGCGCGTCGAAGAGGGCGACCAGGGGAGCGCCCTGGCCGCCGGCTGCGACGTCGCGGCTGCGCAGGTCGGCCACGACCGGAAGGCCGGTGGCCTCGGCGATCCAGGCCGGCTGACCCAGTTGGAGCGTGCCCCGGACCACTCCGGCCTCGACCCAGTGGTGCATCGTCTGGCCGTGCGAGACGACCAGGTCGGCCTGACCGTCGCACAGCTCCGCGAGAGCCCGCACGCCGGCCTCGGCGAAGGCCTGGCCGACGCCGGTGTCCAGCACGCAGATCGCCTCGGTGCTGGTCGCCGCGGGCGGAAGGGCGGCGGCGATCTGGGCGCGCAGCCGGTCGGGGTACGGGTGGCTGAGCCGGCCCAGCGTTCGCATCCGCAGGGTGTCGCCGCTCAGGTCGAACTCGGCCGCGGCGGCTTCGATGCCGTCGTAGGAAGTCCCGGACATCAGGCCGATCACGCGCATCACGTCCTCCTTCATGCCCGGCCGGCGGGGGCTGCCGCGTCGTCGACCTCGTCGGTGCGTCCATGGTCGTAGAACGTCGTCGGGGCCGGGTGGAACCGGCTCGACACCGCGCCGACGACCAGGGTGATCAGAACGCCGATCGGGACCAGCCACTGCGCGGCGATGGCGGTGGCGGTGGTGGTCCCGGCCGTCGTGACGTCGATCTTGACGTAGCGGACGATGTAGGTCATCACCACCACGGTGACGAGGAAGGCGATCACCGCGTCGACCTGGTTCGCCCGCTTGACAAGACGGCCGAGCAGGAAGGCCCCGAGCAGCGCCCCGTAGGTGTAGCCGGCGATGGTCAGGCCGGTCAGGTAGACGTTCCCGGTGCTGGAGCTGAACGCGCAGGCGAAGATCGCCATCAGCACCGCCCACACCAGGGTCATCACCCGGGCGAGCCGGAGCATCGCGTCGTCCGACGGGACCTTGCGGAAGAAGCTGTGGATGAAGTCGGCGACGGTGGAGTTCGACATCGAGTTCAGCGCCGACGACAGCGAACCCATCGCCGCGCCGAGGATGCCCGCCACCAGCAGACCCGAGATGCCCACCGGCAGGGCGTGCAGGATGAAGTTCGGGTAGAGGTTGTCGCTGCTGTCCAGGCCGAGTTCCTTGAAGGTCTGACCCTTGTTGTACGACCACAGCAGCGCACCGACCAGGGAGAACGCCGCGAACTGGATGACGACGAAGATGCCCGAGGAGATCATCGCCTTCTGGCCGTCACGCAGGGTGCGGGTGGACAGGATGCGCTGGACGATCAGCTGGTCCGAGCCGTGGCTGGCCATCGCGAAGATCGCACCGCCGATGATCGCGGTCGGCAGGGCGAACGGGCTGGTGAGCACGTGCGCGAGGTCGAAGTTGGTGTCGAAGAGGTGGAACTTGCCGGCGTCGAGCGCCTGCGCGTAGCCGTCGCCGCCGACGGCGTGGCTGAGCACCGCGATGGCGAGGATCGCCCCGCCCAGGTAGAGCCCCATCTGGATGGCATCGGTCCAGATGACCGCCTTGATGCCACCGAGGTAGGTGTAGATCACCGTGATGAGGGTGAGGACGACGATGATGGCCTGGTAGCCGACGTTCAGGCCGAGCTCGTCGAGGAGAAGCTTGATCGGGATGGCCGAGGCGAACAGTCGTACGCCCTCGGCGAGCAGTCGGGTGAAGACGAACGTGACCGACGCCAGACCCTGAAGTTTCAGGCCAAACCGCTCGCCAAGGTACTGATAGGCACTGACGAAGCCACCCCGTTTGTAGAGCGGGATGAGCACCGCGGCCACGACGACGCGACCGATGACGTAACCCAGGGCCAGCTCGACGTTGCCGAACCCCTGACCGCTGTAGGCACCACCGGGCACGCTGATCACGGTCAGGACGCTGGTCTCGGTGGCGACCACGGAGAACGAAACGGTCCACCAGGGCAGTCGACCTTCGCCCACGAAGTAGTCCTTGGCGGACTTCTGTTTGCCGGACAGGCGAAGTCCGACGAAGGCGATCACCACGAGGTACAGCACGATCACGACAAGGTCGAGTTGACGCACGGCTCGCTCCCTACCAGCGGTTGTCAATAAGCGACGCTAGCCGAGAGTAACGCGAAACTTTTTGCCAGAGCGGGCCCGGGCTGGCTACGCTGAGCCTCCAGCCTGCTGATATGGGGAACGCGCGCCGGTGAGCCGCCTCCCGTCGGACGGCGATGTGTTCACCAGCGAGAGGAACGACCACCCCGTGGACCTCAGCACCCTCGGCACCGAGACTCGCAACGACCGCACCAGCGACCTCGACCAGATGTCCCCCACCGAGCTGCTCCTCGCGATGAACGACGAGGACCGCTCGGTCGCGGAGGTCGTCCGCCGGGCCGTGCCGGACATCGCGGCCGCCGTCGACGTCGTCGTGGCGTCGCTCCGACAGGGCGGGCGACTCATCTATCTCGGTGCCGGCACCAGCGGCCGGATCGGCATGCTCGACGCCGTCGAGTGCCCACCCACCTTCGGTACGCCGCCCGACCGGGTTCTCGGCCTGCTCGCCGGCGGGGCCGGGGCCTTCGGTGTCGCCGTCGAGGGCGCCGAGGACGATCCGGCCGGTGCCGTCGCCGACCTCGACGCGGTCGGCCTGACCGCCCGCGACACGGTGGTCGGGCTCGCCGCCAGCGGCCGTACCCCGTACGTGGTCGGCGGGTTGGCCCACGCCCGCGCGCTCGGCGCGACGACCGTCTCCGTCGCCTGCAACTCCGACGCGGTGATCAGCCGGCACGCCGACGTCGCCATCGAGGTGCCCACCGGTCCCGAGGTCCTCACCGGCTCCACGCGCCTCAAGGCCGGCACCGCCGAGAAGCTGGTCTGCAACATGCTCTCGACCGCCACGATGGCCCGGCTCGGCAAGGTCTACGGCAATCTGATGGTGGACATGAACGCCACCAACGAGAAGCTCGTCGACCGGGCGCGTCGGATCGTCGCCGAAGCCGCCCACACCGATCTCGACACCGCCACGCAGGCGCTCGCGGCGGCACACGGGCACGCCAAGACGGCCATCGTGCTGCTGCTCGCGCACTGCACCGCCGAAGAGGCCGCCGCACGGCTGCGCGCCGCCGACGACGACGTCCGGGCGGCCGTAGCGGCCTGAGCCACTGCGGCAGGCGGCACCCGGCCACTGTCCTCAGTGGTGTCCTCCGAGTACGGTTTCGGTGCCCGCAAGGCACGCGAATCGGCGGCTCGTCACCGGGGCGGGAGCGGCCAGCCCGGTGGCGACGGGCCGGGGGAGGGAGCGACTGTGACGCAGCGCAGAGCACTGGTGGTCCGAGGTGGCTGGGAGGGGCACCAACCGGTCGAGGCGACGGAGTTGTTCCTCCCCTTCCTCGAACGCAGCGGCTACGCCGTACGGGTCGAGGAGTCGACGGAGATCTACGCCGATGCCGCCGAGATGGCCGACACCGACCTCGTCGTGCAGTGCGTGACGATGTCGCAGATCACCTCCGACCAGCTGGCGGGTCTCAGCGCGGCAGTCGTCGCCGGCACGGGCTTCACCGGCTGGCACGGCGGCATCGTGGACTCGTTCCGCGCGTCGTCCGACTATCTCCAACTGGTTGGCGGGCAGTTCGCGACCCATCCGGGCAAGGAACCGTGTGAGCGCCACGGTGGCCCGGAGGACAACTTCCTGCCGCACACGGTGCGCATCACCGACCTCGGCCGGGAGCATCCCATCACCGCGGGCATCGAGGACTTCGACCTGGTCACCGAGCAGTACTGGGTGCTGCACGACGACCTGATCGACATACTGGCCGTCACCACCCACCCGACGCAGGCGTGGCACCCGTGGCACCGCCCGGTCACCTCGCCGGCGATCTGGACCCGGCTCTGGGGTGCCGGGCGCATCGTCGTGACGACCCCGGGGCACAGCCTCGACGTGCTGGAGCACGCGGGCGTCCGTACCGTCATCGAGAGGGGGATGGTGTGGGCGACCCGCACCGCGTCGGCGTCGTAGGTCTCGGGGTCATCTCCCGCGCCTACCTGGACACGCTCGCCAACCACCCCGCGGTGAGCATCGCCGCACTGGCCGACCTCGACGCCTCCCGGTCGGCCGCGGTCGCCGCCACGATTCCCGGGGCCGAGGCGTTGAGCGTCGAGCACCTGCTCGCCCGCCCGGACGTGCAGACGGTACTCAACCTCACGATCCCCGCGGCACACGCCGACATCTCGCTCGGCGCGATCGAGGCGGGCAAGAACGTGTATGTCGAGAAGCCGCTCGCCGTGACGTTCCCGGACGGCCGCTCGATCATCGAACGGGCCGCCTCGGCCGGCGTCCGCGTCGGCTGCGCGCCGGACACCGTCCTGGGCACGGGTACGCAGACAGCGCGGGCGGCGATCGACGGCGGGCTCATCGGACGCCCGCTGTCCGCGTCGGCCGTCATGGTCACGGCGGGGCACGAGCGCTGGCACCCCAACCCCGACTTCTACTACGCCCCGGGCGGCGGCCCGTTGCTGGACATGGGGCCGTACTACATCTCGGCGCTCATCCACCTGCTCGGCCCGGTGCGCGCGGTGGTCGGAGCCGCCAGCCGCCTGCGCGCCGAGCGCGTCATCGGTTCGGGCCCGCGCACCGGCCAGCGGGTTCCGGTGGAGGTGGACACCCACGTCAGCGGCGTGCTGGAGCACACCAACGGCGCTCTCTCCACCATCACGACGAGCTTCGACGGCGTCGCGACGACGGCCGCACCGATCGAGGTGCACGGGGAGACCGGCACGCTCGCCGTGCCGGACCCGAACTACTTCGACGGTGAGGTCCGCCTGTTCGCGCTCGGCGGCACCGGGTGGCGCGTCCTCGAACCCCGCGCCGGTTACGCCCAGGCCTCCCGAGGCATCGGTCTGATCGACCTGGTCAGGGCCGACGGTCAGCGTCCGCCACGGGCGGGCGGCGACGTCGCGCTGCACGTCCTCGAAACGATGACCACCCTGCTCCGGTCGGCCGCCGAGGGACGGCGGATCGAGCTGACGACGGTGGCGGAGCGGCCCGAACCGGTCCCGCTCACCCCGGTCGAGGCCTGGAACGCGTAAGAGCGTTCCGCGATGACGGCCGGTGTGAGGTCCCGGTCAGCTCGATTGAGATCGATTACTGTGGCGGTGATGCGACACGTCCGCGGAGGGATGCGGACGCACCACGACGCACCGGCCCCGCCGGGTGTCGACTGCGGGGGAGGCGACGGCCGGGACATGGGTGACACCCGACGGGCCGCGCAGGACGCGTTCGCTCGGTTCGTACGCGGTGCCGTCGACGCCGCCAGCGACGAGCGTGGCTGGTCCATCACGGAAGTGGCGGCTCGTAGCGGCGTCGGTCGCTCCACCGTCTTCCGATGGCTGTCCGGTGACTGGCAGCACCATCCGGAGCTTCCCAAGGTGCGGGCGTTCTGCGCGGCCCTGGACCTCCCGCTCGGCGCCGCCCTGCGCGCTCTCACCCCGCTGTCGTACGACACGCCGGCGCCGGAGGTGCCGGTGGCGGAGGCGCTCTTCGTGGCCGTCCGGGACCGACTGGTCGATCCCCGCACCACCGCCGCCGAACGAGAGCACATTCTGGCCGCCTTACGCCGCCTCGGGCACCGAAGGTCGTCCCGGGCCAGCTGACAGGCATCGAGAGGATCCGGTGACGGTGATGTCCGACCTGTTCGACTACGACGCTGAACTGCGCCTGCACAACGAACTCTTCCGCGCCGCTGCCCGTGTCGGCCCTCACGACCGTGTGCTCGATATCGGCTGTGGCACCGGCCAGTCCACCCGCGACGCCGCCCGCGCGGCGGTGAACGGAAGCGCGACAGGCGTTGACATCTCCGGGCCGATGCTCGAACGGGCCCGTCAGCTCAGCGACGACGAGGGCCTGCCGAACATCACCTTCCAACAGGCGGACGCCCAGGTGCACCGCTTCCCACCGACGCATTTCGACCTCTGCATCAGCAGGTTCGGAACGATGTTCTTCGCCGACCCGGTCGCCGCGTTCGCCAACATCGGCAGCGCGCTGCGCCCCGGCGCGCGCTTGGTGCTGCTGGTGTGGCAGGACCGCGACCGCAACGAATGGGCCACCGCGATCCGCCGGACCTTCACCGACGAGCCAGTCACGCCCGGCGGTCCGAACCCGTTCTCCCTAGCCGACCAGACCGTCACCAAAGACCTCCTGGTGGCGGCCGGCTTCGCGGACGTCGACTTCACCGACGTGCACGTACCCGTCTACTACGGTCCGGACAGCGCCACCGCCTTCGATGCGGTGTTCCGTCTGTGGGAATTCAAGGATCTGCTCGCCAACCTGGACGCCACGGCCGCCGAGCGGGCCCGTACGCGGTTGCGCACCACCCTCGACGCCCACCACACCGACGGCGGCGTGTACTTCGACTCGCGCGCCTGGATCGTCACAGCTCGTCGCTGACCGGCATCGCCGGAAGTCCGTCCGTCGCGGGGCGCGTGCGCACCACGGCGGGGCGATCTCCGTCCCGCCGTGGTCACAGCGCGGTGGTCAGTGGCCCTCGGGTGGCGCGGTCAGCTCGGCGTGCCGCACCGTGTAGTTTCCGCGAGTCACCGTGGCGAACGCCGCCGGCGCGAGGCAGGTGCCGACCCGGGCCGGACCCCACTGACCTGCCTCGTTCTGGTCGGCGCTGGCCGACCAGGTGAAGCCGACCCGGTCGCGGCCACGGCCGCCGTCCTGCACGCTGAAGCCGACCCGCTGGCCGAGGAAGTCGCTGGCCTTCTCGTCAGCGCGGATGACCACGCCGGTCACTGTCGCATGACCCGGGCTGGTGATCATGCAGTCGACCGCCGCCTCGAAGCGGACGGTGATGTTCTCCGTGGCCAGCCAGTGCGCGACCCGCACCGTGCCCGTAGCGTCTGCGGGAGAACCCTTCTCCCCGCCCGGCAGCGGGATCGGGCGGCTGTAGGGCACCGACCGGGCGTCGAATGCGAACGATCGCACGTCGCTGTCCTGCCCGTACGGCAGCACGAACTCCGCCGATCCGGTCACCTGAGCCGGCCTGTGGCTCGCGGCCCCGGCCGGCGTCGCCGCCACAACCAGCATGGCCGCTGCCGCGATGCCCCATCCGAGTGTCTTACGCATGGTCGTCCTCCCGATCCGGCCGCGGTGCCGCGGCTCTGTGTTACCTCCACGGTCGGCGATCGGGGAACAGAAGCGATCCCCTGCGAGGGGGGAGCCGCTCCCTCGCCCATGGGAATCCGGCGAATGTCACGTTGGCGATCGTTCGGTATCGACTCGACGACCCGCCCGGCGTGGTACCAATACCCAGATAGGCGAAGCCGGCAGAAACGGGCGGCCCATGTCGACAAGGGCAGCAGAGCTGCTGCGTAAGCCGGGGCAACCGCAGCGACCGAGTCTTCTGGAACTCTTCTTCGACCTGGTGTTCATCTTTGCCCTCAACCGGGTCTCCCACCGGCTGGTCGAGGACCTCACCGAGCGGCGAGTGGTCCTTGTCGAAGCCGGGGAGACCCTGCTGTTGCTGCTGGCTTTCCTGGTGCTCTGGTTGGTCACGGCATGGGTCACCGATCTCTACGATCCGCAGCGGCCGCAGCTTCAGTTGTTGGTCTACACGGCCATGCTCGGCGCACTGATAATGGCAGTCGCGGTGCCGCAGGCGTTCGGCGACCGGAGCCTGGCCTTCGCTGGCGCGTACGTTGCCGTCCACATCGTTCGTGGGCTGGTCATCGTGCCGGCGCTGCGCGGCCACGAGGCCCAGCGTCGAGCGGCTGGGGTGTTCCTCTGGTTCGCGATCTCCGCCGTGCCGTGGCTCGCTGGCGCCGTCGTGTCGGGTTCGGCGCGTGGGTTGTTGTGGACGCTGGCGCTGGCCATCGACTGCGCCGCACTGCTGCTGTTCTATCCCGCGCCATGGACCCGCCCCGCCCAACGACAGTGGCCCGTCCTGGCCGAATATCTGTCCGAGCGCTACCGACAGTTCTTCATCATCGCCCTCGGTGAGTTGATTCTGACGACGGGATCGGCCTACAGCGACACGTCCTTTCGGCAGGGCGGGGCCGCGGTAGCCTTCGCGGTCTCATTCATCACGACGGTGCTGCTGTTTCGGGTCTACCTTTTCAAGGCGGGCCAGTTGTTACCCGAGGCGATCAGAGTCTCCGTCGGGCCCGCCCGCCTCGTCCGGGAGGCGTTCCTCGCCCACGTACTCATGGTGGCTGGCATCGTCGCCGTAGCCGTCGGGTACGAAATCGTGATCGATCACCCGTTCGGACACACCGAAACGGCGTGGATCTTCGTCATTGTCGGCGGACCGATACTGTTCCTTGTCGGGCGAGCCCTGGCCGAACACGCCGTATTCGACCGGGTGTCCCGCTCCCGGACAATCGGCGCGCTGATTCTCGTCGGCGCCGCGCCGGCCATGGTGCTCCTGCCGCCACTGGCCGCGGCCGTCACCGCCGCCGTCGTCCTCGGTGGCATTGCCATTTCCGACACGATGCGCGCCAGGCAAAACCCTCCCGAACGGCCCCACCCACACCGTTTCGAACGCTGATCACGCCGGCCCTCAGGTAACCGTGAGGCGGTGGATACACTGAATCTGACATCCATGTCAGGTGCGGTGGGGGTAGCGATGACGGCCAGCATCCGGATCGGCGAACTCGCCGCCCGTGCCGGGGTGAGCGTGCGATCGCTGCGCTACTACGAGGAGCAGGGGTTGCTCACCAGTCTTCGCAGCCCCAGAGGCCACCGCCGCTACAGCGAGAGTCAGGTCGAGCGCGTCGTCCTCATCCAGCGTCTGTTCGCCGCCGGGCTGAGCAGCCGGACGATCGTCGACCTGCTGCCGTGTGTCGACTCGCCGAGCGAGGACACCTCCGAGGCCGCAGTGGAGCGCATGCGCCACGAGCGCGACCGACTCGATCGGCACATCGAGGACCTGATCCACACCCGCGGGATGCTCGACGAGCTGATCGCTGCCAACCGCGCCCACCGCGCGGTGCTCGCCCGCACCTGACCCGGGCCGCCCGCCCGCCCGCGGGCCGTCAGGCTGCGGAGAGCTGGGAGTAGAAGTCGCGTGGGTCGCGAGCCAGCGCGGCCTTGATGTCGGCGCTCCACGTGTCGACGAGGACCTCCAGGGCATCTGACGCCAGACCGTCGAGGGTGGCCCGAGCGACGTCCGCCGGGTCGATCTTCGCGCCGTCGTAGTTCGCGCTGAAGTCGGTGTCCACCGCACCCACGTGGACGCCGGTGACGTGCGTGCCCTGTGCCGCGAGTTCCAGGCGGATGCTGTTGGTCAGCGACCAGGCCGCCGCCTTCGCGGCCGCGTACGCCCCCTCCCCGGGCCAGGAGAACCAGGACAGCGCCGAGAGGACGTTGACGATCGCGCCGCCGCCGTTGCGGGCCAGCACCGGGGCGAACGCTCGCACCACGGAGAGGGTGCCGAAATAGTTGACCTCCATGTCGCGACGGACGGCGTCGAGGTCGCCGGCCACCAGGTCGACATGGGAGTCGACGCCGGCGTTGTTGATCAGCACCGTCACATCAGCCGCGACCTCGGCCGCCGCGCGGACGGCGGCGGGGTCGGTGAGTTCAAGAGACAGCGGTACGGCACCCGGCAGGTCCACGGGCTGACCGTTGCGGGACGTCGCGTAGACCTTCGCCGCGCCCCGGTCGAGGAGCTGCGCTACGTACTGCCGTCCGATGCCGCGGTTCGAGCCGGTCACGAGAGCGATGGAACCCTGGATCTGCACGATGAACTCCTTCGGTGGGGGCGACGCCAGGTGCGCTGCCACCGAAACGCTAGAACCTGTCATTGGTGTCAGATTCAAGGCGTTGGCCGGTGACCTCGGTCACCCTCGGCCCGGCCCGAATGTTCACGACAACATTTGGCGCGCGGGTTGTGCCGGGGAGCGCCTTGGGGCGAGGGACGTTCGGAAACTTTCGCGAAAGCTCGCCGTCGCAGCTTGACGGACGCAGTGCTCATCTACCAGAGTCGATGTGGGCGTAGGTGGCGTGCCGTCGGGAGCTCGGGCGCCAGCAGTGCATCGACATGACTCAACCGTGGGCACGGCGGGCGGCGCTTGTTAACGCTAACGATGCTCTGCACCGCTGACCTGGCTGCGGTGGCGGCGTGGCCCGACGGCGACGGATCAGTGTCCCCCCGATCCAGGAGAATGATCGATGAGAAGACCCAGAGTGATCAGAACCGCGTTGATGTCGGCCAGCGCCATGCTGCTGGCATCGACAGCGGTCGCCTTGGCGGTGCCGGCAGGGGCAGCAGCCGCCGGCTGTTCGGTGAACTACGGCGTGTCGTCGCAGTGGCAGGGTGGCTTCGGGGCCAACGTCACGATCACCAACGTCGGTGACGCGGTGTCGAGTTGGTCGCTGACCTGGTCCTACGACGCCGGACAGACCGTCACGCAGGCGTGGAACACGACGTTGACCCAGAGCGGCGCCACAGTCACCGCCAAGAACGTCAGCTACAACGGGGGCATCGCGACCAACGGGACGGTGTCGTTCGGCTTCAACGGCTCGTGGACCGGCAGCAACCCTGATCCGACCAACTTCGCGTTGAACGGGGTGGCCTGCACCGGTGGCACGACGCCCACCACCCCGCCGCCGACGACCCCACCCCCGAACGGGCCGGCGGACATCACGGTGAACAGCGCGACCAGATACCAGACCGTCGACGGGTTCGGGGCCGCCCAGTCCATCTGGGGCAGCGCATGGTCCACGACGGAGACGCAGACATTGGTCGGGATGGGCGCCAACCAGTTGGGTCTGTCCATCGTGCGTACCGGTCTGTCACCGGTGTCCAGCGAGTGGGCGACACACGTGAACTCCCTGAAGACGGCGAAGACCGCCGGGTCCAACGTGAAGATCCTCGCCTCGCCGTGGACCGCGCCGGCTGCGTGGAAGACCAACAACAGCCGGGTCAACGGCGGCAAACTGAAGACCGACTACTACGACGACTACGCCAACCACCTGAACAGCTACGTCCAGTACATGCGTGGCCAGGGCGTGCCGATCGACGTCACCTCGGTGCAGAACGAGCCGGACTGGCACCCGGACTACGACTCGATGGACTGGAGCGGCACGGAGCTGCGCACCTTCGTCCGCGACCAGGGCACGAAGGTGCAGAACACCAAACTGATGGTCGCCGAGGCGGTGAACCTGAACTACAGCTACACCGATCCAACCCTCAACGACGCGACCGCCCGCAACAACATCGGATACATCGGTGGCCACCTGTACGGCACCGAGGACGCCGGCCGGCTCAAGCCGTACACCCTTGCCGAGCAGCACAACAAGCCGGTGTGGATGACCGAGTGGAACCTGCACGCCGCTGACGGCGGCGGCTCCAACATCTGGGGCAACCCCGGCAACGCGGCGGTCTGGAACGAGACGCTCGACGACATCATGCGCACTGTGCACAAGTCGATGGAGGCCAACTGGAACGCCTACATCTGGTGGTACGGCAAGCGTTACTACTCGTTCATCGGTGACGGCGAAGCGGCGTACGGCACCGTCGCGGGCGCCCCGCTCAAGCGCGGCTACGCGTTCTCGCAGTACGCCAAGTACGTCCGCCCCGGCTACCAGCGCGTCGCCCTGACGAAGAGCTCCAAGGCGTCGCCGCTGGAGGTGACCGCCTACCAGGGTGACGGGAAGATCAGCCTGGTCATCCTCAACCGGTCGAACAACGCGGTCAACAACGCCGTGGTCCAGGCCCCGCAGAACGTCAGCAAGGCCGAACACTTCCTCACCTCGCAGACCGCCAACGCGGCCAGCCAGCCGACCACCGTGAACGGAGGTCAGGCCACCATCAACGTCGGTCCACGCAGCATCTCCACGCTCGTGTTCACCCTCTGAGGCTTCTTCTCACCGTCGGGGGGCGTGTGGGCGTGATCGAGCGACCGCGTCCACACGCCCCCCCGGAATGACTCTCCGGGCGACCCTGGGCGCTCAGGAGCCGAGGTAGCGCAGGATCGCCAGGACCCTGCGGCTGTAGCCGGTCACGTGTAGCAGCCCGAGCTTGTCGAAGATGGTGTTGACATGCTTCTCGACCGCGCTCTGTGACACGTGGAGGCGCTCGGCGATGGTGGCGTTGGTGTGTCCCTGCGCCATGTGGTGCAGCACCTCACGTTCGCGTGGGGTGAGGCGGTTCAGCGGGTCGCTGTGCCTCGTCGCGGACATGAGCTGCCGGACGACCTCGGGGTCGAGCGCCGTGGCACCGGCGGCGACGCGGTCGAGCGCGTCCAGGAAGTCCTCGACCTGGGCGACGCGGTCCTTCAGCACGTAGCCGACGCCTTCCGACCGGTCGGCGAGAAGCTTCGCGGCGTAGCGCTTCTCGACGTACTGGGAGAGCACGAGCACCGCGATGTCGGGCCAGCGGCGGCGGATCTCCAGGGCGGCCCTCAGCCCGTCGTCGGTGTTGGTGGGCGGCATGCGGACGTCGGTGACGACGACGTCGGGGCGGTGCTGTTCGACGGCCGTGACGAGCTGATCGGCGTCCGCGACTGCGGCGACCACCGCATGTCCTTCGTCGGCGAGGAGGCGGGCCAGCCCTTCCCGCAGCAGGGTGGAGTCTTCGGCGAGGACTATGCGCACGGCAGTGCCACCCGGATGGTCGTCGGGCCACCGGACGGGCTGTCCACCTCGAAGTGCCCGTCGAGCGCGCTGACCCGGCGGGCGAGTCCCTGCAGGCCACTGCCGTGCGGGTCGGCGCCGCCGAGGCCATCGTCCCGGACCCGCATCGTGATGTTCCCGTCCCCCGCCATGATCTCGATGGTGATCAGGCTAGCTCGGGCGTGTTTGGCGGCGTTGGTGATCGCTTCGCAGGCCACGAAGTACAGCACGGTCTCGACCGGTCGGGCGGGCCGGACCGGCACGTGGTAGCTGACCCTCACCGGGACCGACGATCGTTGCGCCACCATGCTCAGCACCTCGTCCAGCGTGGTGTGGTCGAGGGCGGCGGGGTACACCCGCCAGGCCACGTTCCGCAGGTCGTCAACGGCGCGTTGGACGCCCTCGTGTGCCTGCGCGAGCAGCTCGCGGGCCTTGTCGGGGTCGCGGGTGCGGCGCGCCCGGCCGAGCAGCATGCCGAGTGCGACGAGGTGTTGCTGCAGCCCGTCGTGCAGATCGCGTTCGATGCGCTGGCGCTCGGCGTCGACAGCGGCGATGACACCGGTCCGGCTGACGGCCAGCTCGCTGATCCGCGCCTGAAGGGCCTCACGGGTGTGGGATTCGAGCAGGCTGCGGGCCAGCCATCGATCCAGCGTGGCCACGCTGACTATCGCCTGCACATTCACGAGCAGCAGGGCCGCGCCGATGAGCCCCTGCAACAGAAAACCGGTCGCATTCAGGGTGCCTCCGACGAAGGCACGTACCACGATGACGGCGAGGACGGCACCGACCACGAGCAGGCCGGTGGTGAGCAGACCGAGCACCGCCGGGAGGAGGCGGGCGGCTAGGTAGCCGAGCACCAGCGGTCCGTTCGCCCGGACCGGTTGTGGCGGTGGTTCCGAGGCGATGACGGCCAGGCGGTGCCGTTCCCACTCGGTGACGCGGTGGGCGTACCGGATGATGGTGGCGCCGATGCGGCGCCGAGCCGTCGGCGCGGGCGAGACCGCGACCACGACGAGCGCGGCGAGCAGCAGGAACAGCACCTCGGACGCACCGGTGATCACACCGACCACCACGCCCGCCAACGGCCGGCCCCACCGGGTCATGCTGTCGATCCACGACCGCCCAGCGGGCACCGCGCGTTCCGCCACCGGGGCGTCCCTCCATCGCTGATGTCGTCTCGGACCCACGCCGCCTCGCCTGGGCGGCGGGCACCGCGGCCGGGCCGCCCACCCAACCTAGTCATGCCGAAGACGCTAAGAACTCACCGCGGCCCGGACCATGAGGTCGACCGCCGACCTCAGTGGGCCGACCACAACCGCCGGGGTGTGGAAAACCGCACCATCCATCGAAGGAAGCACCGCCTCCAGCCGACGCCAGATGTGCTCCCACGAACGCCTCCCTGTCGATGTAACGTTCGCCGGCATGACCATGCACATCACCGCCGGGCAGTTCCACGCGGCCGATGGTGTCGAGGACTGGCGCTGTCTCTATCACCTGGTCTCGGCGCACTTCCGAACCGGTTCGCTGGCCAACGGCATCACGCTCGTGGATGAGATTGGCCGGCTCGTCGACGGCCCAGAGCAGCAACATCTCAACGTCGACCTGCGGCACTCCGGTGTCACGGTGTCCATGACCCGGCGCGACATCGCCCTGGCCCGCCGGATCTCGGCGGCCGCGAAGGCACTGAACTTCCCCGCGGACCCGACAGCCGTCCAGCTCGTCAACGTCACCCTCGACGCACTCGTCGGCGCGGACGTGCTGCCGTTCTGGCAGGCACTGCTCGGCTACCACCGCGTCGGAGACGACTACCTGGCTGACCCGTCACGCCGAGGCCCGGGCCTCGGGTTGCAGCAGATGGACACGGTGCGCTCAGAGCGCAACCGCATGCACCTCGATGTCGCCGTTCCCCACGACCAGGCTGAGGCACGCATCGCCGCCGCCCTGGCCGCAGGCGGCCACCTCGTCTCCGACGCACATGCGCCGAGGTGGTGGGTTCTGGCCGACGCCGAAGGCAACGAGGCGTGCGTCGCCACCTGGATCGCCCGCGAATAACACCACATCCGGCAGCGCGACGCCGCCGCACAGGCGATTGTCGACCTGTCTGCCGTTCGTGGGGACAGCGGGCGTCCGTCGGTCGATGACAGGATCGGTCGATGCGCGTTCTCTTCGACGGCAAGGCGCCGGTCGCCTACGGGCAGATCTACGTGACGAGTCGTGAGCTGCCAGACGACATGGCCGGGTCGTTCGCCGGGCAGGCGAATGGCCTCTGCGGGGGCGGTCAGCCGGGCACGCTGTTCCTGATGACCGGTACGCATTCCGGGCAGGTCCAGTTCACTGTCGAGTTGCACGACGTCGAGCCGCCAGTGGCAGCGGAGGAATGGGAGGAGGTGGTGGAGGTGTCGTTTGAGCCGAGGGCCGCTGTGGCCGACCTGGTCCCGTGGGGTGACGGTTCACTCGCCAAGCTGCCGCTGACCTCCGACGGGCAGGACACCAGCCGGTTGCCGGTCTACCGCGTGCGGTACTGCGCCATGGGCATGGATGAGGGGCACGACCCGTTCGGCGGTCACGACCCGGACGAGCTTGCCGAGGACGACTACACCTACATGGATCAGCGGCCGGACCGCTACCTGCTGTGCTTCTGGCCGGAGGACGCAACGGGCGGCGACCCGGGTGACGGCGTGACGCGCGCCGACGCGATCCTGCGCCAGACCAGCGGCGGCGCCGCCTACTGGCACGCCTGGGCGCGCGCGTTGCCACCCCCGCCGACCCTGTTGGAGCAGGTCGAGGCTGAGATGCTAAAGCGGGTGGAGCAGGAACGTCGCGACGAGGAGTACCGCAAGCGGGACGAGTTGCGGCGCTGGGGCGGCCGGCCGCCGAGTGAGCGGCTCCGGCGCGTGCGCGGCAACGTTTATGGCATCGCCCTGCTGGACAGGGCCCTGGTCGACGGGGTGGCCGAGGCCGACGCCGTCGTTCAACGACAGATCGCGATCTGGGCGGCGCGGCAGGCGTTCACCGTCGCCGGCATCGCGGACCTCGACTGGATGACGCCGGCGTGGACGGCGCTGGATCGGGGTGTGCCACTACCCGCCGAATTCGCCGACATGTCAGCGCTGCGGACGCGCATCGTGGGCGAGCCGGCCGTCACGTTCTCCGTGGTCTCGCTGCGGCCGGCCGGTCGGGGCCTGACTGATCCGCTCCGCGCGTTTATCGACGCCCCGGTGGACCCGGTCGCGATGGCACTGCCGGCGCTCCTGGCCGCTGGCGAGTCGGATCCGCTGCAGGCTGCGCTGGAGGCACTGTGGGCGGCGGTCAACACCTACGCCGCTCGGCGGTCCGAGTTCCTGGCGGAAGCGCGGCGGGCCTTTCCGATCGTCGACCGATGACGCAAAGGCTGACCGATCGGATGCCGTTTCCTCGGCCAGTGCAGGCCGCGAATCCCGTCGCTGACCGTGCACGCCACCGAGACGAAAGCCGTGACGGGTCGACGCCCGGATCTAGCCGATGAGCGGGTGCCTATGTGGCGTCTGACACCATGCCCCGTGCGGCAATATCCGACCGAGTCACTGACCTCCGTGCTGGCGGGCACCGGCGTGGCGCTCGTGGGCCTGTTCTCGGCGAAGGATAAAGACTTCGGCGCAAAGCTTGATGTGCTGGCGGCTTCGGTGGAGGTCCATGGCGGGCGGGTAGTGAGCCGGCACATTCAGCGGCGGGGTGTCTCGCACGGCGGTGCGGCCAAGATGGCGTTGCCGTTGTCGCGGCGGACACTGCTTAGCCCGGGCAAAGCGCGCGAAGTCGCGCAAGCGTGCCGGGCCGCAGAGGTCGGTGTTGCCGTGTTCGTAAACCCGCTCACGGAACACCAACGAGCGGTCCTCGGCGACATGTTCGGGTGCTTCGTGATCAGCGGCGAGGACCTCTTCACCCCCGGTCGATGAGCGCCCGCGCACGCCGCCGAGCGGGGCGCGCTGGCGTGCCGAGCGACCGTCAGTGTGCATGCTGTTGCTCGGCCACCCCTTCGGCGACGACGTCCGGGCTGGCGTTGAGGCCGGCGGCAATCTGAGCCGGCAGCGGGTAGACACGTTCGACGGGCAGGTGAGCTGTTGCCGCCTGTTCGTCGCCGCAACGCAGGAGGTCCCTCACGCGGTGAACGGTGGGGGTGATGTCCGTGACGGCGACGATCCAGTCGTCAACGTATCGATCGACTGCCTCGCCGGACAACCCGACCTGCAGCGACCGGTACGGCAGCGCCTTCAAACGCAGTGATCGTTCCGGATCCCACTGCGCTCGTACGGGACTGGCCTTCAGTTGCCGGGTCCAGGTCGCCTTGTCGCCGTGCAGGTCTCGGTCGTAGTGGCTCAGGCTGGCTCGCGCCAGCGCCCACTCAAATCCCTCCCGCGCGATGTCGATGGACAGCACGCGCTCTTGCCCTGGCTTGATGGCCCAGCCACAGCGGTACATCATCCACAGGAACGACGGCTTGATCCACGTCATCCGATCCCGCTTGAAGGGGGCCACGAAACGGCCGGCTGCCACCGCCGCCAGCGCGATTTGCGGGGGATACGCCTGGTACACGGTGATGGTGTCGGCTGAGTAGCGGGCGCGGATCTGACGGGCGGGAATGGACACGGCTTGATCGTCACCGATCGGGACTCGACTGCGCCACCGAGATCCCGCACCCAGGCCAGCACCAGGCCGAAATGAACCTGCGGCGGCACCCGCATCCCCCGCGAACCGAGTGCTACGCATTGTCGCCGCCGGGTTCGTTGGTGCGTGGTCGCAGTGTCACACCCCGGCCGGGACTGTCAGAATCGTGGTCAAGGAGCCGGTTCCTGGAGGCGAGGAGAGGGCATGAGCGACTGGAACGACAAGATCATCGTTGAGTTTCGCGCCAACGGTGGGCAGGTCGGCGGTCAGTTCGCTGGCGCGCCGCTGCTGCTGTTGCACACGGTCGGCGCCAAGAGCGGCCAGCCTCGCGTGAACCCGATGATGTACCAGAAGGTGGACGGCGGCTACGCCGTGTTCGCGTCCAAGGGCGGTGCGCCCACCAATCCCGACTGGTACTACAACCTGCTCGCTCACCCGCAGGCCCAAGCGGAGATCGGTACGGACAAGGTCGAGTTGGTCGCCAGAGTTGCCGCCGGCGACGAGCGGGAACGGATCTGGAGCGCGCAGAAGGCCGCGTATCCAGGCTTCGCCGACTATGAGCGGAAGACCACCCGTCAGATCCCGGTCGTCGTACTGGAACCTGCGCCGTAGGCAGAGACGGTTCAACCCCATTGCCCGGCGGTTGGGGGCGCGCCGCTGATCCGGCGCGTACCGCTCATGCCGATGAGCGGATGCTGTCCCGGTCAGGCGCTCGATGGAATGCTTAGCCGGTTGGGGCGTCGGCCTGTTGAACGTCACCGAGCAGCAGGCGGGCACCTTGGCGGACAACGTTCCAGTCGGTCTTCGGACAGCGGTCGAGGTTCTTGGCAAGCCAATGCCGCCGGTCTTCGTGTTCCGGCCGCAGATGGACGAGGTCAAGGTCCACGCCAGGTAGCCCGCCGCGGCGTTCCAGCTCCTCGACCCGCTGCCCCATGGCGTCCATCAGCTCGCGGTTGAGGGTGTGCACGGCCTCAAGGTATGCGGTGGTCGGCACGCTGAGCCGGACTGCGGGGTCGGCGGTGAAACCGATCTCGCCGTCGTCCTCGTGCCGCCAATCCATGGTGATCTCGTCGCGATCGCCGCGGGTGGTACGCCAGAACCGGAGCTTGGGAGGATTACGCAGGTAACCGAAGTCCAGATGGTGCTCGCCTTGCCAGATCGCGGCCGTGACGACTGGATGGTCGGGCACGCCCGCGTTCCCGTCGTCGGTCCGTTCCTCATCCGGTTCGGCCACGAACTCGAGCGGGTCACACGTCCACTGCGCGGGGTCGGAGGCAATGAATGGCTGCAGATCGTCGGGCACCGGCTCCAGCACCTCAGGTGTAAGGACAATGACATCTTCCCAGAGCCGGGCCAGGTAATAGTCGATGTAGGGATGCGGGTGAACTTCCCGGGTGCGGCACAGCAGCTCCTGCCCGCTTGCTTCAAGCCAGTACCAGCCCTCGGTGAGCCCGAACCAGTGGAGCCTCGGCTGGTCACTGCCCCACGGTGACACCTCGTCCAGTGGATACAGCTCGAACCGGAACCTGATCATTAAGGCAGTATCCCGTAACTTCCGGCGGGCGATCGAAAGCCTCGAGTGCGTGCGGCGGTCAGCTGGTGGCGCGTTCCCACGGGCGCTCGATCCACGGATTGCTGTCGAGGTATGCCGTGAGTCTGGGAAATCGCTGCCTCGTGCGGGTCTCGTCGGTCAGGTCGGCCGGAGTTCCGACGGGTGTGTCTGATCCGGAAGGCCCGTCTATAGCGAACGGAGCCCCGGTTGCCGCGATGTGCGCTTCGAGCGGGAGGCCGCAGAACCAGTCGATCCGAGCGTTGCGCCGGTCGGGTGCCAACTCGACAAGGCTGTCAGGGTCGTCCTGGACGCGCTGGCTGGTTGGCCGCCCGTGCGACAGGATCCAGTCCTGCACCGAGAGGAAGTCATCGTCGTCCAAGCGGCCCAGCAGGAGTGTCGCAGCGTCCCGGATCGCCCAGCGGTAGAGCTCGTCCTGTGCCTGGAACCAGAGTTCCTCAAACTGTTCGATTTCGTCCGGAGTCAACGCGCGAAGGCTGCGGAGGAGCACCTGGGCGACGCGTTCGGTGTCGGCGCCCACCTCAGCCCGGGCGCCTTCGACGATGCGCCAGAACACCGCCCCCTCCACTGCCAGACCGTACCAAGCCGGTCCTGTGCGTCGAAGGTCGCCGCACAGACCCTTCCGAAGGCCGCAAGGGTGAGCCTTAGCCGACGTGATTCAAGATCGGGCATCCGCATCTGCCGCTCCAGGTGGGCTGGTGTTCATCGCCGATGGTGACGCACGGTGATGTATGACTACCTCGCCTGCTTCCGCTTTCCCTGTCGTACTGACCGATCAACTCGTTGTGCGCGCCGCGGTGTCCGCTTTCCTGGGCCGTTACCGTGGCCAGACTCGCGTCCACACTGATTCCGACCTACGGGTCTTCCTCCGCTGGTGCGCCGACCACGACCTGGACCCGCTGGCGGCGGCGCGGGTGGACATCGAGCGGTACGTGCGCTGGCTACAAGACGTCCGCCGGTACCAGCCCTCGACGGTGTCCCGCCGGCTGTCGGTCGTGGTTGGGTTCTATCGGGTCTGCGTCATCGACGCCCTCCTGGAGCACTCGCCGGCCGACTACGTCCGCCGGCCCACGGTGCCGGCCGAGTCACCGACCCTCGGACTGGGGCACCTGCAGTACGAAGCCATGATCACCACCGCGCGGAAGTCCTCGAACCCGAATGACTTCGCCCTGGTCGCGCTCCTGGGCCTGCTCGGACTACGGATCTTCGAAGCCTGCGGATCGAACATCGCCGACCTCGGTGAGGAACACGGTCACCGGGTCCTACGCGTGCGTGGCAAGGGCGGCAAGGTGGTCCTCGTCCCGCTACCACCCGCGGTCGCTCGGGCTATCGATCAGGCCGTCGACGACCGCACCGCCGGGCCGATCCTGCGCAACGCCCATGGTCGGAGGATGGACCGGCACGCCGCCACCCGCCGACTCAAGCACCTCGCCCACACAGCGGGCATCCGGATGCCGAGGATGCACCCCCACATGTTGCGGCACACGTTCGTGACGACCATGCTCGACGCCGGCGTCAGCCTCCGCGACGTGCAGATCGCCGCCCGCCACGCCGACCCACGGACCACCATGCGCTATGACCGGGCCCGCAAGAACCTCGACCGGCACCCCAACTACATCCTCGCCGCCTACATGGCCTCCGGAACGTGATCAACCGCTCACGGCTTTGCCGAAAGTGGTGCATCGGTTGGCGGGCGAGGCTCGCGGTGCTTCACCGCATCGCGACGGGTGATCGGGCTCAAGTCTCAGGGACGCAGGGTTACCTTGCCGGTGGTTCTGCGGGCGACGAGGTCCTCGAAAGCGCGGCGGGCGTCCTCAAGGGGATATGCCGCATGGACCATCGGCTTCAGCACTCCGGCAGCCGTGAGCGCGAACATCTCGGCTAACGGCTCCGCGTAGGCGCCGGGAACGGTGAGGGCCGGGCGTAGCCAGAAGCCCATCACGGCTGTGTTGCGGTCCGCGAGTGCGCTCGGATCGACAGGTGGACAGCCCTCGCGGGAGGCATTCCCGAAGGTGACCAGACGTCCGAAGTTCCCCAGGATTTCGAGGCCGGCGCTGAACACGCGGCCGCCGATCGACTCGAGCACAACATCCACCGGCGTGCCATCGTTGGCCTCCAGGACCTGCTCGGCGTAACAGTCCGGGTCGCTGGACACGGCGACGTCCGCACCCAAGGAGAGGGCCAGGTTACGTCGAGCGTCCGTAGAGGCTGTGGCGATCACACGCCCGGCACCGAAGTGCTTGGCGAGCTGCACAGCAAGCGAGCCGACACCACCGGCCGCGGCGTTGACGACAACGGTCTCACCGACGCGCATCCGCGCACAGCTTCTCAATACGTGCCAGGCGGTCAGGCCCTGGACGAGAAGCGCGAGCGCCTCGGCGTCGCCCACCCCCTCGGGCACCGCAACGGCGTCCGCGACTTCCACGACCGCCCGCTCAGCGAAGCCACCACCGTCGAAAATCGGTGCGAGCACCCGGCGACCGTCAGTCGCCCGCCCGACCACCTCAGTGCCCGGGGTGAACGGCAGCTCAGGCACCGGACGATACGACCCGGCAATGCGGCTGGTATCGGCGAAGTTGACCCCTGCCGCGCTCACGTTGACGAGCAGTTGACCATCGACCGTCACCGGCTCCGACACGTCGACAAGGTTCAAAACCTCGGGACCGCCGAAACGGGCGCACTGCACAGCTCGCATGATCAGCAACGTACACCCGCGCCCGCAGTAACCGGCCAACGCGGCATGATCGATCATCCGCTTCTGCTGCGAGGCGCGCGCTACCCAGTGTCCCGCCGAGCTGGCCTGACTGCCGTCCGGACGTGCCGAGATGAGTGCGCCCCAGTGGGAATGGGCTGCACATCGTCGCTATGGTCGGTGTCGTGGAGACACTGGGCCGACTTGCCGGAGTCACGGTCGACTGCCGGGATCCGCAGCGACTGGCTGACTTCTGGTCTGTGGTGCTTGGAGGACGCGTGACGGAGTCTCTTCCCGGCTGGCGGCGCGTCACTGTCGCCGGGGGCGGCTCGGTGCTGACATTCCAGCCGGTCCCGGAGCCCAAGGCCGGCAAGACGCGACTACACCTCGACATCGCCGTTACCGACGTTGACGAAGCGGTCGATCGGATCGGGATGTTGGGCGGGCGGTGGACAGGTGAACGGCATGACTACCAAGAGGGCGCAGTCCTCGTCATGACCGACCCGGAGGACAACGAGTTCTGCGTCGTGCAGTACTACCGGGTGTGATCTGGTTAGGCTTTCGACCGAGCATCCGAGACCTGCTGATGGCGTCGTACGCATCGTCGTCGTTGCACACTGATCACAAGCGGCCGCGAGAGCCTGGAGCCGCCGACACACTCTTCTGCCGCTGTCGGCACGCGGGCGGCGAGCACGATGGACCCTGCGTACGCTGCCGTGGTGCAGATCGATTTGGTTGCCCTGATCGTCGACGAGTACGACCCCGCGATTGCGTTCTTCACCGATGTACTCGGCTTCGATCTCGTCGAGGATTCCCCATCGCTGACCACTGACGGGCGGCCCAAGCGGTGGGTCGTCGTCCGGCCGCCGGGTGCCCAGACCGGGATTCTCCTCGCTCGCGCCGACGGAGAACACCAACGTGCCGCAACTGGTAACCAGGTAGCCGGCCGAGTCGGGTTCTTCCTCCGAGTCGACGACTTCGACGCCACTTACCGACGGATGGCCGAGGCCGGTGTCACCTTCGTCCGGGAGCCAAGGGCCGAGCCCTATGGCCGGGTCGCGGTCTTCCTCGACATCGCCGGCAACCGGTGGGACCTCCTCGGATTCGCATGACGTCGCCGCAGTTGTCAGTCGAGGCGCCCAGGTCAGACGTCCTGATTTGCCGCGATCCGAGTGTCCCAGAATGCGGGGCGGACGACGCGCAGCAGCCGCCCAGGACTGTCGATCGCCGTTCGCCTGATCTCATTCCGTGGCGGGTCCGTGGTGCCCGTTGTGTTCGGCGAGTTGCTTCAGGTTCAGCAACTGTCGTCGAGCCATGATCAGGTCGCCGATGGACAGGCCGAGTGCGGCCCAGCGGGTCGTCTGCATGACGACCTTGAGCAGCAGGCGCGTCCTGTCGTGCTCCTGGGGCACGAGGACGTAGGACATGAAGGCGCCCATGATGGTGCTCGTCAACTGTTTGCCGGGGTCGACCGAGACGATCCGGCCCAACTTTCGTCCTCCGGCGGTGGTGAATGCTTCCCCGACCTGGGGCTCGGGTAGGCCCTGCAACTGTCGAGGCGAGCGGCGGCCGCGGTTGTCGATCCAGTCGTACGAATAGGGCGCAAGCCTCACCTGGGCCACCCACGGCCACACTGCTGCGGCGGGCGCCGCGATCGACACTCCGCGCCAGGCTTGTAGGGCGGGTGCGACGACGAGGTCGTCACAGGGATAGGTACGCAGCGTCTCGCTGTCGGTCACGCCCCACCGGTCACCGATCATTCACCTATGTTCCGTCATGTCGATGGGACTCGTCAGTATCCGCCGTTGACCCCTCTCGCCAACGGATGACGAGAGCAGAGCACGTCGTTCCGCCGCGATCCGTGCCGCGCTCTGTCAGTCGTGCAACGCCGTTCCCGTCCGGGCCGGCGTGATCTCTCGCGCGGTCGCTGGGCTGCCAAGGGTGGAGGCCGACGCTGACCCGACGGCGCGGCTCCGCCGCGCGTCCACGGCGAGCAACGCGAAGGCGGCCAGCGTCAGCAGCCCGCCGGCGAGCGCCAGCGGGCGTGGCCCGAGGGTGGGCAGGAGGCCGCCGCCGAGCAGCGAGCCGCCGGCGATGCCGGCGTTGAAGGCGGTGCTGACGCCGGCTGACGCCATGTCGGTGCTGCCCGGGGCCAGTTGCAGCATGCGGCTCTGCACGGCGGAGCCGAACGCCGCGTAGGCCAGGCCGACGCCGGCGAGGAGTGCGACCACGCCGGGTCGGAGCGCGCCGAGCGCGTACAGGCCGAACAGGGAGGCCGTGCCGATGCTCAGCGGCGTCAGCAGGGAGGCGGTCGGCCGGCTGTCCAGGGTGCGGGCGGCGGCCAGGGTGCCGATGACGCCGGCCGCGCCGGAGACGAACAGCAGTGGTGCCAGCACCGAGTCGGCGAAGCCGGTGACGTCGAGCAGGAACGGTGTGACGTAGGTCTGCAGGGTCATGAAGCCGCCGATGCCGAGGGCGGTCGCGACCAGCAGGAGGACGAAGCGCCGCCCGTCGGGTGCGGTGCCACGGGCGGCGCCGCCAGCAGCCGGGGGATAGGAGGGAAGGAGGATGAACACCGCGACGGCGATCGCCAGCCCGACTCCGGCCAGCGCCCCGAAGGCCGTACGCCAGCCGGCCTGTTGCCCGAGCCAGGTGCCGAGGGGTACGCCGAGCACGGGGGCGAGCGTCGCTCCGGTGGCGAACAGCGCGACCACCCGGCCGCGCACCGCGGCCGGGAAGGGGCCGGTCACGGTTGCCGTGGCGATGGACCAGAACAGCGCCTGGGCGAGCGCCGTCACGACGCGGGAGCCGGCCAGCACCGCGTACGTCGACGCGAGCGCGGCCAGGGCGTTCGCGGCGGCGAACAGGAGCATCGTGACGCCGAGCAGTTGGCGTCGGGGTATCCGCTGGGTCAGCCGGGCCAGAGGCACGGACGCCAGCACGACCACGATGGCGTACCCGCTGACGAGCAGACCCACCTGCGAGCGGGACCGGTCGAGGTCGGGCGCGATGTGGGTCAGCAGCCCGACGGGCAGCAGCTCGGTCGTGATGAACGCGAACGCGGCGAGGGAGAGTGCGACGAGCACGGCCCAGGCCCTTCGCGGTGACACCTGCGGCACCATGATCCACCCACCTTTCCTGGTCACCGTAATCCAGGGCTCCGAAGCCGCTGCACCCGACCGGTGCGGCGGGGCCGACATCCCAGGGTCACGGGGCCCCTCCGAGGTGCGGATTCGTCGTACGATCCTGCCCGGCAGGGGCGGCTCCGGGGCGACCGGATCAGGTCGGGTCGGGCTGCGGGTGAAGCGTCGCGGGTCGACCATCCTTTGGCAACGACAATAAGGAGATGGCCATGAGTGACGACGTCACCCAGTACATCAACAAGACGCAGCCGTGGCAGATCGACGTGTGCGAGAAGCTGCGCGCGATGGTCGTCCAGACCATTCCTGATGTCGAGGAGCGACTGCAGTACGGCAAGCCGCACTACCTCAAGAACGGGCACTACGCGGCCGTCATCTCGGTGGCCAAGGACAAGATCTCCTTCATGGTGTTCAACGCGACGGACGTTCCCGAGGTCAAGGGTTTCCTCCGATCCCTGGGCAAGGGTGAACGCAAAGCCGTCGACATCAAGGACGGGCAGACCGTCGACTACGACGCGCTTGCCGGCATCCTCAAAGAGACCACGGCTGCCCTGTAGCTGCGTACACCTCCGCGCGGGGGTGATGGACGCGGTCACCGGCGGTGGCCTGAGGGCTGCCACCGCCGGTGCCGGCGGCGTCAGAGCCGCGAGGTGAAGGTGGTCAGGAACCGGTGCGGGGTGACCACGCCGGCGTTGTCGAAGCAGATCACGTCGACGTCGGCGTTGGTGGTGTACGTCCAGGGTTGGGTGAGGTGGCAGTAGTTGCTACCCGCACCCTGCGCGACCACCTGGGCGTGGGTCTCCTTGATGCCGATCTGCGGGAAGGTCGCCAGGTAGCGGCCGGCGGGGGCCAGCGGTGCCACCGTGTTCGCACCGACACCGAGCGCCGAGTTGTCGTTGGTGGGCCCACCGACGGCGGTACCCAGGTAACCGAAGTACGACGGCGGGCCGAGGGAGCCGATCACCGGCCGACGGCGGTGGTACGAGAGGGCGAAGTCGGTGTTGGTGAGCGCACCGGCCTGGTTGTAGCAGAAGACGTACACCTGCACGTCGGTGCCGACCGCGTTCCAGGAGTAGACCTTGCACCGGCGGGGGCCGGCGTTCGGCTGCACCGCGGTGACCTGCACGTTGCCGGCGAGCAGCCCGGCCAGACCCACCCCGGGCAGCCGCACCAGATATTGGCCGACGCCCAGCGGGCCGACGGTGTTCACCACGCCGGTGGAGTTGTACGACTGCACCACCACGCCGCTGCCCCACTGCGCGTACGCGTGGGAGGTGCCGGCCGGCAGCACACCGGAGCTGGTCGTCCAGAGCACTGTGAACGGGGTGTCCTCGCGCGTGCCGCCGGGCTTGTGGCACTGCACGTCGACGATCTCGTCGGCGCCGGACTGGAACCAGCGGACCACCTCGCAGTAATGCCCGGTCCGGTTCACCGGGGTCACGTGCGGCACCCCGCGCGAGCTGGCCCCGACCTGCGGGAAACGGACCTGGAACCGGCCGGGCGCGAGCTTGACACCGTCGGCCCAGGCGGCGGGGAACGCGGTCTTCCAGCTACCCCACTGCCGGCTGGTGTCCAGCACGGTCCAGACCGGCACTGTGGGGTCCTTGACGTACGCGAACCCCCAGCGGTCGGCGGTGGCCGCCGCTGCCGGGGTCACTGGCGCGAGCGCGCTGGCCGCCAGTACGGCGGCCAGCGCGGCGGTGACGAACGATCGGAGACGCATGTGTTCCTCCAGTCGACGGGAACATGTCGATGAGGAGTGTGCGCGCAGTGATGCACCGGTCACAGTCGGCTACCTCGCGCTCCGGTGTCGGGTCTCCGCCACCGAGCGGACCGCGCGACGGCGCGTCGACGGTCAGATGGTGAAGCCGCCGTCGACGTTGACCGTCGCCCCGGTGATGTAACGGCCGTCCGGGCTGGCGAGGAATGCCACAGCGGCAGCCACGTCACTTGGCTCGGCATAGTGGCCGAGGGCGGTGAACCCCCTGATCGTGTCGGCGTTGGGGCCGTCCGCCGGGTTCAGTTCGGTGTCGGTGGCCCCCGGATTCACCAGGTTCACGGTGATCGCCCGGTCGCCGAGTTCGCGTCCGAGCGCCTTGGTCAGACCGATCAGTGCGGTCTTGCTCATCGCGTACAGCGAGAAGCCCGGGAAGACGGCCCGTTCGGCCATGTTGCTGCCGATGTTGATGATCCGCCCGCCGGCCGGCATGTGGCGTACCGCAGCCTGTGCGGCGACGAACGGTGCCCGGACATTGACCGCGACGGTCTGCTCGAACTGCTCCAGGGTCAACTGCTCCAGCGGTCCGAGCAGGAACGCGCCGGCGTTGTTGACCAGGATGTCCAACCGACCCAGCTCGCCGGCGACCCGGTCGACTGCGGCTACCACCGCCGCCGTGTCGGAGCTGTCCGCCCGGATGGCGACGGCCCGCCGTCCCGCGGCTTTGATCTGGTCCACCACCTCGTCCGCGCGATGCTGATTCTGCTGGTACGTCAGCGCCACATCGGCACCCTCCCTGGCCAGGCGCATCGCCACCGCGGCACCAATGCCACGTCCACCGCCGGTCACCAGAGCTACCTTGCCGTCAAGTGCGTTGTTCATGAGAGCAAGCCTGCTGGACAGAGGGTAGACCGTCTGGCGGTGATCGGACGTCGCGTTCGTGGCAGGCGCCGCCCACCGTGGACATGTTCGCGCCGTCCACGGTGTTGATCGCCTCAAGGAATGCTCAAATTCGATCGAGGCGATCCACTGCGGCCGCAAACGCACATACGCTCACCGGACCCAGCCGGCTCCCGTCCTCCCGTCCTTCTCGCAACGACGATCGTCGACGAGCACGGAGTCCTGCCACCACCTCAACCATCCGTCGTAAATAGAAGGAGGGGGAATGCGGCACATACAACGGCGCATCGCGCTTCTGGCGCTGCCCGCCCTGGTGGGTAGCATCCTCGTGGCAACCGGGCCTGCGGGCGCGGATCCCACCGGGCCGTCAGCCGCCACCAGCCGATCCCAACCTGAGGATCGCGAGTCGGTACGCCTCGTACAGATCAGGCTGACCGGCGCCGACATGCTGGACAAGGTGGCCGCCGCCGGCTTCGACCTTGAGCACGGCCTCCGACGCGTGCCGACCGGCATCGAAGGCGAGGCGGTGGTGACCGCCGAGCAGGTCACCGAACTCACGGCGATGGGCGTCGAGGTGCTCTCCGACGACGCGGGCTTCGCCTGGAGCGACCAGGCCGACGGCGGCATCGGCGTCGACGCCGCCGGCGCGCGGGCTGTCCAGCCGTCGAACCACCAGGCGACGGTACGCATCGCCCGCGCCGACTGGTTCACCACCAAGGGTCAGGGCTTCCTGTACGTCGAGGCGCGGACCACCGAGGGTCAGCAGGCGGACCCGATCGTCGGGATGCAGGTCGAGAACGACTCGGGCAAGGGCACCCCGTTCGGCTTCGCCCGGACGATGAGCCGGTTCGTCGACTCCGGGCAGTACATGTTCCACCGGAACCTGTTCAAGCTCGACACCCGCCCGACCAGGATCCAGGTGACGAGCTCCACTGGTGGGGTCACCACCGGTGTGGTCTCGAACTGGTTGGAGAACGCCCCGCCGCCGCTGACGGCGAACCCGTCCTACAAGTCGGACTTCGTGGACGGCTACAAGCACCCGCAGCAGCTCTACAGTCGCGCCAAGGAGATCGCCCGCCAGTACCCGGACATCGCCGAGATCGTCTACCTGCCGAACCAGACCAACGGGTACCAGCGCAAGGCGCAGGCTCAGCTCGGCGGCACCGGGCAGGCGGCGGTCGTCGCCACCTCCGCGGCGTGGGGCCACGAGGGCGGCAACGACATCACAGTGGAGTTCGTGGACCGGCCCGACGCGAACCTCCCACTCGCGGTGGAGGTCACGGGCAAGGCGGTTCGCGTCCTGCTCGCCACGGACGCCGCCGGGGCGCCGGCGAGTACGGCCACCCAGGTGGCGGACGCACTGCGGACCCGGTCCGCGGGCCTCATCGACCGGGCGCACCCGTACCGCACCAACGAGGGCAGCGGCATCGTCGCGCCGACGGCCGGCCCGGTCGCGCTGACCGACTTCCTGGACCAGAAGCGCGTCGGAGCACCGGAGGGTGAGGTGCCGCGAGGCCCCGCCACGATCCCGGTCCTGCGGATCGGCAAGCACCGTGACGGCAAGAAGCCTGGTGTCCTGATCCAGGCGCAGGACCACGCCCGCGAGTGGGTGCCGGCGACGACCAGCCTGGAGTCGGCCGAGCGCCTGGTGCACAACTACCGGTCGGACCGGGAGACGAAGAAGATCGTCGAGAACACCGACATCTTCTTCATCCTGTCCAACAACCCCGACGGGGCGAACTACAGCTTCTACAACTTCGCCTCGCAGCGTAAGAACATGACGAACCACTGCCCGGACGCCAGCGCCGATCCGGCGCAGCGGAACTCCTGGGGCGTCGACCTGAACCGGAACTACCGGGTCGGGTCGGGCCACGACGGCTACGCGGGAGGGTCGACCAACTGCGTCAGCGGCACCTACCAGGGGCCGGAGGAGCTGTCCGAGCCCGAGTCGAAGAACATCATCTGGCTGGTCGAGAAGTACTCGAACATCAAGTTCATGATGTCGGTGCACTCCAACGGCGGTCAGCTGTTCTGGCAGCCCGGCGCCTACATCGCGGACGGACGGATCACCACGCCGCGCCCGCCGCTGGGTGACGAGGCGTTCTACTGGCAGTCGGCCGCCCGGATCCTGTCGCAGGTCAAGGCGCACCGGGAAACCGTCGTAACGCCGGAGAACGTCGGCGGCTCGTCGGACGTCCTCTACTCCTCAGCGGGCAACGTGCGCGAGGACCTGTACTACACCTACGGCATCTACGCGTTCGGCTGGGAGGTCGGCGGCTCCGTCTACAACCCCGCCACCGGCAACTGGCAGGGCGGTTCGTTCCAACCCGAGTGGACGGGAAACCCGGAGCTGGTCAGTGGCCACGCCGAAACGATGGAGTACGCCAACGGCATCATGGAGATGTTCCGGGTCGCGGCGGACTGGGGCAAGGACAAGAAGGATCCGACGTCCCGGCTGATCCCTGGCGACGGGAAGTACCGCGGGCCCGTCGACGTGCGCTTCGAGACCAGCGAGCCGGCCACCATCTACTACACGACCGACGGCAGCCGGCCCACGCTTGAGTCGCCCCGCTACGCGGCCACCGAGTTCCGCGAGCCGGGGCAGGTGTTCCACGTGACCGAGACGACGACGTTCCGCTGGTTCTCGGTCGACAGCGCCGGCAACATCGAGAAGAACTACGACCCGACGAAGACGGACAAGCGCAACAACTACCGCACGGCGACGATCACCATCGCCAAGAAGTAGCGCCCTTCCCGAGGATCGTTGCCCCGTCGGTGTGGTCCAACCGCGCCGACGGGGCGACGACGGGATGGTCAGGGGTTGAGAAGGACCTTGATGGCGCGGCGCTCGTCCATCGCCCGGTACCCTTCGGCGGCCTCGTCGAGGGGGAGGGTGAGGTCGAAGACCTTGCCGGGGTCGATCTGCCGGGTCGCGATCAGGTCGATCAGCTCGGGCAGGAACCGGCGCACCGGGGCGGGCCCACCGTGCAGGTGTACGTGGGAGAAGAACAGCTCATCCCCGGGCAGTTCGACGTCGTGAGCCACGCCGACGTACCCGACGTGACCACCGGCCCGGGTGGCCCGGATGGCCTGCATCATCGACTCCTGGGTGCCGACCGCCTCGATGACGGAGTGTGCCCCGAGACCGTCGGTGAGGTCCTTGATGCGGGCCACGCCCTCGTCGCCGCGCTGGGTGACGATGTGGGTCGCCCCGTAGTCCGCGGCGAGCTTCTGGCGCGGCTCGTGCCGGCTCATCGCGATGATCCGTTCCGCGCCGAGCCGCTTCGCGGCCAGCACGGCGAGCAGACCGACCGCACCGTCGCCGACCACCGCGACGGTCTTGCCGGGGCCGACCTCGGCCGCCACGGCGCCGAACCATCCCGTGCCGAGCACGTCGGAGGCAGCCAGGAAACCCGGGATCAGGTCGTCCGAGGGAACGTCCGGCGTCGCGACCAGGGTGCCGTCGGCCAGGGGTACGCGCAGGTACTCGGCCTGGGCGCCGAGCCCGCCGACCGGCTCGCGGTGCACGCATGAGGACTGGTAGCCGGCACGGCAGATCGGGCAGGTGTTGTCGGAGGCGAAGAAGGAGCCGACGACGAACTGGCCCGGCCTGATGGTGCGGACCTCGCCGCCCACCTCCTCGACGATGCCGACGTACTCGTGGCCCATCGGTGACGGTCCCTTGACCGGCTCGACCCCCCGGTACGGCCACAGGTCCGAACCGCAGACACAGGTCGCGGAGACCCGGATGATCGCGTCGGTCGGGAGCAGGATCCTGGGATCCTCCCGCGTCTCGACCCGGACGTCGCCGGGAGCGTGCATCACGACACCACGCACAAGTTCTTCCTTCCCAGGGGCCGGACACGTCCGGCCTGTTGTTACCCGTCCAACTACCCGGGCAGGCCGTGATGATGCCGCCTCCCGGGCACATTCGGGACGACGCTCACCACCACCGCCTTGCCGACGCTTGATTAAATCGAGAGCGGTAAATAGATTGAGGATGGGCACCGCCGTGGTCCGGGCGACCGGGCCGTCGGCGGCTGACAGGTCCACCCCGAGCCGGGCACTTCGGTCGTACGCGCCGACCAGCCGCTGTGGCGCACCGCCGCGCCGCACCCAGGGCGCGTTGTCGCGCCGCGTCCGTCCCGGACGCGCGCCGCCGCGTCGCCTCCGCTCAGCTCGATGGCAGAAGGACCCTTCATGACGATCTTCCGTGCCCGCCCCGCTCCGACCCTGGTGGTCGTCGCCGCGCTGGCCGCCGCCGTGACCGTGACCGGAACGGCCCTGCTCACGGGCCCGGCCGCAGCCGCCCAGGGCTGCCGGGTCGACTACATGCCCAACCAGTGGTCCGGCGGATTCACCGCCAACATCAAGGTCGCCCCGGGCGACACCGCTGTGTCCAGTTGGACCGTCACCTGGACGTACGCCGGGGACGAGCGCGTCACGAACGGCTGGAACGCCACGGTCAGCCAGTCCGGATCGACGGTGACCGCCCGCAACGCGTCGTACAACGGCAGCATCCCGGCCGGCGGCGCGACCGAGTTCGGCGTGCAGGGCACGTTCGGCGCCAGCGGTGGCGCGCCGACCGGGTTCAGCCTGAACGGAGTGCCGTGCAACGGCGCCGCGCCGACGACACCTCCGCCCACCTCGCCCCCGCCCACGACTCCTCCGCCGACCACCGAGCCGCCGGTCGGATGCGCCGGGGCGGTGCTCTGCGACGGCTTCGAGAACCAGACCGGCTCGACGCCGTCCGGTGACTGGGCCGTGGTGAGCCCGGACTGCTCTGGAGTCGGCACGGCCACCATCGACACGACCACCACGCACAGCGGCAGCCGGGCGGTCCGGATCAACGGTGCAGCCGGGTACTGCAACCACGTCTTCATCAGGTCGACGAAGAACCTCGGCAGCGTGGGCGGTGTCCGGTACGGACGGATCTGGGTGCGGCACACCACCGCCCAGCCCACCGATCACACCACGATGGTGACGATGGCCGACGCCGCCGACGGCAACAAGGACCTGCGGTTGGGCGGCCAGAACGGCGCCCTGCAGTGGAACCGCGCCTCCGACGACGCGACCCTGCCCGAGCAGAGCCCGGCGGGGGTGGCGCAGAGCCTGCCACTACCGGTCAACCGGTGGGCCTGTGTGGAGTTCATGGTGGACGGCTCGGCCGGTCAGCTTCGTACGTGGCTGGACGGCACCGCTGTCACCGGACTGACCGCGGACGGCGTCCCGACGCACGACATCGACGGCCAGTGGTACAACCGCACCTGGCGACCGCAACTCACCGACCTGAAGCTGGGCTGGGAGAGCTACGGCGGCGGGGCCGACACCCTCTGGTACGACGACGTCGCGGTCGGGTCCAGCCGAATCGGCTGCTGACCCGTCGAGATCCTGCGCGGTGCACCGTCAGCGGTGCACCGTCACGTCCCGGCAGATGATCAAGGGTGTGTCGCGATGGATGTGACACGCCCTTGATCATCTCCGACTCCTCAGGGCGCTGAGGTGGATGCCCCGCGGCCCGCCCACACGGGGCTGTCCACGTAGTGGTTGTCGTAGCGATCCTGGGTTTCGCCGACCTCCTGCCAGGTGGCTTCGCCCCGATGCACCTTGTCGAGCAGTCGGTAGTAGTCGAAGCGGGGCTTGCCAGGGGTGATCACGACGAGGAAGTCGGCGTCCTGGCTGTCGGCGGGGGCGAAGGCGTGCGGTGTGCTCGGCGGGACGAAGAGCATGTCTCCCTGGTGCAGGGTGTGCAGCTCCTCGCCGACGAGCATCTCGAGGGCGCCGTCGAGTACGAAGAACAGCTCGCCGGAATGGGTGTGCAGGTGTGGCGGTGCGCCGTCGGTGCCGTGCTTGAGCAGGGTGCGATTGCTGGTCAGTGCGCCGTCGGTGTGCTCGGGGTCGAGTAGCAGTGTGATCACGCTGGCCGGGTCGCTGTCGAGAACCTCGGCCTGGGCTGCGCGTACCAGTGTCATGGTCGGCTCCTTCGTCGCCTGTCGATTCCTAGACATTAAGTGTCCAGAATCTTCCAGGCCAGTGATCATGGCGTGAGTCACAAATTCTGGATATGTAGAATCCAGGATTATGCGGATGAGTCAGGGCGTCGAGTGGGCCCTCCACACGTGTCTCAACCTGAGCTGGATGGACGCGCCCGTTTCAACCGGCATCCTCGCGGCGTTTTATGAGCTGCCTCCGGCCTACCTGAACAAGCAGCTCCAAGCCTTGGTCCGAGCCGGGATCCTGACGTCGACCTCAGGGCCGCGCGGGGGCTTCCGGCTGGACCGGGCCCCGGCAGCGGTCTCCCTGTTGGACATCGTGGTCGCGATCGAGGGCTCGGAGGAGCTGTTTCAGTGCGACGAGATTCTCAGCAAGGGGCCGGGGGAGCACGCGGGCGTCGACTATCGACAGTCCTGCGCGTTCACCCAGACGATGCGGGGCGCCGAACTGGCCTGGCGACGGGAGCTTGCCGGCAAGACGGTGGCTGACGTCAGGGCCGATGTCGAGCGTGGGCACCCCGAAGCCCCGGCCAACACCCGAGCCAGGATCGCGGAGCTGCGCTAGGACCACCGGGTTCGCCCCTTCCTCTGCTGTGCGGGAGGGTGCCACAATGACAGCGGCGTCCAAGCGGTTACCGCTGGGCCCGGGGGAGGGCCTTCCGCAGGAAGCGGACGGTGGGCACGAACCCGGAGGCCGCGATGCACCTTGTTCCCGACGCTGGCGCCATCTCCAGCCTGGTCGATCTGCTCGGTGGTGTGCTGCAGTTGACCGCTGCGGTCGTCACCCTGGTGGCCGCCGTCAACGTTCGTGGGCGTCGCCCTGGTCGCGGTCGGGGCGGCGATGATGACGACGCTCGTCCGTGAGACCCGCTCCGACACGGCCGCTCGCGCGGTTGCGGCGGTCAACTGCCGGGCGTCTGGTCAGGATCGCGTCCGGAACGGGGCAAGGGTGGCGCGGATCTGCTCGCCAGCACCCCAGTCGTCGTCGAACTGGGCCAGCACGGCGAGGTGTTGTCGCAGCTGGACGACCGGCATGCGGGCCTGCCAGCCGTCGTCCAGCGAGGTCAGGTCCGCGTAGACCTCGAAGAACCGTTGCGCCTCGGGCGGGGGCGAGGTGGACCACACATGGGCGAGGTCGACTTCGGCCCACATGTACGACACGGCCGGGTCGATCAACGCGGGCTGCCCGTCCGAGGTGGCCATGATGTTCTGCGTCCACAGGTCGCCGTGTGTCAGGCACGCGGGCCGGTCCGGCAGCAGGTCCGGCAGTCGGTGACACAGCCGCTCCAGTGCCGCGCGGTCCGCCGCGTCGAGCGCCGCCTCGACGCGGGGCTCCCCGAGCCACCGAAGCAGCCGGTGCTCTGCGAAGAACGCAAACCCGTCGTCATGCCACGTGTTGACCTGGCGGCGGCGGCCCAGCCAGTTGTCGTGGTGCCATCCGAAGCGAGGATGGGTCGTGCTCGTGTGCATGCGGGCGAGCAGGTGCGCCAGCTGCTCCCAGAAGCTCTCGGTGTGCGGCCTCGGGCGCAGCACCGACAACACGAGCAGTTCCGGGTCCGCCAGGAGCACGTCGGGTGTGGCCATGCCGCCGAGTTCGCGTAGGGCGGCCAGCCCTTCGGCCTCCGCGACGAAGACCCCCTCGGCGGGCGCGTCGGCGAAGCCCTTGACGAACACCGAAGGGGCGTCCCGACGGGTGGCGATGCCCGCGAGCGCCGCGACCCCGCCCGTCACCGGCTCCACTGTGACGACCTCGCTCATCCCGGCCTGGAGCAGGCGTTCCAGCAACGTCGTCGTCGAGCTCATCAGGACACACCTCTCATCTACGTGCACCCCTGCCTGCGGCTGCCCGCCCCCGGCGGCCACCAGGAACCGTTGTCGGCCCGGCCTTCACGTCGATGCCAGCGTAGGCGGCCACGGTCCTGTGGACACCTGAGCGGTGTCCCGTAGGTTGGTGGTGCGAACACGTGACCGACGGCGGTGGTTGGCCTCCGTCGCCAGCCAGTGGGTCACGGACCATCCACGCAACCGAGGAGAGGCGGACCAGGACATGACGGCGGTGCCTGCCGCGGATCCGGCGGTTGCCGGGCGAGGAGCGGCTGAGGAGGATCTGCGGGCGTTGTTCGGGCAGTCCACGGCCGTCTTCGCCTCGTTGACCGGCCCGGCGCATGTGGTGGAGACGGCGAACCGGGCCTTCTTCGAGACCATCGGTCAGGAACGGGTCCGCACCGGGGTCGCGCTCGTGGACGTGATGCCCGAGCTGGCCGATCAGGGCTTCATCGCCCTGCTGGATCAGGTCTACCGCACGGGCGAGGCATACGTCGGCCGTGACGTCCGGGTCGTGCTGGGCATCGGCCCGCAGGCCCGGGAGGCCTTCTTCGATGTCTCCTACGAGCCGCGTCGAGACGCAGCCGGCACGGTGACCGGGATCCGCGTGCTCGGCGTGGAGACCACCCAGGTCAAGCACGCCCAACGGTTGATGACCGAACACCGCGCCCTGCTGGAGCAGATCGCCCGCCAGGCGCCCCTGACCGAGGTGCTCGACGGGATGGCCCGCTGTATCGAGAATCTGGCACCGCAGGAGGTGCTCGTCTCGGTGCTGCTCGCCGACGCCGACGGCCGGCACCTGCGCCACGGCGCCGCCCCCAGCCTGCCCGCCTTCTACAACCAGGCCATCGACGGCATCGCCACCGGCGAAGGCGTCGGCTCCTGCGGCACCGCCGCCCACCGCCGGGAACCGGTGATCGTCACCGACATCACCACCGACCCGTTCTGGAACGACTTTCGGGATCTGGCCGACCGGGCCGGTCTGGCGGCCTGCTGGTCCACTCCCATCCTGGCTCGCGACGGCGGCCTGCTGGGCACGTTCGCCATGTACCACCGCACCCCGCGCGTCCCACAGGACTCGGACCTCGCTCTCACCCGGGTCTTCGCCGGCACCGCGGCCCTGGCCATCGAACGCCACCACATCGAACAGGCGAAGACGGCCGCCGAAGCACGCGCCCGGGCGGCTCACGACGAGCTGGCCAGGGTGCTACGCGTGGAGCGGGAACTGCGCGCCGAGGCCGAGCAGCGTGCTGCCGCCTCCGCGGAACTCGCCGCGCGGATGCGTGCCGCCGCAGCCGCGCAGGCTGCCCTGCCACACCCGGAGCACTGCCAGCTCGGCGATGCTCCCGGCTGCACGGCACCCGCCGAGATCAAGATCGCTGATTCGTGGGGTGACTCGGCGTGGGGCTGTACCGCGCACGTCGAGGAGGCCCTTCTCAATGTGCGCTCGGTGTTCATCGCCAGCGAGGAGCTCGGCGGCCTGGCCGCCTACCTCAACCGCTGACGAGGTCTGCGACAGCCGGCACCTGGCTGGCCCGGCCGCCGCCCTGATCCCTGGTCAGGCACTATGGGCTGCCACGTTGATGACGTTGCCGTCCGGAGCGCGGACGAAGAATCGCCGCACTCCCCAGGGCTCAGTGGTCAGCGGGTGGACGATCGCGTAACCGAGGCGCTGCGCCTCCGCGTAGGCGCCGTCCACGTCGTCCACCTGCACCGAGATGACCGAATCCTCCGGTGCGGACGCGTCGCCGGAGACGAGTTGCACGCTCGCGCCGCTGTCGGGCGAGGTGTAGCGGGCCACCCAGCCCAGGTTGAACTCCTCGTTGCTCAACCCGAGGTAGTCGCTGTAGAAGCCCTTGGCGGCGCTGATGTCAGGCACCGGAAGGTTGGCCAGGACGCGGACGACGCGCACGCGGACCTCCTGCTTCGAGTTGTGGAATCCGCTCATCATCCTGCGTCGTGCGTCCATACCCGCTCATCGCCGCGCGGGGAGTCGGGAGGCAGCGCCGCGGTGGGCCCGCAACGTGCGCGGACCCACCGCCCTTCATCGAGTACGCGAGGGCCAGCCTCTCAACACCAGGTCAGCGTCGAGTTGACCCGGGCGACGTTGCTGATGGTGTTGTTCGCGCCACCGCAGGGACTCTGGGTGATGTTGGTGCCGCTGACGGTCAGGTTCTGCAACCGGATGCCGGAGGAGATCGGGAACTCCGTCCGCGACGCGATCCTGATCTCGCCGCCGCCCGTCACCGTCCCGGACACCCCGGCGATGACGACGTTGTAGCAGTTCTCCACCAGGATCGAGTTGTTCCCCGTGTTCGAGATCGTCACCCGGTCGATGACCGCGCCACCGGACTCGGAGACGCAGAAGATCCCGCGTCCACCCCCGGACGCGATCACGTTTCCGACCCGGATGTTGGTCGGGTACGAGCTGCCCACCCGGCCGTTGCGGTTGGCCATCCGGAAAGCCGCGTACCCGGTGCCGGCCCCGGCGCCCTGCGCGTCGACCGTGCCGACAGTGGCGTTGATCGTGTCGTTGAGCAGCAGGCCGGAGTCCCGGGTGTTCCGCGCCGTGACAGTTCCGATGGTCAGACCGTCCACGCCGTACGTCTCCACCCCGTGCGTGCCGGTGCCTGACACGTACACGGTGTCGATGCGGACGTTGCGCACCTTGACCGACCGATCTCCGCCGTGGTTGTCGATGCGCACTCCCAGGCCGGCGGAGAGCCGCATGTCGATCTGCCCGAGGGTCAGGTTGTTCACGTTGCGCATGAAGATGCCGTACAGCGGCGACCCGGTCAGCGTCAGGTTCTGCACCTCGACATCCGTGGTTCCCCGCGAGTAGACCGGCGCCTGGTCGCCCGAGCCCGATCCGGTCACGTTGATCGTGCCGCACACCGCCAGCGTCGTGTACGACGGCAGCGACAGCCGTGAACCCGCGCTCATCGACCCGGAGCCGCGGACCACGACCCGCTGCTTCGACGTCCGACCGGCCGACAGTGAATTGACCGCCGCCTGCATGGCCGACAACATGCTCGTACCCGAATAGACCGTCGACGAGCCGTTACGGGTCGTCCAGGTGCTCCCGCTCAGCACGGCCTCGGCGTTGGTCGACCCGCTGCCACAGCCGGGTGGCGTGCTGCCCCCGCCCACCTGGACCATCTGCCACTGCTGGTTGGCACCGTTCTGATCGGTGTACTGGCTGATGCGGCCGCCGTCGGCGGTGGACCGCTCCCAGACCTCGAGTGCCTTGGCGGAGTGGCGGTTGATCAGCCGGACATGGCCGCCGTCGGAGTCGAGCACCTGGAACTGCTGGTTGGTGGCGTTGAGATCCGGCCACTGGCGGTACTCGGCGCCGTCGGCGGTGTTCCACTCCCAGAGGTCGACGACCTTGCCGCTGTGTCGAGCCTTGAGGCGGTAGTAGCCGCTGCCGGACGAGACGAACTGGAACTGTTGCCATTCGCCGTCGTTGCGGGACCACTGCTGGATCACCGCGCCGTCTGCCGTCGAGGTGTCCCGGACGTCGAGGACCTTGCCGCTGTGTCGATTGACCAGGACGTAGTAGGCGTTGGTGTCGATGGTGGCCGCCGCAGCCGGCGGCGCGCCGACCAGCACAGCGCCGGCGGCACCGACCAGCGCGGTGATCATGGCCAGAACCAGGCCGGTACGCCGGCCGCGGCGGATCGGGCCGTGGCTGGACGGTCTCGTGGTGGTGGGGGTCATCGGTACTCCTGGCTCGATGGGGGAGTGGTCCCGCGGCTATTCCAGGTGGAAGGTGGCGGAGGCGCGCTCGGCACTCGTGCTCACCGCTTCCAGGTAGAGCAGTCCGTCGCGGTGGCGCACGTACCGGCCGGGGAAGTTCTGTGACTCCAGGGAGACCCCGGTGCTGGCAGCCAGGCCGGATTGGCGGTGGAAGCTCGCGTCGCCGCCGAAGAGCGACGAGCCGTCGCTCCGTTCGACGTACAGGGCGTAGCCACGGTGACGCAGGTAGTACCCCGGGAAGTTGGTCGACTCCAACGACACCGTCCCGCCCCCGGCGAGGCCGCTGACGATGCGGAACTGCGAGTCGGCCAGGTTGGCCACGTTGGGCTCGACCCGGGCCCGATAGTCGTAGTGCCGGATGTAGCTGCTGGTCAGATCGTGTGAACGCAGCCGCACCGGTGTGGCCCCGTCGGGCACCGGGATGCCGAAGTTCGGGGTGCCGTCGGCGTTCCAGTACAGCTTCTGCAGCCTCGTCCGCCGGTTCGGATCGTTGAGCGGATCGCCGCTGATGTCACGGTAGTTGCGGTCGTGATAGACCAGGATGTCGCTCTGCCCATCCTCGGAGACGGTGAACGAGTTGTGGCCGGGGCCGTACTGACCGGTGGCGGCGTTGCTGGCGAACACCGGGTTGGGGCTCTTGCTCCAGGCGGCGGCGTCGAGCAGGTTGGCGGTGGCCGAGGCGCTCAGCATCCCGAGGCAGTAGTTGGCGTCCGTGGCGCTGGCCGAGTAGGTCAGGAAGATGCGGCCGTTGCGTTGGATCACCGCCGGTCCCTCGGCGACCCGGTAGCCGCGGGTCTCCCAGTCGTACGTCGGCACGACGAGCCGCGTCACCGTGCCGGTGATCTGCCACGGGTTGGCACCCATCCGGGCGAGGTAGACGTTGGAGTTGTTGGAGATGCCCGGCTCCTGCTGCGCCCAGGTCAGATAACGCACCCCGTTGGCGACGAAGGTCGACGCGTCGAGGCTGAACGTGTCCCACGGTGTCGTGACCCGACCTCGTTCGGTCCACGACCCGGTCAGCGGATTCGCGCTGGAGTTCTCCAACACGTACATGCGGATCCGCCACACGTCGTCGGTGCGGCCCGCGGCGAAGTAGACGTACCACCGGTTGTTGATGAAATGGATCTCCGGCGCCCAGATGTGGGCGCCCATCTCGCCGCTGGTGTGCCGGTTCCAGATCGTGGTTTCCGCCGCCGTGGCCAGGCCCTGGAGGGTGGTCGCACGTCGCAGCACGATCCGGTCGTACTGCGGCACCGTCGCGGTCATGTAGTAGTAGCCGTCGGTATGCCGGACGATGTGCGGGTCGGCCCTCTGGTTCACCAGCGGGTTGGTGTAGTTGACCGCCGGTGCGGCGTGCGCCGGCCCGGCCGCCGGCAGGCCGGCTGCCACGGCGAGCACCACCAACACCGCGGCCACGACCGACCGTAGGCGTCGGCGGCCGGCAGGCCCCCGGCCGGTTGCCGGGCGGGCAAGCGGATCGGTTGGGTGGAGTGGCAGCGGCATCTGTCCTCCGTACGGTTGGTGAGCGACTCATCGGCGCAGGTGGTGCCGGCCGGTGGCGTCGTGGCCGATCAGGTCGACGCCGAGCAGCACGTGGGACCGGAACCGGCCGCGACGCCCGGGTGACGGCGCCGCCAGCCTGCGGCGCCCCGCCGGGGTCGATGCGCGAGTGAATCGCGAGATATGACGGTGACGTTGCGCCCAGGTTGCGGTCTCAGTGTTGGCGCTAACATCGACAGGTGTCAAGGTGTCTGGTTGGCGCCCGAGATGTACTCGTCGAACGCGGCGACCTCTTCGTCGGTCACCGACGGGGCGAAGTCGAGGTGCTCGCTGGGATGGAGACCGGTGCCAGAGCCGGTGACCGTCACGAACCACGCGGCCTCGTGATCGAACCAGTACGCCCTGCCCAGCAAGCCGATCTCGCTGGCCTCGGAAGGGTCGTCGGGGTCCTCCGCCGCGACGACGCGGACCCACTGTCCGTCCGTCCCGTAGGGCGGTCGGGCAAACGTGAGGGCGATGTCGTTGAGGTCGAAACCACCCTCCGGCACACCAAGCGCACGTGCGGCCCCGGCTCGCGCCATGGACAGCACCTCACGCGTCCGGCGGGTACGACCGACCTCCACCTCGCCATCGGGCCCGTCGATCAGCACGACGTAGGAACGGTCCGCCAGATGGCGCACCCGTGCACGCACTCTTTTCGGTTGGTCGCCCATCCGCTGATAGTGCCCTTTGCGCACCAGGCGCGTCACGGGGAGCCGCGGTGGCGCAAATGGGCGCGGTCCGGGATATCCTTGCCGCATATGGCTACCTTTCGCAGCGCCTCAGTGCTCCTTTCGTCGGATGGCACCAGGACCCCCGGCACCGCCGCTCTCTTCGCCGAGCCCGCCCGCAGGGGCGGGGTCCCGCCGTGGGCAGGTGACTTCCGACCTGCCAACAGCGCCGGCAACGGCCCCAAGAACGCGGTCGGGAAGACCTTCACGTTGGAGCTGCCCGACGGCAGCACCGGCAAGGTCGTCGTTCAGGGCCTCAAGAGCGGAAAGGGAGGCGTCGTGCTGGCGCTGATGGGCCAGGACGCACCCCCTTTCTGAGCAAGACTTCTACCCACCGGCCGGTCAGCGACCTGCCGATGCCAATGCGTCCGGACAGCGTCCGGACGCATTGCCGTACCCGTGGCGGGGCGGTCCTGGCCGGTGACGTTCCGCCGGCCAGGTCGCCAGTCAGCGGCGGCCGGTGGCCAGAGCGACGAGATACTGGCCGCCGCCCGCGTCGACGCTCGCGGTCACCGGCAGCCCGGGCACCAGCCGGGAAAACCGGTCGACCAGCCAGTCCGCCGCCTCCTGGGCGTCCTTCCTGCTCGGGCAACGGGCCACCAACTCCCGGCCGCCCTTGCGCTCAAGCCTCTCGGCGACGGTGATCAGCGGCGCGGGCTCCACCACGTGCAGACGGTCCGGCCAGGCGATGACCACCTTGACGGCGCCCTTGCGGGTGTTGCAGGCGCGGTGCGCAAGCCGTTCGACGACCTTGGCCTTCTTGTCGGCGGTGCGGCTGTCGACGCTGGGCCCACGCGGGTCGTTCACCGACATGTCAGCGTCGACCGGCTCGTCGCACACCCAGCATCGCCAGTTGTCACGCCGCGCGACGTCATCGAGAAGACTCATCCGAGCAAACTAGCCTGTCAGCCCCCGGCCAACGACAGACGGAGCCCTCGGCGCGGTCGCACTGCTCCTTCAGGGGGCCTGGTCATCCACGGGCGTCGTGCTGGTTGCTGAGATTCCTTCACGAGCGTAGGAAGAACATCACCTGCGTCGAAGGAGATGCGTGTGACCACAATCAAAGGGCTCCGTCTCGCCGTGTCCGTGCTGGTGACCGCGGCCACCGTCCTGTTCGGGGCGTCGGCCGCCGCGGCACCGCCCGCCACTCCTGCACCGACCGGGCAGCAGGCCTGCGACCCGATCGACCCGACGGCCTGCCTGCTGCCCTTCCCGAACGACTACTTCACCGTGCCGGACCGGACCAGCCCCACCGGTAAGCGGGTGCGGCTCGCGACCGCCGCGATGCCCGCCAACGTGCAGGGAACCCCGATCGACCCGACGGAATGGAACCGGCAGGACGGGTTCAGCCCGGGCTCGCCGATCCTGGTGCGAGTGCCCGGCCTCGACGCCACGACGACCGGGATCGCGCCGGTCACCGACATCGGCCGCTCGCTGGCGCCGGACGCACCGATCGTGCTGATCAACGCGCGGACCGGTGAGCGCACGCCGTACTGGGCCGAGCTGGACGCGCACGCGACCGGCGAGCCCGACCGGCAGGTGCTGATCATTCGACCTGCGGTGGCGCTGACCGAGGGCACCCGCTACGTCGTCGGCCTGCGCGGCATGCGCGACGGCAACGGGGCGTCGATCCCGGCTCCGAAGGCGTTCAGGGCGTACGTGACCGGTGCCGGCCTCAGCCATCGCGACAGCCGTGCGCCGCAGATGAAACGGATTCTCGCCGACCTGACCCGCACCGGGGTCAAGCGGCACAGCCTCTACCTGGCCTGGGACTTCACGGTGGCCAGCCGGCAGGGTCTGACCGGGCGGATGCTGGCGGTCCGCGACAGCGCGTTCGCCAGCCTCCGTCGAGCCGCACCGTCGTTCACCGTCACCCAGGTGACCGACTACCCACCGGAGCAGGAGCCGCTGATCGCCCGGCAGGTGACCGGCACCATCGGCGTACCGTCCTATCTGACCGGCGACGGCGGGCCGGGCTCCCGGCTGCACTACGGGCCCGCTGGCGGCACCGGGACGCCGCAGACGCCGAACGCCCTGCCCACGCCGTCCGACGCGACGATCGCGGCGGACTTCGTCTGCAACATCCCGCGCAGCGCCTCCGCCGCGAAGCCGGCACACCTGTCGCTCTACGGCCATGGCCTGCTCGGCAAGCCGACCGAGATCAACGCCGGCAACGTCAGGACGATGTCGAACACCCACAACTTCACCTTCTGCGCGACCAGTTGGATCGGCATGGCCGCCGGTGACGTCCCCTACGTGGCCGGTGCATTCACCGACCTCAGCGCCTTTCCCGCCGTGGCGGACCGGTTGCAGCAGAGCTTCCTGAACTTCCTGTTCCTGGGCCGCGCGATGATCCACCCGGGCGGGTTCGCCGCCCACCCGGCGTTCCGGGACGCGACCGCACGACCGCTGATCAACCTGGCCGGCGGGCTGCACTACGACGGCAACAGCCAGGGTGGCATCAACGGTGGCGCCCTCACCGCCATCGCCCAGGACTGGACCCGCTCGGTGCTCGGCGTACCGGCGATGAACTACTCCACGCTGCTGCAACGCAGCGTGGACTTCGCGCCGTTCCAGTCGGTCATGGACGGCTACTACCCGGACAAGGTCGACCAACAGCTGATCCTCGCGCTGCTGCAGATGTTGTGGGACCGGTCCGAGGCCAACGGGTACGCACAGCACATGACCGACCGGCCATTGCCCGGCACCCCACCGCACCAGGTCCTGATGCACGTGGCCTTCGGTGACCAGCAGGTCTCGCCCGCCGCGGCGGAGGTCCAGGCGCGCACCATCGGGGCTCGCCTGCACACCCCCGCGCTCGCCGACGGTTGGTCATCGGACGTGCGTCCGTACTGGGGCATCGCGCCGATCCGCCGCTACCCGTACACCGGCTCGGCGCTCGTGGTCTGGAACAGCGGCGCGGCGTACGCGCCACCGCCGACGAACCTCGCCCCGGCCGGGCCGGAGTACGGGGAGGACCCGCACGAGTTCCCACGGGCCCAGGCCGGAGCCCAGAGACAGAAGGCCGCCTTCCTGCTCACCGGCAAGGTCATCGACGTCTGCGCGCGGACGCCCTGCCCGTGACCCGCTCTGCCACCCCCGGGGCGCGAACCTCTGACGTCACGCGCCGCCCGCCGCAGATCCGCGGCGGGCGGCGCGTTCGTGGGTGCCCTAGGCGAAACGGTCCGCGAGCTTCGTCAGCTTGGCGACGTACGCCGACCAGTCGTAGTCGTCCGGGATGTTGGTGTTGTCCTGCCGCAGGCCGATCGCCGAGTCGTGCTGCTCGCGGATGATGTCGGCATGCCCTGCGTGACGGGCGAGGTCGCAGGTCACGTGGATGATGATCCGCTGCAGCGTCACGTCCTGCCGGCCTGGGCGCCACCACGGCACCTGCCCCGGCGCGTCGAGCGGCAGCTGGTCGATCGTCTGGTCGGCGAACACCCCGACCCGGCGATACAGATCGATCAGGCCGTCCTTCGTCTCGTCCTCGCTCGCGTACCAGTCTGCCTGTGGGTCCTCGTCGAACGCCTGCATGGGGACGAGTTCCTCCGGCGTCGGGAACTCGCGCCCGAAGGTGGGCCCGAAGTAGCCGGCTTCGACATTGAGGCAGTGCTTGATGATGCCCAGCAGGTTGGTGCCGGTCGCGGTGCGGGGCATTCTCGCATCGCGTTCGCTCAGCCCGTCGAGCTTCCAGATCAGGTCGTCGCGATTTTCCTTCAGGTAGAGGTGCAGCGCAGCTTTCGCATCGCTCAAGTCAGCCATGACCGCCAGTCTTCCTCAGGTCCACGCCATAGTGGGGGCGACGTTTGCGAGATCAGCACCCGGTAAGTGTGCGGGCGGCATCGCATCGAAAGCCTGTGCTCAGCCCAGGAGCGCCCGGACGACGTCGGGCCGGTTCAGGGCCGCGACACACCACGCGAAGTGACCGTCCCCGCCCTCGGCGTCGTAGGCGTTCGCGGTGATCAGCGAGTAGGCCGCGCGGTAGACGAGAAGCGCCTGCCGCTGGTAGCCCAGGCGCTCCTCGATCTGCGCGTAGAGGCCACGTTCGGTGTCCAGGGCATGCTCGCCGTACATGTCGAAGATCGAGGCCGCGACGGAGGCGTCGAACACCGGGTCACCCTCGGTCGTGAGGAAGCCCCAGTCGAGTACGGCGGCAGGGCCGCCGGCGTCGTTCACGAGGATGTTGCCGGGGATCATGTCGCCGTGGACGACCGAGCGTCGTCCGCTGTCGACGTCCCGCAGCCGGTCCTGCAACGCGTCCAGCTTCCTGTCGAGGTCCTCGACCGCCGAGTCGAGGACCTGTCGGAATCGGGCGACGCGACGCGTGGCCAGTGCGTAAAGGGCGTCAGGGAAAGCGTCGTCCGCCTCGTAGAGCGGCATCGTCTCGTCCAGGACCGACAGCTTCCGCGCCTCGGGCAGGGGCCCGCTTGCCCCCAGTTGGGCCAACACGTCGACGAACGCCGACCTGGCGTCGTCGAGGGTGAGGCGACCCTCTTTCCGCGCTTCGGTCATGGTTCTGCCGGCCAGCCGTTGCTCGACGGTGACGCAGCGACCCTCGATCAGGTGGACCTCGTGGATCCGTGGGACCGCGATCCGCAGAGGTTTCCCGGCCAGCGCGTCGTAGAACACCCGAACCCGCTGCAAGGCGGCCTCCGACCCGTCGAACCACACCTTGGCGATCCGCTCCTGGCCGATCTCGTAGACGGCACCCTCCATTCCCCGCCCCAGCAGTCGGGGAGCCTCGCCACCCGTCCACTGGTGCAGGAGTGGGGTCAGTTCGACGTCGGTCGGGCTGTGCATCAGGTTGCCATCGCTAACTGTCGTCGGGTCGGACGCTGCTCGTCGAGGTGGCCGCTCTGCGGGCGCAGTACCCCGGGGGTGGCCTGGCACAGCTACGGCGCGGGGAGGTCCGGGCCCTCCCCGCGCCGCCACCACCATGCGCTCGATCGGCGCACTGGTCAGGTGTGCGCGCGGCGCACCATCTCGTTGATCCAGGTGGGCGCGTACGGAGACGTGCAGCCCGGGGATGTCGGGTAGTCCTTGAGCACCGCCAGACGTTCGCCGATGTCGATCGCGCGAGCGCGGTGCGCGGCGTGCTCGATCCCGATCTGGGCCAGGCAGTGGTTCATCGCCCACTGGAGGCGATCCGGCGCGTCCTTCATCTCGCTCTCGATGACGTCGAGCAGCCCCGGCAGGTCGAGGCTCTCGGGCTTCTTCGTCACGCGCTCGGTGGTCAGCGCCCAGCCGGCGCTCGCTACCACCGGGTCCGGGTCGGCACACCAGGCCAGGCGCAGCTCCTCGGCGTGCGGGCTCTTCTTCACCACGTAGTTCACGAGCCAGTCGTGCACCTTGGGCGCGCGTGCCTCGCGCAGCATGACGTCCAGCTCGGCACGCTCGAACGCCCTGGGACGGCAGATCAGGAGCGACAGCAGTCTCGCCGCGGTGTCGCCGGTCCTCCAGAGCTGGCGGGCGAGTTCCTGCTGCGTCTTCAGCCGCTTGGCGACAGCACGAAGCTTGCCGAGGTGCACACCGTGGTCGTCACCGTGTTTCGCGTTCACCTCGCGTGTCCGGTGGTCCTCCAGCGCGGCCAGTTCGGCCATCACCTCGGCCAGCACCGTGTCGGTCGGCGTCGTCGCGGTCACCGCAGCCTCCAGCTCTTCGGGTGTGAGATGCACCTTACGACGCAGTGGACCGGTGATGACCTGCGGCTGGTCGGTTCCTGCCGCGCGTGGCCCGTCGAATGGCACAGTGATGTCCATGGACAGGACGCACGTCAACGAATGGCTCACCGCGTACGAGCGGCTGTGGCGGACGCCCGGCACGGACGCCCTGGTAACTCTCTTCACCGAGGATGCGAGCTACCAGCAGGGGCCCTACTGGACACCTGTCGTCGGTCTGCCGGCCATCGCCCAGATGTGGGAGAAACAGCGCAAGGGCCCCGACGAGGTGTTCCGGATGACCAGCGAGATCGTCGCGGTCGACGGTGACACCGCCGTGTCGCGCCACGAGGTCCGCTATGGCGACCCGGTCGAGCAGGAGTACCGCGACCTGTGGGTCATGCGGTTCGCCGAGGACGGACGTTGCCGGTCGTTCGAGGAGTGGCCGTTCTGGCCGGGACAGCAGCCGGCCAACCCTCCGGACGGTTCGTGACCCGAGGCCCCGGTGGCTGGGGGCGGACTATCGTGATTCCGTGAGTACCCGAAACGTGCCCGCGCAGATCGGTGACCTGCCGCCGATCGGGCGACCAGCGACCAGTGCCCTGCTCGAAGCCGGCATCACCACGCTCGCCCAGGTGGCCACCTACAGCCGCCGCGATCTGCTGGCCATGCACGGGGTGGGCCCGAAGGCGGTCGACATCCTGGCCGCCGCGCTGGCCGAGCAAGGGTTGGCCTTCGCGGCTTCGTAGAAGGGCCGCTGGCTCAGTCGGGCGGGTTGGCGCAGAGCGCCTCCAGCCGTTCCAGCGTCTCGGTCATGCTCCTGATCCAGCCGTGCCCGCCGTCCATCGCCGCCTGCTCGTCGGCCGGCAGCTGGGAGCAGTCATAGATTTCGGTCACGATCGTCGCGTCCGGGCCGTCGAGCGTCAGCTCGTAGGTCCACCGGTGTCCCCATCGCGTGCGAGCAGTGGCGCCGGGTGCGGTGTCCGGGTGGCCTCGGCCCGGCTCCGGTGTCCAGCCGATGCGCCGGTTCACCTCGTACTCGACGACGTGGTTGTTCATCTCGTAGTCGCCATACCGCGAGTAGTGCATCCTCATCACGAAGACGTCGCCGACGGCGGCGACCACCGCGTCCGATACGGCACCCCGCAGCATCCCGGAGCCGTCGAGATCGGTGTGTCGCCGAGGATCCGCGAGGATCCGGAAGATGTCGGCCGCTGGCGCGGCGATCCGCCGGGACACCGCGACGGGCTCTGTCCGACCACCTGTCACCGGTACGCCTCCTCGAAGGTGATCGTCGCCGATGCCTGGCGCTGGACGTCGCCGAGCCGTTCGCTGAGGAAGGCGCGTTCGACCTTGTTGTCGGTGTGGGCCAGGGCCTCCTGGTAGGCGTCCGCCGCCGGCACCCAGCGGTTGAGTTGGCGCAGGAAGTCACCACGGGCGGCGCTGAGGTAGCCGTAGGTGGCCAGGACCGGTTCGGCGAGCAGTGGCGTCAGTGCGTCGAGACCGGCCTGCGGGCCGTCGCGCAGACCCACGGCCACGGCACGGTTGAGCTCGACCACCGGCGAGGGCCAGAGCTGGAGCAGGACGTCGTACAGCCCGACGATCTCCGCCCAGTCGGTGTCCTGCCAGGTCGGCGCCTCGGCGTGCACGGCGGCGATCGCGGCCTCGACTGCGTACCGTGTCGGCGGCCTGCGACACAGGGCGACGGTCACCAGGGCGACCCCCTCGCTGATGAGCCGGGCGTCCCAACGCCCGCGGTCCTGCTCCGAGAGCAGTTGCAGCCGACCGGTGGCCGACAGGCGACTCTCGTCACGCGCATGGTTGAGCAGCAGCAGCGCGAGCAGGCCGCTGATCTCCGTGTCGGTCGGCATGAGCAGGTGCAGCATGCGAGCGAGATTGATCGCGCTGTCGACCAGGTCACGGCGGACAAGGTGCCCGCCGCTCGGCGCCGTGTGGCCGGTGGTGAAGATCAGATGGACGACTTCGAGGACGGCGCTGACCCGCCCGGCGAGGTGGTCGGGCGACGGCACACGGTACGGGATACGGGCAGTGGTGATCTTCTTCTTGGCCCGGGTGATCCGTGCGGCCATTGTGGGTTCCGGCACCAGGAACGCGCGGGCCACTTCCGCCGTGGACAGCCCGCACACCAGCCGCAGCGTCAGCGCGACCTGGGCGTCGCGGGACAGGGCCGGATGACAGCAGGTGAAGACGAGTCGGAGCCGGTCGTCATCGAGGCCGTCCTCGGGGCCGGACACCGACTGGTCGGTCACCAGCTGCGGTAGAGCCCGACGCAACGCCGACTCGCGGCGCAGCACATCCAGCGCCCGGTTGCGGGCGGTGGTTGTCAGCCACGCACCGGGACGATCGGGGATGCCGATCTGCGGCCAGACCCGCAGCGCCTGGGCGTAGGCGTCCTGGGTGCACTCCTCCGCGAGATCGAGGTCCCGGGTCAGGCGTGCCGTCGCGGCCAGCAACTGGGTCCAGTCGCGGCGGTGCGCCTGCGCGACCGCCGCGACCACCTCGGCGCTCATCCGTGATCGACCACCGGACGGATCTCCACCCCGCTGTGCCCGGCGGAGACCTCGTACAGCCGCGAGGCCAGGCTGATCACCTCGTCGAGGTCGGGGGCTTCGATCAGGTAGTAGCCGCCCACCGCCTCCTTGGTCTCCAAAAACGGCCCGTCCGTGATGGCCAGCCGTCCGTGCGGGTCGGTGCGCAGTGTGGTCGCGACGGCAGCCGGCTCCAACTGCTGGCCGTCGAGGACGGCCGGACCGGCTGCGGCGCAGAAGGCGCGGTGGGCCTCGTCGCGCTTCTGCAACTCCTGTTGTGACATCGCGGCCCACTGCCGTTCGTCGCCGTGGATGAGGATCAGGTACTTCGCCATGTCGCGCATCCCATCGTGTGGAGCCCCGCCGGGCCCGCCTACCTCACCGACGAGTCAACCTGATCGCCGATCGACAAACGAGGGGATCAATTTTGTCGGGTGGAAGGCCGGCGGCGGTGCCCGCCGGTCCGCCGCTCTGTCGCGCGGTTCACACCCGGGCTTCGACGGGTTCCGCGGCGGCGTCGAGCGGCAGGTCGCGCATCCGGCGGATCGGGGTCGACAGGTAGATGATGGGCGACAGCACGGTGAGGGCACCGAAGATCAACAGGGTGGTACGCGCGCCGAGTGGCCCGGCCAGGAGGCCGGCAAGCAGGCTGCCGAGCGGGATTGCGCCCCAGGAGACGAACTTGACCGTGGCGATCACCCGCGACAGGAGGTCCGGCGGGCTGGCGAGCATCCGGTAGGTGCGGGTGGTCACGCTGAGCACCACCGAGGAGCCGGCGAAGACGAGGTTCCCGACGGCGAAGGCGAGATAGGCGGCGGTGCCGCTGCCCAGCGGAATGACGAGCGCCCCGGCCACCCCGACGACGGCCGCGATGACCAGGCCGCGTGCGGTGCCGACCCGGTCGGTGAACCGGGTTGTCAGCGCGGCGCCGACGAGCGTGCCGAGTCCGTCGGCGGCGAGCAGCAGCCCGACCATGAGTGGCGACGCGTGCAGCTCGCGTACCAGGTAGTACGGGAAGAGCGCGAGCATCCCGCCGCAGACGAAGTTCGTCGCGGTGGCGTCCCACATGGAGGGTCCGATGATCGGGTGTCGGAGCACGAAGTGCCAGCCCTCGCGGATCATCGTGACCATCGGTGGCCGCTCGGCCGGGCGCAGCAGGCGCCGGGCCGGAAGGGTGCGCAGCAGCACGGCGGAGATCAGGTAGCTGACGGCGTCCACGAACAGCGTCGGCACCGCGCCCAGCAGCTGCACCGCGAGCCCGCCCAGGGACGGCCCGCCGAGCTGGGTGGCGGCATAGGTGCCGGAGTTGAGGCTGTTGCGCGCCTGCAACTGGGCGGCCGGCACGATCTCCGGCAGGAAGGTCTGGTTCGCCACGTCGAACAGCACGTTGGCGAAGCTCACGACCAGGGCGACCACGATCAGTTGGACCACCGTCAGGGCGTCGAACCACCAGGCCAGGGGCACGGACGCGATGGCGAGGGCCCGGATCAGGTCCAGGGCGACCTGCGTGCCGCGCAGCGGCACGCGCTGCACGATCACCCCCGCCGGCAGGCTGATCAGCAGGTACGCGAGGTAGCCGGCCGCCGTGATCAGACCCATTTCGAGGGCCGAGGCGTGCAGCACGTTCAGCGCGGTGAGCGGCAGGGCGATCCCACCGATCGCCGAACCGAGGTGACTGGTCGTGCTGGCGCCCCACCAGCGCCAGAAGGCAGTAAGTCTCATAATGGAACTCACTATAGGGGCGCGTGCGGCGGGAGCACCACGACCAAGCGCCCCGTCCGTTGTGGACGGGGCGCTTGGTCGGTTCAGCCAAGTTGCGGGTCGAAAGCCGATCGGTCCTCGTGAGCCGTCGACGCCGAAGTGGCTACCTCGATCCGGGGTGACCGATCCGGCGGAAGGTGGGCGGGGTCGGCGATCACGACAACATCCACTTCACCGTCGATCATCTGCTGCTCGACGGTCTCCCAGGGTGCCCGGACGATTCCCTTCAACCGGTAGTCGTGTCGACGAAGGTGTGCGAGACACATCGCGACGGCGGGCTCCGACGGTTCGATGTCGGCGGGGATCCAGACAACGGCTATTTCCATGATCTCTCCTGATCAACGTCGTGGACGCGGCTGACTGATCAGGGGTTGCCGTGGCGGCGGAGGGCCCCGCTCCACGGGCCGGCTGGTGGCGCGCATGTCGACGGTGGCGACAGTGAGCCCCCGGGACAGCGGCGAGATGCGTGGCGGACATTCAGCCGCCGACGTCGGAGAATCGACACCGCTGGCGCCGACGCCCGCGGGTGCGGACGCGACAGCCAGCACGAATGCCGGCAGCCCCGACTCGGGGCGAGCCGGTGGGCGCGGCGTCGGCGCGGGGACCGCGATCATCGCCACCTGCGTGTGACCCGCCGTCCGGGCCCGATCCCGCGCGCGGCGTTCGACGCTGCCGTGGGGGTCGCCCCGGGACACCGTCGCCGTCCCGGAGGTCGACGGTGCTGGCGGTGCCGACGGCGACGGTGGCGAGGCAGCCCGGGAAGCCGAGGCGGACGGGACGGGGGCGGTGGGCGGCGAGGACGACGACGGCACGCCTGTTCGCCGGGTCGGTATGGCGGCCGGAAGCCTGGCCGACGTCGAAGGCAGGGGGATGGCTGGCGGCAGCGGCAGGGGAGTGGCTGACGGCAGGGGCAGGGGAGTGGCTGACGGCAGCGGCAACGGCAGGGGGACGGACAGCGGCGACTCGACCACGTCGGGCAACAACGCCTCGATGAGATTCGGTGAAGTGGCGGCCGTCGCGGGGTGGGGACCGGTCGGCACTGGCACCGGCACCGGCAGTGGCGACGTCGAGTCGGCGCGAGCGGGGTCAGCGCCGAGAGCCGCGCCCAGTGCCACCGCACCGAGCGCGACCGCGGGCAGGCTGTGCCTCAGGCGCATCGCACAGGGAGCCGTGTCGCCAGCCGCGCCCGGTCCGAGTCACCGGTCCGGCACCGCTGGCCGAGCGGTCGCTCCTCGCTCCCTGTCGTGCGTTCCATCTGCGTTGCTTGCCCCCGGAAAACGCGGGCTACACCTTCCGTCGCGCCGCACCTGGTCAGAGGCCCGTCCACTGATGACGACGCACCCTCTATGGTGGACCGATGGCGACGGTAAGGCAGGTCCAAATCACCTTCGACTGCGCGGAACCTGAGCGCGTCGCTCGTTTCTGGTGCGAGGTGCTGGGCTACGTCGTACCGCCCCCGCCCGAGGGGTTCGCCTCCTGGGAGGAGGTCGATCGCACGCTGCCGCCCGAGCGTCAGGGTGCCGCGTTCGCGTGCGTCGACCCCTCGGGTGTGGGCCCTCGACTGTTCTTCCAGCGCGTTCCCGAAGGCAAGGTCGTCAAGAACCGGGTGCACCTCGACGTGCGGGTCGGCACCGGGCTGGTGGGTGAGGAGCGCCTGGCCGCACTGGAGGCGGAATGCGCGCGACTGATCCCCCTCGGCGCGGCACGTGTGCAACTGCTGCGGGCCGACGGCGAGAACGAGTCGTGCCTCGTCATGCAGGACGTCGAGGGCAACGAGTTCTGTCTCGACTGAGAGCGCCGGGGACGCGTCGGTCAGGCGTCACACCACGGGATCGCGCGGTGGCGGCGGCTGACGGAGAGCGTCGCCGATGATCACGGGCCTGCGCCGTGCCACCCCCGCGAGGAGGTCCGCGACCTGGACGCGCGGATCGTCACGGGAGTCGACCATGACGAGCCCAGCCAGGGGTGACACTCCATCCGGCAGAGCCCAGGTCGTGTCGGCTGCCGCCGACGGTGCGCCACCTCCGGCCATCATCCGCTGGAGGCGGGTCAGTCGATCGGCCGTCAGGGCACTCTGCTCGTCGTGGGTCACCAGCACCTGCCGCTGACCGCCGCTCCAGGACAGGACCGTTTCCGCCAGCGCCGGCAGCAGCGGTTCCAGCGGTGGGGGCACCGACCGGTCGTCGTCGAGCCGGGCCACCACGGCCCGCACATGGCCCGGGTCGAGCCCGTCGAGGACGGCGTCGGCCGCCGCGCCGAGCCTGTGGTGCAGCAGCGCGTCCCGGGCCTGGAAGAACCGCTGTACCGACTGCCGCACCGGCACCCGCCGCTTCATCCGGACGAGGTCGACGAACGCCGCCAGGAAGGCACCCCAGTCGCTGCCGGCCGAGTATCTGGCCGTGTAGAGGGCGAGAGCGGTCGGCCGCTGGTCGAGGGCCAGCCGGGTGCCGGCCGCGTACGACGGCTCGGCCAGCAGGAAGTCGACGATCCGGGTGACGAGGAAGAACTCCTTGTCGATCAGGTGGACGTGCGCGCGACCGGTCAGCGCGGTCAGGAACCACTCCAGGGCTTCGTCGGCACCCGAGCCGCGCAGGAACCGCCCGGACTTGAGCTCGTGTGGTGAGAACCGGAACCCCGACCGCAGCTCGGTGATGAGCGCGACGGCCTCGTCGACCACCAGGTCGACACTCGCGTGCGTTATCACCGGAGCGGTCGAGTGCAGCAGGTTGGTGCCCGAGAATCCCGACTCGTCGCAGGCGATCTCCACGACGGCGCCCACCACCGCGTCACGCAGCGGCATCCCGCCCTGAAGTGGCGATCTCACCCGTGAGCTCCCGCCATGCCGACCATGGTCACGCCTGCGCCCGCACAGGACAACCCGATTGTGTACGGCAGGGCGAGGTGACCGGCCGGGAGGGGCGCTATTGTCGCGCCGAGCGGACCGGCTCGGCGAGGGGCCGGCCGACGCGGAACACCGCGAGCGGTTCGCCGCCCACCCGCTCAGCCAGCCGGCTGGCGGTCGCCGGGCAGTCGACGAGTTGGCTGAGTGGATGGACCGACAGGCCGTGCCGGGCGAGCGTCAACCACGTACGCAGCAGACGCCGGCCTGCGGCGATACGGTCGCCATCGTCGGCGAGCAGCACCAGGACGCTGCCGTCGTAGCGCAACAGACCGCGGCCGCTGGCGGCCAGCAGCGCCGGGAGGCCCAGCCGGCGGGTGACCGGGTACGCGCGAAGCGCGGCGGACAGGAACCGTGCCTCGAACCAGGACAGGGTGAGCGCCCGGTCGGTGAGTCCGTCGAGGTGGTAGCGAGGGTGGGCCGGGTTCAGCCGCAGCCACTCACGTAGCTCGACCGCGACGGCCGGCGTGCCGAAGAGCCACCGGTCGGCGACCACCAGGTCCGACACGAGATCCCGGGTCGGGACGTGCGCGATGCCGGGGCCGAGTTCGGCGATGACCGCGGCGTCGACGCACCCGGGCGCGTACGGGCCACGGGCGACCCGGCGGGACTCGACGTCGGCGATGGTGAAGGGAGTCGCGTAGCGGTCCGCTGCGGGGACCAGTCGAGGGCCGGGGGCCGCGGTGACGGTGAGACCGAGTTCGGCGGAGACGATGAGGCACGTCTCGACGAACGCGCCGATGCCGAGGGCCAGGTCCCGCCCGGTCGGGTCGGAGTCGGGCAGGCTGCGGGCAGGATCGACGCCGATGGTGATCTCGTCCGGGTGGTACTCCGGTCGCCAGGGCTGCGTGTTGTGCGCGCTCGGTGCCCGGCGGCAGATCGCCTCGTTGGCTCGCAACCGCTCGACCCAGCTCACGCGACCGCCGCCTTCTCGTAGAAGGTGTACCCGTGCAGTGGCCGGCCGCCGGCCCGTCGGTACTGGGCGGCCGAGGCGATGTTCGTCCGTTCGACGAAGGTGCTGCGCAACGTGCGGTAGCCGAAGCTGGCGAGGTTGCGGTGCAGCTCCCGGGACAGCAGCGTCAGGTACCCCTTGCCCTGCTCGTCGGGCACGGTGCCCTTGATGATGAGGACGGCGTCGCTGCGGTAGCGGCGGCGGGTGGCGAGCAGCCGGAGCTGTTTGGGTATACCGAGCCGGCCACCGACGCGCATGAGGTATTCGGAGATGTCCGGCACGGTGACGACGAACGCGACCGGCCTGCCGGCCTTCTCCAGCCAGAGGAGCAGCGCCTCGTCCAGCAGGAACGCGAGACCGTCGGTCTGCTCCGCCAGCTGCTCGGCGGAGATGTCTGTGTAGTAGCCGAGTTGCGCGAAGCTCGCGTTGAGCATTCGCCGCAGGATCGGCAGTTGGCCGCGTAGACGCCACCGGGAGCCGTGCCGGACGACGAGCTGTTCGGCGGCGATCCGGGCGTCGTCGAAGACGAAACCGTGGTCCTGGTCCGCGACGGCCGTGCCGTAGACGTCGACCAGCCAGGTGTCGGCCTCGAAGCGACGGTGGAAGCCGTGCCGTTCGTACATGTGCGGGTAGTAGGCGGGGTTCCACGCGGAGTCCACGAAGCCGCGGTCGGCGAAGCCCGAGGTGATCACCCCGCCGGTCTGGTTGGGCAGCAGTGCCACCGGCCCGAACAGTGGCCGACCGTCGGCCCGGGTCTCGACCGCGTCCATGATGGCGGCGAAGACGTCGTCGTCATCGACGAACTCGGTGTGCCCGAACAGCTGTCGGGGGCCCACCTTGGCGTCGAAGGCGGCACTGCGGTGCATGCTGGTGCGCCCCACGACCACACCGTGGCGGTCGCGGACCAGGAACAGGTCCGCGGTGCGGCGGTGGGCCGCGATGACCGACGACAGCAGGGGTACGTACCGGTCGCTCGGGTGCAGCCGCAGCGGGAAGTCGACGAAAGCCCGCAGGTCGGCCCGGGACCGCACCGGATCCAGTCTCATCCGCGGTGCACCGGTGGGCCGGCCGTCTCGGTGGAGAGCGGGGTGAAGGTCGGTATGTGCGCCATGCCGTCCGACTCGGCGCGCCAGATGCCGTTGCTGTAGCCCTCGGGCTCGGCGTTGTACAGGCGGATGTAGCCACCGGTCGCGTTCGTGGTGCCGTGATCGGTCACCCAGCACATGAGGTCGCGGTGGTGGCGGCTGCGGGCGAACGTCAGCAGTGCGTCGCGGTCGCAGAAGAAGGCGATGGTGCCGAGCGTGAAGGGAAACTGGTAATACACGGTGTGCCAGCGGTACCCCTTCATCCGTCTCATCTGCCGGACCATCCGGAACCAGGTCCGGGTGAGGGTGAAGATCGAGCGCGGCCCCCGATAGCGGGTGGCCCCGACGAACATGGCGGTCGCCTGGCCCACCGGGGGAGCCGCGGAGAAGTCGGTGGTCCTCATGCCGGCACGCCCCTCACCAGGTAGACGTTCTTGATCGTGGAGCCTGCGCCGGCGAACGGGCCGGTGCCGTACTCGTGGATCTCCACCCGCAGGTCGGCTGCGGACGGGTCCTCGGCGAGGGACTCGGCGAAGTCCCGACTGACCTCGGCGAGGTGACGCAGCACCCCCGCACGGCAGGTGTGGACGAGGGCGCGCCGCTCGTCGGGGCCGAGCGCCACGCCGTCGCGAAGTTGCAGGTTGACCACCGGTCGACTCTCCAGGTCGGCCTGCTCGACCACCTGGAGGCAGAAACTCTGCAGCAGGTGCGCCTGGGGGTTGCCGGTGTAGAGGCCGTACTCGACGTCCTGCGGGTAGATGTTGGCGCCCATGTAGGAGATCGTGCTGTCCTTGCGGCCGTACAGGAACAGCAGCGGCAGCCGCATCCGGTCGACCTGCCAGGCGCGGTCCGCGGCGGCACGCGCGGCGGGGTCGGTGATCGCGGCCACGACATCGGGGTACGAGATCAGCCGGCCCTCGTCGCCGATGTTGTAGCGGACCCGGGGATTGAGCACCGCCGTCGAGTTGATGGTGCAGAGCACCTCGTTGTCCGCAGTGGTCTCCAGGTAGGTCTCCAGCGGGTTGTACTGGAAGATCATCGGCAGCCGGTGCTCGTCGGCGCCGAGCAGGGTGGCCCGCAGTGCGGCGTCGGTCCGCAGTCGTCGACGCACCCAGACGCTGAAGTCGCTCTCCCCGGCGATGCCGATGGTGAGATCGCTGGCCCCGTAGCCGGAGCGCACCTTCAGGAAACGTTCCTGGAGGTAGTCGCGCAGCGCCTCGGTCATCCCCTCGCCGCCGACGAGACCGCTGATGCGGTAGTCGGCCCACGGGAAGTCCTCGGCGTCGAGCTTGTCGCGCAGGTGCTTGAGGAACGGCGGGTACGCGGTCACGATGTAGTCGAAGCCGGGCCCGAAGTAGCGCAGGGTGTCCGCGATCTTCTGGAGGTCGGGCCCGGTGTTCTTCACCATCGCGATGGTGGACATGGCGATGCCGGTGTTGGTGCCGGTGGCCCAGGCGCCCATCGAGTACGCGTTGATGACGAACCGCCGCTTCGACGGGAACACCATGGTCGCGTAGCCGGCCAGGTTCTTGTGCACCGATCGCAGCTCACGGCGGCTGCGGATCCAGTTGAACGGTTGCCCGGACGAGCCCGACGACTCGTCGACCACGCTGCCGGCGATCTCGATCTCACCGTGCCGACAACGCTGCGCCTCCGGGTACGCCTGCACGTACGACCGCTTGTCGGTCGGGGGGTACGACGACAGGTCGAACCACCGGAACCGCCAGTTGCCACGGCGCAGGAAGTCGCCGTACGCGGGGACGTCGATCGCGGCGAACTGGCACGTCATCCAGGCGTGCAGCCGGGCGAAGTGACCCATGTACGGGCGGTATTGACGTGCCGTGAGCCGCCACACCGCCGGATGGATCCGGTAGAGCGTGTAGAGCCAGGTCAGAGCGAAGCTCGAGGATCGCAGCGTCCACCGGCGCAGGAAAGTGACCACGCGGCAACGCTATCGAGCCGCTGGGGCAGGCGCCTGACGGCGGGTACTCAGGCGTCGTTGAGTACGTTGTGGACTCTTCGTCAGACGGTCGTCGAGTCGCCGGGACGCAGGTCGACGAGCAGATTCCGCACGCCGGCCTCCTCGAAGGCCCGTACGACGTCGTCGGCATCCTGGGTGTAGTGCCCCCAGCCGTCCTGGTGAACAGGGATCACCGCTCGGGCGCCGAGCAGGGCCGCCGCTCGGGCCGCCAGGTCAGCCGTCAAGGTGAGGAACCCGTCTCCGCGTACGGCGATCCGGGCCGCACCGAGATTGAGGAACGCGATCTCGATCGCCGGAAACTGCTCCGCGACGACCGCCACGACGTCGAGGGAGGCGTTGTCACCGCTGACGTAGACCGTTGGCCAGTCGGTCGCCTCCAGCACGAAGCCGACCACCGGCCCGTTGTGCACGCCGATCTCCGGCGTTCCGTGCAGCGCCGGAACCGCCGTGACGCGGATGTCGCCGGTCTCGGCGTGCGCGAACGGCCGGAGGCCGACCGCACCGGCGCCGAGATTCGGTGCCCCAGCGGCGGTGGTGAACACCCGTGGGGCCCGGCGGGCGAACTCCCGCCCGGAGATGTCCAGGTTGTCGATGTGGTGCTCGTGCGACACGAGCACCACATCGACCTGGCCGAGGTCCTCGGGCGCTGCGCTCGGGCCGGTGAGCTTGGTCGCCGTCACAGGGCCGTTCTGGTACGTCCGCGGATCGTCGAAGGTCGGGTCCAACACGACGCGCGAGCCCGCGTAGTCGAACACTGCCGTCGGGCCGCCGACGGAGCGTACGGTCAGCTTGTTCATGGTTTTTCTCCCTGGTCTTGCCGTGGTGCCGGCGGTTGTCACCGCAGCGGTATGTCGGTGTCGTCGCCTGGGGGCCTCCGCCCGTGGATGCGGCGCTCCTCGGCGGAGATGGGGACGTCGTTGATGCTGGCCTCCCGGCGGGCCATGTAGCCGCGCTCGTCGAACTCCCACTGTTCGTTGCCGTAGCTGCGCCACCATTGGCCGGTGGCGTCGTGCCACTCGTACTGGAACCGCACGGCGATACGGTTTTCGTGGAACGCCCACAGTTGTTTACGGAGCACGTAGTCGAGTTCGCGTTCCCACTTGTCGGTCAGGAACGCTTCGATCTCGTGGCGGCCGGTGAGGAAGGTCGACCGGTTGCGCCAGATGCTGTCGGGTGTGTAGGCGGCGGCCACGCGCTGCGGGTCGCGGGTGTTCCAGGCGTCTTCGGCGGCCTGCACCTTGATTCGTGCGGTTTCGGCGTCGAACGGCGGCAACGGGTGCCGCGGCGGCGCGTTCGGGTCGGGGGCGTCAGTGCTCATGGCTGTCCCTGTCTCGCTGATCGTCGGGTAGGGCGTGGCCGTGCAGTTGTTCGCGTAGGGCGTGGTTGTCCGCGCGCAGGCGTGTCAGTTCGTCGCGTATCGGCGCGAGCGCGTCCGCGAGTTCCGCCTCACTGAAGCGGGGCGTGATGTGTTGCGGGCAGTTCCAGTCGTAGCCGTGCACGTCGACGGTGATCAGCCGTTCCACCTTGCCCGGCTGCCCGAGCACGTTCAGCCTCTCCAGCAGGCCCTCGGATGCCCGGTCCCGGACGTCGGTAACGCGGGCCGTGCCGATGATCTTGAGTCGCTGCTGGTGGGCGTAGTCCATGAGCAGCAGCGACACCCGCGGCGAGGTGCCGAGGTTGCCGACCGACAGGTACTGCCGGTTGCCGCGCAGATCGGCCCAGCCGAGCACGCTGTGCCCGTCGGTGGGGTCGAGAACGCGCAGGAAGCCGGGCGGCCCACCGCGGTGCTGCAGATACGGCCAGCCGTTCTCGCCGACGGTGGCGAGGTAGAAGCTGTCGCGTTCGGCGATGAAGGCGGTCTCGTCGGCGCCGAGCATCGCGTCCGTGTCCCAGCCGGCGACCATGCGCGCGATGGCGGGGCGGCTGCCGTAGCGCTGCTGCGCGGCGACCACCGAGGCGCTGGTCAGTTCCTGTAGGTAGCGATGTGGCATGGCGGACGCCCTCCGAACTCGGGTCTAACCCCCTTGGCTTAGTTAGCCGGTTAGAAGGTACGCCGCCCTGCCTAACCTGTCAAACGGCGAACGGTGGTAAGGTTGGCCCCATGACACGTCGGCCGCTGGTGGGCGAGCCCCTCGCACTGGACCTGGTCAACACCGAGTGGGTCGAGCGGGGCCGCATGGTCGACCTGTTCGACGAGCCCGACGGGCTGCGAGGCTGGCTCGCCGAGCACCGACTGCCGGGGGAGCCCGCGTCGGTGGAGGTGCCGCTGCGCGAGGCGCGCGCGGCGCTGCGTCGGGTCCTGGAGCAGCCCGGCGAGGACGCCGAACGGGCGGTCAACGCGATCCTCGCCCGTGGCGCCTCGCGCTACACGCTCCGGCAGGGGGCCGTGCAGGAGCACCAAGACGTCGACACCGACTGGCTTCCGTCCTGGCAGGCGGCCGTCAACTACCTGGAGTTGCTTCGCCAGCAACCCAACCGCATCCGTCCCTGCGGCAACCCCGCCTGCGTCCTGCATTTCTACGACACGTCGCGAAACGGCACCCGACGCTGGTGCTCAATGGACGGTTGCGGCTCTCGCGCCAAAGCGGCCCGCCACTACCACCGGCATCGCGTCACCTGAGCACGCGGGGCGTCGGTGGCTGTCGTCGGCCGCGCTCTCGTCGGCCGCCAGGTGCCTGGTCAGATCGGGAAGCGACCGCGGCGCCACTGCCAGTGCCGGCCGGCCTTCAGGTGGTCGACGATCGCGCGCTGGAGCACGCTGCCGCGTGGCAGCTCGTCGAGCGGCGTGGTGAGGCTGCGGAACGCGAACCGCAGCACCTCCACGTCGGCGTCGGGCCCCTCCTGCTCGTCGTAGGGCTCCAGCTCGAACCTCCGCTGGAACCGGACGATGTTGGAGTCCTCGGGCAGGTATTCCCGCAGCTGCGGGTCGAGCAGCCAGGAGCCGCAGGCGAAAGCGGTGTATTGCTCGTCGGGAAAGTGGCGGGGGAAGAACGCGCGGGCCTCGTCGAGCGACGCCGCGACCGCCTCCGGGGTCAGCGGTCCCGACTCGGGGATGTGCAGGTCGATGGCGCTGCCACCGCGCTGGTGCTGCAACCGCCCCAGCTCGTACAGGCCACCGCGCGCGTGCAGGGTCAGCCAGCTCTGCATCACCGGCCAGCCCTCGCCGCGCATCCGCCGGTCGACAGTGAGGTTGCGGCCCAGGTCCGCCAGGGTCACCCAGGACACGGCGTCGGCGATGCCGTGATCGCGGTGGTACGCCGTGACGACGTCGACCATGGCCAGGTACGCGTACACGTAGAGATGCCGCCACGCCGGGCCCCGCTCGCGCGGCAACTCCGGCCCCGGCGACAGCCAGCCGTGGCCGCCGAGGTCGGCGCGGACCAGGGCGATCGACCGGTCGAGCAGCCAGCGCAGCTCTGGGGTCCAGTGTGGTGAGTCGGGGTCGGGCCAGCCGGCCATGATCTCGGTGGTGTCGTCCGACCGCACCGCGAGCCGGCCGAGGATCGCGCGCGCGTCGGCCTTGTCGGGCAGCGGCGCCGACGGCCGGTCACCGGCGAGTTGGTGCACGCGTTCGACGTCCTCGACGGGCACCCCGAGTCGGGCGGCGGTCTCGTCCAGATCCACGGCCGCGATTCTAACGGTCACCGGGGCCGCCCTCGTGCCCTCTTTCCTTAGCTGGTTGTGTTCGTCAGACGGTCGTCGTCGACCGAGCCGTCAGTGCCCGCGGGTGACGGAGGTGTGTAGCCCAGTTCGGACGAGATCTGGTCCGCGGTCCTCAGCAGGAGTGGAAGGCCGCTCTTCAACTGGTCGAGGCTCGCGATGACCTCGATCGCCGTCATCGAGGCGGCGGCGATGACCTGCCCTCGTGAATCCCTGACCGGTGCGGCGACACACATCACGTACGCGTCGTGTTCGCCGTTGTCCGTGGCCCAGCCCTGCTCCCGGATGCGGCCCAACTCGGTCGCGAGCGACTCGGGGTCGGCGAAGGTGGTGTCGGTGAACCGCTCGAAGACGACGGGGGACAGGAGGCGGTCGCGCTCCTCCTGGGGTAGGTAGGCCAGGATCGTCTTGCCGACGGCGCTCGCATAGATCGACACCGCGCGGCCCACCCGGGACGGCAGCTTGACGGCGTCGAACGCCGGGCTGTCCACCTTGTCGATGTAGATGATCTCGTCACCGGTCAGTTGCGCCAGGTGCACGGTGTGGCCGGTCTGGCGTTGCAACGCACGCAGGTGTGCGGCGGCGAACTGACGTAGGTCCATCGAGCCGAGCGCGAGCTCGGACAGCTCGATCACGCCACTGCCGAGCACATAGGTGCCCGCGCCGGTCCGGCGCACGAAGCGCGCGGACTCCAGTGTCTGGAGGATGCGCAGGGCCGTGGACTTGTGGACGCCGAGCACGTCCGCCGCCTCCGTGAGCGACAGCGGGTGCTCCGCCGACCGACGGACGAGGTCGATCGCACGGCGAATCGATTGCGCCAAGGCCCTGTCTCCCTCCGCGCGGCGGAGCATGACCGCCACTGCGATTGCATAATACGCAATGAGGGTCATGCCATGCGCAACCAGCGCTTGACAGCGTTGCACATGGCGCTACGATCGTTGCAATTTCACACGCCTGACGCTGACTCGTATCCACTCCGGATGTACCAGGACGCCGTCTGTGACATCCGCCCCGGGGCGAGCAATCCTTCTTCGACCTGGGGAGCGGCTCATGACGGTGCCACGGCCCCGGCGCACGACCCCGGGCGCGGGCTGGGTCGGCACCGCCGTCGAGGCGCTGCCGGACGACGCCGACGACAGCGTCCTCGTCGGCCGGATCTGGGACCCGTCCGTCGACGGACCCTCGCCCGTGACCGTCCGAAACGGCGAGGTCTTCGACATCAGCCGTCGGTTCCCGACCGTCCGGGACATCTGCGAGCTTCCCGACCCCGCCGCGACGGTGGCCGGGCTCGACGGGCCGCGGGTGGGCGACCTCGGGGAGATACTGGCCAACACCGAGGCCGCGACCCGCGACCGTACGCGGCCCTGGCTGCTCGCCCCGGTCGACCTTCAGGTCCTCAAGGCCGCCGGCGTGACCTTTCCCGTCTCGATGATCGAACGCGTCATCGAGGAACGGGCCCGGGGAGACCTGGCGCTCGCGGGGGACATCCGGCGCCGAATGCTCGCCGACGTCGGTGTCGACCTGCACAGCCTGGCTCCGGGCTCGGCGGAGGCGGAGCGGCTCAAGAGTCTGCTGGTGGCCGAGGGCATGTGGAGTCAGTACCTGGAGGTGGGGATCGGCCCGGACGCCGAGATCTTCACCAAGGGTCAGATCCTGTCCGCCGTCGGCACCGCCGTTCCGGTCGGCGTGCTGGCCGCGTCGACCTGGAACAACCCGGAGCCCGAGGTCACGCTCATCGTCCAGTCCAGTGGCCGGATCGTCGGAGCCACCCTCGGCAACGACGTGAACCTGCGGGATGTGGAGGGCCGGTCGGCGCTGTTGCTTCCGCTGGCGAAGGACAACAACGCCTCGTGTGCCCTCGGCCCCCTGATCCGGCTCTTCGACGACCGGTTCGGCATGGATCGGGTCCGCGAACTCGAGGTCAGCCTGGAGGTCCGCGGGTTGGACGGTTTCCTCCTGGAGGCGGTCTCCGAGATGACCCGGATGTCGCGGGACCCGGAGGACCTCGTGCGGCAGTTGATCGGCCCGCACCACAGCTATCCCGACGGTGCCGCCCTGATGCTCGGCACGATGTTCGCGCCCATCCAGGACCGGGACCGCGCCGGTGAGGGCTTCACCCACAAGGTCGACGACGTCGTACGGATCAGCTGTCCGGCACTCGGCACCCTGGTCAACCGGGTGTGGCACGCGGAGGAGTGCGAGCCCTGGCACTTTGGCGTCCGCGATCTGATGGGCAATCTGGGGAGGAGAGGGCTGCTGTGAACGTGGTCAACACTGTCGATCCGCGCGACGGTCGGCGTCGCGCGACCGATCTCAGCGAGACGGACGAGTCTCGGCTGGAGGTTGTCGTCGGCCAGGCGTCCCGTGCCGCGCAGTGGCTCTCCGGCCTGGGCAGAATCGGCAGGGCGGAGATGCTGGACCGCATCGCCGAGTCCCTGGAGTCCCGTCGCGCGGACCTGGTCGCCGTCGCGGAGGCGGAGACCGGCTTGAGCCGGGCGCGGCTCGAAACGGAGCTCACCCGGTCGGCTCTCCAGTTCCGTATGTTCGGCGACGTCCTGCGCGACGGCGGGTACGTCGAGGCGGCCATCGACCACGCCGCCGACACCCCCATCGGGCCCGGCCCTGACCTGCGGCGGATGCTCGTGCCCCTCGGGCCGGTCGCCGTCTTCGGAGCCAGTAACTTCCCCTTCGCCTTCTCGGTTGCCGGAGGCGACACCGCCTCCGCGCTCGCCGCGGGTTGTCCCACGGTCCTGAAGGCCCACCCGTCGCACCCGCTGACGTCGCACGCCTCCGCCGACGCGATCGGGTCGGCCATTCGCGACCTGGGCGGGCCTGACGGCGTGATCACCACCGTGTACGGAGAGCAGTCCGGTCGGTCGCTGGTGCGCCACCCCGCGATCCGCGCGGTCGCGTTGACGGGCTCCGTCGGCGCCGCCCGGGCCATCCAGGCGGCCATCGACGAACGACCCGACCCGATTCCCCTCTACGCCGAGCTGAGCAGCGTCAACCCGATCGTCGTCCTGCCCGGCGCGGCCGCCGACCGGGCAGACGCGATCGCCGAAGGGCTGTTCGTCTCCTTCACGGCCTCGGGTGGTCAGCTGTGCACCAAGCCTGGTCTGGCGTTCATCCCGGCGGATCCGGGCGGTGAGCACCTGGTCGACAGGCTGCGGGGGAGGGTCGCCTCGGCGGGCGGCACGGTCCTGTTGAACGAGCGCATCCGGGACGCCTATGAGAGCGGCGCGACGGCTTTCGAGCAGGCCGGCGCGCGTGTCTCGGCCCGGCCCCAGGTCGAGCCCGGCGAGGGCTTCACCGTCGCGCCGACCCTGCTGGAGGTCGACCTGCCGGGACTCACCGCCGAGATCGCCGGCGAGTGCTTCGGACCGCTCATGGTCGTGGTCCGGTATCGCGACGTCGCCGAACTCGACGCCGTGCTGGCGACCGTCCCGCCGTCACTGACCGGTTCCGTCCATCGTGGACCCGACGATGACGCCGATGCGGTGCGCGGGCTGGTCGACGTGCTCGCCGCCCGCTCGGGTCGGATCGTCTTCGACGGCTATCCCACCGGTGTCCGCGTGTCGTGGGCTCAGCACCACGGCGGGCCCTGGCCGTCGACCAACGCCGTGCACACCTCGGTGGGCGCCACGTCGATCCGGCGGTTCCTCCGTCCGCTGGCGTGGCAGGACGCCCCAGAGTGGATCCTCCCCGACGAGCTTCGGGACGCGTACACCGCCATTCCGCGCCGAGTCGACGGGAAATTGGAACCGAAGGGGGAGTAGCCGCGCCGTCGGTCGCTCCCGCACGTGCCCCTGGTCCCGATGTCACCAGCCAGACCCGCCGGCTCGCAGACGCCGGGCGGGACGACGACAGGAAGGTGTGCCGATGTCGACGACGAATCCACCGCTGCGCAGCGGGCAGTGGTTCGGTGCGGAGGGCCGCAACGGGTTCATCCACCGGTCCTGGATGCGCAACCAGGGGTTCGCGGACGACGTCTTCGACGGTCGTCCGGTGATCGGCATCGCCACCACCTGGTCGGAGCTGACACCCTGCAACGCCCACCTGCGGGACCTGGCCGAATCGGTGAAGCGGGGCGTGTGGGAGAGCGGCGGCCTGCCCCTGGAGTTCCCCGCGATGAGCCTCGGCGAGCCCCTGATGCGACCCACCACCATGCTCTACCGCAACCTGCTGGCGATGGAGTTGGAGGAGTCGGTCCGGGCCAATCCGCTCGACGGGGTCGTCCTGCTCTCCGGCTGCGACAAGACCACTCCCGGTCTGCTGATGGGGGCGGCGAGCGTCGACCTGCCGACTCTGATGATGACCGGCGGCCCGATGCTCAACGGCAAGTTCCGCGGGCAGGACATCGGCTCGGGCACCGTCGTCTGGCGCTTCACCGAGGAGATGCGGGCGGGCCGGATGAGCGCGGCCGACTGCGCCGAGGCGGAGGTCGGCATGTCCCGCAGCCGGGGCCACTGCATGACCATGGGGACCGCCTCCACGATGGCCTGCGTGACCGAGGCGCTGGGCGTGCAACTCCCGGGGGCCGCCGCCGTGCCGGCTGTCGACTCCCGCAGGTACGCGCTCGCACACGCCGCCGGTCGCCGGATCGTCGCCATGGTCCAACAGGACCAACGGTTGTCCACGGTGCTCACCCGGCAGGCGTTCGAGAACGCCATCCGGGTCAACGCCGCGATCGGCGGTTCCACCAATGCCGTCGTACACCTGCTCGCCATCGCCGGACGCCTCGGCGTCCCCCTGTCCCTGGAGGACTTCGACACCCTCACCGCCGACGTGCCGATGCTCGTCAACCTCATGCCGTCCGGGGCGTACCTCATGGAGGACTTCGCCTACGCGGGCGGCGTTCCGGCGGTGATGGCGGAGATCGCCCCGCTGCTGAACATGGACCACGTCACCGTCAGCGGCAGGAGCGTGGCCGACAACATCACCGGCGCCCAGTGCTGGAACCGGGAGGTCATCGGCACCCTGGCCGAGCCGTTCCAGCCCGCCGGCTCCGGCACCGTGGTGCTGCGTGGGTCGCTCGCGCCGTCCGGGGCGGTGCTGAAGGTGTCCGCCGCCTCCGCCCAACTGCTCACGCACACCGGTCCCGCGCTCGTCTTCGACCGGATCGAGGACTATGTCGTCGCCGCCGACGACCCGGACCTGGACGTCACCCCCGACACGGTGCTCGTGGTCCGCAACGCAGGGCCGCGCGGCTACCCCGGTTTCCCGGAGGTGGGCAACGTACCGATGCCGCGACGGCTGCTCGCGGCCGGCATCACGGACATGGTGCGGATCTCCGACGCCCGAATGAGCGGCACCGGCTACGGCACCTGCATCCTGCACGTGGCCCCGGAGGCGGCCGTGGGCGGCCCGCTCGCGCTGGTGCGCACCGGCGACCTGATCCGCGTCGACGTCCCGTCGCGGAGCCTGGAACTCCTGGTCGACGACACCGAGCTTGTCCAGCGCCGGGCCGAGTGGCGGCCGCCGCCGCCGGTGGCCGACCGGGGATGGGTACGGCTGTACAGCGAGCACGTCCTCCAGGCCGACCAGGGCGCGGACCTGGACTTCCTCGTCGGCGGCAGCGGCAGCGCCGTGCCCCGTCACTCGCACTGAGGTGTGGACGCGGTGGGGGTCGGGCGGTTCCGCCCGACCCCCACCGATCGGCCCGAATCCGGGCTCAGCCCAGGTACTTCTCCCACGGGCCGGTGATGGCCAGGGTGAGGCCGGGGTCCTGCATGTTGACGAAGAGCACCCTGCCGTCGGCGGTGAAGGTCGGCCCGCAGAACTCCGAGTCGTTGAGCTGGTTGCGGGCGATCGCGTAGGTCGGGCCGCCCGGGACCGCGCTGAGCACGTGGGACGTGCCCTTGCCGTCCTCGGCGAGGACGAGACTTCCCCACGGGGTGACGGTCACGTTGTCCGGGCCGTCGAAGGTGATGTCGTTGTACCTGACCGGCGTCCCCTCCTCGGAGGCGCTCTGGTGCGGGAAGTACGTCACCAGCTGGATGGTCTGGGCCTTGTAGTCGTAGAACCAGACCATGCCGTCGTGCGGTGCCGCGTCCGCCGGCAGGTCACCCTCGTCCCAGGCGTACGAGTTGACCACGTACACGCCCTCGTCGGTGCCCCACACACCCTCGAACTTGCGCCCGCGGGTGACCTGGCCATCGGTGAACTGCTCGCGTACGGACCTGTCCCGCGCGTCGCGGTCCGGCACCTCGATCCACCGGACGGGGAAGGGGCGACCCAGCTGCGCGGAGGTCAGGTAGGCGACGTCCGGCAGCACCGAACCGTCGTCCATGATGATCTGCATCGCGGCGAGGACGCCGGCGTTGGGCGCGAGCCGGGTGAGCACGCCGGGACCGACCTTGACGCCGCGCGGCGCCGACCAGCGGTAGAAGAGGCCGTTGGGCCCGTCGGCGTCTTCGGAGAGGTAGATGTGGGTGCGGTCCTTGTCGACCGCCAGGGCCTCGTGGGAGTAGCGACCCAGGCACTTGATCGGCCTCGGGTCGGCGCTGCCGTCGGCCCAGACCTCGAAGACGTAGCCGTGGTCCTTCTGGTAGACGCCGGACCGGCCGTCCTCTTCCCACTCGTCGCCGGCCCGGTCCTCGGTCTCCTCGCAGGTGAGCCAGGTCCCCCAGGGGGTGGGCCCGCCGGCGCAGTTGGAGATGGTGCCGGAGAGGGCGACGAACTCACCCAGGTTGCGGCCCGCCCGGTCGGTCCTGATCACGGTGCATCCGCCGGCGTCGACGGCGCCCGGGTCGTACACCGTTCCCTTGACGTGCGGCACGCCGAACTCCGCGCCGGGGTCGATCTCGTGGTTCTGGATCAGGGTGTAGCGGCCGTTGCCGGCGTCGTAGACGGCCATGCCGTCGTGGTCGGCCGGGGTCATGCCCTGGCCACGGTCGAGCCGGGTCACGCCGGTCCGGGTGACCACTGTGTAGCTGAAGCCCTCGGGCAGGGCCAGGATCCCCTTCGGGTCGTCCACGAGCGGCGGGAAGGGCACGTGACCGGACTTGACCGGCGGGTGCGGCCGGCCCGGGCTGGCCTGGGCCAGCGACGGCAGGCCGCCGGCGACGGCAAGGCCAACGCCGGCGGCGGCGCTGCCAGCGAGGAAGGTACGACGAGAGGAAGGCACGGCGATCAGCTCCTGGTCAGGACAAGTGCGACGACTGGCAGCCAACTCCTGCGGGCGGACACCGAAACGTCGCCGACCGGATCGCTCGGTGACATCGGGGTGAAGAATCGGGGCCGCTGCCCTCAGGGGGCCGAGGTTCGCCGTCGACGGCGGTACGCGGCGGCCTTGGCGCGATCTCCGCAGCCGCGCATGCCGCACCAGCGTCGCCGCGAGCCTCGCGACCGGTCGACGAACGCTCGGGTGCAGTGCTCGTCGGCGCACCACCGGAGGGCGTGACGGTCGTCGCTGGCGTGCAACTCCAGGCAGTCGCGCGCGAGGACCGTCAGGACGGCGTCGGTGTCGCCCGTCTGGTGCACCCCGTCGACCTCCAGGCGCAGCTCGGGTAGCGGTCCAGCCGCGGCATCATTGACCAGCTCGCGATCGGCCGGGGCCGCGTCGGTGCCGTCGATCAGGGCTCCGACCAGGCGGAACATCGCCTCGCGGAGATCCTTGGCTTGCCCCAGAGCCGCATCGTCCACATGAGGGGGTTGCTCGACGACGCCAGCCTGAACGGCCCAGTCCGCGAAATCCTGCGGGGCCGTCAGCTGCTCGACGTCGGTGTGGCCGCGCTCGGCGAGCGTGGGAAGGAAGTCCAGTACCGGCCGGTCGGCAATGAACTCGAATCTCACGTCACCATCTTGACCGGTGACGCGACGCGATGCAAGAGTGGTTCGATGGCATCACCGGTTCAACAGGTGACGGCAACCGATCCCGGCACCCGCCGGCACGGCGCAGGGCTGGCCCACTACCTGGCCGCAGCGCTACTGGCGCGTACCGCCGACGAGGGCGCACGGGTGGCGCTGGTGCTCCTCGCCTTGGACCGGGCGGACAGCGCCGCCGTCGGGGGAACGCTGGTCGCGACCCTGCTGATTCCACACGTGGTGGCCGCACCGCTGGTCGGTGCGCTGGTGGACCGGTCGCGACGGCCGGCGGCCGTGCTCGCCGGCGCGATCACCGTCTTCGCCGGGGCCCTCGCGGCCCCGGTCGCCCTGCTCGGTCACGCGCCGCTGTGGCAGACCTACCTCGTCCTCGTGCTGGCGGGGTGCTGCGGACCGGCGGTGACCGGCGGGCTGACCAGCCGGTTGGCCGAGCTGGCGGGACCCGGGCACGAGGCTCGTGCCTTCGCGCTGGACTCGCTGTTCTACAACGTCGCCGGCATGGCCGGGCCGGCGGCGGTCGGGCTGGTCGCGGCGGCAGCCGGCCCGAGCACCGCCATCCTCGCGCTCGCGATCACCGCCGGACTCGGCGCACTCGGCGTCGCCTCCCTGCATCTGCCCACCTCCGACACCGTGGCGGCGCGGACACGAACCGCTGGCCTGTTCCACGGCACCCGCGCGGTCGCGTGCGATCCGGCCCTGCGCGTGCTCACCCTCGCGACCAGCTTCGGTCAACTGGGCCTGGGCGGTCTCGCCGTGGTCGCCACCACCCTGGCTGCCGCCGCGCACGAACCCACGCGCGCTGGCCTGCTGCTCGGCGTGATCGCCGCAGGTGCGTTCGTGGGCTCCCTGCTCTGGGCCTGGAGGCCGATGCCGGCCTCCCGCGCGCCGGTTGTGACGGTCTGGGCCATGGTCGCGGTCGGCGTACCCCTCGCGCTGGCGGCCGCCGTGCACTCCCTACCGCTGACCGCAGCGTTGTTTGCGCTGTCGGGGCTCTTCACCGGACCGTTCGCCGCAGCGCTGTTCCTGGCCCGGAACCAGTTGGCCACCGAGACGACCCGTACGCAGGTCTTCACCATCGGCGCCGGACTGAAGGTGGCGGCTTCCGCGATCGGTGCCGGTCTCCTGGGTCTCGCCTCCCACCTGCCGGTGAGCGCCCAACTGCTGCTGGTCGCCGCCTTTCCGATTGTCGCGGGGACAGCGGGCGGCGTACTGCTCCGCCGCCGGTAGCGGAAGGTGCCGCCTGGCAGGGCTGGCGTCACGGGCCCGACCCGGTGGAGTTGCCGTCCGCCTCGGTTCGCCGCTCGGCCGGAAATGGGGTTCGGTCGGGCTGGTTGGCTGGGGCAGGATGTCGCCATGATCGGGAGCTTGCCGAGTCGGATCCGGATGTGCGGGTTCGGGCGCGGGCGGCGGAAGCGGCGTGCCGTGAGGCGGTGTGGACCCGCCGGCTCGACGCCCTGAAGCGTCTGGCTCGATCGGCTCGGGCCGAGGTGCGGGCGGTGGCATTGACCGGGCTGGTCCGCGCGGGGCAGGACGCCGAGGTCGCCGCGTGCCTTGACGATGACGCGCCGTTGGTACGGGCGGTGGCCCGGGGATGGTCGGGTGGAGTTGCGCCGGGCCGGTTACCGGCTCCTGCGCGGCCGGGGTGTCGGCGTCGAGTTGCGCGCGGCGCTGATCCTGGCCGTCGACGCGGACCCACGCCTGGCCGAGCGGGGCACGGCCGACGCCACCCGGATCACCCGTGACGCGACACGGACAGCCTCGCACCGTGTCCCTCAGCCACCCTTGCGGGTGACGGGGACGGAGCACGCTGAGCTCGTCACCCTGGCCGCACGAGCGGCGGCGGCGCTCGGAGCGGAGACCAGCCAGCAGCTCACCGGCTGGCTGACGAGCAGCCGCCCCGGTGGGTGACGGCGCGGCGTCCAGGCTGCGGAGTCAGCTCAGCGCGGCCGCCTTGCGGAGCAGCACTGCGCGCTCGCGCTGGTTGGCACAGAGCCGAGCGGCCAGCTCCAGCTCGGCGCGCGCCTCGGGTCGGCGACCGAGACGGCTCAGCAGCTCCCCGCGTACGGTCGGGACCAGGTACGACCCGACCAGTCGGTTCGAGGCGACCAGATCGTCCACGATGGACAGGGCCTGCGCCGGCCCCGAGGCCATGGCCACGGCGACGGCCCGGTTGAGCTCGACCACCGGGGAGGGCGCGACCCGACCGAGTGCCTCGTAGAGCAGCACGATCCGGTCCCAGTCGGTCTCCTCGACGGAGGGCGCCGACGCGTGGGTGGCCGCGATGGCGGCCTGCAGACCATAGGGGCGGAGGCCGCGGGTCGATGCCCTGGCCAACGCCGCCAGCCCGCGGCGGATCGCCGCGCGGTCCCACAGTCGGCGGTCCTGGTCCTCGAGCAGGACCGGCGTGCCGTCCGCGGCGGTGCGGGCCGGGAAGCGCGCGGCCGTCAGCTCGCACAGCGCGAGCAGGCCGTGCACCTCCGGCTCGTCCGGCTGCAGCGCGGCGAGCGTGCGGGCCAGCCGGATCGCCTCGTACGCGACGTCGGGGCGCAGCAGCCGGTCGCCGGACGTGGCCGTCGAACCCTCGGTGAAGATCACGTAGAGGACGCTGAGCACACCACCCAGCCGTTCCCGGCGCTCATCGGGGGCCGGCAGCTCGAACGGCACCCGGGCCGCCGCGATCGTCTTCTTGCCACGGGTGATGCGGGCCTGCACGGTCGGCACGGGTACGAGGAACGCGCGGGCGATCTCCTCGGTGGACAGGCCGCCGACCACGCGCAGGGTCAGCGCCACCCGGGTCTCCGGGGAGAGCACCGGGTGGCAGCTGACGAACATCAGCGCCAGGATGTCGTCGTCGATCCGGTCGGGGTCGATCTCCGCGTCGACCGCGGGTTCGGCGGCCAGCAGGGCGTAACGGTCCCGTAGGGCGGCCCGGCGGCGGATCGCGTCGATCGCCCGCCGCCGGGCCGTGGCCATCAGCCAGCCGCCCGGATTGGCCGGAGAGGCACGGGGCCAGGACACCAGCGCCTCGGCCACCGCCTCCTGGGCCGCGTCCTCGGCCAGCCCGAAATCGCCGGTGAACCGGGTCAGCGCGGCGACGATCCGGGCCGACTCGATCCGCCAAACGGCCTCGATGTCGGCCGTACCCATCAGACCCGGCCGCTGCTCCCGTGCGAGGTCCCTTCCGTGACGAACTTCCCGCTGTCCTGCGGGACCTCGTCCTCACCGGGCACCCGACGGATCTCGATCTTGGATCCGGGAACCGAGGGAACCCGCTTGGCCCACTCGACAGCCTCCTGAATCGAGGCGACGTCGAGCAGGAAGAAGCCACCGAACAACTCCTTGGTCTCCCCGTACGGCCCGTCGGTGACCACCGGCGCCTCGTCGCCGAAGTGCACCACGACGCCCTGGCTCGGATCGTCCAACCCCTCGGCGGCGACGTAGACGCCGGCCTTGGCCGCCTCCTCGATGAATAGGCGGGTCGCGGTCATCAGCTCGTCGACGTTGGCCATCACGGCCGCGTTGGTCTCGTCGGTGCCCCGCATGATCAGCATGTACTGCGCCATCGCGTTCTCCTTCGTCCGGCGGGGCCGCCCGGCGGGCCTCGCACCCCCACGTCGAACGAGCGGCCCGCGGATCGACACGGCCCCTGAATAATCTCTCGCCGGGACGCAGCCTGCCCCTTCCTGCGATCCGTGTCCCGCCCTCAACCGCGAAAGCCGTCGACGGCGGGCAACTGTTCGTCCGCGACCTGGATGATCGTCTTGCCGGGTGTACGACGGTGGCGGGCGAACGCGGCGGCCGTCTCGGCCAGTGGTCGTACGGCGCCGACGACGGGGTTGAGCCGTCCGGTACGGAGGCGCTGGGCGAGGTCGGCCAGCCGGACGCGATCAGGTTCGACGACGAAGAAGATGGCTCGCCCGTCCCTGGGTTGCACGGTGGGCGGCATGGCGATGGTGACCAGTGTCCCGCCCGGGCGTACCAGTTCGGTCGACTGCGCGAGGATGTCGCCGCCGATGACGTCGAGCACCACGTCCACCTCGCCGACCTGTCGCAGATCGTCGGCGTCCAGGTCGACGAAGGTCTGCGCGCCGAGGGCGAGGGTGGCAGCACGGTCGTCGGCTCGGCCGGTGCCGATCACCCGGGCGCCCACCTCCCGGGCGAGTTGGACGGCGATCGAGCCGACACCACCCGCCGCGCCGTGGATGAGGACGGTCTGGCCGGTCGTGAGGTGGGCGTGGTCGAACAGTGCCTGCCATGCGGTCAGCCCGGAGATGGGCAGCGCGGCGGCCACGGTGTGGTCGATGTCGGCTGGGAGAGGGGCCAGGTTGCGGGCCTCCACCGCGGTGTACTCGGCCAGGGACCCGTTGCGGGCCCAGTCGGTCAGGCCGAACACCCGCTGGCCCACGCTGAGGCCGGTGGTCCCGTAGCCGAGTTCGACCACGACGCCGGACAGCTCGTGGCCGGGGATGCTGGGTGTCCGGTCGTGGCCGGCGCGGTCGGTCCACGTTGCCGGCCAGCCGAGCTCTCCGGGTGTGAAGCCTGCGGCGTGTACGCGCACGATGACGTCGTTCTCCGCGGCGTGCGGGTATGGCATGTCGGTCAGGGTGAGCCCATTGACGCCCGCGTCACGGTCTCGCACGGTGATCGCTCGCATACTCGGATCCTTCCCACAAGAGTTCGTCGGCTGGGAGCTTGAGTCCGGTCAGTGCGGCCAGGGCGACCGTGCCGTTCGTGGTCTCGGGTCGATTCTTCATCCCGTCGAACTGGACTCGCAGGAACTCGTTCCTGAAGTCCCCGCGCGGTGGACGCCGAGGTAGTCGCAGGCCGCGACCCTCGCCGGGTTCCCAGCTACGAGAGCATGCGACGGGTCTTCGCCAGGAAGCTGTCGATCACCCCCGCCGCCTACCAACGGCGGTTCGGGACGACTCGTCCGACCTGAACGGGACGTTTCCTGGTCGCAGGGTGGGTAATCAGCCGCGCCCACGTAGTCGGACGAGGCGTCCACCCGAGCCCGTCCTCAGGCAAAGGAGCCGATGGCCGTGTCAGACCAAGACGTCACCGTTGTCCTCGTTCACGGTGCGTTCGCCGAGTCGGCGAGCTGGAACGGTGTGATCGAGCGGCTCGGTGCGGCCTACAACGTGGTGGCCGCCGCCAACCCGCTGCGCAGCCTCGCCGGAGATGCCGCATACCTGCGGGACGTGGTACGAGGTGTCGGCGGACCGGTCCTGCTCGTCGGCCACTCGTACGCCGGAATGGTCATCACCGAGGCGGCGGCCGACGACCCGATGGTGCGTGCCCTTGTCTACGTCAATGCCTTCGCCCCGGAGACGGGTGAGTCGGCGCTGGCGCTGTCCGGCAAGTTCCCCGGCAGCACACTCGCCGACACCCTGGTTTCCTACCCGGTGGCGACCGGCGGCAACGAGGTGGCGATCGCCCAGAACGCCTACCACAAACAGTTCGTCCAGGACGTGTCCGGCAACGTGGCGGCGTTGATGGCCCGGACGCAGCGGCCGGTGACCGAGCAGGCGCTCGGCGAGGGCCTGGCGTCGACGACACCGGCGTGGAAGTTGTTGCCCAGCTGGTTCGTCTTCGGCGACCAGGACCACAACATCCCGGTCGCGGCGCACCGCTTCATGGCCGAGCGGGCTGACGCCCGCGGCGTCCGGGAGATCGTCGGCGCCTCCCACGCGATGACGGCGTCCCAGCCCGGCGAGGTCGCCGAGACCATCATCGAGGCGGTACGGGGAACGTCCTGAGCCCGAGCCGTTCCGTCACGCCCTGACGGATCGCGCACACGACGTCATCGACGATCTCGACGCACGGCCCCGCCGCCTGTTCGCAGCGCGGCGGGGCCGTTCTCGTCTGCCGATGAGGGACCCTTCTCCGACAGGCCGGTCGCCGGTGCTGACCTGGCACCCCGCCGAACTTCGGCGTCGACGCAACCTGTCGGTCGCCCGGACCCGTCGGGGGTGCGGAGGAGGGAGCCTCGATGGCGGATGCCGAGGGTGAGTTCGTGGAGTACGTCTCCGCGCGACTGCCGAGCCTGCATCGGACCGCGTTCCTGATGTGCGGCGACGCCCATCTGGCCGACGACGTGGTGCAGCAGACGATAACGGCGTTGTACGTGAACTGGCGTCGGGTCAGCCGGGTCGACAACGTCGACGCGTACGTGCACCGGATGCTGGTCCACAAGCTCGTCGACGAGAAGCGGTTGAGCTGGGCGAAGGTCCGACTGCTGGGGTCGATGCCGGAGCCCCGGCGCCCGCCGGTCCCACCGGACGACGAGCTGGTCGAACGGGACAGCGTGGTGAGCGCCCTCGCGCACCTGCCTCGCGGGCAGCGCACCGTCCTGGTCCTGCGGTTCCTGTGCGACCTGTCGCTGGCCGACACGGCGGCGGCGATGGGCTGCTCCGAAGGCAACGTGAAGTCGCAGACGGCTCGGGCGTTGGTGGCGGTCCGCCAGGTGCTCGGAGTCAGCGAGATGTCCGGGAGGAGTACGAAATGACGACGTTGGACGAGGAGCGCATCGCCGCGCTGCTGCGATCGGCGCAGGTTCCCGAGCCCCGGGTCGACGTGGGCCGCGCGGTCCGCGACGGCCGGCGTCGCCGCCGGCGTCGCCGCGTCGGGGGAGTCGCCGCGGTGACCGTGCTGGCCGGGCTCGGCGTCGTGGGCGTCGTCGAGCTGGACGGGCTCGCCAGCCCGAAGGCCCCGGCCAGGCCGGCCGTCGCGGCATCACCGACCGCCGTCGCGTCGGCCGCCGCCGCCCAGCCGGTCACCTGCGAGGCGTCGTGGTTACCGCAGCCGATCGGCGGTTCGGTCGCGGTGGCGAACGGCGTCGACCCCACCGGCCGGTACATCGTCGGTGACATCGGCACCGGGAACGAGGACGGGCGGGTCGTGCTGTGGACCGACGGCCGGGCCGGCGTCCTGCCGGCCAGCGCTCGACACGCGGCAGCGGTCAACGCGCGCGGCGACGTGGTCGGCACCGACGGCGGCGGTACGGGCTGGGTCTACCGGAACGGAAAGTTGCGCTTCCTGGCCACCCCGCCCGGCTACCAGGCGGTCCTCGTGTACGCGGTGAACGGCCGGGGTGACATCGCCGGCACCGCCAGCGGAGCCGGCGAGTCCCGCCAGGCCGTGCTGTGGTCGGCGGACCGCCCGCAGGAGTACCGGCTGATCGGGCGGCCGGGCTCGGCCGCGACCGCGATCACCGAGGACGGCACTGTCGTCGGCTCGATGGATCGCCTGCCCTACCGGTGGACGCCGGAGGGCACCGGGGCGGCTCTGGCGGTGCCCGACGGCTATCCGCACGCCTCGGTCGACTCCGCGCACGGCGGGTGGGCGATCGGCATGGTTCCCGGCGAACGGAAGGGCGGCGCCGTGCAGATGTTGCCGGTGCGGTGGAATCTGAGCACCGGCGCGGTGACCCTGCTGCCGTTCCCCGGGGCGAGCGGGATCGCCGGCACCGGCGACCTGCTGGTCGACGATGGTGCGCCGCTGGTCGTCGCCCCGGACGGCACGTCCCGTCGGTTGCCGGGTCGGCCCGAGGTCCGCGCGACCGAGGCGGGCACGTACACGGCCAGTGGGATCAGCGACGACGCTCTGACCGTGGTCGGTGCCGTCTACGAGAACGAGGCGTACCGGCCGTTGGTGTGGCGCTGCCGCCGTTAGCGGGTGCGGTGCCCGTCGACCGAACGGTCGGCGGGCACCGCGGTGGGCGGTCCCGATCGGGCCGGTCACCGGCCGCAGGCGCCGCACGGCCGGCGGGTCCGCAGGTGGTAGTCGCTCGACGCCGCAACGAGGCCGAGCCCCAGGATGCTGTACGCCGACATCGCCACCCAGAGGAACGCGTCGGAGAACTCGCTCTCCGATCCCGACACCACCTGCACCATCCCCATGCCGAAGTAGGCCACGATGCCCGTTCCGAGGCCGAAGCCGGGCACCAGCAACAGCAGACGAGGGATGGTGCGGCCGGCGAGCAGCGGCACCCATCCCGGCCAGACCTCACCCCAACGGTGCACCAGCGCCAGCGGCAACAACACCCCGGCCAGCACCATGCCGACCATCAGGCCGACCATTGTGGCGTCGTCGGTGAGACCGTCGAATCCCACCACCGCCTGAGCCGCGAAGCGGGCGACGAGGCCGGTCACCGCGGCGTACGCGGCCCACCGCGCCCACCACGCTGGTGTCGAGCGCCGCAGACCCGGTCGGACCGTCCGGCAGCAGTCCGGACAGTCGCCCCGGGTACGCCGCTGATAGCTGGCGGTGGCCAGGCCGAGCAGGACCGCTCCGGTGACACAGCCGAGCCGGCTGGCGAACGCGAGCGGGTCGAAGTACGGGCCGACCGTGAACAGCAGGAAGCCCACCAGCTCCGGCAGCAGGATCGCGGCTGCGGCGACCAGCGCCCCGGCGGTCGCCCAGGCGATCGCCGCGAGCACTGGCCGCCACACCACCAGCCGGTCCAGAGCAACCGCCAGGACACCCGCCGCGACGCACATCGCCACCGACCACCAGCCGGTGAAACCCAGCAGGTCCGTCCCGAACCGCCCGAAATCCGGCGCCTCACCGACGGTCCACGCCAGACGCAAACCCCCGTATGCCACGGCCCAGCCGAGCACTGCGTACGTCAGGCCGTGGCCCGCCTCGCGGACGGCCGGTGCCGATGTCGTCATGCGTCGATCCTCGCGGGACCGGCGCGCGGACGGCCCCCGCCGGCAGGGGAACGCACTCCCTCGCTCGGGTGAGGTTCGTCGCCGACCCACAAGCGAGCGCGCCGAGGGCGATGTCGCGGGCGACGACCTCGGCGGGCGGCCCGGCGGCCTACTCGTCTGACTGCTCGGTCTCCGGAAGGACACTCCGCACGGCGACGCAGGGGTCCGTGGCGGGCGCGGCGGCGTGGATCGCCTCGGCGGCGCGGGCGGCGTAGTCGCGGAAGGCGTCGCGCTGATCCTCGGGCAGCCCGCCCAGCACGTGGTCCTCGGCGTGGGCGACCCGCCGCTCGGCCTCGGCGAGTGCCGCACGCCCGCGGTCGGTGGCCACGACCCGGCGGGCGCGCCGGTCCTGGGGGTCGAGCTTCCGTTCGATGAGACCGGCGTTCTCCAGGTCGTCGATGACGTACGTCAGGACGCTGCGGTCGATGGAAAGGCGCGCGGCCAGCGCGCCCTGCGTGGGCACATCCTCGTGTACGACGACGGCCAGGATGTGGTAGCCCCTGCTGCGATGCGGCAGGTCGCTCAGTGCCTCCTCGACGTACTCGTGCCAGCGGCGCAGCACGACACCCAGTGACCAGCCGAAGGTCGAACCGCGCCTGCGGTCGGCCGGCAGCTCGCACGCGTCGGTGGCGGACATGCACCGGACGCTAGCAGGCGATGTGTTGATCAACCGAAGTTCCTGTGCACCGAGGAATCAGCCAGTGGGCAAGTGCGTTGTGGGACATACGATCTGCTGTGCAGATTATATTCTGGCAAAATGACCACGGAGATGCTGACGAAATGTCTGATTACGGGCACGAACTTCTCTTCGGCACGTTTCTGACGCCCAGTGCTCAGGACCCCGACCACGTGGTGGCGCTCGCTGAGCTGACCGAAGCGGCGGGACTGGACCTCACCACCTTCCAGGACCATCCGTACAACGCCGAGTTCCTCGACACCTGGACCCTGCTGAGCTGGGTCGCGGCCCGCACCGAACGACTGCGGATCTCGGGAAACGTCCTCAGCCTCCCGCTGCGCCCGCCGGCCGTCCTGGCCAGGGCGGCGGCGAGCCTGGACCGGCTGTCCCATGGTCGTTTCGAGCTGGGCCTCGGCGCCGGCGCGTTCTGGGACGGGATCGAGGGCATGGGCGCTCGTCGGCTGACGGCGGGGCAGGGTGTCGAGGCGCTGCGCGAGGCGATCGACGTCCTGCGGGGGGTCTGGGACGCCGAGGCCTCCGGGCCGCTGCGGCGGGACGGGAAGTACTACCCGATCCCCGGCATGCGGCGCGGCCCCGCGCCGGCTCACGACATCGACATCTGGCTCGGCGCGTACCAGCCGAAGATGCTGGCGTTGACCGGTCAGAAGGCCAACGGCTGGCTGCCGACCCTGGAATACCTGCGGTCCCCGGACCGGGTGACCGCCAACCGGCTCATCGACGAGGCGGCGGTCGAGGCGGGACGTGACCCTCGGGAGATCCGGCGACTGCTCAATCTGTTCACCGTCGACGTCTCGTCGCGCAGCCGTGGCTTCCTCCAGGGCCCCGCGGAGCAGTGGGTCGAACAACTCCTCCCGCTGGTCCTGGAAGAGGGTTTCAGCACCTTCCTGATCGGTCGGGACGACCCGCGACTGATCCAGACCTTCGGGCAGGAGATCGCCCCCGCGCTGCGGGAGGCGGTCGCCAGGGAGCGGGCGGGAACCGCGTCCGGCACCGGACCGACCCACGCGGTCGCCGCCCGGTCCGAGCGGCACCCGGGCCTCGACTACGACGCGCTGCCCGCATCGCTGACCACCGGTGCCGTCGAGCCCGGCCATCCGGAGTACGACGGTGTGCGCCACACCTACAGCTGGCAGGGGTCACCGGCTTTGGTGATCCGGCCGCAGACCGCCGCCGAGGTGGTCGATGCCGTGTCGTACGCGTGGACCCAGGACGTCCCGTTGTCCGTGCGCAGCGGCGGGCACGGCATCAGCGGCCGGTCGACGAACGACGGCGGGATCGTCATCGACATGTCGAGGATGAACCGGGTCGAGGTGCTGGACCGGGCGACTCGCCGGATCCGGCTGGAGCCCGGCGCCCGCTGGGGGGAGGTGGCCCAGGCGCTCGCCCCGTACGGCCTGGCGATGAGCTCGGGTGACTACGGTGACGTGGGCGTCGGTGGCCTCGCCACCACCGGAGGCGTCGGCTATCTGGCGCGCCGGCACGGCCTGACCATCGACCACGTCGTCGCCGCCGAGATCGTCACCGCCGACGGCCGCCTGCTCCGGGTGGACGACGAGCACCATGCTGATCTGTTCTGGGCCGTCCGTGGCGCCGGTGGCAACTTCGGCGTCGTCACCGCCCTCGAACTGGAGGCGTACGAGGTCGACAAAGTCGTCTACGCCCACCTCGTCGCGGACGCCACCGACACCGCCCAACTGCTGCACCGTTGGGGCCGGCTCGTGGAGGACGCGCCGCGGGACCTGACGAGCTTCCTGTCCCTCTTCCCGGGCCGCCGTGGAAACCCCCCGATGGCCCAGGTCACCCTCGTGTACGCCGGTGACGACATCCAGGCGGCGCAGTCCGCGCTGAGCCCGTTCCTGGAGATCGGCCCGATTCTCGATCAGCAGGCGCAACTCGTGCCGTACCCGGCGATCGTCGTGCCACCCGGCAACGACCATCGGGGTCAGGGTCTGCGGGACACCCGCAGCGGGCTGTTGCACCACGTCACACCGGAGGCAGCCGACCTCATGGAAAACATGATCCGTTCCGGTGACGTAATGATCATGCAGCTCCGGTCCGTCGGCGCGGCCGTCAACGACGTCGCTCGCGACGCGACCGCGTACCCGCACCGGGAGCAGAACTTCTCGGTGCTCGCCGCCACGGTCCCGGACCGCAGGCCCCAACTCGACAAGCTGTGGGCCGAGCTGTACGCGCATCTCGACGGCATGTACCTCAGCTTCGAGTCCGACACCGACCCGGCTCGACTGCTGGATGCCTGGCCCGAGCCCACGCTGAGCCGACTGCGCGCGATCAAGGCCACGTACGACCCGGACAACGTCTTCAACCGGAACTTCCCGATCTCACCGACGACACCGGTCTGACCCGGCTGCCTAGAGCGTGCCGGACAGGTACTCCCTCCGTCGCTGCGGTTCGAACTTCTCGATCGCGTACCGCAGCATGACCCGGGGCATGGCGTGGTAGCGGCGGAGCAGGAACTCCTCCTCCGCCGCTCTGTCCCGGTTGCCCACCTCACGCAGCATCCAGCCCACCGCCTTGCGGACGAGGTCGTGCGGATCCTGGAGGAGCCGGTCGCTGAGCCGGAAGGTCCATTCGAAGTCGTCGGCCTTGATGAAGGCGAAAGTCGCCATGACGGCGATGCGCCGGTCCCACACCAGGTCAGACCCGGCCAGCCGGTCCAGGACGCCGCGCTCCTTGTCGACGAGCCAGGGGCCGACGATGTACGGCGCCGACGAGTCGACCAGGTCCCAGTTGTTGATGCGGTCGGTGTTGGCCAGGACGAGGCGGTAGATCTCGCCCCGTTCCTGCTCGTGGCCCCTGGTGAACTTGCGGACCAGGATGAGCAGCGACGTCAGCCTCTCCTCGTGCACGTCGGAGTGCAGCAGCGTCGTTGTCTCGGCCAGGGAGAGGTCGCGCCAGTATCTGCCGGCCACCGTGCGCTGGTCCGGCACGGACACGCCGATGGCCCGGTCGCCCTCGCCGTAGCCGCCGGGGACCATCTGCAGGAAACGGCTCGACGCCTCGGCGCGACATGGGTCGGCACGGCTGGCGAGGTCTCGACTGACGTCGACGCTCGTGGCCATGACCAGCAAGCTACCGTGCCGTTCGGTGGCCACGACGCCGCGTCCACAGCGAGCCGCCGCTGGCCATCTCAGCCGGCGCGGCGTAGCCGTCCGAGCATCCCGTTGAGGTCCTGGACGAACAGGTCGTGGCGGAAGAAGTGCCCGCCGGGCACCTCGCGCCACTCGTGTGCGATGCCGGCGCGGGCGAGTGCCGCGCGGAACTCGCGCTGACCGGCGAGCACCTGGGTTTCGTTGACGGTGTCGAACCAGTTGATCGGGTCGGGTGACGTGCCGGCCGCCAGGAAGATCCGCTTGTTCTGGAAACTCGGTATGCGCTGGACCGGGTTGTCGGCGCTGACCCGCGCCTCGTCCCACAGCGGGATCCCGTAGACGGTGTCGCCACCGAGGTCCAGCGCGGCGGAGGTGGCGTTGGCCCAGTGCACGACGAGCCCGAAGTCCCGGCGCAGGCTGGCCGGCCCGGAGTGTGAGCTGACCGAGCAGAAGTGGCCGTAGTACTTGGCCGCGTACTTCAACGCACCGAAGCCCCCCATCGAGAAGCCGGCCACCGCGCGGCCGTTGTACTCGGCGAAGGTACGGAAGTTCGCGTCGATCCACGGCAGCAACTGGGCGATGTGGAAGGTCTCCCAGTTGCGCGGTCCCACGAAGCTGTTCACCGGATTGCAGTACCAGCCGGTCGACGCGTCCGGCATGACGACGATGACCTCCCGGCCGGCGGTCAGACCGATGATGTTGTCCTGGAGGTGGAAGGTGCGGAAGTCGGCGTTGCCACCGTGCAGCAGGTACAGCACGGGGTACCGCTTGCCGCTGGTGTGGTAGCCGTCAGGCAGCAGCACGTTGACGCCGGGGTCCCACTCGATGGCATCCGTGGCGAAGCGGTAGTACTGGAGGCGGCCGCCGTTCTCGTTGCGGTCGACGATGCGCAGGCCGTACCCGTCGGTGGCGGCCATGGCGGCGGACGGCGCGGCGAGGGCGCCGGCGAACAGCCCGGCGGCGGCGACCGCCGCGGAGCCACCGATCAGCCGGCGCCGGCTGATCGACGCGGGCGGGGGTACGTCGAGCATTGGAGTCTCCCTGGGTCAGAAGGTGGTCTCGTTGGGCAGGCCGAAGAAGTCGTGCCATTTGGTGGCGCCGAGGAAGGTGGTGCCGGTGGAGAGGCCGACGTGGACGTCGTTGAAGCTGCCCTTGGTGAAGGCGACGATGTCGTCCTTGCCGTCGCCGTTGTAGTCACCCAGGTAGGGGAACTCGCCGGGCAGGCAGAAGAGGTCGTTCCACTTGACTGTGGTGCCGACGAATGAGGTGCCGGTGGAGACGGCGGCGTAGACGTCGGCGTCGGCGTTGCAGGTGAAGGTGACGATGTCGTCGCGGCCGTCGCCGTTGATGTCGCCGACGCGGGGTTGTTCGGTGCCGACGGCGAACAGGTCGTGCCACGTCTGGGGCGCGCCGAATCCGCTTCCTGTGGAGAGGGCGACGATCACGTCGCTCGCCGTGAGCGGTCCCTGCGTGAACGTGATGATGTCGTCGCGGCCGTCACCGTTGACGTCGCCGAGGGCCGGATACTCCCCGGCGATCGAGAAGTACTCGTGCCACTTGAGCGCCGTTCCGGCGAACGACGAACCGGAGGACAACGCGACGTACACGTCCCCGGCGCCGTCGTGGGTAAAGGCGACGATGTCGTCGCGGCCGTCGCCGTTGACGTCCCCCACGGCGGCCACCTCGGCGTTCGGGGCGAACCAGTCGTGCCACTTCGTGGCGCCCGCGAACGACGACCCGTTCGACAGTGCCACGTACACGTCGGCGAGCGAGCCGTGGGTGAAGGCCACGATGTCGTCGCGCCCGTCGCCGTTGAAGTCCCCGGACAGCAGCGTCTCGTCGTTGAGCCCGAAGAAGTCGTTCCACTTCACCGACGTCCCCGCGAACGAGGAGCCGGTGGACGCCGACACGTACACGTCGTTGAGTGAGCCGCGGGTGAAGGCGACGATGTCGTCGCGACCGTCACCGGTGAAGTCCGTCGGCGAGCCGGCCAGGTAGCGGCCGCCCGACGAGGCGCCGCAGTTGTCACTGACCAGGTACTTCTGGTTGTACTGGGCCGGGTAGGGAGCGAGCGAGACGCCGTTGATGACGATTGTCTGTCCGACTCCGTTGTAGAGCTGCTCGTAGTGGACGTGCGGCCCGGAGGAGTTGCCGGTGCTGCCGGTGATGCCGATCTGCTGTCCCTGCTGCACGTACGCGCCATTGGCGACCGAGTAGGCGCTGAGATGGAAGTGGTAGGTCGTCCAGCCCCCACCGTGGTCGACGACGATGTAGTTGCCGGCCCCGCTGGGCTGGGAGTAGTGCCGGGCCACACCCGCTGCGGACGCCACCTGGGGGGTGCCTCCGGTGGCGCCGCCGTCGGCGCGCACGAAGTCCAACGCCTGCCGCACCTCCGCGCTGTGGTGGTCGTAGGTCCAGCGTTGCCCGCACGGGAACGGCGCTTTGAAGTTCGGTGCGGCCATCGCTGGCGAGGGTGACACCACCGCGGCGGTCAGGACCGCCATGGCCAGGGTGAGCAGCGCGACCAGGGCGCGGAGGACGGGGGTACGCGAAGGCCGGGACATGGCGGGACTCCTGACGTACTCAGAGGGTGGTTTCGCCGTTGAGGCCGAAGAAGTCGTGCCATTTGGTGGCACCGAGGAAGGTGGTGCCGGTGGAGAGGCCGACGTGGACGTCGTTGAAGCTGCCCTTGGTGAAGGCGACGATGTCGTCTTTGCCGTCGCCGTTGTAGTCACCCAGGTAGGGGAACTCGCCGGGCAGGCAGAAGAGGTCGTTCCACTTGACTGTGGTGCCGACGAATGAGGTGCCGGTGGAGACGGCGGCGTAGACGTCGGCGTCGGCGTTGCAGGTGAAGGTGACGATGTCGTCGCGGCCGTCGCCGTTGATGTCACCGACGCGGGGCTGTTCGGCGCCGACGGCGAACAGGTCGTGCCACGTCTGGGGCGCGCCGAATCCGCTTCCTGTGGAGAGGGCGACGATCACGTCGCTCGCCGTGAGCGGTCCCTGCGTGAACGTGATGATGTCGTCGCGGCCGTCACCGTTGACGTCGCCGAGGGCCGGATACTCCCCGGCGATCGAGAAGTACTCGTGCCATTTGAGGCCGGGGCCGAAGCCTGTGCCGGTGGAGAGCGCCACGTACACGTCGGCGTTCGTGTCGTGGGTGAACGCGATGATGTCGTCGCGTCCGTCGCCGTCGACGTCGCCGACCGCACCGACCTCCGCGCCCGGCGCGAACCAGTCATGCCACTTCAGGCCACCGCCGAAGCTGGTGCCGGTGGAGAGGGCCACGTACACGTCGCCAAGGGTGCCGTGGGTGAAGGCCACGATGTCGTCGCGCCCGTCGCCGTTGAAGTCCCCGGACAGCAGGGTCTCCCCGTTGAGGCCGAAGAAGTCGTTCCACTTCACGGACGTACCGGCGAACGCGCTGCCGGTGGAGGTGGCCACGTAGACGTCGTTGAGGCTGCCCTGTGTGAAGCTCACGACGTCGTCCCGGCCGTCGCCGGTGAAGTCCGTCGGGGACCCCGCCAGGTAGCGGCCTCCCGAGCCGCCGGCGTTGACCAGGGAGATGTAGTAGTTCCAGTTCCAGTTCGGACCGGGATCGGTGTGGTCGTTGCCGGGCATCTCGTTGTGCCCTCTGATCGCCGCGCGGGTCTTCGGCAGCCCGTACTTGTCACAGAGGTAGCGGGTCAGTGCGGCTGACGACCGGTACATGGCGTCGGTGAACCAGGCCGGGTTGTCCACGAACCCCTCGTGCTCGATGCCCACCGCGTAGGGGTTGGCCGAGCGCGCGTGGTAGGCCGTGTCTCCCTCGCGCACCATCTGGGTGATCTCACCGTTGCTGGACTTCACCACGTAGTGCGCGCTCACCCCCGCCGACGGGTTCTGGAACCAGCTCACCGTGCCGGCGTACGACCCCTGGGTCACGTGCACCACGACGGTGGTGATCCGTGACGACCGGCCGGCCTGGTAGTTGCCGCCGTAGGCGGAGACCCAGCGGGCCGGCCCGTACTCCGGCACCGCCGCCGCGGCGACGTTTGGGCCGGCGCCGGCCGGGGTGATCGACGCGTACCGGCCGAGTTCGGGGCGCACCGGCTGCGCGGCGACCCGCACGGTGGTGGCCGCGATGCCGGTCCGCAGCAGGTCGTAGACGTGGTCGGCGTAGAGCCGGGCCGTCGAGTCGTCGGTGGCGGCGCTGTAACGCGCCACCACCGGGTACCAGGCGGAGAGCCGGTCGCGCGCACCGGCGGTCAGTCCCTCGCTGTCGGCCAGGTCACGCAGCACCGCGGCGCCTCCGCGAATGTTGGCCGAGGTGACCGAGCGCAGCCGGTCGACCGGCTCGCCGGTGAGCGTGGCCGCCCGTTCCAGGCTGTGCTGGGTGGGGTTGCTGACGAGGTGCATGACGCCGAATCCGTTGGCCTGGCTGGGCAGGCCGCCGTGCCCGTCCAGGCGGGTCTCGCCGTAGCCCACGGCGACCAGCAGGTCGCGGGGCACGTCGAACTCGGCGGAGGCCCGGGCGAAGTCCGCGGCGAGCCGGCCGGGCGCCACCGGCCGGGCCGCGTCGGCCGGCGCGGTCGCGACCTGCCCGGCGAGTACCGCCGCCAGAATGAGGGCGCACCTGCGCCTGGTCAGCCGCATGGGGTCTCCAATCCGCGGGTCACAGCGTTGTCTCGCCGTTGAGGCCGAAGAAGTCGTGCCATCTGGTGGCGCCGAGGAAACCGGTGCCGGTGGAGCGTGCGACGTGGACGTCGTTGGTGCCGCCCTTGGTGAAGACGATGAGGTCGTCCCTGCCGTCCCCGTCGGCGTCACCGAGGTAGGGGAACTCGCCGGCCAGGCAGAAGTAGTCGTTCCACTTCACTGTCGTCCCGGCGAAGCCGGTGCCGGTGGAGGTGGCGGCGTACACGTCGGCGTCGGCGTTGCAGGTGAAGGTGACGATGTCGTCGCGGCCGTCGCCGTTGATGTCACCGACGCGGGGCAGTTCGGCGCCGACGGCGAACAGGTCGTGCCACTTCTGCGCGGCACCGAACGAGCTGCCGTTCGACAGGGCGACGATGACGTCACTGGCGGTGGCGGGGCCCTGGGTGAAGGTGACGATGTCGTCGCGGCCGTCGCCGTTGACGTCACCGAGCGCGGGAAACTCGCCGAACGGGCTGAAGTACTCGTGCCACTTGAGGCCGGGGCCGAAGCCGGTGCCGGTGGACAGCGCGACGTACACGTCTCCGGCGGGGTTGTGGGTGAACGCGACGAGGTCGTCGCGCCCGTCACCGTCGACGTCGCCGACCGCGCCGATCTCCGCACCCGGTGCGAACCAGTCGTGCCACTTCCCTTCGCCGCCGAACGAAGTGCCGGTGGACAGCGCGACGTACACGTCGCCGGTGTTGCTGTGGGCGAAGGTGACGATGTCGTCCCGGCCGTCGCCGTTGACGTCGCCGGTGGAGGCGGTCTCGCCACCGATGGAGAAGAATTCGTTCCACTTCACCGAGGTGCCGGCGAACGAGCCGCCGGTGGAGGTGGCCACGTAGACGTCGGCGAGGGCGTTCTGGGTGAAGCCGACGATGTCGTTGCGGCCGTCGCCGGTGACGTCGGTGGCGGATCCGCCGGCGATGGCGTGGGTCCGGGCCGCCTCGTTGAGCTGGGCCCGCGCGGTGGCGGCCGCCTGGTCGTACCGGTCGGGAAAACCCGACCGTTGGACGCACTGGGCGACCTGGCCGGCGCTGAACCCCGGGTTGTTGCGGTCGCAGACGATCGCCCGGGTGACGTACTGGGTGCTGGCGTAGACCGGGTCCATGATCTGCTCTGGCGTTCCCCAGCCGTAGTCCCAGCGCTGCTGGAAGACCCCGAGCGACGACTTGTCGCCACACGGCAGGTTGTTCATGTGTGACTCGACCCAGCCCGCCTCGAAGGCGGACAGCGTCACCTTGTCGTTGGCGTTGTGCGCGCGGGCGACCCGGTAGACGACCAGGGTCACCGCGGGGTCGCGGTTGGCCGGGATGGAGGTGCAGGCCAGGGTGCCGACCGGGTCGGCCTGCGCGGGCGCCGCCGCGACCGTCGCCGCGGCGGTGCCGAGGGCGACCAGCAGGGCCAGGAGAGTACGTCTCACGCTGCTCCTCCCAGGGGGTCGAGCGGCCATCCTGGTGGCGTCGCGAACCGCCTCGGACACCCGTATCGAATGCTGAGAGTGTCATCAGGGCGATGATCGATGTCAATGTGTTATGAAGAATTCCTTCATTGCACGGGTCAGGGCGGGCAGGTATTGACACCGACGATTGTCGCGGGTTTACTCGCCCGCAACCGGTGTCGAGGGCATCGATCCGACCGGAGGGGACAGCCATGGGTGTGCGTCGTCGCTCGCTGCTCGGTCGCGCCGCCGCGATAGGTGCAGCCGGCGCGCTCGGTGCCGTCGGCACGGTCCTGACAACGGCAGCGCCGGCCCAGGCTGCGGTGTGGAAGAAGCGGCTGACCGGTGCCGACCTCGACACCTCCAGCCGCTGGCGGGTGGCCGGCACCGATCTGGGCATCCCGTACGTGCTGGAGAACGGCTCGATCGGTTACCTCTTCGGCGACACCTTCGACACGCCGTGGCCCGAGGGGCCGCCCGTGCCGAACGACTGGCGCTCACCGGTGATGCTGCGTTCCGCCGTCCACCCCGCCGCCCCGGGTGGAGTGGTCTTTGACAGCGCCGCCCGGGTCGCAGGCAACGGACGCGCGCCCGAGCTGATGCACAACGGCCACCACGGCATCGGCATCGACGGCCTGCCGGAGGTGACAGTCATCCCCAACGACGGCATCAGCTTCCCGGAGACCGGCCGGCAGGTCATCTCCTACATGAGCATCGAGAACTGGAACTCCGCCGGCCCGGCCGGGCCGCAGTGGAAGTCCCGCTACGCGGGGCTGGCGTTCTCCGACAACGGCAACGACTTCGTCCGTACGCCGCTCAAGTGGTGGAACAGCCCGGACAACAGGGACCCGTTCCAGATGTGGACCATGCAGCGCGACGGCGATCACGTCTACGTCTTCTCGGTGCGCGCCGGGCGGCAGGACGGCCCGATGATGCTGCGCCGTGTCCGCTGGGACCGGCTGTTCTACCCCGAGTCGTACGAGGGCTGGGGCTGGAACGGCACCAACTGGGGCTGGGGCCGGCCCTGCACACCCATCCTCACCGGCCGTTTCGGTGAACCGTCGGTGCGCCGCCTGGCCGACGGGACCTGGGTGATGTCATACCTGAACTGCCAGAACGGGTGCCTGGTCACCCGGACCGCGTCCGGACCGGACCGGGCGTGGACGGCGGAGAAGATCCAGGTGACGAGCTGGCAGGAGCCCGCGCTCTACGGCGGGTTCATCCACCCCTGGTCGAGTCGCAACGCCAACGATCTTCACCTGATGGTCTCCAAGTGGACGCGTACGCCGGATGGCCGCAGCACCGCCTACCACGTCAGCCAGTTCGCCGGCTCGGTGTGACGGGTCACTGCCCGGGCCTCCCGGGCCCGACCTGCCTGAACTGATCGCGGCCCGCCAGGTTTCCGGCGGGGTGTGAGTGGGTGATCCAGGGGGTAGGACCAAGATTGACGACGAACGCCCCGGAGCGCAGTTGACGGGGTGCCGGCCATCCCGGAATGTCGCATTTTGGCGGACGCTGATCGAGGAGGGCCCACGGCGATGACGCAGCCGACGATGCAACCTGCTGACGCGTTGGCCGAGCTGAGCCGGGTCAGACTCGACGAGATCAGCCTCGACGACATGCTGGGGCGGATCGCCGAACTCGCCAACCGGAGCATTCCCGGGACCAGGGAGGTGACCGTCACCCTGGTTCGGGGGCAGGTCGGTTCGACCGGGGCGTTCACCGGCGAGTTGGCCCGTAAGTTGGACGAGTGGCAGTACGAGGAGCACCGCGGCCCGTGCCTGGACGCGTCCGCCAGCGGTGACACCATCTCGGTGCCGGACATGACCACCGAAGATCGCTGGCCCGCATGGGCGGAGAAGGCCCGCGCCGCCGGGGTGCAGAGCTCTCTCTCGATCGGGCTTCCCATCCAGGGGTCGGTGGTGGGCGCGCTCAACGTCTACAGCGACTCGCCGAACGCCTTCGATTCGTCCTCGATCGCGAACGCGGAAGGCTTCGCCGCGTACGCGGCGGTGGCCCTGGCCAACGCGCACCTGTACGAGAACGCCGCCACACTGGCAGCGCAGATGCAGGAGGCGATGCGCAGCCGAGCCGTGATCGAGCAGGCCAAAGGGATCATCATGGGGGACCGGCGGTGCTCGTCGGAGGAGGCGTTCGCGCTGCTGTCGAAGATCTCCCAGGACACCAACCGCAAGGTGCGCGAGGTCGCGGAGGCCCTTGTCGCCCAGGCCGTCGGAAAGAAGCGCGGGTGAGCCACGCCGCGACTGCACGATGCTCACCGACAGGGCCACCCGCGCGAGGCGGGTGGCCCTGTCGGCAGATCACGCGGACCGGATCACCGCCCGCCTGATTCCGGTCAGCTCTCCGACGGCTTGCGCACCGCGTCGCGTACCCGGTCGATGACGGCCAGCACCGGGCCAGCGGCCAGGTTGCCCTTCGCGGACTGGGCGCTGGGATGCGGCCGCGTCGGCGCGGACGCCTCCGCCGCCCGCACGGCGGTGGCGAGGCCGCGCAGCCGGTCGACCGGGACGTGCTGGCGCAGCTGGGGGAACTCGTAGCGTTCCTCGTATCGGGCGTGCGTGAGTACGGCGTCGCGCAGCAGGACGATCCCGGTGTCGAAGCCGTCCGCGTCCACACCGCCCTTGATCAGGGTTTGCAGGGTCTCCTTCGCCTGCCGCTCCTCGTCGAGCCGGTCGTCGACCATCGCGTCCCCACCCCCACCGGGCAGCGTCCGGGCGAGCGGGTGGACGACCTCCTCCTCGGCGGTCTCGTGCGCGGCGAGGAGCTTGACCAGATCGTCGAAGGCGTCCCGCCGGATGTCGCCGGTGCTGCCGATGACCAGCAGGAAGAGCTGCTCGATCTGGGCGTGCTGCGCGAGCAGCAGGTCGACCACGTCCTCCTCGGGCCCGGGCGTGGTCGGAGCGTCGGCGTCAGGCATGGCTGCCTCCTTCGGCGCGCAGCGCCTCAATCGGGTGCGGCCCCTCGGTCTCCATGCGGTACTCGTCACCGAAGCGTTCCCTGTGCATGTCGATGACCTGCTCGCTCGGCGGCTTCTGGCCGTCGTGCAGTTGCTCCTGCATCCACTCGAAACGCTCGTGGGCCTCACGGACGTAGCCCTCGCCGAGCTTGGTGAGATCCATCTGGGTGGCCAGCAGGTGGCGCAGGTAATCCTTGTTGGGCTCGAAGGTCAGCGGCTCCGGCAACCCGGCCGTGCCGACGATCTCCTCGGGTTCCCGGCCGTCGTGCCGGCGCAACAGGTCGGCGGCCTGCTGGAGGTGAGCCAGCTCCATCTGCAGGTGCAGCTCCCAGACCGCCTTGATCCGGGGGTCGCTCTCCTGTTGCAGGAAGGAGTAGTAGAGCCAGCACTCGTTGTACTCGTGGGTGAGCAGCCGCTCCCACCAGTTCTCGCCCGGGTCCAGCAGGGACTCGTAGTGGGTGACGTGCTCCTGCTCGATCAGGCTGATCTCCTGGTAGAGCTGGCGCGCGATCGGTTCCATGTACTGCGGGCCGACGTTCATGTAGTAGAACATCACCTGCTGCTCTGCCGAGAGGATCGTCAACGCGTGCAGCTTCGAGCGCGGGTCCACCGAGTTGCGGTCGTACGGGGTGCGAACCTCGTCGAAGGGGTGCCGATGCTCCTGAATGGTCGGCCGACCCGGCATGACCTCGGTGAGACCGTTGACGATCTTTTCCGCCTTACGCCGTTCGACCATCTCGTAGAGGTTGGCGTAGCGGTACAGGTGGTCGAAGTCCTCCAGCACGCCGAACTCGTACGCCTGCTTGAGGTAGGGGTCGGGTTCGTGTCGGGCCACCCAGGCGGTGAGGTCGACGGCCACCTGTTCGTAGCCGAGCGTCGTCTCGAGCACGCTGGCGACGCCGGGAAGCAGCCAGTTCACCACCCTCTGCTGCTGGCTCTCCACGTACCGGACGTAGGCGAGCTGCCGGCGGACCTCCTGGTCCGGGCAGTTCCGGGCGAACTGGTGCTGGAAGTTGATCGCCTCGACCTCGATGCCGTTCATCGTGATGATCCGGCACCGGGTGTACGGGTCGACCGCCTCCGGGTCGATGGGCTCGACGTTCAGTTCACGCCAGTTGCGGATCTGACCGTCGAGCGGGATTCCTTTGTGGTCCAGGGGGTTGAACATCTCTCTCCTTTGTCGGGGGAGGTGGGACATACGCGGAGGGCAGGGTGCGGCGCCACCCGGGCCGCGCTGAGGACACGGCCGTGGAGTGGTGGCTGCGGAAGAGGAATCCGGTCCGTCACACGTTGCCTCCGCCATCGACGAGGGTGCCCACCCGCCGCGTGTGGGCGCGAGGCAGGGATGACCATCGAAGGGCGCGTGTCTTGACCCGAAAATCACGCTACCCACGGCAAGCGGGCACAAACCAAACCGTCCTCCGGGACCTGGATCCGGCGGCCACGCGAGGCTGGAGACGGGTGTGAGTACCCGTCCACTGGGTAGGGCGTCCACCATGCTGAAGAGAGCGGTGTGGCAGGGACTGGTGGCAGGTCTGGTGGGGGCGGCGGTGATGACGGCCGCCGAGAAGGTCGAGCAACGGGTGACAGGCCGACCCGACTCGTACGTGCCGGCCCGAGTGTTGGCACGGCTGACTGGCCTGCCGGAACGTCCGGGGCAGCAGCCGCGGTGGCAGAACCTGGCGATGCACTACGGGCAGGGCGCGCTGGTCGGCGTGCTGCGAAGTGTCATGGCCCAGGCCGGCCTGCGCGGCACCTGGGCCTCGGGGATGTTCACGGCGGTGCGCCTGACCAGCGACCAGATCCTGGAGAACGCCACCGGTGTGGGGGCGCCCCCGCTGACCTGGCCACGTGCGGAACTCGCCATCGACATGGTGCACAAGTCCATCTACGGGTTCGCCACCGGCGCGGTGGCGGATGTGCTCGCCGCCCGCGACGGCGCCGGACCTGGACAGCGGCACGCGGCACTCCGACCCGGTCGCCACTCGGACGTCGGCCCGCTGCCGCGTGCCGCGGTGCGTCGGGGCTGACGCGTCATCTGCCACTGTCGGCCGAGGTGCTGCGGGCGGGGCAGTGGAGTGATTAGCTGCACGGATGATCGCCCCCGTTTCCCTCGGCACCTGGCCGACTCCGCTGGAGGCCGCGCCCCGGCTCGCCGCCCGGCTGGGCCTGGCCGACCTCTGGTTCAAGCGTGACGACCTCAACGGCCTCGGTGGGGGCGGCAACAAGATCCGCAAGTTGCAGTACACCTGCGCCGAGGCGCTCGCAGTCGGCGCCACCACCGTGATCACCTCCGGCGCACCGCAGAGCAACCACGCCCGCCTCACCGCCGCCGCGGCCGCCCGGCTCGGCCTCGCCTGCGTGCTGGTGCTCGACGGCCCGCCCTCGGACGACCAGCGCGGCAACCTGCTGCTCGACGGGCTCGCCGGCGCCGAGATCGTCTGGGGCGGGCACCGACCGCTCGCCGAGGTGGTGGCGCACGAGGCGGAGAGCCGATCGGCGTACCTCATCCCGTTCGGCGGCACCTCGCCCGCGTCCACCCAGGGTTACGTGGACTGCGCTCGGGAGCTGCGCGCCCAGGTGCCGGACATCGACTCGGCCGAGGTCGTGGTCGCGCTCGGCTCCGGTGGGACGATGGCCGGCCTCGTACGGGAACTGGGCGCCGAGCGGGTGGTCGGCGTGAGTGTCGGCGCCGTGCCCGACCCGCGCGCGACTGTCGCCGGGCTGCTCGTCGGCGAGGTCGAGCCGGGCGCACTGCGGATCGACGGCTCCCAGGTGGGCGCCGGGTACCGCACGTTCACCGACGCGGCGCGGGCGGCGTTGGAGACAACCGCGCGCGAAGAGGGGGTCTTCCTGGACCCGACGTACACCGGTCGGGCGATGGCTGCGCTGCTGGCCGGCAGCTTCCCGCACGGCGACCGGGTGATCTTTCTGCACACCGGCGGCCTTCCTGGTCTCTTCGGCCACCCGCAGGCCTAGGCCCCGGGTCTCATTCGGGCCAGGCGGACTCCTCGATGACCCGGACGAAGTCGATGTGGCGGTAGCCGGGCACCCGGTGCTCCAGCACGTCACCGTTGACGGTGCCGAAGGTGGTGTCCGGCCGGTGCCGGAAGCCGTCGGCGAACGCGTCGACGATGGCTCGCTTGAAGTTCGGCCGCGGGTGCGCCGTGGTGACCGCCGCGATGTCGGCGGGCGACAACTCGTGGTAGCCGATGCCGAGCACGTCCGTCTCGACCCCGGCGGTGACGAGGGCGACCTCGGGCTCCAGGCGGTACGGGACCTCCGGTGTGGTGTGCAGGGCGATGCCCTCCCACACGAGCCGCGCCTCGCGCTCGCCGATGCCGTTCGACCGGAGGAAGCGGCGTGCCTCGTCCGCGCCGTCGAGTTCGAAGCGCTGATCGTCGCGACGGTAGCGTTCGGTCAGCCCCAGGTCGTGGAACATCGCGCCCACGTAGAGCAGCTCGGGGTCGGCCTTCAGGCCGAGCCGCCGACCCTGGAGCGAGCCGAAGACGAAGACCCGCCGGGAGTGATGGAACAGCAGGTCGTCGGTGGCCTGGCGGACGAGCTCGGTGGCGTCGTTGGCGAGCCGTGAGTCGGGGATCTCGATGCCGGCGATCGTCTGGCTCATGGAGGTTCCTGTCGGTCCGGGGGCCCGGCCGGGCTCCGATGCGTCAAGCGTCACCCGAGCGGACCGACCAGCGCCCCGTCCCATCTGCCATGCTTCCCTCAGATCGGGACATGGGTGAAGGGGGCCAACGCTGTGGGCAGTCCGGCGGCAGAGCCGCACCGGGTGACGGCTCTGGTCTTCGACGGGATGAAGCTACTCGACCTGGCCGGGCCGTTCGAGGTATTCGCGGAGGCCGCCAGGTTCGGCGCACGGTACGAGCTGGAGGTGCGCTCCAGCGACGGCGCCGCGGTGCGCGCCTCGACGGGTATGCGCGTCCCCGTGGACGGCGACGTCGACTCGGCGACCGACGTCGGGACCGCCCTCGTGGTTGGCGGCGATGCGCTCCCGACGAGCCCGATCAGTGCTGAACTCACCGCCGCCGCGACGGCTCTGTCCCGCCGGGCCGCTCGTACGGCCTCGGTTTGCACCGGCGCCTTCGTGCTGGCCGGCGCCGGCCTGCTGGACGGCCGGCGCGCGACGACGCACTGGCAGCATGCCCGACTGCTCGCTGCCGCGTTCCCGAGGGTGCGGGTGGAGCCCGATGCCATCTTCGTGCAGGACGGGACGATCTTCACGTCCGCCGGTGTGTCCGCGGGCATCGACCTCGCGCTGGCCCTGGTGGAGCGCGACCATGGCGAGGAGATCGCCCGGTCGGTCGCGCAGTCACTGGTCGTGTTCCTGCAACGGCCCGGCGGTCAGTCGCAGTTCTCTCCCTCGCTGGCCCTGCCCCGACCGGGCACCCCGGTGCTGCGACAGGTGACCGACGCGGTGGCAGCGGACCCGGCCGGCGACCACTCGGTGACCGCCCTCGCCAGTCGGGCTCATGTCAGCCCGCGTCACCTCTCCCGGCTGTTCCGGCAGGAGTTGGGCAGCAGCCCCGGCAAGTACGTGGAGGGCGTGCGGGTCGACGCGGCCATCCGCCTGCTGCACGCGGGCCAGTCGGTCACCGCCTGCGCCCAACAGGTCGGCATCGGCAGCCCGGAGACATTGCGCCGGATGTTCCTCGCCCGGGTTGGAGTGTCGCCACGGGCCTACCAGCAACGGTTCCGCACGACGGCACGTGACCCGGCGACGGTGCTGGACGACGAGGACCTCGTCGAACCGTGACGTCGGAGAGCCGTCATCCTTCTCGCCCTGGTCGCCCTGTTGGGGGTGCGTAGGGCCGCGAAGGTGTCGTCCGGCTGATGTCGGGAACGCGGCATCCCGCAGAGACGCAGGCGGTTCCGTGGTGATCGGAAGGGGCAGCGATGAGCCCGAAGAGTGCTCAGGGCGACGCGAGCGGCATGTCGGGCGTCGAGGGCGTCGACATGAAGCTGGAGGTGATCGTCATCCCGGTGTCGGACGTCGACCGCGCGAAGACGTTCTACCTACGCCTCGGGTGGCGCCTCGACCAGACGCCGCCGGGCATCGTCCAGCTGACGCCGCACGGTTCCGGGTGCTCCGTGCAGTTCGGCGCCGGGCTCACGCCGGCGGCGCCCGGCTCGGCCATGGCCTACCTGGTCGTGTCCGACATCGAGGCGACCCGCAACGCCCTGGTCTCCGCCGGTGTCGAGGTCGGCGGGGTCTTCCACGTCAGCCCGGCCGGCCCGGTCGACGGGCTGGACCCGGAGCGGCGCAGCTACGTCTCGCGCGCCACGTTCCGCGACCCGGACGGCAACACCTGGCTGATGCAGGAGATCACGAACAGGCTTCCGGGTCGGATCGAGAGTGGGCTGACGTCGTACGGCTCGGCGACCGACCTGGCGAGCGCGATGCGACGCGCGGCTGCCGCCCACGGCGAGCACGAGGAGCGCACCGGCCAGCGGGACGAGAACTGGCCAGACTGGTACGCGGCGTACATGGTCAGCGAGCAGTCGGGGGCCACGCCACCCGAGTGAGCCCCGCGACGCGAGGCGGCGGTCGGCCGGTCAGCGCAGCCCACGGACGAGGTTGTCGACCAGGGTGCGGGCGAAGTCCTCGGTGAGCGGCAGGTCGGGGACGAGGAGCCGGTGGTAGCAGGCGCCCCAGAGTTGGTCGACCACGGACTCGGGGTCGATGTCGGCGCGTAGCTGCCCCCGGGCCATGGCTCGGGTGAGGGCTTCAACGGCGAGGGCCCGGCGGGGGCCCGAGTAGCGCTGCCGATAGGCGTCGGCCAGCTCGGGGTCGGTCTGCGCCTGCGCGATGAGGTGGGCGATGACCCGCCCGGCGGGGGTGTCGCGCACGAGGTGGACGAAGGCGACAAGCTGGTTGGTCAGGTCGGCGACGATGTCGGCGGTGTCGGTGAAGGCCAGCGTGGGCGCGACGACGGTGAAGTAGCCGTCCAGGGCGAGTGCCCCCTTGGAGGGCCACCACTTGTAGATCGTCATCCGGCTCGCCCCGGCCTGGGCGGCGACCTTCTCGATGGTGAAGCCGGCCATGCCCTCGGCCAGCAGCAGATCACCGGCGGCCGTGAGGATCTCCGCGCGTACCTGGTCGGCGGGTCGGCGGCCACGGCCACGCCGGGGTGGCGTGTTCGCGTCCGGGGTGAGCTGGGCCACTGGTCCCTCCGGTTATATGGACAGAGTGTCTTCGTGCTGTTTATATGGACACAGCGTACACAACGGTGCCCCGACAGCAGGACGCACCGCGACGACGACCGAAGGAGACGAGGAACATGACGGGTCTACGACGGCGACAGTTGGGTGCCTCCGGGCCGGAAGTGTCGATCATCGGCCTCGGCGCGATGGGCATGTCGGACCTGTACGGGCCGGCCGACGAGGCGGAGAGCATCGCGACCCTGCACGCGGCGATCGACGCCGGTGTGAACCTGGTCGACACCGCCGACTTCTACGGGTCGGGCCACAACGAGATGCTGATCGGCCGGGTGCTGCGGGAGCGCCGCCGGGAGGAGCTGGTGATCAGCGTCAAGTTCGGCGCGCGCCGGACACCGGACGGCGGGTTCCAGGCGGCACCGTACGACGTGTCGGCGGCGGCGGTGAAGGACCGGCTGGCGTACTCGCTGCGCCGGTTGGGCACCGACTACATCGACATCTACCGGCCGTCGCGACTGAACCCGCAGGTGCCGGTCGAGGAGACCGTGGGCGCCCTGCTCGACATGCAACAGGCCGGCTACATCCGGCACATCGGGCTCTCCGAGGTGAGCGCGGACAGCATCCGTCGGGCCGCCGCCGTGGCACCGATCAGTGACGTCCAGATCGAGTACTCGCTGCTGTCGCGTGGCCCGGAGGCCACGATCCTGCCGGCGCTGCGCGAGCTGGGCATCGGCCTGACCGCCTACGGTGTGCTGTCCCGAGGTCTGCTCAGCGGGCACTGGTCGGCCGACCGTGAGCTGACCGGCACGGACTTCCGGGCGAACAGCCCACGGTTCCAGGGCGAGCACCTGGCCGCGAACCTGCGCCTCGTGGACGCGCTCGGCCGGGTCGCCCAGCGGCTGGGGGCGACCACGAGTCAGGTGGCGATCGCCTGGGTCGCCGCGCAGGGCGAGCAGATCGTGCCACTGGTCGGCGCGCGGCGGCGGGATCGGCTGGCCGAGTCGTTGGCCGCAGCCGACCTGACGCTGGATCAGGAGACGTTGGACGAGATCGAGCGTGCCGTGCCGGCCGGTGCTGCCTCCGGCCAGCGGTACGCGGCGCCGATGATGGACCTGCTCGACAGCGAGAAGTGACGGCCACGTCAGGGAGTTGACCGCCAGACCGTCGGATGGCTCGGTCATCAGCCGATTGTCGACCTGTACCGGTCCCAGGCTCGCACCAGCTGCATCCGGTTGTTGATACCCAGCTTGTGGTAGATGGACCGGAGCTGGGTGTCCACCGTGTGGAACGAGACGAAGAGGTGCCCGGCCGCCTCCTTCTTGGTGGCACCGGCGGCGAGCATCTCGGCCACCCGCTCCTCGGCGGGCGTGAGCGCGTCGATGCCCGTGCGGGGCGACTCGTCGACCGACGACCGACGGCGTGGGGTGGCCGCGAGTTCGGCGCATCTCCGGTCGGCGGTCGCCTGGTCGCCCGGCGCGCCGATGCGGGCGTAGAGGGCAGCCGCCTCGTGCGCGGCGTCCCACGCCTCGGTCGGATGCAGCCGGGGGCTGTTGGCGAGGTCGAGCAACGCGTCGGCCAGGGCCGGCCACGCGGTGGTGGTGCGCAGCCCGGCGATCGCCGAGCGGAGTGCGTCGGGGTCGCGATCGAGCAGCCCTCTGGTCTGGTCCGCCAGTGCCTGCCACAGCGGGACCGGAGTCCGTGTGGCCACCAGTGCGACAAGTTCGGTGACCCGGCGCGCGGCCTGCGTGTCGCCAGCGGCCACTGCCACGCGGACCAGGCGGGGGCCGAACTGCGGCACCGGCAGGAGCGACCGCACCGACCGGTGCAGGTCGGCGACGATGCTGTTGAGGAGGCTCGACGGCTCGCTGAGGGCCGGATCGCGGACGGCGACGCAGAAGGCGGGAGTCCACACCGTACTGTCCGGCCACCGTCTCCGGGTCAGGCAGGCACGAAGGACGGCGCGCGCCGCGTGGTGATCGCCCCGGCGGTGGTGCACCTCCGCGATGACCGTGACCAGCAGGGCACGTGTCTCCTGGCTGATGTCCACCGAATCGGATCCGAGCCTGGTGGCCGCGAGGGCGGCAGCCTCGGGCAACTCGCCCACCGCGACCATGCGCAGGCAGTCCAGGGCGGTCAGGGTGCCGCTCAGCGGCGTACCGGTCGAGGTGGTGTCGTCGAAGGCCTGACCGATCGCCGTCCGGGCATCCTGGTGCCGACCGAGACCGAGCTGCACCAGGATTCCTTCGGCTCGGACCGAGGTGGCGTCCCGTCGGGCCGCCCTGGCGTCCGGGTCCATGGCCGTCAGGACGGCGTGCGCGCCGGGCAGATCTCCGTGCGACAGCGCGCGGGCGGCCCGGCCGAGAGCGAGGTGGCGGGCGGAAGACCGGTCGCCCGATGTGGCGTGCGCGGTGCCCGCCTCGCGCAGCAGGGCGTCGGCGTCCGGATGTCCGGTGCGGGCAGCGATGGTGGCGACGACGGCGAGCAGAGTGGCTCGGCTGGGGCCGTCCAGCCGTTGGTTCAGCGACTCCCGTAGGCCCGCGAGGGCGATCGACGGAGGCTCCAGCGCCGCGATCTGTGCCAGGCGACCGAGCAGCAGGGCACGGTGTCGCTCACCGCGGCCATTCGCGGCGATCTCCACCGCGAGGACGCGCAGGGCAGCCTGGCCGCGCCCGTCGAGCCGGAGCTGATCCGCCGCGGCGAACAGCCACCGTTGTCGTTGCTCGGCGTCGGCGGCGATGTCGTCAGCCGGGATCGCTCCGGCGTTGAAGGATGATTCGGACAATGGCGTTCTCCCCGGTGGTTACCCGGCGCGTCGAAATGCCGTCCTGCGACCGAGCCTAGCCATGGCGGCAGAGGCGGGCGACCAGATCGACGAACCGGCGCGATTGCGCCGAATGGCCCACGACGTCCCGGATTTGGCGTGCCGTAATGGCGCGATCACGTGATGCGACGGCGCCGCACCGGCCCCGATCATCGAAAGCATGGCTCACTCCACGTCGCCCCTCGATGGTTGGCTGCCGAGCAGCGCAACGGGTCGGCCCGACTGCTGTTCGACAGCCAACGATCGGGGCGAGCAGCCGGGGCGGCCCGGGCTTCCGGGCGTGCACCGGCTCCGGGTCGTACTGCTGGCTCTCGTCGTGTTCGCCAGCACCGGGGCGGGTGGCCACGCTCCGCCGTGGACCCGCCTGGTGGTGGTGGCGACCGCGGTGGCGGTTCCTGCCGCGATCACGGTCCAGTACGGGTGGTCCTCGGTGCGCACCCTGCTGGGGCTGCCGTCCCGGCCACGCCTGCGAGGCGGATCCGTGTCCGCGCCCAACCCGGCCCAACCGGAGTGAGGAGACAGCGATCATGGCGAACAGCGATCCCCAGCCGCGACGCGGCGACCAGGGCGGCCCGCCCATCCCCGGCCGCAACATCGCACTTGAGCGGCAGAACCCCGACCTGGTGGTGCCGCCGACGACCGACAGTCGACTGGTGCCCAACCTGAAGTTCTCGTTCTCCCAGGCGCACACCCGGGTGGAGAAGGGTGGCTGGACCCGCGAGGTCACCGCCCGGGATCTGCCGATCGCCACCCAGATGGCCGGCGTCCAATTCGGTCTGGAGCCGGGCGGATACCGCGAGATCCACTGGCACCAGCAGTCGGAGTGGGCGTACATGCTCAGCGGCAGTTGCCGGATCAGCGCGGTCGACCACGAGGGACGCAACTTCATCGAGGACGTGAAGGCGGGCGACCTGTGGTTCTTTCCGCAGGGTGTGCCGCACAACATCCAGGCGCTGGACGAGGGCGCGCAGTTCCTGCTCGTCTTCAACGACGGGGCGTTCTCGGAGAACAACACCTTCCTGCTCAGCGACTTCTTCGCCCACACGCCCCGGCACGTCCTGGCCAAGAACTTCGGCTGGACGATGGAACAGATGGAGAACCTGCCCGAGCGGGAGAAGTACATCTTCCAGGGCGACGTGCCGCCGCCCCTGCAACAGGACCGGGTGATCAGCCCCACCGGTGACATCCCGCGCAGCTTCAAACACCGGATGACCGCCCAGACCCCGCAACGCTTCCGCGGCGGGACGGTACGGGTCACCGACTCGACCAACTTCGCCGCGTCCGTGACCACCGCCGCCGCCCTCGTCGAGGTCGAGCCCGGGGGAATGCGCGAACTGCACTGGCATCCCACCACCGACGAGTGGCAGTACTACATCTCCGGCACCGGTCGGATGGGCGTCTTCGCGGCCCAGGCCGCCGCCCGGACGTTCGACTTCCAGGCCGGCGACGTGGGCTACGTGCCGTTCGCGTACGGGCACTACATCGAGAACACCGGCGACGAACCGCTGGTGTTCCTGGAGATGTTCCGGCACCCGCGCTTCGAGGACATCTCGGTGATGCAGTGGATGGCCAACACGCCCCACGAGATCATCGCGGACACGATCAACGTGCAGAAGTCGATGGTCGACGCCTTGCCGACCACAAAGCAGACGGTGGTCTGACCACTGTGACCGGCCCTCGCGGATCAGCTTCCGACGGGTGCCGGAGAGGCGAGAGCGGGTCGGGTCAGCGACGGGCGGCCCGCCGCCACAGCAGCCCAGCCGCCACCACGACGAGAGCGGCCAGCGCGGCACCCGCGACGAGTACGCCGGCACCCGGGCCGCCGTCGGTCGGCACCGCGGCGACGGCGGACGGGGCAGCGGCCGACGTACCGGGGTCGGCGACCGGCGCGGCGCTGGACGCCGGGTCGGCCACCGTGAACGGGTACGACCCCTGGACCGGGTGCCCGTCGGCGGAGACGACCCGGTAGGCGACCGTGTACGTCCCGTTCGGCAGTGGGTCGGTCACCTGGACCGTGCTCTTCGCCCCGACGACCACCGGGTCACCGGTGGCGAGCTTCCGCCTGGCAGCGTCGGTGAGCACGATGGTGGTGAAGGTGGGGTCGAGCCGCTGCATGAATTCGAGGGTGACCTCGGTCGGTGGGCTCGGCACTGTCGCTTCCCGGGCCGGCGTCGCCGACTTGAGCGAGTTGTGCGCCCAAGCCGGGGCAGCCGGGACGAGCAGTGCCACGACGACGGCGAGCACCGCCGCGCCGAGCCGGACGGCGGTGCGACGGGACGGCGGCACGGTCATGGCGAGTCTCCGGTTGGCGGGGGTCATCCGAGCACCTGCTCGCCGATCCAACCGTCCGGTGGACATCCGGGTGGGATGGCGAAGACGGCGGACCCGATCGGCGTGGTCCATTCGTTGAGCAGGTCCCGGTCGGCCAGCCGGCGTTGGATGGGCAGGAACTGCCTGGCGATGTCGGCCTGGTACGAGGTGAAGACCAACCCGCTGTCGGCGTGGCCCTCGGCTGTCGGCACCCCGTCGTAGTTGTAGGGCCGGCGCAGGATCTTCAGCCGGTCGTCGGTGACATGCGCCCGGGTGAGGTGCGAGAAGTCGGGGATGACGGTGAGCCCGTCGGGGCCGGTGGCGGCGAAGTCCGGCTCGTCGTGCTCGGCGGTGCCGGTGAGGGGAGCGCCGGTGTCGAGCCGCCGCCCGACGGCGAGCTCGCGATCGGCACGGCCGAGCAGGTCCCAGGTCTCCATGTTCATGCTGATGCGCCGCACCACCAGCGTGGTGCTGTCGCGCAGCCACGCTGGGCCGTCCGGCACCCAGAGGGCGGTGTCCAGCGGTGTGCCGGGCCGGGGGTTGGCGGTGCCGTCGAGCTGGCCGAACAGGTTGCGTTGGGTGTGGCCGCCCGGCTCGACGCCGGGGCTGCGCCGGAAACCCTGCTGGATCCAGCGGACGGTGGCGAAGGGCCGACTGTCTTTGATCAGGACTCGTTGGGCGTGGGCGACGGTGATCGCGTCGTCCGCGCAGATCTGCAACAGCAGATCACCGCCGGACCAGGCCGGCTGGAGCCGGTCGACGCGGAACGACGGCAGGTCGACCACCGAGGCCGGCCGCCGGTCGTCGACGCCGGCGGCCCGGTACAGGCCGGGCCCGAAGCCGAAGGTCACCGTCAGTCGCGCCGGTAGCAGCCCGAGTTCGGACTCGGTGTCGGCCAGGGCGGGTTGGCCCCGGGTGAGCCGGGCCGCGTCGTCGGTGAGCAGCCGCAGCATCCGGCCCAACGCGCTCCGGTCGGTTCCGGCCCGCAGGGTCAACGCGACGAATGCCGCGTGCGCCTGCGGTTCGGTGGCCACCCCGGCCTGCCGGGCGCCGTGGAACGGCTCGACCAGGCCGCCGACGGTCGACGCCAGCGTCGTGTCGGCAGCGGTCGCCGGAGGTGCTCCGGTCTGCCCGGCGCGGGTCGCGGCGATCGCGGCCCCGCCGGCCACGGCACCACCGACGGCGAGAGCCCCGCCGGTGAGCAGGCCGCGCCTGCTCACCGGCCGGACGGGTGCCGTCCCGGTCACGATGCCGGGCTCATGCTCATCCCCGGCGTAGCGCTCATGCCGGGCATGGGCTCGCCGTGCCCGGGGGCGTAGCTCTCCTGCGCGCCGGTGAACGGCTTGGCCACCGCGCGGAACTGCTGGGTCCTGCCGTCGGCGAAGGTCAGGGTGAAGGTCAACTCGTCGCCGGCCTGGACGGGCCTGGTGAGGCTCATCAGCATGAGGTGGTCGCCACCGGGCTCCAGCGCGTGCGTGCCTTTGGCCTTGATCACGATGCCGCCCTGCTTCTGCCGCATGACCATCCTGCCGTCCTTCATGGCCATCTCGTGCAGCTCCATCGACGACACCGAGGTCGTGGCACTGGTCAGCGTGACATCGCTGTCGCCGTCGTTGACCAGGGTCCCGAAGGCCGCCGTCATCCCCTTGTCGGCCGCCTTGACCCACGGGTCACGAATGCCGATCACACCGGCGTCCGGGTTGGCCGAGGCCGACACGGACGGGCTCGGCTGCGCCGCCGACGGAGAGTCGGACGAGCCACAACCGGCGGCGCCCACCGCCAGGATGGCGGCGGTGAGGACGGTGGCCGAGCGGCGTGAACCGAGCGGGCTGGTGGTGCGCATGTGTTCTTCCTCCGATGATTGCTGCTGGCTGGATGGTCGGCCGCAGCAGGGAGAAAGTTCCGGTCTCAGGGCACGTTGATCGTGAACTCGGCGGTGTGCACCTTGCCGGCGACCTGGAAGTCGAAGAACGCCCGGTACCGGCCCGAACTCGGCGCGGTCAGCCAGAACTTGACCGACCCGTCGACCAGCTCCGGCTCGGGGTGGACATGCACGTACCCGAGGTCGCCCTCGCGGACGACGACCAGGTGCCCGTACGCGCCCAGGTACGGCTCCAACTGCACCGGCGTGGTCGGAGCGCCGCTGACCTGGAAGTGGATCGGTGCCGTCACCCCCACCGTCGGGGTGCCGTTCATCGACACCGCGTACGGCCCGGCCGTCGTCTCGGCCTGCGCCGGCGGCAGCGCGGTCGGGGTGTGCGCGCCGGGCACGGTGTGGTCGACACCCAGCACGAGAGGGACCTGCGTGCCGTTGGTCGCGGTGACGGAGAAGTCCGCGTAGACGCGGTAGCCGCCGGGCCGGGCCAGCGTCACAGGGACGCTCCAGGTGCCGTCCGGCGCCATCGTCGGGTGCAGGTGCTGGTAGCCGGACAGGTCGCGGCCCACCACGATCAGGTGCAACGGCTTGTCGTGGACGACAGCGAAACGCGTCGCCGGCTGCCGGTCGGTCCCGACGATGCGGAAACGGTAGTCCGCGCGTACACCAGGTGGTTGGGACCGCTCCAGCGGTTGCAGGGTGTACCCACCGGCGCTGACCGTCGTCCCGGTCGCCAGCGTCTCGCCCGTCGCGCCGTCACCGCGATGCGTGTGCGGCCCGGTGCCCGCAGGGTGTTGGTGCCCGTCGGTCGCGGACTCCGCCTGCCCTGCGGCGGGCGGACGGGCGGTGCCGCCCGCCGGGCTCTCGTCGCCGGTCCCGATGCGAGCCAACCCGAACCCGGCCAGCAGGGCGATCACCAGCCCACCAACCAGCAGCGCCAGGTGGGTGTTGCTCAGCCGGGACCCAGGTGTCACGGCGGCGAGGTCCGTGTCGGGCCGTGGGCCCGGGTCGACCGTCGCCGCGCCGACCGTGCCACCGTTGGCCCTGCCCCCGCCGACCTTGCGGCCGCTGGGCTTGGCACCGACGGTCCGGCCGGCGCCGGTCCTGGTCGTCGAACGGGCGCCGCCGCCGCGTCGGCCGGAGTTCGCCGACGAGGTACGGCCCCGGCCGGTGGGTCTGCCGGTGGAAGCCGATCGGCGACGCCAGACGACGAATCCTGCCACCGCCCCGGCCGCCGCGACCGCCACCACCCAGCCGATCCAGGCCAGTGCCCCCGAGTCGCTCTCCTCGGTCGACCCGGTCGGCGGGGCCGCCGCAGCCGCGGACGGCGGGGCCACGGACTCGACTGCGGTGGTCGGCACCGCCGATCCCTGCCCGGATGATCCGTGCTGCTCGGTGGCGGCCACCAGCGCCGGGTCCGGCTGGGTCGACGGCGCACTCCACCCCTGCGGCGCTGCCGTCACCCGCCCGTTGTAGCGGAAGGTCAACGTGCCCCGCACGGTGTCGCCGTCCGAGGCCACCGACAGGTAGCTCACCGAGTACTGGCCCTTGGCCGGCAGGTGGGAGACGGGCACCACCGCGGGGAACCCCGTCGTGTACTCCCGTGGCTCGAACTGCCCGTTGACCAGGAAGTATTCCCGCACCGGCTTGTCCAGCGGCTTCGGCTCCCCGTACGACCAGCCGTTGTCGACCCGGACGCCGCCCGGGGCGGTGATCGTGAAGAACGCGTTGGCGGCGGCCTTCTCGGTGAAGTAGAGCTGTACCGACGTCAACGGCTCGTTCACCGTGGCGCCGCTCTCCGGAGTGGACATGGCGAGAGTCCCGTGAGCTGCGGCGGGTTGGGCGGACGCGAGGAGGGCGACCGCCGAGGCGAGGAGGAACGCGAGGAGGCCCGAGACCACCCGCCCGCAAGTCTGAGGGAGACGACGCATTTGAATATCCTCACCGCCTTGAGACTTTTTTCAAGAGGTGGCGATCTTTTTCCTCAGATGGCAAAAGTTGATGACGAGGACGCCGCGCGGCCGCGGTACGACGCGCCAGGCGGGCGGATTCCCTGGCCAGCTATGCTGCCGGCGGCGCTGGTTCGCCCCGTCGTGACCGACTGGGCGTCGTAAGAGGGAACCCGGTGGAAATCCGGGGCTGCCCCGCAGCGGTGAGTGGGAACGACCGCCGTCATCAGCACTGGGCCAGCAGGCCTGGGAAGCGACGGCCAGTAGGGGACCGGCGCGACCGGTCAGGCCCGCGAGTCCGAAGACCTGCCGGCGCCGCGTACACAACCGTGTGCGCTGCCGTCGGCCTCGTGGGTGGGCTGAGCGGGTGACGGGCCGTGCGTGTGGCGCGGGCGCGTCCTCGTCAGCGTGTGCCCGCGACCCGGCGGTGTGGTTTCCCGAGGGACGGACTACCGCTGTGCACGACACCACCACGATCGCCGGCCGAGCGCCGTCGGCGTCGCACCTGACCCTGTCGCAGATCATGGACCAGCACCACACCAACCTGATGGGTACGGTGCACGGCGGCCGGATCCTCAACCTCATCGACTCCGTCGCCGGTGTGGTCGCCGCACGGCACTCCGACGGGCCGGCGGTGACCGCCGCCATCGACGAGACGGCGTTCCTGCGCGCGGTGCGGGTCGGCGACGTCGTGCACGTCGACGCCCGGATCACCTGGGCCGGCCGCAGCTCGATGGAGGTGGCCGTCAAGGTGACCGCCGACCGGTGGGACCGGGCGGTGCCGCCCACCGACGTGGCCACCGCCCACCTGGTCATGGTCGCCATCGACGACGACGGTCAGCCTCGTACGGTGCCGCCGCTGCTGCCGGAGACCGACGGGGACCGGCGACGGTACCGGGAGGCGGAGATCCGCCGGGAGCACCGCCTGGCGCTACGGCGCGCGCTGCTCGACGGCGCCGAGGGCTGAGAAGCGCTCGGTCCGCCCGTTGCGGCGCTGACCGGTCCGAGTAGCCCTGCGCGTGAGCGTCGTTAGGTCACTGCAGCTCAGGAAGGAGGCCGCATAAGTTCGCCGATCGAAGGCCCACGGGCTTGACCGTACCCGGAGGCTTTGCGTCGAGATCAGCTCACACCAAAGCGGCCGGCGTGTCCGATGCAGCGGTCAACATCAGCCAGCACCGATACCCCTACGGCGTTGACCTGAACGCTCCGTGCCTGTCTGCTGGCTGGCGCAATTATCCAGAGTGCCAATCAGCGCGATTCCAAGCCGAGGTTAGGCACCTGAGCTTTCCCCGGTAGCTCGGAGGACGATCTGCGCGGCGGCCTGGGCGGGAGACAGGTGCGTGGTGTCGATGACCTCGGCCTCGGCATGCAGCCACGTGCGGGCCGCGTCGGCGTAGGGCTCGAGGTACTTGAGACGGAACGCAGACGGAACGCGGTGTTCTCCCTCGATACGTCCGCGGAGGGTGTCTTCGTCAGCGTGAAGGACGAAGTGCCTTACCGGGATGGCATGTTGGGCGAGGCCCGTACTGATTTCGCGCCAGTACTGCTCGACCAGGACAGTCATGGGTATCACCAACGTGCCGCCGGTGTAGTCGAGCACGCGGCGGGCGGTCTCGACGACGAGTTGCCGCCACGGCGGCCAGTGCTGGAAGTTGTCAGTCTCGGGTAGTCCCGGCGTGATGGTCATGAGCATCTCGCCGACCTTTTCGGCGTCGAATACCCGTGAGTCCGGGATCAGTTGCTGCACGAGCGAGCTGGTCGTCGTCTTGCCGGCGCGGTGGGTGCCGTTGAGCCATACGATCACGGGACACATTAACGCGGGTGAGCAACCGGACGACCTGCCCAGGACTTGTAAGCGAGATGTCGCCGGTTCGATCCCGGCCGGAGGGCTCCAATTCCATGAGGCTTCTCGTGACCGGCTCCGCCCTGGGTCGACCGGTTGACACGCAAGAGGACTCACGAGAGCCTGACGCACGCGTCGAGGGTGGCGCGAGCGTAGACCTTGAACGGGATCTTCACGTCGGCGTGCCGGGCGATGGCCTGAACGACGTGCGGCGGTGAGCCCAGCTCCATCAGTAGCGAGACCACGGTGTGCCGCAGGCCGTGGAGGCGGACACCAGGCAGGCCGGCGGTTTCCCGGAGTCGGGCGAAAGAGTGGCTAAGGTTGGTGGGCTCCATCGGAGTGCCCCCCCGCTCCGAGGGAGACATGAGATCGCGGTCGCCCCCACACCTCGGCGAGGGCGGCTCGCTCCCGGTTCTGCACGTCGTCCCCGCGTTAAGGTCGCGAGCATGACCGATGAAGAGGCTCGGAGATCGCATCTGCCTTCCTCGCTGACCGCATGGACGAGATCCGTAGCGGTGAATGGGTGATCACCGGTGTGCAGGAGCACAGGGCTGCGTGGTCCGTGAGCTACCAGTCCCGCGCCTTCGTCGAGTCAGGCCGGATCTCCGATGCGTTGGTCGGCAACGGGCCTGCGGTCGTGCCCAAGTCGGGCGCGGACCCATGGCTGTCCTGGTCCGGTCGCCGGTGGAAGAGCAGATCGCCGAGGGTCGGCCTATCCTCGGCTGAACGCATGACGTGCCGCGATCCGCGCTGACGTCGCTCAGTTGGCGGACGACTGTTGAACGTCAGCCGACGGGAGGACAGCCGACTGAAGGCTGTTCTGCCGGCCGTGTCGGCGGCTGCCGGCAAATGTCGGGTCTCAGGACGTGCGTGACAGATCAGTCTCGGGACGTGGGTGACACCTCCGGCTAGACGATCTTCAGGTCAGGGTAACCGCGTGGGGGTCGAGCGGCTGGCTGGTAGCGCCCTAGGATCGGCCGGTGCTAGCTGATCAGGAAGGTCTTCCGCAATTTCCTTACCACCCAGACCCTGTGGCGACGGGTTCGGTCGTGGCCGCCGAGGTGGTGTGTGCGTGTTGTGGTCAGCGGCGGCCCTTCACGTATGTCGGCCCGGTGTATGCGGTTGAGGAGTTACGCAGGAGGCTGTGTCCTTGGTGCATCGCGGACGGCCGAGCGGCGGCGATGTTCGACGCGCAGTTCACCGATGCGCACTGGCGGGTGCCAGAAGAGGTCCCGTCGGATGTGATGGAGGTGGTTCTGCGCCGAACGCCGGGATTCGCCGGCTGGCAGCAGGAGCGGTGGTTGCACCACTGCGCTGACGCGGCGGAGTTCCAAGGCGAGGTCGGTGCGCCTGAGTTGGCTGACTTTCCTGACGCTGTGAACTACCTGCGGTTGGAGATGGCCGGGTCTGGCTGGTCGGCGGAGGAAAAGGACTGGTACTTGCAATCGCTCAGCAAGGACGGCCCGGTCACCGCGTTCCTGTTCCGCTGCCGGCACTGCGGCACTCACCTTGCATACTCCGACTCGACCTGACCGTCAGTTCTGCGCCGCGAGGGTTCGGGCTTGCGAACCTTGAACCGGGCGATCGGCTTAACGGTGGTGCGAGGCACTTCGGTGAGGATCTGGTCGCCGTCGTGGACGCGGAAGTGGTGTCGGCGGCTTCTACGGTGAGGGTCGCGTCGGCATGGGCGATGCCGACGTGGATGCGTTGACCGGCGCAGCTCACAGATCAGCGCCTCCACCTCCGGCGACGTCTGCCCGGGAGAGGAGCGCGGCCGGCTCGACCGATCGGCCAGCCCTTCCAGGCCCTCGTCCTGATACCAGGCCAGCCAGCGGTGCACCGCTTGCCGGGAGACTCCGAATCGTTCGGCGACGTCCGTGACCGTGGATCCGGCAAGCACGTCCTGGACGGCTCGATACCGCTGTTCCATCACGCTCATCTCCACCAACACTCAGCGGAGTGTCACGCAGGTCCTGATACCGATGTGTCACGCAGGTCCCGAGACCGGACAGCGGCTGCCGACAAATGTCGGGCTCCAGTTGATGCGTTACGGATTCGTGCCGGATGATTCGTTACATGATCGGCTAGGGCTGACCTACCTGCCGGCCTGTCACCGCCGCACCGAGGTCAGATGTCGAGAAGAGTCTCGTCGTACCAGACGTCCTCGTAGCCGGGTGCGAGTACCACGCCCCAACCTGGTGGGAGTGCGAGGTACGGCCCAAGCTCTGGGGCGTGCTCGTCCAGGTGCTCAACGTGCAAGGGTGCGAAGAAGTTGTCGTCTTCCTGGGGGATCGCGGCGCCGCGCCACACGAACCAGCCGTTGCTGTTGGCTGCGATCGGGTGCCGCAGGGCGTTAAGCGGTTCCAGGTGGCGTGGGCGCGACAGTGCGAGGCCGACCATCGTTCGCTGTTCCGGCGGCGCTGGCTCGACCGCGAAGCGTCGACACATGTCGCGTTGTACGTCCGAGACACTGGAGTCCGGCAGGCGACGACGCCAACTGATCATGTCACCCATCATGTGGAGTCGAACTGTCACGGGTCAACCGGAGTACGACACCGGACTGCCGGCGATGTTGTGCAAAGTTTCTGTACGTCTTCAAGGCGGCCCGCAACGGGCCGCACGCGCCGCCGCCAGGGCGCGCGCCAGCCGCTGCCGCTGTCGCTCTGCGGCCGTCACGCTGACGCCCGGCGGCTGGCGCGGAGAGCGGGAAGCCCGGAGGGCCGCCGCAGAACGACAGGGGCGTTGACGGTGGTGCGGTGGGCCGGCAGCCGGCCGGGCCGCGCGGTCACGAGCCCGCGCGGCGTAGGGGAGCGGACGTCGGCCGCAACGGCGAGGTGGCAGCGGTCGCGGAGTTGCGGTTAGGGCGCCTCCGGCGGGGGCGCTCCGGCTCCAGGATGGCCGGGGCTCCGTCGGCGGGTCACGCTCCGTGGGTGGTCGCGGTAGGCCATCCCGCCCACCGTCGACCCGGGCGAGCCGAGCAGACCACCGCCCGGCCCGCCAGCGTCCGAACCTGTGTCAAGGTCCGCTTGACGTGGCGGGCCGGGCGGCGGCCCGCTCCCCTAGGAGGGCGGGCCGACGGCGGACGGGATGAACCTTCAACATCTCTCGATGCAGGGGACGGTTCGCCTAACAGGAATATTACCCGAACGCACAGTAAGCGAATTCAAACTGCTCCCATGCCCCGACGCGGGAGGCCTTCGCCTGCAGCGCACCATCGCCCGTCCCGCTGACATTGGCGGTCACGTACTTGCCGTTAGCCGAGGACTTTATCCAGTGGGATACGGGAGTATCGGTTTCAATCCCGATGGTAAACAATTCCCATGGCCCGATGCTGGTGGCCTTCGCCTGCAGCGCACCACCGCCCGTCCCGCTGACATTGGCGGTCACGTACCGGCTGGCGGCATATGACCAGATAGCGTACTGGCCGTTGTATGGCACGAGCAGGAAATTTTCCCACGATCCCTGGGAGGAAGCGCGGGCTTGTAGCGGGTAGTCGGGGGGCGAACTAAGATTTGCGCTGACAAGGCGATAGTTGGCATACGCGTAGATATACGTGGAACACGCCGCCTGCAGGGTGGAGGCGTCGCTCGATTTCGGGGTCGCCGCCGACGCCGGCACGGGCAATAGTGCGAGCAACATCGCAACCGGGGCAATGACTGCGGCAGCGATAGCCGCGCGCGGCTTCTTCAAGCTGAATGGGTTGTTCAACCCAAGTCTCCTTCCAATCGGTGCGCGCAGCCTATCGCATTGATGGTACCTGCAAGTGCGACAAATGCCGCAATCCTAGACAGCGCCCGAGAAAGGTTGGTACGGCATGACTGCGGCCCGGCGGGTTTTAACCCCGGCACTCAGACGATGCCTCGTCTGACCGGCGGAAACTTAGTTCCGCCTCTGCCTCGGAGGCGTCCATGACTCGCACTCCGGGCTGCGCCGCAAAGAAGGATATTCCGGTAAAGTTAATCGCGCGACGGGCAGAGCTAGACGAGCTGGCCGAGGTGATACACGGACGGCTCGATCTGCAAGATCCGGAACATGCGCGGAATGATCAAGTCGTTCGTCGGGAAGCTGCTGCGCGTGCGCCCTGGTAGATGGGGGTCTGCGCACTGAGCGCTACTCCCTTCCTAAACCGTGTGCCGGTCGAGCTGGCCCGGATCCACCCGGAACAGGCATTGTCCGTCCTCGGCTTCGACCCCGTGCGGTGCGGTTGAGACGACGAGTGCAGCATCGTCTCCTCCGACGATGCTGCACAGGATGTGGACAGGCGCAGGCAGGCGAGCCTCAAGGCGCGAACTGTCAGCCGTGAAGACCGGGACCTTGTCGACGAAGTACCACGACGTGTTGTTGACGTCGACGAGGCGCACCCGCACCCAGCCCGGGAATTCGTGGCTGATCCACGAGACTGCTTCGCAGTGGAGGTGGGCTTCTTCGGGAGTCACGAATCGATCGTGCCGGGTTGCCTGCGGCGATGGCAACGGTGCCGGACGCCCGCCGTGGCCGACTCCGACAGCAACGATCCCGAACAGCGGTGTCGAGACGGGCACGGAGAGGGACACCGTCCGCGAGTGCAGAACCACTCGCGGACGAGCGCGGACGCGTGGTGCACGGAGCTTCCAAGCGAGGGATCGCGGTCGCGGCGGCTGGCTCGGCGGAGGGATCTACTCGGCGACGAAGACGCCAACGCCGGGAAGTGTTTCGGTCATCCCTTTGATCCGTAGCACCTGCATGGCACGGTCGATCACCGGCTCGGTAACCCCGTAGTGCTCGATCAACTCTCGCCGGCTGGGCAGCTTGGAGCCGGGCTGGAACTCGCCTGACGCGATGCGTTCGGCGAGGTCGTCGGCGATCTGCTCGTAGCGGTAGCGCGGTGGCACGTGGTTCTCCTCGGTTGGCAACACGAGTAGACCACCTACGTCAGCCCTTGACTACCCAACGGTACCTATGGGAGGTTGCCGAGGAGGTCGATTCCCTCGGTTGGCGCTGTGGGCCGTCCTCGTCGGCGTGGATGTTCGGCGCGTCCCCCGCGTTCGGGCATCCACGCCTCCAGATTGCTCTGGCACAAGGAGACGACAGTGCTCCCTACGACAAGGGCAGGGAAGACCCTGGCGCAGGCGGCCGAGGCGAGCCGGTGAAGCGAGTTTCTTACGACGAGTACGTACTGGCGGTAGCGCTGACTCTCGCTCGCCGTCACCGGCCCGTCTGGTCCTGGCGACACTGGCGGCGCATCTGCCGCTGCGGAGGCGATCTGCCATGCCGTAGCCGCCACCGCATCCCGATCAACCGCGGCCACTGGCCCAGCCAGGACGGCCCGCAGTGACCGCTCACCACCCCATCAAGCCCGACTGGACGTGCGGCGGCTGCGCCGGGGAGTGGCCATGCCAGACCCGGCGCCAAGAGCTGCGAGCCGAGTACGACCGAGCCCCGGTGTCACTGGCTCTCTACCTAGCGGCCCAGCTCGTCGACGCCGCTCAGGATTTGGCCCACGTTCCCGCCGGCCACCTGCACTACCGATTCCTCGGCTGGACCCGATGAGCATCCTGCGGCCGGGCGACGAGAAGTTCCACTACAGCGACGGCTCGCACAAGTGGATCCCGCCGAACCCCGACTACGACCAGGAGGTCTGGGACGAACAGGTCCGCCAACACAAGCACGGCCACCTCAGAAACGAGCGCCCGAAGGTCCACATCCAGCGCCTCGTCTGACGCCAGAAGTGTGTTAGCGGAGTACCGCAGCCATACCAGCCGAACGGTGCCGCCGCTGCTGCCGGAGACGGACGGGAACCGGCGTCGCTACCGGGAGGCGGAGATCCGCCGGGAGCACCGGTTGGCCCTGTGGCGGGCGCTGCTCAACGGCGCCGACGAGGTTTGAGGCGCCGCTCGTAGCGTCGGCGGCCGTGGCCTCGCTGCCGGGAGTGGACGTGGCTCGGTCGCGCCTGGTAGGCAGGCGGACGTGCGAATCGTCTCCCTGCTGCCGGCGGCCACGGACATCGTGGCCACGCTTGGCCTGACCGGGCAACTGGTCGGCCGTACCCACGAGTGTGACTGGCCGCCGGGGGCCCTGGCCGACATCCCGGCGGTGACCGCGACGTCCCTGCCTGAGACCTTGACGAGCCGGGAGATCTCGGCGGCGATCGCCGGTGACGAGCACCGAGGATCGTCGTTGTACCAGCTCGACGTCGCCATGCTGGACGCTTTGAAGCCGGATCTGATCCTGACTCAGGATCTGTGCGACGTGTGTGCGGTCTCCTACCAGCGGGTCAACGACGCGGTTGGCCTGATCGATCTCGACACCAGGGTGATGTCCCTGGAGGCGAGGACCATCGACGGAATCCTGGACACGGTCGATGCCGTGGCCGCGCTGACCGGCACCGAAGGCAGGGCGGCCGAGATCCGAGCCGACGCCGAGCGTCGCCTCGCCGCGTTGCCGGGGTCGGTGCCCGGCGCGCCGACGGTGCTGTTCGTCGAGTGGCTCGACCCGTTGATGCCGGGCGGGCACTGGGTGCCGGAGCAGATCACCCATGCGGGTGGGCGGTCCCTGCTGCTCGGGCCGGGTGCGCACAGCACCCCGCACCTGTGGTCGGTGGTCGCGGACCTGGCTCCCGAGGTGGTGGTGTTCGGGCCGTGCGGGTTCACGCCCGAGCGAACCTTCGACGAGCTGTCCGTGGCGAGCGCGCAACCCGGTTGGGCGGACCTGCCCGCGGTGCGTCAGGGGCAGGTGTGGGTGGTCGACGGACCTGCCTACTTCAACCGCCCCGGCCCGAGGGTCGTCGACGGCGCGGAGATCCTCGCCGGCATCCTCGCCGGCCGTCCGGACTCCCGCGCTCGGCGGGTTTCCGCCGACGTCCTTTGACACTGCCGCACTCGAGCGGCCGGTACGGATGTCGGTGGGCGCGCAGCCAGGGGCCGCGGTGTGGCGGCGCCACCTCGGCGGCCGAGACGGGTGCTGACGTGCCGCTCGCCGGTCCTGATTGCATCGTCGCTCAGACGGATAGCACCCGTTCGGTGCTGCCCTCAGGCCTCGCCACGTTCATCACCATTCGCGCCGTCCGCCGGCCGTTCCAGTCGATGAGGCCGATTGTGAGCGCGACGATACCGCCAGGGATGACGACAACTCCGGCGCCGAGCCAGGATCCGAACACTATGAGTGCCAAGCATGCTGCGGGCTGCGTCCAGCCCGGAAGCTTGTTCCACCACGCGCGGCGCAGCACGGCCCGTGACCATTGCTCGACGATCCCGGCCACCGCCGGGTTCGGGTGCGGCTGGCCACGGCCGGCCCTACGGATTGCCTCCCGTCGCTCCTCACTCGAAAGCTGACGGAATGCCTTCACCGCGGCCCGTCTTTCGTCCTTGGTCACGTCATAGAGCCGGTCTTCCACGACGTCATCATGACGGATCTTGCGCCGTCGAAGCGCCCCAGTGCTCCTGGCCGACACCGCCCAGTCACCGCCCGCCTGACGGTCCGCTGGGTCCCACTGTTGGTGGGACCCAGCGGATGCCGCAGCGTCCACCGTCCATCGCAGCAGGTCGAGGGTGTGGTCGACCAGTGGCCGGTCCAGCCCGGTGGTGGGCTCGTCGGCGATGAGCAGCGACGGAACGGGTGCCAGCGCGAGCGCGGTAACCAGACGCTGCGCCATGCCGCCGGACAGTTCGTGGGGGTAGCGGTCCAGGTAACAGTCGGTGGTGACGGTCGAGGTCGAGCGGCTAGGGTTCCGGGATGTTCCGCGCCGTCGTGTTGATCGCTGCTGTGGTGCTCGCCGCGGATCAGCTCACCAAGTACTGGGCCGAGTCCGCGCTGTCCGACGGGCAGACCATCACCGTCGTCGGTGAGCTGCTGCAACTGCGACTCGTCTACAACCCGGGTGCCGCGTTCTCGATCGGCGCCGCGTACACCTGGATCTTCGCGGTGTTCGCGGCCGCGGCGGTGGTCGCGGTGACGGTGGTGGCGCGGCGGGTCACGTCGCGCGCCTGGGCGGTGGCGTTGGGGCTGGTGCTCGGCGGCGCGACGACCCACCTGCTGGACCGTCTCTTCCGCGAGCCGGGGTTCGCCCGGGGGCACGTGGTGGACTTCATCGACTACGCGGGGTTCTTCGTCGGCAACGTCGCCGACATCGCGCTGGTGGTCGGCGTGGGTGTCGTCATGGTGCTGAACCTGCGGGGCATCCCGCTGCGGGAAACGGCCACGTCGGGCGACGAGCAGGTGGCGTCACGCTCCTGAGGCGCCGACCAGCACGATCTCCAGCCGGCGCGGGCCGTGCACACCCTCGACCCGGTTGAGCTCGATGTCGCTGGTCGCGGACGGACCCGAGATCCAGGTCTGTGCCGCGCGCGGGTCCAGCCGGGTCAGCGCCTCCGGCAGCAGGCCGACGACCTGGTCGGCGCGCACGACGCAGATGTGCCGGTCGGGCACCAGGGTGAGCGCTCGTCGCCCCTGCGCCGGGCCGGCGTCGAGGATGATGGTGCCCGTCTCGGCGACCGCCACGGCGCAGCCGGTCAGGACCGCGTCCATCGCGTCGAGGTCGGCCGGTGTCAGCGGGGGAGCGTCGCGGTGCACCTGCCCGGCGTAGCCGGTCAGCCAGCCGGCGGGGACGTCGACGGGCACGGCGAGCCGGTCCACCCCGGCCAGCAGCCCGGGCAGAGAGCCGATGCCGTGATGGACGACCGCCCGGTAGTCCTCCAGCCGGTCGACGAGGATGGCGACCGGGTCGGGGCGGTCACCGACCCGGCGGTACCGGCGGGGCACCTCCACTGGCGGCGGGTCGTCGGCCAGGGCCGTGCGGAGCCGCGCCAGGATCTCGTCACGTGCGGTCACTGCTTTCCCCACCATTCTCGGAAGGTCTGCGCCGCGGGCAGCGGCAGGTCACGCGACCGGGTCCACGCGGAGACGGGCCAGGGCAGCCGGCGCAGCGTCCGAGCCCCGGTGCGCCGTTCGCGGTACGCCCCGAGGGGGCCCGCGCCGGTCCGGGCAAGGCGCAGGGCGGCGGCCCAGCGCCGAGGGTTGCGCATCACCCACGACAGGACGCCCATGGTGGCGCGTTCGGCCAGCGGATGCGGTGCCTGCTGGCGGAGGTGGACCAGGATCTCCGGAATGTTGATTTTCACGGGACACACGTCGTAGCAGGCGCCGCAGAGGGTCGACGCGTACGGCAGGGACGCGTTGTCGGCCACGCCGGTCAACTGAGGTGACAGGATCGCCCCGATCGGCCCCGGATACACCGAGCCGTACGCGTGCCCGCCGGCCCGCTCGTAGACGGGGCAGACGTTCAGGCAGGCGGAGCAGCGGATGCACGACAGCGCCGGCCGCCCGACCGGGTCGGCAAGCACCGCAGACCGTCCATTGTCGACCAGCACCACGTGCACGTCCTGTGGCCCGTCACCGGGGGTGATGCCCGTCCACATCGAGGTGTACGGGTTCATCCGCTCACCGGTCGACGACCGCGGCAGCAGTTGCAGGAAGACCTCCAGGTCGGTGAAGGTCGGCAGCAGCTTCTCGACGCCCACGACACTGATCAGCGTCTCCGGGAGGGTGAGGCACATCCGCCCGTTGCCCTCGGACTCCACGACCACCAACGTGCCGGTGTCGGCGATGGCGAAGTTGGCGCCGGACACGGCGACCCGGGCCGAGAGGAAACGTCGGCGCAGATGCGCGCGGGCCGCCTCGGCCAACGCGGACGGCTCGTCACTGAGGTCGGCCGGCACGTCGGGCATTCGACGCTGGAAGATCTCCCGGATCTGCGCCCGGTTGTAGTGGATCGCCGGCACCAGGATGTGCGAGGGCGTGTCGTCGCCGAGCTGCACGATCAGCTCCGCCAGGTCGGTCTCGTACGCGGCGATCCCGGCCGCCTCCAGCGCCTCGTTGAGCTCGATCTCCTGGGTCGCCATCGACTTGACCTTCACGACCTCGTCGGCCCCGGTGGCCCGGGTCAGCTCGACCACGATCCGGCAGGCCTCGGCCGCGTCCCGGGCCCAGTGCACTGTGGCGCCGGCAGCGGTGGCGGACGCCTCGAACTGCTCCAGCAGCTCCGGCAACCGGCGTTGGACGTCTGCCTTGATCGCGGAGCCGGCGTCGCGGAGAGCCTCCCAGTCGGGTACCTCGTCGACGACCCGGGCGCGTTTGTCCCGGATGGTGCGGGTGGCCCGGTGCAGGTTGGCGCGCAGTTGGGTGTCGGCGACGGCCGGTCTGGCCGCGGTCGGGAAGGGCAGTGGCGTGCGGATGCGGCCGCTGCCGGTGGCCGGTGCGACCGGACGGTTCATGAGGCGGCTCCCGTCGCGGCGAGGATCTCGGCGTAGTGCACCGCCCGCACGCCCGACCGGTGGCGGTCCAGGCCGCCCCCGATGTGCGCCAGGCAGGAGTTGTCGGCGGCGGCGAGCACCTGCGCTCCGGTCTCACCGACCCGGGCGCACTTGTCGGTGAGCATCGCTGTGGAGACGTCCGGGTTCTTCAGGGCGAACGTGCCGCCGAAACCGCAGCACTCCTCGGCGTCGGCCAGCTCCACCAGCCGGATGCCGCGAACCTGACGCAACAGTTGCAGCGGCCGGTCACCCAACCGCAGCATCCGCAGGCCGTGGCAGGTGGGGTGGTAGGTGACCGTCTCGGGGAACTCGGCGCCGACGTCGGTGACGCCGAGGACGTCGACGAGCAGCTCGGACAGCTCGTAGGTGCGGGCGGCCACCGACGCGGCGGGCGGGTGCAGGTGCGGGTACTGGTCGCGGATCATCGCGGTGCACGACCCGGACGGCACGACGACCGCGTCGTAGCCGTCGAAGACGTCGACGTAGTTGCGCACCATCGGCATCGCCTCGGCCCGGTAGCCCGTGTTGGCGTGCATCTGCCCGCAACAGGTCTGGCGGGTGGGGAAGTCGACGGTGTGGCCGAGCCGCCGCAGGATGCGGGTGACGGCGATGCCGGTGGCCGGGTAGGCGACGTCGTTGACGCAGGTGATGAACAGGGCGATGCGCATGGCGACTCCTCACGTGTGTCGGGGGCGGGATCACACCGGGTCGCGCGGTGTTCCGGGGTCGGGAAGCTGGTCGAAGGCGGGCAGGTGGCGCTCCCGGGCGGCGGTCAGGTGGGCCCGCATCGCCTCGGCGGCCGCCTCGGAGTCACCCGCGGCGATGGCGGCGGCGATGCGTTGGTGCTCGGTGTTGGTGTCCGGAGCGCCGGTGACCGGAAAGTACAGCCGGTGCAGGTGCAGGTGCGAGTGCAGCCTCGTGACGCTGTCGCGCAGCAGGGGGCTGCCGGCGACCTCGGCGATCAGGTCGTGGAATCTCGCGTCCAGCGCGGTGAAGGCGGCGTGTCGGCGGTAACCGTCGCCGGCCTCCACATCGATGCTCGCCGCGGCCTCGGCGGTGATCCGCTGTCGTTCCTCGGTGGAGGCGTGCGTGGCGGCCCGGCCGGCGGTGGCGCCCTCCAGCAGCAGGCGGACGTCGAACAGGTCGTCGAACTCGGCGCGGCTCAGCAGGGGCGTGGTGGTGTAGCCGGACAGGGGGCGCTTGCGGACCAGTCCGTCGGCTTCCAACCGGGCGAGTGCCTCGCGGACCGGTGTGGGGGAGACATCCAGCTCACGGGCGAGAGCGTCTATGTTGACCCGCTCCCCGGGGGGAAGGATGTGGTCCATCACCAGGGTCTTTATCGACTCGTAGACGTCCTCGCTGAGGGTGAGTCGACGGGCGGGACGGAGTCGACCCTCGCGTGCTTCCTGCTGGGCCATCTCGTCTCCTAAGCAACCCCTTGACTGTGCTGGTGTGAGCGAGTACACACTAGCAAAGCAACATCCTATAGGAAATAGGTTCCTCCGCCGCCGTCTCACCACCACCGCCCCCGAGGAGACGAACATGTCGCGCAGAATGCTGTCCCGGATCGGCTCGGGCCTCACCGTCCTGGCCCTCGCCACGACCACAGTGGCCTGCACCAAGAAGAGCGACACCACCGACACCGAAGCCGGCGGCCGGGAACCAGCCCAGGTCAAGGTCGCGCTGGTGCCCGGCGGTTCGCACCCGTACTTCCAGCCCTGGAAGGACGCCGGAGCCGCCGCGAAATCGGAGCTCTCGCTCGGCGACGTCACCTTCAACGAGACGGCCGGCTGGGACCAGACCAAACAGAACGACGTGCTCAAGTCCCTGGCCGCACAGGGCTACAACGCCTTTGGCGTCTTCGGCGTCTCGCCGGACAACATCAACTCCACCTTCGAGGACCTCAAGCGGCAGGGCTTCGCCGTCGGCTCCCTGGCGTCGTGCCCCGCCGGGGCCAACAAGGCCGACTTCTGCCTCTCCACCGACGTCGAGGTCGCCGCGTACAAGGGCGCCAAGGCCGCCATCGACGCCATGGGTGGCCAGGGCAACCTGGTGCACCTGACCGGCAACAAGGTCGACTCCAACACCCAGCGCCGGATCAAGGGCGTGGAGAAGGCGGTCGCTGAGACCGGCGGCAAGGTGGTGCTCGTCCAGAGCGTCACCGACATCGACAAGGACCTCCAGAGCGCCCAGAAGGCGGTGGCCGACCTCCTGGCCGCCAAGGGCCGTCAGATCCAGGCGATCGTGAACACCGCCTACAACCCGGCGGTCGCCTCCGCCGAGGGCGTACGCCAGTCGAAGCTCCCCATCAAGGTGATCGCCATCGACGACGACCCGGCGGTCCTCGACGGACTGCGGGGCGGATCGGTGGCAGCCACCGTCCTGCAGAACCCGGTCGGCCAGGCCCGGGTCGGCTCGTACGCGCTGATGAAGCTCAGCGGCGGCTGCACGATCTCCGAGCCCGGCGTGACGATCGACTCCGGTTCGTTCGTGGTGACCAGGGACAAGCTGGACGGCTACGAGGCCGACCGCACCGCGACCACCGAGGCACTGCGGAAGAAGTTCGACGGCGACCTGCTCAAGTGCAACTGATGTCGAAGGTCACGAAGGCCGAGGCGTACCTCGTCGACATCCCCGTCGAGACCGTCCGCACCGACGCGGTGCAGTCGTTTCTCAAGCAGGAGACGGTCTTCGTCGAGGTACGCACGGCCGACGGCGGGCACGGCACGGGCTACTCGTACACGATCGGGACCGGCGGCACCGCGGTGCTCGCGCTGCTGCGCGACTACCTGCTGCCACACCTGGTCGGCCGCGACGCCGCGCGGGTGGAGGCGATCTGGCGTGACCTGCACGCCGCCACCCGGGCCACCACCGTCGGCGCCGTCACCTCGCTGGCGCTCGCCGCGGTCGACACCGCGCTGTGGGATCTGCGTGCCCGAGCCGCCGGCCTGCCCCTGTGGGTGCTCGCCGGCGGCGCCAAGGACCGCATCCCGTTGTACGACACGGAGGGCGGCTGGCTGCACCTCACCGAGGACGAGCTGGTCGCCGGCGCGAAGGTCTCCGAGGCGGCCGGCTGGCCCGGCGTCAAGCTCAAGGTGGGCAAGCCGAACCCGGCCGAGGACGCGGCGCGGATCGGCGCGGTCCGGGCGGCCCTGGGCGACCACTTCGACGTGATGGTCGACGCCAACCAGTCCCTGCCCGCAGCGGAGGCGATCCGCCGGGCCCGGCTGCTCGAACCGCACCAGGTCGCCTGGTTCGAGGAGCCGTTGCCGGCCGACGACGTCGCCGGGCACGAGCTGCTCGCCCGCGCGACCAGCATCCCCGTCGCGGTGGGGGAGTCGCTGTATTCCATCGGCCAGTTCGCCGAGTATCTGCGCCGCCAGGCCGCCGGCATCGTCCAGGTCGACGTCGCGCGGATCGGCGGCATCACCCCGTGGCTCAAGGTCGCGCACCTGGCCGAGGCGTGCAACGTGGTGGTCTGCCCGCACTTCCTCATGGAGCTGCACGTGAGCCTCTGCGCGGCCGTGCCCAACAGCCGCTACGTCGAGCACATCCCGCAACTGCGCGCGATCACCCGGACCGAGGTGGCGATCGTCGACGGCCACGCGCTCGCCCCCGGCGAGGCCGGCCTCGGCATCGACTGGGACCGCGACGCGATCGAGGACAGGAGGGTGGCGTGAAGACCGAAACCGCGCCGGAGGCGCCGGCGGCGCCTCCGGCCGCCGAGGCTCGGCCTCCCACCCGGGTCCTGCCGGTCTGGGCGAACCCCCGACTCGGCCTGCTCATCGTCATCGCCGCGCTGGTCGTGCTCTTCTCGTCGCTGACCCCCGCGTTCCTCGACCCCCGGCTCACCCTCGCGCCGCTACAGGCCGACATCAGCGTGTACGTCGTGGTCGGTCTCGCCCAGCTCGCCGTGCTCTCGCTCGGGCACATGAACATGGCGGTCGGCCGGATGGCCGCGCTGTCCACCTTCGCGATGGGCCTGGTCTACGACCGGCTCGGCGTCCCCCTGCTGGTCGGGCTGCTGGTGGGCCTCGCCGTCGGTGCGGGCATCGGCGCGCTCGCCGGCCTGCTCATCGCCAAGACCGGCGTCAACTCCTTCGTGGTGACCCTCGCGCTCGACTTCGGGCTGCTGGGCCTGGTCACCATCCTCTACACGTGGGCCACCGGCGGGGTGTCGTTCGCGGTGCAGCCCAGCGGGCTGTCCGCCCTGCGCTTCGACACCTTCGCCGACTACTGCATGGGGGACGTCTGCGGACCCCGGATCCCGCTGGTCGTGCCGATCGCGGTCGCGGCGGCGCTCGGCGTCGGGCTGCTGTTCCGGCATGCCCGGCTGGGCCGGGAGATCCTGATGACGGGCTCCAACACGGTCGCCGCCGAGCTGTCCGGCATCCCCACACACCGTCGGATCGTCGCCGCACACGCGGTGAGCGGGCTGCTCGCCGCACTGGCCGGGTTCCTGCTGGCCGCCAACAACGGGGCCTTCTCCGCCAACATCGGGGAGTCGTTCCTGCTGCCGTCGTTCCTGGCCCCGGTGCTCGGCGGCACACTGCTCGCCGGTGGCGCGGTCAGCGTGCTCGGCACCGCACTCGGCGCCACCCTCACGCAGGTCATCTACAAGGGCCTCAACCTGCTCCAGTTCTCCCTGGAGGAGCTGAAGCTCTACATCGGACTGGTCTTGCTCGCGGCGCTGTCGCTGGACCGGCTGCGAGCCGTGATCGCCGAGCGAAGGGCGGTGTCGACATCATGAGGAGCCTGGTCCGGACCAACGAGTTCACCCTCGCAGTGATCGCCGCCCTCGGGTTCGCGGCGCTCGCGGTCGCCACCGACTTCAACCTGCTCACCGCCGGCACGTTGGACGCGTTCCTGCGCTTCCTCGCCCTGCCGATCGTCATCGGCCTGGCCCAGATGGTGGTGCTCGCCGTCGGTCAGATGAACCTCTCGGTGGGCGTGCTCACCGGGTTCTGCGCGGTGGCCTCGGGCTGGCTGATGATCGACGCCGGTCTGCCGGCCCCGGTCGCGGTGCTCGCCGCGCTGGCCCTCGGCGCCACCGTCGGCCTGGTCAACGGCCTGTTGGTGGTCTTCACCCGGATCAACGGGTTCATCGTCACCCTCGCCACCATGACGATCCTCGAAGGGCTGCGGTACGGGGTGAACGGCACCGGCACCTACCAGGGCTACTCACCCGGGCTGCGGGAGTTCGGGCAGGCGTCCCTGGCGGGGGTGCCCGTGGTGTTCCTGCTGGCGGTCGCCATCGCGGTCGCGGTCGCGCTCTTCTTCCGTCGTACCGTGCCGGGGCGGCACCTGCTCGCCTCCGGCGGCAACCCGTTCGCGGCCCGGTTGTCGGGCATCTCCAACGACCGGGCGCTGGTGCTGGCCCACACCCTGTCCGGGCTGCTGGCCGGGTTCGCCGCCGTGATCGTTGTGGCCGCCTTCGGCTCGGTGAACGCCTCGATCGGCGACGACCTGCTGCTGCCCAGCTTCGCCGCGCCGATCATCGGCGGAGTGGCCCTGGCCGGCGGCATGATCAGCGTGACCGGCACGGTCCTCGCGGCCTTCCTGGTAAGGCTGGTCGACGTGAGCCAGTCGCAGTTCGACATCAACCGGCGGTGGGTGGACCTCATCATCGGCGCGGTCGTCCTCGGCGCGGTGCTGCTCGGTCAGTTCCGCGACAAGCTCTCCGGAGGTCAGCGATGAGCATCGTGCTGTCCGCGGAGAACCTGGTCAAGACGTTCCCCGGGGTGCGTGCCCTGGACGAGGCGACGCTGACCCTGACCGCCGGCAGCGTGCACGCGTTGCTCGGCGAGAACGGCGCCGGCAAGAGCACCCTGATCAAGATCCTCACCGGGGTGTACCGGCCGGACGGTGGGCTCCTGCGGCTGCCCGGGCCGGACGGCGAGCTGCGTACGGTGCAGCTCGGCAACCCGCAGGACGCCCAGCGGGCCGGCATCGGTGTGGTGCACCAGGAGCGGAACCTCATCCCGGCGTTCACCGTCGCGGAGAACATCTGCCTGCAACACCTGCCCCGGCGCGCCGGCCTGCTCGACCGGGCGGCGCTGCGCGTCGAGGCACGTCGGTGCCTCGACCTGCTCGACCTCGACCTGGACCCCGACCTGCCGGTGTCGCGGCTCTCGGTGGCCCAGATGCAGTTGGTGGAGATCGCCAAGGCGTTGTCGGCCGACTCGACGGTGCTGCTGCTCGACGAACCGACCGCCTCGCTGACCAACGACGAGGCCGACCGGCTCTACGGGATCGTGCGCCGACTGTCCGAGCGGGGTCACGCAACCGTGCTGGTCAGCCACAAGCTGGAAGAGGTCTTCGCGGTCGCCGACACGGTGACCGTGCTGCGCGACGGGCGCAGCGTCGCCGAGGCCGAGCCCCTCGCCGACCACACCCGCGAGCAGATCGTCGACCTGATGGTCGGCCGGGGGTACCAGCAGGTGCACCTCGCCGAGCGCACAGTCGACGCGGACACCGAACCCGCCCTGGCTCTGGATCACGTCGCGACCACCGCCGGCCACCACGACGTCAGTCTCGTCGTACGCCCCGGCGAGATCGTCGGCCTGTACGGGCTGGTCGGTGCCGGCCGTAGCGAGTTGGCGAAGGCGCTCCTCGGCCTGGACCGGATCACCGCCGGTGAGGTGCGGGTGCACGGGCGCCCGGCCCGGATCCGGGACGTGGGCGACGCCCTGCACCGGCACCGGATCGGATACGTCACCGAGAACCGCAAGGAGGAGGGCCTCTTCCTCGACCAGACCGTCGCCCGCAACACGGCGGTGACGGTGTGGCGCAAGCTGGCCCGGCTCGGGCTGGTCCGGGACCGGGCGGAGCGATCCCTGGTCGACGAGTACGCCGACCGGCTGGGCATCCGCCTCGCCTCGCCCGACCAGCACGCCGGTCAGCTCTCCGGCGGCAACCAGCAGAAGGTCAGCCTCGCCAAGTGGTTGGCCGCCGACTGCGACGTGCTCATCATCGACGAACCCACAGTGGGCATCGACGTCCGCACCAAGGCGGCCTTCCACGAGTTGATCGCCGGTCTCGCCGCGCGGGGGATGGCGATCCTGCTGATCTCGTCGGACCTGCCGGAGATGGTGACCCTCGCCGACCGGATCGCGGTGATGCGGGAGTTCGCCATCGTCGGGGAGCTGGACAACGACCACGACTATGACCGGATGAGCCAGTCGGTGATCCGCTTCATCCACGACGGGCAGGGGGTGGTCGCGTGAGGGCCACGGACCAGGTGACCCTGGGGCGTACGGACGTGGCGGTGACCCGGCTCGGTCTGGGGCTCGCCCCGATCGGCGGCCTCTTCACCGCCGTCGGCGACGAGGTCGCCCGCGCCACCGTCGAGGCGGCCTGGGACCTCGGGCTGCGCTACTTCGACACAGCACCGCTCTACGGCTGCGGCCTCTCCGAGCGGCGGGCCGGGGCGGTTCTCGCCGGCAAGCCGCGCGGCGAGTTCACCCTCTCCACCAAGGTGGGTCGGCTGCTCGTCCCCGGCGGTGGCGACGGGCAGGGGTTCTGGGCCGAGTCGACCGACCTGGCGCCGAGGTTCGACTTCTCCGCCGCCGGGGTGCGCCGCTCGCACGAGGAGAGCCTGGCCCGGTTGGGGCTGGACCGGGTCGACATCGCGCACATCCACGACCCGGACGACCACCTCGCCGAGGCGGCGGCGGAGGCGTACCCGGAGCTGGCGCGGCTGCGCGGTGCCGGTGAGATCGGCGCGGTCGGCGCCGGGATGAACCAGGCCCCGGCGCTGGTCGAGCTGGCCCACGCTGGCGACTTCGACTGCTTCATGCTCGCCGGCCGGTACACGCTGCTCGACCAGTCCGGCCTCGACGAGCTGCTGCCGCTGTGCCGGCAGAACGGGATCTCGGTCCTCGCCGCCGGGGTCTACAACTCGGGCCTTCTGGCCGACCCGAGGCCGGGTGCCCACTACGACTACCGGCCGGCCGACGCGGGGCTGCTGCGCCGAGCCACGGCGATCCGGTCGGTGTGCGATCGGCACGGAGTGCCGCTGCGTGCCGCGGCGATCCAGTTCCCGCTCGGCCATCCGGCGGTCGCGAGCGTGGTGATCGGCGCCCAGGACCCGGCGCAGATCGCCGACAACGTGGCGATGTTCGAGTGGGACGTCCCCGGCGCGCTGTGGGCGGACCTGAAGGCCGAGGGACTGCTGCCGGAGGAGGTGCCAACCCCGTGATCATCGACGCCCACCATCACCTGTGGACCGCCGACTATTCCTGGCTCGCCGCACCGGGCCTGGAGTCGATCCGGCGCGACTACACCATCGCCGACCTCGTACCCCGGCTCGACGCGGCCGGTGTGACGGCGACGGTGCTGGTCGAGGCCGGCCGCTGCGACGCCGCCGAGACCGCTGAGTTCCTCGCCCTCGCCGCCGGCACCCCCCGCATCGCCGGCGTGGTCGGCTGGGCGTCGCTCACCGACCCGGCCCTGCCCGCCACCCTCGCCGGCTACCGGGGCCTGCCCGGCGCGACGAAGCTCGTCGGCGTCCGCGACCAGGTGCAGGCGGTCGCAGACCCGGGGCACCTCGCCCGTCCCGACGTGCGCGCCGCCCTCGCGGCGATCGGGGCCGCTGGGCTGACCTTCGACCTGGTCGTGCACCTCGGGCAGTTGCCCGCCTGCGCCGAGGCGGCCCGGGCCACGCCGGACACCACCTTCGTCCTCGACCATCTGGGCAAACCGCGGATCGACGCGGATGGTCTCGCCGGGTGGCGCGCCGCGGTGCGCGACCTGGCCGCCTGCGACAACGTCGTCGCGAAGCTCTCCGGACTGCTCACCGAGGCCGGCCCCGGGTGGCGGGTGGCCGACATCCGGCCGTACGTCGACACCGCGCTGGAGCTGTTCGGCCCGCAACGGCTGATGGCCGGCTCCGACTGGCCCGTCTGCGACCTCGTCGCCTCGTACGCCGAGGCGTGGACGGCGCTCGACGCCTGCCTGGCTGAGTTGTCGACCGACGAGCGGACCGCCGTGCTGGCGGGCACCGCGACTCGTACCTATGCACTGGAGGTTGGTTCGTGAAATTCATGCGCGTCGGGCCCGTGGGGCGGGAGCGCCCCGTGCTGTACGTCGACGGACGGCACTTCGACCTCTCGTCGCTCACCGCCGATATCGACGGGGAGTTCCTCGCCGGCGACGGCGTCCAGCGGGCACGGGAGGCCACCGACCTGCCCGAGGTCGACATCACCGGCCAGCGGGTCGGCGCGCCGGTCGCCCGCCCCGGGGTGGTCCTCTGCGTGGGGCAGAACTACGCCGCGCACGCCGCCGAGTCGGGCGCCGAGCCCCCGACCGCCCCGATCATCTTCTACAAGGCGCCCAACACCGTCGTCGGCCCCCACGACGACGTCCTGATCCCGCGGGGCTCGACGAAGACCGACTGGGAGGTGGAACTGGCGGTCGTGATCGGCCGCCGGGCCCGCTACCTCGCCTCTCCGGCCGACGCCCTCGGGCACATCGCCGGGTACGCGCTGTCCAACGACGTCTCCGAGCGCGACTTCCAGCTCGCCGTCTCCGGCGGCCAGTGGTCGAAGGGCAAGTCCTGTGAGACGTTCCAGCCGCTCGGCCCGTGGCTGGTCACCGCCGACGAGATCGAGGACCCGCAGGCGCTGCGGCTGCGTTCCTGGGTCAACGGCGAGCCCCGACAGGACTCCAGCACCAAGGACATGATCTTCGACGTGGCGTACCTGGTCTGGCACCTGTCGCAGTACACCGTCCTGGACCCGGGCGACGTCATCAATACCGGCACCCCGCAGGGGGTGGCGCTCTCCGGCCGGTTCCCGTACCTGGCCGCGGGCGACGTGATGGAGGTCGAGATCGACGGCCTTGGCCGGCAGCGCAGCACGCTCGGGAGCGCCTGATGGCGGTGATCACCTCCGTCGACACGTACGACGTGCGGTTCCCGACCTCGCGTGACCTGGACGGTTCCGACGCGATGAATCCGGACCCCGACTACTCGGCCGCGTACCTGGTGCTGAGCACCGACGACGGGCCGGACGGGCACGGGTTCACCTTCACCATCGGGAGGGGCAACGAGGTCTGCCGGGCGGCGATCGAGGCGCTGGTGCCGTACGTGGTCGGCCTCGACCCGGACACCGTCGACCTCGGCGCGTTCGCCCGTTCGCTCACCCAGGACTCGCAGTTGCGCTGGCTCGGCCCGGAGAAGGGAGTGATGCACCTGGCGACGGCGGCGGTGATCAACGCGATGTGGGACCTGGTCGCCAAGAGGGCGGGCAAACCGGTCTGGCGATACCTGGCCGACCTGAGCCCCGAGCAGATCGTCGACCTGGTCGACTGGCGGTACCTCAGCGACGCGCTGACCCCCGACGAGGCGCTGGAGATCCTGCGGGCGGCGCAGTCGGGTCGGGCCCAGCGGATCGTCCGGCTCATCGAGCGGGGATATCCCGCGTACACGACGTCGCCCGGCTGGCTCGGCTACCCGGACGAGAAGGTGATCCGGCTGGCCAAGCAGGCGGTGGCCGACGGGTTCACCCAGATCAAGCTGAAGGTGGGCGCGGACGCCGCCGACGACGTGCGCCGCCTCCGCATCGCCCGCGAAACGGTCGGCCCGGACATCCGGATCGCCGTCGACGCCAACCAACGCTGGGACGTCGCCGAGGCGGTCGCCCGGATGCGGGAGCTGGCGCCGTACGACCCGTGGTGGATCGAGGAGCCGACCAGCCCCGACGACGTGCTCGCCCACGCGGCGATCCGGTCGGCGCTGTCGGCCAGCGCACCCGGTGGCGGGCCGATCCGGGTCGCGACCGGCGAGCACGTGGCGAACCGGGTGGTGTTCAAGCAGCTGTTGCAGGCCGGCGCCGTCGACGTCGTGCAGATCGACGCGTGCCGGGTGGGTGGCGTCAACGAGAACGTCGCCATCCTGTTGCTGGCCGCGAAGTACGGGGTGCCGGTGTGCCCACACGCCGGGGGAGTCGGCCTCTGTGAGCTGGTCCAGCACCTGTCCATGTTCGACTTCGTGGCCGTGTCCGGCTCCACCCGCGACCGGGTCGTCGAGTACGTCGACCACCTGCACGAGCACTTCGTCGATCCGGTGGTGATCTCCGACGGGCACTACGTGGTGCCCACCGTCCCTGGGTTCTCCGCCGCGATGCGCCCGGAGACCCTCGCCAGGTACGCGTACCCCGACGGGCCGGCATGGGTCTGACGAGCCTCGACCTGCTCGACCGCGCGGCCTTCCTGACGGCGGTGCGTCAACCTGGAGGACTACTCGGAATGGGAGAGCAACATGCGGTGTGACGGTCTGGTGGCGGTGGTGACCGGCGGTGGCTCGGGGATCGGCAACGCCTGCGTACGGGCGTTCGTGGCCGCCGGCGCCCGGGTCGGCGTCCTGGACCTGGACCTGTCGGGCCTGCCCGACGATCCGCACGTCCACGGCGTCCGGGCCGACGTGGCCGACCGGTCCTCGCTCAGCGGGGCCGTCGCCTCGGTCGCCGAGGCATTCGGGGGCATCGACATCCTGGTGAACAACGCCGGCATCTCCGCCGTCGGCACCGTGGAGGAGGACGACGACGAGCAGTGGAGCAGGGTGCTCGACGTCAACGTCACCGGCGTGGCCCGCGCCAGCGCTGTCACCCTGCCGTACCTGCGTCGGTCGTCGTCGGCGGCGATCGTCAACATCTCGTCGATCGCGGCGACCGTCGGCCTGCCCCGACGCGCCCTGTACTCGGCGTCGAAGGGTGCCGTGCACGCCCTCACCCTCGCCATGGCCGCCGACCTGGTGACCGAGGGGGTCCGGGTCAACTGTGTCGCCCCCGGCACCGTCGACACGCCCTGGGTGGCCCGCCTGCTGGCCGGCGCGGCCGACCCGACGGCGGAGAAGCGGCAGCTCGCCGCCCGTCAGCCGACCGGCCGTCTGGTGACCGCCGACGAGGTGGCCGCCGCCGTCGTCTACCTCGCGTCGCCCACCACGGGGTCGGTGACCGGGACGTCGCTGGCGGTGGATGGTGGCATGTCCGGCCTGCGCCTACCCGCCCAGGTGCCACCTGCCGCTGGTCAGGCCCGCAGTGCCGGATCGGGCGCGTGACATGATTGGGTCATGGGGAAACAGCAGGACGTCGGCGAGCCCGACCGTCACAGCGGGTCCGACGCCACCGCCCACCGTCCGATCGGTGGCGATGCTGACGCGCGGCTCGCCCTCGCACAGGACCCCACAACGCCACAAATGACCCTTATCGACCTGGCGTCCGACCCGTCGGCGGTGGTCCGCAAGGCGGTCGCCGCTCGGGCCGACGCGCCCGCGCAGGCCCTGCGACCGCTCACCAGGGACCAGGATCGTCAGGTCCGGGAGGCCGTGGCGAGGAACCCTTCCACCTCGATCGCCAACCTCCTGCGTCTCGTCAAGGACGACGACCGGTGGATCCGCTGGGCGGTCGCCAGCAACCCGGCCTGCGACGAGTCGGTCCGCCGGGCCATGGCGCAGGCATCGGACAAGGAGCTTCGCGGCCTCCTCGCGGAGAGCCGGGACCTGGAGCCCGAGCTGGCCGCCAAGCTGACCGACGACGTCTCACCCGAGGTACGGGAACGACTCGCCACCCACACCCACGACCTCGACGTGATCAACACCCTGCTGGCCGATCGCACCGCCCGCGTACGCAAGGGGGTCGCCCGCAACCCGCGGACCACCGCCGCGCAGCGCAGCGCGCTCGCCGCGGACCCGGTGGTCGACGTGCGTGCCGCGCTGGTCCGCTCGTTGGAGTTGGACGAGGCAGACCTGGAGCGCCTGGTCGACGACCGGTCGGTGCAGGTCCGCCTGGCGATGGCGACGTCCGAGGTCGTGCCGCAGCACATCCGGCAGCAGCTCACCCGCGACCCCGACGAGATGGTGGCCAGCGCGGCACGGGACTACCGGCCCGGCGCCGGCAACGCCTCCGCCGTGCGGGCTCCCCGCATCGCGCACCGGCCCTCCGCCGGTGCGGGTCGATCGGGTCGCGGCACCGCGCGCTGAGACCGATCCGGTCGGCGCCGGCCCATGATCGACTCGGCTTCGCGGAAGTCGCGGTGTCCGGGGTGACCTGACACCGCGACTTCACGAAAACCGAGTCGATCAGCGGCTGGTCGAGCCGTGGTCCGGGCTCCGTGGGGGCACCGAGGTCTGCTCCCACAGTGACTTCATCTCGTCGAACGCCTGCTCCATCAGCTGCACCATCGCCTGCCGGGCGCGCGCGCCGTCGCGTCGTTGGATCGCCTGGGCGACGTCCGCGTGCATCTGGAGAGCCTGCTCGTGCGGGTGGTGCGGCATGAGGTGGTGCTTGTGCCGGCCGGTGAGCACCTCGGCGACCAGATCCTGAAGCCGGACGAACATCTCGTTGCCGGAGGCGAGCAGGACGCGCCGGTGGAACTCGATGTCGAGGTGCAGGAAGCGTTCCTCGTCACCGGCCTCGCCGGCCGCCCACATCTTCGCCGCCAGCCCGACCAGGTCACTCGCTTCGTCGTGGCCGATCCGGTTGGCCGCCAGGTAGGCCGCGTGCGGCTCGACGGCGGTGCGTAGCTCGGTGATCGACCGTAGCTGGGCCATCCGGCCAGCCGAGGCGAGCCGCCAGCGGATCACCTGCGGGTCGAAGACGTTCCACGCGCTGGCCGGCAGGATCATCACCCCCACCCGGCGGCGTGCCTCGATGAACCCGATCGATGCCAGGACGCGCAGCACCTCGCGGACGACCGAGCGGGAGACGGCGTACCTGTCGACCAGTTCGTCGATGTTGAGGATCGCGCCGGGCGCCAGCTCGCCGCCGCAGATGGCGGTGCCCAGATGGTCGAGGACGCGGGCGTGCAGCCCAGCCTCGGCGGGGGCGGTCTGAGCGGCTGCAACCTCTGCTGAGGACGGTTCCACTCAAAGATCATATCATTTACATCAACCTCTTGAAGTAATCCGTCTATTCGGCCTAGCATCCCGATGTTAAGCGGATGTAACACCGAGGTAGCGGCTCTTCCGAGGGCGGCGGCCACGACAGAAGGAGAGACAAGCGTGCGACGTCGATCGATAATCGGCACTTCTCTGGCCGTGGTCACCGCCATGAGCCTCACCGCCTGCGGCGGTGACGATGGCGGCGAAGGTTCGAAGACCGTCCGCGTGACGCTGGTGAACCACGTCTGGACAGAGAACATCAAGAAGGCCCTGCCGGAGTTCGAGAAGCAGACCGGCCTCAAGGTCGAGGTCACCCAGCTCGGCGAGGACCAACTGTCCGACCAGTACAACGTCAAGCTGAACGCCGGGTCCACCGACCTCGACGTGATGATGTACCGGCCCCTGCAGGAGGGGAAGCAGTTCGGCAAGAACAAGTACCTCGCCGACCTGAGCGAGAGGGTCAAGTCGGACAGCGCCTTCGAGTTCGGCGACTTCCAGGCCGGGCCGGTGCAGGCGACGACCTATGAGGACAAGGTGGTCGGCCTGCCGATCATCACCGAGCAGGAGGTCCTCTACTACCGCAAGGACCTGCTGACCAAGTCCGGCTTCACCGCACCGCCCAAGACCCTCGACGAACTCAAGACGCAGGCGGCGAAGGTCGAAGCCGACAACCCCGGCGTCGCAGGCTTCGTCGCTCGTACCGGCAAGGCCGCCGCCGTCACCCAGTTCTCCAGCTTCCTCTTCAGCTTCGGTGGCGACTTCGTGGACAGCAGCGGAAAGGCCACTGTCAACACCGAGCAGGCCAAGCAGGCGTACGCCTTCTACGGCGGCCTGCTCCGGGACCACGGCCCGGAGAACATCAGCACCGACATGAGCTGGTCGGAGGCGATGGCGATCTTCACGCAGGGCAAGGCCGCCTTCTACACCGAGGCCAACTCGCTCTACAAGAACGCCACCGACCCCACCAAGTCCAAGGTCGTCGACACCGTCGGCTTCGCCGCGTTCCCGGCCGGCCCTGCCGGGTCGAAGCCGTACAACATTCCCTCCTGGGCGCTCGGCGTGAACGACAGCTCGGAGAACAAGGACAACGCCTGGAAGTTCATCCAGTGGGCGGCCGGCAAGGAGCAGGCGCTGGCGCAACAGACGGCCGGCGTGCCCGGTGCCCGTACCTCGGTCTGGGCGAACCCGGCGAGCACCGCGACCCTGCCGAAGGACCTGGCCGAGGCCAACACGGTCAGCACCGCGAACGGTGTCGGGCACGACCGCCCGCTGGTGGTCAAGGTGGCTGAGGCGCGCGAGATCGTCGGCCAGCCGATCGTCGACGCGATCACCGGCAAGGACGCCGCCAACTCGGCGGACGCGGCGAACGCGGCGTTCCAGAAGTTCCTCGACGACGAGGCGAAGTAACCCACGCGCCGGGCGGCGGAGCCGACGTGCTCCGCCGCCTCGCCGGGACCTGGCCCCCGAACCCGGAGATCTGAATGTCAGCCGTCACCGCACCCCGCACCGATTCGCCCAAGGCCCCCATGGCGTCCCCGGAGTCGTCGGCCTGGTCGCAGTGGGCCAACAAACATCGCAAGTGGCTCTTCGCGGCACCCGCCATGGCGTTCGTCGCCGTGCTGATCATCTTTCCGGTGGCGTGGACCGGCTATCTGAGCCTGACCGACGCCGAGGGTTCGGTGCGCGCCGAGTCCGAGTTCATCGGGTTCCAGAACTACCTCGACGTGCTCACCGACACCGACCGGTTCTGGCCGGCGGTCTGGCGTACGGTCCTGTTCACCGGCGTCGTGCTGTTCTTCGAGGTCGTTCTCGGCATGGCGATAGCCCTGCTGCTGTGGCGGCCCTTCCGCGGTGAGAAGTGGGTCCGCGTCGCGATCCTCCTGCCGCTGGTGGCCACCCCGGTCGCGGTCGGCATGATGTGGCGCCTCATCTTCGACCCCAACATCGGGATGGCGAACCAGCTGCTCGGCTGGATCGGCATCGGCCCACAGCCCTGGCTGGCCGGCCAGAACTCGGCCCTGCCGACGACGATGTTCATCGACATCTGGCAGTGGACACCGATGGTCGTGCTGATCCTGCTCGCCGGGCTCACCTCACTCTCCGACGAGCCCCAGGAGGCGGCCCGGATCGACGGCGCCAGCAGTTGGCAGCGGTTCCGGCACGTCACCCTCCCGCTGTTGATGCCCACGGTGATCGTCGCCATCCTGCTGCGCGGCATCGACGCGCTCAAGACGTTCGACATCCTCTACGCGACCAAGGGGCGCGGCGGCGGGTCGTTCCACGAGGTCGAGACCCTCAACGTGTACGCCTACGGCCTCAGCTTCGACTACAACGACTACGGCGTCTCGTCGACCGTCCTCATCATCTTCTTCCTGATCATCATCGGGGTGATGTGGGCCCTCACCTATCGCAAGAAGGGGCTGGGCCGATGAAGCCGAGCAAGCCGTACCGCGTCTTCCGCACGTCAGCTCTCGTCGTCGTGGTGTTCGGGCTGATGGCGCCGCTGCTCTGGATGATCGCGGCGTCCTTCAAGACCAATGTGGACATCTACGACACCGCCAAGGCGTTCGTCTTCTCACCCAGCCTGAAGAACTACGAGACCGTCCTCCAGCAGGCCAACTATCTCGAGTTCATCGGCAACAGCCTGTGGGTGGCGTTCGCGGCCACCACGCTCTCGCTCCTGCTGGGAGTGCCCGCCGCCTACTCGATGAGCCGCTTCAACATGAAGAAGTCGGCGCTGGTCGTGCTCATGGCCCGGGTGATCCCGGGCGTCTCGCTCCTGGTGCCCTGGTACTACGTCTTCTCGAACCTGAAGCTGGTCGGCGGGTTCAGCGTGCTGATCCTGAGCCACATGTTCGTGTCGCTGCCGCTGATCGTCTATATCATGATGGGCTACTTCGACGGCCTGCCGACCGAGTTGGAAGAGGCGGCGCTGGTCGACGGGCTGACCCACATCGGCGCGTTCCGGCGGATCACCCTGCCGCTGTCGGTGCCCGGCGTCGCGACGGCCGGCATCCTGTCGTTCATCTTCTCCTGGAACAACTTCATGTTCGCCCTGGTGCTCTCCGGCTCCGACACGAAGACGCTGCCCGTGGCGATCTTCGACTTCGTCGGGTACGCCAGCATCGACTGGGGCGGCCTGATGGCCGCCGCGACAGTGGTCACCCTGCCGATCATGCTGATCGCCCTGTTCGTGCAGAAGTACGTCGTCTCCGGCCTCACCGCCGGTGCCACGAAGGGCTGACAGCTCCATGACGAAGATCGCAAAGGTGGAGACCTTCCTGGTCGCGCCGCGCTGGCTGTTCGTCCGGGTCGAGACGGAGTCCGGCATCGTCGGCTGGGGCGAGGCGACCTGCGAGGGTCGGTCCGAGACCGTACGCACGGCCGTCCACCAGCTCAGCGAACTGCTCACGGGTCGGGACGCGCTGCGCATCGAGGACCACTGGCAGGTGATGACCAAAGGCTCCTTCTATCGGGGCGGCCCGATCCTGGCCAGCGCGGTGTCCGGTCTGGACCAGGCGCTCTGGGACATCGCCGGAAAGCACTACGGCGCCCCTGTGCACCAACTGCTCGGCGGGCCGGTCCGGGACCGGATCCGGGTCTACGGCTGGGTCGGTGGCGACGAGCCCGCCGAGATCCGCGACCAGATCAGCGCCCAGGTCGAGGCGGGCCTGACCGCGGTGAAGATGAACGCGTCGGGGCGGATGGGCGCGCTGGCCTCGGTTGCCGAACTCGACGCGGTCGTGCAGCGGGTGGCCGTCGCCCGCGAGGTCCTCGGCGACGACCGCGACGTCGCTGTCGACTTCCACGGGCGATTCACCCTCGCCAACGTCCGGCGGGTCGCCCCACTCCTGGAGCCGTACCGGCCGTTCTTCCTCGAAGAACCGGTGGTGCCGGAGAACTCGCACCTGATCGGCGAGGTCGTCCGCTGCACCACCACCCCGGTCTCGACCGGGGAGCGGCTCTACAGCCGGCAGGAGTTCCTGCCCGTGCTGCAGGCCGGCATCGCCGTGGCCCAGCCGGACCTCGCACACGCCGGCGGCATCACCGAGGTGCGCAAGATCGCCACGCTGGCCGAGGTGTACGACGTGCAGCTCGCCCCGCACTGCCCGCTCGGGCCGATCGCCCTCGCCGCCTGCCTCCAGGTCGGCTTCGCGACGCCCAACTTCCTGATCCAGGAGCAGAGCGTCGGCATCCACTACAACCAGGGCGCCGAGGTGCTCGACTACTGCCTCGACAAGACCCCGCTGACCTTCGTCGACGGCTACGTACAGCGGTTGACCGCACCCGGCCTCGGCATCGAGATCGACGAGCACGCGGTGCGGACGGCCGACAAGCGGGGCCACGCCTGGCGTAGCCCGACCTGGCGGCACCCCGACGGCTCGTTCGCCGAATGGTGAGACCACCCCGGTTCTGAAGGAACGAAAGGCACCCCCGTGAAGATCGTCGCAGCAGACATCATCGTGTCCAGCCCCGACCGGAACTTCGTCACCCTGAAGATCACCACCGACGAGGGCATCACCGGCCTGGGCGACGCCACGCTCAACGGCCGTGAGCTGTCCGTCGCCTCGTACCTGCGCGACCACGTGGCCCCGTTGCTGATGGGGCGGGACCCGCACCGGATCGAGGACACCTGGCAGTTCCTGTACCGCTCGGCGTACTGGCGTCGTGGACCGGTCACGATGGCGGCCATCGCGGCGGTCGACGTGGCGCTGTGGGACATCAAAGCCAAGGCCGCGGGCATGCCGCTGTACCAACTGCTGGGCGGCGCGTCCCGCACCGGCATCATGGCGTACGGGCACGCGTCGGGACGGGACCTTCCCGAGCTGTTCGACTCCATCCGCCGCCACCTCGACGAGGGCTTCCGGTCGATCCGGGTGCAGACCTCGGTGCCGGGGATCAACGCGGTGTACGGCGTGGCCGCCCAGCCCAGCGCCACCGGCCAGCGCTACGACTACGAACCCGCGCAGCGCACCCCGCTGCCCGTCGAGGAGGACTGGGACACCCGCGCGTACCTGCGCCACCTGCCCGAGGTCTTCGAGGCGGTCCGCGGTGAGTTCGGCCCGGAGTTGCCGCTGCTGCACGACGGTCACCACCGGATGACCCCGATCCAGGCCGCCAAGCTCGGCAAGGCCCTCGAACCGTACGACCTGTTCTGGCTGGAGGACTGCACCCCGGCGGAGAACCAGGAGGCCCTGCGGCTGGTCCGCCAGCACACCACCACCCCGCTGGCCATCGGCGAGGTCTTCAACACGGTCTGGGACTACCAGACCCTGATCCGCGAGCAGCTGATCGACTACGTCCGGTCCGCGGTCACCCACACCGGTGGCATCACCGCCATGCGCAAGCTGCTCGACTTCGCCGCCCAGTACCAGATCAAGTCCGGCATCCACGGCCCCACGGACATCTCCCCGGTGGGCATGGCCGCGGCGCTGCACCTGGACCTGGCCATCCACAACTTCGGCATCCAGGAATACATGAAGCACACCCCGCTGGCCAACGAGGTGTTCCGGCAGTCGTTCACCTTCACCGACGGCTACCTGCACCCGGGCGACCAGCCGGGTCTCGGGGTGGAGCTCGACGAGGAGGTGGCGGCCCGCTTCCCGTACGAGCCGGCCTACCTGCCGTTCAACCGGCTCAAGGACGGCACGATCCATGACTGGTGAGGGGCGGGGCGACGCCCAGCCCACCCGGCACGTCGTGGTGATGGGGGTCTCCGGCGCCGGCAAGACCACCGTGGCGCGGGGGATCGGCGCGGCGACCGGGCTGGCGTTCGCCGAGGCGGACGAGTTCCACTCCCCGGCGAACGTGGCACGCATGCGCTCGGGCGTACCGCTGGACGACACCACCCGCCGGCCCTGGCTGCGAGACATCGCCGGGTGGATCGCCGATCGCGGCGCGGAGGGCCGGTCGACGGTGCTGGCCTGCTCGGCGCTCAAGCGGTCGTACCGGGACGTGCTGCGCCAGGGCACGCTCCGGTTGGACTTCGTGCACCTCGCCGGGTCGGCGGAGGTCATCCGGGCCAGGATGGCCCGGCGCGAGGGGCACTACATGCCGGCGAGCCTGCTCGAGTCCCAGCTCGCCACGCTGGAGCCGGCGGAGCCGGACGAGTCGGTGCTCGTGCTCGACGTCGCGCTCACCCCGGAGGCGCTGGTCGCGGCGGCAGTGGACGGCCTCGGCCTGCACCCCTACCGCCGTCCGGACCCGCAACGGAGCGTGTTAGGTTAGCCAACCCTAATCGATAACGGAGTCCGCCTCGCATGTCAGTCGCCGAGATCAGCGGTGGCGTGGTGCTTCGTCGCGCGCTGCGCCGACAGCGTGGCCGGGTGCTGCTCGGCATCGCGCTGCTGTGCACACACCAGGCCACCGAAGCCCTCGTCCCCGTCGCCATCGGGGTGGTCATCGACCGGGCGGTCGCCACCGGTGACGTCCGCGCGCTGGTGCTCTCACTCGCCGGGCTGGCCGCCCTGTTCACCGTCCTGGCCCTCGCCTACCGGACCGGTGCGCGGATGGCCTACGCCGCGGTGGAGCACGAGGCACACGCGACGCGGGTCGAGATCGCCCGGAGCGCCCTCGACCCGCGTGGACACCACTCCGGCATGCGCGACGGAGAGCTGCTGTCCGTCACGGCCTCCGACGCCGAACTGTCCGCGCTGGTCGTGCGGGTCGCCGGGCTCACCGCCGCCGCGTTCACCGCCATCGTGGTCGCGGCCGTCGCGCTGCTCGTCGTCGACGTCCCGCTCGGGCTCGGTGTGCTCCTCGGCGTACCCCTGCTGGTCCTCGCCCTGCAACGGATGGCGCCGCTGCTCACCCGGCGCAGCTCGTCGCAGCAGGAGGCCCTCGCGGCCACCACCGCGCTCGCCGTCGACCTCGTCACCGGCCTGCGCGTGCTGCGCGGTATCGGCGCGCAGGACCACGCCGCGCGCCGGTACGCGGGTGCCAGCCGCCACGCGCTCGACGTCACCCTGCGTGCCGCCACCACCAAGGGCCTGCACCTCGGGCTCACCACCATGGTCAACGGCCTGTTCCTCGCGACGGTCGCCGGCGTCGCGGGCTGGCTCGCGCTCCAGGGCCGGCTCACCATCGGCGAACTCGTCGCCGTCGTCGGGCTGGCCCAGTTCATCGCCGAGCCGGTGCAGACGCTCGGGTACTGCGTACAGCTGTTCGCCATGGCCCGGGCCTCCGCGGGGCGGGTCGCCCGGGTCCTCGGCGCGGCACCGGTCCTGGCGCCGGGCGACGCCGGGCCGCCCGCACCGACCCCGTCCCGGCTGACCCTCGACGGGGTCGGTCACGCGGGCCTCGACAGTGTCAACCTGCACGTCCGCGCCGGCGAGATCCTGGGCGTGCTCGCCTACGACCCGAGCGACGCCGAGGCGCTGGTCGCGGTGCTGGCCGGCCGGGTGCCGCAACCGGAGCGCCGGGGAACGCTGTACGTCGACGGCGTGTCCGCCGAAGAGCTGCACATCGACGCCCTGCGCGCCGTGGTCCTGGTGGAGCAGCATGACGTGGCGCTGTTCGAGGGCAGCCTGCGCGCCAACCTCAGCGCCGGCGCCCAGGTCGACGACACGGTCCTGCGTGCCGCGGTGCGGGCCGCGGCGGCCGAGGACGTGCTCGCCGCGCACCCGCACGGCTTCGACCGCCAGCTCACCGAGCGGGGGGCGAACCTGTCCGGCGGGCAGCGGCAGCGGATCGGGCTGGCCCGGGCGCTCGTCGCCGACCCCCCGGTGCTGGTGCTGCACAACCCCACCACGGCGGTCGACGCGGTGACCGAGGGCCTGCTCGCCGACGGGCTGGCCTCGGCCCGCGGAGCGGACACCCACGGCACGGTGCTGATCACCACCAGCCCGGCGTTGCTGCGGGTCACACACCGGGTCGTCGTGCTCGACCGGGGCCGGGTCATCGCCGAGGGGCCGCACGAGCAGTTGCTCGCCAGCGACGCCCGCTACCGGGAAGAGATCCTGCGATGACCGAGCCGACCATGACCGGGGCCGAGCCCCGGCAACTGCTGCCGACGGCCACCGCCGGGCAGACCTGGGCCACCCTCCGCACCGAGCTGGCCCGCCTGCCGGGGCTCAGCGCCGTCGCCGGCACGTTGCTGGTGGCCGCGTCCGCGACCGGGCTCGTCGCCCCCTGGGTGCTCGGTCGCCTCGTGGACGACGTCATCGCCGGCTCCGACACGTCGCAGATCGTGACCTGGGCGGGCGTGATCGCGGGTGCCGCGGTGCTCGCGGGCATCCTCACCGCGGTCGGCGCCGCGGTCGCCGCACGCCTCGGCGAGACGGTGCTGGCCCGGCTCCGGGAGCGGGTCCTCGACCGCGCCCTGCACCTGCCGTCGGCCACCCTGGAGCGAGCCGGCACCGGGGACCTGGTGGCCCGCGCCGGCGACGACGTGGCCGTGGTGACGAACGTGATCGCCACCAGCGGCCCGGCCTTCCTCGGCGCGCTGCTGTCCGTCGTGTTGACCGCGGCGGGCCTCTTCGCCCTCGACTGGCGGCTCGGCATCGCCGGGCTGGTCGCCGCGCCGGCGTACGCGCTGGCGCTGCGCTGGTACCTCAAACGGTCGATCCCGTACTACGCCCGCGAGCGGGTGGCCACTGGCGAACGCGCGCAGGCGACGGCCGAGGCGCTCCGCGGCGCGGCGACCGTGCGCGCCTACCGGATGGAGGACGCCCACGTCGCCCGGATCGCGGCGCGCTCCGGCGTAGCCCGCGACCTGTCGCTGGAGATCTTCGGGCTGTTCACGCGGTTCGGGCTGCGCATCAACCGATCGGAGTTCGTGGGGCTGGCCGCTGTGCTGCTCGCCGGCTTCCTGCTGGTGCGCGACGACCTCGCCACGGTGGGAGCCGCCACCACCGCCGCGCTCTACTTCCACCGCCTCTTCAACCCCATCGGCCTGCTGCTGTTCGAATCTGACTCCGTGCTGCAGGCCGGTGCCAGTCTCGCCCGGCTCGTCGGGGTCACCGCGCTGCCGGACACCGCGACCCCGGCCGGCCCGGAGCCCGCCCGGCCGGCGCGGCCCGAACCGGCGGCACTGGAGGTGACCGTCGCGCAGCACCGCTACGACACCGGGCCGGTCGTGTTGCGCGACGTCGACCTCCGACTCGCACCGGGCGAGCGCGTCGCCCTCGTGGGCGCCAGCGGCGCGGGCAAGAGCACGCTCGCCGGGATCATCGCCGGCATCATCGCGCCCACCCACGGGTCGGTGACCCTGCGCGGCGTGCCGCTGGCCGAGCTCGGCGAGCACCGGCTGCGCCGCGAGATCGCCCTCATCAGCCAGGAGGTGCACGTCTTCGCCGGGCCGCTCGCCGACGACCTGCGGCTGGCCGACCCGGACGCCACCGACGACGAGCTGACCGCCGCCCTCGACCTCGTCGGTGCCACCCACTGGTTCCGTACCCTGCCGGACGGCCTCGCCACCGAGGTGGGGGAGGGTGGACGGCACCTCACCGCTGCCCAGGCCCAGCAGCTCGCGCTGGCCCGCCTCGTCCTCGCCGATCCCGCCGTCGCGGTCCTCGACGAGGCCACCGCGGAGGCGGGCAGCGCGGGTGCGCGTGACCTCGACCGCGCCGCCGTGGCGGCCACCGAGGGACGTACCACCCTGGTCGTCGCCCACCGACTGAGCCAGGCGGCCACCGCCGACCGCATCATCGTGATGGAGCATGGGCGTGTCACCGAGCACGGCACGCACGCCGAGCTGCTGGCGGCCGGGGGCGGCTACAGCCAGCTGTGGCGGTCCTGGCGCATGCCCGACCCCGTGCCGCCGCAGGGGCGCGGGAGCACCGAGCAGATCGAGGAGCAGCCCGTCCTGGGCTGAGCGGCCGGCGAGGCGCGCGCCGTCCCGCCGTGGCCCCCGGCCCGCCGGTACGCAACCGGGAAGTCGACCGAATGGGGGCGCCCGGGAACTTTTCCGGACCGGCCAGCGACAACCAGGATGCGCGGCTGACCGGCGGCGTCCCGACGACGGCACCTCGCCATGAAGGAGCGCCCGTGGCACACAGGACGGTGGTCCGTGCGAGACGGCGTCGCTGACGACGACCAGGTGACCCGCTGGGCGAAGGAGGCGGGCCGGGGTGACCGGCAGGCCGCCACCGCGTTCATCCGGGCCCTCCAGGACCAGGTCTGGCGGTTCCTGTCGCACCTCGCCGGGCCGGGTGAGGCTGACGACCTGACCCAGGAGACGTTCCTGCGGGCGTTCCGCAACCTGCCCGGCTTCGCCGGCCGCTCGTCGGCCCGGACATGGGTGTTCACGATCGCCCGGCGCGTCGCCGTCGACCACGTCCGGACGGCGGTGGCCCGGCCGAGGATCGCGTCGGTGCCGGACTGGCAGACAGCGGCCGAGTCAGCCGGCGCGATCGCCGCCGGAGCCGACGAGGGCGTGACCCTGCACCAGTTGATCGCCGGCCTGACCCGGGAGCGTCGCGAGGCGTTCGTCGCCACCCACGTGCTCGGCCTCTCCTACGCCGAGGCCGCGGACGTCTGCCAGTGCCCCATCGGCACGATCCGCTCCCGGGTCGCCCGGGCACGGGAGGACCTCGTCGTCGCCTGGCAGGCCGAGGGCGACCAGAGCCGTACGCGGCGAACCAGCTGAGGCTGGGACCCCGCCCGATCCCGTCCGCTCACCCCAGTCGGGCCTCGATGGCCTCGATGATGCGCGGACGCAGCTCGGCGGCGCGGATGACGGCATCCACCGAGCCGACCTGCACGGCGCGCTGGATGTTGTGCACCCGGTCGAACTCGGTCGCCACCTCGCCGAGCTTCTCCGCGCGCACCGACGAGCGCAGCTCGTCGAGTTCCGCGGTCAGCGCGGCGCGTTCGGTGCCGGCCGCGGCACCGACGCGGGCTTCCAGGTCCCGCACGCGGGGGTCTGCCGCCGTACGGGCGTTGACGTCGGCGGCGAACACCACAGCGGCGGCGGGCGCGCCACCGAGCACCGAGGCGAACGAGCCCTCCAGCGCGAGCACTGTCATGTTCGGGTTCAGCGCCTTCGAGAACACCACGAACGCACCGCCGTGGTAGCGCGAGATCACGCAGAAGACGATGGGCCCCCGGAAGTTCACGATCGCGCGGCCGATCTCGGCCCCGTACTCCAGTTGCAGCTTGCGCATCGACTCCGGTGAGCCGTCGAAGCCCGACAGGTTCGCCAGCACGACGAGGGGCCGGTTGCCGCTGGCCGCGTTGATGGCCCGCGCTGCCTTCTTCGACGAGCGGGGGAACAGCGTGCCCGCCGTGTAGGTGTCCGGACCGTCGGTGGGCGGGAAGCCGTGCCGCGGCACCGACCGGGACTCGATGCCGAGCAGGCAGACCGGGATGCCACCGAGGTGGATGTCCTGCACGACCGCGGTGTCCGCGTCGGCCATGCCCGCCCAGCGCTCCAGCACCGGGTGGTCCTGGTCGGAGAGGGCCCGCATCACCGTACGGATGTCGAACGGCTTCTTGCGGTCCGGGTTGGCCTCGACGGAGAAGATCTCCCCGACGGTGGCGAAGGCGCTGCCCGCCACGTCGTGCGGGAAGTCGGAGATGTCGCGGTCGGTCGGGTCGGTGGTGACCGCCCGTCGGGGTGCGTCCTCGCCGGGCGCGACGTACGTGTGGTCGTAGTGCGCCATCACCACGTCCCGGGCGGCCGTCAGGTTCGGCGCCCAGTACTGTGCCTGCCCGTTCGGGCCCATGACCCGGTCGTAGCCACCGATGCCGAAGTTGTCCTCGGCCGACACGCCACCGGAGAAGTCCAGCGACTGCTTGCCGGTGAGCACCATCGCCGAGTCCGGGGTCATCACCAGGATGCCCTTGGTGTGCATGAGCATCGTCGCCTCGGCGTTCCAGTACGGCTGCGCGCCGACGTTGATGCCCGCGACCACGATGTTGATCTCACCGCCGGCCTGGGTGAACTCGACGATCCGCTTGAGCGCCGCGGCCACCCAGTCCATGTTCTCCGTGCCCGACGTCATCGAGATCCGGGCGCCGGCGGACAGCGCCCACCACTCCAGCGGCACGTGCATCCGCTCCGCCAGGTCCAGGGCGGCGATCACGCGCCGGCACTCCGGCTCGGACAGGGCACCCAGCGACTTCGTCGGGTCGCCGAGCAGCACCACCCGGGTGACGCCCTGCGGGTAGCGCTCGGTCGGCGTCGTGACCACCCCGGCGACGATCGCGGCGCTGTTGCGCCCCCGCGGCCGGTCCACCGGCTGCAGCGCGTGGTCGTCGTCGAGGTCGTGCTCGACGAAGTCACCGAGCCGGCCGGTCAGCTCGTACGGGTACACCGTGTTGCGGCTGCTCGCGCGCAACACCTTGAGCCGGTACTCGTCGAGCGGCTCGATCGCCTCGACCGGCGGCTCGCCGACGGCCAGCTCCGCGCCGCCCGCGGCGTCGAACGAGATCCGTACGGCGATCTTGGTCAGCTCGCCGGTCCGGCGGTCGCGCTGGCGGGCGATGAACAGGATCTCCTCCAGCCCGGCCCCCGCGGTCGTCGGGCGCACGCGCCCGGCGATCATTTCCATCTCCTCGCGGGTGAGTTCGCTCGGCGGCCAGACGTAGACCACGATCCGGTTGGTGTTGAAGCGCGTCTTCGACGGCCGCAGCGACTGGGCGCGGCGGATCGAGTCGAGGCAGGCGGCGATGGCGTCCTCGGTCGTCGGCAGCGCGACCAGTCGGCCGTCCTGCTCGCGAAGCTCGGTCAGGTCACGCACCTGCGCGAACGCCACGAGGCGCTCGTCCGACCGGTTTTCGCGCGCCACGCACTGGAAGAGGTAGACCTCCTCGTCCGACGACGGCAGCCGGGTCAGGTCGAACTTGTGCAGACGCTCCAACTGCATCCGCTGCGCGATGTACGGGTGCAGGCCGCGGATCAGCCGGTCCTCGGTCAGCTGGGTGCCCGACGGCCGGAAGGTGAAGTGGTGGTGCATCACCGCTCCGCCGCGACCCGCGACGGTGGTGGTGACCCGGCGGACCTGAGGCGGCAGCGGGTGCGCGGCGATGACCTCGGCCAGCGCCGCCGCCATCGCGTCGAAGTCCTCCGGCTGGTTCTCCCAGCCGAGGTAGATGTCGGCGTCGACGGAGTCCTCGTCGCCGGCCAGCTCGGCCAGCCCGCGCAGCGCGCCGCCCAACGCGTCGAAGCTCACCGCGGCGGAGACCACGCTCGAATCGGCGCGCTCGGCGACCACGAACGTGCAGCCCGCGGCCTCCTGGGTACGCACGCTGGTGAGGGCCCTGTTGCCGTAGTACCGGCGGGTCAGCACCTCCAGCATGACCGCGTTGTCGAGGTGGTCGCGGACGAGCCGCTGGCCGAGCAGCCGGACCAGTGGCTCGGTGCTGCGTACCATCTCGGCGATGCGCTCGGCGCGGTCCGCCGCGTCCGGGTGCGCGTCCAGGTGCCGCAGGTGCCCACGGACCTCGGCGTAGACCCGGGCGCGGTTGCGGCGCAGCAGCGGCTGGGCGAACCAGGCGAACACCACGCCGCGGGCGAGGTCGGCGACCACGGGGAAGCGGACCTGCGTCGCGGCGATCAGCCGCTCCAGCGCCAGACCGGCGGGCTCGCGCAAACTCTCGTCCGGCGGGGTCTCCCGCAGCCAGGCGCGCAGCAGGGTCGCGATGACCGTGGCGTCGGCGGACGCGCGCTGCTGGGCGAGGAAGATCCGGAAGACGGCGGCTTCGAGGGCGGGGGAGCGCTCCAGGTCGGTGACGCCGTAACGGCCGAGTGCCTTGGCGAGCCTGGTCTGGAAGGCGTCCGGCAGCCCGGCCCGCTCGACGTCGAGGCTCTGCAGGTAGGTGTGGAAGTACTCCCGCGCGCTGTGCACGTGCGCGGCGCCGCCGTCCTCACCCGTCGGCCGGTTGCGGCTCAGTTCGGTGAGGTCGGCGAACACCTCGATGAGGTCGAGTTCCGCGGCCAGTGGCCGGTGACCGGCCTCGGCGGCCTCCCGCCGCGCGGCGAGGTAGCCGTCGAGCACCCGGCGGTCGTCGTGCGGGTCGACGTCGAAGCCGAGCAGCAGACCCCGCAGGTCCTCCTGACCGCGCCTGCCCCGCTCCTCCGCCGGAACGGTCTCGTAGGCGGTCGGCAGGTCCAGTTCGACGGTCTCGGCGGTCGGGTCGTCCGTGGTCTCCTCGGCGTCGTCCGCGAGCGGCTCCAGGCGCAGCAGCGGCGCGCCCGCCTCGACCTGGCTGCCCACCGAGACGGCGCACTCCTTGAGACGCGCCCTGAACGGCGCACGCAGCACCGTCTCCATCTTCATCGCTTCGAGCACCAGCACCGGAGCGCCCGCCTCGACCTCGGCGCCGACCTCCATCGGTGTGGCGACGACGAGTGCCGGCATCGGGGAGCGCAGGACGCCGCCCTCGTCGCGGCTGACCCGGTGCGTCACACCGTCCACCTCGACCAGGTGGGTCGGCCCGTACGTGCCGGTGAGCAGGCGGTACCGGATGCCGTTGACGACGATCTGGCCGGTGTGCCGGTCGAACCGGTCGAGTTCGACGTCGGCGGTGCGGACGACGGTGCCCGCCTCGATGCCGACCCGGAACCGGTGTGGGCCGACCCGTGCCACGCGGGTGCGGTAGCCGACACCGCGCAGCTTGAGGTCCAGCGGTCGGCCGCTGGCGTGCTGCACCTGCGGGCGCCCACCGGACGCCGTCGACAGCAGCCGCTGCCGCTCGGCGCGCTCCTCCTCCTCGTACGACTCGATGGCGGCGGCCGCCAGGGCGACCGCGGAGTGGCGGTGCGTGACGAGTCGGCCCTCACCGCGGACGCGGTCGATCCAGCCGGTGTCGGCGCTGGCGTCGATCACCTCGGGCTGGTCGAGCAGGTCGAGCACGAAGCTCTTGTTCGTCGCGCCACCCTCGATGATCACCGTGGTGTTCGCCATCGCCCGACGCAGCTTGCCGAGCGCCTCGTCGCGGTTGCGGCCGTACGCGATGATCTTCGCGATCATCGAGTCGAAGTCGGCCGGGATGGTGTCGCCCTCGCTGACGCCGGTGTCCACCCGGATGCCGGGGCCGCTGGGCAGGTCCAGCCGCGCGATCCGCCCCGGCGACGGCGCGAAGTCGCGGTCGGGATCCTCGGCGTTCAGGCGGGCCTCGATGGCGTGCCCGCGCTCCATCGGCGGCTCGCCGTCGAGCCGCCCACCGGAGGCGACGTGCAGCTGCGCCTTGACCAGATCGAACCCGGTGGTCAACTCGGTGATCGGGTGCTCGACCTGGAGGCGGGTGTTGACCTCCAGGAACGCGAACAGCCGGTCGCCGGGGTGGTACAGGAACTCGACGGTCGCCGCGCCGCGGTAGCCGACCGCGATGGCCAGCCGCTCGGCCGACGTCTTGAGCTCGGCGGTCTGCGCCGGGTCGAGCACCGGCGACGCCGACTCCTCAATGACCTTCTGGTTGCGTCGCTGCACCGAGCAGTCGCGCACCCCGAGCGCCCATGCGGTGCCCTGCCCGTCGGCGATCACCTGGACCTCGACGTGCCGGGCCCCGGTGACCAGGCGTTCCAGGAACACGATGCCGCTGCCGAATGCCCGCGCGGCCTCCTGACTGGTCCGCTCGTACGCGTCGACCAGCTCGGCCTCGGTGCGGACCACGCGGATGCCGCGCCCGCCGCCGCCCGCTGTCGCCTTCAGCATCAGCGGGTAGCCGATCTTGGCTGCCGAGGCGCGGGCGGCGTCCAGGGTCTCGACGGCGCCGCGGCTCCACGGCGCGACCGGCACGCCGACCTCCTCGGCGATCAGCTTGGAGCCGATCTTGTCGCCGAGCTGGCGCATGGCGTCCGGGCTCGGCCCGACGAAGGTGACGCCGATCTTCTCGCACAGCTCCGCGAACGCGGGATCCTCGGCGACGAAACCCCAGCCGACCCAGGCGGCGTCGGCCCCGGTCTCCGTCAGGGCGCGCTCCAGCACCGCCAGATTGAGGTACGGGCGGGCAGACGCGGGACCGAGATCGTAGGCGATGTCCGCTTCGCGGACGAAGGTGGCGGTGCGGTCGACGTCGGTGTAGAGAGCGACGGTTTCGATCTGGTTGCCGGTCTCCGCGGCCAACTCGCGGACCGCGTGGATGAGCCGCATGGCGGCTTCACCACGGTTGACGATGGCGACACGGTTGAACACCCGACTGACCCCTTAGCTAGACCTTGAACTGCGTGCCGCGAGACGACGGCTCCCAGCAGTGATCACCTTTCCGGCTGGCGGCTGCCAGCGCTATGGCGCAACCACCGAACCAACCGTCTCTCAGTTGTAGGAAGTGAACAAAAGTTTTTGGTGTCCCCGCAGCCCGCGACCGCCACGGTAGCCCAGGCGGGCACCCGGATCACCTTCACCTCGACCGGGAGGCTCGCGCCGGGCGTCACGTACGGCTCGTTCCCGGTGACCCGCCCCGTCGACCGGCCGCGTCGTCAGTGACTGTCACCCCGGGCCTGACAATGAGGAGGTGACCGTTCTCGACCCGCGGGCGCTCAACCGCGCGACGCTCGCCCGGCAGTTGCTGCTCGATCGCGCCGACCTGCCGGTCCTCGACGCCGTCGCGCACCTCGGCGGCCTGCAGGCGCAGGAACCGCAGGAACCCTTCGTCGGGCTCTGGTCGCGGCTGCGCACCTTCGACCCCGCGGTGCTCTCGACCCTGCTGACCCAGCGACAGGTGGTGCGTACCCATCTCATGCGCCGCACCGTGCACCTGCTCGTCGCCGACGACGCGCTGGCCTGGCGATCCCGGCACCAGGCCATGCTGTGCCAGCGGGTGCTCGGGGTCTACCGCGGCGAGTTGGACGGGGTTGGCCTCGACGAGCTCGCCGCGGCGGCGCGGGCGCTGCTGGCCGACGGTGAGCCGCGCTCGATGCCCGAGATCGGGCGAGCGCTCGGCGAGCACTGGCCGACACCGGGCCCGCAGGCCCTGGGCGAGATGGCGATGGCCCTCGTCCCGCTGACCCAACTGCCGCCACGCGGAGTGTGGCGGATGAAGGGCGGCGCCCGACACGCCCTGCTCTCCGCGTGGCTGGGTCGGGAGGTCCACCCGCCGACGCCGGACGACGCCGATCCCGTCGGCCAGATCCTCGTACGGCGCTATCTGGCCGCGTTCGGGCCGGCCGCCACGGCCGACGTGCGCGCCTGGTCCGGCCTCGCCGGGCTGCCGGCCGCAGTGGCCGCGATGCGCGACGAGCTGATCACCTTCCGCGACGAGCGTGGCCGAAAGTTGATCGACCTCGCCGACGCACCACGCCCCGACCCCGAGACACCCGCTCCGGTGCGCTTCCTCCCGGCGTTCGACAACGCGATCCTCGGCTACGACGACCGCAGCCGGATCATCGACGACGCCCACCGCGGCCTGTCCGTGGCCGGTGAGCGCGTGGTGCTGGTCGACGGCCGGGTCGCCGCGACCTGGAGCGTCGAGGCGGGCACGGTGACCGTCAACCCGTTGACCGGCTTCTCCCGGGCCGACCGCACCGCCGTCGCCGAGCAGGGGCAGGCACTGGCGCTGTTCCTCTCCGACAAGGAGAGCGACCGGGTGCGGGTCGCCGCGTCGCCCCGGTGAGGCCATCCCCAACGGCCTTGTATCGATGATTGTCGACTGCCATGATGTGGTTCGGTCGTGCTCGGGAGCCAGCGCGCACCACACCTTCTCCGGTCCACGGGACGCACGCGGTGGCCAGTTCACCCGTGCCGGGCAGTCCTCGTCGGCGACCGGATCCTGAGCACGGCACCGGCTACCCCCTCGGTCAGCGGTGCCCGGCAACCACCGGAGGTACCGATGCTTCGCATGTTCCTCGCCGTCACGACCGTGGCGCTCGCCGTCTGGGGCGGGGCGAGCGGCACCACAGAGCCCACGCCCACGGCCACGCCGACGCCCTCGCCGACGCTCACCTGCCCGCCCGTGTTGCCGATCACCGCCAACGTCGCCGGGGTCACCACCACCAGCGTCACCATCTCGTACTCGATCTTCCTCCGCCCACCCTGCGGCTACGACCCGCCGATGACCGTCAGCCTCTTCGCCAGCCGTGAGGACGCCCAACAGTGGCGGACGCCGGTTGCCGTGGCCGTCTCCGGGCCGGAGCGCAACGGCTCGGTCACCGTCGACCGGCTGACCCCGGACACGGAGTACTGGTACCGGTTGACCGACGTCGAGGGCCGGCGGGACCCGTACGCGTTCTCATCGGCGCGGACATCCCCCCTTGCTTCCTGCCGCGCCACGGCCACGATCGACGCCCGTTGGGGCAACGGCTTCGTCGCCACGGTCACGGTCCGCAACACCGGGACGGAGCCACTGGACGGGTGGCGCGTCTCCTGGCGGTGGTCCGGTGACGAGCGCGTCCAGACCGTCTGGGGTGGCGTGGCGGAGGCCGCCGGTGTCGACGTCACGGTCCGCAACGCCTCGTACAACGGGACGCTGGCGTTGGACGCCGTGACGACGTTCGGAATGCTGGTGACGACCAGCGCGGTGCCCGACGGGTTGACGATGGCCTGCGCCCGGTAAACGACGTCCGCCCCGCTCCCGCCGTGCTGGCGCGAGCGGGGCGGCGTGCTGTCGGTCAGGGTTTACGGGCCACCGCGCCGTAGGCGTCGATCGCGGTGACGTCGGGCTCGTCCGGTCGCCACAGGGGGATCGGCACCAGGCCCGGCTCCACCTTCGACAGGCCGGAGAAGCAACTGTCCAGGTCCGCCGGGCTGCGCAGGATGTACGGGACGCCGCCGCTCTGTGCCAGTCGCTCCGCACCGGAGACGACAGCCGGGCTGGTGTTGGTGCCGTCCCAGAGCACGAGGTAGCTGCCGGAGGGTATCGCGTCCATGGTCCGCTCGACGATCGAGCGCACCACGGAGAGGTCGGGCTCGTAGCCCATCACACCCATGAACATCACCGCGACGGGCTGGTCGAAGTCGAGCGTCTGCGCCGCCTCGGCGAGGATCCTCTCCGGGTCGTGGTAGTCGGCGGGTACGTAGGTGGTGACACCCTCGGACGTCGTGCTCGCCAGCAGCGCCCGCGCGTGCACCAGCACCATCGGGTCGTTGTCCACGTAGACGATCCGCGAGTCGGGCGCGACCCCCTGGGCGACCGCGTGCGTGTTCTGCATGGTGGGCAGGCCGGTGCCGATGTCCAGGAACTGCCGGATGCCCGCCTCGGCCGCCAGGTAACGCACGGCCCGCACCAGGAACAGGCGCGACTGCTGCGCCATGAGGACGATCTCCGGGTAGACCTCGGCGACCGCGTCGCCGGCCGCCCGGTCGGACTGGAAGTTGTCCTTGCCGCCCATCCAGTAGTTCCAGATCCGGGCCGCGTGCGGCACGTCGGGCTGAAGCTTCGCGGTGAGTTCGGCGTCCGGGCCGGCCATGCCAGGCTCCTATCGAGGGGTCGTCGGCGGGAGATCACCTCTGCGGTGTGACCGGGATCGTACTCCGAGGCCGTCCACTGTCGACGCCGGGCGTTCGGTCTGCCGGGTGAAGGTAGCGCCGTCTGTACGGGATTGTTCGGGACTGTTCGAAGCGGTTCCGCCCGACTCGGCCGCCGCTCAGGCTGTAGTCGGAGCCGAGGGCTCCACCGCGCAGTCGACGGCAGGGAGAGATCAATGAAGGTGCTCAGAATGTTGGCCATCTCGGGTGCGATGGTCGCGGCGCTCCTGACGGGGACGGCGGCGCCGGCGAGCGCCGATGCCTTCTCCAGCAACGCCTACGGGTCGGTCAACTTCCAGAGCAGCGGGGACTACATCACCCTCACCCACTACACCTACGACCCCTACCCGGGCTTCTACGCCTCCTACGCCGAGTGGTACACCGACTACGGCCGGACCGGGATCTGCGGTGACAACATCGGCGGTCGGATCGGCTGCAACGAGGACGTGGCGGAGAAGCGGTGGATCACCATCCGGGTCTGCACCCGCTACGGCGTGTTCAACCAGGTCACGTGCGGCGCCTGGGACACCTCCCGCACCTGACCTCTCCGGGGGCGCCGCTGACAGCCACGCCTGCCTCGGCGCGGCTGTCAGCGGCGGATCACCGCGTTCTGGTACGCCCACACCACGGTCTGCAACCGGTCCCGTACGCCGATCTTGGCCATGGCCCGCCCGGGGTGCCGCTGCCGCGGAGATGCCGGTCCGGGTCGACCGGCACGGCGCCGTCGCCACCGTCACCGGTGTCGGCGTAGCCGTACCCCCGGGTTGTGATGATCCTGCCGTCGCCCACGACGGCGACCGTGGCCCCCGCGATGCCGGTGCGGTCGAGCGCGGCCGGCAGCAGTCCGTCGAGCCAGGCGTTGGTGGAGACGGGGGGCGGCTGAGCGAACCGTACGCCGTTCTGCGGGTTTGCCCCCGATCGAGTGACATCGTTTGACTTGTGCGACGAATGCATCTTCGATAGTCGATGTCTATCGTTGGGTGTGGTCGAGTGCTCGGTCGTCCGGGTGGCCCCGTCCACGCCCTGATCCTGGAGGACGGATGCGAGTCATCGCGCGAACCAAACCACGACGGCGGCTGTTGCCGGCGGTGATGGCGGCGGTGACGCTGCTGACCGTGGCCGTCGGCGTGCCGGCCGCCGCAGCGGCACCGTCGACGGTGGTCGGCGTGGCCAGCGGCCGGTGCCTGGACGTGGTCGGCAACGTGCGGACCGCCGGCGCCGGCATCAACATCTACGACTGCAACGGTCAGGCCAACCAGGCGTGGAGCCTCACCTCCGCCGGTGAGCTGCGGGTCTACAACGAGACGATGTGTCTCGACGTGGTCGGCCAGGACACCACCGCGCCGGCCGCACTGCAGATCAACGGCTGCAACGGTGGTGCCAACCAGCGCTTTCGGATCAACACCAACGGGACCATCGTCGGCGTCCAGTCCGGCCTGTGCCTGGACGTGACCGGCGCGGGCACCGCCAACAGCACCACTGTCGGTCTCTGGACCTGCAACGGGCAGACCAACCAACGGTGGACGACTGCCCTGGGCAGCAGCGACAGCCAGCCGCCCACGGCGCCGGGCAGCCCGCGGGTGAGTGGCCTGACCTGCAACTCGGTGACCTTCGCGTGGAACGCCTCGACGGACAACGTCGCTGTCGCCTTCTACGACGTCTACCACGACGGCCAGCTGATGAAATCGGTGAGCGGCACGACGCTGTCCACCACCCTCACGGTGGTCGCCGGCGCGACCTGGGGCCTGTACGTCAACGCCCGCGACGCCGCCGGCAACGTGTCCCAGGCGAGCACCACGGTCTCGATCACGCCGCCGCCCTGCCAGGCCGACACCCAGCCACCGACCGCGCCACAACAGCTCACCGGCACCGCGTCGGGCACCACCGTGACACTGCGGTGGACCGCGTCGAGCGACAACATCGGGGTCCGGGCGTACGACATCCACCGCGCCGGCGTGAAGGTCGGCACGGTCACCGGCGCGCCGCCGGCGACCACGTTCACCGACAGCGGGCTGGCCGCGAACACCGCGTACCAGTACTACGTGGTGGCGCGGGACGCCCAGGACAACGCCTCCTCGCGCAGCGGCACGACGACAGTGACGACCGGCGCGGCGTGCGGCAACCCGGTGTGCGGGGTGCGCCAGGTCACCACCGACACCGACATCCCGTGGGGGCTGGTGACGCTTCCGGACGGCAACGTGCTCTACAACCGCCGCGACGCGCACGACATCATCCAGCTCAACCCCACCACCGGCGCCAAGACCAACCTGGGCACGGTGCCGAACGTGCAGAGCACCGACGGTGAGGGCGGCCTGCTCGGGCTCGCCATCTCGGCCAGCTACAGCAGCGACCGCTGGTTGTACATCATGCACACCTCGCCCAGCGACAACCGGATCGTGCGGATCAGGTTGGAGAACGGGCGACTCAACACGGCCAGCGAGCAGGTGCTGGTCAGCGGCATCCGGCGCAACAAATACCACGACGGTGGGCGCCTACGGTTCGGCCCGGACGGCAAGTTGTACGCCAGCACGGGTGACGCGCAGAACGGCAACTACGCACAGGACCGGGCGGCCCTCGAAGGCAAGATCCTGCGCCTCAACCCGGACGGCACCGTTCCCTCCGACAACCCGTTCGGCAACTACGTGTGGAGCTACGGCCACCGCAATCCGCAGGGGCTGGCGTTCGACTCGCAGGGCCGGCTGTGGGAGCAGGAGTTCGGCAACTCGGTCATGGATGAGACCAACCTGATCACCCGGGGCGGCAACTACGGCTGGCCGGCGTGCGAGGGCACCAGCGGCACGTGCGGCACCGCCGGGTTCATCGCGCCGGCGCGTACCTATCCCACCGCCGAAGGGTCGTGCTCGGGCATCACGATCGTGCGGGACGCGCTCTACGTGGCCTGCGCGCGTGGTGCCCGAATGTACCGCGCGGTGATCAGCGGCAGCAGTCTGACGAACGTGCAGACGTACTTCAGCGGCACCTACGGTCGGTTGCGGACGGTGGAGCCGGCTCCCGACGGAGGGCTCTGGCTGACCACCACCAACACCGGTGACAAGGACAGCACCCCGAACAACAGCAACGAGCGGATCCTGCACGTCACGCTCGGCAACTAGCGGGACCGCAGCGGTTCATTGAGTGACGTCTCCGCGGGGCCACCACGTGGGTGGCCTCGCGGAGACAGCTCGTGCCGTCAGGAACTCGTCAGGATCACGAGTTGCTGGGTCGCCCGGGTCATCGCGACGTAGCGGTCGACCGCCCCCTCGATGCCCGTGCCGAACGCCTCCGGGTCGACCAGGACGACCAGGTCGAACTCGAGACCCTTGGCCTGCTCCGGGCTCAGCGACCGGACGCGGGACGTCGGTGGGAACGTCGGATCGCCGATCACGCAGGCGGTCCCGTCGGCGTGCTCGCCGAGCCAGGCGTCGAGGATCGCGCCCAGCTCGGCGGCCGATCCGTGGACGACGGGCAGCCCGTTGCTGCGGATGGAGGTCGGCACGTTGGCGTCGGGGAGCACAGCCCGGATGACCGGCTCGGCCTCCGCCATGACCTCCTCCGGGGTCCGGTAGTTGATGCTCAGGGTGGCCAGCGTGATCCGGTCGAGCCCGATGCGCTCCAGGCGTTCCTGCCACGACTCGGTGAACCCGTGCCGGGCCTGGGCGCGGTCCCCGACGATGGTGAAGCTGTGCGACGGGCAGCGGGCCAGCAGCATCTGCCACTCGGCGTCGGTCAGCTCCTGGGCCTCGTCCACGACGATGTGGGCGAACGGGCCGGCCAGCAGATCCGGATCGGCGGCGGGGAGCGCGGACTCGTCGGCCAGGGCGTCGCGCAGGTCCGGCTGGCGCAGCATCGTCAGCAGGCCCTCGCCGTCGTCGTAGGCGTCGGCCGCGAGCAGTTCGTCGACGACCCGGGCCCGGTGCTCGCGTTCGACGGCGGCGGCGGGGTCGTGCCGACGCGGACGCTCCGACGCGTCACCGAGGCGCCGCCGTGCCGCGTCCAGGAGCGGCAGGTCGGACACGGTCCAGGCCCGGGCGTCGTCGCGCTGCAGCTTCCGGACGTCCGCCGGGCTGAGCCAGGGAGCACACGTGCGCAGGTACGCGGGCACCGACCACAGGTCTCCCACGATGTCGGCGGCGTCGAGCAGGGGCCAGGCGCGGTTGACGGTCGCGCGCAGCTCCCTGTTGCGCAGCAGCGACCTGCGGACCACGTCGTCCGGCTCGTCGCCGTCGTACCTGTCCACGAGGATCGTGAGCAACTCCTCCCAGATCTCGTCTCGCGCCTCGTTGTGCGGGGTGCCCGGCCCGGGCGCCTGGAACGCGTCGGCCCAGTCGTCGGCACCCAGCCAGATGTCGGCCTCGTCGGTCGTGACCGTCATCGGTTTGACCGGTGGGTCCTCGTAAAACCTGACCGCGGCGTCGATCGCACCGACCAGCTCCGCGGAGGACTTCAACCGGGCCACGTCCGGATCGGGTTCGACAGTCGCCCCGGCGCCCTCGCCGACGAGGTTCCGCAGGGTGCAGGTCTGCACGTCCTCCTCGCCGAGGCTGGGCAGGACGTCAGCGACATAGGCCAGGTAGGGCTGGTGCGGCCCGACGAAGAGCACGCCACCCCGGCGCTGACCCAGGCGAGGGTCGGAATAGAGCAGGTAGGCGGTGCGGTGCAGCGCGACGACGGTCTTTCCGGTGCCCGGACCGCCGTCCACGACGAGCGCCCCGGCCGATCCCGCTCGGATGATGGCGTCCTGGTCGGCCTGGATGGTGCTGAGCACGTCCCGCATCCGGGTCGACCGGGCGCTGCCGAGGCTGGCGATGAACGCGGACTGGTCGTCGAGCGCGACGGCGTGCCCCACGAACCCGTCCGGGGTGAAGACCTCATCCCAGTAGTCGCTGATCCGACCGCGCGTCCACCGGTACCGGCGACGGCTCGACAGACCCATCGGGTTGGCGTGGGTCGCGCCGAAGAACGGCTCGGCGGCGGGCGAGCGCCAGTCGAGCAGCAACCGCCGACCCTCGCTGTCTGTGAGGCCGCGACGTCCGACGTACACGGGCTCGGGGTTGTCCGCACCGACCACGTGGCCGAGACACAGGTCCAGACCGTAACGACTCAGCGCACGCAGGCGGCCGGTCAGCCGACGGATCTCCTCGTCCCGGTCCATCGCCTGCCGGCCCTTGCCGCCGGGCGCCCTGCGCTCGGCGGCAAGGCGCTCGGACAGCTCGGCGTTCAGCTGATCAAGGCTCTCCGCCATCGTCGCGAAATGCTGCTCGTCGCGGCCGATCAGCGCCGGGTCGGCCTTGGGGGAGAGGTGATCGGAGAGATCGAACACGGAGGTGGGCAAGGAATTCAAATGGGAACTTCCAATTCGGCAGATTCTGGCCTCGGCCGACGATTTTGCGGCACGGACCGGGTCTTGCCGCAAGCCCCCCAGTGCGCTATATGTTAGAAGTGGCAGGGGGCCAGGTGTCCCCATTTTCCAAGCTCAGGGCGTGTCCACGACCTCGCGGCCGAGGGGCCAGAACGCCGCCGGCACGAGCTTGAAGTTGGCGATGCCGAACGGAATCCCGATGATCGTCACGCAGAGGGCGACCCCGGCGACGATGTGGGACAGCGCGAGCCACCAGCCCGCCAGCACCAGCCAGAGGATGTTCGCCAGACCGGAGGCGACGCCCGCGCCGGGCTTCGGCACCAGGGTGCGGCCGAAGGGCCACAGCGAATAGACGGCGAGGCGGAGCGACGCGACCCCGAACGGGATCGTCACGACCAGGACGAAGCAGATCAGTGCGGCGACGCCGTACCCGACCGCCAGCACGATGCCACCGCCGAAGATGAGCCACAGCACGTTCAGTACGAAACGAATCACCACTCCAGCATGAGCGATGCTCGCCACCGGGCCACGCGGCCCTTCCGCCCCTCCTCGCCGGAGCATGCGCGCGGTCAGCCGGCCACGTGCTGGCGTCGCGTGGCGTCGTCGGACAACTGGCCGACGGCGTCGTCGAGGCTCTCGAAGATCGGGAACGCTCCGTCCAGGCGCATGGTGTGCAGGACGGTGCGGATGAATCGCGACGGCGCGGCGAGGCAGAGCGTGACCCCGCGTTCCCGCGCGTCGCGGTGTGCGCGGACGAGAAGACCGAGCCCGGTCGAGTCGATGATGTGCACACGGCTCAGGTCGACGACCACGTGCCCGCCCACCTCGGCCACGTGCCGCAGTGCCGTGCGCAGCGTGTCGCCGGTGTCGAGGTCGATGTCGCCCGTCGCGGCGATGACGGTGACGTCGTCGAGGTGGTCGATGCCGAGGATGCCTCCGGGACCGTGGTCGTCGCACGAGCCCGGCCCGCGGCGCGGGGGTGGCAGCAGGCTGCAGTGCGGGCAGCGGTGCGGCCCGGTGGCGAACGGAGAGCCGCTCCAGCCGTGCTCTGCCACCAGGGTCCAGACGACCTCGGCGTCGGGTAGCACGCACGCGGTGCCGCGGATGGTCTCGCCACAGGTGTCGCAGATCAGGGTCATCAGGTACTCGTCCGGGACGACGGTCATGCTGGGGTCCTTCCTACGCCCTGGGCTGGCGCGGTCCGCATCGCCCGGCCCGGGCCGGTGACGATCGACAGCACCTGGTCGAGGCGGGCGATGTGCAGGATGCGGCGGACCCGAGGGTTCGGGTTGCGCACGGTGAGGACCGCGTCGGCGCGAGCCAGTCTCCGGTGCAGGTCGAGGAGCAGGCCGATGGCGGCGGCGTCGAGGTGTCGGCAGTCGGAGAGGTCGAGCACGACCTGCGCGGGGCGCAGGCTGAGCAGCCGATCGAACATCGCACCGACCTCCGGTAGGCAGGCCAGGTCGAGTTCGGTGACGCGCACCTCGACCAGCGGCAGTGTGTACCGCGTCGGCATCACCGGCGTTGTCATGGCCGTGCCCCTCTCCGTCAGCCCTTCGGTCCACCACCACCGTTACGGGCGGGGTTGGCGATAGCTGCAAGGCTCTGTGACAGTTGTGTGACAAAACCGCGAGCTGGGCAGCACGGTTGGCCGCTCGGCGGGCCGCCGAGGATGATTCCGGCATGACGGCCGTACTGGTGATCGAGGACGACGACCGCATCCGGCTCGCGCTGCTGCTCGCACTGGAGGACGAGGGCTACGACGCCCTCGGGGCGGCTACCGCGGAGGAGGGCCTGCGCGCCCAGCGTCACCACCCGGCCGACTACGTGCTCGTCGACCTGATGCTCCCCGGCCTCGACGGCTTCGAGTGCATCCGACAACTGCGCCGTGACGACGACGTTCCGATCGTGGTCGTCAGCGCCCGGGACGGAACCGACGACATCGTGGCCGCTCTCGAAGCCGGCGCCGACGACTACGTCGTCAAACCCGTGGCGATCAGGGAGCTGACCGCCCGACTGCGAGCCCTGCGTCGGCGCGCCCGACCGCTGGCGGCGGCGTCGACGCCGGATCCGGTGCCGGCCGTGGCCTTCGGAGAGTTGGAGATCAGTCCGGAGGCGGGGGAGGTGCGCCGCGCCGGTCAGCAGGTCACCGTCACCCGCACCGAGTTCCGCCTGCTCTGCGAGCTGGCCGAGCACGCCGGCCGGGTGCTGTCCCGTCAGCAGCTGCTGCAACGGGTCTGGGGGTACGACAGCGGGGACGAACGGCTGGTCGACGTGCACGTCGGCCGACTGCGGCAGAAGATCGAGCCGGACCCGGCGAACCCCCGGCACCTGGTGACCCTGCGGGGTCTGGGCTACAAGCTGCAACGATGAGACGCCTCGGACTGCGTACCCGGGTGGCAGCCGCGTTCGCGGTCGGCGCGCTCCTGCTCTCCGCGTCGATGGCCCTGGTCTCCTACGAACTGACCCGGCAGTCCCTGCTCGACGACCGGGAACGCATCGCACTACGGGCCGCCTACTTCGACGCCGCGGTGGTGCACGCCGGGCTCGACACGGACAGTCCGGACGTGGTGGAGGTGCTCCGGTCGCTGGACACCGGCGGGAGCCGGCGGCCGGTGCTGCACCTCAACGGCGAGTGGTACGCGCGCACAGCGGACCCGGACACCACCGCCGCCATCCCCGCCGAGTTGCGTCGAATCGTCGCCGCCGGGGAGCCGGCGGTGCAGCGCGTACGCGTCGCCGGGCAACCCGCCCTGGTGGTGGGGGTGCCGCTGTCCTCGTCGGCGGCATATTTCGAGGTCAACTCGATGCGTGAGTTGGAGCAGACGTTCCAGGTCCTGGCGCTGGCGTTGACCACCGTCGCGGTGCTGGTCGCCGGGTCCGGTGCCGCCCTCGGGTGGTACGCCACCCGACACGGACTACGGCCGCTGACGGCGGTCGCCGACGCTGCCCAGAAGATCGCCGCCGGTGACTTCACCGCCCGGCTGGACCCGGCCACCGACCCCGACCTGACCCGCCTCTCCTCCTCGTTCAACCAGATGGTCGACCAGCTCGCCCGCCGCATCGAACGGGACCGCCGCTTCGCCGCCGACGTCAGCCACGAACTGCGCTCACCGCTGCAGACCCTCGCCGCGGCGGCCAGCGTCCTGGCCCGTCGTCGGGAACACCAGGACGACCGGACGGCGACTGCCGCCGGGCTCGTCGCCGACGAGATCGACCGTTTCCAGCGACTGGTCAACGACCTGATCGACCTGGCTCGCAGCGACCAGCCCGCACACCGTGCCACGGTGGACGTGGTGGAGCTGGCCGAAGAGGCCTGCCACGCGTACGACCTGCCGGTCAGCCTCGTCCACCTGGCACCGGACGTCCCCCCGACCTGGCACGTCGAGCGGCGGCGGATCGCCCAGGTCCTGGCGAACCTGCTCGACAACGCCGTGACCTACGGCGCCGGCCCCGCAGCCGTCCGCCTCTGCCGCGACGGTGACACCGGCGTCATCGAGGTCGACGACGATGGCCCGGGCGTGCCCGTGGAGGATCGTGAGGCGATCTTCGACCGTTTCGTTCGGGGTCGGGCCGCCCACACCCGTGGCGCAGGTGACGGCACGGGGCTCGGGCTCGCGCTGGTGGCCCAGCACGCCGCAGCGCACGAGGGGCACGCCACCGTCGTCGACCGCCCCGGGGGCGGCGCACGCTTCCGGGTCGCGCTTCCGGGCAGCCTGCCGTGAACCGACGCCGTCTCGCCCCGTTGGCACTCGTCCTGCTGTTGACCGGTTGCGGCATCCCCACCGACGACGGCCCCCGAACGGTGCAGCCACCGCGTGGGCCGTTCCACAGCTCCGTTCCCGCCGACGCCACCGCACCGGCCGGCCACGTCGTCGAAACCCTCTGCCTCGTACGCGACAACTGGATCATCCCCGTGGTCCGGCGCGTCGACAGTGTGCCGAGCATGGCTGACCAACTGCGGCATCTGCTCGCCGGACCCACCGGGGAGGAACGTGACAGCGACCTGACCAGCGCGCTGCCGGGAGCGGTCAACGCCGCTGGTGTGACGGTGACCGGCACGCAGGCTCTCGTCGCGGTGGACGCGCCGGCCGTCGACGCCGGCCGCAGCGACGAGGTCCTCGCCTTCGGGCAGATCGTCTGCACCCTGACCAGCCGCGACGACGTCACCACAGTGGCCTTCCTGCGCGACGGCAGACCGCTCGGTGTGCCCCGGGCCGACGGTTCGCTGTCCGCCGACCCGCTCACCCGCGCCGCCTACGCCCCACTGATCAAGGAGCAGTGAGCCCGTTCACACCGCCGGCGGCACCGAGGGTCTGCTCAGTGGAAGACCTGAGACGAAGTCCAGGGCCGGGCAGGGGAGCTTCCCGGAGGTCGGGTGGGTGTCGCCGGCCAGATGATGGCTGGCATGAAACGCGCTGCGCTCTTCGTGATCGCCGGACCGGTCGGCATCGCGGCCTACGGCCTCGTACGCCTGTGGGGTAGGTCCGACGGGGTGTACGGCCCCGGGTTCGACTGGCAGGCCGCGCATCTCGTCGGCCTCGCGGGCATGGTGTGCTTCGTCCCGGCCGTGCTCGCCCTGGCCGGCCTGCTGCCCCGCAGCCCATGGCGTACCGGGGTGGTGGCCCTGACCATGGTCGGGCTGGCCGCGACCATGGTGCAGTTCGGCGCCGACATCGTCGAAGGGCTCCTGGCCGCGGACCGTGCGGAGATGTCGGCCCTCGGCGCGGACTTCAAGGACATCCCCGGTGTCGAGGTGGCCTTCTACGACGTCGTACCCCAGTTCTTCTTCCTCGGCCTGGTCGTGCTCGCCGGCATGCTCGTGGTCAGACGGCGGCTGCCGTGGTGGAGCGTTCCGCTGCTGGTCGTCGGCATCGTGGCGCCGGCGGTAACGCTCAACCTGCTCCCCATCGGCGGCCTGTGCATCCTGGCGGCGTTGGCGCCCGCGCTTCCGGCTGTCGCCGGAACGCCGGGTGTACCGCACTCGACCCGCTGACTCGACCCGGTCAGTGCGGCAGGCCGGTGCAGGCGGCCCCGTCGATGGCGCAGGCCTCGGGGGCGGCACCCGCCGGTGAACCGTTGACGCGAAACGTCACCTGGACCGAGGTGCTGCCGGGCACCTGACCGGCGCTTCCGTCCGGCACGAACGTCCACACCGCACCGTCCCGGCTGACCCGCGCGCCCTCGACCGCGCTGACCCGCAGCGACTCCCGGGGCAGGGTGACGGTCAGCGTCCACTGCGGCACCGGCACCGACCCCGGGTTGCTGATCGTCACGGCCGCACCGTAACTGAGCAGGGCGTTGTCCGCGATGGCGAAGTCGGCGTTCAGGGGAGTCGGGGTGGGCGAGGCCGTCGCACCGGTCGGTGTGGGCCGGGTCGACGCACCTGCGGTCGTCGGGACGGCGGTGGCCGACGCGGGCGGTGGGGGAGCGGGCGCCGCCGGGCTGCTGGCCGCCGGCCGTGCCTGCGCCCGGGGAGTGCCGGTCGGTGGAGTGCCCACCTGCTCGACGGACGGTGGCGCGTCGAGGGTCACCGGCGTCAGCTTCTCCGGCGTACGCAGCAACCCGATGACGGAGACGGCCGTCGCGACCAGCACCCCGAACGCCGCGATCACGGCCACCCAGGTGGCCCGCGAGACGTCGTCCCGTCCGGTGAGCACCCGCCGCGCGGTCGTGCCGAAGGCCACGATCCGGTCCAGCAGGATGATCGCCACGGTACGGCGTGGCTGGGGTGGTGTTGCCGGCACTGCCTGTCTCCCCTTCAGTTCGTCGCCGGATGCGCGCCCGCGATCCGTGCGGGTCGCGGATGGCATCTGCCCTGTCACAGGGCGCGGAGCCCGACGAGTATCGCCTTGAGCAGATCCTCGTTCGGCACCTCCGACAGCATCGGCGGGTCATGCGCCTCGATCAGCCCGGCCGTGAGCAGGTCACCGAGCAACACCCGGACCGTCCCCAGTGGAAGGTCCAGCTCGGCACCCACCTCGGCCACCGACACCGGATCGTGGCACAGCTCGACGATCCGCGCCTGTTCGGGAAAGAGCGGTGTGGGCGGCGTGACCCCCCGGCGAGCGACGACCAGTGAGATCAGGTCGAACTTGTCGCCCGTGGGCGCGGTGCGCCCCCCGGTCATCGTGTACGGCCGGGCCACCGGGCCAGCGTCGTCGTCGTACCACGCCTCGTCAGCGCTGCCGGTGCTGCGCACCAGGATCCCCGATCGTCGCCGAGGAGGCGGGCCCGAGACGGATCGGCAGGTGCCGCTCGGCCTGCCCGACGAAGAGCGCCACCTCGTACGCCATGTCGCCGACCTTGACGTCGTCACCGGCGATCCGCACGGTGAGGATGGTGCCGTTCGGAATGGTGGCGACGAACAGGAACGCTCGCGCCATCTGCACCACGACCTGACGCAGACCGCCCCCTTCGCAGATCCGCGTGGCGGCCAGCCCCAACGCGATCAGACCGGCGACCACGCCGGAGAGCTGCTCGGCGAGCTCGCCCTTGACCTGTTGGGAACCGCCGAGGAACAGCCCGTCGGGGGAGAGCACCACGGCGAACTCCGCGCCGTGCACTCGGTCGACCAGGCGGTCCAGGGCGCCGGTCAGGTCGTCGTCGGTGACCACTGCGGACGTCATGGGTGTCTCCTTGTTGCTCTAGCGACCGGGAACTCGACGGTGTCGAGGCTGGTCCTGCCGGGTTCCGGGCCGGTCGGCCCGGTGTGGCGTGTCCGCGTCGGCAGCTCGCCGTCGCCGTTCGGGCCGGAGGGGTCGGCGGCGTCGCGGGCCGGCGGGTGGGGGATGCCGGGTGGCGCCGTGGCCGCGCCACGGCCGGTGACGTTCGGTGTGACCAGCCCGGCCGGTAGGAGCACGGTGGCGGCGGTCCCACCGCGCCGGCTGGGGCGCAACGAGACCTGTGCGCCGCATCGGCAGGCCAGCACGGCGGCCGCGTACAGACCCGCGGAACCCGGGGGCGGGCCGTCCGGTGGCGGGTTGCCGAGCAGGTGGTTCGCCTCGGCCAGCGCGGACGCGTCCAGACCCGGCCCGTCGTCGACGACCAGGACCGCGCAACCCTGCGGTCGGTGCTCGCCCCTGACCCGTACGGTGGTGTCCGCAGCGGAGAAGGCGAGGGCGTTCTCGATCAGCTCCGACAGCAGGTGGACGACGTCCGTGACGGCGTTGCCCGCGAGCGACCAGGGCCAGTGCGGCGCGATCAGGACCCGGTGGTAGTCCGGCACCTCGGCGACCGCGCCGCGCGTCACGTCGAGCAGCGGCACGGGCCGTCGCCAGCGGCGGGCGGGCCTCGCGCCGGCGAGCGTGATCAGCTTCTCCACGTTGCGTCGGATCCGGGTGGTGAGATGGTCGAGCTGGAACAGCTCGTTTGTCTCCTCGGCGGACCGCTCCCGGCGTTGCATCCCGTCCAGCAGGCCGAGCTGATCGCGCAGCAGGACCTGGTTGCGTCGGGTGAGCCGCAGGAACAACTCCTGGTTGGCGCCGTCGGGCGTCGCCGTGGCATCAGCGGCCGGAGCGTCGTGGTTCGAACCGGTCCGGTCCTCGGTCAGGCGTCGGACGGTGCTCACCCAACCCAGCAGGAGCACGAGCACGATGATGAGGCCGAGCCCCACCACGGCGCCGGTACGCGCGACGACCGCCGCGGCGCCCGGCGCGGCCCGCTCGGCACTGCTGCGGGCGGTGGTCGTCACCAGCGTCTGCAGTGCGCCCAGGGCGGCGTCAGCCGCGGCCCGCCAGGCCTGGACGGTGATCCCGGTCAGCGCCGTGTCGGCTGCGAGCAGTCGGGCCTCCAGGGCGAGCAGACCCGCGAAGTCGGGGCCGGTCACGAGGCGCTGGTGCTCAGTGCGGCCGTCCACGGGCAGCCCTGCCGCCGCCTCGGTGCGCGCGTACCGCTGGCCGCCGACGAGTTCGATCAGCCGGCTCCGCTCGTCGGCACCGAGCCGAGCGCCGGTCAGGGCCGCGCTGACCAGTGTGTCCTCCCGGGCGAGCAGCTCCCGGGCACGGGCAAGCGCGATCACCGCCCGGGTGTCGGCGGCCAGAGCGCTCTCGTACGCGCCCCACTCCGGGCCGTACACCCGGAAGGCGACGTCGACGACCTGGTCGTACGCGTCGACGGCCTCGGTCAGGTCGAGACTCCCGGCGTCCACCTGGGACCGGATCGTGCCCAGGCCGTCGAGCCGGCGGACCAGCTCGCCTGCCCGGTCGCGGACGTCACCGGCGCTGAGCAGTCGAAGGTCACGGCCCTCGGTGAACGCGCGGACCTCGGCGGCGGCCCGGTCGGTGCCCTCGCGTGCCGCGACCAACGGGGGCGCCGTCGGCGCGGCTGCGGCGACCCGCTCGGCGGTGAGCCGACGTTCGGCCTGCAGGCCCAGGATCAGCCGGTCGGCGGGCTGGCCCAGGGTGTCCGCCAGGGCCCGCACGCGCAGCAGGTCGGCCGCGTCCTGGCCGGCCACGTAGGCGGCGTAGGACCAGAGCGAGACGAGGACGGCGCACAGCACGACCAGCCTGACCCGGATCAGTCGCACCTCGTCGCGCGTCACGGTCGGCCCCGCCCGGCGCGGAGGCGTCCGCCGCGTGGGTGCCTCATCGGGTCGTCCGCTGTGGCCACGGCTGTCCGGCCGTGTCGCTGGCCCGGTCGGCGACGATGGTGCGCAGCAGGGCCAGCAGCTCGGTGCGGTTGGCGCAGTTGAGTCGGTGGCGCATCCGCGCCACGTGGTGTTCCACCGTCTTCGCCGAGATGAAGAGCCGGTCGCCGATCTCCCGGTAGGTCAACCCGGCCAGCACCAGCTCGGCGACCTCGTACTCGCGGTCGCTGAGCCCCTGCTGGGTGGGGCCGGCCGCGCGCGCTGGGCTCGCGCCGGTCGTCGGTGTCTGCCCGCCGTGGCCGCCGGGTGGCCGCCCCTGGAGCGCGCGGGCGCACTCCAGCAGGGTGGTCATCGCCCGCCGGTCCGCGGTGCGGATCGCGGCCTGACCGGCGAGGCGAGCACCGTCCCAGCACAGTCCGGTGTCGTGCAGCCCTCGGGCGGCGGCCTCCACCCGGGTCGGGTCGACGACGCCCCGCAACACCTCCACCCAGCTCTCCGCGGCGGCGGCGACCACGGCGGCGTACCGGCTGTGACCGGCGGCGGCGAGCAGCGCGGCGACGTGTTCGTCGGCGACTGCCGGCTCGGCGGTCAGGATGGCGGCGTGCAGCCCGCTCCAGTGCAGCGGAACACTCCACAGTGGTGGGTCGCCGAGGCGGCCCAGCAGGGCGCGTCCCTGGAGCAGGTACGGCTCCAGGCGGGCCAGGTCACCGAGCCGTGCGCCCGCGATGGCCAGCTCACCCAGCGGCAACAGCGTGAACAGGTCGACGGGGTGCCGGACCACCGCCTCCAGCGCCTGCCCCCATCCGCGCTTGAGCGCGCCGAGGTCGCTGTTGCGCCGGCTGACGCCCATCCGGATCGCGGCGGCGAAGAGCAGGTCGCGCGACTCCAACGGCCGCCCGTCGAGAGTCACCGTGGCGAGACGTTCGGCCGCGGCGTGCGTCTCGCCCCGGACCATCAGGATCCAGGCCTGCAACAGCCGGTGTCGACGAGCCATCAGGGGGCCGCCGACACCGGCGGCCAGGGCCCGGTGCAGCACCTGCTCGGCGATCTCCAGCTCGCCGCAGTGCACTGCCGTCAGCGCGGCGAGCGCCGCCGGGCTGTCCGGTAGGAGTGCCGCGCGTCCGTCCGGCTCCAGCAGCGCGGCGGCCTGCACGAGCGCGGAGAGCGCGGCGGTCGGTGAGCCGGTCACGCTGTCGCGGACGCCGGTGGCCATCAGCCGGGCGGCGCTGGCGCGCAGGGTCGGGGGTTCGCCGCCGGGATCACCGGCCGGCGGATCGGCGGCGGCGCTCAGGTCGCCGGTGGCGAACCCGCCGACGGTGGCGAACGCCAGCGCTGACGCGCTGCCCGACCACCGGTACAGCTCCACGCTGCGACCGACGTGCCCACGGTGCGCCAGGGCGGTCGCGGCCACCACTGCCGCCTCGCGGCGATCGGGGGGAGTGGCCGTGGACAGCAGTCGGTCCGCCAGCCGTAGGGCGTCGTCGAGGTGGCCGGCCAGTGCGGCGGCGAGCGCCTGCTCGGCGCTTGCTGGCCTTCCGGCCGCCGTGGCGGCCGCGAACAGGTCGGCGGCGAACGCCGGCTCGTCGGCCAGAGCCTCGTTCGCCGCCGCGGCCAGGGTCGGGACCGGGCAGTCGCCGAGCGCGCCGACCGCGAGCAGGGACCGGACCAACGGCAGCACCGCGCCACCCCTGGCGAGCTGCAACTCGGTGAGCCGACGCCAGACCGCCGTCCGCTCGGTGGTGGCGCTCAGCGTCGTGACGGCCCGCCGGACGATCGGTGCGAGCCGGCCGTCGGCACCGAGCAGCCCGGCCGCCCTGGTCGTGGCGATCAGATCGTCCACCGCCGCCGGCTCCCGGCCCAGGAGGGCGCCGAGCATGCTCACCGGCAGCGTCCCGCCCGCCGCGACGGCGAGCAGCAGCCGTCGTACCGCGTCGGGTTGGACGTCCAGGTCCGGCCCGAACTCGCCGACGACGGACCGGGGTGGGTCGACCACCGCGCCGGTCGGGGTCTCCGCGGCGGCCAGGCCGCGGGCCAGCCGCTCGACATCCCGGGGTACGCCGCAGGTCTGCGTGTGGACGAAGTCGACCAGGTCGTCTCGGCTGCCCAGCTCGGGTGTGGAGGCGAGGTAGGCGGCGGTCTGCTCCCGGGTGAACGGCGTGAGGAGCAGGGCCTGCCCGTCGCGTCGGAGCGCGTCGACCAGCTCGCTGAGCGCCGCCGACCGGGGCCACGGGCGGTGGGCGACCACCAGTCGGTGCCGACGGGTGGCGGCCAGACCCTGCAGCACTTCGATCCGTGCGTCGTCGAGCAGGTGCGCGTCGTCGACCAGCACCAGGGTGTCGGCGTCGACCGGTTCGCCCGGCTCCGGGGCGGTCGTGCGCACGGTGATCCCGGCCCGTTGATGGACTCGCGCCAGCTCCGTGAGCAGCGCGGTCTTCCCGTGACCGCCCGGGCCGGCGATGCCGACGCTGAGCGGGCCGGTCGGGTCCTGTCCGACAGTGTCCAGCAGGACCTGCGGCCCCCGGTCCAGCGTCAGCCCGGTCTCGGCGATGTCATTCATGATCATTGGGGTCATCCTTCGCGTCCCCGGCTGCGGGCCAAGGCCAGGCGGGACGGTTTCGGCAGGTCCAGTGGGAGGACCCGGACCGGGGGCCGCGGTGGCGGATCGCCCGGGACGGTGGTGTCGTGGTGGGGGCGGCGGGTAGCCGGGACGGAGGCCCGACCGGCACCGCTGACCGGGGATGGATCGCGGGCCGGTGGCTGTCGGCGGGGGCGCGGCGACACCACCTGGCACGCGGCCATCGCCGCACCGGTGGCGGCGGTCAACTGGGAGTCCGGTTCCACCTCGACGGGGACCGGGAGGGCCGCGCTGATCAGCTCGGTGACGAGTGGCACGCGGGTCGACCCGCCCGCCAGCAGGACACCGTCGAGCTGCCCCGGCGTCAGGTTGGCGCTGCGCACGGCCCGCAGCAGGAGGTCGACGGTGACCTGCACCGTCGGGCGGATCATGTCCTCGAACTGGGCCCGGGTCACCGGTATCCGCGCCGGGCCGCCCGGCAGGGCCAGCACCACGTCGGCCGTCAGGTCGACGGTCAGCACCCGCTTGACCCGGTCACACTCCGCGCGCAGCCCGCGCAGCGCGGCCTGGGTGCCGCGGCGTGCGCTGGTGGCCAACTCCCGGGCCAGCGCGGTACGGGTGTGGTCGGCCAGCGCCTCGTCGAAGTCGGCCCCGCCGATCGGGTCCAGGCCCTGTGGGGTGCCGAACGTCTCGTAGGTGCCGCGCGGGGTGCGACGCACGAGAGCCGCCTCGAAGCTGTTGCCCCCCAGGGCGTAGACGACAGCGGTGCTGCCCGCGAACCCGCGGGCCGCGTGGCTCTCGGCGACCGTGACCGTGCGCGGAAGCAACGTCACGTTGCGCAGGCCGAAGCCGGACAGCGCCCGGTGCAGCACCTCTCGTCGGTAGGGGCGCCACCCCGCCGGGTGGCTGAGCACTATCGCCTCTGCCGGGCCGCCCTCCAGGGCGTGGACCCGCTCGACCACCCACGCCGCCAGTTCGGCGGTGAGCGTCTGCGGCGCGCACGTTTCGCCGCCGAGCAGCAGGGGTACGTCATCGCCGATCCGGTGCACGAAGTCGCGTGTGGTGCGGCTGCCGTCGTCGGTGGCGGGCTCGCCAACGTGCAGCGAGCCGTCCTCGGACAGGCACAGCACCGATGGCACGAGAGCGGAACCGACCTGCAGCGGGACGGGCTCGGGGCGGGTCCAGGTCGTGCCGTGCGACCGTGCGACCGCGGCGGCGGTGTTGGTGCTTCCGATGTCTATCCCCAGGACGTACGGCATCGTCTCTTCTCCCCCCGTGAGTTGGCCGGCCGATGGCGATGGCGTCGGTGCTGCCGACGACCCACCCCCGGCGAACCCCGCGGGCTCCTACGTTCGTACCAGAGATCAGTCCCTGGTCGGGACCCTAATCTCGCCGGGTCGGTTTCCCCCTGTCCCCCTAACGTACGAGGCGGCGGAGCCCCTAGTTCAACCGGCCCGGATGCGGGCTGAGCCCCGATGCCCGGGGGTGGGCTGGGCAATAGCGTCACTGTCGATGTACGACACCCGCCGACGGCCAGATCCGAGGAGAACCGGCACATGGACTCGCACCAGACCCTCCACGACTTCGTGCTCGACCTGTTGACGAACCCCGACGCGCGGTCGGCCTTCGACCTCGACCCCGAGGGTGCGCTGCGGGCCGCAGGGCTCAGCGACATCACCGCGGCGGACGTGCAGGACGTGGTGCCGCTGGTGGTCGACTACGCGCCGGGGCAGGGCCTCACCCCACTGGTGCCGGCCGTCGGGCAGCTCGGGTTCGACCCGCTGGTCACCGACACCACCGACGTGGTGGGCCAGTTGCAGAGCGTGGCGCAGCAGATCAGCGTCACGAGTTCTCCCACCGGCGTGGACATCAAGGCCGGCGTGCTCGGCGCCATCGCAGTCGACCCGTCGGCTGCCGCCGCCGGGATCACCGTGCTGCCGGGGATCGGCCTGGGCGTCGGTCCGTACGGGTTGGACAGCGACCTGGCTGGTGTCTCCGACGTGGCGCACACCCTCGACGCCGACGTGGTGCAGCCAGTGGACGCCATCGCGGACCCGGTTCTGGGGAACGTCACCGGCGTGGCCGGCGATCCGAGCGGTCTCCTCGGCGCAACCGACCCGGGCCTGCTCGGCGGCGACCTGACCGGCGGTGCCCTCTCCGGCACCCACGGTCAGCTCAACGGTGTCGTGGGTTCCCTCGGTGTCGACGACACCCTGGGCGGGCTGGGTCTGGGCCACGCGGGCGGCGCTGTCGGTGGCGTCGTCCCGCCGCTCGACGTTCCGTCCACTGTGGGCGGTGTGACGCACCAGGTGGACAGCCTCCTTCCCGGTGTCACCGGCGCGGTCGGCGATGTGACCGGGGGCGCCACCGATGGTGTGCTGGGCGACTCGCACGCCTCGCCGGACCACGGCCTGCTGGGTATCACCGGCGGCCTGCTCTGACAGGGATCTCCGGTAGGAGCGGGAGGCCGGGTCGCTTCGGGCGATCCGGCCCTCTCCGGTTCCACATCCGGTCCCTCTTGATAATTGAGCCGAAATCCGCACACTTGGTGCGGTGATGGCCGGGATCTGGTTGGACGTGCTGGACGAGATCGCCCGTACGTGCAGTGCTCATGGTCGTGGTGACCTGCTCCAGACGGTGCGGCAGAAGCGTGCCCAACTGCTGGACCCGACGCTTCGGGTCCTGGTCATCGGTGAGCCGAACCAGGGCAAGAGTCAGCTGATCAACGCGATCATCAACGCCCCCGCCTGCCCGGTGGGCGACGGCCGCACGACAGTCCTGCCGACCGTGGTGCAGCACGCCGAAGCCCCGTCCGCCGCAGTGGCTCAGGCGCCGCCACCAGCCACGGGTCGTCCCGCCGGCGGCGCCGCCACGGTGACCGTGGAGCGGACTCCGGTGGCGCTCAACCAGGTCGCCGCGGGCGTGGCCGGCATGATCGGGCGTCGGGCGGGCGGCGGTCCGGCGTACGTCGAGATCGGGGTGCCGCGTGCCCTGCTCGGCGCCGGGCTGGTGCTGGTGGACACTCCGGGCACCGACGAGGTCGCCGGTGTCGGCGGTGCCGCCCCGGTCGCGGCTCCCGCCCGCGCGGACACCGTGCTGCTGGTCTCGGACTCCACCCGGGAGTTGTCGGTCGCCGAGCTGAACATGTTGCTGCACGTGATGCGCGCGCACCCGAACGTGGTCGTGGTGCAGAGCAAGACCGATCTGGTGGCCGACTGGCGTGCGGTCGCCGAGCGCAACCGGCAGCATCTCGTCGAGGCCGGCGTCCCGGCGGCGCTGATCCCGGTCTCGGCGACGCTACGGCTGCGCGCCGCCGCGTCCGACGACCGTGATCTCAACGCCGAGTCCGGCTTTCCCGCGCTGATCGCCCGACTACAGCGGGACCTGGCCGGCAAGTCCGACCACCTGGCCCGGGCGTCGGTGCAGGCGGTGGCGCGGACGGTGGTGGAGCAGCTGGCCGCACCGCTGCGCGCCGAGCTGGCGACCCAGGAGGCCGAGGAGCAGTCCGGGCCGATCTCCCGCCTGCACGCCGCCCAGCGCGAGGTCGACGAGCTGCGTCGCTGCTCAACCCGTTGGCAGAACACGCTCAACGACGAGATCGCCGACCTGCTCTCCGACATCGAGTACGACCTTCGGGACCGGACCCGGCAGATCCTGCGCACGGTGGACGAGGCGTTCGACACCGCCGATCCGCTGGACGCCTGGGACACCTTTCAGGACTGGTTGGAGCGGAGCCTGGTCGAGGCGGCGGAGGCCAACCACGAGTGGCTGATCCAGCGCTGCGACTGGATCGCCCGCCGGGTGGCCGCCAACTTCAACCGGTACGGCTACGACGTCCTGCCACCCTGGTCCATGTCCATGCCGGACGACATCGCCCGGCGACTGCCGGAGTTGCAACGGCCGACGATCGACAGGTTCACCACCGGCCAGAAGCTGTTCACCGGCATGAAGGGCTCGTACGGCGGCATGTTGATGTTCGGCCTGGCGACCACCCTGGCCGGAATGCCGATGATCAACCCGGTCTCGGTCGGCATCGGGGCGCTCTTCGGCGGCAAGAGCATCCGCGACGAGAGCAAGCAGTTGCTCCGACGCCGCCAGGCGACCGTCAAGACCGCGATCCAGCGCCACGTCGACGACTTCTTCGTCCGGATCACCCGGGACTGCCGGGACGCCGTCCGGCAGGTGCAGCGGATGCTGCGTGACCACTTCACGGGGCTGACCGAGGAGCTTCAGGAGGCCATCGTGCAGTCGTTCCGCAGCGCGAAGCAGGAGGCCGACACCGACGCCTCCCTGCGCGAGCAGCGGCAGCGCGAGATCCGGTTGAAGATGACCCGGTTGGCCGCGCTCTACGAGCAGGCCCAGCAGTTGACCGTTACGCGTTCGGCCCCGCTGCTGTTGGAGCCGCAGACATGACAGTGGGCCTGCGCCTGGACGAGGCGGCCTGGGGGTTGCTGCACCAGGCCATCGACCTCTATCAGGGCAACCCCCGGGCCGTGGGGCAGTTGCGCAATCAGGTGGCCCGGTTGGAGCAACCGCTGCGCATCGCTGTCGCCGGGCCGTGGCGGTCCGGCAAGTCGACGGTGCTCAACGCGCTGATGGGCGAGGAGGTCGCGCCGGTCGAGAGGGCCGACGGTGTGTTCACCTGGTACGAGGACGGCCCTGCCCCGCGTGCCACCGCCTACCCGGCCGGTCAGCCCCCGCAGGAGCTGACGGTGGTCAAGTCGGCGACCGGGTTGCGGGTGGATCTCGGCTGGGACACCGGGGACGTACGCGACATCGTGGTGCAGTGGCCGACGCGCGCGCTCCGGCAGGTCACGCTGATCGACACCCCGGCGCTCCCGGGCGACGTCGAGCAGGGCCGGATGCCGTTGGTGGAGCGGGTGCTGCGGGACTCGGACGCGGTGTTGTACCTGACCCGTGACGGTCGCGACAGTGATCTGCGGATGCTGGAGGCGGGCCGGGACGGCGCCATCGGGCAGGCCGCCCCGATCAACGTGATCATGGTGTTGTCCCGGGCGGACGAGACCGGGGGAGGTCGGATCGACGGTCTGCTCAGCGCGCGTCAGCTCGCCCGGCGGCACTACCGCGATCCGCGGGTGAGCGCAGTCAGCGTGAACGTGGTGGCGTGCAGCGGGATGCTCGGCCTGGCGGGCCGGATGCTCGGCGAATCGGACTTCGCGGCGCTCGCGACGCTGGCCTCGGTGCCCCGGGCGAAGTTGGACGCTCACCTGATCTCCGCCGAGCGCTTCCTCCGTGGCGAGCTGCCGGTACGGCTGGAGACCGAGGTGCGCGGCGCGCTGCTGGACCGGTTCGGGATCTTCGGTGTCCGGCTGGCGGCCACCCTGGTCCGCAGTGGCTTCGACAGTCGGGTGAAGCTCTCCGCCGAACTCATCCGGCGCAGTGGCCTCACCGAGCTGCGGGAGTCGGTGACCCGTTGTTTCATCGATCGCCGCGACACGCTCAAGGCCCGGTCCGCGCTGGCCGCGGTGGAGACGCTGCTGCGGGCCGAGCCCACCCGGGGTTCCGACGAGCTGGTTGGCGCGGTCGAGCAGATCCTCGCCGGTGCGCACGAGTTCCGGGAGCTGCGCCTGCTGGTGGCCCTGCGCAACACCCGGCTCGGGTTCGACGTGGAGCTGGCCGACGAGGCGCAGCGACTGGTCGGGGGCAACGGGGTGGGCCTCGCCGCCCGGCTCGGTGTCGAGCACGAGGCGACCGCGCAGCGGCTCTGGGAGGTCGCCGCCGACGCGCAGTGGCGGTGGCGGGACCGGGCCGAGGACCTGCTGCTTCCGCTGGCGCAGCGGCGCGGAGCCCAGGTCGTCGCCCGCAGTTGCGAGGGAATGATCGCCGAGCTGGTCGCGGGCGGTCGCTGAGAGCGGCGGTCGTACCTGGCGTGATCTGAGACGCGATGGGGGCGGCCGTCTCGGCCGCCTCCATCGGTGCCCGCAGGGCTCAGCGCGGTTGGTATGTCTGGCAGTCGGCGATGTCCTGCCCCGGGCCGACCCGAATGGACGGTGCGTGGCACTCCAACTCGGCGTTGTGTTGGCAGTCGCTGCGCTTGCAGGCGCCGACCTGGGCGATGACCCGGTCCAGCCCGCCCTTGGCCGAGGTGTCGATGAACGTGGCGCAGTTGGCGTTCTCGTGCCCGTTCTCCTGCCCGATGGTGATGGCGAACGCGTGGCAGCCATCGTGGTTGTAGCCGCAGTCGGTGACTGTGCACTCGTGTACCCGCGGCATCTCCAGCATGTCAGTCATCAGCGATCTCGCTTCCGTCGTCGGAGCCGGGCAATCCCAGTACCCAGCTCCGACGGGACAAATCCCCATCAGTAACCTCTTTCGGGGATATTTCGCATAGGCCAGGCTTACCTAACAGCTGTGATCCGATTCGGTCATTCGCCGAACGCGTCGGGCTGCGAGCGCGTCCACCGCACCTCGGGGGCCCTCCGCGCACGGATCGCAGCCGGAAAACCGTTATTCGATCTAGCTCTCGACGGTCGTCCCTGACCTGCGGAGATAACGCTCTCACGGATGGTGGGAGAGTGCTTGACGCGCCCGTGATTCGGGCGCAACGATGCATTCACATATCTCGTTCCACCACCGCCAGGCGTGATCGGCGCACGCCGTCCCTCGCACCGCGAAAGGACCCCACCGTGCGCAGATCCCTGAGATCGTGGCTCGGCCTCGCGCTGAGCACGATCCTCGTGGCCGGAGGCATCGTCGCCGCGCCGCCCACGGCCAGCGCCGCACCCTTCACCGTGCTGGTCTTCAGCAAGACCGCCGGATTCCGGCACGGATCCATCACCCCGGGCATCACCGCCATCCAGCAGCTCGGCGCCGCCAACGGCTTCACCGTCGAGGCGACCGAGGACGCCGCCCAGTTCACCGACGCCAACCTCGACCGGTTCGCCGCGGTGATCTGGCTGTCCACCACCGGCGACGTGCTCAACGCCGCCCAGCAGGCCGCGTTCGAGCGCTACATCACCGGCGGCGGCGGCTACGTCGGCGTGCACTCCGCCTCCGACACCGAGTACGACTGGCCCTGGTACGGCGGGCTGGTTGGGGCGTACTTCGCCTCGCACCCCGCCGAGCAGAACGTCACCGTCAAGGTCGCCGACCAGGTGCACCCGTCCACCGCGACGCTGCCGCAGCGGTGGAACCGGTTCGACGAGCTGTACAACTACCGCACCAACCCCCGGGGCAACGTGCACGTGCTGGCCACGCTGGACGAGAGCACCTACACCGGCGGGAGCATGGGCGCCGACCACCCGATCTCCTGGTGCCAGAACTACTCCGGCGGCCGGGCCTGGTACACGGGCCTGGGGCACACCGACGCGTCGTACACCGAGGCGAGCTTCCGTCAGCACCTGCTCGGTGGCATCAGGACCGCGGCCGGGGAGGTCGACGCCGACTGTGGCGCCACCGTCACCAGCAGCTTCCAACAGGTGGAGCTGGCCAAGGGCGCGGCCGAGACCGGTGAGCCGATGAGCCTGACCGTCCTGCCGGACCGGGGCGTGCTGCACACCTCCCGCAACGGCGTGATCCGGCACACCGACGCCGCCGGCAACACCAAGATCGCCGCGACCCTGCCGGTCTACACCGGAGACGAGGAGGGTCTGCAGGGCATCAAGGCCGACCCGAACTTCGCCACCAACCGCTGGGTGTACGCCTACTTCGCCCCACCACTGAGCACCCCCGGTGGCGGCGCCCCAGCCACCGGCACACCGGCCGAGTTCGCAGTCTGGGAAGGCGTCAACCGGCTCGCCCGGTTCACCGTCAACGCGGACAACACCATCAACCTGGCCAGCGAGACGCTGATCCTCAACGTGCCGACCAGCCGGGGCATGTGCTGCCACGTCGGCGGTGACATGGACTTCGACGCGGCGGGCAACCTCTACCTGTCCACCGGTGACGACACCAACCCGTTCGACTCGGCCGGCTTCACCCCGATCGACGAGCGGGCCGGGCGCAACCCGGCGTTCGACGCGCAACGCACCTCCGCGAACAGCAACGACCTGCGCGGCAAGGTGCTCCGGATCAAGCCGAGCGCCGCCGGGGGCTACACCATCCCGGCCGGCAACATGTTCGCCCCGGGCACCGCGAGGACCCGCCCGGAGGTCTATGCGATGGGCTTCCGCAACCCGTTCCGGATGAGCGTGGACAAGGCCACCGGCATCGTCTACCTCGGTGACTACGGTCCCGACGCGGGCACCGCCGACCCGAACCGGGGGCCGGCGGGCAACGTGGAGTTCGCCCGGATCGACCGACCCGGCTTCTACGGCTGGCCGTACTGCACCGCCCGCAACGACGCGTACAACGACTACACCTTCCCGTCCGGGCCGTCCGGGCCGAAGTTCAACTGCGCGGGCGGGCCGGTCAACAACTCGCCCAACAACACCGGCATCACCCAGCTGCCGCCGGCCGTCCCGGCGTGGCTGCCGTACGGCGGCTCCGGCTCGCCGCCGGAGTTCACCGGCGGTGGCCTGTCGCCGATGGGCGGCCCGGTCTACCGGTACGACCCGAACAACACCTCGCCCGTGGCGTTCCCCGAGTACTACGACGGGACCTACTTCGCCGGTGAGTTCGGTCGCCGCTGGATCAAGAACATCAAGCTCGACGCGTCCGGCCAACCGCTGAAGATCAACCCGTTCCCGTGGACCGGCACGCAGGTCATGGACATGGAGTTCGGGCCGGACGGCGCGCTCTACGTGCTCGACTACGGCACCGGCTGGTTCAACGGCGACGCCAACTCGGCGCTCTACCGCATCGAGTACGCCCGCGAGGGCCGAGCGCCCGTCGCCAAGGTCTCGGCCACCCCGACCAGCGGCACCGCGCCGCTGACCGTGGCCTTCTCCTCGGCCGGCACGCTCGACCCGGACGGTGACCCGTTCACCTACGCCTGGGACTTCGACAACAACGGCACCACCGACTCGACAGCGGCCAACCCGAGCTTCACGTACACCACCAACGGGACCCGCAGCCCGACGTTGACGGTCCGGGACACCACCGGCAAGACGGCCACCGCGAGCGTGGTGGTCACGGTCGGCAACAGCGCCCCGATGGTCACCGTGAACACCCCGTTGAACGGGCAGACCTTCACCTTCGGGGACGCCGTGCCGTTCTCGGTCACCGTCACCGACGCCCAGGACGGTGCGATCAACTGCGCCCGGGTGAAGGTGAACTACGTCCTCGGCCACGACTCGCACGGCCACCAGCTCGGCAGCGTGCAGGGCTGCTCCGGCGTCATCCAGACCTCGGCGGACGGCGAGCACGACACCGCGGCGAACATCTTCGGCATCATCGACGCCGAATACACCGACCTGGGCGGTGGTAGCCAGCCGCCGCTGACCACGCACACCCAGGCCGTCCTGCAACCTCGGGTACGCCAGGCCGAGCACTTCGGTGACTCGTCAGGTGTCCAGATCGTCGCCGGGGCGGCGGGGCACGGCGGCGCGGCGGTCGGCTACGTCGACAACAACGACTGGATCTCGTTCCGCCCCTACAACCTGACCGGCGTCCAGTCGTTCAGCGCCCGGGTCGGAGCACCGGCCGGTGGCGGCGGCACGGTGGAGTTGCGGGTCGACTCGCCCACCGGGCCGCTGGTCGGCTCGGCCACCGTGGTGCCCACCGGCGGGTACGCCAATTTCGCCACGGTCACCGGTGGGGTCACCGCCCCGACCGGCACCCGAACCCTGTTCCTGGTCTTCAAGGGCGCTGGGCCGTGGTTCGACATCGACGAGTTCACCCTCTCCACCAGCCCTGGTGGACCCGGGCCGGACCCGGACCCCGACCCGGATCCCGAGCCGGGCACCAACCTGGCCCGGGGCAAGCCGGCACGAGCGTCCAGCTTCGAGGGCGCGTACGGCGCGGCCAACGCGTTCGACGGCGTGGCCGGAACCCGGTGGGGCAGCGCCTTCAGTGACCCGCAGTGGATCGATGTGGACCTCGGCGCCACGTACTCGCTCAACCGGGTCAAGCTGACCTGGGAGGCGGCGTACGGCAGTGGTTACCAGATCCAGACCTCGCCGGACGGGGTCAACTTCACCACGATCCGTACGGTGACCGGCGGCGACGGCGGGGTGGACGACCTGACCGGGCTCAGCGGGTCCGGCCGGTACGTCCGGCTCCTGGGCACCACCCGGGGGACCGCCTGGGGCTACTCACTGTTCGAGTTCGAGGTGTACGGCGGCACCGGTGGCCCCTCCGGCGGCAACCTTCTGCTCAACAAGCCCACGTCGACCTCCAGCAACGAGGGGGCCGACGTGTCCGGCGCCCAGGCGGTGGACGGCAGCCTCACCACCCGCTGGTCGAGCACGTTCTCCGACCCGCAGTGGATCCGCGTCGACCTCGGCAGTCCCACAGCGATCGGTCGGGTCAAGCTGAGCTGGGAGGCGGCGTACAGCAGCGCGTACCAGATCCAGACCTCTAACGACGGCACCACCTGGACGACGGTGAAGACGGTGACCGGCGCCGACGGCGGCGTGGACGAGCACACCGCGCTCGGTGCCAACGGCCGCTACCTGCGGATCAACGGCACCGCCCGGGGCACCGGCTACGGGCACTCGCTCTGGGAGGTGGAGGCCTACACCAGCTGAACCACCACCGTTGACGTGGCCGGCACGGTGATTCGTGCCGGCCACGTCCGTCAATGCAGCTCGCCTGCGACACAACGCGGACGCCGCTCGGGTGCGGCTACGCCGCAGCGGCCTACTGACCGACGGAGGTGCGGCGTGAGCAGCGACGATCTGGAGCGCCGCTACCGGCGGCTGCTGGCCGTCTATCCGTGGGAACACCGTCGGGTGTACGAGGACGAGATGCTGGCCGTGCTCCTCGCTGGTGCACGGCCGGGCCAGCGACGACCCGGCGCCGCCGACGTGCGGAATCTGGTCGGCGCCGGCTTGCGGGCGCGGCTACGGGTGGGCGCACGGGGGTTCACCGAGTCGAGCTGGGCGGACGCGGCGACGGTGACCGGCCTGCTGGTCGGAGTCGTACTGCTGGCGCTCGCCAGCAGGACGCTGCTCGACCTGCTCGTCCGCGCGTCGAGTCCGCCGCCCGGGTTCGCGTCGAGCGGTCCGGATCTCGTCGACTGGTTGCACGTCGCCGGCTGGGCGGGCGTCTGCGCAGCGGTGCTGGTCGGGTGGCGTTGGGTCGCCGCCGGTCTCGCCTGGGCCGGCGTGCTCGGTTGGGGTGCGCTCGTCGCGCCGCAGGCCGGTGACAACCCGACGTATGTGGTGGACACGTTGCCGCAGTTCGCCCTCGCCGTGGTGGCTGCCGCCGCGCTCACCGTGCCGGCGCTGCGCCGCCGGGCGATCGCGCTGCTGGGCGTACGCCGACTGCTGGCCCTGCTGCTCGCACCGGCCGCGATGGTCGCGCTCCTTGTGACGAACCGGGCGACCAGCCCCACGTTCGGCTTCGTCGGCGAGGTGTCGTACCAGGTCTTGTACGGCATCGAGGCCAGCAGTGAGCTGGTCGTCTGGCTCTACGTCGCGGGCCTGGCGGCTGCCGCTTTGGCCATGGTGATCGCGGTGGCCACGCTCACTCCGGAGGTACGCCGACGGATCGTCGTCATGCTGCTGCCCGTGGCAGCCCTCGCCCTGGTGATTGACAGCGCCCTCGCCGGTTGGGTCACCTCGACCATGCACATGGGACACACCGTCCCCCTGGTGCCGGCTCAGTGGGCGATGCTGGTGCTCGTCGCGCCGGTGACCTTCCTGGCCGGGGCGCTACTGGTGCGGCGGCGAGAGGAGACCCTGCGGATGGTCGCCCTCGGCCGGAACGTCGACCGCGAGCAGCCATTGGGTCAGTGAGGTGGACGGGTGTTCACCCGACGCCTGGCGGCTGGCCATCACCGGCGCGGAACACCGCTCGGGTCAGATAGTGCCGCGACTGCCGATCGAAGCGTCCGAGCAGATCGCGGGCGGCAGGCGGGACAACGGAGGCGGACGGATCGCCGCCGGTGAAGGCCGACACTGCGGCGAAGTCCGTGAAAGTCATGGCGGTGAGAAATTCGCTGCCCTCGGTGGGGTCCAGCTCCTGCGGGGAACGACGCAGAACCCGAAGCTCCCGAAGCCCGGCCACCCCCCGGGCGAGGATCGAGGGCGCGATGTCCTGCGTCAACAGCCGATCGTAGGCGTCAGCGAGAGCGGGCTCCGTCCACCCGCTCCACAGTCGAAGAATCATGACAGCATGCTGTCATTCCAGTAGTAGGCTGTCAACGTGCGGTAAGGTGCTGCCGATGACCGAACGGAAACAGGACCGGGTCGACGCGTATCGGCTGCTGGTAGCAGACGTGTATGAACTGGCAGGCGAGTCTCGGCGCTCAAGCGAGGAGCTCGCCCGAGAAGAGGGCCAAACTGCCGCCCGATTGCACGTGATGAGCGTGCTCTCCGACGGTGCCCGCACCGTCGCCAGCGCGGCGCGCAGACTCGGCCTCGCTCGACAGAGCGTGCAGCGAGTGGTCGACGACCTGGCCCGTGCCGGGATGGTGGAGTTGCACGACAACCCCGATCACCGCCGCGCGCCACTGGTGACACTCACGACGGCAGGGCTGGCCACGCTCACCGGCCTCCTGGAACGCTCCGACGCCGACCGCCGGGACGCCGTGGAACGAGCCGGCCTCAGCCTCAGGGATCTCGAGAATGCGCGCGCGACGCTCAGGCGGTTGGTGGACGCCCTGCAGAGCCGGTGAACCGCCGCGACACTCACCGCACCTGCGCCCGGGCCGTCAGTCGTCGGCGACGGCCACCGGCTCCGAGCCGATGCAGCGCACCTTCAACTCGTACTCCCGGGTCGGCCCCCGAAACTTGACCTCGACGTCGTCGTCCGGGCCCCGGTCCACGTCCCTGACCCGGTAGCCCTGCGCGGGCGCCCAGGAGACGAGGCGTACGCCACCGGCACCGCACTCGGCCACGGCCGTGCCGCCGTCGGTGGCGAACCCCCGGCGGACCCCGGAGCTCGCGCTCGGCGTGGGGCTGGCCGTGCCCGGCCCGACTGAGGCGGTGCCCGTCGTGCCGGTGGGCACCGGCTCCGGCGAGGCGAGCGCCCGTTCGATCTCGGCCTCGCTGCGCACCCCACCCGGTGTGCCGGTGAGGCTCTCGCCGACCAACCGGATCGCGCCCAACCCGATCAGGGTCGCCACGGCGACGGTGGCCACCCACCCGGCGGCGACGAGAATCGAACGACGGCCCATGCTCTGACTATCCCCGATCCGTCCTTGTCGTTGGCACATCCGGACGCTAAGGCATGGTTAACGTGCGCCTAGCTGACAGCGGTAGCGGTTAGCCTGCCAGCTGTGGCCCGCCTGTTGCTCATCGAGGACGACCTGACCATCCGTACCCCGCTGATCCGTGCCCTGCGGGAACGCGGCCATGCGGTGGCCGCGGCCTCGACCGCGATGGCCGGGCTCCGCGACGCACTGGAGGACCGTCCCGATCTCGTCGTGCTCGACCTGGGCCTGCCCGACCTGGACGGACGCGAGCTGCTGCGGATGCTGCGCGCGGTCAGCTCGGTGCCGGTCATCGTGGCCACCGCGCGCGACGACGAGGCCGAGATCGTACGGGTGCTCGACGCCGGTGCCGACGACTACCTGGTCAAGCCGTTCACGGCGGCGCAGCTCGACGCCCGCGCCCGGGCGGTGCTGCGGCGGGGGCCCTCCGGTGCCGACGCGCAGGACCCGGCGCTCGTCGTCGGCGGGCTGCGCGTCGATCCCCGGGCCCGGCAGGTCACCCTGGACGGGGTGGTGGTCGAGCTGACGCCGCGCGAGTTCGACCTGCTGCACCACCTCGCCGGCCGGCCCGGCCAGGTGGTCACGAAACGTGAACTGCTCACCGAGGTCTGGCAGATCCCCTACGGAGGTGCCGACAAGACCGTCGACGTGCACCTGTCCTGGTTGCGTCGCAAGTTGGGGGAGAACGCCCAGCAGCCTCGTTACCTGCACACCGTGCGCGGTGTCGGGGTGCGTCTCGAAGCGCCGGCGGCGCAGCCATGAGGGCACGGCTCGCGTTGCTGGTCGCCGCGGTCAGTGTGCTGACCCTCATCGCCTTCCTGGTGCCGCTGGCGCTGCTGGTCCGCACTGTCGCCGAGGACCGGGCCACCGTCCGGGCCACCGCCGACGCGCAGAGTCTCGTGCCGGTGGTCGGCACCGCCGACGCGGCGACCATCCGGCTCACCGTCGAGCAGCTCGCCGCGGAGTCCGGACGACCGGTGAGCGTGTTCCTGCCGGACGGCACGGTGCTCGGCGCCCAGACCCCCCGTACGCCGGCGGTGGCCCTGGCCGCGCGTGGGCAGAGCCTCACCGGGAAGTCGGCGGCCGGCCGGGAGGTGGTCATCGCCGTGCAGGGCCGGGCGGACGGCACCGGCGTGATCCGGATCGTGGTGCCGCAGCACGAACTGACCGCCGGGGTCACCCGGGCCTGGCTGGTGCTCGCGCTGCTCGGCGTGATCCTCGTGCTGATCGGGCTGCTGGTCGCCGACCGGCTGGCACGCACCCTGGTCCGGCCGATCAGCGACCTCTCCGCCGTCTCACACCGGCTCGCCAACGCCGAGCTGGACGCCAGGGTCACCCCGGCCGGCCCGCCCGAGCTGCGCGAGGTCGCTGGTGCGCTTAACCACCTCGCCACCCGGATCCAGGTGCTCCTCGTCCAGGAACGCGAGCAGGTCGCCGACCTGTCCCACCGGTTGCGGACACCGCTGACGGCGTTGCGGCTGGAGGCGGAGTCGCTGCGCGACCCGGAGGACGCGGCCCGGATCACCGCCGCCGCCGACGGTCTCGAACGTGCGGTCACCGGGCTGATCCGGCAGGCCCGGTGGCGGCACTCACCGACGGGCCCGGCCGCCTCGGACGCGGCGGCGATCGTCGCCGACCGGGTCGCGTTCTGGTCTGTGCTGGCCGAGGACACCGGCCGGGCCGTCACCCTCGACCTGGCACCTGGGCCTCTCCCGGTCGGTGTGGCAGCCGACGACCTGGCGGCGGCCGTGGACGCTCTGCTCGGCAACGTCTTCGCGCACACCCCCGATGAAACGCCGTTCGCCGTCCGGCTCGCCCCGGACGCGGGGGAGGTGGTCCTCAGCGTCGCCGACGAGGGGCCGGGCATGCCGGCCGGCGCCGTCCGCCGGGGCGCGAGCGCGGCCGGCTCGACCGGCCTCGGCCTGGACATCGCCCGCCGCGCCGCGCAGGCCGCCGGCGGTCGCCTGGAGTTGCGGACCGGCCCGCGGGGCGGGGCGCAGGTGCTGCTGCGGCTCGGACCACCGACGTCACGGCGGCAGGCATAGCCGCTGCGGTCCCGGGTAGCTGCGAGTCATGGCGCGGTACACGAAACCCGAGCTCAGAGAGCAGATCAAGGAAGAAATCAAGTCCTCCGACAAGGGCGGCCGGCCGGGACAGTGGTCGGCGCGCAAATCGCAGCTGGTCACCCAGGAGTACAAGAAGCGCGGCGGGGGATTCCTCGGCGAAAAGGACGAGCGGCAGAAGTCGCTCCAGCGCTGGGGCAACGAGAAGTGGCAGACGAAAGAGGGCGACACGCGGGCGCGCAAGGGCGACACGACGAGTCGCTACCTGCCCAAGAAGGCCTGGGACGAGATGTCGGAGAGCCAGAAGCGCGCGACCGACACCAAGAAGCGCGAAGCCTCCCGCACCGGCAGGCAGTACGTCGCGAACACCGGCCCGGCCAAGCGAGCGCGTCGAGACGCCACCACGGCCGGCCGGATGACCGAGATGTCGGTCGCCGAGGCGGCAAAGCTGGTCCGGGGCCTCGACACGCGACAGCTCAAGACCGCACTGCGTAACGAGCGTGCCAGCAAGGACCGCAAGACGCTCGTCCAGCGGCTCGAAGCGGAACTCAACCGGCGCGGCTGATTTGTCCGTCGACCGCCTTAACCTGGCCTTAGCGTCCCGACAGCGCGCTGCTATCCCGATTTGACCGATCCTCGGAGTCGACAACCGAGGAAAGGTGGACACCACCATGAAGCGCACCAATCTGCTTCTGGCGACGGTCGGCGGTTCGGCGGTGCTGGCGGTGGCCGGGGTCGCGCTGGGCGTCAACGCCGCGAACGACTCGCGGACCGGCGGCACGACGCTCGCCGCGGCGACCGTCGCGCCGACGGCCACGGACGCGCCCGGGGCCAGCGGTTCGCCGTCGGCCAGCGGCACGCCGTCGGCCGAGACCCCATCGGGTACGCCGTCCAGCGGGACGCCGTCAGCTGGCACCTCGCCGGCGGGTAGCGCGGTCGACGAGAAGCGTGCCGGTGAGATCGCGCTCGCCAAGGCCGGTGGCGGTCAGATCGTCGAGGTCGAGTCCGAGCAGGAGCACGGTCGACCGGTGTGGAGCGTCGAGATCGTCGCTGGCGACATCGAGCACGAGGTGGACGTCGACCGGGACAACGGTTCAGTGGTCAAGGCCGAGCAGGAGCCGGTCGACGGCGACGATGACGCCGACGACAAGGACGATGACGCCGACGACAAGGACGACGACGACAACGACGACAACGACGACGACGACAACGACGACAACGACGACAACGACGACGACTGACCGTCCGGCGCCGCCGCCCGTCACGGGGATCCCCCGGGCGGGCGGCGCGCTGGTCGTGGAGCAGGCGTGCCTCAGATGGCGACGCGTTGCTCCTTCACCGTCGGCTGGTCCTGGTCGAACTGGGTGCGGTACAACTCCTGATACCGGCCGCCGGCGTCGAGCAGGTCGCCGTGTCGCCCACGCTCGACGATGCGTCCGTCTTCGACGACGAGGATCTGGTCGGCCGCCCGGATGGTGGAGAGTCGGTGCGCGATGACCACGCTCGTGCGGCCGGTCAGGGCTTCGGCGAGAGCCTCCTGAACCGCGGCCTCGGAGGTGGAGTCGAGATGCGCGGTGGCCTCGTCGAGGATGACCACGCGTGGACGGGCCAGCAGCAGCCGCGCGATGGTGAGCCGTTGCCGTTCCCCGCCCGACAACCGGTACCCGCGTTCACCGACGACGGTGTCGAGCCCATCGGGAAGTGTGCGGATCAGGTCGTCGAGGCGGGCCCGCCGGAGCACCTCCCACATCTCGTCCTCCGTGGCGTCCGGCTGAGCGAACGCCAGGTTGGCGCGGATGCTCTCGTGGAAGAGATGCCCGTCCTGGGTGACGACACCCAGCGCCGTCCGGATCGACTCGGCTGACAGGTCGCGTACGTCGACGTCGGCGAGCCGCACCGCGCCGTCCTCGACGTCGTACAGGCGGGGGAGGAGCTGCGCGATCGTCGACTTGCCCGCCCCGGAGGAGCCGACGAGGGCGACCATCTGCCCCGCCTCGGCGCGGAACGACACACCGTGCAGCACTTCCTCGCCGCCGCGGGCATCGAGCTTCACAACATCTTCAAGAGACGCGAGCGACACCTTGTCCGCCGACGGGTAGCCGAACCGTACGTCGTCGAACTCCACCGCGACCGGCCCGTCGGGAAGCGGGCGGGCGTCAGGCCGGTCGAGGATCAGCGGCTTGATGTCGAGGATCTCGAACACCCTCTCGAAGCTCACCAGCGCGCTCATCACCTCCACCCGGGCGCTGGCCAGCGAGGTCAACGGCGCGTAGAGGCGCGACAGCAGCAGCGCGAGGGCGACCACGGTGCCGGCGTCGAGGCTGCCCCGGAGTGCGTAGATACCACCCAGCCCGTAGACCAGGGCCAGCGCCAGCGAGCCGACGACGGTGAGCGCGGTGATGAAGACCCACTGGAGCATGGCGGTACGGATGCCGATGTCCCGCACCCGACGGGCCCGCGCCGCGAACTCGGCGGACTCCTCGGCCGGCCGCCCGTACAGCTTGACCAGGGTCGCGCCGGGCGCGGAGAAGCGTTCCGTCATCCGCGTGCTCATGGCCGCGTTGTGCTCGGCCGCCTCACGCTGCAACTGGGCGAGCTTCGAACCCATCCGGCGCGCCGGGAGAACGAAGATGGGCAGCAGCACGAGCGCCAGCACCGTGATCTGCCACGAGAAGCTGAGCATCACCGCCAACGTCAGTGCCAGGGTGACCGCATTGCCGACCACCCCGGACAGCGTGTCGCTGAAGGCCCGCTGCGCACCGATCACGTCGTTGTTCAGGCGGCTGACCAGCGCGCCGGTGCGCGTCCTGGTGAAGAACGCCACCGGCATGCGCTGCACGTGGTCGAAGACAGCCGTCCGCAGCTGGACGATGAGCCCCTCACCGATGCTGGCGGAATGGAACCGCGTCACCAGACCCAGGCCGGCTTCGGCCAGGGCGATCACGGCGATCAGCACCGCCAACCGGATCACGACGCCGCTGTCGCCGCCGTCCACGATGGCCTCCACCACCCGTCCGGCGAGGACGGGTGCCGCCACCGTGAGGACCGCCGTCACCACGCTCAGCAGCAGGAACCTGACGATCAGGGCCCGGTGCGGCCGCGCGAACTCCACGATGCGCTTCAGGGTGACACGGGACAGTGGTCGTTCTTCCTGCGCGTTCATCGCGTGGTGCAGAGACGTCCACGCGGTAAATTCCATGCTCATGCCTTACCTCCGATACCGGAGGTTAGGACCTCACCCGAGCTTGAGGTCAAGTCACCGCGCGGGGCGTTCCAGTTCGGCGCGGATCTGACCGAACACACTTCGCGGGTCATCGGCCCTCGTGAAATTCATGAAGGTCACCATGCCGATGGTGTGCTGATCACTCCACACGCAGACGTCGACCGGGATGCCCGTCCCGGCCTGACCGGTGCCGCAGCCGGCCACCCCGCCCAGCGGGCCCGGCACGACCGACCCCACGTCGGTGACCTTCGGCAGCCCGGCGAAGATCTTGTTCAGTGTCGCGGTCGGGTTGGTGATCGTGCCGGACACCGCGCTGATCAGGATGCCCCGCTGGTCATCGCTGGGAATGTGCAGCCCGCGCTCACGGGAGTACACCTCTTCGGCCCGGACGTAGGCGGTGCCCATCGCGCTGGTGGGCCCAGCGGCGAGCAGCTTCTTGAAGTTGCCCATGTTCTGCTCAGCTTGGCCGCGGATGACCCGATCCACGGATTCGGTCCAGGTGCCCAGGAGCTTGGCTGGCTTGTCGATGCGCATCGCCGCAGCGGGGGGCGACGACTGCGTGGCCGCTGCCGGCGCGGGAGTGTCGGACTGCCCCGAGCACCCGGTCGTGAACAGCAGGATCGCCGACGTCAGCGCGCCGACGATGGTTGGGCCAGTCGGCATCGTGCGCGTCATTGAGTCCCGTCCCCGTCTCGATTTCGCGCGAAAGATATCTCAACGCCCCGCTGCCACAAGACCCGCCCCGAGCGCTGAACGACAGTGGACAGGAGGGCGAGGCCGCGACCGTGCTGATCGGGACCGCGCTGAGCGACGGCGACCGTGCCTTCGGAGGCGGATCCGTCAGACGTGGACGGTAGGGGCACCACGACCGAGATGAAATTCGGGCTGTCACTGCGCCGCCGAAGGAGCGCTTCCCACGATAGATAACCTAACAACGATTCTGCGCGATCGGTATCGGGCAGACGACCGACTGCGCAGGTCAGCGGCGGTGGCTAAGTTCGCCCAATGCCCACGAACATGATCAGTGCGAGTTCCGCTGGCACCTGGACCCTCGGCGACCTGACCGTCAACCGGATCGGATTCGGCGCGATGCGCCTGACGGGCAACGGCAGCGCGGCGAGCGACCGCGCGCGGGCCGTCGGCGTGCTGCGCCGGGCGGTCGAGCTCGGCGTGAACCACATCGACACGGCGGCGTTCTACTTCTCGCCGCTCCGGTCGGCCAACGAGTTGATCAATAGTGCGCTGTCGCCGTACGCCGATGACCTGGTCATCACCACCAAGGTCGGGCCGGGCCGCGACCCCTCGGGGGAATGGCTGCCGTTGGCCCGGCCGGACCAGCTGCGCGGGCAGGTCGAGGAGAACCTGCGCCAACTCGGCCGTGACCATCTGGATGTGGTGAACCTGCGCCAGCACGGACTGGACTCGGTCGCGGAGCACTTCGGCGCGCTGGCCGAACTGCGCGACGCCGGTCTCATCCGGCACCTCGGCCTGTCCAACATTCGCCCGCAGCACCTCGCGCAGGCGCAGGCGATCGCCCCGGTGGTCTGTGTGCAGAACACGTACGGTGTCGACACCCGACGCATGCACGACCAGTTCGTGCGTACCTGCGGCGACCAAGGTGTCGCGTTCGTGCCGTTCTTCGCGATCGCTGGCGACGGACGTGAGGCCGGCGGCGTGGCCGCCAACGCGGCAGTGCAGGCCGTCGCGCGCACGCACGGCGCGACGCCGGCACAGGTGCGTATCGCGTGGACCCTCAGCCGCGGCCCGCACCTGCTGGCCATCCCCGGTACCGGCAACCCCGACCACCTGGTCGAGAACCTGGCCGCCGGGGCGCTGGTCCTGTCGCCGGACGATTTGGCCAGCCTCGAGTAGCGGCCCGGCAGGATGCGGCCCTGCCGCGAGCCCACGACCTCCGACGGAAGGTCCGTCCCTGTGCAGGCAGCGACAACGCCCATTCCCATTCCGCCGCCCGACAGCTCATGGCTCGTCGCCCGAGGACTCATCCCCGATCATGGCCCTCGGCGCGTCCTGGCCTTCGCGACCTTCGTCAACATGCTCGGAAGCGGCATCTTCATGGCCAGCGCCGTGCTCTTCTTCACCCGATCCGTCGGGCTTCCCCTTGCGCAGGTCGCTCTGGGCATGGGCATCGCAGCGTTCGTCGGGATGCTCGCCGGGATCCCGGTGGGGCACCTCGCCGATCGCCGGGGGCCGCGCGAGATTTATCTGCTGACTCTGATCATCCGTGCCGCCACCATGGCCGCCCTGGCCTTCGTGCACACGTTCTGGCTGTTCGTCGTCCTGGTCTGCCTGACCCAACTCGCCCACTCAGCCGGCGGGGCGTCTCGCGGTCCGCTGGTGCGGGGCTTCGGCGGCACGCACCTGGCCCGGTACCGGGCCTATCTGCGTTCGGTCGCCAACCTCGCCGGATGTTGTGGCGCCCTCGCAGCCGGCGCCGCGGTGCAACTGGACACCCGTGCGGCCTACCTGGCCCTGGTCGTCGGCAACGCCATCAGTTTCCTGGCGTGCGCCGCGATCATCACTCGGCTGCCCTCGTTGCCGCCCATTCCAGTGCCCCAGATGACCGGGCGCTGGATCGCACTGAAGGACAAGCCCTATCTGGCAGTCACCGCGCTGGACGCCATCCTGGGAATTCAGGGCCAGGTGCTGGTCTTCGCGCTGCCGGTGTGGATCGTCTCGCAGACCCACGCGCCGCGCTGGTTCGTCGGAGTGGCCGTGCTGGTCAACACCGCCCTCGTGGCGTCACTCCAGGTCAGAGCGAGCCGGGGGATCGACACCAGTCCAGCGGCCGGTCGGGCCATGCGCCGCTCCGGGGTGGCGTTCCTGATCGGGATGGCCCTGATCGCCGCCACGGCGGCGATGCCCGGCTGGCTCGCCGTTACGGTGATGACGCTGGGGGTCGCCGCGCACACCGTCGGCGAGCTGTGGCACGCGGCGGGCTCACTCGAGTTGCAGTTCCGGTTCGCACCTGCGCACGCGCAGGGGCAGTACACGGGAATCTCCGGGCTCGGCACGGGCCTGGCCAACGTCGCCGCACCTTCCATACTGGGCCTGCTCTGCATCGCCTGGGGTGCCCCCGGATGGCTGCTGATGGGCGGCATCTTCGTCGCGGTCGGGCTCGCCGCCCCGGCGGTCGTCCGGTGGGGCGAGCGAACGCGTCCGCACTCAGCGGAGGCCGTCTAGAGACCAGCGATCGTGGACGGCAGCAGCGCGGGTGGCGCCCGTCGACGGCGGCACAGAAGGGCCCGATGTCGGGCATCAACGCGACCGACCACTCGTGGAGTCGTCCCGAGGGCATGCCTCGTCACCACGGCAGGAGTGATGGCTCTCCGCTGGTCGTGTCTATGTCCGTCGGTGGTAGTGGTTGCGGCGGGGGAGCTGGTCGGGGTCGAGCCAGGCCGGGGGTACGAACTCTGGATGGCCGTCGTCGCCGAGTCGGACGGTCCAGTCGTTGTGGTGGAGGTGTCGGTGGTGGTGGCCGCAGAGTAGGACGGCGTTGTTGAGGTTGGTGGGGCCGCCGTCGGCCCAGTGGTGGATGTGGTGGGCGTCGCACCAGCGGGGTGGGCGGTCGCAGCCGGGGAAGGCGCAGCCGCGGTCGCGGAGCACGAGGGCGCGGCGTAGTGGGCCGGTGATGAGGCGGCGTTGTCGGCCGACGTCGAGGACCTGACCGGTGCCGCCGAGCACGGCGGGCAGGATCGCGGCGTCGCAGGCGAGTCGGCGCACCGTTTCCGGTGTGAGGTGCAGGCCGGTGTCGAGGGTGCCGGCGCCGAGTTGCCCCGCGAGGGCGTCGTAGCTGGTGGTGACGACGACCTGGGCGGGGTCGCCGCCGTGTTCGGGTAGCTCCCCGGTGCGCAGGCTGAGCCGGCAGAGGTCAGCGAGGGCGTCGTGGCGGCGCTGCCCGGCGCAGCGCTGGTCGTCGGGGCCGGACGGGGCGGTCAGCGGGTCGATCGCGGCGCGCAGCAGGCCGGCCGTTTCGCTGTCGAGGATGCCGGTGAGTCGGAGTCGGCCGTCGGTCAGCGTCGACATCGTGACGTGGCGGTCGCGGCTCGTTCGGCGGGCGTCGGCTTCCAGTGTGGCCTGGGCGGCGGCGTCGGCGATGTCGGGTGCGACGTGGTCGAGGATGCGGGTGCCGAGCTTGCGCAGCAGGGTGGGGTCGAACTGGCCGGCCCACTCGGTGAGCACACCGACGGCCTTGTCGGCGGCCTGGGCGCCGGCCGACGTGTGCACGGTGGTGACGGTGTCGGCGATGACCCTGGCCTGGTCGAGGGTGATGTGCCCATCGGCCAACGCTTGTCGTATCCCGGGGTTGCCGGTGTCCAGTGCGGCGGCGAGGTCGACGAGCCGGCGGGCAGCGGGAACGGTGAGGCGCAGTCGCTCGCGCAGCCAGACCGCGGTGCTGGACGCGCCCTGCGCGACCGCAGTGCCCCGACCGTCCACCTCCCGCACCAACGCCAGCTTCACGGCGGCGAGACGCTGCTCCAAGCGGTGCGCGGCATCGAGCGCCGCGACCAGCTCATCATCGGCGAGGGCCCAGACGGCGTCGTCAACGCAGGCAGCGACCGCGTCGTCTACCTGCGCCAACTCCTCGACCATGACCACACACTAGAACAGGTGTGCGACAACTTTCAGTGGCAATGATCGATCGTTATGAGGCGGAGCCGAGAGGTTCCTGAGGGTTGTTGAAGGGCCTGGCCCAGGTGATGACGCGGTCGATGGAATCGCGGGTGAGGCCGATCGCCGGGTCGGTGGTGATCAGCAAAGTGGGGCTGGTACGCCTCGCGGCCCAGACGTGGGCTTCGGGCGAGTGAAGGTCGTCAATCCATGTTGCGGGCCGTTGCTGGGCGTAGGCGGCAATGAGTGGGATTTTCTCGCTGGGGTGGAATGGTGTGCACGGCATGGTGACCACCGGCAGGGGAGTGATGTGCAGAAGCGGAGCGAGGAGTTGGTTTGCTTCATCGTTCCAGCTCGTGGCCCAGGCTATGTCCAGGACGGCACTCGCTTCAGTGATCCAGGTGCCGTGTACGGGGTTGACACGGACGGGTTCCTCTCCGGGGAACAGGCGGTGCTCGGTGTAGCCGGCCGGCGGTTGAGGACTGCCGTACGGGTTGAGGACGCCGTCGATGTCGAGCAGCAGCAGGGGTCGGGTTATTCGCACGTCACGACGCCGTGTTCAGACGGAGGGGAGACGGTCGCTCCACCACCCGCGCGGCGAGGACCGGTGCCGCCAGACGCGGACCACCGTCGCCACGCTCAACAGCAGGAGGCGGGAGGCGGCACTCGACCAGCGGTGACGGTCACAGGCCGGCGTGCATGGTCAGGCTCTGCCGCAGGTGGAGTTTCGGCCTGGATCCGACGATCGAGCCGACGACCTCGCCGCCACGGATCACCAGCAGTGTCGGCAGGGACATGACTGCGTAGCGCCGCGTGGCCTGCGGGTTGTCGTCGGAGTTGAGCTTGGCGATGACCATCCGGTCGCCGAACTCCTGTGCCAGCTCGACGAGGCTCTTCTCGATCATCTTGCACGGCGGGCACCACTCCGCCCAGAAGTCGACCACGACGGGCCGGTCGCTGGCCAGCACCAGCTCGGCGAACGTGTCGTCGGTGACGGTGATCAGGGAGCTGACGCTCGTTTCCTGGGGCATGTTTTCTCCCGGTGCTCGATGGCGTGGGTGAGCTGGGTGTGCAACTGCTGACGGACCGCTCCGAGCCGATCGAGGTAGTCGTCGACCTCGGCGAGCTTGCGTCGCAGCACCAGCACGGAATCCGGACAGACGTCACCGGACGCGTTGCCCGCTCGCAGGCAGGCGACGAACGGTCGGACGTCGTCGAGGCCGAAGCCGACGTCGAGCAGCGCCCGGATCTCCCGGACGACCCGCAGCTCCGCCTCGTCGTAGACGCGGTAGCCGTTCGCTGAGCGCTGCGGTTGTACCAGCCCGTGGGCTTCGTAGTAGCGCAGCGTTCGGGTGCTCGTGCCGGCCCGTTCCGCCAGCTCGCCGATCAGCATCAGACCTCCTCGACCAGCCTGTCGCGACCAGGCTAAACCTTGTCGTCAGCGTCAAGGCAAGGCTGCTCCCGAACCCAGGCCCGAGCCCAGGCCCAGCCCTGAGCCCAGGCTCAGGCCCGAACCCAGGCCCAGGCCCAGGCATGGCTCAGGGCGCCGCGATGCGGCGCCCTGAGCCTCTGTGCGCTAGCCGATGCGGAACTGGTCGCCGTAGACGGCGAACACCAACGGCGTGTTCAGGTTGAAGTTGCCGTTGTTGAGGAACACCCGCTGGGCCGTATCGACGCGGGACGTGTCCGAGTGGGCCGCTTCCTTCTTCATCTCGATGACCCGCTCGTCGAGGAAGGCGTTGAGCCAGGCCCGCTCGTCGCCGCCCTGCGCCGGGGGCTTCGCCCGAGCGAGGGCGCGGTTGCGGATCTGGCGCATCCCCTCGTACCCGTGCATGACCGCCGCGTCGTAGTAGGCGAACTGACCGAGCGCCCGGACCTGGTCGTTCTTGCCGTCGCGTACCGATGGATTGAAGTAGACCCGGTCCCGCTCGGCCTCCTGTGCGGCTTGGAACACCGAGTCGTTGGCCGCGGTCCGCCAGTCGCGGGGGAAGTTGGGGTCCAGGCCGGAGTGCGAGGGGGTGCCGTTGACGGCGCGCAGCGCCGGCAGGTAGCCGGCCAGCACGTTGCCCGGCTTGGTGCGCGTGTACGCCTCGACCAGTTCGAGCATGTCGCCGGTGCCGGAGCAGAAGCCGATGATGCCGGCGGTGTAGCCGCGCCCGTCGCCGATGTCCTCGATGTAGGAGAACTGCGCGCGCCAGTCGAGCGAGGAGTTCTCCGCAGCCGAGACGAGCTGCATGGCGACGTCCTTCTTCGCCGGGTCGTCGAGGTTGGTCCCGGTCGGGGTGGTGGGCGTTGGGGTGCCGCCGCCGGGCAGGGTCCACTGCTGGTTGGTGGTGCCGCCGCAGGTCCAGATCTGCAACCGGGCGCCGTTCGCTGTGCTCTGGTCGGTGACGTCGAGGCACTTTCCGGAGCCGGTGTTGACCAGCGCGCCGTTGCTGGCGGTCCACTTCTGCGCGCCGGTGCCGTTGCAGTCGTACAACTGGATCTTGGCGCCGTTGGCGGTCGACGCGGCGGTCACGTCGAGACACTTGCCGAGTGCCCGGATCGAGTTGTCGGTGTTGCCGACGGTCCACGTCTGGGCCGCGCTGCCGTTGCAGTCGTAGAGCTGGACCGCCGTGCCGTTGGCCGAGTTGGCGGCGGCCACGTCGACGCACTTCCCGCCGAGGCCGGTGATCGGGCCGGCGGTCGCGGCGCTGGCCGACGGCAGACCGTAACCGATCGCGGCGACGCCCATCAGCAGGGCGCCCACGACGTAGGCGGCTGTTCTCTTGTGAACCATGGTGTTCCTCGGGGAAGGGGCGGCGTGCCGCCGGCCGGTCGGTGGCCCGGCGCGGCGGTTCGGCCCCGGCGGGCACCGCGAGCATCAGGAAACTGTATTAACAGATATCAGTACGTCGGTGCATCGTCAATCGACGAGCGCAGGCCGTGACGACGCATGTTCATCTCGTTGACAGACACCCGAGAGCTCGATGCCCGGCCCGCCCAGTTGGATGTCGTCAGCAGTGCCGCGGTCCCGGGCGAGACGACCCGGGACGGCACCGACACGCAAGGAGCGTTCCATGGCAGTCCCCCTCCGCCGTACCCCGTCTCTGTGGGCCACGGCCGCCGCCGTGCTGGCCGTGGCGGCGTTGTCCGCCTGCGGCAGCGCCGACGCCGCCGACCCGGTCGGCGCGCCGAGCGCCGCCGCGCCGACCGAGGCCACGCCGACCGGCGCCGCGCTGCCGGCGGTCAAGGGCAAGCTGCGCGGGTACGGCACGGTGCGGCAGCTCAGTGAGGCCGCGGACCTGGTGGTACGGGGTGAGGTCGAGGCGACCGGGTTCCGGGTGGACGAGGTGCTGCGCGCGGCGAACGGATCGGCAGTCGGGGCGGGGACGCGGATCACGCTCGCCAGCCTGGATCGCGGCGTGGCGGACATGGCCCAGATGTCCACGCTCACGGCGGGTCAGGTCGTGGTGCTCTACCTCGCCAAGGACGCGGCGGCCCCGACGTTCCGCACGCTCAGCGGCGACTTCGGGGTGTTCGACGTGACCGGGACCGGTGACGACGCCGTCGCGGTGTCCCGCTCGCAGACGATGGCCGTCAGCGGCCTGGTCGACGAGGACCCGGCCGTGTCCGGCCACGGTTTCCGCACCGCCCTCGGCCAGCTCCGCGCCGTCGCCGCCCAGGTGAAGTAGGACGACGACTGGAACGCGGACGGCACCCACCGGGTGCCGTCCGCGTGCTCACTGCTCGCGATAGGTGGCCAGATCGAAGTCGGCGTACGCGCCGTCGCCGCCGAGGTCCTGCACCCACAGGCCCAGGAACGCCCCGGTGAAACCCCACGCCGCCGGCTCACCGTCGATGATCAGCGCGGCGTGCTCGTCGGACAGGATCGTCGCGTCCAGGTCGACCGGTAGCCGCTGCCAACCGGCGCCGAGGTCGTAGTCGAAACGCACCACCGGCCCGTCGAACACGGCCCGCAGGCCGACCCGGTCCACGCCGCTGGCGTCGACGGTCAGCTCGGGGTGCGGGGTGCGCCGCCCGTTGTCGGAACTGAGCAGCTCTAGCACCGTCCGCCCGTCGTCGGCGCGGGTGAGGTAGAGGTGGTGCCAGTTGAGGGTGTTGTAGTAGGCGGTGATCCCGGCGAGCTGGCGATGGTCGACCGGGTCGAACTCCAGCACGGTCTCCAGGGAGCAGTGCATCGCGCCGACGCGTCGCCCGACCAGGCTGGGGGCCTGCCGACCGACCGGTGACTGCCCGCCGTGGATGCGAAGGTGCGACGGGCGGCTGTGCAGGTCGACCCAGTCCGCGGTGGCCGGCCGGCGCAGCGTCGACCAGCACAGGCCCAGCTCGGGGGCGTCGAAGTGGTCGGTGTCGGGCTCCGCCGGCCACGGGTGCGCGGGCAGGTCCGGTGCGACCACCTCGTCTGCCGGCACCCCTCCGGCGATCTGCGGCCAGCCGTCAGCCGGCCACTCGACCCGCTGGATCGCGGTCTCCCGGCCGAGCACACAACTGCCCAGCGGGGAGTAGGGGCGGCCCACCAGGTGGGCGAGGTACCACTCGCCGTCCTGCGTACGGACCAGGCTGCCGTGGCCCGCCTTCTGCAACCGCAGTTCGGGGCGGCCGACGGAGGTGAGCAGCGGACCGTCCGGGTCCACCTCGTACGGCCCGAACAGCTCCCGGGACCGCGCCACGGTGACCTGGTGCTCCCAGCTGGTGCCGCCCTCGGCGGTGATCAGCCAGTACCAGCCGTCGTGCCGGTAGATGTGCGGGCCCTCGGTGACCCCGACCGGGGTGCCGGTGAACAGGATGCGCGGCCGGCCGACCAGACTGCGCGCGGCCCTGTCGTACTGCTGGATCTCGATGCCGCCGAAGCGGTCCCGACCGGGTCGCCAGTCCGCGCTCATGCTCAGCAGCCAACTGGTGCCGTCGTCGTCGTGGAACAGCGCGGCGTCGAAACCGCGCCCGTGCAGTTTCACCGGATCCGACCAGGGGCCGGTGATGTCCTCGGCGGTGACCAGGAAGTTCTGCGGGTCCCAGTAGCCGCTGGCAAAGCTGGCGACGTCGCTGTAGACGAGATGGAACTGGCCGTCGTGGTACGTCAGGTCGGGTGCCCACACCCCGTTGGAGTCACCGCAGCCTCGCAGGTCGAGCAGGCGGCGGTCCGTGATGACCCCGCCCAGGGTGCGCCAGTTCACGAGATCACGCGAATGGTGCACACGCACGCCCGGATACCACTCGAACGTCGAGGTGGCCAGGTAGTAGTCGTCCCCGACACGCAGGATCGACGGGTCCGGGTGGAACCCGGCGAGGACGGGATTGCGGATCGACCGGGTAGCGGTCGCCACGTTAGCGATGTCGGTCGACACGATGGCTCCTCTGGACGGGGCTGTCTGGAACTTCCGGAAACTTGCGGTCCCGGATCGCTCGAAGTCGTGACTACGCTAGCCGGTCTTTTCGCAATAGGACAGAGGTCTTGACCGTTGCGGAAACAGCTCGTAGCGTGCCCGCCATCGACCGGTAATACCGGCGAAGCTTTGAAAGTTCCGGAGATCCATAGGTTCCACCCCGCCGGCTCGGCCGGCGTCCGAGCACCCCGTGAGTCCCCGAAGGGATGGATCATGACCACACACCTTTCCCGCCGAACGCTGCTCGGCCTCGCCGGTGCCGGCGCCGGCGCCTACCTGCTGAGCGCCTGTAGCGGCGACGAGAAATCCAGCGACCCGAACGCCCCGCAGACCATCAACTGGTGGCACATCCAGAACACCGACCCGATGCTGCCGGTCTGGGCCGCGATGGCCAACGAGTACAAGACCGCGCACAGCAACGTCACGTTGACGATCCAGCCGCTGGAGAACGAGGCCTTCAAGGCCAAGCTCACCACCGCCACCCAGGCCGGCGACCCGCCGGACCTGTTCCAGTCCTGGGGTGGCGGCGTGCTCAAGCAGCAGGTGGACGCGGGCCTGGTCAAGGACCTCACCGACGACGTGAAGGATCTGGTCGGCGGCATCCTGCCCGCCGCCATGCAGCCCTACACGATCGACGGCAAGGTCTACGGCATCCCGTTCGACATCGGCATGGTCGGGTTCTGGTACAACAAGGACCTCTTCACCCGTGCCGGCATCACCGAGGCTCCCGCCACCTGGGCTGCCCTGCTCGACGCGGTCCGCAAGCTCAAGACCGCCGGCATCACCCCGGTCGCCCTGGCCGGCAAGGACAAGTGGCCGGCCCACTTCTACTGGTCCTACCTCGCCATGCGCATCGGCGGCGTGGGCGCGTTGCAGAAGGCCGTCGACGACAAGAACTTCGACACCCCTGACCTCGCCGCCGCCGGCGAGCGGCTCAAGGAGCTCGTCGACCTGCAGCCGTTCCAGAAGGGGTTCCTGGGCGCCGAGTTCGGCTCGCCCGACGGGCAGGCCGCCACGATGGGCAACGGCGGCGCGGCCATGGAGCTGATGGGGCAGTGGGCACCTGCGGTGCAGGCGTCCAGCTCCACGAGCAAGAAGGGCCTCGGCGACAAGCTCGGCTTCTTCCCGTTCCCGGCCGTGGACGGCGGCAAGGGCTCCGCGACCGAGGTCTTCGGTGGCGGCAACGGTTTCGCCGTCGGCAAGGACGCGCCGGCCGCCACCATCGACTTCCTGAAGTTCCTGCTCAGCGCCGACAACCAGAAGCGGTCCGCGCAGACCGGCGCGGTGCTGCCCACGGTGAAGGACGCCACCTCGGCGATCAGCGACGCCAACAACAAGGTCGTCGCGGAGACCCTGGCCAAGAACACCGGCTTCCAGCTCTACCTCGACCAGGCGTACGCGCCCGCGCTCGGGCAGCAGATCAACGACAGCGTCGCCGAGATCATCGCCGGCAAGAAGTCGCCGGCGGCGATTCTCAAGGACATCACGCAGGTGGCAAAGACCGTCTGACCGTGATCCATCACCCATCCGTAGCCGGCCGTAGAACCCGAGTGGAGCAGGCATGACCAGGCCATCGACCGTGTCGGACACGAGGCGCGGCGACACGGCGACCGATCCGCCGGCACCGGGGCCGGGCACCGCGCGACAGCGCGGCCGCCAGCCCCGGCCGGGCCGGGGTGGCGTCCTCGCCGTGTTCCTGGCGCCTGCCCTGGCGCTGTTCCTGCTACTTGTCCTCACCCCCATCGTGGTGGCCGGCTACGCCAGCCTCTACAAGTGGAACGGCTTCGGGCTGCCGGAGAACTTCATCGGGCTGGACAACTACACCCGCGCCTTCGGCGACCCGACCTTCCGCGGCGACCTGAGGCGCGGCCTGGTGCTGGTGGTGCTGTCCCTGGTCGTGCAGCTGCCGGTGGCGCTGGCCCTGGCCATGCTCCTCAACCAGCCGATTCGCGGCCGGGCCATCTACCGGCTGATCTTCTTCGCCCCGTACGTGCTCTCCGAGGTCACCACGGCCGTCCTGTTCACCCTGGTGTTCTCACCGAACCGAGGGTTGGGCGAGGGTGTCTCCCGGTGGCTGGGCGCCGACGCGGGCGCGGTCTTCGCCGACCCGGACACCGTGCTGTTCGCCGTCTTCCTGGTGGTGTCCTGGAAGTACTTCGGCCTCTACATGATGCTCTTCCTGGCCGCCCGGCAGGGAATCCCCAAGGAGTTGTCCGAGGCTGCGGTCACCGACGGCGCCACCGCCTGGCAGGCGTTCCGGCACGTCACTCTGCCCCTGCTCGGCCCGACGATCCGGATCAGCGTGTTCCTGTCCGTCATCGGCACCATCCAGCTGTTCGACATGGTCTGGGTGCTCACCGGCGGTGGTCCGATCCACTCCTCGGAGACGCTGGCCGTCACGATGTACCAGTTCGGCTTCCGCCGCTTCGAGGTCGGCTACGCGAGCGCCATCAGCATCGTCATGTTCCTGCTGAGCCTCGTCTTCGCCCTGTTCTACCAACGCATCGTGCTGCGTCGTGACACCGCGGGCGCGATCACCAACCAGGGAGGCCAGCGATGACCGCCACGGCGAGCCGTGCCCAGCGGACCCGCAGCGTCGTGCTGCACCTCGTCTGCATCGCCGTCGGCGCGCTCATCGTCGTGCCGGTGTGGTTCGGTGTGCTCGGCGGCTTCAAGGACAACGGCCAGCTGTCCACCAACCCGCTGGGCTGGCCCGACCCCTGGGTGCCGAACTACATCGACATCCTGAGCAACGGCGTGTTCTGGCGGCAGCTCGGCAACAGCCTGCTCATCGCCGTGAGCAGCACCGTCATTGTCGTCGGCGCGGCGGCGATGGCCGCGTTCGTCTTCGCTCGCTACGCCTTCCGGGGCCGCGAGTTCCTGGTGACGCTGTTCGCGATCGGCCTGATGTTCCCGTTCGCGGTGGCCATCCTGCCGCTGTTCGTCCTGCTGCGCGGCATGAACCTGCTGGACAACCCGCTGGGTGTCATCCTGCCCCAGGCCGCCTTCGGGCTGCCGATCACCATCATCATCCTGCGCCAGTTCTTCCGCACCATCCCGGCGGAGGTCGAGGAGGCAGCCGTCCTGGACGGCTGCGGCTCGTTCGGGTTCTTCTGGCGGGTCCTGCTGCCGATGGCCCGTCCGGCCCTGGCCACCGTGTCGGTGCTGGCCATCGTGACCAGCTGGAACAACTTCATGCTCCCGCTGGTCGTCTTCAGCGACCAGAGCTGGTGGACCCTCCCCGTCGGGGTGCAGGCCTTCCAGGGCCAGTACGCCGACGACACCGCACGGGTACTCGCGTACGTCGTGCTGTCCATGCTGCCTGCCCTGGGCTTCTACGCCGTGGCCGAGCGCCAACTGATCGGCGGCCTGACCGGCAGCGTCAAGGGATGACATCGCGTCACCGCGAGCAGACCTGACGCTTCCAGCACGACGAAGGGGGGACCGTGGGCACGGAGAACGGCCGAAACGTCACCATCGCCATGATCGCGAGGTTGGCCGGTGTCTCCGTGCCCACGGTCTCCCGCGTCATCAACGGTCGCTCCGACGTCGCCCCCGACACCCGGGAACGCGTCGAGGCGCTGCTCAACCGGCACGGCTACCGCCGCCGGTCACCGGCCCGGCGCACCGACGCCGCCCTCATCGACCTGGTCTTCAACGACCTGGACAGCCCGTGGGCCGTCGAGATCATCCGCGGGGTGGAGGACGTCGGTCAGACCAGCGGCGTCGGGACCGTCGTGTCGGCCATCCACTGGCGCATCTCCTCGGCCAAGCAGTGGCTCGACAACATGCGGACGCGTTCCACCGAGGGCATCATCTTCGTGACCTCGATGGTCAACCCGCCGTTGCAGGCCGAGCTGCGCCGCCTGCACCTGCCGGTGGTCATCATCGACCCCGCCGGGGTGGACCCCCAGGAGTCACCCACCATCGGCGCCACCAACTGGGCGGGCGCCCTGAGCGCCAACCAGTACCTGATCAACCTCGGCCACCGCCGCATCGGCTTCATCGCCGGCCCACCGCACCTGATGTGCAGCCGGGCCCGGATGGACGGCTATCGGGCAGCCCTCGGCGCCGCCGACATCCCCATCGACGACGCCCTCATCCGACCCGGCAACTTCTATCACGAGGCCGGGTTCAGCGCAGGCACACAGTTGCTGGCCCTGCCCGATCCGCCCACCGCCATCTTCGCCTCCAGCGACCAGATGGCCCTCGGCGTCTACGAGGCGGTCCGCAAGCGCGGCCTGCGGGTGCCCGACGACGTCAGCGTGGTCGGTTTCGACGACCTGCCGGAGGTCCGCTGGTGTTCACCGCCGCTGACCACCGTTCGTCAACCCCTCGCGGAGATGGGCATGCTGGCCGCGCGGACCGTGCTGCGCCTCGCGGGCGGCGAGAAGACCGAAAGCCCTCGGGTCGAGCTGGCCACCGAACTCATCGTGCGCGACAGCGCCGCACCGCCGCGAGAGTCCTCGTCGGGGCGGCCCCGGTCGTGACACCGTTCAGCCGCCACGGAGAGCGTCGTCGACGCCCGTCTCCCGTCGGCCGAGGTGCGCCGGGTCCCGACGGGACAGCAGATCCACTGCTGCCTTCAGACAGGCGCCGTTCTCCCGGGACGAGCTGACCCGCCAGGTTTGCGCGTACCGTCTCGCGGTCTCGTCACCCACTCCGCTGGCGTCGATGCCGAGGCCCCTGCACAGTGCCACCGCGCGGGGGAGATGGAACGACTGGGTCACGACCGTCGCGCGCCGTACCCCGAAGATCCGCTCAGCCCGCGCGCACGAGTCGTACGTGTCGAAACCGGCGTGGTCGAGCACGACCTTGCGCGCCGGCACGCCCCGGTCGACCAGCCAGCCCAGCATCGCGGCAGGCTCGTTGTAGTCCGCGTTCATGTTGTCACCGGACACCAGGATCGCCCGCACCTTGTCGGCGTCGAAGAGCCGTCGCGCGATCTCCAACCGGGCCGCGAGGAACGGCGACGGGTTGCCGTCGGTGTCCACCTTGGTCCCCAGCACCAGGGCGACGGGCGCATCCGGCACGGTTGCCTCGCTGTAGATGTGGCCGTCGGCCGCGTCGCGGGTCCACACCACGCTGGCCACCGTGCCGCCGGTCAGCAGCACCGCACCGACCACCACCGCCACGAAAGTACGACGAGCGAGTCGCCCGCGATTCCCGTACCACCGTCTGAGCGCGCCGGACCGTCCCCGCATGCCGAGAGAGTATTCGGGCCGTGCTCACGACGTCCGGCCCGGGGCTGACCAGCACGGCCCTTCGGGTCTGGCTTTCGTTGCCAGGGTTTCGTGGGCCAGGACGGGGAGGCTGCGGGATGTCAGACGATGCCGGGGACAGCTGGACCGCGCGGGTGAACGCGTACCGTCAGGAGCTGGCGGGTCTGCGCACGGGCCCACCGAGGACGGACGCGGTCGCGCAGAGCCGCGCCGACGACGCGCACGGGTCGGTGACCGTCGTCGCGGCGGCAGGTCGCCTGCAGTCGGTCGAGGTCGCCGCCCAGCTGATGCGGATGTCCGGTGCGGAGCCGTATTCGGCCTGGCCGGTGGGGGGAAGCTGACGATGGGGCACGTTGAGTTCGGTCGTAACCAGTACGGCGCGCCGACCATGACGAGCGGGGACCGGCGCTTCCGCGACCTCGCCTCCCAACTCACCAGCGACATCCAGAGCTACGCCCCGGACTGCCTGGAGCTGTTGCAGTGCATCGACGACGTGCTGTCCGGGCGTTCCGCGTACGAGGAGTACGAGGGCAACTCCGCCGTCGTGCGCTGCACGCCGACCGGTGTCACGGTGGACAGCCTCGGGCCTGTCCCGTCGGGTACGACGTACACGGTCGACGAGGCGCGCGAGGTCATCCTCACCTACTTCGACTTCCTGGCCCCGTCCGTGCAGGACAGGAAGCGGCGCCTGGCGACCTGGGAGCAGGAGCACGGCGGTCCGTTCCCCGGCCGTCACCTGTTGCGCCTCGACGACTGAGACCCCCTCAGCTTCGGGCCCACCGCTGGCTGGTGCCGCCGTTGCAGGTCGACAGGACCACCTGGGTGCCGTTGGCGGTCGCGGCGGCGTTCGGTGCGAGGCACAGGCCGGACTGCACCCCGGTGACCGAGCCATCGGTGTTGAGGTTCCACTGCTGGTTGGTGCCGCCGTTGCAGTCCCAGATGATCACCCGGGTGCCTGCCGTGGTGCCCGCGCCCTCGGCGTCCAGGCACTTCGTGCCGTACACCTGGAGTTGCCTGGTGGCGGTCGGCGTCCACTGCTGGTTGGTGCCGCCGTTGCAGTCCCACAACGCCACCTGGGTGCCGTTCGTCTGCGATCGGGACGGGACGTCCAGGCAGCGGCCGGCGTTGACGTTGCGCAGCGGTCCGGCCGTGCCGCCCGGCGGCGGGGTGGTAGGGCTCGTGGTGTCGAGGCCGAGGAAGCGGACGGCCTGGGCGGCGTCGAACGGGATGGAGTGGCCGTACCCCTGGAAGCTGATCGCCTCGACGGGTGCCGTGCCGCCGGTGCCGCCGTAGCGGGTGCGGGTGGCGCTGGTCTGCGGGGAGTCGGTGTAGCTGGGGGCCTGCGAGACACCGTGGACGTTGGTCCACTGCTTGATCTGTTCGCCGAAGTTGACGTAGCTCAGCGTGGTGTCCGTGGTGCCGTGCCAGATCTGCACCCGTGGGCGCTTGCCGATGTATCCCGGGTACGCGTTGCGGACCAGGTCACCCCACTGCTGCGGGGTCCGGACGATCCGCCCGCCGGAGCACTCGCTGTTCCACTCCGCGCCGTTGGTGGTTGCGAAGCATCCGAACGGGACACCGGAGGAGCTGAATCCGGCGTTGAACACCTCCGGGTAGAGGCCGAGCATGACGTTGGTCATCATGGCGCCGGAGGAGAACCCGCCCACGGCGATCCGGTTCGCGTCGACCGGGTAGCGACTCCGGACGTGGTCGACCATGGACTTGAGGCCGATGGGGTCGCTGCCGCCGTCACGGCGGAGGGCCTGCGGTGAGGAGACGTCCCAGCACTTGCTGCTCCGGGTCACCGACGGGTAGATCACGATGAAGCCGTAGCGGTCGGCCAGGGCGCTGAGCCCGAACCCGGTGTGCACCGCCGGGCCGCTGCCGGTGCAGTAGTGCAGCGCGAGGAGCAGGGCCGGCTGGGCCGCGACCCGGTCCGGCACGTACAGGTGCATCTGGAGGTTCGTGGGGTTGGTGCCGAAGTTGGTCACCTGGGTGAGCGTCGCGGCCGACGCCGGGGTGGCGACAGTGACCACGGCCGTCATCGTCGCCAGGGCCGTGGCCAGCAGGGCGATCCTTGATCTCATCGGCGGTTCCTCTGGTCGTGAGCACGGACGCTGCTCGCCTCGCATCGACTGTGAGCGATAACATGCCGGTCGTCAAGATGTAACGTATGACGTCTTTGGCGGGTCCACCGCGTCTACGCCGGTACCGCTCCGGTTGGGCCCCCTTGAGATCTTCGATCCGACCGTGACATTCTTGGCCGTCGATTGCCTGCCGCGCCTGCGGGGGGCCGACGCCCGTCCACTGGGCAGCCGGGATCCGACCAGGGATTCCGGGGGACGGGGCACGAGCGATGGGACACCGGGGCCTGTCCGTCCACGAGTCCGCCCCGCCACCGCGTCACATCCGTCCGGCTGGGCGACTCACCGTCGTTCACCGCGAAGGAAATCCGCCCATGAACCTCCCGAGAAGCCGCGCGACGCTGCTGGCGAGCCTGCTGCTCGCCGCGACCGCGCTCTCCGGCGTCAACCCACCCAACGCCAGCGCCGCACCCGACCCGGCCGCCGTCACCGTCGACGCCCGGGCGGGGATGGCGACCGTGCCCGACACCGCGCTGGGCGTCAACCACGCCATCTGGGACCAGAACCTCGGCACCCCCGAGACGTCGGACCTGCTCCGCGACGCCGGCGTGCAGATGATGCGTTACCCCGGCGGCTCGTACGCCGACATCTACCACTGGAAGGACCACACCGCGCCGGGCGGCTACGTCGCGCCGAACACCGACTTCGACACGTTCATGGCGGCCGTGAAGCGGGTCGGCGCACAGCCGATGATCATCGCGAACTACGGCACCGGCACCCCCGCTGAGGCTGCCGACTGGGTGCGCTATGCCAACGTGACCAAGGGGTACGGCGCGCGGTACTGGACGGTCGGCAACGAGAACTACGGCAACGGCCACTACGGGTCCGCCTGGGAGGCGGACGACCACCCGGACAAGAGCGCGACACAGTACGCGCGGCTGGTCGTCGAGTACGCCGACGCCATGAAGGCGGTCGACCCGAGCATCAAGGTCGGCGCGGTGCTCACCATGCCGGGCAACTGGCCGGACGGAATCACCGCCGGCAGCGACCCGGGCCCGTGGAACCAGACAGTCCTCTCCATCGCCGGCCCGAAGATCGATTTCGTGGACGTGCACTGGTACCCGGGAGGCAGCGCCGCCGACTCGTTGGCCCGCACCAGCCACATCTCCGATGCGACCTACCTGCTGCGGCAGCAACTCAGCCGTTACGCCGGCCCGAACGCCGACCGCATCGGCATCAGCTTCACCGAGTTGAACGTCGATGCCGGCCGGACCACCCAACCGGCCGCGCTCTTCCTGGCCGACGCCTACAGCGAGCTGCTGGAGAACGGCATCTTCACCGTCCACTGGTGGAACGTGCACAACGGCATCGGCACGGTCACGGAGGTCGCCGGGCAGACCGACTACGGCGACTTCGGCATGCTCTCCAGTGGCGCCTGCACCGAGGACGGCTCGGTCTGCGAACCACCGCTGAACACACCGTTCGCCCCGTACCACGGGTTGAGCATGATGAAGCTCTTCGCCAAGGCCGGTGACCAGTTCGTGCGGGCCGGCAGCGACGAGCCGCTGGTCAGCGCGCACGCGGTCCGCCGACGCAACGGTGACCTCGCGGTGTTGCTGGTCAACAAGGACCCGGACAACGCCCACCCGGTCACCATCGACTATGCCGGGTTCACCCCGTCGACCGCCGCGCCGACGGTGTCCACCCTCGCCAACGGCGCCACCGGCATCGCCACCGGCCAGTCCGGCTCCGCCACCAGCCGGACGCTGCCGGCGTACTCGTTGACCACGCTCGTGCTGCGACCGGCCGGCGCGACCGCCGGGCGGCCCTCGGCACCGGGCCAACCCACCGTCAGCGGCGTCACCGACCGGACCGCGACGATCTCCTGGCCGGCGGCGACCCCGGGCGGTAGCCCGATCGCCAAGTACGAGGTGTACCGGCAGAACGGCGGGCTCAGCGAGCAGCTCGGCGAGACGGCGGCCACCTCGTTCACTGTCGGCAACCTCGTGCCGGGCAGCAGGTACACCGTCAACGTGGTGGCCCGGGACACCGCCGGCCGGGTGTCCTGGTCCTCGCCGCCGCTCACCTTCGCCACCGGCGGCCCCGCCGCCAGCGCGTGCACCGTCCGGTTCACCACGAACAGCGACTGGGGCAACGGCTACATCGGCGGCGTCGAGATCGTCAACAACGGGACCAGTCCGATCAACGGGTGGACGCTCACCTGGACCTGGCCCACCGGTTGGCAGCAGGTGAGCAGCGGCTGGAGCGCCACCTGGGAGCAGGTCGGCACCGCCGTTCGGGTCACGCCCACCGACGACAACCGGCAGATCGCCGCCGGCGGCAGCGTCAGCGCCGGCTTCGTCGGCGCGTACAGCGGGCCGAACGTGCTGCCCACGGCGTTCACCCTCAACGGCACCGTCTGCGCGACAGGCTGACGCTGCAGTCGGCCGGCCGGCCGGCCCGTTCGTCGGGCCGGCCGGATCCCGGCCCCGATCCCGGCGAGGGTGCCGGCGGGCAGGGGCCGCGCCAGTCCGGGGCGACGCCGGTCGTGGCGGCATCGTGGCACCCCGACCGCCACCCGGATTTTTGTTACCCACATATTGATAATTGGCCATTTGGGGGCTAATTCTGGCGGGGCCGAAAGCAATCACATCCTTGAATAGCATTCCCCTGATCCCTGGTCGTTACACATAGACGGAGGTGTCAGTGGGACACAGCAGACGATTGCGTTCGAGTCTTGCCGCGGTGGTCGCGGCACTGGTCGCCGTGCCGGTGGCGCTGGTCGCCACGCCCGCGTCGGCGGAAGGTAGACACCTTTGGGAGGTGGAGGTCGCCAAGATCCCCACCGCCGATTACACCAGCGACGCTCAGGTCTACATCACCGAGTCGACTCAGGCCCTGCGGCCGTACGTGGGGGACGGGCTGGGCGACAGCCGGATCGACCCGGTGCTGGCGGACGTCGGCAGCCGGTACTTCGACGGCGCCCGGCTCAAGAGCGCCGGCGACGGCGCGGCGGCGTTCGACAACCTCAAGCACCTGGAGGCGTTCCTCAAGAGTCGGCTCACCGGCGCCAGCCCGCCCAACGGCGAGGCCGAGCAGGCCCATGTGGTCGCGCTGGTGGAGACCCTGTCGGGGGCCCGCCTCCTGGCGGACGCGGCGATCCAGGACGCCGAGGCGACCATCGGCCCGTTCCGGGCCAGCCCACCACCCGCGCCCGCTCCGGTGGGGCTGACCGAAGCGTTCGCGGATCTGGCTGCGGCGAAGGTGAACCTGGCCAAGGCCGACGACATGCTGGTCAAGGCCAATCCGGTGCCGGCGACGATCCAGTCGGCGGACGCCTGGGCCAACGGCTTCAAGGTGCTGACCCGCCTCGGCATCACCTACGGCGGCGACCACGACTCCGACGGCGTGGTCGACGTGGTCGAGCTGCGCTTCGGGTCCAGCCCGCTGCTGGTCGACTCCGACGGCGACGGCCTGACCGACAAGTTCGAGATCACCAAGCTCGCCGGCTGGACCATGCCGGGCCGGTCCGACACCGACGGTGACGGGACGAACGACGGCGCCGAGGACGTCGACGGCGACGGGCTGTCCAACCTGCGCGAGCAGGAGGTGGGCACTTCGCCGACCGAGGCGGACTCCGACGGCGACGGCCTCGGCGACGGGGCCGAGGTGGCCCAGGGCCGCAACCCGCTGGTGGCGGACAACCCGCCGCCGCCGGTCAGCGGGCCGGCCGACCCGGTGCAGACCACGCCGACCGACACCGACACCGACGGTGACGGCATCGCGGACACCACGGAGGTCGACGACAGCGAGACCAACCCCGCGAACCCGGACAGCGACGGCGACGGTCTGAGCGACGGGGCGGAGATCAACGAGCACCTGACGAACCCGCTCAGCGCCGACAGCGACGGGGACGGTCTCGCCGACGGGTACGAACTCGCGCACGCCGAGGACCAGGGCCTGGATCCGCTGATCCCGGACGAGCGGGTCAGCAAGTGGACGTACGTGACCGATTTCGTGGTCGGCCTGATCGCCGGGGACTTCTCACCGCGGGACTCGATGGCGTGGCTGTCGGGCTACCTGTGCTCCGGCGGGCTGAGCCTGATCCCGGTGGTCGGTTGGGTGCTCGGCGGCCTGGCGGACCTGCGCGACACCGTCGCCGGGATCATCCACCAGGACTGGGTCGGCGCCGGGTTGAGCATCCTGGGCCTGGTCCCGTACGCCGGTGACGCGGTGGCGATCCCGGGCAAGGCCGCGAAGTTCGTCGCGCGGTACCTGCACCGGCTCGACAAGGTGATCCACTTTGTCGCCAAGTACGACAAGATCTCCGACAGCGTCAAGACGCTGACCATCCGTGCCATTCTGCTCGGCAACTACGGCCGGCTCACCGACGCGGGCTTCGCCGACGACATCATCCTGCGGATGGCCCGCCGGGCCGACAACAGCCTCGGGCGGCTGGCGGACGCGTTGACCAGCGCGGTGACGCCGCCGCCATCGCCGACGCCGTGGCTGCGGGGGGCGCCCGCTGGCGAGGACTACTTCGCCGACGTGGTGATGGCGGGGGTGCCGGGCGTGCGCAATCACGCCGGGCGGATCGCCACCCCGGGCGTACCCAGGCCGGGGTCGGCACGGGAGCCGGACTTCCTGGAGACCGGCCCGCCGCGCAAGCTGCACGAGGTGAAGACGGGTAAGCCGTACCCTGGGCACTACCTGAAGCAGTGCGAACAGGACCGGCACCTGCTCGACACGGCGCAGGTGGCCGAGGCGACGTGGCACTTCCTGCCGCATGCCAACGGCTCGCTGGACATCCCGCAGGATCTCCTCGACTGCCTGCGCACCAAGCGGATCCCGTACAAGATCTATCCCTCGAACGGCTCGTTCTGGCCCTGATCCCGTCCGTGTGGGGGCCTGGTGGCGACACCGGGCCCCCCTTACCTGATAGTGAGAACCATGAGTTGGTGGCAACGATCCCGCCCTGGCTATGCGGTCGACGGTGTCGAGCCGCAGCGCGTCGACGGCTGGGACGTCTTCGACGGTGACGCGCTGGCCGGGTCATCCGCGGTGGCTGAGGCCGCCGCGCGCCTGCCGCAGGACCCGGCACTGGAGGACCTGCCGGGCTATCTGGCCGTCTCCACGAAGGACGGCCGGGAGTGGACGCTCAGCTTCGACGACGGGAAGCTGGCCGTCTTCGGCCTGTCCCGCCCGGGCAACGACCTCTTCGAGCAGGCGATGACGGCCGCCCCATGGACCGAGTCGGTCGAACGCGTCGACCGCGAGGTTTTCCTGTTCACCACGGCCGGGGTGCGGACGGCCGACGTCGTGCTGGCGCATTGCGTCGACGTGTGTGGTGAGATCTTCCGCCAGCTCGGCGCATAGTTCCCAGCAACAGCGCGCACGACAAAGCGCCCGTCTCCGTGTCGGGGACGGGCGCTCTGTCGTGCCGGGTTGGTCAGCCGACCACCGACCGCAGCGGCACCTTGGCATCGCGGAGCGCGCGTACCAGATCGCTCGCGAACGGGTGCTCGTCGACCTGGAGGCCCTGCGGGTTGGGGATCACGACGTACGCCGAGCCGTCCTTCGCGGACGCCTTGGCGTCCGTGGTGAAGCGTTCGACGACCGCCTCAGCGCGCGGCAGGTCCGCCGCCGCCACCTGGATGGTGATCGGCCGCCAACCGCCGCCCAGGTCCGGCGTGACCGGCGCGGCGGCGGCGCTGGCGCGCGCCGGGTCGACCCCGGCGGAACGCCGGGCGTCCGAGGCGCCCGCCGGGTAGAGCAGCGCGTTGGCGACCAGGTGCAGACCATTCTCGTTGTACGCCCGGAAGAGCGGATTGAACGCGAACAGCACCGCCCGGCCGGCACCGGTCGGCTCGTCGACCACTGCCGCCGTGCCCTTCAGGGCGTCCTCGCCGACGGTGTAGCCGTTGGCCCAGAACGTGTCACCCGTCGGGTAGCTGAGCACGTTCGTCCCGGTGGTGCTCGGGTTGAGGATCGGGTCGCTGTTGTTGAACTCGAAGTCCTCCGCCGGGCGGCCCAGCGCGACCGGGCTGTCGGTGTCGACGTCGACCCGCAGGTGCGAGCCGATCACCAGGTAGTCGGCCGGCTTGGTCTTCTCGGTGGTGGAGGTGAGCCCGGCCGCGCGGGCCACCCGTGTGCCCTCGTTGCGCAGCCCGAGGTAGGTGTGGCCCTGGGCGATCCAGTCACGCAGGTTGGCCTGCCCGGTCGCGGTCAGACCGCCGGTCGCGCTGCTGCCGTCAGGGACCAGCAGCACGGTACGCCCGGTGAACGCCTCGGTGTTGTCGTTGATGTCGGCTGTGGTGACCGGCGTGAGGTCGAGCCCCCACCGCTTGCCGAGCACGTACCGGGCCTCGCCGTGCGAACCCGAGGTGGTGGAGATGCCGGTGCCCTGGAAGAGCCCGACGTCGGGCAGGGCCAGGCTGGTGCCGGTGGGCCGCCCGCCCGGGGTGAGGGTCACCCCGAACGACTCTGCCAGCTCGTCGACGGTGCGGCTCAGCTTGGTCGCCGGGATGGCGACGCGGCTGGTCTTCAGGTCACGGACCAGCGGAACGCCGCGACCGAGCAGGCGGAACGTGAACTCCGCGGCGGCGGCCGAGTCGAGCGGGTACGTGTACGAACCCCACGGCCACGCGAGCGAGCCCCGGCCGCCGGAGATTCCCCGGACCAGCTCCGCCTTCGGTCGGACGTTGTCGCCGGTGTAGATGGTGGAGACGCCCATCAGCAGCGGGTTGCTCCAGGACGACACGTCGTAGAAGTAGGGGAACGGAACGTACGGGTCCTCGCCCATGATGGCCTGGATCCAGTGCTTCTGCGGCTGGTCCATCGGGATCCAGTACGCGCCCTTGGGCACTGTCACGTTCGTGGCGGTCCGTCCGCCGAAGACCCGCGCGTTGGGCACCCGGGTCGGCTTCTGCACCTCGTACACCTCGACGTCCATCCGGCGCAGCCGCTCGACGAGCTGCCGGACGTCGGCGAGCTGCCGGTCCGGCAGCAGGAAGTACGAGCGGATCTTGATGTCCGGCACGGGGAACTGGACCTCGTTGGTGGGCTGCACCACCTCGTTCGGCTCCAGGGTGCCCGCCCTGCCCTGGGCGAGCGCGTCGGTCCAGATGTCGAAGTAGCCGCTGAGCACCTCGCGCTTGTTCGCGGCGGCCCAGCCCAGCGTCGACCACTGGGTGTGGAACTGCTGCTGGACCCGGTCGGCCACCGCCGACGCGCTGCCCTTCTCGTACGTCATGCCGGCCGCACCGAAACCGGTGGTGGGCACCGTGTCGCCGTAGCCCATGAAGAACATGTCGTACGTGTCGTAGTTGAAGTAGCACTCGGTGGTGACGGTGTCGTCGCAGGCCCCGTTGAAGCCGAAGCCGGCCTTGTTGGCCTCGCCGATCCGGTTGATCCAGTCCACCGCCTCGCCGGCGATCTCGTGGTGGATCGGGTCGGCGTTCGGCGGGAAGAAGTACTGCCGGCCACCCATCTCGTGCGCGTCGATGAACACCTGCGGCGGGTAGCGGCGCAGCAGTTCGAGCTTGCCGTCGGTCTCCTGCTGGGTGCGGGCGAACCAGTCCCGGTTCATGTCGAAGCCGAACTCGTTCTGCCGACGCGTCGCGTCGCGGCCGTCCGGGTTCTGGGTCGGAACGATGATGGTGACCAGGTTGTCGTTTCGCCGGGCGACCTCGCAGGACAGGCCCGCCGCCAACTCGTACAGCGTCTTGAGCGCCGCGTCGGTGCCGCTCTTCTCACCGCCGTGCACGTTCGCGGTGACCCAGACGATGGCCGGGCTGTCCTTCGCCGTCCGGTCGGCCGTCCGCGCGCTGGTCCGGCGCGGGTCGCGCAGGTCCCGTACGTCGTCGGCGATCTTCCGCAGGGCGGACGGCCGCACGTGGCGTTCGTTGGACACCACCGCGTACGGCAGCGGCTGGCCGAGCACGCTGGTGGCCATCACTCCGGTGACGACCCGGTTGGAGGCGCTGTCCACAGCCCCGAGGTACGTCCGCACCTCGTCGTTGGTGACGACCCGCTCCTGTCCCGCGCCGAGGGGGAAGCCGAGCACGGTCTCCGGGGCGGGCACGGTGCTCAGCCGGGAGGTCGGGTCGTTGCTGCAGGGGGAGGGTCGGGTGGGGCTCGCGGTCGCCGTGCCGCTGAGCAGGGGAGCCATGCCGAGCAGGAGCGCGATCGTGGCGGCACCCGCCAGCCGCTTCGGAGGGACCGTCCAGAACGGACGCGACGATGGGGCCATGTCTCGGGTTCCCTTCCTGGGGAAAGCCTCGCAGTGGCCGGAGCCTATGAACCGTCGATGCGCAGGTCAAGCTTCGATCGACTTCGGTGACTGCACGGGATGCTCGCGCCGGGGCCGGCTGGCAGGATGGAGGGGTGGGGTCCACCTCGCCCGGAAGGAGGAGACAGTGCCGGCGTCTCTGGAGATGATCACGCTCTCGGTCTTCCCGGATCTTCCGTCCGCCGATGCTCGGCGTTCGCTGACGTCCTGGTTGCGCGCGGAGGACCGGCTGCGCGACGAGGTGACCACAACCTCGTCGGCGGGCGACACCGAGGTGCTGCGGGTGGTGGCCGACGACGCTGGCACCGTCATGGTGCTGGTGCAGGCGATCGCCGGCTGGCTGACCCATCGCCGCGACGACGTCACGGTCCAGCTCAGTCGTCCGGACGGCTGGTCGGCCGAGCTGGACGTGCACCGGGCTCGGGACATGGACGAGGTCACCGCGCTCATCGAGGCCGCCGTGCGCGCGGTTTCCCCCGGACAGGGCGCGCCGCCCGCGACCAGTTGATCACGGGCGGCGCGTCGCGGGTACGCCTACCAGGTGGTCAGGCCGAGGCCGATCGTCCTGGTCAGCGTGGCGTTGTCGTCGTCGCCGTCCAGCGACCAGATCATCGCTCCGGCCAGGCCGGCGCGGCGGATGTAGAGCGTCTTCTGCAACACGACCGCCGGGTCGTCGTACGTCCAGAACGTCGTACCGTCGAACAGCCAGGCGTGCCCGGCGCGGAGGTCGCGGTGCACGGTGTAGCCGTTGCCGGCCAGGGTCTTGAGCTTTTTGTAGTCCTCGTAGCCGGCCTCGAAGGTGGCCGGCGCGGGCCCGGTGGCCGGCTGGAAGAGGCCGTTGCCGCCTCCGGTGACACCGGTCCAACCCCGACCGTAGTACGGGATGCCGAGCACGAGCTTGTCGCGCGGCGCCCCGCGGGCGATCCAGCCGTCGATGGCCACCTCGACGGAGAAGTCCGGGTTGTCCGGCGATCCCGCCGGTACGCGCAGCGCCGACTGCTGGTTGGCCACTGCCTCCCAGCCGCCGTGGAAGTCGTACCCCTGCACTGTGGCGAAGTCCAGGTACTTGAAGATCTTGCGGCCCTCGTAGCCGGCGTCCATGGTGGCCGGGTTGGCGGGCAGGAAGGCGGTCAGCGGGTGGTGCGTCCGGGTGGTGCGCCCGTACGCGTCGAGTTGCCGGCGGAACTCGGCGAGCAGCTTGGTGAAGTTCTCCCGGTCCTCCGGGCGGATGACGTTGCCGGGCTCACCCTCCCAGTTGGGCCACTCCCAGTCGAGGTCGATGCCGTCGAAGACGCCGGCCCCGGCACCCGGGCCGCCGGCGGCGCCGTCCCCGCCGGGCAGGTTGCCCTTCAGGTAGAGGTCGATGCAGGACGCGACGAACGCCTTGCGGGAGGCGTCGGTGCGGGCGGCGTTCGAGAAGTACGTGGACCAGCTCCAGCCACCCAGCGAGATCAGCACCTTCAGTTTGGGGTGCTTGGCCTTCAGCTTGGCGAGCTGGCCGAAGTTGCCGTTGAGGGCCTGGCCCGGGGCGTCCGCGACGCCGTCGACGCTCTCCTCGGCGGGGACGGGTCGCTGGTAGTCGGCCCAGGCGTCGCCCTCGCCCGGCCCACCGTCCACGTAGCAGCGTCCGTCCTCGCTGACGTTGCCGAAGGCGTAGTTGACGTGGGTGAGGCGGCTCGCCGCCCCGGACGTGTCGAGCTTCTTGACCGGGAAGGCCCGGCCGTAGATGCCCCACTGGGTGAAGTAGCCGACCCGGTGGTAACCGGTGCGGCGCTGCTGGTTGTCGCCCGCGCTGGCGGCGCTGGGCGGGGCGGCGGTGAACAGCAGGGCCGCCACTGTGACGACGGCGGTGAGACGGCGGTGGCGGAATGGTCGCATCGGCACACTCCCACGAGGCATCAAGCAGAATTAGTAAAGAGACTTATCTGATTGATGAAGTTAAGCCGATCACAGTCCGGGGTCAAGAGCGTCCAGCCACATGGGGGATTGTTGCGGCGTTACCCGGTGGTAACGATGTTGTGCCATGGACTCCGCCCTGACTCTGATCGGCCTGCCCATCGCCCTCGGCATCATCATGCTCGGTCTGGGTCTCGGACTGACCATCGCGGACTTTCGCCGGGTGGCCCAGCATCCACGAGCCGCCGTCATCGCCCTGGTGTGCCAGGTGCTGGTGCTGCCGGCGCTCTGCTTCTGCCTCGTCCTCGCGTTCGACCTGGCGCCCGAACTGGCCGTCGGCATGATGCTGCTGGCCGCCTCGCCGGGCGGCACGACGGCCAACCTCTACAGCCACCTGTTCGGCGGCCACGTGGCCCTGAACATCACCCTGACCGCCATCAACTCGGTGCTCGCCGTGTTCACCCTGCCGATCCTGGTCAACCTGTCGGCGGCGTACTTCCTGCCCGACGGCAGGAGCATCGGGTTGCAGTTCGACAAGGTGGTGCAGGTCTTCGCCATCGTGCTCGTCCCGGTCGCGATCGGCATGCTGATCCGGGCCCGGCTGCCGCACGTCGCCGAGCGTCTGAACCGGCCGGTCCGGATCCTCTCCGTCGTCGTGCTCGTCGCGGTGATCGCCGGGGCCGTGCTCGGCGAACGGGAGAACATCGCCGACTACTTCGTCTCGGTCGGTCTGGCCGTGCTCGCGTTCAACCTGCTGAGCCTCGCCATCGGGTACGGGGTGCCGCGGCTCGCCGGTGTCGAGCGGAGCGCCGCGACGGCAGCCGGGTTCGAGATCGGCATCCACAACAGCACCCTGGCCATCACTATCGCGCTCAGCCCGGCGTTGCTCAACAGCACGCAGATGGCGATCCCGGGCGCCGTCTACGGCATCGTCATGTTCTTCACCGCGGCGGCCTTCGGCTACCTGGTGACCCGCGTCGGCACCCGGCCCGCCACCGTGCAGCCCTGACGGGTGCCGCCAGCCCGGCCGGCGGTGCCGCCGGCCGGGCTGATGCTGGTCAGCCGACCTGGTCGTTGTCCTTGAGGGAGCCCCAACCGTGCCAGCGGTCGATCTCGATCAGGGCGCTGACCCGGGCGCGCTCCCGCCGGGGGTACGCATTGCCGGTGTAGTGCTGCGACAACCGGTCGATGTCCGCCAGGTCTTCGTCGGCCCGCAGCTCGACGACGTGCCCGATAATGCTGACGTGGGTGTACCAGCCGGCCTCGTCGAGCACGGTCAGGGACACCCGCGGGTCGTTGCGGACGTGCTCCAGCCGGCGGCGGCTCTCGTCCATGTTCACCAGGATCCGGCCGTCCTCCCACAGGTACCAGGTGGCAGCGGACACCGGCTGACCGGTCGCCTGCAGGGTGGTCATGACGGCCGGATTCGGCTTCTGCAGCATGGCGATCGCGGGCTCGGGCAGCGGTGGCTTGGACATGAAGTCTCTCCTCGTCGCGTCAGGGTTACCCCTGCACGTTACGCACCCTCCGTCCCGATCGCCGTGGGATGTGATCGCTCAACTGGCGTACATCATCGTGGCGGGGAACTCGCCGCTGGACCGCCACGCCTTGACGATCTTTACGGTGATCGCGCTGGCGGCCGAGTTGAATTCGCCGTCGTCGACACCTGCTTCAAGGGTTCTGGGATCGATCGTGAGAACCCGATCGAACCTGTCCTCGAACCCGAATTCATAGCGGACCTCATCCGCGGTGGCCTCGATCCGCCTCGCGGTCACCATCATTCCCATCGCGCTGACTCCCAAAGTTGTGCCGTGATGCCGCCTAGTCGAGGTCCGCGCAGGTCCGCTCGTGCGGCAGCAGCGGTCGGACCACCAGGCGTACCCGGTGTCCCTCAGCCTGCCATCGGGTCTCGCCGCGCGCCGCGCCGGCTTCGGCCAGCAGCGGTGCCAGCGACGCGCCGTCGACCACGTGGCAGGGCCGCTGGGGTGCGCCGTCCATCGCGGAGAGGGACACGTCCAGTGGCCAGGGCCGTACGTCGGAGTTGTCCTCGGAATCGGCGACCACCAGCACCGCCGCCCGCTGCGGCAGGTACTCTCCGGCGTCGACACCGGAGGCTGCCGCGGCCTCGGCGAACGCGATCACCTCACCACGGTCACCGCCCTCGCCGGGCGACGGCTGCGTGACCGTCGTCTCGTACGTGTCGCCGGTCGTGGTCAGCCGCACGGTGAGTGTGGCCGCGTCGGTGACGTCCTGCGGGTAGTCGCGGTCCGTGAGTATGCCCGCGTCGTCAGCACGCCGGAACAGCGCGTCGATCTGTGCCGTCGAGAGCGTCCGCCGATGCCCCGTCAGCAGCGCACCCCGGTCGTCACCCCGCGTCACGGCGGTGCCGTCGCCGTAGAGAGTGAGCGCCGGCAGCGCCCACTGCTCGGCAGAGGCGGCGAAACCGCCGCGCCGGTCGACCACAGCGATCACGGTGTCCGTGCCGGTCGGCGGCCGAGCTGCCGGTCCGTCAGAGCAGGCGGCAAGGAGGAGGACCGCACTGAGCAGTAGGCGTCGGGTCATCACCGTTCGACGTTCCCCCTGCGGGTACAGGTTCCGGCGGGCACCCGATCGTGGGTACCCGCCGGAACCTCACCTGATCAAGAACGGGTCAGTGTGTAGGTGCCACTGCCCGCTCGATTGATGATGATCACGCCCACGCAGCCGTCGGCCGGTGCCGTGTAGGCGAGCGACTCCGGCTGGCCCGCCCCGGTCGCGGCCGCGGTCGCCGCGCTGGCCCGGTCCCGTACGTACGTGGCCGGCGCACCGGCCGTCGAGGACACCACGAACAGTTCGGCGTCCTGGCTCGGGTCGCCCGGCGTGACGGTGAACGTCACCTGCTGGCCGGCGGTGAGGCACGAGTTCCAGACAGCGGCCACGTCACCCGTGCCCATCTGTCGCTTCGCGGTGTCGACCAGTGTCTGGCCGCTGTCGGCCAGCTCGATGGTGTACGCCCCAGTGCCGCTGACCCGGTGCATCCGCGGATAGTAGTCGCCGAGCGGGCGCCGCCCGGCTGTGGAGTCGACCGCGACGAAGTCCGTCACGTCGACGCCGAGCAGGCTCTCCTCCAGCCGCTGGGTCTGTGCCCGGTCGTCGAAGAGCGTCACGTCGTCGTCCGCGCCTGCCGGCGGGCGGACGGCGACGACCGACCATGCCTCGTGCCGCGTGTCGTACCGGAAGTTCTGGTCGTTCGGCGGCGTCGTGGCGGTCACCTCGGCGCCGTCGGTCAACCCCCGACGGAACCCGTAGTCGATCGTGTTCTGGAACAGCGATCCGAGCGCCTGGTCGCCGACCTCGTGGCCGTCCTGGCCGCGTGCCGACCAGTAGGCGGCGAAGCTGGTCACCCGGTGGTCCAGGAACGTGTCCCAGACGTTCGTCAGCGTGTCGCGGTACGCGTCGGTGCCCTCGGTGCCGGTGTCCAGCAGGTCCCAGATCGCGCCAGCGACGCGGCCCTCGACCTGGTCGCCGTCGTCCCAGTCAGGGGTGCCCCAGGTCGCGGTGTCGATGTTGCCGAGGCCGGGCAGGTCGGGGTTGTTCAGCACGGCGGCGCCGAACCAGTCGGCGAAGCCCTCGGACCAGGCACAGGCCGGGCCAGACCGGCGGGTGACGTAGTGCGGGCTGCACTCCGAGCCGATCTGCGGGTAGTTGTCCTCGTAGACGTCGTCCATGACACCGTGGCCGAGCTCGTGGATCACCACCCACGGATTGCCCGGGTCGGCGGCGAGCAGCCGTACCTCGTCGTCGCCGGGGTCGTAGTAGGTGCCCTCGGTCGAGCCCGGCTCCCACTCGATGTCGATGTTCTGGCAGCTCTCGTCGCGCATGTCCCAGCAGTCGCCCGGCGTCCAGGCCAGCGCGTCGTCGGCGGTGTCATACGCGTGGTATGCCGGCATCAACGTCGTGTCCGCGGTGTGCAGTTGTCCGTAGTCGTACGTGCGGCCGTTGCCCAGGTTGTCGCGGGTGGTGCTACGGAACGCGTACGCGTCGTCGTCCGAGTCCTCCACCTTGTACTGCGTGCCCTCGGTGACCGCGCGGACGTACACGTCCTGACCACCACCGCCGATGCCGTCGTCGTTGCCGAAGCAGGCGCGATAGGCACCAGCGCTGTCGGTGAGCCCGGCCGCGAGCAGGTCGTCGCCGAACGAGTCGTCGTCCCACACCTGGTACTGCAGGTTCTTCGACGGGTGCCAGGCGCCGTTGTTGTCGCTGTAGTCGAAGCTGCCCGTGACGCAGGTGACCTGGGCGGGCGCCGCACCGGGCGACCGGATGTCGTCGCTGTGTGGCGCCGGCAGTCCGGCGGTGCTAGCGGGACGGTAGGGCACCGACGGGTTGGCCCGGAGGACCGGCGTGCCGGCCGGAGTCTGTGCGGCCTCCGCGTCACCCTCGGCCTTGCCCAGTCGGGACTCGCGGTCCGTGGCGCCGATCGTGACCGGCACGTGGACCTCGTCGCTGCCGAGAACGGGCCCGCCGGCGGACGTCGCCTGCACCCGCAACACCGTGGGGCCGGTGGCCGTGGCGATCAGGTCGGTCTGGTAGCGCAGGACACGGCTGGGTGCCGCGTCGACGGTCGTGCTCAGCGTGGTGACCTCGCCGGCGTCGGACGGAACCCGCGACAGGGCCCGGGCCGCGGTGAAGCCGGCCGGGGTCGCGGCCGGGCGCAGAGCCGACGGAAGCGTGACCAGTACCCGCAGGTCGTCGATCGCCACCCGGGCGTCGACGGTGACGGTGAGCCGGGCGGTCTGCCCGGTGGTCGGTGCCCGGTCGAGTGCTGCGGTGACCGTCACGCAGCGCAGCCACTCCGAGTGGGTCGGTGCGCACTGCGCCCCGATCTTCCCCGGGGTCGGCGCTGCCGGTGCTGCGGTGGCTGGTGTTCCGGCGCCGGCGACGATGATCAGTGCCGCGGCGGTGCTGGATAGCCAGGCTCTCGTACGATGACGCGGTGGCGTGCGGTGGTGCATGTGCCCTCCCCGTGGTCTGCGTTGCTCCGGTGGACGGATCGCCGACGGGGTGGACATGGTGCCGCTGGACGTCACCGCGACCGGTAGCCGCACGGCACGCAGGCGCTTTGAGCAGTTCGGTCTCGATCCCCGCATCGACGAACTTCGCTAAGCTACCAATGGATTAAGATCGACAGTCCCCGATGTAAGGCAGCTGACAGCCGGTGTGCTCCACCCGCGCGCGGGGTGCCGCTCCACGCCGGAGAAGATGTGGTCATGACCGATCCCGCACTCCCCAGGCGTGTTGTCGTCACCGGGGCCACCGGCAAGCTCGGCCGCGCCGTCGTCGCCCACCTGCGCGCCGTGGGCGTCGACGTGCTGGCGGTGGACCGCGCCGGAGGCCGCGACCCCCGCGACGTGGCCGGCGAGTTCCTCCAAGTCGATCTGACCGACTACGGGCAGGTGGTGGAGGCGTTCACCGGAGGCGCCGACGAGCATGCCGGCGGTATCGACGCGGTCGTGCACCTGGCGGCGGTCCCGGCCCCTGGGCTGATGCCGAACGCGACCACGTTCGCCAACAACTCCGCGGCCACGTACAACGTCTTCGCCGCCGCCAGGGCGGCCGGGATCAGGCGGGTCGTCTGGGCGTCCAGCGAGACGGTCCTCGGGCTGCCGTTCGACACCCCACCGCCGTACGCGCCGGTCGACGAGGAGTACGCGCCGCGCCCCGAGTCGACGTACTCGTTGAACAAGGCCCTTGAGGAGGAGATGGCGCGGCACTTCTGCCGCTGGGACCCGGAGCTGGTCATGGTGGGTCTGCGCTTCTCCAACGTGATGGACGTCGAGGACTACGCCCCGTTCCCCTCCTTCGACGCCGACCCGCTGCTGCGCCGGTGGAACCTGTGGGGCTACATCGACGCCCGGGACGGAGCCCAGGCGGTCGAGCGGGCCCTCGCCCACGACCAGCCCGGCGCCGACGTGTTCATCATCGCCAACGCCGACACCGTCATGACCAGGTCCAGCGCCAGTCTGATGGCCGAGGTCTACCCGGGCGTCGAGATCCGCAAGGAGCTGGGCGAGCACGAGACCCTGCTCAGCATCGACAAGGCCCGCCGGGTGCTGGGCTACGAGCCGCAGCACTCCTGGCGAGACCACGTGGATCAGCTCTAGGTCAGCGAGCCGCCTGGTAGGCGCGGCCCACGGCGGTCGCCTCGCTGCCCGTGCGGAAGAGCCCGGTCTGATCCTTGTCCGTTGCCGGCAGGCCGAACCACGCGTACCGCTGAAGCCAGGACAGGCCGCCCAGCATCCGGGTCGCCGCGGTGAGGAACGCGGCCTGCTGTGCCTGGGTCGGGAAGCGAACGCCGTTGGAGAAGTCGATCAGGGCGAACTCGGTGAGCCAGACGGGCAGCTTGTAGCGGTCGTGCACCGCCTGGAGGTACGACCTGAGCTGGTTGACGGCGTTGGCGGTGGTGAAGTCGCCGCCGTACCAGTGCAGGGCGATGAAGTCGACGCGGTACCCGCGCTGCTTCGCGCCGGCCATGAAGCGGTCGAGCCACTCGCCCGGCCGGTCACCGCCCCAGGCCACGGCGGGGCTGCCCAGCGGAAGGCCGGTCGCCTCCAGTTGCGGCCACAGCTCCAACGCCTGCTCCACGGTCATCTCCGCCTGACCCTTCAGGTCCGGCTCGTTGAACCCGAGCAGGTAACTGCCGTTCTTCCTGGCCTGTTGCAGATTGGTGGCGGTGACGCTCTTCGCCCCCCAGATCATCGGGACGAACTCGGCGCCCTTCGGGCTGGTGACGCCCTGGTGGGCCACGTCCCAGGTGTAGTACCAGCTCGCCCCGGAGCTGGCCAGCGCCTGGTTGACGCCGTCGAAGGTCCACACCCCGACACCCTTGCGCTTCGAGGTCACCACGGGTGCCGCCGGGGCGACCGTACGCCCGGTCGTCGGCTTCGCCGTCGGCGTCAGGGTCGGGGACGGGGTCGCTCCCGTCGGGCTCGGCGTGGCGACCGGCGTGGTCGCGGTGGCGGAGCTGGACGCCGGGTTGGCGCCCAGCGGCTCGTCGACGGCCTGCGGGGCCGCCGCGGGAGCGGGCGTCGGCCCGGTCGGTTGGATCACGACGATCACCCCGGTCACCAGGAGGACGATCACGGCGGCCACGGCGAGCGGCCACAGCAGACGCCTCGCGCCGGTCGGGAGGCGGCCGGACAACCCGCGTCGGGGGTCCGCGTGGACGCCCCGATTCCCGTTCGCGGCGCCCGCTCCACCCTGACCTGTTGCGCGCATCGTCTCGACTCCTCCGTGTGGTCGCATCGCTGTCCGATGCCGTGGTGGCGGCGGATCTTGCCACCACCTTCCCCTCAGGAGACTGGACGCCCGGACCGGGATAACAGTTTCTGCCCGGGTGAGCGGCGGGCCAGATCCGCCATCTACCGCGTAATCGGCCAGAAGATGGATAAAGTACGCGTAACTGGATCACGCGGTCGGTGAGGGGGCTCGGGGGCGATGGCAACGGGTCGGATCGCCGAGCACCGCCCTCACCTCGGCCCGCCCGTGTCGGCGGCCCTGGCCGGCTGAGCTGTCCCGCCGTCCGTGTTGACGCGCATCGGGTCCCGTGGGCTCGGGGACAGCAGGAGCCCGAACTCGGCGACCGTCCTGGAACTGCTGTTCGACATCGTGTACGTCTTCGCGCTGGCCCGTCTCGCCGGGCGGGTCGCGGACGACCTGACCATCGTCCGGCACACGCTGCTGTCCGAGGCGGGTCAGACGGTGCTGTTCTTCACGGCGATGTGGATGATCTGGTCGCTCAACGCCCTGCTGGCGAGCACCTACGACCCTCGACGCCCCGATCTCCAGGCCGTCCTGCTGGCGACGATGTTCGGCACGCTGGTGCTGGCCGTCTCGTTGCCGCAGGCCTTCGGCCAGCGCGGCGTCGTCTTCGCCTGCACCTACGTCGTCATCCAGGTCGGCCGACCGCTCTTCCTGGCGTTCGCCCTGCGGGGTCACCCGGGCCAGGCGTTCGCGGTCCGGATGCTGGCCTGGCACCTGGCGTCCGGCGTGCTGTGGATCAGTGGTGGCATCAGCGGTGGCCTCGGTCGGGGCATCTTCTGGACCCTTGCTCTTGCCATCGAGCTGATCGGCGCCGCGACCGCCTGGCCCGTGCCCCGGCCGGGCGGGAAGCGGCTCGGCCACACGGGGGTCAGCGTCTCCCAGGGGCATCTCGCCGAGCGGTACAACCAGTTCTTCATGATCGCTCTCGCCGAGGTGGTGCTCGAAGCCGGCGCCGCGGTCAGCTTCCCGGGCTTCTCGACCGAGGGAACCATCGCCCTCGTCGCCTCGTTCGTGGCGGTGGTCTCGTTCTGGCGGATCTACTTCTACCACGTCAGGTCCGGCCAAGCCTCGACCCCGAGCGGTGAGGGGGTCCAGCTGTCGAGGTGGGCGAGCTACAGCCTGCTGTTGATCGTCGGTGGCATCATCTGCACCGCCGTCGGCTTCGGGCAGGTCATCGAGGATCCGCACCCGCCTATCGACTGGGCTCTGGTGGTCATCATCTTCGGCGGCCCGGTGCTGTTCCTGATCGGGCGCAGCACCCTGGAGCGGGCGAGCAGAACCGCGCCGCGGTGTCGGGTGCTGTACCTCGGCGCGGTGGCGCTGGTCGTGGTGGCCCCGGTGATGGTGCTGCTCCCGCCGGTCGCCGTGGCCGCCCTCGCGGCGGTGGTCCTGGCCGGCATCGCCGTCTTCGACCAGCGAGCCCACCAGCGAGGGTCGGAAACCAACCCGACGTTGTGACAACCCGTTGCGGGCCAGCGACCGATCGGCGTATGTTCTTCCGGCACGCCGTCGAGCCGGGAGGAGGTCAGAACAATGTCCGATGTTCTGCGCCCCCTCCGCGCTCCGGCGTCCGCGCGGATCTGATCCGGGGCGCTCGCTTCCCGGAGGACCAAGCCATGACTGATCTGGTCATCCGTCCGCTCGTCGCGGGCGAGGAAAACCTGTTCGACTCCATGCCTGATCCGCTGCCCCAACTGCGCCAGGTCGGCTACGCCGACGGGGTCGCAGGCGGCGGCTACCGTCCCGAGACCACCTGGGTCGCCCTGCGTGCCGGCCGGGTGGTCGGTCGGGCAGCCTGGGTCCTCCCGCCGGGTGCCATCGGTGCCCCGTGGCTGGAACGGTTCGATCTGGACGCCGAGCCGGAGGTGGGCGCCGAACTGCTGCGCGCCGCCCACGACGCACTGGGCGGTCCCGGCCTGTACTACGCCGCGCTGCCGGCACACTGGCGGCGCCGCCCCGAGGTGCGGGCCGTGGTGGAGGCACCGATGGCCGCGGCCCGGCTCGCCGGCCTGGTCGAGCGGGGGGAGCGGCTCCGATGCTCCTGGACGGGCACACCCCTGCCGGCGTCCTCCGGACGGTACGAATTCCGTCCGCCGGTCGATGCGGCGGAGATCAACGCCCTGGTTGCCCGGATCGCCGAGCCGGACGTGCTGACCGGTGTCGAGAACGCACTGGCGGTCGGCGGCGTCGACCTGGCCACCGACCCGCTGGCCTGGCTGGGCGACGCCACCGAGGGGTGGCGCGTCGCGGTGGACGCCGGTAAGCCGGTGGGCCTGGCCGGAACGGCCGGCGATGGCTGCTTCCCACTGCTCGCCTATCTCGGCCTGCTCGACGAGGCGGCCCGGCCCGAGCTGCTGGCCGAGGCGGTCCGGGTGCTGGCCGCCGGCGGTGCCCGCGAGGTCATCGCCGACGTGGACGCGCGTCGGGTGGCGGTGCTGGCCGAGCTGGAACGGACCGGGTTCCGGCAGTTGCGCACCAGGGTCGTCTTCGCGCCGGCGGACCAGCAGGAGTAGCGGATCGGGGGTGCGCCCTGTCACCGGGGCGCACCCCCGCACCGGCGCCGACCGCTGGCCCTGCCAGCATCGGGCCATGCTCATCGTCGGCGTACTGGCACTGGTCGTGGCGGCCGGTGCCGTGCTCTGCCTCCGGCGGTCGCTGCGCCGTGAGCCACCGGTCGCACCGGTGCGACCGCTCGACTTCGACACCGCCGTCCGTGCCGCCGAGGCCGTCATCGCCGCCGAGGCGGCTGACCCGGAGGTCCGCCCGGAGTCGCGCAGCCGTCTCCTGAGCCACGGCGCCCGCACCGGCAGGGCCGTGTTGCTGCTGCACGGATACACCCTCGCGCCCGACCAGTACGACGAACTGGCCGAGGAGTTCTTCGACCGCGGCTACAACGTCTGGGTTCCGCGCGCCCCGCAGCACGGCACCGTCGACCTGCGGGCCCACCACCGGGTCCAGGCCGACGAGCTGACGACGTACGCCGAGCAGGCGTTGGCCGTCGCCGAGGGCCTGGGAGACGAGGTGGGCGTCGTGGGGATCTCCGGCGGTGCCGTCCTGGCCGCCTGGCTGGCCCAGGTGCCGGACACCGTCGTACGGCATCTGCTGTTGCTGTCGCCGTTCTTCGGCCCGGACCGTCGGCAGGCGCCGGCTTTCGCGGTCCGACCGCTCATCATGTTGTACGGGCGCAGCATCCTCCCGGACCGTGTCACGTCGCGCGGTTACTCCCTCGCCGCCGTCACCCAGTACCTGAGCATTGCGCGTACTCTGCCGAAGCCGCCACGACGGACCGGTCTGCGGACCGCGGCCGTCGCGATCAGCCCCCTCGACGGCGTGGTCGACCTCGGTGCGGCGGAGCGCGTGCCGCGCCGGATCGCCGACGCGAACGCGATTCCGCTCCAGGTCTGCACCCTGCCGGAGGCGTTGGGCGTCGGCCACAACACCCTCAACCTCACCGTGCTCGGCGCCGACGGGCCCGAGCTGCGCCGGCTGTACATCGCGCTCTACGAGGGGGAGCCGCTCCCCGGACCGTTCCCCTACCGGGTGGGCGGGGTGGCGCCGTTGAACACCGGAGGGGCGTAACCGGCCGGCTTGTCGCCGATGCCGAGGCCGGGGCTCACCACCCAGGACTGGTACTGCGGGGTGAACATGCTGTAGACCAGCCCGAGGTTCGGGGCGCTCGCCTCGTCGAGTCGCCGACGGGCGTCCGCCGGGATCTCGAAGTCGAGCGCGCCGAAGTTGCTGGCGAGCTGCTCGGGGCTGCTCGCCCCGACGACGACCGAGGCGACGGCGGGCTGGGTGGCCACCCAGTTGATCGCCACCTGCGCCATGCTGCGCCCCAGATCGGCGGCCACGCTCTCCAGTGCCTCGATCACCTGCCAGTCGCCGGGGCTGATCTCTCGACCCGCGGCGTCGGGGTTGGTCAACCGGCCGGTGCCGCTCATGCCCTCGCTGGTCCGGCGGTACTTGCCGCTGAGCAGGCCGCCACCGATCGGGCTCCACGCGGTGACACCCATTCCCAGGGTCTGGGCCATCGTCACGAACTCCGCCTCGATGTGCCGGGTGACCAGGGAGTACGGCAGCTGCACGTTGATCATTGGGGCCAGCCCGTGTGCCTCGGCGTAGCTCTGCGCCCGGGCCGCGTACCAGGCCGGTACGTCGGAGAGCCCGGCGTACCGGATCTTGCCGGCCCGCACCAGGTCGTCGAAGGTGTGCACGACCTCCTCGACCGGTGTGATCCGGTCCCAGGTGTGCAGCAGGTACAGGTCGATGTAGTCGGTGCCGAGTCGGCGCAGCGAAGCCTCTACAGCCCGCGTGATGTGCTTGCGACCATTGCCGCTGGCATTCGGGTCGGTCGGGTCGACGGTGTTGGTGGCCTTGCTGGTGAGCACGAGCCGTTCGCGGACGCCGGCCCGGTCGATCAGGCGGCCGAGGATCTTCTCGCTCTCCCCGGCGGTGTAGAAGTCTGCCGTGTCGATGAAGTTGCCCCCCGACTCCAGGTACTGACGGAAGATCGGCTTCGCCTCCTCCTCGGTCTTGCCGTAGGCGGCATGGAACCCGTCGACGCCGAAGTTCATGGTGCCCAGCGCCAGCCGGCTCACCCGCAGCCCGGACCGCCCGAGCAGGTAGTAGTGGTTCATCGTTGCGTCCTCTCGATCGCGCGTCGGCCCCGAGCGGGCCGTCCCAGACCTTTGCTCGGCAAAAATGGACCTGCAAGTCCAAAGTCCGCGCTAGCGTTGGACCGGCAGGTACGGACGCAGATCGGTGACGGGGGTCTCATGACACGCGCGTTGACCCGCAAGGGCGAGGCCACCCGGGCGCGGATCGTCGCAGGCGCGGCCGCCGAGATCCGCGAACGCGGCGTCGACGAGGTGCGCCTCGAAGACGTGATGGCCCACACCAGCACCAGCAAGGGACAGCTCTTCCACTACTTCCCCGGCGGCAAGGAGGACCTGCTGCTCGCGGTGGCCCAGCACGAGGCCGATCAGGTGCTCATCGACCAGGAGCCGATGCTCAGCAACCTGACGTCCTGGCCGGCCTGGCTGGCGTGGCGTGACCGGCTCATCGAGCGCTACCTCGCGCAGGGCGTGAAGTGCCCGCTCAACGGGCTGCTCGGTCAGACCGGCCGACGCGCGCCAGGCGCGCAGGCGATCGTGACCGGGCTCATGTGGCGCTGGCAGGCGGCGATCATCGAGGGCATCCGCCACATGCAGTCGACCGGGGACATCGGCCCGGACGTGGACGCCGACCGTGCCTCCGCGGCGCTGCTGGCCGGCATTCAGGGCGGCGTCCTGCTGCTGCTCTCCACCGGGAAGATCGATCACCTCGAGGCGGCCCTCGACCTCACCATCGACTCGCTTCGGGCCAGCGCCCGGGCGAGCGGAGAGCAGGAAAGGCGCGACAATGAATGACGACCGACCACCGTTGGTGCTGCTGCACGGCCTCACCTACGACCGGCGACAGTGGGACCCGGTCCGGCGCGAGCTTGCGGCAATCGACCCCGACCGGCAGGTCCTCGCCCTCGATCTGCCCGGTCACGGCGACGCACCACGTCGGGAGTCCTACCGGATGGCGGAGGTTGCCGAGGTCCTGCACGACCAGGTGACCGAGGCCCGCCTCGCGCAGCCGATCGTGGTGGGACATTCGGTCGGCGCGGTGGTCGCCACGACGTACGCGGCCCGCTATCCGGTGCGCGGCGTGGTGAATCTGGACCAGATCCTGCTGCCCGGCCCCTTCGGTGCGGCCGTACGCCAGGCGGAGTCGACACTGCGCGGCCCGGACTGGCGGCGGGTGTGGGACGGCATGCTGGCCGGGATGGGCATCGAGTCGTTGCCGGCCGAGGCCCAGGAGATCGTGACCACCGCGACCGACCCCCGGCCGGACCTGCTGCTGGGCTACTGGGGTGAGATCCTGCGCGGCTCCGACGAGGACATCGCCGCCGAGCGCCACAGCGATCTGCGGTCCATCGGTGAGCGCGGGATTCCCTACCGCTGGGTGACCTCGTCCGAGCCGCCACCCCGTTATCTGACCTGGCTGACGGAGACCCTGCCGGAGGTCGTGGTGACCGTGCTGCCCGGTAGCCACTTCCCGCACCTGGCGGAGCCAGCGACGATCGCCCGGCTGCTGGTGACCAGCTGAGAGGACGATCGGCGTGGCGGTCTACAGGGTCAACCGATCGAGTCGGGTGAGCTCGGCGTCGCCGGCCCGGGCCACCTCCGCGGCCAACGCGGTCGTCGCCGGATACGCCCCGTTCCGCTGCTCCGCGGCGGCGATCCGCACCGCCTGTTGCAGGTGCGCCCGTACGTGCTGACCTGCCAATCGTTCGAACGCGACACCGGTCACCGACCGCAACGTCGTCAACTCCTGCTCGGTGACCATGCCCGGCATGTCGTGGCCCTCGTGCGGGTTGGTCGCCGGGGCACCGGATTCGGCGAGCAGCCGTCGGGCGGTGCTGAGGTCGGCGCGGTGCGCCGTGCCGAGCCGGGCGGCGAAGGTCTGCCACGCGGGGTCGGTGGTCCGACCCGGCACCATGTCCAGCACCGGCAGAAGGCGTTCGTTCATCGCCACCGTCAGCTGAAGCCACGCGATGTCGGTGGGGCTGAACAGACTGGCCGAGCCACTGGGCGACACCGAGCCGGCCAGTCCGGCGGTCGAGGGTGCGGCGGTCGACGGTGCGGTCGTGGTCGGTGATCCGGTGGCGCACGCCGTGACGAGCAGCGCCGCGAGGAACAGGGATATGGACGCGCTCACGAGGGTTCGCATCCGGCCTCCTCTCGCCCCCGGACGGCGGGCCCGGCGTGACCGGACCCGCCTCCGTGGTGGGAGCCTGTCGGCTCAGATCGGTCGGCCGTCGTGACCGCACTTGATGACGGGACGAATGCAGTCCTGGACCCGCCGGGCCATCTCCGCCACCGGCCAGGCGTTGAAGAAGTCACCGTGCATGGTGTAGCCCGGCCCGGAGGCGAGCCGGATCCGCGAGGGGTCGCCGGTGACCGGGTATCGCAGCACCTGCCGCAGCTTGGGCACGTGCACCGGGTGGGTGCTCGGGCAGGCCTGGTTCACCGGGTACGCCAGGTGGCTCTTGTGGTCCGGCGAGTCCAGGTCCCGGCCGTTCCAGCACTGCGGGAAGTCCAGGTACGACTCCAGCATCGTGCCGGACGGGCAGTTGACGAAGTCCTTCGACGGAGGCACGTGCCCGGCGTGCAGGCACGACCACCGGGCGATGCTGTCGTTCGAGCCGGTGGCCTTCGCGTTGCCGGCGACGAGTCGCAGCCCGAGCGGGAACGGCTGGGTGTTCGCGACGACGTCGGAGCGTACGCCCTCGCCCAGGTAGTAGAACGTGGCGATCGCCGGCTCCACCGGCACGTTGTCGCGGTACAGGGTCGGCACCCAGTAGGACGAGACGTCCACCCGCGGGTTGCAGGTGCTGGGGGAGTTGACCAGGTCAGGGAGGGTGGTGTTGGCGTTCGTCACCGTGGCGCCGAAGAAGCTGTGCATGTGCGAGGCCCCGGGCAGCCCGGGGAAGATGATCGGGTCGTCCGGCAGCCGGTGGCTGTAGGTGCAGTCGGCGGGGAACTCGGCAACCCGGATGGCGTTGGCGACCGGGGCGGCGTCGGCCCGCTCGGTGGTGGAGGCGACGTACGTGCCGAGTAGCACCAGCAGTGCGCCGATCGCCGTGGCGAGGCGCAGCCGGCGGTGGGTGCCGGAGAGGGGTGCGGCCCTGTCCATCGTGTGACTCCTGTCGGGGGAACGGGTCAGGGAAAGCTCCGGCGCCGCCGCCGAAGACATCGGAGATTGCCCTGGCCAGACTGGTGGTGGCCGGTTTGCGGCCGGGTGCGAGAGAGCGCTCTCAGCAGGTCAAGCCTCACCCCCATGTCGAAAGTTGTCAATACGTTCCGCAATTGGCGGAAATGAAAGACGACGAAGGGCCGGGCCCCGTGGTGGGGTCCGGCCCTTCGCTTCGTGTCTGGTGCGGGGTCAGCTGGTGGCGTAGCCGCGGGTGGCGATCCAGTCGGCGAGGTGCTCGACGGTGACCTCGTAGGAGGCGGTGTTCGGGTCGGCGGAGTCGGCGATCTTCACGATCTGGCCGTTGTCGCGGTAGCCGACGACGCTGATGTAGTGCCCGCCCTCGAAGGAGTGGATAGCACCGTCGGTGTCGGTGGTGGTGCCGGCGATGTTGGCGACCACGGCCCGGCCGTCGTCGACGGTGCGGACGATGTCGGCGCGCAGCTTGTCGGTCTGCTTATCGTCGGCCGCGGGCGTGCTGATCTCCACGGACCGGTACGCGTCGTTCTTGCCGGTCTCCTTGTTCAGCACCGGGGTGATGTCGTTGATCGAGTTGGTGCCGGCCTCGGTGGTGCCCATCTCCTTGGCCATCGCGTCGACGCTGATGTCCTTGCCCTGCACGGAAAGGGCGTTACGGGTCGCGGCGGGTCCGCAGTAGTAGAAGTTCGGCTGGGCCTCGTAGCGCACGCCCAGCTGACGCTCACCCGACGGCTTGCGGTCAGACTGCGTCTGCGACGCCGGCTTCGCCTCGGCGGCGTACGCGGCGGTGATCGGTCCGACGATGGCGCCGCCGGTGAAGGCCAGGCCAGCAGCGGTCAGAGCGGTCTTACGAATCAGATCGGTACGCATGATGGCGTGCTCCTCTGCATCGGGGGTGTCCGCACGACACACAAGGGGGGAACGGTGACCGTGCGGGAAAGTCTCGGGGGGAACGCCGGCGATCCCCGGGGGGACCTGCTCGGGCGTTGCGGGGGATGTAACCGGGGCGGCCCAGCGGATGTTCCCGGTCGGTGCGCCCTCGCCCCACGACCCGAAAGTCGCGGTGGCATGCCAGGTATAACGACCCCGCCCGGCCCACGATTCCGCCGCCAGGGTGGCGCCGACCACGCGACACCGACCCCCAAACCCGACACCCACCCCACGGCCGGATCCGCCGAACCGGACACCACACCCCGCAACCCCGGGCGTGGGCAATCCAAGATCCGCGCACTTTCAGGGAACTTGCTGCCTCAGACCACGCCGAGGCAGCAAGTTCCCTGATGTTGCGCGGATCTTGACCCGGGGTGGGATACCGGACACCGCCGGACACGCGGGTGGGGCAGCCCGAACGCGTCGGACTGCCCCACCTGTCGCACGAGGGCGAGATCAGAACCCGAGGACGCTCCGCCCGCCGACCACCGGCAGTCGCAGTTCGCTGTCGTTCGGTGCGACCCGCAGCTCGGTGCCACCCAACGGCAGCAGGGTGTACTCCTGGTCGCTGGAGATGACGACCACGCCGATCCGGTGGCCCGCCGGGAAGACGTAGTCCTTCGGCTCCATGGTCCACCGGTAGTCGTACAGCTTGCCCTGCTTGACCGGCTGGGTGCGTGCGGCGCTCTTGCGGTTCTGCGGGTCCATCCAACCTCGCGTCACCACTGTCGGCGCGGCGGTCGACCCGGCCGGGCCGTAGTCGACCAGGTACGCGGTGAGGTTCGCGTCCGGCTTGTTGTCGATCGCCATCCGCAGCCGCATCTCCGGACGGCCGGAGATGCGCACGCTCTGCGTCAGCTCGGGGGAGCGGTACGCGAGTCGGTTCGCGCTCGCCGTGTCCGGGTTGGACACCAGGGTGTCCGGGTGGATGGTCCGCCCCTCGTCGACGAAGCTCTGCTCGACCTTGACCTTCGGCGGCTTGCCCGTGGTGAGCGTGCCCGGGGCGGTGGCGTCGGTGGCGGCGAACCGCAAGCCGACCTCACGCGCGGCCGGGTCGGGCCAGTTGGCGTACGTGGTGTAGGCCCGGTCCTCGCGCTGGAGCACCGCGGTCGGCTCGTCCATGATGCCGTTGCGCACGTTCCACAGCCAGAAGTCGAACCAGCGGTTCTCGGTCTGCTTGTACGTCCACGTCTGGCCACTCGGCAGGGTCACCGACGCGCTGCTGCCCGGGCCGCCGTGGCCGCCCTGGTGCAGCCAGATCTTGCGCGGTACGTCGCGCTTCGCGAGCTGGTCCCACCAGCCGGCGAAGTGCTCGGTCTTCACGTTCCAGTCGTTGAGGCCGTGGACGACGAAGACGCTCGCCTTGACGTTGCGGGCGTCGAGGTAGTCCCGGTCCTGCCAGAATTCGGAGTAGTCGCCGGTGACCCGGTCCTGCTCCTCGGTGATGGCGGCCAGCTCGTCGGCGCACTGCCCCTCGGCCCGTGCCTGCCCGGCGGTGTACTGGGCGAGGATGTCGAGGTCCTCGCCCTGGAACGTCCCGGGGGCGACGACCAGACCGTTGGCCCGGTAATAGTCGTACCAGCTGCTGATCGCGGAGACCGGCACGATGGTCTTGAGTCCCTTGACTCCCGTGGTGGCCACCTGGTTGGGCAGCGTCCCGTTGTAGGAGACACCGGTCATGCCGACCGCGCCGGTGGTCCAGCCGGCGGAGACCGGGGCGCCGTTCGCGTCGTACCCCAACGCCTGGCCGTTGAGCCAGTCGATGACCGCCTTGGTGCCGAGCGTCTCCGCCTGGTCGCCGCTGGTGGGGCAGCCGTCCGAGTCGCCGGTGCCGACGCTCTGACCGAGCACCACCGCGTACCCGCGGGGCACGTAGTAGTCGTCCAGCGAGCCGGGCAGGTTGGCCTTCGCCTGGGCGCGCTGGGTGCCCACGTCGAGCGCCCGCCGTCCGGAACGGTCGGTCAGACCGTTCTGCGGCAGCTCGTCGACCAGCACGCTCGGGTACGGCACGTCACCCCAGGTGCCCTTGCGGTACGGGCTGTGCTCGAAGATGACCGGCACCTTGAAGCCCTGCGTGGCGGTCTCCCGGGGTCGGGAGATGTCGATCGCCACCCGGTCGGGTCGACCGTCGTGGTCGGTGTCGACCGGGGTCTGGACGAACACCCGCTCCTCGATCGCGTCGGCGAGCGAGAACACCGGTTGGGTCATGCCGTCGCTGACCACGATGCCGGTGGGCGTGGTCGCGGTGGGCGGGGCAGCCGTTGCTGTGGGGGCTGCGCTGAGCACCAGAGCGCCGGACACACCGATGCTCAGAAGTGCCAGATGACGGGGTCGACGCATGCGCGTCTCCCTTCGGTTGGGCTGGTTGCCGGGGGTCGGCAGGGGCCGATCTCGAAGATCCATTCGTCGCCATGCTAGGACGGCGCTGGCGTCCCGTCGATCCCCTCGGACGGGGATGCATCCTTCTCGCGAGCCGGAAAACTCCTCGTTCCGGGGCCTCCGAAGATCACAGTCTCGTGCATATGATCTTGCGGGAAGCCGCCCGAAGAGACGGTTTCGTCCACATTAGACGAGGAGCACCATGCTCAGGAAAACGCGATGGCTGTTGGCCATCGCCGTCACGGCCACGACACTGACCGCCCTACCGGGCGGCTCCGCCACGGCCGGGCCAGGCGGAATCGGCACGACCGGCACGTCCAGGACCTCTGTCGACGGGAAGACGCACACCGTCACCCTGCTGACCGGGGACGTGGTGACCGTACGGAGCACCGGATCGGGATGCCCCAAGGCCACGGTGCGGCCGGCCGACGAGAACGCGGTCATCCAGCAGACCTGCGGCCCCGACGGTCACCTGCACGTCGTACCCGCCCGCGTCGCGTCCCAGATCGGTCCGGTCCTCGACCCCGACCTGTTCGACGTCACCGTGCTGATCGCCGACGGGTACGACGACGAGAACACCACGGACCTGCCGGTCATCGTGCAGCCCGCCACCGCTTCCGCCCGGGTGGCCGCACTCGGTGACGTGCTGTCGCTGCCCAGCATCGGCGCGGTCGCCGGCCACGTACCCAAGAAGAGCCCGGCCACCGCGAAGCTGGCGACCGACTCGCTGCTCGCCGGCGCGAAGAAGGTCTGGCTGGACCGCAAGGTCCGCGCCACCGCCCTGACCGGCGGCGGACAGCACGCCGACCTGGACCGCAACCTCGGCCAGATCGCCGCGCCCGATGCCTGGAAGGCTGGTTACACCGGCCGGGGGACCACTGTCGCGGTGCTCGACACCGGTGCCGACTTCACCCACCCGGACCTGGTCGGCCGGGTCGCCGACCGGGCCGACTTCACCGCCGAGGGCGGTGACGCCGTCGACCACAACGGCCACGGTACGCACGTCGCGTCGACCATCGCCGGCACCGGCGCTGCCGCCCGCGGTCAGCGTCGCGGCGTGGCGCCTGACGCCAAGCTGGTGATCGGCAAGGTCCTCGACGACCACGGTTCCGGTGCGGACTCCGGGATCATCGCCGGCATGGAGTGGGCCGCCACCCGGGCCGACGTCATCAACATGAGCCTCGGCGGCAGCGACCCGGACGACGGCAACGACCCGCTCTCGCTGGCCGTCGACGGACTGAGCAGGTCCACCGGCGCGCTCTTCGTCATCGCCGCCGGCAACAGCGGCGGGGCCATCTCCTCGCCGGGGTCGGCCGCCAGCGCGCTGACCGTCGGCGCGGTCGACCGGAACGACAAGCTCGCCGACTTCTCCAGCCGTGGGCCGCTGGTCACCAGCAACGTGGCCAAGCCGGAGTTGGTCGCACCCGGCGTCGACATCGTCGCCGCGCGGGCCGCCGGCACCAACCTCCAGGACCCGATCGACAGGTACTACGAGGCCATCAGCGGCACCTCGATGGCCAGCCCACACGTGGCGGGCGCCGCCGCGCTGCTCGCCCAGCGGCACCCGGACTGGACCGGCGCGCAGCTCAAGGCCGCGCTCGTCGGTGCCGCCGACCCGCTGAGCGGCGTCGACGCGTACGCCGTCGGTGCCGGTCGGCTCAACGCGGCCCGGGCCCTCGGCGGCCCGACCAGCGACCAGCCGGTCGTCAACCTCGGCACCTTCGCGTACCCGCAGTCCGGCACCAGCGAGGCGAAGCTGAGCTGGACCGGTGAGTCGACGACCGTGCTCGACCTCGACGTGTCGTTCGTCAACCACGACGGCCAGTCGGTGCCGCGCGGCGCGGCGTCGCTGTCGGCGAGTCGGGTGACGCTCAAGCGCGGCGCGACCGCCGGCGCGACAGTGCGGATCAACCGCGCGGCGCTGGCCGCCCGGCCGGGCTTCTACCTGGCCACCGTCACCGCCCGCGCCGCCGGGCACAAGCTGGTCTCGACCACGCCGGTGAGCTTCTACGTCGAGCAGCCCAGCTATGACCTGACGATCCGGACGAAGCCACTGCCCGGCCTCAAGGAGGGCGCGGAGAGTTGGATCAACCTGCTGGTCACCAACCTCACCGACCCGGTGGTCTACTACAGCGGTGCGGGCGGTACGCCCGGCGACACCTTCACGCTGCGGGTGCCGGCCGGCCGGTACGCGATCCTCGGCTCATCCGTCGCCTACTACGTCGACAGTGACGTGCTGGAGACGACGCTCGCCGCCGAGGCCGACCTGGACGTGCGCGATGCCCGAAGCGTGACGCTCGACCCGGCGCGGGCCAGGCCGGTGACGGCGACTGTCGACGGGGTGCCCACCACACCCACCCGGACCGACCTCACCAACGTCCAGACCGCCCCGAACGGGCTGTCCTGGTGGCACCAGGTCAGCGGGTACGGGGCCCAGACGACGGTCCGCACCACCGCGCTCCCGAAACCCGGCGTTGGGTCCCGGCGCACCTGGGCGGCCGTCAACCTCGACTCGCCGGCCGGCACCGCCAGGCCGTACCGCTACAACCTGGTGCACGAGTACGCGGGCGGAGTACCGGCCGACCCCGCCTTCCGGGTGAGCAGAGCCGAACAGGCGAAGCTCGCTCGGATCGAGGAGCGCTTCCACCAGATGGACTCGGAGGGGATGGTCACCCAGCTGATCCGCAGTGGCTTCACGCCCGACGGGGTGCCGGTGACGCAGACCCACGAGGGCAACCTGCCCCCGTACCGCACCGACTACCTCTCGCCCGGCTATCTGTGGGCCGACGAGGGTGTCTACGGTGGCCTGTCGGCGCAGGAGGCGCCGCGCAGCTACCAGCCGGGCAGCCGGCAGACCAAGGTCTGGGCGCGGCAGCCGCTGCACTCCGGCTGGTACGACGACCCGGCCGGGGCCGAGTCCAGCTGCGCCACCGCGCCGTCGCGTACCCGGGGCAACCTGCACATCGACCTGGTGTCGCTGACGGACCAGCACCAGCGGGCCGACTGCCTCCAGGGCGGCTCGATCGGGGTGAACCGCAAGCTGTCGGTGTACCGCAACGGCAAGCTCGTCGACGAGCGGGACCGCCCGCTCGCCGACGTCACCGTTGCGCAGCAGATGGCCGACTACCGGCTGACCCTCGACGTCGACACGAGCCTGATCCTGCCGATCTCGACCAGGGTCAACACGTCGTGGACGTTCCGGTCGGCCGGACCGGACGGCACCGGCAGTGTGCCGCTGCCCCTGCTGGCGGTGGACTACGCGCTGCCGATGGACACCCTCAACCACGCCACCGGCGGGACGGCCGAGCTGGCCGTCCGGCAGATGCGGGGAATCAAGGCGCGGAAGGTGACGTCGTTCCAGGTCTGGACCTCGACGGACGACGGTGCCACCTGGACGTCGGCCCGGGTCACCGGCACCGGCGACACCTACCGGGTCGCTCTGCCGACGGCCGCCACCGGACAGCCCGTCTCGCTGCGGGTGAAGGCCGCCGCCAACGGCGGCAGCGGCATCGACCAGACCATCATCCGGGCGTACAACGCCGGCTGACGGTCCGCGCACTGGTGCGGCCCGGCTCCGGCCGGGCCGCACCACCGCTTGCAGCTCCGCGTCGATCCGGCACCCGCGGCGGGACAGCTCACTGACCCTCCCAGACCGCCTTCGCGCCAGAGTCGCCGGTGCGGATCACGTAGTACACGGTGACGGCGGCGGCCAGCAGCGACAACACCTGCAACGCCGGAGTCAGCAACCGACTGGACCGCCCGCCGTCGGTGGTGGTCGCCTCGCCGCCCCTCGGCGGCACGAAGCGGACCAGGGCCAGCGCCACTATCGCCAGCCCGATGGTGGCCCAGAGCGTGATGTCGCCGAACTCCTGGTGCGCCTCGATCGTCGGAGCGAACTCCGGGGTGACCCGGTTGGCGGCGCGCATGCGCTCGAAGAAGGCATCACCGGACAGCTTCGCCAGCAGGGCGGCGAGCGGCGCACCCACGGCGAGCAACCCCAGCACCCAACGGGTGTGCGGCCGGATCGGCGGAACGAGCGCGTAGCCGACCGTCAGCAGGGCCAGCAGCGGCACGAACACCACAGCGGCGTGCAGCACCAGCGGGTGGGCGGGGATGCCCATGAACTCCTCGAACATCGCCGTCTCCTCCTGACACGGGCCGGACGTCGATCGTCCAGGAAAGGACGCTAACGGTACCCAAGGGACGTGTCAGCCCCCAAGATTGCCGACGGCGTCGACCCGGCCCCGCGTCACGAGGTGCTCAGCGCAGGCCTTTACCGAAATTGCTGCTCAGGGCGACCCACGAGGCGCAGGGCAGCTCGCCGGGAGCCAACTGGATGTGCGCCGGCTGCCAGAGCTCGGCACCCTTCTCGGTGACGCGGGCGAAGATGCAGTCGTACTGCGCGGCCCGCAGCGCCACACCGACCGTGCCGTTCTTCGCCGCCACCTCCAGCGTGATGGCAGGGTCGAGCTTCAGGTCGGCGATCGCCGCGCGGACGGCGGACTCGTCCGGGTCGACGGCGTCCAGAGCGCTCTTCAGGCGGTCGTCGACCCCGTCCAGCGACGGGTCCTGTCTGACCTGGAGAGGATCATTGGCCGGGCACTCGATGTCGTCGTCGCGGTCGTCGTCGTCCGGGCCGAACTGAAGCCGAAAGCAGATCGGCTCGTCACGTTCGTCGATCACCGAGCCGTCCGCGCCGATCTCCACGCCGTGGCCCATCACCCGCAGCACCAACGTCACGCCGGTCTCCCAGTGCGTCTCGCCGGTGACCGAGAGGACCGCGACGTCGGGGTGCTGGCTGGCGGAGTGCACGTACTTGTCGGCCTGGTAGAGGTGGTCGTACTCGAAGCCGAACAGCACCCGGTCGACCTTCTCCGCGGCGTCGGCCACGGCACTGTCGTGAGTCGGGTCGTCCGGGCGGTCGACGTACTGCCAGAGACCGACGCCGACCAGCGCCACCACCAGCAGCGCCGCTCCACCAAGGACCGCTCGCCGTCTTCCCTTCGCCACGGACGGGATTATGTCGCAGTCGGGACCGCGCCGATGCCCCTCGGCTACCGGGAGCGCGGCAGACAGTCCTTCTTGTACTTGAGGCCCGAGCCGCACCAGCAGGCGTCGTTGCGCTCCGGCGGCCAGGCGATCCGCGCGCTGGGTCGCGCCTGCACCTCGGCCGCGTACCCCGCCCGGACCGCCGCGTCGGCCGGGTCGCCGTCACGTCGACCGGCGAACGCGTTCAACCCGTCCACTGTGGCGCGGAACACGCCCAACCCGGACTGACCGGCACCCCTCAGCCGGACCAGCTCCTTCTCCAGCCGGCCCCGGTGCGCGTCCCAGTCCGGCCCGTACACCTCGCTCAGCGCGGCGTGCTCCGCGAGCAGCCGGTCGAACTCCGCCCGAGGCCAGAAGAGCAGGTCCGACTCGGCGTCCCTGCGCTCCCCGGCCCGGCGCACGAGCTGGGTCTCCAACCGGTCCGCCAGGTCGTCCTGCCGGTCGTGCGGCAGGTTGAGATTCCGGCGTACCCGGTGCCGCTGTTGCAGCAGGAAGAAGACGACACCGGGCGCTTCCGGCGGACCGAGATCCACCACCGGGTCGATCGCGGTGCTGGCCGGCCCGGACGCCGCGGTCGCGCGCTCGCTGAGCAGGCTGTCGACCGCCTCGCTCAGCCACGCCTCGGCGATCGCCGAACGACCACCCGCGTCCAGCGCCGCACTCACGTAGGCGGGAGCGTCGGGCTGCGTGAGCAGCAACGGGCGCAGCGCGGTCAGCTCCGCCACCGCCTCGTCGTCCCGACCGCCGGCCCGGAACAGCGCCCGGGCCCGCAGCGCCCGAGCGAAGCCGGCCCGAGGATCGTCCCCGGACGGGTACGCCGCCAGAGCCTGCTCCGCGTACCGCAGGGCGGCATCGGGTCTCGCCCGGATCTCGGCGATCTCGGCGGCCAGGGTCAGGGCGTCCCCGGCGTCGTCCGGATCCTCCAGCCGGCCCTGCTCGGCCGCCTCGGCGAGGTCGGCGGCGACACCGAGCGGGTTGGCCGTCCCAAGCGCTGAGCGGCGAAGTTCAGCGAGGTCAGCCTTGGTGAGTACGTCTCTCGTCGGCACGATCTCACGGTACGTCGGGGTGCTCTCGGTGTGCGGGCAGATCACCTGTTACGCCGCTCTCACACCGCCCGCAGCTCCGACCAGCGCCGCCCGCAGTCATGACCACGCGCCGGCTGCCGCCGCCCGGGCGACGTAGGTGTCGAAGTCGAGCGGGTCACGCCCGAGCACCCGCCGCACCCCGTCGGCCGGCTCGGCGAGATGACCCGCTCGCATCCCGGCGAACAGGACGTCCATCGCCGTGACCACCTCCGGCGGAAGGCCCTCGGCGAGAAGTTCGGCCCGGTACTGCTCCGGTGTGAGCTGCACGTAGCGGATCGGGCGACCGGTCGCCTCGGCGATCATCGCCACCGCCGCGGCGAAGGTGAGCGCGCGAGGACCGGACAGGTCGTACACCTGTTCGTGGTGACCGGGCGACGTCAACAGCGTCGCGGCCACGTCGGCGATGTCCTGCGCGTCGACGAACGGCTCCGGGGTGGCGCCCATCGGCAGGGCCAGCCGACCGTCGAGCAGTGGTTGGCGCCACAGGTCCTCGCTGAAGTTCTGACTGAAGTTGTTCGACCGGAGAATCGTCCACTGGACGCCGGATTTCCGCACCGCCTCCTCGGCGGCGACCATGCCGGGGGAGAAGTCACCGATCTGGTCGATCCCGCGCCCGGACAGCGCCACGAAGCGGCCGACACCTGAGTCGACGGCCTGCGTCACGAAGTCGGCTGCCAGCGCGGGGTCCTCCGGAGCCAGCAGATAGACCGCCGAAGCTCCCGCCAGCGCCGGCTGCCAGGTGGCCGGCCGCGACCAGTCGAACCGCACCTCACCGGAGCGGGAGGCCGCCCGGACGTGCCGGCCCGTGGCTCGCAGCGTCCGTACCAGCCGGCGACCGGTCTTGCCGGTCCCGGCCATCACGAGTATCGAAGGTGCGTCCGTCGTCATGGTCACGAGTCAACTCGCCCGGCCGCCGGCAGGACATGCGCTGTCGTACGCCGCGCATGTCCGATCGTCCGCGCCCTGTCGCCGGGGCTCTATCGTCGGGGCCATGGACCCGTTCGACACCCTGTTGCGGGGCGTACACGCCGACGGTGCGGCCTTCGGCCGGTCGGAGCTGACGCCGCCGTGGGCACTGCGGTTCACCGACGGCGCACCGCTGACGCTCTGCGTCCCCATGCGGGGTGAGGGCTGGATCTCGCACCCGGAGAGCGACAAGCCCCGCCTGGTGCGGGTCGGTGAGGTCGCCGCCGTACGCGGGCCGACGCCGTTCACGTTCTCCGCCGAGCCGCGGTCGAGCTTCGACCCCGGCGAGCTTCGGGACGTGCGGCGTGGCCGGACCGGGACGGTGGACGCGGATCACACCGAGCGCCTGGTGCTGCTGGTCGGCGTGTACCACGTCCGGGGTCGGGTGCCCCAGCGGCTGCTGGGCGCGCTGCCGCCGGTGGTCGTCGTGCCGGACGACCACGACTGTGCCTCGCTGCGCGACTACCTGGACGCACAGCTCGACGCGGGCCGGCCCGGCCGGCAGATCGTGCTGGACCGCCTCCTGGACTGGTTGTTGGTGTGCACGGTGCGGGACTGGTTCGACCAGCCCGACGCCGAGGCTCCCGGCTGGTACCGCGCGCTGAGCGACGACACGGTCGGCCCGGTGCTGCGGGCCATGCACGACGACCCGGGCAGGTCGTGGACCCTGGCCAGCCTGGCCGGGCAGGCCGGAGTCTCACGGTCCACACTGGCCAAACGGTTCACCGCGTTGGTGGGTGAACCGCCGCTGACCTACCTGACCGACTGGCGGATGACCCTGGCCGCGGACATGCTGGCCGAGTCGACGGCGACCGTCGCCGCCGTGGCACACCAACTCGGGTACGCGGACGCCTTCGGCTTCAGCGCGGCCTTCAAACGGGTCCACGGGATGAGCCCGAGCGGGCACCGACGGCTCGCCCGCGACGGCGAAAAGGCGGCCTGACCGGCGACGTTCGAGCGCCGTGGACTTGCCGGCCGATGCGGTGATGAGCGTGATGACTCACAGGCATATTGATGCCTCACAGTCATCACGCTCATCACCGCGTCCGATCCCTCAGACCTCACGCTCCGTGGTGCTGGTCGCGCATGGTCGAGGGCGATCAGAACTCCTCGTACACCGCGGGGTCCTGGTCCGCGAGCCGCCCGTCCGGGCGGCCCAGCGCGGTGATGGCCTCGACCTCACCGTCGGTGAGCTTGATGCCGAAGACGTCCAGGTTCTCGGCCTGCCGCTGCGGGGAGGCGGCCTTGGGCAGCGGGATCACCTGGCGGGTCACGTGCCAGGCGAGGATGGTCTGCGCCGGGCTGACGCCGTGGGCGGTCGCGATCTCCACGATGGCGGGGTGCTGCAGCAGGTCGTTGCCGTGGCCGAGCGGGCTCCACCCCTGCACGAGGATGCCGTGCTCCCGGTGGTGGTCGAGCGCCTCCTGCTGCGGGAAGTACGGATGTACCTCGATCTGGTTGACCACCGGGGCGACCCCGGTCTCGGCCACCAGCCGGTCGATGTGCTCGGGCAGGAAGTTGGAGAGGCCGATGTGCCGGACCAGGCCGCGCTCGCGGGCCTCGATCAGCGCCTGCCACGCCTGCACGTACAGGTCGACAGTGGGGTTCGGCCAGTGGATCAGATACAGGTCGATCCGGTCGAGGCCGGTGCGGAACACGCTCTCCTCGATGGTGGTCAGCGCCTCGTCGTGGCGGTGGTGCCGCCCCGGCAGCTTCGAGGTGACGACAAGCTCGTCGCGCACGTCACCCGCCGCACGAGCCGCCCGGCCGACCGCGCCCTCGTTCTCGTAGTTCACCGCAGAGTCGATCAACCGGTAACCGGCCCGGATCGCCTGCCCGATCGCATCGACACCAGCCGAGCCGTTCAGTTGGTACGTGCCGAGCCCGATCGCCGGCAGAGTGGTGCCGTCGGCTGCCGTCAGGTGGGGAATCGTCATGATCGGAACCCTACTCGTGCGAGCCGTCCCGCAGGCCGTGTCTGCCGCCAGGACGGTGCCTCAGGCAGATCCGGGACCACCAGTGGGGGCATCTCGGATGGCGAGTGCGGCTTGGACGAGCGCGGCGTGGGTCAGCGTCTGGGGATAGTTGCCGAGGTGGGCACCCGTCGCGGGCTCCACCTCTTCGGCGTAGAGGCCGAGTGGGCTGGCGTGGTCGACCATGGCCTGGAACAGCTCGACAGCCTCGCGGCGACGTCCGGTGCGGGCAAGGCCCTGGACGAGCCAGAACGAGCAGGGCAGGAACGCGCCCTCGGTGCCGGGGAGGCCGTCACGTCCGGGCGGGTAGCGGTAGAGCAGTGGACCGCCGGCGGACAGCCGGTCCCGGATGGCGTCGATGGTGCCCCGTACCCGGGGCGAATCGGCCCGGTCCATCCCCAGCAGCGGCAGGACGAGCAGGGCCGCGTCGAGATCCTGCGAGCCGTAGCTGCGGACGTAGCTGCCCGCCATCGGGTCGAAGCCCCGCGTCCGGACCTCGGCGGCGATGGCATCCCGGGCTTCCTGCCAGCGTCGACGTTGACGGTCCGGCAGGTGGTGCGTGTCGGCGATGGCCAGGGCACGGTCCAGGGCGAGCCAGCCCATGAGCTTGGAGTGGACGTGTTGGGTGGGCTCCCGTACCTCCCAGATGCCAGCATCGGGTTCCTGCCAACAGTCGGCGACCACGTCGGCGAAACCGCGCACCGCCCGCCACGTCTCGGCGTGGAGGAGGTGTCCGGCCTGAGCGAACGCCCAGGCGGCGTCGATCACCCAGCCGTAGCCGTCGAGCTGGTGCTGACCGGCGGCACCGTTGCCCGTCCGCACCGGAAGGCTGTCGAGGTAGCCGGGCCAACCGGACAGTTCTCGTTCCGCTGGCACGTGCCTGCCGTGCAGGGTGAGCAGCGCCGGCAGGCGTGGCCGTTGCAGTCGGCTGGCGTGCAACAGCCACGCGAGGAAACCGCGAGCCTCGTCGGTCTTGCCGACGCTGAGGAAGGCGCTGACGCCGATGCTGGCGTCACGGGGCCAGACATAGCGGTAGTCCCAGTTTCGTCCCCCGCCGGGATCCTCGGGCAGTGAGGTGGTGGGTGCGGCCACCGGCGCTCCCGAGGGCGAGTAGGTCAGCAGCCGCAAGGTGAGCAGGCTTCGTACGACGTGTTCCCGGAACGGCAACCGCTCGTCGATCTCCGCGGTCCAGGCCCGCCAACGAGCTTCGTCCTCGACGAGCAGCTCCCAGGCCACTGTCGGGTCGACGTGGATCAGCGGTTCGCGGTGGGCCACGGCCAGTACGAGGGTGACCGGATGACCTGGCCGGACCGTGATCGAGGTTGGCCGACCCGGTTCAATTCTGAACGTGGGCGTGCTCTCCAGCGCGACCGCAAGCGCCCCCCACTCACACACGAGCCCTTGGCGCCGGTGCTGGGCCCGGGGCCGGCGGTGCCGTGCGCCAAGTCGGGGATCGAACTCCACCACCGCCTCGACCGCCGCCTGCTCGGCCGACAGCCGTCGCACGAACAGCGACGTGGGCAGCAGGCGACCGCTGACCTCGGCCACCATCGCCTCTGTGAGGCGGAGCCGGCCGCTGCCCACCGCCCAGGTGGTCTCCAGAGTGGCGGTGTGCTGCCGGTACCGTCGTTCGACGACCGTGGCCGGCCGCGCCGGGCCGACCCGGAACGTTCCGGCGTCCGGGCCCCCGACCAGCCGACCGAACAGGGGGTCGCCGTCGAAGCGTGGTACGCAGAGCCAGTCCATCCCGCCGTCACTCGCGACCAGGGCGGCGGTGCGCGTGTCGCCCAACAGACCGTAGTCGCTGATCGGTGGCCCGCCAGTCATGGAGATCGCTCCTCGACGAGCCGCGCCAGCGGGTTGCGGATCACCTGGCCTGCAGGAGCAGCCCGAGGCAGACCCCGTAGACGACGTGGACGACAACCGTGACCAGCGGGGTCTGGATGCCGTAGTTGAGGGCGAACAGCCCGGGCGGCTCCAACACCGCCGTGCTGGCCGGCCCCGCCCGTTGCGAGGCCATGCGCGGGTGGACACCAGGAAGCAGCGGCAGAATCACCGTCAGCGCGATCCCGACGTGCACAATCCCGAGCAACGCCCCGATCCACCAGGTCGCGCGGTGCAACAGCGCGAACGTGGCCGCGTAGCCGAGGGCAAAACCCTGCCCGGCGCAGAGGTGGAGGAAGAACCCGACGACCCGGGCCCGGTCGGGATCCCCGGTGACGAAGGCCCCGAGCACCAGGGGAAGGTCGAGCCGAGTGAGACCGGCCAGTTGAGCGGTGATCATCGCCGCGGTGAGCGCCGCGGTGGCGACCAACCCGAACAACGCCCATCCGGCCCAGTCCATCTCAACAGTCGTCGACGTCGCGGGCGTTCTCCGTCATCGGTCCACCCTCCGGTCGAACAGCGTGAAACCCGCGGCCCGGACCGGACACCCGCCTCGTCCGGCTTCGAGGACCGCCCGGTTTCTCACCATAAGCCACCGGACCCGTCACGCTGACCTGCTCGCCCAGACGTCCCTTGACTTGTTGGCAGTTGGACGGGCAACTCGGCCGCGTCAGTCATGGCCAGGACGGCGGAGGTGGGCCAAATGCGCGACGACTGGCCCGCACAGCCAAACTGGCGAGGGCAGCGTTGGCGCCACCACCAATCACAGCGCCGATGCCGAACGGCGCCGCTCGACCGAGAACGATGATTCCCTGCTTGGTCCCGTACTTCGTGATGAAGTGCTTCCCCAGGACCTTGTTGATCTGACGCAGCGTTTCGATGGGCACCTTGGCGACAACCTGACGTCCCCAGTGTTGCCCGGTGCGCTCGGCGACCTTGGTGATGGTGGCGGATCCGGATCCGCCGAGCATGATCCCCATGACGATCGTTCGGCGGCGCTCGACCTCGTCCATGCGGACTCCGTGGACTTCGGCGACCGAGAGCGCGAAGAGGGCGCTCAGCTGAAGTGACGAGAGGACTTCGCCGGCCGACAGTGCCAGTGCGACCCCCGTGCCGACGCCCGGCGCAGCTGCAGCTCCTCCAACCGCAGCGCCCGTCCCGGCCAGGGCGCTGACGTACATCCGCTCCAGATTGCGGATCACCTCCGCTGGTGTCGCCTCTGGGTTTCGTTGGCGGGCCCGGGCGATGTTCTTTCGCACCAGTGGGCTCTGGAGGGTGATTGCCTTGTCCAGGACGTCAAGGACCCTCTGCCCACGTACGGCCGCTTCCGGAACCGGTCCATCGAGGGCGTCGCGGTCGTCGCGTGTGGGATCTTCGTTCTGGGGTTCCTCAGCCTCAGGCGCCATCTCACAACCTTCATGATCGATAACGGGAGCATCACAGTAGGTGTCATCGTGGTCACCCCGGCTCATCCGGAGCGGTACCTCATCGCGCGTAGTGTCCACACGCGAATGACTGAACAGATCACACGCGCGGGTTGGGACGTCGCCTCGGCTGGCGGTGGCTTCCGTGCTCACGGGTTCGCCATCGGGGCGGCGGCGCCGATGACACCGCCAAAGAAGATCAGGACCGTGAGCGCGATCATCGGGCCGACGAAGACGTACCCGAGGATCAGACCCGTCACAGCCATGCCCCGCCCGGACTTCCTGCCGTCCCGGGTCTCGTGCAGACCGATGTGGCCGAGGACGACGGCGAGGACGCACGGCAGTCCGAACAGGCACCAGCCGCCGAGGAAACCGAGAATGCCGAGGACCATCGACGCGGTGGCGAGGTCGGACGACGGCGCGGCCTGTACGACCATCTGGGGCAGCAGCGGCGGGTAGTGGGTCGGAGGGTAGGGGCCGGCGGGCACGGCCGAGATCGGCGGCTGCGGTCGGGTCGGGTCGTATCCGGGCTGGTAGGACAAGGTGGCATCCCTCTTGGTCGTGTCGTCTGTCGGAGGTCAGTTCGTGGCGCGCGTCGTGGGCTCCAGTTGTTCGAGCAGGGTGCTCACCTCGGTGTGCAGCCGCCGCAGCTCCGCCGCCGTGGGGGCCAGCTCGTAGCAGTGGTGGTGCGTGGCGGCGGACAACGTCGCCCAGGCGAAGGCCACCCGACGGGCGGTTTCGGCACCCGGGCCGAGCCGGCCGCGCAGCATCAACTGCTTCGCGACCCTGCCGGCACGCCGCCACGGTCGGCTTGACCCGCCGCCAGTAGCCGTCGATGCCGCCTTCGAGGGCGAGCCGGATCAGGCAGGCGCAGGCCCGCGGCCACCAGCCCGCGGCCACCAGCCCGCGGTGACCGCGGCGCCGCCGAGCAGACCGGTGCCGCGCAGCAACTGGTCGGCCGCCGCCAGGCAGCGCTGTGGCGTCGGCGCGGTCACGACAACGCCGCCGCGAGGAAGCGGGCGTCCGCGACCAGTCCGGGCAGGTCCGCCAGGTACGCCCCGTGCACGCCTTCCCGACACGCCTGGTAGGCGTTCACCGCCCGTCGTCCGTGCCGGCGGCCGAGCCAGCCGAGCACGTCGCCGCCCTTGTCGGCGTCATCGAACGCCGCCAGAGCGACAGTGGTGGCGACCCGCCGCGACGCGTCCTCGATCGCGCTCTCGATGTCAGCGTGCGGTACGCCCCGCGCCACCCGGGTCCGCCAGACCGCCCGGTGGCAGGCCGCCTCCAGCGCCGAGCGGCACAGCTCCGCGACCACCGGCCCGCGTACCTCGGCGGTGATCTCCTCGTTGCGCGCCAACGCGTGGGCGTCGTCCAGGTAGCGGGTCACCGGGTCGGAGCCGGGCCGCAGGGTCACGACCGACTTTTCGGCCCGGGTCACCTCGATGATCCGCGCCTTGCCCAGGTCGAGCCGGCGCACCGCGTCCGGCAGACGCGTGTCGTGGGTGAAGACCACCACCTGCCGCTGCTCGGCAAGCTCGGCGAGCACCCGCGCGAGACCGTCCACCTTCGACGGGTCCATGCTCTGCACCGGATCGTCGACCACGATGAACCGGAACGGGCTCTCCGGGGCGCAGCTGCGCGGCAGGAAGGTGGCCAGCCCGAGCGCCTGCATCTCACCCTGACTCATTACGCCCAGCGCCGTGCCGTTGTCGGCGCCGTCCACGCTGACCGGGAAGACCACCCGCCGTCGGGTGTTCGCGCCTTCCAACGTCATAGCGCCCAACTCGACGTTGCTCTCCTGCCGCAGCTGCGCCCAGATCCGCTGGGAGTGCCCGGCGAACGGCTCGACCCGCTCGTTGCGGATCCCCGTACCGGTGTTCTTCAGCCAGGCGCGCGCGGCCTTCAACCGGGTCAGCGTCGCCTCCCGCGCCGGCAGGCCGCCGACGGCGGCCACCCACTCGCGCACGTCGGCCGCCGCCGCCCGCCAACCGGTGTCGCGCTGCCGCAGAAACCCTTCGGCGTACGCGCGGGCCGCGTCCGCCGCCGTCACCACCGCCGGGTACCGCGCGGCCAGGTGGTCGGCCAGGTCGGCCGGCTTCCCGGGTACGCGTCGCAGCGCGGCCACGGCATCGCGCAGCGCCCCGACCGACACCTCCGACCCCGGCCCCTCGGGCACCGCCAGGTCGTCGATCAGGTGGTGCGTCTGCCGCAGCAGAGCCGTCAACCGGGTCGTCGCCGTCTGAGCGGCGACGCTGCGCTGCCGCAGCTCGGTGAGCGACTGCGCGGCGGTGGCACGCCACCCACCGTCGAGGGTGCCGGCGGCGCACACCGGGCACGACCCGTCGCCCTCGTCGTCGTGGTGTTCGAGGGCGAGACGGAGCGGCTCGGCGCTGCGTAGCGCGGCCCGCGACCGGCCACCGTCATACCGCACGGCCTCAGCCGCCGCCTCCCGCAGCTGACCGGCCAGCCGGTTCACCTCGTCGACCGGCGGCATGTCGAGAGCGGCGAGCTCCCGACAGAGCAGCACCTCCCGGTCGGCCGTCGCCTCGTCCGGCTCGTCGAGGATCGCCGTCACCGCGGCGAGGTCGACCGCACCCCGGCCGCCCAGCAGCGCGGCGGTCCGCCGGGCCCGGTCGTCGGCGATCCCCGCAAGCGCGTTGGCCAGGGCGGTGCGCTGTGCGCGTACCTCCCTGATGGTGGTGTCGTGTGGCCGGGCGGCGCGCAGCAGACGCTGGTCGGCGTCGGTGAGCGCGTCCAGGCCGAGGATCGCGAAGAGCGCGTCGAAGAGCTGGCTCTGCGTGCCAGCGGCGAGCTTGCCCAGCTCGGCGGCGGTGAGGAACGGCCGGTACAGCTCCAGCGGCCGGGCCAGACCCAACTCGGAGAGGCCGGTGTGTCGACCTCGGGCGCTGGTGACGGTCACCTCGGCGTCGGCCAGCTCGGCCCCGACCGGCCAGGCACGGTTCACCCGCGTCGGCGTGGCCACCCCGTCGACGCGCAGCTCCACGTCGACCCAGCACGGGTCCGGGCGGTGCAGGTTGCGCCACCCCGTACGCCAGACGCTCGTCTTGTCGGCCCACCTGGCGCTGTCACCGGTGAGGGCGAGCTCGACGGCCTCGGCGAAGCTGGACTTGCCGGAGCCGTTGCGGCCCACGACCAGGGTGAGGCCCGGGCCGGGGTCGACCTGGAGGGTTCGCTCCGGGCCGACGCCGCGGAACCCGGCAACGGTCACCGACTTCAGCCAGATCCGTTCCGCTGGACCGTCGCTGGTGGGGGAGCGGGGGTCGAGCCTGGTGGGGGTGCCGGCGAGGGCGGCGGCCAGGTCGTCCTCGCCGGTCAGCGCGGCGAGGACCAGTTCGGCGGTCTCGGTCGGTACGTCAGCGGCGGCCGCAAGCCGCTCGAAGATCAGCTCGATCAGGGGCGCGGTGGACTGCGGAGGCTGGTTCATGGTGGTCTCCAGGCGTGTGGTGTCCGCGGACCGACGACTTGTCGGCCCGCCCGGGGGAGCGGTGGATGTGCGGGCTACCGCGGTTGCGCGGGTCAGACCGTGGCGTTCGCGTGCCAGTCGTGCAGGAACGCGTCGACCAGGGCGTGCGCCCGAGGACGCAGGTCGAAGGACTCCTCCCGCCGGCGGCGGGCCATGTGACACAGTCCGTCGGCAGCCTCGTTGAGCGGGTGGCCGCTGTGGCCCTTCACGTGCGCGAAGGTCAGGTCGGGTCGGTTGGCCACCTGGTCGGCGAGCCGGACCAGGGTCGGTTGATCCGACCAGCGGCGCTGCCGCAGGTTGTATCCGGCGGGCATCGCATCGGTTTCGCCGCCCTGCCAGCGGTGCAGATACCGCACGGCCGTCAGGCTGTCCAGCAGCACGCTCATGCCCACTGGCACCTCGTCATACCCGGTGAGCAGATAGTCGACCGCGCGCAGTTCGTCGACGAGCACCCGGGATCTGCCGGTCGGGTCGAGCCGGCCGGTGCCCCGCCCGAGCAGACCGTAACGGCCATCGCTGACGACGTACCCGATGCCACCGGCGCGGCCCTTCCAACTGGCGTCGGTTGCGGCCACCAGCGGGCCGGACGCCTGCGCCCAGCGGACTACCTGGCCGCGCCCGCGCTGCTGGTCCGGGCGCGGCGGGACATGCTCGGCGTGCTCGGCAGCGAGCCGCTCGGCTGCGTCGAGCAGTTCGCCGGCCGAGGTCAGCTCGTCATAGTGGGCGGCGGTGAGGGCGAGGTGGACGGCATCACCGATGCCCTGGCAGTCGTCGCAACGTGTGGCGCGGGTGTAGGGGCGAAGGATGAGGACGCGCTCGTGCAGTGGCGGGGGAAGTTGGGTCAGGGCGCGGAGGAACTCATCGGGGCGCACGACGCCTCCTCACGTCTCAGGGCGAGTTCAGAGGACCTTGATGGAGTCGACCTGGAGCAGCGCGACAGTGGTCTCGCCGCCGGTCTGGGTGTCGTAGCTGAAGGAGCCGAGGACCGTCACGTTGGCGCGGAAGATGTCGTCCTCGACGAGGTTGTCGAGATCGGATTCGGACCCGTTCAGGATGGTGTTGGTCTCGTAGTCGTAGTCTTCGGCCATTCGGCGGTGGGCGACGTCCGCGCGGAAGCTGTCGGTGCCGGTGGCCGCATCGAACTGGGTGACCCGCCCGTAGACGACGTAGGTCTTCCCCAGGTAGCCGTCCGGGTCCTTGGCGATCAGCTTCCACTGCCGTTCGGTCAGCGTCTTGTACGACGGCGGCTTCGGCTTCGGCAGCGGTGCAGCCTTGGTAGGGCTCGGGATGGCGCTGGTCGGGGCCGCAGTAGTGGGGGCGACCGGCGTCGGCGTCGCGCTGGTAGGAGTTGCCGCAGGCGAGCTGGTGGCACTGGCGGTCGTCTTCGGTTCGTCACCGTTGAACATGCCGATGGCAGCGCCGCCACACAAGAGAATGACGGCGAGTGCGGTGCCGCCGACCGCCCAGGCTCGCACGTTGGACCGCTTCTCGGGGGTGGCGGTGCCAGGGCCGGCGACCAGGTTGGCCCCGGGAGTCGGGCTGGCTACAGGCGACATCGAGGGCTGCGGCGGCTCGGTGGGCGGGTCGGGCGGCTTCGGGGTGGTCGGGTCGGTCATGGCGAGGCTCCTTCTGTGAACAGGTGGGCTGTGAACAGCCGGGGCGGGCGGTGGTTGCCCGCCCCGGGTCCGGTGAGAGAGGTCAGCCGAGGGTGACGTCGACGCCGCCGGAGAACATCGAGTCGTGCAGCTCGAGCTTGGTGAGCTTGACGTTCTTCGGGATGTCGAAGACCACGACGCCGTTGACCTGGTTGCCGGGGTTGATGTCGTTGAGGAACGTCTCGGCGTTCTTGTTGGCGTAGATGGCCGCGCCGGAGTCGGCGGAATACTCGGTGCCGTCGGCCGCGTACGCCTTCTGGCTGCTGCCGTCGAACATCTGCGCTTCCTTGCCGATGTTCTTCACGTTGACCGTGACCAGGCAGAACTGGCCCTGCGCCTTCTGGCCGAGCATGTCGTTGCCGATCTTGGCGACGCCGCACTTGGCGGACTTCACCGTGAACTCGAACTTGCCGTCGCGGGCCGGCTGGCCGATCTTGGCGGTCGCCGCCGGCTTCTCCTCGCCCTTGGCGTCGCCCTTGTCGCTGGTGGAAGTGCCGGCCTTGGTGCCGCCCTCGTCGCCGCTGGAGCTGCTCGCCTTGTCGGCGGCACCGGAGCCGCAGCCCAGGGCGATGAGACCGGTGGCGATCAGAGCGAGAGTCGTGGTCTTGCGCATCGTTGTCCTCCTGAAGTGAGCGTTGCGGGGTCAATAAGAGCATCGTCCGACAACACTGTCAACAGACAATCTCGTGCTTGACAGATGTGCGAGACTTTCGGCGTGCAGGAGAACCCGACCATCACGGCAGCGGAAATCGCCCGGCTCGCCGGCGTCGGTCGCGCTGCGGTCAGCAACTGGCGTAAACGGCATCCCGACTTCCCCGCCCCGGTGGGCGGGACGACGGCGAGCCCCGAGTTCGACCTGATCCAGGTCGAGCAGTGGCTACGCACCCAGGGCAAGCTCCCCGAGCTCGCCACCGCCGACCGGCTCTGGCGCCACCTCGCCGCGGCCAGCGACTCCCCGGCCGCCGGTCTCGCCGCGGTCGGCGCTTTCCTGCTGGCCCGACAGCGCGGCTCCCGCAGCGGCCACCCCGATGCACAGCTCGCCCCACTCCTGCCCGACGTCGACGCCCTCGCCGACGAGCTGGGCGCGCAGGGCGCGTTCGACGAGCTGTGGCAGCGGTTCTCCGCACCAGGCCCCGGCCGCCCCTTCGCCACCCCCGACGACCTCGCCGACCTGATGATCGGGCTCGCCAGCGTCGGCGGCGGCTCAGTGCTCGACCCGGCCGCCGGCTCCGGCGCCATCCTTCGGGCCGCCGTCCGCGCCGGCAGCACCTCCGTGTACGGGCAGGAACTCGATCCTGACCTGGCCAAACTCGCCAGCCTGTGGCTGGCACTGCACGACGTGTCCGGCGAGGTGAGCACGGGGGACTCGCTGCGCACCGACGCCTTTGCCGGCCGAACCGTCGACGCCGTCGTCTGCCACCCACCGTTCGGCGCCACCAACTGGGGCGACGAGGAACTCGGCCACGACCCCCGCTGGATCGTCGGCACCACACCCCGTACCGAACCGGAGCTGGCCTGGGCGCAACACGCCCTGGCCCACCTGCGGGTCGGCGGACACGCCGTCCTGCTGATGCCACCTACTGTCGCCAGCCGGCGCGCCGGCAAACGGATCCGCGGCGAACTGCTGCGCCGAGGCCACCTGCGTGCCGTCATCGCGCTTCCACCGGGGGTGGCGGCGCCGCACGGCGTACCCCTGCACCTGTGGGTGCTGCGACGCGCCGCGACCGACGCGCCGCCACCAGCGCGGGCGCTGCTGATCGACGCCGCCGGCGGTGACCTGGCCGACACCGCGCCGCGCGTGCTGAATGCGTGGCGGGCCTTCGCCGCCGCATCGGACGGCGACGTCGAGGAGGCCGGGTTCGCCCGCGCGGTCCCGGTCATCGAACTGCTCGACGAGGACGTCGACCTCACCCCCGCGCGCCGGCAACCCGCCGTCGTGGGCGAGGCAACGGGAGAGCATCTGGTACGCACCAGAGAACGGCTGGCCGCCATCGTCGGCGAGCTGCCGGCGCTGCTACCGCAGGTCACACCCGCTCCCGACGGGGCGGACGGCCTCTTCCTCACGGTGGGGGAGCTGGCGAAGACCGGGGCCCTTCAACTGATCGGCCCGGTCCGCGCCGGCACGTCCGCACCCGCGCCCGACGGGCCGCCGGTGCTCACCGTGCCGGACGTGCTCGCCGGTGTGGAGGCGTCCGGACGGGTCGACGACCGGTTCGGGCAGGAGATCCCGCTTGCTGTCGGGGACGTGGTGGTGCCGATGATCGCGCGGCAACTCACTGCCCGGGTGGTCACCGCCGAGGGGGCGCTGCTGGGGCGCAACCTGTACCTGTTGCGGCCCAATCCGGCGGCGTTGGATCCGTGGTTCCTGGCCGGTCAACTGCGGACGTCGGCGAACGAGAAGCAGTCGTCGAGCCTGTCCGGGACGATGCGGCTCGACATCCGGCGGGCTCAGGTGCGGCGGTTGCCGCTGGACGAGCAGCGGGCTTACGGGGCAGCGTTTCGGCGGCTTGAGGCGTTTGAGGCGGCGGTGCGGGAGACTGCGGTTTTGGGGGCGGAGCTGGTGCAACTCACCGCTGACGGGTTGGCGCGGGGGGTCGTGCGGCCGGACGACGCCGTCCGATGAGGGGCCGTGCTGGCCGCCAACCACACGGTCCGGCGTGCTGAGTCACCGTTCGGGGCCCCTGGCCGGTTCCTGCCGACTCTGCACGTGACGGCTGAGGGGCAGCGTCCATCGCGGTCGTGGTGCACAGTGGAGGGCTGAGCGGGAAGGCGTCGGTCGAACGACGGCGCCGAGATGCGTCGCGGGGGAGGTGGCGGACTTGCTAAGTCAAGATCCGGACGCGACACAGGAGTTGATGCATGCCTGGGCAGCCCAGCTGTCGGCGCGAGCTGAGGCTGCCACCGATCTGTCGGACCGGGTCGCGACCATCGCGTCGTCGGCGGTCGGCGCAAACGGTGCGGTGCGCGTGACAGTCGCTGCCTCGGGGGCGCTGACAGACCTTCGGTTGGACGACCGCGTTCAGCGGATACCCGGCGCCGAACTTGCCAGCATCATCATGGCCGCGATCGCCCGTGCACAGGCCGGGTTGACCGAGCAGGTGAGCATTGCGGTGCACGACACCGTCGGCGCCGACTCGGAGACAGGGCGGGCGGTCACCGACACCTTCGCTAGGCGGTTCCCCAAACCCGCCGATGAGCAGCCCGATCGGTGGGAGCGGGACGCCGGAAATGGCTGGTGACGCCGAGATGCAGATGTCGGTGGCGGCAGTGATCCGGCACGCCGCGACGGTCAACGACATCGCCGACAGCATGGAAGCCGCTCGTGGAGCGGCGGCGTACGTGCAGATGGGCGCTGAGGCGTACGGGCAGATCTGCGGGTTCCTGCCTCGGTTGATCGACCCGGTGGCGGACAGGGCGGTGACAGCGCTCGGAGGATCCGCCACGGCACTGCGTGAGGCGGCAGCCAACCTGCGGGCGGTTGCTGCCGCGACCGAAGCCGCCGACGCGGCGAGCGCACGACGACTTGCCGACAGTGGCGGCCGGTTGGAACTGCCGCTGTGACCGACATGGCGGCCAACCCGCTGGTGGTGGAGCGCCATGACTCGACCCAGTGGTACACGGGGCTCGGGTTGGTGGAGGACGTCACGGACACCGTGGCAGGCATCGAGTCGGGAAGCTGGATCGACTCGACGATCGGTGGTGTCGCCACCTCGATGGACGCGTTGGCCACCGTGCTCGACCCGCTCGGCTCGCTGGTCAGTTGGGGCGTCGGCTGGTTGCTTGAACACGTCAAGCCGCTCTCGGACGCGCTGGACTGGCTGGCCGGCGACCCGGATCAGATCGACGCGTACGCGGCCACGTGGCGCAACGTCGCGAAGCAGAGCACCGACGCGGCGGCTGATCTGCAGGCGGCCATTTCGTCGCAGCTCGCCGAGTGGGATGGCGCCTCGGCGCGCGCCTACCGGGCGCACATGTCGGGCCAGGTGCGGGCGATGGAAGGCATTGCGCGAGCTGCCGGCGGCATCGCTTCGCTGGTGGAGGGCGCGGGGCTGCTGGTGGCGCTGGTCCGCGAGTTGGTCCGGGACCTGATCGCGGACTTCGTGTCGGTGCTGGCGGTCCGGCTGCCGCTCTGGCTGGCCGAGGCCGGCGCGACGCTGGGCATCGCGACTCCGTTGGTGATCTCCCAGGTGAGCAGCCTGGTGGCCAAGTGGGCGGCGCGGATCGGCAGGTTGATCAGCGCCCTGATCAGCAGCCTTCGTCGGCTGGCCCCGCTGCTCAGCCGCCTGGGCGACCTGATCGACGAGCTGAACGGCCTCCTGCGGCGGGCGGCCCGGGCCGACCCGGCCAGCCCGACGAACGGCGCCACACCCGGCGGGCGCCCAGGGGCCTGGGGAGAGCCGGACCTGGATTCGATGGGGCGCCGGTCGGATTGGGAGGACCCCTCCGCACATCCGCAGACGCCGCCACCGCCGGATGCGAACCTCCCGGCGGGAGATCCGGTCTACCACCGCCCGAACAGCACGGCGATCGGCTACGACAGCGCAACGATGCGCAACTTTGACGCCGTGGCACCGATCCCCGGCCATCACGATGTGGTCGTGCACGGCGAACGCACCGGTCTGTTCCGGCCGGGCCTCGTGGGCGCTGACGGTGCCGACCACCCTGCCAACTTCACTCACCCACAGCAGATCGCCGACGCCATCCGCGCCAACCCGCACTACGACGGTGGCCCGGTGCGGCTGGTCTCCTGTCACACCGGCACCGTCGCCCCCGAAGCCGGCGTGCCACCAGCGGCGCAACAGGTCGCCGACGCCCTCGGGGTGCCGGTGACAGCGCCGACGGACGCGGTCGGTGTCGACCGGTATGGTCCCGTGGGGCAGACCCCGGTGATCCGGGGCGACGGAGTGTGGAAGACCTTCTACCCGAATGGTGGGCGTTGATGAGCGGCGGTCAGTTGAAGGCAGCGGGAATGTTCCGCGAATTCGGACCGGTCCGCTCCGCCGAGCCGCAGGAGAGCATCTTCGACAGCGTCGCCGACGAGGAACTGCCCGACCTCACCCAGGTGGTCAGCTATTTGAACTCGGGACACATCCTCATCGACGTGATGGACGTCGCCAACGACGCCTTCGACTCGACCCGGCAGGTGATGAACGGCTCGACCGTTATGACCGACGGTGACTGGCTCTGGCGGAAGGACCTCGCCTACTACGTGCGGCGTCACCGCGTCGCATTGCCGGCGGATTTCCTCGCGCTCATCCGCGAGCGTGACTACGTCGTCCCTTCGAGGGATGTGCCGGAGTTGACGGCTTGTTCGCGGCAGGCCCGCGACCTGATGTTCTGGAACAGCTGACAAGCTTTCTGGTGTCGTCAGATATCCGACGGCGGCGCATCGAGTCGTCTGAAGTTTGGATTCAACGTCTCACAGGAACCGCCATTCGGACACTTCCTCGTCGGAAGTTCAACGTTGTACGGTCATGCGTCCGCCATGCGTCAAGCCGACAGGGCAGACGAGCAGTTTTGGCGGGTGTCATCGTGAGGGGGACGAATGACGCTGGGCAGAATCGGCGGCTACGAGTTGGTCCGGCCGCTCGGCTCAGGCGGTATGGGCGACGTGTTCTTCGCGGTGTCGCCGACCGCCGAGCGGGTCGCCGTAAAGGTGATCAAGCAACACCTGATTGAGGCGCCGACGGTGCGCGAGCGGTTCGCCGCCGAGGTCGACAGCCTCAAGCTGGTCTTCGGGTCCCGGGTGGCCCGCCTTGAGGGCGCCGACCCGTACGCGAATCCGGCCTGGCTCGCCGTGGAGTACGTCCCCGGCGCCACACTGCGACAGCATGTCGACGCACGAGGGCCGCTTCCGTTGCCGTTGGCCGCCATGGCCGGAGCGATGCTCGCCGAAGGTCTCGCCAAGGTGCACCAGGTCAAGCTGCTGCATCGCGACCTCAAGCCGCAGAACATCATCCTCGGCCCCGACGGCCCCAAACTGATCGATTTCGGCCTGGCGGTGCTGATCGAGCGGGACGACTACCTGACCGAGCCGGGCGCCCTGGTCGGCACTCCCGCCTACATGTCGCCCGAGCAGGTCAAGGGTGAGCGAGACCTCACTCCGGCGGTCGACGTCTATGCCCTCGCCGCGACGCTGGTCTTCGCCCTGACCGGGCGTGGGCTCTACCCGCCGACGAACTCCTGGAACCTGCTGCTGCGCATCAGCGAGCCCAGCGACCTTCCCGACCTCTCCGAGGTGCCGGCCGAGCTGGTGCAGTTGCTCGGCACGATGCTCGCCTTCGACCCCACGGCGCGACCCGGTCTGACCGACGTTCGCGCGCGGTTGCTCGCGGTCGCCACCGCTGCCAGCGGCAAGAGTGTCCACGGCCTGCGCCAGGAAGTCGCCGAACTCACCTACGACGGTGGCACGGAGCTGCTGGTCCCTCCGGACCTGGATGATCCGCTACAGGACCCGGAGGGCACGCCGGTCATCGAGTCGGACACCGTACCGGTGCCGGAGACGACACCCACGAAGGTCGACGCCAAGCGGCCCAACGCGCCAGCCGATGTGACGTGGCTCGTCGACAAGATGCGCCGCCAGTACGCCCGCCGCTCGACCCTGTAGGAAGGCACCACCGATGACCACCACCCAGGCCGCGACCTTCGCCCCGGGCTCCCGCATCGTCGTCCGCGACGAGGAGTGGCTGATCCGCAGCGTCAAGACCGGCACCGCGGACGGCACGATGGTGAAGGCGGTCGGCGTCTCCGAGTTCGTGCAGGACGTCGAGGCGACCTTCTTCACCAAGCTTGAGGACATCACGCCGCTGGTGCCCGAGGAGACGGACCTCATCCAGGACACCTCGTCGCGGTTCCGGCAGAGCCGCCTCTTCCTGGAGGCCGTGCTGCGGCGTACTCCACTGCCCCGCACCGAGCGCGGGCTGGCCCTCGCCGACCGGTTCCTGCTCGACCCGCTGACCTACCAGCAGCGACCCGTCGAACTGGCCCTGTCCGGCCTGCGGCCGCGGATCCTGCTCGCTGACGTCGTCGGCCTGGGTAAGACCCTGGAGATCGGGCTGATCCTCGCCGAGCTGATCCGCCGGGGCCGAGGTGAGCGCATCCTGGTTGTCTCGCCGCAGCAGGTCCTCGAACAGTTCCAGCGGGAGCTCTGGACCAGGTTCGCGATTCCGCTGGTCCGGCTCGACTCGACCGGCATCCAGCGCATCCAGCAGGAGATCCCCGCCGGGCGTAACCCGTTCACCTACTTCAAACGGGCCATCATCTCGGTCGACACCCTCAAGGACGCCGGCCAGTTCGGCCATCACCTCGATGCCACGACCTGGGATGCCGTCGTCATCGACGAGTCGCACAACCTCATCAACAAGGGCACCCAGCGCAATGAGCTGGCCCGCCGCCTGGCCGCGAAGACCGACGCGTTGCTGCTGGCGAGCGCGACCCCGCACAACGGCGACAAGGAGTCGTTCGCGCAGCTGATCTCGCTGCTCGACCCGGCGGCGATCGCCAACGAGAAGGACTACCAGGCCAGCGACATCGCGCACCTCTACCTGCGCCGCACGAAGATCAGCCCGGAGGTACGCGACCAGATCGGCGACCGCTGGGCCGACCGCGGCCCGTCCGAGGCCCTGCACTGCACGGCGACCTCGATCGAGGAACAGATCTTCGACGAACTGACCGATGTGTGGTTGGCCGGCAAGTGGACCGACGAGCCAATCACGGGGCAGCACCGACTCTTCCCGTACACCTTGTTGAAGTCGTTTCTGTCCTCGCACCGGGCCTTGCACGAGACGGTGACCAACCGGCGCAAGAAGGCCACCGGCACCGAGCGGGCGGCCCTGGACCGGCTCGCGGAGCTGACCTCGGCGATGACCGACACCGACTCCAGCAAGCTCAAGGGGCTGGTCGACGAGCTGAGAAAGATCGGCGTCGGCAAGAACAGCGCAACCCGGGCCGTGGTCTTCTCTGAGCGGGTGCCGACCATCAAGTGGCTCGCCGAGGTCGTCCCCGGAATGCTCGGCCTCAAGCCGAACGCGATCCGGGTGCTGCACGGCGGTGTGGCTGACAAGGACGAGCAGACGATCCTGCAGGAGTTCGAGCTGGCCGGCAGCGACGTCCGGTTGCTGTTTACCGGCGACGTCGCCTCTGAGGGCGTCAACCTGCACCAGCAGTGCCACCATCTGATCCACTACGACATCCCGTGGAGCCTGATCCGGATCGAGCAGCGCAACGGCCGGATCGACCGCTACGGGCAGAAGCACCAACCGCAGTTCCGCGCGCTGATCCTCACCTCCGACCGTGACGACGCCAAGGACGACCGCACGGTCGCCGAGAAGCTGCTCAACCGGGAGGAGACCGCCCACCGCAGCCTCGGCAGCGTCGAGGCGGTGACGGGCCAGTACGACGCCAAGGCCGAGGAGGACCGGCTGGTCCGGGACCTGCTCGCCGGCAAGTCGGTGGACGAGTCCTACGAAGCTGCCCACGCCGAGGTCGACGTGATGGCCGACCTCTTCGCCGACGTCGGCACCGCTCCCGTGGCGGCGGACGTGCCCCACGCAAAGGTGCCGAAGCTCTTCGACTCCACGCAGGACTTCGTCGACGCCGCCCTGTACGAGATCTACGAGGACCGGCCCGAGGACCACATCGACCTGCGCCGCGAGGACGAACTGATGACCTTCCTCGCCCCTGACGACCTGGTGCACCGGCTCACCGACCTGCCCCGCACCTACCTGCGGGCACACCGGGAGGGCGAGGACCTGCGACTCAAGGTCACCTTCGACCGCGCGCTCGCCCAGCGCAAACTCGACCAGGCCCGGCAGAGCAAGACCCCGATGTGGCCGGACATCGCCTTCCTCAGCGACGTGCACCCGATGGTCGACTGGCTGGTCGACAAGGTGCTGATCCGGCTCGGCCGCCAACAGGCCCCGGTGCTCACCGCCGACGTGACCGCGCCGACGTTCCTGATCCAGGGCGTCTACGCCAACCGCCTCGGTCAACCCACCGTCGTCCAGTGGATGGCCGTCTCCGACCTGCCCGCGTCGCCGACCATCCGACCGATGGACGACGTGCTGCGCGAGGCAAACGTCGGTCCGGCGATGGTCAACCGCGCCGAGGCCATCGCGATCGACCCGCTCAAGGATCTGCTGCCGGAGGCCGTCCAGGTTGCCCGGCAGTATCTGGAGGGCAAGCGCGCCGAGTGGGCCGAGGCCAACGCCGAGCCGTTGCAGCGGCACCGCGAGCAGCTGAGGACCTTCCGGCAGGCCAGCCTCCTCGATGAGCTGCCCGGCGCGCACAGGGAGAAGCGACGCCAACGCGTCGACACCACCGTCCAGGAGCAGAACGACCTGCTCGACCGCCTGGAAACCGCCGGCGACCCGCTACTACGGGTGCTCGCCGTCCTCGTACCGTCGCAGGAGAGTGCCGCATGAGCGAGCGTAGCGAGCGAATCATCAGGCTGAGTGCGATGGTGCCTCAGGGCGGCACGGAGCGTAGCGGAGTGCCGGCATGAGTTTCGAGTCGCTGACGAACCGCGGCGAGTACCTCTCCGCGCACTACCTCGCCGAGATCCTGCCCACCACCCTCAAGGGCGGCCTGCTCAAGCAGTGGGCCGAGCAGGAGAAGGCCAACCGGGTCACGCCACGCGCCGGGCTGCGCGGCATGCGTCGGCAGTACTTCGACGCCAAGACCGAGCTGACCGACGCCGACTTCTTCGACCCGGAGCGGCTGCGCAAGCAGCACCAGGACGTGCTGCGGGCGCTCGGCTTCGACCCGCAGCCGCAGACCATCACCGTCGAGCGCAACGGCCAGGAGTACGAGGTCCACGTCGCCCACGCCGAGCTGACCACCGCGCACGGCATCGTCGCGCTGGACTGCGGTTGGGCGGTCGACACCGAGGCGGCGCAGGACCCGGACGACGCCGGTCGCCTGCTCGACCCGCTCACCCTGTCGAGCACCGAGAGCATCGAGACGGGTGCCAAGCTCGCCTCCCTGCTCTTCGCCGCCGACAGTCCGAAGCCCCGCTACGTGCTGATCCTCAGCGGCGGCGTGATCACCCTCGCCGACCGCACCGTCTGGGGTGAGGGCCGCTACCTGGCCGTCAGCCTCGACACCGCGTACGCCCGCAACGACGACAAGGAACTCGACGTCGTCGCCGCGCTCTTCGGCGCCGACTCGCTGCGCCCACCCGCCGAGGGCGGCACCGAACCCCTCGCCGACCTGGTGGCCGGCTCCCGCCAGCACGCCGTCGGTGTCTCCAGCGAACTCCGCGAGGGCCTGAAGGTCTCCGTCGAACTCATCGCCAACGAGGTCCTCGACCAGATCCGGCGGGCCGGCTACCACCCGCAGCAGGTGATGGACCTCGACGAGCTGGCCAAGGAGTTGGGCCGGGAGTCGCTGCGCTACCTCTACCGGATCCTGTTCCTGCTCTATGCCGAGGCGCGTCCCGAACTGGGGGTGCTGCCGGTCAACGACCCCCAGTACGTCGAGGGCTACAGCCTCGCCCGCCTCGGTGACCTCGTCTCCCGCCGCCTCGCCCCCTCCGCCGAGGACGGCACCCACCTGTACGAGTCACTCAACCTGCTGTTCCGCATGGTCAACGAGGGTCACCGGCCGCGTGGCGGCGCGGAGGTCGAGGACAAGGCCAGCGAGGGGGAGGGGCTGCGCTTCGAGCCGATGCGCTCCGACCTGTTCCTGCCCGAGAAGACCAAGCTCATCGGCCGACTGATCGCCGAACCGGGCAGTGACCCGGACGACGAGCACGCTCCGAAGATCGACACGCGGCTGCGCAACAAGGTCCTCTACGAGGTGCTGCGCCGGCTGATGCTCACCAAGGGCGGCAAGAAGCGCCGCGGCGGCTTCATCTCGTACGCCCAGCTCGGCATCAACCAGCTCGGCGCGGTCTACGAGGGCCTGATGTCGTACACCGGTTTCGTCGCCACCGAGCAGCTCTACGAGGTCGCCAAGAACGGCGACCCGAAGGACGGCTCGTGGATGATCCCGGCCTCCAAGGTCGACGAGTACGACGATGGTGTCTTCGTCTACAAGGAAGACGCCTACACCGGCGTCCGCAGCCGGGTCAGCTACCAGCCCGGCCAGTTCGTCTACCGGCTTGCCGGCCGGGACCGGCAGACCAGTGCCTCCTACTACACCCCGCAGTCGCTGACCGAGGTCACCGTCCAACTCGCCCTCAAGTACCGCCTCGACCAGGACGACACGATCACCCCGGCCCGCGAACTGCTGGACTGGACCATCTGTGAGCCGGCGCTCGGCTCCGGCGCGTTCCTCAACGAGGCGATCAACCAGGTCGCCGCCGAATACCTGCGCCGCCGCCAGAAGGAACGTGAGGTCACCCTCGACCCGGAGCAATACCACCTCGAACTCCAGCGGGTGAAGGCGTACATCGCCCTGCACAACAGCTACGGCGTCGACCTCAACCGCACCGCCGTCGAGCTGGCCGAGGTGTCGCTCTGGCTCAACGTCATGCACGCCGGCCTCCAGGCCCCCTGGTTCGGCCTGCACCTGCAACGCGGCAACTCGCTCATCGGCGCCGGCCGGAAGACCTACACCGCGAAGCAGCTCGCCGACAAGTCGTGGCTCACCACCGCCCCGAAGGAACAGCCCTTCCGGGACGGGCCGATCGACGAGGGCACCATCCATCACTTCCTGCTCCCCGCCGACGGGTGGGGCGCGGTCGCGGGTGAGAAGGAGGCCCGCGAGCTGGCGCCGGCCGAGACCGCGAGATTGAAAGCCTGGCGTACGGCGATGAAGCGCACGCCATCCGCCAAGGGGAGGAACTCGCAGGTCCAGCGGTTGCAGGCGCTGGCTCGGCGGGTGGAGTTCCTGTGGGGGCTGGTGCAGCAGCGGCTCGACATCTCCGAGCGGGAGATCCGCCGCGACATCGCGGTCTGGGGTGCTGAGGACCTGCCTCCCGTTATTGAGGCGGTGCCCCGGGAGGAGATCCTCGCCGACCTGACCGCGCCGGGGACGCCGTACTGGCGGCTCAAGACGCTCATGGACGTCTGGTGCGCGCTGTGGTTCTGGCCGCTCGACAAGGTTGGGCTGCTTGACGGCTCGGATCCGGCCTACCCGGCCGCGCCCGTCCAGGTGTCGCACATCAAGGACGAGCCGGCGTACGAGGAACCGGCCGTCTACGAGACACCGGACATTTTCGGCAATGTGCAGCCGCAGCAGATGAAGCTGCCTACCAAGCCGATTGGTACCCGGCGGATGACGGTGGCGGAACAGCTCCGGCGGCAGGTGCCGCTGTCCGACCTGGATGACTGGCTGACCTTTGCCGAGGCGCTCATCGGCCGTAGTGATGTGGACGAGAACACCGAGAGGTTCTACGGCCGGACGCTCACCAGCCTGAGCGAGATTACTGAGTTCGAGCGGAAGCTCGACGGCGTCATCGGCGTCGACTCGCCTTGGACGCTCTCCGACCGCTTTCCCTGGCTACTCGCTGCCGATCAGATCTCCGGACGGCAGGGCTTCTTCCACTGGGAGTTGACCTTCGCCCAAGCGTTCGCTAAGGGCGGCTTCGACCTCCAAGTTGGCAATCCGCCGTGGGTTAGGCCGCGCTGGGAAGCGGATGCGGTCCTCGCCGAACGTGAACCGTGGTTTAGGCTCGTTCAGAAGCCGTTAACAGAAACAGTGCAGCATCGACGGTCCCTGCTCCTTGGGCAGGAGGCGAGCCACGCCTACTACTGTTCGGAATTGACGGTGAATTCCGGGGCGGTTGCCTTCCTTGTTAACGCCGCGACGTACAGTTTGTTGGCAGGGACGCAACCTGACCTCTATCGAGCCGTCATGTGTCAGGTGTGGAGAAACCTTGGGGTTGATGGCGCGGCCGGACTTGTGCACCCCGACACGCACTTCGGGGGAATTAAGGAAGGCGGGCTTCGAGCTGCGACTTATAAGCATCTGAGGTTTCACGCACATTTCCACAACCGGCGTGGCGTATTTCCCGACATTCATGTTAATACTGAGTTTGGGATCCACGTGTATGGCCGCGAGAAGGATACTGAGTTCCAGCATGTTAGCTGGCTATTTGATCCGGCTACTTTAGTCGCGTCACTTGATCACGATGGGTCGGGGGAAGCGCCCGGACAGAAGTACAAGGGCCGATGGGATCTGCGCCCCCATCGATCAAGGATGACAACGGTCAACGAAGAAATGCTAGGCGTCTGGCGACAGTTGCGTGGCAAGCTGGACGAACCCATATTGCATACTCATCTCGCTTATCCAATCACGCTCGAAGAGAGTCGAGCGATCGCTGCTCTTTCTAGGTTCAGTCGTCGGCTTGCTGCTTTCAGTCCTCGCATCAGCCGTGGTTACGATGAAGCTAACGCAAAAAAGGAGGGTCTTATTCGGCACGGCGTGGGTCGAGTGGAGCTGCTAAAGGAGGTGGTCCTGCAAGGCACTCACATTGGTGTCGCAACGCCGTTCGTGAAAGAGCCAAACAATCCTTTCCGTAACGGCCAAGATTGGGTTGCGCACGATTTAACGAAGTTGGATGAAGGGTTCGTTCCCCGAACGTGCTATGCGCTGACTGATCCCGAGGTCGTGAGCCCGTCGCCCCGCGATCGCTGGGGCGGGCGACACTATACCGACCACTATCGTCTGACGTGGCGTAAGATGATCGCATTCGACTCGGAGCGCTCGCTTTTCGCTGCTCTCGTTCCACCTGGTCCTGCTCACATCGATTCACTGAGGAGTATGGCTCTATCCTCGAATTACCTCACCGCTCTCACGGCCGGGTTCTGGTCGTCAATTCCACTCGACTATATTCTTAGGATTATCGGCGCATCGAACTTCGATGTTTCGGGTGCCTTAATGATGCCTAGTCCGGACGCGGACCACCCACTGGCTGCTGACCTGCTGCTTCGCACGCTTCGTTTGAATTGTTTGACTGATGCGTATGGCGATTTGTGGCATGAGCTTTACGAGCACACTTGGCCAAATTTCACTTGGGCTGTGGAGTGGTCAGGACTGCGCCCGATTGGTGCCGACGTCGTTGAACACTGGGAATGGACGATACCACTACGAACTGAGTATGAACGTAGAGCTGCTGCTGTCGAGATTGACGCGCTCGTCGCTGTTTGGTTAGGAATAGGAATCGAAGACCTCCTAGCAACTCTCCGATCCCGTTATCCTATTATGTCTGACTATGAGGCCAATATGTGGTTCGATGGAGCTGGACGCAGAGTTGCGGCGGTGCACCACGCTTTCGGGTACGGACAGAAAAAGGAGCACTACGAGCAGCTGGCCGCATACCGGAATGACCCGGAGCGGAATCCGGTACCTGAGGGATACTCGGTGCCGTTCTACAAGGCGGATCGGGAGAACGAGTATCGGCAGGCCCATGCCGTGTTCAGTAAGCGGCTTCAGGATGCGATCGAGGCGGGCTGGCAGCCGTCGTAGCCCGCTACTCTCTTCCACTTTCGGAGTAGAGCAGATGGCTACGAGTAACCACCAGAAGCACCAGGCCGGACGGCACCTCACGACCACTGAGGCCTGTTGCGCGGCTACTCGGCCGGCCTGCAGGGCCGCACACCTCCGTGAAGGTCGACGGCAAGACGGCGGCAGTGCAGGTCGCCGCGCAGGGAGCGCTGGATGATCACGGACATCGGAAGGATGACAGCAAGGTCGACCGACTTCTGTGTCTGTGGATGTGACCGATGGACGCCGGGACTTTAATGTCGTACCTGGAGACGATCCGCGTGGCGGAGTTCGCGAGCGGCACGACGAGTTCGTGGGCGAGCGCGGGTGGTGTTCGCCCGCGCAACCCGGACAGCCGGCACGCGGCGATTTACCTGGCGCACGTGGTAGCGGGTCGCTGTTCGGCCATGCGGCACAGCCCGTCGCTGGAGATGCGGTTACCCGACGGGTTGCGCGACGGGGGCGCCTCCGGCACGCCGCCGAGCAGCGCTCCCGTCTGAGGTGCGGCTCAATGCTTGGACTGGGCGAACCGGACGAAGCTAATCCAGGCGGCGGGTGAGAATGCAAGAGCCTCTCCGGCCGGGTCCTTGCTGTCGCGTACTAGAACGAGGCCGGGCAGGTTATCGGCGACCTCCAGGCAGTTGCCGTTGTTGTCGCCGCTGCGGGTGCTCTTCCGCCACTGGGCACCGAGCAGGTCGTCAGCCATGGTGGACCTCTTCCTTGATCTTGCCGATCATTCTTCTTGATTGTTCCTCATCAAGTGCGAGGTCGAGGAGGCTCGCCCAGACCTTCTCGTAGACCGCGAACTCGTCCGGCCTGTCAAGGTAGAGGGCACCGGTTACCGATTCACAGTAGACAACAGACTGATCAGGGACGACCCGGTTGACGAGTGGGAAGTCGAGCATGACGAAGGCCCCCGCCAGTGCGCCGTAGTGTGCGCCAGCCGACAGTGGCAGCACGCGGATCGACACGTTGGGTAGCTCGGTTCGGTCAAGAAGGCGGTCCAGCTGTTCGGCCATGGCTGCTGGGCCGCCAACGCGTCGAAGCAAGACGGCCTCCGAGAGGACCCATTCCAGCTGGGGTGCCTTCGGAAGCCGGCGGACGAGGACCTCCTGTCGGCGGCGGCGGACCTCCAGAACTTCTTCCAACTCGTCAGCCGGCATGTTGGGACGGTTCTGGTAGACACCGCGCGTGTATCCCGGAGTTTGAAGCAGGCCAGGGATCAGGGTGTCGTCATGCTCCCGGAGCCGGGAGGCGGCGGATTCCAGGCCGACGTACAGCTCGAACCAGTCGGGGACAGCGTCGCCATACGAGTGCCACCAGCCCTTGGCCTTGGTCTCAGCGGCCAAGGCGGTGAGGGCGCCGGCCAGGTCGGGCGTGGCCCCGTACAGCTCGCACATGGCCTTGACGTCGAGCGCGCGGACGGGGCCGAGACCGGTCTCGATGCGCCACATCTTCTGTCGGCTGCACTGCATCGCCTCGGCCGCGCCGTCCAGCGTCATCCGCGCCTCGGTGCGCAGCTCGCGCAGCGCCCGCCCGAGCTGCCGTCGCGGCACTGTCGATCCCATGTCGTCGGCCATCGGCTCCCGCCCTCTCCACGTTGCATTTTGTTACATCCGGACGCCAGCGGTGAAACGCGCGGTTGTTGCCCCTGAGAGTCAATTCCATTGGATGCTGACACGCAAAGCGATCACGCCTCTGACCATACAAGACACCCCCGACGGCAGCCATGGACGCGCAATTCCGACGCACGTTGAATCGGCGTACTGTCGGGGCTGGAATGGTGTTGGGCGAGGTTTAGAGTTCGTAGCGAATCCGGGCCAGGCTGCAGGTGAGCAGGATGCCGAGAACGACCAGCCCGACCCTGATCCAGGGCACGTCTCTGCTCGGCCGGAAGCCGATGGAGAGCGCCACCATCAGTTCGGGCTGGCGACGTCGAGGCAGACGTTGCGGTCAGAGCCAGGAACGGGCGGGCAGCGGCGCGTCCCAGTTGGGCGGCCCAAGCTGCCACTCGTACCCTCTGATGCTTGTGGCAGGGTGTCCGGTGCGCCGGATGACCGCCTCATCCGCCGCCGTCGAGGACCCGGACGACCAGGACCGTGCCATCCCGGCCGAACGAGTACACGCTGCCGTCGGCCGGCAGCGCCGCTCGCCTGCCGAAGAAAGTCGGCGCATCCCTCAGGTAGGCGCCGACCCGGCCGTCGGCCAGCTCGCGGTATAAGCGGCTCTCCACGCCTCGGAAGACCTCCAGGACCCTGCCCCGGCCCAGGGGCGCGCGGTGCCGGGTGCCCTCCGCAGAGAGCCCGTTGGGTAGCGCAAACGTCGCGGCGCTGCTCGTCGCCCATGCCGGGTCCAGGTTGAACAGCCCCGGCTGGAATACCGGATCCTCCGTTCCGCGCTGGCGGGGTGTGGCATACCCGCTTGCGGCTGCGCTGTTGCCGGCGAAGAGCAGGGCGGTGGCCGCCACGGCACGGGTCAGGATCTGAGTGAACCAGCCACGCTCCTGCTCGGGTATGTCGAAGACCTGGGGTGCACCCGGCGGCAACTCGTCGGCGAGGTCCGGTTCGGTGACGGTCTCGTCGGCCGGTGACGGTGGTCCGGTCGGTGCCTGTCTCGCTTCGACCTCGTCAGGGGTGGCCGTGCGCGGTCGCCAGAACTGGTCCTCGGGGCTGGTGCTCAACAGGTTGTCCAGCTCTTCGTCGTCGCCTGACCACAACTCGTCATCTCCGGGCGGATCGAGCACGTAAGCGGTGATCCCCGTTTGGGTGAGGTGCGAGGCGACCATCAGCGACGGTGGGTGGCTTCCGCCCACCGACAGCGCCTCCACCTGCACGGCGGCTCGGGCGAGCTGCCCGTGAATGAAGCTCGGCGGCTGGTGGGTGCCCTTGCACTCCAGGATCACGATCTTCATCCGCCTGCGGGTCTTCGTGGCGTGGTGACCGAGCAGGATGTAGTCCGGTCGCTTCTTGGTGCGCGAGACTGACTCCACCGCACCGACCCCGTCCACGAAGCCGGCTTTCAACGCCACCTCTGCGTCGACCGCGTGGAATGTCCAGCCCCGATACTGCCGGCGCAGCAGATTCTTGGCGACGACGAGGGCCAGGCCGATGCCCAACTGCTCGGACTGGGTCACCTTGTGGTGGTAGACGACCTCGTTGGCGTCCGGCGTCAGCGCAAGAAGCCCACCGCTTCTTGTCAGCGTGGCGCAGTAGCGGACGGCGGCCCAGTGCCGAGCCACCTGCGAGAGCGGGGACGCGGTCAACAGGGTGGTGGCGACCCCCAGCTCGTGCAATACCTGTGCCGGGCTGGTCCGTATCCCGCCCTTGCCGACGTCCACCGGGGTCAACGTCTTGTGGTGCCAGTACGCCTCGCGCGTCTTGGCGTGTGTCTCGGCGTACCGGAGCACGTCGTCGACGAGCTGATCGGAGGAGTTGAGCGCCAGTAACGACTGATAGCTCAGAGACCGTACGAGGGAATCAATCTCCACACGCCCACCCCCGGTGCTGACGCACTGCACGAGACAGGCACCCAGAGTGATCGAAGAATCTCAGAGTGTCAATGCCGTGCGAGTGCGTCAGCTCGCTACGTGGGCAGCCCGAAAACCGAGAGGAGTCGGCGTACGGGATGAATTGCTAGGCGCAGCAGCGGGTCACAACGAAACGATGACCGGCTGGACCTGGACGTTCTTGGTCAGCTGCTGCGGCGACGGGACGGGCGTGCTGATGTTCACCGATGTGTTGTAGCCGTAGATGACGACCCCGTCGAGGTGGTTCGCGCCCGGCCAGTTCGACTCCAGGCGGACCGCCATTTGAGTAGGAAAGTTGGTCACCTCCTCGGCGCACGACCGGATCAGGACGACGCTCGGGGTGGCGGTCAGATGGGTGGCCAGCATCCGGGCCAGCTTCTTGTAGGTCCAGCCCCAGTCCTTGGCGCCGGCCTCGGCGTCACCGATCTCCTCGTCGTTGCCGTGCGCGCGGATGCACAGCGGCTCGCCCGCCTGCACCCCGGCCAGGTAGGTGGCCAACTGCCGATCCGCCTCGGCCTGCGTGAGCCCGGCGTCGATGGGCAGGAGCGCACCCCACGCATCGGCACCCGATTCGGGTCCTTCAGATTGACCGCGTGTATTTGGATCCTGCGTCGCCACGATGAACATGACATGCTCCTCCGGGCTGGCTGCCTTATTGAACCGACGAGAGCAGGTTAGCTTGGTGGTCGAAGAAGCGCCCTGTCGGCTATCCGGCCCAAATTGCCCCGGTCGCTTTTCGGACAACTGTCGGCGATTGAGACAGAATTTACTGATCCCGGTCATCGAGGTGCAATTCCTGCAAGCGCAATTGGTGTTCGATCTAAGGGACGTCTCGTAACTCGGGGCAGCTTGGACGAGGTGATCCGGGAGGTCCGTGATCGATGGCTGCTGCGTATTGCCGGACGAACTCGACGCGGGAGGCGACATCGCTGCGCGGCAGGGTACTGAGCTCGTAGCCGTGGTGGGTGTAGGCAGTAACCATGGCGTCGTGGGTACGGACGGCTTCGGCGAAGTCTTGGTGTCGTTCGCTGTCAGTGCTGTAGATCTGCGGCCAGGGCGGGGCGATGAACACACGCTGGTGGTAGCGGAACAGCTGCGCTGCGGCTGTCACGTGGGCGGGAACGGGCTGGCCGAGTAGGAGGTAGTAGCCGACCATGTCCGGGATCCCCCGGTCGAAGAAGACGGGCCCGGGATGCTGGCTGGCTTGGCGGTAGGAGCGGATCTCCCAGCTGAGCATGATCTCGGCGAACAGTCGTGAGTCGCCGGTGTGCAGCGCCTGGCCGCCGATCGACAGCTGGTCCTGGATGATCTGTCGTCCCGCTTCGTCGATGCAGGCGTGACCGGAACGCCGCAAGCTGTCGATCAGCGTGGTCTTGCCGGCACCGGGTCCCCCGGTGATGACGATGTACTGGCTGCTCACGTCGTCCTCTCTGATAGGCGTCTGCTCCTCGTGCCCCCAGCGTCTGTCCGCTGAAGACGGTCATCGAGGATGCGTGGGTGCAGGTGATCTCCGCAGCCCGCCAGGAGTGGATCTTCCCGTTCACGGGGCTGACCCCCGCCCAGTTCCGCAGGCTGGTCCGTCTCGTCGCCGAGCGTGGCGGGGACGGCATCGCTGACGGCCGGCCGGGCCGACAGTGGGCCCTCGATCTTCCCGACCGGGTGCTGTTGGTCGCCGTCTACTGGCGCACGAACCTGACGATGCGCCAGATCGGCCCGCTGTTCGGGGTGTCACACTCCGCGGCCCACCGCGTCATCGACACCCTCGCGCCGCTGCTGGCCCTGACACCGGTACGTAAGCGGCCGGTCGAGCAGATCGCGATCGTCGACGGCACGCTGATTCCCACCCGTGATCACCGCCTGGCCACCCGGAGCAAGAACTACCGGTACTCGACGAACCTGCAGGTCGCCATCGACGCCAGCACCCGCCTGATCATCGCCGTCGGCGACCCACAGCCCGGCAACCGCAACGACACCATTGTTTACCGCAGCTCGGGCATCGACCAAAAGTTGAACGGGCGGCCGGTGATGGCCGACGGCGGCTACCGCGGCAACCCCGAGGTGATCATGCCCTACCGTAAGCCCGCCGACGGTGCCGATCTGCCCGCCTGGAAGGAAGCCCTCAACGTCGAACACCGCACTGTCCGGGCAGGGGTCGAACACGCCCTGGCCAGGATGAAATGCTTCAAGATCCTGCGCGACTACCGTCGCGCCGCCCACACATTGGCCGACGCCGCTTCCGGCATCGCCAACCTCCACAACATCATCCTGACCGGCTGACCACCGGCCCGGCGCCGAGCAACGCCTTCACCCAGTTACGAGACGTCCCTTAGTACCAAAAAACTACCGGCAACCTATGCCAGCAGGTTGAGGTGGGCGGCGAGGCGGCGCTTTGAGGGGTGGTCTTGAGCCCGAGAAGGACGGCTGAGGCGCTTGCCGTGGAGCTTTGCGTAGGACGAGCCGGCGAGGCGTTCGGAGACGACGAGGCTGCCTTCCTGGTTGACTCCGATGAGATGCAGATCGAACAGCGTGTGCAGGTCCGCGCGAAGAAGTAACCCGTTGGTGAGCAGATTGCTGCGCGTTCCCCGGTACCCGTCGATGTGCGCCGCTTCGAGGACCTCCACGGCTCGTTCGCCGGTGACGGCGCACGCCCGCCGTAGGCACCGAGCAGGCCTTGCCGGAAAGCGTGCTGCCCTTGACGTTGAACGATGGTCCGCAGGGTACGGAGCCGGGTGTCTTCACGAGGGCTTGGCTCGGAGCCCAGGTCAAGAAGCGTCAGCTGCTGGGTCGTCAGCCATTCGTCAAGCACCTCTGCGGTGTGCTGGTTGGCTCGGACAGCTGCCCTCTGCGCGATCTGGCCGAACGTCGACCGTCGGATCGGGTCGTGCATCAGGCGCTGCGTGGCGTCAAGGTTCCAGACCAGCGATGCATGCCAGAAGTCGCCATCGAAATCGATGTCGATGGCTTGAGTAAGCGCGCAGATGTACTGGTAAGGGGTCGACGCGTAGACCCAGATGGCGTCACCAGGACGCATCTGACGGAAGCCCGTTCCCAACACCCACCGATCAACCTCGCTGCGGCTTTGCCGGATATCGCTGAACAGCTGCTGCGGCGATACCTCGGTGTCCCCGTTCGCGGTGTCGAGGTAGTAGTTGCTTTTCTCGTTCGTCGGATAGATCCAGTGAGTGACCGGCATGGTTCTCCGTCCTACAGGCCGCGATCCTTGCCTTCGCGCCACGCGATCACGTCGAGGATGCGCAACGCGCCGATCTCCTCCGGAAGCTGCAGCACGTCGCGTAGACGCATCAGCCGGTGGTGCAGCGCGAGATCATTGGCGCGCAGTGCCGCGCGCAGTGGCTCCCACTGGGCCGGGACCGTGTCGGTCACGGCAGCGACCACCGAGTCCCAGATGGGTCGCAGGCGTGGCCGCTTCCGCGCCAGTAGCTTCGACGCGGTAATCGTACCGACACCCGGGATGGAGCGCAGCTCATCCATGATCCGCCAACCAGCCCAGGTGTGGTCGAGGAGTGCGCCTTCGTTGGCCAGGTCACGGTCCGGGCCGAGGGTTTCGAGCAACTCGGAGAACTCGTCCGATCGATCACGAAGCAGTGCACGTACCGCCGTCTTCGGTGCGTCGATGGAGAGGAACTTGATCGCGATCAGGTCCTCGGCCGTGAAGCGCATGGGGTCGCTATCGGTCGACCAGGTGTCGAAGTACGCGCCGTCCGCACAACCGTGTCCGAGATACGGCGCACCGTAGTAACGCTTCAACAAGGCGATGGCGGCAGCGTCATCGGATCTCTGAAGCGCATCAGGTAGCCGGAACGTCATGATCGGACCCTGCCAGCGTGGACCAGGAGTGTCTATGGACCTAACGGGGCAGCGCCCTGCACCTCATCGGGGGCCATGTAGGCCGATGGGCCCGCAGTGCAGGGCTCTCACTCCGCGCTGTTCGATAGCGCCGCCGCGATGCCTTCCTGAAGCGCGGCAGCACGTCCGTCGTCGAACCCGGCCAGCAGGGAGTGAGCCTCCCTCCAGTGCTGTCCGGCTTCCTCTGGGCGGCCCGCCGCCGTCAGCGCAGCGGCCAGGTGGTCCAGCGTCAGGGCGAGTTGCCAATCGTCCCCGAGCTGCCGGTGGACCGCCGCCGCGCGGAGGTGGAAGGCGATCGCCTCGTCCGCCTGCCCCACTTCCCGGTACGCCTCACCGGCGCCATCGAGGGCCATCGCCTCGCGGCTGCGGTCCCCGAGCTCGCGCTGAATTGTGGCCGCCCGGTGCACGGCCTCCAGCGCCTCGGCGGGCCGCCCGGAAGCGCGCAGCACCCGCGCGTACTCCACCAGCCAGTGCCCCAGCCACAGCTGGCTCGCGCCCTCGGCGATGGCGATGGCCGACTCGATCGCGGCGCGCGCCTCGTCGGTGCGGCCGAGTTCCCGCAGGGCCATGCTCAGGAAGAAGAGCGAATTTCCCTCCTGCCCCCGGTCGTCGATCTCCCGCTGCACCACGAGTGCTCGATCCAGCAGGACCGCCGCCTCGGTCAGCTCACCCAGCTCGTAGCGAGTCTCGGCGAGGTTGCTCAGCAGCAGGGCCTGCCACCGCCGGTTGCCGAGCCGCTCGAAGATCGCCAGACTCTCGCCGAAGCGGGTCAGTGAGTCGGTGAGACGACGACTACGCAGACCCAGCAACCCGAGCGCGTTGATCGACACTGCTGTGCCGTACTCGTCGCCGATCTCCCGCCGGATGACCAGTGCGGCCTGATGGTGTTCGGCGGCCTCGGTGAGCTGGCGGGCTTGGAAGTGGGCCTTGCCGAGGCTTTCCAGTGCCTCCGCCTCGCCGCGCCGGTCGCCGAGCGTGCGGGCCGCTGCCAGGCCGATCCGGGCCGTGGCGAACCAACTCTCGAAGGCGTTCTGATGCATGGAGACGCTGCGGAGCAGCACCGCCAGATGCCAGGCGGTCCGCGGTAGGCCGGCATCGGCCGCAACTCGTGTGGCGGAGACCAGGTTGTCCCGTTCGGCGTCGAACCAGGCGTCCGCCTCGGCGTTGGTCGCGAAGGCGAGCGGCGTGACGTCGGTCGGCGGATCCAACGGTACGGTCCGGTAGAAGGGCAGAGTACGGGCCAGCGCGGCGTCGGCGGTGTGCAGATACCAGTCCAGCCCACGGCGCAGTGCCGCCTGCCGATCCTCTGCGCTCTCCAGGTGCCGGACCTGGTCGACCGCGTAGGCGCGCAGCAGGTCATGGAGTTGGTAGCGCCCCGGAGCGCTCTGCTCCAACAGGTGAGCGCTGACCAGAGCGTCGAGCGGCTGCCGTACCCGGGACACCGCCATGCCGGTCAGCGCCGCGGCGGCCGGGGCACTGAGGTCGGGGCCAGGGTGCAGCCCGAGAAGTCGAAACAGTCGGGCGGCCGTCGGGTTCAGGGCGCGGTAGGACCAGGCAAACACCGCACGTACCGCGTCGGACTCCTCGTCTTCCTCGGCGGTGAGTGCGTCCCACAGGGCCGACTCGTCTCGTAAATCCTCAATCAGCTCGCCGAGGGGCATGAATGGCCGGCTCGCCGCCCGTTCGGCGGCGATGCGCAGTGCGAGGGGCAGCCGAGCGCAGAGTCGAGCCAGCTCGCCCAGCTCGGCGGGGTCGTCGCCGCTGCGGTAGGGCGAGGTGATGCCGCGCAGCAGGGTGACGGCGTCGTCCTCGGTCAACATGCGCAGCGTCAGCCGTCGACCGCCGTCGCGGGTGGCCAGCCCGGAGAGCATGTTCCGACTCGTGACAACGACCAGGCAGTGATCCGTGCCAGGCAGCAGTGGGCGCACCTGACGCGCGGTTGCGGCGTTGTCCAACACCACCAGTACGCGCCGGCCGGCCAGTCGAGAGCGGTACAGCGCGGCCCGTTCATCCAGATCTGCCGGCACCGCCGAAGGTGGAACGCCAAGGGCCCGCAGGAAGCGGTCGAGGATCTGATCCGGCTGCGCCGGTTGGCCCGGATCGTAACCACGCAGGTTGGCGTAGAGCTGCCCGTCGGGAAACCTGCTCCGAATGCTGTGCGCCCAGCGCAGGGCGACTGAGGTCTTACCGACGCCGGCCGTCCCGGTGATCACCGACAGGCTGACATTGACGCTCTCTTCCCCGTCGGTCAGCAGCCGGTTGAGCGTTTGTAGCTCCTCCACCCTGTTGACGAAACCGCGGACGTCACCGGGGAGTTGTTGCGGTCGCTCCTGGGAAGCGGCCCCGCCGTGGAAGTGCACACCGCCGTAGACGTCGCGGGCCTGGACCAGATCCGCCGGTCCGGACAGCGCGGACCGGTTCACCTGAGCGGGCCGCTGCCCGGCTCCGTCCGACCCGGCGCCTTCCATCTCTCACCCCGCGCGGGGAAGTCCCAACGGCGCCACCACCCGGGTGAAGAACTCGTCGAGCGGCTCACCGCCCTGGTAGAGCGACTCGATGAAGGATTGGCAGCTTGCCACCAAGTCGGGGTCACGCCAGCGGCGGGCGGACGCCAGCACACCGTCGGCGTCGTAGATGGCCTCATACATCACCTCGGCGCCGAGGGTGTAGATCTCCGGAACCGGTCCACCCGACTCGGCTGCCGCCACCGCGTCCGCGCCGACCACATGGGTCAGACCGCCGTACTCGTGCCGCAGTCGCAGCACGTGCAGCTCCCATTGAAGGTAAGGCGTAAGGGGCTCTTCGACGACCCGTACCCGTCGGGTGGCGAACCCGCTGTCGGCGATCCGCCGGTAGTAGCTCTGAAATTCGGGGCGGCGCGCGTCGAGGATTCGCAGCGAATCCTCCCACCGCCCGTCGGCAAACGCCTGCCAACCCTCGTCGCCGGGCTCCTTGAAGGTCTGCTGGCGTTCCAGCTTCCAGAAGCCCGGATCGCCGGTCTGCCAGAACCGATCCTCAAAGTCCGCCCAGTAGTCCGCCAGGCGAAGTTGCTCGCCAGGATCCCCGCGGAACAGGTCATGCATCAGGTATATCCACCTTCGCCGCGATCATTGTCGATCGGGGAATGATGATAAGCCGCTCGCCCGGATCCACGGAGACACCGGCTGGGAGTCGTTCCTGATACGTCTCAGTGAGGTCCTGCCCGATCACCGCGATGTCGCCGTTGCTCAACTCCCAGACGTCGGGGCAGCTGCCGTCGCCGGAGGTGTTGCCCAGCTCGTGGGAGGACTTGCCCCATCGGCGCGTGAGCTCGGCGGTAGGGTCCGCTTCCCAACGCTGTCCGCTCACGGCGACCTCCGAGATCAGGTGTTCATGCGAGCACCGAGGGTAACATCGAATCTTCTTGATGACTGTCGCCCGTGTTGCGTCTCCACGAGCCGGGCGCGATGGCGGAAGGCGGACGCATGACAGACCCGATCATGGTCACCGCGGCGACGACGCTCATCGCGTGGGCGACCACCGAGCTGGCCCAGAGTGGGCGGGCGGCGGTGTCCTCCCTGATCGGATTTCTACGCACCCGGTTTCAGCACGATCCGTCCTCACATGCCGTCATTGAGGGCGCTCTGCAGCAGCCGTCACCGGAGGCCGTGGGTCGCCTCGCCGAGCTGCTCGACAGTGAATCGCGCCGCGACAGGGCCTTCGGTGCTGAGCTGCGTGCGCGGTGGTCGCAGGTCGAGGTCACCCTTGCCGAAGGCGCCGGCGGCGTCGCGAACTCGGTCTCCGGTGACGTTCACGGGTCGGTAGTGCAGGCGCGAGACGTCCATGGCGGCATCCATCTCGGCGATGGCCCGGCTCGCCGCTGACCTCAGGAGCAGCGGCACGTCCCCAGCAGCGACGGCACCACGCCGCACGCGAAACAGGTTTCCGGCTGAGGAGCACGTACAACCGGACGAATAACCGGCGCCGGCCGGCTGCGGACCGGTCGATGTTATTGACGGCGGAGTTGCGTCGGAAGGGGCCGTTCGTCCTACTCGGATGACGAATGGTTGACTGCACTGAGAGTTCGGCGGAGACCGGAGGTAGTCGTTGCGCTATCAGATCCGCTTCGAGAGCGAGTTGCCCTCAGACGCCTTGCGCCGATGCCTGAGCGAGGACTTCGGCATCCCGCCGGACGCGGTCTACGTGGGGAGGACCGAGGACCGAGCAGTCGATGGCCCTCGGCCGGTCGCGATGCTCAATCCTCCAGACGAGGGCGAGGGTTTCGGCTGGATTCTGACCGGTGACGCCGAACTCGCCGACGCCACCGGGCAGGGGGAGCGGGAGCTGGCCGCCACCTTGGCCCGAACCTTCGGAGTGCGGGCGCTGGTCGACGATGGCAGCATCCACCCCGACCGGTGGCTTCTGGTCAGCATTGATGGCAGCAGTGGGAGGGTCATCACCGACGAGGACGCTGCGGCCGACGGGGACCTGCGGGTCGTGCATGCTCTCGAACCGATCAGCGGTGAACCGCAACTCGCGGTCGTGCCGCCGCCAGACTGGGCCCGCGACTGGTGACCAGCTATCTGGCGGCGACCCGCCGCCGAATCGTGTTGATGATCGACGCCCTGCGGTAATCCGGTAACTCGACCCGCATTACCTGGATGAACTCCGGCCGTAGCGGACCGAGATTGACAGGGCATCCGGCGAGTTCAGCGCACAGGTCGACCAGCGGTCAGGCCGTGTGGTGCCCGTAACGAACCGCGTAGATGGCGACCGAGTGCAGGGCGGGAGCATCGGAGTAGTCCAGCAGCACGTACCCCAGGAGCTGGTCTAGATCCTCCCGGCGCAGCGGTGTTGGGCGCTGTGCGGTCGCAGGTCCGTCACGTGATTGCCGGGGCGATTGTGGGCAGCAGCTCTGTCAGGTCGATCAGTTCGACGTGCTTGGCTGGCCCGGCGGTGAAGTCGCGGACCGTCATCTCTGCCGAGCCGAACTTCTCGTCGAAGCGCGCCGACGCAGGTTGGGCGCGGAGCGTCCGAGCGCCCAGGCGGCAGACCCATTGCTTGTTTGGAGGTACCTGATGGGCAAGGGACCGGATACGAAGAGTTGGGCCTTGCGCGGTGGCCCAGCAAGGGCGAGATGCACAAGATCGGCGAAGACGCCGCGCTTACGCATGGTGTCCCGGCCTTTCCACACCGCCATCTTGAACTCGGCGACGCGACGGTCCGTCTCCAAGTCGAACAATCGGCCCGGGTCGTTGCCAGCAGCCAGCGACGGTCTACGGAGCACCCGCTCGCCGTCGTCAAGGATCAGCGGGAGGACTTGAGTGATCACGGCCGCGTGGATGACGTCACTGAGCCGGCCGGCGTGCTTCCGAACCTGCAAGGCAGCGTGCAGTACGTCGAATCCCAGCTCTGATGCTGCCGCCACGGCGGCGGCAGCATCCCGATCGACGCCGTTCAGGTCGGCTTCCAGTGCGGAGATCCGCGAGGTGAGGTCACCGGCGCTAATGAACGTCAGTAAAGTTGAGAAGGCATCCGCCAGCAGGTGCTCGTCACCGGCAACGATGGGCCCTGCCGGCGGCTCACTCGGGGCGCGGGTAGGAGAAGGCGGCCGCTGCTCTCCGGGGTGGCATTCGAAGTGCAGCGGGCTGGTCGCGAAACCCAACGCGCGTAGGTGGCGTAGTGCAATGTGCGAGGTGAACTCGTTGCGGGGAAGTGCAGTCGCTGCCTCGAAGGCGTGCTTGACGGGCCACCGGACCCCGTCGACGTCGACCCAGTGATTTCGGACGTCTTCCTGGACTCGGCCACGCAGCCGCGCTCGGACCGTATCGGCGTCGATTTGGTACTGCCGTCCGTTGAGCTGAAAATCGTGTGTCATGACCCGTTGTGCCTGCGGATCGTCCTCAGGAAGTTCTGGATCATGTTGACGTCTCCGTCCCTGACGGCGTCCTTGCTGAAGTGCATGACCCGGTTACGTATCTCGCGGATCTCACTGAGGCGATTCACGAGGCGCCTACGCTCCAACCTCCAGCCGAGGCCGTTCCAGCAGCTCTCATCGCCAAGCACCGCCTGGTAGTGGGACATCGTCATCTTGTCGACAGAGCGGAAGGTCAGCCCTGCACGGATGCATGCTTCCCGGATAGTGGTCTCATCGAAGGTGCTGAGGATCAGCTGATGCAGCTCCCGGTCGATCTCGCCGATAAGGATGAACGGTGTCGCGGTCTGGTGGTAGGTCTGAACGACATCGGCGGCGGTGATGATGCCAGCGATTTTCCGCTCATGGTCCTTCACGAAGATGAACTCGTATTCCAGCAGTACGTGGAGTACGTCGATCAGGCGGCGGTCGTAGTCGAACACCTGGACATCGGGATCGATCGCGTCGCTGAACGTGGCCTCAGGGTTTTGCGCCCTGGCCTTGGTGATGGTTTTCCATGATACGACGCCATGGATCTTGTGAGGGTTTGCCAGGACCGGCAGTTGGGAGAAGTCGTCCAACTCCATGGCGGTGATGGCCTCGTCGAAGGTAGAGGTCGGCGTTACCGATATCAGGCGGGTTCGGCTTGGCAGGAGATTTCCAAGCGTCAGACCGATAGCGCTACCCGGCTCCTCATCCACCTCGCTCGTCGTCTCCTCAGGCCCATCGCTCGTGCCGTCTGCGGGTGGCGGCTGCGCCATGCCGAACCGGAGGACTCGCACTGTCTGGTCAAGGTCGACAGCGTTGAAGTCCGGCACCGTGGTCAAGCCGAAGTTCGCCAGGTCCGTCGTGATCTGGGGGGCTGCCTCGCTGTCCCGGTCCTCGACGCCCCACAGTCCGATGAGCTCACGAACGGTCATCGCTGTTGGTGTGCCTGTTTCGGCGGCCTGCCTGGCGTTCTCCAAGGCTGTCATGCGTCGTCCCACCGCTTCCGCCTGCGGTTCCTGGCGGTCCGTCACCTCAGCAGCGACACTCTTGATGAGCCGAAGGCGGAGTTCCCCCAGGAGAGGGCCGTTTGGTCCGACACGCCAAACCTCCCAACCTGGTACGGCGGTTACGTCGGCGACGGCGGCGGCCGCTCCCGAGGGCGTGTCGAACTCCCGCCCGTCGGCCAAGCGCAGCCGCCCTCGCGCCGTGACTGTCGCCTGATGTGGCATCGAACCTATGTACTGGCGGTAGTACAGAACCGCGCCCTCGTCCAACAGACCAGCGTTTTTGAGGTCGGAGATGCGGACCCGGCGTCCGTTGAGCAGGACCTCGCGGCGCGTCCGGGGCGGGTTGGGGGGCATGGATGCGCAGCCTAGGCGGTGATCGACACCGACCGGTGTCGCGAATCCGACTCACTGCCGTGGCGGGCTGTCGGGCAGGTCAACCCCGGTAAGGGGTGAAGTAGCATGCGGCGGTGATCCGTTCATGAGGCCTACCCTCGCCGCCGACACCCTGCGCCGAACCCTCACCCAGTACCTGACCACCACCTTCGGGTTGACCGAGGACGGCGTACGTCATGGTTTGGAGGGTTTTCTCTCCCACCCGGAGCAGGGTATCTTCCGCGGCCCTTACCTGCGGATCCGCACCCCCTTCCGCCCGGCGGAGGGGGACTGGCGGGCGAACCTGGACTGGGCGCCGGCCGGCTTCACCCCTTACCTGCATCAGGCGAACGCATTCGCCCGATTGTCGACGAAGGGCAGGGCCGCCCAGCCGACCCTGATCACCACCGGCACCGGCTCGGGTAAGACGGAGTCGTTCCTGATCCCGGTGCTCGACCACTGCCGGCGGCAGAAGCAGCAGGGCAGGGCCGGAGTCAAGGCGATCCTGCTCTACCCGATGAACGCCCTCGCGACGGACCAGACGTCTCGCATCAACGAGTTGCTCTCCGACCCGGCGCTCAGCCAGGTCACTGCTGGTCTCTACATCGGTGACGTTGCGGCCATCGAGTACGCGCATGTCTTCACCAAGCGGTCGGAGATGCGTCGCACCCCGCCGGACATCCTGATCACCAACTACAAGATGTTGGACCTGCTGCTCCAGCGCGCCGACGACCTGCCGCTCTGGGAGGGCGCCGAGCCGGCGTACGTGGTGCTGGACGAGTTCCACACCTACGACGGCGCGCAGGGCACCGACGTGGCGATGCTGCTGCGGCGGCTCGCCGCCGCGCTCGACCTCGATGAGCCGGAGCGGCCGCTCGGGCCGATCTGCCCGGTGGCGACCTCCGCGACGCTCGGTGAGGGCGGCGGGCGGGACGGTCGTACCGCGATCCGTGAGGTCGCCGAGCAGGTCTTCGGCGTCGCCTTCGACGCTGGCTCGCTGGTGGGGGAGGACCGCTACGAGGCCGGCGAGTTCATCGCCCGCCAGGACTTCAGCCTGCCACTGCCCACCCCCGAGCAGCTTGCGGCCGTCGACGACCGTGACCCCGAGGCGATGATGGCCGAGGTTGCCGAGCTGGTCCTCGGCGAGCGCTGCCTCGACAACCCGACCCGCCTCGGCGAACTGCTGCGCCAGCATCCGTTGACGAAGGCGGTGCTCGACTCGCTCCAGGCGCGGCCGTGCACCCTCGACGAGATCATCGACGTGCTGCCCCGGAAGAACGCCACTGGCTGGGGCAGCGTGATGAAGACCCCGCCCGAGATCACGGCGAAGGCTCTCGCCCGGTTCGTCGCCCTGCTCTCCGTGGCGCAGAACCCGGAGGCTCCCGGCCGCCCCCTGCTGAACATTGAAACCCACCTGTGGGTACGCGCCGTCTCCCGCCTGCTGCGCGGCACCTCCCACCAGGCCGCCTTCGGTTGGTACGGCGAAGCGCCGCGCGAGCTGGATCCGTACGCCACAGATGCGGACGTGGTTGTGGCCGACAACCGCTACCCACGGTTGCCGGCCATCTACTGCCGGCACTGCGGTCGCTCGGGCTGGATGGCGTTGTCGCCGGAGAAGGACCCGCAGGAGCTGGAGACCGACCCGGACAAGATCTACCGCGCCAGCGTCGGTCGGGACAAGCGCCGGGTCCGCGCGCTGATCTCCGCGACCGAGGACGAGGTACGCCAGCGCTCCCGTGGCCTGCTGGTCCTGGAGTACGGCCGTCGGGTGCGCCCCTTCGATGAACAGCGGGACCGGGAGCCCACCGACGACGCCGTCGTCGTGCTCGGCGACGTTCTCGACATCGACGGCGCCGAGAAGGACCGGTGCCCGTCCTGCGAGTTGGACCACGGCATCCGCTTCCTCGGTGCCGGCCTGGCCACCCTCGCCTCGGTGGCGATCACGCAACTCTTCACCGGTGGGGAACTTGATGAGGCCGAGAAGAAGACGCTGCTCTTCAACGACTCGGTGCAGGATGCCGCGCATCGGGCTGGTTTCGTCGCGAACCGGTCCTACTCGTTCTCGCTGCGTTCCCTGCTCGCCAGCCGGCTGGAGTCGGGAAAGTCGGTCGGGTTGGACGACCTGTTCGCCAAGATGGTCGAGGCAGCGGCGCAGCCGGAGATCCTCTCCACCGTGGTGCCGCCAGACCTGCACGATCAGCCCGGTGTCGACAGCCTGCTTGCCGGTGAGCACAGCGGCAGCCGGGAAACGTGGGAGCTGATCAGTGAGCGGCTCGTCTTCGCGACCGTGATGGAGACCGGGCTGCGTTCCCGGCAGGGCCGCACCCTGGAGTTGACCCGCAGTGTCGCCGTCGAGGTTGCCCTCGATGATCCGGCGCGGGCCGCCGCGATCTGCCGGGACGTCCACCTCACCGGCCCCGGTCACCTGGCCGGAATGGCGCCGGACGACGCCCGCTACCTCGCCTTCCTCCGCGGTCTGCTGGAACGGCTACGGACCCGGGGTGCGGTGTTCCACGAGTGGCTGGTGCCGTACCTGAAGCGCGGCGGCACCCGATGGCAGATCTGGGGCGGCCGGCCCGCCGGGATGCCCGCTTTCCCGAAGGGTCTGTCCGCGCCCGCGTTCCTGCTCGCCACGCCGAAGTCCCGCTCGGAGTTCGACGTGATCACCGCGCGCGGCAACTGGTATCAGGACTGGACGTCGCGCTGCCTTGGCCTCGACTCCGGTGACGCTGCCGGCTTCCTCAGCCAGCTGCTGCCGGCCCTCGCCGCAGACGGCGTGGTCGCCGTTGGCGACACCGAGGACGGCAACAAGGTGTACGGGCTGATGCCCGGCCACCTGCGGGTGACCCGACTCGACGACGCTTCCGCCGTGACTGCCGGAGTGGGCTGCGACACCTGCCACTGGCAGCAGACCGAGCACCCCGACCGGGTGGCCGACTGGATCGGCCAGCCGTGCCGGCAGTACCGCTGCCGCGGCCAACTCCAAGCCGCCCACGACGACACCGCAGCCGACGACTACTACCGGCGGCTCTACCTGGACAGCCCGGTGTTCCGGGTGGTCACCGGCGAACACACCGGCATGCTCACCCGCGCCCAGCGGGAGACGGTGGAGAAGCAGTTCCGCGAAGGCGAGCGCTACACCGACCCCAACGTGCTCTCCTGCACGCCCACGCTGGAGATGGGCATCGACATCGGCGCCCTCTCCGCGGTTGTGCTCGCCTCGCTCCCGCACGGTCCGGCCAACTACGTCCAGCGGGCGGGCCGCGCCGGCCGCAAGAGCGGCAACGCGCTCGTGCTGACCCTCGTGGGACGAACCGAGCGGGATCGCTACTACCTCACCGATCCCCGCGACATGATCGCCGGCCAGATCGTCCCGCCCGGCTGCTTTCTCTCCGCCGTGGAGATCCTGCGCCGCCAGTACCTGGCCCACCTGATCGACCTGGCCGCCCGCGGCCGCCTCGCCGGAGTGCTGCCGATGCCACGACGGGCGCACGTGCTGTTCGGCCCGACGGGTTGGCTGACGGGCCTCGCCGAAGCTGGTCGACGCGACGGTGGCCGGCTGGTGGAGGAATTCCTGGCCCTCTTCGGCGACAAGGTCCTCCGGGCCGCCGCCGACCAACTCCGTGAGTTCGCGGTGGATGGCATCGTCCACCGGGTCAAAGAAGCCGACGAAATCTGGGAATTCCGGTTGGCCGACCTGCGTCGCCGGATGCAGGAGCTTGCCACCGCCCGGGGCACGTTGGTGCCCAGCGACCCGGACCACGCCCGCGAGATCAAGATGTTGAAGGCCGAGGAGGGGGCGGTCCGCCGCCGCCTGCGAGAGGTCAGCGCGGCTGCCGCCCACGGCACCCTGGTCGAGTTCGGTCTGCTGCCCAACTATGCGCTCATCGACAGCCGGACCGACCTGGAAGCCACCCTGACCTGGGAGGACAAGACTGACGGCGACCGTCGGTTCCACAGCGAACTTCGTGAGTACGCACGTCCCGCCCGCCAGGCGTTGGTCGAGATCGCACCCGGCAACAGCTACTACGTGCGGGGCTACAAACACGAGATCTCCGGGCTCGACGTCGGTCCGGCGGACCGGCCGGCGTACGAGCAGTGGCGGATCTGCGCGCAATGTGGCTACGTCCGCACCCACCTTGCCAAGGAGGACACCAGCGCCTGCCCGCGATGCGCGGACCCGGGCATCGCCGATCACGGACGACTGTTCCAGGTGCTCCAGCCGACCCGGGTGCTGAGCCGCGACAAGCGCGACGACGCCCGCATCCGTGACGACAGCGACGACCGGGACCGACGGTTCTACGCCACCACCGTCGCCGTCGACGTGGATCCGGCCAAGGTTGATTCGTCCTGGCGGCACGCTCATGACACGTTCGGTGTCGACTACAGCCGGCACGCGATGATCCGGCACTTCAACCTTGGAGCGCAGCGCTACGACCGGGCGGCTGAACTCTTCGCGGGCGAAGAGGTGCGGATCAATCGGTTCCACACCTGCACCGCATGCGGCGGGACCACTGTTGATGGCGTCCCCGCAGTAGGCCAACAACTCGCCGCAGAGGCCTCCGGGTCGACCGTCGTGAAGGGCGCCGAGCACCACCGGCCCTGGTGCCCGCACCGGCGCTCGGCTGCCGCTGCAGACACCCACGTCGATCTCATCCTCGCCCACGAGCTGGAAACCGAGGCGCTGCGCATCCTTATCCCCGCTGCGACCGCCGTCGTGCAGGAGCGCATCGCGTCGTTCGCCGCGGCTATCCGCCTCGGCATCGCCGCGCAGTACGGGGGCGACCCGGCGCACCTTCAAGCCGTGTCGGCCACCATGCCGGATGGGCAGAGCGACGGAACACGGAACTTCGTGGTCGTCTACGACACTCAGCCGCAGGGCACCGGCTATCTGCACCGCCTCGCCAAACCGGAGGAGTTCCGCGCAGTCCTGGAACTCGCGCGGCAGCGAATTGCCGACTGCGTCTGCCGAAACGAAGGCAGGGCGGTGTGTCACCGCTGTCTCCTCCGTCACGCGCGCAACGAGCACTTCGCCCTGATGAGCCGTGACGAGGCGTTGGGCATGCTGGACAAGCTCCTCGACAGTTGGGACGTCCAGGAGGGCACCCGCACGGACGAGATCTCGCTGATCCACCAGGTCGAGAGCGAGTTGGAGATGCGTTTCCTCACCAAGTTGCTGGCGCTTGGCGAGACACCCAACTCGGGCCTGCGGATCGACCGGCGCACCGATCATGACGGCGCGCGCATCGCCGACCTTCGGTTCGTCCGCGGCAACGGCCAGAGCGTCACCCACTGGCAGATGAAGCTGCAGAACACCGTTCGGGGCACCCGCCCCGACGTCCACTTCAAGCGCCTCGACGCCCCCTCACCCGAGGTGGCGGTCTATCTGGACGGGTTCAAGTACCACGCCTCATCCCAGTACAACCGGCTCGCCGACGACGCCGAGAAGCGTGCCCGACTGCGCGCCCACGGCTACCTGGTCTTCGCGGCCACCTGGGACGACGTCAAGACCTGGGGGAGCGCGGAGGGGCAGGGGCGGTGGATGCCGTACGGCGGACTGAGCAAGCAGACCGCCAGGGACAAGTTCCGCGGCATGCTTCCTGGCGCGGATCCCGCAGAGCTTGAGGAGACGATCTGGGTCAATCCGATCGAACAGCTCATGCGCTTCCTCGCCGATCCTGATCTCGACCGTTGGCAGCGGCGGGCGGAAGCCGCTCTATGGGGCATGCTCAAGCAGGCCCGGGACAACAGCACCACCGACTCCGTAGGCGTCGCGGAAAGGTTGAACGCCGCTCTGCGTGGAAGCTCTCTGCCCCCGTCGACCGCGCGGCACATCATGGTCGCCCGATCTCAGGACAACGCAGGCTGCCCGGTGACGATCGTCCTCGACGCGCGCAGCAAACCGATGGCGACGATGTCAGCTCTCGCCGTCATCGACGATCTGCCCGCCGCAGTGGCGGACGAGGGCCACAAGGACCGCTGGGCCGCGTGGCTTGCCTGGGGCAACGTCATCCAGTTCCTCGGCAATGGTGGCGGCGACGCGGGTCAGCTCGCCGTGTCCACGCTTGATGCCTTCGAGTCGGCCTCTATGGCGGTCACCGAGGGCACCGGGCTCGTGCTCGCTCAACGCGCTTTGCCGCTTGACGAGGAGACGGCAACGTGGCTTGGCGTCTCGGCGCAGCCGGTCGCCGAGCCCGAGACACTCGACACGGAGTCGCCGTGGCGGGACGTCCTGCGCTACCTGGACCCGGCCGAGAACACCCTGGACCAGCTCGTCCAACAGCTCGCGCGGCAGGATCTGCCCGCACCGGTCGTCGGCTACGAGTTGGGCGACCAGGGCTGGCAGGCTGAGTTGGCCTGGCCCGACCGGCGGATCGCGATCGTGCTCACCGGTCCGTCCGACGACCCGGAGACGGAAGATCGCGACCGGGCGTACGCGGAAGCGGGCTGGCATGCCCGTACCGCTCGGGAGTGGTCGGTTGACGAGTTGGCCGCAGAGATCAAGGCGACGAGCGGGGGAGAACGTCGATGAGCACCGGGGCAACGACACTGCGGATGCTGGACCGCGCTGACAAGGAGGTCATGAAGCTCACCCGCGCCGACATCGGAGCGGTCTACGAGTTCATGCACAAGTTCCGGCACAACCCGGAGAACCCGGGGCTCAACCTGAAGGCGCTCAACAGCGACTCCCGGCTGATGTCCGCCCGGGTCAACAAGGACTACCGCGCGCTGCTGCTGCACATCTCCGAGCGCGACTACCTGCTCGTCGCGGTCAAGCACCGTGGTGAGGTGTACGACGACCTCTCCCGGTACGCGTACCGCATCAACCGGATCACCGGCGGCATCGAGGTCGTCGACATGGCGCCCGTTGGTGACAGCATCATCGGTCGGGTGGTGCCGCCGGATGTGGAACCGGAGCCAGCGCAGAAACCGCTCTTCGACACGTACACCGACTCCCAGCTGTTGGATCTCGGTGTGTCCGAGCCGCTGCTACCACAGATCCGGGAACTGACCACCGAGGCCGAGCTGCTGGAACTGCTGGACCGGGCGCCGCAGCTCACCACCGACGTGCTCTTCGCGCTCTTCGACGGCACCCCTTACGACGACGTGCTGCAACAGGTCACGGACCCGGTCCGCGCCGACGAGCCGGTCGACCCCGAGGACTTCGAGGCGGCAGTGGAACGCCCCGCCACGCAGGTGACCACCGACGACGAGGCATTGCAGGCGATGCTCGGCGAAGCCTTCGAACGGTGGCAGATCTTCCTGCACCCCACTCAGCGCAAGCTGGTCGAGCGCCGCTACAACGGTCCGGCACGGGTCGGTGGTGGCCCGGGTACCGGCAAGACGATCGTCGCTCTGCACCGCGTGGCGCACCTCGCCCGGCAGTTGCCAGACGGATCGGACAAGCCGATCCTGCTCACCACCTTCAACCGGAATCTGGCTGCCGACCTGCGGACTCGGCTCATGGCGTTGGGTGGGCAGGAGTTGGTGTCGCGCGTCGACATCGTCAACATCGACCGGTTGGCCAGCAGGGTAGTGGCCGAAGCCAAGGCAGGTGGCAGCCGCCGGGTGGTGGACGACAATCGGGTCCTTGAGCTGTGGGACGAGTTCCTCATCGAGACCGGCGAGACTGCCTGGGAGGCGGAGTTCCTTGCCGCTGAGTGGACCCAGGTGATCCTCGGTCAGGTGCTCAACTCACGGACGGACTACTTCAAGGCCCGCCGCCCCAACCGCGGTCGCAGCCTCTCGCGGATCGAGCGAGACCAGATCTGGCAGTTGACCGAACGCTTCACCACCTGGCTGGAGAATCGCGGCGTCTGGACCTGGCGCCAGGTGGCACAACGGGCTGCCCGCCTCGAAATGGACCGCACAGCCCAGAACACTGGCGTCGCAGGCGAGTCGTCCGGCGGGTTCTACCGGCCGCGTTACCGCCACGTGGTGGTCGACGAGGCGCAGGACCTCAGCGCCGCCCACTGGAAAATGCTGCGTGCCATGGTCGCCCCAGGCCCGGACGACATGTTCCTCACCGGCGACACCCACCAGCGCATCTACGACAACCACGTCACGTTGAGCAGCCTCGGCGTCAACATTCGCGGTCGGTCGTCCCGGCTCACCCTGAGCTACCGCACGACCCGGCAGATCCTCGCCGATGCGCTGCAGATCATGACGGGGGAGGTGTACGACGACCTCGACGGCGGTGAGGAGGACCTGGCCGGCTACCGGTCGCTGCTGCGTGGTGGCCGACCCGTGTTCCGTGGCGCCGCGACGTGGGCGCAGGAGCGGGATCTGATCGTCGAGCAGTTACGCGGTTGGGGCAGTCCGACGGACGGCTCGGTTGCCATCTGCGTACCGACCAGGGACCTGGCGGCGGAGGTCATCAGCCGACTGGAGGCTGATGGCCTGGACGTAGTGGAGATCGGCCCGGACGGCCCGAAGCGCCCTGACGGCGTGCACATCGGCACCATGCACCGGTTCAAGGGCCTCGAGTATCAGCGCATGATCATCGCTGGGGTCAGCGACGGCCTGGTGCCTCGGCAGATGATCAGCAGGTACCGGGACACCGACCCGAAGCGCTACCAGCGCGAACGCCAGCGTGACCGGTCGTTGCTGTTCGTCGCCGCCACCCGTGCGCGTGACGAGCTTGCGGTGTTCTGGCACGGCACGCCCAGCCCGTTCCTGACCGGGCGGCTCGTGCAGCGACAGCTAGCCTGATTGCCGCTCCTGCTCAGCGGGATCGGCGTTTGATGCGGGGAGGCTGTAGGTGCAGGCGGGGGATCGTGTCGGTGATCGGTACGAGTTGACGTATCCGGTCGGTCGCGGAGGAATGGGTCAGGTCTGGGCGGGCTTCGACGAGCGACTCGACCGGCCGGTGGCGATCAAGTTTCTCCGGCAGTTGGAGGTGCCGGAGGACGAGCGTGAGACGGCGGGCAAGCGCTTCCGGCGGGAGGCGAGAGCAACCGCCAGGCTCGACCACCCTGGCGTGCCGGCCGTGCACGACCTGGGCGTGCACGGTGAAGACCTCTTCCTCGTCATGCAGCTCGTGCCGGGGATCGTCCTCGCCGACCACATCGCCGAGCAGGAACGACTGCCTGTCGGCGAGGCGGCTTCCATTGCCGCGCAGGTCTGTTCGGTGCTCGTGGCCGCCCACGGCGCCTCCCTCGTACACCGTGACCTGAAGCCCCAGAACCTCATGATCACCCCGTCGAGGGTGGTCAAGGTGCTCGATTTCGGTGTGGCGGCGCTACTCGGCCCGGCCGAGGCATCTCGCCTCACCGCAACCGGGCGGACGCTCGGGACCCCCGCCTACATCGCACCCGAGCAGGCCCAGGGTGGCCCTGTCGGGCCTTCTGCCGATCTGTACGCCTTGGGCTGCATCCTCTTCGAGATGCTTGGTGGGAACCCTCCATATGAGGCGGCAAACGCCCCGGACATGATGCGCCGTCATATCAATGCGGCCATTCCCATCATCACTGAATATCGATCGGACGTCCCCGATGACCTGGCGCACCTCATCTACTGCCTGCTGGCCAAGGACCCAGCGGAAAGACCAGCATCGGCCGGTGAGGTTCGTCAGCTCCTGATGCCTTTCCTCGACGACGGCGACTCTCCGGGGCTGGTGGCCGCCCGAACGGACAACACGTTCTCCAGCACTGCCCCGCACACCGCCCCCGTCCCGGTTCCGCCGCAGAGATCCCCACAGAACCTGGTGGAGTTGCGGGCGCAGGCGAGGGAGCTCGCCGAGAACGAGCGTTTCGTACAGGCAGCCGAGATGTTGGAGCGGGCCCTCCGCATGGTGCCGCAAGGTGGCGAGCGGCTCGCCACCGAGATCGTGGCGCTACGAGTGGATCTCGCGAACCTCTTGATGCTCGCAGGTGACTTCCGGCAGGCGCATCACGCGTTCGCGGCGCTGGCCCGAGACCTCGATCAGTCGGACGAGGAGCAGGATCTTGTCGAGGAGTGCCGACAGCAGGCATTGGCCTGCAACCTTGAAATGGGCGAATCCACCGACGCCACCGGTCCGCTCTCGATCCGCTGACGTTCCACCCCGCAACACTGCATCAGCCGCTCCTGCAACTCGCACGGATTGCAGCAAAGAAAGTCGATGCACACCGGCGAAATCGCTGCCTGAAACATTGCGTCTCCCCTCCCGCCCATCGCAGGCTGATCCCAGCACGGCGGCCGGCCGGTCCCCCCGAACGGCCGCCGTGCTTCCCCAAACAACCCTCGTTGAGCGGCCGTGATGCCGTACCGCTGAGAGCATCTGCGGTGTCCGGGCGGGGTGTGTCTGCCGCACCGGATGGGCGAGCATGCCCGCCCTGTCCACGATCAGGAAGGCGGATGGACATGAACGCTCGCAACCAGCGACCAACCCCAGTCGGCGGTGGCGCGACCTACCGTTCTGCCGCGTACACCAGTCTGTTGCCGTGGCAGGTGCGCGAGCGCCGCTTCGCGCCGACCGGGCTCCTGCGTCGCGGTCTGAACCCCGACGACGTGTACGCCTTCCTCGACCGGGTCGCCGTCGACATGGCCGCCGTCTACGCCGCTCTCGCCGAGAGCCGTCGCGAGACCGCCCGGATCAAGGCCGGGCTGCGTCGCTGGCAGACTGATCAGGCCCGCGCCCGCAACGAGGGGGGCCAGGCCCGATGAGCCAGCGGTACGTCATTCACCTGCCCGTCGTCGCCAACGACCTGCCTGCCGCGCAACGCCTGGCCCGGGTCATCGGTCGCTGGATGCTGGTGCTGCCGATGGCCGACCCGGGGGAGACGACCGTCTCCGAGGAGGACCAGCAGTTCCTCCGCCACCGGGTCTTCTGCGACCTGCGGATGCCTGGCGGCCGGCGCTGCCTCCTCCGCGACGGCCATGACGGCGACTGCACCCGTCGGCTGCGCCGCTGACACAACCAGACGATCCGGCATCTCAACTGCCCGTTGTGCCGAGTGCGGTGATGATCATCAGGCCGCTAGCGTGCGCAGCACGGGAGGTGGCGTGGATGGTCGCTCGGCGTTGGGACGCCAGGTTCGAGGAGGAGCACCTTGTCCTCCGGCGTTGGCGGTTGCTGCCGTGGCCGAAGGCCTACGTCAGGCGGATACCGCTGGCCGCGATCCTCGGCATCTGGTCAGTCACCGCGACCGAACAGGCGAAGCGACACGCTCAACTCTCCATTCAGGACACGTCGGCGCCGGACCTGACCGAGGCCATCCCGGTCGGTTTCACGCGGGAGCAGTGGAAGTTCGCCGGCTGGTTCATGGAGGAACGGCGAGCCTCCCCGACCAGGCCGCCGCAAGCCCGCGGGGTGGCATCGCCGGGTCAGGTGGCCCTGTCCCGCCCTGCGGCCGACGTTGCGGCCCTGTCGTGGCAACAGGCGCAGCTGGCGGCCGCCTTACGAGCCCACCTTTCGGCCCGGCAGACCTCCACCAACCTAAGCGTCCCGTCGACGACGCCGGTGATGCGAGCCGGCGATGGCCGGAGACCGGTGTGGCTGTGGATTGAGAATGGGGAGATCCATGGGTCACTCGTTCCGGCCGGCAACGCCTCGCCGCGCAATCTGACCCCAGCCGACGTCGCCTATCTCCTGCTCGCTGACCCGTCCCGGGCAATGCCGGCTATCCGCGCGTTGACGGGCGCCACCGACAGCCAGCAAGCTCAGGCTCAGCTACAGAGCTGGCGGCGGACAGACCCGGTCGTCGTCAACCTGAGCGCCTCCGACCTCGCCGGGCGGCGAGTGGCAGAGGCCCAACAGAAGCCGGGCCGGAGCAACCCGGACGGCACTGTGCGGACCGTGTCCGGTGGCCTTCCGAGTCTGAACAAGCGCCGACGATGAGCACCAGCGACGGAGACTCCGGCACGCGTCGGGCCGGCCGACCAGCGTCAACCCTCGGAGGCGATGCCGGGGTCTCCGTCAGGCCTGACGCGGTGAGCGAGCCCAGGCTGAAGCCGTCGAGTAGGTTGATCAGCTCGTCGTCGCGGGTCACCTCGTAGCCGCGCTGTCGCAGCTCCGCAACCAGCTCGGCCTCGCCAGCAACAGGGATCTCCAGGTAGTCGCCGTCGTGCACGGTGACCTGACGCTTGCCGTACCGGTCCTGCAGGTCCTGCGGCAGCAGCGTGAACGCCCGCTCGGTGACCATCCGCGGCCAGGTTCCGTCCTGGATCGCACCCACCTCGGTGATGGTGAAGGGCTTGTCGTCGGCGTACCCATCCTCCGGATCGTGGTATTCCGGACCAGCGGGGTTCCACAGGTGGGTCATCCGGACCTGCCGGGCCTCGCCCCACGTTCGCGCGGCGGCGAGCGCCCGGATCTCCGCGGCCTCCTCGGTCGCGCTGTCGGCGTGGGCGAAGGCGAGGCAGTCGTGCGCCGTGGCGTGGCCGTAGGCCAGGTGCTGGTGTTGCGTCGTCATGGCGCACATCCTGCCTCAGACGTACGACTTCCAAGATCGTCGTACGGCCGGGGCCGTCTCCACCGGTCGGTTGACCGCTAGGCTGGCCCTCCCTGGTCTCCCCACCTGGAGAAACGCCCATGTCCGACAGCGTCTTCGCGCAGTTCACCGCCGACGACGACCAGCTCGAGGTTGGGCTGATCGTGCAGCCGGCGATCAACGCCGCCCTGGTGCACAACCGGGTGCCGTTGGTCCGCCACCTCACGCTCGTCAACCGAGGTGCGGTGCCGCTGACCGACGTCACCCTGACGCTGGAACTGCGTGGCCCGGACGGCGCGCTGACCGAGCCGTGGACGCGTACCCTCGCTGCGCCGTTGCGGCCCGGGGCGAGCACGAGCTGGGACGACTTCCGCGACTTCACGCCCGACCGCGTGCTCCTGTACCGCACCGACGAGGCGTTCCCGGTCGACTACCGACTCTTCGTCGAGGCGGCCGGCCAGGCCTTGACGCTGGTCGCCCCGTCGCGGGTGTTGGCGCACAACGAGTGGTTCAACAGCCCTGCCCTGTACGACAGCCTGGCGGCCTTCGTGCAGCCGAACACCCGGGCGGTGGAGGCGGTCCTGCGGGCTGCCGCCCAGCTCCTGCTCGCGCGGACCGGCTCGGGCTCCCTGCAGGGCTATCAGGAGGGTTCGGAGCGGGCGGCGCTGATCGCCGGTGCCGTGTACGAGGCGCTGCGCCAACTCGAGATCACCTACCAGACCCTGCCGGCGTCCTTCGAGAACACCGGCCAGAAGGTACGCACCACCGCAGCCGTGCTCGATGGGCGGCTCGGCAACTGCCTCGACCTGTCCGTCACGTACGCCGCGTGTCTGGAGGCGGCGGGGCTGCACCCGCTCATCTTCATCAGCGCGGGGCATGCGTTCGGCGGCTTCCTGCTGGAGGAGGAGCGGCTGGGCTCGGCCGCCGTGACCGAGACCAACCTGCTGATCTCAATGGTGGACTCCGGCCGGGCCGTGCCGGTCGAGCTGACCCGCATCGGGCCGGGCGCGCAGTCGGCGACCTTCACCGAGGCGGTACGCGTCGGGCTCGGCCACTTCCGCGGCGACGGCGAACGCATACAGGGCGTCGTCGACGTGCACCTGGCCCATCGCTCCGGCATTCAGCCCTTGCCGTCGCCCGACGAACTGATCGCGCCCGCCGCGGTCGACGCCGAGGCGACGCCGAAGGTAACAGCGTCCCTCGACCTTCCGCCCGGCGTCGCCGCCGCGAAGCTGCGCCAGTTCGCCGACGAGGGCGAGGAGGTGCCGCAGCAGTCCGACGGGTCGCCGGCGCGTATCCAGCAGTGGAAGAAGTCGCTGCTCGACCTGAGCCTGCGCAACCCGCTGCTCAACCTGCCCAAGCGTGGCCGTGGCTTGGACCTGCACGTGCCGGCGGGTGCGCTGGCCCTGCTCGATGACCTCATCCACGACGGCCGTCAGGTGCAGGTCATCCCGCAGGACAACATCAGCCACGTCCACGAGCTGGCCGGGGCACGTCGGGCGCAGGACCTCGACGCCGAGATCCTGACCCGGGAGCTGCGTACCGACCGGCGGGTCTACGGCGCGGTCACCGACGCCCGCTACAAGACCGCGATGCGCGCGTTGCAGCGGGAGGCGCGCACGATGGAGCAGGAGACCGGCAGCAACTACCTGTACCTGACCATCGGCACCCTGGTCCACACGAAGACGACCGGGGGAGAGGCGTACGCGCCGCTCTTCCTCCTGCCGGTGCGCATCGAGGGCGGCAGCGGCCGTCGCCCGTACGCGATGGTCATCGACGGCACCGAGGTCGCCAGCCCGAACTACTGCCTGATCGAGTGGTTGCGGGTCAAGCACAGCGTGCGGATCCCGGAGCTGGAGCGACCGGTCCTCGACGAGCACGGCATCGACATCGCCAAGACCCTGGCCGCGATCAACACCGGGTTGCTCGACAACCGGCTCAACTACCGCATCGACGAGAGCGCCAGCCTTCGCCTGTTGCAGTTCTCCACCTTCCAGATGTGGCGGGACCTCACCGACCACTGGCCCCGGTTCATGGAGAACCCTGTCGTCCGGCACCTGGTCGAGTCCTCCGGCGCCACGTTCGACGATCCCGCCCGCCCGGAGCACGACGTCGAGATCGCCGTCGACGAGGCCGACCTGCACCTGCCCATCCCCGCCGACGGGTCGCAGATGCAGGCCATCGTGCGCGCCGAGCGGGGCCACTCCTTCGTCCTGGAGGGCCCGCCGGGCACCGGCAAGTCCCAGACCATCACCAACATGATCGCCCGGGCGGTCAGCGCGGGCCGGTCGGTGCTGTTCGTCGCCGAGAAGCAGGCCGCGCTGGAGGTGGTGAAGCGCCGCCTCAAGCAGATCGGCCTCGGGCCGTTCGCGCTCGACCTGCACGGGCGCAAGCAGTCCCTCAACGCGATCCGCCAGCAGCTGCGCGACGCGCTCGACCAGTACGACCACGGCGGTGACGGCACGTGGACTGCCGTCGAGACGGCCTACCGGACGCGGCTCGCCCCACTGACCGAGTACCCGGCCCAGGTGCACACCACCAACCCCGTCGGGATGTCGCTCTGGTCGGCCTACGAGCAGACTTTGGCGTACGGGGGCGGCCCGGTCGCCCCGATCCCGATGGCCTACCTGCACGCACCCGCCCCGGCACGCGCGCAGGTCGAGACGACACTGCGGGAGTTCCCGGCGGCCGCACGATCGGCCCGACTCCGGGCGGCGCACCCGTGGGCGATCAGCGGCTGCCGCACCCTCGACGGGTTGCACGGCGCCGCGGTCACCGAGATCGCCGGTGAGCTCGAACGCCTCCGAGCCGACCTCGCCGCCTACCCGCGCCTGGTCGAGTTGCTGCGGACGCTGCCCGCCCCGGAGACGGTGAGCGAGCTGCAGGCGGGCGCCTGGCTCGCCGTACGCGGACTGCTGCCGGACCGGCAGGCCACCCTGCACGCCAGCGACCGACGGTGGGACGAGGCGGTGGCCCGGCTCCAGGCGGACCTGGCGGCCTTCCGGCAGGGCTTCGCCGGTGAGCTGGCCACCTTCCGGCCGGACGTGTTCGCTCGACCGGAGCTGACCGCCTGGCACGGTGAGGCCCAGGAGGCGGCGAAGAAGCTGATCGGTAAGCGCAAGCGTCGGCAGGCCATCGTGGATCGGCTGGCGGTGCACCTGGTTGCCGGCGCGACGCTCGACGTCGAGCGGGTGGAGGTTGCCACCGGTCGGCTGGTGGCCGCCCAGGCGCAGGCGGCGGCCCTCTACCAGCATGTCGTCGCGGTGGGCGGGCTGCGGCTGTCGCAGTGGCAACCCACCGACCCCAACGCGCAGGAGCGGCTGACCGAGGCGATCGAGGCGACCCGGGTCGGCCGGACGCTCCTGGCCCGGCACCCGCAGGCCTGGGAGCTGTTTCACGGCGGCTTCACCGATGTGGACGCTGTGCTCCTCGACCGGATCGCCTCCCGGTGGCGGGCCTGGCGCGGGGTGCTGCGTTCCGGTGAGGCCGAGCTGGCACTGTGGGCCGCTGGTTCGCACTGGACCGACGCCTGGCAGCGCGACGGCGCGGCCTGGCTGCACGAGGTGCAGAGCGAGGAGTTGTTCCCGCTGCGCCGATGGGCGACCGTCCTGGCCCACGCCGACGTGCTCGCCTCGGCCGGTCTCACCGACTATCGGGACCAGCTGCTGCGCGCCGAGGTGCCGGCGCATCTCGCCGAGGAGGTCTACCGGCGGGGAGTCGCGACGGCGTCCCTCGCCGAGCGGGTACGGGCCGGCGGCCTGCAGTACTTCGACCCGGAACTGCACGACGACGAAATCAGCCAGTTCGAGGCGGCCGCCGGTGAGCTGCGGTCCGCGCTGCCGACGCAGCTGCCGTCGGTGCTGGTCCGCCGCCGCCCCTTCAGCCCTGCCGACCGGCGTGGGCGCTTCGCTGACTTCGCGGCCGAGCTCCGCCGTAAGCGGGGCGGGCGGTCCTTCCGGGAGCTGTTCGAGCAGTACGCGGACGCGGTGCTCGCACTGACCCCGTGCGTGCTGGTCAGCCCCGCGTCCGCGGCGAACTTCCTCGCGCCGGGAAGCCAACGTTTCGACCTGGTCATCTTCGACGAGGCCTCGCAGATCCGCGTGGCGGAGGCGATCGGCGCGATGGGTCGGGGCAGCGCCGTGGTGGTGGTCGGCGACTCCCGGCAGATGCCGCCGAGCAGCATCATGCAGGCCAGCCACAGCGTGGACGAGGTCGACGAGGGCAACGGCCCGGTGCCGGAGGACCTGGAAAGCATTCTCAGCGAGGCCGTCGAGTCGGGACTGCCGCAACGGTGGCTCTCCTGGCACTACCGCAGCCACGACGAGTCACTCATCGCCTTCTCCAACCGCTACTACTACGACAACAAGCTCTCCAGCCTCCCGTCGCCCGGCGCCGCCAGCTCGGCCGGCGTCAGCTGGCGGCGCGTCGAAGGCCGGTACGACCGGGGCGGATCCCGCACCAACGAGGTCGAGGCACGGGCGATCCTCGCGGACATCACCCGGCGGTTGCACGACCCGGCGACCGCCACCCAGTCCGTCGGCGTGGTCACCTTCAACATCCAGCAGCGGGACCTCATCCTCAACCTGCTGGAGGAGAGCCTCGACCCGATCATCCGCGAGCACCTGTCCGGCGCGGTCGCGGAGCCGATCTTCGTCAAGAACCTGGAGAACGTGCAGGGCGACGAGCGCGACGTCGTCCTGTTCTCGCTGGCCTTCTCCACCAACCTGGAGACCGGCCAGCTCCCGCTGAACTTCGGCCCGCTCAGCCAGGCCGGCGGCGAGCGGCGGCTCAACGTGGCCATCACCCGCGCCCGCCGCCAGGTCGTCCTCTACTCGTCCTTCGACCCGTCCGACATCGACCTGTCCCGCACGTCCGCGCTGGGCACCCAGCACCTGCGGGCGTACTGCGAGATGGCCGCCGCCGGCGCGGAGCGCCTGGGCGACCTCGCCACCGACCGCACCGAGCGGCGCAGCCGGATCCGCGACGAGGTGGCCGCAGCGCTGCGCGACCGCGGCCACGAGGTCCGTACCTCGCACGGCCTTTCCGACTTCACAGTGGACATCGCCGTACGTAGACCAGGCTCACCACTGTGGCAGGTGGCCGTCATGCTCGACGGCCCGGACTGGAGCGCACGCCCGACGGTGGCCGACCGGGACTCGGCGCCCGCGCTCCTCCGCTCGATCATGGGTTGGCCGGAGGTCGTGCGGTTCTGGCTGCCGGCGTGGATCCACGACCGGTCGGCGCTGCTCGACCGGGTCGACGAAGCGGTCACCCGGGCCGACGCCCCCACGACCGCCGAGCCCGAGCCCGAGTCGTCACCGGCCGCAGTGGCACCCGAAGCCGTCGAACTGCCGCAGCCGCGCTCCGAACCGGATGTGGAACCGCCGCACCCGACACCGACCGCCGAGTTGCCGCAGCCGCGCCTCGCGGTGGACGAGGAGCCGCTCCGGGGAGAATCCTCGGCACCCGTCACCGCACTGGCCGGCACAGCCACGGCGACCTCGGCCGCAGACACCATCACGGTGAGCCCATTCGTTCCGTACGTCCCGACCCCGCTCGGGGACCAGGCCGACCTCGACCTTCTGGCCACCGACCGGCGCGTACGTGACCTGGTGCGGAACGCGCTCCGCGAGATCATCGAGGCTGAGGGGCCCATCGAGCAGCACCGGCTCGCACGCCTCGCCCTCGCCCGGTTCGGTTTCCTCCGAACCCGGGAGGACCGCCGTACCGCAGTGCTGTCGCTCGTCGACTCCCGCCGGCTCTACACGCACCCGACAGTGAGCCGGTACGCCTGGCCCGAAGGCACCGACCCGCAGACGTACCGCGCGTACCGGGTCACGCAGGCGAGCAACGACCGCGCGTTCGAGGAAGTGCCACCCGAGGAGGTGGCCAACGCCTTCGTGCACGTACTTCAGGGCATGCCGAGCATGGACGAGGAACGGTTGCTGCGCGCCGGCCTGGAACGGCTCGGCTACCGCCGTCGCACCGAGAAAATCGACAAGCTACTCCGGTACGGGCTGCACGTCGCCGTGACCAGCGGACGCCTCCGCTTCGACCAGGAGGGCCGCCTTACCCGAAGCTGACGAGAGTCACCATTCGTATCGGTAACAGGCGTGAGCTGAGCATCTGGTCGGCTAAGCGATGTCTCGTAATGGCTCCGGCGCCGCCGGGGCTACGATCGGCCGTGCAATTCGTGAGCTCGGAGTTGGGTGAGACGGCAGCCTTGGATGCTGCCTTCCCACGTCGTCTAGGTGATGACGTACGAAAGGCGTTGGCAGTCCTACCGCCGGCGCCGCACGCGCCGACGTCGCCATTCCGTGTGCTGGTCGATGGCGAGACGGTCGTGATTCCATCCCGGATCTACTCCGACGCGCCGTCCGTTGCCGCTGAGGCGACGCTGTCTGCCACCCAGCGTGCGGTGCTCGATTGCCTGTACACCCGCCACCACGATGGCCGGGTAAGGCAGCGGCGGCTGGAGCGGGTGGTCGGCTTGATCCAACCGTGGGTGGCGCCGTTCGTGGTGCAGTTGGTGGGCGAGTACGTGGACGAGATTGTGTCGGTCATTCGGCGGGTTCTCGCGCCGGAACTGGTCGTTCCACACAGTCCGACGGAAGCCGTCTACGGGCGACTTGCGGCCGAGAACCCGGCGTTCGTGGCGCTCACCGGCCAACGGGTTGCCAGCTATTGGGACTGTTACCACCGTCGGCGCTACCCCACGCTGATCGACTACCCAGGGCACGTCGTGATGGCAGCGCTGCGGGTGGCGGCAAAGCGGCACGAAGTCTCGGATGGTGATGCAAGTTAGCCGACTTCCCGCGCCCAACGTGATGTCACATTCAGTCATCATCAACGATGATTGCGTGCAGGCGATCGGCATCACATCCGCAGTGGATCTATCCGTTCACTGGGCTTCGTCCGGCCCCGCGTTGAACTACCTGGTCGGCTCGGAGCGTGACCATGGCGACCGTACGGCCATCGGCGTCGGCGAACTCGACTTCGTACGCAGGCGGGGGGCCGTTGAAGACACGCACGACGGCTCCCGTTGCCCCCGCGGGCAGTTCTTCTCCCGGAATGGCTTCTCGGAGTTCAACCACGTCGTACAGCTCCAACATGGCAACCTTCCTTTGGCGGGAATGAGATGGTCACCATCCGAGGTGCAGATGCCCCGCTCTCCAGTATCTAGGCTGTGCGGACGGTGACCGTGCCATCGGGGCCGGTCAGGGGTAGGTCCACGTTCCACCGCTGGCCGAAGTCGTCCGCCCTGCCGATCTTCTGCGACCTACCGCTGTGTGGCGGCCGGCGCTGCCTGTTCCACGACGGCCACGACGGCGCCTGCTCCCGCCGCCTACGCCGGTGAACGGGTTCTTACGTCACGAGGCGGTAGTCGGGGATACCACGGTTGCGTTCCTCGACCGGCTCGTCTGTCGATCGTGCGGTGACACCGACCGGAACAGGGGCCCGAGACACGTAAATCCCCTCCAGGCAAGTGTCGCACCAGAACGAGACATACCCGTACTCGGCAGCGGGCCGTGCCGTGAAGACGATCCGTAGGGTCCGGTGACCGCAGTTCGGGCAGGCAAGATCGGACGTCGCCGGCAGCGCGCGGTAGACGACGTCGTATGCCGTCAACCACTCATCGAACGTGGCCATCAGTGCGCTCCTTCCGGCCTGACCGAATGGTTGGTCCACCACTGTTCCTCATGGGCGTAGGCCCGATCCTCGAATGCGTCGATCTCATGACGGGTGGCCGGGTACGGGCGCCCCTGGCGGAGCTCGGCGACGTGGAACCGCTCGTGTTCGAGCGTACGGGCCAGGTCCTCCTCACTGCGGAAGGCTTCTCGACAGAGCATGACCGACTCGTCAGGCTTCGTCAGTCCGCACACACCAGAAACCCGATTGTTGATGGTGAGCCGGATGTCGGTGATATCAATCCCGTACTTGGCGGCGAGGCTCGTCACCGCCTCCATCCTCATGGGCATTCGAGGACCAGCTCCGCGACCGCGAACCCGACTGAGGTCGCCCGGGTCTGCCCCGGCACGCTGGAGTCGACCCAGTGCCTGCTTGAGTTTGTCGATCAGGTCGCCGAGTCGGCGTACCTCCGGGATCAACCGGCGCAGGCTGGCCAGCAACCCTCGCAGCAGCCGCGCGATCCGCGCCGCCCACGACGCCACCAGCGTCGTGACCTGCTCCACGACCAGCGGCGCGGCCAGTCCGCCGGTGACGACGAGTTCGCCCGCGTACACGATGAGACGGGACACGCAGGTGGCGATGGCGTCGCGGACCAGGAGCCGGACGGCGGCCACCAGGCCGGCGGCGCCTTCGGTGATCGCGGCCATGGCGTCGGCGCCTTGGGCGAGGCCGGTGATGGCCTGCTGTTGTTCGGCGGCCCAGGCGCGGTAGGCCGGGCCGGCGCTGCCACCCCACCCGGCGACGTCGGTGCGGACGGCGCGGGTCAGCGCGCCGGCTTCCTCGCGGAGCGATGCGGCGACGTTGCGCCAGGTCTGGGCGTGAGCGGTGATCTGCGCCGGGTCGCCGGCGAGCCAGTCCAGCGCCTCACTGAGCGGCTTGACGTGCTCGATGAGCCAGGCGATCCCGTACTGGAGCAGGGCGCCGACCGGGTCGGAGACGAAGGCGAGGGCGTCCAGGCCGGCGCTCACCACGCCGAGGCTGCCGTCGATCCAACTGCCGTCGCGTACGCCCTGGGCGATGAGTTCGATGTCCTCGCAGATCCAGATGCCCGCCCATGCGCTGGGTGGGGCGTCCGCTGGTGCGGCGACGAGCGGGTTGGACGTCACGGCTGCCGCCGCACCTCATCGAGGTGCTGCTGCCGTACTCCGTCGAGCAGTTGCTTCGCGTGGGCGTCGGAACTTCGGTAGCGGTCTGCTCCGACCCGCAGCTTGCCGGCGGTGTCCCGCACCGACGCGGCGGCGGCGCCGATGCCGTCGACCAGGGTTCGCTGGAGGCCGTCGAGCAGTGTCGGCATCAGGGCGCAGAGCTGACCGTACGCGTCGGCGCCCAACCGGACGTGCTGGCCTGCCTGTTGGGAGGTGTCGAGGCTGCCGGCGCAGCGGTCGAGGCGGGCGGCGTGGGCGGTCAGGTCGTCCGGGTCGACGTGGATGCCGTCACCGGTCGGCATCGCTCGAACCCTCGTCACCAGCCAGCCGACTGCGGTACGACTCGATGATGGCCTTGGCGCTCGCGTCGTCGCCGAGGAACTCCACTGTCAGTTCGCGGACCTGGCGTAGCAGGTCGGTGCGTGCCGCTCGGGTGGTCTCCAGGATCTGCTGGGCGGTGCGCGCTGCGGGTTGCTGCCGGATGCGTTCGTCGAGCCACAGGCCGATCAGCAGGCCGGAGCATTCGACTGTGACGTCGACCGTCCGGTCGTTGTTGTGGGCGGTGCCGGTCAGCTCCTGCATCCTCGCCGAGAGCGTCTTCGCCCGTGCCGCCCGTTCGGCGAGCGACGACTCCCACTCGTCGAGCCGGTGTCCGGCCGCGTCGAGCGCAGCGTCGTCCGCCCACATGTCGACCCTCCCCAGGGGACCACCGCCGACGACAGCCAGCGTGATCACCCGCACGTTACCAACTGGTGGCGCTCCGTGTATGCCCCGCGCCCGACCCCGTGCTCGTATCGGCCGGCCGCCATGTGCCCCAATCCGGACCACGCGACGATCAGGTCAACGAAGATTGTCTCCGTGACGAGCGACAACCCGCACCGGGGATGGACCAGCCGAACCGCCTGGGAGGGTCGGTTCAACGCTCCGCTGCGCTCGTTCCTGCGCACCGAGACCGGCGGCGCCCGGGTGGTGCTGGTCGCCGCGGTGGCGGCGCTCGTGTGGGCCAACCTGCACGTGTCGTCGTACGAGTCGGTGTGGGGCACCTCGCTCTCGGTTCGGCTCGGCGACTGGTCCCTGTCACACGACCTGCGTACCTGGGTCAACAGCGGCCTCATGACGTTCTTCTTCCTGGTCGCGGGGCTGGAACTGCGCCGGGAGTTCGACATCGGCGAGCTGCGCGAGCGGCGTCGACTGGCGTTGCCGATGCTGGCCGGTTTCGGCGGCATGCTCCTGCCGATCGCGATCTATCTGGCGTTCAACGTCGGGCAGACCACCGCCGCCGGCTGGGGAGTGGTGATGGCCACGGACACGGCGCTCGCGCTCGGCGCGCTGGCCGTCTTCGGGCCACGCTTCTCGGATCGGCTGCGGGGGTTCCTGCTGACCGTTGCCGTCGTCGACGACGTGGTCGCGATCGCGGTGCTGGCAATCGCGTACCCGCATCATCCCTCGCTGTCGGCGCTGCTCGTCGCGGTGCTGATCTTCGGCGTCGTCCTGCTCGTCCGGGCCCTGGGTGTGCGGTTCGGGCCGGTCTACGCGCTGCTGGGGGCGGCGGCGTGGGTCGCGGTCTCGGAGTCCGGTGTCGACCCGGTCGTGGTGGGTCTGGTGATGGGGTTGCTGACCTACGCCTACGCTCCCGGCCGCGACGACCTGCAGCGGGCGAGCGACCAGTTCCGCCTCTTCCGGGAACAGCCCACCCCGCAACTGGCCCGGATGGCGCGGGCCGGGCTCACCTCTGCGCTGTCGCCGAACGAGCGGCTGCAGACCATCTACCACCCGTGGGCGAGCTATGTGGTCGTGCCGCTCTTCGCGCTGGCCAACGCCGGAATCGTGATCAACGGGGATCTTCTCGCCAGGGCGGTGGTCTCCCCGGTCACGCTCGGCGTCGTGGTCGCCTACGTCGTCGGCAAGCCAGCGGGGATCGTGGGTGTCTCCTGGCTGGTGGCCCGGCTCAGCGGCAACCGGTTCCGACCACCGGTCGGCTGGGTCGCCGTCGTGGGGGTCGGCACGATCTCCGGCATCGGGTTCACCGTCGCGCTCCTCATCGCCACCCATGCCCTCAGCGGCCCTGCCCTGGATGAGGCGAAGCTCGGCATCCTCGTCGCGACACTGGGGGCGTCCCTCGTCACCTGGCTGGTGTTCCGCTCGGTCGGGCGACTGTCGCCGGCACGGCGGGCGCGCGCGCTGCTCGGTGTCGCCGAGGGGATCGTCGACCTGATGCTGCCGGTCGACCCGGAGCGCGACCACATGCGCGGGTCGCTCGACGCGCCGGTGACTGTCGTGGAGTACGGCGACTTCGAGTGCCCCTACTGCGGGCAGGCCGAGCCGGTGGTCCGGGAACTGCTCGCCGACTTCGCCAACGTCCGGTACGTCTGGCGGCACCTGCCGCTCACCGACGTCCACCCGCACGCCCAACTCGCCGCCGAAGCTGCCGAGGCGGCGGGCGAGCAGGGGGCGTTCTGGGAGATGCACGACCTGCTGCTCGCCCACCAGGACGCCCTCAACCCCGACGACGTGCTCGGCTATGCCGAACAACTCGGCCTGGACGTCGACCAGTTCCGGGAGCACATGGTCAAGCGGATGGGTGTCGACCGGGTCGCCGAGGACACCGACTCCGCCGACCTCAGTGGCGTCACGGGCACCCCGACCTTCTTCATCAACGGCCGGCGGCACTACGGCGCGTACGACATCACGGCGCTCTCGGCGGCGGTGAAGGCGGCGTTCGCCAGCGCGAAGCTGCGCCCCGAGTACCACCCCCGGGAACCCGGGCCCGCCGATGGTGGGCCGGCGAGCTGACGGGGGTCGAGGCGGGGGAGTGTCGGCCGGCAGCGCACCAACCCTCCTGCCCCGCCACCACCTGATGCGGGCGTTTAGGGCCGATGCCGCACCTCCGCCAAGGTCAAGACCCATGCTGTACGGGTGACACGCTCCGGTTCCACGTCCGGCGCGGTACGGGTCGCGTTCGCCTTCTGGATCACGCTCGTGGGCACCACCGTGCCGACCCCGCTCTACCCGCTCTACGAGATGCAGTTCGGCTTCTCGTCGTTGACGGTGACAGTGGTCTACGCGTTGTACGCGCTGGGCGTGGTCGTCGGGCTGCTGGTCTTCGGGCGGCTCTCCGATCAGATCGGCCGACGTCCGGTCATCCTCGCCGCACTGCTGCTGTCCGTCGCCGCGGACGCCGTCTTCCTGTTCGCCGTGGACCTGGCGATGATCATCGTCGGTCGGATCCTCGCCGGTCTGTCCGCAGCGCTGATCATCGGTGCGGCGACCGCGGCGCTGGCGGAGTTGATCGACCGGCGGCATCCGAAACGAGCCGCCACTGTGTCGATCTTCGCGAACCTGGGTGGTCTCGCCACCGGCACCCTGCTGGCCGGGATCGTGTCGGACGTGGCGCCCGACCCGCTGCGGCTGCCCTGGGTCATCGTGCTGATCCTCGCGGTGCTGGCGATCATCGCGTTGCGGGGCGTGCCGGAGACGGTCCGCGAGCGCTCGCCGGTGACCCTACGGGTGCAACGGTTGCACGTGCCCGCGGCCATTCGCGGCGCCTTCGTCCGCTCGGCGATCACCGCCGGTGCGGGCTTCGCCGCGCTCGGGGTGCTCACGTCGGTAACTGGGCTCTTCCTCGGCATGGTCCTGCACGAGACCTCGCACACCCTGGCCGCGCTGGTGGTCTTCGTGGCCTTCGCCGGTGCCGCGTTCGGTCAGCTGCTGACCCGCGTGCTGTCCTCGCGCGCCGCGCTGGCCAGCGCCTGCGTCGGCCTGATCGTGGGAGCGGGGCTGCTCGCGTTCAGCATGTGGATGGCGCTGCTGGCGACGCTGCTCGTCAGTGCGGCGCTGATCGGGGTCGCGTCCGGGGTGGCGGTCGGCGACGGCATCGCGACGATCACCATGAAGACCGAGCCGCAGCACCAGGCCGAGGCGGTGTCGACGTTCTTCGCCATCCTGTTCGCCATGCTGGGCGTGCCCGCGGTCGGGGTCGGTCTGCTGATCCAGACGATCGGTCTGCGCCCCGCCGGCGAGGTCTTCAGCGCGGTGGTGGCGGTGCTCGCGGTCGTCGTCCTGCTCAGCCTCCTGCGGCGTGACCCGGCCCCGCCCGCGACCCGGTCCGCGCCCTGAGCTGACGCCGAAAGGCCGGCGGCTGGCCGCCCGGTCGGCAGGAGATGTCAGCGGTCTTCTGGGCTGCCGAAAGCCATTCACGGAGGTCTTGCGGCGGTCATCGTATACAACATACGCTCCCCAAATCGCCCACCTGAGGAGCTCTCCATGACGAACCTCTCCGCCAGCGAAACGCGCCTGCCCCGCCCCCGCGTGCTCCGGGCCGCAGTGGCGGCGGCCGCCGCCGTCTGCACGATCGTTGCCTGCTCACCGGTGTCGAACAGCGGCGGCGACACGTCCGGCGACAACCAGTCGGCCGGCCAGGATTCCTTCGGCACGCCGGCAGACCCCGCCGCCGTGAAGCAGGGTGGCAAGTTGGAAATCGCCCTCTCCGCAGAGCCCGACGCGCTGGACCCGACACTGTCGAGAAGCCTCTACTCCCGCTACGTCTTCCAGGCGATGTGCCAGAAGCTCTACGACGTCGACGAGAAGGCGCAGGTCGTACCGCAGCTCGCCACCGCGCTGCCCACCACGAGCGGCGACGGCCGGACGGTGACCATCCCGCTGCGCCCGGGCGTGCGCTTCGCGGACGGGACGCCGTTCGACTCGGCCGCGGTGAAGGCCACCCTGCAACGCCACCTCACCAACGCCCGGTCGGCGCGCAAGAGCGAACTCGGGCCCATCGACGGCGTCGACACCCCGGACGCGCAGACCGTCGTCCTCCGACTGAAGCAGCCGTTCGCGCCGCTGCTCGGTGCCCTCGCCGACCGCGCCGGCATGATCATGAGTGCCCAGGCGTTGCGGAGCCTGGGTGACGACTTCGCCTCCGCGCCGGTCTGCGTCGGCCCCTTCAAGTTCGCCAAGCGGGTGCCACAGAACTCGATCGAGGTGGTGAAGGACCCGAACTACTACGACGCGAGCAAGGTGCACCTCGACAGCATCTCGTGGCGAATCCTCACCGACGCGAGCATCCGCGCCGCCAACCTGCGCTCCGGCGACGTGCAGGTCGCCGACAGCGTCTCCACCCAGGACTTCGCCGCCCTGCGCCAGGACGCCGCGGTCTCCGTCCTGCAGTCGCAGTCCCTCGGCTACCAGGGTCTGACCATCAACATCGGCAACGTCGACGGCATCGGCACGGCACCCAAGCCCATCAACCGTCCGCTCGCGCAGAACGCCAAGGTACGGCAGGCCTTCGAGCACGCCATCGACCGCAAGGCCCTGGTCGACGCGGTGTTCAACGGTCTGCACGCCGTCGCCTGCTCACCGATCTCGCCCGCGAGCGCGTTCTCGTCGCCGGAGGCGCAGACCTGCCCGGCGCACGACCCCGCCAAGGCCAAGCAGCTGCTGGCGGAGGCGGGTGTGCAGACGCCGTACACGGTGACGATGCTGGCCTCGAACACGCCCGACACGCTGCGTCTCGCGCAGGCGCTCCAGTCGATGGTCAAGGACGGCGGGTTCGACCTGAAGATCAACCCGGTGGAATACTCGTCGCTCCTCGACGAGCAGGACCGCGGCAACTTCGAGCTGCTGCAGCTCGGCTGGAGCGGGCGGATCGACCCGGACGCCAACATCACGAACTTCGTCGGCACCAAGGCGAGCCAGAACGTCGCCGGCTACAGCAACCCGCAGCTCGACACCCTGCTGACCCAGGCCCGCCAGGCCGGCGACGTCGAGGAGCGCAAGAAGCTGTACGGGCAGGCGGTGACTCTGCTCCAGCAGGACGACGCCCTGATCTACCTCTACCGGCAGCGCAACCTGACCGCCGTGAGCAAGCAGCTCCAGGGCCTGCAGGTCTTCCCGGACGGTGTGCTCCGGGCGGCCTTCGCCGGCTTCGCCAAGTAGGTCACAGTGGCCCGCTACCTGCTCACCCGCGCCTGGCAGTCGGCGTTGACACTGCTGTTGTCGACGATCGTGGTCTTCGTCGGCGTGCGGGCCCTGCCCGGTGACCCGGCCCTCGCGCTGGCCGGGGAGGACCGCTCGCCGGAGGCGCTGGAGGCCATCCGTCGGCACTACGGGTTGGATCAGCCGCTGCCGGTCCAGTTCGCGCAGTACGTGGAGCGCATGGCGCAGGGCGACTTCGGGGTGTCGATCCGCACCGGTACGCCCGTGTCGTCGATGCTCACGACCGCCCTGCCGGTGACCGTCGAACTGTCCGTCCTGGCGATCCTCATCGCCTCGGCGCTCGGGGTCGGCGCAGGCGTGCTCGCGGCCGTGCGTCGCGGGCGGCCCGCGGAGTGGCTCGCCAACGGACTGGCCCTGGTGGGCCTGTCGGTGCCGCACTTCTGGCTCGGGCTGCTCGCGATCCTCTACCTGTCCGTGGCGACCGGGCTGTTCCCCGCCTCCGGCTTCGTGCCGATCCTGGAGGATCCCGTGGACAACCTGCACCACATCGTCCTGCCGGCGGTGATCCTCGGCACCGGCCTCGCCGCCATCATCATGCGGCAGACCCGGTCGGCGATGCTGGACTCGCTCTCCTCCGACTACGTGCGCACGGCCAAGGCGAAGGGCCTGCGGCCGCGCGCCGTCATCACCCGGCACGCACTGCGCAACAGCCTCATCGTGGTGGTCACCGTCGTGGGTCTCCAGCTCGGCGGCCTGATCTCGGGCGCGGTCGTCACCGAGCAGATCTTCGGGCTGCCGGGCTTCGGCAAGATGACCATCGACGCGGTGTTCCAACGGGACTACCCGGTGATCCAGGCCGTCGTCCTGCTCACCGCGACGGCCTACATCGTGATCAACTTTTTCGTCGACCTGCTCTACTCGGTCATCGACCCCCGCATCAGGGTGACGGGAGATCCGGCATGACCGTCCTCACCGTACCGATGGCGGAGACCTCGGTCAGCGTCACCCGGCGCGCACGGGTGCTGCGACGGTTGCGCCGCAACCCACTCGCCGTGGTGAGTTTCGTCGTGCTCGCGCTGGCGGCGGCCACCGCGCTGCTCTCGCCGTGGATCGCGCCCTACTCCGTCGACCAGACCGACTTCGCCCGTACGTTCGCACCGCCCGGCACCTCCGGGCACGTGCTCGGCACCGACGACCTCGGCCGGGACGTCCTCTCCCGCATCATGCTCGGTGCGCGGGCGTCGTTGCAGGTGGGGCTCCTGGCGGTGGCCACCTCCCTGGTCATCGGGGTGCCACTCGGGCTGGCGGCCGGCTACTTCCGGGCCTGGGACGCCGTGATCTCGCGCTTCACCGACCTGCTGCTCGCGTTCCCGTTCCTGATCATGGCGGTGGGGCTGGCGGCCATCCGGGGCGCCAGCCTCGGCAACGCCGCGGTGGCCATCGGCATCGCCCAGATCCCCGGGGTGATCCGGGTCGTCCGCTCGGACACACTGCGCCTCAAGTCGCTGGACTTCGTCGCGGCGGCCGTGGTCGACGGGGCGAGCGACCTGTGGGTGCTGGCCCGGCACATCCTGCCGAACGCGACGTCGGTGATCCTGGTGCAGGCCACCGTCGCGATCCCGGCCGCGATCCTCGGCGAGGCGGTGCTGTCCTTCCTCGGCCTCGGCATCCAGCCCCCGGCACCCAGCCTGGGCACCATGCTGGCCACCGCCCAGCAGTTCGCCGCCCGGGCACCGTGGGCCGCCGTGCTTCCCGGTGTCGTGATCATGGGCCTGGCGCTGGCGTTCAACGTCTTCGGTGACGCCCTGCGCGACGCCCTCGACCCGAAGGGAGACCGCCGATGACCACGGCCTCCGCGCCCGTCCTGGCGATCCGCGACCTCTCGGTGTCGTTCCCGACCGAGACCGGCACCGTTTCGGCGGTGGACGGGGTCAGCCTGGACCTCGCCTCCGGGGAGATCGTCGGGATGGTGGGCGAGTCCGGGTGCGGCAAGAGCGTCACCGCGATGAGCATCGCCGGCCTGCTACCCGGCAGCGCCCGGGTCACCGGCTCGGTCCGCCTCGACGGCGTCGAACTGGTCGGTGCCCGCGAGTCGGCGCTGCGCCGGGTACGCGGACAGGAGATCGCCTACATCTTCCAGGAGCCGATGACGTCCTTGAACCCGGTGCTCACCGTCGGGCGGCAGATCGGGGAGGTGCTCCAGGTCCACGAACGGATGTCCCGACGAGCCGCGCGGGCCCGGGCCGTGGAGCTGCTGACGCTGGTCGGGATCCCGTCCGCGGGGCAGCGGGTCGACACCTACCCGCACCAGCTCTCCGGCGGCATGCGCCAGCGCGTGATGATCGCGATGGCGGTGGCCTGCGGCCCGAAGGTGCTGGTGGCCGACGAGCCGACCACGGCGTTGGACGTCACCGTCCAGGCCGGCATCCTCCAGGTGCTGCGGGACCTGCGCGACCGGCTCGGCACGAGCATCCTCATCATCACGCACGACCTCGGCGTGATCGCCGACATCGCCGACCGCGTGGTCGTCATGTACGCGGGACGGGTGGTGGAGCGGGCACCGGTCGACGACCTGTTCGCACACCCCAGGCACCGGTACACGGCCGGGCTCCTGTCGGCGTCACCGCAGCCGGGCCGGCACGCCGGCACGGACCGGTTGACCGAGATCCCCGGGCTGGTGCCCGTCCTGTCGACCCAACCCGACGCGTGCACCTTCGCGGACCGGTGCCCGGCCGCCGACGCGACGTGCCGCGACTCCGCCCCGCCTCTGGAGGGCGTCGGTGGCACGGACCATGTGGCGGCCTGTTGGCACCCCTGCACAACAGCACCGACGGTACCGACGGCACCCCAGGAGGCGACCCGATGACGCCGCAGCCCAACGCCCTGGAGATCGAGGACCTGGTGATGCACTTCGGCCCGGTCCGCGCCGTGGACGGGGTGTCCCTGACGATCCCGAGGGGCCGGGTCACGGCCCTGGTGGGGGAGAGCGGCTCCGGGAAGTCGACGGTGGGTCGATGCGTGGTGCGGCTCGTCGAGCCGACCGCCGGGACGGTCCGGATCGCCGGGACGGACGTCACGCACCTGTCCCGACGGCGACTGCGCCCCCATCGCGGCGCGGTGTCGATCGTCTTTCAGGACCCGGCCGGGTCCCTGGACCCGCGCATGCTGGTGGGCGACATCGTGGCCGAGCCGCTGCGGCTGGCCGGCAAACGGATCTCCCGGCGCGACCGGGACGCCCGCGTCGCCCCCCAACTCGAACGGGTGGGCCTGCGCGCCGAGGTGGCACGCCGCTACCCCCACGAGCTGTCCGGCGGGCAACGCCAACGGGTCAGCATCGCCCGGGCGCTGATCTCCGAACCCATGCTGCTCATCGCCGACGAACCCACCAGCGCACTCGACGTGTCCGTGCAGGCGTCGGTGCTCAACCTCCTTGCCGACCTGCAACGCGACATCGGGTTCGCCTGCCTGTTCATCACCCACGACCTGTCCGCTGTCGAGTACCTGGCCGACGACATCGCCGTCATGTACCTGGGCCAACTCGTCGAGCAGGGCAGCCGCGAGCGGATCTTCGCCCGGCCCGCCCACCCGTACACGCAGGCGCTGCTGTCCGCCGCGCCGGTGGCCGACCCGGTGCGCCAACGCGAGCGTCAGCCGGTGCTGCTCGGCGACGACCTGCCGTCCGCGCTCGACCCGCCGTCCGGCTGCCGGTTCCGGACCCGGTGCCCGCTCGCGTTCGACAGGTGCGCGACGGAGGTGCCGGCGCGGACGGCCATCGGCGACGGCATGGCCGCGTGCCACCTGGTCCGGCCCGACGGCACCGGCCCCGACGTTCGCACCGCAGATCCCAGTGAGGTGTTGTCATGACGTTCACCACCCGACCCACGCTCCAGGGCACCTTCGGCATGGTGTCCTCGACGCACTGGCTCGCCAGCCAGGCGGCGATGGGCATCCTCGAACGCGGGGGCAACGCCTTCGACGCCGCGGTCACCGCCGGGTTCGTCCTGCACGTCGTCGAGCCGCACCTGAACGGGCCGGGCGGCGAGGTGCCGGCCATCGTGGCCACCGCGGCGGACCCGACGCCGAAGGTGCTGTGCGGGCAGGGGCCCGCGCCGGCCGGTGCCACCATCGCGCACTTCCGGTCGCTCGGCATGGACCTCATCCCGGGGTCCGGGCCGCTCGCGGCGGCCGTACCCGGCGCGGTGGACGCCTGGCTCCTGCTGCTGCGCGAGCACGGCACGCTCACCCTCGCCGAGGTGCTGGAGCCGGCGATCGGGTACGCCGGCGCCGGACACCCGCTGGTGGGCCGGGTCGGTGACACCGTGGCGGCCGTGCGGTCGTTGTTCGAGGAACACTGGCCCACCTCCGCCGCGCTCTGGCTGCGCGGCGGCCGGCCACCCGCCGCCGGGGAGATGGTCACCAACCCGGCGTACGCGGGCACCCTGCGCAGACTGGTCGAGGCGGGCCAGGCGGCGGGCGCGGACCGGGAGGCGCAGATCGAGGCCGCGCGTCGCGCCTGGAGTACGGGTTTCGTCGCCGAGGCCATCGACGCGTTCAGCCGGCAGCCGTTCCAGGACTCCAGCGGTCGGCCGAACGCCGGGCTGATCACCGGTGACGACCTGGCCGCGTACTCGGCGACCTGGGAGGCGCCCGCCACCCTCGACTGGCACGGCTACTCGGTGGCGAAGACCGGTTTCTGGGGCCAGGGCCCGGTGCTGCTGGAGTCACTGGCCACCCTCGACGCGCTCGACGACCCCACCGCGTACGACCCGTCGACCGCCCGGGGTGTGCACGCCCAGGTCGAGGCGCTCAAGCTCGCCTTCGCCGACCGGGAGGCCTGGTACGGCGACGACGTCGAGGTGCCCGCCAAGGCGCTGCTCTCCCGGGAGTACGCGCGGGAGCGGGCGGCCCTGATCGGTGACCGCGCGTCGGCGCAGTTGCGGCCGGGGCGTCCCGACGGGGCGCAGCCACGGCTGGCGGCCCACGTCCGACCCGGCGCCGCTCGTCGTGCCGACCCGACGGATGCGACGACGGGGGAGCCGACAGTGCAGTCGGACGGCGTGACCCGTGGCGACACCTGCCACGTGGACGTGGTCGACCGCTGGGGCAACATGATCTCCGCTACCCCCAGTGGTGGCTGGTTGCAGAGCTCGCCCACCATCCCGGAACTCGGCTTTCCGCTGGGCAGCCGGCTGCAGATGTTCTGGCTGGAGGAAGGGCTGGCCTCGTCGTTGGCCCCCGGCCGTCGGCCGCGTACGACGCTGAGCCCGACGATGGTGCACCGCGACGGGGAGCCGGTGCTGGCCTGCGGGACACCCGGCGGCGACCAGCAGGACCAGTGGCAGTTGCCGTTCCTGTTGCGGCACCTCGTCGGCGGCCAGGCCCTCCAGGAGGCCATCGACGCGCCGGCGTGGCACACGCTCAGCCTGCCGGGGTCGTTCTACCCACGGGACATGGAACCCGGTGTCCTGGTGGTGGAGGACCGGTTCGACGACGACGTGCTGGCCGCTCTGCGGGCGTACGGGCACGAGGTGCGGGTCACCGACTCATGGAGCCTCGGTCGGCTCTGCGCGGTGAGCCGCGACCCGGCGACGGGTGTGCTCTCCGCCGGGGCGAACCCTCGGGGGATGCAGGGCTACGCGTGCGGGCGTTAGGGCCTGGCGTAGCCACCCTCGGCGTTCTCGTGGGCCGCTGCGGACGCCGCGTCGAGGTGGTCGAGCGCGGCCCGCTCGGCGCGGTCGCCGTCGCCTGACTCGATGGCGTCGACGAGCTGGATGTGCTCGGCCCACGAGTGTGGCGCGCGTTCGGCCGCCCCGAGCCGGAAGACCCACTGGACATGGAGGTAGAGCGACTTGGCGATCGACGACAGCCAGGGGTTTCCGCTGACCTGGAGGATGCGCAGGTGCAGGGTGCTGTTCAGCTCGGCGACCCGGGCCAGGTCCTGCCGCTGTGTCGCCTCGCGTCCCTCGTCCAGCAGGGCACGCAGGGCCACCACGTCCGCCGCGGTCGCCCGCTCGGCGGCCAGCCGGGCGGCCAGCGTCTCCAGGCGTACGCGGACGGCGAACATGTCGGCGATGGTGCCGCTGCTCGGTGAGGCGACGACCGCTCCCCGGCGGGGGAGGATCACGACGAAGCCTTCCGCCTCAGCGACGCGCAGGGCCTCCCGGACGGGGTTGCGGGAGACGCCGAAGTCTTCCGCCAGCCGGTCCTCGGTGAGCCGTTCACCGGGAAGGTAGTTGCCGTCGATGATGGCGGTGCGCAGGGCGGCGAGGACCTGATCGCGTAGCGGCAGGTGTTGCGCGCCGAGCTTGTCCCGCAGATCTTCAGCCACCTGGTCGCCTCTCCGTGAACCTGTCCGGACAAAGTGTATACGAAGAACAATCCCTGGAGGGTGGCCGACAGTGTCGAGCACAGTGCCCAACGTCATCCAGCCCCGCCCCGCGGCTCAGCAGGACCCGCGCCTCGTGCGTCGACGGCACGCGCTCGTCGTCGTGCTCACCTTCCTGACCGGTTGCGCCGACGCCATCGGGTTCCTCTCCCTCGGCGGCGCCTTCGCCAGCGTCATGACCGGCAACATGGTCCTGCTCGGACTCTCGGCGGGCCGAGGTGACGCCGAGCTGGCCCTGACGTCCGGCAGCGCCATCGTCAGCTTCATCGTCGGTGTCCTCGCCGGCGCCCGCGTCGTCGGCTCGGCACGACCGGGCGACAGGGTCTGGCCCCGGCGGGTCACCTGGGCGCTCGTCCTGGAACTGCTGGTGTTCGTCGTGTTCCTCGTCGTCTGGGAAGTCACGCTGCACACCGCCGACGCGCGTGTCCACCTCGCGCTGCTCATGCTGTCGGCGGTGGCGCTGGGCGTGCAGAGCAGCGCCATCCAACGGTTCGGCGTGCCCGGCCTGTCGTCGACGTATCTGACCGGCACGCTCACCAGCCTGATCGCCGGCGTCGCCGCGCGCAGCCCGTGGGACAGCCTGCGCCCCAAGGCCCAGGTGTTGCTGGCCCTCATGGTCGGCGCCGCCGTCGGCGCACTGGTCGCCCTGCACCTGCCGGTCGTCGCCCCGGCGCTGCTGATCGTGCCGCTGGTGCTCGTCATCGGCGTGTCCGCCCGGATGCGGGCCTGACGTCAGACACCCCGGGCGAACAGGGCCAGGCGGACCCGGTTGGGGCTGTCGGTCTTGGTCATCAGGCTGGTGATGTGGGTCTTGACCGTGGTGACGCCGATGTGGAGGCGGTCCCCGATCTCGGTGTTCGACAGGCCCTCGGCGACCAGGTTCAGCACCTCCTGCTCGCGGGCGGTCAGGCCCTGCATCGACCGTGGTGTCTCGGGGCGGGCGTGCACCGCGCGCTGCACGAGGCGTCGCAGCACCTCCGGGCTGAACGGGCTGTCACCGACGGCCGCCCGGCGGATGCCGTCGAGCAGCTCGGCCGGGGGCGCGTCCTTGAGCAGGAACCCGCAGGCGCCGGCGGTCAGCGCGGGGTAGAGGTGGTCGTCGTCGCCGAACGTGGTCAGCACCAGGATGCGGGCGGCTGGTCGCGCGGCGAGGATCCGGCTGGTCGCGGTGATCCCGTCGACGCCGGGCATGCGCAGGTCCATGACGACGACGTCGGGAAGGAGCCGGGCGGCGAGTGTGATCGCCTCGCGGCCGTTGTCGGCCTCCCCGACGACCTCGATGTCGGGCTGGGCCGCACAGAGCATCCGCAACCCGGCCCGGATCAGGTGCTGGTCGTCGACCAGCAGCACCCGGATCACACCGGCTCCGGTGCGGGGGAGTCGGCCGGGGCCCCGCGTTCACCGGGCACCGACCGGACCGGTGCCCGGTCGGAGGCGGCCACCACGGCCGGGAGGGCGGTACGCACCCGCCACCCGGTGCCGGACGGGCCCGCCTCCAACCGGCCGCCGAGGACCTCGACGCGCTCGCGCATCCCGGTGATGCCGTGCCCGCCGCCGCTCGGCACACCGGCCAACAGGCCGCCGCCGGTCGGCACACCGGCCAACAGGCCGCCGCCGGTCGGCACACCCGTCGGCGCCCCGCCGCGACCGGTGTCGGCGACCTCCCAGTGCACGACGCCGTCGCGGACGGCGACCACGAGGTGCGCCACCGCGGACGTACCTGCGTGTTTGGCCACGTTGGTCAGTGCCTCCTGGGTCAGCCGCAGCACCGCCATGCCGCGCACCGCGTCGAGCGAACCGATCGCCGGGTCCAGGTCGGCCTCCACGGTGATGCCGGCCTGACGGGCCCTGTCGATCGCCGCGCCGATCGCCGCCGGCAACGCGGAGGGCTCGATCGCGGTCAGCGCCGCGTCGCCGCGTACCCCGTCGGGGTCGCGCAGCACCGCGACCAGCCGGCGCAGCTCCCCCAGGGCCGCGGTGCCCGTGCCGTGCACGTCGTCGAACACCTCACCGACCCGGGGATCCAGGTCGGTGAGCACGTGCCGGGCCACGCCGACCCGCAGCACCATCGACGCGACGTGGTGCGCGACGACGTCGTGCAGCTCGCGGGCGATGGCGCTGCGTTCGTCGGCCCGTGCCGCGCGGCTCTCCGACTCGTGCTGCCGTTGCTCGGCGACGGCGCGTTCCTGGGCCTGCCGGGCGAGATTCCAGTTGGCGCGGATGACCAGGCCGAGCAGCAACGGTATGCCGACCTCCAGGGCCAGGCCGACGACGCCGGCGGCGACCCGGTCGGCCGGATCGCCGATCGTGTTGGTCAGGTCGACCACGGCCAGCAGCCCGGCGGCCAACCCGATGGTGCGGGCGCGGTACGCCCCGATGGTGATCTCGATCAACGCCCAGCTGGCACCGACCTGATTGATCATGATGTCGTCGAGCAGGGCGATCGCCGCGGCCAGCAACACGGCCTGCACCACCATGTTGGCGACCGGCCGACGGTGCAGCAGCAGCGCCGCAGCGAACGCGCCCACCGCGAGGATCCACTGTGTCACCGTCGGCGTGCGCCCCGCCTGGGTGCAGAAGACCAGGTAGCCCACCCCGGCGAGGTCGAGCAGCGTGAGCCGCACGAGCGTGTCGCGCGTGTTGAACAGCCGACCCAGCCAGCGCACGGGCTCAGCCTAGGTGCTGTGGCTCGGTGGCAGCGCCCTCCGGCAACCGCCACCGGGTGCGGACCGCGAGATAGGCGGCCAGGCCGAGCGGGCCGAGCAGGATGGTCAGCAGCAGCACCGGAGCCATCACCAGCGCCGGCACCCCCCGTTCGCGGCTGTCCAACCATGCCCAACGCCCGACGAACAGATCGAACGCGATCATGTGCGCCCAGCCCGCCGCCGCCCCGTCGGAGGTGCCGAGCAGGTCGCGCACCCCCGTCAGGGTCGGCGACGCGACCGCCGGCAGCACGTCGCCGAAGGCCGGGATCACCAGCAGCGCGTAGATCACCACCACCGGCAGCACGATCAGCGGTGAGGAGATGACGCGGGCGGTCCAGGACCATCGCGGCAGCAGGATCATCATGGCCCAGAACGGCGCGGCCACCGCGAACGTCAGGACGAACAGCATCTCGGTCATGCGGCCAACGCCAGGTCGGAGCGGCGCCGCCGGGCCAGCACCAGAGCGGCGGCGGTCGCCGTCGCGACCACCAGGGCCGCGACCGCGGCGAGGGTGACAGCGTCCGGCCGCAGCAGCGCCTGCCCACGCACTGCCTGCCAGGTCAACATCACAGTGAGTACGCCGTACGCCGCGCCCGCCACGACCACGAGCCGTGCCCGGGTGCGCTCGTCCAAGCGTGTCGCGAACCGGTTCAGCAGGATCGCCAGGAGCGGCAGCGCCTGGAGGGCGTGCAACCCCACGAAGTGCCCGATCCGCAGGTCTCCGCCCATGGTGCTCCATCCAACCAGTGGCAGACCCGCCCCACCGTCCGGCACACCCACGCTGTGCGCCCCGGCGACCCCCTCGATCCCCGGATCCTGACCGGGCAGTGCCATCGGCACCGCCGCCGCCATGCCCAGCAGCGACAGGCCCAGACCCCAGCCGACCGCGCGTCGGGCCACCAGGTCGGGAATCCGGCGGATCAACACCACGATCCCCAGGACGAGGTGCGCGAAGAACAGCACGCCGATCGCCGCGCCCATCGCCGCGAAGAGGGCGGTGTTCAGCGGGGTGCTGTCGTTGAAGTGGCTGGTCTGCCCACGCACCACCTGTCCGACGATCACCACGTTCTCGACCGCGGCGACGGCGACGATGAGGGTGGCCATCCGCTCCGCGAGCCGGCTCCGACGGGGCAGCAAAGAGAGCATCCACGCGAGGGTCACGCCGTACAGCACGAAGGACACCGCGAACTTGAACGGCTTGAGCCAGATCGGCGCCCCGACCAGGACGCGTGGGTCGACGACGATGCCGACCGCGCAGACGACGGCGAGCGCCGCCATCGCGTACACGAGGAACATCAGTGGGCGGTGCCAGCGTGCCGCCCGGCGCAGATCGATTGTCATGTCTGTAGATGGTCGCGACAGTGCCCGCCGGTCGCGTCCGACCGCGAGCCCCGGTTGTGGCCGGCGGTCGGAGCGGGGTCTCCTCCCTGGGTAGGAGGCGAATCCCGCCGAAAACCGTCGCCGGCGCTGGCACAATGGCCGGTCTGCCGACCACACGGGGAGCGAACAGTGACGACCACAGAGGATCGCGTCCGGCCGAACGAGACGACACTGCCGCTGCTGCCCTGCCCCGCGCCGGAGGAGACCCTGGCGTTCTGGCAGGCGCTCGGGTTCGAGGTGACCTACAAGCAGCTCAAGCCGTACGTGTACCTGGCCTTGCAGTGGAGTGGGTTCCAACTGCACTACGGCCCCGCGCCCAAGGACCTGGACCCGACGAAGGAGACGTCCGGCGGCTGCCTGGTGATGGTCGACGCGGTCGCGCCGTACCACGCGACGTTCGCCGAGACGATGCGTCGCAGCTACGGCAAGGTGCTGGTCAAGGGTTTACCCCGGATGACCCGCTACCGCGCCGGGGCGTCGCGGTTCAGCATCGTCGACCCGTCGGGCAACACCATCACCTTCATCCAGCGCGACGAGCCGGAGGACCTGGAGTACGGCGGGTCGGCCGAGCTGCAGGGCCTGGCGCGGGTGCTCGACAACGCGCGGATCCTGCGCGAGTTCAAGATGGACGATCGAGCTGCCTACCGGGCGCTCGACTCCGGAATGCGCCGCCGCGCCGACGACGCGCCGGTGGTCGAGCAGGCGATGGCGTTGGCCGCCCTGATCGAGCTGTCGGTGGCGTTGGGGAAGGCGGAGCGCGTCCCCGAGTGGGGCGCCCGCCTCCAGGCGCTGACCCTGACCGAGCCGGAGCGTACGCAGGTGGAGCAGTTCGTCGCCGACCCGGCCGTCCTCACGCCGTGGCTGGCCGCAGGGACCTGATCATCCGACGGACCCTGCGACCGCATCGCTCAAGGGCGCAGACTGCCGTCATCGTCGAGGACAGCTTCTGCCAACCGCTCCGGGAACATTCGACGCACGCTCGGGGGGTATTCACTCCCGTCGCCGGGCTGTGTGACGCGGTCGCCGTCCACCCGTACCGGTGTCGAGACACCGGAGACGAGCCCTGGGCCCAGGGCTTCGCAGTGCGCCCAGGCGAACGAGGACGAGGCGTCCCGCCCGAGCAGGCGGACCTTGCAGGTGCCCGGTCCTCCGAGCAATACGCTGGGGAGGAGCGTCGCGAGACGCTCCTCCTCGGCCTGAACGTCGACCGCGCTTCGATCCGGGAATCGGTACGGCGGCTCGGAGCAACCGGCGAGCAGCCCGATCGCCAAGCCAAGCCAGACGAAGTGTCGACGGATCACCCGCCGAGCGTCCCACCCGGTGGCCCGGAAACGCCACCATCTTCGCTAGCGTGCCGAGCCGGAGCGCAACACGTTCCGCATCGCCCAAGATCTGCACAACTTCAGGGATGTACGTGCCTCGGCGGCGAGTGAGGCAGCACTTTCCCTGTTCCTGTGCGGATCTTGGCGCGTGTCGGGCCTTACGAGGCCAACCGCTCGACCGTGTCGCGGCCTGAGCCAGGCAGCCCGGCCCCCTCGTCGGAGTGGTTGATCTCCGACCACACCGCGTCCAGGGAGAGGCCGAGGACGTCGGCGATGGCGGCGATGGTCGGGAAGGCGGGGGTGGCGATGCGGCCGGACTCGATCTTTCGGAGGGTCTCCGGCGAGACACCCGCGTCCAGTGCGGTGAGGAGCATCGAACGGTCCCCCCGGGCTCGACGCAGCAGGGCGCCGAGCCGCTGTCCGCGTTCGACCTCTTCGGGAGTGAGCGGCAACCTGACCATGGCCCGATTCTAGTACCGGGATAATATGGCCGGGATAGTTATTGGAAGTGCGAGGAAGGCGCTGCATGATCGAGATCCTGACCCCCACCGACCTGCTGCGAGCGAAGGATTCCGGCGCCCTGGTCGCCGACATCCTGCAGACCTTGAAGAGCCGCAGCGCGGTCGGCACGAACCTCCTGGAGATCGACGCGTGGGCACGCAGCATGATCATGGAGGCCGGGGCGCAGTCCTGCTACGTCGACTATGAGCCGTCCTTCGGACGTGGGCCGTTCGGCCACTACATCTGCACGTCGGTCAACGACGCCGTGCTGCACGGACTGCCGCACGACTACACCCTCGCCGACGGCGACCTGCTGTCGCTCGACCTCGCCGTCTCCCTGGGCGGAGTCGTCGCCGACTCCGCCATCAGCTTCATCGTGGGCGACGTGCAGCCCCCGGAGAGCGTCGCGCTGATCGACGCGACCGAGCGCGCACTGAGCGCGGGGATCGCCGCCGCCGGCCCGGGCGCCCGCATCGGTGACATCTCCCATGCCATCGGCTCCGTCCTCACCGCGGCGGGATACTCGGTCAACACCGAGTTCGGCGGTCACGGCGTCGGCTCGACCATGCACCAGGACCCGCACGTCTCCAACACCGGGCGGCCCGGACGCGGGTACCGACTGCGCCCGGGCCTGCTGCTGGCGCTGGAGCCCTGGGTCATGGCGGACACCGCCAAGCTCGTCACCGACGCCGATGGCTGGACGCTGCGCAGCGTGACCGGCTGCCGGACGGCGCACAGCGAGCACACGATCGCCATCACCAACGACGGAGCCGACGTGCTCACCCTGCCGAAGGCCTGATCCCGACCTCAGGAACCATCGGCCCGGCGGATCGCGGCAGCCATCTCCGCGGAGCTGTGGTCGGCGTCGACCCCCTCGACGAGGATCACGTCGCCGGCCAGGTGCCTCGTCCGCAACGGCTTGATCTCCTGGTACGCATCGGAGCCGTACCAGGAGCGGGCCCTGGTCGAGTCGGGAAACTCGATGACGACAAGATCGCCCGGCCAACTGCCTTCCAGCACCTCGACGGGCCCACCGTGGACGATGAACCGACCTTCGAAGGGCGCCAGGGTGGCATCGATGCGCTCCAGATATTCGAGCACCTCGGCATGGACAGGTGCCCTACGCAGATGAGCGAGCGCGTACGCGGTCATGATTCTCCGATCGTTGGGGACGCCTTCGTGGAGATGATCGCGAGCGTCGGTGCGCGCTGTCGATTACGTCGCAGGTAATGGGGCGTACCCCCGGTGTGGTCACTAGGGTCGGGGGGTGACGACCAGGACCAGGCCGGGCCGACCGGTGGGGGAGTTGCTGCGCGACTGGCGTCGAACCCGCGGAATGAGTCAGCTCGACCTGTCGATCGAGGCGGGTGTGTCGGCCCGGCATTTGAGTTTCGTGGAGACCGGGCGATCCCGGCCGAGCCCGGACCTGATCCTGCGGCTGGCGGAGCGGCTCGACCTGCCGCTGGCCGAGCGCAACACGATGCTGCTCGCCGGCGGCTACGCCCCCGCCTATCCCAGCCACGAGCTGACCGACCCGCAACTCGCCCCGTTCCGGGCCGCCGTACGGCAGATTCTCGACGGGCACAGCCCGTACCCCGCGGTGCTCGTCGACCAGCACTGGCAGCTCGTCGAGGCCAACCCCGCCGTGGCCCTGTTCACCGCCGACGCGAAACCTCACCTGCTCACCCCACCGGTCAACGTGCTGCGGCTCAGCCTGCACCCCGACGGCATGGCCCCGCGAATCCTCAACCTTCCCGAGTGGCGGGCCCACCTGCTCGCACGGTTGCGCCAACAGGCCGCGGCGGCCAGCGACCCGGTCCTGTCCGATCTGCTCGACGAGCTTCGCGGCTATCCCAGTGGCGACGACATCGGGGCACCGACCGGCGACGAGCTGTCGCGTGTCGTCATCCCACTGCGGTACCGCCACGGCGACCGGGAGTTGGCATTCATCAGCACGACCACCCTCTTCGGCACCCCGCTGGACGTCACCGTCTCTGGGCTGGCCGTCGAGGCCTTCTTTCCGGCCGACCCGGTGACCGCCGCCGCGCTCCACGCCCTCGGCACGCCTGCGGCCGGCGTGGCCTGACCTCGACACCGTCGTCGCGTCCGTGGCGTCGTCGGCGGCGACGAGCTGCACCCACCGTCTACGACTAATCCGCATCCGACGGGGCACGTTCGTCCGTATACATGGTGAGTCCCGTTCAGAATGAACCGATCGGTCATATTTTCCGTGATGACGGTCAGGGTCACACACCAGATTCGCGGAGGCACGATGTCAACGGTTCGAACTGGTCCGCTCGTCGGGCTGATCGTGCAGATCGTCGTGCTGGCGGTGCTCGCGGAGACAATCGGTCTGGGCGCGGCGGGATGGTTGGCGGGGCTGGCCTACGGAGTGGGCCTGTGTCTCCTGCTCAGCCGGGGGATGTCCCGGTCGGCCGCGCCTGGTCTGAGCCCGGCCGACCGCGTGACCCTGAGCCGGGCGATCCTCGTCGGCGGCGTGACGGCCCTGGCCGCGGAGTCGTTCACCCGGCCGGCGCCGGTCGCGTTGATGGTCACCCTTACCACCGTGGCGCTGGTCCTCGACGCGGTCGACGGCTACACGGCCCGACGCACCGGGACGACCAGCGAGCTCGGCGCGCGCTTCGACATGGAGATCGACTCGTTCCTGGTGCTGGTGCTGTGCCTCCATGTCGCCCCCTCGGTGGGCGGCTGGGTGCTCGCGATCGGCGCGATGCGGTACGTCTTCGTGGCCGCGAGCTGGGTGCTGGGATGGATGCGCGGGTCGCTGCCGCCGCGCTACTGGCGCAAGGCCGTCGCGGCGATCCAGGGCGTGGTGCTGACGGTGGCGATGGGTGACGCGCTGCCGGGGCCGCTGACGACCGCCATGCTGGTGGTGTCACTGGCGCTGCTCATCGAGTCCTTCGGGCGCGACGTCACATGGCTGTGGCTGACCCGTCACCTCCGCCGCGCCCTCGTCCACGACGCCCCGGTCACCCACGATGCCCCGGCCAGTCACTACGCACCGGTCACCCAGCACGCCGCCATCACCCAGCACGTCGCACACGTTCCCGATGCGCCTGACGCGATGCCCTGGCCGGAGCACCGGCCGGTCGCCGTGGCCCGACGCGGGACCGCCCGCGTCTGAGCCGCCCGGATGCCACGCCCCACGAAGATCATGGAAGGATGCCCGGGTTGTCGATCTTGACGCGCGTACGTCAGCAGTCGAGCCAGGGACGGAGGGCGATGAGAGGCGAACTGTCGGACGCCACCGAGACCGACGGCACCGCACCCGAGGGTCGGCCGGGCCGCTCCATCGTGGCCCGACTGGTGACCGTCCTGGCCGCGCTGCTGGTGCTGCTCGTGCTCACCGCGCCGTACGATTTCGGTCGCCTCACCCCGGCGGCGTTCGTGCGGATCCCCCTGGAGGCGCTGCTGGTCGTGGCCCTCCTGCTCGCGCTGCCATCGCGCGGGAGCCGGCTGGTCGCGACGGTCACCGGCGTGGCTCTCGGTCTGCTCGGCCTGCTGAAGTTGCTCGACCTGGGGTTCTCCGCCGCCCTCAGCCGGGCGTTCGACCTGGTGCTCGACTGGGCGTTGCTGGACGAGGCGTTCGCCTTCCTCAGCGAGTCGTACGGTCGGCCCGCCGCCATCGGCGCAGCGATCGCCCTGGCGGTGGTGGCCGTGGGCCTGCCCGTCCTGGTCACGCTGTCGGTGCGGCGGCTGCGCCGGCTGGTGATCGGGCACCGCACCGGGGCCACCCGGATCGTGGCGGCGCTCGTGGTCGTCTGGGTGGCCTGCGCGGCGTTCGACGTGCGGGTGGTGCCGGCCGTACCGGTTGCCGACACGTCCGCGACCACCCTGGCCAACGGCCACGGGTTCCAGGTGCGCCTGCGTCTCGACGACCGGAAGACGTTCTCCACCCAGATCGAGGCCGACCGGTTCGCCGAAACCCCTGGCGACCAACTGCTGACCGCGCTGCGGGGCAAGAACGTGGTCATCGCCTTCGTGGAGAGCTACGGCCGGGACGCCGTCGAGGACCCGGAGTTCGCCCCGCAGGTCGGCGCCGTCCTCGACAGCGGCACCAGCCAGTTGCAGGCGGCGGGATTCGCCGCGCAGTCCGGCTTCCTCACCTCGCCGACGTTCGGCGGCGGCAGTTGGCTCGCACACGACACCCTGCTCTCCGGTCTGTGGATCGACAACGACCAGCGGCACCGCACCCTGCTGGCGAGTGACCGGATGACCCTCAACGGCGCCTTCCGACGGGCCAACTGGCAGACCGTCGGCGTGATGCCCGCCGTCAGCAGGGCGTGGCCGGAGGGCTCCTTCTTCGGCTACGAGCGGTTCTACGACGCCAGGGCGCTCGGGTACCGCGGTCCGAAGTTCAGCTTCGGCACGATGCCCGACCAGTTCACGCTGTCCAGCTGGCAGCGCCTGGAGCAGGCGAAACAGGACGGCAACCCGGTGATGACGGAGATCGCGCTGGTGTCGAGCCACGCACCGTGGACGCCCGTCCCGCGACTGGTCGACTGGGCCACCGTCGGCGACGGGGCGATCTACCGCGGCACCGCCGGCGAGGAGGATGAGCGGCGGCGCAGCACCGCCCAGATCCGGGCCGACTACCGGCAGTCCATCCAGTACACCCTGAGCACGCTCGTCTCCTACGTCCAGACCTACGGCGACGACGATCTCGTGTTCATCTTCCTCGGCGACCATCAGCCCGCCGCGGTCGTCACCGGCGAGAACGCCAGCCACGACGTCCCGATCACGATCATCACCCGGGACCGGGCCGTCCTGGACCGGATCTCCGGGTGGGGCTGGCAGGACGGGCTCAAGCCCGGGCCGCAGGCACCGGTCTGGCGGATGGACACCTTCCGGGACCGGTTCCTGACTGCCTTCGGGCCGTAACCCCGGCCACCTCGCGCCCCACTCACGGACTGGACGACAGACAGATGACGGCTACCACCGAGGCCAGGATCGCGGCGCTCCGGACCGATCCGGCCATGTCCCTCCTGCACCGGTCGCTGGATGTCTACTACGGCGACCCGCAGCGGGACGCGAGGATGGACGCGTTCTACTCCCGGTTCGTCACCGCGGGGGACCTCGTCTTCGACATCGGCTCCCACGTGGGCGACCACATCGGCAGCTTCCGTCGCCTCGGAGCCCGGGTCGTCGCCGTGGAGCCGCAGCCGCTGTGCCTGCGCGCCCTGCGGGCGATCTACGCCGACGACGACCAGGTGACGCTGGTCGAAGGGGCGTGTGGAGCGGCCGCCGGGAGCACACGGCTGCACGTCAACTCCGCCAACCCCACAGTGTCGACCGCCTCGTCCGACTTCGTCCGGGCGGCGCAGGGCGCGGGCGGTTGGGAGAGCCAGGTGTGGGACGGGGACATCGAGGTCCCGGTGGTCACCGTCGACGCGCTGATCCACGAGTACGGCGTACCGAGCTTCGCCAAGATCGACGTGGAGGGTTTCGAGGACGAGGTGCTGGCCGGCCTGAGCCGACCGCTGCCCGCTCTGTCGTTCGAGTTCACCACGATCGCACGTGCGGTTGCCTACCGGTGTCTCGACCGCCTGACCGCGCTCGGCTTCGACGGGTTCGACGTCGCGCTCGGCGACGACAAGTCGATGACCTTCGAGAGGTGGCTACCCGCGAGCGACGTGGCAGCACACCTGCGCGACTTGCCGCACCGGACCAACTCCGGCGACGTGTACTGCGTGTCCCGGGGAGGGTTGCGACAGCCACCACCGCATGACGATCCGAAGCGGCAGTAGCCACTGCCCGCGTACCGGGCAAGGAGCCGTCACGGCGCCCCGACGTTCAGAAGGGCCACCGCTCGTTAATGCCATCCTCGATGAGCGGGATCATCGCGAACGCGGCGTCGGACAACCCGCCGAAGGTGTGCCGGTTCGCTGCGGTCGGCGTGTGCCCGACCCGGTATCCGGCCAGGTTCCAGGTGTACACGGGAACCTCAGCGGGCACCGTTGCGGCCACGTCCGCCGCGTTGTGCCAATGGGCCTGCTCATCGGTGAGGATGACCACCCGGTCGTGCCGGTCGTAGTGCTCGCGCACCGCCTTCTCGGTGTCGGTGCCCATGCCGAAGAAGTAGCCGTCGTCCTTGAACCGCCGCACCGCCGCGAGCACCGACTCGCCCGCCAACGACGGAAACACTCGACTGTCATTGGAGAACGACACCACCGTGGCCGCCCGCGCCCGGGCGGCCAGCGCCAGGCCGAACACCGTGGCGCCGTCCCAGCAGAGCAGCGTGCCGTCCTTGCTGAACGGGCTCTGCATCGAGCCCGACGTGTCGATGAGGATGAGGGTCCTCCCGCCCAGAGCAGGCACGTTGGCCAGGGCATGCTGCAAGGCCTTCTCCAGCGGGTACGCCCACCGCAGACTCGGTGCCGCGTTGTACGCCGAAAGGAAGCGCATCGGCAGCACCCGAGAGGCGGCAACCTGGCCCGGATCGGAGAGCTTGGCCGCCACCGTCTCCGCCACGGTGTCGTTGACCCCGACCTGGTCGAAGTTGCGCAGGTTGCGCAGCAACGCCAAATAGCCCATGGTCGGGATGACGGACTCCCATGCCGAGGCGTCCATCGCGCTCTGTCGCCAGCCCGCCAGGGCCTCCCACGTCATGCCGGCCGCGCCCAGCACCGCCGGATCGGTGACCTCCCTACGCTGCTCGACGGGCAACGCCATGAGCGCGTCCCGGGCCGCCAGCATCCCGAGCGACGCCGGCAGCGGATTGTCCCGCCGGTGCCGCCGATCCAGCGCGTGCCGGAACAGGTCGCCCTGCCGCTCGTCCTTCGCGGTGGGGTGCGTCAGGTCGATGACATCGCCAAAGCGCACCTGGCTGCCGACGGAGTCGTACTTGAGCAGACTCCGCTCGGTGTACAGCCGGACCGCCGCGTCGGCGATGCCCCGCTTCACCGGCTTGGGTAGTGCCCGGCCATGGCGAGCCAGCCAGTACGCCAGAGCCTCTGCGGGCTCGTCCGCACGCTGCAACGCGGCGTCCACGACTGCCCGCGAACCCGGAATCTGGGCGGCAACCTGGGCGCGAGCGCCCTCGACAGCCGCCACCACGGACGCCGAGCGCAGCATGGCGACGGACCGAAGCCACGGTACGAAGCGAGCGAACCAGTCCGGGTCAGCTACGGCGACGGTGGCGACCAGGTCTCGGAAGCGAGCGTCCCGGTCCGTGGCGCCCTCGTAGAAGGTGTCCTCGCCGACCATGATGGAGACACCGAGCAGGAAGAGTTCGACGCGCGGCTCACGGGCGAAGCCGGGCGCGCCCTGGGCGGTCGCCGGCTGCTGACGGCCCTTGCGCAGCTTGATGTTGAACTTGGCCATGACGTCCCCCACGTCAATCAGCTCGGAAACGCCACCCCACCGCACACCCGAGATCAAAATCAGCCACGGACCAGTCCGCCGTTCTGTCCGTTGAACTATTCACCCGAAGGTGGCGGAGGACTCGAACCCCCATCTGCGGACCCCTGAAGTAACCGTTGCCTGCGCACCGGGTGTGTGGTGTGGTCGCGCTTCCCGAGATCGAGGTCGGCGACGGATGGTCCTTCACCGGGGTCGGAACCCCTCCAGATGTAACCGTCACCTGCGCACCGGGAAGTGCGGTCATGACGCTAGCGGTGGCGCCGACGGCCGGGCAACGGAGTTTGCGATCTTGTGATCGGGAGGGCAGTGGTGCCCGCCTGGTCACGCCGCACGCCCGAGATCAAAAGTGGACACGGTTTTCGCGGGTTCGAACCGCGGGGCCCTTGCCGGGCCTTCACCAAAGAAGTAGCCGTGTCCGTCGCACCGGGCGTGCGGCGTGAGCGCGCCTCCCGAGATCGAAGCGGCGACGGCGACCGGCCCTTGCGGGCCAAGGTGACCTGGGCCGCTGGTCGACGCCACCCAAGGTGGCGGTGGGATTCGAACCCACGTCTCCCCGTTGAGAGCGGAAGTAGCCGTTGCCTGCGCACCGGAAGGCGCCTGACGACGATAGGCCCGCACCGACGCGCGGACAAGCTGTTTCGGCGCCCTGGCGGCCTCCGCTGGCTCCGGACGGGTTCGTTCACCCCACCGCCGGGGCGGCCAGCCCGACCGCAGCGAGGGCCCCGCGCCGCGTCGAGCCCCCGATCGTCGACGACGAGCACGTCGGTCGGGTGAATCACTGATGGCGGTGGGACACGTCACCGGGGCATGATCGGGGTTCGTCTCGACGGAGAGCCGAGCCACGCGATCGCGCGGGAGGTGGGTGACACCGATGACCCCGACGCAGCTGCGCGCGTACGTCGCGGTGGTTCGGCTGGGGTCCGTCAAGCAGGCCGCCGCGGAGCTGCAGGTCTCCGAGTCGGCCGTGTCGCTCCACATCGCCCAGTTGCGCAGGGAGTTCGGCGACAAGCTCTTCTCCCGGACGGCGGGTGGCCTCGCCTTCACCCCTGGTGGGCTGCGGCTGGCCAGTCGCGCCGCGGAGCTGCTGGGGCTTCAGGACCGTACGATCCGGGAGGTGAGCGCCGCGACGCGTGGCCGGCGGCTGCTGCGGGTCGCGGCGTCGAGCCTGTTCGCCGAGTTCGCCGCGCCGGGTCTGATCGAGCTCTTCGCCAAGCGAGCCGCCGACCTCGACGTCGAGCTGAGCGTACGCAGCCCGGGTGCCTTCGGGTCGCTGCTGCTGGCTCGCGCCGTGGACATCGCGATCGGCCCGCAACCGCCGGTGGTGGACAGCGCCACGGCCAGCCGACCGGTGATGAACTACCGCCTCGTCCTCGTCGTCGGCCCGGAGCACCCGCTGGCCGGTGTGCCGGCGTCCCCCGGGCAACTACGGGAGCAGACCTGGCTGCTCGGGCCGTCCGCCACCACGGATCTGGGTGGGGTGCCGGCGATGCTGCGTCGCCTTGCCGTGCCGGACGAGCGGCAGCAGATCTTCCAGAGCCACGCGGCGGCGCTGGGGGAGGCCAAGCGGGGCAAGGGCGTCTCGCCGGCCCTCGCGTTCACCGTCGCGCCGGACGTCCGGCAGGGGCATCTCGCGCAGGTGGCGGGGCCAAACGCGACGATGGAGGCGGTGTGGCATTCGCAGGTGCTCGCCACCCCCGACGCGATGTCGGCCGCCGACGAGCTGTCGCGCTTCTCGTCGACGCCGAGGGCGATTCAGGCGATGATGCGGGGCGCCGGCGTCAGCGTCGGCCACTTCCGGCCGTCGGTGCACGTGACGCTCTGGAGTTGACGGGCGACGACCAGCAGGTCCTGGAAGGTGCCGGCGGGCAGCATCCGGTCGCAGTAGGGGAGAGCGGCGGCCATGCCGCCGACCCGGGGGGTGAAGCCGGGTGCGCCGGCGCGGGGATTCAACCAGACGATCCGGTACGCGCGGCGGCTCAGCCGGGCCATCACGGCCGCCAGTTCGTCCGGCGGGTCGCTGTCCCAGCCGTCCGACCCGATCACCACCACCGCCCCGCGCACGGCGTCCGCGTGGTGGGAGGTGAGCAGGGAGCGCAGGTTCGTGGCGATCCGGGTGCCCCCGTACCGGTCGGTCACGGCGGCGCTGGCCTGCGCGACCGCCTCGGCCGCCGACGTGTGTCGCAGCACCACGGTGAGCCGGGTCAGCGTCGTCGCGAACGCGAAGACCTCCGCGTCGGCGACCACCGCGAACGCCCGCATCAGATGCAGGTACGCGGTCGCCTGCGCCCGCATCGACTCGCTGACGTCGCAGAGCAGCACGACCCGGCGTGGCCGTCGCACCGGTCGCTCGCGGACGACCTCGACGGGTTCCCATCCGGTGCGGCGGGCCCGGGCGATGGTGGGCCGCAGCGCGACCCGGGCACCGGCCGCGCCGATGGCGAACCGCCGGGTACGCCGGGTCGGCCAGCCGCCGACGGCAGCGCGCAGGGCGTCGCCGAGTTGTGCGACCTGTGCGCTGTCGAGTGCGTCGAACGGGCGGTCGGCGAGCCCGCTGAGGGCGCTGGGGCGCCGCTCGGGCAGCAGCAGCGCTGTGTCGTGTGCCGGTGTCTCCGCCACGGCCGGCGGCAGCGTCGCCCACGGCAGGCCACCGCCGGAATCCGAGTCGTCGGTGTCGGCGGGCACACGCACGTACACGTCGTCGTGAGCGTCAGGCGGGGACGCGGACCGCGACGGCCGGGGCAGCGGTGGGGGGTCCGCGAAGATCGCCGCGAAGACCCGGTCGAACGCGGCGAGGTCGGCGTGCCGTCGGACCAGGCAGATCCGGGCAGTCCAGTAGAGCGACGACATCGAGTCTGGTGGGCTGGCGGCGAGCGCCCGGACGAAGTCGTCGACATCGGTGAGGCCGGCCGGGACGCCGGCTCGTCGCAGCCGGCCGGCGAGCGCCACCGCGAACGCGGCCCGGTCGACCCCGCGCAGCACGCCCGGGCTCACCGGCGCGAGGCCAGCCAGGCGATCACCGCGCCCACGGCGACAAGACCGACGACGACGGGTACGAGGCGTTTGGTGATCGAACCGCCGGCGATGCTGAGCAGGTCGAGCGCCTCCGGCTCGGCAGCCACCGCCACGCGGGTGGAGCCGTCGGGTGACTCGACCGCCGACGACGATGACGATGCCGACGGCGATGACGATGCCGACGACGCCGCCGCCGACGGCAGTGACGGCGAGATCGGCGACGATGCCGCCGTCGAAGAGGCGGGCGACGGCTCGATCGGTGACGGCGCGACGGCGGCGGTCCTGGGTGTGGTGGCGACCGCTGTCGCGGACGCGGCGGGAAGCGCCTCGGGCGCTGGCGCGACGGGCTCGGAGTCCGCGCGTGCTGCCGGCACGGCCGGGGTCGAGTGGTCGGCCGCGAGCTTGGCCTCCAGGTTGGCGACGAACTGGGCCACCAACTTGCCCGACACCTCCTTGATCATGCCGCTGCCGAACTGGGCCAGCTTGCCGGAGATCTTCAGGTCGGTGTCCACGCTGACCAGCGTCCGGTCGCCGTCCGGCCGTAGGTGGGCGGTGACCAGCGCGGACGCGTTCCCCGTCGACCGGGCGTCGCGGCCCTTCGCGTCGATCACCCCACGGTAGGCGGAGTCGTCCTTCTCGACGAACCGGGCGGTGCCCGCGAACTCCGAGATCACCGGCCCGACCTTGACCTTCACCCTGCCCCGGTAGACGTCACCGTCGACGCCGGTCAACTGGGCGCCCGGCAGGCACGGCGCGATCCCCTCCAGGTCGGTGAGCACCGCCCACGCCTCGTCGATCGGGACAGCGACCGCGAACTCGTTCGTGATCTTCATAGCTGGCTCTCCTGGTAGGCGCCGAGCGCGGCGGCGACCACGGCGCGGTCGTCGGGGGTCTTGGCGATGGTGCCGATGGTCAGCGCGACGTCGTCGGCGGCGAGACCGGCGACGCCCAGCACGGACAGCGCGGCCACCCAGTCGATGGTCTCCGCCATCCCGGGCGGCTTCTCCAACTCGCGGCCGCGTACGCCGCCGACGAACTGGACGGCCGTCTGGATCAGCGGCTCGGTGGCGCCCGGCACGGCACGGCGGACGATCTCGACGGCGCGGGCCGGCTCGGGAAAGTCGATCCAGTGGTACAGGCAGCGGCGGCGCAACGCGTCGTGCAGCTCCCGGCTGCGGTTGGAGGTGAGCACCACGACCGGCGGCGTACGGGCGGTGAACGTGCCGAGCTCGGGGATCGTGATGCCGGCCTCGCCGAGGAACTCGAACAGCAGTGCCTCGAACTCGTCGTCGGCCCGGTCGATCTCGTCGATCAGCAGCACCGGTGGGACCGGCCCCCGGTGGCGTACGGCCCGCAGGATCGGCCGCTCCTGGAGGAACTCGGCGCTGAACAGGTCCGCGTCGGTGAGCCGCGCCTGTTGTGCCTCGGCGAGCCGGATCGCCAGCAGTTGTCGCTGGTAGTTCCACTCGTAGAGCGCCTCGCCCGCGGTCAGCCCCTCGTAGCACTGCAACCGGATCAGCGGCGTTTCCAGCGCGCGGGCCAACGCCTTGGCAGCGGCGGTCTTGCCGACACCCGGCTCGCCCTCCAGCAGCAGTGGCCGACCGAGGCGCAACGCGAGGAACAGGGCCATCGCCAGGCCGTCGTCGACCAGGTAGTCGACGGCGTCGAGGCGGTGCCGCACGGCCAGGGCGTCCCTCATGCCTCGCCCGCCAACAGGCGTTGGTAGTCCGCATGGGTGTCCACGTCGATCGGCACCGGCCCGTCGACGGGCACCTCGGTCACCGGGTGGCGGCCGGAGTGCAGCAGCTTCCAGACGGCCTTGTCGCCGTGCAGGTCGTACAGCTCGGGAAGGACAGCCCGGCCGAAGCGGAACGGGTGGCCCAGCCCGTTCGCGTACCGGCAGACGGCCAGCGGGGTGGCCGCCTCGGCGACCCGGCGGACGTCTGCGGCGCGGACGCCGGGCTGGTCGCCGAGGAGCAGCACGAGCGCGTCGGCGCGCGGGTCCACCGCCCGCGCGGCGGTGCTGACCGACGACCCGCAGCCGGTGCTGAACGCCGGGTTCTCCACGACCTGGCACCCGGTCAGGTCGACCCGGTCGCGGATGCCGCTCGCCGCGCCGCCCAGTGTGACGAGCAGCTGGTCGAAGCCGCATGAGCGGGCCAGGTCGAGTGTGGCGTCGAGCAGCGTCCGCCCCCGGTAGGGCAGCAGTTGCTTCGCCTCGCCGAGGCGCACCGACGCGCCCGCGGCGAGCACCAGGCCGGTCAGGAACACGGGCTACGCCGCCGTGTAACTCGCGAGGCAGCCGGCGCAGCAGAACCAGAAGTCCTGCCCGTCGACCCGCGCGTGCGGCGTCTCCGGCCCGACCAGCACTGTCATCCCGCACACCGGGTCGACGGCCTGCTGGGGTCGAGCGGCCGGCGCGCCGGAGGCCGGGGTCAACCCGTCCACCCGGATCGCCCGGACCACCTCAGCCATGATCGACAGGGCGATCTCGGCCGGCGTACGCGCGCCGATGTCCACACCCGCTGGCGAGTGGACGCGGGCGCGCTCCTCGTCGGTCAAACCCAGCTCGTCGAGCAGGGCCGCGCCGCGCCTGCCGCTGGCCACCAGCGCGATGAACCCGACGCCGGCGTCCAGCGCGGCCCGGATCGCCTCCTGCTCGCCCTTGCCCAACCCGGCCACGACGACAGCGGTGCAGCCGGCGCAGTCGTCGGCCGCGACGACGTCGAAGTCGAGGAACGCGGCGAGGTTGGCCACCGCCGCGCTGATCGGCGTGCTGCCGACGACACGCAGAGCCGGCGCCGGCAGCATCGGTCGGAGGAAGACCTCGATCGCCCCACCGGAGTGGCACGGGTTGACCACCACCCGCGCCCCAGGGGTGTCCGGGAACGGGACCGCGCCCTCCGGCAGCACCCGCAGCAGCAGGGCGGTCCCGTCGCGCAGGGTGTCGAGCGCCGCCGCGCGCACCGAACTCTCGGCGCACACCCCGCCCACGAAGCCCTCGATCGAGCCGTCGGACCGGATCACCGCGGCGTCGCCCGGCCGGGCCGACGTCGGGTCCTGGGCGCGGACCACTGTGGCGTGGACGAACGGCTCCCGGGTGTCGGTCAGCTCCCGGGCGCGCTCCGCGATGGTGGTCATCTCGGCTCCCTCAGATCGGCGGCCGGGCCTGGCCGCGCATCGCGTCCCAGACCCGCGACGGCGTCAGCGGCATGTCGGCATGGCGTACGCCGAAGGGCTTCAGGGCGTCGATGACCGCGTTGACGATCGCGGGTGGCGACCCCACCGTCGCGGACTCGCCCACGCCCTTCGCGCCGATCGGGTGGTGTGGCGACGGCGTCACGGTGAACCCGGTCTCCCAGTCGGGCACTTCGAGGGACGTCGGGATCAGATAGTCCATCAGGGACGCACCGAGGCAGTTGCCGTCCTCGTCGAACGCGATCATCTCCATCAGGGCCATGCCGACCCCGTCGGTCAGCCCTCCGTGCACCTGCCCCTCGATGATCATCGGGTTGATCCGGGTGCCGCAGTCGTCGACCGCGATGAACCGTCGGACCTTCACCTGCGCGGTGCCGGGGTCGATGTCCACCACGCAGATGTACGCGCCGTGCGGGTAGGTCAGGTTCGACGGGTTGTAGCAGATCTGCGCCTCCAACCCACCCTCGATGCCCTCGGGCAGGTCACCCGCGCCGTGCGCGCGCATGGCGATGTCCTGGATGGTGACGGACCTGCCCGGGTCGCCCGCGACGTGGAACGCGCCCTTCTCCCACTCCAGGTCGGCCACCGACACCTCCAGCATCCCCGAGGCGATGATCCGCGCCTTGTCGCGGACCTTCCGGGCCACCAGAGCCGCAGCGGCGCCTGAGACGGGCGTCGACCGGCTGCCGTACGTGCCGAGGCCGAACGGGGTGTTGTCGGTGTCGCCGTGCAGCACCTCGATGTCCGACGGTGGAATCCCGATCTCCTCGGCGACGATCTGCGCGAACGTCGTCTCGTGCCCCTGACCCTGCGACTGGACGCTGAGGCGTACCACGGCCTTTCCGGTCGGGTGGACGCGCAGCTCGCAGCCGTCGGCCATGCCCAGCCCGAGAATGTCCATGTCCTTGCGCGGCCCGGCGCCGACGGCCTCGGTGAAGAACGCGATGCCGATGCCCATCAGCTCGCCCCGGGCCCGCTTCTCCGCCTGCTCGCGGCGCAACTCGTCGTAGCCGGCCATCTCCATCGCCAGCCGCATCGTCGGCTCGTAGTTGCCCGAGTCGTACACCCAGCCGGTCTTCGTCGTGTACGGGAACTGCTCCGGCTGGATGAAGTTCTTCAGCCGCAGCTCGGCCGGGTCCATGCCGAGTTCGTCGGCGAGGCAGTCGACGATCCGCTCGACCAGGTAGACCGCCTCGGTGATCCGGAACGAGCACGCGTACGCGACACCGCCGGGCGCCTTGTTGGTGAAGACCGCCGTCATCTTGCAGTACGCGGCCTCGATGTCGTAGCTGCCGGTGAACACCCCGAAGAAGCCGGCCGGGTACTTCACCGGGGCGGCGGTGCCGTTGAACGCGCCGTGGTCGGCCAGCACGTTGGTGCGGATGCCGAGGATCCGACCGTCGCGGGTCGCCGCGATCTCCCCGCGCATGATGTAGTCGCGGGCGAAACCGGTGCTGATCAGGTTCTCCGAGCGGTCCTCCATCCACTTCACCGGCTTGCCGGTGACGATCGAGGCGACGATCGCGCAGACGTACCCGGGGTAGATCGGCACCTTGTTGCCGAACCCGCCGCCGATGTCCGGCGCGATCACCTGGATCTTGTGCTCGGGCAGGCCCGCCACGATGGCATAGAGGGTGCGGTGCGCGTGCGGCGCCTGGGTGGTCGACCAGAGCCGCAGCTTGCCGTCGACGGCGTCGTAGTCGGCGACCGCCCCGCACGTCTCCATGGGCGCCGGGTGCACCCGGGGGTAGACGAGGTCCTGGCTGACCACGACGTCGGCGCGGGCGAAGACCGCCTCGGTGGCCGCCTCGTCGCCGGTCTCCCAGTCGAAGCAGTGGTTGTTCGTCTTGCCGTCCAGGTCGTCGCGGATCACCGGGGCGTCCGGCTCCAACGCGCGACGTGCGTCGATCACCGGGTCGAGGACGTCGTACTCGACGTCGATCAGCTCCAGCGCGTCGCGGGCCGCGTACCGGTCCTCGGCGAGGACGAACGCGACCTCCTGGCCCTGGAAACGCACCTTGTCGGTGGCGAGGACGGCCTGCACGTCGTTGGAGAGGGTCGGCATCCAGGCCAGGTTCTGCGCAGCCAGGGCAGCCCCGGTCACCACCGCCTTCACCCCGGGCGACGCCTCGGCGGCGCTCGTGTCGATGCTGACGATGCGGGCGTGCGCCACCGGCGACCGGAGGATCGCGAGGTGCAGCATGCCGGGCAGTTGGACGTCGTCGACGTACCGGCCGCGACCCCGCAGGAAGCGCGGGTCCTCCTTGCGCAGCATCCGGCCGTACCCGACGGGTTTCTGGTCGTTGTCGTGGAACGTGTCCACGCGCTCGTGCACGGTGGTCATGCGACGGCCTCCGCGGGCTGGCCGGCGTTGTCGATCTCGCCGGCCTCGGTCGATTCGGTGGTCTCGGTGACCTGGGCCGCGGCCTGCGCCTCGGCCACGGCGGCCCAGCGGACCGAGCGGACGATGGTGGCGTAACCCGTGCACCGGCAGATCTGACCCGAGATCGCCTCCCGGATCTCCGTCTCACTCGGGTCGGGGTTGCGGTCGAGCAGCGCCCGCGCGGTCATCATCATCCCCGGCGTGCAGAAGCCGCACTGGAGGCCGTGGCACTGCATGAAACCCTGCTGGATCGGGTCCAGCTCGGCGCCCTTGGCGAGACCCTCGACGGTACGCACCTGGTGGCCGCCGGCCATCGCCGCGAGCACGGTGCACGACTTCACCGGCTCGCCGTCCAACCAGACCACGCAGGTGCCGCAGTTGCTGGTGTCGCAGCCCCAGTGCGTGCCGGTCAGACCGAGCACGTCCCGCAGGAAGTGCACCAGCAGCAGCCGGGCCTCGATCTCCCGGGTGACCTCGACGTCGTTGACGGTCATGGTGACCTGCATGCTCAGCTCCTCGCCCGTTCGACGGCCCGGCGCAGGGTCCGCCTGGTCAGCTCGGCGGCCAGATGCCGCTTGTAGTCCGCGCTGCCGCGCTGGTCGGTCACCGGGTCGCAGCTGCGCGCCGCGATGGCCCCGGCCTGCTCGTAGAGCCCCTCCGAGGGTTCCTGCCCGCGCAACGCGGCCGAGATCTCCGGGATGCCCGTCGTGTTGGGGCCGACCGCCGCGAGCCCGACCCGGGCGTCGACGATCACGCCGCCGTCGAGCCACACCGCCGCGCCGGCCGACACCACGGCCCAGTCGCCGGCCCGGCGCTCGACCTTGGCGTACGCGCTGCCGCAGCCGGGCCGCACTGGTAGCCGGATCTCGACCAGGATCTCGTCGTCCGCGACGGCCGTCTCGTACGGCCCGACGTGGAAGTCCTCCATCGACACGACCCGCTCCGCGCCGCCCGGACCCCGGATCACGCACCGCGCGTCCAGGGTCGTGCACACCGCCGAGAGGTCCTCGGACGGGTCGGCCTGGCAGAGCGAGCCGCCCAGCGTGCCCCGGTTGCGCACCACCGGGTCGGCGATCACCCGTTCGGCGTCGGCGAAGATGGGGAACGCCGCCCCCAGCACGGGGGATTCGAGCAGCTCCCGATGGCGGGTCAGCGCCCCGATGCGAACCTCGTCCGGGCCCGTCTCGACGTAGCCCAGCTCGGCGTGCAGGTCGTTGATGTCGATCAGATAGTCGAAGTTGGCCAGCCGGAGCTTCATCATCGGCAGCAGGCTGTGCCCGCCGGCGATCAGGCGGGCGGTGCCGCCGCGATGCTCCAGAAGGCTGATCGCATGGTCCACACTGGTGGCTCGCTCGTACTCGAACGGTGCCGGCACCTGCATGTCGTACCTCCGCAGTCCGGCAAAATCTCTGCCCGACGGTGACCAAAGTCAACGGCGACCTAAGCAGTTGCTTAGGTCGCCGTTGACGGTGCGGCCCGGGCTCGCGGATCGTGCGGCCATGCGGGACATCGTCGACGGGCTGACGACCTGGCGTTCGGCCGGCGTCGTGTTCGCCGTCGCGACCGTCGTGCGGACCTGGCAGTCCGCGCCCCGGCAACCCGGGGCGGCGATGGCCGTCTCTGCACACGGCGAGGTGCTGGGCAGCATCTCCGGTGGCTGCGTCGAGGGCACCGTCTACGAGATGTGCCGGACGGCGCTGGAGACCGGAACTGCCCAGACCCAGACCTTCGGTGTCAGCGACGACGACGCGTTCGACGTCGGTTTGACCTGCGGCGGCACGATCCAGGTCCTGGTGCAGCCCGGCGTCGCGATGACCGAGACCGACGAGGTGCTCGCCGCGATCTCCGACGGCCGGCCGGTCGCCACCGCATCTGTGGAGAACGCCCAATTGGTGATCTGGCCCGACCGGATCGCCGGCAGCCTCGGCGCACCCGACCTGGACGACGCGGCCGCCCGGCAGGCGCGGGGCATGCTCGCCCTCGGTGCCACCGGCACGATCCACCTGGGCCGGCGGGGGGAGCAGCGTGGCGACGACGTGGCGGTGTTCGTCCAGTCGTACGTGCCACCACCCCGGATGATCATCTTCGGCGCGATCGACTTCGCCGCCGCGATGGCCCGGATCGGCAGGTTCCTCGGCTACCACGTCACGGTCTGCGACGCCCGCCCGGTGTTCGCCACCCGCGCGCGCTTTCCGGACGCGGACGACCTCGTGGTGCAGTGGCCGCACGCGTACCTGGAGTCGACGACCGTCGACGACCGCACGGTGCTCTGCGTGCTGACCCACGACCCCAAGTTCGACGTGCCGCTGCTCCAGGTCGCACTGCGCACACCCGCCCGCTACATCGGCGCGATGGGCAGCCGCCGCGCACACGACGACCGGATGCGCCGGCTCCGCGAGGCGGGCGTGAGCGAGGCCGCGCTGGCCCGGCTCTGTTCACCGATCGGGCTGGACCTGGGTGCGCGGACACCCGAGGAGACGGCCGTGGCGATCGCCGCCGAGATTACCGCGCAGGCCTGGGGCGGCTCGGGCCGGCCGCTCAGCGACCTGGCGACCCCGATCCACCACACCTGACGCTAGATCATGCGCAGGACCAGCGCCGCGGAGACCGCCAGCTCACGGTCGAGCACCTGGTCCCGGGGGACGAACACCATGGCCTGCCCCTCACCGATAACCACGTCCTCCTGCCGGGCCGTGGTGGTGCCCCGAAACACGTGAACGGTGACGGTGTGGGGAAAGCCGGGTTCGTACGGGCGCGGGCCGCTCCACAGTGGATGCAGTTCACCCGCTGTCAGGCCCGTCTCCTCCAGCAGCTCGCGGCGGGCCGCCTCCTCCGGTGACTCACCGGGCTCGATGTGGCCACCCGGCAGACTCCACTGACCCGGCGACGCGGGCGCGTCCTCATCGCGGTGCTGAAGCAGCACCGCGCCCGACGGATCGACCAGCAGCACGAGAGCGACGCCATAGGTTGCCACCAGAGGACCGTGCCATGTCGCCCCGAGCTTGTCGACGGCGTCGCCTCGCGGGACGCCGGATCGCGTACCCTCCGCTGATGGAACTCGATGATCTTCCGCTGGCCGAGTTCGCGTTCCCGGGTCCGCTGCGCGACAGCCTCGTCGCCGCGATCCTCTCCGGCGCGAAGACCTCGACGACCGGCCTGCTGATCGGGTACGAGCGCGCGAACGAGCCGCTGCCCGAGGTGGGCCAACTGTCCGCGGTGGTGGACTCCGACGGGCGGCGCGTCGCGGTCATCGAGCTGACGGACGTACGGGTGGTCCGGCTCGGCGACGTCGACCTGCAACACGCCCTGGATGAGGGCGAGGGCGACGAGTCGGTGGCGCAGTGGCGCGCGGGGCACGAGGCGTTCTGGCACAGCGCTGAGGTGCGCGCCGAGTTGGGCGACCCCGGCTTCACCGTCGACGACGACACCCTGGTGGTAGCCGAGCGCTTCCGGCTGGCGCAGGTCGTCTGACCAGCCGGCGCAGTGGTCGGCTGGCCTCCGGGCCAGTGATCGTTGGCAGCTCAGCAGTGCGATGCTCGGCGTGTCGAGCTGCTCAGCTGCCAACGATCACTGGCATGCAGGGCGTTACAGCATCTCGACGGGAACCAGTTTGATGCCGTCTACTCCGTCGAGGTCCATCAGATGTGACACTCCGGATCCCGTGCCGTTGAGGGGATGCTCGAACCGCCACGACTCGTGCGGCATCGGCGGTTTGAGCTGCGCGGTGAGGTCGCCCTTGCCCTGGCACCGCTTGCGTAGGCGCTCGTACGCGGCGTCGCGGTCCTCGAACCCGACCGACTTCGCGTGTGGCAGTCCACGGACGGCGTCCTGGATGGCGGCCCGTTGCTCGCTGGTCGCCGAGGATTTCAACCGAACGATGATCCCGATCCACGAAGGCCGGGGGTCGACGTCGGCGATCCGGAGCGCCACCTCATCGACGCCGTCGACCTCGGTCATCACCGCCTCGATCGCTTCGGCGATCAGAGAGTCGGTGACAGTGGCGTGGACGAGCTCTGGCGCGTACTCCGGCTTGAGGTCCGCCAGCAGGTCGGGTTGGTCCTTGAAATCGACCTTGAAGCGCTCGTGCACCTGTTCGCGGGTTTCGAGAGCCACGCCTTCGACACTTGGCATCGACCGGAGCCGTTGCTGCACGGCCTCTCTCTGCGTCGCCGTCGCGTCGTTGTCCAGGAAGACGGTCAACGCCACGTCCCCGGCAACCTCAGGCTTCGAGGCGCAGGTGGACAGGACCAGCAGGAGTGTGAGTGCCAGGGACCGTGCTATGCGACGCATGGGGGCAGATCGTAGGTGATCAAGACGCAGGCAGTGTGCCCCTGCGTCGTCGTCAGGATCTCAACTCCGTGGCTGTTCTTCGTAACCTGGATCCGCCAGACTGCGCCGTATGGGTGATCGTTGGCGCCGGTGGGCGTGGGTCGGAGTGCTCGTCGTCGGGCTGATCCTTTACCTGGCGGTGCTGCGGACCCTGGTCAGCACCAAGAACCCGAATTTCGTACCGGCGTTGATCCTGCTCGGGGCGACGCTGGTGCCGCTGACGTTCCTGACGTTCGCGCAGGCTCGCACCGGGCGATGGCAGGTGCCGGCGTCGGTGCTGGTGACGTCGGCGTTCTTCGGTGGTGTGATCGGCACTGTGGTCGCCGGCACGCTGGAGTACGACACCCTGCGCGGGCTCGGCACCCTGCCGATGCTGTTCGTCGCGCTGATCGAGGAGTCGGCGAAGCTGATCGTCCCGGTGGTCCTGCTGTTCACGGTGGTGGCCCAGCGTCGCCGCCGGGTGCCCTCCGACGGGCTGATCATCGGCATCGCCGCCGGCATGGGGTTCGCCGCGCTGGAGACGATGGGCTACGCCTTCAGCGCGCTGCTGAGCTCGCAGGGCAACATCGGTGCGGTGGAGCAGACGCTGTTCGTCCGTGGTCTGACCGCGCCCGCCGGTCACACCGCCTGGACCGGGCTCACCGCCGGCGCGTTGTGGGCGCTGTTGGCCAGCCCGAGCGTCGGCCGGCTCATCGGGTTCATCGGTACGTTCCTGGGTGTCGTGGTCCTGCACACCCTCTGGGACACGTTCTCCGGCTCGTTGGTCTTCGTCGTGTTGGCGATCATCAGCATCGGCTGGCTGTTCTGGGAGCTGCGCCGTTACCGGACCTTCGTCGAGCACCCCGTTGGTCAGCTCCAACCGAACTGACCATCGCCGTACTTCATGCCTCTCCCGGCCCGCACGATCAGGCCGGGGGAGGCATGACTGTTGGTGATCCCGCTGCGACCGGACCGGCACCTCATCTAACGTCAGAGTGTTCATATTTGGCGTGCTTGGTCGGGAAGGTGCGGCAATGGGGGTGCGTAGCTGGATCGAGGGTTGGCCGGTCTACCGCCAGCTCACCGGCACCGACCCGTTGGGGCGGGGTGCCGCGGCGAAGTCCGATGGATCCCGCGCGCTCACGGCTCGCACGGAAACCGCCGACAGCGTGGCCCGTTCAGTGTGCCCGTACTGCGCGGTGGGTTGCGGTCAGCGGGTGTTCGTCAAGGACGGGCGGGTCAGTCAGATCGAGGGCGACCCGGACAGCCCGATCTCGCGGGGTCGGCTCTGCCCGAAGGGTTCGGCCAGCAAGAGCCTGGTGACCAGCCCGCTGCGGCAGACCAAGGTCCGCTACCGCCGGCCGTACGGCACCGATTGGGAGGACCTCGACCTCGACACGGCGCTGAACATGATCGCCGATCGGGTTCTGGCCGCCCGGGACGAGACCTGGGAGGACGTCGACGCCGAGGGTCGACCGCTCAACCGGACGCTGGGCATCTCCAGCCTGGGTGGGGCGACGCTGGACAACGAGGAGAACTACCTCATCAAGAAGTTGTTCACCGCAATGGGGGCACTCCAGATCGAGAACCAGGCCCGTATTTGACACTCCTCCACCGTCCCCGGTCTGGGGACCAGCTTCGGTCGTGGCGGCGCCACCCAGTACCAGCAGGACCTGTCGAACTCCGACGTCATCGTCATCCAGGGTTCGAACATGGCCGAGGCACACCCGGTGGGTTTCCAGTGGGTGATGGAGGCCAAGCGCCGGGGTGCGAAGGTCTTCCACGTCGATCCGCGTTTCACCCGCACCAGCGCGCTGGCTGACTCGTACCTGCCGATCCGGGCGGGCACGGACATCGCGCTGCTCGGCGGGGTGGTGCGCTACATCCTCGACAACGAGCTGGACTTCCGGGAGTACGTCGTCGCCTACACCAACGCCGCGACGATCGTGACCGAGGAGTACGCCGACACCGAGGACATGCACGGCCTCTTCTCCGGCTTCAACGACGACAACGCCACCTACGACCAGGCCAGCTGGCGGTACGAGGGCCACTCGCAGAACCAGACGACCCGCGACAGCGAGACACAGCGGGAGACGGCGGCCGGGCTGGAGAACGAGTCGCACGGCGCGCCGGTCGGCGGCGAGACCGAACGTGACGAGACGCTGCAGCACCCGCGCTGTGTGTACCAGATCCTCAAGCGGCACTTCGCCCGCTACACCCCGGAGATGGTGGAACGGGTCTGTGGCGTCCCGCAGGACAAGTTCCTGGAGTTGGCCCGGGCGTGGACGGAGAACTCCGGCCGGGACCGGACCGGCATGCTCGTCTACTCGGTGGGCTGGACGCAGCACAGCGTCGGCGTGCAGTACATCCGCACCGGCGCGATCATCCAGCTCCTGTTGGGCAACGTGGGCCGCCCGGGTGGTGGGGTGATGGCCCTGCGCGGGCATGCCAGCATCCAGGGGTCCACCGACATCCCGACGCTGTTCAACCTGCTGCCGGGCTACCTGCCGATGCCGCACCACGCCAATCACCCGACCCTGGACAAGTGGGTGGACAGCATCGCGCACCCGGGGCAGAAGGGCTTCTGGGGCAACGCCCGCACCTACGGCGTCAACCTGCTCAAGGCGTACTGGGGTGACGCCGCCACCGCCGACAACGACTACTGCTACGGCTACCTGCCGCGGATGACCGGTGACCACGGCACCTACCAGCAGGTGCTCGACATGATCGACGGCAAGATCAAGGGATATTTCCTGCTCGGGCAGAACCCGGCTGTCGGTTCGGCGCACGGCCGGGCGCAGCGTCTCGGCATGGCCAACCTCGACTGGCTCGTGGTCCGGGACCTGTTCGAGATCGAGAGCGCCACGTTCTGGAAGAACGCGCCGGAGATCGAGACCGGCGAGATCGTGCCCGAGGAGTGCCGCACGGAGGTGTTCTTCCTGCCCGCCGCCTCGCACGTGGAGAAGGAGGGCACGTTCACCCAGACGCAGCGCCTGTTGCAGTGGCGGGAGAAGGCCGTCGAGCCGCCAGGCGACGCCCGCTCGGAACTCTGGTTCTTCTACCACCTCGGGCGCGTCATCCGGGAACGGCTGGCGACGTCGACGAAGCCCCGCGACCGTGCGCTGCTCGACCTCGCCTGGGACTACCCCACGCACGGCCCGACCGTCGAGCCGAGCGCCGAGGCGGTTCTGCGCGAGATCAACGGGTACGACGTGGCCACCGGCCGTCCGTTGGCGTCGTTCACCGAGATGAAGGACGACGGCTCCACCGTCGGCGGGTGCTGGATCTACACCGGGGTGTACGCCGACGGCGTGAACCAGGCCGCCCGCCGCAAACCCGGCTCGGAGCAGTCCCTGGTGGCACCCGAGTGGGGCTGGGCGTGGCCGGCGAACCGGCGCATCCTCTACAACCGTGCGTCCGCGGACCCGGACGGCAACCCGTGGAGTGAGCGCAAACGCTACGTCTGGTGGGACGCGGACAAGAGCGAGTGGACCGGCTACGACGTGCCGGACTTCGAAAAGACCAAACCGCCGTCCTACCGACCGGAGCACGACGCCTCGGGTGTGGCGGGCATCGCCGGTGACGACCCGTTCATCCTTCAGGGCGACGGCAAGGGCTGGCTGTACGCGCCCACCGGTGTCCTGGACGGACCTATGCCCACCCATTACGAGCCGGTCGAGTCGCCGGTGCGCAACCCGCTCTACCGACAGCAGGCCAACCCGACCCGCAAGGTCTACACCCACCCGATCAACACGCTCAACCCGAGCCCGCCGCAGGAGCACAGCCAGGTGTTCCCGTACGTGTTCACGGTCAGCCGGCTCACCGAGCACCACACCGCCGGCGGGATGAGCCGGACGGTGTCACCGCTGGCCGAGCTGCAACCCGAGATGTTCGTCGAGGTGTCGCCGGAGTTGGCGGCCCTGCGAGGGTTGAGTCACCTGGGCTGGGCCCACCTGGTCACCAGCCGCGCGGCCGTCGAGGCGAAGGTGCTGGTGACCGACCGCGTCACGCCGCTGCGCGTGGATGGCCGGATCATCCACCAGGTCTGGCTGCCGTACCACTTCGGCTACGAGGGCCTGGTGACCGGCGACTCGGCGAACGACCTGTTCGGCATCACCCTCGACCCCAACGTCCTGATCCAGGAGAGCAAGGTCGGCACCTGCGACGTCCGGCCCGGACGGCGCCCCAGAGGACAGGACCTGTTGGGCCTCGTCGTCGACTACCGGCGGCGGTCGGGGAACCTCGTCCACCGCTACCCACCGATGGTCACGACCGACGTCGCCGACAGCAGCAGCGACCAGGAGGCCTGACCGATGCCCCACGCCAACGCCCTGTACGGGCCGCTGGACCCCGCGCCGGACGCCGGCTACGAGGACGCGCCGCCGCGGATGGGGTTCTTCACCGACACCAGCGTGTGCATTGGCTGCAAGGCGTGCGAGGTGGCCTGCAAGGAGTGGAACGGGGTCCCCGAGAGCGGGCTCGACCTGCTGGGCATGTCGTACGACAACACGGGTGCCCTGACCGCGAACTCGTGGCGGCACGTCGCGTTCGTGGAGCAGCCCCGCTCGGCCGGGTGGGCGACTCCGGCGTTCGAGGGGGACCCGGACGGCCCGGCGATCAGCCCTGTGACTGCGGCGGTCGGCGCGGGTACCAGCACCGACACCGGCACGGACCCCGGACTGCCCACCGGCTCGCCCGCAGCGGCCGCCCGCATGTCGGGCGGCCCGGAGTTTCTGGGGATGCCGGGTACGCAGCCGCCGGGGCGTGGCTCGGGTGCGGAGGGGCGTACGGATTTCCGCTGGTTGATGATGTCTGACGTGTGCAAGCACTGCACGCACGCGGCGTGTCTGGATGTCTGTCCGACGGGTTCGTTGTTCCGGACGGAGTTCGGCACCGTGGTGGTGCAGGAGGACATCTGCAACGGCTGCGGTTACTGCATCTCCGCGTGTCCGTACGGCGTCATCGATCAGCGCAAGGACGACGGTCGGGCGTGGAAGTGCACGCTGTGCTACGACCGGTTGGGTGCGGGGATGACGCCGGCGTGTGCGCAGGCGTGTCCGACGGAGTCGATCCAGTACGGGGCTCTGGACGAGTTGCGGGAGCGGGCCGCCACGCGGGTGGCGAAGCTGCACGAGCAGGGAGTGCCGGAGGCCCGCCTGTACGGGCACGACCCGAACGACGGCGTGGGTGGTGACGGGGCGTTCTTCCTGCTGCTCGACGAGCCGGAGGTGTACGGGCTGCCACCGGACCCGATCGTGACCACCCGCGACCTGCCGGCCATGTGGAAGCGCGCCGGCCTGGCGGCGATGACGATGGCGGTCGCCACGGCGGTCGCGTTCCTGGGTAGGCGGCAATGACCGACGAGACACCATCGAACGAGCCGGTCGGCGCCCGGTTCCGCGAGTTCCAGGCCGGCCTCGATCAGCCCGACGGGAAGCGTCACCGGCAGCCCCGCAGACGAGGCGGCGACGGTGAGCAGCTCACGGTGCCGCCGGCCGACTTCGCCTCCTACTACGGCCGGCCGGTCCTGAAGCCGCCGGTGTGGAAGTACGACATCGCCGGCTACCTGTTCACCGGAGGCCTCGCCGCCGGAAGTGCGCTGATCGGCGCGGGCGCCCAACTGACCGGACGACCGGGGCTGCGCAAGGTGGGCCGCTGGACGGCCCTCGGCGGCGTCGCCGCCAGCACGTACCTGCTGGTTCACGACCTCGGCCGGCCGGCCCGGTTCCATCACATGCTCCGGGTGGCCAAGGTGACCTCGCCGATGTCGGTCGGCACCTGGATCCTCGCCGCGTTCGGGCCACTGGCCGGCGTGGCCGCGGTCGCCGAGCTCGCACCCCTGCTCCCGCAGCACGGTGTGCTCGGCCTCGCCCGTCGGATCGCACCGCCCATCGGCAACGTCGCCGGCCTGGCCGCCGCGGCCACCGCGCCGGCGCTGGCGACGTACACCGGTGTGCTGCTCGCCGACACGGCAGTGCCGTCCTGGCACGACGCCTACCCGTCGCTGCCGTTCGTTTTCGCCGGCAGCGCGCTCGCCGCTGCGTCCGGGGTGGGGCTGATCGCGGCACCGGCCGCGGAGACCGCCCCACTGCGACGACTCGCCCTGGCCGCCGCGGCCGTCGAGTTCGGCGGAGGGCACCAGTTGGAGCGGCAGGGCCTCACCAGCGAGCCCTACAAGCACGGCCGCAGCGGCCGGCTGGTCAAGGCGGGACGCGCCCTGCTCGCCGTGGGCACCGTCACCGCCCTGCTCAGCCGACGCAGCCGGGTCCTGTCGGCGATCTCCGGCGCCGCCCTCGTGGCATCGTCGGTCGCCACCCGGTTCGGCGTCTTCGAGGCGGGACGGGTGTCGGCCCGCGATCCGAAGTACACGGTGGTGCCACAACGGGAGCGGCTCAACGAGAACCGGTCGACCACCCAGCTCTGATCGGATCGGCGATACGGAAGGCGCCCCTTTCAAGGGGGCGCCTTCCGTTGTGATGCAAGAGGTCTGGCCACCGCACGTCAGCCCGTGAACAGCTTCGCGGCGGTGATGGCGGTCTGGACGATGCCGTAGCCGAGCAGCGCCGCGACCAGCAGCCACGACAACCAGAGCCGCCCGGTCTGGCTGCCGACGCGCGGCGGCGCGGGCGGTTGACTGTCCCGTCCGAGAGCGACCGGCTCGGTGACGGTCGCCTTCGCCACGGGCGAGGTCGGCCCTCGGTCCGGTTCGTGGAACCGCTCGGGCACGGAACGCACCAGCAGGTTCGCGATGAACCCGATGGCGAGGATGCCGACCATGGTGAACAGCGCGGGCCGGTACGCCGCCGCGGTGAGGGTGCCGGGCTTGCCCTGCGTGTCGAGGATCCCGTTGACGATCAGCGGGCCGGCGACACCTGCGGCCGACCAGGCGGTCAGGATCCGGCCGTGGATGGCCCCGACCTGGAAGGTGCCGAACAGGTCACGCAGGTAGGCGGGCATGGTGGCGAAGCCACCGCCGTAGAAGGAGATGATCGCGGCGGCGATCAGCACGAAGACCGCGGTCGCGGAGTGGCCGGCCACGGCGAGCAGCACGTACAGCACCATGCCGACGCCGAGGTAGATCATGTAGATGGGCTTGCGGCCGATGAGGTCGGACGTCGTCGACCAGACGAACCGCCCAGCCATGTTGAACAGCGACAGCACTCCCACGAAACCGGCTGCGGCCGACACCGAGACAGTGGTGGCGGTCCCGTTGTCCCGGAAGAAGTCCTGGATCATCGGGCTTGCCTGCTCCAGGATGCCGATGCCCGCGGTGACGTTGCAGAACAGGACGATCCACAGCAACCAGAACGACCGGGTACGCACGGCGTTCGACGCCGACACGCTCGCCGTCGTCACCAGAGGTCGGGCGGCCACGGTCGCGGGGTCGAACCCGGCGGGCCGCCAGTCCGGTGCCGGAACCCGGACGTTGAACGGGCCGAACATCATGATCACGAAATACCCGATGCCGAACGTGACGAAGAGCGCCACGAGCGCACTGCCCGACGCCACGGCGGCCGGGTTGTTGGGGTTGTAGCCGGAGTCGTAGAGGGAGAGCAGTTGGCGCGCGAGCGGGCCGGCGACCAGGGCGCCACCGCCGAACCCCATAATGGCCAGACCGGTGGCCAGGCCGGGGCGGTCCGGGAACCACTTGATCAGGGTCGAGACGGGCGAGATGTAGCCGATGCCGAGCCCGATGCCGCCGATGACGCCGTACCCGAGGTAGAGCAGCCACAGCTGCTGGGTCGCGATGCCGAGCGCGCCGACCAGGAACCCGACGGCCCAGAAGCACGCCGAGACGAACATCGCTCGGCGTGGCCCGTTGCGCTCCACCCAACGGCCGCCCACCGCCGCGGACGAACCCAGCATGACGATGGCGATACTGAAGATCGCGCCGATCGCCGTCTGACTGGTGTCGAAGTGCGCGATGAGGGAGTTCTTGTAGACGCTCGTCGCGTAGACCTGGCCGATGCAGACGTGCACCGCCAGTGCCGCGGTCGGGATCAGCCAGCGGCTGTATCCCGGGGGAGCGACAGTGTGCCGGGGATCGAAGACCGACAGCATGGGCATCGTCCACACCTCCTGCGGCTGAGTAGGCCGCGACGTTGCCGAGCTGTCCCGACCCGGCAGTTGGCCGAGCGGCGCCGCCGCAGTGGCGGCCCGGCGCACGTCTGGCGTCAGCCGATTACCGGCTTCACCTCACGTTACGTGTCGGCTGGTTCACGCCACGTCATTACCGAAAAACGCGGCGGGAGGTGGAAACAGAACGGGGGCGGGCCCACCGGCCCGCCCCCGACTGCTGTCGTACCGCTCAGTGGATCGCGGCCTTCGCGGCCGCCTCCTCCTGGACGCGTCGTTCCTCCCCGCTGAGGGTGTGCAGCGGCTTCTCCCTGATGAACAGCACGACGATCAGCGCGAGCAGCGCGAACGGCGCGCCGACCAGGAAGAGATCCGCGGTGGCGATGCCGTACACGTCCTGCACGATGCGCAGCACCGGCTCGGGCAGGGTGGACAGGTCGGGCACCTCGGCGGAGCCACCGCCGGCCGTCGCCGCCGGGCCGAGCCGCTCGGCGGTCAGCGAGGCCACCCGGTTCGCCAGGACCGCGCCGAGGGCACTGACCCCGATGGCGCCGCCCATGCTGCGGAAGAACGTCAGCACGGAGGTGGTGACGCCGAGTTCGTGGGCCGGTACGTCGTTCTGTGCGGCCAGCACGAGGTTCTGCATGAGCATGCCGACGCCGACGCCCAGCACGGCCATGTAGATCGACAGCACGAGGACGCTGGTGTTGGCGTCGATGGTGCCCAGGAGCAGCATCCCGACGCTCATCACCGCGGCGCCGGCCACCAGGTATGCCTTCCACCGGCCGTACTTGGTGATGAGCTGTCCGGCGACCGTCGACGAGACGAGCAGGCCGAAGATCATCGGAAGGCTCATCAGGCCCGCGACGGTGGGTGACTTGCCCAGCGAGATCTGGAAGTACTGGGACAGGAAGACGGTGCCGCCGAACAGCGCGACACCGACCAGCACGCTGGCGATCGTGGCCAGGGAAACCGTGCGGTTGCGGAAGATGCCCAGCGGGACGATCGGCTCCTCGGCGCGAGATTCGACGAGCACGGCCAGCGCCAGCAGGACCAGACCGCCGACGACCATCAGGGCCGTCCAGCCGGAGGCCCACTCGAACTTGTTCCCGGCCAGGGACGACCAGATCAGCAGCGTGGAGACACCAGAGGTGATGAGCAGGGCGCCCAGCCAGTCGATCTTTGCCTTGCGGCGGATGACCGGCAGGTGCAGGGTGCGCTGGAGCAGGGCGATGGAGATGATGCTGAACGGGACGCCGATCAGGAAGCACCACCGCCAGCCCAACCACGACGTGTCGACGAGCAGGCCACCGATCAGCGGACCGGCGATGGTGCCCACACCGAAGACCGCGCCGAAGATGCCGGCGTAGCGGCCCAGCTCACGGGGAGGGATCATCGCCGCCATGACGATCGTGGCCAGCGCCGTCATGCCGCCGGCGCCGATGCCCTGGACGACACGGCTGAGCAGCAGCACCTCGACGTTCGGCGTGAAGCCCGCGATGAGCGAACCCACCACGAACAGGCCCAGCGAGAGTTGGATCAGCAGCTTCTTGCTGTACAGGTCGGCCATCTTGCCCCACAGCGGCACCGTCGCCGTCATGGCGAGCAGTTCGCTGGTGACGATCCACGTGTAGACGGTCTGGCTGCCGTTCAGATCCGCGATGATCCGCGGCAGCGCGTTCGCCACCACCGTGGAGGCGAGGATGGACACGAACATGCCGACCATCAGGCCGGAAAGGGCCTGGAGAACCTCCCGACGCGACATGCGCGTGCCGACCTCGGCGGTGTCGGCGGGCGGGACGGTGGTGGTCATTGACGCTCCCTTGGCGGGTTTGTGGCGGGATGGCTGGCCCCGCAGCTGGTGCGGCGGGGCGGGCAGTGGCGGGTCAGGAGGGGAACGGCGGATCCGGCAGCCCGGCGGCGATAGCGGCGAACGCCTCGTCCACGTAGTCGCGCAGGGGGCGGGTGTCGTCGCCGGCGGACCAGCGCAGCATCGCGGTGTGGAAGGCAGCACTGGTGACAGCGGTGATGAGCGGCGGGAGGCCGTGGTCAGCACCTACGCCGAGGCGGGTGGCGATGACCGAGACCATGGCTCGCTCCGTCGCGATGTTGCCGGACACCAGCCGGGGCAGCAGCGCGGGGTTCTGGGTGATGACCGCCAGCCGCAGCCGCCACAACTCCCGGTCGGCCTGGATCGTGTCGATCGCCTCGTCGAGGGCCAGTCGGACGGCCTGCAACGTCGGCACCTGCGCAGGGGCGGCCGCCAGACGCGCCACGACCGGGTTGCCGTCGAGCGCCGGATCGTCGGTGAGTGCCTCGTCCTTGCAGGTGAAGTAGTTGAAGAAGGTCCGCGAGGACACGTCCGCGGCCTCGCTGATCTCCTCCACCGTCACGTGCTCCAGGCCGCGTTCGGCGACCAGCCGCAGCGCGGCGGCGGTCAGCGCGGCCCGCGTCTGCGCCTTCTTGCGGTCGCGACGCCCGGGCGCGGCTTGGTCGGTGTCGGTCACGCGAGCGAGATTAGGAGCGAACTTGCACAGCCTGCAAGTTTTTAGAGTGTGAAGTGATCTTCCTGACTCGCGATGCTGGCCGGAGCCGGACGGATCGGTCGCTCGGTGCGGGGCACGGCGCCGGTGGTCTCCAGGATGAGCCCGGCGACCAGGTCCGGGTCGTCGCTCATCGGCACGTGCCCGCACCTGGGCAGCGTCACCACCCGTGCCGCCGGCAGGCCCGCCCGGGCGCGCTCGGCCTGGTGGACGCCGAAGATCCGATCGCGGTCGCCCCAGCCGATGGTCACCGGCACCGTCGGGTCGGACAGCCGAAGGCAGTCGAAGCGATAGTCGCGGGCGGCTCGGGCCACGGCGTTGAAGCCGAGCCCACGTCGCAGGGCGAGCGCGTCACCCAGCGCGCGCTCGACGTCCAGCAGGGTCGGGCGGGCCATCAGCGGCGCGAAGCACAACGCCCGCAGGTACGCCGAGCGCAGCGCGACCCGCATGATCGGGGTGGGCAGGTACGAGTTGGCCCGCAGCATCCGGAGGATGGCCAGCGCCCGTCGGCGCTCCGCCGGGGTGAAGAAACCGGCGGGGGAGAAGGCGGTGGCCGAGGCTGCCGCCCCCGTCGCCGCAAGCTCCAGGGCGATCGCCCCACCGAGGCTGTAGCCGGCGACGTGCGGACGCTCCAGCCCCCACTCCGTCAGGACCGGCAGGACCCCGGCCACGGTGGCGGCCATGTCGGCGGGCATGCCGGTGCCCGGCACCGGAGAGTTCCCGAATCCGGGCAGGTCGAGCGCGATCACCTCGTGGTGGGCGGTGAGCCGCTCGAACACCGGCTCCCACGCCTGATGGCGGTGACCGATGCCGTGGATGAGCAGGAGGGGCTCGCCGCTCCCCGCACGTCGGAAATGAATGCTCATGACTGCCCTCCCACCGACGTCCTGCCGAAGGAACGCCCGAGCTGGCGTACCTCGTCTTCCATCTGGCCGACCATGGTCTGGCCACCGAAGCGGGTGATCAACGTGTCCGAGAGGCCGCTCAGCACCACCGGCCGCAGCGCCTGCACCATGGCGAGCGACCGTGGCACGTACACCTTGCGTTTGCGGCGCTCGATGCCGCGGAGCAGGGCCTCGACGCACTGCTCGACCGGGACGACGGTGGACAGCGGCCACGGCAACCGGCGCAGTGTGGCGCGGAACGACGCCAGGTCGTCACGGATGTCGCGGACCAGGTCGGTGTCGATCCAGATCGGATGCGCCGTGCCGACGGTGACGCCGCGTGAGCGGGTCTCCAGGCGCAGCACGTTGGCGAACTGCTCCACACCCGCCTTGGACGCGCAGTAGGCCGCCATCCCGGGCATCGCCGTGAAAGCGGCGGCCGACGAGATGATCAGGACGTGGCCACGGGCGGCGGTGAGGTGCGGCAGCGCCGCGCTGACCGTGCGGATCGCGCCGCAGAGGTTCACCTCGACGGTACGGACCAGCGCGTCGACCGGTCCCACGGCGACGGTGCCGAGGTTCGCGATGCCCGCGTTGGCCACGACAACGTCGATGCCACCGAAGCGGTCGACAGTGGACGCCACCGCTGCGTCCAACGCCGCCTGGTCGGTGACGTCACACTCGTACCAGTGCGCGTCGAGGTCGGCACCGAGCTGCTTGAGCAGCTCGCCCTCCAGACCAACGACGGCGACCTGGGCGCCCCGCGCGACCGCCTCACGGGCCATCTGCGCGCCGATGCCGCGCGCCGCGCCGGTGATGAGCACTGTCCTGCCCGCCAGGTCATACCGCATCGGCGTGCTCCCGTTCCGTGTCGTTGGGGGTGTTTCCGACCGTGGCGACCTGGTAGTCGGCTGGTCGGAACCGGCGCAGCCGCATCCGGAAGCTGGTGGCGAAGCCCGGCCAGATGGTGGTGTTGCGGCCGGTGCTGTCGAGATACCAGCTCTGACAGCCGGTCTCCCACACGGTGCCGGTCATCTTCTGGTCGACCCGTTCGGTCCAGCGCCGTTGCGCGTCACCGGTGGGCTCGATGGCCCCGATGCCCTTGGCCCGCATGTGACGCAGGGCCGCGAGCACCAGGTGCAGCTGTGCCTCGATCATCAGCACCACGGAGGTGTGCCCGAGCCCGGTGTTCGGGCCGAGCAGGAAGAACAGGTTGGGGAAGCCGGCGATGGTCGTGCCCCGGTACGCGTGCATGCTGGGGGTCCACGCATCTGCCAGGCTGCGCCCACCCCGACCGTGGATGCGCCGGACGACGGGGGAGTCGGTGACGTGGAAGCCGGTGCCGAAGATGATCGTGTCCGCCGGGTGGTGGACGTCGTCGTCGGTGACGAGGCCGTCCGGCACGATCCGAGCGATGCCCGCGGTGACCACGTCGACGTTCGGTCGGGTGAGCGACGGCCAGTAGTCGTTGGAGATCAGCACCCGCTTGCAGCCCATCGCGTAGCGAGGGGTGAGCTTGTCCCGCAGGTGCGGGTCGGGGACCTGACGCCGCAGCGTACGCAGGGACAGGCGCGAGGCGAGGCGGTTGACCGCCGGGTGCAGGAAGCCCAGGCCCATGCCCTCGCGTACCAGATAGAGCCCTGCCCGGGTGGCCCGTTGCGCGCCGGGCACGGTGCGGAACGCGGCCTGCTCGACCCCGCTGATCCGGCGCGACAACCTCGGCATGATCCACGCGGGGGTGCGCTGGAAGAGCGTCAGCTTCTCGACCGTCGGCTGGATCTGGGGCACGAACTGGACGGCCGAGGCGCCGGTGCCGATCACCGCGACGCGCCGGCCGGTCAGGTCGTGGTCGTGCCGCCAACGGGCGGAGTGGAACACCGTGCCGGCGAACCCGTCGATCCCGGGCAGGTCCGGGATGGACGGGTCACTGAGCGGGCCGGCGGCACAGATCAGGACGCGGGCGCTGTGGTCGCCGCCGGAGGTGCGCAGCAGCCACCGTTGGCGCTGGTCGTCCCACCTCGCCTCGTGCACCTCGTGGCGCAACCGCAACCTCGGGCCTATTCCGAAGCGGTCGACGCAGCCGCGCAGGTAGTCCCAGATCTCCGGCTGACCGGAGAACGTGTTAGACCAGCGGGGGTTGGGGGCGAAGGAGAACGAGTAGAGGTGCGACGGGACGTCGCAGGCGCAGCCCGGGTAGGTGTTGTCACGCCACGTGCCGCCGACGTCCTCACCCCGGTCGAAGACGAGAAAGTCGGTGAAGCCGGCCCGCTGGAGGCGGATGGCGGCGCCCAGGCCACCGAAGCCGGCGCCGATGATGGCAACGTCTGTCTCCATTCACTCCTCCGTGTGCTCGGGCGCGGAAGTCGGGTCGGCCACGGGCGGCCAGGGCGGATCGCCCACACCGGTGATCCGTACGCCGCCCCACGGGTCGACCTCGGCCAGTCGGGCGGCCCGGACGCGGTCAGCGATGCGCACCTCGACGTCGCGTCGGCCGGAGCGCAGCAGGTGGGCCACCCGTGGCTCGGGCTCGATCCGCCCACCCCAGTGGAAGCGGCCGTCGACCGGCTCCCACCGCCCGCTGAGGTGCACCCGGACCGAGGTGCCCTCGACACCCGCCGGGCCGTGGTAGCTCACGGCACGATCCGCTCGTGGGCGCGGGTGAGCTCGTGCGGCAGGTCGGCGCTGGCCCGTACCCCCTCGATGCCGCTCCACAGCAGAGCGGTCAGGTAGTCGGTGAGAGCGGCCCGACTGATCGGCTGGCCGTGCGTGGTCCACCAGTCGCCGACCGCCTGCACGAAACCCACCAGGCCGTACGCCCACGGCTCGGCGGGACCGGCGTCCAGGCCCAGCGTGCGGAGCCGGTCGCCGATCACCCGGGCGAGCCCGGCGGCCACCTGCCGGCTGGTGCCGGCGATCACCTGGTGGATGCCGGGGTCGCCGGACTGGTGCATCAGGAACCGGTAGAGCCTCGGCTCCGACTCGATCACGCCCAGGTAGGCGTCGATCGTTGCCTCGACCAGGCCACGTTCCTCACGGACCTGTTCGACGGCGGGCGCGATGGCGTCGACCACCCGGGCCGCCACCACTTCGCTGACCGCGACCCAGAGCTGCGACTTGTCGGCGAAGTAGCGGTACAGGACCGGTTTGCTGACGCCTGCCGTGGCGGCCACCTGTTCCATGTCGACGCCCGGCCCGTGCCGCAGCAGCGCCTGCACGGCAGCCCCGACCAGCTCCTGCCGTCGTTGCTCACGATGGTCTGCCCAGCGGTCCCGGCGGCCGTTGCCCTTCGCCTTCGGACCGCCGTCGGGGGGCGTGACCGGCGGGTCGGATGCATTGACATCAGTGAGCGGCAATTGCATGCTACTACTCGTAACAGTTACCGGTCGTCACGTCAATATGGAGGAGCCATGGAGGCGGCGGAAACCGGGCGTGCGGCGGTCGCCGAGCGACTACTCACGTCCTCACTGCGGACCAGCTACGACCCCACAGTCGAAATCGACTGGGACGCCCCGCACACCCCCGGCGCCTACTGGCTCCCGCCGCAGCGCAGCAGCCTCTACGGCACGCCACTGTGGGAGCAGCTCAGCGAGGAGCAGCGCGTCGAGCTCACCAAGCACGAGGTGGCCAGCGCGGCCAGCGCCGGGCTGTGGTTCGAGACGATCCTCATGCAGATGCTGATCCGGGAGTACTACCGCGCCGACCCGACCAGTCGGCAGGCCCAGTACGCGTTGACCGAGGTCGCCGACGAGTGCCGGCACTCCATCATGTTCGGCCGGCTGATCGAGGCGATGGGTTGTCCGGTCTACCGCGCGAGCACCGTCGACCACCACCTCGGGCGCTTCCTCAAGGCCACCGCCAGCGGCCCCCGGATGTACGCCGCGATCCTCATCGCGGAGGAGATCCTCGACGCGTTCCAGCGCGAGATCATGGCGGACGAGTCGCTCCAGCCGCTCATCCGGATGGTCTCCCGCATCCACGTGGTCGAGGAGGCGCGACACGTCCGGTTCGCCCGTGAGGAACTGGCCGCCGCCGTCGAGGGCACCGGCCCGGCGGGCATGGCGTACGCCCGGCTGTTGGTTGGTCGCGCCGCCTACACGATCGCCAACCGCCTGGTCCATCCCGACGCGTACGCGGCGGTGGGCATCCCACCGGCGGTCGGTCGTGCCGCTGCCCGCGCCAACCCGCACTGGCGTGCCACCCTGCGCTGGTCGGCGGAGCGGGTGCACGCCAACCTGGCGGGCGTCGGCCTGGTGGCCGGGCCGGGGCGTCTGCTGTGGGCCCGGGCCGGGCTGATCTGACCCGTCACCGCCCGGTGGAGCGGCAGGGGCGTTCGTGCCGTCAGGCCCGTTCGACCCGCGCCTGCTGGTGGTCGGTCAGCCGGAGCCCCACCCCTCGAACGACGTCGATGGTGGTCCCGGTGCCGAGGTCGTGCAGCTTGCGGCGCAGCCGCTTCACGAGTGACTGCACGTCCGCCTTGCGTTCGCGCCCCTCGTCACCCCAGACCGACCGGTGCAACTCCGCGTAGCTCCAGACCCGGGCCGGCTCGGTGATCAGGCAGGTCAACAGGTCGTGTTCCAGGCGGGTGAGATCGATTTCGCGATCGCCGCAGCGGGCGCTGGAGCGGGACGAGTCCAACACCAGGGCGGCGACCGGCGGCGGCTCGGACGCGGCGGCGGCCACCTGCTGCGGGGCGGCGATCAGGCGGCGTAGCTCGTCGAGGTCGGCCACCAGCAGCAGTGGCGCGATGCCGTCGAGGCGCTCCGCGAGCCGGATGCGCTCGGCCGGCGACGAGGTCACCGCGATCAGCAGCGGGAACGGCTCGTCGGCCGGATCACCCCTGTTCAACGTTGCCTCGTCGTCCTCGGCCACAGCACCGCCCGGGATCGATGGGCATCCCTGCCCAACTCTCGTCATGGTCCTGACAATGATTGGCAAGCGCGCCGCCAGCAGGGCAACTCTTAGCGACAAGTTGCTCACGGCAAGTTCTTGATCGTCCTTTCTTCTCGATCATAGTGTCCACTCGGGCAACCGGCGTGACCCGCGCGGTGCATGGGGGAGGTCCACCATGGCCCATTTTCACCCTGGGTCGTTCTGAGGGAGGCAGCACCGATGTTCAGACGTCCACAATGGCGGCGCGCAGCCAGATCACTGGTGAGCGCCGGGGCGGCGACGATCCTCGCCGCGACATGCTTGGCCACCATGGGCTCGGGCGCGCAGGCCGCGCCGGGCGGCGGGATGGGGGCGGGCGCCCCGACCGGCGACAAGATTCGACCGGAGCTCGCCAGGCAGCTCCAGGCCAAGAGTGAAGGGGACTTCTGGATCCGGTTCAAGGACCGGGCGGACCTCAGCAAGGCCAGCGCCATCAAGGACTGGTCGAAGCGTGGCACCGCTGTTGCGGACGCTCTGCGCAAGACCGCCGCGGCGAGCCAGGGCAAGATTCGGGCCGACCTCGACAGCTCGGGCGCGAAGTACCAGACCTTCTGGGCCACCAATGCGATCAAGGTGAGCAGCGGCTCGCTCGCGATGGTGCAGAGGTTCGCCGGCCACTCGGAGGTCGAGGGCCTCTACGCCCCGGTTGCCTACAAGGTGCCCGAGACCACCAAGGGCACCGACGAGAAGACCGTGAACGCCCTCGAGTGGGGCGTCGCCAACATCAACGCCGACGACGTCTGGTCCCAGTACGGCGTCAGGGGCGAGGGCATCACCATCGCGAGCATCGACAGCGGTGTCCAGTTCGACCACCCGGCGCTGGTGAACTCCTACCGCGGCAACAACGGCGACGGGACGTTCGACCACAACTACAACTGGTTCGACGCCGCCGGCACCTGCGCGACCGCCCCCTGCGACGACGACGGCCACGGTACGCACACGATGGGCACCATGGCCGGCTCCGACGGCGCGAACCAGATCGGTGTCGCCCCCGGGGTCAGGTGGATCTCGGCGAACGGTTGCTGCCCCAGCGACGCCGCTCTGATCGAATCCGGTCAGTGGATGCTCGAACCACTGGACCTCAACGGCCAGAACGCGGACGCGAGCAAGCGACCGAACGTCATCAACAACTCGTGGGGCACCCGGGACCCGTCCAACGAGCCCTTCATGGAGGACGTGACCAACGCCTGGACCGCGTCCGGGATCTTCGGTGTCTGGTCCAACGGCAACAGCGGACCGGCATGCCAGACCAGCGGCTCGCCGGGCAGCCTCGCCAGCAACTACTCGACCGGCGCGTACGACGTCAACAACAACATCGCCGGCTTCTCCGCCCGGGGCACCGGGCAGAACGGCGAGATCAAGCCCAACATCTCGGCCCCCGGCGTGAACGTCCGGTCGAGCATTCCCGGCAACTCCTACGGCAGCATCAGCGGCACCTCGATGGCCGCGCCGCACCTCGCGGGCGCGATCGCGCTGCTGTACTCGGCGGCCCCGTCGCTCATCGGTGACGTCGACGCGACCCGTGCGCTGCTCAACGGCGCGGCCGTCGACAAGGCCGACGACCAGTGCGGTGGCACCGCGGCCGACAACAACGTCTACGGAGAGGGCCGGCTCGACGCACTCGCGTTGCTCAACGCCGCTCCGACCGGCGACATCGGCACCCTGGCCGGCACGGTCACCGACGCGGCCACCGGCGCCCCGATCGCCGGCGCGAACCTCACCCTCACCGGCCCGAGCGCCCGTGAGCTGACCACCGGAGCGGACGGCAAGTTCTCGACCCAGCTGCCCATCGGTGACTACCAGGTCGCCGTGGCGGCCTTCGGCTACGCCAGCACCACGAAGCCGGCGACGGTCACCAAGGGCGCGACCACGACGCTCACCGTCGCGTTGACGCCGGTGCCGAGTGTCAACGTCACCGGCGCGGTCACCGACGGCTCCGGCCACGGTTGGCCGTTGTACGCGAAGGTGACCGTCACGGGCGTGTCCGGCGTCTACGACTACACCACCCCGTCGAACGGCCGTTACAGCATCTCGCTGCCGGCCGGGCAGACGTACACCCTGAAGTACGAGTCGCAGTACCCGGGCTACCAGACCGTCACCAAGGAGGTCGTGGTCGGTTCCGGCAACGTCACCGCCAACGTCGCCGTGCCGGTGGACACCACCACCTGCACCACCGCCCCCGGATACACCTTCGGCTCGGACGGTGAGTACGAGACCTTCGACGGCACGACCACACCGGCTGGCTGGACCGTCGTGGACAACGCGGGCAGCGGTCAGGTCTGGAAGTTCACCGACGACGGCGATCGGGGCAACCTGACCGGCGGCACCGGCAACTTCGCGATGATCGACAGCGACGCGTACGGCGCGGGCAGCAGCCAGGACACCTCGCTGGTCAGCCCGGTGGTCGACCTGACCGGTGTGACGGCCCCGGTCGTCCGCTTCAACCAGGACTTCAACCAGCTGGCCGACGACACCGCCGACGTCGATCTGAGCGTCGACGGTGGCACCACCTGGACCAACCTGCTCCGGCAGGAGACCGACGTCCGGGGCCCGAAGGTGACCGAGATCCCGATCCCGCAGGCGGCCGGCCAGGCGCAGGTGCAGGTGCGGTTCCGCTACTACGACGCCTCGTACGAGTGGTGGTGGGAGGTCGACAACGTGCTGATCGGCAGCCAGGTCACCTGCGTGCCGGTCGACGGCGGTCTGGTCGTCGGTAACGTCCGCGACAAGAACGACAACAGCTACGTCAACGGCGCTACCGTCACCAGCAAGGACCGCCCCGCCGAGAAGGCCGTCACCGTGGCGACCCCGGACGACCCGGGGCTGGCCGATGGCTTCTACTGGATCTACTCGACGGTGACCGGCACGCACCCGTTCACCGCCAGCGCCGGCAACTACGTCAGCCAGACCAAGCAGGTCGACGTCGAGGCCGACTGGGCGACCGTGGCGAACTTCCAGCTCGCGGCCGGTCGACTGTCGGTGACGCCGACGCAGTTGAGCGCGACGCTCCAGATGCCCAACGGCAAGGCCAGCAAGACGTTCACGGTGACCAACACCGGCGGCGCGCCGGTCGAGGTGAAGTTCAGCGAGCGCGACAACGGGTTCGAACTCCTCCGCGCGGACGGGTCCACTGTCACCAGGCAACAGGTGCTCGGGGCCAGTGGCGCGCCGGAGCAGCGACTCAACGCCCCGACGTCGTTCGCCGCCAAGGCGTCCGGCAAGTTCGCCAAGGCCGCCGTCGCCGGGGTCGGCCCGAACGCGGCACCGTGGACCGACATCGCCAACTACCCGTCCGCGATCATGGACAACCGGGTGGTGCACCTGGACGGCAAGGTGTACTCGCTCGGTGGTGGCGACGGTAGCGCCTCCACCGCGAAGGCCTACGCCTACGACCCGGCCGCCCAGGCCTGGACGGCGATCGCCGACCTTCCGGGTGCCCGCAACGCCCTGACCGTGGGTGTCGCGGACGGGAAGATCATCGCTACCGGTGGCTGGGGCGACGCCGGCCCGGACTCCGCCACCTGGTCGTACGACCCGGCGGCCAACACCTGGACGGAGCTGGCCGACAACCCGGCGCCACGGGCCGCGGCCGGTCAGGCCGTGGTCGACGGCAAGCTGTACGCCGTCGGTGGCTGCACCACCGCGGAGTGCCTGCCGATGTCGAACAGCGTCGTCCGGTACGACCCGGCCGGGAACACGTGGGAGACGATGGCCAACTACCCGAAGTCGGTGGCCTTCGCCTCCTGCGGCGGGATCGACGGCATCCTCTACTGCACCGGCGGCAACGACGGTTCCGCCTCGCAGAAGTCCAGCTACGCCTTCGACCCGGGTGCCAACACCTGGACGGCGATCGCCGACGCGCCGGCCGACAACTGGGCCAGCTCGTACGCCGTCGCCAACGGCAAGCTGCTCGTCGTCGGTGGCTCGCAGGGTGGGGCCATCAGCAACGCCGGCTTCGCCTTCGACCCGGCCGCCGGCTCGTGGTCCAACCTGCCGAACGCCAACACGGCCCGCTACCGCGGTGGTGCGGCGTGCGGCTTCTACAAGATCGGCGGTTCGTCCGGCAGCTTCAACGCGGCCGCCAACAGCGAGGTGCTCCCGGGCTTCGAGGGGTGCGCCGAGTCGGCGGCCGACGTCAGCTGGATGACCATCGACAAGTCGTCGGCCACCCTCGCGCCGGGCGCGAAGGTCACTGTCACCGTCGGAATGACGGCGAACGTGGACCAGCCGGGCACCTACTCCGGCTCGGTCGGGATCTCGGAGAACACCCCGTACTCGGTGGCACCGGTCGCGGTGACCATGACCGCGAACCCCCCGAAGACCTGGGGCAAGCTCATGGGTACGGTCACCGGCACCAGCTGCCAGGGTGCGACCTCGCCGCTCACCGGCGCGGTCGTCCAGGTCGACTCGTGGGCGGCGTCGTACACCTTCGCCACCGATGCCGAGGGCAGGTACGCCTACTGGATGGACCGCCGCAACAACCCGCTCACCATGATCGTCGCCAAGGACGGCTGGAAGCCCCAGACCCGTCAGACGAAGATCGCCACCGCCGCTCCGACGGTGGAGAACTTCGGGTTGGCGCCCATCAAGTGCTGACGTCTGAGCGGTAGCGCACACCTCCGGCCCGCCTGGTCACCGACCAGGCGGGCCGGACCGCGTCCCGAGGGTCGTCGCGGGCCGACACACCGCTCGCCTGTCGTCGGCAAACTGATTGGTCCTCGCGCGCTGAAGTGCGAAGATCCGCCGATGTCCCACAACACACGGCAGCGTCGGCTGGCCGCCCAGCGCGCCTGCGACCGAATCCTGTCCGGCAGCCGGCCCGCGACCATGCGTGAGCGGCTCGCCGACCTGGCCGCGGGCGGCGACCTGGATGGCCAGCCCGACTTCTACGGTGACGGCCCGGTCACCATGCTGGAGGAACGCGTGGCGGAGCTGTTGGGCACCGAGGCCGCCGTCTTCTTCCCGACCGGCACGATGGCACAGCAGGTCGCGCTGCGCTACGGCGCCGAGCACAGCGGGCACCCGACTGTGGCTCTCCACCCGCTCGGCCACCTGGAGGTGCACGAACGGCATGCCTACGCCAACCTGAGCGGGCTGCGCAGCACCTGGCCGACCACCGAACCCCGAAACCCCACCGCGGCGGAGATCAGCGCGCTCGCCGATCCCGTGAGCAGCGTCGTCATCGAACTCCCGCTGCGCGACGCCGGCTTCGTCCTCCCCACCTGGGACGAACTCGCCGCCGCGTCCGCCGCTGCGCACTCCATCGGCGCCCGCCTCCACCTCGACGGCGCCCGACTGTGGGAATCCACCCCCTATCTGGCGCACACCCTCAGCGAGATCGCCGACCTCGCCGACAGCACCTACGTCTCGTTCTACAAGACGATCGGCGGTCTCAGCGGCGCGGCGCTCGCGGGCACCGAGCAGCTCGCCTCCTACGCCCGCGTCTGGCGGCACCGCTACGGCGGTCAGGTGTTCCAGCAGTGGCCGGCCGCGCTGAGCGCGCTCGCCGGTCTCGACCGGGAGTTGCCCCGCATCCCCGAGTACGTGCGACACGCACGGACCGTCGCCACGGCGCTCGCCGCCCTGCCCGGCGCGTTGGTGTATCCGGAGCCCCCGCACACCCAGAGATTCCGCCTGTTCCTGCCGCATCCGGCGCAGGCGCTCGATGACGCCGCGCTGGCGCTCGCGGAGGACGAGAAGGTGTGGTTCGCCGCCGGCTGGCAGGAGACGGACGTGCCCGGCATGGCGATGACCGAGATCACCGTCGCCGATCCCGCTCTCGACTGGACCACCGAGGACGTCACCGAGATCGGCGCACGCTTCCTCAGCCGCGTCCAGGACCGCTGATCCTCCCGCCGGTGAACGAGGGGCCTGCAGGCCGCCGACGTCCTAGATCGGGGCGAGGCGGAAGCCGACCCCGCGTACCGAGTGGATCGTCGTCGCGGCGTTGAGTCGCGCGAGCTTGCCGCGCACCCGGCGGACCACCGAGTGCATGTCGGAGTTGCGGCCGAGGTGCCGGTTGCCCCAGACCTCGAGGTGCAGACGCTCGTAGGTCCAGATCTGCCCGGGCGCGTGCACCAGGCAGAGCAGGACGTCGTGCTCCAACCGGGTCAGGTCGATCTCCTGGTCGCGCCACCGCAGCACCCGGCGGTCGGAGTCGACGGCCAGATCCGGTGGCGGCAACTGCGGGCTCGGCGCCACCTCGGCGAGCACGGCGACGGCCTGCGGGGCCGCGACCGGAGGTGCCTCGATCACCCCGAGGAACTCTCGGGCCTGGTCGACGTTCGAGACGATCAGAAAGGCGTCACTGCCGCCGAGCAGCCGAGCCAGGTGTCGGCGTTCGGCCGGCGAGGACGCGATGCCGATGACCAGGCTGGCGACTGGAATTTCCTGCATTCCCCAACCCCTTCCGGTTCCCCAACTCACTCCGGATGGATGTCCTGCACCGTCGACCAGACATCGATCAGCGTCCTGACCCTAGTGGTGGCTGATCTCGGCTGGGTAAAACATCGTTGCATACAGGCATGTGAATCCCGCTGCCTCGTCCGGGCCCACCCGGCCCCACCGCCGACGATCCGCTTTCCGGGAGCGCCGGGGGCGGTTGTGACAGAACCAAGACAATCCGAGTACGGCGTACGGACCTGCCGGGGCGAGCATGGTCGGCATGTCCATCGGATCGTCGTACCCCGTCGGGCGGTCGACGCCCGGTCCGCAGCCGGCGCGACCGCTGCCGCACGCCCACGCGGCGGCGCCTCTCGGTCTCCGGCTGCTCGCGGTGGCGCTGTGCTGTCTGCTCGCCCTGGCCCTCACCGCCACCGTCTTCGTGCGGACGTACCCCGGCCAGTGGCTGGACGGCGTGCTCCTGCCGAGGGCGGAGCGGGGCGGGGGGTACGAGCAGCAGACCGTCCTGGTGGGCCCGGCCAAGACCGTGCTGGCCACGTTCGGCAGCCCGACACTGCTCGCTGCCCTGCTCGGCGCGATGCTGCTGGTGGGTGTGCTCCGCCGCCGGCTGGTGGCGGGCATCGTCGGCGTGGGCATGGTCCTCTGCGCGGTGGTGGTGGCCGGTGCGGTGAAGTCGGCGTTGCCTCGCCCGGACCTCCAGATCGAGAGTTCGACCACCCACAACAGCTTCCCCAGCGGCCACGTCGCTGCGGCGACGACACTGCTGCTGGCGTTCATGCTGGTCCTGCCCGGGTGGGCCCGACGCGGGCTCGTGGTGCCGGGCGCGGCAGGTGTCTCGGTGATCGCGGCGGCCACGATGATCGCGGGGTGGCACCGGTTCAGTGACGCGCTCGGCGGCGTACTGCTGGGTGTGGCGCTGTTCTGCCTGGCCGCGGCCTCGCTGGCAGGTTGGCGTGGCGACCACGACAGGGTCGGCGGCCCCGACGGTGGCGGTCTGTGGCGCCGGTTGGCCGAGGCGGCGCTCGCGCTGGTCGCGCTGGTCTGGGCACTGGTGGTCGGCGTGCCCGGCCTGGCCGCGTCGGTGCAGCGCGGGGCGCTCGTCGCCATCGTGGCGGCCGGCGCGTCCACGATGTTTCTGGTGGGTTCGGTGGTGTTCCTGGTGCGTTCGGCCGATTTCGCGGTCCCGCTCTCCGCGCGCCGTGGCGGGCCACCGCAACCGGTGGCCGAACCCCAAAAGATCTCATGATGGGATACTTGACGACATGTCCCAGGTCCTGCTGATCGAAGACCACCAGACGGTGCGCGACGGGCTTCAGCTGGCGCTCACGCGACAGGGCCACACGGTGCACGCCGTGGGGACGGGGGAGCAGGGCCTGGAGCGGCTGCGCACCACCTCGGCCGACGTCGTCGTCCTCGATCTCATGCTGCCAGGCATGGACGGGTTCGAGGTCTGCCGCCGGATCCGGCAGCTCGGCGACCTGCCGATCATCATGCTGACCGCCCGCAACGACGACATGGACGTGGTGGCGGGCCTGGAGGCCGGCGCCGACGACTACGTGGTCAAGCCCGTGCAGGCCCGGGTGCTGGAGGCACGCATCCGCGCGGTGCTCCGGCGGACCGGTGGCGAGTCGCGGCGTGCCGGTGGCGAGCGGGCCGGCCTGGAACAGCACGGCGCGCTGACCATCGATCGGGCCGCGCTGGTGGTCAGCAAGGACGGGGCGCCGGTCAGCCTCGCCCCGACGGAGCTGCGCCTGCTCCTGGAGCTCTCCCACACCCCAGGTCAGGTGCTCAGCCGCCAGCAACTGCTGGAGGCGGTGTGGGAACACGGCTATCTCGGTGACTCGCGGCTCGTGGACGCCTGCGTCCAGCGGGTACGCGCCAAGATCGAGGCCGACTCGTCGGCACCGGTCTTCATCCAGACCGTGCGCGGCTTCGGATACCGGTTCGGGCCGCTGTGACACCGTGGCGCTGGGTCGGCGCCCGGGTCTCGGGCCTGCGGGTCCGGCTGCTCCTGGCGTTCGCGTTGCTGGGCGTGACCACGACGGCGGTCGTGGCCAGCGGCAGCTACTTCCAGGCCCGGACCGTCATCCTCCAACAGGCGCAGGACGCCGCGGTGATGTCGCTGACCGACCAGATCACCAAGGTCTACCCGATCGCCCAGCTTCCGCCGACCCAGGGCGATCTGGACCTGTTGGCCCAGCGTCTCTCCGATCGGGAGGGCTTCGCGGTGGTCGTCTACCGGGACATGCGGTCGCGGGGCGGCTCCGATTTCGCCGACCCGCTCACCCCCGAGCTGCGGCAGGAGGTCGGCGACGGCAGGATCGCCTGGCAACGTGTCTCGCTCGACGGGCAGCCCTGGCTGCTCATCGGCACCCAGTTGGAACTCGACCGGCCCGACGGCACGTCCCGGGCCTCCGGGCTGGAGGTCTACTCGGTGCGCAACCTCGCGCCCGAGCAGCAGAGCATCGACCGTCTCGCCAACCGGGCGTGGATGACCGGCGGCCTGTCCCTGGTCCTCGCCGTCCTGCTGGCCCTGCTGTCCGCCCGCGGCGTGCTGCGACCCGTCCGCGACCTCGGCCGGGCGGCGCGCCGCCTCGGTGAGGGCGATCTGAGCACCCGGCTGACGGTTCGGGGCGCCGACGAGCTGGCGGACGTGGCGCGGACCTTCAACGACACCGCGGGCACGCTGGAGCGGCAGGTCGGTGAGCTGCGGCGGATGGAGTCCGACGCCCGCCGATTCGTGGCCGACGTCTCGCACGAGCTCCGTACGCCGTTGGCCGCGATGACGGCGGTCACCGACGTGCTGGACGAGGAGGCGGACCACCTGCCCGGGGACGCGGGGCGGGCCGCCCGGCTGGTCAGCCAGGAGACGCAGAACCTCACCCAGCTGGTCAACGACCTCATCGAGGTCAGCAGGTTCGACTCCGGCACCGCTCGGCTCGCCCTGGACGACGTGGACGTGGCCGCGGCGGTGACCGCGACCCTGCGGATCCGGGGCTGGCTGGACCGGGTGCGCACCGAGCTGCCACCCGGAGTGGTGGCCCGAATCGACCCCCGTCGGCTCGACGTCATCGTCGCCAACCTGGTCGGCAACGCCTTCCGGCACGGTGCCGAGCCGGTGTCCGTACGCCTGGACGCCGACAGGGACTGGATCACGATCGAGGTGGCCGACGAGGGGCCGGGGCTGGACCCGGAGGTGCTGCCGCACGTCTTCGACCGCTTCTACAAGGCCGACACCGCGCGGACCCGCTCCGAGGGAAGTGGCCTCGGCCTCGCCATCTCCTGGGAGAACGCCCGCCTGCACCGCCACGGCGAGCGGCGGGGGAGTCTCGTCGCGGCCAACGGCCCCGGCGGAGGCGCGGTGTTCACGCTTCGCCTGCCCCGGGACACGGCGGACACCGGAGGTGCCCGGTGAACGGCCGGCGGACGGGCCGCGGGCTGCTCGCCGGTGGACTGCTGCTCGCGCTGCTCACGCCTGGTTGTGGGGTACGGCCCAGCGAGGTCATCAGGGGTCGCCCGGCGGTCAGCGGCCCGGCACAGGGCACGGGGCTCTACCTGCTCGCGCGGGGCGAACTCGTGCTCGTCCTGCGCCCGGTGAAGGTGGACTCGTCGCCCGCTGACACGCTCGCCCTGCTCGCCGCCGGTCCGGAGGAGAACGAGCGCCGCCAGGGTTTCACCAGCGACGTTCCGGCCGGGCTCGACCCGGTCACTGTGACGTCGGGGGCCGATCCGGCCGGTGGTCTCACGGTCCGCACGACCACCGCCGTGCGGACGTTGTCGGCCGACGCGGCCGACCAGATCATCTGCACTGTCGTCGACGCCGCCCAGCAGGACGGTTTCGCGGACAGCTCCGCACCGGTCACCATCGTCGGGTCCGACGGCGCCCGACCGCCCCGGCCGTGCCCGATCAGGTGAGCGGGCACGGCCACCGCCTCAGACCAGGTTGGCCGCTCGTGGCCGGGGCAATCCACTGTGGCTGGTCCGGTCCTGGTCGACCAGTGCGCCGGAGATCAGGATGTCGATCAGGGCGGCGAACCCGATGCCGGCCTTCTGCCAGATCTGTGGGAACTGCGACGCGGCGGTGAAACCGGGGAACGTGTTGACCTCGTTCACGATGGGCTCCGGTGACCCCTCGGCGGGCAGGAAGAAGTCGACCCGCAGCAGGCCGCGACAGTCGAGGGCCTGGAAGGCGCGGATCGCGCGGTCCTGGAGCACCTCAGTGGTGGCCGCGTCGAGCGGGGCGGGGATCTGGAAGACCGCCCCGCCGTCGTACTTCGCGTCGTAGTCGAAGAAACCGGCACCGGTCACCCGGATCTCCAGCGGCGGGCCGGCCTGCACCCGGCCGTCCGGGTGTTGGAGGACCGCCACGTCGATCTCCCGCCCTCGGGCTCCCTGCTCGATGAGCACCTTCGGGTCGACCTGTCGGGCCAGCTCCAGAGCGGCGGGAACTTCCGCCCAGTCGTCCACCTTGACGACACCCAGGCTGGACCCGGCCCGAGCCGGCTTGACGAAGACCGGCAGGTCCAGTCGTCGCCGGTCGTCGGGCGACAGCTCCTCGCCCGGCCGCAGTGTCACTCCCGGGCTGACCCGCAGGCCCTCCGCGGCGAGGAGCCGCTTGGTGACACCCTTGTCCATTCCGGCGGCACTGGCGAAGACACCGTTGCCGACGTACGGTACGCCGAGCCATTCCAGCAGCGACGCCACTGTGCCGTCCTCGCCGTACGGGCCGTGCAGGGCCGGGAACACCACATCCTGGGCGCGCAGGACACGCAGTGCCGCAGGCAGTGGCGTCGGGCGTCCCCCGACATGCCATCCGCCGTCGCGGTCGATGAGCACCTCGGTGACCTGGTACCGCTTCCGGTCCAGGTTGGCGAGGATGCTGGCCGCCGAGCGGCAGGACACGTCGTGCTCGCCGCTCTGCCCGCCGTACAGCACTGCCAGTCGGATCGTCATGAGGTCCGTGCCCTTCCGTGGAGGTGGTCGCGGGCCACCCGGGCCCCGATGCCGGTCAAGATCTCGTGCGGGTTGGTGCCCGCCCAGCGGGCCCACTCGACGACCGTCGGTGGGCTCTGGTCACCCTCGGCGGGACCGAACACCACGACCGGGTCGCCGATCGCCACCGGAAGGTCCCCGACGTCGACCACGCACTGGTCCATGGCGATGCGCCCGACGATCGGGCACCGCCGGCCGCCGAGCCACACCTCGGCGCGGCCCCCGGCGGCCCGGGGCAGCCCGTCGGCGTAGCCGAGCGGCAGCAGCGCCAGCGTGGTGGGCGCCCCGGTCACGTGTTCCGGCCCGTAGGAGACGCCCGTGCCGGCGGGCACCCGCTTGACGTTGATCACGTTCGTGCGCAGGGTCATCGCGGCGTGCAGGCCGAACTCGCCCGGGCCGGTGGCGCCGAACGGGTCGACTCCGTACAGCGCGATCCCGATCCGGCAGAGGTCGAAGCGGGTCCGGGGCGCCGACAGCGCGGCCGCCGAGTTGGCCAGGTGGACGAGATCGGGGTCGAGACCGGCCGACCGCGCGATCCGCAGGGCCTCCTCGAAGGTCGCCACCTGTCGGCTCAACTCGGGGGCGCCGGGCAGGTCCGCGTCGACCAGGTGGGACCACACGCCGCGCACCCGGATCCCGCCCTCCCGTTCGTACTTGCGAGCCCAGGCGACCAACTCGGGCCAGTCGTCCCCGGCGGCTCCGTTGCGGGACAGGCCGGTGTCCGCCTTGAGCTGCACCATCGCCGGCACGCCGAGCAGGTGGACCGCGTCGGCGACGGCGTGCAGGTGCGTCGTCGTCGACACACCGACGTCGACACCACTCTTGATCAAGGTACCGAAGTCGTCGTTCGGCCCGTGCAGCCAGCTCAACGTGGGTGCTGTCACACCCGCGTCGCGCAGGGCCAGCGCCTCGGTCACCGAGGTCACCCCAAGCCAGGTGGCGCCGGCGCGGAGCGCGGCACGGGCCACCCGCACCGCGCCGTGACCGAACCCGTCCGCCTTCACCACCGCCATCAGGCTGGTGCCGGTGACCGACGTGATGGCCCGCACGTTGCTGGCGACCGCGTCCAGGTCGACCAGCGCCTCGGCCAGGGCGCTCATCCGGCCGCCTCCACCCGTCGCGGCCCGGGGAGCGCGAACAGCCACCCCGCGCGAAGCGCCAGGAGCCCGCGGTGGACGGCCAGGCTCAGGCCGATCACCAGACCGGTCAGCAGAATCGGATATCCGAGCACGATCAGGCCCTGAGCGGACCCACCCAGGCCGGAAACCGGTACGAGCAACAGCCGGTGCAGTACGGCCAGAACCGGCATGTGGACGACGTAGATCGGCAGGGTGATGCGGCCGAGCCTAGCCAGCGGTCTGCTGATGGCCGGCCAGTGAGCCAGTCGGGCGGCGGCGGTCACACCGAAGGCGACCGCCACCACCGAGACGGCCGTCCATACGCCGAACCACTGCTGGGCGCCGGCCACCGCCATCGCGACGAGCGCGAGGACATAGGCGCCGGAGGTCAGCGCGAGGCGACGCCGGCTGGCGGTGGCGGCCCACTGCTGGATCTGCGGCCGCAGGTACAGGCCGGCCAGGAAGAAGACCAGGTTCTGGTAGAGACCGGCGCGGTTGCCCGGGGTGTCGAGGAGGCCGGCGGCGGCGACGGCGGACAGCAGGGCGGCGGGTACGAGCACCAGCGCCCGGGGCGCCCGGCGGGTCACCTTGGCGATCGTGAAGTACACCGCCAGGGCGTACAGATACCAGAGGTTGGACGGCGTGATGGTGAGCTGCTCCAGCAGGCCGAGGGCGGAGGTGGCGCGGTCGGTCGGCAGCTGCGGGGCAGCGGTGAGGATGGCGGTGTGGATCAGCAGCCAGACGGCGTACAGGTAGAGGAACCCGGCGATCCGGCTGCGGGCGACGACCCGCCAGGGCCGCTGGGCGGCGTTCGCCGCGAAGACGCCGGAGATGGTGAAGAACAACGGCATCCGCAGCGGCAGGAACTGCTCACCCAACGTGCCCCACAGGCCCGGCACCGGTACGCCGATGTGCCAGTCGATCTGCAGGTAGTCCTTGACGACGACGTGCCACAGGACGACGAGAATGATGCAGGCGCCCTTCGCGGCGTCGGCCCACTCCGCCCGCTGTGACAGTCCCGCGGGCCTGGGATTGGTGGGAGACAGCTGTTGGATCACCCATCAGAAGCTGCCAGCCGGATATCCGCAGGTGATCCACGAATTGTCATGAACCGGTAATGGACGTCGCGCGGGGCGGGTCGGCGGGGTCCCGCCGAGCCGCATGCCGGTGACGCCGAGGAGCACTAGGCTCGTTGCGGAGGTGCCGAACATGAAGCTCGGGCTGCACTACTGGAACTACTCCACTCCGGCCGACCCGGCCGCGATCGCACCCACCCTGGCGGAGGCGGCGACCACCGCCGAGCAGGCCGGTGTCGCGTCGTTCACGGTGATGGACCACTTCTTCCAGATGGACGCGGTGTTCGCGGCCGAGGAGCCGATGCTGGAGGCGTACACCACGCTGGGCTACGTCGCGGCGAAGACGCAGCGGATGACGCTGGGTGTGCTGGTCACCGGTGTGATGTACCGCTACCCGGGGTTGCTCGCCAAGACCGTGTCGACCCTCGACGTGCTGTCCGGTGGCCGGGCCCGCCTCGGCATCGGCGCGTCCTGGTACGAGCGGGAGCAGCTCGGGCTGGGCGTGCCGGTCGTTCCGGTGGCCGAGCGGTTCGAGCGGCTGGAGGAGACGCTGCGCATCTGCCTGCAGATGTGGAGCGCCGACGACGGCCCGTTCAACGGACAGCACTACCAGCTCGCCGAGACCATCAACTCACCGCAGCCGTTGAGCCGACCGCACCCGCCCATCATGATCGGTGGTGGGGGCGAGAAGAAGACCCTCCTGCTGGTGGCCCGGTACGCCGACGCCTGCAACCTCTTCGGTCGCGGCGGCACCGACGACGTCGCGCGCAAACTGGATGTCCTGCGCGGGCACTGCGCCACCGAGGGCCGCGACTACGACACCATCGAGAAGACGGTGGTCGCCGACCGGTCGCCACTGGACGACACCGACGGGTTCCTGGCCGAGGTGTCCGCCTACGCCGCGCTCGGGGTCACCGAGGTGCAGGTCACGCCGGATCGGCACCCGGTGGAGTTCGCCCAGCGGCTCGGCGACGAGGTGCTGCCACGGTTGGCCGACATCGGCTGATCCCGCTGCGCGAAATTCGGTGGTCGTGCGGCTGTCCACGGTCTACCGTGGCCCGCCGTGCTCACCAACGAACAGATCATCGGACAGGCCCTGGATCGGATCGAGGCAGGGTACGTCTTTCCTGCGAAGGTCGTGGACATCGACGCCGCGATCCGGCGCCGTCTCGCGGCGGGCGAGTACGACGGCCTGGATGGGCCGACGCTCTGCGAGACGGTGACCGCTCACCTTCAAGAGGCGTGCCCGGACAAGCATCTGCGGTTGCTGTGGTCCGACCAGCCGCAGTCGCTGGATCCAGCGGACGAGGACGGAGGACGGGCCGCCTTCCTCGCACTGCTCCGGGCGGAGAACCAGGGCATCCGCCGGGTCGAGCACCTGGACGGGAACGTCGGGCTCATCGACGTGCGGCGCATCGCGTACGCCAACGAAGGCGCCGAGGCGATCGGCGCGGCCATGCGACTGGTCGCCCTCAGCTCCGCGCTCATCCTGGACCTGCGCGCATGCGCCGGTGGAGCACCCGAGGGAGCCGCGATGTGGTGCAGCTACTTCTTCCCCGACGATCAGGTGCACCTCAACGACTTCTACGAGCGGTCCACCGGCGCCACCCGCCAGTTCTGGACGACCGCGCACCTTCCCGCGCCGCGCTACACGGACCGCCCGGTCTACGTGCTCACCAGCGCGATCACGTTCTCCGGGGGCGAGGACGTGGCGTACACGCTGCAGGCGCACGGCCGGAGCGTCGTCGTCGGTGAGACGACACGTGGCGGCGCGCATCCGACGGCCCGCCACGCGGTCACCGAACACATCCTCGTGACCGTGCCGACCGCCCGGACCATCAACAGCGTCACCGGCACCAACTGGGAAGGCGTCGGAGTGGTCCCCGATGTGCAGGTCCCGGCGGACCAGGCACTCGACACGGCACTCACTGCCATCTCGGACGCGTAGGCGCGGCTGCGTCCGTCACGCGGTCGGCTCACTGAGCCTTTCCAAGTCCGTACTCGGAAAGGCCCAGTGGAGGATCAGCAGGGGGTCAGCTGCCAGGTCACCTTCGTCACGTTGACCGGTATATACAGGTCGCCCCCGGTCCCGCCGGCAGGAGCGCAGCTTTTGAAGGGAATCGACGAGCCGAAAGTGAACCCGGATATTACGGCGTCGCGGCCTGTGCCGTTGTAGAAGTTGAATCCCTGGATGCTGCCGGTCCACTCGCTGTTGGTCGTCAGAGACGGCGTCTCCACGGGACCCTGCGGCGGGTGATTCCAGTTGGGCCAGATGCAGAGCATGCCCTGCGGGCAGTTCCCGGACCCCCAGCCTTGTATCGACACTCCGGGTGCTGCCGCCGAGGCGGTGGGGGCGGCGGCCAGCACGCCTGCGACGGACGCGGCGATGGCGATGGCGATGGATTTCAACAGCACGGTTCACCTGCTTCAGATAGATGCTTGTAAATGCGAATTTAAACTACCGGCGGAAAATTGACACGTCAAGCACCTGAAACGACGTAGTCCGGCGGGTCAATCGGAAGCTGGCGTCCACCTGTGTCTGATGACGATTGAGGTAGTTTCAGGGTGGTATCTGTCGGATGGCACCACGGCCTGCCAGCATCCGACCACCGCCCACGGTGGAGCCGACCGTGCTCTCACCCGACGGCGCCACTGTGGAAACGACGGCCGACACCGTCCGGGCCGGCCAGCTCGCGGACTGCCGGGACGACCGGGCCCGCAACCAGCTCTGGACGATGAAGCCGGACGGGAGTGTGCAGCTGGGCGGACGCTGCCTGGACGTGCTCGGAGCGTCCAGCGACGCAGCCTGAGCACGGACGAGGGCTGTCCTCCCGTACTGCGGAGGACAGCCCTCGCCGATGATCGGTCAGGCGACTCGGTGACGGGTCAGGAGACCGAGGCCGGGAACCGTTCCCACACCCGGTGTGCGGCCATCAACTGCTGCACCGCCGTCAGGGCCTCGGCGCCGGAGCCCGCCGCCACGATGCCGGGGGTGCCGGCCACCCCGGCCTGCTCCAGCACGGTGACGCCGGCGCCCCAGGCGCCGATCGCCTTGGCGTGCCGCCAGCACTCCTCGACGAGGAGCAGCACGCGGGGGTCCACGGCCGCCGGGCCCGGCCTGCCCGCCTTGTCGTCACGGGCCGGGATGGCATCCGGCGCGGGTGCTGGCGCTCCCGCCAGCAGGACCGCGTCGAACTCGACCGACCGGCCGGTGGCGAAGGTGCGCTGGACCGGCATGCCGCCGACCATGCCGCCGTGCGGGGCGATCAGCAGCGGCACCATGCCGGCGTCGAACACGGCCTGGCGCACCTCGGCGACGCCGTCCAGGTCACCGTCGGGGTCGACCACGATCCCGACCATCCGCCCGTCCGCCGGCCACTCCCGGCCGACCTGCGACAGCGCCGGGCTGGGCGCGACATCGGCCAGCGGCGCTGTGGGCTGTGGGGCGGGCAGGCCCAGACCGGTGGCGACCTGCTCGCACAACACCGGGTCGATGTTGGCGAGGCTCTGCAGCTGGCGCTCCTTGATCGCCTGGTGGTAGCACTTGCCCAGCTCGAAGGTGTACGCCCGGATGATGTGCTCCTTCTCGACCGGCGACATGCTCAGCCAGAACAGGCGTACCTGGCTGTAGTGGTCGTCGAACGAGGCCGGGTTCGCGCGTACCTTCGGCGCCTGGGCCACCGTGACCGGCACGTCGACGAACGCGTTCTCGGCGTCCCCCGCGGGGAACGGGTTACCGCCGTCGAGCGAGTTCGGCCGGTACGGGGCGACGCCCGCGTGCACGGCTTGCTGGTGGAAACCGTCGCGCAGCATGTCATTGACGGCCGCGTGCGGGCGGTTGATCGGGATCTGCGTGAAGTTGGGCCCGCCGAGGCGGGTCAGCTGCGTGTCGAGGTACGAGAAGAGTCGGCCCTGCAGCAGCGGGTCGTTCGTGACGTCGATGCCCGGCGGCAGGTGACCCAGGTGGAAGGCGACCTGCTCGGTCTCGGCGAAGAAGTTCGTCGGCGTCCGGTTGAGCACCAGCCGGCCGATCGGCTGCACCTCCGCCAGCTCCTCCGGCACGATCTTCGTCGGGTCCAGCAGGTCGATGCCGGCGAAGGTCTCCTCCTCGGTGTCGGGAAAGACCTGGATGCCGAGCTCCCACTCGGGGTACGCGCCGGCCTCGATGGCGTCGTAGAGGTCGCGCCGGTGGAAGTCCGGGTCGATGCCGTTCAGCATCTGTGCCTCCTCCCAGGTCAGGGAGTGCACGCCCAGCTTGGGCTTCCAGTGGAACTTGGCCAGCACCGTCTCGCCGGCCTCGTTGACCAGGCGGAAGGTGTGCACGCCGAAGCCTTCCATCGTCCGGTACGAACGCGGAATGCCTCGGTCGGACATGTTCCAGATGGTGTGGTGCTGCGCCTCGGTGTGCAGCGACACGAAGTCCCAGAATGTGTCGTGGGCGCTCTGCGCCTGCGGGATCTCCCGGTCCGGGTGCGGCTTGGCCGCGTGGATGATGTCCGGGAACTTGATCGCGTCCTGGATGAAGAAGACCGGCATGTTGTTGCCGACCAGGTCGAAGGTGCCCTCGTCGGTGTAGAACTTCGTGGCGAAGCCACGGGTGTCGCGGACCGTGTCGGCCGATCCCCGCGAGCCGAGCACCGTGGAGAACCGGACGAAGACCTCGGTCTCGCGCCCCTTCTTGAGGAAGCCGGCCCTGGTGACCGCCTCGGCGGTGCCGTACGCGGTGAACACCCCGTGTGCACCGGCGCCCCTGGCGTGCACCACGCGCTCCGGGATGCGCTCGTGGTCGAAATGCATGATCTTCTCGCGCAGGTGGTGGTCCTGGAGCAGCACCGGGCCACGCGGGCCGGCCTTGAGCGAGTGATCGGTGTCGCGCAGCCGCGCCCCGTTCGCGGTCGTGAGGTAGGCGCCCTGCTGACCGTTCGCGATCGCCGGAGCGCCGGTCTCGGCGCCGGTCGGCGTACGCGTCTGCGGCGCCCCCTGCTCCGGCTTCGGCGGCAGCGGGTCGTGCGGTGTCGTCGGCTCCTCGACGGTGGGCGTCCCGCTGCCCGGTGCGCCGGGAACATCGGGGGACAGGGCGTCGGCGATCTTTTCTGAGGCGCTCTTCACAACGTTCTTGACCGCCTCGGCGGGCTTGCTTGAATCCACTGAACGAACCTCTCCGTGGTGCGTGTCGGGCAGGCGTCTGCCCTGCTACCCCTGGTCAGAGGGTCGAAACACAACTGGATGCGGCATCCGTCACCGGGACTGGTGATTTCACCGATGCGTGGATGGGCGGAGAAGCCAAAACTGACGCACGTCGATATCCCTCGACTCTAGGGAGTGCCCGACGTGTCGTCACCAACCACCACCCGTCCCCGTTCCGTCGCCGCCCGCGCGACCCGGTTCGCGCTGGCAGCCGTCCTGGCCGCCGGCGGCGTCCTGGCCGGATCGTCCGGCGCCGCCCAGGCCGCGGGCCCGTACGAGCGGGGCCCCGCCCCGACCACCGCGATCCTGGAGGCCAGTCGCGGTCCGTTCGCCACGGCCTCACAGAGCGTGTCCTCGCTCAGCGTCACCGGCTTCGGCGGCGGCGTCATCTACTACCCGACCAGCACCAGCGAGGGCACCTTCGGCGCCATCGCCATCTCGCCCGGCTACACCGCCTCCTGGTCCAGCATCAGCTGGCTCGGACCGCGGATCGCCTCGCACGGGTTCGTGGTGATCGGCATCGAGACCAACAGCCGGCTGGACCAGCCGGACAGCCGTGGCCGGCAGCTCCTCGCCGCGCTGGACTACCTCACCCAGCGCAGCTCGGTGCGTACCCGGATCGACAGCAGCCGACTCGCGGTGGCCGGTCACTCCATGGGTGGCGGGGGCAGCCTGGAGGCGGCCTCGTCCCGGCCGTCGTTGCAGGCCGCGGTGCCGCTCGCGCCGTGGAACCTGGACAAGAGCTGGTCCGAGCTGCGGGTGCCCACGCTGATCATCGGCGGGGAGAGCGACTCCGTGGCGCCGGTCTCGTCGCACTCGGTGCCGTTCTACAACAGCATCCCGGCCTCGGCCGAGAAGGCGTACCTGGAGCTGAACGGGGCGAGCCACTTCTTCCCGCAGACGACGAACACGCCGACCGCCCGGCAGATGGTGGCCTGGTTGAAGCGGTTCGTCGACGACGACACCCGCTACGAGCAGTTCCTGTGCCCCGGCCCGAGCGGTTCGCAGATCCAGGAGTACCGCAACACCTGTCCCAGCGCCTGACCGTGGTCGCGGGGCGGTCGCCGGTGGCGACCGCCCCGTCCGCGTGTGGGGCCGGGTATTGAAGGTCTTGACGCGATACCCGAGAAACGTACACTGCGAGTGTAAATAAACACCCGCCACGACAGAGGGATGGGTGATGGAGCGCGGCCTCGAACTGCACCACATCGGCGTCCGTTTCGGCGGCCTCACCGCCCTCGACGACGTCTCACTGCGCGTGCCACCCAACCGGGTGGTGGGCGTCATCGGGCCCAACGGCGCCGGCAAGACCACCTTGTTCAACGTGATCTGCGGCTTCGTCGCACCGGAGACGGGTTCGCTCACCCTCGACGGTCGACCGCTGCGGCCACGGCCGCACCGGCTGACCCGGCTCGGCATCGCCCGAACCCTCCAGGGGACCGGGCTCTTCGCCGGTCTGACCGTGCTGGAGAACGTGATGACCGGCGCCTCCCACACCGCCCGGGCGGGCTTCGTTCCGGCGCTGCTCGGGCTGCCGGCCAGCGACCGCGACGAGCGCCGACTGCGCCGCGACGCCCTGGACATCCTCGACGACCTGGGGATCGCCGGGCACGCCGAGGCCGCACCGACCACACTGCCCTTCGCCGTACGTCAGCGGGTCGCCCTGGCCCGTGCGCTCGCCGCGCGACCCCGGCTGCTGCTGCTCGACGAACCCGCCGGTGGCCTCGGTGCCGACGACATCGCCGAGCTGGCCGAGCTGGTCCGACAGCTGCCCCGGCGCGACGACAACCCCTGTGCGGTGCTGCTGGTCGAGCACCACATGGACCTGGTGATGGCGGTCTGCGACGAGCTCGTGGTGCTCGACTTCGGCCGGGTGATCGCCGCCGGCACCCCCGACGAGATCCGCGACGACCCGGCGGTGACGGACGCCTACCTCGGCGCCGCCGTCGAGGAGGCCTATCCGTGAGCGCGGACAGCACACCCGACCTGCTCGTGGTGCGCGGGCTGGTGGCCGGTTACGGTGCCGCGCCCGTGTTGCAGGCCATCGACCTCACCGTCCCGGCTGGCACGATCGCCGCGGTCGTCGGTGCCAACGGCGCCGGCAAGACCACACTGCTGCGCGCGCTCTCCGGCATGATCCGCCCGGTCGCCGGCCAGGTGCTCCTCGCCGGGGAGGACCTGCGCGGCACGCCTGTGGAGCAGCTCGTCCGACGCGGCATGGCGCACGTGCCGGAGGGACGGGGCGTGATCAGCGAACTGACGGTCGACGAGAACCTGCGCCTCGGCGGGTTGTGGCGACGCGACCGGGCCGACGCCGGGCGCGCCCTCGACGAGGTCTACGAACTCTTCGAGCCCCTGGCCCGGCGTCGCAAGCACCTCGGCCACCAGCTCTCCGGCGGTGAGCGGCAGATGCTCGCGCTCGGTCGGGCCCTCGTCGGCCGGCCCCGGCTGCTGCTGCTCGACGAGCCGTCGCTCGGCCTGGCGCCGCGGGTCGTCGCCCGGACCATGGCACTGCTTCGTCAGCTACGCGACCGCACCGGCCTGACCGTGCTGCTGGTCGAGCAGAACGTCCGCAGCGCGCTCGCCGTCGCCGACCAGGGCGTCGTGATGTCCCTCGGCCGGGTGGTGATCGCCGCCCCAGCGGCGAAGCTGCGTGACGACGTCGACCTGCGCCACGCGTACCTCGGTTTCTGACCACCACCTCGTCCCCCGGAGGGAGGACTGTTGGACCGCTTCGTCTTCCTCACCATCGACGGCCTGTCCCGAGGCGCGGTGTACGCCGCGTTCGCGCTGGCCCTGGTGCTCATCTGGCGGGCGGCGCGGGTCGTCAACTTCGCCCAGGGCGCGATGGCCGTCGCTGCCGCGTACGTCGCCTACACCGTCTCCGCCGCGACCGGTTCCTACTGGTTGGGCTTCGCGGTCGCGATCGTCGCTGGCCTGTTGCTCGGTGCGCTGGTGGACCGCGTCGTCATGCGGCACGTCGACCACACCTCACACCTCAACCCCGTGATCGTCGCGCTCGGTCTGGTGCTGTTGATCCAGGCAGTGCTGGGCATCGTGTACGGCAACGAGTTCCGCCCCGCCGAGGCGCCGTTCAGTCGGTCCGCTCTCACCGTGGGCGGGGTGGCCGTGCTGTCGCCGTACGACCTGTTCGTCTTCGCCACCATCGTGGTGGTGGTCAGCGGGCTGGCCTGGATGTTCGCCCGTACCCCGGTGGGGTTGCGGATGCGCGCGGCGGCCTTCGCCCCCGAGGTGTCCCGGCTGCTCGGGGTCAACGTCGGTGGCATGTTGACCCTCGGGTGGGCGCTCGCCTCCGGGGTGGGCGCGCTGGCCGCCATGCTGGTCATCCCGACCGAGCTGGGCCTGCACCCGCACGCGATGGACCTGGTGTTCGTCTCCGCGTTCACCGCGGCGGTGGTCGGTGGGCTGGACAGCCCACCAGGGGCGGTGGTCGGTGGCCTGGTGGTGGGTCTGTTGCTCTCCTACGTGAGCGGTTACGCCGGCAGTGACCTCACGCCGCTCGCGGTGCTGGTCCTGCTGCTGGCGGTGCTGCTGGTCCGGCCCGGTGGGCTGTTCGCCCCGGTCGCGGCGAGGCGGGTGTGAGCGCCACGAGGGCGGCCCTGCCGCCGACACAGCAGCTCGTCGACAAGGGCCGACCCGTCGACCGGCGACGCGGCTCGACATTGCTGCGCCACCTCGCGATCGTGCTCGTCGTCGGGCTCCTGCTGGTCGGGGTCAGCTACGCCGTCGAGCCGTTCCGCAACTTCCAGCTCGCCACCGTGGCGGCCTACCTCTGCGCGACCGCCGGGCTGACCGTCCTCACCGGCCTCAACGGTCAACTGTCGCTCGGGCACGGCGCGTTGATGGCCACCGGGGCGTACACCGTCGCGCTGTGCCAGAACGCGTTCGCCGAGCGGGGGATGACCGGCGGCTGGCTGTTGCCGCTCTCGCTGGTCGCGGCGATCGTCAGCACCGTCGCGATCGGCGCGGTCGTCGGCGTGGCGGCGGCCCGGCTGCGTGGTCCCTACCTGGCCGGGGTCACCCTGGCGGTGGCCGTCGTCGTGCCGGCGTTGGCCGTCACCTTCGACGGCGTCTTCAACGGTGAGCAGGGGCTGTCGGTGCCGGTGGAGCCGCCGCCGATGTCGCTCGGCCCGTACTTCCCCTACGAGCGGTGGCAGCTCTGGCTCACCGGCGCGGCCACCCTGCTCGCCCTGCTGCTGCTGGCCAACCTCATTCGCAGCCGGTACGGGCGCACCTTCCGGGCGGTCCGGGACGACGAGGTGGCGGCCCGCCTCGCCGGCATCCACGTGGCCCGCACCCAGGTCCTCGCATTCGTGGTCAGTGCCGCCACCGCCGGGCTCGGCGGGGCGTTGCTGGCGGTGCTCGCGCAGAGCGTCTCGCCCGGGGCGTTCTCGTTGACCCTGTCGCTGTTCCTGCTGATGGCCGTCGTGATCGGCGGTCTCGGCCGGCTCACCGGCGCGCTCTGGGGGGCCGTCCTGCTGGTCGCGCTGCCCGACCTCACCCACTCCGCGACCGAGATGCTCACGCTCTCGCCCGCGGTGGCGCAGCGGCTGGAGGGAAACCTGCCGCTGGCGATCTTCGGCCTCACCCTGATCGTCGTCATGATCGCCGCACCCGGTGGCATCCACGGGCTGCTGTCCCGTCTTGGTCGGCGCCTGCGGGCCCGGCGTTCCTGAGCTGCTCCGCGCCCGGCCCCGGCCGGGCGTTCCACCACACACACCGTTCCCCCGAACCGGACCGAGAAAGGTCGGTGTTCTCCATGCACCGTTTGGCACAACGTGGTCTCGCGATCGCCAGCACCATTGCCCTGTTGGCCGCCGCCGCTGGTTGCAGTGGTGACGACGGCTCCGGTCCCGGCGCGGCGTCGGTGCCGGGCGTGACCGACACCGAGATCGTCGTCGGCACCCACATGCCGCTCACCGGGCCGGCCTCGGCCGGCTACTCGAAGATCTCCCCGGCGACGAAGGCGTACTTCGACTACGTCAACGCCAACGGCGGTGTGCACGGTCGGAAGATCACCTACAAGGTCATGGACGACGGCTACAACCCGGCGAACACCCAGCAGGTGGTCCGTCAGCTCGTCCTCCAGGACAAGGTCTTCGCGATCCTCAACGGCCTCGGCACACCGACGCACAGTGGCGTGCTCGACTTCCTGAAGACCAACCGGGTCCCGGACCTCTTCGTCGCCTCCGGCAGCCGCAGCTGGGACCAGCCGGACAAGTATCCCGGGACGTTCGGGTTCAACCCGGACTACACGGTGGAGGGCAAGATCCTCGCCACCTACGCGAAGACGAACCTGGCCGGTCAGAAGGTCTGCTTCCTCGGGCAGGACGACGACTTCGGCCGGGACAGCCTGGCCGGCGTGGAGAAGGTGCTCGGCGCGTCGGCCGTGGCGGTCAAGCAGACGTACGTCACCAGCAACACCAACGTGGCGCCGCAGATCGGCGCGTTCAAGGCGGCTGGTTGCCAGGTCGTCGTGCTCGCCACAGTGCCCGGCTTCACCGCGCTGTCCGTCGGCACCGCCGCTCGGCTGGGCTTCAAGCCGCAGTGGCTGGTGTCCAACGTCGGCGCCGACCACCCGACCCTGGCCAAGCAGCTCGGTGCCGCGGCCCCGCTGCTGGAGGGCATGGTCGGCACCAACTACCTGCCGATGCAGAACGACACCGCGAACCCGTGGGTGCAGCTCTTCACTAAGATCAACAAGGAGCACAACGGGGACGCGCCGTTCGACGGCAACACCGTCTACGGCATGTCGGTCGGCTACCTCTTCGTGCAGGTGCTGCTCGCCGCCGGCAAGGACGTCACCCGGGAGAAGGTGCTGGACGCTGTGCAGAAGGGCGGCTTCCAGGGCCCCGGGCTGGTGCCGCTGCGCTTCTCCGCCAAGGACCACTCCGGCTACGGCGGCCAGCGGCTGAGCCGGGTGACCGGGGGAGTGCAGACCTACTTCGGGCCCGCGTACGAGACCGACGAGGCGGACGGGCCGGTCAACGAGTACACCGCCACCCCGGCCGCGCCGCCGGCGAACGGGGTGCCGACCGTCTCCTGATTGCCCGCACCAGCGACGCCCGACCGGGCGTGGTCTCGCGTGACCACGCCCGGTCGGACGGCTGTGCGCGCTCGGGTGACCGGGCCTCGTGACCGGCTGTCCGGGACGTTGACCGACACCGATCAGTCCTCCTACTATCTGCACCGTGAATGCATATTCGGGTCGGCTCGCGGAACGGGTCGCCATCGTGACCGGCGCCAGTCGGGGCATCGGTCTGGCCATCGCCCAACGCCTCGTCGCCGAAGGCGCCCGGGTCGGGCTGACCGCCCGACATCCCGAGGCGCTCGCCGAGGCGGTCGCGGCCCTGGGCGGGTCGGCGTACGCCGTCGCCGTGCCCGGCCGCTCCGACGACCCCGAGCATCGCGCCCAGGCGGTGCTCCAGGTCAGTCAGGCGTTCGGGCCGGTGGACCTGCTGGTCAACAACACCGGCATCAACCCGGTGCACGGTCCGCTGATCGGGCTGGACCCGGCCGCGGCCCGCAAGATCCTGGACGTCAACGTCGTCGCCGCACTCGGCTGGGTGCAGGAGGTGTGCGCCGCCGGCATGACCGAGCGCGGCGGCTGCGTGGTCAACGTCTCGTCGATCGCCGGTCTCACGCCGTCGCCCGGCATCGCCTTCTACGGGGTGAGCAAGGCCGCGCTCAACCACCTCACCGCCAGTCTCGCCGTGGAGCTGGGGCCGACGGTCCGGGTCAACGCCGTCGCACCCGGCGTGGTGAAGACCCGCTTCGCCGCCGCGCTCTACGAGGGTCGCGAGGACGAGGTCGCGGCACGGTACCCGCTGGGCCGCCTCGGCCTGCCGCAGGACGTGGCGGGCGCGGTCGCCTTCCTCGCCTCCGACGACGCCAGCTGGATCACCGGGCAGACCATCGTCTGCGACGGCGGCGTCACGCTGACCGGTCGAGCCGGATGACAGCCCCGGCGGTCGGCCCGGAACCGCTGATCACCGCCTGTCTAGACTCGGCGGTGCGTCAGGAGGCGCCGTGGCGGTGAGAGGGCGGGGGCGGATGGACGGGGTCGAGGTCGCGAGCCGGGTCGACGGGCGTACCGCCCGGGCCGAGCGCACCCGCGCGGCCATCGTCGAGGCTCATCTCGCGCTCATCGGCGAGGGGGACCTCCGCCCGACCGGGGAGCGCATCGCCGAACGGGCCGGCATCTCGCTGCGGACGCTCTGGACCAACTTCAAGGACATGGAGACGCTCTTCGAGGCGAGCGGCGCGGAGGTGCTCCGCCAGCAGGACGCCGCCTACCGGCCGGTCTCGCCCGGGTTGCCGCTGGCGAAGCGGGTCGACGCGTACTGCCGGCAGCGGGCCCGGCTGCTCCAGCTCATCACGCCGTCGGCGCGTGCCGCGCAGATGCGCGAGCCGGTCTCCGACCAACTGCACCGCAACCGCCTCAAGCACATCGACCGGGTCCGTGACGAGGTCGAGGAGCTCTTCGCCGCCGAGTTGGCCCAGGCTGGTCGGGGTCGGGAGCAACTGCTCAACGCCCTGATCGCGGCGAGCATGTGGCCAGCCTGGTCGATGCTGCGCTACGGCCTCGGGCTGGGCGTGGACCAGGCCCGCGCGGTGATGACCCGGACGGTGGGGGCCCTGTTGGCGGAGGTCGCGGCCGACTGACTCAGGTCCGGCCCGATATCGCCCCCTCTTTCCATTCGGTTTCCGATGAGTGACACTGACATGCATGGTTACTGCATCGAGAGTGCAACTAACCGTGCTGCGTGGCCGGGACGACGAGTGCCGGTCTGTCCGGAGCCTCCTCGACGGCATGCCCAACGGCGGCGGTGCCCTGCTGCTGCACGGTGAGCCCGGATCGGGTCGGACGGCGCTGGTCGGCTACGCCCACCGGCACGCCGAGGGCTGCACCGTGCTCGCCGGGAGCGGGCTCGCCGAGGAGGCCGCCCTGCCGTACGCCGGCCTGCAACGTCTGGTCGACCCCGTGCTCGACCGGCTCACCGTCCTCCCGGACGAGCAGCGTCGACTGCTGCGGCGCGCGCTGGGCGGCGAGAGCTGCCCGGCCGACCGCCGGCTGACGCTGTCGATGGCGGTGCTCGGGTTGCTCACCGCCGCCGCCCGCGACCGTCCGCTGCTCGCCACGATGGACGACGTCGACCGAGGTGACCCGCAGAGCGCCCAGGTGCTGGCCTTCGTGGCCCGCCGGCTGCGCCACCTGCCGATCGCCATCCTGCTCACCGCGGACGTGACCGCCACCGTCGACGGGATACCGGCACACCGGCTTCGCGCCCTGACCGAGCACGAGAGCGCCGCCGTCCTCACCGACAGACTCCGATCGTTGATCGAGCGGGGCAGCGGCGACCGGCTCCCCGAGCGGCCCGCCGAGTCGGTCGTGGCCGCGCTGACCACGATCGGCGGCGGCAACCCGCAGGCCCTGGTGGACCTCGTCGACGTGCTCAGTCCCGGCCAGTGGCGGGGGGAGGAGTCGCTACCCGCCGCGCCACCGGCGGACGGTGCTCTGGGCCGCGCGTACCGGGCCCGGCTGGACCGGCTGCCACCGGACACCCGACGGATGCTGCTGCTCGCGGCGCTCGACGAGGACGGCGAGCCGGGCACCCTGATCCGGGCCGCGGCAGTCGCCGGGTCCGAGATCGAGGCGCTCGCCCCGGCGGAAGTCGCCGGCCTGGTCCGCGTCGAGCCGCGAGGCGTCACCTTTCCTCAGCCCCTGGTGCGCACGATGATCGCGGCCAGCGCCCCACTCGCGGAGCGGCGCGCGGCGCACCGACTGCTCGCCGGCGTGCTGGTGGCCGACGGGCAGCGGCTGCGCCGGGCGATGCACCTCGCCGCCGCGGCGGCGGGTGCCGACCCCGACCTCGCCGACGAGCTGGAAGCGGCGGCAGCCGGCGGCGCCGACGGTTGGGCCACCGCCTCGGCGGCGCTGCGCTGGGCCGCGGACCTCAGCGACCAGCCGACCCAGTCAGCCGCCCGCCTGCTGACCGCCGCCCACTACGCCTGGACCGGGGGCCAGCCCGACGTGGCCCGGCTCCTGCTCGACCGTCTCCGCGCGGTCTACCGGGACCCGGCCGTCCGGGGTCGCGCCGACCTGCTGCGCGGTGAGTTGGAGCTGCGGTGCGGCACCGCCGCTCGGGCGTCGGCCAGGTTGCTGGCCTCGGCCGGAGCGGTGGCCGGCACCGACCGCTCGCTGGCGATGTCCGGGCTCGTACGGGCCGGCGAGGCGGTCTGCTTCGCCGGTGACCAGTACCGGTACGCCGAGGTCGGCCGCCGGGCGTCGGCGTTGCGGCGGCCGAACGATCCTCCGTCCATGGAGCTGATGGGCAGTCTGGTCGGCGGGGTGGCGGCGACCCTGCGGGGCGATCACGAGCGGGCCGGCCCCGCACTGCGTCGCGCCGTCGTGCTGGGTGGCCGACTGACCGGGTCGGCGTTGACCCCCACCGCGCTGAGCTGTGCCGCGGCGGCCGGCCTGGTGGTCGCCGTGGACGGCGCGGCACACCGGCTGGCCGATCGTGCCGTGGCGCTGGCCCGGGAGCGGGGTGAGCTGTCCATGCTGTCCCGGGCGCTGGAGTTGCGGGCGGTCGCCGAGTACTGGTTGGGCCGGCACGAGGCGGCGGCGGAAACCTCTCGCGACGGGCTGCGGGTCGCCCGGGCCACCGGTCAGGCCAACTGCGCCAACGTCCACCTCGGCATGCTCGCCGTGCTCGCCGCCGTGCGGGCCGACCGGGACACCAGCCTGCGGCGCATCCGTGAGATGGGCGAGACGCCGACGCCGGGCAGCCGTCCGCACGCGTTTGCCGGGTGGGCCCTTGCGGTGCTCGACCTGGTCGACGGCCGGCATGCCGAGGCCGCGAACCGGCTGGCGTCACTGGCCCGGCTGGGCACCGGGCGCGGTCAGGTTCTCGTGCAGGTGATGGCCACCCCCTACCTGGTGGAGGCGGCGGCCCACCTGCCCTGCCGACCTGCGGCGACGGCTGCGCTCGCCGTGTTCGACAGGTGGGCCAGCAGCACCGCGAGCCCGTTGCGCCGGGCCCTGTCCGCGCGGTGCCACGCGTTGCTCGCGCCGCGCGGCGGCCCCGAGGCCGAGCAGGAGTTCCAGACGGCGCTGCGGCTGCACCCGACGGAGGCCGGCACGTTCGAACGGGCCCGCACCGAGCTGCTCTTCGGTCAGGAGCTGCGCCGCAGCCGGCGCCCGCGCGACGCGCGTACGCACCTGCACCAGGCCCGTGAGATGTTCACGCTGCTCGGGGTGAGTTGCTGGGCCGAGCAGGCGACCACCGAGCTGCGGGCGGCCGGGGAGTCGGTCGGTCCGCCGGACCTGCCGGCGGCGCGGTTGCTGACCGGCCAGCAACTGAAGATCGCCGAGCTGGTCGCGGAGGGGGCGACCAACCGTGAGATCGCGGCCCGGATGTTCCTCTCCACCCGTACGGTCGACCACCACCTGCGCAACGTCTTCCACCGGCTGGGCATCCGCTCGCGTACCGAGCTGGCGCGGGCGTTCGCCACCGAGCGGCAGGTCGGGCTGGCCTCGGATCGGTGATCGTCCGGTCTGGACGCGGTAAACTATCACCGCTAGTTTAAGCGTCATGGAGCTCACTCTCTCCGCCGAGCAGGCGGCGGTGCGCCGACTGGCCGCCGAGTTCGCCGACCGGGAGCTGTTGCCGCACGCGGCCGCCTGGGATCGACGTGAGTTGGTCGACCCCGCCATCGTCGGCAAGCTCGGTGACCTGGGCTTCCTGGGGCTGACCATCGCCGAGGCCGACGGCGGCTCCGGTGGCGACCACCTCGCGTACTGCCTGGTCCTGGAGGAGCTCGGCCGGGGCGACTCGGCGGTGCGCGGCATCGTCTCGGTCTCCCTCGGCCTGGTCGCGAAGTCCATCGCCGCCCACGGGTCGGCCGAGCAGCGGGCCGAGTGGCTGCCCCGGCTCTGCGCCGGCACCGCCCTCGGCTGTTTCGCGCTCACCGAGCCGGACAGCGGCTCGGACGCCGCCGCGCTGCGCACCCGCGCGGTCCGCGACGGCGACGACTGGCTGCTCACGGGCACGAAGATGTTCATCACCAATGGCACCACCGCCGACGTCGCGCTGGTCTTCGCCCGGACCGGCGGCCCCGGGCACCGGGGCATCACCGCGTTCCTGGTGCCCACCGACAGCCCGGGGCTGACCCGACGCGAGATCCACGGCAAGCTGGGCCTGCGCGGCCAGGCCACCGGCGAGTTGGGCTTCGACGAGGTACGCGTGCCCGACGCGGCCCGCCTCGGCGCCGAGGGCGGCGGGTTTCGGCTGGCACTGGCGACCCTCGCCAAGGGACGGATGTCGGTGGCCGCCGGGTGCGTCGGCATCGCCCAGGGCTGCCTCGACGCGGCGGTCGGCTACGCCGGGCAGCGAACCCAGTTCGGCAAGCCGATCGCCGGGCACCAGCTCGTCCAACAGCTCCTCGCCGCCATCGCGGTCGACACCGCCGCCGCCCGGCTGCTGGTGTGGCAGGTGGCCGACCTGATCGACCGCGACCAGCCGTTCGCCACCGAGGCGTCGATGGCCAAGCTCTTCGCCAGCGAGGCCGCCGTCCGCGCGGCCAACAACGCGGTCCAGGTCTTCGGTGGGTACGGCTACATCGACGAGTACCCGGTCGGCAAGTACCTGCGCGACGCCCGGGTCGCCACCCTCTACGAGGGCACCAGCCAGATCCAGCAACTCCTCATCGGACGCGCGCTCACCGGCGTCAACGCCTTCTAGGTTCAAGGAGACCCGGCATGAGAGTCTTCGGCTCGTTCGAGGAGCTGGCCGCCGCTGTCGGCGAGACCATCGGGCCCGGCCCGTGGCAGCGCATCGAGCAGAGCCGCGTCGACCTCTTCGCCGATGCCACCGACGACCACCAGTGGATCCACCTCGACCCGGAGCGGGCCGCGGCGGGGCCGTTCGGCGGCACGATCGCCCACGGCTACCTGACCCTGTCGCTGCTGCCGGCCCTGGCTGGCCGGCTCTACCGGGTCGAGGGGGTGGCCATGGGGGTCAACTACGGGCTGAACAAGGTGCGTTTTCCCGCGCCGGTCCGGGTCGGCGCCGCCGTGCGCGCCACCGTCGTCATCGCCGAGGTGTCGCCGGTCAGCGGCGGTGTGCAGATGGTCGCGACGGTCACCGTGGAGAGCGACACCGGCGGCAAGCCCGTCTGCGTGGCCGAGACCGTGAGCCGGCTCTACCCCGCCGCCGGTCGGTGATCATCTAGCGGGAACGTCGCTCTGCCCGTACGGCGGGTGGCGTTGCGGAACAAGTTCCGGAACTTGCGGCGGCGGTTTCCTCTCGCTCCCTCCTGGGTCGATGCACCACGACCTCACCGTGCTGCGGCATGGGGCGCCACCTGGGCAGCAGTCTCTTGGTGTGATGACCGGGGCGGTCCACGTCTCGTTAAACTTCCGGAAATTCTTGCTCGTCGATGAACGGCGCTGACATACTCCTCATCCACCGGAGTCGATGACCGAGGGTTGGCGCCTCTTCCCGGACGCCTTTTCCGTGCGCGGTCCCGACCCGGCACCCACCACCGCCGGAGCGGTGCGTCAGTTGCCCCGCCCCGGGCCCCACGGAAGGAAGAGACATGACCGAAAGGTGCCAGGGGGACACCCGTCCACGGACGGGCCCCCGAGCGCGTACGGCGATCGTTCTCGCCGCCGCGGCTCTGCTCGCCGCCACGAGCGCCGCGTTCCTGCCCGGCACGGCGAGCGCCGGGACGACCCTTGGCGCTTCTGCCGCGGAGAAGGGCCGGTATTTCGGTACGGCGGTGGCGGCGAGCAGGTTGTCGGATGGCAACTACACGACGATCCTCAACCGAGAGTTCAATTCGGTGACGCCCGAGAACGAGATGAAGATCGACGCGACGGAGCCGCAGCAGGGTCGGTTCAGTTACGGCGCCGCGGAGCAGATCGTGAACCACGCGCGGAGTCGGGGGATGAGCGTGCGTGGTCACACCCTGGCGTGGCACTCGCAGCAGCCGCCCTGGATGGAGAGCATGAGTGGCAGCGCGCTGCGGTCGGCGATGCTCAACCACGTGACGCAGGTGGCGACCCATTTCCGGGGTCAGGTCGTGGCGTGGGACGTCGTGAACGAGGCGTTCGAGGACGGCACCTCCGGTGCGCGGCGTAACTCGAACCTTCAGCGCACGGGCAACGACTGGATCGAGGCGGCGTTCCGGGCCGCGCGTGCGGCTGATCCGGGTGCGAAGCTCTGTTACAACGACTACAACACCGACAACTGGACGCACGCCAAGACGCAGGCTGTGTACAACATGGTCCGCGACTTCAAGTCTCGCGGTGTGCCGATCGACTGCGTCGGTTTCCAGTCGCACTTCAACAACGACTCGCCGTACGTGAGCAACTACCGCACCACGCTGTCGAGCTTCGCGGCACTGGGTGTGGATGTGCAGGTCACCGAGTTGGACATCCAGGGTGCCCCGGCGGCCACCTACCGCAGCGTGGTGGAGGACTGCCTGGCTGTGGCCCGCTGCAACGGCGTCACGGTGTGGGGCATCCGCGACAGTGACTCGTGGCGGGCTTCGCAGACGCCGTTGCTGTTCAACAGCAGCGGTCAGAAGAAGGCGGCGTACGACGCCGTGCTGGCGGCGTTGAACAACGGCACCACGCCGACCGACCCGCCCACCACTCCGCCCACCACCCCACCGACGACCCCGCCCAGCGGCAGTTGCACCGCGACGCTGCAGGACAGCACTCGATGGGGCGACCGGTTCAACAGCCAGGTGACCGTCAGCGGGGCGAGCAACTGGACCGTCGTGGTCGCCGTCACCCCGCCCCAGAAGGTCTCCAACACCTGGAACGGCACCCCGACCTGGGACAGCAGCGGGAACGTCATGACCATGCGGTCGAACGGCAGCGGCAACGTCTTCGGCTTCACCACAATGGCGAACGGCACCTGGACCCGTCCGGTGGTGCGCTCCTGCACCGTCTCCTGAGCACCACCACACGCTGATGGGGCGGCGACGGATCCCGTCGCCGCCCTGTCGTCTGTGCACTCGCGGACAGCGCTGACATCCAGCTCCACAATCCCGCGGGCATGGCGACGTGGACGACGGAGTCGGCCTCGCGACGGGGGAGCGCCCGCCAGGGGTCGGCGATGGCGGGCGCTCCCCATCGCGGTGCCGAGCCTCTGCTGCCCGGCACCGCGACGGGTGTCAGACGGTCGTACAGGCCGTGCCGTTGAGGGTGAATGCGGACGGTCGGCCGGCGTTGCCCGTGTGGGTTGCCTGGAAACCGACGTCGACCGAGGTGTTCGGCGCGATCGTCGCGTTGTAGGAGACGTTGCGGGCGGTGACCGCTCCGCTGGACGGGGTGTAGCTGGCGTTCCAACCGCTGGTGATGCTCTGCCCGCCCGGGAGCGTGAACGCCAGGGCCCAGCCGTTGACCGGCGTGCTGCTCGTGTTGGTCACCGAGATGGACGCGGTGAGACCGCTGTTCCACGCGTTGACCGTGTAGGCGACACGGCAGCCGTCCGACGTGGGCGGCGTGGTCGGTGGGGTGGTGGTCGGAGGCGTGGTGGTCGGAGGTGTGTCGCCCCCGATGCTGCCGGGCACGGTCCGCAGCGCGTCGTACCAGGCCGCGGCCATCTTGCGGTAGCCCGTGGCGTTGGGGTGCACGCCGTCGGCCAGGTCGCTGAGCGTCAGTGCGCGGTACATGTCGACCAGGTGGACGCGCTTCCCGGCGGCGGCCCGGGTCTGCACGATCCCGGGAATCGCGGCGTTGTACGCCCGGACCTGGTTGTCCGCGCCGGACTTCGGGACGATCGTCGCGACGAACACGTCCGCGTTCGGTGCGTTGTTGGTGATCTTGTCGACCAGTGCGGCAAGCCGGCCCGGGGCGCCCGACGTGTCGCCGTACATGTCGTTGGTGCCGATGTGCAGCAGTACGGTCCGGGGATTCGTGGCCCGCAACCAGTTGACGACGTTGGCGTCGATCTGCGCGATCGTCCATCCGGAATGGCCCTGGTGGTCGTGGTCGCCGAGGCTGGCGGGACCGTTGAACTGGGAGCCGACGAAGTCGACGCGGTACCCGCCGGTCGTGAACCGTTGCCAGAGCTCGATCCGGTAACCGCCGGGAACGTTGAACCCGTCGGTGATCGAGTCGCCGAGGGGCATCACGCGTACACCGCCGTTGGACTCCGCGCTCGCGGGTGTGGTCGCGATCGGCACGGCGGCAACCATGGCGGCGACGGCGGCCAGGACGGCCCACCACCGGCGAGCCCGGCGGGGTCGCGACGTCGTCGCGCTGGTGGCGGGTGGGGGAGGGACGGGACGGTCGAGGGTCGAACTGTTCACGGGCTGCTCCTGGTGGGTGTACGCGGTAGCGGCCACCGAGGGACGGCTGCCGCCACGACGCGGTACGCGGAGGTGGGGGTGCGCGCAACGACCGGAACCCGGACATCTTCACTGGTGGTCGTGGCGGTGAACCTGGCACCGGCCGTGGAGGATCTGGCGCGATGGGCGGTGGGCGGGAGTGTGCCCTGCACCCCGCCCGATGCACCATAGCGTGTTATCGCTAACATCGGCAATGCATCAATGCTCGACTATGGCTCAGCGGTGAGCCGCGCCACCTGTCAGGGTTGGAGCACCGAGTCGAGCCAGCGCAGCTGCCGCCGGACGTGGACGGCCTCGCCGCCCTCGTGGCCGTTGAACGGGTAGACGTGCATCTCCCGCTCCGGCCGGATCGGCCTCCCGTTGCCGGCGCCGTAGTGGTTGTAGGCGGCAAAAGCCGTGCGCGGCGGGCAGACGGTGTCGCGTCGGCCCACCCCGAAGTGCGCCGGTGCCGTCGCGCGTCGTGCGAAGTTCACACCGTCGACGTAGGACAGGGTGCGCCACACGGACTCCTCGGCCTCCCGCTGCACGGCCAGGTAACGCGCGATCTCGCCGTACGGCGCGGGTTCACTGAGCTGGACGGCCCGTCGCATGTCGCAGAGGAACGGCGCGGTGGTCAGCACCGCGCTCAGGTCGGCGACGAGACCGGCCACCGCTAGGGCCAGACCGCCGCCCTGGCTGTTGCCGACCACGGTGACCCGGTCGACGTCGACCCCCGGCAGGGCGCGGACCGCCTCGACCGCCCGCACCGCGTCGGTGATCAACCGGCGGAAGTGGTAGTCACGCGGGTCGTGGATGCCCCACGTGACCGGCGAGGGTCCGCCCGGCGCGCCGTGCGGGTCGGGGGTGTCCCCGGCCCCGTACTGACCCGCCTGACCCCGGTTGTCCATCAGCAGGTGCGCGTAGCCGGCCACCGGCCAGGTCAGCCGCTCGTGCGGCAGGCCACGGCCGCGGCCGTACCCGGCGTACTCGACCACGGTGGGCAGCGGCTCGGGTCGACCGGCCGGGCGGGTGTACCAGGCCCGCACGGGGTCACCGCCGAAGCCCGCGAACGTGACGTCCCACGAGTCGAGCAGTCGCAGGTCGGTGGGCTCCGGCCGGACGTCGACGAGCACCGGTCGGGCAGCCGCCTCGGCGAGCGTGTCCCGCCAGAACGTGTCGAAGTCGTGGGGTTCGGCGACCTCGGGGGCGTACCGCTGGAGTTCGTCGGGGATGAAGGCGGAGTCAGACACGGGTCCTCGCAGGGGGCCGGGATCAGTGCGGGTCGGCGGGGGGTGCGGTGCTCTCCCGGACGACCAGCTCGGTCACCAGGTCGATGCGGCTGGTCGCTGGCTCGTTGCCCCGGGTCAGGTCGAGCAACATCTGGGTGGCGATGCCAGCCATGTCGCGCAACGGCTGGTTGATCGTGGTGAGAGCCGGGTCGGTCCAGGCGGAGACGGGCAGATTGTCGTACCCGATCACCGAAAGGTCCTCGGGGACTCGGAGGCCGCACTGGCGTGCGGCCCGGAGCACCCCCATGGCCTGGATGTCCGACCCGGCGAAGATCGCCGTCGGTCGGGACGGCTGGCGTAGCAGTTGCAGCCCGTGGGCGTGCCCGGCGCCGGCGGAGAAACTGCCGTAGCGGACCAGCTCGCGGTCGACCGTTATCCCGGCTTCCTCGTGGGCCGACTGGAAGCCGGCGGCGCGGGCGCGGCTGCAGAGCACGTCGGGTGGCCCGGAGATGATGGCGATCCGCCGGTGGCCCAGATCCAGCAGGTGCCGGGCGGCGAGCAGGCCGCCGTTCCAGTTGTTCGAGCCGACGGTGGGCACGGAGGCCGAGGTCGCGCTGTCGGTGTCGACGACGACGAACGGTATGCCCTGGCGCCGCAGGTGCTGTTGTTGCGCCTCGGCCAGGTGAGAGAGGACGAACACCACGCCCAACGGTCGGTCGGCGAGCAACGCCTCCAGCCATCGGGCCGGCGGTCGGTGCGCGCCGTCGAGTTGGGCGACCGACAACCCGATGCCGGCTGCCGTGGTCACCGCCTCCACGCCTCGCAGGATCTCCATCGCCCATCCCGTGTCGAACTCGTGGAAGACGAGTTCGACACGTCCTCCGCCGGGCGAGGGCCGGCGGGCGCGGCGCTGGTACTGGTGGCGGTCGAGACTCGCCTCCACGCGGGCTCTGGTGCCGGGAGCGACATCGCCGCGTCCGTTGAGGACCTTGGACACCGTCGCGACCGAGACGCCGACATCGTTGGCGATGGTCGCGATGGTGGTGGAGGCGGGTGGGTCGAGCGGGCGGTGCTCTGTCATCGCGACCTCAAGCAGCATCCGAAAGTTTCGGCAGACCTTAACACGATCAGTCGGCCACACCAGCCGGTGCGACAGTCGGTCCGGCCGTAGGTGGGCCCGTACGGGGCGCGTGCGCCACGGAGTGCTGTCGGCAGAGTCACTGTGTGCAGGATGTGGCCGTCGGACGTCCGATTGAGACTCTTGACACACATCGATGGGGACCTTAGGTTGCCGAAAAGGTTGCGCGGATTTCCGGAAAGTTTCGGATCGTGAAAATGTCCGCCACGGAACGGGTTCCACGAGGGCACGGGGACGTGGCCGGAGCTGAGGGGTCAAGGCATGAGTAGTCAGTTGCCCGGGGACAGCGACACCGCGCCGTGGCGCGATCCGCGGCTGACGCCGGCCGAGCGGGCCGACGCGCTCCTGCCGAAGATGTCGCTGGAGGAGAAGATCGCCCAACTCGTCGGCGTGTGGGTCGGCGCGGAGGCCACCGGTGAGGGTGTGGCGCCACACCAGTCCGACATGATCAGCGAGCTGCCGCAGTGGAGCACCGTCATCCAGCACGGGCTGGGCCAGCTCACCCGCCCGTTCGGCACCGCGCCGGTCGACCCGGTGCTCGGCGCCCGGTCGCTGGCGGCCTCGCAGGCGCAGATCGTGGCCGCCAGTCGGTTCGGCATCCCGGCGCAGGTGCACGAGGAATGCCTGACCGGGTTCGCCGCGTGGCGGGCCACCGTCTACCCGACCCCGCTGAGCTGGGGCGCGTCCTTCGACCCCGACCTGGTCGAGGCGATGGCCGACCGGATCGCACGGTCCATGCGCGCCGCCGGCGTACACCAGGGTCTCGCCCCGGTCCTGGACGTCACCCGCGACTACCGCTGGGGCCGCACCGAGGAGACGATCGGCGAGGATCCCTACCTGGTGGGGACGACCGGTGCCGCGTACGTGCGGGGCCTGGAGCGGGCCGGCGTGGTCGCCACGCTGAAGCACTTCGCCGGTTACTCCGCCTCCCGTGGCGGACGCAACCTCGCGCCGGTGCCGATGGGCCCCCGGGAGTTGGCCGACGTCATCCTGCCGCCGTTCGAGATGGCGCTGCGCCAGGGCGGCGCCCGCTCGGTGATGAACTCCTACGCCGAGATCGACGGCCTGCCCGTGGCCGCCGACCACGGGCTGCTGACCGGGCTGTTGCGCGACGAGTGGGGCTTCACCGGCACCGTGGTCGCCGACTACTTCTCCGTACGCTTCCTGGAGACCCTGCACGGTGTCGCCGACGGCCCCGCCGACGCGGCAAGGCTCGCCCTGCGGGCCGGGATCGACGTCGAACTGCCCACAGTGGACACCTTCGGCAACCCGCTGGTGGAGGCCGTGCGCCGTGGCGAGGTCGACGAGGCGTTGATCGACGGCGCGCTGCGTCGGGTGCTGATCCAGAAGATCGAGATCGGTCTGCTCGACGAGGGCTGGCAGGAACTGCCCGACGACGTGGCGTCGCTGCGTCTCGACGACGAGGCCAGCCAGGACGTCGCCGTACGCCTCGCCCGGGAGGCCGTCGTCCTGCTGCGCAACACCGGCGTCCTCCCGTTGCCCGTGGGCAACCGGGTGGCCCTCGTCGGCCCCGTCGCCGACGACCCGATGGCCATGCTCGGCTGCTACTCGTTCCCCAACCACGTCGGCGTGCACCACAGCGAGTTCGGGCTGGGCCTGGACATCCCCTCGCTGCGCGACGAGCTGGCCCGACGCGTCCCGCTGCTCAGCCACGAGCAGGGCTGCACCATCACCGGTGAGGACACCTCGGGCATCCCGGCCGCGGTCGCCGCCGCTGCCGCCGCCGACGTGTGCGTGCTCGCCGTCGGCGACCGGGCGGGGATGTTCGGTCGGGGCACCTCCGGCGAGGGGTGCGACGCCGCCGACCTGCGACTGCCCGGTGTGCAGGCCGACCTGGTCCGTGCCGTCCTCGCCACCGGCACCCCGGTCGTCCTGGTGCTGATGACCGGCCGCCCCTACGCGCTCGGCCCGGAGTTCGACGCCGCGGCGGCCGTCGTGCAGGCGTTCTTCCTCGGCCAGCTCGGCGGGCAGGCGCTCGCAGAGGTGCTCACCGGCGCGGTCAACCCGTCCGGGCGACTGCCGGTGAGTGTGCCCCGGGACGCCGGCGGACTGCCGAGCACCTACCTGGCACCCCCGCTCGGCCGGCGCAACAAGGTGTCCTCGATCGACCCGACGCCGGCCTACCCGTTCGGTCACGGGCTGAGCTACACCACCTTCGACTGGTCCGACGCCACGGTTGTCGAGCCGGCGGGTGGCACGCACGACAAGCCGGCGGCGTGGCCGACCGACGGCGAGGTGCGGGTGCGGATCACTGTCGCCAACACCGGCGACCGGGCCGGCACCGAGGTGGTCCAGCTCTACCTGCACGATCCGGTCGCGCAGACCACCCGCCCGGTGGTCCGCCTGGTCGGCTACACCCGACTGCCGTTGGAGCCCGGCGAGGTGGCGCACGTGACGTTCGGCGTACCGGCCGACGTGGCGTCGTTCATCGGGCTGTCCGGTCGGCGGATCGTCGAGCCCGGCGAGGTCGAGCTGCGGTTCGGCCGGTCCAGCGGTGATGTGGCGGCGGCCCTGGCGCTGCGGCTGACCGGAGTCGAGCGCGAGCTGGGCCACCACCGGGAGCTGTTCACGTCGGTGCGGGTCGAGCCCCTCGTGGCCGTTCCGCAGTCCGCCTAGGAGGCGAGGATGACATCCACCTTGCGGCCACCGCCGCCGGCGCCGCCCCGGTCTCCGGCGGCGGCTCCCAGCCCCGCCCCGCGCTCGCCGCGCCGCCGCCGCAGCTGGCGGCAGGCGCTGCGCCGGGACTGGCAGCTCTACTCCCTGGCCATCCTTCCGCTGCTGTTCTTCCTGGTCTTCCGCTACCTGCCGATGCTCGGGAACATCATCGCGTTCCGTCGTTTCAAGCCGGGCGGCAGCATCTTCGGCGAGTACTGGGTGGGGCTGCGGTACTTCCGGATGTTCTTCACCGACCCGACGTTCTGGGAGGTCTTCACCAACACCCTGGTGCTCGGGACGCTGACCCTGCTGTTCTGCTTCCCGCTGCCGATCGTGCTGGCGCTGCTGCTCAACGAGGTGCGCGCCCGCCGGTTCAAGCGGTTCGTCCAGTCGGTGTCGTACCTGCCGCACTTCCTGTCAATCGTGATCGTGGCGGCGATGGTCATGCAGTTGACCTCGATCGACGGCACGGCCAATCAGCTGGTCCGGATCGTCGGCGGCGATCCCGTGGCGTTCCTCCAGCAGGCGGAATGGTTCCGCACCATCTACGTCTCGTCCGAGGTCTGGCAGACCGTCGGCTGGGGAACGATCCTCTACCTCGCCGCCCTCACCACCATCGACGAGGACCTGTACGAGGCCGCCCGGATCGACGGAGCCAGCCGGCTGCGGCAAACCTGGCATGTGACGTTGCCGGGCATCCGGCCCACGATGGTGACCCTGTTGATCCTCAACATCGGCAGCTTCATGGCCGTCGGGTTCGAGAAGATCCTGCTGCTCTACAACCCGCTGACGTACCCGACCGCGGACGTGATCTCCACCTACCTGTTCCGGATGGGCTTCCAGTCCAGCAACTTCAGCTACGCGGCCGCCATCGGTCTCTTCGAGGCGGTGATCGGGCTGATCCTGGTGCTTTCGGCGAACCTCATCTCCCGTCGCACGGTGGGGACGAGCCTGTGGTGACCCTCGGTACGAAGCGCGAGGCCCCGAAGACGCGCGGGCCGGTGGACAGCCGGGGCTACCGGATCTTCCGGATCGTCAACACGGTCGTCCTCATCGGCGTCGTGATCGTGACGCTGTACCCGTTCCTCAACATCGTGGCCCGCTCGCTCAGCGAGGAGGCGTACATCCTCGCCGGGAAGGTGAGCATCGTCCCGCGCGGGTTCGACGTGACCGCGTACAAGCTGGTGATGTCCGACTCGCTGTTCTGGACGAACTACCGCAACACCCTGGTGTACACGGTGGTCGCCACGCTCATCTCGATCGTGCTGACCACGTGCTACGCGTACGTGCTGTCCAAGCCGCAGCTCAAGGGCCGCGGGGTCCTCGTCGGCATCGCGTTGTTCACCATGTTCTTCTCCGGTGGCCTGATCCCCAACTACGTGCTGGTCACCAGCCTGGGAATGAAGAACACCATCTGGGCCGTGGTGATCCCCAACGCCATCAGTGTCTTCAACCTGCTGGTCATGAAGGCGTTCTTCGAAAGCCTGCCGACCGAGTTGGAGGAGGCCGCGGCAGTCGACGGGTTGAACACCTACGGCATCCTGCTGCGGATCGTGCTGCCGCTGTCGAAGGCGATCATCGCGACGATGGTGCTCTTCTACGCGGTCTCGTTCTGGAACTCGTGGTTCACCGCGTTCCTCTACATCGACCAGCAGGATCTGCTGCCGGTCACCGTGTACCTGCGCAACCTCATCGCGGGTGCCACCGACGCACAGCAGTCCGGCGCCGCCGACGCCGACGTCGTGCAGGCCGCGGCCACGCTCCAGGCCGTGACGATCGTGCTCACCACTCTGCCCATCCTGGCGGTCTACCCCTTCGTCCAGAGGTACTTCGTCTCCGGCGTGATGCTCGGCGCGGTCAAGGGATGACGCCGGGCGCTGCATCGCATCACTTCCTTCACCCCCACCACCGAAAGGACGAGCCATGCTCCACAAGACGTGGCGCCGGGTGGCGATAGCCACCGCGGGTGTGCTCGCGCTCAGCCTCACCACCGCCTGTTCCGAGGATCCCGGCGAGTCGAAGGACCTCTCCGAGAACCGGGCCGGCGCGATGGCCAACTACGGCGTCGGCGACCAGTTCAAGGCCACCGAGGCGCTCTCCTTCTCCACGCTCTACAACAACCACACCTTCTATCCGCTCAAGGAGGACTGGCTGTTCTGGTCCGAGCTGACCAAGCGGACCAACGTCAAGATCGAGCCGGTCGCCGTCCCGCTGAGTGACTACGAGCAGAAGCGCAGCCTCCTCATCGGCGCCGGTGACGCTCCGCTGATCATCCCGAAGACGTACCACCCGCAGGAGAACGCGTTCGTGTCGTCCGGGGCGGTCCTCCCGGTGAGCGACTACCTGGATCTGATGCCCAACCTCAAGGACAAGATCGCCAAGTGGAACCTCAAGCCGGAGATCGACAACCTGCGGCAGTCCGACGGTAAGTTCTACCTGCTGCCCGGCATGCACGAGAAGCCCACGCAGGACTACACGGTGCTGGTGCGCACCGACATCATGCAGGAGCTCAACCTCGCGGTCCCGAAGACCTGGGACGATTTGTACACAGTGCTCAAGGCGATGAAGGCCAAGTACCCGAACGTCTACCCGTACTCCGACCTCTTCAGCAAGCCCAACCCGACCGGCGCGCTGCTCAACATCCTCGGCTCCGCCCACGGCACCCAGGCCGGCTGGGACTACCAGCACGCCACATGGGACCCGGCGGCGAAGAAGTTCAACTACACCGGGGCGTCCGAGCAGTACCGGCAGATGGTCACGTTCCTGCACAAGCTCGTCGCCGAGGGCCTGCTCGACCCGGAGAGCTTCACCCAGACCGACGACCAGGCACGCCAGAAGCTCGCCAACGGCAAGTCCTTCGTGGTTACCGGCAACGCGCAGACCCTGGTCAACAACCACCGGCCCGACCTGGCCAAGACCCTGCCGAATGCGAAGATGGCCAAGATCCCGCTGCCGATCGGCCCGGCCGGCGAGGTCAACCCGTTCCCCCGACTGGAGAACGGCATCATGATCTCCTCGAAGGCCCGGGAGAGCAAGAACTTCGTGGCCATGATGCAGTTCATCGACTGGCTGTGGTATTCCGACGCCGGCTTGGAGTTCGCCCGCTGGGGCATCGAGGGCACGACCTTCACCAAGGACGCGTCCGGCAAGCGCACGCTCAACCCCGGAGTCGACTTCCTCGGCCTCAACCCGAAGGCCCCCAAGCACCTGCAGAAGGACTTCGGCTTCCAGAACGGCGTCTTCGCCTACGGTGGCAGCCCAGACCTGGTGCGTGGGTTCTTCTCCCCGGAGGAGCTGGAGTTCCAGAAGGTGATGGACGCCCGCCCGCCCAGGGTGGTGCCCCCGCCCGCCCCGTTGACCGACGATGAGCGCGAGCAGGTGTCGCTCTGGGAGACCCCGTTGAAGGACTTCGTCACCCAGAACACGCTCAAGTTCGCTCTGGGCCAGCGGCCCCTCACCGAGTGGGACGCGTACGTGGCCGAGCTGAAGGCCAAGAACTCCGAGCAGTACATCGACGTGGTCAACAAGGCGTACGAACGGTTCCAGAAGAACAACGGCTGATCAGCGGGAGATCCGGTCGGGCGCGCACCCGCGGCCCGACCGGACCTCCCGGCCACCACCGGCCGGTACGACGCGCGCGACCCACCGCGCTCTGCCGGTCGTCGGGACCGACCGGAAGGAGCAACAGTGAGCGACACCGCCCAGGTCTGGCGACAGTTCGGCGACGGGCCGCTGTCGCGGATCACCTCCCGCGTCTACATCCTGCTCGTGGTCGAGCTGCTGCTTCTGCTCACCACAGTGCCCGGCCTGCTCCCACTGCTGTTGCTGGGTCGTGACCCCAGCAACCTGCCACTGGTCGCGCTGTTCCTCCTGCCGGTCGGCCCGGCGATCTCCGCCGCCCTGTACGCCCTGCGCCACCAGCGCCTCGACCTGACCGACCTGCGGCCCGCCGCCCTGTTCTGGCGCGGGTACCGGGCGAACCTGTCCGGCACGCTGCGCGTCTGGGTGCCGACGCTGCTGTGGCTGACCGTGCTCGCCCTGAACCTCGCCTACCGGGGTGCCGTCGGCCTCGCGGGCTGGTGGGTGGTGCCGCTGGTCCTGCTCGCCGTGGGAGTGACGCTCTGTGCGGCCAACGCCCTGGTGATCACCGCGTTGTTCGACTTCCGCACCCGGGACGTGCTCCGGCTGGCCGTGCACTTCCTCGTGCGTACCCCCGGTGTCACCGTCGGCACGGCGTTGCTGCTGGCTGCGGCGGCCGGGATCACGGCGGTCTTCTCCGAGGCGGTGCTGGCGATGCTCGGCTCGGTCGCGATCCTCGCGTTCCTGCGCGTCAGTGACCCGATGATCCACCTGATCCGGAAGGAGTTCACCCCATGAGCCTGCCCGTCACCGCCAAGGTGCCCTTCGGGGGCGACCACAACCCGGAGCAGTGGCCCGAGGACGTGTGGAAGCAGGACCACCGTCTCTTCGACAGCGCCCGGATCGACCTGGTCACCGGTGACCGGGCACTGACCGGTTCGGCCCTGCGCCTGCCGGCGTTCGGTGTCGTCGTCGTGCGGGAGGACGGGTGAACGCCGAGGAGTCCGTCCACCTGGAGCACCTGATGTTCGTCGAGGAACCGATGGAACCCCGCGAGCCGCACGTCCACGCGGCCTGGCTGCCCCCGGAGGCGTTCCGGTCGCTCGGCGCGCGCCGCGTCCTCGTCCACGGCGACGGCCTGCTCGTCGACACCGTCCTGGACGAGGTCTCGCGTGCCTGTGCGCGCTACGGCGGACGGGTGTGGCACTCACCCTCGTGGGACGTCGACGTCGACCTGGTGCTCGCCCTGCGCGGTGCCGACGAGCTGCCCAGCCGGGCGGTGCAGGCGGCGCGGTCGGCGGCCGAGGCGGCGCTGACCGGGATCGGCGGTGAGCCGCTCGGCGACGAGGGCTTCCTGCTGGCCCGCGACGGCGAGGTGACAGTGGTGCTGGCCGACGCGCCCGCCGGCCTGCTGTACGGGCTGTTCCACGTGGTCCGGCTCTGCGCGGCGGCCTTCGATCCGGCCCGCCCGCCGGAGCGGCACCGGCCGGCGCTGCGCCGGCGGATGCTGAACCACTGGGACAACGTGGCCGTGCACCCGGTGATGGGCCAGGTCGAACGGGGGTACGCGGGCGGTTCGATCTTCTGGCAGGACGGCCGCCCGCGCGGCGACCTGGCCCGGGTCCGGGAGTACGGGCGGCTGCTGGCCGCCAGCGGTGTCAACGCGATCTCGGTGAACAACGTCAACGTGGCCCGGACGGAGGCGCTGCTGCTCACCGACCGGCTCGGCGACGTGGCCGAGATCGCGGACGTGCTGCGGCCGTACAACATCCGGGTGCACCTGTCGATCACCTTCGCCGCGCCGGTGGTCCTCGGTGGCCTGTCCACCGCCGACCCCTTGGACGAGGCGGTGCGGGTCTGGTGGGCCGCGACCACCCGAAGGGTGTACGAGCGCATCCCGGACTTCGGCGGTTACGTGGTGAAGGCCGACTCGGAGGGGCAGCCCGGCCCGTTCACCTACGGGCGAGACCACGCCGACGGGGCGAACGTGCTGGCCGAGGCGTTGGCCCCGCTCGGGGGAGTGGTGCACTGGCGGGCGTTCGTCTACAACCACCACCAGGACTGGCGGGACCGGTCCACCGACCGGGCGCGCGCCGCGTACGACCACTTCGCCCCGCTCGACGGGCGCTTCCGGACCAACGTGGTCGTGCAGGTGAAGTTCGGCCCGGTGGACTTCCAGACCCGGGAACCGGTCTCCCCGGTGATCGCCGCGATGCCCGCCACCCGGCTGGCGGTGGAGTTGCAGGTCACCCAGGAATACACCGGTCAGCAGCGACACGTCTGCCACCTCGGCCCGTGGTGGGGTGAGGTGCTGCGGTTCGCGCCGTGGGGGCCCGGCGGGCGGACGGTCGCCGACATCGCCGCGGGGGAGTCGGGCGCGGGCGGTGGTCTGGTCGCGGTCGCCAACGTGGGCGATGACCTCTTCTGGACCGGGCACCCGTTGGCGCAGGCCAACCTGTACACGTTCGGGCGGCTCGCCTGGGATCCGCGACTGGATCCGCGGGCGGTCCTCGACGAGTGGATCGCGCTGACCTTCCCGCCGTCGGCGACCGCCGAACCGGAGCTGGTGGGGCGGACCCTGCACGAGATCATGGACGACTCGTGGCGCACCTACGAGCGTTACACCGCGCCGCTGGGTGTCGGTTTCATGGTCAACCCGGGCGACCACTACGGTCCCGGCGTCGACGGGTACGAGTACACGCGGTGGGGCACCTACCACTTCGCCGACCGCGACGGTGTGGGCGTCGACCGCAGCCGTGCGTCGGGCACCGGCTTCGCCGGCCAGTACCCGCCGTACTGGGCCCAGGTGTACGAGTCGCCGCAGAGCTGCCCCGACGAGCTGCTGCTCTTCTTCCACCACGTGCCGTACGGGCACGTCCTGCACAGCGGGTCGACAGTCATCCAGCACATCTACGACACCCACTTCGCCGGTGTCGAGGAGGTGGTGGCGATGCGACGGCGGTGGCAGACCCTGAACGGGATGATCGACCCGGCCGTGTACGAGAGGGTCGCCGAGCGCCTCGACGAGCAGGTGCGCTGTGCCACCGAGTGGCGCGACCAGATCAACACGTACTTCCACCGCAAGTCCGGGGTGCCCGACGAGCGAGGGCGCACCATCTACTGATCGGCACGACGGGGAGGCGCGGCCATCCGGTCGGGCCTTCCCGCGGTGTCTCCGGTAGGCCCGGTACGTTTCGAGAACGTCCCGATAATTACTCGCCACCAGTCGCCGGTGCTCACGCCCGTCGATACCGATCGGAGCGCAGGTGGCCGCCGGATGTGTTGCGGCGAAAGGTTTCCGGAACTCTTGACAATCGAGTGGTCTCGATTGAAGCTGGCATGGTCACGCGAGCCGCGGTCAAGGTCGGGCGAAGGGCAGTCCTCGACTTAAGTCCCCTTCCACGCGCCTTTTTCGCAAGGGATCGCGACGATGACACTGAAGACAAGGACGCTTGGCGTCGTGCTGGCGGCCGTGACGCTGGCCGCCGCAGCGTTGACGTTCCCCACACCGGCGTCGGCGGCGACGCTCACGCAGGTGACCAACTTCGGCACCAACCCCACCAACCTGCAGATGCACCTCTACGTCCCGGACCGGGTGGCGACCCGGCCGGCGATCCTCCTGGCCATGCACTACTGCACCGGAACGGGCCCGGCGTTCCATTCGGGCACCCAGTACGCATCCCTCGCGGACCGGTACGGGTTCATCGTGATCTACCCGTCGGCCACCCGCAGCAGCAAGTGCTGGGACGTCTACTCGCCGCAGGCGTTACGTCGTGGCGGTGGCAGCGATCCGGTAGGGCTCATGTCGATGGTCGAGTACGTGCGTCAGCGCTACTCGGCCGACCCCGCGCGGATCTTCGCCACCGGCACCTCCTCCGGGGCGATGATGACCAACGTCATGCTGGGCGTCTACCCGGACGTGTTCGCGGCGGGCGCGTCCTTCGCCGGGGTGCCGTTCGGTTGCTTCGCCACCGGCGGCAGCTCCGAGTGGAACAGCCAGTGCGCGAACGGGCAGCTCGTCAACACCCCACAGCAGTGGGGTGACCTCGTCCGCGAGGCGTACCCGGGCTACACCGGCCAGCGACCGCGGATGCAGATCTGGCACGGCACCAACGACGAGACGCTGCGCTATCCGAACTTCGGTGAGCAGGTCAAGCAGTGGACCAACGTGCACGGGCTGAGCCAGACCCCGACGTTCACCGACACCCCGCAGTCCGGCTACACCCGCACCCGCTACGGCAGCAGCGGCGCGATGGCGCCGGTCGAGGCGATCAGCATGCAGGGTGTCTCGCACAACCTGCCGGTCGACGCCGCGCAGGTGATCCGCTTCTTCGGGCTGGACGGCACCACGCCGCCGACCACTCCACCCCCGACGACTCCGCCTCCGACCACTCCGCCTCCGACCACGCCGCCTCCGACCACGCCGCCTCCGACCACGCCGCCCCCGACCACGCCGCCCCCGACCACGCCGCCCCCGACGACTCCGCCGCCCAGCGCGGGCGCCTGCCGGGTCGGCTACACGGTCAATGCCTGGAACAACGGGCTCACCGCGAGCGTGACCATCACCAACACCGGCACGGCCGCCGTGAACGGGTGGGCGTTGGCCTTCACGCTGCCCAGCGGACAGGTCATCACCAGCGGCTGGAACGCCCAGTACGCCCCGACGAGCGGTGCGGTCACCGCCCGCAACGTCTCCTACAACGCCGCCATCGCCCCGAACGCGTCGGTCGAGATCGGCTTCCAGGCCACCCATGCCGGCGGCACCGGCAAGCCCTCGTCGTTCGCCCTGAACGGTGCCGTCTGCTCGGTGTCCTGATTCCCCACCACCCCATCACCACAGAAGGAGTCGCACGATGAGAAGAACGAAGTGGAAGGCGGCATCGAGAGCCGCGCTCGCGCTGGCCGGCGCGGGTGCGCTCGCCGCCGGCATGGCGCTGTTCACGACGGCACCCGCCGCCGCCGGGACCACTCTCGGCGCGTCCGCCGCCGAGAAGGGTCGCTATTTCGGTACGGCCGTGGCCGGATTCAAGCTCTCCGACAGCGCCTACACGACGATATTGAACCGTGAGTTCAATATGGTGACGGCCGAGAACGAAATGAAGATGAACGCCACCGAGCCGCAGCAGGGCCAGTTCAGCTACGGGGCGGCGGACCAGATCGTCAACCACGCGCGCAGCCGCGGCATGAACGTGCGTGGTCACACGCTGGCGTGGCATTCCCAGCAGCCTGGCTGGATGGAGAGCATGAGTGGCACCGCTCTGCGGTCGGCGATGCTCAACCACGTGACGCAGGTGGCGACCCATTTCCGGGGTCAGGTCGTGGCGTGGGACGTGGTGAACGAGGCGTTCGCGGACGGCAGCTCCGGCGGCCGCCGGGACTCCAACCTCCAGCGCACGGGCAACGACTGGATCGAGGCGGCGTTCCGGGCCGCGCGTGCCGCCGACCCGAACGCCAAGCTCTGTTACAACGACTACAACACCGACAACTGGACGCACGCCAAGACGCAGGGCGTGTACAACATGGTCCGCGACTTCAAGGCCCGTGGCGTGCCGATCGACTGCGTCGGTTTCCAGTCGCACTTCAACAACGACTCCCCGTACGTGAGCAACTACCGCACCACGCTGTCGAGCTTCGCCGCGTTGGGTGTGGACGTGCAGATCACCGAACTGGACATCCAGGGCGCATCTGCGGCCACCTACCGCAGCGTGGTGGAGGACTGCCTCGCGGTGCCCCGCTGCAACGGCATCACCGTGTGGGGCATCCGCGACAGTGACTCGTGGCGGGCGTCGCAGACGCCGCTGCTGTTCAACAGCAACGGGTCCAAGAAGCCGGCGTACGACGCGGTCCTCGCCGCACTGAACAACGGCACCACGCCGACGGACCCGCCCACCGATCCGCCGACCGATCCGCCGACCGACCCGCCCACGACCCCGCCTCCGGGGCAGGGCGGATGCACCGCGACGGTGTCGGTGAACCAGTGGACGGGTGGCTTCGTGGCCACGGTGAAGGTGACGGCCGGCTCGTCGGCCATCAACGGCTGGACGGTCGGCATCGCGTTGCCGTCCGGCGCGACGGTCACCAACGCCTGGAACGCCAACCGCAGTGGTAGCACGGGCTCGACCAGTTGGACCAACGTCGCCTACAACGGCCAGGTCGGCGCCGGCCAGTTCACCGAGTGGGGCTTCCAGGCCAACGGCACCGCCGGCACCCTGACCCCAACCTGCTCAGCAAGCTAAAGCCCCACCGGCCGGTGCGGGGCGATCCCGAACCTCGCACCGGCCCCCAGCCCTCGGTGATCAAGAAGTTTGCGTCACGACAGGCCAGGCCGGACGACGCAAACCTCTTGATCATCGGGCGTGGTGCGGCGTGGTGCGGCGTGGTGCGCCGGTGCTCTGGTTAGTCGCCGGAGAAGCCCCAGAAGTAGATTTCCTCCGGCTTGCCCTGCCCGTCGTGCAGGACCGCGCAGCGGCCGAACCATCTCCGTGCGGCCAGCCCCTTGACGGCGTCCAGGTGCTCGCGGGTGAGCCGCTCGGTGCCGACACTGCGCAGCGCCTCGGCGGCGCTCACCGGCTCAACCGTGCCGTAGTCGGGCCTCTCGCCCTCGTTGAGGACCCGGTAGACGTCGAGGATGGAGTGGGTGCCCGACTCCTGCACCCACTCGTCGTTGAACAGCTCCTCCATCGTGGCCGGACGGTTCGGATAGTCGCTCGCCGAGTTGGGGGTCTCACCCCGGGCCCACCAGTACTCGCCCTCCGCGAAGACCCTGTCCCGCAGGGCGTCCAACGCCGCGTCCAGGTCTGGCTGGTACTCGACGAAGTAGCTCCACCCGGATGCGCCCACCACTGCCTCTTTCCTCCACGGGTCAACAGTGCCGGCACGGTAGCGGGCAGCACCGACATCGGTCGAGGAGCAGTTCACCGAGTCCGATCCCCGTTCGCTGTCAGGCCTGGGCGGCGACGAGGAACATCGGCACGACGACGAGGATCCGGTTCGCGCGGGCGCGCTCGATCTGCCCGGCGAGCCAGGTTTCCTCGTCGGTGATCCGTTTCACCAGGTCCAGCGCGGTGGCGTCGGTGAACACGGCGGTGTGCACCTCGACGGTCGGGTCGGTGAAGCCGGCGTCGAGCAGCAGGTTGCGATACCGCCGGGCAACGCGCGGCGACGGGAGCGAGTCGGCCTTCGCGTGGATCAGCCGGCGGGTGGTTTCCGGCTCGTCCGAGTCGATGGCGATCAGGTCCCAGTCCTGGCCGATCAGTACGGCTCGGCCGCCCGGTGCGAGCACTCGCCGCGCCTCGGCTACGGCCCGCGCCGGGTCGTCGAGCACGTGCAACACCTTGTCCGCCCGGTAGTAGCTGGCCGATCCGGTCTCGAGCGGCAGTTCGGTGGCGTCGCCGACATGGAACTCGTCGGCAGGCCAGCGCTTGCGGGCCACGGCGATCATCACGGGGTCGAGGTCGACGCCGACCGCGTGGGCTCCGCGCTCGGCCAGCTCGGCGACGGCCCGGCCACTGCCACAGCCAGCGTCGACCACGGTTCGGCCAGTGAGGTCACCGAGCAACTCGTAGGAACGGGCACGTAGTTTGACGGCCGCAGGCTCGCTCTCGATGGCATCGAGGACAGCTAGAAGACTGGACATGCTTGCCATGGTCGGACTTAATGTCGACATGAAGTCAAGCACGATGACGATCGGCGACGTGGCCGACCACTTCGGCCTGCCGGCGCACGTACTGCGGCACTGGGAGTCGGTGGGCCTGCTCCGCCCCGCCCGGGTCACCGGCGGTCGTCGCCGCTACACCCGCGACGACCTGTTCCGGGTGGCCTCGATTCTGCGCGCGAAGCAGGCCGGCCTGTCGCTGCCGGACATCCGGGCGTTCCTCGCCGCGGGCGACCCGGCCGCCCGCAAGGACGTGCTGCGCCGGAACCACAGCGCGCTCCAGGCCAGGATGGCGGCGCTGCGGTCGGCGCTCGACCTGCTTGAGGCCGGGCTGAACTGCTCACACGAGGACATCTCGACCTGCCCGAACTACCGCAGCCAGTTGGCGGAGCTGGTGGAGGTCGGGGGCAGTGACTAGCCGTCTATGCGGGTTATGTTGCGGATCTTGTTGGAGGCGTCCAGGGCGGCGACCTTGTACGCCTCGGCCAGCGTCGGGTAGTTGAACACCGCGTCTATCAGGTAGTCGATCGTGCCGCCGCAGCCCATCACCGCCTGACCGATGTGGACGATCTCGGTGGCGGCGGTGCCGAACACGTGCACCCCGAGCAGTCGGCCGTCGTCGGGGGAGACCAGCAGTTTCAGCATGCCGTACGAGTCGCCCACGATCTGGCCCCGGGCCAGCTCCCGGTAGCGCGCGATGCCCACCTCGAACGGTGTCGAGGTGTCGGTGAGCTGCGCCTCGGTCTGCCCGACGAAGCTGATCTCCGGGATCGTGTAGATGCCGATCGGTTGCAGCCCGTGCATCTCCCGGATCGGCTCGCCGCAGGCGTGCTGCGCGGCCAACCGGCCCTGCTCCATCGAGGTGGACGCGAGGGCGGGAAAGCCGATCACGTCGCCGACGGCGTAGATGTTGTCGACCGGGGTGCGGTAGTTGGCGTCGACAGCGATCCGGCCGCGTCGGTCCGCTTCCAGCCCGGCCGCCTCCAGCGCGAGGTCGTCGGTCTGGCCCTGCCGGCCGGCCGAGTACATGACCGTGTCCGCGACGATCTTCTTGCCGCTCTTGAGGATGCAGAGCGCGGCCGTCTGGTGCTTCTCCACGGCGGCGACCTCCTCGCCGAAGCGGAACGCCACGGACAGGTCGCGCAGGTGGTACTTCAGCGACTCGACGACCTCCTCGTCGCAGAACTCGAGCATCCGGTCGCGGCGTTCCACGACTGTCACCTTGGTGCCGAGCGCGGCGAACATCGACGCGTACTCCATGCCGATCACGCCGGCGCCGACCACGACCATGCTGCGGGGCACGGCCTGGAGGTTGATGACGCCGTCGGAGTCCACGATCGTCCGGTCGTCGAAGTCGACGCTGTCCGGGCGGGCCGGGCGCGTGCCGGCAGCAATAATGATCTTGTCGAAGGTCACTCTGGACTCGCGGCCGGAGCCGCCGTCGACCCAGATCGTGTGCGCGTCCGCGAAGCGCCCGGTGCCGGTGATCATCGCGACCCGGTTGCGGGCCAGTTGATTGCGGATGACGTCGGTCTGCCGGGCGATCACGTGCTGCGTCCGGGCCGCCAGGTCGCTGACCGTGATCTCGTCCTTGACCCGGTAGCTGCTGCCGTAGAGGTCGCGCTGGCTCAGCCCGGTCAGGTAGAGCACGGCCTCGCGCAGGGTCTTGGAGGGGACGGTGCCGGTGTTGATGCACACCCCACCGATCATGTCGCGGCGGTCCACGATGCCGACCCGCCTGCCGAGCTTGGCGGCGGCGATCGCGGCCTTCTGACCACTGGGTCCGGAGCCCAGCACCAACAGGTCGTAGTCATACACAGGCGTTAGCGTCGCAATATGTCGCGGCGCGCGCCAGACCCCGGAGTCGAGCGTTATTCGTCCGCCACCGTGCAGAGGCCGCCAGGCGGGTGGTGTTCGGTCACCACCCAACCCCATTCCGCCCGCCAGCCATCGCGCGCCTCTAGCCGACGAGGCGTCGTTCCCAGGCCCAGGCGGCGATCTCGACCCGGTTGCGGGCCTTGAGCTTCATCTGCACGCTGGCCAGGTGGGTCTTGACCGTGCCGACGGCGATGAAGAGCTGGGCGGCGATCTCGGCGTTGGTCAGGCCCCGGGCGACGAGCTTCACCACGTCGCGTTCCCGTGGTGACAGCCCGGCGTCGTCGTGGGCCGGAGCGGGGGAGCTGAGGTGCTCCAGCAGCCGTACCGTGATGGACGGGCTGATCAGCGCGTCACCGGACACGGCCGCGCGGACCGCCTCGATGAGCAGCGCCGGGCCGGAGTCCTTGAGCAGGAAGCCGCAGGCGCCGTTTGACAGCGCGGTGTGCACGTACTCGTCCAGGTCGAAGGTGGTCACCACGACCACCCGGATCGGGTCGGCGACGCCCGGCCCCGCGAGCAGCCGCAGTGCCTCCAGACCGTCGAGGCGGGGCATCCGGATGTCCAGCAGCACCACGTCCGGGCGCAGCCGCCGGGCCAGTTCCACGGCCGCGACTCCGTCGGCGGCCTCGCCGACCACCGTCATGTCCGACTGCGACCCGATGATCATGCCGAAGCCGGTCCGGACCATCGCCTGGTCGTCGGCGATCAACACCCGGATCACCGCCCCACCGCCGTGCGCAGCGGGAACGCCGCATCGAGCACCCACCCACCGGCGACGCCCGGTCCGGCGGTGATCGTGCCACCGAGGGCGCGTACCCGCTCGGTGAGGCCGATCAGACCGAAGCCGTGCCCCCGGGCCGGCGCGGTGCGCCCGGTGGCGCCGTCGTCGGCCACCCGGACCAGAAGCCAGTCGGGGGTACGTCGCACGGCCACGTCCACCGATCGGGCGTCCGGCGCGTGCTGGCGGGTGTTGGTCAGCCCCTCCATCACCACCCGGTACGCCGAGGTCGAGACCTCCACCGGCAGTCCGCCCAGGTCGCCGTCGACGTGCAGCCGGGCCGGCGCGTTCGCTGCCCCGTTGAACCCCGTCACCAGTGGCTCCAACTCGCTCACCCCGGCGAGTGGGGCCAACGGCGCGTCCGGTGGGGCGTTCGGGTTACGCAGGATCCCGACCATCCGCCGCATCGAGGCCATCGTCTCCGCACCGGCCCGCTCGATCTGCTCCAGGGCGACGATGACCCGTTGCGGGTCCTGTTCGGCGACGAACCGGGCGCCCTGCGCCTGCACCACAATGCCGGTCACGTGGTGGGCGATGAAGTCGTGTAGGTCCCGGGCGAACTCGGCACGCTGCTCGGCCCGGACCAGCGCGATCGCCCGTTCCCGACCGGCGGCCACGATCCGCAGGTAGAGCCCCACCCCGGCGGCGCCCGCCGCGGCGATTACCTGGAGCAGACCGAAGATCACCAGCAGGTTCTCGGTGCCGACGCGCAGCGGCATCGCGGCGACGGCGAGCCCGGCCGCCACCGCCGCCCACGGAGCGAGCCGGGGCGCGCCCCAGCGGCTCACCACGAAGACCACGCCGATCAGCCCCGCCGACTCGGCGAGCCCCCAGGTGCGGGCGGGCAGGATGCCACCGCCTCCGGAGAGGAGCACCACCCCCGCGGTCACGGCCAGTGAGGCGGTGGCCAGTGCCAGCGCGGCCACCGGCAGCCGGCGGGAACCCGGCCGGTGCACCGGCAGCCAGAGTGGCACCGTCGCCACCGCCAACCCCATCGGCACCAGCAGGAGCAGGAGACCGACGATCCCGCGGTCATCCGCCGTGCTGGCCGCGAAGTCGAAGAGAGCGAGCAGGCCAAAGGCCACCAGCCCGGCAGCCTGGGCCAGACGTATCCACCACAGTCGAAGATCCGGCGCGCTCATGATGACCCAGCGTAGCCAACCGGACGGAGGTGGCAGATCGGCCGAAAGACAGACCCGGCGACCGCGATACCCGGCCCCGGGCCGATGCGCCGACCCGTCGTCGGCGGCGAGGCTTCCCGGGTCACATCGCAGCCACTGGAGGAACAATGACGACCCACGCCCCACCGGACACCAGCCAAGCGGCCGTCGCCGCCGTCGACCTGGTGAAGGTGTACGGCAGCGGGGACACCTCGGTCCGTGCCCTGGACGGCGTCTCGGTCGGCTTCGGCCGGGCCGAGTTCACCGCGATCATGGGTTCGTCCGGGTCCGGCAAGTCGACACTGATGCACTGCCTCGCCGGCCTCGACACCGCCACCTCCGGCCGTGTCCTGCTCGGCGGCACGGAGCTGACCGGCCAGTCGGACCGGACGCTGACGCGGGTACGCCGGGAGCGGATCGGGTTCGTCTTCCAGTCCTTCAACCTGCTGCCGCAGCTGACCGCCGCGCAGAACATCACCCTGCCGCTTGACCTCGCCGGCCGGCAGCCCGATGCCGAACTCCTGGCGCGCCTGGTCGACCTGCTGGGCCTCGGTGACCGCCTGAAGCACCGGCCGAGCGAGCTGTCCGGCGGTCAGCAGCAGCGCGTGGCGCTGGCCCGGGCGTTGGTGGCCCGGCCCGAGGTGGTCTTCGCCGACGAGCCGACCGGCAACCTCGACTCCCGCTCCGGCGCGGAGGTGCTCACCATCCTGCGCGACTCGGTGCGCGACCTCGGTCAGACCGTCGTCATGGTGACCCACGACCCGATCGCCGCCGCGTACGCCGACCGGGTGGTGCTGCTCGCCGACGGTCGGATCGCCGGCGAGATCGACAAGCCGGACCAGGGTTCGGTCACCGACGCGCTGCGTGATCTGGCGGCCCGCGCATGAGGGCGACAGTGCTGCGTACCCAGACGAGCGCCGCGGCCCGACGACCCGGCCGGCTGATCCTGACCGGTCTGGCGATCCTGGTCGCGTCCTTCGTCGTCTTCGGCACCGTGCTGGTGCAGCAGATCACCGAACGGACCGTGCGCGACAACCTGAGCGGCACCCCGGCCGCCACCGACCTGGTGATCGGCGACTTCGACCACGCGCCACCCACTGTGGCGGATCTGGAGCGCGTCCGCGCCGTGCCCGGTGTGGCCGAGGCGGTGAGCCGGGTGTCGATCGGGGTGTCCATCGGTGAGGGGTACCTGAACCTCCAGGCCGATCCGGGCACCGGCCCGCTGACCAGGGTCCGGGTCATCGAGGGCAGCTACCCGGACGCCCCCGGCGAGATCGCGGTCACCCCGCGTACCGCCGAGCGGCTCGGGCTGCCGGTCGGCGCCACGACCAGCGGCACGGGCGGTGAACTCACCACGCCCGCCCGGCTCACCGTGACCGGGTTGGTCGACAGCGCGGCCGACGCCGGGTACGACGCGTACGCCCCGGACACCGTCGTGACGTCCTGGGGACGCCTGACGGCCCTGGAGCGCGTCGACGTGCGGGTGGCGCCGGGCACGTCGACGGAGACCATCCGCCAACAGGTGGTCGCGGCGGTCGCCGGCCAGCCGATCCGGACCGGTGCGCAGGTGCGCCAGGCGGAGGCCAACGCGGCGGCCGAGGAGGTCGGGAGGCTCTTCATCCTGGTCGGCATGTTCGTCTCGATCGCTGTCGTCGCGGCGGCGCTGGTGGTCACCTCGACCTTCCGAATCGTCTTCGCCCAGCGGATGCGGCAGCTCGCGTTGCTGCGTGCGGTCGGCGCGGACCGGGGCGCCCTGGTGGGGGCGATGACCGCCGAGGGGGCGCTGACCGGGCTGGTCGCCGGCGTCATCGGGGTGGCCAGCGCACTCGCCCTCGGGTACGCGCTGCCGGCCATCCTGCGCGCCTCCGGCATGGCCGTCTCCTCGCCGGGTCTGCCACTGGCGACGGCGGGCGTGGTGGTGATCGGCGCCGTCGTGGTCACCGTGCTGGCCGTCCTGGCGCCGGCGCTCTCGGCCGCCCGGGTCTCCCCACTGGAGGCATTGCGGACGGCGAGCACCACCTCCGGCCGGCGCGGCATCGGGGTGCTCCGCCTGGTGTTCGGGCTGCTCCTGGCAGTCGGCGCGGTGCTGGCCGCCGTCGTGACGGTCAGCCAGTTGCCGGAGCCGGACCAGTCGACGTACGACCCCGTGATGCCGCTGCTCCTGCTGGTCGGGTCCGGCGGGCTGGCGTTCTTCGCGCTGGTGGCCCTCGGGCCGCTGCTGGTGCGGCCGGTGCTGGCCGTGGTGGGTTGGCCGCTGCGCCAGCTCGGACCGCTCGGGCGGATGTCGGTCGGCGGGATCGGTGGGGCGCCGCGTCGGGCGGCAGCGGTCTCCGTCGTCGTCGCGCTCGGCGTCACCCTGATCTCCGGGGTGGTCATCGGCGGCGCGTCGCTTCAGGTCCTCGCCGACCGCGAGGTGGCGCTGTCCGCGCCGACCGACTTCGAGGTCACCAGCAACGGCGGGACGCTGCCGGGGGCCCTCGTGACCCAGGCGAAGGCAGCGGACGGGGCGCTGGCCCGGGTGGTGCCGTACCGGCGGGTCGGCGACGTCACCCTGACGCGCGGCGGTGATCAGCTCGGCGACATCGAGTCCGGTTACCCGACGAGCGACCTGGACGTGGCCGCGTTGCCGACGATCCGGGACCTGGACGTGGCGCAGGGTGCCCTGGCCGATCGTGGTCCGGGTCGGATCGTGCTCGCCGGTTGGGTCGGCCGGGACGCCGGACTGCACGTCGGCGACACCGCCACGCTCGCCCTCGGCGGGCGGACCGTCGACGTACGCGTCGCCGCGGTCCTCCCCGCCGAAGGCCCCCTGCACGTCGGCATCCTGGCCGACCGGGGCGACCTCGACCGGCTCGGCGTCCCCACGGCGTACACCGGTCTGCTCGCCGACGCGGCCGGAGCCGGCGAGGACGGTCGGACCGCCGGCGTGCGGGCGCTGCGGCAGGCGATCGCCGGCACCGACGGGGTGGGCCTCGCGGTGCTCGCCGACGAACGGGACCGCAACGACGCCCTGGTGCGCACCCTGGTCTGGATCGCTGTCGGTCTGGTCAGCCTGACCGTGCTGATCGCGGTCGTCGGCGTGGGTTCCACCACCGCGCTGTCGGTAGTGGAGCGGATCCGCGAGTCCGGGTTGCTGCGGGCGATCGGCCTGTCCCGGACCGGCCTGCGCACCATGTTGACCGTCGAGTCCGGCCTGTACGGGGTGATCGGGGCGACCATCGGTCTGCTGCTCGGCGTCCCGTACGCCTGGTTGGCGGTGCACGCCCTCGGGATCAACGCACCGCTGACCGTGCCGGTGCTGCCGCTGGTCGGGCTCTTCGTGACGCTGGTCGGGCTGACCGCGTTGGCCGGAGTGCTGCCGGCACGACGGGCGTCGCGGGTCAGCCCGGTGGCGGCGTTGGGGGCCGACGGATGACCCCCGTGGTGACACGGTCAGCGTCACGGGTGCATCGACGCGCCCTTGAGCACCTTGTCCACCACGTTGCGCGGGGCGTGCAGCGCCAGGCCCACCAGGTCGAGCTTCTCCCGACCGACCGCCTGCACGGCCGCGCGGTTGTCCCGGTCGTTGCCGGTGGCGAACAGGTCGGCCGTGAAGACCGCGAGCCGCAGCCCGCGGGAGAGGGCTCGCGAGTGCGCGCCGACCAGCGTCGCCCGATCCCCGGCGAAGACCAGCACGGGCTGGCCGAACATCGGCAGGTACCGGGTGCCGTCCGCGTCGCGGTACTCCTCGCCGAGCAGCTCCGGCTGGGCGTTCGCGATGCCGCTGACCAGGAAGGCGGTGACGTTCAGCCGCTGCCAGCTCGCCAGGTCGTCACGGAGCAGCACAGCGGTCTTGGTGGGAAAGCGAATCGGTTCGGTCATGGCGTCGAGCCTGCCCGCCCCGAGACCGACCGGTCTTGTACGTTCTTAGCGTGGCCACCCGCCCGGCGGGCTCGCACGTCAACGCGTGGCGACCCCTGGTAGCCGGGGTCGCCGAGGTCTTCCACGCCCATTTCGTGGATCACGCCTATCCCCGACACATCCACGACGTGTGGACGCTGCTGATCGTCGACGACGGAGCGGTCCGCTTCGACCTGGACCGGCACCGGCACGGTGCGCTGCGCACGTCGGTCACCCTGCTGCCGCCGTACGTGCCGCACGACGGCAGCTCCGCCACACCGGGCGGGTTCCGTAAACGGGTCCTGTATCTCGACACCTCGGCGCTCGGTGCCGAACTGGTCGGCCGGGCGGTCGACGAACCGGACCTGGCCGACCCGCAGCTACGCGACCGGATCCACCACCTGCACCAGGTGCTCGCCGCACCCGGGGACGAGTTCGAGGCTGAGAGTCGGCTCGCGCTCATCCTGGAGCGGCTGCGCGGCCAGCTCCGTCAGCGCCCCCCGGTCGAGGGTCAGCCGTCCGGACCGGGCCTCGCCGTCCGACTGCGGGAGCTGCTGGACGCCCGCACCGTCGAGGGCGTCACGCTGGGCGAGGCCGCCGAGCTTCTGCACGCCCACCCGACCCACCTGGTCCGGACGTTCACCCACGTGCACGGCGTGCCGCCGCACTCGTACCTGACCGGCCGCCGGGTCGAGCTGGTCCGTCGCCTGCTCCTCGCCGGGCAGCGACCGGCCGAGGCCGCCGTCGCGGCCGGATTCTTCGACCAGGCGCATCTGACCCGCCACTTCCGGCGGTACCTGGGCGTCAGCCCGGCCCGCTACCTCGGCGGGCCGGTCACCGGGATCAGACGAGCTGGCCGCCGATGACGGCGAGCAGCCGCAGCTTCTCGTCGCTCTCCGAGCCGGGCACGGCGGTGAAGACCAGCAGCGTCTGGGAGTGGTCGGGGTCCACCAGGGTCTGGCAGTGCAGCTCCAACGCCCCGACCTCCGGGTGCAGGAAGTGCTTCGACGGGCAGTAGCCGGTCGGCACCGGGTGCTCGCGCCACAGCTGCGCGAACTCCGGGCTCCTGGCCAGCAGGTCGTCGACGAGGGCGGCGGCCCGCGATCCGCGCCCGTCACGGGTGTACGACGCCCGCAGGTCCGCCACGAGCAGGCGGCTCTGCGTCCGGTGATCCTCCGCCGGGTGCAGTTGCCGTGCGGTCGGGTCGGTGAACCAGCGGTGGTGCGCGCTACGCGCCAGCCCGGCGTACCGGGTCTCGTCGCCGAGCAGGGCGACGGCCGGCGCGGTCTGCGCCAGGGTCTCGCCGAGGTGGTTCACCACCTGGGCAGGGGTGTCGTGCATCCGGTCGAGGATGCGCATCATCCCCGGGTTGACGTGGTCGGCCCGTACCGCCCGGTGGGGGATCGCGTGGCCGGCGAGCTGGAACAGGTGGTCGCGTTCGGTCAGGGAGAGCCGCAGGCCACGGGCCAGGGCGGCGAGCATCTGCTCCGACGGGTGCGGCCCCCGCTGCTGCTCCAACCGGCTGTAGTAGTCGGTGGACATCCCGCTCAACGTGGCGACTTCCTCGCGCCGCAGCCCACCGGTACGCCGACGCGGCCCCCGGGGCAACCCCACATCCTCGGGCTGGAGCGCCTCCCGTCGGGTGCGCAGGAAACTGGCCAGTTGGGCGCGGTCCACGGTGTCTCCGATCACTGCGTGCCGGCAGGGGCCGGCCTTTTCACTGCAACAGGCGAGCCCGGCGACGGTGTTCCGCCTGCCCCAAGATCGCACGGGATCCTGGGGCAGGCGGGCCAGCGGGACGCGGGGCCGGTGCGTCCCGCGGGTGGGGGTTGTCCGGTTCGGTCAGCGCTGGATGGACTTGGTCTCCAGGAACTCCTCCAGGCCGAAGCGGCCGAATTCGCGGCCGTTGCCGGACTGCTTGTAGCCGCCGAACGGCGCGAGCGGGTTCCAGTGCCCGGCGTTCACGTCGACCTGGCCCACGCGCAGCCGCCGCGCCACGGCGAGGGCATGCTCCGGCTCGCCGAAGACACCGCTGGTCAGGCCGTACAGGGTGCCGTTGGCGATGGCCACGGCCTCCTCCTCGTCGGCGTACGGGATGATCGTCAGCACCGGCCCGAAGATCTCCTCCTGAGCGATCGCGGAGGACGGGTCGACGTCGGCGAAGATCGTCGGCTGGACGTAGGCGCCGTTCGTCAGGCCCTCCGGCCGGTCCGGCCCGCCGAACACCAGCCGGGCACCGTCGGCGCTGCCCCGCTCGATGTAGCCGACGACCTTCTGCCGGTGTGCCTCGGAGGCCATCGGACCGATCCGGGTGGCCTCGTCGTTCGGGTCGCCGACGGTGTACTGCTTCGCCGCCTCGACGGCCAACGCCACGACCTCGTCCTGACGGGAGGCGGGCACCAGCATCCTCGGCCACGCGCCGCAGACCTGACCGCCGTTGCTGAACGCCATCATGAGACCCCGCTCGACCGCGGCGGGCAGGTCGGCGTCGTCGAGGATGATGTTCGCGCCCTTGCCGCCCAGCTCCAGTGCGACCCGCTTGACGGTCGCCGCGGCCACCGAGGAGATCCGCTGCCCGGCCCGGGTGGAGCCGGTGAAGGAGATCATGTCGATGTCCGGGTGGGCGGAGATCGCCTCCCCGACGGTCGCCCCGGTGCCGTAGACGACGTTGAACACACCCGCCGGTACGCCGGCCTCGGCGGCGACCTCGGCGAGGATGCGCGCGGTCAGCGGGGCGTTCTCGGACGGCTTGAAGACCATCGTGTTGCCGGCGAGCAGCGCCGGCGCCAGCTTGGAGACGATCTGCTGCAACGGGAAGTTCCACGGTGTGATCGCACCGACCACACCGATCGGCTCACGAACGATCAGCGAGTTGCCGACCTCCTCGGTCCACGCGAAGTCGTCGGCCAGGCCGGCGACGGACTCGACCACGGCGGCCGGGAAGGCGACCTGGGCGGTCCGGGACATCCCGATCGGGGAGCCCATCTCGGCGGTGATCGCCTGGGCGATCTCCTCCGTGCGGGCGGCGAGGCCCGCGCCGAGGCGGCGCAGGACGTCCGCCCGGTGCTGCGGCGTGGTCGCCGCCCAAGCCGGGAAGGCTGCCCGAGCGGCGGCGACGGCACTGTCGACGTCATCGGCGGTGCCGGCCGGGGTCTCGGCGACGACCTTGCCGGTGGCGGGGTTCACGACGGGAAGGGTGCCGGCGGAGCCGGCGACGGTCTCGCCACCGATCCAGTGGCCGGTGACGGCGTAGGTGGAAGTTGTCATGGACCGACCGTCGCACCGGCCCGGCACCCCAACCAGGTGCGCTCTATCCAGGGTCTCGCGGTCCCTGGCTGGGACCCGGCCCGGTCAGAGCGCCAGCACGATTCGCCCGGCGGCGATGCCGGCGTCCTGCCGGGCCCAGGCGTCCGCGACCGAGTCGAACGGCACGATCTCGTGGTCGACGGTGAGCCGCCCCGCCGCCGCGTGCCCGGCCACCACGCCCAGCGCCGCCGCCCGTTGCGCGGTCGACAGCCCGTTGTTGGTGTAGCCGACCAGGCGCAGCGAGCCGCCGCGCAGCACGGCGGACTCGATCGGCGCGGTGGCCCCCGCCGCGCTGCCCAGGTTGACCAGCCGGCCACCGGGGCGCAGCACCCGCAGGGCCGCCGCCGCCGGGACACCGAAGACCGGGTCGAGGACGAGGTCGACCGGACCGTCGGCGACCGCACGGAGTCGGTCGGCCATCGACGCGACGTCGTCGTCGGGCAGCAGCGGGATGGCGACCGCCGCGCCGAGCTCCTCGGCGCGGGCCCGTGCCACAGCAGAGCGGGCCACGGCGATGACCCGGCGGGCGCCGCCGAGCAGGGCCAGCTGGACGGCGGCCTGGCCGACCACGCCGCCGGCCCCGAGCACGATGACCTGCTCGCCGGCGGTCAGGCCACCGCCGTGGGTCAGCGCCGCGTGGGCGGCCACCGCGGAGAGACCCAGGGCCGCGAGCAGGGTCAGCGGTACGCCGGACGGCAGCGCCACCACGTCGGCGGAGGGCACCGCGACAGTGGTCGCCATGCTGCCGTCGACGCCGGACCTCATCCCGGCCGACGTGCCGAACCAGACGGCCGAGCCGTCGGCGAGCCGGCCGACACCCTGCACACCCGGCACGTACGGGGTGCTCGGCGCGCCGAAGTAGCTGGTGCCGCTGGCGCAGAGCAGGTCCAGCGGGGTGATCGGCACAGCCTCGACGGTGACCGCCACCTCGCCGTCGTTCGGCACGGGCGCCGGCCGCTCGGTGATCGTCGGCGGTGTGCCGCAGGCGTTGAGCACTGCCGCGCGGATCACGTCGCGATGTCCGGGTAGGGCATCGGGAAGTGCGCCAGCCGTGCGCCGTAGGACTTCTGGTATTCCAGCGGCTCGGTGTTGTCCCGTTCGAAGAGGGCGATGAAGAGGGTCAGGGTGAGGAACGGGTGTGCCCCCAACTCGAACAGCTTCACGTGGTCGTGGGTGGCCAACGCCTCCCGCTCCACGTCGTCGAAGCGCAACCAGGTGCTCGCCTCGCCGGTGTGGCAGTTCAGCACTGTGTTGGCGCACTCGGCCTCCCACCAGGTGACCAGCTCGCGCGGCTCGCTGCGGTAGCGCTCGACCAGCTCAGGGTCCCGGTCGACCATGAAGAGGAACTTGTTCAGCAGGTACTTGCTCATGCCGCCGGCGCTCCGTTCGGGTACCAGGTGAAGTAGGCCTCCATGGTGTGGAACAGATCGAGGGTGTCGACGTAGTCGGCCTTCGCGCCGGCCCCGGCCACGCCCATCATGAGCATGAAGTCCATGAAGCCGTGGGTGGCGTTGCCCGGTGAGTGCAGGCTGTCCAACGTGACCTCGCGCAGGCAGCCGTCCAGGTCGCCGTTGGCGATCCACTCGACGGCCCGCTGGTCGAACTCCGGGTCCGGGCCGTGCGGGCCGAACTGTCGGGGGCCGCCCAGCTCCAGCGACAGGTGACCGGTGCCGATGACGGCCACCCGCAGGTGCGAGGGCCACGACTCGACGATCTCCCGGATGGCCTCGCCGAGCTGCACGAAGCGCTTCGGCTGCGGCAGCGGCGGCGCGAAGATGTTCGTGTAGATCGGCACGATCGGCAGGTCGGCCTCGGGCCGCAGCGTGATGATCGGGCAGGTGATGCTGTGGTCGATGCGCAGCTCGTTGCTGAACGCGAGGTCGAAACCGGAGTCGAGCCCGGCCCGCAGGATGTGCCCGGACAGGTCCTCCTGGCCCTTGAGCAGCATCCGGGGCAGCCCGAACTCGCGTTCCTCGTTGTACCAGTTCGCGTCGTACGAGGGTGCCTTGCCGACCAGGAACTGCGGCATGTTGTCCAGCCAGAGCTGGTGGAAGTGGTCGGAGCCGACCATCACCAGCACGTCGGGCCGGGCCCGGGTCAACGTCTCCCGGAAGGCCAGGATCTTGCTGGTCCACTCGTCGGCGAACGGCGGCCGGTCATCGCCGGTGGCCGTGCTGGCCCGGTAGTAGAAGGGGTGGTGGGTGGAGGCGATGACCGCGACGACGGTGGCCATTGGGCTCCTTTCGCTGGCAGCAGAGGGGGATCAGGGCTCGTAGACGGCGTTGCGGTCCACGGTGCGGTAGATGTCCATGCCGAGCGGGCGGCGCCGCTCCTCGGCGAGGTGCCCGAGCAGCCCCGCCGCGCGGGCCAGCAGGGCGAAACCGCGCAGCATCTCGACGGGGAGCCCGAGGTCGGCGAGCGCCGCGCCGCAGACCCCGGCGCCGTTGAGGGGCAGGGTCCGGCCGAGCACCTGCGGGTGCACCCGCCCGATCGCCTCGAACAGCCGCAGGTGCGGGCCGTGCAGACCCTCCTCGGTGGCGATCCGGATCAGCACGGGCGTGCGCGGGTCCTGCTCCTTGTGCACCGGATGCCCGAGCCCGGGGACCAGTCGGCGCTCCTGCCTGGCCCGGGTGACCGCGTCGAGCGCCAGCGCGTCGTAGTCGGTCACCTCACCGGCCCCCGCGAGGGTGTCGGCGAGGAAGCGTCCACAGTCCTCGGTGACACCGAGGAAGCGGGAGCCGCCGCCGAGCAGGCCGGCGGCGAGCGCGCCCTGCAACGACTCCGGCGCCGACAGGTACGTCAGCCGGGCCGCGATCGCTGTCGGTGTGAAGCCGTGATCGGCGAGTGCCACCAGCACCGCCTCGAAGACCCGCACCTCACCCCGGGTGGGCCGGCGGCCGGCGACCAGCCAGTACGCCAGCTCGCCGAAGCCGACCTCGCCCATCAGGTCGCCGGCCAGGTCCTGCCCGAGCAGGGAGATGCTCGTCGGGTCGGACGTGCCGATCCCGGTCGGAAAGCTCAGTTCTTCAGCCACGCGCGGATCTCCTCGCCGTGTTCGTCGAGCCCGGGCGGCGGCAGCTCGTAGCGCGCCGGGGTGTCGGAGAAGGTGATGGGGTTGCGGACGCCGGGCACGTCACCGACGGCCACGACCGGGTCGAGCCCCAGCTCCTCGGCGAGCGCCACGCCGCCGTCGATGGTGTTGATCGGCGCGCAGGGGACGCCCGCGGCGAGCAGGTCCCGGAACCACTCGTCCTTGGTCCGCTGGGCGAGTCGTTGCACCAGCAGCGGCCGCAGCTCCTCGCGGTTGGCGGTGCGGTCCTGGTTGCGCCCGAAGCGCGGGTCGTCGGGCAGTTCGGGCAGGTCGAGCACCTGGCAGAGCTTGCGGAACTGCCCGTCGTTGCCGGCGATGACGATCAGCTCGCCGTCGGCGGTGGGCAGCGGCTCGTACGGGAAGAGGCTGGGGTGCGCGTTGCCCATCCGGAACGGGACGGTGCCGCCGGCGACGTAGCCGCTGGAGTGGTTGACCAGCCCGGACAGCGCCGAGCTGAGCAGGTTGACCTCGACGTGCTGACCCCGCCCGGTCTCGCCACGGTGGCGCAGCGCGGCGAGGATGCCGATGTTCGCGTGCAGCCCGGCCATGACGTCGAAGACGGAGATCCCGGCCCGGTACGGCGAGCCGTCCGGGTCGCCGGTGAGGCTCATCAGGCCCGAGATCGCCTGCACCATCAGGTCGTAGCCGGGGAAGTCCCTACCCGCGCCGGTGCCGAAACCGCTGATGCTCGCGTACACGATCCTGTTGTTGCTCGCGGCGACGCTGTCGTAGTCGAGGCCGAACCGGGCGAGGCCGCCCGGCCGGAAGTTCTCGATCATCACGTCGGCGCGGCGGGCCAGCTCCTGCGCGGCGGCCACGTCGTCCGGCTTCTTAAGATCCAGGGCGACCGACCGCTTGTTGCGGTTGATGCCGAGGTAGTACGTCGAGACGCCGTCGCGGGTGGGCGGCATCCAGGTGCGGGTGTCGTCGCCACCGGGACTCTCCACTTTGATCACCTGTGCGCCCAGGTCGGCCAGGAGCATCGTCGCGTACGGCCCGGCGAGGATCCGGGAGAAGTCCGCGACGAGCAGGCCGGCCAGTGGCCCCGTCGATTGCTGCACCATGTTTCCGCCCGTCCTGCGGACACCTGTCCGCCGGAACAGCTTGCGACACCGCAGGGGGCCTGTCAACGGTGCGTTCATCGCGCGGAAACACGCTCTTGACACGTCTCGTGACCGGGACCACACTTGCGCCACTCGGGCTGGCCGCACAGCGGACAAGAGTCCGGACTCCCCTCGTACCCCGGAAAGGAATGGGTGGCGATGAGCGCAACCGACCGGCCGGTGGTCTTCCGAAACGGCCTGGTTCTCACCATGGACGACGCCCACACGGTGCTGCCCGGCGCCGACGTGCTGGTCGTCGGCGACCGGATCGCGGAGGTCGGCGTCGGCCTCACCGCGCCCGACGACGCCCTGGAGATCGACGCCACCGGCGGCATCCTGATGCCGGGCATGGTCGACACCCACCGGCACATGTGGCAGACCGCCATGCGTGGGTACGGCGCCGACTGGACCCTGACCCAGTACTTCGTCTGGTACTACCTCGAATCCGGCAAGCTGTTCCGTCCCGAGGACGTCTACGCCGGCAACCTGCTCGGCGCCATCGAGGCGATCGACGCGGGTGTCACCACCACCGTCGACTGGTCACACGGGCTCCAGACGCCTGAGCACGCCGACGCGGCAGTGGACGCCCTGGAGGCGGTCGACGGACGGTTCGTGCTCGCCTACGGAAACATCCAGCAGGGGCCCTGGCAGTGGGCCACCTCGCCGGAGTTCCGCGACTTCCACCGCCGCCGCATCGACGGCGGCAAGCTGGCCGGCTTTCAGATGGCGTTCGACGTCACCGGCGACCCGGCCTTCCCGGAGCGGGCCGCCTTCGAGGTGGCCCGGGAGTTGGGCGCCGCGGTGACCACCCACGCCGGAGTCTGGGGCGCCACCAACGACGACGGCATCCGGCTGATGCACGAGAACGGGTTCATGACCCCGTCGACGGTCTACGTGCACGCGGCGACGCTCACCCACGACTCGTACAACCGGATCGCCGCGACCGGCGGCTCCGTCTCCGTCTCCACCGAGAGCGAGCAGAGCGCCGGTCAGGGCTACCCGCCCACCTGGCAGTTGCGCCACCACGACATCCCGGTGTCGCTGTCGATGGACACCAGCGTGTGGTGGAGCGGCGACCTCTTCTCGGCGATGCGGAGCACGCTCGGCGCGGACCGCTCCCGCGAGCACCTGGAGGCGCACGCCAAGCAGGAGACCATCACCCACTGTCACCTGCGCGCCGAGCAGGTCGTCGAGTGGGCCACCCGAGGCGGCGCCCGCGCGCTCGGCATGGACTCCACGATCGGCGCCCTCACCGCCGGCCGACAGGCCGACGTGGTTCTGATCAAGAACGACGCGTCGCCGGTGATGTTCCCGATCCTGAACCCGCACGGTCACGTCGTCTTCCAGGCCCAGCGCGGCGACGTGCACACCGTGCTGGTCGGTGGGCGAATCGTCAAGCAGGACGGCCGCCTCGTCGGCGTCGACCTCGCCGCCGCGCGGGCCGCGGTGGCGTCGACCATCGACCACCTCCGCGAGACGATGGGGGAGGAGGCGTGGCAGCGGGGCATGAACCCGGACGTCCCCGAGACCGCGATCCTGGAGAACCCCTACCAGTACACCGAGTGGGACGCCGGCTCGGCGCAATGGAAGCATTAGGACATGAGTGACAACGGAAGGGGCGCCGGGCCCGACTTCATCGAGGCTCTCGCCCGTGGCCTCGACGTCCTGCGCTCCTTCCGTCCGGCCTGCCCGTCGATGACGCTCAGCGAGATCGCCGCCGCCACCGGCCTCGCCCGGCCCACCGTCCGGCGCATCCTCATCACGCTCGAATCGCTGGGCTACGTCCGCGCGGTCGGCCGTGGCCACACCCTCACGCCGCGCGTCCTGGAGCTGGGGATGGCGTACGTCAACGCGCTGAACATGTGGGACGTGGCCCGCCCGCACATGGAGAAGCTGGTCGCCCAGACCAACGAGTCGACCTCGATGGCACAGCTGGACGGCAGCGACATCGTCTACGTCGCCCGGGTGGCCGTCCCGAAGATCGTGACGCTCGGCGTCACCATCGGCACCCGGTTCCCGGCTCCCGCGACCTCGATGGGCAAGGTGCTGCTCGCGGCACTGCCACCGGAAACCCTGGCCGCCGTGCTCGCCGAGCCGACCCGCTCCGGCATCACACCACGCTGGCAGCCCTCTCCGGGCGACCTCGACGCCGTGCTGCGCGAGGTGCGGGCGAAGGGCTGGGCCCTCGCCGACCAGGACCTGGCCCCGGGAATCCGGTCCGTCGCGACCGGCGTACGCGACGGCGACGGGCGTGTCGTCGCCGCCATCAACGTGACAGTGCACGCGGCCGAGACCTCGCTGGAGACCCTGCGGGAAGAGCATCTGCCGAGGCTGCTGCGCGCCGCCGCCGACATCGGGCACGACTGGGCGCTGACCGCCGCCGTGCCGGTGGTCACCGTCTAGGTGCGCTGGCCTGCCGGTCATGAGGTCCGCGGATCGTCCGGGGCGGCGCCGACACCCGGCCGGATGCCATAGTGCCGCGATGAAGGCAGACCTGCACAGTTACTTGAGGGGCGGCCGCGACACGCTGCTGTGGAAGCTCGACGGGCTCGGTGAATACGATATTCGGCGTCCATTGACCCCGACCGGGACCAACCTGCTCGGTCTGGTGAAGCACGCGGCGGCCATGGAGATCCTCTACTTCGGCGTCGTGTTCGGCCGACCGTTCGACCAGGAGCTGGCGTACGTCGGCGACGGTGCGGAGGCCAATGCCGACATGTGGGCGACCGCGGATGAGACCCGCGAGGAGATCGTCGGGGTGTACCGTCGCGCGATCGCCCACGCCGACACCACCATCGAAGCCCTCGCGCTGGACGAGGTCGGCCGCGTGCCGTGGTGGGGTGACGCAGCGGTCACGTTGCACCACGTCCTGGTTCACGTCATCGCGGAAACACAACGGCACGCCGGCCACGCTGACATCGTGCGCGAACTCATCGACGGCGCGGCCGGGCTGCTGCCCAGCAACGACACCCTGCCCCCCGCCGACGAGTCGTGGTGGCTGGACCACCGCCAGCGGGTGGAGCAGGCTGCCCTCGACGCCGGCAAACGCAGCAACTAGGTCCTTTGTCGATCATGGCAGCCAGATGGCGGCGATGAGGGCCAGGTGGGCCTGCTACGGATCGATCATGATGACTGAAAGTGTCGTACACGTGTTCTAGATTCAGGTCATGGTCGAGGAGTTGCCGCAGGCAGAGGATGCCATCGCGGCCTGCGCCGACACGGCCATCTGGGCACTGCCAGAGGGCGAGCTGATCGCCGCGCTCGACACCGCGTACCGCATCGAGCAGCGACTCGCGGCGGTGAAGCTGGCCCTGATCCGTGAGCTCGACGGCCGAGGCACCGCCACCACGCAGGGTGCCTCCTCCACCGCGGTCTGGCTCCGCGAACGGTTACGCCTCACCATCCCGGCCGCTCGCCGCCTCGTCGACCTCGCCGCCGTCCTGGACACCGGCAACCCTGGCGTACGTCACGCACTGGCCGATGGCCACATCACCGTGGAGCAGGCCCGGGTCATCACCGACACGATCGACACCGTGCAGACCGCCGCCGGTCCCGAGGCCGCTGACAAGGCCCTCGGAGTGCTCGTCGAGTGGGCCGGGCAATTCGACCCCACCCTTCTCCGCAAACTCAGCACCCGCATCCTCGACCACGTCGCACCCGACATCGCCGATGCCGCCGCAAAGGCCGCCCTGGACGCCGAAGCCCGCCGCGCGACCCGCGACCGCCACCTCACCCTCTCCACCCTCACCGACGGCCGTCTGCGACTCACCGGCATCCTCGACACCGAGACAGCCGGGCTGCTCCGCGCCGCCATCGACCCCCTGAGCGCACCGTCGGGCCCTGATGACCAGCGCTCTCCCGGGCAGCGCCGGCACGACGCCCTCAGCGATGTGTGCCGCCTCGCCCTGCGCACCGGCGAGCTGCCCGAGCACGGCGGCGATTGCGCCCAGGTCGTCGTCACCACCAGCTACGACGGGTTGACCCGGCAACTGGGCAGCGGCACTATCGACACCGGCCTGCACCTCACCCCCGAGGCCGTGCGCCGACTCGCCTGCGACGCAGGCATCCTTCCCGCCGTCCTCAGCGGAGCCGGCCAGCCACTCGACATCGGCCGGCAACGCCGTCTCATCACCGGCACCCTCCGGCGAGCCCTGGTGCTGCGGGACGGTGGCTGCGCCTTCCCGGGCTGCGATCGACCACCGCGCTGGTGCGACGCACACCACATCGAGCACTGGGCCGACGGCGGCCAGACCAGCCTCACCAACGCCGTCCTGCTCTGCGGCCACCATCACCGGCACCTGCACCACAGTGAATGGACCGTGCGCCTGGCAGGCGACGGCCACCCAGAATTCGTCCCACCGGCCTGGCTCGACCCCGAACAACTACCCCGTCGCAACCACTACCACCGACGAACGTGAGCACCACGAGCACAGAACGATCCCCCCGGTAGCCAGCACAGCACGCCCTGATTCCGCCCGGCCACCGAGGCGAGGAGAGGCGCGGGACCAGGATCCGCACGCTGCTGTCGCCCTGACCTTGGCCGGCTCGGTGCTGCTGGTCGAGGGCCGGGCTGATCCGGACCGCTGCCCGTCCGGCTGGTGGTTCTGCTGGTTGGTCGCCACCCCGACGAGTGGCTGTAAATGGACGGCCGTTCGGATACGCGGCCCGGCGGTCACGAAAACCGGCGGCGAATCGTCACAACCGACAGTTAGTCTGCCTGCGCGCGTCGTCGTCCTGGCACGTCGCGCCCCGCGCCTGGTCGGCGCGGCATCGCCGCCACCGCCCACCATTGGCCGGCTCAATCGACTTCAGGAGAGTCAGTGACACAGCAATCCGTCGCGACAGCGGACAAACTCGACGCCGCGGTGCTCAAGGTGGCGGGCGTCGTCGTCCTCGGCGCGATCATGTCGATCCTCGACGTGACGGTGGTCAGCGTGGCGCTGCCCACCTTCCAGAGCGAGTTCGACGCGTCGTACGCCCGCGTCGCGTGGACGATGACCGCCTACACCCTGGCCCTGGCCACCGTGATCCCGCTCAGCGGTTGGGCGGCCGACCGGTTCGGCACCAAACGCCTCTACATGGTGGCGTTGGCCCTGTTCACCATCGGCTCGGGTCTGTGCGCCACGGCCGACACGATCGGCGAGCTGATCGGCTACCGCGTGCTTCAGGGCCTCGGCGGCGGCATGCTCATGCCGCTGGGCATGACCATCATGACCCGCGCGGCGGGGCCGCACCGGATCGGCCGACTGATGGCCGTCCTCGGCATCCCGATGCTGCTCGGGCCGATCGGTGGCCCGATCCTCGGCGGCTGGTTGATCGACACCGCGAGCTGGCACTGGATCTTCCTGATCAACCTGCCGATCGGCGTCGTCGCACTGATCTACGCGCAGATGGCGCTGCCGAAGGACGCCCCCGAGCCGTCCGAGTCGTTCGACTTCGTCGGCATGCTCATGCTCTCGCCGGGCCTGGCGCTCTTCCTCTACGGCGTCTCGTCGCTGCCGGAGGCGGGCACCTTCACCGAGGCCAAGGTCTGGGCCCCGATGCTCGTCGGTGGCGCGCTGGTGGTGGCGTTCGTGCTCTACTCGTTCAAGCCCCGGCACCCGCTGCTCGACCTGCGGCTGTTCCGCAACCGCAGCCTGACCATCGCGTCGCTGACTTTGTTCGTGTTCATCATCGCGTTCATGGGCGCCGGCCTGCTGTTCCCGAGCTACTTCCTCCAGGTGCGCGGCGAGACAACGCTGGCGGCCGGTCTGCTGATGGCCCCGCAGGGCATCGGCGCGATGATCACCATGCCGATCGCCGGCACGTTGGCCGACCGGGTGCCGATCGGCCGCACCGTGCCGTTCGCGCTGGGGCTCATCGTCGTCGGGTTCTTCAGCTTCACCCAGGTCGACCCGCAGACCTCGTACTGGCTGCTCGGCGGGTCGCTGTTCGTGATGGGCCTGGGCATGGGCGGCACGATGATGCCGATCATGACGTCCGCGTTGCGGACGTTGCAGGCTCAGGAGGTGGCACGCGGCTCCACCCTGGTCAACATCCTCCAGCAGATCGGCGGGTCGGTCGGCGCTGCCGTGATGTCGGTGATCCTCACCAACGAGCTGAACGGCTCCCGGCCGATCCCCGGCCTGGTGGACGAGAGCGGCAAGCCGGTCACCGAGGCCGGGCTGGCCATCGCCTCCCAGCAGCGGCCGGAGCTGCTCCAGCAGATGCCGGTGGACCCGTCCATCATCGAACGAGGGCTCGACTTCGCCGCCAAGTCGTTCGCCACCACGTTCTGGGTCGCGTTCGCGCTGGTCGTGCTCACGTTCATCCCTGCGGCCCTGCTGCCGCGCCGACGTCAGCCGGCTCAGCTCGACGACCCGCAGGGCGAGCTGGTCAAGACGCCCGTCGTCATCCACTGAGCAACCCGCCCGCCGCGCTCACCATCCACGGATGGTGAGCGCGGCGCTTTCGGACGATCGTCAGCGCAGCGGACCGTCGCCGGGGCCGTCCGGGTCCTCGACCACGTGGACCGCCGCTTCCTCCGCGCTGGCGGCACCCGCGTCGATCCCGGCGTCCCACGCCACCGACTCGGCCTCGTCGTCCTCGCGGACGCCCTCGTCGTACGCGACGAGACGGCCGGCGCGCGCCTCGGCCTCGTAGCCCCGGCGGGTCAGCTCGTCCTCGTCGTCGCCGCCCTCGGCGTACGGGTCGACATCCGGCACCTCCTGGGTGAGGCGCTGCTCCAGGGACTCGCCCGCCCGCTCCTCGGCCGGCGTGGTGCCGAACCGGTTCGCCGCCGTCCAGTGGTCCTCGGCGACGATGCCGGTGTCGAGGGGGTCGCCGACGCGGTCGTCGTCCAGGGTGTCCGAGGCGTCCAGGACCCCGTCGTCCTCGGCCACGTTCCACTCGTCGACGGAATCCATCCGTTCGGTCTGGCTCACGGCGGTCTCCTCTTCGTCACGGTGCACCAAAGTGCCCAGCCTATGACCGTCCAACGCCGGCGCAGCCCGAGGCCTGCCCGCTGTGACGAACGGACCTCGGGCTGCGACGCCGGTGCCGGGTCAGCGGCTCAGCAGCCCCACCACGGCCTCGGTGAACTCCGTCGGCTGCTCGATGTGCCCGAAGTGCCCGCTGTGCTCCAGCACGACCAGCCGTGAGTCCTTGAGGCCCGCGTGCGCCTGCTCGGCCCAGCGGGGACCGCAGATGAAGTCGTACGCGCCCACGATCACCACGACGGGCACGGTGATCTCGCCGAGGTTGTCCCGTACGTCGAAGGGCGTGGGGTCCTGCGCGCCGGCCGGCGCCGACCAGATGCGTACGGCGGCCTGGAACGGGACAAACTCGTCCTGTCGGCCCCAGAAGTCCGCGAAATACACCGGGAGGGCGGCACGCAGGGCGGCCCCCAACGACTCGTCGTCCGTCGCCGCGCCGATCTGCCCGAAGGCGGCCGGAACCGCCGCCGCCTCCGGCCGGTCCGGGTGCCGCTGCGGGTACGCGGCCAGACCGGCCATCGCCTCGGCCCAGAACTCTGCGCCGGTGACGGGTGAGGTGTCGTACAGGGCGAGACCGGCGACCCGGTCCGGGTGTGCGAGGGCGTAGCGCTGGACGACGAAACCGCCGTGCGAGTGCCCGAGGAGGTGGACCCGGGGTGCGTCGAGGTGCTCGACGACGGCGTGCAGGAACCGGACGTACGTGTCGAGACGGTAGTCGGCGGCGTCGTCGAGGCGCCCCGAGGCGCCGGTGCCGACCGGCTCGACGTACACCATCGTGAAGTGCTCTTCCAGGCTCGGTGCCCGCAGGTAGGCCCACTCGATGCCGGGGCCGCCGGAGTGCGCCACACAGACCGGGCCGGTGCCGGCGACGTGGTAGACCTGCCGAACGCCGTCGACGGTGAAGGTGTGGGCGCCCGGTGCGAGGGCGCTGACGTCGTGGCTGGTGGAACCCATGAACTATCTCCCGTTCCGAGACCCGTGCGGCGAATGCCCGCACGGCAACTGGCGCATGACGCGGACCAGATGCGCGGGACGAAGGAAAAGTTCGCTCGGTCGGGGAAGTTTCTTCAGACCAGCGCCGGGACGGGGTGGAAGAGGGTGAGGCGGCGCACTCGCCCCTCGCGCAGCACCTGCAACCACAGCGCCGCGGGTGGGCAGTGCTCCGGGTCGTCGGGCGGGCTGATCAGGTCGGTCTCCCAGATCAGCACGTCGCCGCTGGCGGCCACGTTGCGCAGCCGTTGGCGTACCCCTGCTGTCAGGTCTCGGTTCATGCCCTGGATCGCCAGGTCACGACCGCCGCGCGGGCCGCCCGGCACGACCATCTCGGCGTCCGGCCACCAGCTCTCACGAACCACCCGGTCGAAGTCGCCGCCCATCGCCGTCGCGATCATGTCGCGACCCTCCCGCCACCGCGATTCGGTCGCCGCGGTGACGTCGGTGTGCGCCGCGGTCGCCGCCGCGCGGAGGCCGCCGGCTAGCGCGCGGCGGGCGTGGCTGAGGCGGCTGCGGACGGTGCCGACCGGCACGCCGCACACGGCCGCGATCTGCTCGTACGACGACGCGTCGCTGAAGTAGCGCAACAGGGTGACCAGCCGGTCCGGCTCGGACAACTGCCCGATGGCGTGCCACACCCAGTTACGCATCGCGCCCCGGTCCAGTGCCTCCTCGGGGGTGGGTGTGTCGGCGGGGCGGGCGAACCAATCCGGTTCGGCGACCGGGACGGCTCTGGGCCCGCGCACGGTCATCCGACTGTTGTTGCGGACGATGGCACGCAGCCACGCGCCGACGGCGGCGGGGTCGCGGACCTCGCCGATGCGACGCAGCGCCACCACCATGGCGTCCTGCACCGCGTCCTCGGCGTCCGGGCCGTAACCGAGGACGCTCAACGCGACGGCCCGCATCTCGGCCTCGTGCCGGGCCAGCAGCGCTCCGAGTGCCGCCGCGTCTCCCGCCTGCGCGAGCGCGACCAGTTCCGCGTCGCTCTGCGTCACGCCCAGTTCCTCCCCGAAATACCGATTTAGTACGCTTGTGCTCGACCAAGCGTACGGCGGGTCGGCGGGCCGATGCCCCGGCTCGGCGGCCGTCCTACGGTGTGGATGGGCTGGCGGCGCGGGTGGCTCGGACCCCGAGCTGCCGCAGGTGCGCGATCAACTCCGGCGGCTCGTGCACCTCCACGTCGCAACCGAGAGTCAGCAGGCGCCACGCCAACCACTCCAGCGTGTCAGCGTTGCTGCGCAACCGGCAGGAGGTCGCGTCGATCGGCTCCAGATCGACGCCGGCGCCACCGAGCAGGCCCGCCATCCGCTCGACCGGCGCGTACAGCGTCACCACCGCCCGGTAGACGGGCGTCAGCTCAAGCAGCTTCTCCGTCATGAACGAGGCGGCGTCCGACGCCGGCAGTTGCCGGGCGGCGACCCGGGTCCGGGTGTGCCGCAGGTCGGTGATCCGGTCGACCCGGAAGATCCGCCAGTCGTCGCGGTCGTTGTCGTAGCCCACCAGATACCAGCGTCGACCCGCCGACACCAGCTTGTACGGCTCGACGAGCCGTTCGGTGTCCACGCCGTCACGACGGCGGTAGGTGAACCGCAGTTGCTCCCGGTTGTTGACGGCGCCGGCCAGCGCGCTCAGGTGCGCCGGGTCGACCGTCGGTCCCGCCCAGGTGAGCAGCGGTTCGGTGGCCGCCCCGAGTGCGCTGACGCGGTGCCGCAGCCGGGACGGCAGCACCTGTTCGAGCTTTGTCAGCGCCCGTACCGAGGCCTCCTCGATGCCGGCCACCGCGTGACCGGCGGCGGTGCGCAGACCGACAGCGATCGCCACCGCCTCGTCGTCGTCGAGCAACAGCGGAGGCATCGCCTTGCCGGCCACCAGGCGGTAACCGCCGATCGCCCCCATCGTCGCCTGCACCGGGTAGCCGAGGTCGCGCAGTCGCTCCACGTCGCGGCGAATGGTGCGCAGGCTGACGCCGAGCCGGGTGGCGAGTTCGCTGCCGGGCCACTCGCGCGGCGTCTGCAACAGCGACAGCAGGCCCAGCAGTCGGGCGGGGGTGTCGGACATGACCTCAGCTTGCCAGCGATGTGTGACAGAACCTGTCCTATATGGCCCGTAGCGTTTCCGGCATGACGCCATTTCGCATCGACATACCGCAGTCGGACCTGGACGACCTGAGTGACCGGCTCGCCCGCACCCGGTGGCCCCGCTCGTTGCCCGGCACCGGCTGGAGCCGCGGGGTGCCGGTGGACTACCTCCGCGAGCTGACCGAACACTGGGCGAGCGGTTACGACTGGCGGGCGCACGAGGCGCGGCTCAACGACCTGCCCCAGTTCGTCACCGAGATCGACGGCTTGGACGTGCACCTGCTGCACGTCCGCTCGCCGGAGCCGGACGCGCTGCCGTTGCTGCTGACACACGGCTGGCCGAACTCCGTGGTCGAGTTCACCGAGCTGATCGGCCCGCTGACCGACCCGCGCGCCCACGGCGCGGACCCCACGCAGGCGTTTCACCTCGTGGTGCCGTCGGTGCCCGGCTACGGTTTCTCGCAGGCGCCGCCGGCCGGGTTCACGATCGACCGGCTCGCCCGGATGTGGGCCGAGCTGATGGCCAACCTCGGCTACCACCGCTACGGCACCCAGGGCGGGGACCTCGGTGCGTACGTCGCCCCGCGGGTGGCGGCGGTGGCGCCGGAGCAGGTGGTCGGCGTACACATCGACGGTGGGTTTGGCTTTCCGACCGCCGCCGACGTGCCGGAGATGAGCGCGACGGAACGCGCCGAGTGGGAGCAGATGCAGCAGTGGATGAGCAGTGGCGTGGACCATCACGCCCTGCTGCGAGCGGCGCCGCAGACGTTCTCGTACGCCTGGAACGACTCGCCGGTCGGGCTGCTGGCCTGGATGATGCAGAAGTTCAAGGAGTTCACCATGACGGTGCCGACGCCGGAGCAGGCCATCGACCGGGACCACCTGCTCACCAACGTGAGCCTCTACTGGTTCACCGGCACGTCGGGAACGTCGTCGTGGCCCATGTACGAGCGACTCACCGTCGCCGACGACGGCGGCTTCGCCTGGCCCACCGGCCAGCGGCGGGTGCCGTCCGGTGTGTACGGCGGCGGGTCCGCGCTGATGCGCCGCCTCGCCGAACGGGACAACACCATCGTCCACTGGCCGCAGGGCAACCCGGGCAGCCACTTCGTGGCCATGGACGAACCGCTGGCGCACGCGGCGGACATCCGCGCGTTCTTCAGGGGCCTGCGATGACCGACCTGAGCTGGGCGCAGGTGTCCGCTCGACGCCTACAGCGGCACCGGCTCGGCACACCGGTGGTGGACGCGGCACCGGAGGCGGCACCGGACGCCGGACGCGTCGCCGACGTGGTGTCGACGATCTGCGGCGCGCACGCCCAGATCGCATCCGCCGCCGAGCTGTCCATCGGGCTGCGGGTGCCGGGCGCGACCCGCGCCCTGGTGCGCCGGGCTCTGTGGACGGACCGCACGCTGGTCAAGACCCGTGGGCCGCGCGGCACCGTGCACCTGCTCGCCGCAGCGGACCTGCCGATGTGGGTCGGCGCGCTGACCGCGTTGCCGACCCCCTCGTGGGAGCGCAGTGCGGTCCTGCTGACACCCCGGCAGACCGAGCAGGTCCTCGCGGCCATTGCCGAGGCGGTTGCCGAGGCCGACCTGACCACCGCCGAGCTGACCGAGGAGATTGTCGCCCGCACCGGCCCGTGGGCGGGTGACCTGGTCATGGAGGCGTTCCAGGACAAATGGCCTCGGTGGATCGCCGCGATGACCGCCGCCACCCGAGGCGGAGTGATCTGCTTCGGCCCGAATCGCGGTCGGGTCAGCACGTACACCAGCCCGGCCCGGTGGCTGCCCGACTTCGCGCCGATGCCCGGTCCCGCCGCCCTGGCCGCACTCGTCCGCAGTTACCTGTACGCGTACGGGCCGGCCACCCCGGCGCAGTTCGCCCGGTGGATGGCGGTGCCCCCGGGGTGGGCGACGTCGCTGTTCGACTCGCTCGACCTGGCCGAGGTGACAGTGGAGGGCACCCGGACCTGGGTGGCCGCCGACGACACCGGGTTCCCCGACGACCGGCCGTCCGGGCTGCGACTGCTGCCCTACTTCGACGCGTACGCGGTCGGCTGCCACCCCCGCGAACGGCTCTTCCCCGGTGCCGCCGCCGAGCGTGCGCTCGCCGGTGGCCAGGCCGGCAACTATCCGGTGCTGCTGGTGGACGGTGTGGTCGCCGGGGTGTGGCATCAACGCCGCTCCGGCCGCTCGATCCGCGTCACCGTCGAGCCGTTGCGGACGCTCGACGCCGCCCGGCAACGGGAGCTGGCGGAGGAGGTCGAACGCATCGGCGAGATCCTGGAGGGCAACGCGTCGCTGACCATCGGCACCGTCAGTGTCGGTCCGCACGCCTGAGACCACGCCGGCCCACGGCGTGGGCGAGGATGAGAGCGTGCACCCCGAACCGGTCGACCACTCGCCCCGGCAGTCGTTCCCCTGGGCGGTCCTGGGCCAGCGCTGGGAGGACCTCACCTTCCTGCACTGGGCCGTCGACCCGGCGCTCGTCGCACCGCTGCTGCCGGCCGGAACCCGTCCGGACACGCTGGACGGCGTCAGCCACGTCGGGCTGATCGGCTTCCGGATGGTGGGGCTGGGCTTCGGGCGGGGCCCCGGTGTGCCGTACTTCGGCACCTTCTGGGAGACCAACGTCCGGCTCTACTCGGTCGACGACCTCGGCCGGCGGGCCGTCGTGTTCCGGTCGCTCGACGCGTCCCGCCTGGTGCCGGTGCTGGTGGCACGGGCGACGCTGCGGCTGCCGTACCTCTGGTCGTCGATGCGGATGGACCGCGACGGTGACCGCCTCACCTACCGGTGCCGGCGACGCTGGCCGGGCCCGGCGGGCACGACGAGCCGGATGGTGGTGCGGGTGGGGGAGCAGGTCGACGACCCGACGCCCCTTGAGCATTTCGTCACCGCCCGCTGGGGGCTGCACACCCGGGCGTACGGGCGCACGCTGCACCTGCCGAACTGGCACCCGCGCTGGCCGCTGCACCGGGCCGAGGTGCTGCACCTCGACGACGAGCTGATTGCCGCCGCCGGGCTGCCGGCACCGGTCGGCCCGCCGGTCAGCGTGCTCTACTCGCCCGGTGTCGGGGTCAGGTTCGGCCCGCCCGTGGCGGTCCGGCGGCCCAGCTGAGTGGAGCCGGGCCGCCGGGCTGTCAGTAGCGACCGCCCTCGGGTGCGGGCAGGGCGTCCAGGTCGGCCAGGTCCTCGGCGCCGAGTCGGACGTCGCCGGCGGCGCAGTTGTCCGCCAGGTACTTCGGGGTCTTGGTCCCGGGGATCGGAATGACCTGGTCACCCTGGGCGACCACCCAGGCGAGCGCGACCTGCGCGGACGTGACGCCGGCCCGGTCCGCGATCTCCCGGACCCGGGCGACGATGGCGAGGTTGGCGCGTAGCGCATCCTGCTGGAAACGCGGCAGGCCACGACGGAAGTCGTCGGCGGGCAGGTCGTCGAACGAGGTGAACCGGCCGGCGAGGAAACCGCGACCGAGCGGGGAGAACGGCAGGAAGGCGATGCCGTGCTCGGCGCAGTACGGCAGCACCTCAGCCAGCGGGTCGCGGGTCCACAGCGACAACTCGGACTGCACCGACGCCACCGGGTGCACCGACTGGGCTCGCTTGATCTGGGCCACCGTCACCTCGGACAGCCCGATCTGCCGCGCCTTGCCCGCCGCCACGACCTCCGCCATCGCGCCCCAGGAGTCCTCGATGGGCACCTCCGGGTCGACCCGATGCAACTGGTAGAGGTCGACGTGGTCGGTGCCGAGCCGGCGCAGGCTGTCGTCGATCGCCGCGCGGATGTGCTCCGGACGGCCGTTGTTGCCGATCTTCGGCGAGTTGCCGGGACCACCGGTGGGGGAGGTCGCCACCAGGCCGACCTTCGTCGCCAGGACGGCCCGCTCCCGGTGGCCACCGACCAGCGCCCGCCCAACCAGTTCCTCGTTGGTGTACGGCCCGTACACGTCCGACGTGTCGATCAGGGTCGCGCCCAGGTCGAGCGCCTGGTGGATGACCGAGATCGAGGTGTCGTCGTCGCGGGGACCGCTGATGTCGTATCCGTGGCTCATGCCCATGCACCCGAGGCCGATGACGCCGACCTCGGGACCTGCGCTGCCCAGCGTGGTGGTTCGCATGCGCCCCACGCTACGACCAGCGCTGCCGACCCGCACCTACCCGAGGGGGCTCAGCGGCCTCGGGTCCTGGTGCCCCCGCCTTGCCTGCATTGGCATTGATCGATATTGTGCGCGAAGGCGCCGCCCCGCCTCAGACCACCACCGTCGATCCGAAGCGGGTTCCGCATGCGCGCACTGAGACTTGTCACGACCCTGGCCGTCGCCGGCCTGCTGGCCGGTGGGGTGGCCATCACCGCCACCCCGGCCAGCGCGGCGACCGCCGTGTTCTCCGTGACGAACAACTGGGGCAACGGCTACCAGGGGCAGATCACCGTCACCAACGACACCTCCGCACAGATCACGAGCTGGCGGGTCGAGTTCGACCTGCCGTCCTCCTCGACCGTCAGCCAGTCGTGGAACGCGCAGCAGTCGACCTCCGGCAGCCGCTACACCTTCACCAACGTGTCCTGGAACGGCACCCTCGCCGCGGGCGCCTCGACGTCGTTCGGTTTCCTCGTCAACGGCTCCGGCACCCCGGTCAACTGCACGGTGAACGGCGCGTCGTGCGCCGGTGGCCCACCCCCGACCACGCCGCCCCCCACGACGCCACCGCCCACGACCCCACCGCCCACGACGCCACCGCCCACGACCCCGCCACCGACCACCGGCACCCCGGTCGAGCGGTACGGGCAGCTGCGGGTCTGCGGCACGACGATGTGCGACAAGACCGGCGCACGGGTGCAGCTGCGCGGCATCAGCAGCATGTGGCTCAACTGGGAGACCGCCCCGTACGCCGAGAACCTCTCCGCGCTGACCTGGATGCGCGACAACTGGAATCTCCAGGTGATCCGCGCGGCGATGGGCGTGGAGCCGGCGGGCGCGTACCTCAGTGACCCGGCCAAGGCGCGTGCACAGGTGGAGACCATCATCAACAACGCGGTCACCGCCGGTGTGTACGTGATCGTCGACTGGCACGCCCACGAGGCGCAGAACAACCAGTCCCAGGCGGTGGCGTTCTTCGGTGATCTGGCCCGCCGCTACGGTCACCTGCCCAACGTCATCTGGGAGCCCTACAACGAGCCGTTGCAGGTGAGCTGGACCAACGTCATCAAGCCGTACCACCAGGCGGTGGTCTCCGCGATCCGCGCCGCCGACCCGGACAACATCGTCGTGCTCGGCACCCCGACCTGGTCGCAGGACGTGGACGTCGCGGCGGCCAGCCCGGTCACCGGCACCAACCTGATGTACACGCTGCACTTCTACTCGTGCACGCACGGCGCGTCGCTGCGGGCCAAGGGCGATGCGGCGATCCGCGCCGGCCTGGCGCTGTTCGTGACGGAGTGGGGCGCCAGCCACGCCGACGGTGGCCTGGACGGCCGATCCTGCCTGCCGGAGGCGCAGTCCTGGATCGACTGGATGAAGACCAACGGCATCTCCTGGACCGCGTGGAAGCTCGACGTCGGCACCGACACCACCAACCTGCTCAGCCCCGGCGCACCGGTCACCGGGGGGTGGAACAACTACCTGCACGGCCACGCGCCGTTCGTGGTCGCCAATATGAGGTGATCCCGGCCGCTCCCAGGCCGTGATCGACACGTGTTCACTGATGTCGGGGTATCCGGATCGACGGGATACCCCGACATCGCCATGCCCGTCGACCCGGCAGGAGCGTGCTGCGCGTCGCTGAGCAGCCCGGCCAGAACGGCGCGTCACCTTAACGCGCTGGAAACACCCCCGGTACCAACCCTGGGAACGCTCGTCGGACAGCCGAGACCACCGACACGCGAACCGGGGTGACCATGGCCGACAACACCACGAACGTGCCGACGTTCGACGGGTCGATGGGCCGGTCCGGCAATGGCCGGACGCTGCCCACGCCCCGCACCAACCCGGTCGCGTCGCTGGACGACGGTGACCCGGCGGACCTGGCCACGATCGGCGTGGAGGAGGAGTTCCACGTCGTCGACCTGCACACCCGCGAGCTGGTGCCCCGGGCCGGGGAACTGCTCGACCGGCTGCCGGCGACCTCGTTCACCGCGGAACTGCACCGCAGCGTGGTGGAGACCAACACCGCGGTCTGTCGCACCCTCGACGAGATCCGCGACGAGCTGACCAGGCTGCGTCAGCTCGCCGTCCGGGTCGCGGACCGGGCCGGGCTGGGCATCGTGGCGGCCGGTACGGTGCCGCTGCGCGCCGACGGGGACCCGAGCGTCACCCCCACCTCCCGCTACCGGCGGATGCTCGACGAATACCAGCTGCTCGCCCGGGAGCAGTTGATCTGTGGCGCGCAGGTGCACGTCGGGGTGTCCGACCGGGATCTCGCGGTGGCCGTCACCCGCCGGGTCCAGCCGTGGCTGCCGGTCCTGCTCGCCCTCTCCACCAGCTCGCCGTACTGGATGGGTCAGGACAGTGGTTACGCCAGCGTCCGGTCGCTGGTCTGGCAACGCTGGCCCACGGCGGGGGACCCGGGCGAGGTGACCAGCGCCGCGGACCACGAGGCTCTGGTCGCCGAGCTGATCTCCTCCGAGACCATCACCGACCCTGCCATGATCTATTTCGACGTCCGGCCGTCGGCCCACGTGCCCACAGTGGAGCTGCGGATCACCGACGCCAACTCCGACGTGGAGACCATCGTCCTGCTCACCGGCCTGTTCCGGGCGCTCGTCCGGCGGGAGGTCGCCGCGCTGCGAGCCGGGGTCGAGCGCACCGGCGTACGGCCACCGGTGCTGCGCGCCGCCGTGTGGCGGGCGGCCCGGTCCGGGCTGGAGGGTGACCTGCTCGACCTGCCCCGCTCGGCCCGGCCGGTGCCGGCCGCCGAGGCGGTCCGCCGCCTGGTGACCGACCTGCGTCCGCAGTTGGAGGCGACCGGCGACTGGGAGCAGGTCAGCGAGCTGACCCGTCACGCGCTGGAACGCGGCAGCTCCGCCGCCCGACAGCGGCGGGCGTACGAGCGGCGCGGCCGGTTGGCCGACGTGGTCGACCTGCTCCTCGACGAGACCCGGGGCCGGGTCCGGGGGCCACTGCCCGGAGTGTCGCCGCTGCCCGTCCTGCCCACGTACACCGACTCGTCCGACGAGGTCTTCGGGCCCGGCGGGCCGGAGCCCTCGTACCGTCCGTTGCTGGCCGCCCTGCGCGGCCTCGGCGCCGGCGGCCTGCGTCAACGGGAGAACGACCGGGACGAGGAGCAGCGGGCCCGCGGTGTGACGTTCAGCGTTGCCGGTGAGGCGAGCACCCGGCTCTTCCCCGTCGACCTGGTGCCGCGCGTCGTGCCCGCCGCCGACTGGCGGACCCTGCGCACCGGCCTGGTGCAGCGCGCCCGCGCCCTCGACGCGTTCCTGCGGGACGTCTACGCGGACCGGGCCGTGGTGGCCGACGGCGTCGTGCCGGCATGGGTGGTGGAATCCTCGCCCGGTCTGCGCCCGACCGGGGCGCTGATGGGCCGGCGGGGAACCCGCGCCCAGGTGTCCGGCACCGATCTCGTCCGGGACCCGGATGGCGGCTGGTACGTGCTGGAGGACAACCTGCGGGTGCCCTCCGGAATCGGCTACGCGGTGCAGAACCGCCGGTTGACCCAGGCGGTGCTGCCGGAGCTGCCGGTGCCGGCCGATCTGCTGCCCGCCGACGAGACACCGGCGATGCTGTACCGGGCGCTGGTCGCCGCCGCGCCTGCGGCTGCCGACGATCCCGCCGTGGTGGTGCTCAGCAGCGGTCCCGGTGATCCCGCGTGGTTCGAGCACCGGCTGCTCGCCGACGAGATGGGCGTGCCCCTGACCGAGACCAACGACCTGCTGGTGGAGGACGGCCGGGTCCGGCTGGTCCGCGAGGGCTGCCGCCGCGAGGTGGACGTGATCTACCTGCGGATGGACGAGGAGGCGCTGCTGCACGCGCCGGGCGCCGACGGGGTGCCGCTGGGCTGGCCGCTGCTCGCCGCGGTGCACGCCGGGCGGCTCACGTTGGCCAACGCGCTGGGCAACGGTGTCGGCGACGACAAGGCGCTGTACGCGTACGTGCCCCGGCTGATCGAGTACTACCTGGGCGAGAAGGCTCTGCTGGGGGACGTGCCCACGTACCTGTGCGGGCTGCCCGAGCAGCGGGCCGAGGTGCTGGGGCGGCTCGACGAGTTGGTGCTCAAGCCGGTCGACGGGTACGGCGGCGACCGGGTGGTGATCGGCCCCCGGGCCGAGGCGGAGGAGCTGGACGCCGTCCGGGAGCAGATCCTCGCGGCCCCGCACCGGTGGATCGCCCAGGAGATGATCGCGTTGACCACCCACCCGGTCTTCGACGGCACGGCTCTCGCCCCCCGTCACGTCGACCTGCGGGCCTTCGTGTTCCTCGGCGACACCGCCGAGGTCGCGCCGGTCGCGCTGACCCGGGTCGCGCCGGCCGGCAGCATGATCGTCAACTCGTCCCGAGGCGGCGGGTCCAAGGACACCTGGCTGCTCGGTGGAGACGAACGGCCGTCGGTGTAACCCACGCTTGACCCGCCCGTCATCGGGACGCAACCCGGTCCGCCAAACCTGGACCCGTCAGCGGCCCGAGCGGACCCGAGCCGAACAGAGGTGCGTGGCATGTGCGGTATCGGAGGCGAGTTCCGCTTCGACGGGACGCCACCGGACATGGCGGCCGTCGAGCGGATGCTCCCCGCCCTGGCCTCCCGTGGCCCGGACGGTGAGGGCCGGTGGCAGCAGGGGCCGGCGGCCCTGGTGCACCGACGGCTGCGCATCATCGACCTCTCCGACGCGGGCGCCCAGCCGATGGTCGACGACGAGCTGGGTCTGGCCGTCGTCTTCAACGGCTGCATCTACAACTACCGGGAGCTGCGCGACGAGCTGATCACCGCCGGTTACTCCTTCCGGTCCACCTCGGACACCGAGGTGATCCTCAAGGCGTACCACCGGTGGGGGACGGCCTGCGTCGAACGGTTCTACGGAATGTTCGCGTTCGCCCTGGTGGAGATGGCCACGCACACCCTGGTGCTGGCCCGCGACCGGCTCGGCATCAAGCCGCTCTACCTGGCCGAGGGGCCGGGGCGGGTCCGCTTCGCCTCCACCCTGCCGGCGTTGCTCGCCGCCGGTGACGTGGACACCGACCTCGACCCGGTGGCGCTGCACCACTACATGAGCTTCCACTCGGTGGTGCCCCCGCCGCGCACGATCCTCGCCGGGGTCCGCAAGCTCCCACCGGCGACCGTGCGGGTGATCACCGCATCCGGCCGGAGCACCGACACGCTGTACTGGCGGCCGGAGTTCACCAGGGCCGCGGCCGATCCGATGTCCGCCGACGAGTGGCAGGAACGGCTCATGGCGGCGTTGCGCACCGCCGTACGCCGACGGATGGTCGCCGACGTGCCGGTCGGCGTACTGCTCTCCGGTGGCCTCGACTCCAGCCTGATCGTCGCCCTGCTGGCCGAGCAGGGCCAGACCGGACTGGCCACCTTCAGCATCGGCTTCGAGGCGGCGGCGGGGGAGAGCGGGGACGAGTTCCACTACTCCGATCTGGTGGCCCGTCACTTCGGCACCGACCACCACCAGATCCGCATCGGCGCGAGCCGGTTCGTCCCCGCCGTGCACGACGCCATCGCCGCGATGAGCGAGCCGATGGTCAGCCACGACTGCGTCGCGTTCCACCTGCTGTCCGAGGAGGTCTCGCAGCGGATCACGGTGGTCCAGTCCGGGCAGGGCGCCGACGAGATCCTGGCCGGCTACGACTGGTACCCGCCGATGGCCAACGTAGCCAGGGCGGACGCCGTCGAGGCGTACGCCCGGGTGTTCTTCGACCGTCGTCACGACGCGCTCGGCGGGCACCTGGCGCCGGAGTGGATGCTCGACCACGACGCGAGCCTGGAGTTCGTGGCCGCCCACTTCGCCGCACCGGGCGCGGACACCGCGCTGGACGCGGCCCTGCGGCAGGACAGCCTGGTGATGCTGGTCGACGACCCGGTCAAGCGGGTGGACAACATGACGATGGCCTGGGGGCTGGAAGCCCGGGTGCCGTTCCTCGACCACGAGGTCGTCGAGCTGGCCGCCGCCTGCCCACCGGGGATGAAGCTGGCGCAGGGCGGCAAGGGCGTGCTGAAGGCGGCGAGTCGGGGCATCGTCCCGGACGCGGTGATCGACCGGCCGAAGGGCTACTTTCCGGTGCCCGCCATCCGGCACCTCTCCGGCCCGCTGCTCGACGACGTGCGCGACGCGCTGACCGCCCGGCCGGCCCGCGAGCGGGGCCTGTTCCGCAAGGACTACCTGGAGGAGTTGCTGGACGCGCCCAACGCCCGGCGGACCACGCTGGGTTCCAACGCGCTCTGGCAACTCGGGTTGCTGGAGCTCTGGTTGCAGCGGATCGGGGTTTAGATGAGCGTACGGACCGAGGTGCCGGGCACCGCCCGACGGGCCCGACCCGTCGGCCACCGGCCGGCACCGCCGCTGCCTCCCGGCGAGGACCACGCGCCCGCGCCGTCCCCCGACGGTCGCCGGGTGGCGTTCCTCTCCGACCGGGCCGGCGCGCCGGGCGTCTGGGTCCGCGACGTCGACGCCGCCGAGGCTGTCGCGCTGCCCACCGGCGACGACCCGGTGCTCGCGCTGAGTTGGTCCCCGGACGGGCAGTGGCTGGCCTGTGTCGTCGCCCCCGGCGGCGCTCCCCGCACCGAGCTGTGGGTGCTGCGCCCGGACGGGTCACGACGCCGCCAGGTCGCCGGGTTCGGCCGTCGCAGCGCCGCGTTGGCCGGCTGGCTGCCCGAGGGTGCGGTCCTGATGGTCACCGAGACCGACGAGCACGCCCGGGCCGTCCTGGTCGACGCGGGCACCGGGCACCGGCGGGTGCTCGCCGAGGGTGACCTGCTCACGCTCCTGGACGTCACCCCGGACGTCGGCATCGCCCTGCTGCGCCGCGGCCCGCGCAACGCGCGCTGGCTGGAGGTGCTCGACGTGGCCACCGGCGTTCGACGGCGACTGTTCCCGGACACCGGCCAGGGCAGCACCGACCAGGGCTGGTTCGGAGCGGACGGGACCAGCGTGCTGGCCCGCACCGACGCGTTCTCGGAACTCGCCGCGCTGGTGCGGGTCGACCTGACCCGACCGGAGCAGCCGCCGACCCGGCTCGCCGGACGACCGGACGCCGAGTTGGAGCAGGCCGTGCCGAGCGCCGACGGGCGGCGGGTCGCGCTGCTGTGGAACACCTACGGTGGCCGCAGTGAGATGAGCCTGCTCGACCTCGCCAGCGGCGTGCAGCGGGCCGTGGTGGCACCGGGCGAGGTGCTCGACGACGCCGTCTTCGCCGCCGGCGGTGACCTGCTCTGCGTCACCGCGCAGGGGCCGGTGCAGCCTCGGGAGGTCTGGCTGGTGGACCCGACGAGCGGGGCGCTGCGGCCGCTGCGCCCGGACACCGGTGTGGCGCGTACGGGCGACGGCGGGGTCGCGCCGCACCTCGTCGACCTGCGTGCCCGCGACGGGTTGCCGCTCTCCGGCTGGCTCTACCGCCCCGCCGGGCCGGGTCCCTGGCCGACCGCCATCAGTCTGCACGGAGGCCCGGAGGCGCAGGAACGTCCCTGCTACAACCCGTTGTTCCAGGCTCTCGTCGCGCAGGGCATCGCCGTGTTCGCGCCGAACGTGCGCGGCTCGTCCGGCTTCGGCCGGTCCTTCGTCGCGGCCGACAACCTCGCCGGCCGGTACGGCGCGATCGCCGACGTGGCGGCCTGCGCGGACTTCCTCGTCGACAGCGGCGTCGCCCGGCCCGGCCAGCTCGGCTGTCTGGGTCGTTCCTACGGTGGTTACCTGGTCCTCGCCGTGCTGGTGAACTTCCCCGGGCTGTTCGCCGCGGGGGTCGCCGAGTGCGGGATCTCCGACTTCCACACCTTCTACGCCGGCACCGAGCCGTGGATCGCCGCCGCCGCCGTCAGCAAGTACGGCGACCCGCAGCGCGACGCGGAACTGCTGCGTGACCTCTCGCCGATGACCCACCTCGACCGGCTCGACGTGCCGGTGATGCTCATCCACGGCGCCAACGACACCAACGTGCCGGCGGGCGAGTCGGCGCAGGTGGCGCAGGCCCTCGCCGCCCGGGACGTGCCGCACGGGCACCTGGTGCTCGCCGGCGAGGGGCACGACTTCCTGACGCGCGCCAACGCCGAGGCGGCGCGTACGGCCACCACCGCCTGGCTGACCCGGCACCTCGCCGCGGCCACGACCACCGTCGGCTGAGGCGTTATCCTGCGCCGGTGGAGGTCACGGCGCAGGGCGAGCGGTTGGCGTCCGACCTCGGTCGCGCTCTGGCGGACCTGACCTTCGTCGACCTGAGCGCCGACGAGGTCACCGCGCGGGTGATCGACTCGGTCGTGGGGTGGGCCGAGGCCCAGGGCTGGCGGGTCTATCGGCGCGCCCCCAGCGTGTTGCCGTTGCCGCCGCCGCTGGAGCAACGGCACTCGGTCCTGGACGTGGCGTGTGCCCGCCCGGACGGCCCGCCGGTCGTCGTGGAGGTCGACCACACCGACCGGGCCCGTACGGTGCAGAAGTTGCGCGCGGAGGCGGACGCCGGCCGGATTCCGATCTGGGTGCGGTGGGGTGTCGGGCGTTTCACCGCGCCGCCCTTGCCGGTGCGGATGGTGACCGTCGAGGTGACCCGGCGTGCCGGGCCGGCGGGGCAGGGACGCCTGCACAGCCGCACCGGTGACCGCCCCGCGCCGGCGCACTCGACCGGCGGCGGCACGGTGGCCACGCAGGCGCTGCCCATCCCGCTGACCGACCCGCTGTCGCAAGCGGCTCCAGGCGCGGCCGGGGACGCCGGTAAGGGCACCTGAAGCGAATCGTAAGCGGGCATTGGCAGAGTTCTGGGTGTCACCGGAGAGCACGACAGACAACCAGGAGATCCCGATGCGCAAGCTCATCAACTCGACCTACATCACCCTCGACGGCGTCATCGAGAACCCCATGTGGACCATGCCGTACTTCGACGAGGAGGCCGCCAGCCTCGCCGGGGCGCAGACCACCGAGGCCGACGCGATGCTGATGGGCCGAGCCACCTACGACGGCATGTCCGCCGCCTGGCCGACCAGGGACGAGAGCGACCCGACCACGGGCGCCGCGTACTTCAACAACGTCAAGAAGTACGTCGCCTCGACCACCCTGACCGACCCCACCTGGAACAACACGGAGGTGCTCCAGGGCGACCTGGTCGAGGCGGTCAGCGCGCTCAAGGCCCAGGAGGGCAAGAACATCATCCAGTACGGCTTCGGCTCGGTCACCGCGCAGCTGATCCGGGCGGGCCTGGTGGACGAGGTCCGGTTCTGGATCCACCCGGTGCTGGAGGGCGGCGCCAACCTGACGGTGCCGCTGACCGACTTCAAGGCCTCGTTCGACCTGGTCGACACCCGGGTGCACAAGAGCGGCGTGATCGTCGCCTCGTACGCGCCGAAGACGCCGGCCTGACCAGATCAGAGCTGAGCCCGGGCCTCGCTCGGGCTCAGCTTCGCGCCCTCGGCGAGCAACGCGTCGAACCGCTGCGGCCCGAGTGCGGCTCGCAGGCGCTCGGTCGTCCGGTCGATGTCGTCGCGTTCGGCCGGCGCGGCGGGGGACTGCGTGGCGAGTCGGGCAGCGGCAGCGGCGCCCAGCAGTCGGGCGGCCACCTCGGGGGAGCGCACCGCCGCCGCCATCCCCTCCAGGGGGCCGACCGCGTCGCGCATCGTGGTCATCGCCTCGGCGGCCTCGAACGCCTCGATGTGCAGGGCCAGCGCGGCATCCGGGTCACCGCCCTGCTCGAGGGCGTAGCCCAGCTCCACCAGGACCATCGGCAGGTAGAGCGCGGGTTGACTCTCGCCCCGGCCCAGCTCGGCGAGGTGGCTGAGGTGGGTGACGGCCAGGTCGAGCTTGCCGTCGCGGCGGGCGGCCAGCCCGAGGCTCATCTCCGCGAAGACCAGCGCACCGGGCGAGCCCTGCTCGACCGCCAGGGCGTACGCGCGTTCGGCCAGTTCCCGACCCTGGGCGTAGTCGCGGGTCTGCACGGCGAGCCAGGCCAGCCAGGACAGCTCCGCGCAGACCTGCGGCCACAGCGCCAGTTCCTCGGCCCAGCGCAGCCCCTCGCGGTGCAGCGCGGCGGCGCGCTCGTGCTCGCCGCGCATGTCGGCCAGGCCGCCCACCCACTCGGTCGCACGGAGCCGACCCCACCGGTCGCCGAGGTCGGCGAAGAGCGCGGCGCTGCGGGTCGCGGTGTCCTCCAGGGTGGCCTGGTCACCGTTGGCGTGCGCGATGTGGGCCAGGGAGGTGAGCACCGCGGCCTCGGTCCACCTGTCGACTGTGGCGGTGGGCAGCAGCTCCGCAGCCAGGGCCAGGTCGCCGTGCTCGATCACCGCGTTGGCCGCGAACCACGCGGCGTGGCAGCCCGGGTCGGCGGCCACCGCGGCGCGTACGTCGTCCGGCTCGGTCGCCTCGCCCTGCGACAGGGCGAACCCGACCCGCCAGGGGGCCGCCCGGGTCTCCTGGTCCGGGTCACCGGGCACGGCCAGGGCTCGCCGCGCCTCGGTGAGCCGGCCGCGCAGGTGCCAGTACCAGCTCAGCGCGATCGCCAGGCGCAGCCCTCCGCCGTGCACCAGCGCGGATCGCAGGTTCGCCATCTCGGCGTCCAGCAGCGCCAGCCACCGCTGCTGGTCGGCCCCGCGCAGCTCCGGGTCGGCGCGCTCGGCCAGCTCCGTGTAGTAGGTGGCGTGCCGGGTGCGCACGGCGTCGGCGTCGGTCAGTCGGTCCAGGCAGAATGCCGCGACCGATTCGAGCAGCCGGTAGCGCGGGTTGGCGCCGGAGTCGTCCAGCACCACCAGCGACCGGTCCACCAGCCGGGCGAGGGTGTCCAGGTCGGTCCCGCAGACGTACTCGGCGGCATCCGGGGTGCAGCCGTCCCGGAACACCGCCAGCCGGGCCAGCACCATCCGGTCGGTCTCGTCGAGGAGGTCCCAGCTCCAACCGATCACCGCGGTCAGCGTCCGCTGCCGGGGTGGCACGTCCCGCTGCTGGGTGGTGAGCAGACGGAAGCGGTCGTCGAGCCGTTCCACCACACCGCGCACGCCCAGCGCGCGCACCCGGGTCGCGGCCAGCTCCAGCGCGAGCGGCAGGCCGTCGAGGCGGCGGCAGAGCTGCGCGACCGCGGCGGCGCTCTGCCCGTCGAGGCGGAACCCGCGCTGCTGCGCGGCGGCGCGGGCGGCGAACAACCGGGCCGCCGCCGAGTGCCGGACCGTGTCCAGGTCACCGTCATCCGGCACGGGCAGTGGGGGTACCTCCCAGAGCAGTTCACCGGTCAGCCCGAGTGGCTCCCTGCTGGTGGCCAGCACCCGCAGCCCGGGCACCTCGCGCAGCAGCCGGGCGACCAGCTCGGCGACCGGGTCGATGACGTGTTCGCAGTTGTCCAGCACGAGCAGCAGGTGTCGGTGCCGCAGGGTCGTCACCAGCCGGTCGGCGGGGGACATGTTCGTGCCGGCCGCCTCGTAGCTGCCCAGAGCGGCGAGCACCTGCTCGGCGACGAGCGCGTCACCGGCGGGCAGCGGGGCCAGCTCGACCAGCTGGACTCCGTCGGGAAGGGACTGCGCGCGGGCCGTCTCGACGGCCAGTCTGGTCTTGCCGACGCCACCGGGCCCGACCAGCGTCACCAGCCGCTGCCGGGGCAGCAGCTCGCCCAGCTCGGCCAGCGCCTCGGCGCGCCCGACCAGCTCGTCGAGCGGGGCGGGAAGGCTGACGCGGATGACCGCGGCCTTCGGCGGCGCGCTGAGGGTGGCGTCCTGTTCGAGGATCCTGCGGTGCAGGGCGACCAGCTCGGGGCCGGGGTCGAGGCCCAGCTCCTCGGCGAGCCGCTCCCGCAGATCGGCGTAGCTGTCCAAGGCCTCGGACTGGCGGCCGGCCGCGTACAACGCGCGGAGCTGCACCGCCCGCAGGCCCTCACGCAGCGGATGCCGGGTGACCAGCTCGGCGAGGTCGGCGGCGACCAGATCGTGTTCACCCCGGGCCAGCCGGGCCTCGGCCAACCGTTCGTGGACGGTGAGGCGCTGCTCGGCGAGGCGGGTGGCCTCCGCGCGGACGAACTCGGCGTCGGCCACGTCGGCGTACGCCTCGCCGCGCCACAACGCGAGGGCATCGGTCAACCGCTCGACGTCGGTGCACCGGGCCAGCTCGTCGAACCGGGCGACGTCGACCGCGTCGACCCGCAGCAGATAGCCCGGCGGCCGGGACTCGACCAGCTCGCGGGCACCCGGCTCGGCGTCGTTGAGCGCCTTGCGCAACTGGGACACCCGCACCTGGAGGGCGCCGGCGGGGTTGGCGGGGCAGTGCTCGCCCCACAGATCGTCGATGAGGCGGTCCGCCGAGACCACCTGGTTGCGGTTGACCAGCAGGTCGGCCAGCAGCGCGCGTACCTTCGTGCCGGGCACCACCACCGGCTCGCCGGCGTCCGTGGTCACGGCGAGCGGCCCGAGCACCCCGAACTGCACGGCGGTCATCCTAACGCCGGTAAGGCGGCCTGAAGCCGACCGCAGATTGAAGATCCAGAGGGTGTTTCGCGGCTCGTTGCCCAGGGCAATCAAAGGCCGACGACATTCCCCTCGCAAAGGACGACTCCCGTGGAAATTACCGGCTTCTTCGCCGCCATCATCATCGGTCTGATCATCGGCGTGCTGGGCCGGCTGGTGGTGCCGGGCAAGCAGAACATCCCGATCTGGCTGACCCTGCTCATCGGTGTGGTCGCGGCGATCCTCGGCACCCTCGTCGCCGGTGCCCTCGGTGTCGACGACACCAGCGGGATCGACTGGATCGAGCTGATCCTGCAGGTCGTCTTCGCCGCTGTCGGCGTGGCGATCGTCGCCGGTGTCTACGGCCGGCGCCGGGTGCGCTGACCTCTCACACCTCGTGGCGGCCCGCCCTCCTCAGGAGGGCGGGCCTCGCCGTATCCGGACTCCGAAATGGACCGACCGGTACCGGCACGAAGTTCGCCGTCCGTGGTCATGGCGGGCGGCCGGATTAACGGGTAGAAAGATGTCAACCCCCTTCTGGTCCGGCTCAACTCCGGCGGCAGGGGTCAGAGAGCGCTCTCACCGCCCCCAGCTGCGCCGGAAGCATCTCCGGCCAGCGGAGAGGACGAACTACATGACAAGCCCGTCCCTACGTACCCTCACCCTTGCTCTGCTGGTGACCACCGCCGTCACCATGACCAGCACCGCCGCCACCGCCGGTCGCCCGACCCACGGCGCACCGGACTTCGGCCCCAACGTGACGATCTTCGACCCGGGCATGCCGGTCGCCGAGATCCAGCAGACCCTGGACGCGGCCCACGCCCGGCAGGTCGACAACGAGATGGGCACCGAGCGGCACGCCTACCTGTTCAAGCCGGGCACGTACGGCACGGCCGAGCAGCCGTTGCAGGCCAAGGTCGGCTACTACACCGAGGTGTCCGGTCTGGGCGCCTCGCCCACCGACGTCACGGTGAACGGCAAGCTCGAGGTCTACAACCGCTGCCTGGCCGACGGCGGCACCGGCAACTGCCTCGCGCTGGTCAACTTCTGGCGCACCCTGTCCAACCTGTCGCTCACCATCAACGCCTCCGGTCAGGACGGTTGCCGGTCGACGGCGAACTTCTGGGCGGTGTCCCAGGCGGTGTCGATGCGCCGGTTGAACATCAACGGCGGCGGTCTGTCGCTGATGGACTACTGCACTGCCGGCCCGCAGTTCGCCAGCGGTGGCTTCATCGCCGACTCGCGGCTGCCGGCCACCACCAACGGCTCGCAGCAGCAGTGGCTGACCCGCAACAGTGAGGTCGGCAGCTGGTCCAACGCGGTGTGGAACCAGGTCTTCGCGGGCGTCGAGGGCGCGCCGGACGACGCCACGTTCCCCGACCCGCCGTACACCACCCTGGAGACCACCCCGCTGAGCCGGGAGAAGCCGTACCTCTTCGTCGACGGCAAGGGTCGCTACAACGTGCGGGTGCCCGCCGCGCAGCGCGACAGCCGGGGAGTCTCCTGGGCCGACGGCATGACGCCGGGACGGACGATCGGGATCGACGACTTCTTCGTCGCCAAGCCGTCCGACCCGGTACGCGTCATCAACGCCCAACTCGCGCGCGGGAAGCACCTGCTGCTGACCCCCGGCACGTACGACATCGCCCGCAGCATCGAGGTCCGGCGGCCCGGCACCGTGGTGCTCGGAATCGGCCACGCGACGCTCACCGCGGTGAACGGCGCCATCCCGCTCGACGTCGCCGGTGTCCCCGGCGTGATCGTCGCCGGTGTCACGATCGACGCCGGTCTCGTCGAGTCGCCGGTCCTGCTGCGGGTGGGCCGCCAGCACGGCCACAACGCCAGCAGCCCGCACAACCCGACCACGCTGTCCGACGTGTACTTCCGGGTCGGCGGCCCGCACATCGGCCGGACGAACACCGCGCTGGAGGTCAACAGCGACAACGTGCTCATCGACCACACCTGGGTCTGGCGCGGTGACCACGGCGTCGAGGGCTTCACCGAGGGCGTCAACGGTGACACCGACCGCTGGCGCACCAACACCGGTCGCTACGGCGCCGTCATCAACGGCGACCACGTGACCGCGACCGGTCTGTTCGTCGAGCACTTCCAGCGCTACAACACGGTCTGGAACGGCGAGCACGGCACCACGATCCTCTACCAGAACGAGCTGCCGTACGACCCGCCGACGCAGGCCGACTGGATGAACGGCGCGGTCGAGGGCTGGGCCGGGTACAAGGTCGGTGACCGGGTGCGTCACCACACCCTGCACGGCGGCGGGGTGTACGTCTTCAACCAGAACAACCCGTCGATCCACACCGAGAACGGCTTCGAGGTGCCGAACCGGCCGGGCGTGAAGCTGCACCACGTCATGACCGTCAACCTCAGCGCCGGCACGATCGACCACGTGGTCAACGGCGTCGGCGAGGCGGCCGATATGACCAAGGTGGGCGCGCCGGTCTACCTCGCGCAGTACCCGACTTCGTAAGGGTCTCGGGTGTACCGACGGGGCCGGAGCCGGCATGGCTCCGGCCCCGTCGGCTGTGGAACGGCCAACGGATCCAATCCACGCGTGAACGCTGCGGGCCGACCGTGGCCGCGACGAACCCTCATGTCCGCTCCGCTGCATTAGGCGAAAAGTCTCTTTCGTGGTTATTTGGTGGGTTACTGTCGTGCCTGGCCGTCTTGGTGTGCGAAGCGGGCCGACAGGCTCTGTCGTCCAAGGAGTTCCAGGTGGACCTGCCAGTTACTACCGTCGGGGTCGACCCGGCGAACGACCTGACGCCCCGGCGTGTTCTGGTCACGGGAGGTGCCGGCTTCATCGGAAGCCACGTGGTCGCCCGGCTGATGCTGATGGGCAGCCAGGTCCGGGTGCTCGACAACTTCTCCACCGGCCGGCTCGAGAATCTGGCGGACGCCGTGTGCGGAGGTCTGACCGATGCGGACGTCGTCTCCGGTGACATCCGTACGCCGGCGGGTGTCGAGGTCATCCACCAGTGGCAGCCGGACGTCGTGGTGCACCTCGCCGCGCAGGCGAACGCTCCGGTGGGTCGCCGCTCACCGCTGTACGACGCCGACGTGAACGTCTTCGGCACCGCCAACGTGCTGGACGCGTGCGCCCGCAGCGGCGTACGACTGGTGGTCAATGCGGCCGGCAGCGCCATCTTCGGCAGCGTCCCCGCCCACGACCTGCCGGTCCGCGAGGACCACCCGATCGCTCCGGTGGACCCGTACGGCATCAGCAAGGCCGCCGGCGTGCACTATCTCGACTGGTACGGACGCCAGCACGGCCTGCCGTACACGTCGATGGTCTTCGGCAATGTCTACGGGTCCCGGCAGGAGGGCGGCGACTACGGCGTCGTGTCCCTGATGGTGGATGCCCTGCTCGGTGGGCGCCAGGCGGTGATCTACGACGACGGCACGCAGACCCGGGACTTCATCCACGTCAGCGACGTCGCCGAGGCGGTGGCCGTCGCCTGCCACCACAGCGGGGTGGGGATGGTCAACATCGGTTCCGGCCAGCAGACGAGCGTCAACGACGTGTACGACACCGTCCGGGAGGCGTCCGGTGTCGACAACACGGCCCGCTACGAGCCGTTGCCCTGGCCGGGCGAGGTGCGCAACATGGCGCTGGACACCAGGAAGGCGCGCGAGCTGCTCGGTTGGCGGCCGAAGCTCGGCTTCACCGAGGGCGTACGGATGACGGTGCGCGACGCCCGCCGTTGGCAGGCCGGCAGCCGGATCCTGTCCCCGGTGCGCGCCCTGGACCAGGCCCTGACCCACTGATGACCCAGCGTGAAATTCCCGTCATCTGATCGGGAATTTCATCGATTAGTCTAACTCTTGCGGGGCGGCATCCACTGCTGCCACGATGGCCGTCAATGCCTTCCGTCGAAGAAGGAGTGGTCGTCATGGCGGTCTCCCGCCGCAGGTTCGTCACGTCCGTGATGGCGGGGTCCGCCCTCGCCGCCGCCTCCAGCACCGAGCTGCTCACCACCCTGGCCAGTCCCGCCTCCGCCGCCAGCCCTCCCGGGGACGTGGTCGGCAAGGTGACCGTCGGCTACCAGGGCTGGTTCAGCGCCCCCGGTGACTCGGCGCCGATCGGCGGTTGGTGGCACTGGAGCCGCGACCGGTTCCAGCCGCCCTCGCCCGCCAACACCACCATCGTGTCCTGGCCGGACATGCGCGAGTACACGCGTACCTATCCCACCGCGTACCCCAACCTGGGTAACGGCCAGCCGGCCACCCTGTTCTCCTCCTACGACCAGCAGACAGTGGACACCCACTTCCGGTGGATGCAGGAGTATGGGTGCGACACCGCCGCGTTGCAGCGGTTCAACCCGACGGGCGACGAGGGGCCGACCCGCGACGCGATGACGCAGAAGGTCCGCTCCGCCGCCGAGCGCTACGGCCGCAAGTTCTACATCATGTACGACGTCACCGACTGGTTGACCTTCCAGTCGGACATCAAGACCGACTGGACGACGAAGATGTCGGCGCACGTCGCGTCCTCCGCGTACGCCCGGCAGAACGGCAAGCCGGTCGTGTGCATCTGGGGCTTCGGTTTCAGCGAGCCCAGCCGACCGTTCACCCCCGGGCCCTGCCTGGAGGTCATCAACTGGTTCAAGGCGCAGGGCTGCTACGTCGTCGGTGGCGTGCCCACCTGGTGGCGGCAGGGCATCGAGGACTCCCGTCCGGGCTTCCTCGACGTCTACCACGCGTTCAACGCGATCTCGCCGTGGATGGTCTACCGGGCCAGGACGGTGGAGGAACTCGACTCGTACTACAACAACGTCAACGTCGGCGACATGGCCGACTGCGCGGCACGCGGCATCGACTACCTGCCCTGCGTGATGCCCGGTGACCTCGCCGGTGGTCACCGCAAGCACGGCGACTTCTACTGGCGGCACATCTACAACATGGTCCGACTCGGGTCCCAGGGCCTCTACGTGTCCATGTACGACGAGTACAACGAGGGCAACCAGATCGCGAAGACCTCCGAGACCCAGGCCACCACCCCGGCCGGCGCGAACATCCGCGCCCTGGACGAGGACGGCGTGGCCTGCTCCTCCGACTACTACCTGCGGATCACGGCCGACGGCGGCCGGATGCTCAAAGGGCAGCTGGCGCTCACCGCGGTCCGTCCCACGCCACCGATGATCGGCACGCCGCCACCGACCGGCGGGAACCTGGCCGCCGGCCGGCCCACCTCGGCGAGCAGCCAGGGTGGCGGGTTCCCGGCGTCGAACGCTGTGGACTCGAACGTCGGCAGCTACTGGGAGAGCAGCGGCGGCGCCTTCCCGCACTGGTGGCAGGTCGACCTCGGCGCCAGTCACCAGGTCAATCGACTGGTGCTGCGGCTGCCCGCCGGCTGGGGCGCGCGCACCCAGACGATCACCGTGCAGGGCAGCGTCGACGGCAGCTCCTTCGCCACCATCGCCGGGGCCTCCGCGTTCGCCTTCGACCCGGCCACCGGCAACACCGTCACCCGCACGCTGACGACCACGACCGCCCGCTACGTCCGCCTCAGCGTCGCCGGCAACACCGGCTGGCCGGCCGCCCAACTCGCCCAGGTCGAGGTGTACGCGGGGACCACCACACCGGACAACCCGCCGACCGCGCCGAGCGGCCTGACGGTCACCGGCAAGACGTCGACCAGCGTGTCGCTGGCGTGGACGGCGTCGACCGACGACACCGGCGTGACCGGTTACCAGGTGCGCCAGGGCGGCACTGTCGTCGCCACCGTCACGGGCACCACGGCAACCGTGGGCGGGCTCAACCCGTCCACCACGTACACCTTCACGGTCACCGCGCGCGACGCCGCCGGCAACACGTCCGGCGCGTCCAACACGGTCACCGTGACGACGGACGCCCCGACCAACGCGGACCTCGCCCGGGGTCGACCCACCAGCGAGAGCAGCCACGTCCAGAGTTACGGGTCGGGCAACGTGGTCGACGGCGACCCGAACAGCTACTGGGAGAGCGCCAACAACGCGTTCCCGCAGTGGGTCCAGGTCGACCTCGGTGCGACGCGCACGGTCGGGCGGGTGGTGCTCAAGCTGCCCCCGGCCACCGCCTGGGCCAGTCGCACGCAGACCCTGGCCGTGCAGGGCAGCACCGACGGCGGCAGCTTCAGCACACTGGCCGGCGCTGCGGGGCGGACCTTCAACCCGGCCACCGGCAACCAGGTGAGCATCACCTTCACCGCCGCACAGACCCGGTACGTGCGCATCACGGTCACCGGCAACACCGGCTGGCCGGCCGGGCAACTGTCGACCCTGGAGGTCTACCAGAGCTGAGCCGACGAGCAGGGCGACCGCCGGGGGAGCGGCGGTCGTCCGGCTCGGGTCGTCCGGTTCGGGTGGTTCGGCTGGGGTCGTCCGGCTGGGGCCCTCGGTGGCCGGGTCCGCAGTCGGACCGTCGGGTTTGGGGCGGTGCCACGGTCTGACCGAGCGGTCTGTCCAGCATCCGGTCAAAGCCTTCCGCCTGTCGGGACGGCGGCGATGATCGACTCGGGTTCCTTGAAATCGGGGTATCCAGGTCGTTGGGACACCCCGATTTCAGCAAACCCGTGTTGATCTTCGCGGGCGACGCCATGCTCGTGCCGACGTCCGCGCAAGCCGAACACCGCGCAAGCCGGACACCGCGCAAGCCGGACACCGCGCGTGCCGCCGCTCGCAGGGTCAGCCCGGCGGGCTGGGTCCACCGACGGGCAGGGGGTCAGCAGAACCAGCCGTCCTGCACCCAGCCGCGGCGGTTGATGTGCCCGTAGGCGAAGCCGTAGACGTAGCCGCCGCTGCGGGGGCCTTCGACCAGGAACGTCTGACCCTGGTAGAGGGTGCCCATCCAGGCGCCGACGGGTTGGGTGCGGACGAACAGGTCGCTCGCGCACACCGTCTCCCGTTGCCCGATGGTGCCGTTGGCGGCCTGCGCGGGGGACGGCAGGGCCACGGTGGCGGCGACGATCCCTGCGAGCAGGCCAGCGAGGGCGCGACGTCTGATCACCATGAGTCGTACCCGCCGATGCACTCGGTGCGCAGGTAGCCCCAGTCGTTGGGGCCGAAGTCGAACGATGCCGCCCACCCGTTGTAGACCGGGTGCGCGCCCGGCGTGTGACCGATCTTGTTGCCGTAGGCGAGGGTGCGCTTGAGGCCGGTGGGGCCGCCGGCGGAGTCGTAGTTGGCGTAGAAGCTGGCGCTCTGGCACACCACGACGGCGTGCCGGGGCACCACCGGGTCGGCGTGGGCCGGCGTGGCACTCAGTGCGGCCGTTGCTGACCCGAGGGCCAACGCGGCGACCGTCGTGCGGATTCGTCGGGGCATGCCCACCTCCCGTACGCCGAAACTTTCCTACCTCCAACCCTATCGAAAGCGTCGATATCTGTCGATGGCTGAGGGGTCGCTGTGCCTTTCGACGGCCGGCATATCCGCCGACCCGGCGGGAAAGCGCGCTGACGTCCGACAGCCCGATACCGGAGCAGGAGACAAACATGCCTTTCATCACCGTGGGAACGGAAAACTCCGCGCCCATCGACCTGTACTACGAGGACCACGGTTCCGGTAAGCCGGTGGTGCTGATCCACGGCTTCCCGTTCAACGGGGCTACCTGGGAGAAGGTGACCACCCAGCTGCTCAACGCCGGATACCGGACGATCACCTACGATCGGCGCGGTTACGGCAACTCCGCCCAGCCGACCTTCGGGTACGACTACAACACGTTCGCGGCGGACCTGGACGTGCTGATGACCGAGCTGAACCTGAGCGACGTGACCCTCGTCGGTCACTCGATGGGCACCGGTGAGGTCATTCGCTACCTGGGCAACTACGGCTCCCAGCGCGTGAGCCGGGCCGTGGTGCTCAGCCCGCTGCAACCCATGCTGGCCAAGGCCAATGACAATCCGGAGGGTGTCGACCGGAGCCTCTTCAAGGGTTTCCAGGACGCCATCATCAAGGACCGTTTCGCGTACCTGACGTCGTTCTGCGACGCGTTCTTCAACCCGGATCAGAACATGGGCAAGCGGGTCAGCGAGGAGGCGTACCGGGCGCACTGGCAGATCGGCGCGATGGCCTCCGCCAAGGGCACCCACGACAGCGTGGACGCCTGGCAGGAGGACTTCCGCCCCGACCTGCCGAAGATCGACATTCCGGTGCTGATCGTGCAGGGTGACCAGGACCGGGTGCTGCCCTACCCGGTGACCGGCCAGCGGCTCGGGCCGATGATGCCGACCGGCAAGCTCGTCACGCTCAAGGGCGCGCCGCACGGCATCCCGTGGACACACGCCGAGGACGTCAACAAGGCGATCCTGGACTTCATGAAGCAGCCGGTCAAGGCTCGCGCCTGACCCGTACCGGTAGCCGATCGGACGCCAGCGCCGTGAGGCGCCGCGACACCCGGCCCACGGTTCGCATCGGGGCCGGGTGTCGTCGTCGGTCAGGCCCGCCGGGCCACCACAGCGCCGTTGGCACCGGGGGCGTCGAACGGCACGGTACGCACGTCGACGAAACCGGCATCGGTGAGCCAGGCGGCGTACTCGGCGCCCGAGTAGTTGCGGCCACCCTCGGTCTCGACCAGCATGTTCATCCCCATCAGCGCGGCCTCCGGCGGCCCGGTCCGCTCGTCGTTTAGCAGCAGTTCGCAGACGACGATCGCCCCGCCGGGCGGCAGCGCCGCGTGGCACCGGGCCAGCAGCGCCCGGTTCGTCGGCTCGTCCCAGTCGTGCAGGATCATGCTGAGCAGGATGACGTCGTGCCCGTCCGGCAGCGCCGGGTCGGCGAGGAAGTCGCCGCCCACCGCGTCGATCCGCTCGGTCAGGCCGGCCTCCGCGATCCGCTCCCGCGCTCGTACGCAGACGTGCGGCAGATCCAGGACGGTGGCCCGCAGCTCGGGCAGGCGGCGGCAGAACTCGATCGGGAACGCCCCGGCCCCGCCCCCGACGTCGAGCAGGCGGCGGTGCGCGGAGAAGTCGTACGCGTCGGCCAACGCGGCGGCGGTGAAGCTGGACGTGGAGAACATCGCGTCCCAGAACTGCGTCAGCATCTCCGGGTCGGCGGTGTCGAACATCGACTGCTGTGCCTCCGGGTCCCAGGTCAACGGCCGATCCGTGCGCAGGGCCTCGCCGATGCGGTGCCAGGGCAGATAGGTGCGCAGGTCGGAGTAACGGATCTGCGCACCGAAGTAGTACGGGCGACCCTCGACCAGGAACTGCTCGGCCAACTCGGAGTTGCGGTATCCGTCGCCGGCCTTCTCCAGCAGGCCGAGCGAGGCACTGGCGGCCAGCAACAGGTCCGCGGGCCGGTCGGGCAGCCCGAACTCGGCGGCGGCCTGCTCGACGGTCATCGTCCGACCCCCGGCGAGCCGGGTGAACAGACCGAGTTCGACGCCGGCCGCGAGGGTCTTGAACCCCCACACACCGGCCACCAGACGCATGAGGGGAGTCGGAGTGATCATGCCGCCATGAGACCACAGATCAGCTCCGTCCACGATGGTCGGTTCACGCCCGGAGCAACGTGACCAATCCGGCGGCGACCAGCACCCCGGCCCAGAGCCGGTCGACGTTGAACCAGGCCCGACGCAGCACACCGACCCCGAGCACCTGGTAGACCAGAATCGCGATGGCCAGCGCGGTGCCGAGCATCGCCACTGTGTGCACACCGGCGGCGGCGAGCCCGGACAGGGCACCCACCGGCGCGCTGGCCAGGTGCCCGGAGTGGCCCCCGGGCACCGGCTCGGCCACCAGCACCGGCAACAGCATCAGCCCCGCGCCGTGGGCCGAGGACATGAGGAACGACCAGCCGGCGAGTTGCGCCGCGGACAGCCGCATCCCCGCCCAGCGGAAGTGCCGCTCGGAGAGCAGTCGCCACAACCCGAACGCGACCAGCAGCACGCCGCCGACCACCGCGAGGGCGGTGCTCGCCGTCACCGAACGGGTCGCGGTGACCAGTGCCGCGACGATCCCCACCGAGGCGAGGTGCCCGGCCGCGATCGGCGACAGGGCGCGCAGCAACGCCGCCCGGCTGCGCTCCTGCAGGCCCCGGGCCACCGCGAACAGCCAACCCATCGCCGGGTTCAGACCATGGAACGCGCCGAGCGCGGCAAGCGTCGCCAGTGTGGAGACGGTCACGGAAAGCAGTACGAGTCGGAGGACGCGTCCCCGCCCTGCAACCGGGTCTGGTGCACCCGCAGGCCCCGGAACTCCTCCCCGTGCGGAAAGAACCGCTCGTCCGGGGTGAGCCCACCGGCCTCGACGTCCACGTCGAGCTTGGCCAGCCAGGCACCCACCCCGTCGGGGTAGAACTGGTCGTCCCACGCGCCGTAGAGCGAGTTGCTGACGTAGACCCGCCGCCCGTCCCGGCTCACCTCCACCATCTGCGGGCCGCCGGCCAGGGCCTCGTCCGGCGCGGACGGGTGCGCCGTGCGGCGCACGATCCCACCGAGATGCACGGAGCCGGTCAGTACGGGACGCAGCGGGTCGCTGACGTCGTACTGGCGCAGCTCTCCCGTGCCCCAGCAGGAGACGTAGAGGAACCGGTCGTCGACGGACAGGTCGATGTCGGTCACCAGTGGCGGCACCGCCCCGAACGGCTTGAGCAGGTCGGGCAGATCCGCCGGGTCCGCCGGCTCGGCCGGAATGTCGATCACCTTGGTGACCGCCCAGGCGTCGCCGTCGCGGTGCCACAGCCAGACCGAGGCGGACAGGTCCTCGACACTGATCACCACCCCGACGAACCCGTACGACTTCGACGGGTCGTGCGCCGGGCGCAGCTCCAGCGGCATCTGATATTGATCGCCCAGGTCGACCCGCTGGACGTGCCGACGTTTCGCGAGGTCCCAGAAGTGGATGGCGTGGCCGTAGCGTCGACCCAGCAGCAACTCGCCGACGATGCCGTCCTCGATCATCGACGGGGTGCCCCACTCGCTGGTGACCAGCACGTCCTGGGTGAGGTGCCACCACAGGTCGTACGCCAGGAACTGTGGACCCCGGTCGGCCTCCCACGCCCCGCGTACCTCGAACGTGGTGTGGTCGAGGATGGCGATGCCTCCCGGACCCTCCGCGCCGTCCGCGCCCCCGAGAGCGGAGAGGTAGATGCCGTCCGGCCCACAGTGCACTGTGTGCGGGCGCGAGTAGCCGGCGCGCTTCGCCAGCTCCTCCGGGCCGATCACCTTGACCACCTGCGGCTGACGCGGGTCGGGTTGGGTGTCGACCACGTGGATCCGCGACGACCGCAGGCCGGGAACGATCAGGTAGCGCCGCTCGACGTGCGGGTGCGGGGCGGTCGGACAGAGCGCGCTGCTGCACGCGTTCCAGCCGAAGTGGTGCAGCTCGTCGCCGACGTAGGGCAGGTCGGTCCAACCCACGACCCGGCCGTAGTCGGGGGAGTCCGGGTCGGTGTCCAGCACCACGATGGCGTCCGGACGGCTTGCCGTACGGTCGAAGGCGGCCACGTAGGCGAGCTTCTCGGCCGGTGCGGTCACCGCCTCCCGAGGCGAGGGATAGAACGTGGGGTCGGGGGTCCAGCGGGTCATCACAGCTCCGCTCGTCAGGTGGTGGGAACGCCGAGTCGGTCGAGCAGGTGGCGGCGCAGCGCGCCGAAGGCCGGGTCGTCGGGCGTACGGGTGGGGGCCAGGTCGACGGGCAGCTGCGCGGCGATGCGGCCCTCGTCCAGCAGCAGGATCCGGTCGGCGAGCAACAGCGCCTCCTCCACGTCGTGGGTGACCAGCAGGGCCGCGAAGCCGTGCTCGGCGCGCAGCCGGCGCAGCAGGATCTGCATCCGCAGGCGGGTCAGCGCGTCGAGGGCGCCGAACGGCTCGTCGAGCAGCAGCACGTCCGGTTCGCGGACCAGTGCTCGTGCGACGGCCACCCGTTGCGCCTGCCCGCCGGACAGCTCCGCCGGCCAGGCGCGGTGCCGATCGGCGAGCCCGACCTCGGCCAGCGCCCGCCGGATCCGCTCGTGGGCGTCCGGCCCGGACAGGCCGAGCCCGACGTTGTCCGCCACCCGCTTCCAGGGCAGCAGCCGGTGTTCCTGGAAGACCACGGCGGCGGTGCCGTGCACGACGCTCGTGCCACTGGCCTCACCGTCGAGCCCGGCGAGAATCCGCAGGAGCGTGCTCTTGCCGGAACCGCTGCCGCCCAGCAGGGCCACCACCTCGCCGCGTGCGATGGCGAGGTCGACCCCGGCCAGCACGACCGTCGGCCCGAACGTCCGGCGCACCGCGTGGGCGGTCAGCACCGGCGCGGTGTCGTTCAGGTGGCCCGCAGTCCGCGACGCCATGTCAACATCCTCCTCTCCAGGACGCGCAACGCACTGTCGGATATCAGCCCGAGCAGCGCGTAGACGAGCAGCCCCAGCACCACCACGTCGGTCTGGCTGAACTCCCGTGCCTCCATCATCAGAAAACCGATCCCCGTCTGGGCGTTGACCTGCTCGCCGACGACCAGGCTGAGCCAGGCCGCCCCGATCGCCAGGCGCAGCCCGAGGAACAGGGCCGGCAGCGCGCCGGGCAGCACCACGTGCCGCAGTCGGGCGGCCTGCCCCAGACCGCAGGTGCGCGCCGCCTCCACCAGCCGCTCGTCGATGTCCCGGATGCCGGCGTAGGTGTTGAAGTAGATGGGGAAGAAAGCACCCAGAGCCACCAGGCTGATCTTGAGTGACTCACCGATGCCGACCCAGATGATCAGCAACGGGACCAGCCCGAGGTGCGGCAGCATCCGGGCCATCTGCACCGGCGGGTCGACCAGGTCGTCACCGAGCCGCAGCAGCCCGGCCAGGGTGCCCAGGGCAAGGGCCAGGACGCCGCCGATCACCAGCCCCGCCCCGGCCCGGGTGAGGGAGTCCAGCAGATGGACGCCGAGCGTTCCGTCCCGGCTCAGCCGCCAGCCGGTGGCCAGGACGTCACTCGGCGCGGGCAGCTTCTCCGGTGCCAGCAGGCCGGTCCGCGAGGCCAGCTCCCAGCCCAGGACCAGTGCCACCGGGCTGGCCAACCGCCACCACCGTCGTGTCGGCCGAAGACGTCGGGGCGCGACCGGCGGCGCCGCCGCGATCTCGGCGGGCGCCTCGGCCAGCGTCGTACGGCTCACTGGAACACCGCGCTGAACCGGCTGTCGACCCGGGACCGGATGTCGACCGGGCCCGGGATCAGATCCAGGGCGATGAAGCTGTCGGTGATCGCCTGAAGTTCGTCGCCGATGGCCGGGGTGACGGGGGCGAGGGGTCTGGCGCTGCGGGCCAGGGCCCGACCGGTGACGTCCTGCGGAATCTTCAGCTCCGGCGCGAGCGTGCTGGCCCGCTCCTCGGGATGGGCGATGCCCCAGTCGGTCACCTCGCGGTAGCGCTGGAGGAAGGCCCGGATCTCGTCCGGCTGCTTCGTGACGGCGTCCGGGGCGGCCAGGACGTACTCGCGGTTGCTGGCCAGCCCGGTCGCGTCGGCGAGCACCTGGACCCCCGGTTGCTCGGCCAGCGCGAAGTACGGGTCCCAGATCACCCAGGCGTCGACCTGGCCGCCGTCGAACGCGGGCCGTCCCTCCGCGGGCTTGAGGTACTTGACCTGGATGTCCTTCAGGGTCATGTTGTTGGCCTTGAGCAGCTGGACGAGCAGCCAGTGCACGTTCGACCCCTTGTTCAGGGCCACCGTCTTACCCTTCAGGTCGGCGAAGGTGCGGTAACCGCGATCGGCCTTGACGAGCACGGCCTCGCCCTGCGGGATCGGCGCCGAGGTGCCGATGATGGAGAACGGGATCTTCCCGGCCGCGGCGAAGACGGGTGGTGCCTCGCCGACCTGTCCGATGTCGATGGAGCCGGCCTTGAGCGCCTCGGTGAGCGCCGGACCGCTCTCGAACAGCGACCACTCCACATCCGGCGCCGCGCCGCGCGCCTTGACCAGGCTCAGCCCGCCGAAGCGCTGGTAGCCGATCCGGAGTTTGCTGGCGGAGCCGCCGGCATCGGCGGACCCGCCGCACGCGCTTACCGCTGCCGTGGCGAGCAGCGCCACTGTGGTGAGGCCGGCCGTCAGGAGGCGGCGATGCGGGGGACGGCTCGTCGACGGGGTGGGCATGGCGGCTCCTCGGGTCGGGCATGCGGGTCGGGGCGCATCGACAGGTGTCGGCGCCGTGGCCGGTAGCCTACTAACCCGATAGGTTTTATGGGTAGGCTGTCGGCGGGATCGTCCCACCCCTCAGGAGGTGCCCGCCTGCGGCGCGCGCACCCGTACCCGCACCCGCCGCGCACTGGAGGAAAGAGCCGCGATGACCCTCACCTTCCACTGGTTCCTGCCCACCAACGGCGACAGCCGGGACATCGTCGGGGGTGGCCACGGCGTACCGACCGGTGCTGCCGGAGGCGCCCGCCCGGCCAGCGTCGCGTACCTCGGGCAGATCGCCCGCACCGCCGAGCAGCTCGGCTTCGTCGGCGCCCTCACCCCGACGGGTGCCTGGTGCGAGGACGCCTGGCTGAGCACCGCGATGCTCACCGAGGTGACCGAGCGACTCAAGTTCCTGGTCGCGTTCCGACCCGGGCTGCTGGCTCCGACGCTGGCCGCCCAGATGGCCTCGACCTTCCAGCGGCTGTCCCGGGGCCGACTGCTGCTCAACGTGGTCACCGGGGGCGAGTCGCAGGAGCAGCGGGCGTACGGCGACTTCCTTGACAAGGACGCCCGGTACGCGCGGGCCGACGAGTTCCTGCACGTGGTGCGCGCGCTGTGGCGGGGTGAGACGGTCGACCACACCGGCACCCACCTGCGCGTCGAGCAGGCGCGGCTGCACCGGCTGCCCGACCCGGTCCCGCCGGTCTACTTCGGTGGCTCGTCCGCCGCGGCCCTACCCGTGGCGGTGCGGCACAGCGACGTCTACCTCACCTGGGGTGAGCCGCCGGCCCAGGTCGCCGACAAGCTGACCCGGGTCCGGGCGTTGGCCGCCGACGCCGGGCGCGAACTGCGGTTCGGCATCCGGCTGCACGTCATCGCCCGGGACACCTCTGATGAGGCGTGGGCGCAGGCGCGCCGCCTGCTCAACGGCGTCGACGAGGCCGACATCCGGGCGGTGCAGGACGGGCTGCGCCGCAGTGAGTCCGAGGGGCAGCGCCGGATGCTCGACCTGCACGGCGGTTCCCGCGACAGCCTGGAGGTCTCGCCCAACCTGTGGGCCGGCGTCGGGCTGGTCCGGGGCGGGGCCGGCACCGCGCTGGTCGGCAGTCACCGCGAGATCGCCGACCGGATCGCCGAATACCACGCGCTCGGCATCGACGAGTTCATCCTCTCCGGCTACCCGCACCTGGAGGAGGCGTACTGGTTCGGCGAGGGCGTGCTGCCGATCCTGCGCGACAGTGGCCTGTGGCGGCACCCCGACGGCCAGCCCCGCCCGACGGACAACGTCGACATCCCCTTCGCCGGGGTGCCCCGGCCGGCGGCGGCACCCGTCGCGGCCCGCTGAGCGAGCGGGCCCCGGCCAGCGGCGGCACCCGTCGCGGCCCGCTGAGCGAGCGGGCCCCGGCCGGCGACGGGGCAGCGGCTAGCTGGGTCGGCCGGCGACGCGTCGGCCGACCCGCCGCGCGACGAGACTCACGGCCGTGCTGCCGGCCGCCATCCCGACCAGCACCAGCACCGCCCCGACGGCCCACAGGCCGGTGTCGTCGGTGGACGCGGCCTGCCACCCCCAGGCCGCCGTGAAGGCGACGGTCATCACCGTCGCCACGAGCCACGGGCTGAGTCGCGTGGCGGCGAGCGCGGCCAGCAGGACGAGCGTCAGCACACAGCCGACCACCTGCCACGCCTCGTACGGGCCGCTGCTCGCGCCGGTCTCCGCATCGACCGTGTAGTCGGTGTCCCAGCCCAGCCAGAGCAGCCACGCCCCGACCGTGGCCGCAGCCAGGAACAGAACACCGAGCAGTGCGCGCGTACCCCTTGTCGCCGTCATCCGGCGATCATGCCCTGGGTCGTACGCGAGGGGAATGAGCACCGGCACCCAGAAGTGGGCCGGCGCGAACCCGGATCGACTGTTGCCCCGGCCGGTGGTGATCCTCTACGGTCGGCTCAGCGGTGGGCGGTGCGGTCCGCATCCGACCGAGACACCGCCGGTTGCCCCTCACTCGGGCCGGGATGGTGGAGTCCCGGGTCGCCCCGTCGGCGGGGACTCGGCGGTCGTGTGACTCCAGCTCGTACCCCGGGTGTCTGCTGCCCGGCGCGCGGCCCCTGCGGGGCCGATGGCGAGCCGGGCACGCCCACCCCACCGGGAGAAGCCCGTGTTTCTCAGCCCGCATGAGCAGGACCGCCTGCTCGTCCACGTCGCGGCCGATGTCGCCCGCGCCCGCCGCGAGCGCGGCCTGCGCCTCAACTACCCCGAAGCCGTCGCGGTGATCACCGCGTTCCTGCTCGAAGGGGCCCGCGACGGCCGGTCCGTCGTCGACCTGATGTCGGCCGGCCGGAGCGTGCTGGGCCGCGACGACGTCCAGGACGGCATCCCCGAGCTGCTGAGGGAGGTGCAGGTGGAGGCGACGTTCCCGGACGGCACCAAGCTCGTGACGGTGCACCACCCGATCCCGTGATTCCGGGGGAGATCCTGCCGGCGGCCGGCCCGGTCGAGATCAACGCGGGCCGCCCGGTGACCACGCTGCTCGTGGTCAACACCGCCGACCGGCCGGTGCAGGTGGGCTCGCACTACCACTTCGCCGAGGCCAACCCGGCCCTGGCGTTCGACCGGGACGTCGCCTGGGGGCAGCGGCTCGCCGTGCCGGCGGGCACCTCGGTCCGGTTCGAGCCGGGCATCAGCCGCAGCGTCGACCTCGTCCCGTTCGGCGGCGCGCGCGTCGTGCCGGGGCTGCGTGGCGCGTGTGCGGGCCCACTGGACCCGCCGACGGCCGACGGGTCACCGGAGTGAGCGCCGTGCGGCGGGACCGCTACATCGACCTGTACGGGCCGACGACCGGCGACCGGATCCGGCTGGCCGACACCAACCTGCTCATCGAGGTGGAGACCGACCACTGCGTCGGTGGTGACGAGGCGGTCTTCGGCGGCGGGAAGGTGATCCGTGAGTCGATGGGTCAGTCGCGGGCCACCCGCGCCGAGGGGGCACTGGACACCGTCATCACCGGCGCCGTGGTGCTCGACCACTGGGGAGTGGTCAAGGCCGACGTGGGGCTGCGCGACGGGCGCATCGTGGCGCTCGGCCGGGCCGGCAACCCGGACACCATGCCCGGCGTCCACCCCGACCTGGTCATCGGCCCGTCGACCGAGGTGATCGCCGGCAACGGGCGGATCCTCACCGCCGGCGCGGTCGACACCCACGTGCACTTCATCTGCCCGCAGATCGTCACCGAGGCCCTGGCCAGCGGCGTCACCACGTTGGTGGGTGGCGGCACCGGCCCGGCCGAGGGGACCCGGGCGACCACTGTCACCCCGAACGGCTGGCACCTGGCCCGGATGCACGAGGCGCTGGACACCATGCCGGTCAACGTGTTGCTGCTCGGCAAGGGCAACACCGTCTCCAGCGAGGCGCTCTGGGAACAGTTGCGCGCCGGTGCGGGCGGTTTCAAGCTGCACGAGGACTGGGGCACCACACCGGCGGCGATCGACGCCTGCCTGCGGGTGGCCGACCAGTCCGGGGTCCAGGTGTCGATCCACACCGACACGCTCAACGAGGCCGGTTTCGTCGCCGACACCCTGCGCGCGATCGGCGGGCGGGCGATCCACTCGTACCACACCGAGGGTGCTGGCGGCGGGCACGCACCGGACATCATCACGGTGGCCAGTGAACCGAACGTGCTGCCGTCGTCGACCAACCCGACCCGCCCGTACACCGCCAACACCCTCGCCGAGCACCTGGACATGTTGATGGTCTGCCACCATCTCAACCCGTCCGTGCCGGAGGACCTGGCCTTCGCCGAGAGCCGGATCCGACCGTCCACGATGGCCGCGGAGGATCTGCTGCACGACCTCGGAGCGATCTCCATCATCGGCTCCGACGCGCAGGCGATGGGCCGGGTCGGCGAGGTGATTCTGCGGACCTGGCAGAGCGCGCACGTGATGAAGGAGCGGGTCGGCGCGCTGCCGGGTGACGGGGACGCCGACAATCACCGAGCCCGACGGTACGTCGCGAAGTACACCATCTGCGCGGCGATGGCCAACGGGCTGGAGCACGAGGTCGGCTCGGTCGAACCCGGCAAGCTCGCCGACCTGGTGCTCTGGGACCCGGCGTTCTTCGGCGTACGACCGCACCTGGTGCTCAAGGGCGGCATGATCGCGTACGCCCAGATGGGTGACGCGAACGCCTCGATCCCGACGCCGCAGCCGATGCTGCCGCGGCCGATGTTCGGGGCGTACGGTGCCGCTGCGGCCGCCACCAGTCTGGCGTTCGTGGCGCCGGCGGCCCTGGACGCCGGGCTTCGGCTGGACGTGCGACGCCGGGTGGTGCCGGTGAGCGACGTGCGGTCGCGGGGCAAGGCCGACCTGCCGGAGAACAACGCGATGCCGCGCATCGAGGTGGACCCGGACACCTTCACGGTGCGGATCGACGGTGTGGTGGTCGAACCGGACCCGGTGACCCGGCTGCCGATGGCCCAGCGGTACTTCCTGTTCTGATGGCCACGCCGAGCCTGCTGTTGCTGCTGGCCGACGGACGCTTCCCGGCCGGGGCGCACGCGCACTCCGGCGGTCTGGAGGCGGCCGTCGCCGCCGGCCGGGTCACCGACCTGGCCTCGTTGGAGGCGTTCCTGGCCGGGCGGTTGGCGACCGCCGGGCTGGTCGGTGCGGCGTTCGCGGCGGCCGCACACCGGGCCGCGGTGCCTGGGACCGTCGGCGCGGCCGAATCCGCCGGGACCGCCACGCTGGCAACCACGCTGGCCCAGCTCGACGTGGAGCTGGACGCGCGTACCGCGGCGCCGACGTTGCGGACCGTCTCCCGCCGGCAGGGCCGAGCGCTGCTGCGTGCCGGCCGGGCCATCTGGCCGGACGCTCCGTTCGGCGACCTGCCCACGACGCCCGCCGGCGCACACCAGCCGCTGGTGCTCGGGCTGCTCTGCGCCGCGGCGGGGTTGTCCCGTCTCGACACCGCCACTGTCGCCGCCTACGGGACGGTGACCGCGGCGGCGAGCGCCGGCGTACGCCTGCTCGGCCTCGATCCGTACCAGGTCCAGGCCCTGCTGGTCAGCCTGGCCGACGCCTGCGACGGCACGGCTGCCGACGCGGCCCGCGCCGCCGAAGACCCACCGGAGCGGCTGCCGGCCGCCGCCGCTCCACTCGCCGACATCCATGCCGAAATCCATGCCACCTGGGAGGTGCGTCTCTTTGCGTCCTGAGACTGTTGTGCCGAGCGCTGCGCCCGTCGACCCGACCACGCCACCACCGACCGCCCCGTTGCACGACGAGAGCGTCCCGCACACCCATCCCGAGCCGGGGGTCGACCCGCACCCTCCACTGGCCCGCGCCGGTCGTGCCCTGCGGGTCGGCATCGGCGGCCCGGTCGGGTCCGGCAAGACGGCCCTGGTGGCCGCGCTCTGCCGGGCCTTCGCCGACGAGTTGCGGCTCGGCGTGGTGACCAACGACATCTACACCACCGAGGACGCCGACTTCCTGCGGCGGGCCGGGGTGCTGGACCCGGCTCGGATCCGGGCGGTGGAGACCGGCTGCTGCCCGCACACCGCGATCCGCGACGACATCGGCGCCAATCTGGACGCCGTCGACGAACTGGCCGAGGCGGTCGGCCCGTTGGACCTGGTCCTCGTGGAGAGCGGTGGAGACAACCTGACCGCGACCTTCAGCCGGGGCCTGGTCGACCGGCAGATCTTCGTGGTCGACGTGGCGGGCGGGGACAAGGTGCCCCGCAAGGGCGGCCCGGGGGTCACCGCCGCCGACCTCCTCGTGATCAACAAGACCGACCTGGCGCCGATGGTGGGCGCGGACCTCGCCGTGATGGACCGTGACGCGCGGGCTCGGCGCGGCGACCTTCCGACCCTCTTCCTGTCGATCGTGGAAGACCCGACGGCGAGCCGGGTCGCCGACTGGATCCGGCACGAGCTGGCCCACCACGCGGCCCTGCACCCGCTCGCCGTACCGGCCGGACCGGTCTGATGCGGGCGCTCGCCCGGCTGGTCGCCCGGGCCGACGGCCGGGGCGGCACGGTCCTGGTCGAGCTGCACGGCGAGACGCCGCTCCTGCTGCGCCAGACCCCGGCCGACGGTGGTGTCGCCACTGTGCACCTCGTCGGCGGGGCGGCCGGCCCGCTGGCCGGCGACGACCTGCGGTTGGAGATCGAGGTGGGACCGGGCGCCGCGGTGCGGGTGCACACCGTGGCGGCGTCGATCGCCCTGCCGGGACGGCCAGGCGCGGTGTCCCGGATGGCGGTGTCCGCGGTGGTGCACGCCGGTGCCACGCTGCACTGGCTCCCCGAACAACTGGTCGCGGCGGCCGGCTGCGCGCACCTCGCCGAGTCCCGCGTCGCGGTGGCCGCCGGGGCGAGCCTGCGCTGGCGCGACGAGCTGATCTGTGGCCGGTACGGCGAGGCGCCGGGCGGTGCCGTCGTACACACGCAGGTCGACTACGCGGGCCGGCCGCTGCTGCGCCAGTCCCTCGCCGTGGGGCCGCGCGCACCCGGCTGGGCCGGCCCCGCGGTGCTCGGCGGCGCACCGGCCACCGGCTCGCTGTTGGTGGTCGACCCGTCGCGGCCCGCCGAACCGGCCGCGGTCGACGGGACCGTCGCCCGACTGCCATTGGCCGGGGGCCCGGCGACACTGTGGACCGCCACCGCTCCCGACGCGCACACCCTGCGCGCCCACCTCACCGGGTGACGCGAGCGCCCACTCGACCCCGGCACGTCGTCGGCTCTCGTGTTCGCCCATCCCGGCCCGGGACGGGTCTGCGGCCCATATCCTCGGAATGCCATGCCAACCGGGGCGACTGCCGTTCCGCGACGGCTCACAGGAGGCCGTGATGAGTGCGAAAGATCGGCCCGAGGGCATCAGTCCGACGGCGGTGGAGGCGGCGCCGGGGCTGTGGCGTGTCGATCTCCAGAAACACGACCTCAGCATCCCGGGACGTGAGGTCGTCCAGAGTCGGGTGGAGTTCACACCGGACTCGCCGCCGTTCAAGCACTTCCACCCGGGCGAAGAGATCATCTGCGTACTCCAGGGGTCTCTGGAGTACACGCTCGAAGGTCAGCCGCCGATGGTGTGCAACGTCGGAGACGCGCTGACCGTGCCGTACGGCGTCCACCACCAGGCCCGCAACGTCGGCGACGGCGTCGCCGTCGAACTGGCCACGTACGTCGTGGAGAAGGGCAAGCCGCTTCTCACCAGGGTCGACTGAGCCTCGTCAGCGGTGTGGGCCGATCGCGTCGGCGCGGCGGCGGGCCGGGTCGAGACGACCGATCAGGTCGGCGAGCTGAACGGTCAGATCGTCGACCTGTGGCATGCCCAGCTCGGCGAGGTTGGCCCGCACCCGCTCATCGAGGCGATCGTGCTCGCGACGGCCGCGGGCCGTGAGGTAGGCGCGGATTCGCCGACGGTCCATCGGGTCTATCCGGCGGAAGACGAGGTTACGGTCGACGAGCTGGTCGACCAGTTTGGTGAGGGTGCCGGGAGGCAGCGACGCCTCGGCGGAAACCTCGCTCATCGGGTGGCCCTGGCCGTCGGCGAGCAGGCAGAGCACCCGCCATGCCTCGATGCTCAGCGCGTCCTCGGCAAGGACAGCGCCCAGCCGGCGAGAGAGCAGCCGTTCGGCGCGGGTGAGCGAGCGCAGCAGGTCGGCTGGCGCCCCGGGCACGTCTGACATGGAACTCCCTGGTCCGGTGGCCCTGTCATGGTAGCGAGTGTCCCGGTCCGTGGTGAGTCCTGGCCTTCGGTCGCGGGCCGGGCAATCATGTGCTCATGTCCGCGCCGGCACCGCCGTGGCTGACCGTCGACCGCGCCGTGGTCAGCATCGCGTTGGTCTACCCGATGCGCGGGCCGGCCGGCATGTTCGGCCCCACCTGCGAGCTGTGCGCGCAGCTCGCGGTCGAGGAGATCAACCGATGTGGTGGTGTGCTGGGCCGGGAGGTGCGGCTGGTGCCGGTCGACGGCGGCGCACCGCCGGCCGAGGTGGCCGCCGAGGTCGAGGCGTTGGTGTCGGTGGGGGCGGTGCAGGGGGTGACGGGGTGGCACATCTCGTCGGTGCGCCAGGCGCTGGCGCCACGCGTCGCGCACCGGGTGCCGTACGTCTACACCGCACTCTACGAGGGCGGTGAACGCACCGAGGGGGTCTTCCTGACCAGCGAGACGCCGGATGCCCAACTGTGGCCCGCGATGCGGCTGCTCGCGGAAGAGCAGGGGGTGCGTCGCTGGTTCGTGGTCGGCAACGACTACGTGTGGCCACGCCGTACCGCGCGGGCGGCCCAGCGGTACGCGTTGCGCGGCGGTGGGCAGGTGGTGGGCCTGCACTTCCTGCCGTTGGACGCGCACGACTTCACCGAGGTGCTGCGCCGCATCGAGCACAGCGACGCCGACGGGGTGCTGATGCTGCTTGTCGGTGCGGACGCGGTGCGGTTCAACCGGGCGTTCGCCCGATCCGGCCTCGATCAGCGGTGCCTGCGGCTGAGCACGCTGATGGACGAGAACATGCTGCTCGCCAGCGGTGCCGGTGCAACCCGGCGGCTGTACAGCACGGCGGGCTTCTTCGCCGGGCTGGTCACCCAGGAGAACCTCGACTTCCACGGCGAGTTCGTCCGTCGCTTCGGGGTGGAGGCGCCGCCGTTGGGCAGCCTCGGGGAGTCCTGCTACGAGGGCGTGATGCTGCTCGCCGCGCTGATCGGCCAGGCCCGCACCCTCGACGTGCGGGCCATCGAGACGGCCGCTGACACGGTGGCCTACCAGGGGCCACGCGGGCGGTTGCTGCTACGCCAACGGCACGTCCGTCAGCGCATCTACCTGGCCGAGGCCGACGGGCTCGACTTCACCGTGCTTGCCCAGCTCTGAGACCAGGGGCCGCCAGCCGGCCCGCCCGGACCCTTGACAGTGCCACCCGATCCCGTCCTAAGATGCTTCCTGCGTGAAGTATCTGGCCTCGGGTCAGATGTCACCACTGTGTCCCCACCATCGACGGAATTGCCCGTCGACCATTGTGGTGACACCAAATCTGCGTCTTTCCGAACGGCCGGCACCGTTTCCTCCCCAACGGTGCCGGCCGTTTTTTCGTGCGGGTCGGATCGACCGCGCGGAAACAGCCAATTAAGGGCCGGGAAACATGAGCGCAATCATGTCGGTCGACGCTTTCGGTGCCCATATCCGAACCGGTGCCCTGAGCGGCGTCCACCCGTCGACCTCGGCATCGCCCACGTCAGCTCCACCGGACCGCACCGACCGTCCTTTCGCCACTTGAGTGCACCGCAGGGAGAGTAGATGTCACTATTCCGGGGCCGCCGCATCCTGGCGGGCGCCATGACCCTGGTCGCCGCGGCCGCGATGACCGCGTGCGGCAGCAAGACCACCGACGAGGGTGGCGCGACAGGCGTCACCGCCGACATCTCCGGCGACACCGTCAAGGTGGGGCTGCTCAACTCGCTCTCCGGCACCATGGCGATCAGCGAGGTCACCGTCCGCGACTCCATCATGCTCGCCGTCGAGGAGATCAACGCGGCCGGTGGCGTCCTCGGCAAGAAGATCCAGCCGGTCGGCGAGGACGGCGCCTCGGACTGGCCGACCTTCGCGGAGAAGGCCGAGAAGCTCATCTCCGAGGACCGGGTCGCCGCCGTCTTCGGCTGTTGGACGTCGGCCAGTCGCAAAGCGGTCAAGCCGGTGTTCGAGAAGAACAAGGCGTTGCTGTTCTACCCGGTGCAGTACGAAGGCCTCGAACAGTCGCCCTACATCTTCTACACGGGTGCGACCACCAACCAGCAGATCGTTCCCGGGCTCGACTACCTCAAGGCGCAGGGGGCGAAGTCGGTCTATCTGGTCGGCAGTGACTACGTCTTTCCCCGCACCGCCAACAAAATCATCAAGGCGTACGCGACCGCGAACGGGATGACGGTGCTCGGTGAGGATTACGCCCCACTCGGATCCACCGAGTTCGGCACCATCGTCAACAAGGTCAAGTCGTCCGGCGCCGATGCCGTCTTCAACACACTCAACGGCGACAGCAACGTGGCCTTCTTCAAGGAATACAAGTCGGCCGGTCTGACCGCTGCCGCGATGCCGGTGGTGTCCGTCTCGATCGCCGAGGAGGAGGTCAAGGGCATCGGCACCCAGTACCTGGAGGGTCAGCTGACCGCCTGGAACTACTACCAGACCACCCCGGGGGCGGCGAACTCGAAGTTCGTGGCCGCGTACAAGGCGAAGTTCGGCGCGGACAAGCCGACCAGCGACCCGATGGAGGCCGCGTACGTCGGCGTGTACCTCTGGAAGGCCATGGTCGAGAAGGCCGGCGCCTTCGACGTGGAGAAGGTCCGCGCCGCCTCGGACGGGATCACCTTCGACGCGCCGGAGGGCCTGGTCACGGTGGACGGGAAGACCCAGCACATCGCCAAGACCGCCCGGATCGGCAAGATCGGCGCGGACGGTCTGATCACCGAGGTGTGGAACTCCGGCAAGCCGGTGCAGCCGGACCCGTACCTCAAGACCTATCCGTGGGCGAGCGGCCTGAGCTGACGACGCCGGCCCGGGCGGGCTGCGCGACGACGCGCACCGCCCGGGCCACCCGACCAGCAGTTCGGAGTACCCACCGTGACAGTCCTCTTCGGTCAACTCTTCACCGGCATCAGCATCGGCGCGGTGCTGCTGCTCATCGCGCTCGGCCTCGCGCTGACCTTCGGCCAAATGAACGTGATCAACATGGCGCACGGTGAGTTCATCATGGCCGGGGCGTACACCACCTACGTCCTGCAGCAGAGCATCACCGGGGCCGGCTGGTCGCTGGTCGTCGCCCTGCCGGTGGCGTTCGTGGTCGCCGGCACGATGGGCGCGCTGCTGGAGATGCTGCTCATCCGCCGGCTGTACGCCCGACCACTGGACACCCTGCTGGTCACCTGGGGTGTGTCGCTGATGCTGCAACAACTGGCCCGCGACGTCTTCGGCAGCCCGAACGTGCAGACCCGCGCGCCGGAGCTGCTGACCGGCAACGTGGCGCTCCCCGGCGGGTTGACCATCGCCAACAACCGGCTGTTCATCCTGGCCCTGGCGCTGGCCGCCGTCGCGGCGCTCACCCTGGCGCTGCGCCTCACCCCACTCGGGCGTCGCATCCGCGCGGTCGTGCAGAACCGCGACCTCGCGGCGGTGTCCGGGATCGCCACCTCCCGGGTCGACCGGACCACCTTCTTCGTCGGCTCCGGCCTGGCCGGGCTCGCCGGGGTGGCGCTCACCCTGCTCGGCCCGATCGGCCCGACCATGGGCACCAACCTGATCATCGACGCCTTCCTGGTCGTCGTGGTCGGCGGGATCGGCCAGCTCAAGGGCAGCGTGATCGTCGCCTTCGCCCTCGGCGTGCTCCAGGCCACCGGGGAATACCTCACCACCCTCAGCGTCGCCAAGGTGATCGTGTTCGTGGCGATCGTCGCGTTCCTCCAGTGGCGGCCACAGGGTCTGTTCACGCTGCGGACCAGGAGCCTCGCATGACAGCCGTCACCCCCGCGCCGCCCGACACCGCCCTCGGCCCGGCACCCGTCAGCGCCGTACCGCCGAGCCGGCCCGCGGGCCGCTCGCGACTGCGGACGGCGGCCGGCTTCGCACTCGGCGCGGCGCTGCTGTTCGCCGTCGCGCCGCTGGTCTTGTCGGACTTCCGGCTGTCCCTGCTCGCCAAGTACCTCTGCGTCGCCATGGTCGCGGTCGGCATCGGGATCGCCTGGGGCCGGGGCGGCATGCTCACCCTCGGCCAGGGCGTCTTCTTCGGCCTCGGCGGCTACGCGATGGCCATGCACCTCAAGCTCGCCGACGCGGGCCCGGCCGGGATGCCGGACTTCATGCAGCTGTACGGGCAGCTCGACGAACTGCCGCTGTGGTGGAGGCCCTTCGCCAGCCCGTGGTTCGCGCTGCCCGCGACGGTGCTGCTGCCGATGGCAGTCGCCTTCGGGCTCGGCTCGCTGGTGTTCCGCCGCCGTGTGCGCGGCGCGTACTTCGCCATCCTCAGCCAGGCCCTCGCCGCGGCGATGGTGATCCTGCTGATCGGCCAGCAGGGCACCACGGGAGGCACCAACGGGCTCACCGACATCAAGGGCTTCTTCGGCTACGACCTGGACGACCCGGTCAACCAGCGGATGGTCTACTTCATCATCGCCGGCACACTGCTGGCCCTGCTCGCGCTGACCCGTCAACTCATCCACAGCCGCTACGGCGAGCTGCTGGTGGCGGTCCGCGACGGCGAGGAACGGGTCCGGTTCCTCGGCTACGATCCGGCCTCGGTCAAGCTGGTCGCGTACGTGGTCGCGGCCGGGATGGCCGGCCTGGCCGGGGCGCTGTTCGTGCCCGCGGTGGGCATCATCTCGCCCGCGCTGATCGGCATCGTCCCGTCGATCGAGTTCGTCATCGGGGTCGCGGTGGGTGGTCGGGCCACAGTGCTCGGGCCGGTGCTCGGCGCGGTGGCGGTGGCCTGGGCGCGTACCGCCCTCTCGGAGCGGTTCCCGGGCACCTGGACGTACCTTCAGGGGTTGCTCTTCGTGGTCGTGGTGGCGTTCCTTCCCGGCGGCCTGGCGTCGCTGTGGGCGTTGGCCCGCCGCCGCGACGTCGCCGCGCCGCCGCTGCGGCGCGGGTGGTTGTCGCTGGGCCGACGACGCGCCGGGCGGACGGAGGTGCCGGCGGCATGAGCGGCGACCGACTGGACGGGTTGTCCGTCCGTGACGTGCGGGTCAGCTTCGACGGTTTCACCGCCGTCGACGGCGTCTCGCTGGAGGTGCCCGCCGGTGACATCCGGTTCCTGATCGGGCCGAACGGCGCCGGCAAGACCACGCTGGTCGACGCGATCACCGGCCTGGTCCGGGCCACCGGCTCGGTCCGCTTCGGCGCCGACGAACTGCTGGGCCGCCCGGTGCACCGGATCAGCCGGCTGGGCGTCGGGCGTACCTTCCAGACGTCCTCGGTCTTCGAGGAGCTGTCGGTGCTGCAGAACCTCGACATCGCGGCCGGCGCCCGGCGTGGCTGGGCGACCCTGGCCCGCCGCCGTCGCGGCGTTCCCGACGAGGTGGCCGCGGCGCTGGAGACCATCGGTCTGGCCGAACGGGCCGAGCACCTCGCCGGGACGCTCGCGCACGGGCAGAAGCAGTGGCTGGAGATCGGGATGCTGCTGGTGCAGGACGCGCGGCTGCTGCTGCTCGACGAGCCGGTCGCCGGCATGAGCCACGAGGAACGCGACGCCACCGGGGTCCTGCTGGAGACGGTGAGCCGGGACCGCACAGTCGTCGTGATCGAGCACGACATGGACTTCCTGCGCCGGTTCGCGCGCAGCGTCACAGTGCTGCACGCCGGCCGGGTGCTCAGCGAGGGAACGGTGGCGCAGGTCCAGGCGGACCCGCGTGTGCAGGAGGTCTACCTTGGCCACCCGGTCGACGCCGGGTCGGCCCGCACCGGTCTGGAGGCATGATGCTGACGCTGCGCGGGGTGCACGCCGGGTACGGGCGCAGCCGCGTGCTGCACGGGGTCGACCTCACGGTCCCGCCCGACGGGGTCGCCGCGGTCCTCGGGCACAACGGCGCTGGCAAGAGCACATTGCTGCGGGTTGCGGCCGGCCTGCTGCGCCCGAGCGCCGGCACCGTCGAGCTGGACGGCGAGAACGTCACCCGCCTCGGGCCGCACGAGCGGGTGGCGCGGGGGATGGCGTACGTCCCGCAGGGTCAACAGTGCTTCCCGCACCTGACCGCCGCGGAGAACCTGCGGCTGGTCGCCGACGGTCGGCGCGACGGCGCGGTGGCGACCGCTGAGGTGCTGGACCTCTTTCCGGCGCTGCGCCCGCTGCTGCGACGCCGGGCCGGGCTGCTCTCCGGCGGTCAGCGCCAGCAACTGGCCATCGCCCGTGCGCTGATCACCCGGCCGAGGTTGCTGATGCTCGACGAGCCGACCGAGGGCATCCAGCCGTCGGTGGTCGCGGAGATCCAGGAACGGATCGTCGAGCTGACCCGGCAGTCCGGGTTCAGCGTGCTGCTGGTGGAGCAGCATCTGGGCTTCGCGCTGCGGGTGGCGAGCCGCTACCAGGTGCTGGAATCCGGCCGGGTCACCTCGCAGGGGGACGGTGGTGTCACTGCGGAACGGGACGTCCGGGCGGCCCTGGCCGTCTGACCCTTCGGGCAGCGTGGTCGCCGGTCAGGTCGTCGGCGCGGGCCCGGTCGAGTCGCGGACGACCAGCAGGTGCCCGGTGGGACGGCGGCGGGGGCGGGTCGAGCGGGGCTTGAGGGCGAGGGTGAGCGCCGTGCGGCCCATCTCGGTCATCGGCAGGCGGATGGTGGTGAGGCTGGGCGCGAGGTCGGCCGCCACCGAGACGTCGTCGAAGCCGACGACGGACATCCGCGCGGGCACCGGCACCCGGCGGGAGCGCAACGTCGACAGCACACCCATGGCCATCGCGTCGTTGAGCGCGATGATCGCCGTCGTTGCCGGGTGCTCGTTGAGGATCTGCTCGGCGGCGGCCCGCCCGCCACCGCGGGTGAAGTCGCTGTGCACGACGACGAGGTCGGCCGGGGACCGCCCGCGCTGCCGCAGGGCCGACGACACGCCGGCCAGTCGGTCCGCGACAGTGGTGAGCCCGGCGCTGCCCGCGGCGACCGCGATCCGTTGATGGCCGAGGTCCATCAGGTGTTGGGCGAGCGCGTGACCGCCGGCCTCGTTGTCCGGCAGGACGGCGTCGATGCCGAGCGCGTGCCGTCCGATGGCGGCGGCCCGTCCGCCGTGGTCCTGGAAGGCGGCCAGCTCGGCGCGGGCGGCGGCCTCCATGCGGGGGTCGTCGTAGCCGGAACCGCTGATCAGGACGATGCCGACCCGCTGGGCGATCAGGTGCCGCAGCTGTTGCAGCTCGTAGCCGGGGTCGCGGCCGGACTGGCAGATCTGCACCAGCAGCCCCTGCTCGGCGGCGAGCTGGATGACGCCGGCGGCGATCTCGGCGAAGTACGGGTCGTCGACCTGGTGGACGATCAGCCCCACGGTTGAGCTGGCCCCGCCGGCGAGGGTGCGGGCGTACGGGTTGGCGACGTAGCCCAGCTCACGGGCGATCTGCCGGATCCGGTCGGCCACCTCGGTGCTGACCCCCTCACGGCCGGCGAGGGCGCGGGAGGCGGTCGCCAGCGAGACGGCGGCGTGTTCGGCGACGTCCACGAGGCGCGGCCGCTGGTTGGCCCTGGGCATCCGCAACCCTCCGGAAACATCCATGTCACCCGATCTATTGCGAGCGCCATTCATCGGAGCCTAGGGTACGTAAGCGCTTACGTAAGCGCTTACGTGACCGGCATCAGTCATGCCGCGAAACGAGGTGACAGCCATGTCCAGGGCCCGCCGAGCGGCCGTTTCCCTCCTGGCGATCGGCGCACTGACCGGCGTCGCCGCGCCGCCCGCGCAGGCGGATCGGAGCATCTCGCACGACGTCCACCCGGCCCTGCGCGCACACCTGGTCGCCGCGTACGACTTCGACCACCCGGTGCCCGGCGATCCGGCGCTGGAACGCGACCAGGGCCGCTCCGGCACCGAGATCGAGCTGATCAACGGCGGTGCCGCCATGCGGGTGCCGGACCGTGCCTACCGGGGCAGCCGCAACGCGGTGCAGACCCGGCAGGTCGACCCGGCGGTTGCCGGCAACGACGACTGGAAGGCCGGCACCTGGTCGGCCAGCGGGGTGCGGACGCTGCGCGCCTTCAGCGCCACCGCGGGCACCACCGTGATGGGCTGGTTCAAGCTCGACATGGACAGCCCGCTGCCCAACTCCACCACCACCGACCCCGCCGACCGCTACAACGCGATCGGACTGGCCGGGGTGCTGACCGGCGACTCCGACGGCCACGGCGTGCGGGCCCTGCTGGAGCTGATCGACGTCGACGGGGAGCTGCGCCTGGTCGCGCTCGGGCGGCGACTCGACGGCGGCAACTCGCAGACCTTCGCCGCCAACCAGGACTGGCGCGAGCTGTTGCCCGTGGGGGAGTGGGTGCACCTCGCCGCCACCTTCGACTTCGACACCGGTGCCCTCGCCCTCTACCGCAACGGCGAGCCGGTGGACGGCTTCTACACCCGCACCGACGACCCGTGGCTGGTGTCCGGGCCGGGCCCACACCTGACCACCGCCTCCGACCCGCGCGGCATCAAGATCGGCGGGAGCTTCCCCCAGGACACCCTGGAGCGCAACCCGTGCGACTGCCGCATGGACGGCCTGATGTTCCTCGACAGCGTGGTCTCCGCGAGCGACGTGCGGAGGCAGTACCACCACCTGGCCCGCTGACCACCCTCGGCACCGTCCCACCGAGAAGGAGACACGCGTGCTCGTCCTCCACCGCCGCACCCGAGGTGCCCGCCGACCCGCACTGACGGCCGGCCTCACCGCCCTCGTGCTGGTCCTGTCCACAGTGCTCGCGTCGCCCGCCCGGGCCGCCGACGGCGTCGACGACCCGATCCCCGAGATGCCGGTCCAGTCCCGGATCGGGCTGGTCCTCAGTGAGTACGCCAGCTTCCCGCAGTCGTACCCCACGCCCGCCCCGACCGATGCGCGGCTCATGCGGACCGCGCGGATCAACACGGTGATGGAGTTGCCCGACGGCTCCGGCCGGCGGGCGGTGCCCGACCTCAACGGCAACCTCTACCTGGTCGAGGGCGGCGTGCCGCACGTCTACCTGGACGTGGCGGCGACGTTCGCGCCGCAGTTCTTCTCCGGTCGTGGGCTGGGCCAGGGCTTCGGCTACGTCGCCTTCCACCCGGAGTTCGGCGTCAACGGCCGGTTCTACACCATCCACACCGAGCTGGCGTCCACGACGACCGCCACACCCGACCACGCCCAGCCCAGCACGCTCTTCCACGGGGTCATCACCGAGTGGACGGCGACCGATCCGACCGCCGCCACCTTCGCCGGTACGCACCGCGAGGTGCTGCGCATCGGCTTCGGCGGCCAGGTGCACGGCATCCAGGAAATCAACTTCAACCCCACGGCCAAGCGTCACGACCGCGACTACGGCCTGCTGTACCTCGCGGTCGGCGACGGCGGCCAAGGCGCCCGCAACACCGACCCGCAGAACCTGGCGCTGCCGCACGGCAAGCTGTTGCGGATCGACCCCCGGGGCACCAACTCCGCCAACGGGCGCTACGGCATCCCACAGGGGAACCCGTTCGTCGGCCAGACCGGCGCGCTCGGCGAGATCTACGCCGTGGGTTTCCGTGACCCGCACCGGTTCAGCTGGGACCGGGCGACCGGCCGGATGTACCTCGGACACATCGGTGAGCACGCCGTCGAGGCGATCTACGAGGTCCGCGCCGGCGACAACTTCGGCTGGAGTGAGCGCGAGGGCTCCTTCGTCTTCGACAAGGCCGCCACCAGCCCCTGCGACCGGCTGCTCCCACTGCCCGCCGACGACGACCGGTACGGCTACACGTACCCCGTCGCCGCGTACGACCATGACCCCGCACCGGGCTGGAACTGCACCGACGACGTCGGTGTCGCGGTGGCCGGCGGGTTCGTCTACCGGGGGCGCACGCTGCCCGCGCTGCGCGGCAAGTACGTCTTCGGTGACCTGGTCGACGGCCGGGTGCTCTACACCGAGGCGAACGAGATGCGCCGCGGCCACGGCCTGGCACCGATCCACCAACTCGCGCTCTTCGACGCGGCGGGCGGTCCGGTCCGGATGCGGGACCTCTCCGGACCCGGAGCGCCCGGCGACCCCAACCGGGTGGACCTGCGCTTCGGCACCGACGCCGCCGGTGAGCTCTACCTCGTCGCGAAGGCCAACGGGAAGATCTGGAAGGTGACCGGCACGAGGGAGTTCGCCAGCGGCGACGTCGGCGACACCACAGTGCGCCGCACCGCCGGGGCGTCGAACTGGGCGCCGGTGACCCCGGCGAAGTGGCAGTTCACCCGCGACCAGGTCATCCTCGCCGAGGCCGGGGAGAGCCGGCCGGGCCCGCGCCGGCCGTTCGAGTACGCCGTGCTGACCGCCGGCCCGGCGTGGTCGTCGGTGCAGGTCGACGCCCGGGTACGCCTCGACACGCCGGTGGACGTCAGCAACCGCGACGTGATCATCGTCTTCGGCTGGCGCTCGGACACCGAGTTCTACTACGCCCACCTCTCCACCGACAACACCATCTACCCGCACAACGGCATCTTCAAGGTCGACAACGCCGACCGGGAGCGCATCGACCACCAGTGGAACGGCCGCTCCCGGGGCGCCAACCCGGCGATCACCGATGCCGACTGGCACCGCGTCCGGGTGGTGCACCTGCCATCCACGGGTGAGATCGCCGTCTACGTCGACGGAAACCGGGACCCGCTGATGACCGCGAAGGACACCACGTTCGGCTCGGGGCGGGTGGGCTTCGGCTCGTTCGACAACGTCGGCCGGGTACGGAACCTGACCGTGACCGGCACGCCGGCCTGAGCCGTGTCGCGGTGGGGACGGCGGCGAACGTGCCGCCGTCCCCACCGGGTCATCCGTCGACCTGCCCCGGACGACCCGGTCCGCTTCGTAGACTTCCAGCCATGCCGGAGATCGTCGAGTTGCTGGCCTCGCCCGTGCACCGCTTCCTGGGCCGGCCCGCCGACGGCCCGGCGCCGGCTCCGCCCGGTGAGCTGGTCGACGTGGTCCGGATCCGGGCCGGCCTCGGCATCGTCGGCGACCGGTACTTCGGCCAGCAGGCACACCGCGACGCCAGCGTCACGGTCATCGCCCAGGAGTCGCTGCCGGTCGGCATCGGCCTGGCGGAGGTCCGGCGCAACATCCTCACCACCGGGATCGCCGTGGACGAGCTGATCGGCAGGGTGCTGGTGCTGGACTCCGGCAACGGCCCGGTCAGCCTGCGGGTCAACCGGGCGGCCCGGCCGTGCGCCTGGATGGACGTCACGGTCGGCCCGGGAGCATGGAAGGCGCTGCGCACCACCGGTGGCATCCGCTGTACGCCCCTCAACGACGGCACCCTGCGCGTCGGCCCGATCGACGCGGTCGTCAGCTGAGCAAAGGGCTCGACGCCAGCGGCCCGGACGCCCTCACCACCAGATCTTGGACAGGTGGTGTCGGCCCGGTTGGCGGATTCGGCGAGGTGACGCCCCGGCGAGCTGCCGCGTGGTAGAACCAATCCGCACATCGGCTCGCAGGCCTCCGGGCAGCCGGGAGCTTTGCCGGACAGGACCTCATCCGAACAGAGGTGGTGCAGTGAACCCCGAGCTGCGGCAGCTCATCGAGGAGCTGCGAGCCGACCTGGCCGACCAGCCGGCGAGCCTGGCGTACGCCGAGTTCGGCGAGGGCGCCGCCATCGATGTCGTGCCGGCGAGCCTCCCGGCCGACCTGCGCGATCTCCTGCTGGTGGCCGACGGCCTGCGGGCGGGTCGACTTGAGTTGGCGTCCACGTCGACCCTCGCCGGAATCCAGTACCACCTCGACTACGTGCCGGACTTCTCCACCATCCCCGAGGACCGGGCGGGCTGGCTGGTGGTGGGCACCCGCAGCGACGAGCCGATCTTCATGGACCGTGGCACGGGAGCGATCTGGTACTTCCCACCCAACGGCACCGAGTGGTTCATGTCCGACGCGTTCGAGGAGCTGGCCCCCGACCTCGGATCCTTCGTGGACTACTACCTGCTCGGCCCGGGCTACGCCGACCTGACTCCGGCGGACGACAGGTGGTTCGCGTTCCTCGACGAGCAGGGCCTGCTCGACGAGGACGAGGACGAGGACTGAGCTGAGTCAGACCGGGCTGATGTGCGCGGCGAGGACCCGCCAGCCGTGCGGGTCGTCGTGGACCCAGGTCCGGGTGTAACGCAGGCGAGCGGCGAAGGGTGCCCCCTCGAACACACCGGACACCCGGCCCAGGAAGAACGTCACCCCGGTCTTCCCCACGACGAGCAGGTCCAGCTCCTCCTCGACCAGCTCCTGCACCACCGAACGGCGGTCCCGGTGCGCGGCCAGGTCGTCCTGCTTGGTGTGCGGACGGCCGTCCGGGCCGATGGCGATCAGCTGGTCGACCAGCAGCTGATCGAGAGCATCGACGTCGCCGGCCCTCTGGGCGGCCTGCAGGGTGCGCTCGGCATCGAGCAGCTCTGCCTCGCGTGCGCTGTCCGGCATCGTGCCGTCCTCCCGGTCGGGTCCGACCCGGGGTCACCGTCGGCCCGGGCTGTCCGCATTGTGGCAGGCAACGCGACCCGAGCGGGCGTGGATCGCCGCCCGGCTCACAGGCTCAGGCGAATCCGTACGACGGTCTCCCCGGGTCCGGTGAGCACGGCGACCTCGTCGCAGACCTGCTCCACGATCGCCAGCCCCCGGCCGCGGATCGAGTCGGCGGACGGCATTCCCTGGCCGAACTCCCGCGCCGGTCCCCGATCGACGACGTCGCAGAACAACTGGCCGGACTCGGCCCAGAGCAGGACCCGGCCGCCGCCGGTGGTGTGCTGCAGGGTGTTGGTGGCCAGCTCGCTGACCGCCAGCGTCAGCAGCTCCACCCGATGCGGCGGCAGGCCCCGGGCCAGCGCCCCGGCGCTGACGAACGCGCGCAGCGCTCGCACGTCGGTCGCCACCTGGTACGCCATGGTGTCCGTGACATGGGCGGGGACGCTCTGCTCGACCACGGTGTCTCGCCGCTCGGCCGGCATCAGCCCTCCGGCCGAGGGTCGCCGGTCAGCGTCACCACGATCCGCCCGGGTGCCGTGGACGTGTTCGCCTCGACGTGCGCCATCGGACACCAGCAACCCTTTTCCGTAGCCACAGCCGTTGTCGCAACATCATGTCATCCGCCGACCCATGGGCCGTCTCGTCCGTTCGGCGGTTGATCACGGCGCGCGCCGGACCGGCCAGGCATCCGGCACCGGGCGGTCAGGGGGCCGCGTCGGCGCCGAGCAGCGACCGCTGCTACGGGCGGATGTCCAGGGCGCCGATCAGGTTGTCGCGCAGCGTGAACCGGTACCGCAGCTCGACCGGGCTGCCGGGGAAGTCGCCGGAGACCCGGGTGAGAGCCAGGTACGAGTCGCCGGCCTGTGGTGTGACACGTACCGGCTCGGCCGTGTAGGAGTGGGCATCCATCGTCTTCTGCCGCCACGCGCGGATGGAGGCCCGTCCGTCGTACAGCCGGTCTTCGTCGGCGACGCTCGCGGTGTCCGCGAAGCAGGCGACGAAGGCGTCCAGGTCCCGGTCGTTGACGGCCCGGAAGTACCGGTCGATCACGTCGGGTAGGTCGACGGCCATCTGCTCCTCCTGCGGCACGGGCCGCCGTCGGGCAGCCGTCGGGTTCCCGGTCCGACCTCACCGTACGAGACTCCGACGGCGCCGCGCGGAGCAACCATCAGACCCGTCCGGCTCCGCCCGCCGGGTTTGCCGTGGACAGGCCCGGGTAGCCACGCATCTCCGAGACGAAGGGCGGGGGAATGGCCGAGCTGGGGTTCGTCGACAAGGTCGCGGCACGGGCGGGCGTCCCGCCGGAGCAGGCGCGCCCACTGACCGAGGCCGTTCTGCGGACCCTCACCGAGCGGCTCAGCGGCGGTGAGGCGGGCGCGTTGGCCCCCCACCTGGCTGACGAGTTGAGCCCGTTGCTGGTCAAGGCCGCCGAGCCGCCGGAGGCGTTCGGCTACGACGAGTTCCTCCGCCGGGTCGCCGACCGCGCCGGAATCGACCGGCCAGCCGCCGAGCGGGGCATTCGGGCGGTTCTTCAGACGATGCACCGGGTGGTCGGGCACCGGGAGTTCGAGGACGCCCTGGCCCAGCTTCCCTCGGATCTCCGCGCGCTGGCGCAGCCGCTGCCGCACGGTCCCTGACCGACGGCAGGCCTCACCGTCGCGCTGGCGCCGTACGGCCGGCGCGCCGGTGACCCTGCGCCACACGGTTCGGGGCGCGGCCCGACCGGGAGGTCGGACCACGCCCCTCGCCCGACGTCAGCCGGTTACCCCGGCACTGACCACCCACTTCTGGTGGGCGCCGCCCGCGTACGTGCCGAGCTGGATCTGGGTGCGGTCGGCGCTGCTACCGCCGGCGGCCTCCAGGACCTTGCCGGACTGCGGGTTGCGGATCGACCCGTCGGACTGCGGCTGCCAGACCTGAGCGGCGGTGCCGTTGCAGGTCCAGAGTTGCACCTTCGTGCCGTTGGCGGTGCCGCCGTTGTCCACGTCCAGGCACTTGCCCAGCACCCGGTACGTGTCACCGACCTTCGTCCACGACTGCGCGGTGGTGCCGTTGCAGGTCCAGAGCTGGATCTTCGTGCCGTCGGCGGTGCCCGCGTTGTCGACGTCCAGACACTTGCCACCGACGCCGGTGATGGTCCCACCGGTCGGCGGCGGGGGACTGCCGGGGATCGAGTTGAGCGTGTACCACGCCTCGGTGCTCCACAGTGACTGCCCGCTGGTGGAGGTGAACGGGCGCGGTGACCGCAGGTGCACCACCCTGCCGGCCTTGCGTCCGGGCACCGTGAGGCTGACCTTCTTGCCGTCCGCCGAGAGGGTGGCCGAGGTGACGGTCAGCGTCTCCTCGTCGATCTTCGGACCGCCGTAGTTCGAGGTCGCCACGTACCTCCACTGCTTGAGCTTGTACCGCGCGGCCAGGTCGGTGGCGGTCGCCGTCGACACGGGCTGGGTGTACTCGACCTCGAAGCCGGTCGTGGTGGCGCGCATGGCGAGCATCTCGAACGTGGTGGCGGTGTTCGGGGTGAGCTTCTGCAGGCCGTACGACAGCTTCCCGGTCTGGCCCCAGTTGCCGCCCGCGCCGAGCCCGCCGACGTAGATCGCGCCGTCCGGGCCGACGTTCACCTCGGAGACGCCCGCCTCCAGGCCCTGGGTGAGCCGGAAGAGGGCGCCCTGGTATTCGCCGTTGACCTTCTCCACATTCGCCCGTTGCAGGCCGCCGTACGTCACGTCGCCGATGACGAACTGGCCGGCGTAGCGGCCGGTGGTCAGGTACAGCGGGGTGCTGGGCGAGTTGGCGATCTCGTTCTGTGGCATCCAGAGCACCGGCGGGGTGACCGGGTTGGTGTCGAACGGGCCAGCCGGGTTCGTGTAGTGGTTGAAGAACCGCCCCTGCTTGACGTGCACCAGCTTCGACGAGGGCAGCCAGCCGCCCTGGTTGTCGGTGACGAAGATGCCGCCCTCCGGGCCCCAGCCGATGCCGTGCGGGGTACGCAGGCCGCCGGCGACGTAGCTGACCGCGCCGGTGTCCTTGTTGATTTTGAGGGTGCTGCCCCGGTTGGCGGCGGGCTGCGGGTTGGTGGTGGCGCCGCCGGAGTTGATCGACACCGACAGGTTCAGGTAGAAGAACCCGTCCTGGTAGAGCAGGCCGAACGCGAACTCGTGGAAGTTGCCCCCGTACGGCCAGGTGGCGACGGTCTCCAGGCGCTCGGCCACCTCGTCTCCGCCGGTGTTGACCAGCCGGGTCAGCCGCTGCTTCTCCGAGACGTAGACCACCCCGTCGACGATCTTCAGTCCCATCGGCTCCTTCAGCCCGCCGGCGATCTTCTTGGTGGTCACGGCGCCCGGAGTGGTCGCGCCGCCGGTGTTGCCGAGGATCCAGACCTCACCGTCCTGGGACGTGCCGGACTGGTCGCTGCCGCCCCAGGTGGAGACGACCAGCCGCCCGTCGGCCAACCAGTCCATCCCGGTGACCTTCGGCTGGAAGCCGCTGGGCCGCAGGTTGGTCAGCGTGTAGCCCGGGTGCACCCCGGTCAGCGGCAGGCCGTCGCCGGGAGTGTCGGCGATGCCCTCGCACTCCTTGCGGCCCGGTGCGGTCACCCGGACGACGCCGGCGTCGGTGCTCAGCGCCGAGTTCGGTACGACCACGAAGGACGACGAGCCGGGCGGCTTCCACTCCAGGGTGATCTGCTGCCCGCCGTCACGCTCGAAGTGGTCGATGCGCAGCGGGTGCAGCCCGGCGGTGAGGGTGACGGTGCCCTCCTTGGGTGGGGTCGCTCCGTGTAACCCGTCGTGGTCGATCACCACGGTGTTGTCGATCGCCAGTTTGGACCCGTCGTCGCTGCTGAGCCGGAACGTGTAGCTGCCGGCCTGGGTGGTGGTGATGTTGCCGAGCACCTGCGAGACGAAGTTGTCCTCGAAGCCGAAGTCGGCCGCCGAGGTCCAGTTGATTGTGGACATCAGCTTGTCCACGTTCGGGGTCTGCGCGGGCTTGAGTGTGCAGAGCGTGGAGAGCGGCACCTGCACGTCGAAGACGCGCAGCGTGACACCCGGTTCCTGCGCGGGGGCGGCGGTGGCCGGAGCGGCCCAGAGGCCGGTGGTGAGGACGAGTGCCAGCGCACCCAGTGCGGGTTTGTGGAGTCGGCGTAGCAGGCGTGTGCCCATCGTTCCTCCAGGAGGCGGTGGAGTGTCCGACGGCCGGCGCATAGCAGCGGTGAGGATGGCCGTCGGCCCGGGTCCGTAACGTCCTCGACGCCGACGAGTGACGTTGCGGAAACACCGGGTGGATGGATCGAGACATTAAGGCGTTTCGATTGGAGTGTCCATGGCTTCGCCTCGATACATCAAAAGTTCCTCGTGTCCGTGCGAAAGTTCGCGGTGGTACGCGCAGGTATGCGGGTTTTGGCGGCCTATCGCCGTCCGCCTCGGGCCCGGCCACCAGCCCGGTTGCCGGGCTTGTGAGGCGTGTTCGCCGCCTTCCCCGCGTTGGCCGTCTTGCCCGCCCTGCTAACCGGTCGGCGGGTCGCGGCGGCGCCTCCCCGTGCGGCGGGCCGACGGCGGGCCGCCACCAGCACGATCGCGGAGACCACGACGACGATCAGTGCCGGGACCAGCCAGGGCGGGAACCCGCCGTCCCGCCGCTCTTCCGTGGCGCCAGCCGGATCGCTCGCCGGGGCGCCGGTGGCGTCCGCAGGGCCGCCGGTCGCCCCCGGGCTCGCCGACCCCTCGCCCTCGGCCTGGGCAAGCAGTGTCGCGTCCGGCCCCGCCGTGGGCACCACCCAACCGGCTGGCGCCGGCGTACTCGGCCCCTGGTAGTCGAAGGTGACGTTGCCCCGCACCGCCTCACCGTCCGAGGCGACAGAGAGATAGCTGGCGGTGTAGCGACCCTTCGCCGGCCAGTGGGCGACGGTCACCATGGCCGGGAAGCCGGTGTGGTAGAGCCGCGGCTCGAACACACCGTTGACCATGAAGTACTCCTGGACCGGCTTGTCCAGGCGCTTCGGCTCGCCGAACGACCAACCATTGTCCACTCGCGACCCGTCCGGCCCGGTGACGGTGAAGTGGGCGTTCGAGGCCGGTTTCTCGGTGAAGTACAACCCCAACTGTGTCAGCGGCTCGCGCACGACGGTGCCGGTCAGCGGGGTGCTGGTCGCCAACTGGCCGTGCGCGGACGCCGGTGCGACCGGCAGCACCAGCGACACCACCACCGTCGCGGCCAGGGCCGCCAGGGTGCGGCTCAGGATGTGACGCATAGTGACGAGCCTCGATCGCATTGGTTCATCATGGTCATATCCCCGCCGCCGAACAAGACGTACAGTTCTCATCCCCGACGATCAACCCGACACCCGTCCCCTCGCGTCGTTCGGAGCCCGCCCGTGTCCGTCCGTACCCCCGCCGGCCGCACTACCGCCGCCCTCGCCGCCGCCCTCACCGCCCTGCTCCTCGTCGGGTGCGGCCAGGACGACGATCCCTCCGTCGCCACCCCCTCGGCGGCACCGACGTCCGCCGCGCCGCCGAGCGCCACCACCGCGCCGACCCCGACGGCCAGCGCCACCCCGAGCGCCGCCGCCAGCACCCCGGCCGTGGACCGGGAGATCACCGTGACGATCGCGAAGCGGCGGGTCGATCCGCCCACCGGACGAATCACCGTGGGTAAGGGCGAGCTGGTTCGGATCACTGTCACCTCCGACGTGTCCGACGAACTGCACGTGCACGGCTACGACCTGGGCGCTCGACTGCCGGCCGGCACCCCCGGGTTGGTGGAGTTCCGGGCCGACAAGACCGGGCTGTTCGAGGTGGAGACGCACGAGACCGAGCTGGTGCTGTTCCAGCTCGTCGTCCGCTGAGCGACATGACCGCCGCTCCCACGCTGCTGGCACACGGCGTCGGTGGTCGCCAGGACCTGCCGATCACGCTGCCGCAGCTCGTCGTCGCCGCCGCGCTGACCCTCGTCGTCACGTTCCTCGCCCTGGGCCTGCTCTGGCGTGAGCCGCGACTCGACCGGGACGCGACCGGGGGCCGACCGGTGCCGGGATGGCTCGCCCGACTCGTCGACGCGCCCACCTTCCGGTGGGTGCTGCGGGTGCTCGGCCTGCTCGCAGCCGCCTGGTTCTGCCTGGGTCTGCTGGGCGGGCCGGACACGGCGGACAACCCGACGGCCGGCGCGCTCTACGTGCTGCTCTGGGTCGGGCTGGCGCCGCTGTCGCTGCTGCTCGGCCCAGTCTGGCGAACGGTCAACCCGCTGCGCACCGTTCACCTGCTGGCGGCGCTGGCCGTGCGGCGCGACCCGCGCCGAGGTCTCCGTCAGCTGCCGGCCGGCGTGGGATGGTGGCCGGCCGCCGCCACCCTGTTCGGTTTCGTCTGGCTGGAACTGGTCGCACCCGACCGCGCCACCCTGCCGGTCATCACCGCCTGGCTCGCCGCGTACGCGGTGGTCATGCTGGCCGGCGCTGCGGTGTTCGGCGCCGGCTGGTTCGACCACGCCGACCCGTTCGAGACGTACAGCGCCCTGATCGGTCAGCTCGCCCCGGTCGGCCGGGCCGCCGACGGCGTGCTGGTGTGGCGCAACCCGCTCGACGGGATCGCCGGGCTGCGGCCCCGCCCCGGCCTCGTCGCCGTGGTGATCGTGCTGCTCGGCTCCACCATGTACGACAGTCTCTCCAACGCGCCCGGCTGGCTGCGGTTCAGCCAGGAGAACGGCCTGCACCCGGCGGTCACCGGCAGCGCCGGGCTGACCCTTGTCGTCGCCGCCGTGGCGGTGGCGTACCTCGCCGCCACCGGAGCCGCCGCGCGCATCGGCCGCTCCGACCCGGCCGCCGTCCGGCGCGTGCCGGGCGAGATCGCCCACTCGATCGTGCCGATCGCGGTGGGCTACGTGGTGGCGCACTACTACTCGCTGCTGATCCTGGAAGGCCAGCGCACCGTCGCGCTGCTCTCCGACCCGTTGGTCACCGGCGCCAACTGGCTCGGCACCGCCGGCTGGGAGCCGCACACCGGGCTGGTCACGCCGTCCGGGGTGGCCACCCTCCAGATCACCGTGATCATCCTCGGGCACCTGCTCGGCACGCTGCTCGCCCACGACCGCGCCCTGTACCTGTTCCCCCGGGCCCGGGCGGTGGCCGGTCAGCTGCCGCTGCTGGCGCTCATGGTCGCGTACACCGTCGCCGGTCTGCTGCTGCTCTACGCGGGGTAGCCCCGCCTGGTTGCGACCCGTGCGTCATGATGGCCCGTGGACTCCGATCTTCAGCGCTACCTCGATGACCTGGTCGCCGCCGCCCGCGACGTCCTCGGGGCCGACCTGGTCGGCGCGTACGCGGCCGGCTCGGTGGGGCTCGGCGCGTACCAGGCCGGCCGCAGTGACGTGGACGTGGCGCTGGTCAGCGCCGGTCCGCTCACCGACACCGCCAAACGGGCGCTGGTGGCGCGGCTGCGGCACGAGGCGCTGCCCTGCCCGGCGCGAGGGCTGGAGCTGGTCGCCTACGACCGGGCAGTGGCCGCCTCGGGCACCCCGGAACCCGGTTTCGAGCTCGAAATCAACACCGGGGCCGGCATGCCCTTCCGGTGCACCCTCGACCCGGCCGACCGGCCCGCCGCCGACGGCCGCTTCTGGTACGGGCTGGACCGCAGCATCCTGCACCAGAGTGGGCTGCCGCTGCTCGGGCCGCCAGCGGGGGAGGTCTTCGCCGACCTCACCCCGGCCGACCTGCGTCGACTGCTCATCGAGGCGCTGTCCTGGTGGCTGGCCCTGCCGACACCACCGGGGGACCAACCCGCGCCCGGCACGGAGGACGCGGTGCTCGGCGCGTGCCGCTCGCTGGTGCGACACCGCGACGGCATCTGGCTCGCGAAGGTGGCGGCCGGCCACCGACTGGTCGACGCCGGTGACCGGGCCGAGGTGATCGGCCAGGCGATCGCCGCGCGGCACGGCGGGCCGCCGCCCACCGGGGCGCAGGCCCGAGCCTTCCAACAACGGGCACGCGACGAGATCGCCGCGTAGCCGGACCGGCCGCCAACGTGAAGACGGTCAGCGGACCGGGCTGGGCTGCAACGAGGCGAAGAGCAGGTTGAGACCCTCGGTCATGGTCGGGTGGGTGATGACCGCGTCGCGCAGGGCGGTCCACGGCATCCCGGCGATCATGGCCAACTGCACCGAGGTGATCACCTCACCGGCCTCGGCGCCGAGCAACGCCGCGCCGAGGATCCGGTCGGTGCTGGCGTCGATGACCGCCTTCCACATGCCCTTGGTCTGGCGCAGGGTGCGCGCCCGGGGGATGGCGGCGACCGGCAGGTGGGCGACCTGGACGTCGTACCCGGCGCGGCGTGCCTCGGTCTCGGTGAGCCCGACCCGGGCCAGCTCCGGGGTGGTGAAGACGGTGTACGGGATCAACCGGTCGGCGGTGCTGCGCTGTCCACCCCCGAGGTTCGCCCGGATGATCCGGTAGTCGTCCAGCGAGACGTGGGTGAACTGCGGGCTGCCGGCGACGTCTCCGGCCGCCCAGGTCCGCTCTGCGCTGGTGCGCAGGTGCTCGTCGACCTCCACGAACCCCCGTTCGCTGAGGCGTACGCCGGCGGCGTCCAGGCCGAGCCCGTCGGTGACCGGTGCCCGGCCGGCCGCCACCAGCACGTCGTCCCCGGTCACCAGGCTGCCGTCGTCCAGCGTCACCCGGACCGTGCCGTCGACGTCGCGGTCGACCCGGGCGACCGCGACGCCCACCCGTACGTCGATGCCGTCGTCGACGAAGACGCGCATCACCGCGTCACTCACGTCGGGGTCCTCGCGGGTGAGCAGTCGCGGGCCGCCCTCGATCAGCGTCACCGCGCTGCCGAACGAGGCGAACATCTGCGCGAACTCCACCCCGACGGTGCCGCCGCCGAGCACCACCAGCCGGCCCGGCAGCCGGTCCAGGTGCAGCAGGCTGTCGCTGGTCAGCACCCCGGCCTCGGCCATCCCGGGCACCGAGGGCAGATGCGGACGCGTACCCGTGTTGATCACCACGTCGTCGCCGCGCAACAGCCGCTCACCGCCGTCGGCGAGCGACACCCTTACGGTCCGGGGGCCGACGAACCGGGCCTCACCGATCACCAGGTGCAGACCGGAGTCGAGGAACTGCTGCCGGTTGGCGGCGACCATCCCCTCAACGACGTCCTGCTTGTGCGCGCGCAACAGGTCCACGTCGACCCGGCCGCCGTCCACCACCAGGCCGAGCGCGGACGCGTCACGCAGCAGGCGCGCCGCCCGTGCGCTGGTCACCAGCGCCTTCGTCGGGATGCACGCGACGTTGATGCAGCTGCCACCGATCATGCCGCGTTCGACCATGGCGACCCGCTGCCCGGACCGGGCGACGTCCATGCTCAACGTCTTCCCGGCCTTGCCGCCGCCCACGACGAGCAGGTCGAACTCCTCCGGTCGGTCGGTCACCGGGCGCTCCTCTCGGTCGCCGGGCGGGCCGGCGGCCACCGCTGGTGCGCGGCGGTCAGCCCAGCCTGCCAGCTGCACGGAAGACGCCGGCCCGGTTCGGCCCAGAATCCCCCGGGACGACCGCAGGCGAGACCGTCCCGGGCCGGGCGGGATCGCAGGGGCCCGGGACAACCGTCACCGTCATCAGTGCCGGGCGGCGCCGTTCTCGCTGACCGGCTGCCCGAAGGCCAGGAACGGCACGGGGGTCGGGGCGTCGGGCCGAGTGAAGATCCGCTCGGCCTCGTCCGTGGGCGCGTCCGCCGGCCGGTCGGTGGGCGTGTTCACCGACTCGTCGAGGTTGGTCGGCCGGTGCGAGCGCTCGGCGTCGGACTGCTCACTCCCGGACTGATCGGCGGCGGACTCGTCGTCACCAGGCCGGTCGCTTTCGTTGCGCACCTCAGCGACCCGATCGTCGGGGGAACGGTCGGCGCTGGGTCGATCGAAGCTGGAACGGGAACCCACCATCGGGTACTCGGCGGTCTCCGTACCCCCGGCGGCCGCGGCCATCACCGCGGCGGCGGCGAGGTCTGCCACCCGCTTCGCCTCCCGCTGCACCCGGGCGCGGACCTCCTTGGCGTGCCGCTCGGCGGAGTCCCCGGCGCGTCGGGCCTCCTCCAGCCGGGCGCTCTCGGCGGTGAGGTCCCGGCGGACCTCGCTGAGCCGCTGCTGCATCCTCGACAGCTCGTTCTCCAGCGTCTCGCCCTCCTCGCGGATCTCGGCGAGCTGCTGGCGGCCGGTGTCCAGCTCGGCGCGCAGCTCGGTGGCCTCCTGCTGACGCTCCTCGATTTCCTGCTGGAGGGCGGTGAGCTGCTGCTGGTGGCTGGCGGCCTGCTCGTCGGCGCGGTTGCGCAGCTCGGTCACGTGCTGCTGCGCTTCGGCCAGCAGTGCGGCGATCTGCTGCTCGGTCGCGCTGCTCTGCTCGGCGAGCTCCTGCTCAGCGGCGGCCTGCTGCTCGGCGATGTCCCGCTCGGCGGCGGTCCGACGCTCGTTGACCTCGCGCTCCACGTTGGCCTGCCACTGGGCCATCTCCTGCTGGTTCTTCGCGCGGGCCGACTGGAGTTCCTGCTGGATCTGGGTGCGCGCCGACTTCATCAACGCGTCGGCGGCAACCCGCGTCTGGTTGAGCTGCTGCGCGCTCTGTTCGGTGATCCGCTTCGCCTCGTGCTGGGCGCGCTCGTGGGCGGCCTCACCGTCGGCACGCAGCTGCTCCGCGTGCTCGCGGATCGCGGTCAGCTCGGCCTCGGCCAGGGTGCGCCGCTCCTCGTGCGCCTGCTCCTGCTCGGTACGCCGGGTCGCCAACTCCTCGGCCAGGTCCTGGCGTGCCTGCGCGGCCCGCTCACGGGTGTCGGCGAGGATGCGCTCCGACTCGCTACGCAGCTCGTTCGCCCGGTCGGTCGCCGACTCGATGATCATGGCAGCCTGCTTGTCGGCGAGCGTCATGATCTCGGCGACCATCGGCCCCAGATCGTGGATCGTCGCGCGGTCCACCTGCACCGGTTGCTCCTGAAGGTCGGCCAGTTCGGTACGCAGTCGCTGCACCTCGGCGGTCAGTTCACGGACCCGAACGGCGGAACGCCCATGCTCCCCGCTGAGCATCGCGATCTGACCGTCGAGCTGCTCCAGGTGTCGGTCCACCTGGCGTTTGTCGTAGCCGCGCAGGGTTTGCTCGAAGTGTGGCCGCGAGGCCGCATCGTCGCGTCCTGCGCGCGGCTCAGCGCCAATGGACATGCACCATCCTCCGTACGATCGGGGGGCGTGAGGGTCGGCGGTCGCCTGCCCCGCGGGCCGTCAGTGTGGCGCAACGCTACCGCCGAGCCGACCTCATGCGAAGTCCCGCCCCACCCCCTCTCACGTCTCAGAGCCCGCCGGCCCTCGGCCCACCCCCCGCCTGCGTCGATCATGGAGTTGTGGTGGGTGACAAAGGTCGTGGACCATCACCATTCCGGCACCACAACTCCACGATCGACGGGGTGGGCTTGGCGCGCGTCGACAGCGGTCTAGCGGCGGCGCGCCACGAGCACCGCGTCGTGGATCGTTATCTGCTGGCCGTTCTCGTCGGTGGCTGCGCGGGGGCGGGCCTCGGCCGTCAGCACCTCCCAGTCAGACGGGTCCAGGGTGGCGGCCACGTCCTCCGCGGTGAACATCATGTCCGGCATGTGCATCCGGCGCGCCGTCGTCCACAGATCCGACGGGTGGTGCCCGACGATCAGCAGAACTCCGCCCGGCGCCACCGCCGCGGCCAACCGGGCGAACAACTCCTGTCGCTGCACCGGCGGCAGGTGCATGAACTGCGCCGACACCAGGTCGTACGCCTCCTCGGCGGGGGGCTTGTCGCGCAGGTCTGCGTGCGTGAAGTCGATCCGAGCACCGACGCCGGCGGTGTCGGCGTGCGCGGCGGCCCGGTCCAGTGCGGTGGTGGAGATGTCCACCGCCGTCACCTGCCAGCCGCGCTCGGCCAACCACACCGCGTCGGCGCCCTCCCCGCTGCCCACGTCCAGCGCGCGCCCCGGGCGCAGGTCCGCGACCTCGGCGACCAACTGCGGGTTCGGCCGACCACTCCAGACCGACGGCCGGGACTGGTAGCGCTCCTCCCACGCCGGTTCCTCGAACGCCGTGGCCACCACCTGGCGGTACGCGGTGACCGCAGCCCGGGTCTCCTCGGCGATCAGGTCGGCATTGATCGCCGCGCCGGCGGTGAGGCCGGCCGCGGCGGACGTGATCACCTGGCCACGGATGTCGGCCACGTTGCCCGCCACCCAGACGCCCGGGACGCTCGTCGCGCCGGTGGGGTCGGCGGGGATCTGGGCGCCGATGACGTGCTCGCCCATCGTCACCTCCTCCGGGGCCAGGCCCAGCCCCACCAGCAGGCTGGAGCGGGGGGTCAGCCGCGTCGCAACCACCACCGCGTCGAGCGCCACCACCCGACCGTCGGCCAGCCGTACGCCGGTCAGCGCGTCCCCGGTCACCTCGATCTCGGCGATCGGGCCCGGGACCACCGCGATGCCCCGGGCGGCGAGCCGCTCGGCGGCCTCCGCGTCCGGTGCGGGGACGTCGTGCAGCAGGAGCAGCACGTCGGCACTCCACTGTCGCCACATCTCGGCCTGGTGCACGGCGAACGGTCCGGTCGCCAGGATGCCGATCCGCCGGTCGCGAACCTCCCAGCCGTGGCAGTACGGGCAGTGCAGCACGTCGCGTCCCCACCGCTGGGCCAGACCGGGCACGTCGGGCAGGTCGTCGGTCAGCCCGGTGGTCACCAACAGCCGACGGGCGCGCACCGAACCCCCGCCGTCGAGGCCGAGCCGGAACCCGTCGTCGTCGCGGGTCACCTCCTCCACCCGCCCGGTGTGGAACTGCCCGCCGTACCCGGCGACCTCGGCCCGCCCGACCTCGAGCAACTCGCCCGGCGGCGTCCCCTCCCGGCCCAGGTAGTTGTGCACCCGGTCGGCCGGCGCGTTGCGCGGCTCACCGGAGTCGATCACCAGCACCGACCGGCGGGCCCGGCTCAGCGCCAGGGCTCCGCTGAGCCCAGCGGCGCCGCCGCCCACCACCACCACGTCGTATGTCTCTTCCACCGGTATCTCCCTCTGACTCTGTCGGCTGAGCCCACCATGCGTCGCCCCCGGCCAGGTGGCAACTATCCTTGCCGTTATGGCAAACGAGGACTCCGCCGCGCTGGCGGCTGTCGGCCCCCGGCTGCGTGCCCTGCGCAATCAACGCGCGATCACGCTGACCCAGCTCGCCGACCTCACCGGCATCTCGGTGAGCACCCTGTCCCGGCTGGAATCCGGCAGCCGCCGACCCACCCTGGAGCTGCTGCTCCCGCTGGCCCGCGCCTACCAGGTGGCGCTGGACGAGCTGGTCGACGCCCCGGCCACCGGCGACCCTCGCGTACGCCCCAAACCGATCGTCATCCACGGCATCACGTTCCTGCCGTTGACCCGCCGACCGGGCGGCCTGCAGGCGTTCAAACAGATCTTCCCGCCGGATCCGTCCGCCGGGGAGCGAACCCCGCAGACCCACGAGGGGTACGAGTGGCTGTACGTGCTGTCCGGCCGACTGCGCCTGCTGCTCGGCGACCGTGACCTGATGCTGACCCCGGGCGAGGTGGCCGAGTTCGACACCCGGGTCCCGCACCTCGTCCTCAACCCCGGCCCCGGCACGGCGGAGGCCCTCAGTCTCTTCGGGCCGCAGGGGGAGCGGTTGCACGTTCGCGCCCGACCCGCCGCGGGCTGAGGCGCTGGCCCCGCTGGTGGCAGGCCGGTTGGCAGGGACTTCCGACCATGGTCTGCGCCACCGGACCGGTGATCACCGGCGACGCGGCGTGATCAGCCCCGACTCGTACGCCCACACGACCAGCTGGGCGCGGTCGCGGCAGTGCAGCTTCGCCATCGCCCGGTTGACGTGTGTCTTCGCGGTCAACGGACTGATCACCATTCGCAGGGCGATCTCGTCGTTACCCAGCCCTCGGGCGACGAGTTCGACGATTTCCTGTTCGCGCGCGGTCAGCACCTCGCGTCCGGCCGCTGGCTCGGCCGGCGGTGGGCCGGCCACGAACTCGCTGATGAGCGTACGTGTGACGGCCGGGGCGAGTAGCGCGTCGCCGCGAGCCACGACGGCAACGGCCTGCAGCAGGTCGGCGGGGTCGGCGTCCTTCAGGAGGAAACCGCTGGCGCCGGCGCGCAGTGCGGCGAACACGTAGGAGTCGAGCCCGTAGTTGGTGAGGATGAGGACGCGGACCGCGGCGAGGTCGGGATCAGCGGCGATGCGCCGGGTCGCCTCGATACCGTCGAGCCCCGGCATCTGCACGTCCATGAGCACGACGTCCGGCCGTAGGCGTCGCGACAGCTGGACGGCCGATGTGCCGTCGGTGGCCTCGCCGACCACCTCCAGGTCGTCCTCGGCGTCGAGTAGTGCCCGGAATCCGGCCCGCATCAGAGCCTGGTCGTCGACGAGCAGGACCCGAATCATGGTGGGCCGTCCAGGGGGAACGTCGCCCGTACCGTGAATCCGTGGTCGTCGCGGGCGGCGGCCCGCAGGGTGCCGCCCAGCCCGGTCACCCGTTCCCGCATGCCGCGCAGGCCCACGCCGGGCGTCGTCGTCCGGTCCGGCGACGCCTGGCCGTCGTCGGCGACCGAGACGGTCAGCTGCGCCGGGGCGTACTCGACGTGGATCTGCGCAGTGGCGGGACCGGCGTGGCGGGCCACGTTGGTCAGGGCCTCCTGGACGACGCGGTATCCGGCCTGGTCGACCTCGGCGGGTAGGTCCCGGGGCCGACCGGTGACGGTCACCTGCACCGGTACGCCGGCCGCCCGGGTCCGCTCGGCAAGCTCGTCCACCCGGGCCAGTCCGACGGGGTCTCCGTCGGTGGGGGAGCGGAGAACGTCGAGCGTCGTGCGCAGTTCCCGCATCGCGGCGCCGCTGGCCTCCTGGATCGCCAGCAACGTGGCCGACGGTTCCTCGCCGTGCTTGCGGGCCAGGTGCACGGCGATCCCGGCCTGGACCTTGATCACGGAGATGCTGTGGGTCAGCGAGTCGTGCAGATCCCGGGCGATGCGCAGGCGCTCCTCCCCGGCACGACGCAACGCCATCTCCTCGCGGGTGCGTTCAGCCTCGATCGCCCGTTGTTCGACCTGTTCCAGGTACGCCCGACGCTGCCGGGCGACGAGCCCGGCGACGTTGGCCGCCACAAACCAGCCCAGCAGGAGGGCGGTCCGCTCGACGATCAGCTGCCCGGGCCGGTCGGCGGGCGCGACCGAGATGTCGCGGGCCAGGAAGCCGCCGAGGAAGACCAGACTGGCCGAAGCGGTGGCCGATCGGTGCCCCCGCCAGGCGGCGACGTACGCCACGCCGAGGACGGGGAACGCCGCGGACACCCCAGGGTGCACCCGGACGTGCAGGGCCAGCATGGCGGCGGTCACCACGCCCAACGCCACCACCGGGTGACGCCGGCATACCGCCAGGCCCGCCGCCATGACCAGGACCAGCAAGACGTCGACCACCCGCACCGGAGCGGCGTCCGGCGCGAGCGCGGCATTGCCGAGCAGGAGGCCACCGAGGGCGAGGCCGCTGAGGGCGTACGGCAGGTCGCGACGCATGGTCGCACTGTAGAACGGGCCGCCACCCGCGAGCATCCACCGCCTGCGGTAGGTGGGCGTACTGCGGACGCGGTATCGGCGGCCAGCCAAGTGCCTGCGGTGGCACGACGCTTTTCCGACCTCTCGGGTCAAGCATCGAACCCATGACATACCGCTTCTTCACCCCCGCTCCAGCGAGTGCGGCAACCGGTCTGACCGGCGAGGTCTACCGGCAGTTGAGAGACGAGTTCCTCGGGCCGGCGCCCACCTTCCAGGCGCTCGCGGCCGTGCCGGAGGTGCTGGCCGCGACCTGGTCGCTGATGCGTGAGGCCCTGCTCGCCGGAGACGGGTCCCGGGTCGACCGCGAGATCGTCGCGTCGGCGGTGTCCCGGGCCAACCGCTGCCGGTTCTGCGTCGATGCCCACGTGATGCTGCTGCACGCGCTGGGCGAGCACGAGGTGGCCGAGGTCATTGCCCGTGGCGGGACGCCGTCCGAGCCGAGGCACGCCGAGCTGGCCGCCTGGGCGGAGGCGAGCCGCAGCCCGATGGCCGCCGGCTGGACCAGTCGGTACGGCCCCGAGGTCACCGGCACCCTGCTCGTCTTCCACTTCATCAACCGGGTCGTCTCGGCGCTGCTCGACCCCGATCTGCTGCCCGGCGGCCTGCAACGCTCCTCAGTGGTGCGGTCGGTCGGGGGCCGGCTCTACGCCAGGACGGCCCGGGAACCGAGGCAACCCGGCCGCAGCCTCCCGCTGCTCGACGCCGGTACGACGGAACCACCGGCCTGGGCGGGGGAGAGCCCGGTCGGCGTCGCGTACGCGGCCCTGAGGAACGCCGCCATGCAGGCCGGGGACCTGCTGGGCGACGTGGCGCGCCAGACCGTCACGGCAACCGTGCGCTGGGAGGACGGCCGCTACCCCGCCCGGCCCTCGGACTGGGCCGTCGACCTGGTCCGGGACGTACCCGGAACGGACCGCGTCGGGACCCGGATCGCGTTGCTGGCGGCGTTCGCACCCAGCGCGATCAGCGTGGGCGACGTGGCCCTCTGGCGGCTCTCCCATCCAGCCGACGCCGACCTCGTGCGGCTCGTCGCGTACGGGGCGATCACGGCCACCGATCACGTCGCCCGGGCCCTGACCTCGGCACACCTCTAGGAGCTCACCATGCGCAAGGCATTCGTCATCGTCAGCATCCTGTTGCTCGTCTCGTTCGCCCTGCAGTTCGTCTTCGCCGCCGTGGGCGGGTTCACGAAGCCCGCCGGCGACGGCGCGTACGCGCTGCACAGCGTCAACGGCATGGCGGTCATCCCCGTTCTCACAGTGCTCACCGCCCTGTTCGCCGCGCTGGCGAAGGCGCCGGGCCGGGTCATCGGACTGGCGGTCCTGCCTGTCGGGCTCGTCGTCGTGCAGGCGCTCATCGCCATGCTCGCGAACGCGTCCACCGACGCCGCCGGCGCCAGCACGCCGCTGGGCCTGACCATCGCCGGGCTGCACGCGGTCAACGGAATCATCGCTGTGCACGTCGTGGTCGGCGTGTTGAGGGCAGCGCGACAGCTGGACCGACCTGAACCTGTCGACGCCGCACCCGTGACGGTTCTCGAGGGGGAGCCGGCATGACCACCGGCTCGCTGCTCGCGGCCGACCTCGTGATCGCGGTCCTGGCGGCCGGCGGATGGCTGGGCGGCGGTGCGGCGTCCGCCGCTCGGCGTCGCCCGCTCGCGCTGGGGCTGGCGGCCTTCGCGCTGCTCGCCACGCTCGCCCGCGCGGTCACGATCACCGCGCTCGCCCGCACCGGCTGGTGGTTCGCGGCGGAGAAGGTCCTCATCGCCGCCCCACTGTCGCTCGCGGCGGTGGCCGTCGCCGGGCCGCGGCTGCTGCGGGCCGCGGTCGACATCCGGTCCGTCGCAGTCCCGCTCCTCTTCGCCGGGTACGCGCAGAGCAGCGCCCTGCTCGTGACGTTCCTGCACGGCTATCCGGCGTCGGCGGGTGTGGGACTGCTGGCGGTCGCCGGGGTGCTGGCGGCAACGGCGGTCTCGTGGCTCGCCCTCGGCGCGCGCCCGTCCCGGACGGTGTCCCGGGCGGCCCTCGGGGTGGCGGTCGCGGCGCTGGTCACCGGAACCGGGCTGGTCGTCGCCCCGGCCGCCGCGCCCGGCGTACCCCACGATCATGAATACGGGGATGCGCGGACCGTCGGCGAACCGACCAGGCGGTTCACCCTGACGGCCGCGACCGCCACGGTGCGGGCGGGCGGCCGGGACGTCGCGGCGTGGGCGTTCAACGCGCAGGTCCCCGGGCCGGAGCTGACGGCCACCGTCGGCGACGTCATCGAGGTGACCTTGCGCAACCGGGACATCGCCAAGGGCGTCACCCTGCACTGGCACGGGTACGACGTGCCGAACAGCCAGGACGGGGTGCCCGGAGTGACCCAGGCGGCGGTTCGGCCCGGGCAGGAGTTCGTCTACCGGTTCCGCGCCGACCAGGTCGGCACGTACTGGTACCACACGCATTCGGTCTCCGACGTCGGCGTGCGGATGGGCCTCTACGGTGTCCTGGTGGTGCGCCCGACGCCGGTGACCGGCGTCGACGTCACAGTGCCGGTGCACACCCTGGCCGGTGTCGCGCTGCCCGAGCCGAGAACGGAGCCGGTGGAGGCGGGGGTGCCCGTGCGGTTGAGGCTGATCAACACCGACAGCACGACGCACCGGTACGCGTTGGCCGGCACCCCGTTCCGGGTCGCCGCGATCGACGGATCCGACCTGCACGGTCCGACCCCGCTCGTGGACACTGCCGTGCCGATCCCGGCCGGGGGACGCTACGACCTGGTGTTCACCGCGCCCGCCACGCCGGTCGCCCTGTTCGTCGATGGCCGGGCCGTCTACTCGACCGGACCGGTCTCGGCGGCCACCACCGCCTGGCCGGTGTTGGATCCGCTCATCTACGGCGGCGCTTCCGCGGTGCCGTGGTCCCGGTTCGACAGGGAGTTCACCCTCGTTCTCGACCGCGGCCTGGACCTGCGTGGACTGCTCCCGCGATACGCCCACACCGTCAACGGCGCGGCCGACCCGGACATCCCACCGCAGGTCGTACGCCTCGGTGACGCCGTGAAGTTCACGATCGTCAACCGGTCCCAGATCGTGCACCCGTGGCATCTGCACGGCCATCACGTCCTGGTGCTGTCCCGCAACGACCGACGGGCGACGGGCAGCCCGTTGTGGTTGGACTCCTTCGACGTACGCCCCGGCGACGTGTGGGAGGTGGCGTTCCGGGCCGACAACCCCGGCATGTGGGCCAACCACTGCCACAACCTGGCGCACGCCGAAGCCGGGATGACGCTGCACCTGATGTACTCGTGAGGGAGCCTCCGGCGCGATGCCGGAGGCTCCCTGGTGTTTGTGCCCGGTCAGTTGAGGGCGTAGATCTCCGCGGCGGTGGTCCACGGGTTGCCGTTGACCTCGCTCAGGGCGCGCAGCCGCAGGTACTGCCCGGTCTTGGCGGTGAACCGGACCTCCTTCTGGCTGGCGTTGTTGGCGAAGGTGCCGGTGGCCACGGCCGTTCCCCAGTTGACGCCGTCAGTGCTGACGTAGACCTCGTACTGGCCGATGCGCCCGTTGGCGGCGCCGCCGCCGCTGTCCTGCCGGGGCAGGTAGCGGATTCCGGAGACGGAGTAGCTCGCACCGAGATTGATCTGGATCTCGTGGGGCATCGGGGCGTTGCCGCCGGTGTACCTGGTGTGCCAGATCGTGCTGAGGTTGCCGTCGAAGGCGTTGGTGGCCGCCCCGTTCTCGGCGGCAGTCTCCTGGCTGTCCGTGTACTTCAGCGACCAGCCGGTGCGGGGGATGACGCCGGCGCTGGGCACGCAGACCGTGCTCAGCTGGTGCGCGCCCCGGTCGGGACGGCATCCCTGGGTGACGGCGCCACCGAAGTAGTCGCGGCTGCCCGGGGCGGTCATGACCTGGCCACTCGCCAGTGCCGGTGAGCCGGTGCGCAGCCGGTAGCCACCGGCGTCACTGATCGAGGTGGCGGTGCCCGGCGAGACGAACAGCGGATCCGCGGTGATCTTGTTCGAGTCGGCGGGCTCGCCGGCCGGGTGCTGGCCGTAGAACACGTTGGAGTCGAACAGCAGAGCACCGGCGTTGTAGCTGGCCTGGGTCGTGGTCACGTAGAAGATGTTGTTGTAGAACTCGACGTTGGCACCGGCCGAGCCGTTGCCGTTGTTGATGATCTGGGCTGCCTCGCCCACGTAGAAGACGTTGTTGTAGATCTTCGTGTTGGTGAGCTTCCCGCAGACCAGGTCGAAGATCTGGCCGCGGTCGTTCTGGCTGATGTTGTAGCGCACGATGTTGTCCTTGGTGGTGGAACCCCCGCCGTTGCACAGCAGGATGAAGCCGCCCTCGTTGTCGTGGCTGTAGTTGTACTGGTAGATGGTGCGGATGTTGCCCTCGTCCAGGTCGAGGCCCTGGCCGTCACAGGTGCTCCGGCCACCGCTGACCTCGTTGAACTGGAACAGGGCGTCGTTGATGTTCCAGCCCCAGATGCCGGCGGCGCACTGCGCTGGCTCGCGGACCCGGAAGCCGTCCACCCGGTTGTTCTCGACCAGGGCGCTCTGGGTGTGGTGCACGTCGATGGCGTCGCCGCCGATGTCGGTGACCGTGTTGCCGCGTACGACGACCCGGGTCTGCGGAAGCCAGTTTCCGCAGGTGGAGCCGCAGTTCGGGTTGGCCAGCTCGGGTCGCACCATCCAGCGGGTCCAGAAGTGGATGCCATAGCGGTCGACGGTGGCGATCGTGTTGTTGTTGATCAACACGTCATCGAACTTCGTCTGCGTGGTGTAGCCGAGGACCTCGAAGAAGATGCCGGCGCTGGCGTCGTCGTCCTTCTTGGTCTGGTTGCCGTTGACGTCGTGGACGCTGAGCCCGGTCACCCGGTAGTAGGTGCCGGTGCCGGAGTTCTCGCGGATGATGTGCACACCGCGGCGGGTGGCGATCGCCGACCCCTTGTTGGAGATGTCCAGGTTGCGGATCTCCCAGTACTGCTGGTTGTAGAGCTTCACGACGTCGACTACCGCGCCGTTGCCGGCCAGCACCGGCTTGGCGCCGCTGCCGTACGCGTCGACGATGATCGGTGCGCCGGCCGCGCCGGAACCCTTGGGGAAGAGTTGCTGGTTGGCGCAGGTGGTGCCCCGCCGGATCAGGATCTGATCTCCGGCGGCGAACGTCCTGGCGTTCACCGGCGTGAAGCTGTTCCAGGGGCTGGCCTGGGTGCCGCTGCCCGAAGTGCTCGCGGAGCAGTCGACGTAGTAGTTCGTTGCGGCTGCCGCGGCGGGGGGCGCGGCGACGAGTATCGCGGTGGCTAGCGTGGTCAAAGCCACCAACGAGGACCTGAACAAACGCATCGGAAGTCCTAACCATGGGGGTGGTGGGGAGCAGTTCACTTCCTTGGAGCTGTGCTGCGCGTACGACCGGGGGTGAGGCCAGCGACGGGCCCGGGGGACCGCGGGCTCGTCGGCCGGCGCCGGTCCGGGTCACCGGAACTTTCGGTTGTAGTCCGCGAGAAGGCCGATCAGCACGGCGAGCGCCACGAGCATGATCGCGAGGTTGCCCCATCCGACAGTGGGCCGGACGACCACCACGGTGACGACGCAGACGAGCGCGATCAGCAGCCTGGTGACGATGAGCAGAGTGGCACGTGTGGATTCCTTCATGACATCCCTTTCTCGGGCCTCAGCCCTTGACGCCGCCGGCAGCCATGCCCTGGATCAGGCGACGCTGGATCAGCGCGTACAGGAGCAGCACCGGCACGATGACGATGACCATGCCGGCGTAGAGCCGCCCGGGGTCCGCGGCCGCCTTCTGCGCGGCCATCAGGTTGAGCAGGCCGACCTGCAACGTCTTGCCCTCGCCGGGCAGCAGGGTCAGCGCGATGACGAAGTCGTTCCAGTACGCCAGGAAGTTGAACAGGATCACCGTGGTGACCGCCGGCCGGGCCATCGGCAGCATCACCCGCGTCATGATCCGGAACCGGGACGCACCGTCCAGCAACGCCGCCTCCTCGAACTCCGCTGGAATCGAGCGAAAGTACGCGGTCAGCAGATAGATCGTGAACGGGATCGAGGTCGCCGCGTAGACCAGCGAGAGCATCGCCGGGTTGTCGAGGAAGAACCCGTCCGGGAACACGTCGACCAGCGCGCGGTCCCAGTCGACCAGCATCAGGAAGATCGGCACGACGATGTAGTTGACGTTGACGAACAGCCCAGCCAGCAGTGCCACCTCGACGATGCCCTTGCCGCGGAACTCGTACCGGGCGACGACGTACGCCGCCGGCACCGAGACCGCCAGCACGAACACCAGGCCGAGGAGCGTGACCAGGACCGACGTGGCGAAGTAGCGGCCCATCTGCGCGCCGCCGAACGCGTCGACGTAGTTCTGCAGGTGCAGGCCCTCGGGCAGGGTCCAGGGGCTGCCGAAGAACTCGCTCTTGCGTTTGAGTGAGGCCACCAGCACCCAGGCGACCGGGATCACGATGAGCAGAGTGATCCCGCCGACGAGCAGGTGGGTGAGGCCACGGCCGGGCCGTGGACCGGATTTGTTGATCGTGGTCATGGGAGTGTCCTCTAGAACTGGAGGGGCTCACGCCGGGTCGCGCGGCTCACCAGGAGCGACACGAGGAACGAGAAAGCGAAGATCACCACGCCGATGGCCATGCCGTAGCCGTAGGCCGAGTTCGTGTACGCCTGCTTGTACATGTAGCTGAGCAGCACCTCGGAGGCGCCGTCCGGACCGCCGCCGGTCATCGCGCGAACCAGCACGAAGCTGAGGTTGACCGCGCTGAGGATGAAGAAGGTCAACGTCGTGCGCAGGTTCTGCCAGATCAGCGGCAGCGTGACGGCGAAGAACTGCCGGCTGGCCGAGGCGCCGTCGAGCGCGGAGGCCTCGTACAACTCCTCCGGGATGCTCGCCATGCTCGACATGTAGATGACCATGTAGTAGCCCAGCGACTGCCACAGCATCGCGGTCGCGACCGAATAGAGCACCACCTTCTGGTCGCCCAGCCAGACCTGTTGCAGTCCGTCCAGCGAGAGCAGCCGGAGTGTGCCGTTGAGCAGGCCGTTCTCCTGGTCGTAGACGGCCGAGAAGATGGCCGCGATGACCACGACCGAGAGCACGTTCGGGATGTAGAGCACGAACCGGTAGAAGGTGTGGCCGCGCAGCTTCTGCCGGGTCATGACGGCCGCGAGGAACAGGCCCATCCCCATCGTCACCACGGTCACGACCACGAGCAGCGCGACAGTGTTCTGGAACGCGCGCAGGAACTGCTCGTCGTCGGCGAGCTTGGCGAAGTTGTCCAGGCCGACGAACCGCATCTGCGCCGAGAAGCCGCTCCAGCTGTAGAGCGACATCCGGAACACGCTGACGGTCGGCCAGATCATGAACAGCGCGAACAGTGCCAGCGCCGGCAGCAGGCAGGCGGCGACGAACCGACCGTCGCCGCGCCGGCCGCGTGCGGCGGAGCCACGCGCTGACGCCGGGGACCTGCTGGGCGTACGCCTGCTGGTGCCCGTGGGTGGTGGAGTGAGGGTCGTCGTCACCGTGACCAGTCCTTGGTTCTCGCGGGGGAGGGGATCGGCGGCAGCCCGGTCCCGGGCTGCCGCCGGGGCGTCACTTGCCCGCTTGCCGCAGCTTCTCGCTGGCGTCGTTCAGCGCGGTCTGCCACTGGTCGACGGTCTTGTCGCCGCTGATGATGCTGTTCGCGGTGTCGAAGAGCGTGCCCTTGATGTTCACGCCCTCGACCGGCGCGGTGCTGGCGAAGCCGCCAACCAGAGCGGTGACGGTCGGGTCCTCGTAGAGCTGGTAGAACGGGGCGATCTCGGCGGGCAGCGTCGAGGCGATGCCCTTGACCGGCTGGATCGCGTTGGACTTGGCGAAGATGCCGGCGGCCTCGTCGGAGTAGAGGTACGCGACGAAGTCCTTCGCGGCGTCCTTGTTCTGGGCTCCGCTCGGAACCCAGGCCGACTCGACGATCGTGGTCAGGTAGCGCTTGCCACCTGCGGTGACCGCCGGCAGCGGAGCCATCGCCCACTCGAACCCGTTGGCGCGCGGCGCGTCCTTCATCTCACCGACGACCCACGTGCCGTTCGGCATGAACAGCGTCTTGTTGTCGAGGAGCGACTGCTGGTTCTTGGTGAAGTCCTGCTCGTTCGCGTACCCCACAGTGGTCTTCGCCGCGTAGCTCAGCAGCTTGGCGGTGATGTCCAGGGCCTGGCGGGCCTGGGCGGTCTTCCAGACGCCGTCAGAGTAGGTCATTGCGTCCTTGTAGAACTGGTCACCGCCCACGTCGGCGAGCAGCGCGAAGAAGAACGAGTCGAGGTAGCCCGCGGTCGGGTAGGTGAACAGCGCGATGCCCTCGGCCTTGGCGGTGTCGCCGAGCTTGAACATGTCGTCCCAGCTGGTGGGGACCTGCCACCCCTTCTGCGCGAAGAGACCCTTGTTGTAGACCAGGCCGGTCGGCGCGTAGTACATCGGCATCAGGTAGGTCTTGTCGTCGTTGTACGGGTTCGTGCTGAGGTTGCCGACGATCCCGTCGGCGAGCTTGGCCCGCACCGTGGTCTGCTCGCCCGGCACGGTCATGTCCAGGACGCCGGTGAGGTCCTCCAGCGCCTTGTCCTTGACCAGCGTCTCGGCGAGCGCGGCCTTGCGGCCCTGGGGCAGCACCACGACGTCCGGGAACTTGCCGGCCTTCATGTTCGGGCTGATCTCGTCCTCAAGCGTCTTCGAGAGCTGCAGCTGCACGTCCACATCGGGGTGCTTGGCCTTGTACGCCTCGACGACCTGGACGTACATGTCCCGGCCGTAGCCGCCCTCGAAGGCCGCGACCTTCAGGGTCTTCTTGCCGTCGGCGTTGTCGTCGCCTCCGGAACAGCCCGCGATCAGGCTGAGCGCTGTCGTCGCGACGACAGCAAGGACGATGGGTTTTCTCAACATGGGGGTGGTCCTCCGGGGCGGGGCGCACATCGGTGCGGGAGTGATCGGCGTGCACGGGGGCGCGGTCCGCTAGATCACTGGGCGGGCCGCGCGTTGTTACTGTGGCACCCGTAACATGAGCCGTCAAGAACGATGTGCCGACGGCGTGACGGTCAGCGGGCCCGCGGCGCCGCGGTCGACTCCCGGACTATCAGGGTCGCCGGCGTCAGCGTTTCGCCGTCCTCATCGGTGCCGAGCAGGAGTGCGACCGCGGCCGCCCCGGAGCGGTAGAAGTCCTGCCGAACGGTGGTGAGCGGCGGGTGGCAGTACGCGGCCAGCTCGATGTCGTCCACGCTCACGATCGACACGTCCTGCGGCACCGACCGCCCGCGCTCCCGCAGCGCCTTGATCACGCCGAAGGCCATCTCGTCGCTGGCGACGAAGACGGCGGTGACCTCGGGAATCATCGCGAGGATCTGCCCCTGGCGGTAGCCCGACTCGGGCGACCAGTCGCCCTCCAGCGCTGGTGGCGCGTCGATCCCGGCAGCCGCCAGGCACTCCTGCCAGCCCTGCCGACGCTGCCGTGCCTCGATCCACTCGTCCGGCCCGGCCACGTGCCACACCTGGCGGTGCCCCGCGTCCAGCAGGTGCTGGGTGGCCGTGCGCCCCGCCTCGTGCTGGTCGATGCCCAGCACCCGCGCCCCGGTGGTGCGCGAGCCGTCCACCGTGACGGTGGGAATGTCCCGCGTGATGTCCTCCATCCGCTGGGTCACGGAGATCAGGGGGACCGCGATGATGATGCCGTCGACGCCCTGGTCGGAGAGCTTGAGCAGGGATTTCTCCATCAACGCGGTGTCCAGCTCGGCGAGGGTCGCGATGCTCACCGAGTAACCCGCCTGACCGGCCGCCGCCTCCACCCCGGCGGTCACCGCCGAGCGCGAGTAGTAGCCGCCGGCCTGCAGCAGGACCAGGCCCAGCGTGAAGCTCCGACCCGAGGACAGCAGTCGGGGAGCGCCGTTGTACCGGTATTTGAGCTGCTCGACCGCGTTGAGCACGCGACGCCGGGTCTCCGCGTTGACGTTCGGCGAGTCGCGCAGCGTGCGCGAGACCGTCTGCGCCGACACACCGGCGGCGCGTGCCACGTCAGCCATGCTCGGCTGCCTGCCACGCATTGTCGCCTCGGTCATCCGCCCGCCCTTCTGAGAACCCGGTACGGCGGCATCCTAGCGCCATTGTTACGTATGGCACGGGTAACATAGGCTTCCGCCATGATCGAGACGACCCGGCCGGGCAACACACTGACACCGTTGAACAGGCCATCGCCCGCGCTCGGCTGGAGCGACCGTCAGCTCCACCGACACGGCGTCCCTCACCGCATCCTTTCCGGCGCCCTGCACTACTTCCGGGTCCACCCGGAGCTGTGGCGCGACCGGATCCGACGGCTGGCCGACCTCGGTCTCAACACCCTCGACACGTACGTGCCGTGGAACTTCCACCAGCCGCACGCGGACCGCGCGCCCCGCTTCGACGGCTGGCACGACCTTGAGGCGTTCGTCGCACTCGCCGGTGAAGAGGGCCTCGACGTCGTCCTGCGGCCCGGCCCGTACATCTGCGCGGAGTGGTCCAACGGCGGCCTGCCAGCCTGGCTCACCGCCCGCGACGTGGCCCTGCGCAGCTCCGACCCGGCGTTCACCGGGCCGGTCGAGCGTTGGTTCGACGAGCTGATTCCCCGCGTCGCACGGCAGCAGACGCAGGCCGGCGGGCCCGTCGTGGCGGTGCAGGTCGAGAACGAGTACGGCAGCTACGGCGACGACGAGGCGTACCTGCGCTGGATTCGCTCGGCACTGCTCGACCGCGGCATCACCGAGCTGCTGTTCACCGCCGACGGCCCCACCGAACTGATGCACGACGCCGGGACGGTGCCCGGAACACTGGCCGCGGCCACCCTCGGCTCGAAGCCCGAAGCCGCCCGTAGCCTGTTCGCCCGGCGCCGGCCCGACGAACCGTTCGTGGTCGCCGAGTACTGGAACGGCTGGTTCGACCACTGGGGCGAGCGACACCACGTCCGCGCGGTGGACAGCGCCGTCAAGACTCTCGACGCCATCATCGACGAGGGGGGAAGCGTCAGCCTCTACATGGCGCACGGAGGCACCAACTTCGGCCTGTGGGCCGGCGCCAACGCGGACCGGGGCCGGCTGCAGCCCACCATCACCAGCTACGACTCCGACGCGCCAATCGCCGAGGACGGCACGCTGACCGCCAAGTTCCACGCCATGCGCGCGGCACTGGGCGCGACCGGACAGCTGCGAGTTTCCGAGCGGATGCCGGTGCTCCCGCCGGCACAGGTGCCGCTGACCCACCGCGCCGACCTGATCGCCGGCGTGCGTGCCGTGCCCACCCCGGAGTCGACCGGTGCACGACCGGCCACCTTCGAGCAGCTCGGCCTGGACGCCGGGATGGTGCTGCTCACCGCCCACCCGAGGATCCCCACGGGTGACCACGTCATCATCCTGACCGACGTACGCGACCGGGCGATCGTCCTCGTCGACGGTGTGCCGATCGGTGTCGCCGACTCCGAGCATCCGGAGCTGCCGATCCGCGGCGCCGGTGCGGCAGTGCGCCTGGAGATCCTGGTGGAGAACCTGGGCCGTATCAACTACGGCCCGCTGGTCGGTCAGCACAAGGGCCTGCTCGGGCCGGTGCTCGTCGACCGCCGGATCGTGCACGGCTGGGCCAGCTCGCCGATCGCCCTGTCCGAGTGGACACCGGACGACCTGCGCCGCGCCACCTCTGCCGGACCCGCCAGCACCGGTGCCGGCTTCGCGGTGGCGACGGTGTCCATCGAGAAGCCGGCCGACACCTTCCTTGCCCTGCCCGGGTCGGTGCACGGCCTGGTCTGGGTCAACGGATTCCTGCTCGGCCGCTACTGGGACATCGGCCCGCAGGTGACGCTCTACTGCCCCGCGCCACTGCTGCGCGCCGGCGAGAACACGGTTGTCGTACTGGAGACCGACCGGCTCGGCCCGGTCCTGGAGCTGCGCGACCATCCTGAGCTGGGCCCCACCGAGGAGTACGTGGAGGAGTTCGACTGACCGTCTGACCGGGCCCCGGCCGCCCGCCGCGCGAGCGGTCGTCCGGGGCCCGACAGGCCGGTCAGGCGCGCTTGCGACGACGCTTCACCAGCAGGAATCCCAGGCCGACCGCGAGCACTGCGGCACCGCCGCCGGCGGCGAGCGGCAGGACGGTCGAGCGACCGCCACCGGCGGTGAGCTCCTCGGAGCCGAGCTCGGTGACCGGCTCGGTGCCGTCGGTCAGGGATTCCGTGCCGGTGCTCGCGCTCGCACTGGGGGTGGGAGTGGCCGCGCTGGGGGTCGGGGACGCGGACGGGGACTTCGAGGGGGCCGGGTCGATGGCGGCGAGCGAATCGCCGTTCAGCGCGACCTTGACCTTCGCCTGACCACCGCCGGAGGACACGACGGCGAGGGACAGCTTGCTCGCCTTGTCCGTCAGTTTGGTGATGGCGTCCGCATTCGGCGGTGCGTTGTTGGTGGCCGTCTTGTCCGCCGTCGTGGTGTCGATGAGTGACGAGGCACCGTAGGAGCCCTTGGGGACACGGTAGGCGTGGACGCCCTCGAGCTTCGCGTCGAAGTTGCCGGCCGCGTGGCGGTACTCGATGACGAGCCGGTCGCCGCCCAGGGCGATGTCCAGGGCCCGGACTCCGCTGCCCTTGCCGTGCAGGGAGCGCAGCGTGTAGACCCCCGACTTGGTGACCTTGAGAGAGGCCCCGCCGTTGAGCCATCCGGCACGGATCATCTCCGGTGCGGAGAAGCCGGCCGGCCGGTACCCACCGGCCATGATGGTCGTGTGGCTGGCGCCCCCTGACTTGCACGCGCCCAGGTTGCCGCCGGTGCACTTGACGCGACCCTGGTGCCCGAAGCCCAGGTTGTGTCCGAGTTCGTGGCCGACCACGTCGATGCCGCTGGCGGTGCCGTACAGGTTGATCCAGGTGGTCGGGCCGGGGAGGGTGGCGAGGCCGGCCCAGGGGCAGTTCGTCTTCTGTGCCGGGAAGACGATCGACAGGCTCTCGTAGTCCTTGCCCGCGACCAGGCCGCGCTTGGTGAGCTCCTCCCGGGTCAACTGGTTGATCTTGCCCTGCGGGCAGCCGGCGGCGCTGAGGTCCAGCTTGATCGGGCCGAGGAACTGCTCCGGTACGGCGGGCACCAGCGTGTACTGCCCACGCGACAACTCCGACAGGTACGACGCGGCCGAGTCGCTCTTCGCGCCGAAGTAGGTGTCCGGCGTGGACGCCTTCACCTTGTCCGGAAACTGGAAGGAAGCGTCGTTGAACTCCACCAGAACGGGGAGGATCTTCCTCTTCACCGGGGCGGCGGCCGCGGGGGTGCCGGGGAGCGTGGCGGTGGTCAGCACGGCGATGCCTGTGGCCAGAGCGATGCGGCCGAGGGCAGACAGCTTCATGGGGTCCTGTTCCTTCAAGGGGGATGCCTGGGCGCCAAGGACGCCGGTGTCCGTGGCTGTACGACTGGTTTCGGCAGCGTCGGGCCGCGCCAGCCCGGCGGAGCTGAAGCGGCTGATGACGAGGGAGTCCTGCCGGTCTCGTGCAGGGTTCGCGATGGAGCCGTGGCCGCAGGTGGAGCCGGGCCGGCCGCCCGCGCTGGATCAGTGAGCCAGGGGCGAGCAGCGAAGGGGACGATCGGGAGGAAAGAAGTCAGGAGCAGCCGAAGCTGCGCATGCACCACATCCTATGACATCCTATGTCTGATGTCGTATGAACCTAGGGCGCATCGATGTGTCCGTCAAGTGTTCGCCGTACCCGGCAGACTCCTCGCCGACCGCGATCACGATCCGGGTCGATGCCGAGGTGAGCGCGGCGGATCGGGGCGGTAGTCGGTGATCGCCCACGAACTCTTCGACACCAGCGGTCGTCGCGGGTGCCGTCGTCCTCCGTCGACAGACCGAACATCGCCGGGGTGGGTGGCGACCAGGTCCAGCGCGGTCACCGCACCGCCGCGGCGCCGCGCAGGCAGCCCCGACGGCAGTCGATCGGTGAGATGCAACAATGCGGGCCCGCCCCGTGGAGGGCGAGCCCGCACTGTTCTGTTTATTGGTGCGCGCGGTAAGAGGTCAGCTGAGCCAGAGGCCGCAGTTGTGCTCCGCCGCGAAGGTGTTGATCACTCGGCTCGCTCCGCCGGTGCGCAACTGCATGACGTTCTCGTCGCCGCCGTAGGTCGGCCACGACGGGGCACCCCGGTAGTTCGGGTTGCCGTTGTGGGCGAAGGCGCCCCAGTACCGCATCATCTGGTCCGACAGCTTCTTCTGCTGCGCGGTGAGGGGCCGCTCGCCGAGAGTGAAGTCGAACAGGTAGGCCAGCTCGCCGCTGTGTCCGTTGGAGACATCCTCACCCGGGACGCGGAACCCGTACAGGGTCGGCGAGGTCGGGTCGTTGAACTCGTAGCGGTAGAGCGGGGTCTTGGTCGAGATCACCCGAGCGGCCTGCTCGGTCTGGCACGCGCGACCAGCGTCGGTGTGCACCTGCGTGATGGCGTCCCACGGGCTCTTGAACTTGCTCAGCGGGTACGTCGCGAGGACGCGGTCGGCCTTGTCGCCGTACTCACGCTTGATCGTGTCGACGTAGCCCTGCGCGGTGATTCCGGCGAGGGCGGTCTCGGTGAGCCGGTTCTCGGAGCGCGTGGTACCGGACATCACCGGCACCTTGTTCCAGGTGCCGTCGGCGAACGCGTCGGCGAACGACTTGGGCAGCAGCGAGCCGCCCACCTTGGAGTTACCGAGGTAGTTCGCCTGGTTGGCGACGAGCTTCCCGGGCCACGCCGCGCGCAGGCAGTTGACAACGGTGGCGGCATCGGTGCAACCCACCGACTCGGCGAACCCGACACCCCGCTGCTCGCCGACCGCGAGCGTGTTGCGGGTGGCCAGGCACTGCTGGCTCTGCACGATCGCCTTGTGGAACAGCCCCTTGGCGGCCGGCATGGCGAGCATGTCGCACACGCCCTGTCCGCCGGCGGACTGGCCGTAGATCGTCACGTTGTTCCGGTCGCCGCCGAAGTTGGCGATGTTGTCCCGGACCCACTTCATCGACGCGAGCTGGTCCATCCGGCCGTAGTTGCCGGAGCCGCCGTCCGTGACCGCGCTGAGCGCGGGGTGGGCGAGGAAGCCGAGCGCCCCGAGGCGATAGTTGATCGAGATGATGATGGTGTCGGTCTTGGCCGCCATCGTTCCGCCGCCGTAGATGACGCCGGTGCCCTGGGTGTGGCCACCGCCGTGGAACCAGAGCATGACCGGCAGCTTGGCGTTCTTCGCGACCTTGCTCGGCCGGTAGACGTCGAGGTAGAGGCAGTCCTCGCTGACGGCCTGCTCCTCGCGGATCCCGGTCGGCTCGAACTGCACGCATGCCGGGGCCTGCTGATCGGCCGACCGGATTCCCCGCCACGACTCCGGCGCGGCCGGAGGGGCGAACCGCAGGTCGCGTACGGGGGGTGCCGCGTACGGCAGGCCGAGGAACTGGTCGAACTGGTTCGTCGCGACGCCACGGACGAGCCCGTTCCGGCTCTGCACGACGGGGTCACCGCCGCGTCCGTCGCCCTTGCTGTCCGCCTGGGCGACGGCGCTGGCGCCCGCGCCGAGCAGCAGCACAGGGGCGATCACGGCGGCAGCCCAGGTGGCCAGGCGACGCTTGGGGAAACTTCTCACGAATTAGTCCTTTTCGGTCGATCGAAGGGGTGTACGCAGCTGTTGCTTGCCGAAGCGCTCGTTGCCGGGATACGCGAGGTGGTGCCGAGGCACCATTTCGCGGACCTCGCTGACGTGGTCAGACAGCGGGACTGACCGCGTCCCACACCGAGCAGTTGTGCGATTCGCCGACCTTGGTGTCGGCGACCCGCTGGGCGCTGGGTGCCGCGAACTGCAGGAGGTCACCCTGCGGGGCGTACCGGGGCCAGGTCGGCGCGAACTGCACGTTCGGGTTACCGTCGCGGGCGAAGCTGCCCCAGTAGCTGATCATCTGGTTGGACAGGTCGACCTGCTCGCCGCTGAAGGGCAGGGCCGTGCCGAGGTAGTCCCAGAGGTAGCCGAGGTCGTTCACGTGGGTGGCACCGAAGGGGTAGTCGGTGTTGAGGCGCCAGATCGAGACGAAGGCCGGGCCATTCTTCTCGGCGAACTCGTAGGCGTAGGTCCTGGTGTCCTTCGCCAGCCGCTCGCGCAGCGTCTGATCCCGACACGCACGCTGGTCGCTCTGGATCGCACCCCAGGTGACGGTGGGCGACTTGTAGTTCACCACCGGGTAGGTGGCACGGATCTGGTCGACACCATTCGGGTACGTGGTGGAGATCAGGGTGTTGAGCTGTGCGGTGGTGAGCGGCTTGTCGAGGTAGTCGTACGCGGCGAAGACACTCTGCTGCGACTCGTCGGAGGTGCCGCCGACCAGGACCGGCAGGTCGGTCAGCTTGCCGGTCTTCATCAGCTCGATCGGATCGGTCGGCACGACGCGAGTGCCGGCGACGGCGCCCGACTGACGGACCTTGGCCTGCGCCGCGAGGATCTCGGTGGGGCTCTTCGAGCGAAGGCAGTCGACCTGGCCCGCGCCCGTCGGGCAGCCGATTTCGGCGCTGAACTGCTCGCCGCTCTCTCGGGCCGCCGGCAACGTCCGCAGAGGACTGCCGCCTCCGCTCTGGAGGATGGCGCGGTCGAAGAGACCTCGCGCGGTGGGCGAGGCAAGCTGCACGGCCGTGTTGCCGGCGCCCGCGGACTGCCCGGCAACTGTGACGTTGTCGGGGTTGCCGCCGAACGCCTTGATGTTCTTCTGCACCCAGCGCAGAGCCGCCTGCTGGTCCAGGATCGCGAAGTTGCCGGCCGAGCCGTCGCGGTTGTCCGCCTCAAGGGCCGGGTTCACGAGGTAGCCCATGGCGCCGAGCCGGTAGTTGATCGTGACGTAGACGACGTCCTCCCGCGTCACGAACTTGTCCGGGTTGGTGTCGCGCCCTGCGCCGGCGAAGTTGCCGCCGCCGTGGATCCAGAAGAAGACCGGGAGGTTCTTCTTTGAGGCGGTGCTGGGGCGGTACACGTTGAGGTAGAGGCAGTCCTCGGTCAGCGTGGGCTTGTCATATCCGGGATCCCAGCCGGTGCCCTGTACGCAGGAAGCCCCGAACTGTGTCGCGTCCCTCGTGGCCTTCCACCTGGCGGCCGGCTGCGGTGCCTTCCAGCGAAGGTCGCCGGTCGGCGGCGCGGCGAAGGGGATGCCCTTGAAGGAGGTCACCATGCTCTTGGCCTCGCCACGGACCGCACCCTTGTCGGTCTGGACGACGGGGGACTGGCCGGGGTAGGTGCTGGCGCCGCGTGAGGCGCTGGCGAAATTTGCCATGGCGGGTGGGCCTGCGGTGACGGCCAGGGCAACAGTCGCTGCGGCTGACACCCCCGCCACCCATCGAGCGGTGGGTCGGATCTTCATCGGTGGTCGTACCTCCATTTTTGCGGCAGGGGAGGTCCCCGGCTCGCACCGGTCCGGTGCCGCAGGTTGTCGTGGACGGGGGAGTCCACGTGAACGGGAGGTGCATCGGATCAACGAATGCACCGGCCCGTGAAGGAGGCCAGGCGACGGTTCAGGCGAGTACCGGGCAAGGAGCCGGAGTGGAACGGTCGCGACGCTGGCGCTTCCCCCGACCGGCCGAGGACGGAGGAAGGCTTTGTTGTCCGGCAGAACATTACCGCTACCAGGAGACTTCGCAACACCAGGGTGAATTTGGTGTTGCGGACGCGCTGCGTCCGTGACCCGTCCGTTACCGGCTGACGGTCGCGGCGGGCAGTTGTCCCGCCCGAGCGAGCGCGACCGCACCGAGCAGCTCGGCCCGTTCCCCGAGCTCGCCGGTGAGCAGCTGCACGGACTCCGCCATGACGCTCGGCATGCGCTGGTCCATCGCTTCGCGCATGCCGGCGACAAACGGTTCTGCCGCCGCGCCGAGCGCTCCGTCCACGATGATTGCCTCCGGGCTGAGCAGCACGCAGACGTCGGCGAGCACTCGCCCGAAGCCCCGACCGAGGTCCGCCAGGATGCGTCGGGTGCCCACCTCGCCCGCAGCCGCGAGCTCGCGGATGTCGGCGACAGTCATCGGTTGCGGGTAGGTCGAGCCGATCGTTTCCACGAAGTCGCCGTACGTCACCGCGAGGCAGCCGCGACTTCCGCAGAGGCACCATCGTCCGTTGGGAAGCACCTGCACATGCGCCAGTTCCCCAGCCAGGCCGCGCGCACCTCGGTGCAGTCGGCCACCGAGGACCAGCCCGGCGCCGACCCCCTCGACCAGCTTGATGTAGATGAGGTCGTCCAGGCCGCGCCCCGCCCCGGCGGTCGCCTCGCCCAGCGCTGCGAGGTTGGCGTAGTTCTCCGCCGCCGTCGGGATGCCCAGGCGTTCGGTGACCATGGGCTGCGGGTCTGAGCGAAACCAACCGAAGACCTTTGCGAGCTCGGGTACGGCCTCGCGGGCGGCGTCGGGCATCCGGCCGAATGCCGCCCCGACCCCCCGTTCGAAGGCTGCCGGAACGCCGATGACGGCAAAGTCGGCCTGCTCCGGCGTCGACCCCGCCTCGGCGAACGCCTCTTCGAGCAGGCGCAGCCCTCGGTCGAGCACGCGTTGCTGGTCGCGATCGCCACCGATGTCGCGTTGCCGGTGGGCGGCAAAGGTGCCGTCCCAGCCGACCGCCGCGGCCCGGATCGTGGTGTGGCTGAAGCACAGGGCGGCGACCAGGCCGCCGGGGTCCGCCAGCGCGAGGCCACTCGCGGGTCGGCCGCGACTGCGATGCCGTCGTCCGGTGTCGGCGGTGTGCTCGACGACCATGCCCCGTTGCAGGAGGCGATTGGCGATGCCGGTCACCGTCGTCTTCGGCAGGCCGGTCGTGGCACTCAACTCGGTCCGGCTGAGAACGGCTCCGCCCCGCAGCGCGGCGAGGACAAGTCGCTCGTTGCCGGGGGTGCCGCTCGGTGGGGCGGGGACAGCACGCGTCATGCGTCGAGCATACCGATTTAAGGACGGAAACAGTCTTAAATGCTGCCGTTGACCAGACTTCTTGGTCCGGATAGCCTCCGTTATGGCTCACTTAGAACGAGTTGAGTCAAAAGGTGCTCCGGCAGGCCGAGCCGGACGCCGACCGGCGAGCAGGTATGGGACCCGGCCAAGTCCCGGACCTGTCAGCCCGCCGGCTGCGGGATGCGGCCAGCTGTGGTGGAACTCTGGCGAGTGCGCAGCTGGTAGCACCCGCAGCTGGCGAAGCCCTTCCAGGCGGCACCACCGACCCTGTGGTCGGGTGTCTCGGAGGGTGGCGGGGCTATCGTGCACCTCGTGACCCACGAACGCGAACTGTCCTCACCTGCCGAGCTGTGCCAACCGGGCGGGCGGCTCAATCCTGCGGCGGTCGGCTGGACACGCCGCCCGCTGCACACCGCGAACCTGCGCGGCTGGGGCCGGACCAAGCGGTGGGAGTACTGGGGCATCGTGACGCCGCAGCACATCGTCGGGCTGGTCGCCTCGTCGCTGGACTACGCCGGCGTGCACAGCGTCTATGTGCTCGACCGGGACAGCGGCACCGAGACGAAGGCCGACGTGGTGGTGCCGCTGGCGCGCGGAACGGTACTACCGCCGCACAGCGGCGTGGGCGAGGTTCGTGCACAGGGCGGTGGCCTGGCGATCCGGATCGCTCAGCGCCCGGACGGCACCGCCATCTCGGCGAGCGCCCCCGGAGTGCGGCTGGAGGTGGACGTGCCGTTGCCGGCCGGTCACGAGTCGCTCGGCGTGGTCGTGCCGTGGAGCCCTACGCGATTCCAGTACACGGTCAAGGACGTCGGCCGCCCTGTCCTCGGCACACTGGAACTGCACGGCCAGAAGTACGAGATCGGTGGGCCGGACGCGTTCGCCGTGCTGGACCACGGTCGCGGCAGATGGCCGTACGCGATCACGTGGAACTGGGCCGCCGGTGCGGCACCGGGACGGGCGATCCAGCTCGGCGGTCAGTGGACTGACGGCACCGGGGTCACCGAGAACGGCCTGTTCGTCGACGGCCGGTTGCACAAGATCGGCGAGGAACTGCGCTGGACCTACGACCGGTCGGACTGGCTTCGCCCGTGGCGGATCAGCGGGGAACGGGTCGAGGCCGAGTTCCAGCCGTTCCACGAGAAGGTTGCCCGCACCAACCTGGGTGTCGTCGCGAACGAGACCCACCAGTGTTTCGGGCACTTCTCCGGCTGGGCGAAGACGGACGACGGGACGAAGGTGAGCCTCGACGGGCTCGTCGGCTGGGCCGAGGAGGCGCGCAACCGCTGGTAGCAGTCGCGTGGTCAGCCGTCATCGGACCACTTCGAACTGTGGACACCTCCGCTCCGTGTTTATGATCGACAACCCGGGAGGGGCACGGAAGCCTGGCCGCTCGGTGCGGCCTCGAGCAAGAGGTGAGGTGCGCGACGGTGAACCGCGAGGCGTACGCCTGCTGGGTGCGTGAGCCCGGCGCGGCGGAGATCCGGCCTGTGACGCTGCCCGCTCCGGGGCCCGACGAGGTGCTGGTCCGGGCCCGGTACTCGGGGGTCAGCCGGGGCACCGAGACGCTGGTCTTCGCCGGCCGGGTGCCCGCCGACCAGCACGCCGCCATGCGCGCGCCCTTTCAGGAGGGTGACTTCCCCGGCCCGGTGAAGTACGGCTATCTCAGTGTCGGCGTGGTCGAGCAGGGCCCGCCGGACCTGCTCGGGCGCACGGTCTTCTGCCTGCACCCGCACCAGAGTGCGTACGTCGTGCCGGCCACCGCCGTGGTGCCCGTGCCGGACGGGGTGCCTCCGGCCCGGGCGGTGCTCGCCGGCACGGTGGAGACCGCCGTCAACGCGCTGTGGGACGCGGCACCACTGGTCGGCGACCGGGTCACCGTCGTGGGTGCGGGCATGGTGGGCTGCTGTGTCGCCGCGCTGCTCGCCCGTTTTCCCGGCGTGCACGTCGAGCTGGTCGACACCGACGCCCGGCGGGCCGGGGTGGCCGGCGCGCTCGGTGTCGAGTTCGCCCAACCGGACGACGCGACCGGCGACCGGGACCTCGTGGTGCACGCCAGCGCCACCAGTGCCGGCCTGCAACGCTCGCTGGACCTGCTCGCGCCGGAGGGCACTGTCATCGAGCTGAGCTGGTACGGCGACCGCCAGGTGCAGGTGTCGCTGGGTGGGGCGTTCCACTCCGGCCGGTTGAGCGTACGCAGCAGCCAGGTCGGCATGGTCGCGCCCGCCCGGCGTGGGCGGCGCAGCTACGCCGACCGGCTGGCGCTCGCCCTCGACCTGCTCGACGACCCGGCCTTCGACGCCCTGATCACCGGTGCGTCCCGGTTCGCGGAGCTGCCCGACGTGCTTGCCAGACTGAGCACGGGCGACCTGCCCGCGCTCTGCCACCTCATCACCTACGACGACGGGGAGTGACAGTGTTCAGCGTGACCGTTCGGGATCACATGATGATCGCCCACAGTTTCCGGGGCGACGTGTTCGGCCCGGCCCAGCGTCTGCACGGAGCCACCTTCGTGGTGGACGCGACGTTCCGCAGGCCCGACCTGGACGCCGACGGAATCGTGGTCGACATCGGCCTGGCCACCGAGCAGCTGCGGGCCGTGCTGGGCGAGCTGACCTACCGCAACCTCGACGACGAGCCGGCCTTCGCCGGGGTGAACACGACCACCGAGGTGCTGGCCCGCACCATCGCGGACCGGCTGGTCGAGCGGGTCCACGCCGGTGACCTGGGCGCGGGGGCGCGTGACCTCACCGGCATCACCGTCACGCTGCACGAGTCGCACATCGCCTGGGCGAGCTACGAGCGTTCGCTGTGATCGATGCCGGTCGGACGGCGTCCACCGGCGAGTCGGACACGACCTTCCGCACGGTGCACGTCGTCCTGCCCGGTGACATCGACGACGTGGCCACTCCCAGCGGTGGCAACACGTACGACCGGCGGGTCTGCGCGGGGCTCGGTGAGCGCGGCTGGTCGGTGCGCGAGCACCCGGTGCCCGGCGCGTGGCCGGCCCCCGACCCGGTCGACCGGGCGAAGCTGACCGAGCTGCTCGACGCCACGCCCGACGACGCCGTGGTGCTGCTCGACGGCCTGATCGCCTCGACAGTGCCGGACCTGCTCGTGCCGCATGCCCGCCGGCTGCGCCTGGTCGTCCTCGTGCACCTGCCGTTCGACGACGCGGCGGAGGCCCGGGCGCTGACCACCGCCCGGGCCGTCGTCACCACCAGCGAGTGGACCCGCCGTCACCTGGTGGCCCGCCATCCGGCGCTCGCCGACCGGATCCGGGCGGCGCCTCCCGGGGTGCGGCCGGCACCGCCGGCACCCGGCTCGGTCACCGGCGACCGGCTGCTCTGCGTCGCGGCCGTCACCCACCACAAGGGGCACGACGTGCTGGTCGACGCGTTGTCCACGCTGGTCGGGCTGCGCTGGACGATGGTGTGCGCGGGCACCCTGACCCGGGAGCCGGACCTCGTGCGGCGGCTGCGGGAACGGCTCACGGGCGCCGGCCTCACCGAGCGGGTGCGCCTCGTCGGTCCGCTGACCGCAGCGGCGCTGGACGCCGCGTACGCCGACTCCGACCTGCTGGTCCTGCCGTCGCGGGGCGAGACGTACGGGATGGTCGTCACCGAGGCGCTGGCGCGCGGCCTGCCGGTGCTCGCCACCGAGGTCGGCGGGTTGCCGGAGGCGCTCGGTCACACGCCCGGCGGTGACCGGCCTGGCCTGCTCGTCGCCCCGGACGACCCCGCCGCGCTGGCCAACGCGTTGACCCGCTGGCTGACCGACGACCCGCTGCGGGCTCGACTGCGGCGTGCCGCTCTGGCCCGGCGCGACACCCTGACCGACTGGCCGGTGACCACCGCGTTGCTGGCCGCCGCGCTGGAGGAGGTGGCGGGATGACCGTCGAGGAGACCCTGCCGTTCGCCGACTGGCTGCGACTGCGGGAGCCGGCCGACGCGGCGGCGCGTGCCGAGGACCTGCTGGACGCCGTTCGCCCCCGACTGGCCGGTGACGCCCCGACGGTGATCCACGACCTGGGCAGCGGCACCGGCTCGATGAGCCGCTGGGTGGCACCCCGCCTGCCCGGCGCGCAGCACTGGGTGCTGCACGACCGCGACGCCGACCTGCTGGCCCGCGCCGCCGAGGGCATGACCGGGGTGAGCGCCTCCGACGGCGCCCCGGTCACCGTGAGCACCCGCTGCGGTGACCTCACCCGGCTGAGCGCCGCCGACCTGGCCGATGCTTCGCTGTTCACCGCGTCCGCGCTGCTGGACATGCTCAGCGTCGAGGAGATCGAGCGGGTGGTGGCCGCCTGCGTGGGCCGGCCGACCCTCTTCGCCCTCTCGGTGACCGGGCGGGTCCGGTTCACCCCGGCCGATCCACTGGACGCGGTGGTCGAGGCCGCGTTCAACGACCACCAACGGCGTACGGTCGACGGCCGGCGGCTGCTCGGCCCGGACGCCGTCGCCGCCACCGTCGCCGCGTTCGCCCGGCGGGGCGTGCACGTGCGGGAACGGCCCAGCCCGTGGCGGCTGGGCCCGGAGCACGCCGACCTGGCCGCCGAGTGGTTCCGGGGCTGGCTGGGCGCGGCCTGCGAAGAGCGTCCCGACCTGGCCGGCCCGGCCGAGGCGTACGCCCGGCGTCGGCTGGCCGACGCGGCGGCCGGGCGGCTCACCGTCCTGGTCGAACACAGTGACCTCCTCGCCGACGGATGAACCGTTCTCACCCTGGGTACGTGGACTAGGGCAAGTGGACGATCTTCAAGGGGAGGGCCGACGCCGATGTTCTGGGCCTGGGCACGAGTGGTCGGTGGGGTGGGTCTGCTCGCCGTCCTGTTGTGGCAGGTGGGCACCGGCCCGTTCCTCGCCGGGGTGCGACTGATCGACGCGCCGGCGCTGGCTGCGGCGCTGGTCATCGGGGTGCTCACCACTGTCTGCGCGGCATGGCGGTGGAGCCTGGTCGCCGGTGGTCTGGGCGTGCGGCTGCCGCTGGCGACCGCCGTGGCGCACTGCTACCGGGCCGTGTTCCTCAACGCCACCCTTCCCGGCGGTGTGCTCGGCGACGTGCACCGGGCGGTCCGCCACGGCCGGGACGCCGGTGACGTCAGCCGGGGCATCCGCGCGGTGGTCTGGGAACGCACCGCCGGGCAGGTGGTGCTGGTCGGCGTCGCGCTGGTGGTGCTCGCGGCCTTCCCGTCCCCGGTGCGGCCGTACCTGCCGATCGCCGCCGGGATGCTGCTCGCGGGAGGGCTGGTCACCGTGCTGCTGGCCCGGGCCGTGCCGAACGCCGGCCCCTCGCGCTGGGCGCGGGCGATGCGCACCGCCGTGGCGGACGTGCGGTCCGGGTTGCTGGCCCGGCGCACCTGGCTCGGCGTGCTGATCGCCTCCGCGGTGATGGTCGCCGGTCACCTGGCCACCTTCCTGGTGGCGGCACGTACCGCCGGATCGGACGCCCCGCTGTCACGACTCCTGCCGTTGACGCTGCTCGCCCTGCTCGCCATGGGCCTGCCGTTGAACGTCGCCGGCTTCGGCCCGCGCGAGGGGGTGGCCGCGTGGGTGTTCGGCGCGGCCGGCCTCAGCGCGGCCGAGGGCGTCGCCACCGCCACCGTCTACGGTGCACTGATCCTGGTCGCCAGCCTGCCCGGAGCGGCCGTGCTGCTGGCCCGGCGCAATCGAGTTCCGGTCGCCGCCCGGGAAGCCGCCCCCGTCGGCGGCTGTTGAGTCGGTTGTGAGACGTACGCGTCGCCGCGCGTCGGCGGCGCCGGACAGAGGAGTCCCATGCCCGAAGCATTGCCGGTCGCCACGATCCGTACGCAGGTCACGGTGCCATTGACGTTTCCCGACGGCTACTCCACGACGGTCCGGGTGTTCTCGTTCAAGGGCCTGGTGGACGGCCGGGAGCACCTCGCACTCGGTCTCGGCGACTGGGCGGGCGCTCTGGACCGGCTCGCCGCCGGGGGAGAGCCCCCGTTGGTCCGCCCGCACAGCGAGTGCCTGACCGGCGACGTGTTCGGCAGCCAACGCTGCGACTGCGGGCCGCAGTTGCGCGAGGCGGTGCAGCGGATCACCGAAGCTGGCGGTTTCCTGCTCTACCTGCGCCAGGAGGGTCGCGGCATCGGCCTGTACGCCAAACTCGACGCGTACGCGTTGCAGGACGCCGGGCTGGACACCTACCAGGCCAACGTGGCGCTGGGCCGGGGCGAGGACGAGCGGGACTACACCGCCGCCGCACAGATGCTGGCCACGCTGGACGTGCCGCGGATCCGACTGCTCAGCAGCAACCCGGACAAGGCCGAGCAGCTGACGAAGCTGGGCGTGGACGTCGCCGAGCGGGTGCCCACCAGCGTGTTCCTCTCCCCGGCCAACGCGGACTACCTGGCGGCGAAGGCGGCCAAGGCGGCGGAGGCCGAGGCGGCGGAAGCGCTCACGAGTGGCACCTCCGACCGGGCTGGCCCCCGATGAGCTGCCAGCCTGAGCCCTCGCGACCGTACGTGCTGCTCAGCTGCGCGGCCTCGATCGACGGCTACATCGACGACGCCTCCGAGCAACGCCTGCTGCTGTCAAACGACGACGACCTGGACCGGGTCGACGCGGTCCGGGCCAGTTGCGACGCGATCCTGGTCGGTGCCGGCACCGTCCGCCGCGACGACCCGCGGCTGCTGGTGCGCTCGCCGAGTCGGCGGGCGGAGCGGGCCGCGTCCGGCCGACCCGAATCACCCACCAAGGTCACGCTGACCGCCCAGGGTGATCTCGACCCGACCGCCCGCTTCTTCACCGCCGGTGATTCGACCCGGCTCGTCTACTGCGCCACCGACGCGGTCGAGAAGACCCGGGAGCGCCTCGGTCGCCTGGCCACCGTCATCGACGCGGGCGAGCCGGTCGACCCTGGATGGCTGTTGACCGACCTGGCCGCGCGGGGTGTGCAGCGGCTGATGGTGGAGGGCGGCGGGACGGTGCACGCCCAGTTCCTCGCCGCCGGTCTCGCCGACGAGCTGCACCTGGTGGTCGCCCCGTTCTTCGTCGGCGACGGGCGGGCGCCCCGGTTCGTCGGCGAGGGTCGTTTCCCCTGGCACCCGGGCCGCCGCGCCCGGCTGGCCGAGGCCCGCCAGATCGGCGACGTGGTCCTGCTCCGCTACGCCCTCTCCGCGCGCTGCGCCGCCGACTCCTGATCGTCGCGTTGGGCCCGCGCCGGCGGGGTACTCGCTGCGAGCGTGATGACTGTGCGGCATCAAGATGCCGCACAGTCATCACCCGCACGCCGGTCATGAGCCGGCGGGTGTTTATTCTGTCGACGGCGACGCCGGCGCCCCGACAGAATCCTCGGATGTCCGTAACGTCCATTGCCCTCCTGCGCTGGCAGTTCGACCTGACGTGGGCGCTGTTCGAGTACCACCTCGAACGACTCGAAGCCGACGACTTCCTCTGGGAGCCGACCCCGCACTGCTGGTCGGTCCGGCGCAGCGCCGACGGCACCTGGACGCCGGACTGGGCCGACACCGAACCCGACCCGGTCCCGGCGCCGACGATCGGCTGGCTCACGTGGCACATCGGCTGGTGGTGGACCGTGACCATGGATCATCTCCGGGGTGCGCCACCGCGCCAGCGCACGGCCGTGGTCTGGCCCGGCGCGGGTGAGCCGAGCGTGGCGTGGCTGCGGGGCCTGCGCACCGAATGGCTGGGCCTGCTCGACCACCTCAGCGACGCCGACCTCGACGGCAACGCGACGTTCCCCTGGCCGGGCGGGACCGACCACACGGTCACGCACACGATCGGCTGGGTCAACGCCGAGCTGATGAAGAACGTCGCGGAGATCGGTCAACTCCGGCTCCTGCGAGCGGCCGACGTGCAAACGACCAACGAGAGGGTCGGTGGATAGGGTGGCCGGCGTGCCGCGACTCGTGCAGATCACCCCGGACAACGTCGAAGCCGCATGCCGGGTGAGTGTGCGGCCGGACCAGGAGAAGTTCTCGTCCCCGGTCGCCTGGTCCCTCGCCGAGGCGTACGCGCAGCCCGAGGTCGCGTGGCCACGTCTGATCGTCGAGGGTGACGAGATCGTCGGCTTCCTGATGGGCTTCTTCGACATCGTGTGGGACCCGGCCCGACCGGACGACCTGCGCTCGGGTCTGTGGCGGCTGAACATCGCCGCCGAGCACCAGGGCCGCGGGCACGGCCGCTTCGCGGTGGACGCCGTCCGTGCGGAGGCGCGTGAGCGCGGGCACGACCGCGTCTTCACGACGTGGCATCCGGGGGCGGAAGGCCCGGAGCAGTTCTACCTGAAGCTCGGGTTCCGCCCCACCGGGGAGAGCAGCGACGGGGAGGTCGTCGGCGAACGTTCCACGCACTGAGCGGACGATCCCGACCGTCCCCTGACCGAGTGATCAGCCCGGCGGCGGGGCCTGCGTACGATGCGGGGTCGAGTTCCCCTCGTCGCGGCGGAGGTATCGGGCAGATGGCAGGCCAGCACGAGGGTTTCGCCCTCGGCGTCGACCTTGGTACGTCCAACACCGTCGCAGTGCTGCGCTGGCCCGACGGGCGCACCCGTCCGCTGTTGATGGACGGTCAACCGCTCAGCCCCTCCGCCGTGTACGCCGACCCGGACGGCACCCTGCACACCGGGTGGGACGCCCGGCGGTTGGCGCAGGCCGACCCGGCCCGGTTCGAGGCGAACCCGAAGCGCCGGGTGGACGAGCCGACCATTGTGCTCGGCGACCGCTCGTACCCGCCGGCCGACCTGCTCGCCGCGGTGCTGGCATCGGTCGCGCGGGCCGCGGTGGGCACCGTCGGCTTCCTGCCCCCGGCCGTTCTCACCTGCCCGGCCGCCTGGGACGCGACGCGACGGCAGGTGCTCGCCGACGCCCTGCTGCTGGCGGGGTGGCCGCAGGTGGCCGAGCACACCCTGGCCGGGCCGACGCCGCCGGGCACCCGGCTGCTGCGGGAGCCGGTGGCCGCCGCCCGCTACTACACGCAGGTGCTGCATCGTCCGGTGCCGGTCGGCGGCGCGATCGCGGTGTTCGACTTCGGTGGCGGCACGCTCGACGTCGCGGTGCTGCGCAACGAGGGCGCAGACCCGTGGGGTGACTCCGGCTTCAGCGTGGTCGCCGACGGTGGCCTGCCCGACCTGGGCGGTCTGGACCTCGACGCGGCCCTGGTGCGGCGGGTCGGTGAGCTGGTCGGTGAACGGCACGCCGCGCAGTGGGCCCGGTTGACCCGGCCGGCGGACCCGGCGCAGCGCCGCGACCAGGTGCGGTTCTGGGACGAGGTACGGGGTGCGAAGGAGACGTTGTCCCGCTCCACTGTCGCGCCGGTCGCCGTGCCGGGGGTGGCCGATACGGTCCAGCTGACCCGGGCGGACGTCGAGCGGGCGGCCACGCCGTTGCTGCGCCGGGCGGTGGAGCGGGCCCGGGAGGTGATCGCCGCAGCCGGTCTCAGCCCCGACCAGCTCGCCGGGCTGTTCCTCGTCGGCGGCTCGTCACGGATCCCGCTGGTGGCCCGGATGCTGCACGCCGAGCTGGGGGTCGCCCCGACCGTGCTGGACCAGCCGGAGCTGCCGGTGGCCGAGGGCGCACTGACCGACCTGCCGCTGCGCAAGCCGCTGCCCGCCCCGGCGTACGCGGGACCACCGCCCGCGCCGGGCCCTGTGAGCCCGCCCGCGCCAGGCCCCGTTAGCCCGCCCGCACCGGCCGGAGCCGCCGCGCCGGTAGTACCGTCGCAGCCCTGGCCGGGGCCGACCCCGCCGGCGGGCCCGCCTCCCGGGCCGGGCTGGGCCGCAGCGGCCCCGACCCTGCCAGCGGGTGGGCCGCGCTGGCGGCGGGCGCGCTGGGTGGTGCTCGGCGCGGTGCTGGCCCTGGTCGGGGTGGGCGCCGCGGCGACGATCTACCTGACCCGTGACCGCTACCCGGATCTGGAGTTCGGGTCGTTGCGTGAACTGTCCCGGCCCAAGGCCGGGACCGAGCGGCCGGCCGGCATGTGGACGGCGATGCTCGGCGACCGGGCCTACCTCGGGTTCCCGCTGCCGGACGACCGGCTGGAGGTAGTGGCCGTCGACACCGCAACCGGCGACGAGCTGTGGCGCGAGCAGACCGACGCGCGGGCCGACGACTGGGAGGCGATCATCGCCGTCCCCGGGGCGGTCGCGGTCCTCGCCGACGCATCGGGCGACAGCACCCCGCGCCCGCTGGCCGTGCTCGACGCGCGTACGGGCGAACAGCGTTGGCAGCGGTCGATCCGTGGTGACGACAACGTCTACTTCGCCGACGACACGGCGGTTCTCGTGGACCGGACCGCGGCCCAACTGGTCGGCCTGCGCCTGAGCAACGGCACCCAGAAGTGGGCCCAGCCCACCCCCCGCGACCAGTTCGACGGCAGCCGCACAGTGGTCCGGCCGGTGGGCACCGCGAAGGCGGCGGGCGGGCCGGCCTTCCTCGACGGCACGCCCCGCAACTCGTGGACGGGCAAGGGGCGGCAGCTCATCCAGGTCGGCGCGGACCGGTCGGTGCGGCTGCTCGACATGGAGTCCGGCAAGGTGCTGCGCCGCTGGGGCAGCGTCGCGGACCTGGACGACCTGGTGGTCGCGCACGAGGACCGCCTGTACGTGGCCGGCAACGACGGCGGGTACCAGCTGCTGTCGTACGACCTGGGTTCCGACGCGGCGCCGGTGGTGCTGCACCGGGCGGGCAACGACGACTACCGCCCGAAGGGACTGGTGGCCTGCGGCGAGCGGCGGGCCTGCCTGTTGCAGGTGCCGAACAACGACGCCGCGCGCACCGAGGTGGTGGCGGCGACCGAGGGTGAGCCCGCGATCCGCTGGTCGGCGCCGGGCGTGACCGACCTGGTCCCGTTGGGTGAGCGGCTGCTCGCCCAACGGGAGTACCCGGACCCGACCGTCACCCTCTTCGACGCCGCCGGCAAGCCGGTGCTGTCCGACCGGGGCGGTGTGGCGGTCCGGCTGGACGAGGGCAACCTGCTGGTCTTCGCCAAGGCGCCCAGCGTGGTCGCGGACAACCGCGTACTGGCCGGTGTGTGGGCCGAGTCCGGTGAGGTGGACGAGTTGGGCGAGCTGAAGGACGTCCGCAGCGCGTCCTGTTCGTGGAACACCCACGTGATCGCCTGCGGCGCGGAGAAGGACTTCGTGCTCTACCGCTTCGCCGAAGACTGACCGAACGTCAGGCGCGCACGATGGTCGTGCCGTCGACGCGGACCGGGATCTCCGTCAGGCCCTTCGTGGCGGGGCCGCCCAGTCGGGCACCGTCGCCGGCGGAGAAGGTCGAGTTGTGCGCGGGGCAGGTGATCACCCCGTCGCGGGGTGCGCCCACGCGGACGCCCTGGTGCGGGCAGGTCGCGTCGTACGCCTTGAAGGCGCCGGCCTCGGGCTGTACGACCAGCACGCCCCCGGCGACCGTGCCGCCACCGACCGGAACGTCCCCGGTGCGGGCCAGCACCGTGCCGGGCGCAGCGGACGCCGTACCGCCCGTCGGGCTGTCACCGGCGCCGCAGGCGCTCAGCAGCCCGGCGGCACCGAGAGCGCCCGCCCCGGTCAGCAGACCGCGCCGGCTCAGGCACCAGCGGTTGTCGCGCAGGAACTCCTGTCCGTCGTACACCGTCGTCACCTCTCCGTCGGCGGACCGGACCGCCGTCGCCCGGTTGCTCGCCGGTTCAGCCTGCCGCACCCGGCTGAACGCGCGATGCGTCCCCGCTGAGCGGTGGCTGGGTGCGGTTGGTGGTCGAGGAGCCGGCTCGTACGATGCTCCGGTGAATCTTCGGGGTACGGTCCGCGCCGATCGTCCGCTGGTGGTGCTCGCCGTCGGGGAGGAGGCCCGCTACCTGCCGCCCGACCTGCCGGTGCTGCTCACCGGCATGGGGAAGGTGAACGCCGCCAGCGCGGTGGCGGCGGTGCTGGCCGCCGGGCCACGACCGCGCCTGCTGCTCAACCTGGGCACGGCCGGGGCGTTGCGCCCCGGGTGGGCCGGCATCCACGAGGTCGCCACAGTGCTCCAGCACGACCTGGACACCGACCTGCTGCGGACGCTCACCGGCGAGACCTACGGGGCGCCACTGTCGCTGGCCACCGAGGGCGCGGTGCTGGCCACCGGTGACACGTTCGTGGCCGACGACGACGCCCGGGACCGGTTGGCGCAGCGCGCCGACCTGGTCGACATGGAGGGGTACGCGGTGGCGTGGGCCGCCGCACAGGCCGGTGTGCCGTGCCGAGTGGTCAAGCAGGTCAGCGACGAGGCGGGGGAGGGCGCGGCCCGGACCTGGAAGGAGTCGGTGGACGCGTGCGCCCGGGACCTCGCCGAGTGGGCCGGCCGACACATCGCCTGACCGGCGGAGGTCATCCGGCGGCGTCTCGTGGTCCGAGCCCCCGCCTGGTCTCCCGGCCGTCGCCGGTGGGGACCAGGACGTGCCCGGCCAGCCCTAGGGCCACGATCGCGGTGACCAGCACCGGTGGCCAGCCGCCGGCCCAGGGCAGCAGCAGCAGCGGCAGCAGTTGCCACATCACTCGCCGCCACGGCACGCGAGCGGACAACAGATAGGTGAACAGTGCCCGGCCGAGCACGAACAACAGCGGCCCGCCGATGATCAGCATCAGCCACCGCACCGGTGTCGTTCCGGTCGGCCGGTCGACGACCAGGTCGAAGGAGGCCGCCGTGACCGCCACGCCGACCAGCAGCACCAGATGGGTGTACGGAGCGATCCGGGTGGACCGGCCGGGCACTGACGCGGCCGCGGTTTCGAGCAACTCGCCGGCCCGATAGACATAGATCTGCCACAGCAGCAGCATGATGACGAACGCGCAGAGCAGGGCGGTGATTCTGAGGCGGTCGAACTCGCTGCGACTGAGCTCCAGGGTGGGCACCAGGATGATGTCGCCGAGGGCCAGGATGACGAACTGCTGGTACCGCTCGCCCAGGTGCGCGGTGGTCCGGTCGTACTGGTCGAGAGGCACCCGGCCGAGCCGCGGTGTGGGGTAGCGCGCCGCCGCGGAGAGCAGGTCGATGGCGATCGCGGTGGTCCAGATCCACCACCGCGCGGTGTCGGCCAGCGCCCCGACGATCCAGAGGACGCCGGACACCAGGAACCAGAACAGGAACCGGGTGGCTCGCGCCATGGCCGAGGGGTGATGCTGTCGGTACAACGTGCTGACCAGGACGATGCCGCGCACCACGTGGGTGCCGACGTAGGCGAGCGCGAAGGCCATGGCCTGCCCACCGGCGACCATCGGCAGCGAGGCCGCCATCCCCACCGATCCGACCATGGCCACCATGAGAATGGCCTGGATGGGGCGTTGCTGCGGGTCGTAGAACTCGGTCGTGGTGGAGGTGACCGACCACGTCCACCAGATCGCCGTCAGCATCAGCAACACCGCAGCGCTGCGCGCCCAGGATTCCTGATCGGCGAGGAGCTTCGAGGTCTGCGCGAGCGCGGCCACGAAGACCACGTCGAAGAGCAACTCCAGCAGCGTCGCCCGGGTCGACCCGTCCCGACGGCGTACCAGTGCCGCGGTGCCTCCGGTGGTCATGCCCGGCCTCCCGCCGTCTCCCGAGGATTATCGGCGGCGTCGGCGCGACCCGTCCCCAGATCGGCGATTCTCGCGGGTCGGGGAAGGGGACGGCCGAAGGTTGCCACCACGTCGGACGCCGGGCGATGCTGAACGACATCCGTCTATTTCGATTTCCGCGGAGGCTTGGATGCGCCGCTCCCCGCTCGTCGCCCTCGTCCTGACCGTCCTCCTGCTCGTCGCACCCGGCGCGGCGCAGGCCGCCGTCCCCGACCGGGCCGCCGCGACCGCCGCCGAACCGGCGGCCGTGTTGGCCGGGGTACGCACCGCCGGCACCGCCTGGGGCCTCGACCCCGCCACCGGCCGGATGACCCTCACCGTCGACGACACCGTGACTCCCGCCGAGCTGAGGGCGCTGCGGGCGACAGCCGACCGGGCCGGCGCGCTGCTGCGCCGCGAACCCGGAACCCTGCGCACACTGATCGCCGCCGGGCAGGGCATCTACGGCGGTGGCGGCGGTCGCTGCTCGCTCGGAGCGAACGTGCGCAGCGGCAGCACCTACTACGTCATCACCGCCGGGCACTGCACCACCACCGCCAGCACCTGGTACGCCGACAGCGCCCAGACCACGGTGCTGGGCACCCGCACCGCCACCAGTTTCCCCGGCAACGACTACGGGCTGATCCGCTACACCGGCCGGATCGCGCATCCGAGCGCGGTCTACACCTACCCCGGACTGCTGCCCATCAACGGTCCCGGCAACGCGTACGTCGGTCAGGCGGTGTGTCGCAGCGGTGTGACCACCGGGGTGCGGTGCGGCACCGTCACCGGTCTGAACCAGACCGTCAACTACTCCAACGGGGTGATCTACGGCCTGATCCGCACCAACATCTGCGCCGAGCCGGGGGACAGCGGCGGACCGCTCTACGTGGCCTCCACCGGCGCCATCCTCGGCATCCTCTCCGGCGGCAGCGGCAACTGCACCTCCGGCGGCACCACCTACTACCAGCCGATCGCGGAGGTGCTGGCCGCGTACGGGCTGACGTTGCCCTGACCCTCGGCACCGGGTTGCCCGGCTCACGCGGGACACCATAGGCTCGGCGGCGCCCAGGACTCTCGCCGCGAGGACGTGTGCGCCCATGCCGACCGACCACCGACCTGACCTGGCATCCGTCCCGGGCGGCCTTGCGCCGGTCGAGGTGGTCGCGGTCGGCGAGACGATGGTGGTGCTCTGCCCCGCGCCGGGTGAGCCGCTGGAGCACGCCGAACGGGTCGCCGTCTCGGTGGGCGGCGCGGAGTCCAACGTGGCCGGTTACCTGGCCCGGCTGGGGCACCGGGCGACCTGGGTGAGCCGGGTCGGCGACGACCCCTTCGGTCGGGCCGTCGTCCGGCACGTCGCCGCCGCTGGCGTCCGGGTCGACCAGGTCGTCGTGGACCCGGCCGCCCCCACCGGTCTGTACGTCAAGGACCCGGGCCCGGAGGGCACCGCCGTGCACTACTACCGGGCCGGGTCGGCGGCCTCCCGGATGGCCCCGGAGACGCTGGCCGACCCGAGGCTGGCCGGCGCCCGTGTGCTGCACCTGTCCGGCATCACCCCGGCGCTCTCCGCGTCCTGCCGGGCGTTGGTCGAGCACGCGGTGACCGCCCGCCCGCTGGCGGGGTCGCTGGTCAGCTTCGACGTCAACCACCGGGCTCGGCTGTGGCCCGCCGAGCAGGCCGCGCCGGTGCTGCGTGACCTCGCCAACCGCTGCGACCTGGTCTTCGTGGGCCAGGACGAGGCGGAGACGCTGTGGGGCACCACCGACCCGCTGGCCGTACGCCGGTTGTTGCCCGACCCGGAGACGCTGGTGGTCAAGGACGGCGCGGTCGGTGCCACAGCGATGTGCCGTGACGCCGAGCCGGTCTTCGTGCCCGCTCCCCGGGTGGCCGTGGTGGAGCCGGTCGGCGCCGGCGACGCCTTCGCCGCCGGCTACCTGGCCGGGCTGCTGCGCGACCTGGATCCCGTGCGGCGGTTGCGCCTCGGCCACCTGGTCGCGGCGCAGGCGTTGACCAGCAGCGGCGACAACGCCCCGGTCCCGCCGTGGGCCTGGTTCGAGAGGCTGCTCGCCGCCCCTGACGAGGCCTGGTCGCCGCTCGATCTGACCGGCGCGCCAGCGCGGGTCTGAGTGGTCGGTTTCCGATCGGGCCAGCAGCCAACAGACTCACCGCGATCTCGGATGGAGTGGACCATGACCACAGCGGATTTCGACCACATCTTCGGCGGTGCCCGGGTGATGGCCATCCTGCGCGGCCTGCCGGTCGCCGAGACGGTCCGGCTCGCTGAGCGGGCCTGGGACCTCGGCATCGACGTGGTGGAGGTTCCGGTGGCCACCCCCGAGGCGGTGCCGGCTCTGCGCGCCGCCGTCCAGGCGGGCACCGAGCGCGGGCGGATCGTCGGCGCGGGCACCGTGCTCGACGTCGAGCAGGTCGCTGCCTCAGCCGACGCGGGTGCCGCGTTCACCGTCGCGCCCGGCCTGGACCTCGCGGTCGCCGACGCCGCCGCCGCGCGTGGCCTGCCGCACCTGCCCGGTGTGGCCACCCCCACCGAGGCCCAGCAGGCGCTGCGGCACGGCCTCACCTGGCTCAAGGCGTTCCCCGCGATCTCTCTCGGGCCCGCCTGGTTCAAGGCCGTCGCCGGTCCGCTGCCGCAGCTGCGGTTCGTCGCGACCGGCGGCCTGGACGCGGGCAACGCCGGCGCGTTCCTGCAAGCCGGCGTACGGGTGGTGGCGGTCGGTTCCGCCCTGTCCGACCCGGAGCAGCTGGACCGGTTGGCCGAGCTGACCACCCTCGGCGTGCCCACGAGGTGAGCCGGCGATGGCGGGTTTGCGCCATGGCAGCGTTCAGCCGGGCGTTCGGCCTGCGCTGACGCCACCGAAATCGGCCGCTGCCTGGCGCATCCCGGGCGGCGGCCGGTCCGCGTTCCGATCGTGGGCGTCCCGCTCCTCGACGAGCTGATCCCATTCGGTGATCACCGGCAGCAGCTCCCCGGACAGCCAGGCGGGGCTCTGGTCGTCGTGGTGCGCGTCGCCGGGCACGCCACAGGTGCCCAGCGGGACCACCCAACGGCTGTCCTCGCGTCGGGCCAGGTCCCAGACGAAGCGCGCCGTCGGCCCCCGGAAGCACCAGTGGGTGACCCCGGGCACGCTGGAGGTGGCCAGCACACAGTCGTGATCGCCGTCGAGTCGAGGGCCGGGCCCGGGGTCCGGGTCGGGCAACGCCCGCCACGCCGCCAGCCGGTGCAGATCGCCCCAGCGCACCGGGTCCTCCGCCGCGCCGGCGACCTCATCGGCCGCCGCACGCACCAGCGCGGCCACGTCCACGCCGGGCAGCGACGCCGCGCCGAGCAGGTGCTCCAGCGCGTAACCGACGCGCGGCGTCAGCGCCAACCAGGGCGCGAACACCTCCGGGTACGCGGGCGGCTCGGCCAACGCGGCCAGCGCCGGATGGGCGGCGATCCGACGTACGACAGCGGCCCGCAGGGCGGCGAACCGCGCCGCGTCGGTGCTGTCGGCGGCCATCCGCCGGTCCCAGCGTCGCAGCCGTTCACGCAGCGCTGCGGTGGCCGGGTCGAGCCCGGTCAGCCCTTCCAGCACCGCCAGCAGGGGCTCGGCCGAGCCCAGGTACGTGTCGGTGTGCACCTCGGCCAGCCCGTCGGCCGTCCAGTCGTGACCGGCGTCGAGCAGCTCGGCGATCCGGCGGGCTCGGTGCGGCGGGGCGAACTCGACCCCGAGCGGTGCCGCCAACCCTCGCTCGTTGGCCATCACCGCCCGGCCGACCACCGTGGCCCGGGGCATCGGCGCGTACCAGCCCTGCCAGGCGTGCTCGGCGTCCCACCCGGGGACCACCCGTCGCCCGTTGTCCGGATGCCGCACCGGCACCGCCCCGGCGGCCCGGTGCAACAGCCCTCCGGCGGTGTCCGCTGCCTGCACCACGTTGACCGGCTCGACCCAGTGCCGCAGCGCGTGGTCCACATCGGTCACGGTGCGGGCGCGCAGCAACTCCGGCAGCGTCGCGAAGCCCAGCTCCGCGCGGACCCGGGGCGGGTAGCGCAGGCTGATGGCCGTCTCGTCGTCCGGCCCGCCGACGATCACCGGACCTCGGTCGGTCTCCACCACCTCGACCTCGACCGGGTCCGCTCCGGCCACCTCGATCGTCTCCAGGTGGGAGTGCGCGAGCCGCCAACCGTCCGGGCCGAGCGCCTGCACCTGGTCGCCGTCCCGGCGTAGCCGCTCGGCGTACAGGTCCTGGTAGTCGGCCATCGCGTTGGTGATCGCCCAGGCCACCGCCCCGGCGTGCCCGAAGTGCGCGATGCCCGGCACACCGGGCACCGCCAGCCCGACCACGTCGTACTCCGGGCAGGCGAGCCGGATCTGCTGGTAGACCCCCGGATCCTCGAAGAACCGGTGCGGATCCCCGGCGAGCAGCGCGGCGCCGGTGCCGGTGCGTTCGGCGGCGAGCAGCCAACCGTTGCTGCCGGCGACGGACGGCCCGTCGGTGGCGAACACGTCCACCGCCTCCGGGCCGAGCCGCTGCGCCACGTGCTCCCGCCAGAGCTTGCCGGGGAAGCCCGCGAACAGGATGTGGTGGCCCAACCAGACCCCGAGCGGCGTCCACGGCTCCCACCGGCCCGGCGTCAGCCCGGTGGCGGCGAACTCCGGCGCGCGGGCCGCCCCGGCGGCGAGACCGTCGTTGACCCCGGCCACGTACGCGCTTACCCACTCGGCGGTCGCCGGGTCGAGCGCCGCATGGCAGCGGCGTGCGGTGTCGTCGAGCCGGACCTGCCGGGCGAACCGGTCCCAGTCGAGCGCGTCGACGCCGAGGAATGCGGCGCTGGTGCCCTGGGCGCGGTGCCGTTCCACCTCGATCTGCCAGGCCCGGTCGTACGCGGTCACCCGGCCCTGCGCCGCCGCCAACGCGAGCGGGTCGCCGGCACGCAGGTGCGGCACGCCCCACGGGTCACGGAAACGCCGGGCGCCGCCGCGCCTGCCGGTCTGCTCCCTGCTGTGCTTGCTGGTTGGCTCGCTGCGCTCGCTCACGCCGGCTCCGGGGCGAGGGTGGTGGCGCGCCGCCGGGCCGCCGGCACGACCAGCGGGGTGCCGGTCTCCGGGTCGTCGATGACCCGGCAGGGCAGCCCGAACACCTCCGCCACCAGGTCGGCGGTGACCACCGACGACGGTTCCCCGGCGGCAACCACGCGCCCGTCGCGCATGGCGATCAGGTGCGTGGCGTAGCGGGCCGCGTGGTTCAGGTCATGCAGCACCGCGACCAGCGTGCGCCCCTGCTCCTCGTGCAATTGGGCGCAGAGGTCCAGGATCTCGATCTGGTGGGCGATGTCGAGGTACGTGGTCGGCTCGTCGAGCAGCAGCAGCGGGGTCTGCTGGGCCAGCGCCATGGCGATCCACACCCGCTGCCGTTGCCCGCCGGACAGCTCGTCCACCGACCGGTCGGCGAGGTCGTCGACACCGGTCGCGGCCATCGACTCCTCGACCACCCGTTCGTCCTCGCGCGACCACTGCCGCAGCAGCCCCTGGTGGGGGTAGCGACCCCGGGCGACCAACTCGGCGGCGGTGATCCCGTCCGGCGCGATCGACGACTGGGGGAGCAGACCGAGAGTGCGGGCCACCTTGCGGGCCGGCAGGTCGTGGATGTCCCGCCCGTCGAGCAGCACGGTGCCGGCGCTCGGGCGCAGCATCCGGGACAGCGCGCGCAGCAGCGTCGACTTGCCGCACGCGTTCGGCCCGATGATCACCGTGAACGAGTTGTCGGGTACCGCGACGGTCAGGTTCTCGGTGATGGTGCGCTGGTCGTAGGCGAGGGTCAGCGCGGTGCCGCCGAGCCGGGAACTGCCGGGGTGCATGGGTGCTCCTTCGAGGGCGTCGCGGGTGTTCACAGCCGGCCCGCCCGGCGTTCCATCGCCAGCAGCCAGACCAGATAGCCGCCGCCGATCACTCCGGTCACCACACCGACCGGAAGCTGGTGCCCGGGAAACGCGCGCTGGGCCACCAGGTCGGCGCCGACCAGCAGCGCCGCACCGACGGCCATCGACGGCAGCAGATTCGGGCCGGGCGCCCGGGTCAGCCGCTTCGTCACGTGCGGCGCGACCAGCGCCACGAACGACACCGGCCCGGCGGCGGCCGCCGCGAACGAGACCAGCAGCACCGCCGCCGCGAGCAGCACCAGGCGCAGCCGGCGCACCGGCACGCCCAGGGCACTGGCCGTGTCGTCACCCAACTCCATCATCCGCAGCGCCGTGCCGCATCCGATGAGCACCACGGGCGCCAGCACGACCAGGACGACGAGCAGCGGCCCGGCGTTGGCCCAGCCCCGCCCGTCCAGGCTGCCGGTGAGCCAGAGCACCGCCCGCGCGGCGTCCATCAGCGGCGCCCGGGTCAGCAGGTAGCCGTTGACGCCGGTCAGGATCGCGGAGATGCCGATGCCGACCAGGATGAGCCGGAACCCGTGCACCCCGCGTCGCCAGGCGAGCGCGTAGATCACCAGGCCGGTGGCGAGGCCACCGACGACCGCGGCGCCGGCCAGCGCCAGGCTGCTGCCACCGAGCACGATCACGACCAGCGCGCCGGCCGACGCGCCCTGGGTGAAGCCGAGGATGTCTGGGCTGCCCAGCGGGTTACGGACCAGCGACTGGAACACCGTGCCGGCCAGCGACAGCGCCGCCCCGACCAGCAGGGCGGTGACCAGGCGGGGCAGTCGCAGCTCGTGCACGATGAACTGCTCCGCCGGCGTGCCGCCGCCGACGAGGGTGCGCAGCACGTCGGTCGGGCCCATCGGATAGTCACCACTGCCCAGGGCGACCAGGCCCAACCCGGCCGCGAGCACTGCCGCGCCGAGACCGATGGCCATCGCGCGAGGACGGAACCGCACCGAAAGTCCCCAGGACGTACGAAGAACGGTCACGGGTGGGCCACCTTCGCGCGGGTGACCAGCCACAGGAAGAGCGGGCCGCCCAGCACGGCGGTCACCATGCCGACCTGGAGTTCTCCGGGTCGGCCCAGCACCCGGCCGAGCACGTCCGCGCCGAGCAGCAGGGCGGGCGCGAGCACCGCGCAGTACGGCAGCAGCCAGCGCAGGTCCGGGCCGGTCAGGGCGCGTACCAGGTGTGGCACCAGCAGCCCGACGAAGACGATCGGGCCGCAGGCGGCGGTCGCCGCGCCGCAGAGCAGCGTGACCGCCACGATCACGGCGGCGCGGATCAGCCCCGGTCGGGCACCCAGGGCCCGTGCGGCGTCGTCGCCGAGCGCGAGGGCGTTCAGCGGTCGGGCGGCACCGAGCGCGACCAGGAGGCCGACCAGGATGAACGGCAGCACCCGGGTCACCGTCGCGGAGTCCGCGCTGGCCAGCGAACCGACCGTCCAGAACCGCAGGCGGTCCAGCGAGGCCGTGTCCAGCAGCATCACCGCGCTCACGTACGAGTAGAGGGTGGCGTTGAGGGCCGCGCCGGCCAGCGCGAGGCGGGCCGGGGTGGCGCCACGCCCGCCGCCGACGGCGTAGACGAGTGCGGTCACCACCGCCGCGCCGAACAGCGCGAACCAGACGTACCCGCCGATGGCGGTGACGCCCAGGAACGCGGCGGCGGTGGCGACGGCCGCGGACGCGCCGGCGTTGATACCGAGCAGCCCGGGGTCGGCGAGCGGGTTGCGGGTGAGGGCCTGCATGACCGCGCCGGCCACGCCGAGCGCGGCGCCGGCAAGCAACCCGAGCAGGGTACGCGGCAGGCGCATCCGGTGCACCACGGCGTACTCGGTGGCGTCGCGGTGCAGCAACCCGGACCAGACGTCGGCGAGCGGTAGGGATTTCGCTCCGACCGCGATGCTGAGCACCACGATCACCCCGAGCAGCGCCACGGCGGCGACCAGGCCGGCGGCGCGGGCCGTCCGCGCGCCGCGCCGAGCCGGGGGCGCGGCCGATTTCCTGTCCGTCACCGACGGTGTCGCCTCGGTGACGGTAGCTGTGGCGTCCAGTGTGGGCTCCGGAGTTGTGGTGGCACGGCGAACCGCTGTTGACAATGACCGAGGTTAGGCTAACCTAACCCCGCTGCCCTGGTCGAGCCCGGCCAGACCCTTGATCGAAAGACAACACCATGACCGATGCCCTGTCCGCACGTCGCCTCTCCCGCCGTGGCCTGTTGGCCGCCGGTGGTGCCGCCACGCTGGCCACCCTGCTCGCCGCCTGCGGCAAGGACGACACCGCGAAGCCCGCCGCCGGCAACGGAAGTGGTCCCTGGTCGTTCACCGACGACCGCGGTACGAAGGTCGATGCCGCAGCCCGCCCGACCCGCGTCGTGGCCTTCACCGGCGTGGCGGCGGCACTGATCGATTTCGGTCTAGACAAGCAGCTCGTCGGAGTGTTCGGTGAAACCAAGCGGGCCGACGGCAGTGCCGACCCCCAGGCCGGCGACCTGAACGTCGAGAGCGTCGAGATCCTCGGCAACGTGTGGGGCGAGTTCAGCCTGGAGAAGTATGCGGCGCTGCGCCCCGAGCTGCTGGTCACCCACATGTACGACCCGGACGCCCTCTGGTACGTGCCGGACGAGAGCAAGAGCAAGATCCTCCCGCTCGCGCCCAGTGTGGCGATCACCACCGCCCGGGTGCCGATGACCAAGCCGATCGAGCGCTACGCCGCGCTGGCCGAGTCGCTCGGCGCGGACCTGTCCGCGAAGAAGGTCACCGACGCGAAGACCCGCTTCGACGCCGCCGCCGAGGCGGTCCGGCAGGCGGTCAAGGCCAACCCCGGCATCAAGGTGATGGCCTGCTCCGGCAGCCCCGACCTGTTCTACGTCTCCAACCCGAAGGTCAGCACCGACCTGATGTACTTCGCGGAGCTGGGCGTCGACATCGTGGTGCCCAACAAGCTCGAATCCGGCGACTACTTCGAGGCGCTGAGCTGGGAGAACACCGGCAAGTTCCCGGCCGACCTGATCCTGCTGGACAACCGCAGCACCGCCCTCCAGCCCAAGGACCTCACCGCCAAGCCGACCTGGCAGCAACTGCCGGCGGTCAAGGCCAACCAGGTCACCGCCTGGGACGCTGTGCCCCGCTTCTCGTACGCCGGCTCCGCGCCGCTGCTGGAAAACCTCGCCACCGCCATCCGGAACGCGAAGAAGGTCAGCTGACGCCATGAGTACGAGCACCGTCGAACTGATCGCCCTCCAGTACCGCTTCTTCGCCGCGCACGTCGTACGGGCCCGTCGGGTCGGCGCCTCGCTGGTCCGGGTGACCTTCGGCGGTGCGGACCTGACGGCGAGCGCGGCTTCGACCGTCGGCGGGTGACCTTCGCCGGCTACTGGCGCTGTGGGCTCTCGGAAGAGGACCTGCGCGCCGAGGCGCTGGTCGGCGCCACGGCCTGAGTGGCGAACCCATCAGAAAGGCAGCACCACCCCGAGGCGCACCGCCGCGCCGGGGGAGGTTCCGGCTGCCCTCGTCCAGAACGTGGAAGGACTTCGAGTGACCGTGCCGACGTACCCCGTCGAGAACACCGCGCCGTCACCGGCGCCCGCCGCCGCGCGGGCCCACCTGTTGCACGACGGCTCGGTCGAGCAGTACCGGCGGGCGATCGCCGACGGCGTCGACCGCGTCGCCCGCCGGGTGGCCACCGTGGACCGTCCCGTCACCGGGATCACGCCCGCCGAGCTGGCCCCCCTGGTCGACCGGGTGGACCTGGACCGGCCGTTGGGCGACGCCGGCGCCGCGCTGGACGAGCTGGAGGACGTCTACCTGCGCGACGCCGTCTGGTTCCATCACCCCCGCTACCTCGCCCACCTCAATTGCCCGGTGGCCATCCCGGCGCTGCTCGGCGAAGCGGTGCTCACCGCCGTGAACTCGTCCCTGGACACCTGGGACCAGAGCGCCGGGGCGACCCTCATCGAGCGGCGGCTGATCGACTGGACCGCCGAGCGGATCGGCCTCGGCCCCAGCGCGGACGGCGTCTTCACCAGCGGTGGCAGCCAGTCCAACCTCCAGGCGCTGCTGCTGGCCCGCGAGGAGGCGTGCGTCGACGCGGTCGGCCCGGCGGCCCGCGCGGAGCTGCTGCCCCGACTGCGGGTGCTCACCTCCGCGGCCGGTCACTTCAGCGTGCAGAAGTCGGCCAAACTGCTCGGCCTCGCCCCGGACGCCGTGATCGCGGTGCCCACCGACGCCCGGCGACGGATCCGGGCGTCCGCCGTCCGCGAGGAGATCGAGCGCTGCCGGCAGGCCGGGCTGGTGGTGATGGCGGTCGTCGCCACGGCCGGCACCACCGACTTCGGCTCCATCGACCCGTTGACGGAGCTCGCCGGGATCTGCGCGGCGACCGGTGTCTGGCTGCACGTGGACGCCGCGTACGGCTGCGGTCTGCTGATCTCGCCGACGCGCCGGCACCTGCTCGACGGCATCGAACGGGCCGACTCGGTGACCGTCGACTTCCACAAGTCGTTCTTCCAGCCGGTCAGCTCCAGCGCGCTGCTGGTCCGCGACCGGGGGGTGCTGCGGCACGCCACCTACCACGCCGACTACCTCAACCCGGCCCGGATGGTGGAGCAGCGCATCCCCAACCAGGTCGACAAGAGCCTGCAGACCACCCGCCGCTTCGACGCGCTGAAGCTCTGGCTGACGCTGCGGGTGATGGGCCCGCACGCGCTCGGCGCGCTCTTCGACGAGGTGGTCGACCGGGCCGCCGACGCCTGGCAGTTGGTCAGCCAGGACCCCCGCTTCGAGGTGGTGACCCGCTCCGAGCTGAGCACCGTGGTCTTCCGCTACCTGCCCACCGGCCCCGGCCGGGACCTGGCCGACGCGGCCAACCTGCACGCCCGGGAGGCCCTTGCGGCGTCCGGCCTCGCCGTGGTCGCCGGGACCCGGGTCGACGGCCGGCACTTCTTGAAGTTCACCCTGCTCAACCCGGCGACCACAGTCGAAGACGTCGGTTACGTCCTCGACCTGATCGCCACCCACGCCGGCCGCTACGTGCACGACCACGTCACCGCCGACCTGACCTGCCACGTCGGCTGATGCCGATCGACCTGCACCGTCGGCTGATGCCGATGAACTCCAATCTGGGCCTGGAGGGCCGGATGTCCACCCACGACTTCATCGCCATCGGGCTGGGCCCGTACAACCTGGGCCTGGCCTGCCTCACGGCGCCGATCGACGAGCTGGACGGGGTGTTCCTGGAGGCCCGCCCGAGCCTCGCCTGGCACCCCGGCATGCTGCTGGAGTCGGCGCGGCTGCAGACCCCGTTCATCGCCGATCTGGTCAGCCTCGCCGACCCGACGTCGCCGTACTCCTTCCTCAACTACCTCAAGGAGATCGGCCGGCTCTACCCGTTCTACATCCGGGAGAGCTTCTACCCGCTGCGCAGCGAGTACGACGCGTACTGCCGGTGGGCGGCGGCGAAGCTGCCGAACGTGCGCTTCGGTCAGACCGTGACCACTGTGGAGTACGACGCCGCCGACGACCGGTACGTGGTGCGGGCCAGCACCGGCACCGGAGAGACCGTCGAGTACGCGGCCCGGCACCTGGTGCTCGGCACCGGCACCCCGCCGTACCTGCCCGACGCCGTCGCCGCGCTGCCCGGGGACGCCGTGCACAACTCCCGTTACCTGGAGCACCGGGCGGCGCTGCGCACCAAGCGCAGCATCACCGTGGTGGGCAGCGGGCAGAGCGCCGCCGAGATCTACCACGACCTGCTCGGTGACATCGACCGGTACGGCTACCAGCTCAACTGGGTGACCCGTTCGCCGCGGTTCTTCCCGCTCGAATACACCAAGCTGACGCTGGAGATGACCTCACCGGACTACGTGGACTACTTCCACGCTCTGCCCGAGGCGACCCGCTACCGGCTGGAGACCGAGCAGAAGGGCCTGTTCAAGGGGATCAACGCGGATCTGATCAACGAGATCTTCGACCTGCTGTACGCGCATACCGTCGACGGACCGGTGAACACCCGCCTGCTCACCAACACCGAGCTGGTCGGGGCCGATCACCAGGACGGGGTGTACACGCTCGGGCTGCGTCAGGTGGAGCAGGAGCGGGACTTCACAGTGCGTACCGAGGGGTTGGTGCTGGCGACCGGCTACCACTACCGGGTGCCGGAGTTCCTCACGCCGGTGCGTGACCGGATCCGCTGGGACGGGCACGGCCGGTTCGACGTGGCCCGCAACTACAGCATCGACCACAGCGGGCGGGGCATCTTCCTGCAGAACGCGGGCACCCACACGCACAGCATCACCTCGCCGGACCTGGGCATGGGCCCCTACCGCAACTCCTGGATCATCCGTGAGCTGCTCGGCCGGGAGTACTACCCGATCGAGAAGAGCATCACCTTCCAGGAGTTCGGGGTGACGTCGTGAGCGTCGTCTTCGCCCGCTCCGACCATCGGCTCGGCGAGTTCGCCCTGCGTACGCTCGACCTGGACACCGACGCCGCGCTGCTGCACACCTGGGTGACCCACCCGAAGGCGGCGTTCTGGCTGATGCAGGACGCCGGCCTGGCCCGGGTGACCGAGGAGTACCAGCGGATCGCCGAACACCCGCACCACGACGCGTACCTCGGGCTGTGGCGGGGGAGTCCCGCCTTCCTCGCCGAGCGCTACGACCCGGCCCACGTCGAGCTGGCCGGCCTCTACGACCACCAACCCGGTGACGTGGGCATGCACTTCCTCTGCGCGCCCGTCGGCACTCCGGTGCACGGCTTCACCCGGGCGGTCCTCGGCACCGTCATGGCGTGGCTCTTCGACGACCCCGCGACCAGACGGGTGGTGGTCGAGCCGGACGTCCGCAACACGGCCGTGCACGCGCTGAACGCCGCCGTCGGCTTCGAGGTCGTCGGCCCGATCGCCAAGCCCGAGAAGGACGCGCTGCTCAGCGTCTGCACCCGAGCCCAGTTCCAGGCCGCCGACCTCGCCGCCGCAGACCGCCCCGCCGACGCTGACCGCGCTGCCGCCGCCCGAACCGAAGGAGCCCCGGCGTGACCGCCACCGCCGTTCCCACCCTGACGCCAGCCGCCGCCGGGCACGCCGCTTCCGGAGACCCGGTCGGGCACCTCACCCCGCAGCGCTGGGCCCGGGCCAACCGGCTGCTGGTCCGCAAGGCGCTCGCCGAGTTCACCCACGAACGACTGCTCGCACCGGAGCCCGTGCCAGGCCCCGACGACCGACAGTTCTACGAGGTCCGCAGCGACGACGGCACTGTCACCTACCGCTTCGCCGCGCGGGTGCTCGCCCTGGCGCACTGGCAGATCGACGCTGACAGCATCACCCGGCACCGCGACGGCACGCCGCTGCCACCCGACGCGGTGGATTTCATCGTCGAGCTGCGCGGCACCCTCGGGCTCTCCGCGCGGGTGCTCCCGGTCTACCTGGAGGAGATCACCTCGACGCTGGCGGGCACCGCGTACAAGCTGGCCAAGGCCGCGCCGAGCGCCGCCGAGCTGGCCACTGCGGACTTCCAGACCATCGAGACGTCGATGACCGAGGGCCACCCCTGCTTCGTGGCCAACAACGGCCGCCTCGGCTTCGGCGTCGACGAGTACCACCGCTACGCGCCAGAGACCGCCGAGGCGGTACGCCTGGAGTGGCTCGCCGCGCACCGGGACCACTCGACGTTCAGCAGCGCCGCCGACCTCGACTACGACGCGCTGATCGAGAGCGAGCTGGACGCGCAGACCCGGGCCCGGTTCGGGGCCACGATGGCCGACCTGGGCCTCGACCTCGCCGACTACCACCTGATCCCCGCGCACCCGTGGCAGTGGTGGAACAAGCTGGCGGTCACCTTCGCCGGGGAGCTGGCCGAACGTCGGCTGGTGCACCTCGGCCCCGGGCCGGACGCGTACCTCGCCCAGCAGTCCATCCGCACCTTCTTCAACGTGAGCGAGCCGAGCCGGCACTACGTGAAGACGGCGCTGTCGGTGCTGAACATGGGCTTCATGCGGGGGTTGTCGGCCGCGTACATGGCGGCCACCCCGGCGATCAACGACTGGCTGGCCGACCTGATCGCGCGCGACGAGGTGCTGACCGGCACCGGCCTGACCGTGATCCGGGAACGGGCCGCTGTGGGTTACCGGCACCGGCAGTACGAGGCGGCGACCGACCGCACCTCCCCGTACCGGAAGATGTTGGCCGCCCTGTGGCGCGAGAGCCCGGTGCCCGACCTGGCGCCGGGGCAGCGACTGTCCACCATGGCCGCGCTGCTGCACGTGGACAACGACGGCGGCTCGCTGGCCGCGGCGCTGATCGCCCGGTCCGGGTTGGCGCCCGAGGTCTGGCTGCGTCGCTACCTGGACGCCTACCTGACCCCGCTGCTGCACAGCTTCTACGCCCACGACCTGGCGTTCATGCCGCACGGCGAGAACGTCATCCTGGTCCTCGACGAGCACGACACGGTCGAGCGGGTGATCTTCAAGGACATCGCCGAGGAGATCGCGGTGATGAGCGCCGACGTCGAGCTGCCCGCCGAGGTGGAGCGGATCCGGGTCGACGTGCCCGACGACACCAAGCTGCTGACCATCTTCACCGACGTGGTGGACTGCTTCCTGCGTCACCTCAACGCGGTCCTGGTCGAGGCCGGCGTGCTCGCCGAGGACGACTTCTGGCGTACGGTCGCGGCCTGCGCGGCCGACTACTTCGACCGGGTGCCGCACCTGGCCGAGCGGGTCCGCCACTACGACCTGTTCGCCCCGGAGTTCACGTTGTCCTGCCTCAACCGGCTCCAGCTCCGCAACAACCAGCAGATGATCGATCTGGCCGACCCGTCGGCGGCTCTCCAGTTCGTCGGCACTCTCGTCAACCCGCTGGCGGCCCACGCGCCGACCCGCTGACCGCGGACTCTCAGCGGGTCGGCTCCGCCGTGCCGGCCCGCTGGAACGCACGGGCCAACTGGGCCAGGTCGAAGCCCTCGAAGTGCTGGAGGAACCGGCGGCGTACGGCGGCCAGGTGACTGGGCCAGGACTCCTGGAGGCGGGCGAAGCCGGCGTCGGTGAGGACGGCGTTCCAGCCGCGGGCGTCCTCCTCGCACCGTTCCCGCTTGACCAGCCCCTGCGTCTCCAACCGGATGATCGTGCGGGTCATGCCGCTGAGCGAGAGATGGCACAGCGCCGCGAGCTCGTGCATGCGCATCCGCCGGTCCGGTGCCTCCGACAGGTTCATCAGGGCGGTGTACTCGGTGAGTGGTAACTGACGGTCACCGACCATGTCTGCGTCGATCGCCCGGGGCAACACGTGCATCACCTGGCCCAGAGCGCGGACCAGGGCCTCCTCGTCGGGGTTGAGGGGTTGCGGCGTCGGCGCGGAGGGGTTGGACATCCTCATACCATACTTGTTTGACTGAGCAAATGGTTACCCTCCGTGTGACCACGACCATAACCAGAGTATTTGCTTGACCAATCAAGCACCGGTTAGCGTTCTGGCCGTCAGGCAAGGACCTCTGGAAGGGCACCACACATGACCAGGATCGGGATCATCCTCGGAAGCACCCGTCCGGGGCGTAACGGGGAAGCCGTCGCCCGCTGGGTGCTGGAGATCGCCAAGCAGCGCTCCGACGCGGAGTACGAGCTGATCGACCTGCTCGACTACCAGCTGCCGCACCTCGACGAGGCGTACCCGCCCTCGATGGGTCAGTACTCCCAGCCGCACACGCTGCGCTGGGCCGAGACGATCGCCTCGTACGACGGGTTCATCATCGTCACCCCCGAGTACAACCACTCCACCTCGGGCGCCCTGAAGAACGCGATCGACTTCCTCTACGCCGAGTGGAACAACAAGGCCGTCGGCTTCGTCAGCTACGGCTCGGTCGGCGGGGCGCGTGCCGTGGAGCACCTGCGTCTGATCTCCGGTGAGCTCCAGATGGCCGACGTGCGTTCGCAGGTCGCGCTGTCGCTCTTCACCGACTTCGAGAACTTCAGCACCTTCAAGCCCAACCAGTTCCAGCAGGACGCGCTGACCACCACGCTCGACCAGGTGGTCGCCTGGAGCTCCGCGCTCGCTCCGCTGCGCAAGGGCTGACCGTTTCGGGCTTACCGGCGGCGGCCGCGGGATCCTTCCCGCGGCCGCCGCCGCTGCCGGCATGTGCGGGCCAACCGGATCGGCGATGCGTACTACCCTCGGCCGCATGAGCCGACCTGCCGGCGCAGACCGGCCTCCGCTGTGGCGGGACCGCACCTTCGGCACGTACTGGGTCGCGCAGTCGCTCTCGGCGGCCGGCGACTCGTTCGCGTACCTGGCGGTGCCGCTGCTGGTGCTCCAGGCGACCGGGTCGGTGGCGCAGATGGGCCTGCTCACGGCCGTCGCGGGCGCGGCGTCCGTCGCCGCCGGGATCTTCGGCGGGGTGCTGGTCGACCGGTACGACCGCCGCACGCTGATGATCGTGGCAGACCTGACCCGTCTGGTGCTCTACGGCCTGGTGCCGCTGGCGTGGCTGGTGGGCCCGCAGGTGTGGCTGCTCTTCGTCGTGCTGCCGATCTGCGAGGCCGCCGGCATGGTGTTCCAGGTCGCTGCCGTCACAGCGGTCCGCAACCTCGTCGATCGTGATCGGCTCACCGAGGCCAATGGTCGGTTGCAGGCGACGTACGCGGCGGCGGCCGTCCTCGGGCCGCTGCTCGCCGGCGTGGTGTCGGCCCGCTTCGGCCCGTCGACCGCCATCGCCGTCAACGCGGCGAGTTTCGCGCTGTCCGCGGCGGGACTGTGGATGATCCGACTACGGCCCGCACCGGCCGACGGCGCCGCGACGGTGACCCGGGAGCGGCCGCTGGCCGAGTTCCTGGCCGGGGCGCGGTTCCTGTGGCGACAGCCCGTCCTACGCGCGCTGACCATCCTGCTGTCGGTGTTCATCTTCCTGACCTACGGCTTCGTCGACGTGCTCATCTACCACGTCACCCACGACCTCGGCGGCTCCGAGGGCACCGTCGGCACGGTGCTCGGCCTGGCGGCGCTGGGCACGGTCGCCGGCGCGCTGCTGGTGGCCCCGCTGCGCCGACGGCGCGGATTCGGCGCGACGTGGATCGGCGCCCACGCCGTCTGCGGGTTCGCGGTGGCGGGCGTCGGCATCGCGACGAGCGTGCCCGCTGTCACCGCGCTGACCGCCGTGTACCTGTGCTGCCTCAGCGTCGGCGGCATCTGCTCGATGTCGCTGCGCCAGGAGATCACCCCGGACCACCTGCTCGGCCGGGTCACGTCGGCGTTCTGGAGCACCCACTACGCGCTCGGTCCGGCTGGCGCAGTCGTGCTGACCTGGGCCGCCGCCCGGTTCGGCGTCGCGGCCGTCACGCTCGCGGCCGGAGCGGGGTGCCTGCTGGTAGCGGTCGGTGGCCTCTTCAGCCCGGTCCGCCGCGCCGGCTCCGAGCCAGCCGCTGCGCAGGTGGGACTCCGCGCCGCCCCGGCCGGCGGCACGGTCGGCGGGTGAGACGCCGCACCCCATCCGCCAGCCGCGTTCGGGCGTCCGCGAGACTCGGCCGCTCAGAACTCCTGGTACATGACGTGCAGCCCGACCCGGCCGAGGGCGGGATGGCGGAACGCGCCCGGCACCGTGCCGACCACCGCGAAGCCCTCCCGCCGGTACAACTCCACCGCCGACCGGTTGCTCTCCGCCACTGCGTTGAACTGCATGCCGGCGTACCCCTGCTCGCGGGCCCAGGTCAGGGCATCGCGGCACAGCGCGGTGCCCACGCCCCGGCCCCGCGCGTCGGCGGCGACCATGAAGCTCGCGGTCGACACGTGCGCGCCCGGCCCGGGCCGGTTGGTGCCCATCTTCGCGGTGCCGAGCACCCGCTCGCCGTCGACCGCCACGACCGTCCGACCTGGTGCCACCTCGACCCACATGCCGTACGACTGCTCGGCGGTCATCGCCGGGTCATAGGTGAAGGTCTCCTGTGCCCCGATCACCCCCTCGATGATCGGCCACACCTGCGACCAGTCCTGGTCGACGAACTCCCGAATCAGCACCGGGGGAGGTTAAGCCCGCGACGTGCCCCGGACAATCGGTTATCCCCGGGTGCATCCGAGTGGCGGTCCCGGTGCGAAGCATGGGTCGTGACGAGACGTCACGGATCCGACGCTTCGACGAAAGGCCCGCTGATGAAGATCGCACGACTCGCCGCCAGGATGGCGGTGGGCGCCATGGCCACCGCGCTGGCCACCACGGCCATCGCTGTGCCGGCCGCTCAGGCGACCGGCAAGGCCAAGTCGCTCGGCACGACCTCACTCGCCGCTGTGCTCACGAAGGACACCAGCGGCTTCGACCGCAACTCGCGGGACTTCGACGTGCTGACCGCGGCCGTGCTGGCCGTGCTGGAGGCCAAGCCGAACTCGCCGGTCAAGGTGCTCACCGACGGCACTGTCGCACTGACCGCGTTCATCCCCACCGACGCGGCCTTCCAGCAGTTGGTACGCGAGATCACGGAGGCGAAGAAGCTGCCGAGCGAGAGCGCGGCCTTCTCCGCCGTCGCCGGGCTGGGCATCGACACCGTCGAATCGGTGCTGCTCTACCACGTGGTGCCGGGCGCCACCATCGATCGCAAGACGGCGGTCCGGGCCGACGGCACGGACCTCAGCACCGCGCTCGGCTCGACCGTCGAGGTCGACGTGCGCACCTACCTGTACTTCTTCCGCCAGGTGCGCCTGATCGACGCCGACACCAACGACCGGGACGCCCGCGTCGTCACCTTCGACGTCAACAAGGGCAACCGGCAGATCGCGCACTCGGTGGACCGGGTGCTGCGCCCGATCGACCTGCCCTGACCGAGGGCGGGTGGCGTCCGACCACGCGTCGGGCGCCACCCGCGCCGGCCGTCAGGCCGAGGCGAGCGCGGCGAGCTCCTCGTCGAGCAGACCTGCCAGCCGGGCATGCCGCCCCGCGTGGGTGCGAACGGTCATGCCGCGGCTGGGCATCTCCACAGTCATCAGCAGGTACAGGTGCAGCCGGTAGAGACCCAACCGGCGGCGCGCGGAGGCGTCCAGCAGCAGCGGCTCGGCGGCGGTGGCCTGGTAGCCACGCAGCAGGGGATGCTCCGGTTCCTCCTCCACACGCCGGAAGAGCAGTGGCGAGACCAGGTCCAGCAGTGGATCGCCAAAGAGGAACCGTTCGCCGTCCACCAGGCCACGCAGCCGCCACCGGCCGTCCGGGTCGGGCGCGGCCAGCACGTTGCCGTCCCAGCAGTCGAAGTGCAGCAATGCCGGCCGGCGCACCTCGTCCAGCACGGCGGCGTGCCGCTGCACCAGCGCGTGCAGGCGTGCCGGGGTGACCGGCAGCCGGACGTTCCAGTCGGTCGCGTCGGCGAGCAGCGCATCGAGCATCGCCGTGAACGCGGCCCGCCAGGTCGACCCGCCGGGACGGTCGTCGTCGTACCCGAACCGGTCGCCGGCGACCTGGTGCAACGCGGCGAGGGCAACCCCGAGGTCGTATCGCGCCGGGCCGTCGTCGACACCACCCTCGACCAGGTCGACCAGCGACCGGCCGGGCAGCATCGCGGTGACCAACCACTCGCCGTACGCGGGGTCGGTGCCGTGGTGCAGCACTTCGGGCACCGGCACCTGCGGCGCACGCTCGGCGACGAGGTGGAAGTAGCGGGCCTCGGCCGCGCAGAGCCCGCGCTCGTAGCGCAGCAGTGGCGTCCCGGTCGGCGGGGCCAGCTTCAGCACCACCCGGCGGTCGTCGTCGAGGAGCGCCCACCAGACGGTCGCGTACCCGCCGCCGTCCAGTGGACCGGAGTCCCTGACCTGGACGTGCGACCCGAGTGAGGCGCGGAGCAGGTACGCCACCTCGTCCGGCCGGAGGGCACGCTGGGTGGGGCTGGCTCCGGTCACGGCCCTGCGTCACCCCGTCCGGCACGCGGGGCCGACGCGGCGGTGGCGGGGGAGGAACGCGGGGCGGGACCGGCGGTGTCGCGGCGAATCAGCTCGGCGGGGAGCACCTCGACCCGTGGTTCCGGCGCTCCGGCACCCAGCACCAGGGACATCGCGCGCACCCCCATGTCGACCAGCGGCAGTCGCACGGTGGTCAGCGCCGGGGTCACATCCCGGGCGATCGGCATGTCGTCGAAACCCACCACGGAAATCTGCTGCGGTACGGCCAGCCCGCGCGCGCGGAGTGTGGCGAGCGCGCCAATGGCCATCGAGTCGTTGAGCGCCACGATCGCGGTCAGCTCCGGGTCGGCGTCGAGCAGTCGGGCAGTGGCCTCCGCGCCGCCGTCGCGGTCGAACTCCGCGTACCGGATGCGCCGTTCCGGCAGCTCGCGGCCCTGCTCGGCGAGAGCCTGCCGGAGGCCGGCCAGCCGGTCGGTCGTGGTGGTCAGGATCCGCGGGCCGGCGACCACCCCGATCGCCCGGTGCCCCAGCCCGCACAGCTCCCGCCCGGCGAGGTAGCCGCCGGTCCGGTTGTCCGGCATCACCGCGTCGCCGGAGTGCTCGTGCCGGCCGATCACCGCCACCCGCCCGCCGGTGGCCTCGTACGCGGCGAGCTTCTCGTTGAGCTGCCGGGTGAACGCCTCGTCGTGGTAGCCGGAGCCGGCCAGGATCAGTGCCGCCACCTGGTGACCGCGTAGCAGCTCCACGTACTCCAGCTCGCGGTCCGGGTCCCGGTAGCTGTTGCAGATCATCAGCAGTCGACCCTGGTCGGTGGCGACGCGTTGCAGCCCACGGGTGATCTCGGCGAAGTACGGGTCGGAGACGTCGTGCACGATCACACCCACGGCGCTGCGGTGCGAGCGGGCCAGCAGCTGGGCATGGGCGTTCGGCACGTACTGCAACTCGGCGACGGCGGCGAGCACCCGCTCACGCAGCTCGTCGGTGACCGGCTTGCTGCTGCCGTTGATGACGCGGGAGGCGGTGGCGGGGGAGACGCCCGCGCGACGTGCCACATCGGACAGAGTCGCCATGGCCCGCCCCCTTGGTCTGTTGACGGCATTTCGCCGTGCCGGCTAGCGTCACGGTACCGCAGAGAAAGCCCTTTCCCGCAGGGAGGCCCGGCCATGTCCGATCGCTTCGCCGACGAGTCCTTCGATGCCTGACGGGCCGGCCCCGCTGCCCGGAGGGGTCGGGGTCTCCCGGCTGCGTGTCTACGACACCGTCGCTCCGGATGGCCTGGTCGGCGGCACGCCGCACGTGCACCTGTGCTGCACCGAGGGGTACGTGGTGACCGACGGCGAGGGCGCGGTGCAGACCCTGACGACCTCCGGCTTCCGGGAGACAGCCCTGCGGCCGGGGGTGGTGGTCTGGTTCGAGCCGGGCACCGTGCACCGTCTGGTCAACACCGGCGGGCTGGGCATCGTGGTGCTCATGCAGAACAGCGGCCTGCCCGAGGCTGGCGACGCGGTGCTGACCTTCCCTCCCGACGTGCTTGGCGATCCGGGCGCGTATGCCGCGGCGGCCGCGCTGCCCGACGGGGGAGCGCCGGGCGCGGACGTGCGGGCCGCGTACCGCAGGCGGGATCTGGCGGTGACCGGCTTCCAGGCGCTGCGGTCCGGCGGGCCGGCGGCGCTGGCCGCCTTCCACGCCGCCGCGGTCGCCCTGCGCCAGCCGCTGCTGGCGCGGTGGCGGCAGCGATGGGAGGCCGGCGCGGGCCGGGCCGCCGCCAGCACCGGCAGCCAGCTCGACGCCTTGGAGCGAGGCGACCCCCGTCACCTGGCCGAGGCCGGGGTGTACGCGGTGGACGAGCCGGTCGAGCGGGGTCGGCTCGGCATGTGCGGCCTGCTGGACACCTACCCGGCGGCCGTCTGACCGTCCCTTTAGGACAGCCGGTGGGTCACCAGGCATCGGTGGAAACAGATCGAGGAAAGGCCTTGCCCGGCGTGAGGGCGCCGCCTACGCTCCAGGAAAGCGTTTGCCTGATCCGCCGAACGGCCCGTCAAATCGGTGCCGTGCCGGGCCCCGAGGAGGTTCCGCGTGACCGAGAACTCTCTGGACACGGCGGGCCGGCAGGCCGCCGCCGAGGCGGCGGGCGGTGATTCGGCGGCTGCGGCCTCGCTCGCCTCCGCAACGTCGACACCCGCCGAGGATCCGAGCCGGTCCACAGCGGCCGGTCGACCGTCCGGAACCGGCGGCCGACCACCCCGACCGACGCTCGGTCGCCGGGCGGCGGCCTTCGCCGACTCGCTCTGGCGTCCGGCGCTGGTGCTCGCCGTCGTCTTCGCCGCGTGGTGGTTCGTGGCTGCGCAGGAGTACGTCCCGAACTACCTGGTGCCCACACCCGCCCAGGTCTGGGAGACGATGACCGGTCAGTGGTCCGAGCTGGCCCGACACACCCTCGTCACCCTCTACGAGACGGTGCTCGGCTTCGTGCTGGCCGCCGCACTGGGTCTGGCCACCGCGGTGGCCATCGCCTACTCCCGCACCCTCGACAAGGCGCTCTATCCGATCGTCCTGTTCGCACAGGTCATCCCGAAGATCGCCATCGCGCCACTCCTGGTGGTCTGGTTCGGCCTCGGCCTCACCCCGAAGATCATCCTGGCGGTGCTCATCGCGTTCTTCCCGGTGGTCATCTCCGGCGTGGCCGGACTGCGCTCCACCGACCCGGAGCTGCTCGACCTCGCCGCCACGATGGGCGCGGGGCCGTGGCGCACCTTCCGCAAGATCCGCTTCCCGAACGCGTTGCCGCACCTGATGGCCGGCCTGAAGGTGGCCGTCACCCTCGCGGTGGTCGGCGCCGTGGTCGGTGAGTTCGTGGGCGCCAGCGAAGGGCTCGGCTACGTCCTGTTGCTGGCCAACGGCAACCTCGACGCCCCGCTGCTGTTCGCCGACCTGATCCTGATGTCCGCCATCGGCATCGTCCTGTTCGTCCTGGTCGAGATCGCCGAGGCACTGCTCATCCCGTGGCATGCCAGCCGCCGCGCCGGCGTGTCCCTCACCACCTCCTGACCGACCCCATCACGGAGGCACCGATGAAACGCACCGCCACCACCATCCTGGCCACCGCAGCCCTGCTCCTCGCCGCCACCGGCTGCGGTGGGGACGACTCCGCCGGCAAGACCGGCGCCGACGGCAGCAAACAGGTCACCCTCACCCTCAACTGGGTGCCCTACGGCGAGCACGCGCCGTTCTACTATGGCCTGCAGAAGGGCTACTACTCCGCCGAGGGCATCGACCTGAAGATCCTGCCCGGCAACGGCTCGGGCAACACGGTCAAGCAGGTCGCCCAGAAGCAGACCGACTTCGGCTGGGCGGACAGCCCGGTGCTGCTCAAGTCGGTGGCCAGTGGGATGCCGGTGCGCAGCCTCGGCGCGTACCTGGAGAAGGGCCCGTCCTCGGTGGAGTTCTTCACCGAGGAGAACATCAAGACCCCGGCCGACCTCAAGGGCAAGACCGTCGGCGGTACGCCCGGCGACGCCCTCTACGCCACCTTCCCGGCCTGGCTGGAGAAGAACGGCGTCAAGAAGGACGAGGTCAAGGTCGTCAACGTGGACGCCGCCGGCAAGATCGCCGCCCTGGCCGAGGGCAAGGTCGACGCCATCATGGGCTTCTTCCACGACCAGGCGCCGACCATCGAGAGCAAGACCGGCAAGAAGGTCGACGTGCTGCTCTTCGCCGACTACGGCATGAACCTGCTCGGCACCGGGCTGATCGCCAACACCCAGACCCTGCAGAAGGACCCGGAGCTGGCCCGCAAGTTCGTCCGTGCCACCCAGAAGTCCTGGGCCGACGCCGCACGTGACCCGGCCGGAGCGGTCAGCGCGATGGTCGCTCTCGCCGAGAACGAGCCCGCTCCCGAGGTGCTCACCAAGCAGCTCACCCTCAACCTGCCGCTGCTCGGCTCCGAAGGGCCGCCCGGAGTGAACACCGAGGCCCAGTGGACCGAGACCATCGACCTGATGTCCCGTTACGCGGAGCTGAAGGACCCGGGGGCGCCCAACGCGTACTGGGACTCCTCGTACGCGGCGCAGGGGTGACGCCGTGACCGCCGCGCCGGCAGCCACCGGCACCGCCATCGGGTTGTCCGGGGTGACCGTACGGTTCACCTCCCGACGGTCGCAGACCACCGCGCTGGACGACGTCTCACTGGACATCGAGCCCGGGGAGTTCGTGACGATCGTCGGTCCGTCCGGCTGCGGCAAGTCCACCCTGCTGAAGATCGTCGCGGGGTTGGTCAAGCCGACCAGCGGTGCGGTGTCGCTGTTGCAGCGCCCGGTACGCGGCCCACAGAAGGAGATCGGTTTCGTCTTCCAGAAGGCCGCGCTGCTGGAGTGGCGCGGCGCCCGGGCCAACATCCTGCTCCAGGCCGAGATGCGCGGCATGGACCGGGCCCAGGCGTCCCGTCGGGCCGACGAGCTGATCGAGATGACCGGCCTGACCGGCTTCGAGAAGGCCCTGCCGCACGAGTTGTCCGGCGGCATGCAGCAGCGGGTGGCGCTCTGCCGTGCGTTGCTGCACTCCCCACCGGTGCTGCTGATGGACGAGCCGTTCGGCGCCCTGGACGCGCTGACCCGCGAGCAGATGAATGCCGAACTGCACCGGATCTGGCGGGAGACCGACACCACTGTGGTGCTGGTCACCCACTCCATCGCCGAGGCGGTCTTCCTCGGCACCCGGGTCGTGGTGATGAGCGCCCGGCCCGGCCGGATCATCCGCACCTTTCCGGTCGAGCTGCCGGCGCACCGCGACTACGCGCAGGTGATGTCGGACCCCCGTTTCGACCGCCTCGCCACCGACCTGCGTGGGTTGCTCGGCAGCGCGGCCGCCAACCACTGAGCGCGGATCGGCACGACCAGCACGACGGAAGGAACATCATGACCCGCAGGTCGATCGGCATCATCGTCAACGGAGTGACCGGAAGGATGGGCTACCGCCAGCACCTCGTCCGCTCGCTGCTGGCCATCCGCGAATCCGGCGGCGTGGCGCTGGCCGACGGCACGACCATCTGGCCGGAGCCAGTCCTGGTCGGGCGCAACGAGACGAAACTCCGGGAGCTCGCCGAGCGGCACGGCCTGACCGACTGGACCACCGACCTGACCTCGGCGCTGGCCCGCGACGACGTCGAGATCTACTTCGACGCCCAGGTGACCCAGCAGCGGGAGAAGGCGATCCGGCAGGCCATCGAGGCCGGCAAGCACATCTACACGGAGAAGCCGCTGGCCGAGGACACCGCCGCCGCGCTCGACCTGGCCCGGGCGGCGGACGCGGCCGGCGTACGCACCGGTGTCGTGCAGGACAAGCTCTTCCTGCCCGGCCTGCGCAAGCTCAAGCGCCTCATCGACGGCGGCTTCTTCGGCCGGATCCTCTCGGTGCGCGGTGAGTTCGGCTACTGGGTCTTCGAGGGCGACTGGCAGCCCGCTCAGCGTCCGTCGTGGAACTACCGGACCGAGGACGGCGGCGGCATCGTGGTCGACATGTTCCCGCACTGGCACTATGTGCTGGAGGAGCTGTTCGGCCGGGTCACCGCCGTGTCCTGCGTGACCGCCACCCACGTGCCCCAACGGGTCGACGAGACCGGTCAGGCCTACCAGGCGACCGCCGACGACGCCGCGTACGGGATCTTCGAACTCGACGGCGGCATCATCGCGCAGATCAACTCGTCCTGGGCCGTGCGTGTGTACCGCGACGAGCTGGTGGAGTTCCAGGTCGACGGCACCGAGGGCAGCGCCATCGCCGGCCTGCGCAACTGTCGGGTGCAGCACCGGGCGGTGACCCCGAAACCGGTGTGGAACCCGGACCTGCCGGCCACCGAGGACTTCCGGGCCCAGTGGGCCGAGGTGCCCGACAACGAGGAGTTCGACAACGGTTTCAAGGTGCAGTGGGAGGCGTACCTGCGGCACGTCGTGGCCGGTGAGCCGTTCCGGTGGGACTTCCTGGCCGGCGCACGCGGTGTGCAGCTCGCCGAGCTGGGGCTGCGCTCCGCCCGCGAGGGTGGTCGCATCGAGGTGCCGGAGCTGCGCTCATGACCGCCGAGGTGGTGTTGCCGGGCGGGCGACGGCACCGGCTGGCCGGGGGGAGCGGCTTCGCCCGCCCGGCCGCGCCAGCGACCAGCCGGATCGCGTACGCGGCAGCGCACGTCGTCGCCGACCCCACCGCGGAGAACGTGCCGGGCGCCCCGGCGACGGTGGACTGGGACACCACCCTCGCCTTCCGGCGGCACCTGTGGTCGTACGGGCTGGGGGTCGCCGAGGCGATGGACACCGCCCAGCGGGGGATGGGGCTGGACTACCCGGCGACCCGGGAGCTGATCCGCCGCAGTGCCGCCGAGGCCCGCGCGGCGGGCGGGTTGATCGTCGCGGGGGTCGGCACGGATCAGCTGCCCGCCGGCCCGGCCACCCTGGCGGCGGTCACCGCCGCGTACCTGGAGCAGCTCGACGACGTACGCGCTGCCGGCGCCCGGCCGGTGCTGATGTGCAGCCGACACCTGGCCGCCGCGGCGCGCGGGCCGGAGGACTACCTCCGGGTGTACGACGAGCTGCTGAGCGCCGCCGACGAGCCGGTGGTGCTGCACTGGCTGGGCCCGATGTTCGACCCGGCGTTGACCGGTTACTGGGGTGCGGTCGACCTGGAACTGGCCGCCGACACCGTCGTCGAGCTGATCAAGGCACACCAGTCGAAGGTGGACGGCATCAAGGTGTCGCTGCTCGACGCCGGCCGGGAGGTCGCGCTGCGCCGCAGACTGCCCGCCGGGGTACGCCTCTACACCGGTGACGACTTCCACTACCCGGAGCTGATCCGGGGCGACGAGGTGGGGCACTCCGACGCGCTGCTCGGGGTGTTCGCGGCCATCGCACCGGCCGCCGCCGCCGCGCTGGCCGTCCTGGACCGGGGAGACCTGGCCGCGTACGACGAGATCTTCGCGCCGACCGTGCCACTGGCCCGGCACCTGTTCGCGGCCCCGACCTGGCACTACAAGACAGGGATCGTCTTCCTGGCCTGGCTTGCCGGGCACCAGGACCACTTCACCATGGTCGGCGGCGCGCAGTCCGGCCGGTCCCCGGCACATCTGGCCACGCTGCTCACCCTGGCCGACGCGGCGGGACTGTTGCCGGACGCCGACCTGGCCGCCACCCGCGCCCGAGCGCTGTTCACGGTGGCGGGGGTGGAGCAGTGAGCGCGAGGAGTGAGCCGGTCCTGCGAGCCCCGCAGTCGCGAACGACAAGCCCACAGAGCCTCGCGCGCTTCTCGTTCAACCAGGCGACCGCCCAGCGGTGGCCGCTGCCCGACGTGGTGGCCGGCTGCGTGGCCGCCGGGGTGCCGGGCGTCGGGCTGTGGCGGGAACCGGTCGCCGACCATGGGCTGGCCCGGTCCGCGAAGCTGGTCCGCGACGCCGGTCTCACCGTCACCTCGCTGTGCCGGGGCGGCTTCTTCTCCACCGACGACTGGCGCGCGCAAAACCTGCTGGCTATCGAGGAGGCGGCCACACTGGGCGCCCCGGAGTTGGTGCTGGTGTCCGGTGGGCTGCCGCCGGGCAGCAGGGACATCGACGGCGCCCGGCAGCGGGTCGCGGACGCGATCGGTGAGCTGGCCCCGCACGCCGAGGCCGCCGGCGTACGCCTGGCGATCGAGCCGCTGCACCCGATGTTCGCCGCCGACCGCTGCGTGATCGCCAGCCTCGGTCAGGCCCTGGACATCGCCGAGCGGTTCGACCCGACGGTGGTCGGCGTGGTCGTGGACGCGTACCACGTCTGGTGGGACGACACGGTGTACGCGCAGATCGCGCGGGCGGGCTCCCGGATCGCCGCGTTCCAGGTCTGCGACTGGGTGACACCGCTGCCCGAGGGGGTGCTGCTCGGGCGGGCGCTGCCCGGCGACGGGTGCATCGAGCTGCGCCGGTTGCGCGAGGCGGTCGACGCGGCCGGCTACGGCGGCCCGATCGAGGTGGAGGTCTTCTCCGCCGAGGTGTGGGCGCGGCCGGGCGCGGAGGTGCTGGACGCGGCGATAGCCGGCTACCTGCGCCACGTTGTCTGAAACTGCCGAGCGGCGTTGGCCGGCGGCGGTCGGCGCGTGGTTGGGCATCGGCACCGCGCCCGCCACGCTGGTGCTCGGTGCGGCGATGGCAGCCCGGCACGGCGGCGCGGTGCCGGTCGCCGGGCTGCTGATCGGCGGGGTGCTGATGACGGCCCTGCTCTGGGGGCAGGGCCGGATCGGCCTGCGCCGGCCGCTCGGCGACGGCGGAACGCTGACCGCGGTGCTGCCCGCCTACCTGGGCAACACGTCACGGCTGCTGCTGGCGGCGGTGCTGGCCGTGTCGATGGTCGGCTGGAACGGGTTCAACGTCGGGCTCGGCGGGGCCTCCCTGGCCGCCCTGACGGACCTGCCGGGCTGGGCCGGGCCGGTGCTGCTGGAGGTGGCGGTGCTGGCCGTCTCCTGGGGGCCGGCCCGGCTCGGCAACCGGGTCGCCGTGCTCACCACGCTCAGCGCGGTGGTCCTGGTCGGCTGGTGCCTGACGGTGCTGCCGCCACCCGGTGCGCCGGTTCGCCTCGCCACCGGTGGGCTCGCCGACGCCGCCGCGCTGATCGGCTACGCGGCGGTGTTCGCGCTGCGCGCGCCGGACTTCAGCGCCGGCCTCGCCCGGCGGCGGGACCTGGCCTGGTGCGTGGGGCTGCTGCTCGGGCCCGCGCTGCTCGGGGTGATCGCCGGCGCCGGCCTGTGGCTGCGGACCGGCTCGGCCGACGTGGTCGCGCTGCTGGCCGCCGGCTCGGGCCTGGCCGCGTACGCGAATCTGTTCGTCGCGGTGGCGGTCTTCGCCGCCGCGTTGACCACCACGTACTCCGGGGCGCTGGCGATCCGTGGCCTGGCACCCCGCGTGCCGGCTCGTACGGCGATGCTGGTCGTCGCGGTCCTCGGCGGGGTGCTGGCGGTGGCGCGTTTCGACCGCCTCGTGCTGCCCTGGTTGACGCTCCTGGCCGCCGCGCTGCCGGTGTTGGTGGTGCCGATGGCCGTGGAAGCCGCGGCCCGTCGGCGCGGTCGTGCGCCGCGGACCGTGCCCGCCTGGTGTTGGGTGCCGCCCGCGTTGCTGGCGGTGGCCTGCACGCTCGCCGGGGTCGGCGTCGCGCCGCTGCTCGGGCTGGCCCTGGCCGGGGCGTGCACCGTGCTCTGGCGGCGGCGAGCCGCGACCGGACTATTGCTGCCAGGTTCCAGGAAATAGCCCCGGTAAGTGGAGGGATCCGCTGGTAGGGGATGGGCCGAACGTGGCTGGCAGGCCCGGCACCTGGACATCTGCCTGCTCGCCCTCGGGTGTCCACCTCACCGCTCGTTGGGTCCACCCACGACAGACGTCAACCTCCGGGCTGGCGACCCGTCCGCCCTACTCGGCTCGCGGACCCGGAGCGCGCGAGCCGTACGCCGGGCCGAACACCACCAGCAGCGCCAGGTCCTCGGTCACCTCGTCGAACCGGTGCTCCTCGCCAGCCGGCACGAAGATCACCGACCCCGGGCCCACCTCGGCGGCACCGTCCGGGGTCACGATCCGGGCCCGCCCCGCGGTGACCACGTAGATCTCGTCCTCGGTGTGCGGGCTCTGGGCGTCGAAACCGCCCGCCGGGATGCAGTACGTCCCCACCGACAGGTCCGGCACTCTCAGCTGTTCGACCCAGTCGTTGGCGGCCCCGGCGGGTGCGGTCCACCGGCCCGCGCCATCGATGATCAGCATGGCGGAAGCCTAGTACGGCAACGACATACCGGGTGTGGAGTGCGGCACGCGGACGCCTGACCGATGCCCTGTCGCGGGCCAATGCGGCGGCTGAGGTTTGTGATCTTATACGCAGCAGCGATCCGTAACACCGCGCAAACCATCGTTTAACCGTCGAGCACTTAGGTGGGGGAGCGCTCCCATAGGCGGGTCGCGATCGATGAGAACAGCTCCACAAGGGAGCACGTGAGAGGAGTCTCGTGGCTACCAGCACGAGCGGGAACAGGCTGCGAAGATCAGCGATACCGACGCTGGTCCTCGCCGTGATCGCCGGCACAACCGGCGTCGCGGGCTCGGCATCAGCGGCCCCGACAGGGCCATCGGGCAGCGGCAACAGCACCACCGGCTACTTCACCGCCGGGTCCGACACAAGAGTCACGCTGACCGACGGCGCCGACCGCCGACCCGACGGCCGCAACGACGCCAGCCGGCAAGCCGCCGTGGACGCCGCCGGTTCGGGCACGTACATCGTGGAACTGGCCGAGGAGCCCCTGACCTCGTACGCCGGTGGCGTGTCTGGCCTGGCGCGAACCCGCCCGGACGCGGGTGACCGGCTTGACGTCACGTCGGCACCGGCACGGGCTTACCGCGGACACCTCGATATGCAGCGCAGCGCCGTCGCTGCCGCCGCCGGGATTCAGGTCAACGCCGCGTACGCCACCGCCTTCAACGGGTTCTCCGCCAAGCTGACCGCCCAGCAGGTAACCACGTTGCGGGCGGACAAGCGCGTCCGCGCGGTCACCGCCTCGCGGGCCCTCGGCACCAGGACCCCGCCGCCCACCGCGCCGTCGACCGCGCCGACCCCCGGCGCTCCGGCAGCCACCGCCCCGGCCGCGCCGGACCAACCCCCGGCGGGGGGTTCTGCCGGCAAACCGGTCAAGCCCGGCCCCGGCACCGGTACGGGCATGGTGATCGGCGTCCTGGACACCGGGATCTGGCCGGAGAGCGCGTCGTTCGCCAAGAAGATGTCCGCCCCCGCGACCTGGCGTGGCACCTGCCAGACCGGCGTGGCCTTCGTGGCCGAGCACTGCAACGGCAAGATCGTCGGTGCCCGCTACTTCGCCGACACGTGGCTCGCCGGCGGCGGCTCGGTGCCCGAGGGCGAGGTGTTGTCTCCCCGCGACATGTCCGGGCACGGCACGCACACCGCGTCCACGGCGGCCGGCCTGCCGGTCTCGGACGTCACCATCGACGGTCGGCGCTTCGGTCCCGTCTCCGGGGTGGCGCCGGACGCCCAAATCGCCGTCTACAAGGTGCTCTGGGGCGGCATGGGCTACGACGCCGACATCATCGCCGGCATCGACGCGGCCGTCGCCGACGGCGTGCAGGTTCTCAACTTCTCGATCGGTTCCGACCTCGGCGACTGGGAGGCCAACACCCCCATCGGCATCGCCTTCCTCAACGCCACGCTGGCCGGAGTCTTCGTGGCGGCTTCGGCCGGCAACACCGGCATCGTGAGCGGGGCGATCAGCAACGCGGCACCGTGGGTGACCACGGTCGGCGCGGCGGTGACGAACCTCGACGAGGCCACCGTCAAGCTGGGCGACGGCACGAAGCTCGTGGGCGGCTCGCTGGACGCACTGCCCGGTGGCGACTCACGGCAGATGGTCTTCGGCGAGCAGGCCGGGGCGCCGGACCTGGGCGCGGTCTACTGCGAACCGGGCAGCCTCGACCCCGCCAAGATCAAGGGCAAGGTGGTCGCCTGCGCGCTGTCCGACACGTTCGGATCCGCCGCCGAGATCAAGGCCAAGGGCGGCGCGGGGATGGTGGTCTTCGACCCGGTCGGCAACTACCGGATCAACTCGATCTTCAACTTCCCGGTCGTCTACCTGCCGACCGAGAAGCAGGCCGGCACGCTGTTCAACTACCTGATGCGTCACCCGACCGACGCGCGGGTGTCCCTGCGCCCTGGCGGCGACGGCTCCAGCGTCCCCGGCGTGCCCAGCGTCGCGGACTTCTCCTCCACCGGCCCGGACAAGGTGACCCTCGGCGTCCTGAAACCGGACCTGGTCGCGCCCGGTTCGGACATCATCGCCGCGGTCTCCCCGGCGGGCAACTTCGGACGCCAGTACGACGCGTACTCGGGCACCTCGATGGCCTCGCCGTACGTGGCCGGAGCGGCGGCGGTTCTGCGTGCCGCGCATCCGAACTGGTCACCCGGCGCGGTCGCCTCGGCGCTTCGGACCACCGCCACCGACACGGTCGGCACCAGCAGTCCCCTGGACCAGGGCAGTGGTTTCATCAACCTGGCCGGGGCCACCGATCCCGGTCTGGTCATCGAGCCGACCGCTGCGGACCTGGTCGCCTTCAGCGAGACGGCCGTGCCGGACGGCAAGGAGCTCAACCTGCCGGCCATCTCGTTGCGCGAGTACGACGGGACCGGCCCGGTGACGCTCACCCGCACCCTGACCAACGTGGGCAAGGTGCGGGAGACCTACCGCTCGTCAGTGTCGGGGCTGAACGGCATGAAGGTCACCGTGACACCGGCATCGGTGACGCTGGCGCCCGGCAGGTCCGCGACCGTGACCATCACGCTGCGTCGGGGCAGCGCGCCCTGGGACCGGTACGTGACCGGGTCGATCGGCTGGCGCGGCAAGGCACACAGCGCCCGGATCCCGGTCGCCGCCCGGCCGTGGGGAATCATGCCCCGGCCGTACGGTGACGACGGGGAAGAATTCGGCCGGATGACCAGCGGCGCGTCCGGCTCGATCCAGCCGGGCTTCACCGGACGGTTCGCCGGTCGCAGCACCGGTTACACGCCAATGCAGCGCACGTCGTACTCGATGCCGGCCGGTGTCTACGGCGGTGTGTTCGACCCGGGTGCCGCCGGAGTGAAGAAGTTCGACTTCACAGTGCCGGCGAACACGGCCGGGATCATGGTCGAGACCAACACCGAGGACCCGAACACGAACCTGGACCTCTACCTGTACAAGGGGGACACCCTCATCTACAGCAGTGACAGGTTCTGGACCAGTGCGGAGCAGGCGTACAAGTTTCTGCCCGAGCCGGGGCGCTACACCGCGTACGTGTTCGCACAGTTCCCCGGTGGTCCGGTCGTCGACTTCCAGTTCGGTCACGCCATCGTCGGCCGAAACGCGAAGTATCCGGGCGCCACGCTGACGCTTCCCTCCACGGCGGAGCGTGGTGCGACGCAAAGCTTCACGCTGAAGCCGAACAAGCCGCTGCCCGAGGGCGACTTCTGGGCGTACACCGAGTACAGCCATGACGGCGCGGTCATTCCCGGCAATCTCGTCTACACCCAGCAGAGTTCCTGGCAGTAGCCGTAGTCGACCGTGGGGCGGTGCAGAGCGCGCCGCCCTGCTGGACGTCTTGGCGGCCGAGCGGTGGCGGACAGGTCGATCCCTGCCCGCCACCGCTCGATCATCAGGTGACCGTGACGGTCAGGTTGAGCGAGCGGGTCTCCCCGCTGGTGTAGGTGGTCGTCACCCGGGCGGTGAAGGTCCCCTTGCGGGGATAGCTGTGGGCGGTCGACCGCAGCGTCGCCCCGTGCGTGATGGCGCTGTTGTCACCGAAGTCCCACGCGTAGTCGGTGATGCTCTGCCCGGACGGCGCTGTCGCGGTGGCGGTGAGTGTGGTGGTCAGCGGTGCGGTGCCGCTGGCCGGGTTGGCCGCGAGGGTGAGCGTCCCGCCCGGTTCCTGTTTGACCCCGGCGCCGTTGAACCGCAACCAGTCCAGCGACAGCAGGTCCGGGGTGCCGCCGACCTGGGCGGCGTTGAGGAACTTCGCGTACAGGGTGGTGGTGCCGACTGGTTTGTTGGTGAGCGTGACGGTGGGCGACACCAGGTTGTCCCACCCGCCGGTCGAGCCGATGGTGGCCGCGCCGACCAGGGTGCCGGTGGGGGAGCCGGTCCGCAGCTCGATGGTGCCGCCGAGCCCGCCGTTGGTCACCCCGAGCGTCACCGAGCCGACGTTGCGCAGGTCCACCGGCCCGTACGCCACCCAGTCGTTGTGGTCGACCTCGCCGAGCCGCTTGCCGGCGCGGGCGGTCGCCCGGTCGTTCACGATGATGCCGGACTGGGCGGTGAAGTGCTCGGCCTCCTTGCTCTTGGGTTGCAACTGGGCCCGGGTCGAGCCGGTCAGTGCCGGTACGCCGCCGGCCGCGCCGCCGTCGGTGTACTGCGCGGTGACCACGGTGTAGAGGTTCTGCCCTGGCCCGTGCCCGTCACCGGCGTCGGCCTCGGTGGCGAGCAGCCCCGAGCAGCCGGTGTAGACGTCCAGCGGATGGGCGTGCGAGTCGTGACCGAGCTGCGTCTGCACGGTGACCTTCGAGCAGTCGATGGTGGTCTCCTCTGGGTCGGTGACGGTCACCGTGTACGGGATCTTGTCGCCGAAGTCGAAGAAGCCCCCGTCCGGCACGGTGATGGTCACCGTGGGCCGGGTGTTGCCGACCACCACCTCGGTGACCGCGGTGGCGGTCAACCCGTTGCCGCTGTTGCGGACGGTCAGCCGGGCGGTGTGCCTGCCGGCGGTCGAGTAGGTGTGGCTCGGGTTGGCCGCTGTGGAGTCGGTGCTGCCGTCGTTGGTGAAGTCCCAGGCGTAGCTGAGCGCCGAACCGTCACCGGCGGATGACCCGGCCGAGGAGAACGTCACCGCGAGTGGGGTGCGCCCGCTGTCCGGGGTGGCGGCGATCTTCACGGCAGGTGGCCGCCCGTTGGCGACGTAGTCGATGCGGTAGATGCCCGCGCCGGCGTTGCTGCCGCCGCGCCCGCTGCCGGTGCCCTCGCCGAAGTCGATGACGTAGAGCGAGCCGTCCGGGCCGAACTCGGCCTCGAAGGGCTGGATCCAGCTCATGTTGCCGAAGATCCCGTTGATCGACTGGAGGTCACCCACGGCGGTGGGCCCGAAGCGCGCGTTGCTGAAGGTCTGCGCCGTCTTGTGGATCGACAGCGTCTTGAACCATTTGCGGGTCAGCTCATAGGTGATCCACTTGCCCTCGAAGTACTCGGGGAACTTCGTGGTGCGGGTGTTGGCCGGGTCGTAGTCGTAGACCGGGCCGCTCATCGGCCCGCCGCCGCCGGTGCCGACCTCGGGGAACTGGGTGGAGGCCGAGTACGCGTACCAGACCAGCGCGGACTTCGACGCCGGCAGGGTGGTCAGGCCCGAGTTGTTGACCGGCGCGGCGCAGTTGAACTTCGCCCCGGAGGTGCTGGTGGCGAAGTTGTAGTCGTTGAACGGGATGTTGTTGCCCACGCAGTACGGCCAGCCGTAGTTGCCGGCACCGGTGATCCGGTTGAACTCGACAGTCCCCTCCGGGCCACGGTTGGGATCGGCGGCGCGGGCGTCCGGGCCGTAGTCGGCCACCAGCACCGCGTTGGTCTGCGGCTCGACGGTGATCCGGAACGGGTTGCGCATGCCCATCGCGTAGACCTCCGGGCGGGTCTTCGCGGTGCCGGCGGGGAAGAGGTTGCCGCTCGGCACTGTGTACGTACCGTCGGCCTGTGGGGTGATCCGCAGGATCTTGCCGCGAAGGTCGTTGGTGTTGCCGGCGGTGCCCTGGGCGTCCCAGGCGGCGCGGCCGGCCCGCTCGTCGACGGGCGTGTAGCCGCTGGAGGCGAACGGGTCGGTGTTGTCGCCGATCGCCGCGTAGAGCCGACCGGCCGCGTCCATGGCCAGCGACCCGCCCATGTGCGAGTTGGCCCGACCCTCACCCCGGTAGGTGGGGACGGTCAGCAGGCGCTTCTCCGAGGAGAGCGCGACGCTGTTGTTGGCGACAGTGAACCGGGACAGGTTGAGCTGTTTGAGGGTCTTGTCCGACCAGAGCAGGTAGATCCAGCCGTTGCTGGCGAAGTTGCGGTCGAGGGTCATCCCGAGCAGCCCGTCGGACTGGTCGGTCATCGCCGAGGTGTACGCGAAGTCCAGCAGTGTGGTGACCTGGAGGGTGTCGGAGTTGACCACCTTCAGCGCGCCGGTGCGCTGGATGTAGTAGACCTTCCGGTCCGGGCCGACGGCCAACTCGAACGGGTCGGCCAGGTTCTCGGTGACCAGCCCCACCCGCTCGAAGTTGCTGGTCCTGGTGGCCGAGCAGTCGCCGGCGACAGCGCCGGCCGCCCACTCGATGCCGTAGCGCAGGTGCTCCAGGAACGTCGCGCTGCTGAACTGGGAGCTGGCGTGCCCGCCGGCGGTGAACCAGGACCGGCCGCCGTCGTAGCGCTGACACCAGGAGTACGCGTGGTCGACGCCCTCGTCCAGCCCGTTGATCCCGTCGCGCACCTTGATCTGCGCGAGGGTGTGCACGTTGCCGGTCGGGTTGGTCCGCCAGTTGTACCACTCCTCGCTCTGCTCCCAGAGCTCCGGCAGGTTGCGGGTGGAGGGGTGCGCCCGGTCGAGCACCTTCACCCGGCCGGGGAAGGTGCCGCCGGTGGAGGAGAAGTCGGGGTGATAGTCGAAGATCGTGCCGACCAGGCCCTCGTACCAGGGCCAGTCACGCTCGCTGGCCGAGGCGGCGTGCAGGCCGGCCCAGCCGCCGCCGTTGCGGATGAACGTCTGCAGCGCGGCCCGCTGGCTGGCGTTGAGCAGGTCGCCCGAGGTCGGGAGCGAGTTGGTGTTGTTGAAGACCAGGGCGTCGAACGTGGCGAGGTTGGCGTCGGTGAACGCGGCGGCGTCGGTGGTGGCGACGACCTCGAAGTTGTGGGCGGCGCCGAGCTGCTGGATCGCGGCGATGCCGGCCGGGATCGAGTCGTGGTAGAAGTTGGTGATCTTGGAGAAGACCAGCACCCGGAAGCGTGGGGCGGCTTCGGCGGGCAGGGCGGTGGTGGTGCTCACCACGGCGGCGATGGTGAGCAGGATGAGGCAGAACGCGCGGAGGTGTCGGGGCATGGGGGCGCTCGCTCCCTGTTGGACGGTGAGGGTCGGAAAGCGCTTTCTTGCTGCCCGCATCACGGTACTGACAGCCAGTGATGACCGTCAATAGCGTACTGGTAAGCGGTTTCCTGCGGTGTCGCCGCCGGTCGGCGAGGCCCGGACGGGGCCCTCGCTCCCATGCCCAGCACCTACCATGGTCAGATCGTGCGTCGTGCCACACGGCGACGCAGCCGGGTGACCTGGGGAGGTCTCGTGACGGTGCCATCCACGTCGGAATCATCCGAGGGTCGGGGTGCCGACCGGATCGACACCACTGTGGTGCATCCGGCTCGCCGCTACAACTACTGGCTCGGCGGCAAGGACAACTTCGCTGTCGACCGGGAGTCCGGGGACCAGATCGCGGCCGTCTACCCGGGAGTACGCACCCTTGCCCGGGAGAACCGGGCCTTCCTCGGCCGGGCCGTCCGGTTCCTCACCGAGGAGGCCGGCATCCGGCAGTTCCTCGACATCGGCACCGGCATACCGAGCGCCGACAACACCCACGAGGTGGCGCAGTCTGTCGTGCCCGAGTCCCGGGTGGTCTACGTCGACAACGACCCGATGGTGCTGGTCCACGCTCGGGCGCTGTTGACCAGCGACCCGGCCGGCGCCACCGCCTACCTCGACGCGGACCTGCGTGACCCGGAGAAGATCCTCGCCGACCCGCAACTGCACACCACACTTGACCTGTCCCAGCCGGTGGGCCTGGTGCTGATCGCCGTGACGCACTTCCTGACCGAGGACGACCGCCCACACGAGCACGTCGGCCGGCTGCTCGACGCGCTGCCGTCAGGCAGTTGGCTGGCGCTGACCCACTTCACCACCGACCACATCCCCACCCAGATCGTCGAGCGGATGTACGCCGAGTTCGCCTCCGGCCGGATGAAGCAGGACGCCGTGCCCCGCGACCGTGCGGAGTTCGCCCGCTTCTTCACCGGCCTGGAGCTGGCCGAGCCGGGCATCGTGCCGGTCACCGAGTGGCGCCCGCAGGTGCCGCCGGAGCAGCGGCCAGCGCTGGCCGACGCCTCGATCTACGGCGCGGTGGCCCGCAAACCCTGACCGGTCGTACAGGCTGGGGTCTTCCGGACCCGGGGCAAGCCCTTAACCCAGTCGGTGTCGGCGTACGAACTCGTCGACCGGTTGAGCACCGACCCGAGCGTCACCGTGCGGCAGGCGATGGCCGGCAGCCCACGCCTCCCGGCTCCGCGAATCGTCGCACTTCTGGATGATCCTGAACTGGCCGAGGCAGCCGCAGCCAACGCGGCCCTGCCGGTCGATCAGATGCGGCAGATCCTGGACCGGATGACCTGATGCCGCTACCAGATGATGATGCCGCCGTGTATCGCCTTGGCGCGCTCCACCGCGTGCCGCATGTTGACCAGGTAATGGAGGATGCGGTCTACGTCGTATCCAGTCGCGGCGGATAGTTGCTCGACGGTCTCTGCCAGGAGTACGCACTCCTGCTCGAAGGCGTCGAGCTGGCCGGGCGAGACCTGAAGATGCCCACGGTTGTCGACCGTGATGTCGGCAAGTTGCGGCAGGAACGTCGCGCCGAGACGCCGAACGGCTGCCGAACCCCACAGCTCATAACGAAGACCTTCAGCTCCTACCCCAGTGCTGGTGCCCGGCGGATCAACGACAACGTCCCGACCGGCGTAGGCGTCGCCGTCCGGTATCCACACTGAGATATCGAGGCTCATCCCCACGCTCCCGCCATGTCCCGAACCGCAGCTACTGTAACGGTGTCGCGGTGCCCGTCAGTCGTGGGTCGGCGGGCCCAAACCGGTTGGTTGCTCCGTAGCCCGCCGCTTAAGGTGCACGCGTGACGATGGTGGACGCGGATTGGTGGTCGATACTCCGGGCGCTGGACGAGCCGGTCGCGCCGGTGGAGGGCGGCATCGGGCGGGAGTCGGTTCTCCGGGCCATGGTGGAGGGCGTCATGCCGGAGCCGATGCGGGCGGCGTTGCACGAGCGGGTGGCCCGAGGTGACGGTGATGGTCTGGAGGTGCCACGGGACTTCGACCACGCTGCGGCCCAGGGCCGGTTTGACCGGCTCGCAGGGCGGTTGGGCGAGGCCTACGGCTGTACGTGCGACTCGGGGTTGGCCCAGGACTCCGCCTGTTTCGGCAGCATCTGGATTCCCGCCGAGGCCAGCCGCAGTCGTACGAAGCGCACGCGGGTTCCGCTGTCCTTGACCGTGAGTGTGAGCAAGTTTGGTGACCTCGCCACCTACGGTGCTTCCAATCCGAGCGAGCACAAACCATTCCTGCACCCCGACGACCGGCAACGGATCGAGCAGGCACTCGCCGAACTCGGTTACCTCATCGTGCCCGAGCACATCCTCGCCGCGCCGTACGACGGGCCTAACGGATGGGTCTTCGGCCCGACGGTCAATGAGACGTGGTCTACTCGGTTCTTCGACCATCTTTGAATACGTCAAGATCCGCCGTTCATGGTGAAAACTTGTTGGTGCACACATCAGCAAGCTGGCCGGCGAATTCTGCGGCGTCCAGCATGGCCTGGTTGGCGCCCTCGCCGACCGGTGGCATGAGGTGCGCGGCGTCGCCGATGAGGGTGACGCCCGGCCGGTTGGCCAGCACGTACCGGTGGGCATCGCCTCGATCAGGCGCGGCGTCGGCACGCCTTCGGCGGCCTCGATGAGGTCGGTGAGGAAGGGGGATCCAGCCAGCGAACATGTCGAACAGGGCGCGCTTACTGCGGTACGTGTCGAGGGGTTGGTCCTCCGTGCAGCGAGATCCCGATTCGGAGGCTGCAGTCGCCGAGGCGTTGCGCTGCCAGGACTGGTTCACGCCGACGCACCGCAGGTTCCCGGGGCCGACCAGCTCGGCGAGATCGGAATGACGCCGGTCGGCGTCCTCGACGCTCAGCTCCACGAGTGTTGCCACATAGGACAAAGCCCGTACCGGCGATCGCGATTCGTGTTCTCACGCCGCTACCGTGCACCGTATTGGTGGATACACCGTACGGTAGTGGGCCGAGCGGCGCACCGCCCGCTCCACCGGCACCGATGAAGCCGCCTTACAGGCCAGCCTCGGCCCCTACCTCACCCGTATGTTGAAGACTGGCACGTACCCCGCCGTGGCCCGACTCGTCATCGACGTCGCCCACCTCAATGCCGAGGCGACCTTCCACCACAACCTGACCACCGTCCTGGACGGCATCACCGGCGACCCCGAACGTGACCCTCCGCTTCTCTGCGGCCGGCGGCTCGCCGACGCGACGTGTGTCGTCGAGCGATATACCTCTGAGTCACTCCCGCCAACAGACAGGAGCGCACGAGTGCAGGTCAGCCTGGCGACGAGCGCCGGTCGGGCCGGTCGGTCGAACGAGGACTTCGTCGGTGCGGTTCCCGGCGCTGTCGTCCTGCTCGACGGTGCCGGCATCCCTGGGGCCGAATCGCTCTGCTTCCACGGGGTCGCCTGGTACACGCAGCGGCTCGGCGGAGCACTGCTCGGCCACCTGTCGCGCGACGACGGGCAGGACCTCACGGCTGTCCTCGCCACGGCCATCGGCGAGATAGCCGCCGCGCACGGCGACACCTGCGACATCGGGGACCCGCGCAGCCCGCAGGCCACCGTCGCGGTGGTGCGCGCGTACCGGGGCCGCCTTGACTATCTGCTGCTCGCGGACTCGTTCCTCATCCTCGACCCGGCCCACGGCGGCCCTCAGGTGATCACCGACGACCGTGAGGTCACCGCCCGGCGTGGCTGCTCGGCGCCCCTGGACGGCATTGCGCCGGGAACCCTGGAGTACGACCGCGTCCGCGACTCCTGCGCCGAGGCGCTGCGGGCCCGCCGAAACCAGGTCGGCGGCTACTGGATCGCCAAGGACGACCCGCGCGCGGCCCGGGAGGCGGTGACCGGCAGCCGGTCCCTCGCCGACCTGAACGGTGCCGCGCTGCTCAGCAACGGTGCCAGCCGTATCGTCAGCCCGTACGGCCTCACCGACTGGCCGGGCGTCCTGGCACTGCTCGCCGCCGACGGCCCATCCGGTGTCATCCGCCGCGCCCGGCAGGCCGAAGCCGCTGGCCTCGGTGCCGCCGCCGCTCAGGCCCCGGACGACGCCACGGTGGCCCACTGCACGCACCTGCCGTGATGCCTGAGGTTCGCCGATGTCTCGCTGCCTACGGCCGCGTGGACGGGGGGCAACGGCCCCAGCGCCCGCACCGCGGTGGAGGACACCGCGGCCAGTTCGGGCCGCGCGGGCAGAAATACCGTGGGGACGCCCAGCGACTGGTTCATCGCGGCGAGCTGACACTCGGCCTGAAGGTCGGTGGTGTTGCGCACGCCGCGGACGATCACCCCCACGTCGTGGCTTCGGCAGTAGGCGGAGGTCAATCCACTCCAGGCCACAACGGTGACGGAGGTCCACTCCACCGGCAGGATAGCCCGAACGGCGGCCGCTCGCTCCTGCTCGTTGATCGTCGGATGCTTGGTGCCGTTGACCGCGACGAGCACGATCACCTCGTCGAACAGGCCGCGTGCCCGGTTCACCACGTTCGCATGCCCGGGAGTGAAGGGATCAAAGCTGCCGGGGTAGACGGCTCGCACGCGTACGCCGGTGTGTGTCATCGATGTCACGGCCGCACGCTCAGGTCCACGAGCGGCCGACGTTGAGCCGCACTGCCGCATTCGAACTCCGCTCCGTGCCGGCGGAGCCAGGCCCGCGCGCCTTCGTCGGTGCTCATGGCCCGACTGTAGGTACCGGCTGTCGGCTTCGGTGGCCCTGGCTGTGGGCGATATGTCACAGCATCCCGGCCAGCACCGGCGTTCGGTGTCCGCCAGACCCGGACGTGGTTCGGGGCACTATCGTTCTGACGTGCACATCCGATTCGACGTCCCCGCCGATCCCGCCTACCCGGGCCGGGTGGCCGCTGCGCTCGCCAGTGTTCGGCTGCGCAGGTTCAGCTACATCGGTGCGACGCTGGCGGCGGTCGGAGCGATCGGTCTGGCACTGTCGCGGGGGTTCTCGTGGGGCGAGCAGATCTCGCCGCTGTGGGTGACGCTGATCGTGGGTGGCGTGCTGTCGATGCTCTACTGGCCCTGGGTGCGGTTGCGCGCCCGACGCCGTTCCAGTGGCTATGCCGTCGAGGGCGCCTACGACATCACCGATGCCAACATCATGATGCGTAGCGGCTCGGAGTCCGGCGGCATCGCCTGGGACGGGGTCGCCCAGGTCAGGGACACTCCGGACTTCTGGATCGTGTACGTCGGCCGGATGCCGGCCACCGTGATCCCACGCTGGTTGATGTCGGCCGAGGATGCCGAGACATTGCGAGCCCACATGGCCGAGCGAGGCCTGCTTCAACATCGCTGAACTGCCGTCGGGATCGCCGATGTGTGGCGCGGCGCAGGGTCCGGTGGCGTCAGCCCAGCGGCACCTGCCTGGGTCGATCGCCACTCCCCGCGGCGCCGACACCCTCGGGCGCATTGATCGGAGCCGCGATGATCCGGCTGGGCACCACCGGCGCGTCCCGGCCCGTGCCCCGTCGACCGTCGCCGCCGGAGGACTCCTCGTGGTAGTCCTGCTCGACGTTGACCGACCAGACGTCATGGGTACTGCCGGTGGCGATGTTCTCGGCCGTGAGCATCGCGGTCAGCATCGAGTGGTCCTGGTTGTTGTAGCGGTGCATGCCGTTGCGGCCCACCGGGTGCACGTTCAGCACCGCCTCGGCCAGCCAGGCACGGATGACGTCCACGTTGTGCTGGTAGCGCTCGTCGTACACCGGGTAGGCCTTCGGCATGCGCACGACGTAGCCGGCCTCCACCACACCGGGTCGGACCAACCCCAACCGCTCCAGCTCCGCGGTCGCCAACGCCACGAGGTCGGCATCCGGGGTACGCCACATCTCGTCGTCCTCGAACACGAAGTACTCCAGCCCGAGGCAGGTGCGCCCGTCCTTGACGAGGTACGGCGACCAGGAGCCGAAGTTCTGGATCCGGCCCACCCGCACTCCCGGGTCGTGCACGTAGATCCAGTTGTCGGGGAACGAGAACTCCGCCGGCACCACCAGCGCGACCGTCAGGAAGTCGCGGTAACGCAGGTCGGCGGCGCAGGCCAGCACCTCCGGCGGTGCCGGCGGACGCATCGCGGACACCAGCTCCGAGATCGGCATCGACGAGATCACGTCGTCGGCCGGTTGGGTACGCTGCCCGCCCGCGCCGTCGACCGTCACGCTGATCGCCCGCCGTCGCTTCGGGTCGCGGTGCACGGCGGTCACCCAGGTGCCGGTCGACAGCTGTCCGCCACGCTTGCGGACCTCCTCGGCGCAGCGTTCCCACATCATCCCCGGCCCGTACTTCGGGTACTGGAACTCCTCGATCAGGCTGGTCACGTCCGTGCGCCGGCGGCTGGGCAGCAGCGCGTTGCGGATCGCCGTGGCCAGCGACAGATTCTTGATCCGCTGCGCGGCCCAGTCGGCCTGCAACCGGTCGGCCGGCATTCCCCACACCTTCTCGGTGTACGTCTTGAAGAAGATCGAGTACAGCCGCCAGCCGAACCGGGCCGACACCCAGCCCTCGAAGTGCGACTGATCTTTCGGCGGGCGCAGGCGGGCCCGGGCGTACGAACCGAGGCAGCGGGCCGCCTCGGGCAGCCCCAGGTTGCGCAGGGCGTTCATGGCGCTGAGCGGGTAGTTGAACAGCGCGCCCCGGTAGAAGATCCGGCTCATCCGGGGTCGGGTCAGGAAGTCCTCGTCGGGCAGGATCTCGTGCCAGAACGACTCCACCCGGGGCACCTTCGTGAAGAACCGGTGCCCGCCGATGTCGAACCGCCACCCGTCGCGCTCCACGGTCCGGCTGATCCCGCCGACCACCTCGTCCGCCTCGAACACCTGCACCGGCAGGCCGTGTCTCAGCAGCTCGTACGCCGCAGTGAGCCCTGCCGGCCCCGCACCGATGATCACCGTGCCGTGCTGCTCGCTCATGCTGCCGCGCTCCCTGCCCACCGTCATGGTTGAGGCGCGGCGCGTACCCGTTCTGCGCGTAATGTCACCCTTGATGGTGGTTCATTTTCGCTCCGGTGCGGCGTGCGGCGGCGTACAACGAGAAGGGCGACACCCCGCGCGGCGGCGGGCGGGCCGACGGAGGTGGGGGAGCGGGGGCGGATGCACCGGTGGCGCAGCGGCGCGGCGGCGCTGGCCGCCCGCACGGCCACGGCCGGCCGCGGCGCGGCCCGCCTGGCTCGCCGGGTGCCGGAGCCCTGGGCGTACGTCATCGGTCTGTTCCTCGGCGCGAAGGTGCTGCTGACCCTGCTCGGGCTGCTGGCCCTGCACGCCTGGGACGGCATCCCCGGGGCACCACCGCCGGACGAGGCGCTGATGTGGGCGCAACAGCGGGAGATCTCCGGGCACCGGTGGATCTCCTTCTGGTTCGCCTGGGACGCTCTGCTCTACCTGCGGCTGAGCGAGCTGCCGCTGACCGGGCCGTGGCGGGACTTCGGGTTCCCGCTGCTGTACCCGTTCCTGGCCCGGCCGCTCGGCGCGGTGCTCGGCGGCGACAACGCGCTGGCCCTGCTGGTGATCAGCAACGTGGCGTTCCTGCTGGCGCTCTGGTATGGCTACCGGCTGGCCGAACTCCTGCTCGGCGACGCGGGCGCGGCCCGCCGGTTCACCCGGTACCTGGTGCTGCTGCCGACCGCGTTCCTGTTCCAGGCGGCACTGACCGAGTCGCTGTTCGTCTGTCTCGCGCTGGCCGCGTTCTACTACGCCGAGCGGCGCCGCTGGTTGCTGGTCGGCGTGCTCGGCTACTTCCTGGCGATGAGCCGCTCCGTCGGGCTGCTCGTGGCGCTGCCGCTGGCCCTGGTGCTGCTCCGCCAGCACGACTGGCGGCTCGGCCCGCGCGCCCTGCTCGGCTACCTGCGGATCGGCTGGCCGTTGCTGCTGCTGCCCGCCGGTTGGTTCACCTTCATGGCGTACTGCCGGTGGCGCGGCGGGGACTGGTTCGCCTACCAGCACGCCCAGGAGACCGGCTGGGGAATCAGGGTGCAGAACCCGGTGCCGGTGCTGCTGCACGGGCTGGCCGGGGAACCACGCGACGCCGCGCGGCTGTGGTTCGCGGTGGCCGTGTTGGCGGTGCTGGTCGCCGGGTTCCGCCGCCGGGAACTGCCCTACCTGGTGTACGGCGTACTCATGGTGCTGGTGCCCCTGTCGATGGGCCCGGCGGTGTACAAGAGTCTGCTGCGCTACCTGCTCGCCGCCTTCCCGGTGGCTCTGGTGCTGGCGCGCTGGGCCCGCCGCGCGAGCGTCGACGTGTGGCTGACCGCGACGCTCGCCGTCGTGCAGGGCGCCCTGTTCGTGCTCTGGCTCAGCTACTGGACCCACATGATCATCTGATTGGGGTGGCCGTCTGCTGGGCAGGATGAGCGGATGACCGAGCCACGGGTGCGCCTCGACGACCTGGGCGCCTGGCTGATCAAGGGCAACGCCGACATGGTCGACCTCACCGCCCGGTTCGCCGCCGAGCCACTGGTGACGAGCTGGTGCGTACGCCCCGGCTATCGGGCGCGGCTCATGCGCGCCGGGCAGCCGGTGGTCTTCTGGGCCAGCGGCAGCCGTGCCCGACTGCCGTACGGGGTGTGGGGTGTCGGACGGGTCACCGGGGTGGCCGAGCCAGGCGCTGGGGGCCAGCCCTGGTCGGTGCCACTGGACCTGCCCATCCTCGCCGCCGGCGACCGGGTGCCCCGCATGGTGTTGCGCGCCGATGACCGACTCGCCGACCTGGAGGTGTTCCGTCAACCGCAGGCCGCCAACCCCTCCTACCTGACAGTGGCCCAGTTCGCCGCCCTGCGTACCCACCTGCCGGAGTGAGCGGCCCCGGCCCGCAGCCGGCCTGCGGCCCTGTGCGAGTCTGCTACCCGTCGTTGCCAGCGCACCTTCGGGGAGGCCCGGTGTTCGCCCTGCCGCTGACCGAGGAGGTCGAGCTGCGCCCGCTGGACCCTTGGCTTGCCGAGGAGTTCCTCGCCAATCTCGACCGGGCCCGGGAGCACATCCAGCCCTGGGTGTCGCCGACCTTCGTGGCCACCGATCTGGCGTCGGCCCGTGCGGTGTTGCAGCGGTACGCCGACCGGTGGGCCAGCGACAGCGGCGGCATCTGGGGGCTGTGGTGGCGCGGCACGCTGGTCGGCGGGGTCATGCTCGTGTCGTTCGACGTGACCCGGGGTGTCTGCGAGGTCGGCTGCTGGGTGGAGCCGGCAGCCGAGGGAAAGGGCATGGTGGCGCCGGCGGTCCGCCGGATCGTCGACTGGGCGGTGCGCGAGCGCGGCATCCAGCGGGTGGAGTGGCGGACCAACGCCGACAACACCCGCAGCAAGGCACTCGCCCGTCGACTCGGCCTGCGCCTGGACGGCACGCTGCGCCAGGTCATCCCCGGCTCGCAGGGACGAATCGACCTCGAAGTCTGGTCGGTGCTGGCCGACGAGTGGCTGGCCGGAGCGAGCGGATCGCCGACCACCGTCCACTGACGACGCAAATCTGTCGTACCCGGGCGACACCATGCATCCATGGCCGTCCCCGCGCTCACCCCTCATCCCGACCCGCCGCGTTCCGTGCCGCTGCGTGAGGCGCGCACCCGGTTCAGCCAGCTCGTCGCGCTGGCCGAGCTGACCGACGCGGTCACCGTCGTCACCCGCGACGGCGATCCCCGCCCGGTCGCCGCGATCGTCCCCGCCTCCGCCGCCCGCAGCGCCGCGCAGGCCCGCGCCGACGCCGACCGGCTTGCCACGGTCACCGCCGGCTGGGCCCGGCGCCTCGACGAGCAGCACCGACGCAGCAGCCAGCGGCACGCCGCCGAGCTGAGTGCGGTCCGCGTGGCGCTGGCCGAGGTGTGGGCCGAGCTGGATCGCCGGGTCGTCCCCGGCAGCGACCCGGCGCTGGCCCGGCTGCGCGCCGCACACCACGACCTGCTCACCGACTGACCGCCTCCGCGCCGCCCGGTTGACGGCGGGCAGTTCGGCGTCTCCAGGCATCCGGACCCGGAGCACGGTCAGTGTGCCCGGGTCTCCCAGAGCGGCCGTCGGGGCTCGTCGTTGTGCACGATGATGTCGGCGTGATCGGTCGGTCGGGCGGTGGCGAAATAGAGCTGCTGGGCGGGGATGTAACGCTCCCGCCAGCGCCGCTCGACGTCGACCTGTGACGACACCCGACGCTCCCGGATCACGGCACGTTCCACTGTCGATTCGAGCGCGGTCGACACGAAGACGCGCAGGTCCCACCGGTCGATCAGTTCCGGGCGCATGAGGAAGACGCCGTCGAAGAGCAGCACGGCGTCGGCTGCGGCAGTCGTGACCGGCGGGGCCAGCACAGCGTCTGTGGTGTGGTCGTAGACCGCGGGTTGGAAGCGTCGATCTCCGCTCGGCCCGAGCGGATCCAGCAGAACCCGGTTCAGCGCGCCGTGGTCGTGCGTGTCGAAGTAGCAGCCTTCGGCCGAGAACTCGCCGCGCGGATAGCGCTGTGCCCGGGGAAAGAGAAAATCGTCGATCGTCGCCCGGATGACGTCGCGACCCTGTGCTCGCAGGACGACGGCCAGCTCGTCGGCGAGGGTGGTCTTGCCGGCCGCGGGCGGTCCGTCGACGGCCACCCGCGTCGGGTGTGCGACCGTCACGGACCCGACGGCCTCGGCCAGCCGGCCGAGCACCTCCTCACGCGTGCCCTGCTCCATCACGGCGCTCCTCCGTCGACCGCACCGCCCGGCAGCTGCGCGACCGGGCCAGCGGCGCGATCGCCCTCGACCTGGATCACCGCTTGACGTCGTAGACCAGCTTGAGGATCCCGTTCGGGTAGCTCTCCGATTCCCGCAGCGTCAGCATGTGCTTGTCCCGGTCGGCCCGGCCGAACAGGCTCTTGCCGGCACCGAGCAGCACGGGGAAGACGAGCAGGTTGTACTGGTCGATCAGGCCCGCGTCGGACAGCCGCCGAGCCAGCTCCGCGCTCCCGTGGATGAAGATCGCGCCGCCTTCGCCCTCCTTGAGCGCGGCGACGTCCTCCGTCGAGCGCAGGATCGTGGTCGGCCCCCAACCGTCGACGATGGCGTCGTCGGACAGCGAGGTCGACACCACGTACTTGGGCAGCTCCTTGTAGTCGGCGTGGTCCTCGGAGCCGGGCCAGACCGCCGCGAACGCCTCGTAGCTGCGACGGCCGAACATCAACGCCGTCGTGTCCGCGAGCTCCTCGCCCTTCAGCGACCAGGCTTCCGGGACGAACTCGAGGTCCTTGAACACCCACCCACCGCTGCGGTGCTCCTCTGACGGCCCGCCGCCGGGCGAGTCCACGACGCCGTCCAGCGACATGAAACCGGTGTAGACCAGGTTGCGCATTGTGCTGTCTCCTCATGCTCGGGTGAGCTGCCGGGTCCAGGCTAGATGGCGACCGCGGTGGCCGTCCTGGACGAAACGACAGCGGGCCCACCAGCGTCGCGGCTGGCTCGTCGTCCGTGTCCTCATGAGCCGGGCGGGCTGGTGGCCCGGCAGTCAGCCGGTGGCCGGGTAGGCGTGCGTCTCGGCCGCCTTGACCGCCACCCAGACCCGCTGGCCGGGAATCAGTCGCAGCTGGGCGGCGGCGGCCGGCGTGACGTCGGCGGCCACCCCGATCGGCCCGTCCAGCTGCACCCGGAGGTTGTCGCCGTGTCGCTGGACGCCGGCCACCGTCCCCGCCCAGGTGTTGCGCGGGCTGCCCTCCGGTCGGGACGGGTGCAGGGCCACCGCCGCCGGACGGAACGCCACGAAGGCCTCGCCGTCCAACCGGTCGGCGACGGTGAGGTTCAGGTCCGGCGCGACGCGTACCCCGTGCCCTTCGGCCCTGCCCCGGTACAGGTTGAGCCCGACCAGCCGGGCGACGTAGTCGGTGCGCGGGCGGGCGGTGACGCTCGGCCCGTCACCCTCCTGCACCACGCGACCACCCTCGACGATGACCAGTCGGTCGGCCAGCGCGAGGGCGTCCAGCGGGTCGTGGGTGACCAGCACCGTCGCGCCCGGGTGCGCGGACAGATGGCGGTGCAGCTCCGCGCGGGTGTCCAGTCGGGTGCGGGCGTCCAGCGCGGCGAGCGGCTCGTCCAGCAGCAGCAGCGATGGCGCGACGGCCAACGCGCGAGCCAACGCCACCCGCTGCGCCTGACCACCGGAGAGCTGTCGGGGGCGGCGGTGCGCCTGGGCGTCCAGCCCCACCCGGTCGAGCCAGTGCCGGGCCGTGGCCCGGGCGGTCTTCCGGTCGACGCCGTGCCGGCGAGGCCCGAAGGCCACGTTGTCCAGTGCGCTGAGATGGGGAAACAGCAGGTAGTCCTGGAAGACCACACCGATCGGCCGGCGCTCGGTGGGCACCCAGCCGCGCGTCGCCGGGCGGTCCAGGTCGATGGCGTCGAGGGTGACGTGACCGGCGGTGAGCGGATGCAGCCCCGCCAGCGCGCGCAGCGCGGTGGTCTTGCCGGCGCCGTTCGGGCCGAGCAACGCGACCACCTCGCCGGGCGCGACCCGCAGCGGCACGTCGAGTCGGAAGGCGCCCCGGTCGACGACGAGCCGGGCGTCCAGCAGTGCACCGCTCATGCGCTGCTCATCCACCGGTCGCGCAACGCCACCAGGATGCCCACCGACACGACGAGCAGCACCAGACTGAGCACGATCGCGGACTCCAGGTCGGTCTCCAACGCCAGGTAGACGGCCAGCGGCATGGTCTGCGTACGCCCGGGATAGTTGCCCGCGAAGGTGATGGTGGCGCCGAACTCGCCGAGGGCCCGGGCCCAGCAGAGCACCGCGCCGGCCGCCAACCCGGGCGCCACCAGGGGCAGCGTGACATGGGTGAAGGTGGCCCATCGGCTCGCGCCCAGCGTCGCGGCGGCCTCCTCGAAGCGGTGGTCGGCGGCGCGCAGCGCACCCTCCACGGCGATGACCAGGAACGGCATGGCCACGAACGACTCGGCCAACACGACACCCGTGGTGGTGAACGGCAGGGTGACGCCGAACGTGGCGTCGAGCCAGCCGCCGAGCAGCCCACGCCGACCGAAGACCAGCAACAGCGCCACCCCGCCGACCACCGGCGGCAGCACCAGCGGCACGGTGACCAGCGCGCGGACCAGTCGACGGCCGGGGAACTCGACCCGGGCCAGCACCCAGGCGAGGGGCACCCCGAGCAGCAGGCAGAGCACGGTGGCCAGGGTCGCGGTCTGCACCGACAGCCGCAGAGCGGTCAGCGCGCCCGGCTCGGTGAGCCGCTGCGGCAGCGTGGTCCACGGCGCCCGGATCACCAGCCCGGCCAACGGCAGGACGAGGAAGAGCAGCCCCAACCCGGCGGGGATCAGCAGCGCGATCGGCACCCGCCCCCGCCGTCGGGGCGCGGCGTGCTCAAGGAGCTGGCTCATGGCGCCTGGAAACCGGCCTCGGCGAGGACCGCCTGCGCCGGCGCCGAGCGGACGTACGCGACGAAGGCCTTCGCGCCGGCCGGATTCGGCGCGTCCTTCAGCGCGACGATCGGGTAGTCGTTGACCGCCCGCGCCGACTCGGGAAACTCCACCCCGGTCACGTCGGCGCTCGCCGCTCGCGCGTCGGTGCGGTAGACCAGGGCCGCGTCGACCTCACCGAGCTTCACCTTGGCGAGCGCACCCTTGACGTCCTGCTCCAGGGTGACCGGCGTCAGCGCGACGCCGGCCGTGTCCAGGGCGGTGCGGGCCGCCGCACCGCAGGGCACCTGGTTGGCGCAGAGCGCCACCTTCACGCCGGGCCTGCTCAGGTCGGCCAGCCCGGTCACGCCTCCCGGGTTGCCCCGGGGCACCGCGATGACCAACTGGTTGCGGGCGAAGGTGGTCGGTGTGCCGTCGGCGTTGCCCGCCTCGGTGACCGTGGCCATGTTCGCCGGGGCGGCGGAGGCGAACACGTCCGCCGGCGCACCCTGGTTGATCTGGTTGGCCAGGGCTGAGCTGCCCGCGACGTTGAGGGTCACGGTGCTGCCGGGATTGGCGGCCTCGAAGTCCTTGCCGATCCGGCGGAACGACTCGGTCAGCGAGGCGGCCGCGAACACCGTCACCGCGCCGGTGCCCCGGCCGTCCGCGGCGCCGCCGGAGGCCCGGTCGTCGCCCGCGCCGCAGCCGGCGACGGTCAACGCCATGACCACGGCCATCGCCGTACGCGTCGCCCGCGCGCTCATCCGCCCGACCTTCCCCTGCTCGGGGCGGGTGCGGCCCGCTCCACCACGACCGTGGTCGACTTGATCACCGCGACGGCCATCGAGCCGACCCGCAGATCGAGCTCGTCGACCGCTTCCCGGCTCATCAGCGACACGACGCGGAACGGGCCGGCCTGGATGTCGACCTGGGCCATCACCGTGTCCTTGCGGACGTCGACGACGATGCCGCGCAGCCGGTTGCGGGCTGAGGAGAACTCGGCGCCCGCGTCCGGGTCGGCGGCCTGGGCGCGGGCGAACGCGGCCAGATCGACCCCGTCGATCACCCGGTGGCCGTGCTCGTCGCGCCCGGCCGTCAGCCGCCCGGCATCGACCCAGCGGCGAATGGTGTCGCTGCTGACGCCGAGCAGGTCGGCCGCCTCACCGATCCGGAACATCGTCACCGGCTCACCCTAGCTGCCGCATCTGCGAGCACGAAAGGCCGGACGGTGCTGTGTCTGCGTACTCCCGTGGGCTTGTCCGGCCGTAGGTGCGCGACCGGGTGTTGCGCGGTTCCGTCGTGCGGAGGCGGAGCGGCTCAGGCGACCTGGTTGTCGTACGTCGCGCGGTTGGCGAGCACGTCGTCCATGTGCGTTTCGGCCCAGCCCTTGAGGCCGCGTATCACCTCGTGCAGGGAGACACCCAGGTCGGTCAGCTCGTAGGTGACGGTGACGGGCACGGTCGGCACCACGGTGCGGGTGATCAGACCGTCTCGTTCCAGGGAGCGCAGCGTCTGGGTCAGCATCTTCTGACTGACCCCGGCCAGGAGGCGCGACAGCTCCGAGTACCGCATCGGCCGCGGCTCGCCGGCGCAGTCGGCGCCGAACTGGTGCGAACCGTCGCTGCGGAGCGCGGCCAGAACCAACGTGACCCACTTGTCCGCGATGCGGTCGAGCAGCTTGCGGCTCGGACACTGCGCCAGGAAGGCGTCGTATTCCGCCTTGGCCTGATCCCTCTTCCGCGCCGCCGTCGTCGTTGTCATCGGACCGCTCCTCCCGCCGCTGGGGGCGTTACGCACCCTCAGGTGCCTACTTCCCATCGTGAAGTTACACCCCGATAGTGGAGCAGGTAGACGATGCACCAGCACCGCTCAGTGCGACACGAAAGCCAGAGGTACGAACATGGTCTCCACCTCCCTTCCCGGCGGCACCTGGACGCTGGGAGACCTGCCGGTCACCCGGTTCGGCTACGGCGCCATGCAGCTGGCCGGCCCCTGGGTCATGGGACCGCCGGCCGACCGCGGTGGCGCACTCGCCGTCCTTCGCGCGGCCGTCGAGTTGGGCATCACCCACATCGACACCTCCGAGGCCTACGGGCCGCATGTCACCAACCAGCTGATCCGGGAAGCGCTGCACCCGTACCCCGATTCGCTGCACATCGTGACCAAGGTCGGCGCGAACCGCGACCAGCAGGGCGGCTGGCCACCGGCCCGTGACCCGGCCAGCCTGCGCCGGTCCGTGCACGAGAACCTCGAGACCCTCGGCCTCGACGTGCTCGACCTTGTCAACCTCCGGCTCGGCGATGCCGCAGGCCCGCAGCCCGGTTCGGTCGCCGAGGCGTTCGAGACACTCGCCGGCCTTCAGCAGCAGGGCCTGATCCGGCACCTCGGAGTGAGCAACGCGACGCCGGAACAGGTCGCCGAGGCGCAGGCCATCGCGCCGATCGTGTGCGTGCAGAACATGTACAACCTCGCGCACCGCCAGGACGACGAGCTGATCGACGCGCTCGCCGAGCAGGGCGTCGCCTATGTGCCGTTCTTTCCGCTCGGCGGCTTCAGCCCCCTGCAGTCCTCGGTGCTCTCGACCGTGGCCGCTCGGCTGGAGGCGGCACCGATGTCGGTCGCCCTGGCCTGGCTGCTGCGGCGTTCGTCGAACATCCTGCTGATCCCGGGCACCTCGTCCACGACGCACCTGCGCGAGAACATCGCGGGCGCCGCACTGCCCCTCTCCGACGACGACCTCGCCGAGTTGGACAAGATCGGCCGCTAGCGAGAAGGGTGGGGGTCAGGGTCGGCGGGGGTGGCCCTTGAGGTGCCGGCCCAGCTCGCGGGCGATCTCGCGGTTGGCGTCGCGCTCGGCCAGCGTCTGCCGCTTGTCGTAGGAGCGCTTGCCCTTGGCCAGGGCCAGCTCGACCTTGGCATAGCCGTTCTCGAAGTACATCGACAGCGGGACCATGGTCACCCCACCCTCGCGGACCTTGTCCAGGATCCGGTCGATCTCGGCCCGGTGCAGCAGCAGCTTGCGATTGCGGCGAGGAGCGTGGTTGGTCCAGGTGCCGTAGGTGTACTCGGCGATGTGCAGGCCGTACAGCACGATCTCACCGTCGCGTTCGTGCGCGAACGCGTCCACCAGCGAGGCCCGCCCCTCGCGCAGCGACTTCACCTCGGTCCCGACCAGCACGATCCCCGCCTCGTACGTCCGCAGCACTGTGTACTCGTGCCGGGCCTTCTTGTTCGAGGCGATCAACCGGCGTTCGGGCTGCTTGGAGGGGCTCACCCCGCGACGATATCCGGCCGCTGCCTCAGCCGGGCCGGCCGGCTCCGCCGGTCGCTTGCCGCCCCGGGAGCAGTCGCCCGGTCAGCTCCCGCACCGACTCGGCGAATTCATCCTGCGACTCACACGGCCAGTGCCCCAGGATCGGTGGGGGAACGCTGTCGCTGGGCGCCGGCACCACATCCTCCGGGTCGACCAACCGGCGATCCACCATCGCCGCCGGCCCGGTCAGCGTCTCCGCCTCCCCGGGCCGGTGGGAGGCGAAGATCCACCCGCCGATCGGGTCGGTGTCGCGCCACAGGTTGATCCAGCGCCAGCCGACCCGCTCGCCGATCTCCCGCAGCGCCGGCTCGTCGGCGTACGCCGGGAACAGCCGCGAGTACAACCGACCCAGTGGCGACCCGTAGGTCAGCAGGGCGACCCGGTCGGTGATCCGGGTGGGCAGTTGCAGCACCGTGGCGGCGAGCAGCACCGAGCCGTGGCTGTGCCCGGCCAGGAGCACGCCGTGACCCTGTTCCACCAGGTAGGAGATCCGCTTGGCCAACTCCGGCACGGCCCGCTCGGCATAGCAGGGCGGCGCGAACGGGTGTGCCGCCCGGGGCCAGAACGTGCCCAGGTCCCAGAGCACACCCACGTAGCGACGGAACCCGGCCGTGCGATAGGCGAAGAGGCCGCCGATCACCAGGCCGAGCAGGATCGCGGCGATCGCGTAGCTGCCCGACCCGATCAGGAAGTTGACCATGCTCTCGGGCACCCCGACGTAGCGCTGCGCCAACTCGCCCGGCATGAGCTGGAGCAGGCCGAGAACGCTGGTGGACAGGCCGAGCGCCGCCAGCCCGGCGTACACCACGGAGAGCGGTTCCAGCCGCTCGGTGAACCGGGCCCGGGCTATCGCCCGCTCGACCCGACGCAGCCGGTCCGCCGCCGACGCGGGCGCGTGCGGAAAGTCGGCGGCCACGATCGCCTGGGCGGCCCGCCGCCGCCCGCGCCGGGTCAGCCTGGTGACCAGAGCCGCCACCAGCAGGGCGGTCACCACCGCCATGAAAAACCCGAAGATCGCCCACTTGTACGGCAGGGGAGGGCTGGTCTCCAGGCCGTCCGCGGTCGTCCCCTCGCGATCAAGCAGGTCCGCCACCCGGTAGACCAGCTCGGCGGAGAACGCCACGGCGAGTCCGGCCGCGATCGTGACGAAGACCGGCGCACCCAACGAACGCAGCGGCGCCCCGTGCTGCCCGCCGCCCCGCCGCCAGATCACCAGCGCGGCGAGGGCGGTCACCAGCATCATCTGGCTGACGAACAGCCAGGCCACCATCGCGCCGTAACCCGGCAGCGCACGGTCCTGCGGCCACGGGGCCGGACTGATGACGACGTGCACGATCACCAGGACCGTCACACCGCAGGCGATCGTGCGCAGCCCGCGGAAGAAGGCGTCCACCCGGGGCGCCGGGTCGGTCCGGTCGATGCTCGGCACCACGGTGAGCAGGACCAGGCAGGTCAGCAGCACCGCCCCGGTGGCCGCCAGCAGGATCACCATCACCCACGAGCGGTGCTGGCTGACACGGGCGGCCAGCAGGCTGCCGTCGAGGGTGGCGAACGCCGCCGCGACGTGGACCGAGCGCAGCCGACCCACCAGTGGCTCGCCGTCCCACTGGCCGACCGCACTCAACTGGTGCTTCGAGGTCGGGGTCGACGGGGTCCGGAACGCGTCGAACGAGTGGCCCGGGCGGGCGCCGAGCCACCAGACCAACCCGATGGCGGCGACCGGCACCAACGCCAGCACACCCAGGCGCAGCCCGGTCGGGCGTCCGCCGAGCCAGGACAGCCAGCTCCGCCCGGCCAGGCACGACGGGGTGTCCATGCAGCGCCAGGCGACCAGGTCCAACGCCACCCCGACGATGGAGAGCACGTAGAGCATGGTGAGGGTGAGGGCGAGCACCCGGCACAGCGCCATGAAGCCGAGCTTCGAAGCGGTGTTCGCCGGGCGCATCCAGAGCGCCACGTTGCAGAGCATGAACGGCAACAGGAACACCAACGACAGCGTCCGCACGGCCGTGCCGGACGGCAGGTCGCTCCAGCGGTACGCCTCCAGCGTCACCCCGTCCGTTCCCGTCGAGTCCGGATAGCCGGGGCGCGGTCGGTAGAACCCTCCGCTGCGGTCCCCGGCGACCTGGTGCACGTACGGCCGGTCCAGCACCTGGTCCGCCCCCGCGCCGGAGACGCCGTGCACCCGCAGCTCCACTATCGCGCCCGACATCGTCGGTCCGGTCGGTGTCGCGTCCGCCATGGGCCCCCCGAGGTGTGCACGCAACCGGGCGGGTCGCCGGTGTTCGGGCGCCCGTGCGGCTCACCGGCTTACCCGGTCCCGGGCCGGTCAACCGTGCGGTGGAGCTCACGCCTTGGTGCGGTCGACCCGTGCCAGGTGGTTTCATGGCGCCATGGCGAACCCGGTGATCCTGACCGTCGACGACGACCCCGTGGTGTCCCGGGCGGTGGCCCGGGACGTCCGGCGCCGCTACGGCGACCGCTACCGGGTGCTGCGGGCCTCCTCCGGGCCGGAGGCGCTGGACGCGCTGCGAGAGGTCAAACTGCGCGGCGAACAGGTGGCGCTGCTGCTGGCCGACCACCGGATGCCGGAGATGACCGGGGTGGAGTTCCTCGAGGCGGCCATGGACATCTTCCCGGCCGCCCGCCGGGTGCTGCTCACCGCGTACGCGGACACCGACGCCGCGATCGAGGCCATCAACGTGGTCGACCTGGACCACTACCTGCTCAAGCCGTGGCATCCGCCGGAGGAGAAGCTGTACCCGGTGGTGGACGGGCTGTTGGAGGCGTGGGCGGTCACCCCGGACGCGGCCAGCGCCGAGATCCGGGTCGTCGGGCACCGCTGGTCGGCGCCGTCGTTCAAGGTCCGCGACTTCCTCGCCCGCAACCTGGTGCCGTACCGCTGGCTGCTGTCGGACGACCCGGAGGGCGTCCGCCTGCTCGACGCGGCCGGTGCCACCGAGGCGGACGTACCGCTGGTGGTGACCCCCGAGGGCAAGGCGCTGATCGCCCCGAATGAGACCGAGCTGGCCGCGCTGGCCGGGTTGACAGTGGTGCCGGCGTGCGACTTCTACGACCTGGTGGTGATCGGCGGTGGTCCGGCCGGCCTCGGCTCGGCGGTGTACGGCGCGTCGGAGGGGCTGCGGACCGTGCTCGTCGAGCGGCGGGCCACCGGTGGTCAGGCCGGGCAGAGCAGCCGGATCGAGAACTACCTGGGCTTCCCGGACGGCGTCTCCGGCGCGCAGTTGACCGACCGGGCCCGGCGGCAGGCGGTGAAGTTCGGCGCCGAGCTGCTCAGTGCCCGGGAGGTCGTCGGTCTCAGTGAGGCCGGGGGCGCCCGGCTGCTGCGCTTCGGCGACGGCACCGAGATCGCGGCGCACACAGTGGTGCTGGCCACCGGCGTGTCGTACCGGGTGCTCGACGCCCCCGGGCTGGCCGACTTCACCGGCCGGGGGGTGTTCTACGGTGCGGCCGCCACCGAGGCGCCGAGCTGCGTCGAGCAGGAGGTCTACATCGTCGGCGGGGCCAACTCCGCCGGGCAGGCGGCGGTGCACTTCTCCCGGTACGCGTCGAAGGTGCACCTGCTGATCCGCGGCGCGGACCTGACCGCCTCGATGTCGCGTTACCTGATCGACCAGTTGGAACGGATCGACCGGATCACCGTGCACCCGTACACCGCCGTGGTCGGTGGGTCCGGGGAGGACCACCTGGAACGGCTCACCCTCTGCGACACGCGGACCGGGGAGTCCCGTTCGGTCGACACGTCCTGGCTGTTCATCTTCATCGGTGCGGAGCCGCGTACCGACTGGCTGGACGGGGTGCTGGTCCGCGACCCGCGCGGCTTCATCGTCACCGGCCCGGATCTGCTCGCCGGCGGACGACGGCCGGCGGGCTGGTCGCTGTCGCGCGACCCGTACCACCTGGAGACCAGCGTGCCGGGGGTGTTCGCCGCCGGTGACGTGCGCGCCGATTCGGTCAAGCGGGTCGCCTCGGCCGTCGGCGAGGGTGCGATGGCCGTCTCGCTCGTGCACCGCTACCTGGAGGCCCAGTGAGCGCGAGGAGTGAGCCGGTTCTGCGAGCCCCGCAGTCGCGAACGAAGGAGGCCCAGTGACCATGGAGTCTGATCGGCTGACACCCGCGCAGCTGCGTACCCTGTTCCTGTTCGAGGCCCTGGACGACGGGCAGCTCGACTGGTTGGCCGAGCGCGGCCGGGTCGAGCAGCGCGCCGGGGGCACCCTCGTGTACGCCGAGGGCGAGCCCGCTACCTGCTTCTTCGTGTTGGTGCGCGGTGCGGTGGCGCTGAGTCGGCAGGTGCGTGGTGACGACGTCGAGGTCAGCCGCACCGACCAGCGCGGCGTGTACGGCGGAGCTGTCCAGGCGTACCTCGGTGACCAGGTCGATCAGGTCTACCGCAACAGCCTGCGGGCGGTGACCGACGCGGACTTCTTCGTGTTGCCGGCGGAGGATTTCGCGCACGCCCTGCGGTCCTGGTTCCCGATGCCGATGCACCTGTTGGAGGGGTTGTTCTTCGGTATGCGGGACTCCCAGACCATCGTCGGTGAACGGGAGCGGCTGCTGGCCCTCGGTTCGCTCTCGGCGGGTCTGACCCACGAGCTGAACAACCCGGCCGCGGCGGCGGTGCGGGCCACCTCGGTGCTGCGCGACCGGGTCGCCGGGATGCGGCACAAGCTCGCGATGATCGCCGACGGGCGGCTCGACGGCAGGGCCCTGCACGGTCTCGTCGCGTTGCAGGAGGAGGCTGTCGCCCGGGTTGCCACCGCACCGAAGTTGACCCCGATGGCCACGGCTGACGCCGAGGACACCCTGACCGACTGGCTGGAGGAGCACGGCGTCGGCGGCGCCTGGGACCTGGCGCCGATCCTGGTCGGGGGCGGCCTCGACACGGCCTGGCTGACGGAGGTGAAGGCTGCGGTCGGACCCGCCGACCTGGAGGCGGCGGTGCGGTGGCTCACCTACACGGTCGACACCGAGCTGCTGATGCGCGAGATCGGTGACGCGGTCACCCGGATCTCCGGCCTGGTGGGCGCCGCCAAGCAGTACTCGCAGCTGGACCGCGCGCCGCACCGGGTGGTGGACGTGCACGACCTGCTCGACGCCACCCTGGTGATGTTCAAGGGCAAGATCCCCGCCGAGGTCAAGCTGGTCCGCGAGTACGACCGCGGCATCCCGCCCATCCCGGCGTACGCGGCCGAGCTGAACCAGGTGTGGACCAACCTGATCGACAACGCGTTGGGCGCGATGGGGGAGAAGGGGGTGCTGACCGTCCACACCGGACGTCTCGGTGACTCGCTGGCGGTGGAGGTCACCGACACCGGCCCGGGTATCCCGCCCGAGGTGCGTCCACGCATCTTCGAGCCGTTCTTCACCACCAAGCCGGTCGGCGCGGGCACCGGCCTGGGGCTGGACATCTCGTACCGAATCGTGGTGCACAAGCACCACGGCGACATTCGGGTGGAGACCGAGCCCGGACGGACCACGTTCCGGGTCCTGCTGCCGATCACCGAGGTGCCGGGCGACGCGCAGGCTACCTAGAGGCGCGTCGGGGAACTGGTCATGGCCGACGCCAGCAACTAACCATCAAGCGACCCGCCGAACGGCGTACGGGGTGAGAGGCGTCAGAGCACGCGGGCGACCCCGCAGTAGCCGTCCACCATGGCCGGGGGCCTGCTGTCAGTCCGCCAGTGCCCCAGCGGCACGACACCCGGCTCGACCAGGTCGAGGCCGTCGAAGAACGCCGTGAAGTCCGCGACCGCACGCAGGTGGTACGGCAGGGCACCGCTTTCGTTGTACTGCCGATGCGACTCGATGACCCGCTCGCTGGTAGCCGTACCGTCGGACATCGCCAGAAAGCTGCCCGATGGTAGGGACGAGACCAGAGTGTTGACGATGGCCCGCGCCTCGGCCGGCTTCTCGATGTGACCCATGACGCCCAGCAGCATCAGCGCGATCGGCTCACTGAAGTCCAGTGTGTCCCGAGCGTCCTGGACGATCCTCTCCGGGTCGCGCAGGTCGGCGTCGACATACTGGGTGGCACCCTCCTGGCTGCTGGTCAGGAGCACCCGGGCGTGCGCGAGAACCATCGGGTCGTTGTCGACGTAGACGACGCGCGCCTGCGGCGTGATCCGTTGGGCGACCTCGTGGGTGTTGTCGGCCGTGGGTAGGCCGGTACCGACGTCGAGGAACTGGCGGATCCCCGCCTCGGCGGCGAGATACGTTACCGCTCGTCCGAGAAAAGCGCGCGAATACCGTGCCGCCTCGACGATTTCCGGGAAGACCGCCCGTACCTGTTGGCCGACCTCGCGATCCGGGGCGAAGTTGTCCTTACCGCCGAGCCAGTAGTTCCACACCCGTGCCGAGTGCGGCACGGTGATGTCCATCTTGGCGGCCGAGCCTCCCACAGGCTGCTCGGTTTGGTCCTGCGACATCTCCGTCTCCTCTCAAGAGCCGTGCGGCGTCGAGGCCGTAGCCTAGCGGTGCGACGGCGCAAGTTTCTTGATCAACGCGACCGAGAGCGAGGGTCAGGAGGTGGGTGTCAGGAACTCGGCCAGGACCCGTGTGTGGGTGGAGAACGCCAGCTCGACCGGGTCGGTGAGCACCAGCCACTCGGTCGCCTCCTCGGTCGGCGTCGACGGTGGCAGATCCTCGGCCGCTCGCTCGGGCAGCACCCCGAAGATCATCATCGTGCCGCCCGCCGGGGCGCCGTGCACCGCGAACAGTCGCGCGTCCTCGGCCGCGGCGACCAGGCCGGTTTCCTCCCGCAGCTCACGGACGAGGGCGTCGGACCACTCCTCGCCGTACTCGATGAAGCCGCCGGGCAGCGCGAGCAGGCCGCGGGCCGGCTCGATGTCCCGGCGGACGACCACCACGCCCAGGCCCTCGGCCGTGCGGACCGGCAGCACCGCGACCGCCACGGGCAGGGGGTTGCGCCAGACGGTCTCGCCGCAGGCCGCGCAGACCCGCGGCCATCCGGCGGCCGGCGGGTAGGCGGCGCCGCAGTAGGAGCAGTGCGAGTACGGCGTGCCGGTCATCCGCAGCACGTTACCCCGGTCGCCGCTCAGGCTGCCGCGCCGCCGCCCGCGCTCAGGCCTGCGGGGCGCCGGTGTAGAAGGCGGTGGTGCGCTCGGCGGCGGCCTTCGCCTCGTCGGCGTCGGTGCCGGCGGCGATGCTTGCCTCACCCCACAGGTGGCTGCTCAGCTCCATGGCCCGCCGTCCCTCGGCGGAGGCGGTCCACTCGGCGCCCTGCTCCGGGGTGATCCCGCTGCCGTCGCCGGCCAGGTGCGAGGCGAGGCCGAGTAGCCCGAGGTCCCAGCCGACGCCGACCGCGCCCGGCCCGAACTGGGCCCACCGGTCCTGGTCGACGTGCGCGATGTGGTCCAGGTCGAGGCGGGCCCGCTCGTCGCCGACCGGGGTGACCCGCACCTCGATCCAGCTCACCTCGCCGCCCATCTCCCAGGTGGCGGTGAAGCGGCGCGGCGGCTCGCAGCTCTCGACGGTGCCGCCGGCGTTGCCCTGGAGCTGGTACGTGCCGCCCAGCCGCAGGTCACCGGTGATCGGCAGGAACCAGCGCGGGATGCGCTCGGCGCTGGTGCAGGCGTCCCACAGGTCCTCGGCGGTCGCCTCGTAGGTCTGGCTGATCGTGGTCACCCGAGCCTCACCGGCCTCCAGGGTGCGGCTGCCGACCTTCCGCTGCACGGCGTTGATCTGCTCGGTCGCGTCGAACATCAGGTGTTCCTCTCGTCGGGTGGGTCGGCGGGCCCACGCAGCCGACGCTCGCGTCGGCCCCGGGCCAGCTCGGTGGCGAGTGCCGCCAGGGGTGGGGTCCAGAACCGGCGGAAGTGCTCCAGCCAGCCGTCGACCTCGCGCAGCGGGCGCGGGTCGACCGCGTACAACCGCCGGGTGCCCTCCGGCCGCACGGTGGCGAAGCCGTTGTCCCGTAACACCTTGAGGTGCTGGGACACGGCAGGTTGGGAGATGCCGAACTCGTCGCGGATGACCGCGCTGACCGCGCCGGCGGTCTGCTCGCCGTCAGCGAGCAGCTCCAGGATGCGGCGCCGGACCGGATCGCCCAGCACGTCGAAGGCGTGCACGACGACCTTTATATCACCACCGGCTTATTTAAGCCAAGGCTGATGCGCCTACGAGTTTGTCCAACCGGATCGGCAGGTCCCGGACCCGTACGCCGGTGGCGTGGTGCACCGCGTTGGCGATCGCCGCCGCCGCCCCGACGATGCCGATCTCCCCGATGCCCTTCACGCCGGCCGGGTTCAGTTCGTCGTCGTGCTCGTCGAGCCAGTACGCCTCGATGGACTCCACGTCCGCGCAGCCGGTGATGTGATACGTGGCCAGGTCGTGGTTGACCCAGTCGCCGTACCGCTCGTCGAGCAGTCCCTCCTCGTGCAGGGCCATCGACAGCCCCATCGTCATGCCGCCGATGAGTTGGCTGCGCGCCGTCGTCGGGTTCACCACCCGGCCGGCCGCGAACACGCCGAGCATCCGGTTCAGCCGTACCTCGCCGGTGTCCGCGTCCACCCTCACCTCGGCGAACTGCGCCCCGTACGCGTACCGGGGGAGCGCCGGCTGCCCGCCCACCTCGTCGGTGGTGTCGGCATCGGCGGACACCTCGTCCGTCGGTACGCCGCCCGGGGTGTCCCGCAGCTTGTCGCGCAGCGCCTGACCGGCCCGGATCACCGCCCAGCTCCAACTGGCGGTGCCCATCGAGCCCCCGGCCACCGGCGCGGCCGGCAGGGCGGTGTCGCCGATCTGGATCTCCACCCGCTCCGGTGGCGCCCCGAGCGCGTCGGCGGCTACCTGCCAGATCGCCGTCCGGGCGCCGGTGCCGATGTCGGTGGCGTTGATCTGGACCAGGAAGCTCCCGTCGGGGCGGGCGGTGGCTCTGGCCGACGACGGCCTGGCCCGGGCCGGGTAGCTCGACCCGGCCACCCCCGTGCCGATCAGCCAGCGACCGTCGCGCCGGGCGCGGGGCGTCGGGTCCCGGTCCGTCCAGCCGAACCGCTGCGCACCCTCGCGCAGGCAGGCCACCAGGTTGCGGCTGGTGAACGGCCGCCCCTGGTCGGGGTCGACCTCCGTGTCGTTGCGGATGCGCAGCTCCACCGGGTCGATGCCGACGGCGATGGCCAGCTCGTCCATCGCCGACTCCAGGGCGTACGCGCCGGGGCACTCGCCGGGGGCGCGCATCCAGAACGGCGTGGGCACGTCGAGGCGGACCAGCCGGTGGGTCGTGCGGCGGTGGGGTGCGGCGTACATGCTGCGGGTGTACACGGCCGTCTGCTCGGCGAACTCGCGGATGGTCGACGTCTGGCTGATCGCGTCGTGGCAGATGGCGGTGAGTCGCCCGTCGGCGTCGGCGGCGAGGCGGACCCGCTGGATGGTGGGGGTGCGGTAGCCGACCGGCCCGAAGAGCTGTTGGCGGGTCAGCGCCAGTTTGACCGGTCGGTCCACGTGCCGGGCCGCGAGGGCGGTCAGCACCACAGCGGCCTTGGCGTACCCCTTGCTGCCGAAACCGCCACCGACGTGTTCGGTGACGACCCGCACCGACTCCGGGGACACCTCGAACAGCTCGGCGAGGGTGCCCCGCACCGACGACGCGCCCTGGTTGGAGTCGTGCACCAGCAGCCGTCCGTCGCGCCACTGCGCCGTCGTGGCGTGCGGCTCCATCGGGTTGTTGTGGTACGCCGGGGTGCGGTACGTGGCGTCCACCCGCACCGGGGCTGCCGCGTACCCGGCGTCGAAGTCACCCTCGGCGGTGTCCGTCGGATAGCTGGGGTTGACGTGGTCCGGCTGGTACAGGCCGGGGTGGTCGTCGGTGAGCACCGTGCTGTGCGGGGCGGCGTCGTAGTCGATCCGGACCAGCCGGGCGCCCTCGCGGGCCGCCTCCAGGGTGGTGGCCACCACCACGGCGACGAACTGCCCCCGGTAGTGCACCGCCGGATCCTGCAACAGCCACAGCTCCGGCTCGGGGCCGGCCGCGAGGCGGGGCGCGTTGCCGTGGTGCAGGACGGCCAGCACCCCCGGGGAGGCGAGCGCCTCCGATGTGTCGACCCGGGTGATCCGGCCCCGTACCACCGCCGACGGCACCGCCCAGCCGTAGGTGATCCCGTCCACCGGGTACTCCACGGCGTAGCGGGCCGTGCCGGTGACCTTCTCGCGGCCCTCCAGCCGGGGGTATGCGTGGCCGACCGCGTCGGTGCTCACGACGTCGCCAGCTCGCTGAGCGCCCGCACCGTGATGGCCCGGGTCAGCGGCACCTTGAAACCGTTGTGCCGCAACGGGCGGGCCTCGGCCAGCTCCGCGTCGGCGGCCCGGGCGGCCAGCTCGGGGCTGAACGGTCGGCCCCGCAGCTCCTCCTCGGCCCGGTACGCCCGCCACGGTCGGTGGGCCACCGCCCCGTACGCCAGCCGGACGTCGCGGACCACGTCGCCGTCGAGGTCCAGCACCGCGGCCACCGAGCCGGCGGCGAAGGCGAACGAGGCCCGGTCGCGCACCTTGAGGTACGTCGAGCGGCGCGCGGCCGGCAGCGGTGGCAACCGGACGGCGGTGATCAGCGTGCCCCGGGCCAGGGTGGTCTCCCGTTCCGGGTGGGTCCCGGGGGAGCGGTACAGGGCGGTGAGCGGGACGTCGCGCGGCCCGTCGGCCTCGTGCACCTCGACCACCGTGTCGAGTGCGGCCAGCGCCACGGCCAGGTCGGACGGGTGGGTGGCCACGCACTGCTCGGACCAGTCCAGCACCGCCAGGTCGCGGTTCTGACCGTGCAGGGCGGCGCAACCGCTGCCCGGTGCACGCTTGTTGCACGCCTTGCCGGTGTCCTGGAAGTAGACGCAGCGGGTGCGCTGCAACAGGTTGCCGCCGGTGGTGGCCATGTTGCGCAGCTGTCCGGAGGCGGCGGCGAGCAGGGCGCGGGCCAGCACCGGGTAGTTCTGGCGGACCACCGGGTGGGCCGCGAGGTCGCTGTTGCGGACGGTCGCGCCGATCCGCAGCCCGCCGTCGGGCAACTCCTCGACCGTGTCCAGCGGGAGCCGGGTCACGTCGACCAGCACGTCGGGGCGTTGCACCCCGAGTTTCATCAGGTCCACCAGGTTCGTCCCGCCGCCCAGGTACGCGGCCTGCGGCTCGGCCGTCAGCACGGCGACCGCCTCCGCCACGTCGGCGGGCCGGTGGTAGCGGAACGCCCTCACGAGGACGCCGCCGTCTCGCGCACGGCCGCGACGATGTGCGGGTACGCGGCACACCGGCACAGGTTGCCGGCCATCCGTTCCCGGATCTCCGCGTCGGTCAGCTCGGCCGGTGCGCTCAGGTCGTCGGTGACGGCGCTGGGCCAGCCTCGAGCGACCTCGTCGAGCATGCCGCGGGCGGAGCAGAGCTGCCCGGGTGTGCAGTAGCCGCACTGGAACGCGTCGTGGGCGATGAACGCGGCCTGCAACGGCGACAGCTCGTCGGGCCCGGCCAGCCCTTCGACGCTGATCACCGAGCGGCCGTCCAGTGTGACCGCGAAGACCAGACAGCTCTTCACCCGGCGGCCGTCCAGCAGCACCGTGCAGGAGCCGCACTGGCCGTGGTCGCAGCCCTTCTTCGCCCCGGTCAGGTCGAGGTGCTCGCGCAGCGCGTCCAGCAGCGTGGTGCGGTTGTCCAGCATCATCTCGCGGGACGAGCCGTTGACCTCGAACGTCACCCGGGACGAGTGCCGCTCGTCGGTCGTCGTCGCGTTCTCGGGTCCGCCCTGCACCGGCCCAGACTAGCTTTGTCGGTACATCTGAGGGCGAATAACGCAAAGCCGTTCGTACGGGGGTGATGCCGGTGACCGCTGGGCTGCTGCTGGCCGCCGGCGCGGGGCGGCGGTACGGCCGTCCGAAGGCGCTGGTCGAGCTGGACGGGGTGCCGCTGGTGCGGCGCGGGATCACGCTGCTCCGCGACGGCGGTTGCACACCCGTGCACGTGGTGCTCGGCGCCGGCGCCGACGACGTGCCCGATCTGCCCGGCGCGGTGCCGGTCCGACACGACGGCTGGCCCGAAGGGCTGGGATCGTCGCTGCGCAGGGGCCTGGCCTCCCTGCCGGCCGACGCGCCGGCCGCGGTCGTGGTCCTCGTCGACCAGCCGCTGCTCAGCCCGGTCGCGGTCCGCCGGGTGCGGGCCGCGTACGCCGGCGGTGCGCTCGTCGCGGTCGCCACCTACGCCGGTCGGCCGGGGCACCCGGTGCTCCTGACTCGGGAGACCTGGCCGCTGCTGGACCGGTACGCAGTCGGCGACCGGGGTGCCCGCGACCTGCTGCGCGACCGGCCGGACCTGGTGGTCGAGGTGCCCTGCGACGACGTCGGCGCACCGCTCGACGTGGACACCCCGGCCGACCTGCTGCGGCTGCGCGCCCTCAGCGACGGGTGAGCCAGCGGGGCAACCCCTCGCTGGTCACCGCGTGATAGGTGATCATGACGATGACGCCGATCAGGCCCAGCAGCGGGTTGACGAACCAGCCGAGCAGACCACTGAGCCCGTAGAGCACCAGGCCGGTGACCGGTCGCAGCCGCTGCGTGCGCGCGTACTCGGGACTGACCCCACGCCTCAGCAGCGCCGGGTGCCGGTGCAGATAGCCGAAGAACACCAGCCAGGGGGCCGACATCAGCGCGGCGGACAGCGCGTACAGGGCGACGGCCGCGCGTTGGTCGTCGGTGTCGCCGTGGGTGAACGCCGACGCCAGCACCGCGGTGGGGAACGGAATGATCACCGCGCCGAAGAGCACGCCGAGGTTGATCCAGCTCAGTGTGAGCGTGGTGCCGCGGATCAGCCGCAGCAGCGCGTGGTGGTTGAGCCAGAGCACCCCGACGTAGACGAAGGACACCACGAAGGCCAGGTAGGAGGCGCCCTCGCCGAGCAGGCCGGTCAGCAGTTCGCCCTCGTGGTATTCGGGCACCCGCAACTCGATGACCAGCAGGGTGATGACGATGGCGAAGACGCCGTCGCTGAACGCCGTCATCCGGTCGATGCCGGACACCTGCGCTCCGGCGTCGGGTTGCTCGGCCTCGTCGGGTGCTGCGGACATTGCCGCAGGCTAGCCACCGGGTGTGGCGGCAGGTGGCGGTTTCGTCCGATTAGAACGGGAACGGCCGCCCGGGTTACCCCCGGGCGGCCGACCGCACCGCCCCCGATCAGGCCACCGGTGCGGCCGTCCCGGTCGTGCGGGCGAGACGCTGGTGGGCGCGGATCAGCTCGGCGTAACGCAGGCCGCTCGCCTTCATCGTCCGGGTCTGGGTCGGGTAGTCGACGTGCACCAACCCGAAGCGCTTGTCATAGCCGTACGCCCACTCGAAGTTGTCCAACAGCGACCAGACGAAGTAGCCGTCCAGCGGCACACCCCGGGCCACCGCCGACGCGCACGCCGCCAAGTGCTGCTCCAGGTGGTCGGTGCGCTCCTTGTCCTCCACCCTGCCGTCCGCGGTGACCTCGTCCGGCCAGGCCGAACCGCTCTCGGTGACGATGATCCGACCCGGCTGGTACTCCTCGTGCACGTCGACCAGCAGCCGCTCCAGCCCCGCCGGGTACATCTCCCAGCCCATCGCGGTCTCCACCGAGCCGGGCACCGGCACCTGCCGGGCGTACGGTGCCGCGCCGGTCGGGTCGTCGACCACCAGTTGACGGAAGTAGTAGTTCACCCCGAGGAAGTCGGTGGGCGTGGCGATCACCGCGAGGTCGTCGCCGCGTACCGGTGGCTCGACGCCGTAGGTGGCGATCATGTCGGCGGGGTAGCCCCGCCCGTGGATCGGGTCCAGCCACCACCGGTTGACGTGCCCGTCCGCCCGGCGGGCAGCCGCGACATCCTCGGGTCGGTCGGTGGCCGCCTCGATCGGGCTGAGGTTGAGCACCAGGCCCACCGAGGCCGCCCGGGCGGCGTTGGCGCGGATCGCCTGAGTGGCCAGCCCGTGCCCGAGCAGCACGTGGTGCGAGGCGTGCACCGCGCGGGTGAGGTCCCGCTCGCCGGGGGCCATCCGCCCCTCCAGGTGCCCGATCCAGCACACGCAGAGCGGCTCGTTGACCGTGTTCCAGTCGCCGACCCGGTCACCGAGGCGGGCGGCCACCACCGCCGCGTAGTCGGCGAACGCCTCGGCGGTGGACCGCTCCGGCCAACCGCCCCGGTCCTGCAACGCCTGCGGCAGATCCCAGTGGTAGAGGGTGACGAACGGCCGGATCCCGTCGGCGAGCAGCGTGTCGACGAGCCGGTCGTAGAAGTCCAGCCCGGCGGGGTTGACCCGCCCGACACCGTCGGGCATCACCCGGGGCCAGGCCACCGAGAAACGGTACGCGTCCACGCCGAGCCGGCGCAGCAACGCGAAGTCCTCGGGCCACCGGTGGTAGTGGTCGCAGGCCACCGCGCCGGTGTCGCCGTTGTCGACGTTGCCGGGGGTCGCCGAGAAGGTGTCCCAGATGGACGGTGCCCGGCCGTCGACGTCGACGGCCCCCTCGATCTGGTACGCCGCCGTGGCGACGCCCCAGAGGAAGTCGGGTGGCAGCTTGGACAGGTCGGGCACGGGACGGATCTCCTCTGGGTTTGGATGACTCACTTGACCGCGCCGGCGGTGAGGCCGGCGACGAAGTAGCGCTGAAGGGCCAGGAAGCCGACGACGACCGGGATGCTGACCACCAGCGAGGCGGCCATGATCTGGTTCCAGTAGACGTTGAACTGGGTGGAGTAGCCCTGGAGGCCGACGGCCAGGGTGCGGCTGCCCTCGTCGGTCATCACCGACGCGAAGAGCACCTCACCCCAGGCGGTCATGAACGCGTACACGGTGACCGCGACGACGCCGGGCACTGCGGCCGGCAGGATCACCTGGAACAGGGTGCGCAGCGGACCTGCGCCGTCGACCTGCGCCGCCTCGTCCAGCCCGCGAGGGATCGAGTCGAAGTAGCCGACCAGCATCCAGATCGAGAACGGCAACGAGAAGGTCAGGTACGTGATCACCAGGCCGGTACGGCTGGCGTACAGCTCGATGCCGGTGGCGTTGCCCAGGTTGACGTAGATGAGGAACAGCGGCAGCAGGAACAGGATGCCGGGGAACATCTGGGTGGACAGCACCGTCACCGAGAAGACTCCCCGGCCGCGGAACCGGTATCGGCTCACCGCGAACGCGGCGAAGATGGCCACCACCACCGAGCAGACCGCCGCGATGGTCGACACCACCAGGCTGTTCACCAGGTAACGGGCCAGCGGGACGGTGCTCCACATGTCCACGAACGGTTGCAGCGTCGGCCGGCTGGGCCACCAGGTGAAGCCGTTCTGCACGTCCTGCAACGGCTTCGCCGCGGAGGTGACCATCACGTAGAGCGGGATGACGACGAAGAGGGTGAGCAGGGTCAGCACGATGCGCCGGCCCCAGCGCTCACCGGCGGTCTCACGCATGGTCGTCCCTCCGACGGTTGGTGATCAGCAGGTACACGGCCGAGACGACCAGCAGGAACAGCAGCAGCGCCACGGACATCGCCGAGCCGGAGCCGAAGTCCCAGGTCTTGAAGGAGCTGCGGTAGATGTGGATGGAGATGAGGTCGGCCTGCTCCGGCGCGGAGCCGCCGAAGAGCACGAACGGGGTGTTGAAGTCGTTGAACGTCCACAGAAACAACACCAGCAGCAGTACGAGGTTCACCGGCCGCAGCATCGGCAGGGTGACCGAGCGCAGCCGGCGCCAGAACCCGGCGCCGTCGATGGCGGCGGCCTCGTACATCTCGCCCGGCACGTTCTGCAGACCCGCCATCAGGCAGAGGAACGCGAACGGCCAGTTGCGCCACACCGACACCACCAGCAGCGACCAGAAGCTGTTGTCGCCGATCAACCAGAACGGCCGCTCGCCCAGCAGCCCGAGCTGGTCGACGAGGACGTGGTTGACCAGGCCGGTGTCGCGCTGCAGCAGGAAGCTCCAGGTGATCACCGCGGCGTAGACCGGCAGGGCGTACGGGGTGAGGAACAGCGCACGCAGGATCGCCCGCCCCCGAAAGGGCCGTTGCAGCACGACGGCCGCCGAGATGCCGAGCAGCCAGGCGAACCCGACCGAGAGCACGCTGTAGGCCAGGGTGACCCAGAACGAGTGCAGCAGTTCCTTGCCGGCGGCGCTGTTCAGGTCGAGCGTCGCCCGGTAGTTCTCGAACCCGATGAAGGGTGCGGTGGACCAGTCGCGAATGTGGAACTGGGTCAGCTCCAGCATGCTCATCCAGACGCCGACCACCATCGGGATGACGTGGATGGCGAGTTCCAGCACGATGGCCGGTGCGAGCAGCAGGTACGGCAGGAGTGAGCGGCGGGGGCCGCGGGGCCGGCGGGCCGGCCTCCGGGCCGGTGACCCGGCCCGGGGTTCGCGCCGGTCGGCGTCCGGCGCGGTGGTGCTGGTTGCCATCGGGGTCCTCTCGGAGGCGGTGGCCGTGGCCGGGCTCAGCGCCCGACCACGGCCACCGGTGACGCCTGGGTCAGCGCATCTTCTGCTGCGCGTCGGTCAGCTTCGCCTTCACCGACGCCTCGGTGACCGGCTTGCCGCTGGCCGCGTCCGCGAACAGCTCCTTCATCGCGGTGCCGACCAGGGTCTCGAAGGTGCTCTCCTCCGGCACCTGCGGGAGCGGGGCCGCGGTGGTGACCAGGGTCTCCTGGATGGTCTTCTGCTCCGTGGCGCTGAACGCCGGGTCGGAGCCCGCGGTCTTCACCGCCGGCAGCGAGCCGTACGTCTTGTTGAGGAGCGTCTGCTCCTCGTCGCTGGTCATGAACTTGACGAAGCTCAGCGCGCCGTCCTTGTTCTTGGTGTGCTTGAAGACCGCCATGTTGATCCCGGCGACCATGCTGTTGACCTTCTTGCCGCCGGGCGGCGGGCTGGCCAGGAACGGCACGGGGGCCACCCCGTACGCGTCGGCCGGCATGTTCTGCGTCTTCAGGTTCGAGCCCGCGGACTGCCACAGCAGCATGGCGGCCTTGCCGTTGGCGAAGTCGGAGACCGACTGGTTCTGCGCGTACTCGGCGTTGCTCGGGTTGGTGATCTTGTCGGCGGCCATGAAGTCGATGTAGCGCTTGATCGCCGAGACGTTCTGCGGGGTGTCGAAGGTCGGCTTGCCGGCCGAGTCGAACCACTCACCGCCGTACTGCTGGCTGAAGGTGAACGCGTGGTGGGCGTTCTCCGACGGGTTGGCCCCCTCGATCGCCAGGCCCCACTTGCCGCCGGTGCTCAGCTTCTTGCCGTACTCGGCGAGCTGCTCCCACGTGGTCGGCGGTGCGGTGATGCCGGCGTCGGCGAACGACTTCTTGTTGTAGTACAGGCTGTACGCCATGCTGTAGAGCGGCACGGCGGCCGGCGGCTTGCCGGGGGCGCCCGCGGCGGCGAGCGCGGCCGGCACGATCCGGTCCTTGCCGCCGACGGCCTGCAGCGCGGCGTCGTCGAACTCGACCAACGCGCCGGTGGCCTGCAACGAGGCCGACCAGGTGTTGCCGATGTTGACCACGTCCGGGCCCTTGCCGGAGGCGGCGGCCGCGAGCAGGCGGTTGAGCAGGTCCGACCACGGGACCACCTCGACGGTGACCTTGATCCCGGTCTGCTTCTCGAACTTGTCCAGCTCGGGCTGGAGGATCGTCTTGTCGGCCTCCAGGCTGGCGCCCTGGTTGCTGGCCCAGTAGGTGAGGGTCTTGGGTGATGCGGCGGAGTCGTCGCCGGAGCCACCGCAGGCGGTCAGTGAGGCGGCGGCCAGTACGGCGGCGGTGAATATCCCGAGGTGTCGTCTCGACACGGGTCAGCCCTTCCGGTGCGTGGTGGGGGTCCGCCGACCTTCGTCACCGATAGGGGTCGGGCGACGGGGGCCGGCTGCGGACAGGGTTCGGGGGTGCGCCGTCGGGGTCCGTCGGCGTTTCCCGGGAGTTACATCACGGCTTAAATTATGTCGTCATTAAAGTTGCTGGCCGGTGGGTCGTCAAGCACGAGGCGGTTACAGTCGCCTCGAACGGCCGACGGGAAACGAGGTGACGAGTGGAGCTGGCGCGTGCCACCAACCGCAGTGTGCGGCTGCGCAACCGGTCTGCCCTGCTGACCAAGCTCTTCCTCGACGGCCCGCTCACCCGGCAGGACCTGGTGCGCAGCACGGGCCTGAGTCAGCCGGCGGTCAGCAACGTGGTGGCCGACATGATCGACGAGGGGCTGGTCGCCGAGGCCGGCGCCGCCGAGTCCGACGGCGGTCGGCCCAGCATGCTGCTGCGGATCGCACCCCGGTTCGCCTTCCTGGTCGGCGTGGACGTCGGCGAGACCCGGGTCCGGGTGGAGCTGTTCGACTTCGCGATGACCCTGCTGGCCAGCATCGAGTACCCGCTCGACCCGGCCCGGACCGAGCCGGACCTGGTGGCCGGGCACGTGGTGGCCGGCATCGACGCGGTGACCGCCCAGGCGCAGGTGGCCCCCGGCGACGTGCTCGGCGTCGGCATCGGCGTCTCGGGCGTGGTCGAGCAGGGCGCCGAGGCGGTCGTGCACGCCCAGGCCCTCGGCTGGGACCGGGTGCCGCTGGAGCGTCTGATCGGCGCCGGCACCAATCTGCCGCTGCACATCGACAACGGCGCCAAGACCCTCGGCCAGGCCGAGATGTGGTTCGGCGCCGGCCGGGGCGCCCGGCACGCCGTCTTCGCGCTTGTCGGCTCCGGGGTCGGCGCGTCGGTGGTGACCAACGGCGCCACCTACCGGGGTGCGTCCAGCAGCGCGGGGGAGTGGGGGCACACCACCCTCGTGTACGGCGGCCGGGCCTGCCGGTGCGGCGCGCGCGGCTGCCTGGAGGCGTACGTGGGCGCCGAGGCGATCATCGACCGCTATCGGGAGGCGCGTCGGGGTCGACCGGTGCCCGGCGAGGACGAGGAGTCCCAGATCGCCGCGCTGGTCGCCGCCGCCGAGACCTCGGCCACCGCCCGGCGGGTGCTGGACGACACCGCCGGCTACCTCGGTGCCGGGGTGGCCAACCTGATCAACCTGTTCAACCCGGAGCGGGTGGTGCTCGGCGGATGGGCGGCGATGGCGCTGGGCGACCTGCTGCCGGCCGTCCGGGAGGCCGCCGGCCGGCAGGCGCTGCGCCAGCCGTACGAGCAGGCGTCGATCGAGTTGTGCCGGCTCGGCGTGGACGCCGTGGCGCTGGGCGCCGCCACCCTGCCGATCGCCCGCTTCCTCACCGAGGGCGGCATCCGCCGCTGAGCCGGAACGACGGCGCCGGCGACGGCAAATTACACAAAACCCGAGGCTCGGGATAAATAACGGTGTTATAGATCGATGTCTTGACGCCGTCGCAATCTCGCCGCAACACTCACTCGAGAGCGCTCTCCGGTCCGCGGCGCCGCCCATCGCTGGCACCACCCACGGCGCCACGGGGCCCAACCCGATCCCACCCGTCCGGCATCCGTAACCCCCTATCGACAGGCGATGTCATGACATCTCGTGCAATATCCGCACGCCCGCGTCCCCGACGGGCCGTCCGGCACCTGATCGTCGGGCTTACCGTGGCCCTGGTCGCGGCGCTCACCCCGGCGGGTGCGACCACACCCGCGCAGGCCGCACCCACCCTGCTCTCCCAGGGCCGCCCCGCCACCGCGTCGTCCACCGAGAACGCCGGCACCCCGGCCTCCGCTGCGGTCGACGGCAACACCGGCACCCGCTGGGCCAGCGCGTTCAGCGACCCGCAGTGGCTCCAGGTCGACCTGGGCGCCCGGGCAACCATCAGCCAGGTGAACCTGCTCTGGGAGGGCGCCTACGGACGCGCCTTCCAGCTCCAGACCTCCGACGACGGCGCCACCTGGACAACGATCTACTCGACCACCACCGGCACCGGCGGCACCCAGAACCTCACCGTCACCGGCGCCGGCCGCTACGTGCGGATGAACGGAACCGCCCGGGGCACCGGCTACGGCTACTCGCTCTGGGAGTTCCAGGTCTACGGCGAGACCGGTGGCAGCACGCCCACCTGCGGCAGCACGAACGTCGCGCAGGGCAGCCCGGCGACCGCCTCGTCCACGCAGGACGCCGGCCTCGCGGCGTCCGCCGCGGTCGATGGCAACACCGGAACCCGGTGGGCCAGCGCCGCCAGCGACCCGCAGTGGCTGCGCGTCGACCTGGGCAGCACCCGCACGATCTGCCGGGTGGTGCTCACCTGGGAGGCCGCGTACGCCCGGGCGTTCCAGCTGCAGACCTCGGCCGACGGTGCCACCTGGACCACCATCTACTCGACCACCACGGGCACCGGCGGCACGCAGTCGCTGACCGTCAGCGGCAGCGGCCGGTACCTGCGGATGTACGGCACCGCCCGAGGCACCGCGTACGGCTACTCACTGTGGGAGCTGGCGGTGAACACCACCGGCGGCGGGACCAGCGAGCCACCGGTCGACACGACCGACCCGCGCAACCCGAACCTCGGGCCGAACACGTTCGTCTTCGACCCGAGCACCCCGACGTCGACGATCCAGAGTCGACTGAACACCCTCTTCACCCAGCAGGAGACCAACCAGTTCGGCCCGCAGCGCTACGCGGTGCTGTTCAAGCCCGGCACCTACACCGCCGACGTCAACCTCGGCTTCTTTACCCAGGTCGCCGGCCTCGGCATGAGCCCGGACGACGTCAACCTCAACGGTCACGTGCGCACCGAGGCGTTCTGGTTCGGCGGCAACGCCACCCAGAACTTCTGGCGGGCCGCCGAGAACCTGTCGGTCACCCTGCCCGCCGGGCAGACCGTGGAGCGCTGGGCGGTGTCCCAGGCGGCGCCCTACCGGCGGATGCACCTGCGCGGCGCGCAGAACCAGATCCAGCTCTGGAACGGCGGAGACGGCTGGTCCAGCGGCGGCCTGATGGCCGACACCCGCGTCGACGGCCTGGTCGTCTCCGGCTCGCAGCAGCAGTGGTACTCGCGCAACAGCGAGTTCGGCAACGGCTGGACCGGCTCGGTGTGGAACATGGTCTTCCAGGGCGTCAACGGCGCTCCCGCGCCGAGCTTCCCCAACCCGTCGCACACCGTCATCGGCCAGACCCCGCAGGTGCGGGAGAAGCCGTTCCTCTACGTCGACGGCACCGGTGAGTACCGGGTCTTCGTGCCGGCACTGCGCACCAACTCGACCGGCACCAGCTGGTACAACAAGACCCCGGCCGGCTCGTCCATCTCGCTGTCGCAGTTCTACGTCGTCCAGCCGGGCACCAGCGCGGCCACCATCAACGCAGCCCTCGCCCAGGGCCGGCACCTGCTCTTCACCCCGGGCGTGCACCACGTCACCGAACCGATCCAGGTCAACCGCGCCGACACTGTCGTCCTCGGCCTCGGTCTGGCCACCATCCAGGCCGACAACGGCAGCGTGGGGATGCGGGTGGCCGATGTGGACGGCGTCAAGGTGGCCGGCCTGATGTTCGAGGCCGGCACGACGAACTCGCCGGTGCTGATGGAGGTCGGGCCGTCCGGCTCGTCCGCGAGCCACGCCAGCAACCCGACCTCGCTGCACGACGTGTTCTTCCGCATCGGCGGCCCACACGTCGGCAAGGCCACCAACACGTTGACCGTCAACAGCGACAACGTGATCGGTGACCACATGTGGCTGTGGAGGGCCGACCACGCCGCCAGCGGCGTACCCACCGGGTGGACGCTGAACACGGCCGACACCGGGCTCACGGTCAACGGCGACAACGTCACCATGTACGGCCTCTTCGTCGAGCACTACCAGAAGTACCAGACCATCTGGAACGGCAACGGCGGCCGGACGTACTTCTACCAGAACGAGCTGCCGTACGACCCGCCCAACCAGGCGGCCTGGATGAACGGGTCGACCCGGGGCTACGCCGCGTACAAGGTCGCCGATTCGGTGACCAGCCACCAGGCGTGGGGGCTGGGCAGCTACAGCTACTTCAACGTGAACCCCGCCGTCGTGGAGGAGCGGGCCTTCGAGGTGCCCAACAACCCGAACGTGCGCTTCACCAACATGGTCACCGTCTCGCTCGGTGGCGTCGGCACCATCAACCGGGTGATCAACAATGCCGGTGGCACCGCGAACGCGGCCAACCAGCAGGTGTACCTGACCACCTACCCCTGACCGGGGCGCCCGCGCCGGCCCGGTCCTCCGTGACCGGGTCGGCCCGGGTAGCACCCAGGGCCGTGGCCGGCCCGGTCCCGCCGAGACCGGGCCGGCTCCGGTCGTTCCGCCACCCGGCCAGCACCTCGGCCGCGGCCCGTTCACCGGCACCGCCCACCCGGTCGAGGGCCTCCAGCACCCGCACCTAGGCGGACCGTACCCCTGTCCTTCGTCCTTTGCTCTGCACCCACCGAGGCGACGCCTCGGTGGGCCGCCGACTGTCGCATCCGTGGGTGCAGAGCAAAGGGCACGCCGACCCCGGGGCCGGGCCGGCCTCCGAGAAACTTTCCGCCGGCCTGTCGATCCGGGCCCCGGCCGATCGTGTGGAGGATGAGAGGTCGGCGACGGGCCGGCCCCCCGCGAGGAGGAACGATGACGCTGTACCTGCTCAGCCTTCACCAGCCGCAGGGTGAGCTGCCCCCGGACCCGGAGTTTCTGGCCGGGGTGATGCGCCAGCTCGGTGAGCTGCGCGCCGAGTTGGTCTCCACCGGCTCGTGGGTCTTCGGCCAGGGACTGCACGGCCCGGAGACCGCCACCGTGCTGCGCGCCCGCGACGGCGACGTCCTGGTCACCGACGGCCCGTTCGTCGAGGGCAAGGAGTACCTGGGCGGCATCACGATCATCGACGTGCCCGACCTGGACGCCGCCCTGGACGTGGGCCGCCGTTACGCGTTGGCCACGACGCTGCCGATCGAGGTCCGCCCCTTCCAGGCGGGGGCCGGAGACTGACCGTGCCGGATGTGGAGGCGGTGTTCCGCGCGGAGTACGGGCGCGCGGTCGCCGTTCTGGTTCGCCTCCTCGGCGACATCGACCTCGCCGAGGAGGCTGTGCAGGAGGCTTTCGTCGTCGCGGTGGCGCGCTGGCCGACGACCGGCCTGCCGCCCAGTCCGGCCGGCTGGATCATCACCACGGCCCGGAACCGGGCGATCGACCGGCTGCGCCGCGACGCGTCCCGGGTCGACCGGCACGCCCAGGCGGCCCTGTTGTTCGCCGCCGACGGACCCGTCGAGGAGGGACCCGTGCGCGACGACCGACTGCGTCTGATCTTCACCTGTTGCCATCCGGCGCTCGCCCCGGCGGCCCGGGTCGCGCTCACCCTGCGCCTGCTCGGTGGGCTGAGCACCACCGAGATCGCCCGGGCCTTCCTGGTGCCCGAGGCGACCATGGCGCAACGGCTGGTCCGTGCCAAGTCGAAGATCCGCAACGCCCGGATCCCGTACCGCGTGCCCCGCGACGCCGACCTGCCCGACCGGCTGCACGCGGTGCTCGCGGTGCTCTACCTGATCTTCAACGAGGGGTACACGGCGAGCGCCGGGCGACAGCTCGTCCGCGCCGAGCTGTGCGTCGAGGCGATCCGGCTGACCCGGCTGCTGGTCGAGCTGATGCCGGACGAGCCGGAGGCGCTCGGTCTGCTCGCGTTGATGCTGCTCACCGAGTCCCGCCGCAACGCGCGGACCAACGCCGCAGGTGAGCTGGTGGCGCTGCCCAACCAGGACCGGGCCCGGTGGGACGCCGAGCTGATCACCGAGGGGCAGGCGCTGGTGCGCCGCTGCCTGCGCCGCGACCGGCCCGGGCCGTACCAGATCCAGGCCGCGATCGCCGCCGTGCACAGCGCCGCGCCGCGAAGCGCCGACACCGACTGGGGCCAGATCCTCCAGCTGTACGACCACCTGACGGTCGTCGCCCCCAGCCCGGTGGTCGCGCTGAACCGGGCCGTCGCGCTCGCCGAGGTGGCCGGGCCGGCCGCGGGGCTGGCCGAGGTGGATCAGCTCGACCTGGACAGCTATCACGTGCAGCACGCGGTCCGCGCCGACCTGCTCGCCCGCCTCGGCCGGGAGGCGGAGGCCGTCGAGGCGTACCGGACAGCCGTCGCCCTGACGGACAACGCGGCCGAACGGGCCTTCCTCACCGCCCGCGCGGCGGCCCTGGCGACGTCCTGAGCGGCGTTTGCCGTCGGGCCGGGCCGGGAAACCGAGGCGCCGGCCGCAGCAGTGGAGGGCGAGAAACCATGAAGTACCGTTCGGCGACCGCCGGCACCGTGCCCGACCTGTCCACCCTCACGCTCGGCGTCGAGGAGGAGTTCCTGCTGCTCGACCCGGAAAGCGGGCGCAACCTGCCGGTGGCCGACCAGGTGCTGTCCGCGCTGCGCGGCTCCGCCCGGGACCAGAGCCGCCAGGAGTTCCGGCACAGCATGGTGGAGATGGTCACCCCGGTCTGCGCCGACCTCAGCGAGCTGCGCGCGCACCTGGTGGCGCTGCGCCACTCCGCCGCCGAGGCCGCCACGGCGGCCGGGGCCCGGCTGGTGGCGATCGGCGCCACCCCGGTGGCCGAGCCGCACCGGACGGTCCCCGACGAGCCGCGCTACCACGCGATGTCGCGCCGGTACGGCCCGGTGGCGCACGACCCGGCGGTGTGCGGCTGTCACGTCCACGTCGGGCTGCCCGACCGGGAACTGGCCGTGCAGGTCTGCAACCACCTGAGGACGTGGCTGCCCGTGGTGCAGGCGATCACCACCAACTCACCGCTGCACGACGGGTACGACACCGGGCACGCCAGCTGGCGGTCCATGCAGCTGGAACGGTGGCCCAGTATCGGCCCGACGCCGTACTTCGACTCCGCCGCCGACTACGACCGGACCGTCGACGAGCTGATCGCCGCCGGCATCATGCTCGACGCCGCGATGGTCTACTGGTACGCCCGACCGTCGTCGGCCTACCCGACGGTGGAGATCCGGGTGGGCGACGTCTGCCCGGACGTGGACGACGCGGTGCTGGTCGCCGCGCTGGTCCGGTCACTGGTCGCCACCCTCGCCGACGACGTACGCGCCGGGGTGACCGCGCCGCCCGTGCGCGACTGTCTGGTCGCCGCCGCCCACTGGCGGGCCGCTCACGACGGCCTCGAAGGCGAACTCATCGACCTGCGCGCCGGCGGCACCCGCCCCGCCTGGGCGCTCGTCGACGAGTTGATGGCGGTGATCGCCCCGGCCCTGCTGCGCCACGGCGACCTGGGGTACGTGTTGGCGCAACTGGCCCGTCTGCGCCGCGACGGCACCGGCGCGACCCGGCAGCGCCGCGTGTTGGAGCGCACCGGTGACCTGCGCGCCGTCGTCGACGACCTGGCCGCCCGCACGACCGCCGGCTGATCGGCGGCGTTCAGCGGATGTCGTGGGTCTGTAGCCACAGCTCCAGCAGGCCGAGCTGCCACAGCTTGTTGCTGCCGGCCGCCGCCTCGGCCCGGTCCGGTTCGGCGAGCAGCTGTGCCACGTACTCCGGGCGGAACAACCCTCGCTCGCGCGCGGCCGGCGCCTGCAACGCCTCGGCGACCAGGTGCCGCACCGGGCCGTCCACGTTGCGCAGCGCGGGCACCGGGAAGTAGCCCTTGCGACGGTCGATCACCTCCGCCGGCAGCACCTCCCGGGCGACCTCCTTGAGTACGCCCTTGCCGTTCTGGGCGACCTTGTGTTCCGGCGGGCAGTGCGCGGCCAGGGTGACCAGGTCCTGGTCGAGGAAGGGTGTACGCACCTCCAACCCCCACGCCATGCTCATGCTGTCCACCCGTTTGACCGGGTCGTCGGGGAGCATCAGGTGGGTGTCCAGGCGCAGCACGGCGTCCAGCGCGGTCTGTGCCCCGGGCGCGGCGAGGTGTTCGGTGAGCAGCTCCCGGCTGGCGTCGTGCTCAAGCGAGTACGCCGGGCCGACGATGCCCCGCAGCTCGTCGTGGTCGCGGTCGAAGAACGCGGCGGCGAACGTCTCGGCGGCGCTGTGCCGGGGCGCCTCCACCAGTGGCTGGTGGTAGCCGTAGCCGGCGAACACCTCGTCGGCGCCCTGCCCGGACTGCGCCACCTTCACATGCTGCGCCACCTGCTCGGACAGCAGATGGAAGGCGACCACGTCGTGACTGCCCATCGGCTCGGTCATCGCCAGCACGGCACGCCGTACGGCGGGCACCAGGTCGTCGTCGGCCAGCCGGATCCGCTGGTGGTCGGTGTCGTACGCGCGGGCCACCAGGTCGGAGTAGTGGAACTCGTCGCCGGACTCGCCGTCGCGGCTGTCGAAGCCGATGCTGAACGTCCGCAGGTGCTGCTGCCCGGCCTCGGCGAGCAGCGCCACGATGAGGCTGGAGTCCAGTCCACCGGAGAGCAGCACGCCGACCGGCACGTCGGCGACCAGCCGTCGGCGTACCGCCGCGCGCAGCGCGTCCCCGATGGCGGCCTTCCAGTCGGCGGCGTCCATCCCCGCGTCGGCGGGCTCCCGCACGTAGTCGGGTCGCCAGTACACCTCCTCGCGGCTGCGCCCGTCCGCCTCGATCACCCGCAGGGTGGCCGGCGGCAGCTTGCGCACACCGCGCAGCACCGTCCGTGGCGCGGGCACGATGGAGTGCCAGGACAGGTAGTGGTGCAGCGCCACCGGGTCGATGCTGGTGTCGACGTCGCCGGCCCGCAGCAGCGCGGGCAGGGTGGAGGCGAACCGCAGCCGCCCAGGTGTCTCGGCCAGGTAGAGCGGTTTGATGCCGAGCCGGTCGCGGGCCAGGATCAGCCGCCGCCGCGGCCGGTCGACCAGGCCGATCGCGAACATGCCGACCAGGTGGTCGACGAACCGTTCACCCCAGTGCGCGTACGCGACCAGGATGACCTCGGTGTCGCTGGTGGAGTGGAAGTCGTACCCGGCGTTCCGCAGTTCCTCGCGCAGCTCGGGGTAGTTGTAGATGCAGCCGTTGAAGACCAGCGCCAGGCCCAGGTCGTCGCGGACCATCGGCTGCCCGCCCGCGTCGGACAGGTCGATGATGGTCAGCCGGCGGTGCCCGAGGGTCACCCATCCGTCGGCGAACAGGCCCTCGTCGTCCGGGCCGCGCGAGCGCATCGCCTCGGTCATCCGGGTGACCGCCGCCGCGTCGGGGGAGCGACCGTCGAATCGGGCCTCCCCGCTGATCCCGCACATCAGGCGGGGCGATGGATCAGGTGTGGCACCAGCGACACAGCGTCCTCCTGTCACCTCGTCCCCGAACGGGGCCGCTGGCTACCCCCGCCCGGTGTGGGTAAACCCGTGGTGTCAGGCGCGCAGGGTGCGCAGGATGCGGGACAGCTCGGCCCGGTCGGCGTCGTCCAGGTGGCCGAAGAAGCGGTCCGCCTCGGCCCGGCGGGCGGCCCGGATGGCGGCGCTGACCCGGTTGCCCTCCTCGGTGAGCGCGACCAGGGTCGCCCGTCGGTCGGCCGGGTCGGGCCGGCGCTCGACGAGCCCACGGGTCTGGAGGTCGTCGACGACCTCGGTCGCCGAGCGGGGTGCGATGTGCAGGTGCTCGGCGAGCGTGCCGGGGCGGACCTCGCCGTGCCGGCCCAGGACACCGAGCGCCCGGGACTGGCTGGGGGTGATGTCCCAGGGCGCCAACGACTCCCGGGTCTGCCGGCGCAGACGGGACGCCACCGCCCAGAACGTCTCGGCCAGGCTCTCGTCGTCCGCGCCGTCGGACGTGTGCTCGATCACCGGAATACCGTAGCAGCCGATGCGGTTGTTCCCTCATGTTGAGGTAACCTCAGTAATGTTTCCCTGACCGGAAGGTAGTGCCCCTTGGAACGCACCCCCATGGGCCGCGACCGCGGCCACCACACCGTCAGCGCCGAAGAGAAGACGCAGGCCCGCCAGGTGTCGCTGCGTCGCATCGGCCGCCTGTTCACCCCCCACCGGCCCGCGCTGGCCGCCGTCACCGCGATCATCGTGCTCTCCTCGATCATCGCGATGGCCAGCCCGTTCCTGCTGCGTGCCGTGATCGACAGCGCCCTACCCCAGGGCGACGTGACCCTGCTGGTCTGGCTGGTCATCGGCATGGTCGCCGTGGCCGCGGTGACCTCCGCCCTCGGCGTCGTACAGACCTGGATCTCCACCCAGGTTGGCCAGCAGGTCATGCACCGGCTGCGCACCGACGTCTTCAGTCACCTACAGCGCCAGTCGCTCGGCTTCTTCACCCGCACCCGCACCGGCGAGGTGCAGTCCCGGATCACCAACGACATCGGCGGCATGCAGTCGGTGGTCACGTCCACCGCCACCGCCGTCGCGTCCAACCTCACCACTGTGGTCGCCACAGCGGTCGCCATGGTCGCGCTCTCCTGGCAGCTCTCCCTGGTCTCGCTCGTGGTGCTGCCGCCCGCCATCTGGCTGACCCGCCGCGTCGCCCGGATGCGCCGCGAGATCACCGCCGAACGGCAACGCGAACTCGCCGACCTCAACGTCACCGTCGAGGAGGGGCTCTCGATCAGCGGCGTGCAACTGGCCAAGACCCTCGGCACCGGTCCCGCTCTGGTCGACCGGTTCACCGCCTCGTCGGCCCGCCTGGTCGACCTGGAACTGCGCAGCGAGTTGGCCGGCCGTTGGCGGATGGCCTCGATGAGCATCATCTTCGCCGCCGTACCGGCGGTCATCTACCTCGCCGCGGGCCTGCCCGGCACCGCCGGCACGCTGAGCATCGGCACCCTGGTGGCGTTCACCGCCCTGCAGGGCGGCCTGTTCCGACCGCTGATGGGTCTGCTCAACGTTGGCGTCTCGCTCACCGCGTCGCTGGCGCTGTTCGCCCGGATCTTCGAATACCTGGACCTGCCCGTCGACGTGGCCGACCCCACCGAGCCGGTCCGCCTCGACCCGGCCCGGGTGCGCGGCCACCTGCGCCTGGAGGACGTCACCTTCGGCTACCCGGGCAGCGACACCGCGGCACTCGCCGGGATCACCCTGGACGTGCCCGCCGGCACCAGCCTCGCCCTGGTCGGTGAGACCGGCTCCGGCAAGAGCACCCTCGCCGGACTGGTCAGCCGGCTGCACGACCCGACCGGCGGCCGGGTCACCATCGACGGCGTCGACCTGCGCGACCTGCGACTGGCCGATCTGGCCGCGATCGTCGGCGTGGTCAGCCAGGAGACGTACCTGCTGCACACCACCGTCCGGGAGAACCTGCGCTACGCCCGACCGGACGCCACCGACGCCGAGATCGAGGACGCCGCCCGCGCAGCCCAGATCCACGACCTGATCGCCGGGCTGCCCGACGGGTACGACACCACTGTCGGCTCCCGCGGCCACCGCTTCTCCGGCGGCGAGAAGCAGCGGCTCGCCATCGCCCGCACGCTGCTGCGCGACCCCCGCATCCTGGTCCTCGACGAGGCCACCAGCGCGCTGGACACCGAGACCGAGCGTGCCGTGCAACGCGCGTTCGACGTGCTGGCCGAGGGGCGGACGACCATCACCATCGCGCACCGGCTCTCCACAGTGCGCGACGCCGACCAGATCGCGGTGCTCGACCACGGCCGGATCGTCGAGGCCGGCACCCACGACAGCCTGCTGGACCGCAACGGCCGCTACGCCACTCTGGCGGCCTGAGCATCCGCTCACAACCGTCTCGAAACCGTCGCTAAAACTGTCTCATTATTGCCGGTCCAGGTGGCGGTAGACGGTGGCCCGGGAGACACCCAACGTGGCGGCGATGGCGTCCACCGAGTGGGTGCCCGCCGCGTGCATCCGCCGGGCCGCCTCGACCTGCTCCCGACCCAGCGCCGGCGGTCGACCGGGCCGCCGCCGACGGGCAGCCGCCCCGCCGCCCGGCGCCGCGTCCGCACGGCTCGCGAGGGCCAGGCTCGGCGGGTGCGTGGGGCCCGCGTCCGCGCCCGCCGGGTCGGCTTCCGTCGGACCTGCGGCGTCCGCTGTCGGTGCGGTCAGCAGTCGGCGTACGCCGTCGAGCATGTCGGCGCGCAGCACCTCGTCGGACACGTCGGTGAAGAAGACGACCGGATCGCTGCACGCGGCGACCGCCTGCACCGCCCGGACCCGCTCCCGACGTCCGGCATCCGGCCCCGCGATGATGTCGTTGGCCCGCATCGCGATCGTGATCAACCGATGGTACGTGTCGCCCCGACCGACCAATGCGATGTCGTGGTAGAGCATGCCGAGCGGTCGGCGATGGGCGAGCATGATGTCGACCCAGCCCTCCAGCACCGTCCACCGGGCCCGCTCGGTGGGTTGCGTCTGCGCGGCGTCGAGCAGCCTCTCCAGGTCGGCCAGCAGTGGCTCGACCAGGGCGGCGAGCAGGTGCTCCTTGGCCGGGAAGTGATACAGGATCGCGGTCTTGGTCAGCCGCAGCCGCTCGCCGATCTGGCGCAGCGAGGTCCGCTGGTAGCCGTGCTCGGCGAACAGGTCGAGCGCGGCGCGCAGGATCCGGGTACGGGTGTCGTCCGCGGGATCGGCGGTCATGCCGGCCAGCCTAGCGACGCCCTGACCGGTGGGCACGATCACCGTTGATTCGACTGACCGTTGGTCAGTACAGTGAGGTCGATCGACGCAGCCAACGGCAGGAGGGGCGATGCCCGTCATCTCGATCGGCAACCTGGTCAAGACGTTCGGCGCGATCCGGGCACTCGACGGGCTGGATCTGCGGGTCGAGCAGGGGGAGGTGCACGGCTTCCTCGGGCCCAACGGCTCCGGAAAGTCCACCACCATCCGGATCCTGCTCGGGTTGCTCCACAGTGACTCCGGCGACGCCCAGGTGCTCGGCGCCGACCCGTGGCGCGACGCGGTCCGCCTGCACCGCCGGCTGGCGTACGTGCCCGGCGACGTCAACCTCTGGCCCAACCTCACCGGCGGGGAGGCCATCGACCTGCTCGGCAAGCTGCGCGGCGGCCTCGACCGGCGTCGTCGCGACGAGCTGCTGCACCGCTTCGACCTGGACCCGACCCGCCGCTGCCGCACGTACTCCAAGGGCAACCGGCAGAAGGTCGCCATCGTCGCCGCCTTCGCCTCCAACGTGGAGCTGTACGTGCTCGACGAGCCGACCTCCGGCCTCGACCCGCTGATGGAGGCGGTGTTCCAGGACGAGGTCCGGCGGGTCAAGCAGGCCGGCGCCACAGTGCTGCTCTCCAGCCACGTGCTCGCCGAGGTCGAGGCCCTCTGCGACCGGGTCAGCATCATCCGCGAGGGCCGCACCGTCGAGTCCGGCACCCTCACCGAGCTGCGCCACCTCACCCGCACGGCGGTGACCGTCGAGACCGCCCGGCCGGTCACCGGCCTGGACACGCTGCCCGGCGTGCACGACGTGCACGAGGTCGACGGGCGCACCCACCTGGAGGTCGACCCCGCGCACCTCGACGCGCTGCTCGGCCAGCTCATCCGCTTCGGCGTCCGCGCCCTCACCAGCACCCCACCGACCCTGGAGCAGCTCTTCCTGCGCCACTACGGCAACGACCCCGCCGCCGGTGCCGGTGCTCCCGCCGTTTCGGATGCCGGTGCCGCCTCGGATGCCGGCGCCCCGCAGGCCGGTGCCCGGTGAGCGCGCTGACCAACACCGCGCTGCTGGCCCGGCTCGTGCTGCGCCGCGACCGGATCCGCCTCGCGATCTGGGTCCTCGGCACACCGCTGCTCGGCTACGCCCTCGCGGGCAGCGTCACCGGCATCTATCCGGACCAGGAGGCTCTCCAGGGATACGCCACCACCTCGGCGTCCAGCCTGGTCGCCCGCGCCTTCAACGGCCCCATCGCCGGCGCCGACCTCGGCGCGGTGGTGGTCGCCGAGACGTACGTGACGCTGGCCCTGATCGTCGCCCTGCTGAGCACCTTCGCGGTGACCCGGCACACCCGCCAGAACGAGGAGACCGGCCGGGCGGAGCTGCTCGGCGCCTCAGTGGTCGGCCGGTACGCGTCGTTGACCGCCGCACTGCTCGTCATCGTCGCCGCCAACGTGCTGGCCGCCGGGCTGCTCGCGTTCGCCCTCATCGGCGCCGGCCTACCGCTGGCCGGCTCCCTCGCCGCCGCCGCCGCGATCGGCGGTGTCGGGGTCGCCTTCACGGCGATCGCCGCCGTCACCGCCCAACTCTCCGTCACCGCCCGGGGCGCCAACGCGCTCGCCGCGGCCACCGTCGGGCTCTCCTTCGTGCTGCGCGCCGCCGGCGACGTGCTCGGCGAGCAGAGCGCCGACGGCACCCGGGTGCAGAGCGCCTGGCCCTCGTGGCTCTCCCCGCTCGGCTGGGGCAACCAGGTGCGGGCCTTCGGCGGTGAACGCTGGTGGGTCCTCGCCCTACCCGTCGCGCTGCTGCTCGCCGGGGTGGCACTGGCGTACGCCCTCGCGGAGCGCCGCGACCTGGGCGCCGGGCTGATCGCGCCCCGACGCGGACCGGCGAGCGGCACGCCACGGCTGCTCAGCCCCGCCGGGCTGGCCTGGCGGATGCAACGCGGCACGCTGCTCGGCTGGGCGGTCGGGGTGGCCGTACTCGGCTTCTCCATGGGCATCGCCGGCGACGAGTTCAACGCCATGATCGACCAGAATCCGGCCGCCGCCGAGGCGATCAACGCGATGGGCGGCGGAGCCAACCTCCTCGACGCGTACCTGGCCGCGATGCTCGGCCTCTTCGCGCTGACCATCGGCGCGTACGTGGTGCAGGCCCTGCTCCGGGTACGCGGCGACGAAACCGACGGCGTCCTCGAAGCCGCCCTCGCCACGGCGGTCAGCCGTACCCGCTGGCTCGGCACCCAGGTCCTCGCCGCGGCGCTCGGCGCGGTCGCGTTGCTGCTGCTCGCCGGCGTGACCACCGGCCTCGGCTACGGCCTCGTCACCGACGACCCGCTCGGCAAGGCTGTCGAGCTGGGCGGCGCCGCGCTGCTGCGACTGCCCGCCCTGCTCGTGGTCGCCGGGGTGGTGACCACTCTGTTCGGGCTGCTGCCCCGCTGGTCCGTGGTGCTCTCCTGGACAGCCCTGCTGATCTTCCTGCTCCTCGGGCAACTCGGGGCGGTGCTCGAGCTGCCCCAGGCCGCGCTCAACGTCTCGCCGTACACCCATGTGCCGTCCGTGCCCGCGGTCGACCCGGCGGTGGCGCCGCTGGTGGTGCTGACGGCGGTGGCCGCAGCCCTGCTCGCCGTCGGCGTGGCCGGCTTCCGCCGCCGCGACGTGCCGTCGTGACGTGCTCGGTTGGCGTCCTTGCGATCGTTGGCAGCTGAGCAGCTCGACACGCCGCGCACCAGACTGCTGAACTGCCACCGATCTTGGCCAGCACAGATCGGGCGCGTCCGGTCGCCGTCCACAGGTTGCCTGCTGTCCACAGTGGGGTGAGTGGCGTGGTTGCCTCGGGTTGGGGTGAGGCTGAACGGTCCATGGTGTGAATTCGGTGCTTCGGGAGCTGGTGGAGCTTGGCGGCGGGCTGGTGACGCTCGGAGCTGCCCGGCAGGTGGTGCCGTCGTGGACGTTGGAGTCGGCTTGCCGTAACGGTGAGTTGGTGCGAGTGCTGCCCGAGGTGTTCGTGGCGGCACATCTCGTCGGTGGTCGGCCCGGCGCCCCTGCCCTCAGTCGGCTCGACCCGGCTCTGGGTCATCGCGCGGCCCTCGCCTGGGCGGGCGGCCGCGGCGCGCTCAGTCACGTCAGCGCGCTCGGCGCGTGGGGGCTGCGTCCGCCGGCTGTGGGCGACCTCGTCCACCTGAGCACACCGACGTCCGCCAATCTGCGCACCCGACCCGGGGTGGTCGTGCATCGACGACGCGGCCTGCTCATCGCACCGCCGCACGTGGTGGTGCGGCAGGGCCTGACGGTCACCCGCCTGGAACACGCGCTCGTCGACTCGTGGCCGGCACTGCCACCCGCCGAGCGGCGGGCACCCGTGATCCGGGCGGTCAACGAATGGCTGACGACCCCCGAGCGGCTACGAGTGGCCCTGGGGAGCGCACCGAGGCTGACAGACCGGGCGGCGTTCCGGACACTCCTGGCGAGGCTCGCCGACGGCTGCCGGAGCCCGCTGGAGATCTGGGGACACGAACACGTGTTCACCGGTCCGGGGATGCCGGTGTTCCGCCGACAGATGCCGGTCCGAGTTGGGCCGCGCACGGTGTACCTCGACATGTTCGCCGAGCGGGAGCGGGTCAACATCGAACTCGACGGGGCCACCACCCACGGCGACCCACGCCAGCGTGAGATCGACCTGCGCCGCGATGCTCTGGTGGCAGGCATCGGGATCCTGGTGGTCCGCTTCGCCCACCGACGCCTCATGCACGACGTCGACGAAGTACGCCGGGAAACCCTTGCCATTTTGGCGACCCGCCGAGCCTGACGCTGAGGGTCGGGGCACACGAGGGTTGCCCGGGGCTGGCAGCCTCGACCGAGTGAGCGACCTTCTTACGCAGCTTCCGACGCTCCTCGGCGTCCTGGTTGGCACCCTAGGCACGATCCTCGCCACCTCGCTCGCCGACCGTGCCCGGTGGCGGCGCAGCCAGAGCGTCCGCTGGGACGAGCGGCGGCTCGACGCGTACGTCGACTACGCGCACGCCCTCAAGGAGAGTCACTCGGTGGCGCTGCGACTGACGGCCGACCACCGGCCGGGTTCGCGAAGCCACCCCATCGACCGCGAGGAGGGGCTGGCCCGGCTGGCCGAGGCGGACGCTCGACGCACCATCGTCTGGGAGAACCTGCTGCTGCTCGGCGACGAACCGACAGTCGCCGCCGCCGCCAGCTGGCGGGACGCGATCTGGCAGGTCGAACGGCTGGCCCGGGGAATTGTCGAGGCGCCACCGGACGTGGCGGAGATGCTGACCCGCGTCGACGAGGCCCGTGACGGGTACTACCGGGTGGCTCGGCGGAGTCTCGGGGTGCGCGGGGGATCGGTGGAGCAGGCCGCGACGCTGCGGCAGGCGTTGGTCGACCGGTCGACCGCGACGTCGCCGGAGGTGCCCGCCAACTGAGTGCACCGGTGCCGGCACGACGGCTGACGCCGACGGTACGGGCACGGGCACAGTGACGGGTTCCGGACACTGCTGACGGCCGTGCACTCGGTTTGTCGGACGTTGCCACGACACTGAGACTTCCTCGATCGGGGAGGTGCCTCGTGCCGTACGTCAGGTCACACAACAGGAAGGGTGGGGCGCGGGTTCGGGCGCACTACCGAAGGCGGCGCGGCGGCAGCGTGCGGCGCAGATCGACGGTCCGCCGCGTGACCGGTGGCGGCAGATCCGCCAACGGCTGGGTTCTGGTGCTCTGTGTCGTCGTCGGTTTCGTGCTCCTCCGCATGGTCGTCGACTTCGTGCAGCGGCATCCATACTGGTCCGCTCTCCTGGTGAGCCTCGTCGTTGCGGGGACGACCGCGGCGGTTCTTGTCGTGTCGAAGCAGCGTGCGCGCGAACGGGCCAACCAAGCCCAGCGGGACAGGCTGATCGAGGTGACCGACACGATGAGCGGACCAGAGTTCGAGCAGTGGTTCGCCCGGATCCTGGTTGCGTCCGGGTTTCGGAATGTGACGGTGCGCGGCGGCTCCGGTGACCGGGGAGCCGACGTCACGGCGATCGCTCCGGACGGTCGACGCGTCGTGGCGCAGTGCAAGCGGCAGAGCCTCAGCAACCGGGTCGGCAGTGCCGCGATTCAGCGGTTCGCCGGCACCTGCCGGGACATCCACGGCGGCGAGATCTGCATCCTCGTGACGAACAGCTTCTTTACCGCAGGCGACGGCATCCGGATGGCCCGGCAGCTCAACATCACGCTCATCGACCGGAAGGCACTGGAAATGTGGGCGTGGACGGGGAGACCCGCGCCGGGGTTCATCGCGGGAGACGGACCGCACTGATGTGTTCAATGCCCCGCCCGGTTGCCAGCGGCTCCCGAAGGTTGGATACCGCCGGCTGGCTGGCAACCCGATCCGTCGTGGCCCGCGCCGCCGCCCGGATGGCAGTTGTTCATCGATGGCCCACCGCAGCCTGTACCCATTGCGGTCGACCCGATCGCGCAGCTCCGACAATTCGGCTAGCTGTGGCCGGTGGACGACGATCACGCCCCGTGCACGGCCGATTTCCCGACAGCGTCCGCAGTCCCAACGGCGTACCGTCTCCGGTCAAGCATGGGGAGGAGTTGGATGAGTTTTCTGCAGCAGGCAGAGCAGTCGCCGGACACCGAGCGGATGTTCGATACGGACACGAAGGCGATGGGCTACCTGCCCAACTACACCAGGTTGTTCGCCCACAGCCCGGCGGTGTACCAGGCATGGCAGCAGCTCAACGGTGCGGTGAAGGCCGGGATGGAGCTGCGTCGCTATGAGTTGGCGACCCTCGCCGCGGCCCGGGCCCTGAAGTCCTCCTACTGCGGCCTGGCTCATGGAAAGGTCCTACGCGACAAGTTCTTCGACGCGTCGACCGTCGCCGCCATCGCGTCAGACCACGGCGACGCTGGTCTCTCCGCGCAGGAGGTCGCAGTCGTCAACTTCGCCGGGAAGGCCGCGGCCAACGCGAACTCCATCACCGAGGCCGACGTTGCCGGCCTGCGGGCTCACGGTCTCGATGACGCGGACATCTTCCGCGTGATCCTCGCCGTTGGCGCCAGATGCTTCTTCAGCACCGTCCTCAGCGCTGGCGGGGCTGAGCCCGACCCGCAGTACAACGAGAGCCTGGACGTGGATCTGCGGCAGGCGCTGAGCTTCGGCGGCTAGACCAGCGAAAACGCACCACCTGGTTGTCCCGGTGCCAGCGGGCGAGCGCCCAGCGCGGCGCGGCGAGCCGTGGTGTCAGGAGCGCGAGCCGGTTTGAGGCTGGCGAGTTGGACGTAGATCTCGCGCTTGGCGGTCGCCTCGCCGCGACGGTTGAGCACGTAGTCGGGCAGCCACATCTAGCCGTGGTACGACGTGCATTGTGTGCCAGTCCTGCAGCGCCCCGCCCGCTGGATCCGGTCGGTCTGGCTGAGCAGCCGTAGCGTCTCGTTGAGCATGGGCCAGCTTGTCGGCGTCCGGCCTGCAGATTGTTTCGGCCACGTCCATCAGAAATCCGACACCATCATTGGATGCAGGCGGCGCGCGCACCCGTCTGGCAGCTAAGGCCTCTCGCTGAAATGGCGGAATGCCGGATCTTCAGCGACAGGACCGGATTGGCAGCGCCCAGCCAGGTACTTAGGGTTATTGGTGCTTCACCCCAAGCGACGGCGAGCCGATCGGCGGGCTGCGGATGGCTGTGAACACGCATCGACTGAATTGCGCGAATGCCCAGAATCCAGGTTGCGAGTGCTCAGGCTGTGGTGGCTCGCTGCATGGTTGGGGTGGATGGGCGACGCTCGCCGTCGAGCCCCCAGCCGTACGCGACGAGCGGCGACGCACGCTCAGACGCAAGATCAAGAAGGGGCCCGCCGGGAAGCTGGGGTTCAATGCGAACAATCGGCAGCAGTTAGTCGATCTTGCTCGTCTGGACCTTGCTGATCACCTGTGGGCTACGGACCCCCGTCCCAGGACCGAGGGCGGGCTTGAACGGGACTTCGACGTCAACGACAAGGCTGTGCTGTCGTTCGACAACGGGCGGATCAACATTCTCGCCGATGAGATCATGGCGCATTCAGGGAAAGAGATCTCGGAGGGCATCGGCAAACTCGTTCGGAATGAGCAAACCGCCCGCGAAATCAAGAAGGGTCTGGCCAGTCACGGCTGGTGCAGTCTGCTGGTGGCGCTGATCCAGTTGATCGAGAAGGTCAACAAAACCATCGGCCTTGTCGCCGACACGGCCAAGCAGGCCCTCAAGAATGCGCTGTCGAATCACCTCACAGGCCGCATCGCCGGCCAGTTGAAGGACGCTGTCGTCAACCTCGTCGTCGACAGGGTGTGGTCGGCTCTGACGCGGCTACTGGACGCCCACTTCCCCCTTCTGGGTGCGGACACCGTGCGCGTGCTCCGCATGCTGGCCGTGTTCGCCTGCCCATCGGTTGAACGGCACCGGGACGTCTACCAGCACGCTCTCGTGCCGCTGATGGGTCACGGCCAAGGGCTCGTCGCCGAGGAAATCAAGGCTCAGGTGGCCACCCTGTTCACGGCGTGGTGGCAGCGAAAGGGCCCAGCAACTGCCCCGTGATGCTTTCAGTTTCGGCGTGTGGTGCTGAGCGCGACGAGCAGAGGCAGCGTCGCTCAGCGAATGCTTCGGAGGTGAAGGCCCTGTCTGCCCCGAGTTGGTGTGGCGAGTGCGGGAGCGGGGCGAAGGCCGGCGAGTTGGACGTAGACCTCGCGTTTGGCGGTTGCGTTGCCTCGGCGATTGAGGACGTAGCCGGTCAGCCAGACCCAGCCCTGGTACGTCGGCCGGTCGCAGACTGAGACGACGCGGAGGGTCAGGGCGCGATCGCCGGCGAACTGCACCGAGGCCCCGCCGTCGATGACAAGCAGGTCGCCGGGGGAGGGACGCGCGGTCACCAGCGGCCGGAGTTGTGGTGGTGCTCCTGCGGTGGCGGGCACTCCCGCGCGTGCATGGTCTGCCAGTCGCGCAGCGCCCGCTTGATCCGGTCGTTCTCCTGGCTGAGCAGCCGCACCGTCTCGTTGAGCATGGCCAGCTCGTCGGCCACCCGGGCCTGGAACTCGCGTACCTCATCGGGGTCGACACCGCGCCGGCACGCGGCGAACGCGCGGGTCCGCACCTCGTGCGGCGTCAACCTGCCTGGGTAGCCGGCGGGGTAGGGCTGGCCACCTCGATACACCTGAGCCACGACGGTCCTTTCTGAGGGCAGGCGGAAGCGCGAAAGGTCCTTGTGGTGGGTCTGGAAGGGCGGGCCGTCCGCTCGGGGGCCGCGGGCGACCCGCCCGCTCCGCCGCCGCAGCCCAATTCAGCGGTACGCCAGCAGAGCAGTCCGGTGGGTCGGGACGGGCGCACGCACCCGCCCCGACCGAGGGGATGAGCCGAACTCGTTGCCACGCGAGGATCGGCTCGGAATCAACATAGCTAGACATGTCAGATGAGTCAACGCTGCTTGTTAGGCGCGTCGCGGTGTGATCAAATCGGGTTGCCACGCGAGGAGTGCCATGCGAGAAGTGCCGGATTACTGGCGCATCGCCGATGATGTGATCGCCGACGTCAGGTCGAAGAGGTTGAAGCCGGGGGACAAGCTGCCCTCAATTGCTGAGCTGCGTGCTCGCTACGACGTCAGCCACGGGACCGTGCAGATGGCCTACGCCCGGCTGGAGGCGCTGCGGGTGATTCGGCGGCAGCAGGGCAAGGGTGTCTTCGTGACTGACCCCAAGACCTGGATGCGGGAGCCTTAGGTAGCGGCTCTTGTCCGACCTGCAGCGGCACGAGGATGCACTGCCGAATGAGCTTTGGTGGCCAGCCTGCCAGGAAATTCGAGGCCGCACTCGCCCACGATCACTTGATGCTTAGAAATTGCCGACAGCCCCAAACAACTACTCACCATCAAGTGATCTTGACGCGACCGGAAGGCGCGAGGGGGGCGGGATTAGTCAGGGCTGGGGCGGCTCTGTTGTGGCGGGATCAGTGGGCTGCTCACCGCGTCTGCCGTGTGTTCGGCGTGGCGGCGTAGGAGTTCGGTGATCCAGCGGGCGGCTTCCCGCTGAGTGGTGAGCATGTGGTCGCGGGCGTCGGCGACGTCCTGGTCGTCGGCGTGGGTGTTCAGGAGCGTCGCCCACTGGCGGCTCAGTTCCTCGGCGTACCGGGCTTTGCGCACCTGCTCGTCGAACTGGTACTCCAGTTCGAGCAGCCGGTCGACGTGTGGTTGGAGCGCCGGCATGATCCGCTCGTCGAGCCGGACGGCGGCGTCGGGGCGGCAGGTGATGACGATGTCACCCCGCTGGTAGGACCACTCCGGATCGTCGGCGAGCGCCTGCCGCAACGCCACCTCCAGGTCAGCCGCGCGATGCGGCGGCAGATTCCGGGCGGCGTCGGCGGCGAGCCGGGTCAGCCGTTGGATCGCGTTGGGCTGGAAGTACTGCACGTACCAGCTCAGCACCTCGGAGCGCAGGCTTGTCGACGACGACCAGGCAAAGGTGGCGCGGATGTGGAACGAGTACACGTATCCGCGTGCCGGGACCGCGATCAGCCGGGGCGCGTCGCGCTGCTCCACGAGGGGGCCGGAGGGCGACGGGGCCGCGCCGGAGCCGACGGGCGCCTCGTCCTGGAGGGCCGCGACCAGTCGATCCCAGTGCCGCGCCCACCACCGCCAACCGCGGACGCTCGCGTCGCGGGCGATGGTCAGCCCCCGAACGCCCCGGTGTCGCCACTGGTCCGCGGGCCTCGGCCTCCCATCGGGGGCGTCCGTCATGGCACCCCTCCACGGTCGCGGATCCGCGTCTCACGCTAACAACCGATGACCGATTTGCCCGTAGCCACGCCGTCAGGGACCACGAGGGCGGAGGGTCGTGCGGGGTTCACCGAGCATTGTGGCGCAGTTGGGGCGACGGGGGCTGTCGCCGTCGACCAGCAACGGTGAGACTGGGGTTGATCCGACAGTGATGCGGATCGATCGACTGGATGGTCTGGAGGCAGCCTGTGTCCACCCCCGTGTCCCCGTTGGCCACGCTCGGCGCGATCCGCCGGCGTACCACCACTCTCGCCCTGCTCCTCACCATGGTCGCCGCCGCGCTGGTCGGCCCGTCCGTGGTGGCCCCGCAGTTGACCGACTCCGCCTCGGCGGCGGTCTACAGCTCCTGCAATGTCAGCCGCTGTGCGGACGCCCGTACCGCCCGCTCGGGTTGGTCCGCCAAGGGCTTCCCGACCAGCCGCGGCTGGTATTCCTGGAGCGGCGGCAAATCCAACTTCGCCGGCGGCCGGTTCTACAACTACGAGGGTCAACTGCCGACCAACGCCACCTACTACGAGTACGACGTCTACCCGCGGACCCAGGGCGCCGCCCGGGACGCGTACCGGATCGTGGTGAACCGCAGCACCGGGGTCACCTGGTTCTCACCCAACCACTACACCGACTTCTACCGGCTCTGACCGACCGGGGGCCGGCCGGCTGCGTCCGGCCGGCCCCCGGCATCGTCGCACAAGCCAGACCAGGAGAAACCTGATGTACGACGAGGACGACGGTCGGCTGCCCGACTGGTTGACGGTCTGCCGCGACGCCGTCCCGGAGCTGCCCGGCGCGGTGGTGCTGTCCGGTGGAGCAGCTCGAACCCGGCCCGCGCTCTTCGCCGCGTTGGCCGGTGCGCTGGCCCTACCGGCGCACCTGGGGAGCACCTGGGACGCCCTCGCCGACGTGCTCCGGGACCGGCTGGACGCCGGCCCGCTCACCCTGCTGATCATTGACGCCGGCGAGTTGCTCGTTGACGAGCCGGCCGGTCAGTACGCCCTGCTGCTCGCCGTGTTCGGCGATCTCGCCACCAGCGCCCCACATCCTCTCCGTGTGGTCCTGCACGGAGCTTCGCCCGCCGACCGCTAGCCGGCTCGCGCGGAGGGTGTCTCACGGTGGGTGAGGGCAGTCGGAGGCGCATGCGCGGATGAGCGTGATGACTGTGAGGCATCAATATGACTGTGAGGTATCACGCTCATGAGCAGGACCTCCTCGGGCCCCGCCGCGCCCTGCCGCCGTTGAGGACGGACGGCAGGGGCTGCGGAGAGCTGTGCGGGTGCTCAGTTTCCGACAGTCCCGGCGGCGGCGGGCCACGGTGACGGTGGCGGTGACGGTCCGGTGACGGGCCCTTCGCGATCCTCGTGCCGAGCCGGGCACTGTGCACCGGCGCGGGCAGCGGGGAGGCCGTGCGGTGGACTTCGTCGACGGAGTGCTGGTGCGGTTGGCCGATCCGGGCACCCGCGCCGCGCTCTTCGATGACGCGTCCCTGGCGCACCTGGTCGAGGCCGCCTACGACACCGAGGCGATGCCGGTCGCGCCACCGTACGCGGCGGTCTTCGACGAGCTGACCCTCGGCTTCGCCGCCGCTCCCGTCACGGTGGCCGAGGGGGAGTGGCTGGGCTCCGCTGGCACCACCCGCACCGAGCTGCGGGTGCGCCTGCACGGGCTCGGCGGTGCAGCGCTGCGGATCGACGCGTTGTGGCGGGGCAGCCTGGTGGTGCGGACCAGCGCCGCCCGGGACCGGGTCGAGGACCTCGACGTGGCGGTGCCCGCCTTCGACGTGGATCCGCAGATCGTCGCCGACCTGGGCGCGTTGCCGGCCGACCCGGCGCAACTGGAGACCGAGCGCCGGAGCCGGCTGGTGGCCCGCCTGCGGGCCGGGTTGCACCAGCCGGCCGCGTTCACCGACGCGCACCTGGACCGGTTGCTCGCGGGTGTCGGCGCGGCGAACGCCGGCGACCTGGTGACGCGGATGCGCGGGCAGGCCTCGGGGGCCACGGTGAAGCTGCGCTACGCGGCGCCGCCAGCCGCCCCACCGACCCCGCGTCCGCTGCCGTTCGCCGCCGCCGTGCTGATCCGCGACCAGGGCTTCTCCCTGGCCGACCTGCTCGTCGAGACCCGCCTGGTGCGGGCCCGCGCCGAGGAGCTGGGCCTGGACGTGCCCGCACCGGACGACGTCCGGCGACGACACCGGGTGGTCGCCGTCTGGGTGGTCCCCGTCGAGACGTTCGACGACGACGGCTGGCCCGGCGGCGACACCGGCACCGACGCACAGAAGCGGGCCGCCCGGTTCGCCCGGGCCGGCCAGTGGCTCGCCCGCAGCGGCATCGGCCTCGCCGCCGTGACGACCTGAGACCCCAGACCGCAACAGCAACTTCGTCCGGGAGGACCCGTGGCACCGACAGCAGCATTCCCGTTCATCGAGGTCCGGATCGTGCCGCCACCAGCGCCGCTGGCCCAGCGCTCACCGGGCGTCATCGCCGTGGTGGGTAAGGCGCCGGCCACGGCCGACGGCGGCTCGGCGCCGGCGAACACGCCGGTCCGGATCGAGACTCTCGACGACGCGGTCACCAACTTCGCCCGCCGGCAGGCCGGCAACGTGGTGCGCAACGCCCTCTACAACTCCCTGGAGCTGGCGTTCCTGCAGGACCCGCGTCCGGCCAAGGTGTACGGGGTCAAGGTCGCCGGCGACGACTACGCCGCCGCGCTCGGCGGTCTGGAGGCCGCCGACGACGTGACCATGGTGTCGCTGGCCAACGAGTCGGGCGTCGGCAACCCCGCCGGTGCGGGCGCGCCCACCGGGCTGCACGCGCTCAAGGCGCACGTGGAGACGATGTCCGCAGCCGGCCAGCGGCGGCTCGGGTTCGCCATGGTCAACCCGGCCACCGAGAAGGGCCCCACCTACGTCGCGGACATCACGACAGCCGCGAACCCGCTCAAGAGCAGCACCAGCCGGATGGTGATGATCGCCGCCCGGGGCGCGGACGGTGACGCGGCCACCGCCGCGATGGCCGCAGTGGCCGGGCTGCCGGTGCACCACAGCATCGTGCTGAAGAAGATCCGCGGGGTCGCCATCCCGGTGGCCAAGCAGTACAGCCCGGCTGAGATCAAGGGCCTGTCCGAGGCCAACCTCACGCCGATCATCGACCCGACGCTGATCACCGGGGAGAGCCTGCACTTCGCCGACGGGAGGCTGTTCACCTCCGACGCGAGCCTGCTGCACGTCGACCTGGTGCGCACCCTCGATGCGATCGAGTTCATGCTGCGCGCCGGCCTGATCGGGCTGGTCGGCGACGCGCGGATCACCAAGCCGGGCATGACGCTGCTGAAGACCCAGGTCGACGGCATCCTCGGCCCACTCAAGCGGCAGTCGGTGATCGACGACTACCGCATCGAGATCCCGGTGCTGGACATCCTCACCATCCCCGAGGTCGCGCGTACCGCCACCGACACCTCGATCGTCACCGCCGCCCGGGCCGACCGCACCGTTGACCTGGTGGTCACCGTCACGTACGGCCCGGCCGTGAGCCGCCTGCTGGTCACGCTCGTGGCCAAGTTCTGACCCGGAGGAACCAGACCATGGAGTGGAAGACCCGCCTCGCGGTGCAGTACACCAAGGGCACCGAGACGGTGCTGATCAGCCCCATCGACTCGTTCAGCCCATCCTTCTCGCTCAACGTCGAGGCCCTGCACTCGTGCGAGGTCACCCACCTGGGTGTCATCCACGCGCCGGTGTCGATGAACTTCACGATGACAGTCAAGGCGATCGGGGACGTCGCCGGCCGGCTCACCAAGCTGGCCCTCGACGGCGAACTGTTCGACATCGCGCTGCTGGAGCACACCGGCGACGACTGGGCGTTCTCGTCCTTCGTCCTGCGCGACTGCATGATCACCAGCGCCACGCCGACCACCGCCACCATCTCCGGCGCCCCGGCCGCGACCTTCAGCGGCTTCAGCCTGGCCGCCACCGTCGACCCGAAGACCGGCGACCAGTCCGTGCTGCCCTGACCGGGCAGGACGTGACAGCCCGCCAACGATCAACCGGAGGTAGCAGATGACGACCGGTGCTGGCCGTGCCGCCCGGGTCACCCGTACCGGGCTGGCCCTGGTGCACGCGGGTGAGTTGGTGCTGCCGGCGGCCGGCAGCGAGGCGGAGGCCGCGCAGGTGGCCGAGGACGACCGCGCTGTCATCGCGTACCACTTCCCGGTGGAGATCGAGGTGGTCGTGGCCGGCGGCGCGGTCGACGCCGACGCGCTCGCCGACCTCGCGCTGGCCCGCCTCGCCGACCACCTGGACGGGCAGGTCTGACGGTGGCCATCTCGGTGCACGTCCCGGTGCGGATCCGGCTGGACGCCCGGTCGGTGACCGAGCGGCCGGCGGCGGTGACCGACGCGCTCGGTGCGGCCCTGGCCCGCGCGCTGGAACGCTCCCGCCGCGAGGTGGTCGCGCCCCGCGGCGGCTACCTGGAGGTACGCCCCAATCCGCCGGAGTTCCGCTGGACCGGCGCGGGCGGTGAGCGGGTGTCCCCGGACGACCGGCGGGCCTTCGAGGCCCGGCTGCGCCGGCGCATCGACGAGGTGATCACGGCGGCGCGGCTGGATCCGGGGCTTCCGGCCGGGGTGGCCGCGCCGCTGAGCCGACCGGCAGCCGAGGTGTTCGACCCGCAGCGGATGCGTCACCTGCTGGCCGTCTACCGGGTGCCGTCCTACGACGACGGTGGCGGCGCCGCCGAGGTGCCGGTGGACGGCGACGAGCCGCCCTCGGTGACCTACCAGTGGCTGCTACGGCCGGTCACGTACCTGGCCAGCCACTTCGCCGAGCTGGGCCGTGAGGCGGTACGTCAGCACGGCGGTCTGCCGTCGGGCACGCCGCAGGGTGTGATCGCCCGGGTGGTCGGCTCGGACGGTCGCCCGGTCTGGGTCGTCATGGTGAACACCACCCCGTGGTCGGTCCTCACGTTCGAGCGGTTCGGCGAGACGGTGTTCCGGGCCGCTCCGCAGCCGCACTTCGAGGTGGAGGAGCGGGTGCCCAGCCCGCAGCCCGGCACTGTGCAGCGGCGGCTGGTCGCCGACCGGAGCGCCCTGGTCGCGATGGTGGACGAGGAGCTCAGCGCCGACATCCGGCAGCGGTTGCGCACCGCCCAGCCGCGCGGCGAGACCACCAGTGTGGACGAGTACCAGGCGCAGATCGAGCGGGCCGTCGACGCCGAGGTGACCCGGCGGGTCGACGCGATCCTCGCCTCGGTGGGCGGCGCGGTGCCGACCTGCCTCGTGGTGATCAGCATCGGTGGCGTCTCGCTGCTGCTGGTGGGCACCGAGGAGACCGACAAGACGCTGCACTGGACCGGCACCGCCAACCTCCTGCCGATCAGTGCCGAGCAGCGACCGGCGGCGCCACCGGATCCGAACGCACCCCCCGGTGGCGGCATCGGCGACGGCACCGGTTCGGGGACGGGTACCGGTAGCGGCTCCGGCGTGGGCGGCGCAACGGGCGCGGGCGGTGGCACCGGCGCCGGAACCGGCAGTGGCCCGGGCGATCCCACCGGCAGCGGCACCGGGCCGGGCGGCGGTGGCACTGGTGGGGACGGCAGCGGCGGGGCTCGCCGGGGCGGGTTCGTCTTCGACCCGAGCAGCCCCAGCGCCCCGCCCGGCGCCGAGGGTCGACGGTTTCCGGCCGTCACCGGCGAACACTCCGAGATGCGGGCCTGCGCCCCGTTCCACGGCGAACCGGAGCTGGCCGCGCTCGGCCCGGACGGCGACGAGCTGCGCCGACTGATGGACGACATCGCGTTCCGGCTCCAGATGGGCGAGGCCTGCCGCTACCCGGCGAACTTCTGCCTCCAGGCCGCCGCCATGCTGCGCGGCCGGGCCGCGGCGATCAGCCTGCTGGTCGGCGCCTCGGAGCGCGAGGCGTTCACCCGACCCGTGCCGCAGGGTTCCGGAGGGCTCGGCCCGCTGGACTTCCGGCCGGTCGCCTCGCCCGCCGTGCAGTTCCTGCGCCACCTGGCCGGGGTCGTGCCCCGCCTGGATCACCTCGCCCAACTGGTGATGCGCCGCTACAGCCAGCCCGAGCACTTCGCCCGCGTCCAGGGCGGCTGGATCGACACGTCCGCGTCCTGGAACCTGCACTTCGTCCAGGCGCTCAGCGGCGCGATCAAGGACGCCGTCGGGCAGCTCTTCGTCGTCGGCAGCCAGGCGATGCTCGTGCAACTGCTGCTCAGCTCGCGGACTGGCATCGAGGCGCGGATCACCCACTTCGACCAGTACGCGCCGATCTTCGAGCGGTTGATCGTGTCCCAGCTCACCGACTACGCCGAACTTCAGGGCCTGCGCGAGCGGCTGCGCCGCCACGAGGCCGCCCGGTGGACGGCCGAACACACCGACGTCGGCGGCGGCACCCTCGCCACGGTGAGCATGGCCAACCCGTCCACCGCCTGGTACGGGGCCGCCCGCGCCATCTCCAGCGCGTTCCTCGCCACCGAGGCCGCGCTGAGCAGCCCCGGCGCGGCCGGCGAGATCGTCGAACGTGACAGCACCACCCGGATCCGCGACTCGCACGCGGTGCTCTGGACCCTCGCCGAGATCGAGCAGGCGCTGGTCATCCAACGCGGCGAGGCCGAGGGCATCGACCCGCTGGTCAAGCAGATCACCGACCTGCCCGACGTGCTGGCCCGCTTCGCCGGCAACCGGTCGGCGATCCGCGACGAGCTGTGGCGGGTGCTGCAGGACATGCGGCGCAACAACACCGAGATGCTCGGCCGTGCCCGCACGGACGCCCGCTTCGCGTTCCGGTCCAGCCGGATCAGCGAGCACATCCCGTCGGCCACCATCCCCGGAGGACAGTTCGCGCTCCAGGGCATCCACCTGGTCACCCACCAGCAGATCGGCGAGTTCTTCGGCGGCAACCTCTACTACGCCACCGGCGTCGACAGCCTGTTCCACACCGAGCTGGGCCGGGAGGCGCTGAGCGCGTTCGGCGTCATGGTGGGGATCATCGCGCTGTCGCTGCTCTGCCCGCCGCTGGGCTTCGTGGTCGGGGTGGCCGTCGCCGCCGTCGACGTGGCACACGCACACCAGCGCGAGCGCCTCTACGGATCGATGCTCGACCCGGAGCTGGTGCTCACCCGCACCGAGGTCGAGGTCGAGCTGTTCGCCGCGTACCTCGGACTCGCGTTGTCGCTGATCCCGGAGGCCGGGACCATCGGCGGCGCGGCCGTGCGCGGAGGCCGGGTCGCCCTGCGCTTCGGTGTCCGCGCCGGGCTGCGCACCGCCCGAGGGTACGTGGTACGCCGGGTCACCCGGCAGATCATCGAAGCGGCATCCCGTGACCTGCTCCAGGGGTTCCTCACCGAGATCCTGCTCAACGAGGTGCTGGAACGGGTGGTGCAGAAGCTGATGGAGCCGGTGCTCGCGTACGTGGAGCGCGAGGCGATGCTCAGCGGCGCTGTCGGTGGCCCGGAGGGCGCCCGGTTCATCCTCATGGTGCTGGACTCACAGCCCGGTGGCGCCGCCGCGGGTCCGCGCGTCCCGGTGGTGCGGCCGTGACCGGGCCACGCCGGTTCCGTGCCGGCCGGTTCCTCGACGCCGCCGCCGTGCACGCCGCCGCCGACGCCAACCCACGACTGCAACGCTTCATGCGAACCATCGCCGCGCACAGCGAGGCCGGCGACGTGCGTTCCCGGCGGCTGCTGGAGCACCTCATCCGCCGGGTCGTCGACGACGTCGGCGACCTGCACCTGAACAACGCGCTCAACCGGCTGGAACGCATCGCCGTGCTGCGCGACAACATCGCCGCGATCCTCGACCACGTGCTGGAGGGCGGCACCCTGCCCGAGGGCGTGCGGCTGGAGACGCTCGGCGAGCGCTTCGACCAGCTCAACACCGAGATGCGCGAACTGAGCCGCCCGCGCGAGGGCATCGTCGGAGACGCGCCGCTGCGGCTGGCCGACGACGCAGCCCAGTACGCCGACTCGCTGCTGCGCGAGTTCGAGGTCGCCGGCGGTACCAGTGCGGCCGGCTGGCACGTCGAGCCCGCCGCAGTGGTCCAGGACGCGTTCCGGGCCATGCCGGCGGACCAGCAGGCCGCGTTGCGCCGCGCCGCCGAGCTGGAACCGCAGGCGCTGTGGCGAGCGGTGGCCGCCGAAACCGAGAGCGGCAGCCGGGCCGCCGTCACGGACCTGGAGACCCGGCTCGGCGGCCGGTTCACCCCCGACGACGTCGCCCGGCTGCGGACCGCAGTGGGTGAACTCGGGAAGGCCCGCTCCAAGGGCCTGCACATGAACGACGCCCGGCTCACCGAGGCTCTGGCCCGCATCGCCGACCCGGAGCTGCGCGCGGTGGTGGCCAGCGGCGACATCTGGCTCACCCAGCAGTTGGCCGTGCACAACCCGGAGGCCCTGGCGACCCTGTGGCGACGCTTCCGCGACCGGGGCGGCCGCGCCGACGACGGCCCCGGCTTCCGCGCCTACCTGCGCCACGACATGGTCACCTACGGCCGCGGCGTGCTCGGCGAGTACGGCGCCGCGTTCTCGCTGAGCAGCATCGAGCTGTTCCTCAAGGGCCCCGACGCCAACGTCAAGGTCGCCGGCACCGACCTGGTCGGCATCGGCCACGACGGGTGGGTGTGGCTGATCGACGACAAGTCGCACCGGGCCAGGAGTGTCAGCGGGGTCAGCGCGCTCACCGACAACCTCGTCATCAACCTGCGCCGCGACGCCTCCGACTTCCGCGACGCCATCGCCCGGCTGCAACGCGACGACCCCGGTTTCACCCCCGACCCGCGGATCCTCGACGCGATCTCCCGGATGGAGGACGCCGCAGCCGAGATCGACCGGATCAACCGGCGCGGCTCCGCGTCCACCCGGCCCGCGCGGATCAGCCGGGCACTGGAGGATCGCCGGCTGCGGCTGCGCGTCACCAGCGCCGCCGGCGAGGTCCGCGAGATCACCCAGGCGCTGCGCGACCTGGGCCTGGCCGTCGAAGCCACCGGTACGCCGGTGTCGCTGCCACCCATCGGAGGGCGCTGAGCATGGCCATCACCAGCAGCTTCATGCGGTACGGCACGGTGCCGTCGGCGATCATCAGCGACGGGGTGCTGCCGATCCCGCTCTGGGCCGTCACCGCCATCTCCCTCGCGCAGACCTACCACCTGCCGCCGATCGGCTCCCCCGCGCACAAGGCCATCGTGGCCACCCACGACGACACCATCACCCTGACCGGGGTCCTCGTCGGCGCGGAACGCTACGCCTGGAAGTTCGCCCTGGAGACGATGGCCGAGGCGAGCAAACGCGGCACCGCCCTCGCCGCGTACTCCGGGGGGAAGTTCGGCGGGCTGATCCTGGTCACCTCGATGACCATCCGCACCGACATGCAGGTGCAGTCGCTGACCTTCAACGCGTCCGCCGCCCGCCGCGACGTCCTGGACACCACCATCACCCTCGTCCACGTGCCCCGTCCCAGCCTGCTCGGCAAGCTGCTCGACGTGGCCAGCATCGGAGTCGGCGCGCTCGCCGACGGGTTGGGCAACTGATGCCACCGTTCCCGATCGACCGCTACCTCCTGCCGGAGACACCTGTCGAGGTGCCCGACGGGTTCACCGAGGTACGGCAGAGCCTCACCGCCGGCCTCCCGCACCGCGTCGAGCTGGGCGCCGGTGTCCACGCGGTGCTGATCCTGCCCACCGGCCTGGCCCGGCAGTGGCTGAACACCGACCCCCTCGCGGTGGTCAGCAGCTCCGCCGACGACCTGGCGCCCCGGCCCGCGCCCCCGGCCGTGCCCCCGCCACCGGCGCTGGTCGGCCGGGTGCCGCTGCGACTGGTGGTCCGTCAGGGCACCCGGATCCTCGGCTCGGTGCCGCTCGCGGCCGGTCTGCGCCGGGTGTGCCCCGACGCCGGCCCGGCGGTCGCCGCCGGGTCCACCCCGATCGCCGTCGAGGTGGTGGTGCTCGGCTGGCTGCTGCACGCCGGGACGGTACGCGGCTCCGGCGACTACGGCTCGTCCATCGCGCTGGCCTGGCGGCGCGCCGACCGCGCGGCGGACCAGTTCGGGCCGCCACCGATCAACGAGTTCGTCTGGCGTCGCCGCCCACCCGCCCAGCGCGTCGAATCCGAGCTGGGCCCCGGCCGGCTGCGCTACCGCTACCTGCTCGACAAGAAGCTGCGGAGGGTGCTGCGATGACGCTCACGCCGTTCCAGACCGGTCAGGTCCGCCAGGGCGCGGTCGGCAACGACGCCGGTTGGACCCTGACCTTCCACCGGGAGACCCCGACCGGGCTGAGCCAGGACGCGGCGCTCACGCTGTCCAGCGCCGACTACTACGCGGCCATCGACGCCGCGCTGCCCGACGGGCTGGGTCCCGGCGCGTACACGATCACCGTGCAGGGGCTGATCGACGAGCACTTCGCCCTGTTGCGCACCGTCGAGGGGCAACCACCGCTGGTGGCGAAACTGCACCTGTACTGGCGCGACGCCAACACCTCGGTCGGCGCGTTCTTCACCAACCTGGTCGGCGTCAACGCCGGGCCCACCCCGGCCGAGTTGACCCAGGCGCTGGTCGCCGTGCTGCGGGTGACGAAGGTGCGCCGGCTCACCGGCGAGCGGACGTACGACACCGAGCTGACCCTCGTCGAGCAGGCGTACGCCCGGCTCGGTCAGCGGGTCGCCGAGCGGTTCGAGGCGGCGAACTTCACCGCCGCGATCCGGGCCGTCGCCGAGCGGACCAGAGTGGACATCGCCACCTGGGGCGCGAACCCGGACGGCACGATGACCAGGGGCGCCACCGAGGCGGCCGGCGACGAGCGGGTCGCCTTCGGCGCCGGGCTGCTCCACCGTGCCGCGCTGGAGCGGATCGGTGGCGCGTTGCAGCAGTCGCTCAACGCGTACGGGCGGGGGATGCTGCTGATCCGGGACGGGACCGTGCACGTCGGCAAGCGGCCGATCCCCTACCCGGAGGGGGAGCCCAAGCCGCTCACCCTCGCCACCGGCCTGCTCGCCTGCACCGAGAACGGCAGCCAGGACACCGACCCGTACGCGGCCACCGAGGCCGGCGGCACCGCCGCGCCCCGCCGTCGGGCGTGGACACTGACCCTCAAGGGTCGCCCCGACCTGAAGCCCGGCGACCTGGTGCGCTTCGACCCGCCGGCGGTGGACGAGGCCACCACGCTGGGCAGCGTCGGAGCGGCACTGCTCGGCTCGTTCGCGGCCCCGTTCGCCCCGTCGACCGGGGAGTTGGGCGCTGGGGCGAAGCTGCTCTACCTCAGCGCGGCCCGGCACACCCTGTCGCGTACCGCCGGTTTCGTCACGGTCGTGCAGGGCGTCGAGGTCACCTCGGGCGCCCAGGCCTGGGACAGCTGGAGTGACGCCTCCGGCGTGGGCGCGGCCGAGCCGGCGGGCCCGGCGTCGTCGCCCGGGGTGGCCGCCGCCGAGGCGGTGCGGCGGGCGGCCCGCGCGGCCCGGGGCGAGACGCGTGGCCTGGAGATCGGCGAGGTACGCGCGGCGGCCACCAACGCCACCGGCGCGGTCGAACCGCCGGCGCAGACCGAGACGGTGTGGGAGGGGCTGGCCCGCCCGGACGGCCGCCCCAACGGCGCCCGCCGCCTGCCGGTCCGCCGGGGACAGCCCGCGCCGCTGCCCGGGGTGACCTACCTGACCCCGTTCGCCTGGGGTGGCTGCGGGCTCATCCTGCCCCGCTACCCGGGCACCCGGGTGGCGCTGGCCTACCGCAACGGCGCGCCGGACGACCCGGTGGAGGTGGGTGCGCTCTGGCCCACCGGGCACGCCCCGGTCTCCCAGCCGGGGGACTGGTGGCTGTCCCTGCCGGTCGGGGTGGCCACCAACAGTCGCTCGTCGGTCGGCGACACGGTGGTGCCGGCCGACCACGACGGCAAGGTGGCGCACGACCTCACCGACGGCGACGGCAACCGGGTCATCGAGCTGGGTGAGCTGACCGTGCGGGTGGGCCGGGCCCAGTTGCAGGGGCGCGGTCAGCGCCCGGCCCGCGCCGACGAGGCCGACAGCATCACCATCGAGCACGCCGCCGGCGGGTCGTCGATCGTGATGAAGCAGGACGGCTCCATCACCATCACCGCCACCCAGATCGACCTGGACGCGGGCAACGGCGCGGTGAACATCAGCGGCGGCACCGTCAACATCGCCGCCGACGACGTCGACGTCCAGGTCAGCAACGCGATGAACGTCCACTGAGGAGAGCGACATGGCTTTCGTGCTCACCACGTCGAGCGACGTGAACTGCCCCAGCCGGGGCGCGGTCACCCCGGCCGGGCAGGCGAAGCTGATCGTGGCCGGCGCCCAGGTGACCCGCCTCGACGGGATCACCGGCAAGTCGGTGACCGGCTGCACGATCACCGACAGCAGCTCCACCGTGCAATGCAAGACGGTGGTGTCGGCGACCGGCGCCGCCCAGAAGCTGCACGTCAACGGGGCCGGCGTGGCGCTGGCCACCCTCAGCGGCACCACCAACGGCTCCAGCCCCGGGCTGTCCGCCAGCGCCGGGCAGAGCAAGCTGAAGGCGGTCTGAGATGGACCGGACCGAGCGGGAACGGCAGGCCGCCCAGCGCCGCTACCTCGGCTGGGGTCTCGCCTTCGAACCCACCATGCCCGGCGTGGACCTGGCCCGCGACATCGTCTTCGACGACGGCCCGAACGGCCGGGTGCTGGCCCTCGTCGCCGGCACCGACAACGTGGCCCAGAGCCTCGCGGTGGCCCTGACCACCCTGCGTGGCTCGAACGTCTTCGACGCCACCTTCGGCTTCGACGGTCTCAACGCCCTCGCCGAGCAGATCGAGCCGAACCTGATCCGCGAGCAGGTGCGCATCGGCATCATCACGCTGCTCGACCGCGACCCCCGCGTCCGCAAGATCGTCGACGTGAACCTCGACGACGGTCGACTCGGCGCGAACGGCACCGACGACGCGGCGAAGGCCGCGCTGCGCGCGTCCCGCACCCTCCAGGTGCAGGTCCAGTTCGAAACCATCACCGACGACCGGCTCTCGGTGCATCTCGGGGAGCTGCCCAGTGTCTGATCCCACCCTCCCGGCCGAGCTGGCCGACGTCCTGGCCGTCGACGCCGCCGCACTTCGGGCCACCGGCTCGACCGGCTTCGGCATCGTCGAGAGCGGCTTCGTGCCGAAGTCCTTCGCCCGGTTGCTCGCCGAGAAGCTGGCCACCGCCCGGCTGCTCTTCGGCGACGACATCGACCTGACCAGCGGAGCGGTGCTCCGCAAGGTCCTGGAACTGGCCGCGCTGGAGGACGCCCGGCTGTGGGCGGCGCTCGGTGCCGTCTACGACAACTCGTACGTGGTGTCGGCGACCGCCGACGCGTTGACCCGCCTCGGCGAGGAACTCGGCATTCCCCGCCCGTACCTGCCGGCAAAGGGCACGGTGAAGCTGAAGCTGAAGGCCGCCCTGCCCACCGGGCGCACCCAGCTCACACTGCCCCGGGGCGCGCGGCTGTCCACACCCGGCGGGCACCACGTGGCACTGGACGAGACGGTGGTGCTCTCCGCCGCCGTGGGCGAACGGGTGCCGGCCGTCGCCGCGTTCTACCCCGGCCCGGCGCACAACCTCGACCCCGCGCAACCCAGTCAGAAGATCGACCGCTGGAACCGGGCCGACACCCTGCTGGCCGACCTGGACGACGCCGAGCAGGCCGCCGGCAAGGAACTGGTGGAGATCACCCACACCGTCGCGCTGACCGGGGGCGAACAGCAGGTCCCCGACGCGCGATACCGGCAGCTGCTGCTGGCCGCGCCCCGCTCCATCTGGACGGCCGAGGCGATCGGTCTGGCCGTGGCGACAGTGCCCGGCGTACGTCAGGTGCAGGTCTTCGACGGTCGGGGCGGGCTGGACCTCAACCAGTCCATCTTCGGCAACTTCAACTTCATCGAGCGGGTCTTCAGCACCGAACGCGACCTCGGCAACCCGTACTACGTCACGGTGCTGGTCGCGCCCACCGCCGCGGCCATCTGGGACGGCCCCGACGGGCTGCACGCCGCCGTCGAGTCGGTCATCGAGGACCTGCGCCCGGTGGGCATCTTCGCCTCCGTGGACCGTGCCGACGAGGTGGGCATAGGTGTCGAGGCCGATCTGGTGATCCGGGGCCTGCCCCTGCCCACCGGCTCGAAGGAGACGGTGAACGCGTCCACAGCGGCCACCGAGCTGCGGGCCCGCCTGCACGCCCGGTTGCGCCGCTACGTCGACGAGCTGCCCTTCGGTGAGCCGGTCCGCACCGCCGAGGTGATCTGGACGCTGATGAACGAGCCGGGCGTCGCGGACGTCCGCGCACTGCGGCTGGTCCGCTTCCCGGCCGACTCGGCGGTGGTGGTGACCGGCAGCGCGCCCACCGGCGACGGGGTGCAGCGCCTGCCGGTCGGCGACAACGCGGTGCTCGCCGCGAACCAGGTGCCCGTCTACGTCGACCGGGACGACCCCCGGCCGTTCCGGATCGTCTGAGCGGGGGACCGATGACCGACATCCGGGTACCCGTGGACGGCGCCGACCCGTCCGTCGAACGTAACCTCGTCGACCAGCTGGAAGGCCCGTACCCGGGCACCGTCCGGCGGGTGGTGGTGCCACTGGCCGGCACCGGCGCCGCCGTCGTGGACTGGACCAGCCGCCACCCGCTGCTCACCGTCGTGCTGCGCCGCGACCTAACCGAGGAGACCGTGCGGGTGACCGTCACTGTGGACCCGGGCGGCGCGGGCCAGCGGGTGCTGCCGCCGGTGGTCTTCGCGCCCTGGTCGGCCGCCGGGGCGTCGGTGCCGGCGTACGCCCCGGACACCGCCGACGAGCCGTTGGTCGCGTCGTTCCCCGTCGCCGTGACGGCCGAGCGGGCCGTCGACGGCGCCGCCGCCACGCCGGTCACCGGTGCCGCGCTCACCGGGCTGGTCGAGCTGGCCGTGCTGGAGGGCAACCTGGGCCGGCTGCTCTACCTGATGTCGTACGAGAAGCACCGGCTGCGCCGCGCGGCTCGGGAGGTGCACGCGTACCGGACCCTCGCGCACGCCCGGCGCGACGCGCTGGACCGGATCGGCGCGGACGTCGGGGTGGCCCGCTTCGTTGACGAGCTGGTGCACGAGCCGGCCTCCGGTGAGGTGTACGCCCGCCGGCTGGCCCCACCGGCCCGCGAGCCGGACGCCGCGTACGCCCACCGGCTCGGTCTCTACCGGCGGTTCCTGCTGCCCACCCCTGGTGCGGTGCGCCGGCTGCTCAACGGGCCCGGCACGGACACCGACCCGAACACCGGGCTCTTCGCCGACCTGCCCGGCGGGGCGCGGTTCACAGTGCGCGAGGACGACGACCGGTTCGCGGTGGCGATCCGTCTGGTGGCCGCCGGCGATCCGCAGCACCGCACGAACTTCCTCGCGCAACTGCGCCGCGACCGGCTGGTGCTGCCCGCGAACACCCCGCCGAACAACACAGTGCACGCCGGCCGGGCGCTGCCGGCCAGTCGGCTGGCCGAGGTCACCGCGCTGCGGGCCAGCCTGCGCCAGTCGTACGCCTTCGACAGCGCGCACGGCGTCGCACCGCCGCTGGCCGCCGCCCTGGACCGGGCCGGTCGGGTCTGCCGGGCGCTCGGCTCGTCCATCGTCTGGCAGGTGACCCGGGCCCAGGACGACGCCGGTGGCAGCCGCTACGAGCTGGGCCTCGGCGTCGACGTGAGCTGGCCGACCCCCGCGCAGGCCACCGACCTGCGCAACCGGGTGCTGGACACCGGTCGGGCGGTCACGGCCGACCGGACCGCCGAGGCGCTGATCGCCGCCGCCCGTGCGCAGGGCGTGCCGACTGTGGCAGCCGACGGGGAGCTGGCCTGGCTGTGGCGGGTGTGCGGGTTGCCGACGACGCACCGGGTCAGCACCACCAGGATGTATCTGTCGCACCTGCCCACCCGAGGGCTGGCGGTGACCGCGCCGCTGAGCGCCGCGGTCGGGGCCGACACGCCGGTCGAGGCGCAGTTCCACGCGCCGGGCGACCCGGGCGGCAACGCGCTGCTCCTCGCCGGTCTGGTCGCCGCCGCGTCGGCCTGGACCGGCGCGGGGGAGCCGGCGTGGACGCCGCTGACCGACGCGGCGGCCCGGACCCGGTGGGCGGCGGTGCCGACCCGGCCGGCCGGGCAGCCGGTGGACCAGGTGCTGGCCGCCGCCGGCCTTCCCGCGGTACGGGACCCGGCCCCGGTGGTCGCCGCGCTGAACCGCCTCCCCGACGAGCTGGTGGAGACCATCGAGCTGCCGGCCGCGTTGGCCAGCGCGCTGATCGCCGGCCAGCCGGCTGCCGGCGACCGGCTGGCCCGCCTGGTCGGGCTGCTGCGCGAGCAGCACCTCGCCGCCGCGCTGCCGCTGGTCGAGACGGGCAACCGGATCCTGCTGGTGTGCAGCGTGATCGGGCTGCCGCAGGCCGGGCTGAACCTGGCCGAGCGCCGGGCCACCGGGTTCCGCTGGTACACCGTGGGGCTCGGCGGCGGCACCGCGGAGATCAAGGCGGTCGGCGCGCGGACCGCGCTGCGGCCCACCCACGCCGGGTTGGTCGCCGTGGTGGCGCTCTCCTACGTGCGGACCGGTCGGACCGACCCGTACGAGTTCCGGGTGGAGCTGCCCGACGGGGTGACGTTGACCCTGGCGCAGTACGAGCGCCTGATGAACGCGCTGACCCGGGTCTGCCCGCTCGGCGTGGAGATCAACACGTTCGGCATCCGCCGCGACCACGTCGACCTCGACGCCGACGGCACCGCCGAGCCGCTGCGCCCGACGGTGGCCCGGACCTTCCGCACCTTCCAGCAGCGCCGGCACCGCGGCGTGTACGACCAGCTCTGAGAGGGACACCACAATGGCGAGCGAGATCAATTACGACGGGGTGACCGTCACCGAGCTGTACGAGGCGTTCACCAAGCACGGCATTCCGGCCTCGGACGCCAGTGTGCTGGTCTCATCCTGGATCTACGAGAACGTGGGCACCGCGAAGCGGGTGTTCAGCTACGCCGAGTCGTTCCCCGCCGTGGAGCCGGGTTGCGCGCCGCCGCCGTTCGCGCGCACCTTCGCCCACAGCGACTGGGTCGACGGCGAGGACGTGGTGCAGGCCGGGCAGACCCCGGGGGAGCAGGGCTTCAACGAGCGGTTCCACCGCATCGAACACGACCTGGACCACCTCGGCACCGACCTGGCCAAGGCGTTCTCCTGCATGGCGGCGATGCGGGTCAGCCTGCGGCGGCTGCTCGACGAGATCCGCGCGGAGATCAACCGGCTGCACTCGACGGTGCACGAGAACAAGGTCAGCCCGGGCCCGTACGCGATCGAGCAGATCCCCAACTACATCGGCGCGCTGGACTTCGGCAAGTACATGGGCACCACGATGTTCATGGACAAGAAGGTCAGCATCTGGCAGACCAAGGCCGGCACCATCGTGCTGCCCGCCGTGGAGACCCTCGGCGTCGACGTGGTCGTCGGGCCGAAGGTCCGGGGCGCGGCCTACCTGCAGCGGTACGCCGCCGAGAACGGTGACGTCCGGCAGCGCTTCCCGCGCGAGGTGAAGTTGTCGGAGTTCATCCGCGCGTTCGGCGAGGAGGAGGTGGCCGACGGTCGGCTGATCCGCGACGTGCTCAAGGTGCTGCCGGCGGACACCAGCTACCCGAGCGTGGACGCGATGCTCGGCGAGGTGAGCGAGCGGGAGGCGGTGATCGTCCGGACCACCGTCGGGGCCCAGTCGGCGGTCGCCGCCGCGCTCGGCATCGAGGGTGAGTTGGAGAACGTCGGCGACGCCGACATCGCCATGCTCAGCGGGGTGCCGACCAAGGCCCGGGCAGCGCTGGCCCGTGCCGGGATCAGCACGCTCGGCAAGTTGGCCGAGGCCCCGACCGAGCAGGTGCTCGCCATCATGAAGGAGGCGCAGGTGCGCGCGAACGTCGGCGACGCCGCCGAGTGGACCGGGTACGCCCGGACGCTGAGCAAGCTGCGCTGAACGGTCGGTGCCGGATCCGGCGAACGGTTGATCCACGCCGCTCGCCGGGTCGGTGTGACGACACTGCGCTGGCGCGGCGATCGTCCACACCCGACCGTGAAGTCCCACGGGGCGATCGGGTGCGAGAGGCGCAGGAATGGCTGTTCACGAGGTTACACACGACCTTCGCACCGCGGCACCCGAGATCGAGGCGGGGCGGCCTCCCCGGTACGCGTTGCGGCTGCTCGGTGGGTTCGGGTTGGAACGCGACGGGCGGGTGGTGACGGTGCCGCAGGGCGCCCGCCGACTGCTGGCCTACCTCGGCGTACGCCAGCGGTGTGCCCGCTCGGAGGCCGCCGGCACGCTCTGGCCCGGCTCGCACGAGGACCGGGCCCGGGCCAACCTGCGCACGATGCTCTGGCGGCTGCACCGGGTGACTCCCGAACCCCTGGTGGACGAGGACGACCGGCTGGCCCTGGCCGCCGGGGTGACCAGCGACGTGGCCACCCTGGGCGCGGCGGCCACCGCCCTGCTGGCCGGCGGGTCACCTGTCGACGTCGGCCCCGGTGTGCCGGCGCTGGCGACCGGTGAGCTGCTGCCCGGCTGGTACGACGACTGGGTGCTGACCGAGCGGGAACGGTTGCGCCAGACCCAGCTGTACGCGTTGGAGGCGCTCGCCGAGCGGCTCACCTCGCAGGGCCGGTACAGCGAGGCGGTGCAGGTGGCGTTGACCGCTGTGCAGTTGGAGCCGCTGCGGGAGAGCGCCACCCGCACGCTGATCGCGGTGCACCTGGCGGAGCGCAACATCAACGAGGCGGTACGGCGGTTCGAGCTGTTCCGCGCCGACCTGGGCCGCGAGTTGGGGGTCGCGCCGACCCCGTGGCTGGAGCGTCTTGTTCGCGCCGGCCTGCACCCAGGGTGACCGTCCCCTTTACGTGACCGGCCGGCCGCAGGGCCCATCCCGGCGTCCCACCAGCCCACACTCCGCCCAGGCCGGCCTCCCGGCGCCCCCGGACATCCGTCCTTTGCTCTGCACCCACGGATGCGACGCTCACGGTCTGTAAGTGGTGCGTCCATGGGTGCAGAGCAAAGGGGGCGGCTGGGGTGGGTGGGGTGGGAGGAGATCCAGCCGAGCGGGTGGTGTGCCTCCCGCGTCGCTGGCCTGACCGGTCCGGCAGGTCTTACCAGTCCGGCTGGTCTGACCGGTCAGGTTGGTCAGTGCGTCGCGGGCGGGATGCTCTGCTCGTACTGGAAGACGTTGTGCGGGTCGTACTTTGCCTTGATCTTGCGCAGCCGCGGGAAGTTGCGGCCCCAGTAGGCCTCCTCCCACTCCGCCATGCCGATGTTCGGCACGTTGACGTAGGCGCCGTCCACGTAGGGCCGCAGCGCCTGGCTGAACTCGGCGATCCAGGTCTGGGCGATCGGGGTGATGGCGTCATCGCTGTCGGGCTCGCCGCGGGTGCCCCAGCCCGCGCCGGGCTCGGAGTAGAAGAGCGCGTCGCGGTGCGGGAAGGCCGCGCCGCCGAAGGGTTCCTGTCGTTGGGCTCCGGACCCGAAGGCCTGGGTGAAGAAGTTGCTGTCCGGCGACGGGGAGTTCTCCATGAACTCGCGGACGATACTGATCGCCTTCGCCGGGAAGGGCTCCCTGGTGAACTGCGAGAAGAACTTCCACTTCGCCGGCTCTTCGTCGCTCGGGATCTGGAAGCCGGAGTAGGTCTCGCTCCAGCCGCCGATCTGGACTGTGACCTCGGGGTCGCCGATCGAGAGGATGGGCTCCAGCAGTTTCCTCGTCTCGGCCTCCGATCCCTCGGCGAGCACCGCGAACAGCAGGATCTCGTTCGGGTGCACCTCGACCTGGGTGCCGAGGCGGGGGTCGCTGAAGGGCGCGGTGCGCTGCCAGTTTTCGAAGACCTCGTGCAGGTTGTCGAGGCCCGGCCAGGTCGCCTGAAGGTAGGAGACGCTCTTCAGCGGGGCCACCTTGTAGGTCAGCGACGTGACGATCCCGAAGTTGCCGTTTCCGGCCCCGCGCAGGGCCCAGAGCAGGTCCGGGTAATTCCACGGGTCCACCTCGAGCACCTTCGCGCCGTTGGCGCCGGCGGCGACGACGATCTCCGCGCCGATCAGGTTGTCGCACGCCATGCCGAGATAGCGGGTGAGGAACCCGAAGCCACCGCCGAGGGTTGCGCCGGACAGGCCGACGGTCCCCTCCGTTCCGGTCGTCGCCGCGAAGTCGTACTCCCCGAGTGCGGTGATCGCCTCCGACTGGTTGAGCCCCGCGCCGAGCTTCGCCACGCGAGCGGCGGCGTCGATGTGGACGTCCTTCAGCTCGCTGACGTCGATCACGATGCCGTTGTCGACGTTCGACCAGCCTTCGAGGCTGTGGCGACCGCTGCGTACCCGCAGCGCGACGTCGTGCTGCCGCGCCCAGGTGAGGGCGTTGACCACGTCCTGGGTCTCCTGGGCGAACACGATGACCAGGGGATAGCGCACGAACAGCTCGTCCCAGCCGAGGCTGGCCTCCGCATAGTTCGGGTTCTGGGGGCGGACGATGCGCCCGGTCAGTTCCGCCGGCGGGTACGTGGCGCCGGAGGACGACCCGGGACCGTCGGCCGCGATCGCCGAGCTGCCGGCGATCACGCTTGGAAGAGCGACCGCTCCGGCGCCGACGGCCGTCGCCTTGAGCAGATCACGACGAGAAAGGTCGCGCATGGTCCGAATCCTCTCGATCGGGGTCACACCAGAAATCGGGACCAAGAGGGCTGATGCCTCTCATCTGGTGCAAACTCACCGTAATGCGAGAGGTTCGCCGAAGATCCGAGAACTTGTCGCGGAACCCGGTCGGGTGATGCGGCAACCGTCAGCTCAGAGGCGGCGGTCAGCTCGGGAGCGGGCCGTCAGTTCGGGGCGGGCTGGTCGAGGATGGCGCTGAACCGCTCCTCGGCAAGGTCGAGCTGGCCGAAGATGTGCCGCTTCACCGCCGGCGACAACGGGGTGTCCGGCCGGCCGATAAGGTCCCGGAAGAGCGGCACCAGCGGCCGGTACTTCCGGGCCGACGAGACGACCTTCGGCCCGACCGTGTGGATCACCCCCACGCCGTTGTCGGTGAAGTCCGACACCTTGATCACCCGGGCCCAGGGCTCCCGGTCCAGGCTGACCGCCAGGTGCTCCCGGTACTGCGCGTTGCGGTCCCGCTCCGGGTCGTACCCCGGGTTGGTGACGGCGGCGACCAGGGTGGCCACCCGCGGCCCGAACCGCGCGGCGAGCGCGACCAGCGCCGCAGCGGTCGGGTCGGCCCCCGGCTCACCGCCGGCCAGCTCGGCCGGGTGGTCCTCCACCGCGTCGTGCAGCAGGCCGGCGACGATCACCTCCACGTCGCGCACCTGGTAGTGGTGCATCAACCGGATCGCCACCCGCAGCAGGTGATTCAGGTACGGCTCGCGGACCCGTCGGTCGTCGCGGTGCAGCTCGGCGGCGAGGTCCAGCGCGGCGTTCAGCCGCTCCCGGGCGTCGTCGTCGAACTGCTGGACCTCCAACCGGAAGCGTTCCAGCAGGCCCGGTTCGCCGTGGATCTCGGTGATCGCGTGCATCGGCATACTGCCCAGGTGCGGCGGGAAGTCCATGCGTCACTTATAGCCGATCTTCACCACATCGATGGGCCCCTACGTCGCCGACCCGACCGCGAGTTGCGGGCGCGCCGAGCGGTCAGATCGGCAGCCGGTCGGCACCGGCAAGGGGGCCCACCAGGAGGGGGACCAGTGGTGCCGGCAGGACGGGGTCGCGGCGCAGGGTGGGCGTCCAGCCCGCGTCGGCGGCCAGGTCCGGGTCATGGGTCGCGTTGTACGCCGCCAGCAGGTCGACCGGCCGGGCCGGACTGCCGCTCTGGCGCACCCAGGAACCCCGCTCGGTCAGCGCGGTGCCGCCCCAGTCGTAGAGCAGGTCGGCCGGGTCGACCGGCGCGTCCAGTGTGAAGAAGTTGTTCTGCGCGTAGATCGCCGACTGGACACCGACGCCGAGCGCGTACTGGAAGCCGTCCCCACCGAGCCGGTAGTGGTTGTTGTAGATGTCGACCTGACCGAAGCGCACCCGGGGCAGCCGTTGCAGGACGCCGTCGAAGAGGTTGTGGTGCAGAGTGACCTTCAACCGGCCCACGTCCGGGCCGACAGTGTTGGACGAGCCGATCAGCAGCAGCTTGTCCCGCCCGGTGAAGCGGTTCCACGACGCGGTGACGAGGCTGGCGGTGTGCGTGACGTCCAGAGACCCATCGTGCACCTGGTAGGGCCGTCCGAAGTGGATGGGTTGAGCGTTGTCCGGGTTGTCGCCGTCGGTGAAGGTGTTGTGGTCGACCCAGACGTTCTCGCTGCGGCGTACCGAGATCTGGTCGTACTGGCTGTTCCAGTTGCCGACCTCGCCGTCGGTCGGTGACCAGGCGGGGAAGCAGTCCCGGGCGTCGACGAGGGTCAGGTTGCGGACGATGACGTTCGACGCCCGGTCGATCATGAGGGTGAGCCCGGTCAGGCGGGCGCCGCGCAGCCCGACGATCGTCGTGTTCGAGCCGACGTTGATCTGGGTCTGCCGGGTCTGGTTGGTCACCGAACGCACCCGGGCCTCCTCCAGTGGCCCGCTCGGGGACACCCGTCCCCACACCGCCGGGTCGTACGCGGCCAGGTAGGCGTCCAACCGGTACGCCGGGTCGGCCAGGTCGGCGCAGCTCAGCGCGGTGCCCTCCGGTCCTTCGAAACCGTCGATGGCGCCGTCGACGTAGATGAGCTTCGGCGTGGCGTCGGTGGCGTTGCTGGCGTTGTCACCGCCCAGGGCGGCGACCAGCTCGGCTCGGCTGTGCACCACCCGGGTCCGGTCGGGTGCGGCCGTCGAACCGCCGGTGGTGCCAGTGCCCTCGGCCGCCCAGCCGTCCCGCTCGGGCAGGGTCTGCCGTCCGAGATGGCCGGCCAGCCAGGAGAGCCCGTCTTTGGCCGGGGTGTCGGGGCGCGCAGTGGCGGCGGCCGGGCTGGCACCGAGCAGGAGGGCGATCACCGTAACGCCGGTGAGGATTTTGCGCATCGACTCTTCCCATTCGCTGGTGGTGGTGGGGCAGTCGGATATTCGGGGGTGTGTCCGATGTGACCGCCCCGCATGCGGGCGACGTTTGTACTCCGGTTGCCGGGGGCCCCCTATCCGGTCAACTCGGCGCGGTACGCCGCCGCCGCCCACGGCACCGCCAGTTCGCTCGGAAGCGCCCCCCGCTCGGCCGCCCGACGCAGCACGTCGACCACGCCCCGCAGGTGGCGGACCCGTTCCCCGCCCTCACCGACGACGGTCACCAGGTCGCCGTCGAGCAGCCGGGGCTCGGGGGCGACCCGTAGCGCGTCCAGCAGCGCGGTGAACGGCGCGGTGCGGGCCAGCGGCGCGATAAGCGGCACCGCCGCCGGGTCGTCCCGGTGCGCCAGCAGGTTCTCCAGCAACCCCACCCGCCCCGGGACGCGGCGGGTCACCACGTCCCCGGGCAGCCGCAAGCGGTCCGTCGGGTACTCCAGCACCGCCTGACCCGCCGTGCCGGTCACCACCACCTCACCCGCCACGAACTCCTCGGCGGCCAGGGTCACCGCCACCAGCACCGGCGGACCGGCGCGGAACAGGACCCGCAGCACGGCGGTGTCCTCCACCTCGATCGGGCGGACCCGGTAGCGTTCCACCTCGATCGCCACCGGCCAGGGCGTCGCCCCACCGAGCGCCTCGGCGACCGCCAGGCACTGCATCACCGCGTGCGCGAGCGGATTGGCCAACGCGCCGTCCAGCACCGGCCGGCCGTCGAGACTTCGGCGACCGGCCCACGGGGAGCGGGCGTAGTAGGCGTCCGGCCGTTGCCACGCGGCGACGGTGGAGATGCCGGTGACCGTGCCCAGCCGGCCCGCCGCCAGCGCGTCGGTCAGCGCGGTCAGGGCCGCCGAGCCGAGCGCCTGGAAGCCGACCTGCGCCACCCGGCCGGCGGCGGTCAGCGCCCAGGCCAGCTCCTCGTGCTCGGCCAGCGACAACACCGGCGGCTTCTCCAACAGCAGGTCCGCGCCGGTGGCCAGGGCGTCCCGGGCGATCGCCAGGTGGGTGTGCGGTGGCGTGCAGATCACCACCACCTCCGGCCGGGTGGCGGCGAGCATCGCCCGGTGGTCGGTGAACACCTCGACCCCGGGCGGCACCGGCGCCGCCGGATCGTCCTCCACCGGTCGTACGTCGACCAGGGCGACCAGCCGCAACCGGCCGGCGGCGTGCAGCGGGGCGATCACCCGCCGGTGCCACCGGCCGTGCCCGTTCGCCCCGATCACCGCCACCCGGGGCGGCGTCACCCCGCTCACCACCGACCGGCCGGTGTCGGCCCGTTCACCGGGCACCGGCCAGTGTGGCCTCGACGCCGTGTCGTTCCAGCGCGGTCAACCAGGCGATCACGTCGGCGCGGACCTCGTCGTCCTCGGCTACCTCGACCGGGATGACCTCGCGCAGCGCGAAGAGCGCGTCGACGGCACCCGCCGGGCTCTGCGCACCGGCGTCCAGCGCGGCGCGGATCGGCCCGGCGAGGGGGTCCTGGAACGGCAACGGGTGCCCGTCGTCGGCGTACCCCAGCGCGAAGCGCAACCAGGACGCCACGACCAGCGCGCCCCAGCGCGCGGACCGGCCGGCCGCGCGCAGGTCGGCGATGGTGTGCAGGACGCGTTGCGGTAGCTTCTGCGAGCCGTCCAACGCGACCTGGAGGGTGCGGTGGTGGATCGCCGGGTTGCCGAACCGGGCGAGGACCTGCTCGCCGTAGTCGACCACCCGGACCCCGTCCGGCGGCGTGAAGCTGGCCGCGACGTCCTCGGCGATCAGCCGGCGCAGCACGTCGGCCAGGTGCGGGATCTCCAGCGCCTCGGCGATGGTCTCACGACCGGCCAGCGCACCCAGGTACGCGATGGCCGAGTGCACGCCGTTGAGGGTGCGCAGTTTCAGCCGCTCCCACGGGCCGGCGTCGTCGGTGAGCACCGCCCCGGCGTGCTCCCAGCCGGGCCGTCCGCCGGGGAAGTCGTCCTCGATCACCCACTGCGCGTACGGTTCGGCGGCGACCGCGGCCAGGTCGGTCACGCCGAGCACCCGGCGTGCCGCCTCGATCGTCTCCGGGGTGCTGGCCGGGACGATCCGGTCCACCATCGTCCCCGGGCAGGTGACGTTCGCGGCCACCCACTCGACCAGCCCGGCGGGCACCCCGTCGGCACGCCCGACCGCCTGGTCGAGCATTCCGCGCAGTCGCCGGCCGTTGGCCGGGAGGTTGTCGCAGCTCACCAGTGCCACCGGCCCGGCGTCCGCGGCGGCCCGCGCGGCCAGCCCGCGCAGCAGCAGCCCCGGCACCGTGGTCGGTGGTCGGCCGCCGGCCAGGTCCGCGGCGAGCGCCGCGTCCGGGGACAGCTCGCCGGTCACGGGGTCGAGTTGGTACGCCTTCTCGGTGACGGTCAGGGTCACCACGCGTACCGCCGGGTCGGCGAGCAGCGCCACCACGGCGTCCGGGTCGCGGGGAGCGTGCCGTACGCCGCTCAGGGCGCCCACCACACGGGTGGCGCTGCCGGCGGCGGAGAGGGTGCTGACGCTGAACAGGTTGTCCTGGGCGGCGATCGCCTCGACCATCGCGGTGCTGCGGGGGGCGACGGCCATGATGCCCCAGTCGCCGCCGGCCGCGCCGACCGCCGCCTCGGTGAACACGGCCTGGTGTGCCCGGTGGAACGCGCCCAGGCCCAGGTGCACGATGCCTGTCGGCACGGTGCCCGGCCGGATCAGGGGGCGGGCCTCGGCGGGCAGGTGGCGCAGCATGCCCAGGCCGAGCCGGGAGGCGCCGACGGTCACCGCCATGCCGGGCCGTCCGGGAAGCGGAACTCGGCGATCGACGCCGGCTTCATGGTGGCGCTGTATCCCGGTCGCTCGGGCAGCAGGTAGCGGCCACCGCGGGTCCGGACCGGATCGACGAAGTGCTCGTGCAGGTGGTCGACGTACTCGACCATCCGACCGTCCAGGCCGGTGCCCACCCGCAGGTAGTCGAAGATCGCCAGGTGCTGGACGTACTCGCAGAGGCCCACACCGCCGGCGTGCGGGCAGACCGGCACCCCGAACTTCGCCGCCAGCAGCAGCTCGGCGAGGACCTCGTTGACGCCGCCGACCCGGCAGGCGTCGATCTGCATCACGCCGATCGCGTCGGCCTGCAACAACTGCTTGAAGACCACCCGGTTGGCGGCCACCTCACCGGTGGCCACCCGGCACCGGCCGCCGGTCAGCTCAGTCACCGCCCGGGCGATCCGGGCATGGCCGAGGATGTCGTCGGCGTGGGTGGGCTCCTCGATCCAGTACGGGTCGACCTCGGCCAGCGTGGTCATCGCGGTGATCGCCTCGTCGACGTCCCAGACCTGGTTGGCGTCCATCATCAGCAGCGCGTCCGGGCCGATCTCCTCCCGGATGATCCGGGCTCGCCGCAGGTCGTCGGCGAGCGGGCCGCCGACCTTCATCTTCATCGCCCGCCAGCCGTCCTGGTACGCCTGCCGGGTCAGCGCCCGCACCTTGTCGTCGGGGTAGCCGAGCCAGCCGACCGAGGTGGTATACGAAGCGAAACCACTCTGCTTGAGTTCCGCGAGCCGGCCATCCCCTCCGATTAATCCCTTGTCCAGGATGGCCGCCGCCTCGTCCGGGGTGATCGCGTCGGTGATGTGCCGGAAGTCGACGCTGGCCACGAGCTCGTCGGTGGGCAGCTCGGCGAGGAACCGCCACATCGGCTTGCCGGCCAACGTGGCCCGCAGGTCCCACACCGCGTTGACCAGCGCCCCGGTCGCCATGTGGATGACGCCCTTCTCCGGGCCCAGCCAGCGCAGCTGCACGTCGGCGCTGAGCGAGCGCCAGAACGCGACCGGCTCGGCCGTGATCTCCTCGATCGTGCGCCCCCGCACGTGGTGGGCGAGCGCGCGGACCGCCGCGCACGTGATCTCGTTGCCCCGGCCGTTGGTGAAGGTGAACCCCGCGCCGGTCGGGCCGGCGTCGGTGCCCAGCTCCACGTACGTCGCCGAGTAGTCGCCGCGGTTGATCGCGTCGGAGCCGTCGCCCCGGGCGGCGGTCGGGAACCGCACGTCGTGCACCTCGACGGAGGTGATGGTCACCGTCACTGGTCGGCCTTTCCGAAGTTGAAGACCCGCTTGGGCAGCCGGTACGCCAGGTCGACGATGGTCTCGGCGGCCTCGTCCATCGGCAGCCGGTGCTCGGCGACCAGCCGGGCCAGGAAGCCGGCGTCGACCCGACGGGCGACGTCGTGGCGTACCGGGATGGAGCAGAACGCCCGGGTGTCGTCGACGAACCCGGTGGTGTTGTAGAAGCCCGCGGTTTCGGTGACCGTCTCCCGGAACCGGCGCAGCACCTCGGGGGAGTCCAGGAACCACCAGGGCGCGCCGAGCAGCAGCGCGGCGTATCCGCCCGCGAGGGGTGCCAGCTCCCGGGTGAACGTGTCCTCGTCGAGGGTGTAGAGCACCAACCGCAGCCGCGGGTCGTTGCCGTAGCGCTCCAGCAGCGGGGCGAGCGCGTGTACGTACTCGGTGGCCTGCGGGATGTCGCCGCCGACGTCGCGGCCGTGCCGGGCGTGCAGCCAACGGTTGTGGTTGCGCACCGCGCCGGGGTGCAGCTGCATGACCAGGCCGTCGTCGAGTGACATCCGGGCGAACTCCACAAGCATGTGCGCCCGGAACGCCTCGGCGTCGGCGGCGTCGGCCTCGCCGCGCCGGCCCCGGTCGTACAGCCGCTCGGCCTCGGTCGGCGTCAGGTCCAGCGTCCGCGCGGTGGGATGGCCGTGGTCGGAGGACGTCGCGCCGGCGGCGATGAACGCGGCGCGCCGGGCGTGCAGCGCGGCCAGGTAGCCGGCGTACGTGCCGGTGTCCTCGCCGGCCCGCTCACCGAGCCGCTCCACGTTGGTCGACCAGCCGTCGAACTCCATGTCCACCACGTCGTCGGGGCGGAAGGTGGTGACGACCCGGCCGCCCGGCCCGCCCCAGCCGTCGGCGGCGAGTTTGGCGTGCTGGCCGAGGTCGTCCAGCGGCGACTCGGTGGTGGCGAGCACCTCGATGTTGAAACGCTCGAACAGCGCCCGGGGCCGGAAGTCCGGTTCGGCGAGCCGGGCCGCGATCTCGTCGTAGAGGGTGTCGGCGGTGGCCGGGCCGAGCGGGGTGTGCACCCCGAACACGGTGCGGAAGGTCTGCTCCAGCCAGAGCCGCGAGGGGGTGCCCCGGAACAGGTGCCAGTGCGCGGCGAAGCGTCGCCAGATCACCCGCCCGTCGGTCTCCACGGGGCTGCCGTCACGGGTGGGCACACCCAGGTCCGACGGGGGTACGCCCTGACTGAGCAGCATCCGGGTCAGGTAGTGGTCGGGCACGATGAGCAGCTGCGCCGGGTCCGGGAAGGGTCGGTCCTCGGCCAGCAGGGCGGGGTCGACGTGCCCGTGCGGCGAGATGATGGGCTGCTCCGCTGCGAGGGCGTACAGCTCCCGGGCCAGCGCGCGCTGGCCCGGTTCGGGCGGCAGGAGCAGGTCGTTGGGGTCGAACGTCGGCACGGGGATGGGCTCCTCGTCTCCAGGTCAGCGGGGGGTGAGCAGGTCGGCGACCCGGACCGGTTGACCGGTCTCGAAGGACCGGTTGGCCGCCAGGCCGGTGAGCAGGGCCAACGCGCCGTCGTGGGCGGTCGCGGCGCGGTCCAGGGGGTCGGGTTGACCCCCGAAGAGCACAGCGGTCATCCGGGCGTCCGCGCCACCGTGGCCGTGCCGGCTGCGACCCTCGACGGGAATCTGTCGGGGCGGTTGCCAGAACGGGCGCAGGGTGAGGGTCTCACCACCGCCCTCGGCCGGCGCCTCGGTGCCGTGCAGGGCGGCGCCCTTGACGGCACCGGCGGTGCCCCGGTCGACGAAGTCGTTCTCGGTGACCTCCAGCTCCAGCCGGCCCCGACTGCCGTTGACCATCACCCGGTAACCCTCCCAGGGCGCGTAGGCGGTGAGGTGGTAGGTCATCGTGGCGCCGGTGGAGTAGCGGGCGAGCACCGCCATGTCGTCCTCGATGCTGACGCCGGGGGCGAACACGTTGCGGTCGCGCTGGTAGCCGTCCTCGGCCTCGGCGTCGAGGTACAGCTCACGCAGCCGGGGGTGGGCGTCGAGTCGCAGCGCGAACGGGTCGTCGACGGCGGCGGGGGAGCCGTGTGCCCGGTCGTAGTCGCGGGCGTAGCCGTGCCGGCGGCCGTCCTCGCCGTAGAAGAAGAGTCGGCCGGCCGCGTACACCTCGACGGGGGTGGCGGCCAGCCACCAGTTGACCAGGTCGAAGTGGTGGCTGGCCTTGTGCACCATCAGCCCGCCGGAGGTGGCCTTGTCGCGGTGCCAGCGGCGGAAGTAGTCGGCGCCGTGGCGTACGTCGAGCAGCCACTCGAAGTGCACCGAGCCGATCTCACCGACCGCGCCCTCGGCGAGCAGCCGGCGGACCTGTTCGTGCAGCGGGTTGTAGCGGTAGTTGAACGCGACAGTCACCCGACCGCCGGTCTCGGTGACCGCGTCCAGGATGCGCCGGCAGCGCGGCGCGTCCACGGTCATCGGCTTCTCGGTGACGACCTCCCGCCCGGCGCGCAGCGCGGTCACCACGTACTCGTCGTGGGTGACGTCCACGCTGGTGACCAGGACGACGTCGACGCGCTCCTTGTCCAGCATGGCCGCGAAGTCACCGGCCGGGTACGTGGGCACCGGGCGGTGGCCCAGCTCGGCCAGCCAGCGGTTGTGCGCGTCCATCCGGGCCTGGTTGACGTCGGCGAACGCGACCAGCTCGGTGGTGTCGGCGTGGTCGAGCACCAGGGCGCGGACGAACATCTCCGCCCGGGCGCCGGTGCCCACGACGGCGTACCGGGCCCGGCCGTCGACTCTCGGTGACATGCGGTCGCCTCCCCGGTGATCCTGCAAACGTTTGCAGTGAAGTAATCACGATCGATCCGACTGCGTCAACGAGGGTGACGCAATCGGCGGCAAATATCCGTGTTTGCGGGGCAGCAAGTCACCAAGGGGAGTGTGGGTGCAACAAAGCCGTAACCATCCACCGTTGACACTGGCGCAACCGTTTGCATTAATGGCCACACCCACGTGACCACCACCACATCGGACGAAGGGGCCGCCGTGCCAGTCACCATCCGGGACGTCGCTCGGGCGTCCGGTGTGCACATCTCCACCGTGTCCCGCACCTTCTCCGCTCCGCACCTGGTCAACCCGGAGACCCGGGTCCGGGTGCTGGCCTGCGCGGAGGATCTGGGCTACCGGCCCAACCGGGCCGCCCGGGCGCTGATCACCGGGCGTACGCACAACATCGGGCTGATCATCGCGGACATCGCGAACCCGTTCTTCCCGCCACTGATCAAGGCGGCGGAGAGTCAGGCCCGGCACCGCGACTACCACGTCTTCGTGGCCGACACCAACGAGGATCCGACCGTCGAGGAGGAGCTGGTCCACGCGCTGGCCAAGCAGGTGGACGGGGTGCTGCTGTGCAGTCCTCGGATGAGCAACAGCCTGATCGAACAGCTCAGCCGTGAGGTGCCGCTGGTGGTCGTCAACCGACAGGTGACCGGCCTGCCCTGCGTGCTGATGGACGTCGGGCAGGGTGCCCGGGCGGCGATCGAGCACCTGATCGGCCTGGGGCACCGCAGCATCGCGTTGCTCGGTGGCCCGCGCAGCTCGTGGACCAACCGGGAGATGCGCCGCGCCGCTGGCACGGCCGCCCGGGCGGGTGGTGCGGAGCTGACAGTGCTCGGCCCGAACGCGCCCACCGAGACCGGCGGCTCCGCCATCGCCGAGCAGGTGCGGCGCAGCGGTGTGTCGGCCGTGCTCGCCTACAACGACCTGATGGCGATCGGCCTCATCGAGGGGCTGGACGCGCTCGGGGTGCGGGTGCCGCAGGAGGTGAGCGTCGTCGGGGTCGACGACATCGCCCTGAGCCGGCTCACCCGCCCCAAACTGACGACGGTGGCCACACCCACCGGGGCCGCCGGCCGGACGGCCGTCGACATGCTGCTGCAACAGGACACCGAATCACCGCGCGGCGCGCGAGGGCTCGGTGCCGGCACGCCGCTCGGCGTCCGTCGTACCACCGCACAGGTAATGCTCCAGACCGACCTGGTCATCCGCGACTCGACCGGCCCGGGCCCGTACGCCCGACCGGCACGTCCCCTGGCCGCGCCGCCTGGCCCGGACCCGCATTGCCCTGCGGGCCCGGGCATCCCGACCGCGGCCACCGGTGACGCCGTCGCCTCCTAATGCCGAGGAGTGAGCGCACATGCACCCCGCAACGCCCCCCACCACTAACGCGCCTGCCGGGCGCAATCACCGTACCGCGCTGCCTCGGCGGCGCCTGCTGCGCGGCCTGCTCGCCGTGACGGTCGCCGCGCCGCTGATGTTCGGAGCCGCCGCCTGCGGAGACGACGACGGCGGCGCGGCCGACCCGAACGCCCCGGTCAAGCTCTCCATCTTCTGGTGGGGCGGCGACGCCCGGGCCAAGTTGACCGAGGACGCCCTCGCGCTCTACACCAGGAAGCACCCGAACGTGACGTTCGAGAAGACCTGGCAGGCCAACCAGGGCTACTTCGACAAGCTGGCCACCCTCACCGCCGGCGGCAACCCGCCGGACCTGTTCCAGATCGACGACAACTACCTGGCCGAGTACGCGTCCCGCAACACCACGCTCGACCTGACCTCGTACCAGAAGTCCGGAAAGCTGGACACCTCCAAGTTCCCCGAGAGCCTCTGGCAGTACGGCGTCGTCGACGGCAAGCTCGCCGGTCTGGCCGCCGGGGAGAACACCCAGGGCCTGGTCTACAACAAGACGCTGCTGACCAGGAACAACCTGCCCGAGCCCACCACCGGAATGTCGTGGGAGGAGCACATCGCCTGGGCCGAGCAGGTCACCGCCAAGACCAAGGTGCCCGGCACGCAGGATCCGAGCGCCGACTACAAGGCGTTCTGGGTCTGGCTCCGGCAGCAGGGCAAGGACCTCTACAAGGGCTCCGAGCTGGGCTTCACCGCCGAGGACGTGACCAGGTGGTTCGACCTGTGGAAGGGCGCCCGGGACCGCAAGGCCACGCCGAGCGCCGACGTCATCCACGAGGGCAACTCCAGCGATGTCACCAAGCAGTTGGTGGTCACCGGCAAGTCGGCCACCTCCTGGGTGTGGGCCAACCAGATGCCGGACCTGAAGAAGAACACCAAGGACGAGCTGGGCGTGATCGCCTACCCCGGTGACCCCAGCGCGCAGTGGGCCCGGGCCTCGATGTACTGGTCGGTGTTCAAGGGCAGCAAGAACAAGGACGTCGCGGTCGACGTGATCAACTTCCTGAACAACGACCAGGAGGCGGTCAAGCTGCTCGGCACCGACCGCGGCCTGCCGTCCAACCTGGACCTGCGCCGGGTGGTCAGCGACGACACCACCGACCCGGCGATGAAGCAGTCGATCGCCGTGGAGGCGGAGCTGACCCAGAAGTTCGGCAAGTCGCCGCAGGTGCCGATCAAGGGGCACAGCAAGGTCAAGTCCGAGCTGATCAAGGCCGCCGAGAACGCGCAGTACGGCCGGGCCACCCCCGCCGAGGCCGCCGCCCAGTTCATCGAGGCGTGCAAGTCCGCCATCGCCTGACCGCCCCACCAGGCTAGGAGAGGAGCTGTTCGTGGCGTTGACCACGGCGCCCGACCCGACCCGACGCGGCCCCGGATCCGTTCGGGCCCACACCGCAAGGCGTGGGCCCGGGCGCTTCCGGCACAGCGAAGGTCTGGCGGGGTACGTCTTCCTGTCGCCGTGGCTCATCGGCTTGATGGGTGTCACGGCGGTCCCCATGCTGCTGTCGCTGTACCTGAGCTTCACCAACTACGACATCCTCACCCCCTTCTCCGAGGTCCAGTGGGTGGGGCTGGCCAACTACGAACGGATGTTCACCGCCGACCCGTCGTACTGGCACGCGGTGCGGGTGACACTGACCTTCGCGCTGATCGCCGTGCCGCTGAAGCTGGCCGCGGCGCTCGGTGTGGCGCTGCTGCTCAACCGCGCCTGGCGCGGCGTGGGCCTGTTCCGCGGGCTGTTCTACCTGCCGTCGCTGCTCGGCGGCAGCGTCGCGTTGGCCATCGTCTGGGTCAACATGTTCAACCGCGACGGCGCGTTCAACTCACTGCTGAGCCTCTTCGGCATCCAGGGCAAGCCGTGGGTCAACGACCCGGACTGGGCCCTCGAGACGTTGATCGTGCTGGCCATCTGGCAGTTCGGCGCACCGATGGTGATCTTCCTGGCCGGGCTCAAGCAGGTGCCCACTGAGCTGTACGAGGCCGCCTCCGTCGACGGCGCCGGCCGGTTCCGCCAGTTCCGCAACGTCACCCTGCCGATGCTCTCCCCGGTGATCTTCTTCAACCTGGTGCTGGAGACCATCAACGGCTTCCAGGGCTTCACCGCGGCGTTCGTGCTCAGCAACGGCACCGGAGGCCCGGTCGACTCCACCCTGATGTACACGCTGAACCTCTACATCACCGGCTTCACCGAGCTCGACATGGGCTACGCCTCCGCGATGGCCTGGGTGTTCCTGCTCGCCATCGCGGTGATCACCGCGATCTTCTTCAGCACCGGACGGTTCTGGGTGCACTACTCCGACGGCGAGGACCGGTGATGGTGACGGTGACCCCGACGAGCGCGGCGCCGACCACAGCGCCGCCGAACGCGCGCCGACGGCCCGGCGGCCGGCCGGTGCTGCGGCTGCTCATCCTGGTGGCGATCGTCGCCGTGGTGCTCTACCCGCTGTTCTGGATGATCGGGACCTCGGTGAAGTCCCAGGAGGAGATCGTCAACAACCTCGGGCTGCTGCCCGAGCGGTTCACCCCGGGCAACTACACCGCCGGGTGGTCCAACTTCGACGTCAGCTTCGGCCGGTTCTTCCTCAACAGCGCGATGGTCAGCCTGCTCACCGTGGTCGGCAACGGGCTCTCCTGCCTGCTGGCCGCGTACGCCTTCGCGCGGCTGCGGTTCCGGCTGCGCGGCATGTGGTTCGCCGTGATGATCGGCACGCTGCTGCTGCCGCAGCACGTCCTGATCGTGCCGCAGTACATCCTGTTCCGGACGTTGGGGCTGGTCGGCGGCGACTGGCCCTACCTGCCACTGCTCATCCCGCAGTTCCTGGCCACCGAGGCGTTCTTCGTCTTCCTGATGGTGCAGTTCATGCGCGGCGTTCCGCGCGAGCTGGACGAGGCGGCCCGGATCGACGGCGCCGGCCCGTACGGCATCTTCCGGCACATCATCCTGCCGCTGAGCCGCCCGGCGCTGGTCACCACGGCGATCTTCTCGTTCATCTGGACCTGGAACGACTTCTTCCGGCAGTTGGTCTTCCTGTCCCAACTGGAGGACTACACGGTGCCGGTCGCGTTGACGCTGTTCATCGACTCGACCAGCCAGAGCGCGGTGGGGCCGATGTTCGCCATGTCGGTGCTGTCGCTGCTGCCGGTCTTCCTGTTCTTCGTCGCGTTCCAGCGAATGCTCGTCGAGGGGATCAACACCAGTGGCATCAAGGGCTGAACCCGAGGAGGCCGGCGAGCGGCGGGACTGGCGCGACGTCGCCCGCGACGCCGCCGACCTGGCGCTGCTCGGCATCCTGCTGGTGCTGGCGGCGGTTCCACTGGTCACCGCCGCGGCGGCGGTCGGCACGGCCAGCGCGGCGGTGCACGACTGGACGCGTACCGGCAGTTGGCCGTCGGCGCGGACGACAGTGCGTCGGTTCGGGCGCTCGGTGCTGCCCGGCGCGCCGGTCAGTCTGCTCGCGCTCACCGTGGCCGGGCTCCTCGCCGCCGACCTGGCGGCACTGGCCACCGGCCGGGTGCCGGGCGGGCCGGTGGCGCTGCTGGTGACGGCACTGGTCGCGGCCGGCCTGGCCGGGTACGCCGGGTTGGTCGTGGTCGAGGTGGGCGGCAACGGGGGCGGGCGGTGGCGGGCGGCGGCCCGGTCCGCCGCCCGCGCCTGCCTCGACGCGCCCACCCGCTGGGCCGCGCTCACCGGCGTCACCGCGTTGGCCGGGTTGCTCGCGGTGCTGGTCACCCCGGTCGCGGTGCCGATCCTCGCCGGTTACACAGTGGCCGCCCTGCACGCCGTCGCCGGCCGTCAGCGGTTCGCGACGGGCGCCGCACCGGTTCCCGCCCACCCGGAGCTGCCATGACCGCCGATCGTCCGGCCCGGGCCGCCGGGCCCGCCGACGCCACCACGACCGACGAGCAGATCGGGCTGCTGGTCGGTGGGACGGAGGTGGCCCGGTACGTGCTCGACCCGGCGTTGGACGCGCGGCACGGACCCCGGCCGTACCTGCACCCGGTACGCACCCTGGCCGGCACGGTGGTCACCGACGCGCAGCCCGCCGACCACGTGTGGCACCTCGGGGCCTCCCTGGCCGTGCAGGACGTCAACGGCACCAACCTCTGGGGTGGGCGCACCTACGTGCGCGACGTCGGCTACACCTGGCGCGACGACCACGGGCGGATCGCGCACGTCCGCTGGTCGGAGCGGGCCGCCGACCGTCTGGCCCACCGGCTGGAGTGGCGCGACCCGCACGGCGCGGTGCTGCTCACCGAACACCGCCAGCTCACCGCGGTAGCGCTGACCGGTGCCGTCGCGCTGACCAGCGAGGGGCCGAGCGGCGGTGACCCGAGCGGTGACGGACCGAGCACCGGTGACCCGAGCGGCGGTGTGTCGGCTTGGCGGCTGGAGGTGGACTACACGCTGAGTGCCCCGGCGCGGCAGGACGTGCGACTGGGTAGCCCGGCCACCAACGGCCGCCCCGGCGGCGCCGGATACGGCGGGTTCTTCTGGCGGGCGGTCTCGGCCGCCCCGGCGTCGGTGTTCAGCGCCACGGCGACGGGGGAGGAGGCGGTCAACGGCTCCGCCCAGCCCTGGGTCGCGCTGTGCGGCACCGGGCCGGACGGTGGGGCGTACACCCTGGTCTTCACCGGTCTCGGCGACGGCGACCGGTGGTTCACGCGGACCGCCATGTATCCGGGTGTGGGGGTGGCGTTCGCGTTCGACGAGCCGGTCACCGTCGCGGCCGGCACCGACCGTCGCGGCCGGCACGCGGTGGTGGTCGCCGACGGCACCCTCAACCGCGCCCAGGCCGCGGCCCTCGCCAACACCGCGCGTTGACCATGAAGTTGTTGCCACTCCGCCCGGCGTGTCAGGGCAACAACTTCATGATCAACGGGGCGAGGGGCGGGTGGTGGCACTGGCGCGGGCTGGCAGGGCGGCGGTGACCCGGATGGCCTTGACGATCGCCGGGATCGAGCCGATCAGCAGCACCAGCCCCCAGATGATCGCGATGATCGCGAAGACCAGTGCCGCCACGTCGTCGACGATGCTGACCAGGATCACCGGCACCAGGTTGTGCAGGAACTCCAGCACGACAGTGCACAGCAGTGTGGTGAGGATCAGCAGGACGAGACCCTTGTTCTGCAGGAATCGCGGCTGGGCTGCCACCAGCAGCCCGGCCCAGACGAGCTTGAGCAGCAGCACCAGCCCGAGCAGCACCGCCGCCTCGCCGACCGGGAAGAACCCCCACAGGGCCAGGTACGCCAATGTGCCGAACGGGGCGGCCAGGAACAGCGACACCATGATCGTCAGCTCGACGAACGCGACGACCAGCGCGACCAGCCCGACGATGATCAGGATGATCGAGAAGATCAGGCCGGCGACGCCCTGCACCCGGCCCTGGACGCGTTCGGGCAGCAGCAGGGCCAGGCAGAACAGCCCGGTGCTCCAGACCGCCACCGCGTCGATCAACGCGAGATAGCCGGTGCCCCGACCGGACGGTTCGCTGACCCCGGACACGTCGTCGAGTTCGACGTCCAACGCTCCGGCGCTGTCCGCGAGGGCCGCGCCGGCGTCGGCGCCGCCGAGCAGCAGCCCGGCGCCCAGCTCCACGCCGATCGCCAGGACGATGGCGAGCATGGCCAGCAGCAGGAACGGCTTGCGCAGGTCACCCACGGCGGCCTCCTCTCGAATCGGAACGAGCCGGTCAGGATGCGGCCACGAAGACCGTGCAGGAACCCAGGCCGGGACAGCGCACACCGACCTCGGTGGCCTGGTCCACGGCGACCTTCGCCACCGCGCCGGTGCCGTCCGGTGCCGGCTCCACCTCGTCGCGGATGGTCAGGTCGGCGTCGCCCGGAGCGGGCGCGACGACCGTGAACCGTGCCGCGCTACGCAGCACCAGGGTGCGTAACCCGCCGGGGTCGGCGACCCGCAGCACGCAACCGCCGGAGAAGACCAGCCGGCCGACCTCGGCAAGGCAGTCGGCGCTGACCGTGGCCGGGTCCACCGAGGCACGCTCGGCGCCCAGCGCACCCAACCGGTCGACCAACCCGTGCCGGGCGCCCGGGTCACCCCGGTCGCCACCGCCCGCGCCGACCGCGACCACGAACAACGCCACCAGCAGGACGGCGAACAGCCCCAGCAGCGCCTTCTGCCGACCGCTCATCGCGTCACGGCCTGCGCCACGACCTCGGTGAACCGGATGGTGTCGACCCCGGCGAAGTAGAAGTTCGTGCCCTGTGTCTTGCCAATCACCAGCAGCGTGACCTGGTGCGGCCCTCTGGCCAGCCGGATCGTTCCGACGTCCAGGAACTCCGTCTTCTGCACCTTCGGCGTGAAGCCGAGGAAAGTGTCGCCGACCTGGCTGCCGTCGATGGTGAAGACGGTGTTCGCGTAATCCGGGGCCGTGGTCCGTACCGTCGCGAACCGCCAGGTGCCGTCGGCCGGGATCTGCACCGTCACGGTGACCTGATCGCCGATGGCCAGCCCCGTGAAGAACAGTTGCTTGTCCCCGGACCAGGTCACCCCGCAGCAGTTGGGCTGCGCACCCACTGCCGCCTTGCTGTTCTGCGGCGACTTGAGCACCGCGGCGTCCACCAGGCTCTCCGCCTCGACGGTGACCACCCGCGGCTCGCCGGGGGCCGGCTCGCCGTCACGGGTCAGCAGGACGACCCCCACTGTCACCACCACCAGCACCAACGCCACCGCCGCGGCGATCCACAACCACGGGGTACGCCGTGGCGGCGCGACCGCCCGCACCTCGTAGGTGACCCGACCGCTGGAGCGGGAACTCTCCTCCGGCGCGGTGTTCGCCGAGTACGCGAAGCCGGTCATGTCGTAACGCCGGGGTGGGGTGCCGGCGGGCACCGCGAGCTTGACCAGGAACGACACCGAACCCTGCCCGGGGACCACCCGCTGCGGCTCGGCGACGGTGAACCACGCCCGCTGGGAGCCGTCGCCGGGGGCCACGTCGAACACCACTGTGTCCGGTGCGGTGCCCGGGTTGGAGACGGTGAATGTCAGCTCGCCGCTGTTGCGCGGGTCGAGGGTGAACTGCTCGGCGGCGGCGACGACCGCCCACTCGGTGGTCATGACGACTCCTCTTCGAGAACGATCTCGACGGTGGTCGAGGCGGGCTTCTCCGCCTCGACGATGCGGGTGATCACGGTGAGCTGGCCGGCTGCGGCCGCCGGCACCCGCACCACGACGTGGAAGGGCTGTTCGTCGGGCTCGTCGATCGCGAAGCCCGGCAACCCGGTGGCCAGTTCGAGGGCTCTGCGCATCCCGTACGGGGTGCCGCGCCACCGGGCCAGCAGAGCGGCGTTGGCCACCAGGTCACGCAGCCGACCCACGGGCAGCGGCAGGGGGGTGTCCGGCCGGGGCGAGGCCACCACGTGGTCCATCGCCACCCACCGCGTCAGACGCACGACCAGTCCGTCCGGCGCCCGGTACGGGTCGAACAGGGCGTCCACCTCGGCGAGGATCGCCTCGTCCGGGGCGTGCAGCGCCTCCATCACGTCCAGCAGCGTCCAGAGCACGCTGCCGGGCACACAGGCCCGCTGGTAGGCGGCGGGCAGCAGCCGTTCAATCGCCGAGCGTCGCATCCTGGCGCACCACCTCGATGTCGTGCTCGCCGGAGCAGAGCAGCCAGGTATCCGGGACGGTCACCACGTCGGCGGTGGCCTGGTTGGCGCTGGGCGTCCAGTCGACGGCCCCGGCGCTGCGATAGACGCCGCGTTCGCCGCCGGCCAGGATCAGCCGTTCCGCCGCACCGGGCTCGCCGGCCGCGCCGCCGGCCGTCGGGCCGCTCACGGCGATGGCGTCGACGGGTACGAAGCGGGTCCGGTCGCGCAGCGGCAGCCCGCAGTTGACCGACACCGACTGCCACTGCGGCTGCGCGGCCAGGGTGTCCAACCGCAGCACCCCGCCGCTCTGCGTGGCCGCCACCGCCAGTGGCCCGGCGAACGCCAGGTCCCGGCAGGTGCCGCCGATCCAGCCGGCCTGCATGCTCTGCCACTTCACATCGGACTCGAACAGCCGGGTGCGGTGGCAGCCCTGGCCGGGCTTCTTCGGGTCCGGCTCGCCGGCGCCGCTCCACAGCAGGGTCGCCGGGCCGTCGTACTGCACGGCGAGTACTCGGTTGTCCACGTTGGACAGGCCGACGTGGGTGAAGCTGCCGGGTCGGCCACCCGCTGTCGACAGGTAGACCCCGAAACTGGCCTGCGCCGCCACCGCCACACCCGGCGCGCCGCGCTCCGAGACGAACGCGCGCACCGCGTAGAACCCCCGGTCGGCGTCCGACGGGTCGACCAGGATCTGCAACGGCACCGCGCCGGGCAGCAACGACACCTCGTACAGGCCGGTGTCGGTGGCCACCAGCAGCGCGCCCGCGCCGTCGCGGTCCAGCCAGGCCACGTCGGAGATCCGCGAGTCCAGGTCGGTGAGCAGCGACCAGGTCTCACCCAGATCGGTGCTCAGGTGCACCCGGGATCCACCGGACGCGCGCAGCGTCACCACGGCCACCGAGCCGGGGCGCGCGACGATGCCCGGCCGCACCGGCGCGGGCGCGGGCGCCACCCGCAGCACCGTCTCGCCGTCGAAGCGGCCGGCCGGCTCCCACCCCGCGCCGCCGTTGCTGGAACGGAACAGCACCGGGCCGCGACCGGCGTACCAGGTGCGGGGCTGGTACTGGTCGACGGCGAGGGCGCGGACCTCCGCGTCGGGCGCCTCGTCGACCACGAACCGCACAGACTCGACGTAGCGCACGCCCGGCTCGGCGTGCTCCAGCAGCCGGTAGACGTTGGACGCCCGCAGCGGCTCCCCGAACGGCCAGCCGGTCGGGTTGAGCGCGGTCGGCAGCGGGCTCAACGTCTGGTGCAGCCGGTCGTGGATCCGGCTGCGGACCGCGTCCACGTCCTCCTCGCGCCGGACCACCACCCGGGCCCGTACCGACACGGCCTTGAAGCGCGCCCAGGTCGCCCGGGACCGGATCCCGACCATCCGGCGTTCCTCCAGGTCCGCCTCGACCCGACGCCGTGCCTCGGGCACCTCGTGCTCGCGCAGCACCGCCACCGGCAGCCGGCCACCGGGGCGGGCCGTCGGCGGCACGTACGGGACCAGCACCACCTCGACCTCGCCGGGCCGGGCGAAGCTGTACACCGCCGCGCGGGTGAACGCCCGGGCCCTTGCCACCGCGCCGGAGCTGGTGGCGAGCACCTCGAAATCGCGGGCGGTGACGGCCCGCTGCTGCGCGAAGAACTCGTACGGGCCGCGCAGCAGCACCGATTCCAGCGCCTCCATCTCCCGGCCGCCGGCTGCCGGCGTGGGGTTGTCGACGCGTACCCCGGGTAGCGGATCGCGCAGGCTGGTCAGGGTGCCCGACGCCACGTTGCCGGTGGGCCCACCGCCGGCGCGGTACCAGAGTCGGATCTGTCGCCCGGCCGGCGGCACGGCCGCCACTGTCACCGCCGTCGCCCCGCTCGCCGGGAGCTGGCCGGGCGCGGCGGGGGGTCGCAGGTCGAGGGCCGGGGCGAAGGTGACGGTCCCCGAGCAGCGATCCACCAGGTACGCCTTGGACTGCGGCCCGAGCCCGGCGAAGCTGTCCACCGGTCGCCAGATCTCGAACGTGCGGCCGTCGTGTTCGCGGGCCGCCGCGCCCAGCTCCACAGTGCCGGACGGCACCTCCACACCGAGCATCAGGTCCAGCGCCTCGGCGGTGTGGGCCAGCGGAGCGTGGGCGGCCCGCAGCACCTGACCCGGCTGGCCGGTGCCCACGCCGAGCAGCTCCGCCTCGACCGGTTCGCAGTGGTGCATCCGGACCGTCACCGACTCCTCGTCGGCGGGCAGCAGCGCCGGTTCGGTGGTGACGAACACGACCGGCCGGGGGTCGGCGCCCCGGGCCGCCGCGACCCGCAGACCGGCCGGGACCCGCACCGCGCCGCGGTCGGTGCCGCTGCGGGTGAACCGGACGTCCGCCCAGGCCGCGGTGGGCGCGTGCCGGGAGACCCCGAGCAGGTTCAGAAACGAGACGTACGCCTTCTCCGGCAACTGGTTCAACCGGTAGATCATCACCTCGGTGAGGTGCGCGAACGCCTCCACCAGCGCCATGCCGGGGTCGTGCGCCGACAGGTCGGTCCACTCCGGGCAGGACTGCCGAATCCGTTCCCGGGCCTCGGTGACCAGGTCGAGGAAGCCGCGATCGTCCAGGTGCGGCACGGGCAGCGTCATGAGGGTCCTCCCTGCGCGGGTTCGTCGACCGGAAGCAGATCCACGGAGAACACCAGCTGCCCGGGGGTCAGGCTGGCCCGCACCCGGTAGTCCAGTCGGATCACCAGCCGCCACGCGTCGTCCGGATCCGGCCCGGCGTCCACGTCGATCACCTCGACCCGCGGCTCCCAGCGGGCGATGGCCTGCCGGACGTAGTGGATGGCCAGGCCGGCCGTGGTGTCGTCGTTGGGCGCGAAGACCAACCGGTGCAGCCGGGAGCCGTACCCGGGTCGCATCAGCCGTTCGCCGGGTGTCGTCGACAGGAGCAGGAACAACGCCTGCCGTACGCTCTCGTCGCCCTCGGTCATCGCCAGGCCGCCGGCCGCGGTGAGCGCCAACCCGCCGCTCCGGCCGGCGTCGAAGCCGGCGCCGACGAAGCGGAAGGCCCTCATCGGTCCGCCCCCAGGAACCGCTGGCGCGGGTCCCGCACCGTGTGGTGGACCAGCCCCGGCGGCGTGCCGTCGGTGAACCCCTCCAGGTGTGACAGCACCACCCGGTCCCCGTCGACCCGCAGCCAGTCGCTGTAGCCGACGCGGACGTTCAGCGTCTTGCCGCACGGCTTGATCGTCGGGCCGTAGTTGGGGCAGGCCTTGATGTCGCGGCCCTCCGGGTCGTCGTCCACGAGCACGGGTACGGCGGTCACTGTCACCCACTGCTGCGAGGGCCGGTTGTCGACCCGGCCGTCGTGGTCGCAGGTGATCACGGAGTCACTGTGGATCCAGCGCATCAGCTGCCTCCTTCGTGGTGGGCGCGGGCGAGGGAACGGGCCTGCCTCGCCGCGGTCGTCGGGTCCTCGGTCGACTCGGCGTGCAGGAAGTCCACGCTGCGGGCGCGCACCACCATGGCCCGGCCGGGTGCGGAGATCACCAGGTCGGACGCGGCGTGCAGCGTGGCCAGGTCGGGAGTCAGTTCCAGATAGCTGCCGCCCTCGGTGGCCAGCCGCAGGCTGCGCTGCACGTCGTCGACGACGATCGACTGCCCGCCGGCGGTGCGTAGCGTCCAGCGCCGCGCCCGGCCGTCGTCGATGCCCGCGTCGTACGGCTCGACGGCGCCGAACAGCGAACCCAGCACGATGCCCGAGGCCGGCTCGCCTCCGGGCAGCACCACCAGCACGGTGTCGTCCGGGTCGGGAAGCGCCACCAGGCCCTTTCCCCGGCCCGCGCCGGGGCAGAGCACGGCGAGCCAGCCGGCGTCCAGGTCCCCGTACGCCGGCAGGGTCAGGCGGACCCGGCCCAGCCCGTCCGGGTCACCGACGTCGGTGACGGTGCCCAGAGTGACCACAGTCCCGCCGGCCGGGGTCGGTGGGGCGACCGGCGGCACTGTGGAGAACCGGGTCAGGTGCCCGTTGCCGTCCACCGTGTGCACCACCTCGGTCAGCACGTACGCCCCGGCGACCGGATCGGGCACACCGGTCAGGGCGATCCGCCGACCCGGCCGCAGCGTTGGATCGCCCTCGGCCACCCCCTCGGCCGTGACCAGCGCCGCCGCCCGGGTGTCCAGTCGCGCCTGGGCCAGCGCCGCCAACTCGTCGTCGCTGCGGCCGGGCTGGTCGACGGCGGTGCGCACCCCGTCGGCACCCACGTCGGCCGGGTCCAGGCGGTCGCCGGCGGGTCGACCGCAGCGCGCGTCGTCGGCCTGCTGGCTGATCACCTCGGCCCGCTGCGGGTGCCAGCCCAGGGCCACGCTCGCACCGCTGGCCTGGTCGGCGTTGGTGGACAGGCGCAGGGTGTGCACGCCCGCGCCGAGGGTCAACGCGACCGGCTCCCCGTAACCGGCGAGGGTGACCAGCCGCACCCCGTCACCATCGGCGGCCAGGTGCAGCCCGGCCCGACCGGTCACCTCGCGCAGCAGGTCCAGATCGCTGTGCCGGTGCTGCAACAGCCGCTCCAGCCGTGGGCCGTCGACCTCGGCCGTCACCTCCAGCCCCACGCCGCCGCACAGCTCCCGGGCCAGCTCGACGGCGGTCACCGAGGTGAAGACCCGCAACCCCTGCCGCTTGCGCAACCGGTGCAGCGGGTCGTACGCCCGTAGCCGCAGCACCGCCGCGCCGTCGGCGGCGTACTCGACCTCCACGGCGGTCACCTCTCCACCGAACAGGGCGTCGGCGTGATCGGTCAGCCGTACGTCGAGGGTCGCCCCGGGGCGGACCGCCGGGTCGAACGCGCCGGTCCCGGCGCTGGTGGCGAGCACCAGCTCGGCCTGGGTGGGCTGGTCGAGTCGTGCGGCCACCCGCAGCGAGCGGATCCGCTGACGGGCCGCGCCGGCCAGCTCGACGCCGTCGAGCACGACGATCAACGCCCGGGGCGCGACGCTCGTCACGGCGTACCCCCCGGGTTGGTGCTGGTGGCGGTGGGGCCCGTCGGGCCCCAGGCGGCGGGCGCGGTGGCGATCGAGGCGCCGACGAACGACGCGCCGGCGCCCACCGCGCCGGCCAGTGCCCGCGCGGCGCCGGCCACCGCACCCACCACCGATCCGCCGCTCGGCGCGCCGGGTGGTGGCACGGCGAGCGTGGTGCCGGCCGGCACCGACAGCGGGTCGGTGATCCGGTTGTGTTCGGCCAGCAGGCGCCAGCGCAGCGGCGAGCCGAGCGCGTCGTTGGCCAGCAGGTCGAAGCGCACGCCGGAACGGCCCGGCTCGGCGGCACCGTCGCCGGCGGCGATCACCGCGCCGCCCGGTGCGGCGGTCGGGGTGCTCGCGGCGGCCAGCTCCTCGGCGAAGCCGGCCTCCGCCTGATCGGCCGTCTCGGCGGCCCGGACCAGCTTCAGCCGCAGCCAGGAGCGTCGGGGTGACCCGGTGCCGGTGAACGCGTCGAACCGCTCCGCCACCGCGATGATCACACCGGGCACGTTCCACGTCTTGCCCCAGACCAGGCGGACCAGCGGTGGTCGCAGCCACCCGTGCTCGGCTGCGGAGTTTTCCGCCAGCATCCACAGGGGACGCGTCAGCACCCGCACGTCGGCGGGACGGACCTGCGCCTGGACGAAGTCGACGTCGAAGAGCAGGTCGAGCACCAGCTCGGTGCGGCCCCCGCCGGTGAAGACCAGCGGGTCGTCGGCCAGCCCGGACCCGGTGAGCTGCCCGCCGGCGACACCCCGATGGCGTACGCCGGCGAGCCGGGTCACCTGCACGGTCTCCGGGTTGAGCAGGCAGTCCACCCGCTCCCCGGAGGAGTCGATGAGGAAGGCGACGCGTTCCATCAGTCGCCCGCCTGTTCCCGGTCCAGTCGACCGAGCTGGGCGGCGTCCAGGCCGTCACCCGGCACCGTCCACAACGTTCCGTCGTCGGGCAGCGCCGGCCACGGGTCGGTGGCCCGCGCCGTCGGCCCGAACGCACTGCTCACCGGCCACCCTCCGCCACCCGGATCGCGCGTCGACCCGCCGCTCCCGGCCCCGACGTCGCCGTCACGCCACCCGCCCGGGTGCCCGGCGCGCTGGTCGCGGTGCTGTCCCGGGCGCGGGCCGGCGTGCTGTTCGGACCACCTCCGTTCGCCGGGTAGCGCCGGCCACGGACCGTTGTCGGCGGCCTCGACCGCCGCGAGCCCGCCCCACCCCGTGCTGTCGGCGGTGGAGTTGGGGCTGGAGGGATCGAGACCGTCCAGGAACTCCTCAGGGGCGAGGGGACGGTCGCTCGCTCGGGGCAGCCCGTCTCCGCCTACGGCCGGGGTGTCGCCCCGTGGCGCTGGTCCGAACGGTCTGGCCGACCCGGTCGACGGGCCTCGTCGAAACGGCGAGCCGAGGCGCCAACCGTCCCACACCCGGCCCGGCACGCGCCGATCCGAGGGCGCGAAGGCCGTGCCCCAGCCGGGTCCTCCGGGAGGCACCGCGGCGTCGGAAGCACCGCCGCCGACCGCACCGCCGCGGCGGATCGCGCTGCCGCTCGCCAGGCCGTCAGGCGTGCCGTCCGACCGCCGGATCCCGCCCGCTGACCGGGATCCGCCCGACCTGCCGGCTCCGTCCACCGTGCGCGGCCCGCCGACGCCGGATGCTGTGCCGCCGATCCCGGTCGCCGTTCCGCCGACGCCGGATGCCGCGCCACCGACGCCGATTGCCCTGCCGTCGACGCCGGTCGCCGTGCCGTCGGTGCCGTGCTGGCCTGCGATGTTGTGTCGGCCAGCCGTTCCGAGGTCACCGACCGTTGCGTCGATGCCTGCGCGTCCGGTGCCGTCCACGGGTTCGACGCCGTCCGCCGTGGCGGCGCCGCCCGGTGCGCCGAAGGTGCCCGGCCTTCCGGATGACCACAGCCCACGAAAACCCCGGCCACCGGGCCGGGTGACCGAGTCGGTCCGGCTGGTGCCGGCGGTGTCGCCGAACCCGCCACGGGTGCCGCCGGCGCGGAATCCGTCAGTGCCGGCGGAGTGCCCGGTGTCCTCCCCGGCCGGCGTGCCGCGTCGGTCCGCCGGGGACCAGCGGATCGGCCCGTCCGCCCCCCGGATCGGTCCGTCCGGCGAGGCCACGGAAGCTGTCGCCAGGCCGTCCTGCTGGTCGTCGTGGCCCCGGATCTGCCCGGCGTCGGTCGGGGACGCGTCGAGGTCCAGGTCGCGCAGCAGACCGGGGGCGTGAGCGGCGACCAGGTCCAGCCAGTGCCGTGGGGGTTCCCCGAAGCGGCGTGGCGCGGCCGTCGGCGCGTCCGGGGGCGGCCGTTGCGGAAGGTGGCCGGTGGGGTCGACCCGGCCGGCGAGGCGCTGCACCGCCCCGGCGGCCGAGCGCAGCCTGCCGGCCAGCCAGCTACGCGGGTGTCGGCGCGGTGGCACCGCCGGTCTCCAGCTCCAGTCCCTCGTAGCGCAGGGTCAACGAGGCGATGGCGATCTCGTGGCTGAGGGTGTTGAGGTGCGCGCCACGCCACCGGGTGGGCCAGGCGTCGATCAGGTTCCAGCGCAGCACCTCGGCGGTGCCGACCGAGTCGAGCAGCACCACCGAGACGTTGCGCCGGTTGAGGGTGCCCTGCGCTGTGGCGTTCACCCAGTCCCACAGCTCGCGGGAGGCGGTGAGGCCGAAGTGCAGCGTCACCGGCTCGTACTCGGCCTGGCCGGGCACCATCCGCATCCGACCGAGGCCGTGCTCCCGGTACGGCTGCCCGGGAATGTTCACCTCCAGCCCGGTCATCTCGGTGAAGTGGCCGTTGGTGACGCCGTTGATGAGCAACCGGAAGTTGTACGCCCGGTACGGGTCGACCGGGGCGCCGGGCTGCGGGGTGGCGGTGGTGGGCATGTCAGCCTCCGATCGTCTCGGTCTCGGTGCCGCCGGCCCACTGGCTCAGCTTGAACACCACGAACTCGGCGGGCTTGACGACGGCGATGCCGATGTGGGCGATCACCATGCCGGCGTCGCGGACGTCCGGCGGGTTGGTCTCCTCGTCGCACTTGACGAAGAACGCCTCCTCGGGGCTGCGTCCGAGCAGCGCGCCGTCGCGCCACACCCGGGTGAGGAACGCCCCGATGTCACGCCGGATCGAGCGCCAGAGGGTGAAGTCGTTGGGCTCGAACACCATCCACCGGGTGCCGTTGGCGATGGCCTGTTCGATGGCGATGCTGAGTCGCCGTACGTTGAGGTAGCGCCACTCGCTGGCCTCGGCGGCGAGCGTACGGGCACCCCAGACCCGGATGCCCTCACCGGCGAAGTAGCGGATCACGTTGACGCCCTTGGGGTTGAGCACGTCGTGTTCCGGTCGGGTGACCAGGTAGCCCAGGTCGACGGCGCCGCGTACGGGTTCGTTGGCTGGTGCCTTGTGCACCCCGCGCAGGGCGTCGGTGCGGGCCCAGATGCCCGCCAGGTGCCCGCTCGGCGGGGTGAGTTCCAACTCGCCGCTGATCGGGTCGCGGACCCGCAGCCAGGGGTAGTAGAAGGCCCCGAACTCGGACTGCCGGGGCCGGTAGGCCGCCCCCTCGTGCCCACCGGAGCCGCCCGGCTGGGTCGAGCCGCCGCCGGGACCGCCCGAGCCGCCGCCCGTACCCTCGGCGGGCTTGGGGGGTTTGCCCGACGACGGCGTGGCGACCCTTGTCAACGCGGAGATGTCGTCGATGTCCGGTGCCGGGTCGCAGATCGCGACCATGGTGCGGGTGCGCTCGGCCATGCTGAGCAGCGCCTCGTGCGACACCACGTCATGGAAGCCGGGCGCCGCGATGATGGAGATCTCGTCGACGGCCTCCAGCAGTTGCAGACCGCCACGGCGTTGCCCGCTGCCGGTGATCGCGCCGCCCTCGCCCACGTTGACCACCCAGCAGCGGGCGCCCCCGTTGTCCAGGAAGCCGAAGACCGCTCGGGCCAGCGGGGTGCTCTCCACCCGCTCACCGCCAGCGAAGAGCCGCAGGAACTCGGTCCAGTTGTTGACCGGCACCGCTTTGCCCAGGTGGGCGGAGCGGTCCGGTGCGATGCCGACGAACGCGGCGATGCTGGTGCTCGCCGGGCCGATCGGTCGGGCACCGCTCGGGACCTCCTCGACATAGATGCCGGGGGAGAAGTAGCTGGGCATCGGTCCTCCTGTGCGGGTGGGTGTCAGTGGGTCGGTGGCGCGCAGACGATGACGATGTCGGCCTCGGCGGGGTCGACGTCGGCGGTGAGGACGAGGCCCCGCCCGGTCAGCCGGAGCCGGACCGGAGCCGGGTGCTCGGGGTCGTGCGGGACGCCGACGATCAGGAACCGGCCGTCGGGGTCGGTACGGGTGGCGGACCCGGTGCCGGGTAGCTCGACCCGCATCGCCGCCAGCGGTTGGTCCTCGGGACCGACCACCCGGCCGGCGAGGGCGCGCACCCCCAGTTGCCGCAGACGCAGCGGCTGCAGCACCGGCGGCGCGGCCGGGGCCGGGTGGTCCACCTGCGCGGGTGCGTCGATCAGCAGCGCCGGGCGCGGTGCCGAGCCGAACGCCGTCCACAGCGGTGGGTCACCGGCCTCCAGGACGACCGGATAGCTGCCGTCACTGGTCGCGGCGGTGAGCACCCGGTCCAGCCGGGACAACCCGGCCGGCCCGGTCACGCAGAGCAGGAAACGGACCGTGAACCGGTATGGCTCACGGACCGCGCCGCTGGAGCGGGTCTGCCGGGCCGGGCGCAGCTCCAGTGGCCAGAGGGTGAGCCCGTCCCCGTCGTCGCATGCGCGGGGCGGGCCGACCGGGACCGGTTCCCCCGCCGCGCTGGTCACCCAGGCGACCAGCTCGGCGGTGGCCGTCTCGATCGGTCCGCGCCCGTCAGTGGTCATCGCGGCGGCGTCCCCTGGATCCGGTACGCGATGGCCTCGTTCCACACGTGCGGGTAGACGCCGATCTCGAAGTACCGGGTGAAGCGGTTGATCGGGGCGTTGGTGTGGTCGTGGTAGAGCAGCCACACCGGGGCGATGGTGAACAGCACGTAGTTCGCCAGGACGAGGGGGATGTAGAGCGGCCCGAGCAGGCGACCCTGGAAGATGTGCACGTCCTCGTGCCGCTGGATGCCGGAGCTGGAGCCGGCGCAGACGGTGCCGATGGTGGTGGCGTAGCGGGGCGAGACCCCCTCCACCACGCTGACCCGTCCGCTGCCCTGTGAGGTGGGACGGTCCAGCGAGTGCCCGAAGATCAGGTGTGCGGCCAGGTAGATGGCGCCGACGACCGTGTTGAGCAGACTCCACGTGTGGTCGACGACGAAGAGGAAGATGCCGCGCGCGTCCGGCGCGTACACCCCGGCGGACGCCACCGCCCAGCCGAAGACCGCGCCGACCAGCAGGCCCACGACGGCGCCCACCATCAGCCCGATCGTGCCACCGGCGAGGAAACCGAACAGGGCGCCAAGACTGACCTGGACCGCCGCGCTGATGATTCCGAAGACCATGACGTCACCCTCAAACCCAGGAACGGAAGACTCGGGGCTCACGACCCTGTGCGACCTGGGTCGGCGACGGCTGCGTCGCCTGCCGGTTGCCGGGCGGGAACTGGTTGACGCCGAGCGCGGCGGAGAAGATGACCAGGGCGTTGAAGAACGCGATGACCCACTTCTCGCCGCCGGCGTCGTCAGCGAATGCCGCTGTCACGTAGGAGAGCAGCAGTGCGATGGCGATGGCGATCCACTTGCGGAACTTGTCGCCGCTCGGGCCGAGCAGCCCGCCGATGACGTTGGTGGCCAGCAGGGTGGCGGCGCTCGCGCCGGCGATGGTCCCCAGAGCTGCCCAGGTGAAGAGATCGTTCACGGCGATCCCCCTTTTCTGCGATGGTGCGACCGGGATGTGGTGGTGGTGAGGTTCGGTGCTCCTGGTGGCCGGCTGAGCCGGCCACCAGGTGGATCAGCCGGGCCCCGGGGCGCCGACGGGCGGGCCCGGCGACGTCGGACCGGGCGGCGTCGGACCGGGCGCTGCCGGCATCGCGGCCTGACGGCGGCGCACCAGGAGTACGCCCACCGCGGCGAGCAGCAGCAATAGGAGCGCACCGCCGCCGACCAGCAGCCACGGGAACCCGCCGTCGTCCCCGGCGGCGGCCGGCGAGGCGGACGATCGGGGTGGCGCCTCGGCGACGGCCCGCAGCTCGCTCGGCTTGTCCTGGTTGGAGTCGACCCGCCAGCTGACCGACCGGCCGTTCACCGTGCCATTGCTGTCGATCACCCGGCCGGGAAATGTCACCGAGATCTCGAACGACATGAGCTTGAGGAAGGCCTGCTGCTGTTGCGGATTCTGCTGCGCGACCATTCCGCCGTATTTTTTCGGGTCGAGCGGCAATGTGAAGCGATACAGGTCGCCGTCCCGGACCAGTTTCACGCTCTCCGTGTCGAACCCCGCCAGCGGTGCCTTGCGATAACTGATCTGGGAGCCGAAGAGTTTGCTGTCCTCGTACCCGGTCTCCTCTCCGGCGGGCAGGGCCGGAATGTTCTGCCGCAGCTCCGCGAAGGCGGCCGTGATGTTCTTGTTCCGGGCGCTCAGCACGGACTTCTCGGCCGTCAGCAGCAGTTGCCCGTCGACCGTGTCGTTGGCGTTGACGGTGAGGCCCATGTTGAGCTGCATACAACTGCTCAGCGCGGCGAGAAGGACGAGACACACCGCGACGCGGAGTGCCTTACCGCGGTTGACTCTCCTGTTCATGAGCTCAGTGTGTGTGATCGCTTTCACAGTCAGCAGTCAGCGATCGGTCACAAGGCAGTCGCCGATTGTACCGGCGCGCTGTCGCATTTGTTTGAGCCCGACGACAGCCCGAATGACTATTCTGGAGCTTTGGGCCCTACTGCGCTTTCGCAGGCCCCGGCATGCTACATCTGGCCGCGGAGACCGTTCATGACCTTCTCCGCCGTGGGTCGGTCGTCGGGCCAGTTCTCCACGCGGGCCGCCACGTAGACGGTCTGTGCCGGAGAGCCCGGTCCCAGTGACCCGGGCGGCGCCGCCCAGACATGTTCCATCATCAGGTGCAGGGTCCGGCGGCCCATCCAGTCCGGAGGTGACAGGAGGTCGGCAAGCCAGGTGTTGTCGTCGACGGCCCAGGCGGACGGGTCCACGAACGGCGGCCGTAACCGGGCCCTGGCCTCGGCGTCGCACGGCGGCGGGCACGGTGCCAGCAACACGCGCAGCGAGGTCGTCTGGCCGGTCGTGTCGGCGGCCCCCTCGGAGCACTCCCACTCGGCTGTCGACGCGGCGCCGGTGCCGGGCAGACTGAACACGAGGCACCGCCATTCGGTGCCCCTGGGCACCAGAGCTGCCACCGGCAGCCCCGGTTCGCTGAGGGGCGCCGCCTCGTCCGCGACGAACCGCGCGCCACCGACGGTTCCTCCGGAGGAGGACGACATCGCGCGTGGCGTCGACAGTGGATAGTGCGGCGGCGTCGGCAGGGGAGGCATCGACACAGGGGCGGCAAACCGGTCCACGATGGCTGTCTGTGCGCGCTCGACCGGCCGGGCGACGACCCGTCCCAGCGCGTAGCCGCCAACGGAGAGGGCCACGGCGACGATCACCAGCACGGTGTTCGACTCGCTCAGCATTCTGCGCGGCATCGCGCGGCCACCTCCTGCGCCAGATTCCGCACGGCCTCGAACATGGCGTCCCGGGCCGCGTACGCCGTGTCCAGTTCGGCGGCGATCGTCACCGTGCCGATCCGAGCGGTGACCTGGGCGGTCTGCCGTCCGTCGTCGGCATAGGTGAGGCCGTGCTCGTAGGACTCATCGCCGATCCGAACGGGCGTCGGACGTGGCCGGCAGCGGGTGCAACGCCAATCGCCCACGTCGGCACGGGCCCGTCGCACCGCGGACTCGCCGTCCTTCCGCGTGTGCCGGTGGTAGCCGAACCAGAGCACCACCTCGTCGCGGTGGGCGCCCACACCCGCCCAGCCGGTGTACACGCACAGGACGTATCCCCGGCCGCCACGCTCGACCGCCGGCCGCGACGCGTCGGGCACCAGTCGAGCGACCGTCTCGGGACGAACGAGGCCGCAGACGTCGACGGCCGGAGGGCGGCTCGGCACGTCGGCGGTCAGCGTCTGCCAGCCGAAGAGGCCCATGCCGACGCTGCCGCCGACGATGAGCGCGTTTCGCAGCCGGTAACCGATCCGCCACCGCATACCGTCCGAGCGTAGGGCGTCGGCACGCACTGCCATCGCGTGAGCGTCTACCCGACAGCGCCACCTGGCCGGCATAGGCTGGGGGAATGGTCGTTATCGCGTGCGTGCTCCTGGTGGACCCCGACGGGCGACTGCTGCTGCAACTGCGCGACAGCAACGCGCCGCACCACCCGGACGTCTGGGGCCTGCCCGGCGGCCACGGCGAGCCGGGGGAGACGCCGGAGCAGGCCGCCGAGCGGGAGCTGTGGGAGGAGACCGGCCTGCGCGCGGACGGGCCGCTGCGCCCGATCGCCGTGCAACCGTTTCCCGAGCTGGGTCGGGTGAAGCACTACTTCCTCGGCCGCACCCGGGCACAGCAGGAGGACGTGGTGCTCGGTGAGGGCGCGGCGATGGTCTTCGTTTCCGGCGACGAGGTGCTCGACGGCCGCCCCTGGACACCGGGTGCCGTCGAGGTGCTGACCCAGTTCCTCTCCTCACCCGAGTACGCCGCGATGACGACCGGCCGGACGGCCACGGGGCCGGTTCAACCCGCCGGAGGGCTCCAGTCCGCATAGCGGGCCATGCCGCGCAGGGCGGCCCGGCCCGGGGTGAGCCGCGTTGCGGCGTCCCGCATCGCGACGACGAGCCGGTTGCACGGTCCACCGACCCCGATCGGCAGGGCGACCAGTTCGTCTGAAGGCGCCGTGGGTTGGTTGTCGTGCTGTGGATCGGCGGCGTGGGGCGGTGGGCTGGCGCTCTGGAGCTGAATCGTTTACGACATCAGGCGCCCGCGATGCGTTCACGACATCAGCTCCAGAGCGAGCGCGGGCGGCGCGGTGCCGCGAACTGGTGGCGACCGGTGGCGGGTGGCGGCGGAGTGCCGACCGGTCGCGGTCAGATCCGGTCGGCGCAGTGAAGGGGAGATTGGTGATGGTGCGGTTCAGCGGTCTGCGGACGGCTGGCGGGCGTGTGCGGCACGGCTGGCGACCGGTGGTGGAGGCAACCGTCGCGGCCACGGTGGCCTGGCTGCTCGCCACCCGGTTGCTCGGGCACCCGCAGCCCTTCTTCGCGCCGGCCGCAGCGCTGATCGTTCTCGGTCAGGCCCGAGGCCAGCGCATCCGCCGGGCCGTCGAGGTCGTCCTCGGGGTCGCCGCCGGGGTGCTCGTCGCGGACCTGGTCGTGCAGGCGCTCGGCCCCGGCAGCACCTGGACGGTCTTCACCGTCATCCTGCTCACCGTGCTCCTCGCGGTGGCCTTCGGCGCCACCGGCGTGACGCTGGTGCAGGCCGCGGTCTCCGCGCTCTACTTGGTGGTGGTCGCACCACCGGACGGCACGCTGGTGCCGTTCCGCTTCGTCGACGCGCTGATCGGTGGCGCGGTCGCGCTCGCGGCCAGTCTGCTGGTCGACGCCCGGCGGCCCCTCGCGCCGCTGGTCGCCGAGGTTCGGCGAACCTTCGACGAGTTGGCCGGGCTGCTGGGCGGGATCGCGGACGCCCTGGACCACCGCGACGAGGCCGCGGCGGTCGCCGCGCTGACGCAGGCCCGGGGGATGGACGCCCGGGTCGACGGCCTGCGCGACGGAGTGCTCGCCGCCGGCGAGGCGCTGCAGCTCAACGTCCGTCGACGTCGGCACATCGGTCGGCTGAAGTCGGTCGACGAGTCGATCCGGCAGATCGACTACGCGGTACGCAACGTCCGGGTGCTGGCCCGCGCCGGCGTGACACTCAGCCGGACGCACGCCCCGGCGCCACCCGAGCTGGGTGCGGCCCTGCGGTCGTTGGCCGAGGCGGTCCGCGAGGCCGGCGCTGCCCTCGCCGCCGACCTGACGGGGCAGGACGAGACCGCCGATCAGCACGCCACCCGGGCTGACGAGTCGGCGCTCGCCGCGGTGCGCACCGCCGGGCAGCTCTTCGGCTCGACGCAGGCCCTCCCACTGGCGATGATCATCGGTCAGGTCCGGGCCACGGCCATCGACCTGCTACGTGGCGTCAACCCCGACGACGACGCCGCCGTCCTCGCCCGGGTGGACGAAGCCCTCGGCCTCCCGGCGATCTGACCCGTCCCCGACCGACGCCCTGCCTCCTGGCCGCCGCCCGGTCAGGTGGTCAGCCAGGTGGTGGCGGCAGCGCGGATCGGCGCCGGGATCTCGTGACCGCCGGGGAACTCCTCGTAGGTGACGTCGTAGCCACGGCTGTGCAGGTGCGGGACGAGCCGGCGGCTGCACACGTCGATGGGCAGCACCCGGTCGTCGACGCCGTGCGAGATGAAGATCCGGGGGTGACCGTGGGTGACCGGTGGCGCGGCGAAACCGGGGGAGAAGGCCAGCACCGCGTCGACCAGGTCGCCGTTGGCCAGGCCCAGCGACAGCGCGTACGAGGCGCCGTCGGAGAACCCACCGAACGTCACCTCCTGGACCGGGTAGCGGTCGAAGACGGTCGCCAACAGGCCGTCGATCCGCGCCACGTCCGCGCCGAAGCCGCCAGCGATCAGGTCCCAACTGGCCGCCGACGACTGCGGGGCGACCAGCAGCAGCTGGTGCTCGTCCGCGACGGGCAGCAGCAGGTCCAGCCCCTGCCGCGCCGAGCCGCCCGCACCGTGCAGGAGCAGCACCAACCGGTACACCGATCCGTCGGCGGCCGACTCCGGGGTGTACGCCATCGCCAGCTGGTCACCATCGGGGCCGGTCATGGGCACGAGCCCGGTCGGCCCCGGCACCACCGGCGCGTGGCGGCGGGCGGTCAACCGGCCGTGCCGGAGGTCCTGCGGGGTCCGGTACGGCGGCGCGGAGTCGGGCACAGGCCACCCCTCGCAGTCGAGGAAAACGTCCGACGCGGTTACCCGCCCCGACCTGGGTTAACCGTCGCCGAGGTGCTGACCGTCGACTCAGGCGCTGGCCCGGGCCACCAGGGCGGACGGGAAGAGGGTCACTGGCGCGGACGGACGTCCGTCCAGCAGGGCGGTGGCCGCGGCGGCGGCGATCCGCCCCACCGGGTGGCTCGCCGTGGTCAGCGCCGGGGCGGTCAGCCCGGCCAGCGGGATGTCGTCGAAGCCGGCGACCGCGACGTCGTCGGGCACCCGCACACCGGCGTCCCGCAGGCCCGCCATCACCCCGAGCGCGGTGTCGTCGCTGATCGAGTAGATCGCGTCGACGTCCGGCCACTGACGCAGCGCCACGCCCGCCGCCACCCGGCCGCGCGCCGCCGTGAAGTCCCCGGGAAGCACCCGCTCCGGCAGGCCGGCCTGGCTCATGAGACGGCGGTACGTCTGAACGGGGCGCTGCGCGCAGGGCAGCCACCGGGGGCCGGTCACCATGGCGATCCGGCGGCGACCCGTCGCGTACAGGTGGCGCAGCACCTCCTCGGAGCCGGCGCCGTTGTCGACGTCGAACGACGGCACGCTCGCCGAGCCGACGCCGATCGAGACCACCCTGCCGCGCAGCGAGCGGGGCACCGACTCCAGCAGGTCCTCGGTGGTGTTGACCAGGATCACCCCGCACACGCTGCGATCGTCGAGCTGGTCGAGGCCTCGTGGGTCGTCGAGCGGCAACCAGTGCAGCGCCACCCCGACCCCGGAGGGCGTGCACACCCGGGCGACCGAACCGACCACCCGGTGCACGTACGGGTCGTCCAGCACCGCCGCGCTGGTGCCCAGCACAGCCACGACCATTCGTACGCCGCCACCGCCGCCGCGGACCAGCGCCCGGGCTGCCGGGTTGGGCACGTAACCGAGCTGGTCGACGGCCGCCGTGACCAGTTCCCGGGCAGCCGGCGAGGCGAACCCCGTGCCGGCGATCACCCGGGACGCCGTCGACCGGGACACCCCGGCGACCCGCGCTACGTCCTCGAGAGTGGCCGGTCGGTGTGCCGCTGCCGTCATCGTCGCCTCCCACGGCGGCCCGTGAGGTCGGACAAACGCCTGCTCACATCATGCCCCGGCCGGTCCCGGATCGGTAAGGGGCGGTCGCCGGTTGTGGTGGTAGCGCTCTCAGGTGTGCGATCGTGCGAGGAGATCACCCCGAGGAAGAGGACCTGACCCCGTGAGCGCCCCCACCAGCCGTCCCGTTGCCCCGGACACCGCACCGCCGCCGTCACGGGCGGTGCTGCTCGCCCGCAACGGCGTGGCGGTCACCTTCACCCTCAACGGGCTGGCCGTCGGCAGTTGGTTCTCCCGGGTGCCGGCGGTCCGCGAGGCGTTGGACCTCTCCGCAGGCCGGCTCGGGTTGCTGCTGCTGGCGATGAGCGTCGGCGCCCTGCTCGCCATGCCCACCTCCGGCCTGCTCGCCCAGCGACTGGGCGCGGCCCGCACCGTGACACTGGCCACCGTGCTGGTCGCGGTCGGCCTCACCGTGGCGGGGCTGGGCGCAACGATGGCCGGCTCCTTCGCCGTCGTCGCGCTCGGGTTGGTCGCATTCGGCTACGGCTCCGGCGCCTGTGACGTGGCGATGAACGTCGAGGGCGCGGCGGTGGAACGGCGCCTGAGGCGTACCGTCATGCCCCGCTTCCACGCCGCGTGGAGCCTCGGGTCGGTGGCCGGCGCGGCGCTCGGTGCCGGGGCGGCCCGGTTCGACGTGTCGGTGGGCGCGCACCTCGTCGGGGTTGCGGTGGTCGTACTGACCGGCACCGCACTCGCGGCCCGGACGTTCCTGCCGCTGGGCGGCGACCACGCCGGCGACCCGGCGGACGCCACCCCGGCTGCCCGTCGCCGGGCGCAGCTCGCTGCCTGGCGGGAGCCGCGCACCCTGCTGATCGGGCTGTTCGTGCTGGTGGCGGCGTTCACCGAGGGCGCCGCCAACGACTGGCTGGCGGTCGCGTTCGTGGACGGTCGGGACCTGAGCGAGGCCGCCGGCGCGGCGGTCTTCGGTGTCTTCGTCGTCGGCATGACCATCGGGCGCACCGCGGGCACCGTCGCGCTGGACCGGTGGGGTCGGGTGCCGGTACTCAGCGGCACCATCGGGCTCGCCGTGGTCGGTGCCAGCCTGGCCGTACTGGCCGGCTCAGGGCCGGTGGCCATCGTCGGCGTCGCGCTCTGGGGCCTCGGCGCGTCGCTGGGCTTCCCGGTCGGGATGAGCGCGGCGGCCGACGAGGAGGCACACGCGCCGGTGCGGGTGAGCGTGGTCGCGGTGATCGGCTACACCGCGTTCCTGGGTGGGCCGCCGCTGCTGGGGCTGCTCGGCGACGATGTCGGCACCCTGCGCGCGCTGCTGGTGGTGCCGCTGCTGCTGCTGCCGACCCTGCTGCTGGTGCGGGTGCTGCGCCCGCCGCACGCCGTCGAACCGGCTCCGTCAGCACACAAAAACTAACCCCATTCACCGCCGAGCGGTATCGGGTGCGCGGCCGACTGCGCCGCGTACCCGGGCTGGTTAGGGTCGCCCGATGCCAACCGACGAGATCACCGCCGCCGCGGCGGGCACCTGGACCCTGGGCGACCGCACCGTGCACCGGATGGGCTTCGGCTCCATGCGGATCACCGCGAACCCTGACCGTGGCCGGGCCGTCGCCCTGCTGCGCCGCGCCGTGGAGCTGGGCGTCAACCACATCGACACGGCCGCCTTCTACGTCTCACCCGGCGGCACCCTGCGGGTCGGCACCGGCCCGGCCCGCTACGCCACCGAGCTGATCCGCGCGGCGCTCGCCCCGTACCCGCAGGACCTGGTCATCGCCACCAAGGTCGGTTTCGGGTACGACCCGGAGGCGGGCTTCACCGAGGCGCTCACCCCGGCGCAGTTGCGCGGCCAGGTGGAGGAGAACCTGCGCCGGCTCGGCCGCGACCAGCTCGACGTGGTGAACCTGCGCCTCGGTCGAGGGCCCGGTGCGGTGCCGCTGGCCGAAAGGTTCGGTGCGCTCGCCGACCTGCGTGCCGCCGGGCTGATCCGACACCTCGGGCTCTCCAACGCCCGGCCCGAGCAGCTGGACGACGTGGCGGGCATCGCGCCGGTGGTGTGCGTGCAGAACAACTACGGGGTGGACGCCTACCGCGAGCAGGACGCGTTCGTCCGGGCCTGCGGTGAACGGGGCATCGCGTACGTGCCGTTCTTCGCGCTGGCCGGCACCGGCCGGGAGGCGGGCGCGAGCGCCGCACAGGGCGAGGCCGTCGAGGCCGTCGCCCGCGCCCACGGCGTCACCGCACATCAGGTACGCCTCGCCTGGACCCTGCACCAGGGCCCCCACGTGCTCGCCATCCCCGGCACCGCAGACCCCACCCACCTGGAGCAGAACATAGCGGCGGGAGCCCTGACCCTGACCCCCGAAGAACTGAAGAACCTGGCCTAACCCCCACCCCGGCCGGGGTGGAGCCAGATTTGGAGGGGGCCCGTCGGGTGGAAGCCTGCTTGTCGGGCTGGGGGTAGGTCCGGGGCTTCCTCGTAGCCGACCAGGGACGCGGTGGGCAGGGTGACGCACACCGCCCGCCAGATGGCCTCGGGGTCGTCGGTGCGGGTGAACAGGTTGGAGACGCCGTACCCGCCGTCGCCGCCACTGAGCACCGCGCCGCCGGTGATCACACCGCTGTCGTCGTGGCGGGCGAGCACCCGTACCCGGGGATCGGTCAGGAGCGCGGGGCGGAACAGCTCGCCACCGCCGTGTGCCGCTGCCCAGGCCGCCAACTCGTCCGGGGTGCTGACCGGGGTGAGCGGCGCGTCGGCCGGTGGTTCCGCCGGAGGGCGGTGGATCCACTGGGCGTCGAAGAGCACGTGGAAGCCGTACCCGGACAGGTCGAGGTCGGCGAAGCTGTCCTTCACCGACGCGCCGGGCCCCGCGTCGATGCGCGCCAGCAGGGCCTCGGCGTCGACCCCCGGCCGCAGGGTGACCGCGTCCGGATACCACGGGGGTGAGCGGCGCGGGACCGACCAGGCCTCGTCGTCGGTACGCCCGGCCAGCCCGTGGCTGCCGCAGACGATGTCGCACCATTCGGCGTTGTTGCGGGCCGCCGCCGCCCGCGCGTCCTTCAGCACGCCCGGCAGCCTAGACGGCGCCAGGGCACGACGTCATGGTGCGTACACCAGGTCCATCGTGTCGGTGTGCCCGGACCAGCGCAGATCGAGGCGCCAACAACCGGGCTGGGGCATGTCGATGATCGACGGGCCCGGCCCGCCGGCGACCTCCCGGGTGACCCGCGTGTCGGTGCCGTCGAGCGTCGCGGTGATCACCAGGGTCGCCGATTCGCTCGGGTCGGGCGAGGTCGTGGCCGCCCGGGCCACCCAAAGGATCTTGTTGTTCGACCCGTCCTTGCGGTGCTGCCGCAGCGGATGGGCGAACACCACCGCCACGATGTCACCCTTCGCGCCGAACACGTGCGGGACCCGGGCGTCCCCGCTGAACCCGGCGTCCGCCCAGTCCGGCAGCGACCCGGTCTCGACCCGCGCCGCGCAGCCGGTCGCGGCGCTCGCCGTGGCGGCCGTGGCGGCCGTGGCGCTCGCCGTGGTGGCGGCAGAGCTCGTTGGCGCGGCTGCCCCGCCGCTGGTCGTGGTCGTGCACCCCGCCAGCAGGACCACCGATGATGCCAGCACCCATCTGCCCCAGGAAACCATCTCGCCCCTTCCGGTACGCGTCGACGACTCGTCGTACCGTCATGACACCGGCCGCGCCCGCCGGGTTCCCTGGAAACACCTAGCGCAGCGAGCGGGCGATCTCGATCGCCTCGGCCTTGCCGACGGCACCCTCCAGCCGGTAGCTCACGTCGCCCTCCTGCCAGATCAGGGTCGAGGCGGCCAGTCGGGCGGTCTCCTGGCGGACCTCGCCCGCGCGGTCCACGTACGACAGCACGTGTGGCCCGTTCACCCAGATGGCGAAGTCGCCGTTGACCTGGACCCAGTCCGCTCCCGGCGGGGTGACCTCCTTGTGGAAGGCCAGATTGAGACGACCGTCGAACGCGTCGACGCGCAGCGCGCCCTCGTCGTAGAGCAACGTCGCCACCCGGCAGGTGCCCGTGGCGTCGGGGTCGGCGACCAGCACCCGCTCGGGTGGGCCCAGCTTCGCGGGTTGGCGGATCGGGAACCGCACCGCCCGTTGGGCCTCGTCCAGGGTGATGGACCGCTGGCCGGGCAACGGCGACGGCGTGCCGCCGGTCAGCGTGCGGGCGGGCGTGGTGGCGATGCTGACACCGGCGAAGCGCAGCAGCCCCGTGACAGCGTCGGCGACGGCGGCGCGGGTCGGGGGCACCACCGCCACGACCACGGCGACGAGCGCCGCCGCGGCAAGCGGACGCCACCGACGCGCCGGCCTGTCGAGGCGTACGCGGACGCGAGCGGTCACGTCCGGCGCGTCGGGGGTCTCCAGCCAGGCGGAAAGGTCACGCAGCTCCCGTTCGAGGTCACCCATGCCGGACCTCCTCCCGGTCGAGCAGGCCGCGAAGCTTCGCCAGGGCCCGGGACGTGCGCGATTTCACCGTGCCCCGGGGCCAGCCCAGTGCCGCCACCGTCTCCTCCTCGCTGAGGTCGAGGAAGAACCGGCAGACGATCACCTCGCGGTCGCGTACCGGGAGCTGACGCAGGGCCTGCACCAGCGAGGCGTGGCGCTCCCCGGCGAGGACGGCGTCGACCGCCCCGTCCTCGGCAATCTCGGCCGTCGGGTCCGCCGCCGCGGCCCGCAGGACGAGCCCGTCCCGCCGGCCACGTGACCGGTGCAGGTTGCGGGTCTCGTTGGCGACGATCGCGAGCAGCCACGATCGGAAGGACGACTCGCCCCGGTAACGGGACAGCTTGCGGTACGCCTTCACGAACGCCTCCTGGATGACGTCCTCGGAGTCCGATCCCGCGCCGAGCAGCACCGCCGTCCGGTGTGCGGACGCGGTGTGCCGGGCGACCAGGAGGTCGTACGCCTCCAGGTCGCCGGCCCGAGCGCGGGTGACGAGAGCGTCGTCGTCCAGGGGGAGGCCTCCGTTCGGATCACACTCATGACACCGCGTACGCCCCGGTGGTTCCACCCGTCTCTTTTGACGCGGGTCAGCTGTCTCCCATCCGGCGTGCAGCGTATTGCCAGGATTCGGTGCTGCACTGGAGGGGCGTCGAGGAGAGGGGCTGGTCATGAGCTGGTTCAACCGCCGGTCGCGGGGTGCCGAGGCGACCCCGACGAAGCTGGACCGGGAGGCGACCCGCGAGGATCTCGCGGCGCTGGAGGAGTTCGTCGCCAGCCGGCGGGGGGTGGAGTTCTACCTGGAGCCGGAGACCACCGCGACGGACACCACAGTGGTGGCGATCGCCCACGACGGCGAGTGGATCCGTCGTCGTACCGGCACGCCACGGGCCGCGGGGTCCATCGCCCGCAAGCACGCGGTGCCGCTGTACGAGGCGGCGCGCACCGGATACCCGGAACGGATGCGCACCTGGAGCCGGGCCCACCCGGAACGGCACACCCGCTGAGGCTCGTCTGTTCAGGCGGCCTCGACGGCTGAGCGGGCCTGCTCAAGCGTCATCGGCTCGGCGTCGATCATCACACTGCCGCACTCGTCGGCCACGACGGCGACGCCGGCCTGGACCGCCTCCGGGTCCGGATCGCCCGGGCAGAACCGGACACGGCCGGCGAGGTGGTGGAATCGCATGGCGACGATGGTGATCGACTCCCGGGATTGATGGCGGACGCTGCTCCGGTGGTCGCCGATCCTAGGTGAGGGTGCCGCATGCCACCGCGCCCTCGGACGATCGGCGCAGGCCAGGGTAGGTGTTATCTCCCTTTGCTCTGCTTACCTATAGGCACCAGTGACGCTCCGTGTCTGGTGCAGATAGGTAAGCAGAGCAAAGGGCGTCGCGCATTGACCCGGGGCATTACGGCGTGCGGGTTCGAGGTCGCACCAATCGGTGGAAACCGATGAATGGCACCCGCTTGACAGCGCCGGGGTCGGCGTTGACCGGCGGCGCGGCGGTGTGGCAGCATTCGCGGCCTGACGGCAGTGAAGGAAGTCGGTGCGATTCCGACGCGGTCCCGCCACTGTCACCGGGGAGCGATCCCCCCTCGTGAGTCACGGCCGTGTGTCTGCGGTTGGAAGGCCGGGGGAGAGCGTTGATCCGGAAGCCAGGATACTTCGGCCGTCGGGACGTACCCCAGGGCGTGGACACCCGAGGAGGACCCGATGACGCACGGCGTCTCATTCATCGACGACCATCGTCATGACCCGCATCGCGGGCGCCACACCGCACCCACGACCGGCCGGACCAGCATGCTCCGGGCCGGCCTCGTCGGCGTGCTCCAGGTCGCCCGCGTCGGCCACCGGGCCCGCTGAGCTGAGCGCCCGGCGCTGACCGGCCCCGACGCCCGCGTCGGCAAGCCGGCCGCGCCGTCGTGCCGGCTGACGCCGCACCCACCCGCTTCGTCCAGGTCGCCTCCGTAGCGGCCAGGGCGTCACTCTCCGGAGCCTGCCGTGCGCATCCTGCTGCTCTCCACCGCCGACACCGACCTGCTGGCCGCCCGCGCCAGCGGCGCCGACTACCGGCTGGCCAACCCCGCCCGGGTCGCCGCCGACGAGGTGCCCGCCCTGCTCGTCGGGGTCGACCTCGTCGTCGTACGCCTGCTCGGCGGCCGACAGGCCTGGCCGGACGGCCTCGCCGCGGTGCTCGCCACCGGCGTGCCGACGGTCGTGCTGGGCGGCGAGACGCTGCCCGACGCGGAGCTGATGGCCATCTCCACAGTGCCGTCCGGGGTCGTCACCCAGGCTCTGGCGTACCTGGTCGAGGGTGGGCCGGACAACCTCGGGCAGCTGGCCCGGTTCCTCTGCGACACGGTGCTGCTCACCGGCGAGGGGTTCGCCCTGCCCGCACCCACCCCGGCGTACGGCGTGCACGGCGAACACCCCACCGACCCGGACCGGCCCACAGTGGGAATCGTCTTCTACCGGGCGCACGCGCTCGCCGGCAACACCGGTTTCGTCGACGTGCTCGCGGACGCCGTCCACAAAGCCGGCGGCAACCCGCTGCCGATCTTCTGCGGCTCGCTGCGGGGCCTGACCACGGGCGCGGGCCCGCTCGGGCTCTTCGCCCGCTGCGACGCGCTGCTGGTCACCGTGCTCGCGGCCGGCGGCGCAGTCGCCGCCGACGCGTCCGGGGGCGGCGACGAGGACGCCTGGGACGTGGGCGCCCTGGCCGCCCTGGACGTGCCGATCATCCAGGCGCTCTGCCTGACCAGCACCCGTGAGCAGTGGGCCGGCAGCGACGCCGGACTGTCCCCGTTGGACGCGGCGATGCAGGTGGCCATCCCCGAGTTCGACGGCCGGATCGTCAGCGTGCCGTTCTCGTTCAAGCGGATCGACGCCGACGGACTCTCGGTCTATGCCGCCGACGCCGAGCGGGCCGCCCGGGTCGCCGGGATCGCCGTGCGCCACGCCCGGCTGCGGTACGTGCCCAACGCCGACAAGCGGGTCGCCGTCGTCCTCAGCTCGTACCCCACCAAGCACTCCCGGGTCGGCAACGCCGTCGGGCTGGACACCCCGGTCTCGGCGGTCCGCCTGTTCGCCGCACTCGCCGAGGCGGGTTACGACCTGGGTGACGCTCCACCGCCCGAGGACGGCGACGCGCTGATCCACGCGCTGATCGCCGCCGGCGGTCACGACGTGGAGTGGCTCACCCCGGAGCAGCTGGCCGCCGCCGAGGCCCGGATACCGGGGCCGACGTACCGGCGCTGGTTCGACCAGGTCCCGACCGAGCTGCGCGAGCGGATGCGGGAACACTGGGGTGAGCCGCCCGGCCAGCTCTACACCGAGAGCGGCGACATCGTGCTCGCCGGGTTGCGCTTCGGCAACGTGGTGCTGCTCATCCAGCCGCCCCGCGGCTTCGGGGAGAACCCGATCGCCATCTACCACGACCCGGACCTGCCGCCGAGTCACCACTACCTGGCCGCGTACCGCTGGCTGGCGGCGCCGGTCGCCGACGGCGGCTTCGGCGCGGACGCCGTGGTGCACCTGGGCAAACACGGCACCCTCGAATGGCTGCCCGGCAAGGGCCTCGGTCTGGCCGCCGACTGCGCGCCCGACGCGGTCCTCGCCGACCTGCCGCTGGTCTACCCGTTCATCGTCAACGACCCCGGCGAGGGCACCCAGGCCAAGCGCCGGGCGCACGCCGTGGTGATCGACCACCTGGTGCCGCCGATGGCCCGCGCCGAGGCCTACGGCGACCTGGCCAAACTGGAACAACTGCTCGACGAGTACGCCACGGTGCAGGCCCTCGACCCGGCCAAGGTGCCCACCGTGCGGGCGCAGATCTGGGACCTCGTACGCGCCGCCGAGCTGCACCACGACCTGCACGCCGAGGCGATGCCCGACGCGGACGACTTCGACGAGTTCGTGCTGCACCTGGACGGGTACCTCTGCGAGGTCAAGGACGTGCAGATCCGCGACGGGCTGCACATCCTCGCCGACGCGCCCACCGGCGAGCCCCGGGTCAACCTGGTCCTCGCGGTGCTGCGCGCACCCCAGATCTGGGGTGGCGCCCGGGCCCTGCCCGGCCTGCGGCAGGCGCTCGCCGTCGCGTACGGGCTCGACGAGCAGGAGCTGCTCGCGTCGCCCGGGCAGCGGATCGCCCTCCCGGTGGCGCTGACCGACGTGGTGGACGGGCCGGCCGGCACCGCCGCCGACGCCGTCGACCTGATCGAGGCCCTCGCCCGGCGGTTGGTCATCGGGATGGAGACGCTCGGCTGGGACGCCGAGGCCGTCGACGCGGTGGTCGCGGAGGTGACCGGCCAGCCGATCCCGGACGTCGCCGCCGTGCTGCACTTCGCCGCCACCGAGCTGGTGCCCCGGCTGGGCCGCACCACCGACGAGCTGACCAACACCCTCGGCGCGCTCGACGGCCGGTTCGTGGCGCCCGGCCCGTCCGGTTCACCCACCCGGGGCCTGGTCAACGTGCTGCCCACCGGCCGCAACTTCTACTCCGTCGACCCCAAGGCCATCCCCAGCCGCAACGCCTGGGACGTCGGGGTGGCCCTCGCGGACTCGCTGCTCGCCCGGCACCTCGCCGACACCGGGGCGTACCCCCGCTCCGTGGGTCTGACCGTGTGGGGCACCAGCGCGATGCGCACCCAGGGCGACGACATCGCCGAGGTGCTCGCGCTGCTGGGTTGCCGGCCGGTGTGGGACGAGCGGTCCCGGCGCGTCACCGGCATCGAGGTGGTGCCGACCGCCGAGTTGGGCCGACCGCGCGTCGACGTGACAGTGCGCATCTCCGGGTTCTTCCGCGACGCGTTTCCACACGTGGTGGCGCTGCTCGACGATGCCGTGCGGCGGGTCGCCGCCCTAAACGAGCCGGAGGAGGAGAACTACCTGCGGGCGCACGTCGCCGCGGACCTCGCCGAGCACGGTGACGAGCGGCGCGCGACCGCCCGGATCTTCGGCTCGAAGCCCGGGGCGTACGGCGCGGGCCTGCTGCCCCTGATCGACGCGCGGACCTGGCGCAGCGACGCCGACCTGGCCGAGGTGTACGCGGTGTGGGGCGGCTACGCCTACGGCCGGGGCCTGGACGGGCGGGAGGCGCGCGCCGACATGGAACGCTCCTTCGCCCGGATCGCGGTGGCGGTGAAGAACCAGGACACCCGCGAGCACGACATCGTCGACTCCGACGACTACTTCCAGTACCACGGCGGGATGGTGGCGATGGTCCGCCACCTCACCGGCACGTCACCGCAGGCGTACGTGGGTGACTCGGCGATGCCACACGACGTGCGCACCCGCACGCTGGGCGAGGAGACCCGGCGGGTGTTCCGCGCCCGGGTGGTCAACCCGAAGTGGATCGCCGCGATGCGCCGGCACGGCTACAAGGGCGCGTTCGAGCTGGCCGCCACAGTGGACTACCTGTTCGGCTACGACGCCACCGCCGGCGTGGTCGACGACTGGATGTACGAGCACCTGGCCGCCGCGTACCTGTTCGACGACACCACCCGCGAGTTCCTGGAGCAGTCCAACCCGTGGGCTTTGCGGGGCATCACCGAACGCCTGTTGGAGGCCGCCGACCGGGGGCTGTGGGCCAAACCCGAGCCGGCCACCCTGGACCGGCTGCGCGACACGTACCTGGCCAGCGAGGGCGACCTGGAGGATCGGGTGTGAGCGCGAGGAGTGAGCCGGTTTTGCGAGCCCCGCAGTCGCGATCGAAGGAAGGCACAGTGATCGTCAATTATCCGTTCAGTGCTGTGCTTGGCATGGCCGACATGCGGCTGGCGCTGCTGCTCAACGCGGTGTCCCCGGCGATCGGCGGTGTGCTGGTCCGGGGGGAGAAGGGGACCGCCAAGTCCACAGCCGTTCGGGCACTCGCCGCGCTGCTGCCGCCGGTCCGCCGGGTCGCCGGCTGCCGCTTCGGTTGTGACCCGGCCGAGCCGGACCCGGCCTGCCCGGACGGGCCGCATCCGGCCGGTGCCGACGCCGAGACGCGTCCGGCCCGGCTGGTGGAGCTGCCGGTCGGCGCCGCCGAGGACCGGGTGGTCGGCTCGCTGGACCTGGAGAAGGCCCTCGGCGAGGGCGTACGCGCCTTCGAGCCGGGTCTGCTCGCCGCCGCCCACCGGGGGGTGCTCTACGTCGACGAGGTCAACCTGTTGCACGACCACCTCGTGGACCTGCTGCTGGACGCGGCGGCGATGGGCCGCAGTCACGTCGAGCGCGAAGGCGTCTCGGTCAGCCACGCGGCCCGGTTCCTGCTGGTCGGCACGATGAACCCGGAGGAGGGGGAGCTGCGTCCGCAGCTGCTCGACCGGTTCGGGCTCACCGTCGAGGTGGGCGCCAGCCGGGACCCGGAGGTCCGGGTCGAGGTGGTCCGCCGCCGGCTCGCCGCCGACGCCGACCCGGCCGGTTTCGCCGCCCGGTGGGCCGACGCCGACGCGGAGATCGCCGGCCAGGTGGCCGACGCCCGACGCCGGCTTCCCGGGGTACGACTTCCGGACGCCGCGCTGCGGCAGATCGCCGAGGTGTGCGCGGCGTTCGACGTGGACGGGATGCGCGCCGACATCGTCACCGCCCGTACCGCCCTGGCCCACGCCGCCTGGCACGGCCGGGACCGGGTGAGCATCGACGACGTCCGGGTGGCCGCCCGACTGGCCCTGCCGCACCGCCGCCGGCGCGACCCGTTCGACACCCCCGGGCTGGACGAGAAGCGCCTGGACGAGGCGTTGCAGCGTGCCCAGGACGCCCACCCCGACGACCCGGACGACCCGGGCCCGGACGACGACGGCCCGGGTGGTGGCGGCCCATCAGGCGGCGGCCCGGCTGGTGGTGGCGGCCCTAACGGGGGCGGTGGCCCGAACGGAGGCGGCCCGCAGGGCGGTGACGGCAGTGGCGATGGCGCCGACCAGGGCGGACCCGAGTCGGCCGGGCACTCGCCGGCACGTGACGGCGCTGGCCCGGACGGCGCCGACGGCTGGCCGCAGCGCTCAGCGGACGACCGGGGCGGTGACGGCGAGAACGCGCGCCCGCGCGGCGGCCGGGAGTCGGCGGCCGGTGACGACGATCCGACCCGGGGCGGCGTGGACGGGCAGTCGGTGGCCGTACCCCGGGGTGGGCTGAAGGCACGGGTGCTCACCGCGCCCGGTGTCGGTGACGGCGTGCCGGGCCGACGTTCGCGGGCCCGCACCGGGCGGGGGCGCACCACCGGGGCCCGGGTCCCGACCGGCCGGGTCGGGGCGCTGCACCTGCCGGCGACGGTCCGCGCCGCCGCGCCGCACCAGGCATCCCGGGGACGGCTGGGCGGCCCGCTGCGGTTGCGCCCGAACGACGTGCGGGAGGCGGTCCGGGAGGGACGGGAGGGCAACCTGGTGCTGTTCGTCGTGGACGCCAGCGGCTCGATGGGTGCCCGGCAGCGGATGACCACCGTGAAGGACGCGGTGCTCGCCCTGCTCACCGACGCCTACCAGCGGCGGGACAAGGTCGCGGTGATCGCCTTCCGGGGCGCCGAGGCGCAGACGTTGCTGCCGGCCACCTCGTCGGTGCTGGCCGCCTCGACCCGGCTGGCCGAGTTGCCCACCGGTGGGCGGACGCCGCTGGCCGAGGGGCTGCTCGCGGCCGCCGACCTGCTGCGGGTGGAGCGCCTGCGCGACCCGTCCAGGCGTCCGCTCGTCCTCGTCGTCACCGACGGCCGGGCCACGGCGGGCAACCGCCCGCTGGACCGCGCCGCGGCAGCAGCGGCGGTGCTCGCGGCGACCGGTGCGCCCTGCGTCGTCGTCGACTGCGAGACCGGCCCGGTACGCCTCAACCTGGCGCGTCGACTGGCCACCCAGTTGGGTGCCCCCCACCACCCGCTGGCCGCCCTCACCCACCCCGACACCCGCGGCAGCGCGCTTCCCGTCGCGGCGTGACGCCGGGCACCGATGACCGACCGCAACCGCAGGATCGCCCGAAGGGGAGAGTGCTGATGCCGCAGGGACAGCCGAGCGTGGTGCCCGCCGACGGGTTGACGACCCGGCAGCGACGGCACCGACCGCTGCTGATCGTCCACACCGGACAGATGAAGGGAAAGTCGACAGCCGCCTTCGGGCTGGCGTTGCGAGCCTGGACGGCCGGTCTGCCGATCGGGGTGTTCCAGTTCGTCAAGAGCGCCAAGTGGCGGGTGGGGGAGGAGAACGCCTTCCGGGCGCTCGGCGAGGTGCACGAGCGCACCGGCCAGGGCGCGCCGGTCGCTTGGCACAAGATGGGTGAGGGCTGGTCCTGGATCCAGCGCGGCGGCGACGCCGACCACGCCGCCGACGCCCTGGAGGGCTGGCGGCAGATCCAGCGCGACCTGGCCGCCGAGCGTTACGGGCTGTACGTGCTGGACGAGTTCACCTACCCGATGAAGTGGGGCTGGGTGGACGTCGACGAGGTGGTCGCCACACTGGCCGACCGGCCCGGCTTCCAGCACGTCGTCATCACCGGACGGGACGCCGACCCGCGCCTGGTCGCCGCCGCCGACCTGGTGGCCGAGCTGACCAAGGTCAAGCACCCGATGGACGCCGGCCAGAAGGGCCAGAAGGGCATCGAGTGGTGACCACGACCACCGACCCGTGGCCGCTGCCTCGGGTCGTCGTCGCCGCACCGGCCAGCGGCCACGGCAAGACGACCATCGCCACCGGGCTGCTCGCCGCACTGCGCCGTCGCGGCCTGACGGTCAGCCCGCACAAGGTCGGCCCCGACTACATCGACCCCGGCTACCACGCCCTCGCCGCCGGCCGGCCCGGGCGCAACCTCGACCCGTTCCTGGTCGGCGTCGAGCGGATCGCCGGTCTGCTGCGCCACGGCGCGAGCGTCCCCACACCCGCCGACATCGCCGTGGTGGAGGGCGTCATGGGCTTGCACGACGGCGCCGTCGGCCGCCGCGACTACGCCTCCACCGCACACGTCGCCCGGCTGATCGAGGCGCCCGTGCTGCTGGTGCTGGACACCACGGCCCAGGGCCGCTCGGCCGCCGCGCTCACCCTCGGCATGGCCGCCTTCGACCCGGCCGTGCGCATCGGCGGGGTGATCCTCAACCGCGTCGGCTCGCCACGGCACGAAACCCTGCTGCGCGACGCCCTCGCCGAGGTCGGCGTACCGGTGCTCGGAGCCGTCACCCGCGCCGCCGAGGTGGCCGCGCCGGCCCGGCACCTCGGGCTGGTCCCGGTCGCCGAGCGGGCCCCCGAGTCCCTGGCGATCGTCACCGCGCTCGCCGAGCTGGTCGAAGCCACAGTGGACCTCGACGCCGTGCTCGACCTGGCCCGCACCGCCGCACCGCTGACCACCCCCGCGTGGGACCCGGTCACCGCCGTCGGCGGGCCGGCCGGCGCCGAGCGGCCAGTGGTCGCGCTCGCCGGTGGTCCGGCCTTCACCTTCTCGTACGCGGAGACCGCCGAACTGCTCACCGCCGCCGGCGCGGACGTGCTCACCGTCGACCCGCTGCGCGACCCGGCACTGCCCGCCGGCACCCGCGCGGTGGTCATCGGCGGTGGCTTCCCCGAGGCGTACGCCCAGGCGCTGGCCGGCAACACCACGCTGCGCGCCGAGCTGGCCGACTTCGACGGGCCGATCGTGGCCGAGTGCGCCGGGCTGCTCTACCTCGGGCGGTCCCTGGACGACGTACCGATGTGCGGGCGGCTGGACCTCACCGCCCGGATGACCGGCTGGCTCACCCTCGGCTACCGCGAGGCCGTGGCGGTCACCGACTCCCCGGTGGCCCGTGCCGGCGAGCCGGTACGCGGCCACGAGTTCCACCGCACCACCACCGACCCGGGGCACGGCGACCGACCGGCGTGGCGTTGGAACGACGCGGAGCACGGCTTCGTGAGCGGTCGGGTGCACGCCTCCTACCTGCACACCCACTGGGCCGGTCACCCGGAGGCGGCCCGCCGGCTCGTCGAGGCGTGCCGATGAGCGCCGACGCCACGCTGACCGGGGTCGGTGTCGGCCCCGGCGACCCGGAACTGCTCACCGTCAAGGCGGTGCGGGTGCTGCGCGAGGCCGACGTCGTCTTCGTACCCGTGATGGCGGACCGGGTCGAACCCACGGTGACTGCCGCCGCGACGCCGGCGGGTGCGGATGCCGGGCGGGCCGAGGCGACAGTGCGGCCCCACGTCGCGGTGGACCGGCTGCGCCGGCTGCCCTTCGCGCTGGACGACCGGGGTGGGGTCACCGCGCGCCGGGCAGCCGCCTGGGACGACGCCGCCCGGGTGGTGGTCGAGGCGATCGACGCGGGCGCACGGTCCCTCGCCTTCGCCACCATCGGCGACCCCAACGTCTACTCCACCTTCGGTTACCTGGCCCAGAGCGTCCGCGCGCTGCGCCCGGGCCTGCGGGTGACCACCGTTCCGGGCGTCACCGCCATGCAGGAGCTCGCGGCGCGCAGCGGCACCCCGCTCTGTGAGGGACGCGAACCGCTGACCCTGCTGCCCGCCACCGCGGGTCTGGCGTTGTTCGCCGACGCCCTCGCCGGGCCGGGCACCGTGGTCGCCTACAAGGGCTGGCGGCGGCACCCCGAACTGCTCGCCGAGCTGCGTCGACAGGGCCGGCTCTCCGACGCGGTGCTCGGGCGCAGCCTGGGTTTGCCCGGTGAACGGATCGGCCCGGTCGACGACGCCGAGCACGACCTGCCGTACCTGTCGACGCTGCTGGTGCCGGCCCGCCGCGACCACCGAGGAGGAAAGCTGTGACCAGCGACGGCAAGGTGTGGTTCGTCGGAGCCGGGCCGGGGGCGGCCGACCTGCTGACAGTGCGGGCCGCCCGGGTGATCGCCGAGGCGGACATCGTGATCTGGGCGGCCAGCCTGGTGCACGCCGACGTGCTCGACCACGCCCGCCCCGGCGCGCAGGTGATCGACTCGTCGCAGCTGCCCATCGAGGGCGTGCTGCCGCTCTACCAGCGTGCCGCCGAGCAGGGGCTGACCGTAGCGCGGATCCACTCCGGCGATCCGGCGCTGTGGGGCGCGGTGCAGGAGCAACTGGAGCTGTGCTCGGCGCTCGGCCTCGCCGTGGAGATCGTGCCCGGGGTCTCCTCGTTCACCGCCGTCGCGGCGATCGTCGGGCGGGAGCTGACAGTGCCCGAGGTGGCCCAGTCGGTGATCCTCACCCGCCTGGAGGGTGGCAAGACCCCGATGCCGCCCGGCGAGCGGGTGCGGGACTTCGCCCGGCACGGCACCACGATGGCGCTGTTCCTCTCCGCCGCCCGTTCCGGGCAGGTGCAGGCCGAGCTGCTGGCCGGCGGCTACCCGGAGGACACCCCGGCAGTGGTCGCGTACCAGGCGACCTGGCCCGACGAGCTGGTGGTGCGCTGCACGGTCGGCACGCTGGAGGCGACGGTCAAGCAGCACAAGCTGTGGAAGCACACCCTGTTCCTCGTCGGGCCGGCCCTCGCCGCCGAGGGCACCCGTTCGCACCTGTACCACCCCGGGCACTTCCACACCTTCCGCAAGGCGGAGCCGGCCGCCCGTGCCGAGCTGCGCCGCCAGGCCGGCGACCGCACCGGGGGGACAGCCACACCGGGGCACACACCATGACGTACGCCGGGCCGCCGCTGCGTGAGCCGGACCTGCCACGGACCGCGAAGGTACGGCCCACAGCGTTGCGTACCGGCTGGACCACCGGCGCCTGCGCGACGGCGGCGGCCAAGGCCGCGGTCACCGCGCTGGTCACCGGGGAGATCCAGCCGGACGTGGAGATCGGCCTGCCCGCCGGGCGGCGGGTGCGCTTCCCGGTCGAGCGCTGCGAGGTGACCGGCACCCCTCCGGTGCGCGCCGAAGCGGTGGTGGTCAAGGACGCCGGCGACGACCCGGACGTCACCCACGGGGCCGAGCTGACCGCCACAGTGGACTGGACCGACGTCCCCGGTCTGCGGCTCGCCGGTGGTTCCGGCGTCGGCACGGTCACCAAACCCGGTCTGGGGCTTACCGTCGGCGGCCCGGCCATCAACGACACCCCCCGCCGGATGATCGGCGACGCGGTGGCCGAGGTGGTCGACCTCAGCGAGGTCGGCGTACGCGTGGTGATCAGCGTGCCCCGGGGCGAGATCATGGCCCGCAAGACCACCAACCGGCGGCTCGGCATCCTCGGCGGCATCTCGATCCTCGGCACCACCGGCATCGTGCGCCCGTTCTCCACCGCGTCCTGGCGGGCCAGCGTCGTGCAGGCCGTGCACGTGATGGCCGCCCAGGGCGAGCCGGCTGTGGTGCTGTGCACCGGTGGGCGTACCGAGCGGGCCGCCCGCGCGCTGCTGCCCGACCTGCACGAGGTCTGCTTCGTCGAGGTCGGCGACTTCACCGGGGCCGCGGTGACCGCCGCGGTGGAGGACGGCATGACCGGCGTGGTCTTCGTCGGCATGGCCGGCAAGCTGGCCAAACTCGCCGCCGGGGTGCTGATGACGCACTACACGCGCTCCAAGGTGGACCTGTCCCTGCTCGGCGCTGTGACCGCCGAGGCCGGTGGCGACGCGTCGCTCGTCGCCGCCGTTACCGAGGCGAACACCGGGCGGCACGCGTACGAGCTGTGGGAGGCTGCCGGGCTGCTCGCCCCGGCCGGTGACCTGCTCTGCCAGCGGGTCCGCCAGGTGCTGCGGCGCTTCGGTGGGCCGACGGTCACCGTGGACGTGGCGATGGTCGACTTCGCAGGCTCACACGTCGTCGCCTCGTCCGGCCGGTGGCCCCGATGACGCGGACGGCGCAGGCGACCGGCGTGACAGTGGTCGGGCTGGACGCCGCCGGTGCCCCACCGCACCCGGCGCTCGCGCCGCTGCTGGTCGCCGCCGGGCTGGTCGTCGGGGCCGCCCGGCACCTGGCCGCGGTGCCCGTACCGCCCGGCGCGGACACCGTGACCCTCGGGCCGCTCGCCCCCGCCGTGCACCGGCTGGCCGAGGCCGTCGCCGCCGGGGTGCCGGCCGTCGTGCTGGCCAGCGGGGATCCCGGCCTGTTCGGCATCGTCCGGCGGCTGCGCGCGGCCGGACTGCCGCTGCGGGTGGTGCCGGCGGTGTCCAGTGTGGCCGCCGCGTTCGCCAGTGCCGGCCTGCCCTGGGACGGCGCCGCCGTGGTCACCGCGCACGGCCGCGACCCGCGACCGGCCCTGAACGCCTGCCGCGCGCTGCCGCTGGTCGCGGTGCTCACCGCACCCGGCGCCGGTGCGGCCGAGCTGGGCGCCGGCCTGGTCGGATGGTCCCGCCGCCTGCTGGTCGCCGAGCACCTGGGCACCGCCGCCGAACGGATCCGCGCGGTGACCCCCGAGCAGGCCGCCGCCGAGACCTGGGCCGACCCGCACGTCGTGCTCAGCATCGCCGACGTCGCACCCGTTGCGACCACCGACGCCGCGCCCGATCGGGTCGAGCCCGCTGGGATGCGCTCCGACAACCAGCCGGCCGCCGCCCCGGCCGGCGGTTGGGCGCTGCCGGAGACCCGGTACGCCCACCGGGACTCCATGATCACCAAGTCGGAGGTGCGTGCCCTCGTCATCGCCCGGCTGCGACCCCGACTGGGCCGGCTGGTCTGGGACGTCGGCGCGGGCAGCGGGTCGGTCGGCATCGAGTGCGCGCTGCTCGGCGCGGCAGTGCTCGCCGTCGAACAGGACCCCGTGGCCGGCGCGACCATCCGGGCCAACGCGACCGCGCACGCCGTGCACGTCCGGCTCGTCACCGGTCGAGCCCCGCAGGCGCTGGCCGGCCTACCCGAACCCGACGCGGTCTTCGTCGGCGGTGGCGGCGCCGACACCCTCACCGCCGTGGTGGCCCGCCAACCTGAGCGGGTGGTGCTGACCCTGGCCGCCCTGGACCGGGTCGCGCCGGCCGTGGCTCTGCTGCGCGCCGCCGGCTACACGGTCGAGGGCAGCCAGCTCTCCGCCGCCCGCCTCGCCGACCTGCCCGGCGGGTCGATCCGCCTCGCGGCCACCAACCCGGTGGTCGTCCTCACCGGGGAGCGCCCGTGAACCACCGAAACCCGCCCGCTCGGATCGGTTTGGTGGCGGCCACCGCCGCCGGCCGACGGCACGCCGACACCGTGGCCACCGCCTGGCCGCACGCCCGACTGGTCGAGGGGGAGAGCGCGGCCGACGCGCTGCGCGGCGCCTGGGCCGAGTGCGACGCGGTTGTCGCGTTCCTGGCCACCGGCGCGGTGGTGCGGATCCTCGCGCCGCTGCTCACCGACAAGCGCAGCGACCCTGCCGTGGTGGTCGTCGACGAGGCCGCCCGGCACGCCGTGGCGCTGCTCGGCGGGCACGCCGGCGGCGGCAACGACCTCGCCGAGCAGGTCGGCGAGGTGTTGGACGCCCGACCGGTGATCACCACCGCCACCGACGCGGTCGACCTGCCGGGGCTGGACACCCTCGGCTGGCCCGTGCAGGGCGCGGTCGCCGCGGTGTCCCGGGCCATCCTGGACGGCGAGCCGGTCCGACTGGTCGCCGACGCCGACTGGCCGCTGCCCGCCCTGCCCCCGAACGTCCAGACCACCGATGAGGGCGCCGTGGACGGCGGTTACCGGCTGCTGGTCACCGACCGGGTGGTGCCGCTCGACGAGCGGACCGCCGTGCTGCGGCCACCGTCGCTGGTCGCCGGGGTGGGCGCGAGTCGGGGCGTACCGGCCGCCGAGGTGGGGGAGCTGCTGCACCGGGTGCTGGCCGAGGCCGGCCTCGACCCGGCGAGCCTGCGCTGTCTGGCCAGCGCCGACGTCAAAGCCGACGAGGCGGGCATCCTGAGCACCGCTGACGCGCTCGGCGTACCCCTGGTGACCTGGCCGGCGACGCGGCTGGCCACCGTCGACGTGCCGCATCCCAGCGAGGTGGTCCGCGCCGCGGTCGGCACGCCGAGCGTGTCGGAGGCGGCGGCGCTGCTCGGCCCGACGGGCCGACCGGACGACGCCGCGCTGTTGGTGGGCAAGACCGCGACGGCGATGGCCACCGTGGCGGTGGCCCGGCACGCGCCGCGCGGCCGGCTCGCCGTGGTCGGGCTCGGGCCGGGCGCGGCCGACCTGCGCACCCCTCGCGCGGTGGCCGAGCTGCGGCGCGCGGCCGTGGTGGTCGGCCTGGACCAGTACCTCGACCAGGTCCGCGACGTGCTTCGCCCGGGCACCCGGGTGCTGTCCAGCGGGCTGGGCGCGGAGGAGGAGCGGGCCCGCGCCGCCGTCGCCGAGGCCGTCGCCGGCCGGGCGGTCGCGCTGGTCGGGTCCGGCGACGCCGGGGTGTACGCGATGGCCAGCCCCGCCCTGGAGTACGCCGACGAGCGGATCGACGTGGTGGGCGTGCCCGGGGTGACCGCCGCGCTCGCCGCCGGGGCACTGCTCGGCGCGCCCCTCGGCCACGACCACGCCTATGTGAGTCTGTCCGACCTGCACACACCGTGGGAGGTCATCGAGCGGCGGGTGACTGCCGCCGCCGAGGGCGACTTCGTGACGGTGTTCTACAACCCGCGCAGCCGGGCGCGCGACTGGCAGCTCGGCAAGGCGCTCGGGATCCTCGCCGCGCACCGGCCACCGGACACCCCGGTCGGGGTGGTACGCAACGCCAGCCGCCCCGGCGAGCGGGTGCACCTGGCCACCCTGACCACGGTGGACCCGACTGCGGTCGACATGTACAGCGTCGTCGTGGTCGGCAACAGCGACACGAGGCTGGTCGCCGGCCGGATGGTCACACCCCGGGGGTACCGGTGGCGATCGTGACGATCGGCGCCTGCCAGGGGTGCGGCGCCTGCCTGCTCACCTGCCCCACGCACGCGATCCGGCCCGTCCCCGGCGGCCTGACCGTCCGCGCCGACCGCTGCACCGGCTGCCTGGAGTGCCTGGAGATCTGCCCGGTCGACGCGATCCGTGTCGTCGCTGAGTCTGACGCGATCCGCGTCGTCGCTGACTCTGACGCGATCCGCGTCGTCGCTGGCCCTGACGCGATCCGCGTCGTCGAGCCCGCCCCCTGCGGAGGAGCCCGATGAGCCGGGTGGTGCATCCCATCGAGGTCGAGTCGTACCGCATCCTGCGCGAGCGGGTCGACCTGTCACACCTGCCGCCGCTCTGCCGAGCGGTGACCGAACGGGTGGTGCACGCCAGCGCCGACCTCGCGTACGTCGACGAGCTGGTCTGCGACGAGGCGGCGCTGGAGTCGGGCCTGGCGGCGTTGCGCGCCGGGGCGCCCGTGGTCACCGACGTGGCGATGGTCGCCGCCGGCATCACCCGGGCCGGTTTGGAGCTGGTCTGCCCGGTCGCCGAGCCGGCCGCCGCCGAGCTGGGCCGCGAGGCCGGGATCACCCGCTCGGCGGCGGCCGTGCGGATCGCACTGACCCGGGTCGGCCCGGGCGCGGTCTGGGTGGTCGGCTGCGCGCCGACCGCGCTTGTCGAACTACTCACAGTGGACGCCGCACCGGCGCTGGTCGTCGGCCTGCCGGTCGGCTTCGTGGGGGCCGCCGAGTCGAAGGCGGCGCTGCGGGCCAGCGGCCTGCCCGGGGTGTCCAACGTGGGCGAGAAGGGCGGCTCGGCGGTCGCCGCCGCCGCCCTCAACGCCCTGCTCTACGTCGAGGAGAAGTCATGACCGGGTTGGTCATCGTCGGGCACGGTACGCGTAGCGCGGCCGGGGTCGACCAGTTCGCCGCGCTCGTCGAGCGGGTCCGCCGTCGTGGTGACGTCGGCGACGTCGAGGGCGGCTTCATCGAGCTGTCCCGCCCCCCGCTGACCGACGCGGTCGGCGCGCTCGTCGCGCGCGGGCACCGGGCGCTGGTGGCGCTGCCGCTGGTGCTCACCGCCGCCGGACACGGCAAGGGCGACATCCCCGCCGCGATGGCCCGCGAGCAGGAGCGTCACCCCGGGCTGAGCTACCGCTACGGCCGCCCACTCGGCCCGCACCCGCTGCTGCACGAGGCCCTCGAAGAGCGCATCGACGCGGCGCTGGCCGGCACGGGACTGGCCGGTGCGGTTCAGGCCGACACGGTCGACCGGGCCGGCACGTGGGTGGCGTTGATCGGGCGGGGTTCCACCGACCCGGACGCCAACGCCGAGGTCGCGAAGGTCGCCCGGCTGCTCTGGGAGGGGCGCGGCTACGCGGGCGTCGAGCCCGGCTTCGTCTCCCTCGCGTCTCCGTCGGTGCCGGCCGTGCTGGAGCGACTGCGCCGCCTCGGCGCGCGGCGGATCGTCGTCGCGCCGTACTTCCTGTTCGCCGGGGTGCTGCCGGACCGGATCGTCGCCCAGTCGGCGGAGTTCGCCACTGCCCACCCCGACCTCGACGTGCGGGTGGCCGAGGTGATCGGCGACTGCGACGCCCTCGCCGACCTGGTGCGGGAACGCTACGCGGAGGCGCTGGGCGGCGACATCCGGATGAACTGCGACACCTGCGCGTACCGGGTGCTGATGCCCGGCTTCGCCGACAAGGTGGGCCGCCCGCAACGCCCGCACGACCACCCCGACGACCCGGTCGGCCACCACCATCACCACGGTCACGACCACGGGCACGCTCACGACCACGGCTCGGTCGCTGTGGTCGGCGGTGGGCCCGGACCCGACGACCTGATCACGGTACGCGGTAAGGCGTTGCTCGACGCGGCGGACGTGGTGGTGGTCGACCGGTTGGCCCCGCAGGGGCTGCTCGCCGGACTTCGCCCCGACGTGCTGGTGGTCGACGCCGCCAAGGTGCCCCGTGGCCCGTCGATGGCCCAGGAGGCGATCAACGCGGCCCTGGTGTCGCACGCCCGCGCCGGCCGGCGGGTGGTCCGGCTCAAGGGCGGCGACCCGTACGTCTTCGGACGCGGCCACGAGGAGGTGCAGGCCTGCGCGGCGGCCGGTGTGCCGGTGACAGTGGTCCCCGGGGTGAGCAGCGCCTTCGCCGCACCGGCCCTCGCCGGCGTGCCGGTGACGCACCGCGGCGTGGCGCACGACGTCACCGTCGTGTCCGGACACCTGCCGCCCGGGCACCCCGACTCGCTTGTCGACTGGGCGGCGCTGGCTCGGGCGCGGGGCACCGTCGTGTTGCTGATGGCCGTCGACACCATCGCCAAGATCGCGTCGATGCTGATCGAGCACGGTCGCGCCCCGGAGACTCCGGTGCTCGCCGTGCAGGACGCCGGGCAGGCCGACCAGCGGTCGGTGCCCGCCCGGCTGGACGAGATCGGCGCGGTAGCCGCCCGCGAGGACATTCGTCCGCCCGCCGTCTTCGTCCTCGGCCCGGTGGTCGCGCTGCCGACCACCGGGCCCACGGTCTGACGATCACTCGCTGCGGGCGGTCTCCGGACCGGTGATCCGTTCCAGCAGCGGCAGGGTGGAGGCGATGACACCGAGGCAGGCGGCCAACCCGACGACGACGATCACGTAGAAGCGTGGCTCCGGCGCGATCAGCGTGTAGCCCATCTGTGCCCGCAGGAACAGGTGGGCGGCGAGGAGGCCCATCCCGATGGCGACGGCGGCGACGGCGAGCATCGGCACGGCGCTCTCCAACGCCACCACCCGACGCAGGACCCGCACCGGCGCGCCGCTGAGACGCAGCAGGCTGAACGGGCGTCTGCGCTCGGTGAGCCCGCCGATCACGCTGACCGCGAGGCTGCACCCGCCGAGCGCGAGGCTGGCGATGATGATGACGTTGGCCAGTTGTTCCCAGCCGCGCAGCGTGTTGGCGAACTCCGACTCGAAGTCACCGGGCACGTTCGGCGCCACCCGGAAGGCCGGCAGGGCGGTCTCGAGCGCGGTGCGCGAGCGCTCGATGGTGGCGGCGGAACCGTCAGTGTCGACGACGATCGACATCACCGGCAGCTGTCGGAGTTCGCCGAGTGGAACCGATGCGGCGGGCCAGACCCTGGTGGACGACGCCGACTCCCGGAAGGGGATGAGACCCGTCGCCACCTCGGCGACGGCGGCGCCCTCGGCGCACCGGCCGTACGCGCTCGGGATCTCGGCGCACGCGATCAGGCCGGGCTCGCTGGCGCTCATCCAGTCCGGGTTCTCGCGCACCGCGAACGCGGACCGCACGCCGGTGATCGAGCGTAGGTCGGTGAAGAGCGAGTCAGGCGTCGCCGGTGCATCCTCAGGAAGGTAGAGCGACACCTGTCCCGCCTCGGTCGAGCCGACCGGTGCCGGGCCGCGGTTGGCGACGATCGTGGTGATCACGCCGACGGCCACGCTCGTCACGAAGAGCGCGAGCATGATGCCGCTGATCGCCCGGAAGCCGGCCTTCGGGTTGTCAGCGAGGCGTCGCGCGGCGATGAGGGTGGCGGGGCGGTTGGCGAACCGGGCCATGACCCGGGCGCCGACCATCGTCAGCCACGGACCGGCGAGGATCAGGCCGGCCATGATGAGCAGCAGGCCGGGAAGGAACACCGCGGCCTGGCCATCGGATGTCGGGGGCCGGAACCCGATGGCGAAGAACAGCACGGCGACACCGAGCAGGATCGGGATCAGCCGGTACGCCCGCGGGGCGCGGGGAGTGACCCGGCGGGTCACGCCCAGCGGCGAGATCCGTACCCGGCGCAGCGAGACCTGGGCCGCCACCGCCGCGCCGGCCGGAACGCCGAGCGCCACCAGCAGGGTGTCCAGCACGCCCAACGACATGTCGCTGGGGAAGAACGGCATGCCCGTGAACGGGATGTCCGCCATCGGGCCGCGGAAGGCGTAGAACAGGCCGAAGCCGACGGCGGTGCCGACGACGGCCGCGGTGGTCGCCTCCACCGCCGCGACCACCGAGATCTGCGTCGGGGTGGCGCCGACCAGGCGCATCGCGGCGAAGCGCTGCTCCCGGCGGGCCGCGTTGAGCCGGGTGGCGGTGCCGACGAAGATCAGCAACGGGAACAGCAGCCCGCCTGCGATCACGCTCAGGATGAGGTTCACCGTCGTCTCGGGCAGCGCGGGAGTGTCGCCGACGGTGGTGAGCTGCCTGGCGAGGGGCAATGTGGCCACCTCGTCGGGGGTGCCGCCCCGGATGACGAGCAGGGTGTCCGGCGAGGTCAATCCGGCCGGACCGACGGTGCCGATGTCGCGCCCCGGGTAACGGTCAGCCAGTTGGTCGGCGGGGTGGGCGGCCAGCAGCTTCCGCAACGCGGGCGAGGCGTAGTACTCCCCGGGCCCCGGCGTGCTCGGGACGCCGGTCGGGGTGGGCGCGTCCGGGCCGGTCGGGGCAACGTCGATCCGAATGATCTGCTTGCCGTGGAAGTAGTCCTCGCGCGTCGACCACCACAGAGGATCGGCATCGCCGCCCGTCGAGGCGTTGGGATAGACCGACGCGTACCGGGTGAGCTGGGCGTTGACCGCGTTGACCCCGGCGAGGGTGGTCAGCAGCAGCCCGCTGCCGACCGCGACGGCGGCGGCGATGACGAGCAGGCGGGTGAGGGCCTCCCGGCCGCCGGCCACAGCGAGGCGGAGCCCGAAGCGGATCATGAGGCGATCCGGTCCGGCGCGTTCACGCGCCCGTCGCGGACCATGACCTCACGGTCGGCGTACGCGGCGATCCGGGGTTCGTGGGTCACCAGGATGACAGTGGTGCCCTGCTCGCGGGCGGCGCCGACCAGCAGGTCCATCACCTGCTCGCCGGTCAGCGAGTCGAGCGCGCCGGTCGGCTCGTCGGCGAAGAGCACCTGCGGCTCGGCGACCAGACCGCGGGCCAGGGCGACCCGTTGTGCCTGCCCGCCGGACAACTCACCCGAGCGGCGCTGCTCCAGGCCGTCCAGGCCGAGGCGCGCGAACCAGGCTCTCGCCTTCGGCAGCGCCTGCTTCCGGTGTACGCCGCTGAGCAGCAGCGGCAGGGCGACGTTCTCCACGGCGGTCAGCTCGGGGACGAGCTGGCCGAACTGGAAAACGAAGCCGAAGCGGTCCCTGCGCAGGCTGCTGCGCTGGGTCTCGGCCATGGCGTCGACCCGCGCTCCGTCGAAGAGGATCTCGCCGGAGTCGGGCACGAGGATGCCGGCCAGGCAGTGCAGCAGGGTGGACTTGCCCGAGCCGCTGGGGCCCATGATGGCGACAATCTCGCCCGCGTCAACGGCGACGCTCGCGCCGCGCAGGGCGGGCGTCTGGCCGAAGGAGAACGCCACGTCCCGTGCTTCGATCACGACGCTCATGGCCGCACCTCCTTCCGTAGGGCGTCCAGCCGGGCGCCGGTCATCTCGATCCACCGGAGGTCCGCCTCCAGGTGGTAGAGACCGTGGTCGGCGAGCAGCGCGTCGACCAGGCCGCCGGCGCGCTTGAGCTCGGTGAGCTCACGCATCCGGTGCAGGTGCGCGCTGCGCTGGGTGTCGAGGTATTCGGCGGCCGGCCGGTCCAGCATCAGCGCGAGCACGACCTTGGCGAAGAGCACCGTCTGCAGGTGCGGTTCCGGGTCGACCGGCTGGGTCAGCCACTGCTCGACCTCGGTCGCGCCGACGTCGGTGATGATGTAGCGCTTGCGGTCGGGGCCGGAGCCGGGAGCGACGTCGCTGATCACCACCTTGCCGTCGCGGGCCAGTCGGCTGAGGGTGGAGTAGACCTGGCCGAACGGCAGTGGCTTGCCCCGGCCGAAGAAGGCGTCGTAGTCGCGCTTCAGGTCGTAGCCGTGGCTGGGCTCTCGTTCGAGGAGGCCGAGAAGGGTCAGTGGCACGCTCATGGGAGGAGACTACACCGAGGGTATACCCCGCGTATATACCCTCGGTGTGTTCTCGGAGGGTCCAGCAGTCGGGGCGCAATTTCCGGAGGTCAGCCCAGCAGGAGGCGGGCCAGGGCGTAGCCGGCGGCGGCCGCGGCGAGCCCCACAGCGACGCTGCCCACGACGTTGGCCAGCGCGAGGAGCCGGTGACCGCGCTGCGCCAACCGCAACGTCTCGTAGCTGAAGGTGGAGTAGGTGGTCAGCGCGCCGCAGAACCCGGTGCCGAGCAGCGCGGTGAGCGCCGGGCCGGCCGGCCACCCGACGAGCACGCCGAGCAGCAGTGAGCCGACCACGTTGACGGTGAACGTGCCCCAGGGAAACGCCGAGTCGTGCCGGGTCTGGACCGCCCGGTCGGTGAGGTAACGCAACGGCGCGCCGACGGCCGCGCCCAGGGCGATGAGCAGCACGGTCATCGGGCCGCCCGCCGCCCCAGCAGCGACGCCGTGACGGCGTCGCCCAGCGCGACCGCGACGAGTGCCCCGAGCACCGTCGCCGCCAGGTACGCCAGCGCGGTGCCCGGCGCGCCCGCGACCAGTGCCTGCTGGATGTCGACCGCGTAGGCGGAGAACGTGGTGAACCCGCCGAGCACCCCGACCCCGAGGAACGGGCGAGCCAGGAGGTGCCCACCGCCGAGGTGCCCGAGCACCGCCATCAGCACGCCGATCAGCAGGCAGCCGGACGTGTTGATGGCGAACGTCGCCCAACCGAAGCCGGTCGGCGGGTGCGGGGCGGCGTGTTGCAGACCGGCCCGGGCCAGCGCACCGAGCACCCCGCCGGCCGCGATCGCGGCGAGGACCGTTGTGGGGCGCACGGCCAGCTCGCGGCGGTCGGCGGGGACGCGCAGGTCGACGTCGGGGTCGCTACGCGGCTCGGATGGCTCTGGCACGGCTCTTCAGCGTAGTGCCGGCGACGGCGGCGTCAGCGCACTGCCGCGACGGCGGCGTCAGCGCCGCCCCGCCACACCGTGCCGACCTCGGTGAAACCGGCGGCGGTGAGCGCGGCGAGGTGCCAGGAAACCGGCGGGTTCCACTCCGGGCTGTGCCCGGTCGGGTAGATGTCCTGCCGCTGGGTGACCAGTGGCGCCAGCGCCGGGTCCGCCCCGGCCTGCTTCCACCAGTCCGACCAGGACAGCAACGAACCGGCCGCGTACCGGGCGTTGCGCCGGTCCCTCGCCCGGTCCATCAGCCGCTTGGTCAGCTCCGGCAGGCTGTCGTCCGGCATGTGGTCGGCGTTGACGAAGACCCCGCCCGGCCGCAGCACGTCCCGCAGCTCGGCGTAGAGCTGTCCGAGCCGGTCGGCCGGCAGCCAGTGCAGGGCGGTGGCGGTGAGGACGGCGTCGTACTCGCGGTGAGGGAGCGCGTCGCGCCAGTCGGGGGTGCCGAGGTCGGCCGTGACGATGGTGGCCCGGTCGGCCAGCGACGAGCGGGCGATGGCGAGCAGCGCCGGGTCGAGGTCCAGCAGGGTCGCCTCGGCGCCGGGGAAACGGGCCAGCGTACGCAGCGAGATGCTGCCGGTGCCGCCGGCCAGGTCGAGCACTCGTGGCGGCCGACCGTCGAGGACCGCGTCGACGGTGTCGAGCATGGCGGTGAACCGGTGTTCCCGGTCCGGTAGGTAGGCCTCCTGCTGACGGTCCCAGCTCTCCTGCCAGGCCCACGCATCCGTGATGTAAGGACTCATGATGGGAAGGCTAGTTACCGTTCGGGCGCGCTGTCCAGACCTTGTTGCACATAACTTGCAATTGCGAGAAGATGGCAGGGCGATGATCAGGGTGACGCCGGGTCGGGCATCCGCCCGGCCCGGCGTCCTCGTGTAAGCGGGTCAGGCCGCCGTCTCGACCAGGGCGGCGTCGGCCTTCGCTGGCTCCTGGCGGCGGGCCAGCCGCAGCGCCGCCAGCAGGACCCCCAATCCGGCCAGGGTGAGCGCGGCGCCGGCCCAGATCGGCGAGGTGTAGCCGAACCCGGCAGCGATTGTCACCCCGCCGATCCAGGCGCCCAGCGCGTTGCCGAGGTTGAACGCGGCGATGTTGGCCCCGGACGCCAGCGTCGGCGCCTGGTGGGCGTACTGCATGATCCGCATCTGCAACGGCGGCACGGTGGCGAACCCGAACCCGCCCATCAGCACCAGCGCGATGATGGTCAGCACCGGGCTCGTCGCCGTCAGCGCGAAACCGACGAGGACCACGGTGAGCACCGCCAGGACGGTGACGAGGGTGCGTGACAGCGACCGGTCCGCCGTCCGACCGCCGAGCAGGTTGCCGGCGAACAGCCCCACTCCGAAGAGGACGAGCAGCCACGGGACGGTGCTGCTGGCGAAGCCGCTGACCTCGGTGAGCGTGTAGGCGATGTAGGTGAACGCGCCGAACATCCCGCCGAAGCCCAGGACCGTGATGACCAGGGAGAGCCAGACCTGCGAGTGCGTGAAGGCACGCAACTCGCCGCGCAGGCCGGCGCTCGGGCGGTCGGCGGTGGCGGCGGCGCGGCCCGGGATGAGCAGGGCCAGCCCGATCAGCGCGACCACCCCGATGGCGGTGATCGCCCAGAACGTCGACCGCCAGCCGAAGTGCTGCCCGAGGAAGGTGCCGAAGGGGACGCCGAGCACGTTCGCGATGGTCAGGCCGGCGAACATCATGGCGATGGCGCCCGCCCGGCGGGCCGGTGCGACCAGGCCGGCTGCCACCACGGCGCCGATGCCGAAGAACGCGCCGTGGCAGAGCGCGGCGACGATCCGGCCGGCCATCATCACGGCGTAGTCGCCGGCGACGGCGGAGAGCAGGTTGCCGATGATGAACAGCACCATCAGGCCGAGCAGCACCGGCTTGCGCGGCAGTCGGGTGACCGCCGCGGTGAGGGCGACCCCGCCAACGGCCACGCTGAGTGCGTAGCCGGAGATCAGCCAGCCGGCCACCGGCTCGGTGACGGCGAAGTCGGCGGCCACCTCGGGCAGCAGCCCCATGATCACGAATTCGGTGAGCCCGATGCCGAAGGCGCCGATGGCCAGCGCGATCAGGCCGGGTGGCAGGGACTTTTGGCGTACGGACATGGTCTTCCCATCGGGGAGGGGGCAGATGTGCGGCGCGTGCAACTACGCGCGTCAGCAACGAAATACTTGCACGCGCTTTATATCGGCGCAAGCGTGGTAGCCTGGGGCAGGTCAGATCACCCGAGGAGGGCCGGCATGGGCATCGCCGACGACGCGGTCGAGATCCGCGCGCAGGGCTGGCGCACCCTCGCCGCCCTGCACGGGCTGATCGAGACGTCCCTGGAGCGGGCCCTGCAGGCCGGCCACGACCTGTCCGTCGTCGAATACACGGTGCTCGACGCGCTCTCCCGCCAGCACGGCTGGCACATGCGGATGAGCCAGCTCGCCCGCGCCGCCGCGCTCTCCGGCAGCGCCACCACCCGCCTGGTCACCCGACTGGAGCAGCGCGGTCTGCTCACCCGCATCCTCTGCGCCGACGACCGACGCGGCATCTACACCGAACTGACCCCGGCCGGGTCCGAGCTGCTCAGCCAGACCCGGCCCACCCACGACCGGGTGCTCAGCGAAGCGCTCGCCGAAGCCGAGGCGACCCCCGAGCTGGCCCCGCTGGTCGACGCCCTGCACCGGCTGCCAGCCGCCCGCTGACCGCCCCGCCAGACCGGGCGACGGCGGCGTACGGTACCCGCAGCCCCACCGGGACCGCCGCGCCAAGGAGGCACGCGATGCAGGACCGCACCCCTCGTGCGGAGGAGCTGGAGCCGATCGAGCGCGCCGGCATCGACGAGCTGCGTGACCTGCAACGCGAACGGCTGCGCTGGTCGTTGCGGCACGCGTACGACAACGTGCCGCACTACCGCCGGGCGTTCGACGCGGCCGGGGTGCACCCCGACGACTGCCGGGACCTCGACGACCTGGCCCGCTTCCCGTTCACCGGCAAGGCGGAGCTGCGGGAGAACTACCCGTTCGGCATGTTCGCCGTCCCCGGGAGCGGGTGTCCCGGTTGCACGCCTCCTCCGGCACCACCGGCCGACCGACGGTGGTCGGCTACACCCGCGATGACCTGCGCACCTGGGCGCGACTGATGGCCCGGTCGATCCGCGCCTCCGGCGGCCGTCCCGGCGACCGGGTGCACGTCGCGTACGGCTACGGGCTCTTCACCGGGGGCCTGGGCGCGCACTACGGCGCCGAGGAGCTGGGCTGCACGGTCATCCCGGTCTCCGGCGGCATGACCGAGCGTCAGGTCATGCTGATCCGCGACTTCGAACCCGAAGTCATCATGGTCACGCCCAGCTACATGCTCGCCATCGTGGACGAGATGCAGCGCCAGGGCGTCGACCCCCGCGCCACCTCGCTGCGGGTGGGCATCTTCGGGGCGGAGCCGTGGACCGAGGACATGCGCCGGGAGATGGAACAGCGACTGGACATCCACGCGGTGGACATCTACGGGCTCTCCGAGGTGATGGGTCCCGGCGTGGCCACCGAGTGCGTCGAGACCAAGGACGGGCTGCACGTCTGGGAGGACCACTTCTACCCCGAGATCATCGACCCGGTCACCGGGGCCGTGCTGCCCGACGGTGAGCGGGGTGAGCTGGTGCTGACCTCGCTGACCAAGGAGGCGATGCCGGTCGTGCGCTACCGCACCCGCGACCTGACCCGGCTGCTGCCCGGCACCGCCCGCCCGATGCGCCGGATCGAGAAGATCACCGGTCGGACGGACGACATGATGATCGTGCGCGGGGTGAACATCTTCCCCACCCAGATCGAGGAGCTGATCCTGCGGACCCCTCAGCTGTCGCCGCACTTCCAGTGCGTACTCGATCGGCAGGGCCGGTTGGACACGCTGACCGTGCGGGTGGAACGACGGGCCGGGGTTGGGGTGGACGCCGCCGAACGGGCCGGGGCGACGCTGGTCCAGCTGGTGAAGAACATCATCGGTGTGAGCGTGGCGGTCGACGTGCTCGCCCCGGACGCCGTGGAGCGGTCGATGGGCAAGATGCGCCGCATCGTCGACCAGCGGGCGGCCGGCTGAACCACCCCTGCCGCCCTATCCTTTGCCGGTGCACACGATGAACTACGGACACCTGGGCCGCTCAGGTCTGCTGGTCAGCCGGGTCGGCCTCGGGACCATGAACTTCGGGTACACAGTGGACGAGGCGACCAGTTTCGCGGTCATGGACGCCGCTGTCGACGCCGGCATCAACGTCTTCGACACCGCCGACGTCTACGGTGGGCCGCAGTCACCGGAGATGAAGAAGGGCTACGGCATCGCGGAAGAGACCGTCGGCCAGTGGCTGCGGCGCAGCGGACACCGCGATGACATCGTCCTGGCCACGAAGGTGTACCAGCCGATGGGCCTCGGCCCGAACGACCGTCGGTTGTCCGCCTATCACATCCGCCGCGCCTGTGAGGCCAGCCTGCGGCGGCTGCGGACGGACCATATCGACCTGTACCAGATGCACCACGTCGACCGGGCCACGCCGTGGGAGGAGATCTGGCAGGCGATGGAGCAGCTCGTCCGCGAAGGCAAGATCACCTACGTCGGCAGCAGCAACTTCGCCGGCTGGGACGTGGCACTCGCCCAGGCCGCCGCGTCGGCACGCCATTTCCTCGGCCTGACCAGCGAGCAGAGCCTCTACAACCTTGCCGTACGCGCCGTCGAGCAGGAGCTCATCCCCGCCCTGCGTCACCTCGGCATCGGACTGATCTCGTACAGCCCCCTGCACGCCGGCCTGCTCGCCGGCGCGCTCGACGCCGCCGACCAGGGTGGCAGCGCAGACCCCTCGGCGCGGCAACGCATCGAGGCGCACCGCGACCAGCTCACGGCCTACGAGGGGTTGTGCCGGGAACTGGGCGCACAGCCGGCGGCCGTCGCCATCGCCTGGCTGCTGCGCAACCCGGTCCTCTCCACCACCATCGTCGGTGCGACGACGATCGATGAGCTGCGAGCGGACCTCGACGCGTTGTCCGTGCGGTTGGACGACGACGTCATGGAACGACTCGACCAGATCTGGCCGGGGCCGGGAGAGGCCCCGCAGACGTACGCCTGGTGAGCCCGGCCGGGCACACACCAGGCTGGTAGGCCGGTCGCAGGGCCTCGCGGGTGTTGTGGTCGACATAGGATCCTGCTCATGCGTGTGCTGGTGGTCTCCGCGCCCCTGGTCGGGCATGTCTTTCCGCTGGTGCCGCTCGCCGTCGCGTTGCGCGACGCCGGCCACGACGTGCTGCTGGCCACCGGGGGCGGTGGCCTGGCCGCCGCCGGCGCCGGTCTGCCCGTGCACGACATCGCACCGGGCTTCGACTTCGGCCGGATCGCGTTGCGGGTCTTCCCCCGCCATCCGCTGATCGCGCGTGCCGAGCTGGCCGGCACCGCAGGCACCCGGGGCGCCGGCCTGCTGTTCGGCGCGCTCAACGACCAGCTCACCGACCCGGTGGTCGCGCTTGCCACCCGGTGGCGGCCGGATCTGGTGCTGCACGAACCGTTCGCGGTGGCCGGCGCGGTGGCCGCCGCGCGGCTCGACGTGCCTGCCGTACGCCAGGAGAACGCCTTGTTCGACGGCCGGGACCTGGTCGGCGCCACAGTGGCCCGACTCGGCGGCGCGCTGCGCCGGCACGGCCTGAGTGAGCTGCCGCCACCCGTCGCCGCCCTCGCCGTGGCCCCGCCCAGCGTGGCCGTGCAGGGCGGTTGGCCGATGCGCTACGCGTCCTACGTCGGCGGTGGCGAGCTGCCGGCCTGGCTGCGCGAGCCGGGTGACCGGCCCCGGATCCTGGTCACCCGCAGCACCCTGACCGGCCCCGGTGACCGGGGGCCGATGCCCGCCGTGGTGGCCGCCGCCGCCGACGTGGACGCCGAGATCGTGCTCGTCCGCCCGGACGATCGGTCGGCGCGGTCGCTGCCCGCGAACGTGCGGTTGGTCGACTGGATTCCGCTTGACGAGGCGCTGCCGGCGAGCGCGGCGCTGGTCCACCACGGCGGGGCGGGCAGCGCCCTCGGAGCCCTCGCCGCCGGCCTGCCCCAACTGGCCACAGTGGGCCCGGGGGACCGGCGGCACAACGCCGAGCTGGTGGCCCGTCGGGGCGCCGGCCTGGCCCTGCGCCCCCGGGACATCACCGCGCAGGCGCTGACCCGGCTGCTCACCGACGACGGCCTGCGCGTCGCCGCCGGGCAGGTCAGCCAGGAGATCGCCGCGATGCCGCCACCCACCGACCTCGTCGCGCGCCTGGCGGCACTGGTCTGAGGCTCGCCCCGCGTGGCCGCGCCGGGCGCGCGGTCGGCTGCGGCAGGATGACGTGATGCGACACGTCGTGCTGTTCCACTCCGTGTACGGCCTGCGACCCGCCGTGCGCGCCGCCGCCGACCGGTTGGGCGCCGCCGGCCATCAGGTCACCACCCCCGACCTGTACGGCGTGCCGGCCACCGACACCGTCGAGGAGGGCTTCGCGCTGCTCGACAAGATTGGCCAGGAGGTGGTGCTCGACCGGGCCCGGGCAGCGCTGCGTGACCTCCCACCGGAGACGGTGCTCGCCGGCTTCTCGATGGGCGCCGGTGTGGCCGGGGCGCTGCTGGCCGAGCGCCCCGACGCCGCGGGTCTGCTCCTGCTGCACGGCACCGGCGGCGCGCCCGACGCGGTCCGGGCCGGGTTGCCGGTGCAGCTGCACCTCGCCGACCCCGACCCGTACGACGCGCCGGAGGAGGTCGACGAGTGGCAGCAGGCGCTCACCGACGCCGGTGCCGACCTGACGGTCTTCCGCTACCCCGGGGTGGGGCACCTGTTCACCGACCCGGGCCTGGCCGAGCACTCCCCGGACGCCACCGCGGCGACCTGGCCGCGGGTGCTGGCCTTCCTGGCCGCCTGCTGAGCGTCAGGTCCAGCCACGGTCAGTGGTTGTGCCGCCACCGTAGCGTGAGGACAGACGGACTCTCGCAATCGAAGGGCGTGCCGGCGTGAACGAAACGGTCCTGAGCGTCGTTGGTCTGGTGCTGGTCGCGGTCTCGCTGTGTTTCTCCGCGCTACAGACACGGGAGGTGGCCAGGCAGAGCCGCATCAACAACGGCATCGGTTCGGCTACCGCGCTTGTCGAGGTCAACAACCTCATTCGCTCCTGGCACGAACGTCTGCTCCAGGACCCGTCGGCGCGGCCGTACTTCTTCGACGGGAAGCCCTGCACGCCAGACGACGTGGAGCGGCCGAAGCTGTTGACCTTCGCGGAACTGCTCGGCGACGTGCTCGAGTGCAATCTTCAGATGGCCTCGCTGCTGCCCGCCTTCAACTTCGCCCACTCGTGGCATCACTGGCCGGCCGAGATGCTGCGACACAGCCCGATCCTCGACGAGGTGGTGGAGAGCCACCCCGAGTGGTGGCCGACGCTGCACCTGCTTCAGCAGCAGATCCGCGCCGGCGCACCGCAGGCCCATCCCCTCGTCACGGGGCACAAAGTCCGGTGGCGGCCGTCCCGCGTCAGCGTCGGGGGAGGGGTTCGCCCCAAGCCCGACGCCGACGCCGAGACGACGATCTCGGCGGGCGACAGGGCCGCCATTCCTCCGCAGCGATGAGGCCCTGAGCCGTTCCCTGCGGGTTGTGCGAGCGCGCCGCCCCGGACGCACCCTGTTCGATATCGTGGCGCCACATCAAGATCCTTGAGCGGGGTGTGGCGATGACGACGACGGCGTTCGACGATCATGAGCGGTCGCGCTGGGCGGGGCGCGCGGCGGCGTACGACCGCAGCCTCGCCGCGCTCTGTGCCCATCCCGCCCCGTCGCTGTTGGACGCCGCGAACGTCGGCGCGGGCACCCGCGTGCTGGACGCCGGCACCGGCTCCGGGACGGTGGCCAGGTTGGCGAGCGCTCGCGGTGCCAGGGTCGTGGCCGTCGACGCCGAGCCCAGCATGGTGGAGTTGGCACGCAGCCGCGTCCCGTCCGCCGAGGAGGTCTGCCTCGCCGCGCTGCCCTGCCTGCCGTTCTCCTCCGGGTCCTTCGACGCGGCCGTGGCGAACTTCGTGATCAATCACGTGGGTGACCCGCTGGCCGCGATCGGTGAGCTCCGACGGGTCGGCCGGCCGGCCGGTCGGATCGCGGTGACGATCTGGCCCGCCCCGCCGCCCGAGGCGCAGAGCCTCTGGGGCGAGGTTTTCAACGCCGCCGGGGTCGACCGTCCGACGTCGGTGCCGAGGGTGGACGCCGAGAGGGACTTTCCCCGTACCCCCGAGGGGTTCGCCGGGTTGCTCGACGCCGCCGGCCTCGTCGACGTGCGCTGCGACACGATCACCTGGGCGCATCGCACCGACCCCGAGGCGTGGTGGAGCGGCCCCGCCAACGGCATAAGCAGGCCGGGCCTGCTGATGGAGACCCAACCGGCGGCCATGATCGTGCGGATCCGTGCCGCGTACGACGAGCTGACCGCCCCCTACCGCGACCCGGACGGCCTGCTCGCGCTCCCCACCGCGGCGCTGCTGGCCTCGGCGTCCGTGCCGTAGGACGACTCGCCTGCGCCCGGCCGGCAGTGGATCGGGCACGGCGTCGACAATGTGCGGCATGGAGTTCCTGTGCTACCACCGCGACCGGCCCGACTCGGCCGCGTTGCGCGACGAGTTGCTGGCCGAGCACTGGACCTACATGGACCGGTACGCGGCGGAGATGGTCGCCCGCGGCCCGACACTGTCCGGCGACACGGCCACCGGCAGCGTGCACATCGTCGACGTGCCCGATCCGGCCGCGGCGCGGGCGTTCGCCTTCGACGAGCCGAACTACCAGGCCGGCGTGTACCGGGATGTGCTGCTGCGCCGATGGCGCAACACGCTGGGCCGCACGATGTGGGACTTCCCCGGTGGTCGGACGGGCGGTGACCGGTACCTGGTGCTCGGCCTCGGCGCGGGGCCGGCCGTCGACCTGGCCGTGCCGCCCGACCCGGACGAGCTGATCGCGTACGGCCCGCTGCTGTCCGACGACGGCGAGACCTGGCTCGGCACCGCCGCGCTTCTCCGCGCACCCACCCCGGACGCGGCGCGCGCCATCCTGACCGTGGACCGGTACGCCGACGTCGAGGTGCACCGCTGGCAGTTCGGCGGGCGTCCGTCCTGACTCGCTCCCGAGACCTGCTCGGGACGGTCGTGCCGATCAGTGGCAGCTCAGCAGACGGGTGCTCGGCGTGTCGAGTTGCTCAGCTGCCAACGTCAACGACGCCGGTCCCTCAGGCGGAGGCGGCGAGGCCGGTCGGCCAGCGGATCAACGGCGGGCGCGGTCCGGTGCGCACCACGTCCGGCGGAGCCCCGGCACCGGCAGCCGCCGTGCGTCCGGCCGGCCCGGGCACGGCAGGCACCGCGCGGATCGTTGCCGGGGACCGGTCGGGGGCCGCAGGCCAGTGACCGCCCGCGTTGTTCGGTGTCGCGGACGCTCGGGTCGGAGGCACGTCGCCAGCCGACGCAACGGCGCGGAGCCGGCGGAAGCCCAACGATCGGTTGGCTCCGCCCGTCGGCGCGGTCGGTGAGGTGGCCATTGTCGAGCTGGGGAGGCCTCGGCGCAGCGGGTCGGTGACGCCGGAGGGCGGCACCGCGAGGACGACGTCGAGGCGGCCGTCCCGGGCCCGAACGATGTCGAGGGGCACGACCTCGGCGCGCCGCACGCCCGAGCCGCTGACGGCAGCCCGATCGGACCCAGCCCGATCGGACCCAGCGCGGTCGGACCCAGCCCGCTCGGCCGCAGCACGGCCGGACCCAGCACGGTCGGCCGCGGCGTGGTCACGGGGAAGGGCGGCGTCTGGGCGGACGGTGTCGAGGGGCGGCGCTTCGGCGGCCCGTCGGCCGAAGACGGCCCGCAACGCGCGGGGCAAGCGTTCGGCGGCGACCTGGCGCAGCGCGGGCGCGACGAACGCGTACCCGTCGGCACGCCGGGGGAGCAGCAGCCCGGCCGCGACCAACCCTCGTAGGGCCGGCGCGGACCGGCCGGACGCCCAACCGAGGGCCCGGTCGACGGCACCGCCGGAGATCACACCGCCGATGGTGGCAGCGGCCATCAGCACCGCCCGCCGTTCACCGTCGAGGTGGTCCAGCTCCGCGCAGACGGCCCGGCGGACCGCCTCGGGCAGCGGGAGTGTCATCCGGTCGGCACCGTCCATGATCGACCGCACGTACGCCGCCGCGTGCCCGGGTCGGCCCCCCACCAGGTGCAGCAGCCGGTCGGCGAGGGTCACCGGTTGCCCGGCGCGAGTGAGCAGGTGGCGCAGCAGCCGCCCGGACTGCACCGTGGCCAGCGGCCCGATCGTCACCCGTCGGGCCGGGCTGGGCCGGGTGTCGGCCCACTGCGGCTGGTGCAGGGTGATCAGGGCCAGTGGCAACCCGCGCGCCGTCGCCGTGCTGAACAGCGCGTGCAGGAAACGGCTCATCGCCGGCGCCGCCCGGTCCACGTCGTCCACGGCGACGATCAGCGGCTGGTGCGCGGCCAGACGCAGCAGGACGTCCCGGCAGATCGCTGCCCCCGCCAGCGCCGCCGAGGAGCCGTCCGGGGTGGTCAGGAACCGCTGCAGGGTCGGGATCGCCGCCGCGACGCGCTCCGGCGGAAACAGCGACGCCAGGGCAGCCACCAACCGGTCGTGGACCACCGCCGGGCCGTCGCCGTGCCGCACCCCGGCGAGGCCGCGGAGCAGTTCGGCGGCCGGCGCCATGACCTGATCGGGGTACGGCTGGCAGGTCGCCACACACCAGCGCACCGGCATCCCGTCCACCGTGGTCAGCCCACGGGTCAACTCGTGCAGCAGCCGGCTTCGCCCACTGCCGGTGGGGCCGACCAGGGAGATCCAGCGCGGGTCCTGCTCGCGGATGGCCCGGCTCAACTGGTCGCGGATCGTGGCCAGCTCGCGGCGGCGACCGATCAGTGGGCCGTCGTGCCGGTCGGTGCCCGGACGGACCGGACCGACGGCGTGCCAGACCGGCATCGGCGGCACCCGGCCGGCGACCGACACCGGTGTCAGCTGACGCTGGGTGATCAGGCCGGCGGTGGCCCGGGCGGTGGCCGCGCAGAGCGCGACGGCGCCGGGTGGCGCGTACTCCTGCAGGCGGGCTGCGGTGGTGATCACCGCGCCGCTGGCCACGCCGTGCCCACCACTGACGGCACTGCCCAGGTCGACCACGACCTCGCCGGTGGCGACACCGACGCGGACCCGCAGTCTGCTGTCGCCGACCATCGGGCGGCGGTCCAGCGCGGCCTGGATCTCAAGCCCGGCTCGCACCGCCCGGTACGCGTCGAAGCCGTCCGAGTGCCGGGCGCCGAAGAGCGCCATCACCGCGTCGCCGACGTACTTCTCCACCACCCCCTGCCAGCGGTGCAGCACACCGGCCACGGTGTCGAAGTAGGCCCGTTGCAGCGCGCGGACGTCCTCCGGGTCGAGTCGGTCCACCAACGCGGTGGAGCCGACGATGTCCGCGAAGAGCACAGTGACTGTGCGTCTCTCCTGGGGCACCGGCCAGTGCGGGGTCGAGGTCCGCTGCGCGTCGACGATGATGGTGGTCATGGGTATCGCACCGGCCCTTCTCCCCGCTCATGCCTGATGGCCCCCGGAGATTGGCACTCCTGGGCTCACGGGGGATCTGCCGAACGACGTATGTCGGCCACCCGCAACCTTTAGTCGCAAAGTCGACGCGAGGAGTACCACAAGCGACGTGTGGCCGTAGAACGGTGAGGGGCCCTGTGATTAGGCTGCGTGCCATGGCCAGCGATGTGGACACCGCACCGCTCGTGGGTCGGGCCGAGCTGGTGCAGACGGTTCGGTCCGCGTTGCTCGGTGACGGCGCGCACGGGCAGACCGCCGCCGTCTTCCTGACCGGCGAGAGCGGTGTGGGCAAGACCCGGCTGCTGGGCGAGATCGGCGACCGGCTGCGTGAGCAGGGCGCCGTGGTGCTCACCGGCAGTTGTCTGGACATCGGCGACGCGTCGCCTCTGCACCCGCTGTTGCAGGCGCTGCGGCGCTTCGACGCCGACCTGTCCACGCGTGCCCGCACCTCCTCGGCGGTGCGGGGGCTGTTGCAGATGTTCGCCGACGAGACCGCCGGCCCGGATGGCGCGGGAGCGCTGCTGGAGCGGGTCTCGCGCGGGCTGCACCTGATCGCCGAGGGCCGACCGCTGGTGCTGATCCTCGACGACCTGCAGTGGGTCGACCGCAGCACCCGGCAGCTGCTGCTCTATCTGTTGGCCGGGCTCGGTGACCTCCAGCTCTCGGTGCTGGCGGCGGTGCGCGCCGAGTCGTTGCAGGGCGCGCACCCGCTGCGCCGGGTGCTGACCGAGCTGCGCCGGCTGCGCACGGTGCGGGTGCTCGACCTGGCGCCGCTGGGCCGGGCCGACACCGAGGAGCTCGCCGCCGCCGTGGTCGGCCGGACGCTGTCCGCCGAGGCGGCCGAGCAGGTGTGGCAGCGCAGCGGCGGCAACCCGTTCGTCATCGAGGAGCTGGCCCGCGACCTGCGCGACGGCCGCGACGGTCTGTCCGAGACGCTGCGGGAGATCTTCCTCGACCGGGTCGACGCGCTGCCCCAGCACGCGCACGCGGTGGTGCACGCGGTGGCCGCCGGTGTCGAGCCGGTGCAGCACTGGCTGCTGGCCCAGGTGCTGCGCCTGCCGGAGGACGAGCTGATCGACGCGGCCCGCGCCGCTGTGGCACACCGGCTGCTGGTCGGCGCCGACGACGGCTACCGCCTGCGGCACCGCCTCGTCGCCGAGGTGCTGGCGCACGAGTTGCTGCCGGCCGAGCGTTCCGGGTTGCACCGCCGCTACGCCGAGGCGCTGACCGCCGCGCCAGGTGAGCTGCACCAGGCGCGACTGGCACACCACTGGCGGCTGGCCGGTGAGCCGGCGCGCGCGTTGCCGGCGGCGGTGGCCGCCGCACAGGAGGCCGAGCGGCTGCACGGTTACGCCGAGGCGCACCGGCACTGGTCGGCGGCGCTGCAACTGGCCGCCGACCCGGGCCCGCGGACGGTGGACCGCGTCGAGCTGCTGGAGAACGCCGCCGAGGCCGCCCACCACTGCGGGGAGCACGCCCGCGCGTTGGCCCTGCTGGAGGAGTTGGCCGCGTTGCGGGGCGGCGAGCCGAGCTGCGCGCTGCACATCCGTCGGGCCCGTTACCTGGCCGCCGCCGGCCGCTCGGCGCTGGCCGAGGAGGAATACCAGCGGGCGCTGAAGGCGGCGGACTGTTCGCCGCGCGACCGCGCCGCCGCGGCCGCGCGCCTGGCCGAGCTGCTGCTGCACCTGGGCCGCTACGCCGACGCCGGCGAGCGGGCACGCGAGGCGCTGGCGCTGGCCGAGAACGTGGAGGGCTCCGCCACCGAGGTCGTGCTGGCCAGCTCGGCGCTGGGCTTCAGCGACGCCTGTCTCGAAGACCCCGACGCAGGCCTGGCGGTCATGCGCGACGCCCTCGACACCGCCGAGCGCGCCGGCCAACCCGAGGACGTGGCCTGCGCCTACCTGCACCTGGCGGAGCTGCTGACCGGCCCGCTGAACATCCTCGAAGAGGGCGTGGTGGTGGCGCGGCGCGGCGCCGAGCGGGTGGCCGAGCTGGGGCTGGGCCGCACCTGGGGCACCCGGCTGCTGGCCATCGCCATCAACGGGCTGTTCCGGGTGGGCCAGTGGGCCGAGGCGGAGAAGGTGGTCGCCGCGGCCCTGCGGCACCGACCCTCCGGCGCGGACGCCGTCGAGTTGCTGCTCGCCCGGTGCCGGCTCTCGGTGGGCTACGGGGACATCGAGGCCGCCGGTCGGGACCTCGACGCGGTGGCGACCCTGCTCGCCGGCGGTGGGGCGCGCCACGTCATCCCGCTGCTCACCCTGCGGTCCGGGCTGGCCATGTGGGAGGGCCGGCACGACGTGGCGCGGCTGGCGGTCCAGCGCGGCCTCACCGAGAGTCGCTCCGACGACGTGATGATCCTGTCCGCCCTGGTCTGGCACGGGCTGCGCGCCGAGGCGGAGGCGCACGCCAGCCGCACCGTGGACGTGGACCCGACCGCCGTACGCCGGTTGCGGGACGTCGCCGACCGGGTGGCCCGCAAGAGCGCCGGCGCGGCCCGACCGGTGCGCTCGGTGGTGGAGGGCTTCCTGGCGCTCTGCGCTGCCGAGGTGAGCCGCCTCGACGGCAGCGACCCGGAGCTGTGGGCCGTGTCGGCCGCCGAGTGGGACCGACGTAATCACCCCTATCCGGCGGCGTACTCCCGGCTGCGGCAGGCCGAGGCGCTGCTGGCTCGTCGCAGCCGGGTGGCCACCGCCGGCAAGCTGTTGCGTGAGGCGTACCACGTGGCGCAGGGGCTGGGCGCGGTGCCGTTGACCTCGGAGATCCGCGAGCTGGCCGGGCGGGCCCGGGTGTCGCTGGAGCAGCGGGAGCCCAACGGCGCCACCCGCGGGGCGCCCACCGAGGAGTCCGACGACGAGTTGGCCGCGCTCACCGCACGGGAGCGGGAAGTGCTCGCGCTGGTCGCCGAGGGGCTGACCAACAAGGAGATCGGTCAGCGGCTGTTCATCAGCGAGCGGACCATCGGGGTGCACGTGTCGCACATCTTCGACAAGCTCCAGGTCCGCACCCGGGTCCAGGCCAGCGCGATCCAGCTGCGCAACCACCGGGGCTGATCGCCCCCGGCCGTACGTAGGCCGGTGCGCGCGCCGGGATACGTCGTTCTACTGATCCGGCGCACGGGTGTCGGCTGAGAGGCTGGGCCGCGTCGACGACGGCACGGGGGATGCCGCCGACCACGATGGAGGAGAGATGACCGAACCGGTCTGGGGGCCCGTGCACCGGGACATCGTCGACCTGCTGGCCGACCATCCCGCGGACGTGCCGGCCGTGGTCGATCACCTCACCAAGCTTCAGGACCTGCTGGTGCGGCTGCCTCCGTTGGAGGCCAGCTGCCCACTGGCCGACTTCAACAGGCTCTACCTGACCATCACCAGCAGTGTGCTGGACGGGCTGTACGACGACCGCTTCGTCGACCCGGCGTTCCTCTCCCGGCTCGACGTCGAGTTCGCGGCGCGGTATTTCGACGCGATGCGGCTCTGGACCGACTCCAGCCCGGGCACGCCGAAGGCGTGGTCGTGTCTCTTCGAGCGGATGCGTGGGCCGGACGCCCGCCCGTTGCCCTCGGCGGCGGCCGGGGTGAACGCGCACATCAACTTCGACCTGCCGTTCGCCCTGGTGACCACGTTCGACCACCTGGAGTCGGAGCCGGTCGATGGCAGCGACCAGCACCACGACTACCTGGAGATCAACAAGATCTTCGCGGACAAGATCCCCGGCCTGCGCCGCGGCTATCTGGAGCGGTGGCAGCTGCTCATCGACATGCTCAACGGCGACATCGACGACTGGTACCAGGGGGAACTGGTCGAGTACACCCGCGATGTCGCCTGGCGTAACGCGCAGAAGATCTGGCGGTGCCGGCACGACCCGGACGCCCGCGAGTGTGAGCGCATGCGGTTGGACGACAACGCCGCGGCGCTCGGCCGGCTGCTGCTCTCGCCCCTCGGGGCGTTCCTGCAGTAGTCGGGACGGGGGGCCCCCGCGCTCCGCCCCGTGGGGGGCGGCGGAGCGCGGGGGTGCGTCCCACCAGCTCCACCCACCCCGCGTGGTCGCCCGACGTTCGGTCGGCCCTCGGGGAGAACAGCCGGCCGGCCCGGGGGGTGTCGACCGTCTGCCACCGTCGGCCGGCCCGGGGGGTGCCGGCCGGCGGTGGGGGAGGGCGGCGACGGTGCGAGATTAGGTGGTGTCGGCGGGCGCGCAACGGGTACGCCCGCGCCATGACCGTCCTGGCCCGGCACCGTCCCGCCGCCCGACCCCGGCCGGCGCGGCCCGGGCCCCTGCGGCCGGGTGGCCCGGTGTCGCGGCCCACCGCCCGGCCCGGTGCGCGATGACCGAGGCCGCGACGCGGTTTCCGTTCCGCTTCGATCCGGCGTTCCGCCCGGTGCTGGCGCTGCTGGGGGTCCGCCCGGCGACCGCCTGGGTGGCCGTGACCGACCGGGATCTGACGATCCGGTACGGGCCGTGGCGGCTACGGACCCGCCGGGACAACGTGACCGCAGTCGAGTTGAGCGGCCCGTACCGCTGGTGGCGGGTGATCGGGCCGCACCTGTCGTTGGCCGACGGGGGCGCGAGCTTCGGCACCAGCACGGCCGGCGGGATCTGTCTGCGCTTCGGTGAACCGGTGCCGGCCCTGGTACCCGGCGGTCGCCCACGGCACCCGGCGGCCACGATGACCGTCACCGACCCGCCGGCGCTGGCCCGGCTGCTCGCCGTCCCGGATCTGTCCTGAGCAGGCTGGCCACGTCCCCGTTTCCGCAGGCCGGGCCCCCGGCCACCGCCTACCGTCGGATCAGGACCTGTGAGGGTGGGACGGACGATGGGTGACGAGCACCGGGCGAAGCCACGACGCTGGAGCGGACGCCGGCACACGCCGAACGGGCCGGACCCGGCGCTGCGGGCGGCCCGCGACCCGGCCCGCCCGCACCGGAGCGGTCGGCACGGCGTCGTGGTGCCCGAACGCGTGCCCACGCCGGTCCGTTCGGGGCCGCCGGCGAGCCGACTGCGCCGGTGGCTCTTCCAGCATCAGGTGCAGCCACCCGGCCCGGAGGCGACCGAGGGGCAGGAGCGCAGGCACGCCTGGTGGCAGGTGATGTGCCTGACCGGCGTGGACTACTTCTCCACCCTGTCGTACCTGCCGGGCATCGCGGCGGTGGCGGCCGGCGCGCTCTCCCCGCTGGCGACCCTCCTGATCGTCGCGCTCACCCTGTTCGGCATGCTGCCGATGTACCGGCGGGTGGCCCACGAGAGCCCGCACGGCCAGGGGTCGGTGGCGATGCTGGAACGGCTGCTGCCGTTCTGGCGGGGCAAGATCTTCGTCCTGGTGCTGCTGGGCTTCGTGGCCACCTCCTGGATCATCACGATCACCCTTTCCTCGGCCGACGCCACAGTGCACCTGCTGGAGAACCCGTACCTGCCCGACGCCCTGCACGGCCCTCTGGTGCCGGTCGTCGTGACCGTCGCGTTGCTGCTCATCCTCGGCGGGGTGTTCCTGCTCGGGTTCCGCGAGGCGGTGGTTGTCGCCATCCCGCTGGTCGCGGTCTTCCTGGTGCTCAACGCGGTGATCGTCGTGGTCGCGGTGGTCCGGATCGTCGGCGACCCGAACATCGTGTCGGACTGGACCGCCGCGTTGACCGAGACCGGTGGCGGGCCCGGCGGTGTGCTGCTCACCGCCGTGCTGGCGTTCCCGCTGCTGGTGCTGGGGCTGTCCGGTTTCGAGACCGGGGTCAGCATGATGCCCCTGATCTCGGCCGACGGTCCGGACAAGCAGGCCCGACTCGCCGCCCGGATCCGCAACACCCGTCGGCTGCTCACCACCGCCGCCCTGATCATGTCGGTGTACCTGATCTCGACGACCTTCGTGACCACGGCGCTCATCCCGGAGGAGGAGTTCCGCCCCGGTGGCGCCGCGAACGGGCGGGCGCTGGCGTTCCTGGCCCACACCTACCTGGGGGAGGTGTTCGGCACCGTCTACGACGTGAGCAGCGTGCTCATCCTCTGGTTCGCCGGCGCCTCGGCGATGGCCGGGCTGATCAACATCGTGCCGCGCTACCTGCCCTCGTACGGCATGGCGCCGGAATGGGCGCGGGCGGTGCGCCCGGTGGTGATCGTCTACACGGTGGTCAGCGTGGCCATCACCATCGCCTTCCGGGCCGACGTCAACGCCCAGGCCGGGGCGTACGCCACCGGCATCCTGGCGATGATGGTCTCCGGCGCGGTGGCGGTGACGATCTCGGCGGCCCGACGGCACCAGCGCGCTGCCGCGATCGGCTTCACGGTGCTGACCCTGGTGCTGCTGTACGCGCTGCTGGAGAACGTCGTCGAGCAGCCGGACGGGATCACCATCTCCGCGCTGTTCATCCTCGGCATCATCGTGGTCTCGCTGGTCTCCCGGGTCACCCGGACCACCGAGTTGCGTGCCGAGCGGATCGAGTTCGACGAGCCGGCCCGTCGGTTCATCACCGAGTCGCTTGCCCACGACGGGCAGCTGCACCTGATCGCGAACAAGCGGCAGCAGGGCTCGGTGAAGGAGTACACGGTCAAGGAACGGGCGCAGCGGGGGATGAACCCGGTGCCCGGGGCGGCGGACGTGCTGTTCCTGGAGATCGACGTGGTCGACCCGTCGGGGTTCAGCCAGGTGCTGCAGGTGCACGGGATCGAGGTGGGGGGCTTTCGTGTGCTGCGTGCCAGCAGCCCGGCCGCGCCCAACGCGATCGCCGCGATCCTGCTGGCTCTGCGCGACGCCACCGGGGTACGTCCGCACGCGCACTTCGAGTGGTCGGAGGGGAGCCCGATCGCGCACCTGGCGCGCTATCTCATCCTCGGCCGTGGAGACACCCCGCCGGTGGTACGGGAGATCATCCGTCGGACCGAGCGGGACCCGCTGCGTCGGCCGGGCATCCACGTCGGCGGGTGACCGGCTGCCCTTTTGGTGGGTTCCAAAGATGAATAAGGGCACTATTCACGTTCACACCTTCTTGTCCGTATTGCGGACTTATCGTGACGTCTGGTGGTCGACGGTACGTCGAGCGCCCCGCGCCCGGATCGGCGCGCGGTCACGGTAGGCAGGCAGGAAGGTAGGCATTCTTGATGTCCACGTACCCAGGAGGAGACCGCGCGACCCGACCCAGACGGCGGTCCCGATGGTTCCTCGCCAGCGGCTTCCTGGCGGGGAGCCTGGTCGTGGGAGCGGCCGGCGTTGCCGGCGTGGCCGCCGCCGCGGACCGCGCCCTCTCCCTCCCCGGTCTGGGCCGACTGAGCGCGACGGCCGGAAGCGACGACGACCGCCGGGCCGACGACCAGCGTGGGGAGGGGCGCGACAAGGACGGTGCCGAGCGGGGCCGTCCGGCCACCCCGGGCACCGGCAAGCGCGGTGTGGTGTCGGTGCCCTGCGACGCCGCGAAGCTGGTGGCGGCGCTGGTGACGGCCAACGCCGAGGGCGGCGCGGAACTCCGGCTCGCGCCCAAGTGCCGCTACACCCTCACCGAGGCGTTCCACGAGACCGACCAGTACGACGGTGGAATCCGCGACGCACGGGAAGCGGCCGACGCCGCGGAGACCCCCGGTGACGCCGAGGCGCCGCCGCACAACCCGGCCGACGACACCGCCGGCCTGCCGGTGATCTACCAGCCCATCACGATCGACGGCGCCGGAGCCACCATCGCCCGGGACGCCCAGGCCGCCGCGTTCCGGTTCTTCACCGTCCGCGACGGCGGCGAGCTGACCCTGCGCGACGTGGAACTGCACAACGGCCGCTCGGCCATCGAGGGAGGCAGCGTGCACGTGGTGCACGGTGCGACAGCGGTGGTGGAGCGGGTCACCGTCACCCAGAGCACCTCGCTGTCTCCCGAGGGCGGCGGCGGAGGCATCTTCAACGACGGCAACATGGTGGTCACCGACTCCACCTTCATCGGCAACAGCGCATCCGGCGCCGCGGGCAAGGGCGGGGGCCTGCTCAACGGTGGCGTGCTGACGCTGAAGCGATCCGAGTTCCACCGCAACAGCGCCAACGGGTACGGCGGCGGGCTCGGCAACTACCGTGGCGCGGCCGACGTGGAGAGCGTCTCGTTCACCCAGAACAGCGCCAGCCAGGGCGGTGGGCTGGCCAGCTTCTCGGCCCGGACCAAGGTCTCCGACACCGAACTGCTGAACAACACCGCGCAGGTCGGCGGCGGTGCCGCGAACTCCGACGCGGTGCTGGTGATGCGCACGATGACCATCCGCGGCAACACGTCCACCGTCAACGGTGGCGGCATCTCGACCGTGAAGGGCCTGACGCCACTCGACGACAGCGTGGTCGAGGGCAACACCACCCACGGCCTCGGCGCCGGCATCTACGCCGAGAAGGCGAACCTGCTGGTACGCGGCAGCGACGTGACCCGCAACGAGGCCGTCGGCGCCGCCTCCAAGGGGGGCGGCATCTACGCGACGGCGGGTTCGGTGGCCATCTACACCAGCAAGGTCACCCACAACGCGTCGACGGTGAAGCCCGGTGGCATCTTCGCCTCGCACGCCCAGGTCAAGATCGACGATGAGAGCGTGGTCGTCGAGAACGAGCCGACCAACTGCGAGGGCAGCCAGGCGCCGATCGCACACTGCTTCCGCTGAGCGGATCAGCACCGAGCGGACCTGCGCACGACCCGCGCTGAGCGGACCTGCGCACGACCCGCGCTGAGCGGACCTGCGCACGACCCGCGCTGAGCGGACCCGCGCAACCGGCCGCCCCGACGATCAGTCGGGGCGGCTCGGTGCGTCCCGCTCGGGCCGTGCGGCGCTCGGAGCGGCCGTGGTGTCAGGTGCGGCGGCCGTCAGCTCATCGCCCGGAGACGGCCGGCGAGGTCGCCGGCGAAGAAGTCGAGGAAGCCGTCCGGGTCGGGGCCGGCGTTCTGCAGCACGATGTGGTCGAAGCCGGCTTCGACGTACGACCGGACCTTGGCGACGTGCGGCTCCGGGTCGGGGCCGATGGCGAAGAGTTGGCGGATGTGCTTCTCCTCGACGTACGCGCTGGCCGCGTCGAAGTTGACCGGGTTCGGCAGTTCGCTCATCACCTTCCAGCCGGTGACCATCCACCGGCTGGTCTGCAACACCGCCTGCACCGCCTGCTGCTCGTCGGTGGCCCAGGCCAGCGGAACCTCGGCGTAGCGTGGGCCCGACCCGTTCGCGCGTCGGTAGTGCTCGACGATGGACGCCTCCGGCTCGGTGGCGAACAACCCGTCGCCGAGTTCGGCGGCCAGCCGGGCCGACGCCTCGCCGCTGGCCGCGACCGCGATCACCGGTGGGGTGTCCGGCAGATCGAAGATCCGGGCGTCCTCCAGTTGCAGGTGCCGGCCCTCGTACGACTGGTATCCGCCCTGCCAGAGCAGCCGGATGATTTCCAGTGCCTCGCGTAGCCGTTCGTGTCGGCCCCGCACGCTGGGGAAGCCCTGGCCGACGACGTGCTCGTTGAGTCGCTCGCCGGCGCCCACCCCGAGGGTGAACCGCCCGTCGGAGACCAGTGCCATGGTCGCCGCGGCCTGCGCGATGATCGCCGGGTGGTAGCGCACGGTCGGGCAGGTGACGCCGGTGGCCAGCCGTAGCGTGCTGGTCCTGGCCGCGATGGCGCCGAGCACGCTCCAGGTGAACGACGAGTGGCCCTGCGTGTCGAGCCAGGGGTGGAAGTGGTCGCTCATCTCGACGAAGTCGAAACCGGCCTGCTCGGCCATGACAGCCTGCCGGATGATCTCCTGGGGGCCGTAGCCCTCCGAGGCCAGCTTGTAGCCGATCTGCATGGCACGCTCCGAATTCCGTCCGCCGGTCGACGCCGGGTCGGCTTCCCGCCCTCGACGTCGACAAACGCCGCCCAGGCCTGCAAACCAGCCTCCTAGGACGGCTTGCGGGGTGTGGTGACCATTCCTAGCCGAAGGCCGCCACCGGCGCGGGCCACTTCTCCAGGTGGCGAGGGACCGGTCAGCGCACCAGTAGGTCGATCACGCCAGTCAGGTTCTCCTCGCCACCGCCCTCGGCCAGGCGCCGGCGCATCAGGTCGAGGTAGGGGCTGAGCAACTCGGTGCTGACACCCTGTCCCTCGGCGGTGCTCAGGAGGGTCGGGGTGCCGGCCACCTGCATGGCGAGAGTGGAGACGACATCCCTGGTGTAGTCACCGCTGCGCAGCTGGTCGGCGGTCTGGTGCACCGCCGGGACCATCGCGACGAGCCAGTCGGCGAGCAACGGGGCGAGCGCTGCGGGGTCGATGTCCTCCCTGCGGACCAGAGCGAAGGCGTGCGCGACTCCGGCGAACATCCCGTACATGGCGCTGAGCAGAGCCACGTCGTGCAGTGCCGCGAAGCCCGCATCCTCGCCGACGTAGGTCGTGCCGGCTGGTACACCCAGGGTGTCCTGGTGCCGCTCGAACACCGTCCGCGAGCCGCTGTAGAAGACGTAGCCGCCAGCCTCCGGGGTGCCGATCATCGGAGGGACGGCCATGATCCCGCCGTCGAGGTAGCGGGCACCACGCTCCCGGGCCCACTCGGCGCGGGCGCGGGCCTGGTCGGGGGTGCTGGTGGTGAGGTTGACCAGGTCCTTGTCGGCCAGGTCTGCGCCGGCCACCACCTTGCCGACCGAGGTGTCGTCCAACAGGCAGACGACGACCAGGGTGTTCGCCGCGACCGCCTCGGCGGCGCTGTCCGCGACCCTCGCACCCTCGGCGGCGAGAGCGGCGGCGCGGGCCGGGGTGCGGTTCCAGACGGTGAGCGGATGGCCGGCGGCGAGCCAGGTACGCGCCAGCGCGGCGCCCATCGCGCCGAGTCCCAGCATTGTGACGGAGGTCTTCTCGAGAGTGTTCTGTGCCATGCCGATTAGGCTGGCCACAGTTCCGCAAGTGATCAAGTACGCACTTGGGAGTGGGTGGTTACCCCGGGGTGAGGAAGCACGTCAGGAGGGGTGGGGCATGGCGACGCTGAACCGGCCGGGCGCACCGGACGGACACATCTGCGGGATCGACACGGCGATGGAGGTGATCGGTGGCAAGTGGAAGGTGCTGATCCTCTGGGCGCTCCACGAGCACCCCCACCGCCGCTTCGGCGAGCTGCGTCGACTGCTTCCGGGGATCACCGAGAAGGTGCTGACCTCCCACCTTCGGGAAATGGAAGCGGACGGCGTTGTGCGCCGCGTCTCCTACGACGAGGTGCCGCCGCACGTCGAGTATTCGCTGACCGAGGACGGCACACGCCTCAACGAGGCACTCGAGCCGCTGGCAGCCTGGGGCCGCCAACGGCCGAAACCCGGCGGCGCAGCGGGCGCGAACGAGCCCGGCGTCCCACCGCGCGATGACAGCGATGGCCTCGAACATCTCCGAACGGATTCGTAAGCAGGTCGAACATCCGATCGCCTGTTCGGAACAGGCACCACCCCTTCCGACGGTCACCGTCGGGCCACAGACTTTTTCTCGTCCGGCAGGGCCGCGCGACGGAGGGCCGACAGGGTCTGACGTCGCCCACGAACATGACCCGGCCGCCAGACAAGGTTAGGCGTGATCAACGTCGGCGGCCGTCCTGGTCGCGGCAGAGCCAACAGGGGAGTGCAGGATGACCAACAGACTGTTCCGTCGTGCCGCCGCCGTGCTCGCGGCGGCCACCCTCGGGGGCGGCGCAGCCCTCGCCGCCGCATCACCAGCCCAGGCGGCAACCACCTGCAAGCGCGGCGAAGCCACCGTCACCAGCCCGACCGGGGGTCCGGGAGCCACTGCGGCGGCGGCCATCTGTATCGACGGCACCGGCCACGCCTGGCTCGACTGGTACGACTACAGCTACGTCCGGGACCGGAAGGCCGACGGGTACGCCGCCCGCGCGTACGTCTACTGGTCGACGCAGTACACCGGTGCGATCGGCGTCGACGACACTGCCACCTCCGCGGCCACCACCCTGAAGTGGGAGTCCAACGGCGGCACCCAATACCGCTGGACGGAGGTCTGGGTGTGCCTGGGCTTCGCCCACCCCGATGACGGCAACGGCCGATGCGCCCTGGTCGTCTACCACGCCTGAGTGCTCCTCGGCGACATGCGCCGGCCCGTGCCCCCGGTCAGGGGGCACGGGCCGGAGTGCGTTCGACCTACTTCGAGGGTTCGGGCAGCTTGCAGTCGACCTTGGGGTTGGCGCCGATGTAGTTCAAGGGCCCGGCCACGATGGTGACCAGGATGGTGCCGGCCTCGGCGCAGTTAGTGTCGTCGCCGCTGTAATAGCCTCGCTGGCCACCGGCGATTGCGCCGATCACCAACCAGATCACGACGATGACTCCGAGTATCGAGGTGCCGCGCATCGCTGCCTCCTGGGGGAATGTGGTGGATCTGAGGTGCAGGCGTTGTACCCAATCGGGTCACGCGGCTAACGGTTGCCCGCCACGACCCCCGGGGGATCGGCCGTCCGGCCGATGCCGTCCGCCGTTGAGTACCGCCCGCGCATCAGCCGCCCGCACCGGGTCACGCGAATCGGCTATCGGATCGCCGACCGACCTCGCCGTCGTACGGGGCGGTGGACGTAGAACTGCCTCAGCGCCCCGCCGAGGAGGACTCATGGACGCCCCGTCACCGCCCCTGTACATCGACCGCCCCGAGGACGTCGCGGTCGCGGCCCGCGCGCTGGCTGGCGGCGCGGTCGTCGCGGCGGCGTTCGCCAACTTCTACGTCATCGTCACGCGTCCCGACGCGGACACCGTCGGCCGGGTCAACCTCGCCAAGGGGCGTCCGGTCCACCAGGTCGGCAGCATCACCACCGCGATCGGACGGATCCCGGGAATGTTCGACTGGACCCGGATCTCGCCCCGGTTGCCGGTCGGTCGGGTGCGGGCGTTGATGGACGCCCTCTACGGCGCCGGGCCGTTCGGCTTCCGGGGCCCGGCGGCGGAACGGCTCCCCGAGCACCTCGTCCAGGTCGACCAGGGAGTACGAACCACCCAGGTGATCGCCCCGGGCCTGACCTGCCCGTCCAACGCCTTCTTCGAGCGGGCGCTCGCCGAGACCGGGTCGGACCACCTCTACATCACCTCGGCGAACCGGTCCCGCCATCTCACCGGCACGGCCGAGGAACCGGCGCACTGGAAGGCCGGGGGCCTCGCCGCCGACTTCGCCCACCTCGACGACCTGGTGGTGCTCCTGCACCGGGACGAGGCGGCGGCCCGCGCGGCGTACCCGGGCTACCTCACCACCTCGGTCACCCTGCTCTCCTTCCACGCGCCGGAGGGTGAGCTGGAGGAGCCGCCCGTGCTCACCGTGGACCGGCACGGGTCGCTGCACCTCGACGACGTCCGCCGCGCGGCCGCGCCGCTCGGCCTGCAGGTGCGCCTCGGCGGCACCGCCCGGCAGCGGTTGCAGGTCCGGGGGTACGCCGGGGCGCTGGTGTGAGCGAATACCGGGTCGGCCTGGTGGTGCCCAGTTCGAACACCACCATGGAGACCGAGATCCCGGCGATGCTGCGCCGACGCGAGATTGTCGACCCGACGGTCCGCTTCACCACGCACTCCAGCCGCGTACGGCTGCGCCAGGTGACCCTCGACGAACTGGCCCGGATGAACCGCTCCGCCGTCCGGTGCGCCGCCGAGCTGGCCGACGCCCGCTGCGACGTCCTCGCGTACGCCTGCCTGGTGGCGGTGATGTGCGAGGGCGCCGGGGCGCACGAGCGGGCCGAGCGGCGGTTGGGCCGCGCGGCCGGTCGTGCCGGGCACGACATGCCGGTGGTGACCAGCGCGGGCGCGTTGGTCACCGGGCTGCGGGCGTTGGGTGCCCGCCGGGTGGCCCTGATCGCGCCGTACCTGCCGCCGTTGACCGCGACCGTCGCCGCCTACCTTGCCGCGCACGGCGTGCAGGTGACCGACGCGTTGAGCCTGAGCGAGCCGGACAACGTGGCGGTGGGACGCATCCCCACGTCCCGCCTGGTCGAACTGGCCGACCGGCTGGACGTGACCGACGTGGACGCGGTGGTTCTCTCCGCCTGCGTGCAGCTGCCGTCGTTGGCGGCGGTGCCGCAGGTGGAGGCCCGCCTCGGCCGCCCGGTGCTCACCGCGGCCACCGCCACGGTGCACCAACTGCTGACCGGTCTGGGCGTCGAGCCGTACGTGCCGGACGCCGGCCTCCTGCTGGCCGGGACGGCCCGCTGACCCGCCGACGCCGCGGTGGGCCGGTTCAGTGCGGTGGGCTGCTTCAGTGTGGTGGGCTGGGAGCCTCCGGCGGCTTGCCGTAACTGCGTCGGAAGTCCGCGTACGCCACGCCGGCCAGCACCAGGAGGGCGCCGAGGGAGGCGAACACCGGTGGCAGGTACAGCACGGCGGGCGCGATGGTGAGCAGCGCCAGCACCCCGCCGGGGCGGGACCACGACACCCGGCTGAACACCTCGTACTCGAAGGAGGCCCGTCCGGTCAGGAAGAGTGCCGGACCGCCGAGGATCACCGCCGCCCAGGCCGGTGGCGTCCGGCCGCTCGGTTCGAGCAGCACGAGGTGGAACCCGGAGGCCGTGGTCACCACCCCGGCGACCATCAACAGATGGGTGTACGGCGCGGTGAACAGGAACTTGCTCGGCGACGCCGATCCCTTGATGGCCATCGGTAGGAGCTGACCGGACTTGTGCACGTAGATTCGCCAGAGCAGCAGGGTGGTCAGGAACGCCACGGCGAACGCGCCGATGTTCTCCGTCTCGCTGTGCTGCGCGCTGAACATGGTGCCGATAATCAGGATCGCGTCGCCGAGGGCGATGATGAAGAACTGCTGGTAGCGCTCGGAGAGGTGCTCCGCCGTCACGTTGCGCTGGGGTTCCGGCACCATCCCGAGCCCGGGCACCGGGTACGCGAGGCGGAAACCGATGTAGTCGATGGCGAGCGCGATAGCCCAGCACACCAGCCGGGCGTCGTCGCTGACGAACCCGCCGATGATCCACGGGATCGCGGACACCGCGAACCAGATGAAGATGCGTACCGCCCGACGCTGGGTCTGCGGTTCTCGGCGTACCGCCGGCATCAGGAACAGCCCGCGCCCCAGGTGGATCGCCACGTAGGTGCCGGCGAAGACGAGCCCGCGGTCCTTGAACGCCTCCGGGATCGCCGTGGTCATCAGCAGCGCGCCGAACATCACGGCGCTGATCAGCAGCTTGATCTCGGTGCGTTCCGGGTTGTACAGGTCGGTGACCAGGGTGGTGATCACCCAGGTCCACCAGACGGCGGCCAGCATGATCAGTGCCTGACCTGCCCGGTGCCAGTCGAGCTGGTCGACCAGTCCGCGGGAGATGAGGGCCAACGCGACCACGTACACAAGGTCGAAGAAGAGTTCGAGAAGTGTCACCCGGCGCGGGGCCGCCGGATCACGCACCGGAGGGCGGCGGGGCCCAGGTGACCCGGGCTCCGGCGCGGCGAGGTTCACGGGATTCTCCTGCGGAACCGGTCGACTCGACGGACCCGTCCGGTCCACCTCCCCGGACGGTAACGATCGGTCGACGGCACGGCCCCGAATTCGCCGGCCCTTCCCCCAACCGGGGCTGATCGACTCGGGTTCCTGTAAGTCGGGGTGTCCGGGTCGGTCGGATGGCGCGGTTTCCTGCAAGGCGAGTCGCTCACCGTGCGCCTTGTCCGTCGGTTCGGCGTGCGGCCCTGCGGTGTTCCGACCCGCACGGACGAGCCCCCGGCCTACCGTCGCGTTGGACGGTGGGCCGAGGGCTCGGTCTCGGGCGTCAGGCCTGGTTGCTGCCCGGCAGCACCGCGGCCATCTCCTCACCAGCTCCGGCGAGCACACGGGCCTGCTGCGGCCAGCTGGCCAGCCCGGGCGCGGCGCGCAGACCGGCGGCACGGATGAGATCGCGCAGTGCCGGCTCGTCCAAATCGCCGAGCTGGCCGTACGTGCGCACGCCGGCGTCCTGCAACGCCGCCGCCATCTTCGGGCCGATCCCCTGGATGCGGCGGAAGTCGTCGGCCGGGCCCGTCGGGTCGCCCTCGTAGGTGCTGATCGCGGTGTCGGCGGTCGAACGGACCGGAGGGGTCGCGCTCACGGCCGGCCGGACCGGAGGCGTGGCCACCGGCGCCCGTACCGACTCAGCGTCAGCGTCAGCGTCGGTGCTCACGGCGTTGGTGTGCACGGCGTTGGTGTGCACGGCGTTGGTGTGCACCGCGTCCGCGTCGGCCGGCTCCGCGTCCACCCGGTGAGCGTCCACCGGGTCCACGTCCACCGCGTCGGTGGTCACCGGTGCCTCCGCCGGATCGGCCACCGTGGCCCGGGTCTCGGCATCGTCGGCCGGGGTGGTCGCGACCGCATCGTCGGCCGGGGTGGTCGTGACCGCATCGTCGGCCGGGGTGGTCGCGACCGCATCGTCGGCCGGGGTGACCGGGAGCGGCTCGTCGGCCGGGGTGCTGTCGAGCGGCGTGCTGTCAACGGACGGGAGGTCGTCCGCGGGCCGACGAGGGGCGATCACGCCCGCCGGGGCGGGCTGCTCATCGACCTCGACCGGTTCGGGGGTCGACTCCACAACGGGCTCCGACCGCAGCTCGGCCGGGTCGGGCTGCTCGGCGGCCGGTACGGGCGGCGGGGGCTCGGTCAGCGCCATATCGGCCGGGTCGATAGTGCTCGGGGCTTCCGTCGGGACGGGAACCGGGGTGGGACCGTCCGCAGCGGTCACCGCGGCTGGCGCGCTGACCGTGTCCACCGGCACCGGCTCGTCCGCGACGGCGGTCGGGGCCGGGTCGACGGCGGCCGCGGGCTGGACCTCGTCGGTGGTGGCCGCCGGCGTCGGCGTGGAGATCACGGCCAGGCCGGCGACGGGGTCACCTTCCACAATCGAGTTGCCTTGCACGCCCCGCCGGCCGCGCAGCAACCATCCGGCGGCCAGTCCCAGCAACAGTGCCAGTACCACTATCAGCGAGTGTCCGATAGACCACGCCACGGCGAACCTCCCTCTCAGCTCGTTGGATAAGTCACGAGAAAAACTCGCCGCAGCTTCGCACACGCGTATTGCGGGCGAGAGACAGGATCGGCCAGGGGCGTTGTGCATCGGGCGGCCACATCAGCCGGTGCCCGCCGAGTGACACAGCGTCGCCTCAAGCAGCACAAAAGCCAGGCTCGACGAGAGCCAGCGACTCGACGAGATCAGCACGGACACGACGAGACCCGGGCCCGGCGCGGAACGCCGAACCCGGGTCGACGGGCTGTTGCCCGGGTCAGTCCTGATCGCCCTCGTAGGTGTGGAAGTCGTCGACGAACCGGCGGCGCAGTCGCGGCACCCGGCTGGTCACTCCGAAGTAGCCGCGTGCCCCGAGCAGCGCGAGCCGGCCCACCACCGGCCGGTACATCCGGTCGTCGCCGCTGGTGCCGCTGCGGTTCAACGATTCGGCGACCCGCGCGAAGCCGTACGGCGCCATGGCGGCCTCGTAGTCCGCCACCGCCTGGAGCAGCGTCTTGTCTCCGGTGGTGGCCCGGGTGAGCTGCTCGCAGAGCAGGCGGGCGTCGCGCAGGGCGGTGTTCGCGCCGACACCGCGACCGGGGGTCATGGTGTGGATGGCGTCCCCGAGCATGGTGACGGTGCTGCTCTTCCAGGGAGGCACCGGTTCGGACGTCGACACGTTGATCGGGAGGACGCTGGCCGGGTCCGCGCGGGTGAGCAGCTCCCGCAGGTTCGGGTGCCAGTTGGTGGTGAGTTCCAGGGCGACCCGTACGAGGTCCTCGCCTCGTCGTTCCATCACGTCGGCGGGGAACCGGCGGGCGGCACTCCAGATGATGAGGTTGATGTTGTCGGTGGTGGTGTCGTCGGACAGGCCGGGCCACTGCCGCAGCAGGGCGGCGTCCGCGTCGCTGACGCCGGGCTTGATCGCCCGTTCGGCGTCCCACTTGAAGTCCATGACGTGCAGCACGCCCATTATCCCGCCGATGCCGAAGATCAGTGAGATGCCCTGGCGGACGCGTTCCGGGACGAGGTCGCGGGTGTGTGCGGTCAGTGGGATGCGGGTGGCGATGTTGATGGTGCCGGCGTCGCGGGTGACGGCGTGCGGCAGGTACTGCCGGCGTACCGCCGAGTGTGTGCCGTCCGCCCCGACCAGCAGGTCGCCGGTGGCGCTGGTGCCGTCGGCGAAGTACGCGGTGACCGTGCCGTCGTCGCGCTGCTCGTACCGGGTGAAGGTCTTGTCGAAGTGCACCACGTCGTCCAGGCCGGTCAGCAGCACGTGGCGCAGCACCATCCGGGCCACCGAGTGTTCGGTGTGCACCGGGTCGGCGCTGGGCCGTAGCGCGAACGACGCGGTCTGGCGCAGCCCCTGGGTGACCACGTTGAAGTAGTGCGGTGGCCGCGCGCAGGTGGCCAGGAAGGTGGCGAACAGTTCCGGCGGCAGGCACTCGCGCAGTGCCCGGCTACCGGTCGGGCCGATGCCGACGCGGTAACCGAGCAGCCCGTCGGTGCGGTCGCGGTGCCGTTCGTAGACGGCGACGGTGATCCCGGCCCGGCGCAGGCCGTGCGCCAGGCAGAGTCCGCCGGTGCCGGCGCCGATGATCAGTACGTGTGGTGGGGCGGCGGACATCTCAGCCAGCCGGGTGCGCGGCAGGTGTGTCGGTGCTGGCCGGGCGCGCTGCGGGAGCGCCGGCGCTGGCTGGGCGCGCTGCGGGCGCGTCGGTGCTGGCTGGGCGCGCTGCGGGCGCGTCGGTGCTGGCTGGGCGTGCTGCGGGCGCGTCTGCGCTGGTCGGGCGCGCGGCGGGCGCGTCGGTGGCGTCCCACCGGTAGAAGCAGCTGGCGATGGCGTCGCGGGGGGAGCGCCAGGTTGGCAGGTACGGCGAGGTGTGCGCGGAGAGCCGCTCGTTGACCTGCTGGAAGAGCGGGTGGTTGCGGGCCGCCGCGAGGGCGTCCGGGTCGACGTCCGAGGTCTCCAGCAGGTGTACGCACAGGTCGTGCAGGCAGTACAGGGATCGGTGCGTGACGCCGGTCAGACCGGGCAGTTCGGTGGCGTCGGATTCGGCGAAGATCTGGGCGACCCGCCCCTCCGCGCCCGGGATGATCCGGCTGACGATCAGTAGACGACTCATGGGACCCCTTCCGCCGGTGGCTTCCCGACCCTCGGACCGGCGCCACGTGCTCTGTGCGCCCACCGTGCCGCAGCGCCTGTCACGTCACCGTCACGTACGTCGGCCGGCCGGTGACGGGCGATCGGTGACGGCGTCCCGGCTGGCCTGGCGGATCGGGGCGAGCGTGTCGTCGAGCAGGGCGCACATCGCCGGGCTCGGCTCCAGGCGCAACTCCCTGCGCAGCAGGTCCCGGTAGACGTAGAAGGCGTGGACGGCTTCGAAGGCGTTGCCCTCGGCGAGGTGGATGCGGACGACCAGCCGGTGCGGTGTCTCGCGTAACGGTTCGGCGGCCATCGCCTCCAGCGCGGCTTCGAGGGCCTCGCCGTGTCGCCCTGCGGTCAGGTGGTGCCCGGCGACCTGTTCCAGCATGTGCAGGCGCAGTTGGCGCAGTCTCTCCCGGTCCAGCAACACCCAGTCGTCGTACCATCCGGGGAGCAGGTCGTGTCGTCCGGCGGCGAGCGCCCCGGCGGCGGTGCGGGGGTCGTCGCCGTCGCGGACCCGGGCCGCGGTGCCGACCAGGTCGTCCACGTCGAGCCGGACCGCCGTGCCGAGTCGTACGGTGTCGCTGGCCATGGTCATCGGGCAGCACGGGTCCTGACGGAGTCGCCACAGCGCCGTGCGCAGGGAGGACAGCGCGCGTTCCTCGGAGGCGTCGGGCCAGAGCAGCCCCGCGAGCTGGCTGCGGGTGGCGCCGGGGCGCAGCCCGATCAGCGCGATCACCCGTTGCAGCCCGCGCGGCACCACGACCGGTACGGCGTCGCGCAGCAGGCGGAAGCCGCCGAGCAGGTGGAGTGAGACGCCCTCCTCGGGCGGTTCTCCGGCGGTCGGCACGGACGGATCAGCGGCCACGGCGGCACCCCCTGCGGGACGCATGTCCCGACTGTCTGCTGTGTCCCGGATCGGTTGCCCGTGACGCCACTGTCGACCTCACCGCTGACGGCGGGGCCGGGCGCGGCCCCGCCCGCTGAGGCCGCCGGGCTGACCACCGTGAAGATTATCAATAGCGGTCACGGTGAGTCAACGCCGGCGTGGGCCTTCTATTCGCGACAGTCAACCTGAGATCGGTTCTGAACTGGGCAAACATCTGATCGATCCGTCGTCCCGGGCGCGCTCGACGCATAGCTGATACACAGGTTGCGTCAACGCAGCGTCACCGTCATGCGTAGCTGATCATCCCTTCACGGTGACGCCGCCGTGACGAGGATTGCCGCATCGTGTGGGCAGTCGTCCAGCGCGTCCGGGGGCGACCCGTCGCCGGCCGGACGCCGTGGGGGGAGGCCCAGTATGGACCGATCGCTGATCGTCGCGAAGGTGGATCCGACCGCCGAGGAGCGGGTCGCCGAGATCTTCGCCGAGTCGGACGCTACGGAGCTGCCGCGCCTGGTCGGCGTCCGGCACCGTTCGCTGTACCGCCTGCACGACCTCTACGTGCACCTGCTCGAAACCGAGCAGCCGGCGGAGGGCGCGGTGGAGTCCGCCCGTGGCCACCCCGAGTTCATCCGGGTCAGCGACCGCCTGCGCCCGTACGTCTCGCCGTACCTGCCGACCTGGCGTTCGCCGCGCGACGCCATGGCGCAGTGCTTCTACCGCTTCGACGCCCCGGACCCCGGACGGCGGTCGTGACGGCCATCGCGCGCCGCGAGGAACAGCTCTGGTCCCGCTGCGCCGGCTGCGCGAGCCTGCTCTACCGCAAACGGTTGCGCCGCAACCTGGACGTCTGCCCGGAGTGCGGGGAGCACGCCCGACTCGGCGCACCGGAACGGCTGCGCCAACTCGTCGACCCGGGATCGTTGCGCCCCCTGTCCGACCTGCTGCCGGAGGCGGACCCGATCGACTTCGTCGACGTGCTGCCGTACCCGCACCGGCTCACCGCCGCGCGGGCCAGCACCGGCCTGGCCGAGGCGGTCGTCTGTGCCACGGCCACCATCGGCGGGCACCCGGTCGCCCTGGCCGTGATGGACTTCCGTTTCCTCGGTGGCAGCCTGGGCTGCGCGGTGGGTGAGCTGATCACCCGGACCGCCGAGCGGGCGCTGGACGACCGCATCCCGCTCGTCCTGGTCACCGCCTCGGGCGGGGCGCGGATGCAGGAGGGCGCGCTGTCGTTGATGCAGATGGCCACCGTCAGCCAGGCCATCGCCGCGCTGCGGGAAGCGGGTCTGCTCACCGTGAGCGTCCTCACCGATCCGACCTACGGTGGGGTGGCCGCGTCGTTCGCCACCAACACCGACCTGGTGCTCGCCGAGAGCGGCGCGCGGATGGGCTTCGCCGGCCCCCGGGTGATCCGTCAGGTCACCGGTCGGGCGCTGCCGGAGGGTTTCCAGACCGCCGACTTCCTGCTCCGGCACGGACAGGTCGACATGGTGGTGCAGCGTCGGTCGCTGCGCGGGCGGCTGGTGGCGCTGCTGGCCGCGACCCGCGCCGGCCGTGCGGCCCGCGCCGGCCACCCGCCCGTACCCCGGCAGGAGCCGGCGTCGCGCCGCGAGCGCCTCGCCGACGACGATGCGGCCCTGGCGCGGCCAGCGGGCCCGGCGGCGGCCGTGGCGCCGTCACCCACTCCGGGGGCGGGCCAGACGCCGGCGGTACGCGACGCCTGGGACACCGTCCGGATGGCGCGTCACCCCGCTCGACCGACCACACTGGACTACCTCGACTCGGTCTTCGACGGGTTCGTGGAACTGCACGGTGACCGCCTCGGCGGGGACTGCCCGGCCATCGTGGGCGGTGTGGCCCGGCTGGCCGGCCGGCACGTCATGGTCATCGGCCACCAGAAGGGGCACACCACCGCCGAACTGGTCGCCCGCAACTTCGGCATGGCCAGCCCGGCCGGGCACCGCAAGGCGTTGCGGCTGATGCGCCTGGCCGCCCGGCTCGGCCTGCCCGTGGTGACCCTCGTGGACACCCCCGGTGCCGACCCCGGCGTGAGCGCCGAGGAGCAGGGCCAGGCAGCGGCCATCGCGGAGAACATCCTGACCCTCACCATGCTGCCCACCCCCGTGCTGGCGGTCATCACGGGAGAGGGCGGCAGTGGTGGCGCCCTGGCGTTGGCGGTCGCCGACCGGGTGCTGATGCTGGAGAACGCCGTCTACTCGGTGATCAGCCCTGAGGGCTGCGCGGCCATCCTCTGGCCGGACCGGTCCGCGGCGCCGCAGGCCGCTCGCGCGCTGCGACTGACCGCGCCCGACCTGTGCCGGCTCGGCGTGGTCGACGAGGTCGTGCCGGAGCCGTCGGGCGCCGCGCACGACGACCCGGCGGAGACCGCCCACCGGTTGCGGGCCGCCCTGCTGGCCAACCTGCTGCCGCTGCTGGACGTGCCGCCCGCCATGCTGGTCCGCCTCCGTCGGCAGCGCTTCCGACGGTTCGGGACGACCCGTGGCGTCAACCGGGCAGGTGTCCGGTGACCGCCGGCGACGGGGCGGTGTCGACCGTCGAGGCGCCCGACGACACCGAGGTGGGCGGCGAGGAGGCACTGGCCGGGCTGCGCCGGCAGGCACAGCACCTGATCGCCGAGCTGGCCGGCCCGGTGCGCCGGGTCCGGCTGCGCAGCGGGCCGGCGGTGCTCGAAATCGAGTGGCACCCCGAAGAGGCGACCCGACCGGACGTACTCCCTGCTCCGGTTCAGGCGGCGGCGCTGCCGGTCGCGCCGGCACCCGGCCCACCGGCGGCCCTGATCCGGCCGTCGGTGCCCGGGCGCGCCGTGGTGCGGGCGCCGATCGTCGGCACCTTCTACCGCTCGCCGGAGCCCGGCGCGAGGCCGTTCGTCGCGGTGGGTGACCTGGTCCGCCCGGGCCAGCCGGTCGCCATCGTCGAGGCGATGAAGCTGATGAACGAGGTGACCGCCGACCGTGCCGGCCGGGTGGTCGCGGTCCTCGTCGAGGACGGCCAGCCGGTGGAGTACGACCAGCCGCTGGTCGAACTGGACCCGGCATGACGGCGCGGGGTGGTTGACCATGTTCGAGACCGTCCTGATCGCCAACCGGGGCGAGATCGCGCTGCGGGTGCTGCGCGCCTGCAAGGAGCTGGGCGTACGGACGGCGGTGGTCTACTCCGCCGCAGACGCCGATTCGGCGGCGGTCCGACTCGCCGACCAGGCCATCCGGATCGGGCCGGCGTCGAGCCGACGCAGCTACCTCAACGCCGCGGCGATAGTGGAGGCGGCCCGGCAGGTGGGCGCGCAGGCCGTGCACCCGGGCTACGGGTTCCTGTCCGAGGACGCCGACTTTGCCGAGATCTGCGCGGACAACGGGCTGATCTTCATCGGCCCGCCGCCGGCGGTGATGGCCGCGTTGGCCGACAAGTCGTCGGCGCGGGCACTGATGAGCCGCGCCGGTCTGCCCCTGTCGCCGGGCAGCATCGCGCCGGTGCCGAACGCCGCAGCCGCGGCCGAGGTGGCCGAGGCGGTCGGTTACCCGGTGATCGTGAAGGCCGCCGCCGGGGGTGGTGGCCGGGGGATGACGGTGGTGCACACCCCGGGCGAGCTGCGTCGGGCCTACGCCCGCACCCGGGCCGCCGCCCAGGCCGCCTTCGGCGACGACCGGGTGTACGTCGAGCGGTACCTCACCGAGGCGCGGCACGTGGAGGTGCAGGTGCTCTGCGACTCCCACGGCAACGGCGTGCACCTGGGCACCCGGGACTGCTCGGTGCAACGTCGGCACCAGAAGCTGGTGGAGGAGGCGCCCGCCCCGGCACTGCCCGCCGCCGTTCTCGACACCATCGCCGAGACGGCGCTGCGGGGTGCCCTCGAGGTCGGCTTCGTCGGCGCCGGCACGTTGGAGTTCCTGGTCGACGCCGAGGAACGGTTCCACTTCCTGGAGATCAACTGCCGGATCCAGGTGGAGCATCCGGTCACCGAGATGGTCACCGGGATCGACCTGGTGCACGAGCAGCTGCACATCGCCGCCGGGGTGCCGCTGCGCTGGCGGCAGGAGGAGATCCGCCTGCACGGTGTCGCTGTGGAGTGCCGGGTCAACACCGAGGACCCCGAGCGCGGTTTCGCTCCCGCTCCCGGCCGCTTGGAGCGTTTCACCCCACCCGGTGGACCGTTCACCCGGGTGGACACCCACGCCAGCGCCGGCTACCTGGTCGGCCCCTGGTACGACTCGCTGCTGGCGAAGGTGATCGTCTGGGCGCCCGACCGGGAGCTGGCCCTCAACCGGCTGGAGCGCGCCCTCGACGAGTTCGACATCGCGGGGCCGGGCGTGCACACCACCATCCCGTTCGTCCGGCGGGTGCTCGACGACGCCGCATTCCGCAAGGGCCGCTACACCACGGGCCTGGTCGATCGTCTGCTCGGCGTGCCCGGTGCTGCGCCCGCGCAACGGCCGACGGCCACCCCCGCCCCGCGCCCCGCGCCCGCCGCAAAGCCCGACGCAACCCACAGGAGGACCCGATGACCGTCACCCATGGTCGCCCGATGACCGCCGAGATCACCGACATCCTGGTGGCGCACTGCGGGCTGGACGCCGACGCCGCGGCCCGGGCGCCCGCCGCGTCGCTGGAGGAGCTGGGCATGGACTCCCTCGCCCTGCTGGAGCTCTCCGCAGTCGTCGCCGACCGGTGGCAGGTGACCATTCCCGAGCAGGCCGGGCAGCTCAGCATTCCGGCGGTGGCCGACCTGGTCACCCGCCGCGCCGACCCACCCGGGCACACCGAGAACAGCGTGGTCCTCGACGCGCCACTCGCGCTGGTCTGGGAGGTCACCAACGACGTGGCGAACTGGACGGAGCTGTTCACCGAGTACGCAGTGGTGGAGATCCTGCACCGCGACGGGCACACGGTGCGGTTCCGGCTCACCATGTACCCCGACGAGAACGGGGTGTCGTGGAGCTGGGTCAGTGAGCGCACCGCCGACCCGGTGAGCCGCCAGGTGCGGGCACACCGGGTGGAAACCGGGCCGTTCGAGTACATGCGCATCCACTGGCGCTACACCGAGGAGGCCGGCGGCACCCGGATGACCTGGACGCAGGACTTCGCGATGAAGCCGACCGCACCTGTCGACAACGCCGGGATGACCGAGCGGATCAACACCAACAGCGTCATCCAACTCGCAGTGATCAAGGACCGGGTGGAGCGGATCGCCCGGCAGCGCGCCGACCAGGGTCGCCCGGCGGCCACCGACGAGACGACGGAGGCCGACGATGAGTGACCTGAGCACCCGGCCGATCGCCGCCCGGGACGTACCCGCCGACCGGCGTCGCGGCGGTGAGCTGCGGGTGCTGCTCGGCCCCCGCACCGTCGGCAGCACCTCGGGCTTCCTCGGGGTGGCCGCGCTCGCGCCGGGGGAGCGGATCGCCGAGCACTACCACCCGTACAGCGAGGAGTTCCTGTACGTGGTGCGTGGCGCGATCACCGTCGACCTGGACGACCAGCCGACGCTCCTGGCCGCCGGGGAGGGATTGTTCGTCCCGGTGAACGTGCGGCACCGACTGCGCAACACCGGCGTCGAACCGGCCGAGGTGGTCTTCCACCTGGGCCCGCTCGCCCCCCGACCCGAGTTGGGGCACGTCGACACCGAGTTGGTCGAGCAGCGGGGCGGGTCATGACCGGTCGTCGCACTGTGGTGACCGGCGTCGGGGTGGTCGCTCCGGGCGGCGCGAGCCGGGACCGCTTCTGGAAGACCATCACCGAGGGGCGGACCGCCACCCGGCGGATCAGCTTCTTCGACCCGTCGCCGTTCCGGTCCCAGATCGCGGCGGAGTGCGACTTCGACCCGGTCGCGGCGGGGCTCACCGAGGCGGAGCGACGCCGGGCCGACCGGTACGTGCAGTTCGCGCTGGCCTGCGCCGCGGAGGCGGTCGCCGACGCCCAACTGGTGCTGACCGACGCCGAGCGGAACCGGGCGGGGGTGGTGCTGGGCACCGCCGTGGGCGGGACGATGGCGCTGGAACAGGAGTACGTCACGGTCAGCGAGCACGGCAGCCGCTGGTTGGTCGACGCGGCGCGCGGCGGCCCGTACCTCTATCAGGCGTTGGTGCCCAGCAGCCTCGCCGCCGACGTGGCCTGCCGGTACGGGCTGCACGGCCCGGCGCAGGTCGTGTCGACAGGGTGTACCTCCGGCATCGACGCGATCGGCTACGCCCACCAGATGATCGTGGACGGTGAGGCGGACGTGATGCTGGCCGGGGCTGCCGACTCGCCGATCTCGCCGGTCACCGTTGCCTCGTTCGACGCGATCAAGGCGACCAGCCCGGACAACGACGACCCGGCGCACGCCTCCCGCCCGTTCGACGCCGACCGGCACGGGTTCGTGCTGGCCGAGGGTGGGGCGGTGCTGGTGCTGGAGGAGGCCGGGCACGCGCTGCGGCGGGGGGCGCACATCTACTGCGAGGTGTCCGGCTATTCCAGCCGCAGCAACGGCTTCCACATGACCGGGCTACGCCCCGACGGGCTGGAGATGGGCCTGGCCGTCACCGACGCGCTCAAGCAGGGCAGGATCCTGCCCGAGCAGGTCTCCTACATCAGCGCGCACGGCTCAGGCACGCGGCAGAACGACAGGCACGAGACGGCCGCGTTCAAGCGGGCGCTGGGCCAGGCCGCGTACCGGGTGCCGATCAGCTCGATCAAGTCGATGGTCGGGCACTCGCTCGGCGCGATCGGGTCGATCGAGATGGCCGCGTGCGCGTTGGCCATCGAGTTCGGCGTGGTGCCCCCGACGGCGAACTGGAGCACCAGGGACCCGGAGTGCGACCTGGACTACGTGCCGAACGAGGCGCGGGAGGTCCCGGTGGACGTGGCCCTCTCGGTGGGCAGCGGGTTCGGCGGCTTCCAGTCGGCGATGGTGTTCCGCCGCCTGCCCGGAACGGTGGCGGCGTGAGCACCGCGCAGCACCGGGGCGTCCTACACACCGACGGCGTGAGCACCGCCCGCGCGGTGGTGACCGGCATCGGTGTGGTGGCGCCCAGCGGCATCGGCGCGGACGCCCACTGGCGTACGGTGCTGGCCGGCACCCGCCGGACCGGGCCGATCACGCTGTTCGACCCGTCCGGCTACCCGACCCGATTCGGCGGGGAGGTGCCCGGCTTCACCGCCGACTCCTACGCGGACAGCCGACAGCTGGTGCAGACCGACCGGTGGACGCACCTCGGCTTCGCCGCCACCCGGCTGGCGTTGGCCGACGCCGGGCTGCCCGAGCGGGCCCCCGACCCGTACGGCTACGCGGTGACCCTGGCCAGTTCGTCGGGGGGCAACCTGTTCGGCCAGCGGGAGCTGCAACGGCTGTGGGGCGGGTCGTCGCGGACGGTCGGGGCGTACCAGTCGATCGCCTGGTTCTACGCGGCGAGCGTCGGGCAGCTCTCCATCCACCACCAGTTCAAGGGCCCGAGCGGGGTGCTGGTCGCGGAGGCGGCCGGCGGGCTGGACAGCCTCGCGCACGCGGCCCGCGCGGTGCGCCGGGGCACTCCGGTCGTGATAGCCGGGGCCACCGAGTGCCCGCTGAGCCCGTACGCGCTGGCCTGCCAGTTGCGCTCCGGGCTGCTCAGCGACGTCGCCGACCCGGAGCGGGCGTACCGGCCGTTCGACGCCACGGCCAGCGGCTACCTGCCGGCGGAGGGGGGAGCGGTGTTCGTGGTGGAGGAGCTGGGGCACGCGCTGGCCCGGGGAGCCCGGGTCTACGGCGAGGTGAGCGGTTGGGGCTCCACCCACGACGCCGCGCACACCACGGCGGACAGTGCCGGCGATCCGGCGCAGTACGCGCGTGCGATGCGGCTGGCACTGGACCGGGCGGGCGTCGCGGCGGCCGGGGTGGACGTGGTGCTGCCCGACGCGCTCGGTGTGCCCCGCTACGACCGCAGCGAGGCCGAGGCGCTGCGGGCGGTGTTCGCCGACCGGCCGCCTCCGGTGACCACCCAGAAGTCGCTGACCGGGCGGGCGTACCAGGGAGGCTCGGCGTTGGACGTGGCGACCGCGCTGCTCGCCTTCGCGCACGACACGCTGCCGGCGTCGGCGGGCCCGGACGAGGTGGCCGACGGGTGCGAGCTGGACTTCCTGCGGGAGCACCGCCGGCCGCGCAGCAGGCTCGCGCTGGTGTGCGCGCGGGGCTTCGACGGGTTCAACAGCGCGCTGGTCCTGCGGGGGGCCGCACCGATGAGGGGAGAGGCGTCATGAGTGAGCAGCGGGCCCGGGTGGTCTTTCTGGTGCGGGTGCCGGTGCCGCGCACCGAGCAGTTCCTCGCCGCGTACGAGCAGGTGCGGCATCTGGTGGCCGGCGGCGTGCCCGGGCACCTGGTCGACCAGGTGTGCCGCTCGTCGACCGACCCGGAGCAGTGGTTGATCACCAGCGAGTGGGCGAGTCTGGCCGACTTCGAGAGCTGGGAACGCAGCCCGGAACACCGGGACCTGGTGCGCCCGATGCGGGAGTGCTTCACCGACGCCCGCTCCCTGCGGTTCCACATCCACGCGCAGACGCCGGCGCTCGCCTGACGGCCCTCGGGCCGCCGAGATGGTCGCGCTCACCTGTGCCAGCCGGCGTATCTGGACGGTTCGATGAGCGGAGGCGTTGGTGCGTCCGATGATCTGACTGTGCCGACGACGTCGGTAGCGGCGTGACGGAGAGCTGGCAGGGTAGATCTTGGACAGTTTCCGTTACGGGGTAACGGAAACTGTCCAGGATTGTCAGCTGTCGCGGGTGAGGCGGCGTGTGCGGCGGTAGTCGCCGGCAAGAGCGGCAGGCTGGTGTCACGTCCCCGCCCACCGTGAGGGCTCGTGGCCGGGCGAACGGGCACCGACGACCCGCACCGCACCGCGTTCGGTCCTGCCGCCGACCACTCGCCGAGCATCGCGCCGCCCACCTCATCGACGCCGCCCGCGCCTGCCCCGGCGTCGGCGATCTCGCCGCCCCCCGGGCGCGCCCTGGCCCACGCCGACGCCGTCGCGCCTCCCGCGATCCGCTACCGGCCTGCCGGCCCGTACCCTCATCGCCGAGATCGCCCACAGCGGCCGCGCAGCCACCAGCGTGGCGCGACTCGCAACCCTCGTCGGGCTCACCCGGTGGCACCATCGGCCGTCCGGATGGGGCCGCACGACGGTTGTACGAGGGGTCATCCCACGGTGACGATCTGCCGAGGCACGCGCCTGATCCTGCCCGTCGAACGGGCTGTCGGCAATCCGGCTGGCCGCTTCTTTTGATCCAGCCATTTGCATCTAGCAATGGCCGCGCGGGGCGTCGTATGGTTCCCCGCAGCACCCCGACAAGCGTACGTCATGGGCATATTTGCCCTATTTCATGCTGGGCGGTGAACGGCAGTGACGACAGAAGATCCTACGGCGACCGACCCAGGATGGGTGGACGAAGTCCTGTTCGCCGGCCGCCCGACCGACATTTGTCTCCGTTTGCCCGAGCCGATCGACCGCGCCACCCTGCACCGGCTGGTCACCGCCGCGCAGGACCGCCTCGTCGCGGCCGGACTGCGCCCCGGTGGCGCTGCCGCGCTGCGGTTGCCGCCGTCACTGGCGTACGTGGTGAACCTCCTGGCGACCTGGCGCGCCGGGGCGCAGGCGATCCTGCTCGACCACCGACTGACCGACCACGAGGTGGACCGCGCGCTGACCCGGCTCACCCCACAGGTGGTCGTCGCGCCGGTCCGCAGCGGCGGCGGAGCGTTGCGGATCTTCGTCGACGTCACCGAGGGCGTCTCCCGGTACGCCGACGGCCCGGCGGTCAGTGGCCACGCCGTGATCCAGCTCAGCTCCGGCTCCACCGGACCGTCCAAGGTGATCGGCCGCACTGCCGCCGACCTGGTTGCCGAGGTGCACCGCTACACCCGGATCGACGGGGTGGCACTGCCCGGCGAACGGATCATCCTGCTGCCCTCGATGGTGCACGTGCTCGGCCTGGTCGGCGGCCTGCTCTACGGCCTGCACGCCGGGGTCGAGCTGGTGCCGCCGGAGCGGCTCAGCGGCGACGCCGTGCTGGCCGCGATCAGCGCCGGCGCGACGCCCGCCACCGTGCTGGGCGTCCCGTTCCACATCGGACTGCTCGCCTCCACCCGACCCACCGGTCCGCTGCCGCAGCTCAAGCGGATGACCACCGGCGGCGAGCTGGTGCCGGCCGCGGTCGCCCAGGCGTTCACCGACCGGTACGGCGTGCCGCTGGGCAACATGTACGGGATGACCGAGGTCGGTGTGATCGGCACCGACCTGCACGGATCGCACCGACCGTCGATCGTCCCGGCGCCCGGCATCGAAGTCCGCGAGACCGACGGCGAGCTGTGGGTGTCCTGCCCGGCGTCGCCGTACGTGGGGCTGAGCGACCCGACCCGCTGGGCCGACGGCTGGCTGCACACCCGCGACGCCGGCACCGTCGACCCCGCCACCGGCCTGGTCACCGTGCGCGGCCGGCTCGACTCGCAGGTCTCCGTGGGTGGGATGAAGGTCGACCTGACCGAGGTGGAGGCGACAGTCGCCGAGCTGCCCGGGGTCACCGCGGCGGTGGTCGTGTGGGACGACGGCATCACCGCGTACGTCCAACCCGACGGCCCGCTGTCGGAGGAGACGCTGGACAAGCTCCTCACCGAGCGGTTGGCCGGCTACAAGCGGCCCCGGGTGCTGCACCTGCTCGACCAGTTGCCCCGTACCACCACCGGCAAGCTGGTCCGCTCGACCGACGCGCTGCGCACGGCGGCCACCCCGTGACCGGGCCGCTGCACCACCTCGACGGCACCGTGACCGGTCCGCTGCACCACCTCGACGGCACCCTGACCGGTCCGCTGCACCACCTCGACGTCGACCTGCCCGGTGGCGTGCACCGCGACCGCCAGGACGAGGTCACCGCCCAACTCCGGGTGGCCGACCCACAGGGCCTCGGCACCGGGCACCGGTCGCCACGGCAGCCCCGGGGGCGGCATCTCCCGGCGCAGTCCGCCGCCGCGCAGGCCCTGCCCGAGCGCCTTGCCGACCGCCTCCTTCGCAGTCCACAGCCGCAGGAAGTCCACCGCCCGGCCAGCCTCGGGCCGATCGGCCAACCAGGTCAGCTCGGCGGGCGGGAACCAGCGGCGGGCCAGCGCGAGCGCGGGCAGCGGGCGCACCCGCTCCACGTCCACGCCGATTGCGCCGGCACGGCGGGCGGCGACCACCACCAGCCCGGCGGTGCGGCTGACGCTGACCGGCAACCCGACCGACCCGGCCGGGTCATCGCTGGCCCGGACGAGCGGCCGCCCACCCGGGCCGTGCGTCAGCACCAGCTCGGCCATCGGGCGGTCGAGCAGCAGGCGTCCCGCCTGGCACAGCAGCTCAGCGGCCGGATCCGGCTGACCGCCGGTATCCCGACCGACCCACACGTAGGCGGTGTCCCGACCGGACGCCGTCAGCTGACCCACGCAGAGAGGGTATCCATGAGAGCCGAGGTCCGCGCCTTCGTCGTCGAGCAGCTCGCCGACATGAACTACGACGTCGAGGGGCTCGACGACGACACCACGCTCGGCCCCGCCGGCGTCGACCTGGAGTCGCTCGCCCTGGCCGACCTGTCCGTCCGGGTCGAGGACCGGTACGGCGTGACGTTCGCCGACGACGAGTCGGAGCAGTTGGCCCTGATGACGGTCGGCGAGTTCACCACCATGGTCGCCAACCGGGTCACCGAGGCGACGAGCGACAAAGCCTGATGGACGGTCAGCCCGACCTGGGGCGAGCTGACCTGCTGACGATGCTCGCCGAACTCACCACGAAACCGGCCGCCGAGGTGCCCGACCGGATCGGCTCGATGGAGCTGGCCTGGCTGGTGCACCTCGTCGAGCAACGCTTCGACCGCCAGCTCGACCTCACCGACGACGAGCTGGCCGGCATCCGCACCGTCGACGACGCCTTGGCGGTGTTCCGGGCGTCGCTGACCACCCCCGCAGATGGCTGAGCCGCGCGTCACCCAGCTCACCGGCGTACACGCGGTCAGTGCCCTTGGTCGGGGCGCCGAGGCGCAGCTCGCCGGCGTGCTGGCCGGTGTGCCGGCGTTCGGCGCGGTACGCCGCTTCGACACCGCCGCCCGCAGGGTCACCGTGGCGGCAACCCTGCCCGAGGTCGGTTCGCTCGGCGACGAGTTGGCCGCCGCGATCGAGGCGGCGTGCCGCGCGGCCGGCCTGGCCGGTGCGCAGCGCGAGCAGTGCGCTCTGCTGCTCGCCGTGCACGGCGGACCGGCACCGGGAGGGGGCCCCACCCCGGGTGCGCTCGCCGACCAGCTCGCCGCGGCGTGTGGGCTCTCGGGGCACACCCGGGTCTACACCAGCGCCTGCGTGTCGGCGAGCACAGCGGTGGCCGACGCGGCGACCCTGATCGCCCGGGGTGACGTCGACCGGGTGGTGGTCGCCGCCGGTTACCTGGTGGAGCCGGACCAGTTCGCGTTGTTCGACGCCGGCCGGGCCCTCGCGGTGGACGGGGCGGTCCGCCCGTTCAGCGCCCACCGACGCGGGCTGCTGCTCGGCGACGGCGTGGCCGCGGTGGTGCTGGAATCCAGCGTCGGGCGGCGGCGGGGCGTCGAGCCACTGGCCACCGTGGTGGGCTGGGGGCGGGCCGGGGACGCGTTCCATCCGTGCCAGCCGGACCCGACCGGTGCCGGCCTGGCCCGTGCGGTCGACGCCGCGCTGCGCCGGGCCGGGCTGCCGCCGCAGGCCGTCGGTTACGTCAACGCCAACGCCACCGGCACCCCACAGAGCGACGCCGCCGAGGCGGCAGCCCTGCGCCGGGTTCTCGGCGCGCACGCCGCGCAGGTCCCGGTCAGCTCCACGAAGTCGGTGCACGGGCACGCCCTGGAGGCGTCCGGGTTGCTCGAACTGGTGGTCACCGCGCTCGCGCTGCGGCAGGGCGAACTGCCGGTCAACGCCGGCTGGTTGGCCCCGGACGAGGCGTGCCCCCTGGACGTCATCACGGACCACTCCCGCCGGACGACCACGACGCACGCGCTGACCCTCAACGCGGCGTTCGGCGGCGCGAACACCGCCCTCCTGGTCGGCGCGCCATGACCGGGCGGTCGTCCACCGTCCGCCCCGATGAACCCGAGACGGCACCCGTCGGTGCGGGGTCGGCGGAGCGGGGGACGAGGGTGTTGGCGCAGGCGCGGTGGCCCGAGGCGGGCGACGACGGGCCGGCGCCGGGCGTCCCCGGGTTCGTGTCCTCGCAGTTCGCACCGGTGGTGGTGGCGGTGGCGGAGCGGTGTCTGGGGCGCGGGTACGGGGTTGCCGGCGTGCCCCCGTGGAAGCGGACCGCGATCGTGCTGGTCAGCGCCAGTGGTGATCGCACCAGCGCGGAGCACGTACGGGCGGCTGTGGAGGCCGGCGGGCGGATCGGCCCACTGTTCTTCTTCCAGTCGGTGCCCAACAGCGTCGCCGGGCACCTCGCGGCCCGCTGGGGCCTGCGCGGCCCGGTGGTCTGCCTGAGCCCGACCGGTGACCCGTACGCCGACGGCACCGCCGAGGCGGACCTGCTGCGGTACGACGGCGACGCCGACGAGGCGTTGCTGATCCTGATCGAACAGGCGCCCGACGCGTCGACCGAGGCGGTCGCGGTGCTGCTGGGGGGAGAAGGACGACCATGAGGACACGAGGACTGCGGGGCGCGTTGGCCGCCGACACCGAGGTGGGGGCGGGCAACGTCCTGGCCCGGGTGCTGGCACACGGCGCCGACCCGGACGGCCCCGGGTTGACCTTCGACACGGCCGTCGACGGGCACCCGGCCGAGGAGCCGCTCACGTTGGGTCGGCTCGACGAGCGCGTCGCCGCTCGTGCGGCCTGGCTGCACGAGCGCGGGGTACGTCCCCGCGACCCGGTCGCCGTCTGGGCCACCGCCGCCGCCGACATGGTGCTCAGTTTCCTGGCGCTGGCCCGCCTCGGGGCGATTCCGGCGCTGATGAACGGCAAGCTCCGTCCGGAGATCGCCGCCGAGTACATCCGTCGGCTGCGGGGCGTCGGTGTGCTCGCCGACGACGCGCACACCGCGCAGCTGGCCGGGCACGACCTGGGCGTACCCCTGCTCGGCACCCCCGCGCAGGCCGGTACGGGTGACCCGTCCGCCGCCCCGGCGCACTACCGGCACCACCCAGACGACCCGATCGTGATCACCCACACCTCCGGCACGACCGGGGTGCCCAAGGCGGTGCTGCACTCGCACGCCAGCCTCTTCGCCGCCACCCGGCACCTGCTCACCATGCCCCAGGCGCAGGGCACCACCCGGATCCTCAACGCGCTGCCCGCCCCGCACACCGCCACCGTGCTGATGGTCAACCAGGCGCTGGGCAACTCCGCGCAGATGCTGCTGCTGTCCGAACAGGACGGTGAGCGGGTGCTCGACGCGATCCAACGTTGGCACCCCGATGGCGTGTTCGGGTTCTCGGTCACCTGGGCCGAGCTGGCCCGCTTCGACCTGTCCGGGTACGACCTGGACTCGGTGCGGCTGTGGTTCAACACCGGCGACTGCTCGCACGAGCCGCACATCCGGCGGCTGGTCGCGGTCGGCTCCCGGGACACGGTCACCCGCGAGGGCGTGGTGCGGGTGCCCGGCTCGGTCTTCATCGACGGGCTGGGCTCCAGCGAGATGGGGCACTCGATGTTCCACATCACCCACCGCGCCGACACCGACCGGTACGGCCGCTGCATCGGCCGCCCGTACCAGTTCACCAGGGTCGCGGTGCTCGACGCCGACGGCGAACCGGTCCCGACCGGCGAGGTGGGTTTCCTGGGCGTCGACTCGCCGTCGCTGTTCCGTGGCTACTGGAACGACTCGGTCACCACGTACCGGTTCCGTCAGCGCGGCTGGTACCTCACCGGCGACCTGGTCCGCACCGACGCCGAGGGGCGCTACTACCACCTGGACCGGGCGGTGGACTCGGTCGACGCCGGTGACGGCCGACGCCTGTTCACCGCGTTGTCCGAGGAGCGCATCCTGGCCGCCTGCCCGGACGTCACCGACTGCACTGTGGTGATCGTCGCCGAGGCCGACGGTGTGGTCACCGACGTGCTGCTGGAGTTGGCCGCCGGCGCCGACGAGGCCGAGGACCGCACCGAACGGGTCCGCGCCGCACTGGGCGCGGACGTCGGCGACACGCTGCGCCGGGTCGTGCCGGTGCGCTCCGCGGACATCCCGGTCACGGTGACCGGCAAGGTCCGCAAGGTGGTCCTGCGCGAGCGCTACCTCACCGAGGCGGCGTCATGAGCGAGCGAATCAGGCAGCTCAGCAGCGTGGAGCCTCGCACCGGCGCGGAGCGAAGCGGAGTGGCGGCGTGACCGCCCTGATCACGGGGATGGGTCTGTTCACCCCGGTCGGGCGGGGCGTCGAGGAGACCTTCGAGGCGGTGACCACCGGCCGTTCCGGGCTGACCCGCCCGCCCGAGGGGCACCCGGTCAGGGAGTCGTTGGACGTCGCCGGCCTGCTGCCCGACATCGACCCGCGCACCGTCGCGTCCGGGCCGGAGACCCGGGTGCTGGACCGGATCGTGGTGCTCGCACTCCTCGCCGCCGCCGACGCGCTCGCCGACGCCGGCATCGAGGTCGGCCGCGACGTCGACCCCGACCGGATCGGAGTGATCGTCGGCGGTGTCGGTGGCATGGCGACCCTGGAGTCGCAGGTGCTGGCCCGGGCGGCCCGGGGTCGGGCGGCGGTCAGCCCGTACCTGCTCACCGGGATCCTGCCGAACATGCCGGCGGCGCGGATCGCCATCGCGCACGGCATCCGCGGCTACAGCTCGTCGGTCGGCACCGCCTGCGCCTCCGGCGCGCAGGCGGTCGCCGACGGGGTTCGGCTCATCGCCACCGGAGAGGTCGACGTGGTGCTCTGCGGGGCCAGCGAGGCACCGCTGTTCCCGACCTTCGCCGACACCTTCGGCAACGCGCGCGCCCTGGCCCGAGCCGGCGACGACCCGGCCCGGGCGAGTCGGCCGTTCGACACCTCCCGCAGCGGGTTCGTGCTGGCCGAGGGCGCCGCGCTGCTGGTGCTGGAACGTGCCGAGCACGCAGCGGCGCGCGGAGTCACCGCGTACGCCGAAGTGGCCGGCCACGGCGCGACCACTGACGCGTACCACCCGACCGCACCCCGCCCGGACGGTGCCGGCGCGGCCGCGTGCATCCGGCGCGCGCTGCGCAGCTCCGGTGTGCCCGCGGCGGCGGTCGGCTACGTCAACGCGCACGGCACCGCGACGAAGCTCGGTGACATCGCGGAGACCACCGCCCTCGCCGACGTGTTCGGCGTCGGCGGTGTGCCGGTCAGCTCCACCAAGGCGCTCACCGGGCACCTGCTCGGCGCCTCCGGGGTCCTGGAGGCGGCGGTCACCGCGCTGGCGCTCGGTCGGGGGCTGCTGCCGCCGACGTACCACCTCGACGACCCGGACCCGGCCTGCCCGGCGGACCACATCCGTGGCGCGCCCCGCAAGGCCGACCCGGAGTACGCGGTCACCAACTCGTTCGGGTTCGGCGGTCAGAACGTGAGCCTGCTGCTCGCGCGCGTCGCCGAGCCGAGGAGGTGATCGACGCGGCATCCCGGGCGGGCGCGCCCGGACGGCAACACGGGGGAAATGTGTGGGAGGGGTTTCAGGGGACATGGACATCCGTGGTATCGACCACATCGAACTCTACGTGGGGGACGCCCGACAGGCGGCCTTCTACTTCAGCACCGCCGTCGGCTTCGAGATCTGTGGCCAGGGTGGCCCGGAGACCGGGCTGGAAGGGCAGCGCTCGCTGCTGCTCTGCCACGGCGACATCCGACTGCTGCTCACCTCGGGGCTCAGCGCCGAGCATCCGGCGGCCAGATACGTCCAGCGCCACGGTGACGGCATCGCCGTCGTCGGGGTCGAGGTCGACGACGTCGCGTCCGCGTACGCCGAGCTGGTGGGCCGCGGCGCGACCGGGGTGACGCCACCGACCACCGTCACCGGTGCGGACGCCGAGGTGGTGACCGCCGAGGTGGACGGCTTCGCCGACGTGCGGCACCGGCTGGTGCAGCGCCGCGGTGACCGGGCCGAGTTCCTGCCCGGCGTCATCACACCGGCACCGTCCGGTGGGGAGGGTCATCCGCCGGTGCTCGCCGAGATCGACCACCTGGCGGTCTGCGTGCCGCCCGGTCAGCTCGACGAGACGGTCCGGCACTTCGAGAAGCTGTTCGACTTCGCGGAGATCTTCGAGGAACACATCGAGGTCGACGGGCAGGGGATGAACTCCAAGGTGGTGCAGAGCCCGTCCGGGCGGGTCACCGTGGTGCTGCTGGAACCGGACCGGGCCCGGCGGCCGGGGCAGATCGACGCGTTCCTCGACCAGCACGCCGGCGGGGGAGTGCAGCACCTGGGGCTGCGCACCGACGACATCCTCACCGCGGTCGAGGCGTTGGGCCGGCGCGGGGTGCGCTTCGCCGGCACACCCGGCAGCTACTACGACTCCCTCGAAGCACGGGTCGGTCGGGTGGACGCCCCACTGGACCGGCTGCGCGAGCTGGGCGTGCTGGTCGACTCCGACCACGACGGCCAGCTGTTGCAGATCTTCGCCGAGTCGATGCACGTACGCCGCACGCTCTTTCTGGAGCTGATCGAGCGGCGCGGCGCGCGGGGCTTCGGCAGCGGCAACATCAAGGCGCTCTACGAGGCCAAGGAACGGGAGTTGGCCGCGGTGGCGGCCACACCACAGGGGGTGGGGGCGTGAGCGTGACCGGCTACGAACCGACGCTGACCGCCGAGGAGCAGGCCCTGCTGCCGTCCGACGACGACGTGCGGCACTACGCCGAGCACGGCTGGTACCTGTCGAAGAAGGTGTTCACCGACGACGAGGTGGACGCCCTCGCCGCCGCCGCGCAGCGCTACTACGACGGTGAGCGGGACCGGCGGTTGCCGGTGCGGCCCCCGAAGCTGGCCTACTGGGAGCCGTCGTCGGGGCCGGTGCAACGGCACAACGACTACGTCCACCACGAGCACGACGGGCTGGGCGCGATCCTGCGTAAGCCGCTGGTCGGGGCGGTGGCGGCCCGGCTCGCCCAGGCCGACGAGATCCGGGTCTTCCAGTCCACGCTGATCTACAAGCCGCCGATCTCCGGCGAGCCGAGCAACATCGTGCCCTGGCACTTCGACAAGCACTACTGGGCGTCCTCGTCGTCGGAGAAGATGCTCACCGCGTTCATCCCGTTCCACGACTGTGGGGAGGAGATGGGCACCATCACCATGGTCGACGGCTCGCACCGGTGGAAGGAAATCGGCGCCGACGACACAGTGGTGCGGCACTTCGCCGACCGGGACCGCAGCCAGCTGGAGGAGATGCTGGCCGAGAACGCCGCGTACAACGGCGCGGAGATCCGCAAGATCCCCATGGTGATCCCCAAGGGACACGTGAGCTTCCACCACTGCCGCACCTATCACGGCAGCGGCCCCAACGTCAGCGGTCGCCCCCGACAGGCGATCTCGCTGCACCTGCAGGACGGCGACAACGCCTGGCGGGAGTATCCGCTCTCCGACGGCACGCTCGCCGCGTACAACCACGACGTGCTGGTCCGCCGCACCCACGAGGGGCGGCCCGACTACGCGGACCCCGACTACTGCCCGGTCATCTGGCGCCACCGCGCCCAACAGGGAGGCTGACATGTCACGCTACGACTGGGGTAGGACCCACCCGGGCATCGAACGGCTGGAAAAGGCGGTGACCGACCGCCGTGACGTGGTGGTCAAGCACCCGCTCTACGCCAACCTGGACACCCATGAGGCGCTGGTCACCTTCATGCAGCACCACGTCTTCGCGGTCTGGGACTTCATGTCCCTGCTGAAGTCGTTGCAACGGCAGCTGACCTGCGTCACCGTGCCGTGGATCCCGACCGGCCCGACCGGCAGCCGCCGCCTCATCAACGACATCGTCATGGTCGAGGAGAGCGACGAGCTGGGCGGCGGCTACATCAGCCACTTCGAGCTGTACGTGCAGGGCATGGTCGAGGCCGGCGCGGACACCACGGCCGTGAACGCCCTCGTCGACCTGCTGCGCGCCGGCCGGCCGGTGACCGACGCGCTCACCGAGGCCGGGGTGCCGGCCGCGTCGGCGAGGTTCGCCGCCACCACCTGGCGGATCATCGAGTCGACACCGGTGCACTGCCAGGCGGCGGCCTTCGCGTTCGGTCGTGAGGACCTCATCCCGGACATGTTCACGCAGGTCGTCTCGGTCAACGAGCGCAGCAACCGGTTGCACACGTTCGTCGACTACCTGGAGCGGCACATCGAGGTCGACGGCGAACAGCACACCCCGATGGCCATGCAGATGCTCGCCGACCTGTGCGGCGACGACGACACCAAGTGGCAGGAGTGCGCCGACACGGTCAACACCGCCCTCACCGCCCGGGCCCGACTCTGGGACGACATCCTCGCCGCCATCAAGGGACCGGCGTGACCGACGCCGACCCGGTCCGGCTCTACCGCACGGTCCGGCTGATCCGCCGGTTCGAGGAACGGGCGGTGGAGCTGGTCCACGGCGGGCAGATCGTCGGCGGCATCCACCCGTACCTCGGTCAGGAGGGGATCGCCGCCGGCGTCTGCGCCGCCCTGGGTGCCGACGACGTGATCGCCGGCACCCATCGCGGACACGGGCACGTCCTGGCCCGGGGCGCGGACCCGACCCGGATGCTCGCCGAGCTGTGCGGTCGGGTCACCGGCCTCAACGCCGGGCGGGGCGGTTCGATGCACGCCGCCGACTTCAGCCTCGGCGTGCTCGGCGCCAACGCGATCGTGGGGGCCTCCGGGGCGATCATCACGGGTGCGGTCTGGGCCCACCGCCATCGGGGGCGCGACACCGTCGGGGTGAGCTTCTTCGGCGACGGCGCGGTCAACGAGGGGATGCTGCTGGAGGCGTTCAACCTGGCCGCGCTCTGGCGGGTGCCGGTGCTGTTCGTCTGCGAGAACAACGGCTACGCCACCACCATGCCGGTCGCCGGCGCGGTGGCCGGCAGCATCACCGGCCGGGCCGCCGCGTTCGGCGTCCCGGCCGTCCAGGTCGACGGCCAGGACCCCGAGACGGTACGCGTCGCCGCGGCCGCCGCCGTCGACCGGATGCGCGCCGGCGGCGGTCCCGAGCTGATCGAGGCCCGTACCTACCGCTTCGACGTCCACCACACCTTCGAGCACGCGGTACGCCTCGACTACCGCCCGCCCGACGAGGTGACCCGGGGTCGGGCCCGCGACCCGGTGCGTATCCAGGGTGAGCGCCTCTCCGACGTCGACCGTGCCGCAGTGGACGCCGAGGTCGAGGAAACCCTCGACGCGGCCGTGCGTTTCGCCCTGGCCAGCCCGCAACCCGACCCGGCCGACGCCCTGGCCTACCTGTACGCCAGCGGCATGACCGCCCGCACCGGAGGTGGCTGAATGACCGCATGCACCGGAGGTGGCTGAATGACCGCCCGCACCGGAGGTGGCTGAGGTGCCCCGACTGTCGTACCGCCGGGCGCTGACCCGGGCACTCGCCGACGAGCTGACCCGGGACGAGGCGGTGTTTCTGCTCGGCGAGGACGTCCAGGTCGGGGCGTCGATGGTGACCACCGGCCTGGCCAAGCGCTTCGGGACCGAGCGGGTACGCGACACCCCGCTGTCCGAGCAGGCGTTCACCAGCTTCGCCACCGGCGCGGCGCTGGCCGGGTTGCGGCCGGTGATCGAGTTCCAGATCCCGTCGCTGCTGTTCCTGGTCTTCGAGCAGATCGTCAACCACGCCCACAAGTTCCCGCTGATGACCGGTGGGCAGTGCGCCGTCCCGGTCACCTACCTGGTCCCCGGCTCCGGCTCGCGCACGGGCTGGGCCGGGCAGCACTCCGACCACCCGTACAGTCTCTTCGCGCACGTCGGCGTGGTCACCGTCGTGCCGGCCACCCCGGCCGACGCGTACGGGCTGCTGGTCACCGCGATCCGCCACGACGACCCGGTGGTGGTGTTCGCCCCGGCCGGCGCGATGGACCTGCGGGAGGACGTCGAGGACCTGACCCCGGTGCCGCTGGGCCGGGGCCGGATCCACCGCTTCGGCGACGACGTCACAGTGGTCGCGGTCGGGCACCTGGTGCACGACGCGCTCGCGGTGGCCGAGGAGCTGGCCGACCAGGTCTCGGTGGAGGTGTTCGACCCGCGCACGCTGTACCCGTTCGACATCGACGGCCTCACCGAGTCGGTGGCGCGCACCGGGCGGCTCGTGGTGGTCGACGACGCCAACCGCTCCTGCGGCATGGCCGCCGAGATCATCGCCTCGGTGGTGGAGCGCGTCCGACTGCTCGCCCCTCCCCGCCGGGTCACCCGCCCGGACGGGGCGGTGCTGCCGTTCGCGCCGGCGTTGGACCGGGCCGTGCAACCGTCCCGGGACCAGCTCGCCACCGCCATCCACCTGACCATGAAGGACGGATCATGATCGACCCCAACTACGCGTGGCCGGCGGCCGACCGTGCCTGGACCGACCTGCCGGAGCCGGCCCGACGAGCCATGGTGACCAGTGGGGCGGCGGCCTGGGAGCAGGTCTTCCACGGCCGGGCCACCTACAACAAGCAGTGGCGGCTGGCCCGCCCCCCGGTCCTGACCGCCGACGCCTGGCGGGAGCTGAACGAGGTCTGCGACCGGCTCGCCCAACTGATCCTCGACGCCTGCCGTCGTCGGGCGGGCACCGCCGGTGAGCTGCGCCGGCTGCTCGACGTACCGGCGGGGGAGACCCGCCTGCTGGACGAGTCGGAGCCGCTGAGCGAGGCGCTGCTGGCCGCGTACCGGCCGGACGTGATCTTCTCGGCGGGGGTGCCGAAGTTCGTCGAGTACAACATCGACAGCAGCCTCGGTGGCGGCTTCGACGCCGACACCGTGATCCAGCGGTTCGCGCGGCTCTACCAGGAGCAGGGCATCCTGGACGACCTGCCGGCGCGGGCCGCACCGTCACTGCTCGACCAACGGTTCGTGGCGATCCGCGAGGAGCTGCGGTTGCCCGAAGGCGCCCGGGTGGCGCTGCTGATGGACTTCGACGCCGACTACCCCGGTCTGGACGACCCGCAGACGTTCATCCGGATCCTCGACCCACTGGCCGTACGGGCCCGGGACTTCGGCATCGACCTGGTCATCGCCCCGGTCTCCACCGCCACCCTGGACGCCGACAGTCGCCTGGTGGTCGACGGCGCGCCGGTCGACGCGCTGTTCCGGCTGTTCGTGCCCAACCGGGTCACCCCGACCGCCGGTTTGGACGCGGTGGCCGGTGCCCTCGCGGCGGGCACGCTGCCGATGTTCGTCTCGGCGGCGGCCTGGCTGCTCGGCAACAAGACCACCTTCGCGTGGCTGTGGGAGGACGTGGACGGGCTACCCGCCGACGACCAGACGCTGATCCGTCGGCACGTGCCGTACACGGTGCCGCTGACCGCCGCGGTGCTCGACCGGGCGATCGCCGACCAGGCGAAGCTGGTGGCCAAACCGGCCGATGGTTCCGCCGGGCACGGCGTGCTGCTCGGCCCGGAGTTGAGCCCGACGGACTGGGCCGACGGGTTGCGGGCCGCCGTCGACCAGGGCGGTGCGATCCTTCAGGAGTACCTGCCGACCGACCGGGTGTCGATGGACTTCGTGCAGATCGAGACGGGCGAGACGGTGACGGCGGAGGTGCCGTACTCCCTCGCTCCGTACCTGTTCGGCCGGCACGCCTCCGGCGGGCTGGCGAGGGTCGGCTACCCCGGCTGCGACGGAGTCCTCAACCTGGCCCACGGCGTCCTGATGACCGGTGTGCTGTTGCACGACTGACCGCTTGCCGAGCCTGTCAGCCCGACCAACGGGTGTGGCTGCGGAGGCATCTCCGCAGCCACACCCCACGCCAGCCGGTCAGGCGGCGGGTAGCCGCCAGATCACGCCATCGGTGCAGGCGACCATCGACGGCACCCAGGCGCCGCCCTCAAGGGAGTCGTAGCGGTAGCCGAGGCAGTTGCGGGTGCTTGGGTTCTTGATCGTGCCATCGGGCATGAGCATCCAGTCCTGTTCCTTGGCGCCGTTGCACGCCTCAAGTTTCATCGCGGTGCCGCGAGGGAAAGGGGTCGTGGCTCCCTTTGTCGTGAGGCAGCCGCCGTCCGCTTGGAGCGTGAGACCGCTCTGCGTCCACGGTTGAGGGCTGGTGCAACCGGCCAGTATCAGGCCCACGCGATAGCCGGCACCGGTGATGTTTTTCAGGCAGAGCCCGTTCGCCTCCGCCTTGAGCGCGCCGTAGGCGCCGCCGCCGTTGCCCCTCTGCACCCAGTGGTGGTCGTCCCACGCGCCGCAGGTGTCCATCCGGATGTCGTTCGGGGTGGTGGCGGGGGAGGCGATGCAGAGCCCTGAGCCCAGGTTCTTCAACTGGCTGCGGACCGAGTCGGTGGTGATCCGCCACTGCTGGGTGATCCCGCTGTCACAGTTGTAGATCTTCACATCGCCGAGAACCGGTGCCTCGCCGTACGCGCACTTGCCGTTGCCGACATTCTTCAGATGAAAGGTGCCCGACCCGTTCGGCACCAACGTCCACTGCTGCGCGGGCGCGGTCGCCGAGCAGGCCGCGGTGCCGACCGGCGTGCGGTCCGTGTTGCCGGTCGTCACCAGGCAGTCCCCGCTACGCCCGTTCGTGATCGGCAGCGCCTGACCCGCGAGCCAGTCCGGCGCGGCGTCGATGCTGGTTGCGACCCAGCCGGCCTGGCTGTCCAGACGAGTGTCGACGGCGGTGCGCCGGGTCTCGGTCTCGCCGATGCAGCCGCCCTGGAAGGAACGGTCGTGCACGGCGACCACCTCCACCGCGCTGCCGTTGCGCCGAACGGACGGGCCGCCGGCGTCGCCACGACACAGGGTGGCGCCGGTACCGGTGCCGTCGAGGCCGACGGTGCCGCTGGTCACCGAGGTGACGCTGAACGTGCCACTGTGCAGCCGGTTCTGGACCCACTCGGTGGCGGTGCGGCCGTAGCCGAGTGCCTGAAGCTGCTCGTCAACGGCGGGGGCAGCGCCGATCTGGGCCGGGGCGCTGGTGGTGACCGGCTGATTGAGTCGGATCAGCGCCAGGTTCTCGGTGGGGTGCGGCACCACCGAGACGGCGGTACGCACCTGCCCGCCCGTGCTGGCCAGGTCGACCCGGCCGACGGTGACCGTGGTGGCCTGGGTCGGCGCGCCGGCCACCGGCGGCTGCCCGGTCTCACTCACGCAGCTCGCTGCGGTGACGACCCAGTGCGGGTCGAGGAGCGTGCCCGTGCAGGAGCGCACTGCGGCTCCGAAGTCCACCTTGGCGATGAAGGGGTAGCTGTTGTCGGTGACCGCCTGGCCACCGCTGACCGCCTGTGCTGGTACGGATCCGGCGACCGCCAGCGCAAATGCGCCGATCACCATTGTCAACGTGCGGGCACGCCGCATGTAGATCTCCGATCTGCCGTCGCCCGCCGCAGAAACGGCCGCGATCGGCTCCCCCGTGGACGACGGACCGCCCGGTCTGCCGCATTCTCCTGATACGTGTCGACCACCGGCGTCGCCGCGGGTGATCTCGACGGACGTCACTATAGGAGAACCGTGGCCGCGGCGGTGCCCCGTGTGATTCCCGTCGACCGACCCCGGCGCGGAGGCGGTTCGGCGGGCGGCTCGTGATGCCCGGTTCGGCGCGTCAGCTTGCGGAGCCAGCCAGGTGGCTGTGCAGGCGACGGAGGGTTTCAGCTGTCGCGATGGCGTCGCTGCGGCCGCTACCATGCCGGCCGTCGGTGCTGTACAGGGTCGGGTCGGCGGTCAGCGGGTGATCGGTCAGGTGCACGTGGACGGTGCCCAGGCGCTCGGCGAGCTTCGCGGTGCGCGCGGACAGGAGGCGCATCCGCTCCCGCAGGCCGGGGCGCAGGGCCTCCGGGACCGCCGGGCTGTACGAGACGTCGAACATGCCCACCGTGATCACATCTGCGTCGGCCTGCTGGAGGGCGACGATCATCGCGGTCAGCTCCGCGTCGACGTTGTCCGCGTCGTAGCGGGACCGGAAGGCGTCGTTGCCGCCGCACACCACAAGCGCCAGGTCCGGGCCGAACGCCAGAGCCGGGGCCAGTTGGGTGGCGCGCACCTCGTGCGCGCGCAGCCCACTGCGACCGAGATTGAGGTACGCCAGACCCGGGCGGGCGGCGTCCAGTTCGGTGGCGATCCGGTCGGCCCACTGCTGGTCGGAGTAGCCCGGCGTGGGTTCGCAACTCCCCTCGGCCACGCTGTCGCCGAGCACGACGAACCGCTGCCACCCGTGCCCGCGTAGGAGGGCGGCGCTCTCGCCCTCCCGCAGGCAGTACGGATCCGTTGCTTCGGTCGACGTCGATGCCATGCCCCGCAGGCTAATCGAGTGGTCCGGTGCTGGACAGAGCTCCGCGGCTCCTACCCGCCCAGGGTAGGAGCCGCGGAGCGTCGGTCAGTTGGCGCTGCCAGCCGGCTTGTTGAACCAGCCGTGCAGGGTCACCACCACGTGGACGGTGCCGCTGCTGACGTTCAGGATTCTGATCACGCCGGGCTTGCCGTCACCGATTTGGCCGGTGTCCCGACCGACCTTGGTGACCACCATCGTCGTACGGGCCAGGTGACCTGCGGTGAAATTCGACACCGACGGGTTCTTCACCACCGGCCCGCCTGGGTTGGTGTACGCGAAGATCCCGTCCGGTTCGACAGTCAGATACCCGTTCGTGGTGGGGCTGATCGTCGTCACCGAGATGAGCGCGCCGTCCATCGCGTTCAGCGGAATGCCGTTGGCGCCGGTGAGGTTGAGGAACAGCTCACCCTTCGTCTTGAGGGGTGCCCCGCCGTTGGCGCGGGTGTCCACGACCTGGATGGCCTGAGTGAGGCGCAGATCCGCACCCTCGGCCGGGGAGGCCGCGATGTAACCCTCCAGGCTGATCACCAGGTGCACGGCCGGACCCCGGTTCACGAAGGTGACCTGGCCCGCCGAGGAGAGCTTGACCGAGAGCCCCTGCGAGGTGACCCCACCGGCGTAGTCCATCACGCTGGTCGGGTCGGCCGCGCCACCCGTGGCGTACGCGTTGAGGTAGCCGCCGCTGACGGCGTCGACCACGGCCACGTCGAGCAGCGCGTTACTCGCTCCGGCCGGAATGACGCCGCCGGTCAGCGTGAACGTGCGGCTGCCGTTGGTGGGAATCGTGCCGGTGGTGGTGCCGGTGCCGTTCCGCGTGTCCACGACGCGGGTGTGTGGCACCGCGACGAGGCCACCGCCCCCGCTGTTGGTGAAGTAGCCGCGCACGTCGACGAGGACGTTCGTGCTGCCGCCCTGGTGGTAGACGGAGAGTCTGCCGTCCGGCCCGACCTTGACCACCTGGGTGGTGGAGATCGTCTCGCCGGGGGAGGCGTTGAGTGAGGAGGTGGCCGGCCGTGGCGACCCCTGCGGGAACACCGTCAGGTAGGCGGCGGTGGTGGGTCTGATCGCCGTGACGTCCACCAGGACGGCGGTGACGCCGGTGGCCGGGACTCCCGCGACCCCGAGCGCCTGGAAGTCGGTGGTGACCGCACCGGTACGCGGGCCCGCGGTGGCGCCGACGCCGCTGCGAGTGTCCAGTAGGGCCCCGGCGGGCGAGAGCGCCACGTAGCTGTTGCGGGTGTTCTGGGAGATCCAGGACCCGAGGTCGTCGACCCGGACCTCGGTGGCGGTGCGACGGGTCTCGGTCTCGGAGAGACAGCCGCCCTGCCAGGAGCGGTCGTGCAGGGCGACCAGTTGGGGCGCGCCCGAGCTGACCCGCACCAGAGGGCCGCCGGCATCGCCCTTGCACAGGCTGGTGGCGGTGTCGCTGCCGTCGATGGTGACGGTCGTGTTGGCGATGCCTGTAACGGCGAAGGCGCCCGCGTGCAGCTTGTCGGGCACCCACTCGGTGGCCGTACGGCCGAAGCCGGCGGCCATGAGCTGCTCTCCCGCTGTCGCTGCCGCACCGAGGGAGATCGGCGTGACGCCTGTCGCCGGTCGTTCGAGCTGGGCGAGCACCACGTTGCGGGAGGGGTGCGGCACCAGAGCGGTGACGGCCATCACGTGCCCCCCGGTGGCGGTCAGGTCCGTCCGTCCAACCGTGACGGTCGTCGGGCGCGTCGGCGGCCCCACGACGACGGGTTGGCCACCGCTGGTGAGGCAGTCGGTGGTGGTGACCACCCAGGTGGGGTCGACCAGGGCGGCGGAACAGGCCCCGAGGTCGTTCTGAATCTTGGCGGTGAACAGGTAGGTGCCCGAGGGCACCGGACTGACACCGCTCACCGCCTGCGCGGTGGAACTGATGGTCGTGCCCGCGACGACGGCGGTGGCGAGTAACGCCGCCCCCTTCGCCAGGCGACTGCGCGTGAGACGCATGCTCCTCTTCCCTGACTTGGTCGGCCGGTTTGGCCGTGCGGCACCAGGACCCCGTGACGCCGAGCAATCGCCCGTTGTCAGGACGATAGCGAGCGGGCCGGTGCGGTGCAGTCCCGTGAATCAGGCCAATGAGGACCGACTGCTCAATCCGTCAACCGCACTTCCGCCAGGTGGACGGAGGTCCGCTCCTCGGTTCCGGCCCCGACGCCAGCCCGGTGAACGTTCCCGGTCACGGCACTAGCCGTCGGTCGGCCCGTGATCGGCGCGGTGGGCGGCGGCGAGGCGTTTCGGGGCGCGGGCATACCACGCCTCGGTGACCACCTCGGTCAACTCGGACAGGTTGATCCGGTCGAGCCGGACCAGCACCGCCGGGTACCCGTCGAAGTGCGGGGTGGTGAGGTAGACCGCCGGGTCGTCGGCGAGCAGGGCTTCCTTGACGCCGAGGTCGACCACTCGTACGCCGAGCAGCGGGCCGTCGGGCGCGGCGTCACCGAGGGCGTCGAGGTCCGCGCGGCGCAGCGGTCGCTCCCACACGAACGGCTTGTCCCGGACCCGCCAGGCCGGCAACCCGTCGTACGACGGACGCTCGGTGGTCTCCGGCAGAGCGAGCGCGATCCGGCGGACGTCCTCCCAGCTCGGCATGCCCACACGGTACGCGCTCAGCAAGCCGCAGTGTGCTCGTGCGAGCCCAACTCTCAGGGCGCGACGGCAGGGGTGGGCCGCGTCGGTGTCCTCGGCTCGGACGGCCGGGTCAGCAGCGGGTACGCGCTGACCAGCAGGCACGCCACCGCCATGGTCAGCAGCGCCGGGGTGAGACCCAGCGCGTCCACCGACCAGCCGCCGAGCAGCGCACCGACCGGCAGACCGACGAAGGCCAACGACCCGGCGATGCCGATCACCCGGGTCTGCAACTCGGCAGGCACCCGTTCGTAGAGCGCCACCCCGAGCAACGGGTTGACCGCCGCAATGCCGATGCCGGACAGGAAGGTCACCACGAGCACCACCGGCAGCTCGTCACTGATCGCCAGTGCGACCAGCCGGGGTGTGCCGGCGATCAGTGCCCCGACCAGGAACGTCAGCCGGCGGGGCAACCTCGGCCCGAGTGCGGTGAAGACCACGTTGCCCAGCAGCGCGCCCGCCGAGAACGCCGCCAGCACCAGACCGAGCCCGCTGGGGCCGTGCAGCTCCCGGGCGACCCAGACCGGGATGTAGACGGCCACGCTGGCGTTGGCCACCATGTTCAGCGCCGAGATGACCAGCAGCATGCTGAGCAGCGGCCGGTCCCGGCCCAGGTAGCCGAACCCTGCACGCAGCGCGCGCAGGTAGCTCTCCGGCTCGGCGGGCTTCGCCGGCGCGGCCGGCGGCCGGACCAGGACACCGATCAGCAGCGCGCAGACACCGAAGCTGGCCGCGTCGATGAGGATCGCCTCGGTCACCCCGAACGCGGCGATCAGCACGCCGCCCACGGCGGCGCCGAAGAGGGTCACCACCCGGCTCAGCCCGTCGTACGCCGAGGTCAGCCGGATCAGCGGCACCCCGGCGGCCTCGGCGACCGGCCGGAACATCACGTGCTTCACCCGGTCCCCGATGCCGCGCAGCGCGCCGGCCAGCGCCACCAGCGCCACCAGCGAACCGAAACCCAACCACGGGGTCAGCGCGACGACCACCATGGCCACCGCGCTGCCGGCGTCACAGAGGATGGACGTGCGGCGCAGGCCGATCCGGTCCGCCCAGGGTGTGCCCAGCGCGCTGGACAGCAGGTACGGCAGGGTCTCGGCGAACGCGACCAGGCCCATCTTGGTCGGGCTGCCGGTGGTGACAAGCACCAGCCACGGGATGGTCACCACCGAGATGCGGGTGCCCAGGTTGGAGATCAGGTCCGCGCCGACCAGGACGACCAGTTGCCGGCGGGGGGTCACGCCCCGACCGCCGCCGCCCGACGCGCCGCATACCGCTCGCGCAGCGCCCGTTTGTCCACCTTGACCGACCGGTTCACCGGCAACCGGTCGACGAACTCCACACCGGCCGGCGCCCACATCTCATTGAGCTCCGCGGTCACCAGGTCGATCAGCTCCGCGCCGGTGACCGTGGCGTCCGGGGCGACCACGACGTACGCGTACGGGACCTCGCCGACGGTGTCGTCCGGTACGCCGATCACGGCGGCGGCCCGCACCTGGGGGTGCCCTGCCAGCACGTCCTCGATGGGGCGGCAGAAGATCGCCCAGTTCCGCCGGTGCGTGACGATCATGTCGTGCGCGCGGTCGACCAGGTAGAGGTAACCGTCGTCGTCGAGGTGCCCGATGTCGCGGGTACGCACCCAACCGTCGACCAGCGTCTGCGCGGTCAGCTCGGGTTGGCCGTGGTAGCCGGCGAAGCTCAGTCGGGTCTGCACCCACACCTCGCCGTCACGCCCTGGCGGCAGCACCGTGCCGTTTTCGTCGCGGATCTCGATCCGCACGTCGCCGTAGGGTCGACCGCAGGACCGCAGCCGCTCCGGGTGCTCCGGGTCATCGGTCAACCCGGGCAGCGCGGTGATCACCACGGCTTCGCTGAGGCCGTACACGATGCGCAGCACCGGGCCGAACCGCGCGATGGCCTGGCGCAGCCGGGCGGGCGCGGCGGGCCCCGCTCCCACGTTGAACATGAACATGGCGCTGAAGTCCGCGCCGACCAGCGCCGGGTGGTCCAGCACCTCGTAGAGCATCGGCGGGGTGACGAAGGTGGAGTTGATCCGCTCCCGCTGCACGGTGTCCACGAACGCCACCGGGTCCCAGTCGTCGCGCAGGAACAGCACCCCGCCGGTGAACAGGTTGAACAGGGTGGTGATCTGCCCGCTGGCCAACCACATCGGCGAGTGCGACAGGTGCCGCAGCAGCGGGAACCCGGCGGCGCGGAAGTCGGCGGCCAGGGTGAGGATCTGCGCGTAGAAGTTCTCCCGGTGGTGCACCAGCTTGGGGCTGCCGGTGGTGCCGCTGGTCTGCAGGAACGACTCCGGTGCCGGCACGGATGCCGGCAGTTCCGCCGCGTCGGCGTCGGCGGTGAGGTCCGGGCCGGCGCCCCCCGGGCCGAGACAGCACACCGGTGTGCCGGGCAGCGCGGCGGCCAGGTCCGGGCCGAGACTGGCCGGGTCCCGGGCGTCGTAGACGAGGGCGTCCGGGCGGGCCAGGCGGATGAACTCGTCGACCTCCCGGCGCGCGGTCACCGGGGCGACCCACATGGTCCGGCATCCGATGAGATGCAGCGCGAGCTGGAGCAACGGGCCCTCGACCGCGTTCGCCACTGTCACCAGCACCGCCGCACCGGGGCGTACGCCGTGCCGGGTCAGCGTCGCGGCCATCGTCCGCACCAACGCGGCGGCCTCGGTGTAGGTGAGCCGGCGGTCCCCGCCGACCAGCGCCTCCCGGTCACCGAAGCCGGCGAAGAGATCCAACACTCGGTCCACGTAGGTGTGCCCAGGTCCGTCAGTCATCCGACTGCCCCCATCCGAGAAAGCGGCGGTCCCCGGGCAGCGCCCGGTGGCGACGCGACGGTGGCGCGCGCTCCGGTGAGCCCGCCGCCTGCGAGCCTAGGCCGGTAACGGTTGGTCGGAACCGTGCCGACGGGGCGATCCAACAGGCCCGCCGGACATTTGATCGCGTCGATCAGGTTGATTGACGCCCGTCAGCGGCGGCGGCTAGGTTTCTGGACCATCGTCCAGGCGGGCGCCGTCAGCGGACGGCCCTGGGCTGCCACACGATGGAGGTTCAATGTCGACCCCGAAGAGATGGCACGTCATCGCCGCCGCGGCCGCGCTGCTGGTCACAGGCACACCCGCGGTCGTCGCCAGCGCCGGTCCGTCCGGGACCGCCGCCGCCCGACCGGACCGCTCCGAGTGGGCGGGCAGCTGGGCCACCGCGGTCACCCGGGGCAACTCGGTCGGGCTGACCAACACCGGTCTGAACGACCAGAGCGTACGGATGATCGTGCACGTCTCGGTGGGCGGTCCGGCGCTGCGGGTCCGTCTGAGCAACCTCTACGGCGAGCAGGCGGTAGCGGTCGGTCGGGCCACCGTCGCCCGACCCAACACCGCCACCGCCGACGACCTCTCCGACATCGATCCGGCCTCGGTGCGCCCGCTGACCTTCACCGGCAACGCCTCGGCGACCATGAACCGGGGCGCGGAGCTGCTCAGCGACCCGCTGGCGTTCCCGGTCGCGGACGACAGCGACCTGGTGGTCACAGTGCACTTCCCGACGCCGACCGGCCCGACCACCTTCCACGGGCAGTCGCAGCAGGCCAACTTCATCGGCGCCGGCGACCTGACCGGTGCCGCCGAGGGCACCGGGTTCACCACCCGCCCCACCTGCTGCTGGTTCTTCCTCTCCGGGATCGACGTGCAGCGCAGGGCCACCCCGGGCGCGGTGGTGGTGCTCAGTGACTCCATCGGTGACGGCAACGGCAGCACCGTCAACGCCAACCGGCGCTGGCCCGACCTGCTCTCCGACCGGCTGCTCGCCGACCGGCCGGACCCGCGCACCCCGGGCGTGCTCAACCTCAGCCTGGCCGGCAACCGCCTCAACCACGAGGGCACCGAGCCGGGCGACGGCAACTACCCCGGCTACTACCAGCTCGGGCCGAACGCGGCGGCCCGGCTCAACGAGGACGTCTTTCCCCAGACCGGGGTGCGCACTGTCGTCACCCACCTGGGCATCAACGACATCTGGATGTCCAACGACTCACCCGAGGCGATCATCGCCACCCTGCGGCAGATCAACCAGCAACTCCAGCAGCGGGGGCTGACCAGCCTGGTGGCCACGCTGACCCCGTACGAGGGGCACGGGGCGCCCGGCGTGTGGACTCCGCAGAAGGAAGCCACCCGGCAGGCGGTGAACACGTATCTGCGTGGCAGCCGCGAGTTCGACGGGCTGCTCGACTTCGACCGGGTGCTGCGCGATCCGGCGCGACCCAGTCAGCTGCTGCCCGCGTACGACTCGGGTGACCACATCCACCCGAACGACGCCGGCAACCAGGCGCTGGCGAACGCCGTGCCGCTGCGGCTGCTCGGCTTGTGACACCGGCCGGGGCGGCGGGTGATCCTCGCCGCCCCGGCACCGACATCCTGGGGAGGAGCGCGTCGTGACGGCGCAGGAGTTGCTCACCGGCCTGTACAGCGAGCAGGGCCGACAGAACCCGTACCCGTGGTACGCAGGCCTGCACAAGCTCGGGCCGGTCAGCGCGGTCCCGGCCCGGGCCGAGCACCGCACGGTGGCGGCGGTGGCGGTCGGCTACGACCTCGTCGACGGGTTGCTGCGCGATCCGGAGTGGACCAAACAGCCGCCGCCGGGCTGGCAGGAGCAGGAGATCCTGCGCACCTTCCAGACGTCGATGATGTTCGTGAACCCGCCCGACCACACGCGGATGCGGCACGTGTTCTCCCGCACCTTCACCCCACGCCGGTTGGGCGCGCTGGAACCGGTGATCCTGCGGGTGGTCGACGAGCTGCTGGACCGGATGGCCGACGCCGGAAACGCCGTGGTGGACTTCGTGGCGGACTTCGCGTACCCGGTCCCGGCCCTGGTGATGGCCGAGTTCATCGGTATCCCGGCGGGGGAGTTGGCGTGGTACCGCGAGCGGGTGGAATGGATCGACGAGTTCCTGGACGTCGCCGGGAAGACCCCGGAACGTCTGGCCGCCGCCAACACCGCGGCGGAGGAGCTGCGGGTCTTCTACCGGGAGCTGCTGGCGCACCGCCGCAGGGTGCCCGGGGACGACCTGCTGAGTGGGCTGGTGGAGGCCCTCGACTCGGGTGAGGTGGAGCTGACCGAGGAGGAGCTGGTCAGCAACCTGATCGTGCTGTTCAACGCCAGCTTCGTCACCACCGTCTACATGTTCAGCAACGGGATGCCGTTGCTGCTGGCCCACCCGGAGACGGTCGCGGCGATGCCCACCGACGACAAGCTGACCGCGGGCTGCGTCGACGAGGTGCTGCGACTGGAGAGCCCGGTGCACTTCCTGGCCCGTGCCGCGCCGGCCGACATGGTGCTCGGTGATGTGCCGGTCGCCCGGGACGACAACGTGCTGATCATCATCGGGGCTGCGAATCGGGACCCGGCACGGTTCCCGGACCCGGACGTCTTCGACCCGACCCGGCCCGGCCCGCCGTCGTTGGCCTTCGGGGTGGGTCTGCACTTCTGTCTTGGCGCGGCGGTGTCCCGACTGGAGGGCCGCCTCGCGCTGCCCCGCCTGTTCGCCCGGTTCCCCGGGCTGACCGTCACCGAGACGCCCACGTACAGCGGCAGCCTGTTCCTGCGCGGCATCGACAAGCTGCTCGTCAGCACCGGCGGATAGGAGCGGCATGGCCCCGCACCCGGAGGTGGCGGCGTACCGGGCGGCCCGCGCCGCGACCGGCACCCCGCCGCTGTACACGCAGACGCTGACCGAGGCGCGCGCCGCGGACCTGGCCGCGATCCGCGCCGGCTCCGGCGCGGCCGAACCGGTGGCAGAGGTACGCGACGAGCGGATGCTCGGCCCGGCCGGCGACCTGCCGCTGCGGGTGTACCGGCCGGCCGGGTCGGGCCCGCTGCCCACCCTGCTGTACTTCTTCGGCGGCGGGTGGACGCTCGGCAGCATCGACACCGCCGACGGCATCTGCCGTCGACTGGCCAACGCCGTGCCCTGTCAGGTGATCACCGTCGGCTACCGGCTCGCCCCGGAGCATCCCTTCCCGGCGGCGGTGCACGACTGCCACGCGGCCGCCAGTTGGGTCGCCGGCCACGCCGACCGGCTGGGCGTTGACCCGGACCGGCTGGCGGTGGGCGGGGACAGCGCCGGCGGGAACCTGGCCGCCGCGGTCACACTGCTCAGCCGCGCAGACGGGCCCACGCTCGCCGCCCAGTTGCTGGTCTATCCGAACACCGACCAGAGCGGCGAGCCCACCGACCCGGCCGACGACGACCCGACGCTGTTCAACAGCCGTTCGGTGGCCTGGTACCGGACGCATTACCTGACCGACGAGGCGCACGCCCAGGACCCCCTCGCGTCGCCGCTGCTCGCCGACGACCTGACCGGCCTGCCCCCGGCGCTGGTGGTCACCGCCGAGCTGGACCCGCTGTGCGCGCAGGGGCAGCGGTACGCGGAGCGACTGGCCGCCGCCGGCGTACCCACCCGGGTGCGGCACTACCCGGAGATGATCCACGGCTTCTTCGCCATGCCGGGCGTCTTCACCGACGGCCGGCGGGCGCAGGCCGACGCGGCGGCGTTCCTGCGGGAACGGTTCGGGCTGGCGCCCGGGAGTGACGAGCCGGCGGACGACCCGACGGGCACGGCGGTGCGCGGTGGTTGAGCCGGTGCTGACCGACCTGCCGGCCGTGTCGCTCACCGACTACGCCGAGCGGGCCCGCACGGTGCTGCCGGAGGACGTGTGGGACTACGTCGACTGCGGCAGCGCGTCCGAGGTGACAGTGTCTGCCAACCGTCGCGCGTTGGACCGGGTCGCCGTGCTGCCCCGGATGCTGCGCGGGGTGGACACCGTCGACCTCGGCGCCCGGCTGCTCGGCCGCCCGTACGCCATGCCGGTCGGGGTGGCGCCGATGGCGTACCAGCGCCTGGTGCACCCGGACGGGGAGCTGGGCCTCGCCTCGGCGGCCGGCGCGGCCGGGATCCCGTACCTGGCGAGCACGCTGGGCAGCACACCTCTCGAACAGGTCACCGCTGTCGGCGCGGACGTGTGGTTCCAGCTCTACTGGCTGCGCGACCGGGCCCTCGTCCGTGACCTGCTGGCCCGGGTCGTCGCGGCCGGTTGCCGGGCACTGGTGGTCACCGTGGACGTCCCGGTGCTCGGCCGGCGTCCCCGGGATCTCCGCAACGCCTTCCGGCTGCCGGACGACGTGGTGGCCGCGAACCTGCCCGACGGGCGCGACGCCCTGGCGCACGCAGGCGCACCCGGGGTGTCCGCGCTCGCCGCGCACACGGCCTCCTCGTTCGCGCCGGCGCTGCGGTGGGCGGACCTGGCCTGGCTACGCGAGCAGGTCGACCTGCCGTTGGTGGTCAAGGGAGTGCTGGACCCCCGCGACGCGGTCGAGGCGGTCCGGGTGGGCGCGGACGCGCTGGTCGTGTCGAACCATGGCGGCCGGCAACTCGACGGCGCGCCGGCCAGTGTCACCATGTTGCCGGAGGTCGTCGACGCGGTCGGCGGCGATTGTCAGGTGCTGCTGGACAGCGGCATCCGCAGCGGCACCGACGTGCTGCGGGCGCTCGCGCTGGGCGCCGCCGGGGTGCTGGTCGGCCGGCCGTTGCTCTGGGCGCTGGCCGCCGGTGGCGAACGCGGCGCGCGGGACGCGCTGACGCTGCTCGCCGCCGAGCTGACCGACGCGCTCATCCTGGCCGGCTGCGCCGACCCCGTGGCGGCCGCCGCGCTGCGGACGCTCGATGCGGGCTGAGCGGTGACTGCCACCGAGCCGGTCGACCTGGCCGTCGCCGACCTGCACCCCGCGCTGGGTGATCCGGCGCTGACCTCGATGAACTTCCTCAACGAGGTGTCCGAGCGCTACCCGGCGGCGGTGTCCCTGGCGGCCGGCCGGCCGTACGAGGAGTTCTTCGACCTCGCGGCGGTGCACCGGCACCTGGACACGTTCCACCGGCACCTCACCGACGACCTCGGTCACTCGTCCGAGCAGGCCCGGCGGCTGCTGCTGCAGTACGGCCGGACCAAGGGCATCGTGCACCACCTGATCGCCCGCAACCTCGCGGTCGACGAGGGGATCACCGTCGACCCGGAGGCCGTCGTGGTGACCGTCGGCTGCCAGGAGGCGATGTTCCTGGTGCTGCGGGCGTTGCGCGCCGGACCGGAGGATGTGCTGCTCGCGGTCGCCCCGACCTACGTCGGGCTGACCGGGGCGGCCCGGCTGGTCGACCTGCCGGTGTGGCCGGTTGCCGGCGGACCGTCCGGGGTGGACCTGGCCGACCTGTCGGCCCAGGTGCGGCGGGCCCGGGCGGCGGGGCTCCGGCCGCGTGCCTGTTACGTGATGCCGGACTTCGCCAACCCGTCCGGGGTCAGCATCTCGGCGGAGGACCGGCGACGGTTGCTCACGCTGGCCGCCGAGGAGGACCTGCTGCTGCTGGAGGACAACCCGTACGGGCTGTTCCACTCCGCCGACGGGCCGCGCCCGCCCACCCTCAAGGCGTTGGACACCGGGCGTCGGGTCGTCTACCTCGGCTCGTTCGCGAAGACCGTGCTGCCCGGGGCGCGGGTCGGTTACGTGGTCGCCGACCAGCGGGTGGCCGGGCCGGACGGCCGGGTCGGCCCGCTCGCGGACCAGCTCGCCATGATCAAGAGCATGGTCACGGTGAACACGTCACCGATCGCGCAGGCGGTGATCGGCGGCCGGCTGCTGGAGAACGGGTGCAGCCTGGTGGCCGCGAACACCCGGGAGCGTTCCGCGTACACCCGGAATCTGCGCCACCTGGTGACCGGGCTGCGCCGGCGGTTCCCGGTCCGGGCGGGCGGCCCGGCGGCGGTGCGCTGGACGGTGCCGGCCGGCGGGTTCTTCGTGGTGGTGACAGTGCCGTTTCCGGTCGACGACGCGCTGCTGGACCGCTCGGCCCGCGACTACGGGGTGCTGTGGACGCCGATGGCGCACTTCTACGACGACACCGCGCCGGTGTGCGCGCTGCGGCTGTCGGTCAGCGCGGTGACACCACAACAGATCGACGTCGGGCTGGACCGCCTGGCCGCCCTGATCACCGACGAGGTGACCCGCCGGGCGGGTTGACACAGCGCGTTCATCGGATGGCAATGCGCGACGACCCGCGTGCCGTCGTCCTGGTTGGACGGTCATAATAGGCCGCATGGTTGCCTGGGAGTACGCCCTGCTCGTCCGCCGCTATCAGGGACAGGGCCGCAATTTCCATGTCTCGTTCGTCTGGTACGCGCCGGACGGGTCCCGTAAGGACATCACCGCCTTCGGTGACACCGCCATCGCGCACCTCAACCGCGCCGGCCGGGAGGGATGGGAGCTGGTCTCCGCCGCCGAGGACGTGAACAACGTCCAGGGAAGCACCGAGGTCCACCGCTACCACCTGAAGCGCCCCATGAACTAACCCCCTGCGACGCCCCCCGAGCCCCACCCGCGTCGTCGATCATGGAGTTGTGGTGGTGGACGAACGCCGTACATCCGCCCGTTTCGCGCACCACAACTCCATGATCGACGCGGCCGGCGCCGCGGTCGGGGCCGGTCAGGTCAGGTCAGGTCGATCGCCGGGTAGAGGGGGTGCGGGGCCAGCAGGTCGGTGGCCTGGCGGGCGACCTTGTCGGCCAGAGCGGGGTCGAGCGTGTACTTCGCCTTCGACGGGCTGCCGTCGGCGTTGGCGCCGGCGGTGGTCTGCGTCAGCACGGTGTGCATCAGCTCTGCGGTCTGGTCCATCTCGGCGGTGCCGAGCCCCCGGGTGGTCAGGGCGGGCGTGCCGACCCGGATGCCGGACGTGTACCAGGCCCCGTTCGGGTCCTGCGGGACCGAGTTGCGGTTGGTGACGATGCCCGAGTCCAGGAGAGCCTGCTCGGCCTGCCGGCCGGTGAGGCCGTAGCCGGACACGTCGATCAGCACCAGGTGGTTGTCGGTGCCGCCGGTGACCAGCTTCGCGCCCCGCCGCAGCAGCCCCTCGGCGAGCGCCTGCGCGTTGTCCACGATCCGCTGGGCGTAGTCGGCGAAGTCGGGCCGGCGTGCCTCCGCGAGGGCGACCGCCTTCGCGGCCATCACGTGCGGCAGCGGACCGCCGAGCACCATCGGGCAGCCCCGGTCCACCTGGTCGGCCAGCTCCGGCTGGCAGAGCACCATGCCGCCGCGCGGGCCGCGCAGCGACTTGTGGGTGGTGGTCGTGACGATGTGAGCGTGCGGCACCGGGTCGAAGTCGCCGGTGAAGACCTTGCCGGCGACCAGGCCGGCGAAGTGCGCCATGTCGACCATGAAGGTCGCGCCGACCGAGTCGGCGATCTCCCGCAGGATCCGGAAGTTCACCTTCCGCGGGTACGCCGAGTAGCCGCCGACCAGGATCAGCGGCTTGAACTCCCGGGCCGCCTCGGCCACCCGGTCGTAGTCGATCAGACCGGTCGCCGGGTCGGTGCCGTAGCTGCGCTGGTCGAACATCTTGCCGGAGATGTTCGGCCGGAACCCGTGGGTGAGGTGGCCGCCCGCGTCCAGCGACATGCCGAGCATCCGCTGGTTGCCCAGCTCACGGCGAAGCGTGAACCAGTCGGCCTCGGTGAGGTCGTTGACGTGGCGGACCTGCGCCTTCTTCAGGGCGGGGGACTCCACCCGGTCGGCCAGCACGGCCCAGAAAGCCACCAGGTTGGCGTCGATGCCCGAGTGCGGCTGCACGTACGCGTGCGCGGCGCCGAACAGCTCCCGGGCGTGCTCGGCGGCGAGCGCCTCGACCGTGTCGACGTTCTGGCAGCCGGCGTAGAAGCGGCGGCCGACGGTGCCCTCGGCGTACTTGTCGCTGAACCAGTTGCCCATGGCCAGCAGGGTCGCCGGGGAGGCGTAGTTCTCGCTGGCGATGAGCTTGAGCGACTCCCGCTGGTCGGTCAGCTCGGCGCCGATGGCGTCGGCCACCCGCGGCTCGACAGCCCGGATCACCTCAAGGGCACTACGGAATGCGGTGGACTCGGCGTTGCGCGACATGCGACCTCCAACAGACGTGCGGGAAGGCCCAGGCGCTCGGCAAACGTCCTCATGACGGGGCCGCTCCCCGATGGTTGTCCATCCCCACGCGCCAGTAACGGCCCGGTCCGATCCTACCGGGCCGGCCGGGGCCGTCCCGGGCGACCTCCGCACGCCGCGCGTCGGAAGGGTTGGGCGGCCGACGTCGGGGCACTCGGTAGGGAGCGGTCACCCCCGCCGGTACGACCGCCACCCGCACGAGAGGAGTCACCCATCATGACCACACCGTCCACCGACCGGCCGCTCGCCGTGGTGACCGGGGCGTCCAGCGGAATCGGGTACGAACTGGCGGCGCAGTTCGCCGAGCACGGTTTCGACCTCATCGTGGTCGCCGAAGACGACGGCATCTCCTCGGCGGCCGAGAAGCTGCGCCGCGACGGAGGCCCGGAGGTCCAGCCCGTCCGTGTCGACCTGGCCCGTGAGCAGGGCGTGGAGGAGTTGGCGTCCACGATCGCCGCCACCGGTCGCCCGGTCGACGCCCTGGCGCTCAACGCCGGCCGGGGCGCTGGCGGCGCCTTCGTCGGCGGCACCGACCTGCGCGACGAGCTGGAGATCGTCGACCTCAACGTCCGCTCGACTGTGCACCTGGCGAAGCGGTTGCTGCCCGGCATGGTCGAGCGGGGCACCGGCCGGGTGCTGTTCACCTCGTCGATCGCCTCGACCATGCCGGGGCCCTTCCAGGCGGTGTACAACGCCTCGAAGTCGTTCGTGCAGTCCTTCGCCGAGGCGCTGCGCAACGAGTTGAAGGACACCGGTGTCACGGTGACCTCGCTGATGCCCGGGCCGACCGACACCGAGTTCTTCGATCGGGCCGACATGGAGGACACCCGGGTCGGCTCGGGCTCCAAGGACGACCCGGCGAAGGTCGCCGCGCAGGGCTTCGAGGCGCTGATGAAGGGCGATCAGACGGTCACCGCGGGTTCGCTGATGAACAAGGTGCAGACCGCTGCCGGCAAGATCATTCCGGACAAGCTCAAGGCCGAACAGCACCGCCGGATGGCCGAGCCGGGTTCGGGCGACTGACCCGGTGCACGACGAAGGACCCGGCATCGTGCCGGGCCCTTCGGTGTGAGCAGGCGCCTCAGGCGGTCACCGCGTCGATCGCCTTCTTGATCGCCTTCGGGTCACTGGGCGTACGAGGGGCCTCCGCCCGCAGCGCGATCATCTTCTCGCCGATCTCCTGCAACTGCTTACGACCCAGTGCCTCGCGGACCTTGGGGAACCACTCTTCTTCCTCCTCCTCGACGTGGTGCGTCACGTTCTCGATCAGCACCGTCGTCTTGGCGTTGAAGTGCTCGTGGTCCGCGTCCATGGCGGCCAGCTCGGCGCAGAGCACGTCGGCCACGTGGTGCTCCTCGTACGACTCGAGGATGTCGTCCTCCAGGTCGGGCAGCAGCCGGCGGACCTCCGGGTACATCACCTCGTTCTCGAGGTAGGTGTGCACGGTCAGGGCCTCGATGATCTGCCCGACCAGCTTCTGCCGCTTGCTCGCAGGCCCCTCCTCGGCATCCTGGAAGGCCTTGAACAGGCGGCGCATCTCCTTGTGGTCCTCTTTGAGCAGGACGATGGCATCGGTCGACACCGGTATGACCTCCCTGAAAAGTCTCGGCTGGTGGGGTTCCGGTACCCCCACGCCGAACGCGGAAAACAGGTGAAACCGCCTCAGACCATCGCCAGGGTGCGGGGGATCTCGTCGAGCAACTCCCGGGCCAGAAAGCCGATCCGGCCGTACCGGGGGATCAGCCGCTGACCGCTCACCGCGTGCGCGAACGAGCCCCAGCAGGCGGCCTGAGCCGGGTCGGCTCCCCGGGACAGCAGCCCCGCCAGCAACCCGGCGAGCACGTCCCCGCTGCCGGAGGTGCCCAGCCCGGCGTCGCCGCTCTCCTCCCGCCAGCCCCGCCCGTCGGGGGCGGCCACGTGCCCGTACAACGAGACCACCGCCTCGTAGCGGACGGCCAGCTCGGCCGCCTCTGCGTCCAGGTCGTCGCCCGGATCCCGCCCGAGCAGGTGCCCGGCCTCGGTGACGTTGGGCGTGAGCACCACGGGCCGGCCCGAGCCGACCAGCAGATCCGGTGCGTGGCTGAGGGCACCGAGCGCGTACGCGTCGAGCACCAGTGACGTCTGCGGCCGGGCCGCGTCCAGGACCAGGCTCAGCAGGCGGTTGGTCTCGTCGATCGCCTTCAGCCCGGGGCCGAGGGCCACCACGTCGGCCTGTGCGACCAGCTCGCCGAGCTGGCCGTCCCGGTCGGCGGCGACAGCGCCGTCGGCGGTCTCCGGCAAGCCGACCACCAGCGCCTCGGGCACCTCGATGCTCAGCGTGGCGGCGGTGGACTCGGCGGCGGCGAGCTGGAGCACCCCGGCCCCGGCGCGCAACGCGGCCACCCCGGCGAGGAGCACCGCGCCCGGGGTGAAACGGGAGCCGCCGACGACCAGCACGGTGCCGCGGCTCTCCTTGCCCCCGGCCGGCACCGGCAGTGCCCAGTCCCGCAGCAGCCCCGGCGTGATCACCTTCACCTCAGACCGGCTCGGCATGGATCTCGTCCTCCCTGGTTGGCCGGGCGCCCTGCTGACGCAGGTGCTCGACACGGTTGAAGGCGGTGAGCGCCAGTCGGCCCTCGCCGTCGGCCGACCACTCGGTGATCGAACAGTTGGCGATCACCTCCTGGCGGGTGAGCACCATCAGCTCATCCTCGGTCAACCCCTCCACCAGATAACGAAGCAGGAAGACCAGCGCGTCGTGGCCGAAGAGCAGCACCCGGCTACCCTCGTGGTCACGGCGCAGGTCGCCCAGCAGCGTCCGCAGCCGCAACGCCACGTCCGTCCAGGACTCGCCGCCGGGCGGCCGGTAGTAGAACTTGCCCAACCGCTCCCGACGGTCGGCCTCGTCCGGGTGCCGCCGCCGCACCCCGTGCCCGGTCAGCCCGTCGAGGATGCCCAGCTCCCGGTCGCGCAGCCGCTCGTCGCGGTGAACGGGAATGTCGGTGCCGGCCAGCGCCAGCCGGGAGGTCTGCACGGCGCGCAGGTACGGCGACACCACCGCCACGTCCGGGCGCTTCGCGTCCGGCAGCTCGGCCAGCCAACGGCCGGTCGCCCGGGCCTGGTCCTCGCCGGTCGCGGAGAGCGGCACGTCGGCGTCGCGGTGGGTCAGATCGATCAGCTCCGCGCCCGACGCCTCGGCGTGCGTCGCCGCGACGTTCGCGGTGCTCTCGCCGTGTCGGACGATCCAGAGGGTTGCCAGTTCCGCCATGCGGCACCCCTACCCGGGCGCCACCGACGGTAACCGTGTCCGGTGATCCGCCATGCCGATGTCCGCTCGGTGGGCGTCCGGCGTGTGCGCAGGTCGTACCCTCGGTGGCGTGGCGACGGCGGCCGAGGAGATCCAGGTGGGGGAGCGGCTGGTCCGCGTCTCCAGCCCCGACAAGCCCTACTTCCCCGAGCGGGGGCTGACCAAGCTGGACGTGGTCCACTACTTCCTGGCGGTCGGTGACGGCATCCTGCGTGCCCTGCGTGACCGGCCGACGATGCTGGAGCGCTGGCCGCGTGGGGTTTTCGAGGGCGCGACGATCGCGACCCGACAGACCAACCGGGGCGACGCGTTCTACCAGAAACGACTGCCGGCGGGCGCGCCCGAGTGGGTACGCACCGCGCACATCACGTTTCCCAGTGGCCGTACCGCCGACGAGATCGCGCCCAGCGAGCTGGCCGTGGTGATCTGGGCGGCCAACCTGGGCACGTTGCGTTTCCACCCGTGGCCGGTCAGCGCCTCGGACGTGGAACGCCCCGACCAGCTGCGCATCGACCTCGACCCGATGCCCGGCGTCGGCTTCGAGCAGGTCGTACCGGTGGCCCGCGAGGTCAACGCGTTCCTCGCCGAGCTGGGGATGACCGGCTACCCGAAGACCACCGGTGGGCGGGGCCTGCACGTCTACCTGTCGATCGAGCCGCGGTGGAGCTTCGGTGAGTGTCGCCGGGCGGTGCTCGCCCTGGGTCGGGAGATGCAACGCCGGTTGCCGGAGCTGGTCACCACCACCTGGTGGCGCGACCAACGCGACCGGCCGGTCTTCATCGACTACAACCAGATGGCCCGCGACCACACGGTGACGTCGGCGTACTCGATCCGGCCGACACCGCAGGCCCTGGTGTCGGCGCCGCTGGAGTGGGCGGAGCTGGACGACGCCCGCCCGGAGGACTTCGACGTGCTCAGCATGCCGGCCCGCTTCGCCGAGCGTGGCGACCCGCACGCCGGCCTGGACGGCGACCGGCACTCGCTGGAGCCGTTGCTGGAGCTGGCTGACCGGGACGGGCTGGAGGCCCCGCCGGAACGCTGAGCTCCGGCCGTCACGACCAGGGGCTGGCGGCCCCGTCGAAGGCGCGCGGCGCGGCCACTCCGGCGGGCAACACTGCGCCGGGGTCAAGGGGGAGCCGCCCACCACCAGCGCGGTGCGCCAGCCACAGTTGTCGGCTTGGGGGCAGCGCCACGACGGTTCGATGCGGAACAATGTGTCCGGGGCGACTGGTGGGGATGTGTCGATGTGACGATCGTGCGAGGTCTGCGGGAAGCGCTTCTGTTGTTCGTGATCGCCGGGGTGCTGGTCGCGGTCGCGGCAGCGATCTGGGTGGCGGTCGCCGGCGGCGAGTACACCAACCGGCTGGGCATCGCGTTGATAGTGGTGGGCGGGCTCCTCGGTGTGACGGGTGACCTGACGATGAGTCGGATCGGCATGCTGGGCCCGCGCGCCATCTTCGGCGCCGCATCGGAGCGCGAGACGGCCGGCGGCGGGCGGGTGCTCACCGGGGTCGGCATCTTCCTCTTCGTCGGGCTGCCACTGATCGTGGTCGGCGCGCTGCTGATCGCCTGACCGAGCGGCAACCTCGCCGTCGACGTGCTCAGCATGCCGGCCCGCTTCGCCGAGCGTGGCGACCCGCACGCCGGCCTGGACGGCGACCGGCACTCGCTGGAGCCGTTGCTGGAGCTGGCCGACCGGGACGGGCTGGAGGCCCCACCGGAGCGCTGAGCGCTCAGGCCCAGGGGCTGCCGGCCCCGTCGAACTCCTCGAACACCAGCCAGGTGCGGGTGGACAACACCCCCGGGATGCTCTGCACCCGGCCCAGCACCACATCCCGCAGTGCGGCGTTGTCCGGCGCGCGGACCAGCGCGAGCACGTCGTGGTCGCCACCGAGCAGCGCGGCGTGCTCGATGTAGCGGACCCGGGCCAGCTCGGCTGACACCTCCCGCCAGGTGTTCTGCTCGATCGTCAACGCGACGTACGCCGAGGTGCCCAGCCCGGCCGCCTCGGGTGCCACCTGGGCCCGGAAGCCGGTGATCACCCCGTCGCGCAGCAGCCGCTCCACCCGCGCGTACGCGTTGGTGCGGGAAATGTGGATCCGCTCGGCGAGGGTGCGCACCGACGTCCGACCGTCCCGGACCAGCTCGTCAAGGATCCGCCGGTCCACCTCGTCCAGGGCTCGGGCCGATCGTCCCGATCCCGCCGCCCGGCCCGCGCCGTCTGCGGTCTCCTGGCTCACTGCCGGTCCCTCCCCATGCCAACCGTCCCGCCTTCTACGTGGATCTTGAGTCAATCATCCAACAGGCGGAAGCATAGGCTCACCACACGTCCCAGGAGGTTCCGCCGTGACGACCACTCCCCAGGCGGTCCGCAGGGCATCCCCGCGCACCCGTCGGGCGGCCACCCCGCCCGACCCGGCGCGCCCGCTGCTGCCGAACACCGAACCCGTCCGCCTGCTCGACCCGACCGGCACGCCGCTGCCGGCCCGCACCGACTATCCGGAGCCGCCCGTCGAGGTGCTGCGCGAGCTGTACCGCCGGATGGTGCTCGGCCGCCGCTTCGACACCCAGGCGACCGCCCTGACCAAGCAGGGCCGGCTGGCCGTCTACCCGTCCTCGCGGGGCCAGGAGGCGTGCCAGGTCGGCGCGGTTCTCGCGGTCCGCGACACCGACTGGGTCTTCCCCACCTACCGCGAGTCGATGGCGCTGGTTGCCCGGGGCATCGACCCGGTCGAGGTGCTCACCCTGCTGCGCGGCGACTGGCACTGCGGCTACGACCCGACCGAGGTACACACCGCGCCGCAGTGCACCCCACTCGCCACCCAGTGCGTGCACGCCGCCGGCCTCGCGCACGGCGAGGCGTACCAGGGGCGCGACACGGTGGCGCTGGCGTTCATCGGTGACGGCGCGACCAGCGAGGGTGACTTCCACGAGGGGATCAACTTCGCGGCCGTGTTCAAGGCGCCGGTGGTCTTCTTCGTGCAGAACAACCGGTACGCGATCAGCGTCCCGCTGTCCCGGCAGACCGCCGCGCCGTCGCTGGCCTACAAGGGCGTCGGCTACGGCGTACCCAGCGAGCAGGTCGACGGCAACGACCCGGTCGCCGTGCTCGCCGTCCTCACCCGCGCGGTCGCGCACGCCCGCGCCGGCAACGGGCCGTTCCTCGTCGAGGCGCACACCTACCGGATGGAGGCGCACACCAACGCCGACGACGCCAGCCGCTACCGCGACGGCGCCGAGGTCGACGCCTGGCGTGACCGGGACCCGGTCGCCCGCCTGGAGACCTACCTGCGTGCCCGTGGTGTGCTCGATGACGCGGCGGTCGCCGAGGTCGCCGAGCAGGCCGAGGCGTACGCGGCGGACCTGCGGACCCGGATGAACGAGCAGCCCACCGTGGACCCGATGAGCCTCTTCGACCACGTCTACGCCGAACCCACCCCGCAGCTGATCGAACAGCGCGAGCAGGTCCGCGCCGAGCTGGCCGCCGCTCGCGACGAGGAGGGTGACGCCTGATGGCCACCACCATGGCGAAGGCGCTCAACACCGCGCTCGCCGACGCCCTCGCCGCCGACGACCGGGTCGTCGTCTTCGGTGAGGACGTCGGTCAACTCGGTGGCGTCTTCCGGATCACCGACGGCCTCCAGGCCCGCTTCGGCGAGAAACGGTGCTTCGACACCCCGCTCGCCGAGGCCGGCATCGTCGGTTTCGCGGTGGGCCTGACCATGTCCGGGCTGCGGCCGGTCGTCGAGATGCAGTTCGACGCGTTCGCGTACCCGGCGTTCGAGCAGATCGCCTCGCACGTGGCGAAGCTGCGCAACCGCACCCGGGGCAAGCTCAGCGTGCCCATCGTCATCCGGGTGCCGTACGCCGGCGGCATCGGCGGGGTCGAGCACCACTGCGACTCGTCCGAGGCGTACTACGCGCACACCCCCGGGCTGAAGGTGGTCACCCCGGCCACCGTCGAGGACGCGTACTCGCTGCTGCGCGAGGCGATCGACGACCCCGACCCGGTGGTCTTCATGGAACCCAAGAAGCTCTACTTCGGCAGCGCCGAGGCGGCCCTGCCGACCCGGACCGAGCCGTTCGGGCGGGCCGTCGTGCGCCGGCCGGGACGCGACGCGACCCTGGTGGCGTACGGGCCGGCGGTGCCGGTCGCGCTGGAGGCCGCCGAGGCCGCCCGCGAGGAGGGCTGGGACCTGGAGGTCGTCGACGTCCGCACCATCGTGCCGTTCGACGACGAGACCATCGCCGCCTCGGTCCGGCGGACCGGCCGGTGCGTGGTGATCCAGGAGGCGCAGGGCTTCGCGGGTGTCGGCGCGGAGATCGCGGCCCGGGTGCAGGAGCGGTGCTTCCACGCGCTGCACGCCCCGGTGCTGCGGGTCGCCGGGCTGGACATCCCGTACCCGGCGCCGATGCTGGAGCACACCCACCTGCCCGGCGTGGACCGGGTGCTCGACGCGGTGGCCCGGTTGCAGTGGGACGACCAGCCGGACCCGCGCTGGGCGGCGCAGGGCAGCGCGGCATGACCACCGTCGAGCGCACGCAGGTCTTCCTCCTGCCCGACCTGGGCGAGGGGCTGAGCGAGGCCGAGATCGTCGAGTGGCGGGTCGCCGTGGGCGACATCGTCACCGTTGACCAGAGCGTGGTCGAGGTGGAGACCGCCAAGGCGGTCGTGGACGTGCCCTGCCCGTACGCCGGCCGGGTCGTCACCCTGCACGGCGCGGCCGGTGAGGTACGCCCCGTCGGCCAGCCGCTGATCACCATCGCGCCCCTGGACGGCGGCGACGAGCCGGCCGGGCACGCCACCTACCGCGAGGAGGAGCGTGCCGGCTCCGGCAACGTGCTGATCGGCTACGGCACCGGGCACGGCGGTGCCACCCGGCGCCGGCGTCGACCCCGCCTGTCGCTGGCTCCCGAACCGGCCACTGCCGGTCCCGCTCGCGGGTCCGACGTGGTTGGCGACACCGGTCCGACCGCGGGCGGTCATCCCGCCGCAGCTGCGGCGACTGCCCTGGTCATCTCACCGATCGTGCGGCGGCTGGCCCGCGAGCAGGGCCTCGACCTCGCCACTGTGCGGGGCACCGGACCGGGCGGGGTGATCCGCCGCGCCGACGTGGAGGCGGCGCTGGCCGTGCCCGCAGCCCGGCTCGCCGCCGTGCCCGACCCGCACGTCGCGCTCGCCCCGGCCGGGGACGGCGACGTCATCATCCCGCTCACCGGCGTACGCAAGGTCATCGCCGACAAGCTCTCCCGCAGCCGGCGGGAGATCCCCGAGGTGACCATCTGGGTCGACGTGGACGCCACCGGCCTGCTGGAGACCCGCGCGGCGATCAACGCGGCGACTCCCGACGCGCCGGTGAGCATCCTGGCCCTGCTGGCCCGGATCTGCCTCAGCGGACTACGCCGGTTCCCGCAGCTCAACGCCCGGGTCGACACCGAGGCGCAGCGGATCGTCCAGTCCGCCGGCGTGCATCTCGGTATTGCCGCGCAGACCGACCGGGGTCTGCTGGTGCCGGTGCTGCGCGACGCCCAGCGGCTCACCACCGCCGAGTTGGCCGCCGAACTGGCGGCGACCACCGCCGCCGCGCGAGCCGGCAGCCTGCCGCCGGCCCGGCTGACCGGAGGCACGTTCACGCTGAACAACTACGGGGTGTTCGGCGTCGACGGCTCCACGCCGATCATCAACCACCCCGAGGCCGCACTGCTCGGCGTCGGGCGGATCGTGGACAAGCCATGGGTGGTCGACGGGCAACTCGCCGTGCGCAAGGTGACCCAGCTCAGCCTCACCTTCGACCACCGGGTCTGCGACGGCGGGGTGGCCGGTGGCTTCCTGCGCCACGTCGCCGACTGCGTGGAGCGCCCGGCGTTGCTGATCGCCGCCGTCTGACGGCGTACACCTCCCGGCCCCGGCACCGCCCGCGCGGCGCCGGGGCCGGCCCATGTCCGGGGTTGCCCGGCGTGCGTCGTCGGGCCGGGGGTTTCCCGGCCGTGTCATCGGGAAGTCGGCCCCGCCGGAACGCACCGCACGCGTCGAAGGGAGCCAGCCTGTGGCCGTGGCGAACGAGCTGCTACTGAACTCGGTCCGGGTACGACGACCCGCCTCGGCGGGCGCGCCCCTCTACTGCGATGCGCTGGAATACGGGCTGACCGGTGACGGCGCGACCAATGACCAGCCGGCGCTGGCCGCCCTCGTGGAACGTCTCGGCGCCGGTTACGCCTCGGACGGGCGGGCCCGCGTCATCTACTGCCCGCCGGGCATCTACTCGATCCGGGACGCGGGGACGGTGTGGCGCAGCGGTGTCTCCTTGATCGGGGCCGGCCCGGCGGCGACCCGGTTCATGCTCAGCAACGAGGGCAACCGGGCCGATCCGACGCCGCTGGCCTTCTGGACCACAGTGCAGCACGGCGCCGACCGGGACCGGCACATCGCCGACTGCACCTTCTCCGACTTCCAGATCGACGGCTCCGGGGTCGCGATGGCCGAGTACAGCTACCTGGCCAAGGGCCTCGGTATCCAGTACATGGTGCGGGGCGTGTTCCGCAACCTCTACATCCACCACACCGCCGCCACCGGGTTGGGCTGCGACTTCCTCCAGGACTCCCTGATCGACGGCGTGGTGGTGGTCGGCTGTGGTCGCCTCGACAACGGCGAGCAGATCGGCGGCGCCGGCATCGGGATCGGCATCGGCGGGTGGGGCCCGGTGGAGCGGCTGACCATCGCCAACTGCACCGCCCTGGCCAACGGCACCAACGGGATCTTCCTGGAGCTGCAGAAGGACTACTGGGAGCCGCCACGCGGCTACCGCATCATCGGCTGCCACAGTCAGGGCAACCGGTTCGGCATCTCCGACTGGGGCGCCGACGGTCTGATCGTCTCGGCCTGCACGATGACCGGCAACCTGGAGACCGGCTTCGACGTGTCGTCGCAGGGCACCTCGTCGGTGGCCGGCCGGGGCGGGCTGCTCACCGACTGCGTCATCGACGGCAACCTGCGCGACGGGGTCAGCATCGGCAACACCCCCGGCCCGTACACCGTCCGGGGCAACCGGATCAGCGGCAACGGCCAGCACGGCTATCACACGCGCAACCTCAGGCGCGGCTACCAGGGCGCGATCCGGGACGTGGTGATCGAGAGCAACGAGATCTGGGGCAACGGGTTGGACGCGGTCCGGGTCGACCACCAGATGACCGACGCGGTGGTGCTCAACAACCGGATCCGCAACAACGGGCGACAGTACGCCGAAGGCACCGGCGGGACGGGTGATGCCGTGCGCTACGGCGAGCGGTCCGTTGTGGACCGGTCGGCCAACTGGCCGCACGACGGGCACCGGGGCAAGATGCTGCGGGTCGGACGGTCCGTCGCCATGGTCGCCGGCAACACCGGCGACGAACTCACCCTCGCCCCGGTCCGCCCGGACGCGTTCAGCGCGTGGAGCGGGGACATCCCGCCACCGGGATGTGGATACGAACTGGCTGCCGCGCCGAAGCGGCGGGCCGGCATCACCATCGACGCGCCGTTCGACTCGGCGACCATCCGCGGCAACCGGATCTGGGACAACCACGACCACCAGACCCAGACGCACGGGCTGTGGATCACCGATCGGGGCAGTTGCGTGGGCAGCCGGGTCGAGGACAACGACCTCGCCGGCAACGCCGACGAGGGGATGCAGCTCGACACCCCGCCGGTGGGCGGACGCTGGCGGGACAACCACGTCGACAGCGACTGGACCTGAGCGACCACCCGGCGGTCAGCCGGGCAACGGCCCTCGACCGGCGGTGGGCGGTGGAACGATGAGCGGCGGCGACCGGATCACTCCGGTCGCCGCCGCTGTCATCGTGAGGTGATCAGCCGGCCAGACCCGCCACCGGGTCCGGGTCCAGCACGACAGTGGCCGAGGTCGACTGCGGCGGCACACCCGGCTCGGTCGGCGCGTCGGTGTACTCGGCGACGAACACCGCGGTCAGGTTGTCCGCGCCGCTGTGCCCACCGTCCACGAAGGTGGGAATCGTCCCGGAGCACCCGGTCGCCGTGGAGAGCGGGTGCCCGTGCTCGTCGTGCCCGAGCACGTAGGTGACCTTCACCCGGGAGCAGTCCACCGGCAGGTCATCGGTGACCTTCACCTCGTACGCGACGGTCTGCCCGAACTGGAACGGCTGCCCGGCCACCGGGGCGACGAACTCGATGATCGGCGCGGTCGGCCCGACCACCAGCGGCAGGGTCGCCGAGGCGGAGCGCCCGGTGCGGTCGGTCACCTTCACCGTCGGGGTGTACGAGCCGTTTTCCTGGAACGTCCACGTCGGGTTGGGGTCGGTGCTGTCCACCGAGCCGTCCGCGTTGAAGTCCCACGCATAGCTGAGCCTGTCACCGTCCGGGTCGGTGGTGCCGGCGCTGGAGAACGCGACGGTCAGCGGGGCCTGCCCGACCGTCGGGGTGCCACTGATCTTCGGGATCGGCGTCCGGTTGCCCCGGACGAAGTCGATCCGGGACAGCTGGGCGTCCGGGTTCTCGGCGAAGTAGCCGTCGCCGTACTCCAGCACGTAGAGCGCGCCGTCCGGGCCGAACTCCATGTCCATCGGGTTGTCCACGACCAGCGATGGCACCACCGGCCGGATGTCGGTGACGTCGCCGTCCTCGTCGAGGCGGAACTCCTTGATGTAGTCGCGGGTCCACTCGTAGAACAGCGGCACTCCGTCGTAGTAGGCCGGCCAGCGGGTACGCGACGTGCTGGTCCCGTCGTAGTCGTACGCCGGGCCGCCCATCGGGCCGATGCCGCCGGAACCCAGCTGCGGGAACTCCCCGGAGGCGGCGGAGGGATACCAGACCTCCGGCTGCTCCACCGGCGGCAGGATCCGCTTGCCGGTGTTGTGGGGTGAGTCGTTGACCGGGCGCTTGCAGTTGAACTTGGCGCCGGACTGACCGGTGGCGAAGTCGTAGTCGCGGTAGGCGATCGTCGGCGTGACGCAGTACGGCCAGCCGTAGTTCGCCGGCTTGTCGATCCGCATCCAGCGGCCGTGCCCGGCCGGCCCGCGCTCCGGGTTCGGGTTGGAGGCGTCGGGGGAGTAGTCGCCCAGGTACACGTCGTTGGTACGCCGGTCGACGGCGAACCGGAACGCGTTGCGCAGCCCCATCGCGTAGATCTCCGGGCGGGTCTTCGCCGTGCCCGGCTTGAACAGGTTGCCGGCCGGCACCGTGTAACCACCACCGGCCTTCACCTTGATACGCAGCAGCTTGCCGCGCAGGTCGTTGGTGTTGGCCGAGGTGCGCTGGGCGTCGTACGCCGGGTTGCGGTCGGCCCGCTCGTCGATCGGGATGTAGCCGTCGGAGGCGAACGGGTTGGTGTCGTCACCGGTCGACAGGTACAGGTTGCCCAGGCTGTCGAAGTCGATCTGGCCGCCGACGTGGCAGCAGATGCCCCGGTCGGTGGGCACGTCGATGATCTGCTGCTCGCTGGCGAGGTTCAGCCTCATCCCGTCCAGCTTGAACCGGGACAGCCGCAGCGCGCCCTTGAACCGCTGCCAGTCCGCTTCCGTGCCGACCTCCGGCGCGTCCCCCTCGTTGACGTCTGGCGTCGCCGGGTCGTCGACCGGTGTGTTCATCGGCGGCGAGTAGTAGAGGTAGACCCACTTGTTCTGGGCGAAGTTCGGGTCGATGGCGACCCCCTGCAGCCCCTCCTCGTCGTGCTCGTACACGGGGATGTCGGCGGCGAGGGTGTTCAGCCCGGTGCGCGGGTCGTGGATGCGGACCTCGCCGGTGCGGGAGGTGTGCAGCACCCGCAGGTCGGGCAGGACGGCGAGGCTCATCGGCTCGCCCGGGAAGTCGTTCAGTGTCACTTTCTGGAAGCTGCTGTCCGGCGGTGCGGCCGGTGCGGCGGCCGCGGCTGACGGTGGTACGACCAGGCCGGCCGTCACCAGCAGCAGGGCGGACGCGAATGCGGTCCTGTTCATCAAGTGGTCCCCCGAGGTGCTTTCAGTACCGGAGTGAAGCGAGATAGTCGAAGCCGACCCGGGCGGTGTCCAGGGCGTCGGCGGGGGAGCGTGGCGGGGTGCCTGCGTCGTCGCGCTCCACGATGTACTCCTCGATGCCGGCCTCGCGCTCGTGGGCGAAGATCCGACCGAAGTCGATGAGGCCGTCGCCGAGGTCGGCGAAACCGCCCTCGACGTCGAGGTCCTTGACGTGCACCTGACGGATCCGGCCGCGGTTGGCCCGGATCACGTCGACCGGGTCGTGCGCGCCCCGCCAGGTCCAGTAGAGGTCGAGTTCGAAGTGGACCAGTCGGGGATCGGTCTGCCCGGTGAGGATGTCGAACCCGGTCGAGCCGTCGGTCAACGGCACGAACTCAAGTTGGTGGTTGTGGTAGCCGAAGTCGAGCCCGGCACGTTCGGCCATCCGGCCGGCCTTGTTCAGGTCGCGCGCCAGGGCCCGGTAGACGTTGGGGTCCCGGATCGCCTGGCCGCTCGCGTCCCGACCGAAGTACGGGTGGACGATCTTCTTGCACCCCACGACGTTCGCGTCGGCGAGGGCTTGTTCCCAGGTGGCGGCGTCGAACGGCTGCGGGATGCCGGTGTGCCCGGAGGTGGCGCGCAGCCCGGCCTCGTCGAGAGCCGCCCGGAACTGCGCGGCGGTGCGTCCGACGAAACCGGCGTGCTCCACCCGGCGGTAGCCGATCCGGCGCAGGGCGTCCAGGGTGCCGGGCAGGTCGGCGGCGAGTTGATCGCGCAGCGTGTAGAGCTGGATGCTGATCCGGTCCACCGGAACCCGGCGCCGGCCGTGGGACTGCGCGGCGGGCGCGGCGGCGGCCGGAGCGGCGAACATACCGGCAGCGCCGACGGCAGCGGCGGAAACGGTCGCGGCGCGCAGAACCGCACGGCGGCTGACCGGCTCGGACACCGCTGTCGGCTCCGGTTGGTTGATCTGTTGATCCATGGTGGTGGTCCCTTCCTGACGGCTGGCATGCCGTCTACGGCAGTCGACCCGGCTGCCGTCGCCCGGACGCGCCGAACCGGCCGGAGCCTGGCTCCGGCTGGACGGTGAGGGACGGTGCTCGGGTGCGGCCCGGACCCCTCGGGGGCGGAACGCGGCGACCCGGCAGGGTGGCGGCGAGCTGATCGACGAATGGGCAACCCTCTATCTGGATCGTGACCCTACCCTTGCCTCCGGACGAAGGCAAAGCTTCGTCGTGATCGGCAGAAGTTTCGCTCCAACTGACAAAAGTCCGCCCCCGAGGTGCGCCGCCTGCCGCGACCTCCTACTTCCGCGCCGGGCCGCGCCGCGCCGCGCCCCCGGTGGCTTGATCCACTCGCGTTCATGGAAGTCGCGGTATCCGGGACGTCCCGATACCCCGACTTCCATGAAACCGAGTCGATCATGACGGGTGCGACCCTCGCACGCCTCGTTCGCGCCACTTCCGCCCAGGCGGGCCCAGGCGGGACCGGGCGGGGCCAGGCCGGGCGAGACGCCCTCATCCGGACAGCCGGTGTGGTGGTCGCTCAAGCAGAGCAAAGAGCGTGACACGGGTCGCTTGAACGCCTCATCCGCCAAGCGGAACATTGGCGGAAAATGCGTCGATAAATGCGCCTCCGATTATTTGCGAATGCCGTGGACGCCCCTGTCGAAGAAGCGAGAATGTGACAGAGGGAAGTCAAAAACGGGGGGACTGAACATGACGTCTAGGCGGCGATTGACGATGTTGGCGGTAACCATCGCAGCCGCACCACTCGTCCTGGGTGGGTGCACCGCCAACCGGGAGTCGGCGACCGGTTCGGCCAAGGGGCACGCCGCCCCGCCGGAGCTCGCCGTGACACCGGGGGACAAGACCCGCGACGTGCCGGTCAGCGCCGAGGTGGGCACCGTGGTCAAGGGCGGCAGGGTCACTGGCGTACGCCTCACTGACGACAAGGGCAAGCAGGTCAACGCCGAGCCGCGCGAGGATGGCTCGGGCTGGGTGCCGAGCGCGCCGCTGCAACCGCGACGGACCTACACCGCCGAGGTGACCGCCACCGGCGACTCCGGTGCTACCACCACTCGCAGCACCACGTTCACCACGATGGCGAAATCCACCAAACCGCAGATCACCAGCACTCTCTATTTCGTCGGCAATCGGACGTACGGCACGGCGATGCCGGTAACCGTAGCGTTCGACCCGGGAATTCCGAAAGAGGCCAGAGCGGATGTCCAGCGGCGGTTGTTCGTGAAGACGAATCCCCCGCAGCCGGGCACCTGGTCGTGGCTCGAGGACGGAAGTCAGGTCTATTACCGGGCACCCGATTTCTGGAAGCCGGGGACCACGATCAGCGTCCGGGCCGGTCTGGAGGGTCTGCCGATCGGGAAGGACCGGGTCGGCGACTCCGAGCGGACCGCGACCTCCAAGATCGGACGCCAGGTCTCACTGGAGATCGACAATGCCACCAAGCAGATGACGGTGATGCGCGACGGCAAGCAGGTCCGCCGGATCCCGGTCAGCCTGGGTAAGCCGAGCACCCCGAGCTCCAGCGGCAAGATGGTGATCATGGAGAAGCACCAACGGACCACCTTCGACACCCGGGGTGAGCCCAACGGCGGGTACGTGGTCGACGTCGACGACGCCCAGCGCTACACCTGGGGTGGCGAGTTCATCCACTCCGCCCCGTGGTCGGAGGGGGACCAGGGCAACACCAACGTCTCGCACGGCTGCGCCAACGTGTCCGCCACCGCGGCGGACTGGTTGATGGGGGTGACCCAGGTCGGTGACCTGGTCACCGTCAAGGGCACCGAGGTGGAGTTGCAGCCGGGCAACGGCTGGACCGCGTGGAACGTGAGCTGGGACGAGTTCGTCCGGGGCAGCGCCCTGCCGGTGCCGCCCGGGCTCAAGCCCGCGCCGGTCGCCCCGGCGCACCCGGGAGCGGTGGCCGGTGGGTCGCCCGCTCCGGCACCCTCGGTCAGCGGCCGCTGAGTCACTGCCGCCAGCCTTCGGGGCCGGCCCGCCACCTGGCGGACCGGCCCCGTCGTTGCCTTGACGTCGTCGAGGCAAGGGCCGCACCGACAAAGGCGTGGGAGCGATCACCCCAGGGGTACGCGGGCCACCCCGGTCCCGATCAGGCTGCCCAGCCACAGGTGGTCGCCGTGCTGGCGTACCCCGGTGATCATCCGGTAGTGCCCGTTCGGGCCGTGCAGCGTCCGGCGGACCCCGCCGTCGCCGTCGACCAGCGCGACCAGCCCGTAGCGGCGTGGCTGTGGCTGCATCGCGTCGGGCAGCAGGGCGGCGATCTGGCGCAGTCGCGGATGCGGCAGCAACCGTTCGGCGATCGGCACCCGTGGGCTGGGCAGCGCGATCCAGTACGTCCCGTCGCCCACCGCGGCGAGATTGTCCGGGTACGCGGGCAGGTCGGCCAGGACCCGCACACCGCCGCCCAACTCCACGCGCAGCAGACGGTGGGTGCTGGTCTCCACCAGCATCAGGGCCGACTCGTCCGGGGTCAGCGCGATCCCGTTGGGGAAGTACAACCCGTCGGCCACCACCTCGGTGCGACCGCTGCCCGGGTGGTAGGCCAGCACCCGGCCGTTGGGGCGGTGCTCCAGCAGGTCCCGTTTCCAGTGCGACACCGGGAACCGGTCGGAGCTGTCGGTGAAGTAGATGGTGCCGTCGCGGCCCACCGTCGCGTTGTTGGCCAGGTGCACCGGAGGTGTTGTCCCGGTCAGTTCGCGTACCGTGCCGTCGGGCGTGACCCGCAGCAACCCCCGGTACGCGTCGCAGACCACCAGGGCCTCACCGGACGGGTCCAGCTCGATGCCGAGCGGTCGGCCACCGGTCTCGGCCAGCAGCCGGGGTCGGGTGCCGGCCGGCGCGTCGACCGGCCACCACCAGAGTCGACCCTCCTCGTCGCCGCTGATCACCCGCCCGGCCTGGTTGATGAGCACGTCCTCGGGCCCGACGGCGCCGTCGGGGAGGGGCAGCACCTCGGCCTGGTCGAGCCGGCGGTCGGTGGGAGCCCACGCCCCGGTCAGTGCCGGAGGGACGGTTGCCGGCTCGCGGACGGGACGGATCAGCCGGGGCGGCCGGGGCCGGGGGATCAGCATCCGCCTATTCTCCACCGCCGCTGTCGGCCGTCCCCGTTTCGCCGCTCGCGCGGCGTGCCGACGGTCGGGCCCCGGGCTCCACCCTGAGGGGGAGGGGCAGCACCTCGGGGTATGACCCTGGGCGTACCCGGAATCACTCCGCGGAGGGGCGAAACTGTCGGGGGTGGGGGCTAGATTTCAGGGCATGGAAGAGCACAGCGACCGGCTCGACGTGCAGGTCAGCGTGGGTGACCGGATGGTCCTCATGCGGGTGGCCGGCGAGGTCGACATCGCCACGGTCGCCGCGTTCCGTTCCGCGCTGTGGTCCGCGCCGCCTCGTCCGGTGCTCCAGCTTGATTTGTCCGAGCTGCGGCTGCTCTCCGCCGCCGGCATCCGCACCCTGCTCGCCGCGCATCTGCGCGTGCGGGCTCGCGGCGGCGAGCTGGTCCTGGTCGACCCGAGCCCGGTGGTGGCGCGGGTGCTGCGCGCAACCGGTCTGCACCGCGTGATGGCGATCCTGGAGCCGGCCCGGGTGGTCGAGGCGGCGCGCCGCCCGCTTCCCGCGACCGCGCACCTGCAGCTGGTCGCCTGACCCGAGGCGCGGCGCGAGGGCCGCCGGCGTGAGCCGGCGACCCCCGGACAATCGGTCAGCGCACGCCGAGCAGGTCGACGATGAAGATCAGCGTCTCGCCCGGCGCGATGACGCCGGCCGCGCCCCGGTCGCCGTACCCGAGGTGCGGCGGGATGGTCAGGCGGCGGCGGCCGCCGACACGCATGCCCACGACGCCCCGGTCCCAACCTGCGATGACCTGACCGCCGCCGAGCGGAAACTCGAACGCCTCACCCCGGTTCCACGACGAGTCGAACTCGCCGCCGGTGGAGTGCGACACCCCGACGTAGTGCACGCTGACCAGCTGGCCTGCCTCGGCCTGCGGGCCGTCGCCCACGGTGATGTCCTCGATCACGAGGTCGGCCGGCGGTGCACCCTCGATCGGACCCACCTCGGGCTTGCCCGATCGGGCGCCTGCTGCCTGGTTCATGCGGGGATCTCCTGCCGTGTTGGGTGATGTGTCCGGTCACCGTCGATCCTGCCGGATCACCCCTCACCGATGTGCGGCGGACCCGCCACCTGCTCGATCGCCCGCCGCGCCGCGCCGCCGGTGGCAGGGCCGACGGCCACGACGAACCCCTCGACGGTACGACCAGAGGCCCCGGACTTCGCCCGACCGCCGACGTCGGGCCGGCCGTTCGCCTAGGCTCGGGAGCGGCCGGTCGGCGGGGTGCGGGCGGTGCACCGTGGTCGATGCGGAGGGCGTCGGTGGCTGAGGCGACGGTCACGGTCCCGCTGTGGGCCTGGGCGGCGGTCAGCGCGGTGATCGCGGTGATGCTCGCCGTGGACGTGCTCCTGCACCGGGACAACCACGTCATCGAGCTGCGCGAGGCGATCCTGTGGAGCGCCGTCTGGATCGGTGCGGGCCTGCTGTTCGGGTTGGTCGTGTGGTGGGGCCTCGGCGGTGACCCGGCCATCGCCTACTTCTCCGGTTACCTGTTGGAGAAGGCGCTCTCGGTGGACAACGTCTTCGTCTTCGCCCTGCTCTTCGGCTACTTCCAGGTGCCGCCCGGCTACCAGCACAAGGTGCTGTTCTGGGGCGTCGTGGGGGCGCTTCTCTTCCGTCTGCTGTTCATCTTCGCGGGCGCCGAGCTGCTGGACCGGCTCGCCTGGGCCGGGTTCGTGCTGGGCGCCTTCCTGATCTGGACCGGTTGGCGGCTGGCCGTACGCGGAAAGCCGGACGTCGACCCGGACCGCAACGTCGTGGTCCGGTTGTTCCGTCGGCTGGTGCCCACCGACGCCCGCTACCACGGCGATCGGTTCACCGCCCGGGTCGCCGGCCGGCGGGTGGCGACGCTGCTGCTGGTGGCCCTCGTCGCGATCGAGGCCACCGACGTGGTGTTCGCCATCGACTCGGTGGCGGCGATCCTCGCCATCACCACCAACACGTTCCTGGTCTGGACGGCCACCGCGTTCGCCGTCCTGGGTCTGCGCAGCCTCTACTTCTGCCTCGCCGGTCTCCTGCGACACTTCGGCTATCTGCGGTACGGGCTCGCGCTGCTGCTGGCCTTCGCGGGGCTGAAGCTCATCCTCGCCGAGACGCCGGTGGGCAAACTGCCGGTCTGGTTGACCCTCGCGGTGGTGGTGCTGACCCTGGCGGTCTCCATCGGCGCCAGCATCCCGGCCGCGCGACGTCCCGGAAACGGCCGCTGAGGCGCCAGGCCGCCGGAGCCGGCGGTTGAGCCGCCGGCCGCGTCGGGTCAGCCGACCACGACCGGGCGGTTCAGCTGCTCGGCCAGCAGGGCGGGCGCCTCGGCCAGCGAGGGGCCGTACCAGGTGAGGTGCCGACCGGAGAGCAGTGCGCACGGTACGCCGGGGAACGCCGCGGGCCCGTCGTCGGCCGTGAACCGGTACGGCTCGTCGGGCAGCACCACCAGCTCGGGCTCCCGGTCGCGCAGCTCGGCAAGCGTGGGACGGGGATAGCGCTCGGGATGCTCGTCGTAGGTGTTGACCACACCGAGCCGACGCAGCACGTCACCGGCGAACGTGTCGCCGCCGAGCACCACCCACGGCCGACGCCACACCGGCACCACCGCCCGGCGGGGTGGGGCCAGCCGGGGCGGCTCGGCCCACGCCCGCCGGGCGTCGCGCAGCCAGGCCGGCTCCGTCGGCGCCCCCAGCTCGGCGAGCAGCTCACCCAGCTCGGTCAGAGCGCCCGCGACCGTACGCGGATAGGTGACCCGCACCGGCACGCCGGCCGCCCGCAGCGCTTCCGCGTCGTCGCGGCGGTTCTCCTCCACGTTCAGCAGCACCAGATCCGGCCGCAGGGCGCGCACCCGGTCCAGGTCCGGGTACTTGCTGCCGCCGACCCGGGCGACGTCGAGCCCGGCCGGGTGGCTGCACCAGTCCGTGGCCCCGACCAGAACTCCCGGCACTGTCACGGCCACCGCCTCGGTCAGTGACGGCACCAACGACACCACCCGCACCCGCGCACCTCCGTCCGCCACCGGTCCCGGCACCGATCATGCCCGTCGTGGCAACCCCGGTCCGGGCCGGCGGGGCTCGATGCGGGCGGTCACGTCGAGGTGCGCGGGTGTGCAGCCGGCGGTCGTCGCGAACCGGCGGACCGCGGCGTCGACGTGCTCGCGTACGGCGTCGGCCCGGGCGTCGGTCGCCAGATCCACCCGGATCCACACGTCGGGACGTCCCGGTGTGCCGGTGAGCACCACCCGGGCGCGGCGCACCCCGGGGTCGCCGGTCAGGTCGCGCTCCAGTGCGTCGACGAGCACGTCGGTAGCCAGGCGGGTGCGTCCCGGGTGGCGTCCGGGGTGGCTCAGCATGCCGTGCAGTGCCTGGCGGGGCCGACGTAGCTCACGGCCCAACAGGCGCTGCCCGGTGAGGGCGGTCAGCGCTCCAGCGACCGCCGCGGCCACTGTGCTCCACGGCGCGGCCACTCGCCACGCGTCCAGCAACCCCGCCCCGAGCAGTGGCGCACCCGGGTCGCTGCCGGGCAGCGCGCCGAGGCTGGCCCCCAGGGCTGTCGCTCCGAGCACCACCAGCAGCAGCGCGACGACGGTCCACAGCAGCCGGTGTGCGGCGTCCGTCATGCCGGCCGCCGGCGGGGCAGCAGGCGGATCTCGATCCGGCCGACACGATGCGAGGCGAGCTGCCGCAGCTCCTGACTCACCGCGAACTCGACCTCCGAACGGGCCGCCGGGTCGCCGGTGGCTCGCACCCGGGGGCGCCACTGGTCACCGTCCCGCCGGATACGCACCCGTGCCTGGCGTACACCCGGCACGGTCGCGGCCGCCTCGGTCAACCGGCGTTCCAGGCACCGCCGCCGCAGGTGCCAGCCGTCCCGCTCGTCGATCCGCAGCCGGGCCGGTGTCCAGCGGCGCAGCTGGGCGGCCAGGATCACCAGGCCCAGCAGTACGGCCCCGCCGGCCACGACGCGAACCTCCGGGTCGTGCCAACGGGTGCTGGTCAGCGCGTCGTACCAGCCGGTGCGCGCGAGCAGCGACGCCGGGCGACCCAGCGTGACCAGCAGCGCCTGTACGGCCAGCAGCACGCCACCGGCGAGCAGGGCGACGGCCAGCAGCACCGAGGCGGCCCGGTTGATCGTCGGCATGTCGGCCTCCGGCCGCCGGACGGGCCGCCCTGCCTCAGCGCTGTCCACCCCGGGGACGAGCAGGTCGTCCACAGTGATGGTCACCGCGGCCACGCCGACGCCGGCTTCGGCGGCCACCCGCTCGGAGACCGCCACCCGGACCGCCTCGGCCACGGCAAGCACGCTGTGCCCGTACGAGGTGACCAGGTGCAGGTCGAGTCCCACGGACCCGCCGCCCAGACGCACGGCGGTCGGGTGAGCGCCGGTCACGCCGGACACCCGGCGGGCTGCTTCGGCCGCGATCCGTGCGACGTCCGCCGCCGTGACGGTGCTCGGCTCACGGCGGTCCGGCCCGGCACGACGTCGACTGGTCGGATACTGGCCCGCGTCGGCAGGCGTGGTGGGGCTGCTGGTCCGGATGACGCGTGTGGTCCCTGTGGTGCCGACGGTCGGGCGGACGGCGACGGGCCGCGAAGGAAGCCGGTGGTGTCGGCCCGCGCGATCAGCGCGAGGGCGCCGGCGGATGGTCGGGTCACCGGCCAGTCGGGGCCGGCGGACGCGACGCGGGTCATCCTGACGCTGGCCAGCGGCCAGACCGCTACCGGCGGGGGTGCCGAGCTGTTGTCGCGACATGCTGACCTCCCGGCCGGTCCGCTACCGGCGACCCGGCTGAATACACCCGCCGCGCACCCGTGGAACACGACTTCGGCGTGACCTGTGTCACACGTTCGTCTCGAGTGCTGGCACCGGTTGTTGGTTCTTGACACCTACACCTGCCCGGTGGTCGACCGGCTGGAGCCGATCCGGCAGAAGCACACCATCGAGGGCTTGGTGATGGGCGCCGCCGAGTAACGGGCGGCCGGGTACGCCGGACCGGCCGCACCGCCGAGGTGCAGGTCATGATCGACCACCTAGACTCGGCCCGGCTCGACCGACCGGCGGATGGATCAGGCAGATGACGAGCATCGGCAGCGACGACCGCGGCTGGCTGCGGGCGGTGCCCGCCGAGGATGGGCGTGACCCGCTGCTCACCCGCGCCGGCCACCGGGTCTACCCGGCGCGCCGGCTCAGTGACCTGGTCCAGGGCCGCCCGCCCGGTGTCACCGGCAGCCAGTGGAGTTCGGCCAGCCGCGCCAGCTTCGACTTCGTGGTCTACGCGGCCGACACCGGCCGGGCGATCGTCGCCGTGGAGATCGGCCCCGTCGCGCCCGCCGGCTCTGCCGAGCAGCGCGTCGAGCGGCTGAAGGACGCGGTGAGCGCTGCCGTCGGCCTGCCGGTGCTGCGGATCGGGTCGCCGAGGTTGCGGGCGGCCGAGCATGGCCGCCGCCTGGTGGAGTACGTGATCGACGCGCGCGCCTACGCCGCGGGAGGCGCCGGAGTGACCGCTGCCGGGGACGACCCGGCCCCGGTGGGTTTCCGGGACATCCTCGGTCGGCTGCCCGACGGCCGTACCGGACCGGTCAATGACCTCGGCGCGCTGACCCGGGCGGCGGCGGTCGAGGCGTACGTGGCCGGGCGGGTGGCCGACCCGATCGTGCGAGGGCTGCACGTGCGCTGGGTGGATGGGCCGGCGCAGGGGTGGAGTTGGGTGCAGGTCCGCCCCGACGCGTGCCTCGTCGAGCGGGTCTCGGTGACCGAGCACCGCTTCTCCTGCGGCATCGACTCGGCCCGGTTGGCCGAGGACCTCGCCACTGTCGCCGTCGGGGAACGGCTGCGGGAGAACGTCACCTCGGACTTGGTGCCGCGCGCCGAGTTGACCGCGCAGATCGTCGCGCTGAGAGGGCGCCGCCACGAACTGGTGGGCGGGTTCGCCTTCGACCACCTCTGCGCCGACTGATCGGCACCCGTTCCACCTGCTGATTTTCCGCTCCGCGCCGGCTCGATGCCGGGTCGTGGCAATTTCCTGTGCGCCGGTTGAACCTTCCCCGTCGCCCACCCGTACTCCTGCGCGAATGAACAGGATCTCCCATCCGCGTCGTCGGGACCCGGGGGACGGTGTGGAAAGGGCATCGTCGGCCATCGACGCATTACCGGGTAGGTCACGGTGCTCGCCGCCGTGGCGTGCCATCTGACATCCGTCGGTAGGCCGAGGCCAGGAATCCACTACCGGATCGAGAAGGAGAACAATTCGATGCGCAGGTCCACACGGGCGGGCCGGTCATCCGGCAACGCGCGGAGCAAGCGTCTGCTGGCCGTTGTCGGCACGCTCGCGGTCTTCGGCGGAGTCGTCGCCGTGACCCAGATTTCGTCGGCCCAGGACCGGCGGACAAATAAGCCGCGCCCGGCTGCTGGGCAGTGCGTGGAACCGAGTCCGGGCGCGACCGCGCCGACGGGCGGCGGTTCGACCAGCCGCACCTGGCAGAACGGTCGGTGGGTGCGTAATCACTGGGGTGACGGACAGCAGTCGGTCCCCGAGTGTGAGGACGGTAAGGACGGCACGGTCGGCACCGGCACGGCCATTGCCTGCCCGGACGTGACGGCCAAACTGCCGCAGGTGCCGGACCGGGCGCGGGCCGAGGTGGACCGCAACCTCGCCCAGTTGCAGGCCCAGATCGCCGAGGCGGACCGCCGGTTGGCCGCCGAGGGCAACAAGGGTGAGGCGTTCATCCGCAGCGCGATCCTCCAACCGCTGGCCGGCAAGCGGCGCGCGGTGCTGGACCGGATCACGACGGCCATCGACCGGGTCGGTCCCCGGCCGCAGGGTCTCGCGCAGCTCGCCGAGTGCCAGGTGCAGCCGACCAACAACTCCGGCGGCAACAACGGTGGCGGCACCCCCACCACCAGCCCCACCACCACTCCCGGTGGCAACAACGGCGGGAACAACGGTGGCACGGCCCCCGGCGCCGGGCTCGGCGTGCTGGCCAACGACTGTGACGAGAGCCAGCTCCAGCCGCACAACGGCTTCCAGAACGGCAACCGCTGCGTGAGCACCGAGTTCGGTGAGGTCGGCGCCGCCGCGAACAACCCGTCACTGCTGATCACCCAGTTCCCCCAGCAGGTCGGCCAGAACCAGGCCTTCACCCTGCGGGTCAGCACCCGCAACCTGGTCCGGGACCGCTTCCTCGCCGCCGGTCAGGGTGGTTACTACGTGGAGAGCTCGCTGCTCAACGCCCAGGGCCTGGTCCGGGGCCACTTCCACACCGCATGCCGGATGCTGGACAGCCTGACCGCTCCGCCGGAGCCGCAGGAGGTGCCCGCGTTCTTCGTCGCGACCGAGGACGGCCGCGGTGGCGCCCAGCCCGACGAGGTGACCATCCAGATCCCGGGCCTGCCGGAGTCGGGTACGGCACAGTGCTCCGTCTGGGCCGGCGACGGTTCGCACCGCCTGCCGATGATGGAGCGGGCCAACCAGACGCCCGCGTTCGACTCGGTGCGGATCACCGTCAACTGATCCAGGCTGACCGGCGGCGGCCGGTCACCCGGGGCGACAACCCCCGGGTGACCGGCCGCCGCGTCGTTTCGGTGCCCGGACAATCCGATGGGGCCACGCCGTTTCCGGCGTGGCCCCATCGTCAACTCCTGCGTCAGCGGCTCTTGTAAGCCTCGACGACCTCGACCGGGATCCGGCCTCGTTCGGAAATCTTGTAGCCGTTCTTGACGGCCCATTCCCGGATGGCCCGGTTCTGCTCCCGATCCATTCCCGCGCCGGCGGGTCGCCCCGGCCGCCGGACTGTGCGGGCGCTCTCCACCGGGCCACGCCCGATCCGCCGACCCGCATTGATGTACGGGTCCAGTGCCTTGCGCAGGACACCGGCATTCTCGTCCGAGACGTCGATCGTGTAGGCCACGCCGTCGAGACTGAACTCGACCGTCCGGTCTGCCTTCCCACCGTCGAGGTCGTCGGTCAGGACCGTGATTACTTTTCTCGCCATTGCCGATTACTCCCTGTGTGCGGCGGGATGTGTCCAAAGTCTGACCTATCACCCCGGTAATCCGCAACAATATGCGTCCCATTCATTCGGCGCGTCGCGATTCTGTTACCGAGCAAAACCGTGAATCGCGCGCGATGAAGCGGTCTCATTCGTCGAGGAGGCCAGCGTGCCCGGCGAGGGCGGCTGCCTCCGCCCGGTTGGACACCCGCAACTTGCGCAGCAACGCGGCGGTCATTCGTTTCACCGTCCGCTCCGAGACGTGCAGTTCGTCGGCGATCTCGATGGTGTTGCGGCCGACGGCGATCGCCCGCAGCAGCCGACGTTCCTCGCCGTCCAGGTCGACCGCCGCGGCGCGGGTCGGCCGCAGCATGGCGTGCAGCAGTTCGGCCGGCAGCACCGCCCACCCCTCCAGGACGGCCAGCAGCGGGGGCAGCAGTTCCTCCGGTTCACTGGTCTTCGGCAGGAACCCCTCGGCGCCGGCCCGCAGCGCCTCCAGCGCCGGCGCCGGGTCGGCGGAACCGGACATCGCGACCACCCGTACCCGTGGGGTGGTCCGCCGGATCGCGCCCACCGCCCGGATGCCTCCTGGTGGGGGCATGTGCAGGTCGACCAGGGCCAGATCGGGGTGCCACTGGCTGACCAGCGCCGCGGCGGCTGCGGCGTCGCCGGTCGAGGCGACCACCTCGGCGCGGCCGTCGGTGGTGATGGGGAGCAGCAGTTCGAGGCCGCGGACGAAGAGGGGGTGATCGTCCACGACGACAAGTCGCATGGTGGAAGCTCCCGGCATGTCTGCGCCGTTCCCCAGCGGGTACCGATCATGCGGGTACGCACCGAACGAGGGGAGTCGGGTGGATGCGCGCACGCCACGGTCTGCAGGGCCTGCTGCGAGGGTTGCGCCGGATCGAGCCGGCTCCAGGTGAGATGCGACCACCGGTGGCGGATTCGGAGTTGCTGCTGCGGGTGTTGTGCCACGAGTTCCGTACGCCGATCAGCACCCTGACGTCGCTGACCCGCGCGCTGGCCGACGAGCAGCGAGAGCTCAGCGGCGCCGACCGGCGGGCGATCAGCGAGTTGGCCCGCGACCAGGCCGTCCACCTGCAGAGCCTGCTGCGCGACGCGACCGCCGGCACCGGCGCGCTGGCGCTGGCTCCACAGCCGGAGCCGGTTGTCCCGCTGGCGGGCATCCTGCGCGAGGCCGCCGCGCTGGTGCCGGCCGGTCGACGGCGTGCGCGGGCCACCCGGCGGGCGGGCGCCTGCCCGGTGCCGGCCGGACGGACCCGCCAGGTGCTGGTCAACCTGGTGGAGAACGCGCTGCGGCACGGGCCACCGGACGGGCAGGTGGGCCTGTACGCCACAGTGCGTGGGCCTGGCCTGAGCGTCCTGGTCACCGACGAGGGACGGGTCGACGACGCGTTGCTGTCCGCGGTGCGCCGCCCGGCGCCGGCGGTCGGGATGTCCGGGCTGGGGTTGTGGATCGTGCGGCAGCTCCTCGTGCCGGACGGGGGAGCGCTGCGGGTGCACCGACTGCGACCGCGCGGCGTGGCGCTGGAGCTGCTGCTGCCGACGGTTCACCCGCTGCGCTGACCCCAGCGGGACACGGGTTGGCCCGGTCGGGTCACCGAGGCGGGAACGCCACCCTCTACCAGTTCCCGTCATGAGGGGGTCAGATGTTCAGCCATGTGAAGGACCTGCAGTTCGAAGCCAAGCCGGACGGCCCGGATGCCGCGTTCGCCCGTCGCCTGCAGGAGGTGCTGGGCGGCAAGTGGGGTGAGATGACCGTCGCCAACCAGTACCTCTACCAGGGCTGGAACTGCCGGCTGCCCGGCAAGTACAAGGACCTGCTGCTCGACGTCGGCACCGAGGAGATGGGCCACGTCGAGATGATCGTCACGATGATCACCCGGCTGCTGGACAGCGCACCGCTGTCGTTGACCGAGGGGATCGCGGAGGATCCGGGGGGCGCGGCGACCTTCGCGGGGTCGAACCCGGCGCACTTCATCCACGGTGGCGGTGGCGCGTTGCCCGCCGACTCCAACGGGGTGCCCTGGAACGGCTCGTACATCACCGCCAGCGGCAACCTGCTGGCCGACTTCCAGCTCAACGTCACGGCGGAGGCGCAGGGTCGCCTCCAGGTCGCCCGGTTGTTCAACATGACCGACGACCCGGGCGTCAAGCAGATGCTGCGCTTCCTGTTGGCCCGCGACACGATGCACCAGAACATGTGGCTGGCGGCGATCGAGCAGCTCAAGGAGGACGGCCTGGAGGACATGCCGGTGCCGGAGGCGTTCCCGGACTCCGGCGATCTCAGCGAGGAGTACGGCTACACCTACCTGGGCTTCTCCTCGGGCACCGACTCCTCCGAGGGGCGCTGGGCGTCCGGGCCCTCGCCGGATGGCAAGGGCGAGTTCCGGTACGACGACGCCCCGCGGGCGAACGCCCCGGAGCCGGTGCTGCCGCCGGGGGACCCGCGGTTGTACGGCACCAGTCCGGGTGTGGCCGGCTCGGTCGTGAACACGGTCAAGAGCAAGCTCACCTGACGTGTCCGGTCGGGTCGCCCGCCGGTTTCGGGCGGCCCGACGGACCGGGCCGGAGAGTGGTCTGGGTCACAGAGCGGAACAAGGGGAACGCTTTGTTACTTGAGCCAGACACGCTCAACTCAACGCGATAGCAGGTGTTCGATGGCAACTCTTCCGGTACTTCCCCTGACCGACGCCGTGCTGCTGCCCGGCATGGTCATCCCGGTGACCCTCGACCCGACCACCCAGGCCGCGATCGACGCGGCCCGGGCGACCGGCGACCGCAAGCTGCTGGCCGTGCCGCGCATCGACGGCGAGTACGGCCCGGTCGGCGTGGTCGCCACCATCGAGAAGGTCGGCCGGCTGCCCGAGGGTGAGCCCGCCGCCGTCATCCGTGGCCTGTCCCGGGCCCGGATCGGCTCCGGCGTGCCCGGCCCCGGCGCCGCACTCTGGGTCGAGGCCTCCGAACTCGACGAACCCGCTCCCGCCGGCCGCGCCCGGGAACTCGCCCGCGAGTACCGCGCCCTGGTGACCTCCGTGCTCCAGCAGCGGGGTGCCTGGCAGGTCATCGACGCGGTGGAGCGGATGACCGACCTGTCCGAGCTGGCCGACTCGGCCGGCTACGCGCCCTGGCTGACCCTGGACCAGAAGACCGAACTGCTCACCGCGCCGGACGTGACCGCCCGGCTGGAGCTGCTGGTCGGCTGGGTGAAGGACTACCTGGCCGAGCAGGAGGTCACCGAGCAGATCAACAGTGACGTCCGCGAGGGGCTGGAGAAGTCCCAGCGGGAGTTCCTGCTGCGCCAGCAGCTCGCCGCGATCCGTAAGGAGCTGGGTGAGGACGAGCCGGACGGCTCGGCCGACTACCGCTCCCGGGTCGAGTCCGCCGAGCTGCCGGAGAAGGTCCGCGAGGCGGCCATGCGCGAGGTCGGCAAGCTGGAGCGGGCCAGCGACGCCTCCCCGGAGGCGGGCTGGATCCGCACCTGGCTGGACACCGTGCTCGAAATGCCGTGGGGCACGCGTACCGAGGACAACACCGACCTGGCTGCCGCCCGGGCGGTGCTCGACGCCGACCACGCCGGCCTGGCCGATGTGAAGGACCGCATCCTGGAGTACCTGGCCGTGCGCAACCGTCGCGCCGAGCGCAACCTCGGCGTGGTCGGCGGTCGCGGCTCCGGCGCGGTGCTCGCCCTCGCCGGCCCTCCCGGGGTCGGCAAGACCAGCCTCGGTGAGTCCGTGGCGCGCGCGCTCGGGCGTAACTTCGTCCGGGTGTCGCTCGGTGGCGTCCGCGACGAGGCGGAGATCCGCGGTCACCGGCGCACCTACGTCGGCGCGCTGCCCGGTCGGATCGTCCGCGCGCTGCGCGAGGCCGGCTCGATGAACCCGGTCGTGCTCCTCGACGAGGTGGACAAGCTGGCCGCCGGCTACGCCGGTGACCCGGCCGCCGCCCTGCTGGAGGTGCTCGACCCGGCGCAGAACCACACCTTCCGGGATCACTACCTGGAGGTCGACCTCGACCTGTCCGACGTGCTGTTCCTGGCCACCGCGAACGTGGTGGAGTCCATCCCCGGCCCGCTGCTGGACCGGATGGAACTGGTCACTCTGGACGGCTACACCGAGGACGAGAAGGTCGCCATCGCCCGTGACCACCTGCTGCCCCGGCAGCGGGAGCGGGCCGGGCTGACCGCCGACGAGGTGGAGATCGCCGACGAGGCGTTGGCGCTGATCGCGGGGGAGTACACCCGGGAGGCCGGTGTCCGGCAGCTCGAACGTGGCCTCGCCAAGATCCTGCGCAAGGTGGCGGTGACACTGGCGACCGACCCGTCGCCGGTACGCGTCGACACCGACAACCTCACCCGTTACCTGGGGCGACCGAAGTTCACCCCGGAGTCGGCCGAGCGCACCGCCGTGCCCGGCGTGGCAACCGGCCTCGCCGTCACCGGCGCCGGTGGGGACGTGCTCTTCATCGAGGCGACCAGCATGGAGGGCGAGCCGGGGCTGACCCTGACCGGCCAGCTCGGCGACGTGATGAAGGAGTCGGCGCACATCGCCCTGTCGTACCTGCGCTCCAACGGGCGCCGGTTCGGCATCGACCCGAACGTCCTCGCCGGACGCCGGATCCACGTCCACTTCCCGGCGGGCGCGGTGCCCAAGGACGGCCCGAGCGCCGGCATCACCATGGTGACGGCCCTGGCCTCGCTGGTCACCGGCCGCCCGGTCCGCCCCGAGTTCGGGATGACCGGCGAGGTGACACTGTCCGGTCGGGTGCTGCCGATCGGCGGGGTGAAGCAGAAACTGCTCGCCGCGCACCGGGCCGGCCTCACTGAGGTGATCATCCCGGCGCGCAACGAGCCCGACCTGGACGACCTGCCGACCGAGGTGCGCGAGGCGCTGACCGTGCACACCCTGGCCGACGTGGCCGACGTGCTCGCCCTGGCGTTGCGCCCGGCCGACGTCAAGACGCTGGACGGTCCGGCGCTCTTCGCGGCCTGACGCTCCGAACACAAGGACCCCCGCCGTCTGTGAAGACGGCGGGGGTCCTCTGCGTACGCGAGGAGAGGTCTACTGTCTCGCTTGAATCCTCAACTACCTCTTCTTCGCCGCGAGGCGTCCCCCTGGAGGAACCCCCGTGAACGTGGTGCTCTGGATCATCCAGATCCTGCTCGCCGTCGTCTTCGCCGGCGCCGGCTTCGCCAAGCTGACCCAGCCCAAGGACAAGCTGCGCGAGATGATGCGGTGGGTGGACCCGGTCCCGCCGACCCAGGTCAAGGCGCTCGGCGCCGTCGAGCTGCTGGCCGCCCTCGGGCTGGTGCTGCCCCCACTCACCGGCATCGCCACCGTGCTCACCCCGCTCGCCGCCACCGGGCTGGTCATCGTCATGATCGGCGGCGTCCTCGTGCACCTGCGCGACAGGAAGAAGCAGGACACGGCGGAGCAACGTCGTACGGAGCTGCAAGGCGCGATCACCTGCGCGGTGCTGCTCGTGCTCGCCGCCGTGGTGGCGTGGGGCCGGTTCGGGCCGTACTCCTTCTGATTCGCAGCGCCGGCGACCGTCGTACCTCGGCGGTCGCCGGCGGCGTGCTCGGGCCGGCGGTCGCCGGCGGCGTGCTCAGCGCTCGTCGCCCCCGCGGTCGCGGCGCACTGTGGCCTTGCGGCCCTTGATCGTGCTCTGGCGCAACCCGGAGATCACCTCGTCGGCCACCCCCTGCGGCACCTCCACCAGCGAGAACCGGTCGGCGATCTCGATCGAGCCGATGTCCCGACCACGGATCCCGGTTTCCCCGGTGATCGCGCCGACCAGGTCCTGCGGGCGCACCCCGGCGCGCCGGCCCAGGCCGACGAAGACCTGGACGGTGTTGCCGCCGCCGGAGCGCGGCCGGCCCCCGCCCCGACGGTCGCCGCCCCGGCCGCCGGTCTCCGGTCGACCCTCGCGGGGACCGCGGACCGGGACCTGCGGGATCTCCTCCTCGTCGTCGGAGCCCGGCGACGTCACCTCGTGGGCCAGCTTCACGGCGGCGAGGGCGACCTCCATCAGGTCGAACTCGTCGGTCAGCGTCTCCACGATGACCCGGAACGGGTCGAGGTCGTCCTCCAGCAGGCTCTCCCGCAGCGCCGCCTGGGTCAGCTCCAACCGGCGGGTCCGCATGTCGGCCACTGTGGGGATCTTGTCGATGGTGATCCGCTGGCCGGTCACCCGCTCGATGGTCTTGAGCATCCGGTGCTCACGCGGCTCGGCGAGGGTGATCGCCACGCCCTCGCGGCCGGCCCGACCCACCCGGCCGATCCGGTGCACGTACGACTCCGGGGCGGACGGCACGTCGTAGTTGACGACGTGGGACAGCTGCTCGATGTCCAGCCCACGGGCCGCCACGTCGGTGGCCACCAGCAGGTCGGCGGTGCCCGCCCGCAGCCGGCCCATCACCCGGTCGCGCTGCTCCTGGCTCATGCCGCCGTGCAGCGCCTCGGAGCGGTAGCCCCGGCCGTTCATCGTCTCGGTCAGCCGGTCGACCTCTTCCCGGCTGCGGCAGAACACGATCGCCGCGGTGGGCGACTCCACGTCCAGCACCCGGCCCAACGCGGCCGGCTTGTGGGCCCGGGTCACGATGTACGCGCTCTGCCGCACCCGCGGCGCCTCGCCCGCGACCGTCGGCTCCCGGCCGATCTCGATCCGGACCGGTTCGCGCAGGTGCTGCCGGGCCATCCCGTCGATGCGCGACGGCATGGTGGCCGAGAAGAGCACAGTCTGACGCTCGGCCGGAGCGTGCTCCAGGATCGCCTCGATGTCCTCGGCGAAGCCCATGTCGAGCATCTCGTCGGCCTCGTCGAGCACCACCGTGGCGAGCCCGCCCAGGCGCAACGTGCCCCGGGCGATGTGGTCGAGGGCCCGCCCGGGGGTGGCCACCACCACGTCGACACCGCTGTCCAGTGCCCGCAGCTGCCGCCCGATCGGCTGCCCACCGTAGATCGGCAGCACCCGGGCACCCAGGTCCTTGCCGTAGCGGTGGAACGCCTCGGAGACCTGCACCGCCAGCTCACGGGTCGGCACCAACACCAGCGCCACCGGGTCACCGCCCTGGCGGTGCGCCGTCATGAGGTTCAGCAGCGGGAGCGCGAACGCCGCCGTCTTGCCGGTGCCGGTGGCCGCCTGGCCCAGCAGGTCCCGACCCTCCAGCAGTGGTGGGATCGCCTCCCGCTGGATCGGGGTCGGCTCCTCGTAGCCGAGGGCGGACAGCGCGCCCAGCAGCTCGGGACGCAGCCCGAGCTCGGTGAAGGCGTACACCTCTTCGGCGCCGGCGGGGGCGGCGTCAATCGGTGCGTCGATCGGTGCGTCGTGCTGTGCAGGTGCGGAACTCATGTGCCAAGCCTTTCATTACGCCGTCCAAGCCGCTGCGCCGACCGCCACAAGAGCGCGATCGGCGCCCCGGGACACCCCCACAGGATCCGCGCAGCAACGCTGAAACTGCTGCCTCCGCGACGCCTGAGGCAGCAGTTTCACCGTTGTTGCGTGGATCCTGCCCGTTCGGCCCGGCGGGCGGAGCCGTCAGACGGCGCCGGTCAGGATCGCCAGGATCATGGTGCCCGCCAGTGTCGTGTCGAACACGCCGCACCACTCGGCGTACCCGCGCGGCACCACCCGGCCGGTGCGGTGGTGGGCCAGGTCCCAACCGGCGTGCGCCAGCCAACCGAGCGCCACCAGCCACGCGGCCGTCTGACCCCCGACCGCGACCGCGACCAGCGTCAGCGCGACCCAGACGACCAGGCCGACCAGTTGGGTGGCAAGCACGCCCGGCCCGCGCAGGGTGCGTCGGACCACGCCGATCAGCAGGTACCCACCGGGCAGCACCAGCATCGTCCACGGGTTGAGCACCCTCGGCTCGACCCACATGTCCACCGTCATCAGCAGCGCCAGCCCGGTCGGCCAGCGGTGGGCCAGCGCCGTCACGGCCGGGTGCCGGCGTACCGACACCGGCGTCTCGTGCCGATGGCGCACCGCCACCAGCACCATCGCCGGCACCATCAGCAGGTGACCGCCGAGCATCAGGGCGTCGCCATCCAGCCGGCCGGCCCAGAACGGTACGAGCACCAACAGGAACGGCACGTACATCGCCGCGGCCATCTCGACGACCCCACGCCAGTGGTGCGCCCGGTAGCGCATCCACACCGTCATCCCGACCGTCATGTTCGTGGCCATCACCAGCGCGGCGACGTCCGGCCGGTCCAGCGTCCCGGTGATCCCGAGCGGGGCGCCGGCCGCGTCCCACAGGGGCCCGAGCAGCAGCATCCCGACGACCATCGCCAGCGCCATCTCGGCGAGATGCCACCACAGCCGCCGCGTGCCGGTGCCGGGCGCTGCCGGCATCGGCGCAGGCGACGGTACGACCATGCTGTCCGCGTACACCCGTGTGTTTTCCATGCCGTTGACACTGCCGGTGTCCTGGCGCGGTGGGCAGGCTCGTCCGTCACCGGAATCCCGTGCGGATCGCACGGTCCAACCGTGACATCTCGCACGGGTGGACCGGGCGCCGGGCGGTCCTAGGATCGGTGCGTGGCGAGCGAGGCGGTGACCCCCCGGGCGGACCGTCGGCTGCACCGGGCCCGGCGGGCGACGCTGCTGTCGCTGGCCACCGGCGTGTGGGCGACTGTCCTGCTGCCCACGGCCGGCCTGACCCGGGAGCCGTCCCCCGGCCGCGTCGCGCTCGGCGCGGTCGGGATCCTCCTCTTCGCGGCCACCCAGACCGCTGTGCTGTACGCGGCGGTGACCCCCTGGCTCGCGCAACGGTGGCGACGTCGCGCCCAGCTCGGCCTGGTCGTCGTGGCGGCGCTGACCGTGCCGTTGGTGGCCCCGGTCGCGGCCGGGACCTGGCCGACCTGGGCGTGGATCGGGGCCTCCCTGGTCGGGATGGCCCCCTTGCTGGTCCGCCTCCCGGGCGCGCTGGCGGTCACCGCCGGCGCCCTGTTCGTGTCGGCGGCGGTGGCCTGGTGGACCGGCGGGTCCGTGGGGCGGTCCCTGGCCGTGACCGGTGGCATCGGGGTGGGCGTGGCCGCGGTCAACTGGTTCCAGGTCTGGTTCTGGGACCTGCTGGTGGAGGCTCGGCAGGGTCAGGCCGCCCAGGCCCGGCTGGCCGCCGCCGAGGAGCGGCTGCGCTTCGCCCGTGACGTGCACGACCTGCTGGGGCACAGTCTCACCGTGATCGCGCTGAAGGCCGAACTCGCCGCGCGGCTCGCACCGGTCGACCCGGAGCGGGCCGGGCGGGAGGCCGCCGAGGTGCAACGGCTGGCCGCGTCCGCGCTCACCGAGGTCCGCGAGAGCGTGCACGGCTACCGGGCCGTCGACCTCGGCGAGCAACTGACCGCGGTGGCAGACGTGCTGCGCTCCTGCGGGGTGCGCTGCACGGTGCCACCACACGTCGACCTGCCTCAGCCGGCCGCCACCGAACTGGCGGCGGTGCTGCGCGAGGCGGGCACCAACGTGCTGCGGCACAGCCGGGCCGAGTGGTGCCGGATCCACATCGACCGGGACGAGAACGGGGCCAGGATGACCATCGCCAACGACGGTGCCGACGACAGCGGCCCGGACGAGCACAGCCACGGCCTGCGCGGCCTGGCCGACCGGCTGGCCGCGGTCGGGGGAGAGCTGCGGGTCCGCCGGGAGGACAGGGTGTTCACCCTGGAGGCGACAGTGCCGGTGCCGTCGTGATCCGTGTCCTGCTCGCCGACGACGAGGACCTGATCCGGGTCGCGGTCGCCGCGCTGCTCGGCCTCGAACCGGACATCGACGTGGTGGCCCAGGCCGCCGACGGACCCACGGCGGTCACCGCGACGCTCGCGCACCACCCGGACGTGGCGGTGGTGGACCTGGAGATGCCCGGCCTGGACGGCATCGCGGTGGCCGCCGAGCTGGCCCGCGTCCGTCCTGAGTGCGCGGTGGTCGTGCTGACCGGGCACGGCCGCCCGGGGCACCTGCGTCAGGCACTGACCGCCGGGGCGCGCGGTTTCGTGCCCAAGGGCTCGCCCGGTGGCGCGCTCGCCGACGTGATCCGCCGGGTGCACGCCGGCGGACGGTACGTCGACCCGTCGCTGGCCGCCGACGCGTTGACCCTGCCGGCCTGCCCGCTGACGCCGCGGGAGCTGGAGACGCTACGGCTGGCGGAGGTCGGCGCGCCGGTCGCGGTAATCGCCCGCCGGGTGCACCTGTCCCCGGCACCGTCCGCAACCACCTCTCCGCCGCCGTACAGAAACTAGGCGCGACCGACCGGGCCGAAGCCGTCCGCACCGCCCGAAACAACGGCTGGCTATAACCGAGCCCCCCACCCCACCCCCTCACCCGCCCCGTCGATCATGAAGTTAGCGTCGCGACACGCCGGCATCGACGCCGCTAACTTCATGATCGACGCGGGGGGTGGCTGCGCGGAGCGCACTGCCGTGGGGGATCAGACGGTCGGGCGGAGCAGTCCCGCTAGCGTGTCGGGGTGCGTACCGTCGAACTGGTCTGCTCGCCTGGGTTGGATGCCGAGGTCCGGGCGGTCTGGGACCGGTTGGCGGCTGCCGGGTTGCCGAGCCTGGCCCGCAACACCCACCCGACCAACCGGCCGCACCTGACCCTCGCCGCCGTCGACGAGTTTCCGCCCGGAATCGAGGGCCGCCTCGCCGAGCTGTTCGACGCCGCGCTCCCGATGCCGGTCACGCTCGACCGCGTTGTCGTCCTCGACGGCAGCGCCCCGCTGGTCTGGCTCGTGCAACCCACGTCGGCGCTGACCGCGCTGCACGCCGCCGTCTGGGACGTTCTCGCCGAGGCCGACGGGCACCGGCCGTGGCACGCTCCGGGGGCGTGGGTGCCACACCTGAGCCTGGCCCTGCGCTTTCGCAACGCGGACCTGCGGTTGGCCCGTGCCGTCGCCGGTGGGCAGCGCCCGACCGGGGACTTCGACGCCGCCCGCAGCTACGACGGCACGGACCGGACGCTGACACCGCTGACCACGCCCTAGGCCCGTCGCGGCGTGTCAGGGGCCTTCAGTTGCTGCCCCCGCCGCCACCGCCGTCGCCGCCCCCTCCGTCGCTCCCGCCACTGAACTCGCCTCCGCCACTGCCGCCTGCACCGCCGGCGTAGCCGTGACGGCCGTCGTTGAAGGGCAGATCACCGCGGATGCCTCGCGGCTTGGGCCGCTTGCCCGGCCCCGCGAGGTGTTGCAGGCAGACGCGGTCGGAGACCGGGAAACATTCGCCACGGCCTCCGCAGTCGGCCAGGTAGCGGTTGCCATTCTGGACGCGCACCTCCTGGTCCACCCGGAACAGCAGGGGAAGGCCGGTCGGACCACAATCCTCGTCCCGGCGGCCGTGGTTCAGCGTGGCGAGCAGGGCGCTGCGATCGGTGTTGGTCATGCCTCCGCCTGTCGCGGGCCTGGGCTGGTGCGGCAGAGGGCGCCCGAACGCGGCGTCGCAGAAGGCGGCGTAGTCCTGCGTATGCCGGGTCAGTTCCTGCCACAGATCGTCCACGACCACCGACGGCACCGACAGCTTCGCGCTGCCCTGGCGGGCGATGATCCGGAACCACTGCCGGGTCGCGGTTTCGACGAGGGCGATGTCGTCGTCGCTGAGATGGGGGTGCCGGTTTCGTAGCTGCTGCCGCCCGCTGGCAGGGAACTGCAGGTCGGTCACGGCGCGGAGTCGGTGAGGGGTGCGGTTGCTTCTGAACGTTGTCCAGTTCATGCGGCTGCTTCCATCCGCCCGGGTGCGGGCGCTAGGGCCTCGACTTGCCGAAGTGGCGCCGCGGCTCCTTCAGGGTAGGGCAGCCGGCAAGTGCGTCACCAGACACGACGTTGACCGGGTCGAAGGGCCCCCTGCACGTCGGCAGGGGGCCCGCCGCTCTAGCGGTAGAAGCGCAGGTAGTCGAACTCGGCGGTGACCGCCGGTTCGGCGCCGCCGTGCGCCACCAGGCCGATCCGGGGAGTGGTGTCGGCCGGGAACGTCCACACCGCACCCCACGTCCAGGTACGCCCGTCCCGGCTGGAACCGGCCCGGAACTCGTGCTCCCCGGTGGCCGGGTCGACGTGGTGCGCCAGTCGTAACCAGGTGGTGGTGGCCGGGGTGCCGACGATGCTGCCGCCGTAGACCGGCTGGCCGGCGAAGGGCAGCTCGTAGCCGTACTCGACCTGCCGGGTGTTCCAGATCGCCACCTGGGTCAGCCGGGCGAACCGGTCGTCGTCCACGTAGGCGACCAGGCCCGCCTGCTGGTAGTTGCGGACGGACTCCTCACCCAGGTCCACCGTCACCTTCGTCTCGACGACGTAGTCGCCGCGCGGCGCGTCGCGCAGCAGCACGCCGGCGGTGTTGCCGGTGCCGGTCAGGTCGGCCGACTGCACCGGCCAGCGCAGCGCGCCGTCGGCGGCGGTGACCGCCGGGTCCTCGCGGACCCACCGCCAGTCGCCGTCGAGCCCATCGGTGAACTCGTCGGAGTACGCCCGCAGCGGCGCCCCGACGTGGGGCTCGGGCACCGCCCGCTTCGCCGGCTGGAACAGTCGGGCCACGCTGACGTTGTCGAACTCGGCCGGACCACCGGCGGCGGCCAGCCCAGGGCGCCCCGCGACCGGGCGGTCCAGCCGCAGCGACACCACGGCGACCTGGTCACCGAGGCGGGCCGGGCTCAGCTCGGCGACGAGTTGCTGTCCGCGTACCTCGATGGCCAGGTTGTGCGGGTCGGCCAGGTCGAGCCCGACGGGCAGCGGCGTGGTCGCGCGGCGGCGGCCGTCGCTGGCGACGAGCCGGCCACCGGCGGCGTCGACGCGGACCTCGACCCGGTCACCGAGGGTGATCCCGGCGCTGACCGCGCCGGTGAGCCGCAGGTCGGCCTCCGCCCGCACGTCACCGCCCACAGTGGTACGACTGGTCAGCGCGCCGCTGCCGACGAGCCGGCCGTCGGTGACCCGCCACCGGCCCGTGACACGTCGCCAGCCGGCCAGCCCGGTGTTGTCGAACCGGTCGTCGACCCGGCCGGTGGTCACCGGTGCGGGTCGGGCGCCCTCGGACGGTCCGGCGCCGGCGTTCACGGTCGGCCAACCGTCGATCCAGTCGAGGCGGTCGAGCAGCATCGGGCGTTCGTTGATGCCGAACGGCTCGTCGAGGTACGGGTCGGCGCGATCGATCGCGTGGTAGACGATCCAGTCCTGGCCGGACAGGTCGGTGAGGAAGCCGTTGTGCCCGGTGCCGATCCACCGGTTGCCGTTCTGGGTCAGCACCGGCGTGCCACCCGCCCGGGACGCGGTCAGCGCGACGCCGTCGCGGTCGGTGAACGGGCCGCGCGGGCTGCGTGCGCGTCCCACCTGGACGGAGTAGCCGGTGGCCGGGCCGGCGCAGCAGTTGGCCGTGGAGGCGAACAGGTAGTACCAGCCGTCGTGGCGCAGCACGTAGCTGCCCTCGAACTTGTTGTCGATCGCCACCTGCGTCGGCGTGCCCACGGCGGTCAGCCCGTCCGCGCTGAGTTCGGTGACCGAGATGCCGCCGTAGTAGCTGCCGTAGTAGAGGTAGCCCCGGCCGTCGATGTCGGTGAACTGGCTGGGGTCGATGGTCCACAGATAGCCGCCGCCCCCGCCGGGGCGGGGTGCCACCACGGGTTGCGCGGCGAAGGTCCACGGGCCGGTCGGGGTGGGCGCGGTGGCCGCGCCGATGGCGTAGTCGCTGCCCTCGGCGGAGACGGTGGTGTCGGTGACCGTCACGTACATGACCCACTGATCGCCGACGCGGCGCACGTCAGGTGCCCAGAAGGCCGCACCGGGCGCCGCGTACGGTGGCCGCTGCTCCGGGCCGAACGCGTCCCCGACGTAGGTCCAGTCGACCAGGTTGGCCGAGCGGGCGGTGGGCACCCGGTGGAATTCGTGCTCGCCCTCGCGCAGCGGGTCGGTGGTGCCGTAGGCGTACCAGAAGCCGTCGTCGCCGCGCACGATGACCGGGTCGGCGAACGTGTCGCCCACCCCGACCGAGATCGGATTGTCGTAGCGGGACGGACCGCCGGAGCCGGCGGCGGGTGGGGGCGCCAACGTGGCCAGGATCAGACCGAGCGCGGCGGCGAGCGCGCCGCCGCGGCGAAGGTGTCGCATGTGGACCTGCCTCGGGGGAGTGGGCGTGGGGTCGTGCCCTCGTTTCTACAACGATGGATACAACGTTGTAAAGAGATCGACGCCTGCGGTCTCGCGTACCCGCGTGCCGCACCCGGCCGCTCACCGCGCCGATGGCCGGGGCGATGATGGGGCCATGAGTGGTGGCACCGAGGGCCGGGGAATGGCCGAACTCGCCGCGCTGCTGGCCGACGGCACCCGGGCCGGCATCTGCCTCGCGCTGCTCGACGGCCGGGCGTGGACCGCCGGGGAGTTGGCCCGCCGCGCCGGGGTCGCCCCGTCGACGGCCAGCGACCACCTCACCCGGCTGGTCCGGGGCGGGCTGCTGGTCGAGGAACGGCAGGGTCGGCACCGCTACCTGCGGCTGGCCGGGCCGTCGGTGGCCCAGCTGATCGAGGACCTGGCCGGGCACGCGCCGACCCCACCCGCACCGGTCGGGTCGCTGCGGGCCGCCACCGCGAGCGCGGCTCTGGCGTACGCCCGGACCTGCTACGACCACCTGGCCGGGCGCCTCGGTGTGCTGATGTACGACGCCCTGCTGGCCGACGGACGGCTGGACCGGTCCAGCGGGTTGGCGCTGACCGCCGACGGGTGGGCGTGGGCGGCCGACCTGGGCGTACCCGTGCAGGTGCTGCGCACCGCCCGCCGCCCGGTGGTCCGCGACTGCCTCGACTGGACCGAACGCCGCTCGCACCTGGCCGGGGCGCTCGGGGCGGCACTGTGCCGCCGCTTCACCGACCTGGGCTGGATCACCCAGGGCGCCGGCCGCGCGATCCGTCTCACCCCGATCGGTCGCGTCGCCCTGGCCGAGACCCTGCAGGTCCCGGACGACACCCTCACCCCCACGTCGCCCCCGACACCCACCAGCGGCCGAGCCTGACCCACCGCCCACCCCGCCAGCGGCCGCCCTCGCGGGGCGCGCGGCGCGGTGCGGGCTTGACTGTTCGGTGGGGAGCGAAGGGTTCGGGTTCTACGGTCGGGCCGTGACTGACAGCTGGCCTGACATCGCTCCCGCTCCCGGAACGCCGGACTGCGGCCCGCCATCGTTCGAACCGGAGCGCGGTTGGTGGGTGACACGGCACGTCGATGTGCGGGCGGCGCTCACCGACCCGGCCTTCCGGGTGCCGGCCGTCGAGAGCGGCCCGCCCGGCACGCTCGCCTGGCTGCGCGCCTCGGTCAGCCGGTTCAGCCCACCGCAGCAGCACGCCGAGCGCCGGGCGGTCGTGGTGAGCGCGCTGACCGAGCTGGACCCGGACGAGCTGCGGCACGAGGCGGCCCGGCTGACCGTCGCTGTCCTGGACCGGGCCGGCGACCGCCTCGACGTGACGCGTGACGTGGCCCGGCCGGTGCCGCTGCGGGTGCTGGCCGGTCGGCTCGGCCTCGCCGATCCGGCAGCCGCCGGGACGGCGGTCGCTGTCGTCGCTGCCGCGTACCACCCGGGGGTTGATCCTGCGTTGGCCCGGCGGGCCGACCAGGCGGTCGCGACGTTGCTGGCGCTCGCGCCGCCGGCCCCGCCGGAGGTGCGGGCGAACCTGATCGGTCTGCTGGTCCAGGCGTGCGACGCGACGGCCGGTCTGATCGGTGCCGCCGCCCACCACCTGCTGCCACCGCTCGGCGGCCTGCCAGGCGGTGTGCCCGGGCCGGCGGAGACCGGCGCGATGCTGGCCGAGGTGCTGCGGCTCGACCCGCCGGTGCGGGCGACCCGGCGCGTCACCACCGCCGGGGTACGCCTGGGTGGGCGGGACCTGCCGGCGGGCAGCCCGGTGCTGCTGCGCTTCGACGCCGCCAACCGTGACCCGCTGGTGTTCTGCGAGCCGGCGGCGTTCCGGCCCGGTCGGCCCGGTGCGGGTCTGCTGACCTTCGGGGCGGGGGAGCGCGGCTGCCCCGGCGACCGGCACGCCCTGGCCCTGGCCACCGGGGTGTTCGACGTGCTGCGCGCACGCTGCCGGCGTCTCCGAGCCGACCTGCGCCACGAGCCGCACCCGACCCTGCGTGTCCCGACGAACCTGGAGGTGAGCGTCCGATGACCGACCGCCCTGCCGACTTCCGCGCCCTGCACCACACCGGCCGACCCCTGCTGCTGCCGAACGCCTGGGACCACGCCTCGGCGGCGGCGCTCGCCGCGCGCGGCCACCCGGCGATCGGCACCACCAGCCTCGGGGTCGCCGCGGCGGCGGGCCGACCCGACGGCACCGCTGCCACCGCGCAGGAGACCCTGGCCCTGGCCCGCCGGCTGGCCAACCTGCCGGTGCTGCTCAGCGTCGACATCGAGGCCGGGTTCAGCGATGATCCGGCGGCGGTCGCCGGGTACGTGGCGGAGCTGGCCGGGCTCGGCGTGGTCGGCATCAACCTGGAGGACGGACGTGCCGACGGCACCCTCACCGAGCCGGACTGCATCGCCGCCAAGGTCGCGGCGGTGAAGGCGGCGGTGCCGGACCTGTTCGTCAACGCCCGGACCGACACCTGGTGGCTGGGGGTGGACGACCCGCTGCCGCAGACTCTCGCCCGGGCCCACGCCTACCGGGCCGCCGGCGCCGACGGGATCTTCGTGCCCGGCATCGTCGACCCGGCCACGCTGCGCGTGCTCACCGGGCGGATCGACGCCCCGGTGAACGCGCTGTACCAGCCGGGCGGACCAGGACTGGACGAACTGGCCGCCGCGGGGGTTGCCCGGGTCAGCACCGGCTCCCTGCTGTTCCGGGTGGCGCTGGCCGCCGCGCTCGCCGCCGCCGACCAGGTACGCGCCGGCGGGCTCGCGACGACGGAAGGGCTGCCGTCGTACGCCGAGGTGCAGGGCCTGGTGCCGCCGAGAGCCGGTGTCCAACCGGACGGTCGGCTCCCTTAGGAGTAGATAGGAGGATTGTTCGGTCCACTCCGGTCTCGGCAATTACGGTGTGTTACAGGGCGAACCACCCAGTGTCGTGACCGGAGAAGGGACCCCGTCATGCGTGTGCCCAGCCGTAGCCCGGGACAGCAACCCGGTTCGCCCGTGTCGCCCACCGCGCCGGCACGCCGCCGGCCCCCCGGCGCGACTCCCCGCCGCGTTCCCACTCCCGAGCCGGACCTCGCCGCCTACCGGACAGCCGTCGCCGAGCTTCTGGTCGAGGTGGGCGCGCTGGCCGACGCGTCGAGCACCCGGGCTCGACAGGTGCTCATCGACGAACGACTGCGCGAGCCGGCGCTCGCCGACGTCCTCGACGCCACCCCGCAGGGGCTGATCGGCGCCCGCGAGACGCTGCTGCTGGAGATGGCCCGCTACCAGCCGAACGACCGCACCTCGGCGCGTGACCTCACCGCGCTGGTCCGGATCTACCTGCTCTCCCGCATCGACGTGCTGTGGTGGCAGGACGCCCCGACGTTCCTCACCGACGACCAGGTCAACGGCAGCGCCGAACTGGTCGACCTGGAGTGGCTGCGCCGCCGCGACCTGCTGGGCTTCCGCTACCAGGAGCAGCCCGCCACCATGCTGGGCCGGGCCGCGCGCGGGCTGCGTCGGCGGCTGCGACCGGACCTCACCCCGCGTACGGCGGGGCTGCTGTTCCGTCGGGCACGACGCGAGGTGGTGGCGCTGCTCAACGACATCGCCCGCGAGTTCGCCGCCGCCGCGCCGCCGGCCACCCCGCCGCTGTGGGTGACCAGCCTGGTCCGCAGCGCCGAGCACCAGTACCGGCTGCGCCGCCTGGGGTACGCCGCGATGCTGCCCAGCGGGCACTGCCTCGGCTACTCCGTCGACGTCGAGCTGGCCTGGTTCGAGCGCTTCGGCGCGCGGGACACCCTCGCGGAGGTGCTGCTGAACAGGCAGCGGGCCGGGGAGCTGAACGTGATCGACGAGGGGCAGGCCTGGCACCTGTGCCTCGCGCCCACCGCCCGGCGCCGCCTGCGCCGGGCCTACGAGGCCGAGATGGGGGTCTGACCCCGGTGTGCGGCATCGCGTTGAGCATCGGCCCCGAGGCCGACCCGGCGACGTTCCGGCGGATGCTCGCCGTGCTGGCCCCCCGCGGTGAGGTCACCGAGACCCGGTCCGAGAACGGCCTGCTCGCCGGCACCCGCCGGCTTCGTGTCGTCGACCGGGACCGGGCGGTGCAGCCGTGGACCTCGACCGACGAGCGCTGGCTGCTCTGCTTCAACGGCGAGATCTTCAACTACCGGGAGCTGCGCGCCCAACTGACCCGCCTCGGGCAGGCCTTCCGCACCGAGAGCGACACCGAGGTGCTGCTCGCCGCGTTCCAGCAGTGGGGCGAGGCGGCGGTGACCCGGTTGCGCGGCGAGTACGCCTTCGCGGTCGTCGAGCGGGCCACCGGCCGGACGTACCTGGCCCGCGACCCCATCGGGGTCAAGCCGCTGTACTGGTCCCGCCGGCCCGGCTGCCTGCACCTCGCCTCCGAGGTCAAAGCACTCGTCGGGCACGGTGCCCCGATCGCCGAGGTGCCGCCCGGGCACCACGGTTGGGCCGAGGCGGACGGGCACGTGCGGCTGACCCCGTACGTCGACCTGCTCACCATCGGTGACGGCCTGCCGATCATCGACGACCCGGACGAGGCCGCCCTGCTCGTCCGTGCCGCGCTGAGCGACTCGATCCGGATGCGGGTGGAAACCGACCTGACCGTCGGGGTGGTGCTCTCCGGTGGGCTGGACAGCTCGCTGACCCTGCGGCAGGTGCGCGACATCCACCCGGACTGCGTGGCGGTCACCGTCGGCGCTGCGGACAGCCCCGACGTGGCGTACGCCCGGCGGCTCGCCGCCGACCTCGACGTGCCGCACGTGGTGGTCGAGCTGCGTCCGCGCGACATCCGGCTCGCCGACGTCCGCGAGGCGATCCGGATCTCCGAGCTGACCGAGTACGGCGACATCATCAACGCGGTCGTGTCGGTGCCGATCTTCCGACGGCTCCGTGACCTGGGCATCAAGGTGGTGCTCACCGGCGACGGCTCCGACGAGCTGTTCGGCGGCTACCGGATGTATCACCAGGTCGGCCCGGCCGCGGCCCGCCGACTGTTCCTGCACCGCATCCGCAATCTGTGCCGTACGGAGTTGCAGCGCGTCGACCGGGCGGCCATGGGGCACGGGGTGGAGGCGAGGTTGCCGTTCCTCGACCTCAGTGTGGTGGAGCTGGCGATGCGGCTGCCGCTGGATCTGAAGCTGCGCCACGGGCAGGAGAAGTGGATCGTCCGGCGGGCGTTCGCCGACGTGCTGCCCGACTACATCCTGCGCCGCCCGAAGAACCCGATGTCGTACTCGTCGGGGTTGCACGAGCGGGTGCGGCTGTACAAGCCGCTCTTCGCCCGGCTGCACCGCTCGTTCGGCTACGACCTGCAGGAGCCGGTCCGCCGGGACTTCGACAGTGTCCTGAGCCGCTGCGGCAACGACCTGGACCGGGCCATCGCCGACGGGCTGACCCGGCCCGACTACACGGTCCTGGAGCATGCCCGCGACCTGGTCGGCGCGGCCAAGTGGAACGCCGCGCCGATGGTCCGTCGGCTGGTCGGCCCGCGCCCGGCCCGCCGCTGAACCGCCCCGCGGGCCACGCTTGACTCTGACACGGTGTCAGGGACGAGCGTGGAGGGACCATGTTCACCATCGGAGACTTCGCCAGACTCGGCCGGGTGTCGGTGCGGATGCTGCGCCACTACGACAGCATCGGCCTGCTGCGCCCCGCCAGCGTCGACCCGCACACCGGTTACCGCTTCTACCGGGCCGACCAGCTGCGCCGGCTCAACCGGGTGATCGCCCTCAAGGAGCTGGGCCTCACCCTCGAACAGGTGCGCGCGATCGTCGACGACGCTGTCGACGTGGCCGAGCTGCGCGGCATGCTGCGGCTGCGCCGCAGCCAGCTGGCGGAACAGCTGGCTGCCGACACCGCCCGGTTGACGGCCGTCGAGGCGAGGCTCCGTTTGATCGAGTCGGAGGGTCGGATGACCACCCAGGAGGTCGTACTCAAGGAGATCGCGCCGGTCCGCGTCGCGGAGCTGACCGCGGTCGCGCCCAGCTACCAGGGCGAGGACATCGGCCCGGTGATCCAACCGCTCTACCCGGAGTTGTTCCGTCGGCTGGCCGAAGCAGGGATCACGCCGGCGGGGCCGAGCATCGCCTGGTACGAGCCGGCCCCCGGCGACGACGGCGACGCGGTGGTGGTGCACGCCGGGGTGACCGTGGGGGTCGGGGCGGAGGCCGCCTCCGACGTCGCGGTGGTGGACCTGCCCGCGGTGCGCACCGCCGCGACGATCATCCACCACGGTGCAATGGACGACGTGGAGGAGAGCATGCAGGTCCTCGCCCGGTGGATCGAGGACAACGGCTACCGCACCGACGGGTTCGCCCGGGAGGTCTACCTCGACTACTGCCCGGACGCCCCCGAGAAGGGAGTCACCGAACTCCAGCTCGCCGTCCACCGGGACTGAGTGACCGGCGGCCCAGCGTCAGGTCCGATCGCCGCCAGCACTCCCGCCGTCACCGCGCCAGGCTGGACCGATGACGAACAGCACCGCGTTCCGCGTCCACGCCCTGCCGGCCGCCGCGCTCGACACCGTCCGCCGGACCGGCCGGGACGCTGCCGACCGGCCTGTCGAGTCGCTCCGAGCCGGTGGTGGCGAAGCCCTGCGCTGCTGTCTGCGCGATGCCGACGAGGGTGAGGAGCTGCTGCTCTTCGGGTACGCGCCGCCGGGCGCCGCCGGCCCGTACCGGGAGATCGGACCGGTCTTCGCGCACGCCACCGCCTGCCCCGGCCCGGACCCGGCGGGCGGGCACCCGCCGGCCTGGCGGGGGCGACCCCAGGTCCTTCGGGCGTACGACCGGCAGGGCCGCATCTGCGGCGGCCGGCTGCACGACGGCACGGACCCGGAGGGGGTGATCGTCGAGCTGCTGGCCGACCCGACGGCGCGTGAGCTGCACAGCCGCAACGTGGTGTACGGCTGCCTCATGTTCATCGTGCGGCGGGCGACCGGGTGAACCTGGCCCTGCTCGGCGCGAGCGCTCAGCTGACCAGCAGCAGCGCGCCGACGGCGGCGAGGGTGCCGGTGACCGCGAGCACCGTGCTGGTCACCACGAACCGGGTCACCGGCACCCTCACCCCGACGGCCCGGCACCGCTCGAACCACAGCAGGGTGGCCAGTGACGCCCAAGGCGCGGCCAGCGGGCCGATGTTGGTGCCGATCAGCAGGGCCAGCAGGCGGGTGTGGTCGCCGGCCGGCAGCACCGACTCCCCGGCCAGGTAGGCGGGGAGGTTGTTCACCGCGTTGGACAGCAAAGCGCCGGTGCCGCCCGCGCGCAGCGCGCCCAGCGTCCCGCCGTCGGTGCCCAGCAGGTTGCCCACCAGGTCGTCCAGCCCGTGCCGGCCGAGGGTCTGCACGACCAGGAACAGGCCGGTGACGAAGAGCAGCAGCCGCACCGGCACCAGCCCGGGGCGCAACGTGGCGGGGGACCGGACCACGAAGCCGAGCAGCACCAGCGCGAGCGCGACGGTGGAGGCGAGCCCGATTTCCACCCCGGCGACGATGCCGGCGACGAAGAGCAGGCATCCGGCGAGCGCGGTGCGGTGCAGCACCGGATCGGCCGGTACGTGCCGGGCCGGCGCAACGAACCGTCCCCCGACCGGCTGCTCGCGCCGCCACCAGGCGTACCAGAGCAGCGCCATGGTGACCGCCACCGCGGCGAACTGCGGCAGCGCCATCCGCTCGGCGTACGCCAGGGGTGACAGTCCGACCCGGTCGGCGGCCAGCAGGTTGGTCAGGTTCGATACCGGCAGCAGCAGGCTGGCGGTGTTCGCCAGCCAGACGGTGGTGACCGCGAGCGGGGCGGCGGGGACGCGCAGGTTGCGGGCCAGCGCGAGCAGCACCGGGGTGAGCAGCACTGCGGTGGTGTCGAGGTTGAGCACGAGGGTGGTCACCGTGGCCAGCCCGCCGCAGAGCAGGAACAGGGCAGCCCACCTGCCCCGGGCGGCGATGGCCAGCCGGCTGGCCAGCACGTCGAAGACGCCAGCGACGGCGGTCAGTTCGGCGAGCACGATCACGGTGCCGAGGAAGAGCAGCAGCGGCAGGATCCGGTGCACTGTCGCGGTGGTCTCCGCGCGGGGCAGCAGCCCGCTCAGTGCGCAGGCCGCGCCGACCACGGCCAGGACGACCGCGACCAGGTCCAGCGGGTGGGGTCGCCAGCGCCTGGTCGGCTCGGGCGGTGCGGGCGGCGCATCGGCGACGGCGGCAAGCTTCACGTCTGACGACGTTCGCATGACGGTCGGTCTGCCGCCCGCGCTGGCACCGCCGTCGTGACCAGCCCCACCATCGCCGGGCCGAGCACCCGGGGGAGCGCGGTTGACGGCCCCGTGCGGGGAACCAGACAGACCGGGCGTACCTGCCCGAACACGGCCGGGCCCGGCCCCCAGGGGTCGGGGGCCGGGCCCGGTTTCGTGCTTCGGTGCCTACCAGCCCAGGTAGCTGGGCTGGGTCTGCACGTTGAGCTCCTTGTAGCGGGTCAGGTTGGCAGTCCAGGTACGCCAGTCGTTCAGCTCCAGGACGTCCAGGCCCTTCACCATGTCGTTGGAGTAGATGTGGCCGTTGTAGTAGTACGCGGACCAGGTGCCACCACCGACGGGCCTGTCGGCCGACAGCGGACCGCGCTCCCAGAAGGCGATCTCCTTCGGCTTGGCCGAGTCGGTGAAGTCCCAGACCGAGATGCCACCCTGGTACCACGCCTGGACCATGATGTCCTTACCGAGCACCGGGATCAGCGAGCCGTTGTGCGCCACGCAGTTCTCGGTGTCGGAGTTGTTGCGGGGGATCTTGTAGTAGCTGCGGAAGTTCATCTTCCGAGCGTCACCGCGACCACTGATGTCATAGATGGCATCCGCGCCCCGGGTCGGTCCGACGGCCTCGTTGCAGGTCGCGGCGCCGCCGCCACCCAGCTCGTCGGTGAAGATCACCTTGGTGCCGGCGTTGTTGAAGGTGGCCGAGTGCCAGAACGCGAAGTTGACCGTGTCGCGGACCCGGTTGATGACCCGCGGCTTCTCGCGGTTCTTGATGTCGAGCAGGATGCCGTCACCCATGCACGCGCCGGCGGCCAGGTCCTTGGCCGGGTAGACGGTGATGTCGTGGCAGCCGGTGGTCGCCGAGCCGGTCTCACTGCCCGGGAAACCGCCGTCCGGGAAGAGGTTCGGGGCTGCGATCACCGCGGCGTCGGTCGGCTTCTTCACCGGCACCTTGATGATGGAGATCGAGTCGTGCGGCGGCTGGCAGTCCGGGAACTCGGCCCGCGGGCTGTACGACGAGACGTACAGGTAGACCGTCTTGCCGCTCTTGCCCGGCACCAGGGTGTGGGTGTGTGAGCCGCAGGCCGTCTCGACGGACTTGATGTACCGCGGGTTTGCCTTGTCCTTGATGTCGAAGACCTTGATGCCCTCCCAGGACTCCTTCACGTCCGCCCCCTGCGTGGTGCTGTTGCAGGAGTCGTCGCTGCGGGACGAGTCGGTGGAGAGGAAGAGCAGGTCACCGTGGACGGAGATGTCGTTCTGCGACCCCGGGCAGAGCACCCGGGACACGACCGTTGGCGCGCTCGGCCGCGAGATGTCGTAGATGACGAAGCCGTTGTAGTTGCCCGCGAAGGCGTACTTGCCCTGGAAGGCGATGTCGCTGTTGGTCGCGTCCAGTGGGGCGACCTTCGGCACGTTGGCGATCTGACGCAGGTTGGGGCTGCTCACGATCTCGTCGACGCCGGGGATCGTGTTGGTGGGAGCGGCAGCTGGCGCCGCCTGGGGCACCACCTGGGCGTTGCTCGCCGGGGCGACGAGGACGCCGGCGACGAGGAAGCCGGTCGCGGCGAGCGCCACGATGCGGAGTTGTCGTAACCGTGGCTTGTGGAGTCTGATCATCGGCGAGGCCCTTCGCAAGGGGAAGACGATGGTCGACACCTTACCGTCCGGAGAAGAACGTCGATGTGACCCGTGTCACATGAAAGTGTCTTCTTCAATGGATAACATCGCGATGACCTCGACCCCAGGGAGTTGCCCATGACCAACCGGCGTGCCCGAACCCTGGCGATCGTCACACTGGCGCTTGTGCTGCCGCTGGTGGCCTTCATCGTGATCCGCTCCGGGGACGACACCGCAACGGGGGCCGCGCGGCCGGCCTCCGCGCCCGCCACCTCGGCGCCCCCCGCGTCGCCCTCGGCCAGCCCCGTGCCCACCGACCTGACCGTCATCGCGCCCGGTCGCCCGGGTGAGGCGGCGACCACCCGCGCGGCCCACGAGGTCCGCGACGCCGGCCCGGCGCCGCACAACTCGTTGGACGTCTGGTTCGTGCGGATGATGATCCCGCACCACGCGCAGGCTCTGGCGATGGCGGAACTCGCCCCCGACCGGGCCGCCGACCCCGACATCCGCGCGCTCGCCGACCGCATTCGCGCCAGCCAGGGGCCGGAGATGGGCATGATGCGGGGCTGGCTCCAGACCCGCGGGCTCCCGGCGGAGGTCCAGGGGCACGACCACGGCACCATGCGGGGCATGCAGACGCCCGAGGCGATGCGGCAGCTCGCCGCGACCCGTGGTGCGGACTTCGACCGGCTCTTCGTGCGGATGATGACCGAGCATCACGAGGGCGCCATCGAGATGGCCACCAACCTGCTCACGGTCGGTTCCGACCTGACGCTCAACGAGTTCGCCAACTCGGTCGCCACCGAGCAGACCGTCGAGATCGACCGCATGCGTGAGGTCCTCGGGGGCTGAGCCCGGCCTCCCGGCACGTACGCTGGGTGACCGTGAGACGCACCATGTTCGGTCGGCCATTGCGCGGCGTCGCCTTCGACGTGGCCGTGTCCGCCCTGGTGGCGCTCGTCAGCCTGACCGCGGCGGTGAACCAGCCCGGCGGCTGGGCGGCCACCCTGGTCGGTGTGGCAATGGCGGCGGCGCTGGTGTTGCGCCGCACCCACCCGAGCGCGGTGACCGTGGTGGTCGCGGCGCTCGCCCTGGTCCAGGTGATCGCCGGGTGGGGCCCGCTCGTCTACGACATCGCCGTCCTGATCGCGCTCTACAGCGTGGTGAAGTACGGCGAACGGCTCCGCGACGGCGTGGTGGCCGGCGCGGTCGCCGCCGTCGGTGTGCTGCTCGCCGCCGCGCAGACCCCCCACGTCGTCCAGTGGTGGATCACCGCGCTGTGGTACGCGCTGGTCACCGGCGCGGTGTGGTTGGTGGCGCTGAACGTGCGGACCCGCCGGCTCTACGTGCTCAGCCTGGAGGAACGGGCCACGACCCTGGAACGCGAACGGGAGGCCGAGTCCCGGGCGGCGGTCGCCGAGGAGCGCACCCGGATCGCGCGTGAGCTGCACGACGTGGTCGCCCACAGCATGGCGGTGATGATCGTCCAGGCGGACGGCGCCCGGTTCATGCTCGACCGTGACCCCGCCCAGGCGCGCACCGCCGTCAAGGTGGTCGCGGACACCGGCCGCCAGGCACTGGAGGAGATGCGCCGGCTGGTCGGCGTCCTGCGCGACGCCGGCCCGGGTGGCGCCGCCGACGGGGCCGACGGGCTCGTGGTGGCCGCCGACCCGGAGCACCGGCGCCTGGCCCTGGCCGAGTTGCCCGACCTGCTGACCCGGTTCGGCGACGCCGGGCTGCGCATCCGCAGCACCGTCACCGGCGCGCCGCCGGCCCTGCCCCCGGGCCTGGAGTTGACCGTCTACCGGGTGGTGCAGGAGGGACTGACCAACGCGCTCAAGCACGCCGGCGTCGGCGCCGGCGTGGAGGTCTGTCTGGCCTACACCGCCGAGGCCGTCGTCGTCCGGGTGGTCGACAACGGCCAGGGCCGCCCGCTGGTCAGCCCCACGCCGTCGGGTGGTCACGGCCTGCTCGGCATGCGGGAACGGGTGACGGTGTACGACGGCAGCCTCACCGCCGGCCCCCGACCCGTCGGGGGCTGGCAGGTCGAAGTGCGGCTACCGCTACCGTCTGAGCCGGCAACGGAGGTGATCGCGGCATGACGATCCGGGTGGTGATCGTGGACGACCAGGCGCTGGTCCGCGCCGGGTTCCGGATGGTGCTGGACTCCCAGCCCGACCTGGAGGTGGTCGGCGAGGCGATCGACGGCGCGGACGCCCTGCGGGTGCTCGCCCGCACCGAGGCGGACGTCGTCGTGATGGACATCCGGATGCCGACCATGGACGGGGTGGAGGCGACCCGGCGGCTCTGCGCCGACCGGCCCGCCGGCCCGCCCCGGGTGCTGGTCCTGACCACCTTCGACACCGAGGCAGACGCGTTCGCGGCCCTCCAGGCCGGCGCGAGCGGGTTCCTGCTCAAGAACGTCCCACCGGAGGAACTGCTCGCCGCGATCCGGGTGGTCGCCCAGGGCGACTCCGTGGTGGCCCCGTCGATCACCCGGCGGCTGCTGGACCGTTTCGCCGGGCAACTCGGTGCCGGCCCGAGCGCCGACCCCCGGCTGACGCAGCTCACCGAGCGAGAACGGGAGGTGCTGCTGCTGGTCGCCCAGGGGCTGTCCAACGCGGAGATCGCCGCCCGGGTGCACGTGGCCGAGGCGACGGTCAAAACCCACGTCGGGCGGATCCTGGCGAAGCTCCAGCTTCGTGACCGGGTCCAGGCGGTGGTCCTGGCGTACGAGAGCGGGCTGGTCACACCCGGCGGATGACCCCGCGTACGACCTGGGTCGTAGCGGCCGACGTGTGCACCGCGACCCGGGACGCACGCAGGTCGAGCGCACAGGTGGAGATGGACGGACCGACACCGGCCATAGCGTCGGAGGGGTCTGATCCGCCACCTGCACCGGGAGCCCCGCTTGATCCGCCTGACCCTGCGCTCGCTGCGTGCCGAGGCGCTGCGCATGCTGCTCTCCGCGCTGGCCGTCGTGCTCGGTGTCGCGTTCGTCGCCGGCACCATGATCTTCGTCGACGGGATGCGCGCCGGCACCTACGAGCGGGCCGGCACCTTCGACCGCCACACCGACCTGGGCGTCTACTCGGCCGGCCGTGAGCTGCTGCCCCCGACCCTGGTCGATGAGGTGCGCGCGGTCGACGGGGTGGCCGCCGCAGCCGGTGAGCTGACCAACACCGCCGGAGTCGTCGGCGTCGACGGCCGCCCGGTGCTCGGCTTCACCGTGCTCGCCGCCATTCCCACCGAGGACGCCCTGCGCTCGTACGACGTGGTCGCCGGCCGACTGCCCGACCGTGCCGGGGAGGTGGTGCTGGACGCGCCGACGGTCGCCAAGGAGGGCTTCGTGCTCGGCACGCCGGTCCGCGTCGGCGGTTCCGGTGGCCCGGCCCGCCCGTACACCCTGGTCGGCACCGTCGACGTGGCTGGCACCGCCCGCGACGTCGGCGGTCCGTTCGTCGGCATGGTCGGGCCGGACGCGCTGGCTCTCACCGGCGAGCGCGGCTACGGCCGCATTCTGGTGGCGGCCCGACCGGGGGCCTCCGTCTCGGCGCTGACCGACCGTGTGCGCGTCGCGGCGGGCGCCGAAGCCACAGTGAAGAGTCGCCAGCAGATCCTCGACGAGGCCGTCGAGGACGCGGTGCGCAACGTGGACCAGTTCCGGATGCTGTTGCTGATCTTCGTCGGGGTCGCCGTGGTGGTGGCGGGCTTCGTGATCGCCAACACCTTCGCGATCGTGCTGGCCCAGCGCACCCGCCGGACCGCGCTGCTGCGTCTGATCGGGGCGACCCGCGGGCAGGTCTTCCGGGCCGCCGTGCTGGAGTCGGCAGTGCTGGGGCTGGTCGCCTCCGCGCTCGGGGTGCTGCTCGGCGTGAGCCTCGCCGGCGGGATGGGGCTGGTGATGTCCCGACTGGACGTGCCGGTCGCCGGCGGCCTGACCGTGTCCGGTTCGACAGTCCTGACCGGGCTGCTGCTGGGTACGGCGCTGACCGTGTGCGCCGCCCTGCTGCCGGCCTGGCGGGGGACGCGGGTCGCCCCGGTGGCCGCTCTGACCGATGCCGCGGTGCAGCCCGCCCGGAGTGCTGGCCGGGTACGGCTGACCTTCGGCGCGGTGGTGTTGGCCATCGGGGTCGCGGCGTTGGTCGGCGCCGCCAGCGCCGGCCAACTGATCCTGGTGGCCGGCGGCGGGGTGCTGGCCTTCTTCGGGATCGTCCTGTTCGGACCGGTGCTCGTCCCGGCCCTGGCCCGGGTGTTCGGCTGGCCGGCACGGCGCGTGTTCGGGGCGACCGGAGCGCTGGCGGTGGCCAACACGGTCCGCAATCCGCGGCGGGTCGCCGCGACCGCCACCGCCCTGGTGATCGGGATCGGACTGGTGTCGGCGTTCATGGTCGGTGCCCGCAGCACCAAGGACGGCATCGAACGCAGCGTGGACGCCCAGGTCGGGACCGACTTCGTGGTCAGCGGTATCGGTCAGGATCTGCCTGGCGCGCTCGCCGGTGAGCTTGCCGCCCGCCCCGAGTTGGGTGTGGTGCACGAGCAGCGCAGCACGGTCGTCGCCGACGTCGAGATCCGCGCGGCCCACCCGGCGCTGGTCGGCCGGACGCTGGAGCGGGTGCTCGCCGGCGACGCCGGCCGGGTCGGGCCGGGGCAGGTGCTGGTCCATCGTGAGCTGGCGCAGGCCCGCGGCTGGCAGGTCGGCTCGCCGGTGACCCTCCAGGGCCGGTCGTTCCGGGTGGCCGCCGTGGTCACCGACGACACCCGCTCCGACGGCGCGCCCGTCGGGCACGTCATCGACATGGCCGACGAGGACTTCGCAGCACTCTTCCCCGCCCAGCGCGGTTACCTGGCCGAGATCGACCCCGCCACCGGCGTGAGCGCCGAACGGGCCCGGGACGCGATCGAGGCGGTGCTGGGCCGCTACCCGACGGTGAACCTGATGGACCAGGGGGCGTACAAGAAGATGCTGACCGGGACCGTCGACATGCTGCTCGTCCTCGTCACCGCGCTGCTCGGCCTGGCCGTGGTGATCGCCCTGGTCGGTGTGGCGAACACGCTGAGCCTGTCGGTGGTCGAGCGCACCAGGGAGAACGCCGTGCTGCGGGCGGTCGGGCTCACCCGAGGGCGCATGCGGGCGGTGCTCGCCATCGAGGCGGTGCTGATGGCGCTGGTCGGCGCGGTGCTCGGGGTGGGACTGGGCACCGGGGTCAGCGCCTCCGCGATGGCACTGCTGACCCGCCTCGGCGGGGATTTCCACGTGGTGCTGCCGCTCGGCCAGCTCGGGCTGACCCTCGGCGTCGCGGTGCTGGCCGCCCTGCTCGCCTCGGTGCTGCCCGCCCGTCGGGCGCTGTCCCGCCCGGTCGTCGAGGCGCTCGCCGACCAGTGACCGATGCGGTCCCGGCCGGGCAGGACCCGAACGGACATCCGCCGGCCGGCCCCGCCATCTTCCCCAGCGGCGGGACCGGCCAGCGGTGCCGGGTCTACAGGCGTTCGACCATCGGGCCGACGCACCGGTTGCGGGTGTCGAAGACGTAGCGGGCGTGCCGCACCACGAGGTCGTAGTCGATGCTGTCGTGGTCGGTGACCACCACCACCCCGTCGGCGGCGCTCACCTCCCGCTCCGAGAGCCCGACCACTGTGACCCCGGCCGGGATCTGGTGCGGCTCGGCGTACGGCTCCACCGCGTGGACCTCGGCGCCGAGGGCCTGCAGGCGGCGGGCCACGTCGACCGCGGGGGAGTCCCGCATGTCGCCGGTGTTCTTCTTGTACGCCAGACCGAGCAGCAGCAGTCGTGCGCCGCTGACGGCCCGGCCGCTCCGGTTCAGTCCCGCCATGATCCGCTGCGCGACGTGCTCGGGCATCTCGTGGTTGATGTCGTTGGCCAACTCGATGAACCGGAACTGCCGGCCGAGGCGGCGCTTGACCTGCCACGACAGGTAGCACGGGTCGATCGGCAGGCAGTGCCCGCCGACGCCGGGACCGGGCCGGAACGGCATGAAGCCGAACGGCTTGGTCTCCGCGGCCTCGATGGCCTGCCAGACGTCGATGTCGAGGTGGTGCGAGAGCATGGTCAGCTCGTTGATCAGCGCGATGTTGACCTGGCGGAAGGTGTTCTCGATCAGCTTGGTCAGCTCGGCCACGCGGGTGGAGTCCACCGGCACGGTGCGGTGCACGAGGCGCTGGTAGAACTCGTCCACCCGGGTCAGTGACGCCAGGTCCACACCGGAGACGACCTTCGGCGTGTTCTCCAGCCGCCAGTCGGGGTTGCCCGGGTCGATCCGCTCCGGACTGTAGCCGAGGTGGAAGTCACCGGGGCTGGTCAGCCCGCTGGCCGATTCCAACAGCGGGCGCAGCAACTCCTCGGTGGTGCCGGGGTACGTGGTCGACTCCAGGATCACCGTGCAACCCGACCGGACGTACGGGCCGATGCCGACGCCGGCCTGCTCGACGAAGCTCAGGTCTGGGGTGCCGTCACGCAGTGGGGTCGGCACGGTGATGACGCAGATGTCGAAATCCTCGGCGTCGGTGTACTCCGTGCTGGGGTGGTATCGGCCGCTGCTCAACGCCCGGCCCAGCCGGTCGGTCGGGATGTCCTCGATGAACGACTCACCGGAGGCGAGACGCTTCACCCGATCGGCATCGACGTCGAGACCGACCACGTCCAGCCCGGCCTCGACGGCACGCATGGCCAGCGGCAGTCCGACGTACCCCTGACCGATCACGACCAGCTTTTCAGCGCTCACCCAGGCTCCTGAGGCAGATGGTGGAAATGACCTGCAGAGAGCCTAGAGGCGTCTTCGGCGACGTAAGTCCGTTTTGGGGATATCGGTGCTGGTGGGACTGGGCGGTCAGCCGCCCATCGGGTCCTCCGGCGCGGTCGGTGGGCTCGTGGTGGGGGTCGGATCGGGCGCGGGTGGCGGGTTGCTCGGCGTAGCGGTCTTCGGCGGATCGCTGGGCGGTGCAGTGGTGACCGTCGGCGCCGGCGTCGGCGGGGCGGTCGTCTGGCTCGGCTGGATGCTCGGCGTGGCGGAGACCGGGGCCGACGGGGAGGTGTTGGGGACCGGGCCCCGATCGGGTCGGCCCGGGTCGCCGGTGGCGACCTGCTCGTTCGCGGCCGGCAGGTCCAGCGGCCCGCTCGGCCGCACCGTCGGTGAGGTGGTCGGCAGATTGACCGCCGGGTCATCATCGGCGGCGTTGCGCGCCGCGCCCAGTGCGGCACCGAGCCCGACCAGCGCGACCAGCATGGCCGCCGCCGCACCGACCAGCGGGCCTCGCCGACGCTGACGCCCGGCCTGCGCCCCACTCGCCACCGCCGCGCCGGCCGGCACGTCGGTGCGGGTGCCCGGGCCGGCGTCGCGCAACGGGACCGCCGCTGCCATCGCCGTCGGCGGCTCGCCGCCGGTGACCGCGGTCCGGGCGGCTTCGGCCATCGCCGCGGCGCTGCTGAACCGGTCGAGCGGGTCCTTGGCCAGGGCCCGGGACACCAGGGCCCGGACCGCCTCCGGGATGTCGTGCGGCAACTCGGGTGGTTCGTCGTCCAGGTGTCGCACGGCGACCTGGAGCGGGTTGTCGCCGGTGAACGGGGGACTGCCGGTGAGGCAGCAGTAGGTGACCGCACCCAGCGCGTAGATGTCGGTGGCGCCACTGACCGGCCGGCCGGCGGCCTGCTCGGGGGCCATGTAGAGGGCGGTGCCGGGCACCGCGTTGGCGCTGGTGATGCTGGTGATGTCGGTGGAACGGGCCACCCCGAAGTCCACCAGGACGACGGTGCCGTCCTCGTGCACCAGCAGGTTGCTGGGCTTGACGTCGCGGTGCACGATGCCACCGCGGTGTGCCGCGTTCAGCGCGGCCGCCGCCTGGGCCACGATCGACATCGTCTCGGCCACGTCGAGCCGGCCGGCCGTCTCAATCCGCTTGGACAACGGCTCGCCGGCGACGAACTCCATGACGAGGTAGTCCGCCCGCCCGCCGTCGGGCAGATCATCCGCGCCGCAGTCGAAGACCTGCACGATGCCGGGGTGCCGCAGCGCCGCCATGATCCGGGCCTCGGCCCGGAACCGGGCGATGAAGTCGGGGTCGGAGACCAGCGCCGGCAGCAGGACCTTGACCGCGACCTGCCGGCCGAGGACCAGGTCGGAGGCACGCCAGACGTCGCCCATACCGCCGGTGGCGACACGTTCGTCCAGGCGGTACCGACCGCTGAGCACGACCTCCGATGACAACACCGCATTACCGTACCTAGAGCGGCGCCGCGCGGCGCGCCGCGGCCGGCCAGCCGACGGGTCATACACGTTGGGTCATCCGGCTTGACCTCTGTGGACGCTGCGTCTCTGTGACCAGGCCGCGACGGGGTGTGACGAAAACTGACATCTTTCGGCATGGGAACGCTGGATGGTCGCAAAAAACCGCCGTCGGGCACAGAGCGCACCTCCCGGCGACTGCCTGTTACGGCAACGCGCCGTCCCGCCGGGTTGATAATTGTCACTCTTCCGTGACACGGTGCCGACTTGCTCGTCGGTGGTCCCCCTCCTAGCGTTAGCCCGGCTCGGGCCCGCCCGGCGATCTCGGCGTGCGGTCGTGCCGCGTCGCCCGCCCTGGCGTCGGCCCCGGACGTCCCGCCCGGGCCACTTCCGGTAGCGGGCGCGATCAGATCGGCGGGGGGCGGTGCGGGTGCGGGAGTTGGTCGGCGGGTCCTCTCGTACCGCGTGGTCTGCCTTTGCCCGGCTGATCGGGCCGACGCGCCTCGGGCAGTGCACGGGTTGCGGATGACCGGCGACCTGTCGGAGGCGGTCGGCGCGGCACAGAGCGGGGACGAGGAGGCCTTCCGCTTCCTCTACCGCAGCCTCCAGCCGGGCCTGCTGCGCTATCTGACCGCGCTGGTCGGCGCGGACGCCGAGGACGTCGCCTCCGAGACCTGGCTGCAGATCTCCCGTGACCTGCCCAGCTTCACCGGCGGCGAGTTCCGCGCCTGGACCGTCACCATCGCCCGCAACCGGGCGATGGACCACCTGCGCCGAATGCGCCGCCGCCCGTCACTTCCGGTCCCGGTGCAGGCGCTCGCCGACCTCGCCAGCGACGCGGACACCGCCGAGGGGGCCAGCGAGACGATCGGCACCGAGACCGCCCTGGCGCTGATCGCGACCCTGCCTCCCCGCGAGGCCGAAGCCGTCCTGTTGCGGGCGGTGATCGGGCTCGACGCGGGGTCCGCGGGCCGTGTGCTGGGTCGTCGGGCCGGTGCCGTTCGGACCGCCGCCCACCGAGGCCTGCGGCGGCTCGCGGCACTGCTGGAGCGCGAAGGCCCGGCCGGGTTGTCCGTCGGTGTCGAGGGGGTGCCGGCGCCCCGCCCCGCCAGCAGTCCAGCCCTGCGGGCGCCGCACACCGAGCCGGCGGACGGCTGACGTGAGGGGACTTCCGATGAACCCGTTCCGGCGGGCCGACCATGCCGAAACCGACCGGCTGCTCGACTCCGCCCACGGCAGCTCCGACACCGCCCCGGGCCAGGCCCACACCCCCTCGACGTCCGTCCCGGGGTCCGCCCCCGCCGAGCCGGTGGCGCGGCTGCTCGCCGCGGCTGCCGGCCCGGGCCTCCCGCGAGAGTTGGCTGGCGAGGACGCGGCCGTTGCCGCGTTCCTGGCGGCCCGAGCAGACCCGACGCCGTCGGTGCCGCACCGGCCGCGCGGTCGCCGTCTGACGGCTGGCGCGGCGGCCTGGATCGGTGCGGTGGCCGTCACCGCGACGGCGGGTGCGGCCTTCGCCGCGGTCAGTCAGGACTGGGTGCCCGACCCGGGCGCACCGGAGCCGACCCGCACGTCACCAACCCCGGGCCAGGGTTCTCCCCGGTCCGGCGAGCCCAGTCGATCGCCGTCCTCCCCGGGCACCCCGTCGGCCGGCACCCCGTCGCCCCGCCCGCCGTCGCCCGGCACGCCACCTGCCCCCGGCACACCATCGGCGCAGACCGCGCCTGGCGGGTCGTTGCACGGTCTGTGCCGCTCCTGGCTGGCCAAGAAGCCCGACCAGCGGGACAAGGCGCTGCGAACGCCGGCCTACGAGAGGCTGGTGACGGCCGCGGGCAGTGCCGGCCAGGTCGAGGAGTACTGCCGGCGGCTGGTGCCCGAGGAGAAGCGGTCGGAACCAGCGAAGGTCAGCCCGCCACCCCCACCCTCGGGCCGCCCCACCCCGCAGTGATCGGCCGGCGGCCGGGAGCGGTCTGTTCCGCCCTGCGTGGGAAATTCGTCTGTTAGACAGAAGTTGGTGGCGCCGTGCAAGCCCCCGACGGTGTCGGTGGGTGGGTTTACGGTGGCACAGTGTCGCGAAGGCGGCACACGAGAGGGGGCCTGACCGTTGGTGACGTCGCCCGAGCTGGACCGCAGCGCCATTCTGCGCGAGTCCGCAGCCGCAGGCCGGCACCTCGCCCGGATCTGCTTCAAGACCGGTCCACCGACACACACCGGCGTCGAACTGGAATGGACCGTGCACGACGCCTCCGACCCCGTCCGCCCCGTCGATCCGACAAGGCTGCGGGCGGCGCTGGGGCGGCACAGCCCCGTCACACTGGATCCCACCAGCCCTTCCGAGCCTCTGCGGCACGGCGGCATGGTGACGCTGGAGCCGGGTGGCCAGTTGGAGATCTCCACCCCGCCCCGCGCCTCGACCGCCGCATTGATCCGGGCCACCGAGGCCGACATCGCCCAGGTCACCGACCTGCTGGCCACCGCCGGGCTGATTCTCGGCCGCAGCGGCATCGACCCACACCGACGGCCCCGCCCGGTGCTGGAAACTCCCCGCTACCGCGCGATGCGCGGTGCCTTCGACCGGCGCGGTCCGGCCGGCCGCACCATGATGTACAGCACCGCCGGCCTCCAGGTCTGTCTCGACGCCGGTGAGCCGAACCAGGTCGCTGACCGCTGGGCCACGGCCCACGCCGTCGGGCCGCCGCTGCTCGCGGCGTTCGCATCCGCCACCCGACACGCCGGGCGGCGCACCGGCTGGGCCTCCGCCCGGATGGCCACCTGGCTGGCCATCGACCCGGCCCGCACCCGCCCGGTCTGGACGCCGGGCCACGCCGACGAGGACCCGACCGCAGCCTGGATCCGGTACGTGCTGGCCGCGCCGCTGCTGTGCCGGCGTCGGGACGGCTCGGACTGGACCGCGCCGGCCGGTGTGACCTTCGCCGACTGGCTCGACGGCGCGCTGCCGGAACCACCCACCACCGATGACCTGGACTACCACATCAGCACCCTCTTTCCGCCGGTGCGGCCGCGCGGTTACCTGGAGCTGCGCTACCTGGACGCCCAACCCGACCGGGACTGGCGGCTCCCGCTGGCGGTGCTGAGCGCCCTCTTCCACGACCCGGGCACGCTGCGCGGGGCGTACGCGATCTCAGCGCCGGTGGCGGACCGCTGGTCGGCTGCCGCCCGGCACGGTCTGGCCGACGCCGCGCTGGCCGCCGCCGCGGCGGCCCTGCTCGACCTGGCCCTGACCGCCCTGCCCCGGCTGGACCTGCCGGCCGGCACCCACAAGGACATCGAGCGAGGCGTACGAGGGCGGCTGGCCGCCGCCCAGAGGGGAGACGACCGGTGAGCGCGAGGAGTGAGCCGGGGTTGCGAGCCTCGCAGTCGCGAACGGAAAGGGACGCGGTGAGCGCGAGGAGTGAGCCGGGGTTGCGAGCCCCGCAGTCGCGAACGGAGAGGGACGCGGTGAGCGCGAGGAGTGAGCCGGGGTTGCGAGCCCCGCAGTCGCGAACGGAGAGGGACGCGGTGAGTGTGAAAGGGGACGCGGTGCCCGCCGGCGCCATGGGGCACGTCGACGGGGAGCGGTTGCGCGATCGGATCGCGGTGGAGTTGGCGCGCGCCCGCGCCCGCACCACGTTGTTGACCGAGGTGGTCGACGACGCCGACCTGATGCGCCAACACTCTCCGCTGATGTCGCCGCTGGTCTGGGACCTCGCCCACGTGGGCAACCAGGAGGAGCTGTGGTTGGTGCGCGATGTCGGGGGGCGCGAGCCGGTCCGGTGCGACATCGACGAGCTGTACGACGCGTTCAAGCAGCCGCGCCGGGACCGCCCGGCGCTGCCCCTGCTGCCGCCCGCCGAGGCGCGTGCCTACCTGGGCACCGTCCGGGACAAGGTGCACGATCTGCTCGACGCGGTGACCTTCACCGAGCGGCCGCTGGTCGCCGACGGGTTCGCGTTCGGCATGATCGTGCAGCACGAGCAGCAGCACGACGAGACCATGCTCGCCACCCATCAACTGCGCTCGGGGCCGGCGGTGTTGCACGCCCCGCCGCCGCCGGAGCCGTCCGTGCGGGTCGGTGGGGAGGTGCTGGTGCCGGCCGGGGAGTTCACCATGGGCACCGACACCGACCCGTGGGCGTTGGACAACGAACGTCCGGCGCACCGGGTCGACCTTCCGGCGTACGTCATCGATGCCGCCCCGGTCACCAACGGGGAGTTCGCGGCGTTCATCGCGGAGGACGGCTACCGCGATCAGCGCTGGTGGAGCTCGGCCGGCTGGGCGCATCGGCTCCGGGAGGGGCTGGAGGCGCCGATGCACTGGCGTCGGGACGGCGACGAATGGTCCTACCAGCGTTTCGGCCGGTGGAGCCGGGTGCGCGCCGACGAGCCGGTGGTGCACGTGTGCTTCTACGAGGCGCAGGCGTACGCGGCGTGGGCCGGTAAGCGGTTGCCGACCGAGGCGGAGTGGGAGAAGGCGGCCCGTTGGGACCCGGCGACCGGGCGCTCGCGCCGTTATCCCTGGGGGGACGACGACCCCACCGAGGCGCACGCCAACCTCGACCAACGTCACCTGCGGCCGGCGCCGGTGGGCGCGTACCCGGCCGGTGTGTCGCCGTTGGGGGTGCACCAGCTCATCGGTGACGTCTGGGAGTGGACGTCGAGCACGTTCGGCGGGCATCCCGGCTTCACCGCGTTTCCCTACCGCGAATACTCGGAGGTCTTCTTCGGTGGCGACTACCGGGTGCTGCGGGGTGGCTCGTTCGGCACCGACCGTTCCGCCTGCCGGGGCACTTTTCGCAACTGGGACTATCCGATCCGCCGGCAGATCTTCAGCGGTTTCCGCTGCGCCCGCGACGCCCGGCCCGACGAGTCGCACCGGTGATCCACTGCGTTGTCGGCGGCCCGGCGGGCTGGGCGCGCTGATGTGTCGTCACCTGGCCTACCTGGGGCCGCCGGTCACCCTGGCCGAGGTCCTGTTCGACCCGCCGCACTCGTTGGTGCGGCAGTCCTGGGCGCCCCGGGACATGCGCGGCGGCGGCACCATCAACGCCGACGGGTTCGGTGTCGGCTGGTACCCGGGCGAGGGTGAGCCGGTGCGCTACCGGCGGGCGCAGCCGATCTGGAGCGACCCGACCATCGCCCAGCTCGCGTCGGTGACCCGCTCCGGTGCGGTGCTCGCGGCGGTGCGCTCGGCCACCGTCGGGATGGCGGTGCTCGACGGCGCCGCCGCGCCCTTCGCCGAGGGGCGGTGGCTGTTCAGCCACAACGGGGTGGTTCGTGGCTGGCCGGACACCGTGGTGCCACTCGCGGCCGGCCTGCCGGTCCGTGACCTGCTCACCCTGGACGCCGCCACCGACTCGGCGTTGCTCTGGGCGTTGGTGCGGCATCGGCTGCGGGCCGGCGACGACCCGGCGGACGCGGTCGGACAGACGGTGGCCGACGTCGCCGCGGCCGCCCCCGGGTCGCGGCTCAACCTGCTGCTCACCGACGGTCACCGGGCGGTGGCCAGCGTGGCCGGGCACGCGCTGTCGGTCCGCGAGGGGACCGGTTCGGTGCTGCTCGCCTCGGAGCCGCACGACGACGATCCCGGGTGGCGAGCGGTGCCGGAGGGGCATCTGGTCGTCGCCACCGCTGATGAGGTGCGAGTACGTCCACTGCCGACCCCGGTGCGCCACGCCGGGCCGGCAGGTAACGGTTGATCGAACAGAGGAGTGAACCGATGACCGCGGAACCCCTGGAGATCTACCTCGAAGAGCGCGATCTGGAGCGTGGCCTGCGCAACGACGTCCGGGCCGGGCTGAGCGCCGGGCAGAAGTGGCTGCCGCCGAAGTGGTTCTACGACGCCCGGGGCAGTGAGCTGTTCGAGGAGATAACTCGACTTCCCGAGTACTACCCCACCCGGGCCGAGCGGGCGGTGCTGGCCGAGCGGGCCTCCGACATCGCGGCGCTGACCTCGGCCAAGACCCTGATCGAGTTGGGCTCCGGTTCGTCGGAGAAGACCCGGCTGCTGTTGGACGCCCTCACCCGTGAGGGCGGGCTGGGCACGTTCGTCCCGCTCGACGTGTCGGTCAGCGCGCTGCGGGGGTCCACCGCCCAGATCGCCGCCGACTATCCGGGCCTGCGGGTTCGGGGCATCGTGGGGGACTTCACCCGGCAACTGGACCGGCTGCCCACCGGTGGCCGACGGCTGGTGGCTTTCCTGGGCGGCACCATCGGCAACCTGCTGCCCGCCGAGCGGGCCGGGTTCCTGACGGCGATGCGCGCCGCGTTGGAGGCCGGCGACTGGCTGTTGCTCGGCACCGACCTGGTGAAGGATCCGTCGGTGATCGTGCCCGCCTACGACGACGCGGCCGGGGTCACCGCCGAGTTCAACCGCAACGTGCTGCGGGTGATCAACCGCGAGTTGGGTGCGGACTTCGACCCGGCGGCGTTCGAGCACGTCGCCCTCTGGGACCCGGACCATGAGTGGATCGAGATGCGGTTGCGGGCGACCCGGGCGATGCGGGTGCGGGTGCTCGGCATGACCGTCGACTTCGCGGCGGGGGAGGACCTGCGCACCGAGGTCTCGGCGAAGTTCCACCCGGAGGGGATCGCCGCGGAGTTGGCCACGGCGGGCTTCGACACGACGGAGTTCTGGACCGACCCGGATGGGCTCTTCGGGGTCACGTTGGCGGGAGCCCGGTGAGCCTGTCCACCCGCCGAGAACCGGCCAGCCGATGATCGGATAGGCTGACCGGGCGAAGGGGAGTAGCCCCCAATGTCGTGGTCGACATACTGGTGCGTTCCGCATCCGGCCACGCGGCCTCGGTCTCCGAGGCGGGCGAGACCTTCGACTCAGGCTGTTGCAGCCGGGTCGAGGGCGCCCCTGTACCTCCTCCCGGCATGAGCGGGAAGGACGTCATGGAGGGATTTTTCGCCGCGCTGGTCGTCAGCTTCGGCGTCATCTTCGTCGCCGAGCTGGGGGACAAGTCCCAGCTGATGGCGCTGACCTTCGCCACGCGGTTCAAGCCGATCCCGGTGCTGATCGGCATCACCATCGCCACGGCGGTGGTGCACCTGGCGTCGGTCGCCATCGGCGCGGGTCTCGGGGCGGTGTTGCCGACCGAGTGGATCTCCCTGGTGGCCGGTGTGGCGTTCCTCGGGTTCGGCGCGTGGACCCTGCGCGGGGACAAGCTCACCGAGGACGAGAAGCGAAAGGCTGAGAAGACCAACAAGACCGCGCTGGTGGCGGTGTCGGTGGCGTTCTTCCTGGCCGAGCTGGGTGACAAGACGATGCTCGCCACGATCACGCTCGCCACCAAGTACGGCTGGTTCGGCACCTGGCTCGGCTCCACGCTGGGCATGGTGGCGGCGGACGCGTTGGCCATCCTGGTCGGCCGGATGCTCGGTCGTCGGCTGCCGGAGAAGGCCATCAAGTACGGTGCCGCGATCCTGTTCGCCATCTCCGGTCTCTGGTTGATCCTGGAGGCGGTGAACGAGCTGACCTGAGTGTCGACTAGCTGCCCCGAGTGCGGGTAACGGCCCGGGGTGGAGCCGGCCGAGCTGTTGCGTCAGGGCGACCAGGTGCTGGTGGCCGTGGTGGAGGTGGCCGGCGCACTGGTGATCTTCGTTGGCGCGGTCTGGGCGGCGGTGCGGTTCGTGGTCGAGGGGCTACGACACCGCTCCGCCGCCCTCTTCACGCCCATCCGGCTCTCCCTCGGCCGCTTTCTGACCCTCGGCCTGGAGTTCCAGTTGGCGGCCGACGTGCTGCGGACCGCCGTGTCGCCGTCGTTCGAGCAGATCGGCCAGCTGGCGGCCATCGCCACGATCCGAACGGCGTTGAACTACTTCCTGGGCCGCGAGATCCGTCAGGAGCAGCGCCAGGTGGCCGAGGCAGAGCAGTCCCGGTGATGGACGTCCTGCTCACGGTGGTCACCGCTCTGGCCCTGGTCGTCGGGGTGGTCACCGTGCTCAGCACCGGGGCGCTGCGGACCGGCGTACGGCTGCTGTTGGACCTGCTGACCGCGGCCGGCCTGCTGCGGCTGGCCGGCGACCCTGGCTGGAACGGCCTGGCCGGCGCGGTCGCGATCATCGCCCTGCGGCAACTGCTCGGTGCGGCGATGAGCGCTCCGCCGCCGTGGTCCGGGCGACAATCCCCGGCACCCTGCGCCGGGGACGATCACCACCTACCGTTGGCCTTGAGACGTGGAACCGGGAAAACGGGAGGATAACCACATGAGCCGGCACGACGAACCGAACGAGTACGGCTTCTCCGGCGGTGCCACCGCTCCCGAGCCGCCGCCCGGCGGGAAGGCTGACGAGCAGGATCGCGTCGAGGCGGTGGCGGTGCCGGGCGACGACCTCACCGGCCCGGTGGCCGAGGCGGTGGTCGAGGAGACCGAGGAGCCGCCGCCCGCCGATCGTCGCCGCTGACCGGCGGTCCGTCGTACGGCACGGAGGCGGCACGCCGCGCGGGTCGGCCGTTCGCCGGCCCGCGCGACCGCCCGTTCAAGCGCCTGCGGGTCGCTGGTAGACGTCGGGCACACCGTCGCCGTCGGCGTCGAGCCGCTCCCGCTCCGCCACCCGGCGGTACGTCGCGTTGCGGCGGACGAGCACCGTGGCGGCCAGGCCGGCGGATATCACCGACCCGAGCAGCACGGCCACCTTGACCCGACCGTCGGTCGTGCTGCCGGCGCCGAAGGCCAGATCGCCGATGAGCAGCGACACAGTGAACCCGACGCCGGCCAGCAGGGCGATCCCGAGCAGGTCCGACCAGCTGATGTCCTCGTCCAGTTCGGCGCGGGTGAATCGGGCCAGCAGGTACGTCGATCCGAAGATGCCGATGCTCTTGCCGAAGACCAGGGCGGCGACGACGGCGATCACGATCGGGTCGGTCAGCAGGGCGCCGAGGTCGCTGCCGCGCAGCGTGACCCCGGCGGCGAACAGCGCGAAGACCGGCACCGCGAAGCCGGCCGACACCGGGCGCCACCGGTGCTCCAGGCGTTCGGCGAGCCCGCCCTCGTCCGATCCGGCGGCCGGCTGGCCACCAGCCACCGTTCCGCGGCGGGCCAGCACCGGGACCGTGAAACCGAGCAGGACACCGGCCACCGTGGCGTGCACACCCGAGGCGTGCACCAGCGCCCAGGCGGCGACCGCGAGTGGGATCAGCGCCCACCACCAGGTGCGCCCGCGTTGCACCAGCAGGGCGAAGAGCCCGATCGGCAGCAGCGCCGCGAGCAGCGGAAGAGGTTGGAAGTCGGCGGTGTAGAAGACCGCGATGATGGTGATCGCGAAGAGGTCGTCGACCACGGCGAGGGTGAGCAGGAAGGCGCGCAGGCCCTGGGGCAGGTGTGAGCTGACCACCGCGAGCACGGCCAGCGCGAAGGCGATGTCGGTCGCGGTCGGGATGGCCCACCCGCGCAACCCGTCCCCGCCGGCGCTCAGAACGACCCCCACGTAGATCAGCGCCGGCAGCAGCATTCCCCCGAGGGCGGCCACCACGGGCAGCGCCGCCCGGCGTGGGTCGCGCAGTTCCCCGGCGACGAACTCCCGTTTGAGTTCCAGACCCACGACGAAAAAGAAGACGGCCAGCAGGCCGTCCGCCGCCCAGGTGGCCAGGGTCAGGTCGAGGTGCGCCGACGCGCCGCCGGGCCAGGGCACCCAGGCACCGAGCCGGGTGTACGAGTCGGACCAGGGCGAGTTTGCCCAGGTCAGCGCGACCACGGCACCGAGCAGCAGCAGCGCTCCGCCGACGGTCTCGGTACGCAGCACGTCGGCCAGGTGTCGGGCCTGCGGCCAGGATGAGCGCGAGAACAGCCGGACCCTCGGCGGGCGCTGCTCGGACGGCGGGGTGCGGGAGGTCATGTGCGGGGTCACCTCTGGAGTCAGGACAGCAGGAATCCACTCGCCGACCAGACTTCCCGGCACACCTCCACCGACCCTATCCGGCTTCGCGCCGGGCGGCGCGCGCTGGGCCGATCGGACGCCACCTCATCGGCTTTCGACCTTTTCCGCGTTGTCGCCGCTGCCGAATGGGTGTTTGTCGGGTTGGTCATCCGGATGCACATCGCACTGCGGAAAATACGTAACTCCGGACATAAGGCGCATCAACCGCTTTAATGGTTTCACGAGTTTAGAGACGACCTTGGGGGTTTTCGTGAAGTTTATTGGCGTAACCGGACCGGCACGGAGGCGCTCCTGATGGACCTGCTCCGCCATTTGCGTCACGTGCGTCGGCACTGGTGGGTACCGCTGGTCACGATCATGGTGGCTCTGGGCGTCTCGGCGTTCCTGACCGTGCGGGCCCAACCCCGGTACGTCGCCTCGGTGACCTTCTTCGTCACCACCCCCAACGCGGGCATCAGCGACGCCTACCAGGGCGGGCTCTTCCTCCAGCAGCGCGTCAAGTCGTACGCCGACCTGCTCAGCAGCGACCGGCTGGCGCAGAGCGTGGTGGCCGAGACCCCGGTGGGCCTGACCGCGGACGAGGTGCAGCGCCGGGTGACCACCTCGACCGAGACCGGCACGGTTTTGCTGCGGGCGTCGGTCACCGACACCGACCAGACCCGCGCGCTGCGGGTGACGGAGTCCCTCGCCGCGAAGTTCGTCGAACTGGTGCAGAAGGTCGAGACGACGCCCGAAGGTAAGGCGCCGATCAAAATCGAAGTGGTCAGCGGCCCTCGGGTGAGCGCCAACCCTGTCTCGCCGCAGCCGGTCCGCAACCTCACCCTCGGCGGCCTGATCGGGCTGCTCCTCGGCGTCGGCCTGGCGATCCTGCGCGGCATCGCCGACGTACGGCTGCGCGACTCCGCGGGCCTGCAACGCGCCACCGGCAGCCCGCTGCTCGGCGAGATCCCGTTCGAGGCCAGCGCCCGCACCGCGCCGCTGATCGTGGGCGAGGCCGCGACCTCGGCGCGTGCCGAGGCGGTTCGCAAGCTGCGGACCAACCTGCGCTTCGTCGATGTCCACGAGCCGGCCCGGGTCATCGCCGTGACCAGCGCCCTGCAGGGCGAGGGCAAGACCACCCTCTCCTGCAACCTGGCCATCGCGCTCGCCGAGGCCGGCTGGCGGGTGCTGCTGGTCGACGCGGACCTGCGCCGCCCGAAGGTCGACGACTACCTGGGCCTGGACGCCGGTGTCGGTCTCACCGACGTGCTGGTCGGCGACGTGCAGGTCGGTGATGTCGTGCAGCGCTGGGGAGACAAGTCGCTGCTGGTGCTGCCCAGCGGGTCGGCCCCGCCGAACCCGAGCGAGCTGCTCGGCTCCAAGGCGATGTCGGATTTGTTGCTGGCGCTGCGCGAGTCGGCGGACATCGTGATCATCGACACCGCGCCGCTGCTCGCGGTGACCGACGGCGTGGTCGTCGCCGTGCAGGCCGACGGTGCCCTGCTGGTGACCCAGCAGGGCCGTACCTCCCGGACCCAGGTGGCCGCCGCGGCCCGCTCGCTGCACTCGGTCTCGGTCCGGCTGCTCGGCTGCGTGCTGAACATGGCGAAGGTGGCCAAGGCCGAGGCGTACCAGTACGAGGCCTACCGGGTGGTCGCCTCGACGCCCCCGGCGTCGGTGCCGGCCGACCGGGCCGCGTCCGGCAGGCACGTCGCGACCACCGACGGGGTCAACGGCGTCCCCGACCACACCCAGGAACTCACCCGGTTGCCCCGATGAGCGTGGCGAGGGGTCGCAGCGACCGTTCGATCTCCTCGGCGCAGCGTCGGAAGTCGGCGGCGGTGCCGCCGATCGGGTCCCGAAGGTCGTCCGCCTCGGGGGCGGCAGGTTGCAGCCGTCCCCGGGCCTGGGCGGCGGCGGCGATCGCCGCGCCCAACGGGTCGTCGCTCGATCCGTCGAGTGGCTCGGCCGCCGCGGCCAGCCGGCCGAACTGGCGCACGGTGAACGTCCGGTGCAGCGCCGCCGGTGTCAGCGCGGTGCAGACCGAGCGCTGGCGTCGGGTCGCGGTCAGCACCAGCGTCGCGTCGGCCAGGTACTCGGGGCGCAACCCCCGGGTCCGGAACTCCGCCGGGTCGGCGCCGTTGTCGGCCGCGATCTCCATCGCGTACGGGTGCATCGCCAGCCCGTCGATCGCGTCGGTGCCGGCGCTGGCCACGGTGACGGGCCGGTCGGCCAACAGTCGGCGGGCCAGGAACTCGGCCATCGGCGACCGGCACAGGTTGGCGTGGCAGACGAACAACACGCGATCAGCCATCGGTGCCCCTCTCATCGGTGCGGACGCGGGTGTCCGCACCGCGAGGGCGGTGCGTCGACGCCGGAGGCCGCGCGGGGAGGGGTTGTCGGCATCGTACGCGGGCCGGGCGCCTGCCGGTCGTGGTGCCGCGCCGGTCGACGTCGATCCACGCCGGACGGGGGCGCTGCGGTGAGGATCGGAATCCTGTCGTACCACTTTCCGCCCGAGCCGGCGTTCATCCCGGGCAGCCTCGCCGAGGAACTGGCCGCGCGGGGGCACGAGGTCCGGGTGCTCACCGGCTTTCCGGACTATCCCGGTGGGCACGTCTATCCCGGCTGGCGGCAGCGTTGGCACCACGAGACGCACAGCGAACGGCTGACCGTCCGACGGGTGCCGCGCTACCCCGGGCGTGCCGCGTCCACCGGTACCCGGATGGCCAGCTACCTCTCTTTCGCCGGCAGCGCGACGCTGGCCGCGCGCCGGTACTTCCGCGACGTGGACGCGCTCTACGTCTTTCAGCTGCCGGCGACGACGTTCGCCACCGCCGGGGTGCTCCGGCTGCTCGGCCGGGTGCCGGCGGTGCTGCACGTGCAGGATGTCTGGGCCTCGGACGGCGTCGACGAGACGGGCGAGGGTCGCTGGGCGGTGCGGATGGGCAGCGCGATGACCCGGATCTACCGGGCCGCGGCGCGGATCGCGGTAGCCGCACCGTCGATGCGGGACCTGGTGGTCGCCGCGGGCGCCGACCCGACCCGGGTCCGACTGGTGCTGAACTGGACCGACGAGCGGATCTTCCATCCGGTGACGCCCGGCGCGGCTGCCCGTCAGCTGGTTCGCCGGGACGGCCGGTGCGTGGTGATGCACGCCGGGACCATCGGCGCCCGGCAAGGACTGGAGACCGCTGTCCGGGCGGCGGCGGCACTGGACCGGACGATGGATCTGGTCCTGGTCGGTTCGGGTGCTGATGAGCGGCGGGTGCGGGGGCTCGCCGCCGAGCTGGGCGCGGACAACGTCCGCTTCATGGAGCGACGGTCGCCCGTCGACATGCCCGAGCTGTACGCCGCCGCCGACTATCAGCTCGTCATGCTGCGTGACCTTCCGGAGCTGCGCGGCACGGTGCCCGGCAAGCTCCAGGCCGCGCTCTCGTGTGCCGCACCGGTGGTGGCGTCGGCCGGCGGGGACACGGCCGAGCTTGTCGAGCGAGCCAGAGCAGGGCTCTCCTGCCCTCCGGAGGACTGGGCGGCTCTGGCCGACCGGTTCTGGTTGGCCGCCACCATTCCTCCGCCGACCCGGGCCGAGATGGGTCGGCGGGGCCGGGCGGCGTACCTGCGGGAGATGTCGCTGCCCGCCGGTGTGGACCGGATCGAGCGACTGCTGCATGAGGCGGCAGGACGAGTCGCGGAGCCGGCCGGCAACTCGCGAGGAAACCTCGGTTAAAGGGCAAGACTTGCGATAACGGTACGAAGTTCCCCGGCGCGTGCTAAGAACGTCAGGGAATCGACCATCTGTCCGATTCCGCGAACGGGAGTGTGGTGTGACGGAAAGCGAACGGCCGACCCGGCGGCGGAGCCGGTCCCGGCGTCGTCGGCGTGCCCGACTGCGACGTGTCCTCCTCAGTGCCCTGGTGGTCGGCTCGCTGCTGCTGGCGGTCGGCGGGTGGGTCGGCTTCCGCGGCTGGCAGGCGCGTGCCCACCTGCTCAACGCCGCCGGTCTGGCTCGGGAGCTGAGCGCCCAGGTGGTCGGCGGGGACACCGACCGCGCTCTGCGGACGCTCGCCGCTCTGCAGTCGCAGTCGGGCGCGGCCCGGAAGGCGACGGGTGACCCGAGCTGGCAACTCGGTCGGCGTACCCCGATCGCCGGCGACGACCTCGACGCCGTCCGGCAGATCGCCATCGCCATCGACGAGTTGGCCCGGCAGGCGTTCCCGACCCTGCTCCGGGCGGATCTGACCAGCCTGGTACCGACCGGGGGTCGACTGGACCTGGCCCGGCTCAGCGACGTCTCCGCCGAACTGACCCGCGCGGACGAGTCGGTGCAGCGGACGCGTCGAGACCTGGCCGCGGTGCCCGCCGAGAGTCTGGTCAGTCAGGTCCGGCAGGCGCTGATCGACCTGCGCGGCGAGATCGACCGCCTCGCCAGCCTCACCTCGGCCGGCGACCAGGGGGCCCGTCTGCTGCCGCCACTGCTCGGCGCGAGCGGCCCGCGACGCTACCTGCTGGTCTCGCAGAACCTCGCCGAGTTGCGCGCGACCGGCGGCATGTTCGGCGCGTACGCGATCATGGAGGCGGAGAACGGCAAGGTGAAGATGGGCAAGCAGGGCAGCAGTGCCTCGCTCGGCCAGTTCACCCCGGCGTTGAAGCTGCCCGCCGAGACCCGCGCGCTCTGGACCGACCTGCCCGGCATCTACCCGGCCGACGTCAATCTCTCCCCGCACTTCCCGACCGCCGCCGCGCTGTACCGCGAGATGTTCCGCCGTAAGACGGGCACCACAGTCGACGGTGTGCTCGCCGTGGACCCGGTGGTGCTGTCCTATCTGCTCAAGGCGACCGGCCCGGTTCTGGTGCCCGGCGGGGTCCCGCTCGCCAGCGAGAAGGTCGTGCAGACCCTGCTCAACGACAGCTACCAACGGCTGGACGTGAGGCAGCAGGACGAATTCTTCGCCTCATCGGCAGCTGCGGTGTTTGATGCCTTCTTCAAGAAGAATGTCAACCCACGGGTGTTGTTGTCCGCATTTGACCGTGCTATCACCGAACGGCGGATATTGTTCTGGAGTGCCCGACCTGAGGAACAGCGGACGTTCGGCGACAGCCGGATGGCCGGGACGCTTCCGGAACAGGACACCGTGCCGACAGTCGGCGTGTTCCTCAACGACGGCAGCGGCGCGAAGCTCGGCTACTACCTGCGGCCGACGGCGAACCTCACGGTCGGCGAATGCCGACCCGACGGACGCCGTGAGCTCCGGTTGCGGGTGACCCTGCGCTCGACGGCGCCGAAGTCCGGACTTAGCGAGTCGGTCCTCGGCCTCGGCCTGGCCGGCGATCCGTACACCGCCCGCACGTTGGTGTCGATCTTCAGCCCGGCCGGCGGGGCGGTGCTCGACGCCCGGCTCGACGGGGCCGAGACGGCGCTTGGCAGCGGCACCGAACGCCACCGCCAGGTGGCGACGGCCAGCGTCGACGTCGGCCCCGGTGCCGAGAGGGCGCTGGAGGTCACCGTGCTGACGGCCAAGACCGGCGTCGGCCAGGCCGAGTTGCGACTGACCCCCACCGCCAGCCCCTGGACCACCCAAGTTCATTCCGCACCAAGCTGTGACCAGTAGGAGGGAACCAATCATGCGGCTATCCCGCATCATCATGGCGCTCACGGTCGGCCTGGCCGTGGTGGCCGTGCCGACGGCAGCGGTGGCGGCACAGCCGCAGCCGACGCCCAGCGCGACCGCGACCACTGACCCGCCGCAGCCGCCGCCGTACCCACCGGCCGCCGCGTCGCTCACCGTCAACCGGCCGACGATCTACCTCGGCGAGACGGTCATCCTGACCGGCACCGGCTTCGGTCCGAACGAGACCGTCGACATCGTGGTGACGGTGACCCCGTTCGCCGCTCCGGCCGGCGGCCAGGCTCCGGCTCGCCGCAGCGACGGCAGCACCGTCGCCATGGCCCCGGTGGCCCACCAGGCGAGCGCGCCCCTGACCTTCACGGCGCAAACCGACGCCCAGGGTCGTTTCACCAGGAGCTACAAGCCGTCGGTGACGGGTCTGCTGACCTTCACCGCGACCGGTCGCGAGTCCGGCCGTACGGCCAGCACGCAGCTGCGGGTGCTGCACAAGAAGCAGCCGCTGCCCGTCACCGGTGACAGCATGGGTACGCCCATGAAGCTCGGCGGTGGCCTGGTCGGCGCCGGAGCGGTCATGCTGCTGCTGACCCTGGCCTGGCGTCGCCGCCAGCGCCTCGGCGGTGCTGCGCACTAACCCGCACCACCGGGCAACGCCCGGTTCGCACTGAAGCTGGCGCCCGTCGGACCACTCCGACGGGCGCCAGCTCTTCGTCAGTCCGACCGTGGGTATTTGTCCGGGTCTAGCCGGCTCGGCGCAGTCGAGGCCTCTTTGATCGACTCGGTTTCCTTGAAGTCGGGGTGTCAACCCGTCCCGGTTACCGCGTTATCCGTGAACCCGAGTGGATCACGCCCGGCTCGGGTGGTTTTGTCGCGGGTGCCGGGGTGCCGGGGTGCCGGGGTGCCGGGGTGCCGGGGTGCCGGGGTGCCGGGGTGCCGGGGTGCCGGGGTGCCGGGGTGCCGGGGTGCCGGGGTGCCGGGGTGCCGGGGTGCCGGGGTGCCGGGGTGCCGGGGTGCCGGGGTGCCGGGGTGCCGGGGTGCCGGGGTGCCGGGGTGCCGGGGTGCCGGGGTGCCGGGGTGCCCGGCTGACGCGAAGTTTGTCCGTTTCCGGGGTGTCTGGGTTGTGACCGGTCGCACCGGTGGGTCGGAATGATGGCCGGGGCGGGGTCGTTACACACTCTGACGATCGCAGGACCACCGGCTCACCGCCCCGCCCGCCGGGTGTCACGGAATGGCCCGACCCCCGGGAATGACCCCGGGCCCCCGGTCGTTGCAGTCCCCACGAGCGACCACCCGACTACCGCATCGCACGAGCGGACGTCGGCGGGTGGGCCCACCCGGGGAATGACCCCCGACCCCCGGTCGTTACACATGGACCCGGCGCCCGAGCCCTCCGCTCGCAGGCCGCCGGCCCGGCCCCCGCAAGCCCCCCGGCTTGACGGTGCCGATCTCCTAAGACTTTTCCCCTTGATTGAGCAGCGCCGGACGAGGTGCTCACACCCTTGTGTCGCCGACCCCCATTGGTGGTGCGGGTGTTCCTACCCCCGAAGGAGCTACCCCCATGAACACGATCTTCCGTAAGAGCATGTTGTCTGTTGCTGGTCTCGCGTTCGCCGGTGGTGTCTTCGCCGGCCCGATCGCCGCCCACGCCAACCCGGCCGTGGATGCCAAGCCGGTGGCGGTGGCGGTGCAGTCGGCCGCCCCGAAGCCCCAGGGCGACCAGTCCCACATCACGTTGAATGATGAGCAGACGGCGAACGTCAAGGCGATCATCGCCGCGACGAAGAAGGCCGGCCTGCCCGAGCGCGCCGCGGTCATCTCCATCGCGACGAGCCTGCAGGAGTCGAAGTTGGAGAACCTGGGCCACCTCGGCGACAAGAATGACCATGACTCGCTGGGCCTGTTCCAGCAGCGCCCGACCAGTGGTTGGGGTACGCCGGAGCAGATCACCGACCCGGCCTACTCGACGACCGCGTTCCTCAAGGGCCTCAAGCAGGTTGACGGGTGGCAGGACATGGCGCTGACCGACGCCGCGCAGACCGTCCAGGTCTCCGCCTACCCCGACGCGTACGCCCAGTGGGAACAGCAGGCCACCGACCTCGTCGCCCAGCACTGGAACAGCTGACCCACCAACACGAACACTGAACGACCCGCCGCTGGCCGGCACCCCCACCCGGGGTGCCGGCCAGCGGCGTACCCATGTCAGTTCTTGTGGTGGTTGTGGGTGCGGACGATGTCGATCAGCGCGCAGATCAGCGCGAGCACGATGATGCCGGTGGCCAGCAGGAGCGATCGCTCGAAGGCGCTGGTCCAGTTGCCGCGGCTGTCGGCCAGCGACGAGAAGAACATCGAACCGACGGCGGCGATGCCGGCCGCGGCGCCGATGCGCTGACCGGTCTGGAGCATCCCGGCGCCGCTGCCCGCCTGCCCTACCGGCACTTCGGAGAGGGTGATCGTCTGGTTGGGGGCGATCACCAGCCCGCTGCCGATGCCGGCGACGAGCAGTGGACCGGCGGCAACCCAGGGCGCGGGGGCATCCGGCGCGAGTTTCAGCGCGACCACCGTTGCGGCCAGGCCGATCACCACGGTGAGCAGACCGATGGCGACCAGTGGTCGGCCGAAGCGGTTGACGACGCGGCCACCGAGTACGGCGGCAGCCGCCGATCCCAGGGCGAACGGGGTGATGGCCAGACCGGCGATGAACGCGCTGTAACCGAGACCCATCTGTAGGAACAGGGTGAAGATGAAGAAGATCGCGGTGAAGCCGCCGAAGTAGACCAGCGCCAGGATCGAGCCCAGTGTGTACGACTGGAGGTTGAACAGTCGAAGGTCGAACAGGGGTTCGTAACGGCGTGCGAAGCGTCGCTCCCAGAGCCCGAAGACGACCAGCACGGCCAGGCCGACCGGGATGAGCGCCCACTTCCAGGGGGTCTGCCACTGCTGCTCCTGCACGAGCGGAAGCAGGACGAGGACGACGCCCACACCGAGCAGCAGGACACCGACGGGGTCGAGTCGATGCCAGCCGACCTGACCGGCGGGGCGGCCGGGCAGCAGACGCCAGCCGAGAATCACCGCGAGGATGCCGACGGGCACGTTGACGAAGAAGACCCACCGCCACCCGTGTTCCTCGCCGCCGATGGCTATGAGCAGCCCGCCGAGCAACGGCCCGACCGCTGTGGAGATTCCGATGGTTGCGCCGAGCAGGCCGAACGGGCGCGCCCGTTCGGGCCCGCGGAAGAGTTGCTGGATGAGCCCGATGACCTGCGGGTTGACGACGCCAGCGGCGGCACCCTGAAGCAGTCGGGCGATGACCAGCCACGTCGGTGAGGTGGCGAGGCCGGCGAGCGCGCTGGTCACGGTGAAGAGCGAGATGCCGAAGACGAACGCGTTGCGCCGACCGCGTGCGTCGCCGAAGCGGCCGGCGGGGACCAGCGCCAGGCCGAAGGTGAGCGCGTACCCGGAGAGGATCCACTGCAGGTCGCTCGGCGACGCGTGCAGCGCCCGGTCGATGGAGGGCACCGCGACGTTGACGATGCTCACGTCGAGCAGCGTCATGAACGCGGCGACCAACCCGACACCGACCGCCTGCCAGCGTCGTCGGTTCTCGGCCGCCGTCACCGGCTGCGGCGTCTGCGCCGCACTCATCGCGCCCCCCGTTGACCGTCGATCACGCATTGCTGATCGCTACCCGGAGCATCGGGGGGCGAATCGTCGTGGATTGTTCGGTGCCCTCACGCCATCTGGCGGGCGCAGAACCGGGGGCCGAAGTCGAGGCCGGCCATCGGCGAGTCCTCGCGGTGCAGCAGGCCCTTCTCGGTGAGCAGGTGCAGGGGGCTGTCCACCTGCTCCTGGGTCAGCCCTGATACCTCGGCGATGAGGTCCGGGTACGGCACCTGCCCGCGTGCCTCCAGGGTGGTGACCGCCTGGTACACGCGTTGCTCGGCCTCCGACAGTTGCACCTGCTGCATGCTTCCTCCTTCGTTCGTCCGCCGTCGTGCGGCGGCTGCCGTGCGCGGGTTACCCCCTGGGTGACCGAAGATGCACACCCGATCGGGCGGTCGGTGTCGGCTGTGGCGTACGGTCCGGGCCTTCGGTGGTGCCCTAGGCTGCCTTCGTGATCGTTTGGGACCTCGTCGTCGTCGGCGCCGGCCCCGCCGGGCTCTCCGCGGCGCACGCCGCTGCCCGCGCCGGTGTCTCCACCCTTGTTGTCGAGCGAGCCGCGCATCCGCGCTACAAGACCTGTGGTGGTGGCCTGATCGGCACCTCCCTGGCGGCCGTCGCGGATCGGATCGAGGTGCCGGCGCACGACCGGGTGGACCGGGTCACGTTCACCCGCGACGGCCGTCGGGAGTTCACCCGCCGCAGCGACAGCCCGGTCGTGACCATGGTGCGCCGCGAGGAGTTCGACGACCGGCTGCGCGCGGCGGCGGTCGCCGCGGGCGCGCAGATGCGGGAGCGGGTCGCCGTCCGCGCGATCGAGCAGGACCCCGAGGGGGTACGCCTGCGGCTGGCCGACGGTACGACGATCGCGGCCCGCGCGGTGATCGGGGCGGACGGTTCGTCGGGGGTGACCGCCCGGCATGTGGGGGGCCGGTACCGGCAGGTGGACCTGGGTCTGGAGCTGGAGATCCCGGTGCCCCCGGCCGAGCAGGAGCGGTGGCGGGGGCGGTTGCTGCTGGACTGGGGAGCGATGCCGGGGTCGTACGCCTGGGTCTTTCCCAAGGGTGACCGGTTGACTGTCGGGGTGATCGCCGGGCGGGGCGCGGGGGAGGGGACCCGGGAGTACCTGCGGCGGTTCGTGGACCGGTTGGGGCTGACCGGCTTGCCGGCGGAGCACGACTCCGGGCACCTGACCCGGTGCCGGGAGGAGGACTCGCCGTTGCGCAACGGCCGGGTGCTGGTCGTGGGGGATGCTGCGGGGCTGTTGGAGCCGTGGAGCCGGGAGGGCATCAGCTTCGCGTTGCGTTCCGGCGGGCTGGCCGGTGCGGCGGTCGCGGCAGGTGAACTGTCCGGGTACGAGCGGGCGGTCGCCGAAGGGCTTGTGCCGGAGATGCGGGCGGGCTTCCGGCTGCTGGACGTGTTCACCCGTCGCCCGGACGTGTTCCACGCCCTGCTGGCGACGCCGCCGGGCTGGCGGATGTTCGTCCAGTTCTGCCAGGGGCGGGCGAGCTTCGATGAAATGCTGCGGCGTCGGCCCATCCGGGCGGCCCTCGCGGTGCTGGATCGGATGCCAGCCCCGCGCCGGGCTCCTTCTATTCACCCAGGATCCTAGGATGCCCTACGCGGTGTGACCACGCACTGGTGTCCAGTGGCCCACCCGCTGGACAATGGCGGGGGAGTGGGAGGTGCAGATGGCCGAGCAGCCGTTCACCGATGACGAGTACGCGTTCCTGCGCCACGCGCGGTTCGGCGAGTTGCCGCTCGCGGTGCGTCCCGACGAACGCGTCGCCCTGACCGAGACCGACCCCGGGCGCGACCGCCCGGAGGAGGCCGAGGACCCGATCCGCTGGAACGTGCAGGGCTGAGAACGCACAACGGGCCGCGGGTGTCGCCACCCACGGCCCGTTCGCGATGTGCTGGGGTCAGAAGACCGGCACGCCCTCGCGTACCAGTCGCCAGTTCTGCTGGAAGAAGTCGGCCGGGTCGATCGTCCCCTTGGCCTGCGCCCAGTCGATGAGCAGCTGACGGATCTCCTGCTGCGCGTTGTAGACCTGGGTCTTCACGATGCCGGGGAAGTTGCCGCCGCCGCTGCGCCGGTAGTTGTTCACCGCCATCACGAACTGGGCGTTGTCCGCCACCGGAGTGTCGGTGCCGGCCAGCACCAGGCGGGTGATCCGCTGCCCGATCGGCTTGGAGATGTCGATGTCGTAGTCCAGGCCGGAGATCACGTCGTAGTTGTAGTCCGGCACCGCCGGCGAGTCGCTGATCTGCTCCGGGTCGACGGGGGCGCCCGGAGCGAGGGTCCGGAAGTACTTCGCCGAGTACTCCAGGTAGGTGCGCACCTCCGCGCCGCTGAGCACGACCGCCTCGAGCGTGTTGTCGAAGACGTAGAGCCCTGCCACGTCACGGATCTTCACGTCCCCGGCGGGGAAGACCGCGGTACGGCTGAACGGGGACGCCTGGGACAGCACCGGCAGGTCGGCGTACTGCGTGCCGGCCAGCGCCTTCGTGACGGTCTCGGCCTGGACGTGGTTGATGAAGTCCAGGATGGGAGTGTCCTTGTACCGGGATTCCACTGTGGACATCTCGACGGTGGCCTGGGCCACCACCTGGTTGACGTACGCGATGGTCTTCTGGTGCTGGGCCCGCACGGCGGCGAGCACCTTCGGGTCCTCGACCACGGTGTTGGTGTTCAGCATGCTGGCGGCCTTCTTGGTGATCGTCCACCGGCCGCGTTCGCGGGTCAGGGTGAAGTCCATCCGGGTGAGCCGCTGGCCCCACTTCGACGGCTCGGAGAGCAGCACCTGCGCGCCGGTCCGCTCGTTGGTGACGAACCGCTCGACCACCTCGTTGTGCGCGTGACCGAAGAGGATCGCGTCGATCCCCGGCACCTGCTGGGCGATCAGCGCCACCGGGTTCTCGTTCGGCAGCTCCGGGCCGTAGCTGGAGGTGCCGCTGTCACCGCCGTGCGCGGAGATCAGCACGAGGTCCGCACCGCGGGCCCGCATGATCGGCACCCACTTCGCCGCGGTCGCGACCATGTCGTCGAAGCGCAGCTTGCCCTCGACGTTGCCCTTGTCCCAGATGGCCACACCGGGGTTGGTCAACCCCAGGATGCCGACCCGCAGGGTCGGTGCGGCGAAACCGAGGGAGACCTTCTTGATGACGTACGGCAGGAAGGCCGGCTTGCCGGTCTTCGCGTTGACCGCGTTCGCGGCGAGGGCCGGGAAACCGAGCTGACGGATCCACAGGTCCAGCAACGGCAGGCCGTAGTTGAACTCGTGGTTGCCCAGGGTCACCGCGTCGTAGTCGATGACGTTCATCGCCCGGGCCATCGGGTGCTTCTCGCCGGTGGCGGTGATCGGCTCCTGCTTGGCGTAGTACGTGGCCAGCGGCGTGCCCTGGATGGTGTCGCCGGCGTCGAGCACCAGCGTCGCCTTGCCGCGCCGCTCCCGACGGATCTGGTTGATCAGAGTGGCCAGCTTCGCGACGCCGATGTCGTTCTGCTTGCTGTCGTCGTACTCGGCGTCGCGGTAGTAGTCCCAGTTGTAGACGTTGCCGTGCGTGTCCGACGTGCCCAGGAGGGTGAGGTCCCAGGTGCGCGGCCGGGCCGCGCCGGCCGCCTGCGCGGGCGCGGCGGCGATCAGCGGGGCGGTCGCGGCCGCCGCCGCGGCGACGAGCACCTGGCGACGCGACGGGCCGGAGGGAGAGGTCATGACGTGCCTTTCCATGGGGGTGGACGCGCCTCGTGAGCGCCTTGCGCACCATAACCAGCAGCGGACACTCTTGCCACGCCAGCCCCAGGTGCTGCTGCGGTTTCCGCAGGCCGGCGCAGGGTACGGCGGTCAGGGACGACATTCGCGGGACAGCCCCCGCTTCCCGCGCGGCGCGAGGAGAGATCGGTGAGCGAGGACCAGCACACCCAGCAGGACCCCACCAGCCAGTACGGCCAGCAGTCCGGCCAGCCCGCACAACAGCAGTCACCGCCCGGCTCGACCGCCGACATGACTCCGAAGCCGGACCACGGCGAGGAGTCGTACCGGGGCAGCGGCAAGCTCGACGGCAAACGGGCGCTGATCACCGGGGGTGATTCGGGGATCGGCCGGGCGGTCGCGCTGGCGTTCGCCCGGGAGGGCGCCGACGTGCTGATCTCGTACCTGAGCGAGGAGGAGGACGCCGACGCCCAGGAGACGATCCGCCTGATCGAGGACGCCGGCCGGCGGGGGATCGCGGTCCGCGGCGACGTCACCGACGAGGCGCACTGCCAGGAGCTTGTCGACCGGACGGTCCGCGACCTGGGCGGCATCGACATCCTGGTCAACAACGCGGCGTACCAGATGTCGCAGGACAAGGGCATCCTCGGGATCAGCACCGAGCAGTTCGACCGGGTGCTCAAGACCAACCTGTACGCGATGTTCTGGCTGTGCAAGGCCGCCATTCCGCACCTGGCCGAGGGGTCGGCGATCATCAACACGGCGTCGATCCAGGCGTTCGACCCGTCACCACAGCTGTTGGACTACGCGACCACCAAGGCGGGGATCGCCAACTTCACCAAGGCCCTCGCCGCCGACCTGGCCGAGCAGGGCATCCGGGTCAACGCGGTCGCGCCCGGCCCGGTCTGGACGCCGCTGATCCCGTCGACGATGCCGGAGGAGAAGGTGAAGCAGTTCGGCACCGACACCCCGGAGGGGCGCCCCGGCCAGCCGGCGGAGCTGGCCCCGGCGTACGTCTTCTTCGCCTCGCAGGAATCCAGCTACGTCACCGGCGAGATCCTGGGCGTCACGGGCGGCCGACCGACCAAGTGATCCGTCGTCGGGGCGGGCGCTGCTCGGGCGCCCGCCCCGACGCGGCTCGGTCCGGTGAGTCGTGATCCGGCCTCCGGGCGCTGCGCTGGGCCAGCGGCCCGTCTCGGTGCGTGGTTCGTTGCGCGGGCGGACCCGCCGACCAGCTCACCGCCGCAAGGGCGTTGCCCGTCTCGCTGCGTGGTTCGTCGACGGCGGCTGGGTCAGCGCGGCCAGGCGGCGAAGCGCTGCCGGACCTGGGCGATGTCGGCGGCGCTCAGGCCGTAACGTCCGAAGCGTTGCTCGGGCAGGCGGTCCAGGTAGCGGCCGGCGGCGCGCACGTCGTCCGGGTCCAGCGCGGGGTCGACCTGCCGTGCCAGCACCAGCAGCTCGGTCACGTCGTAGTGCTCCAACGCCGCCGCCACGTCGATGAAGTCACGAACCTCCCGCCGGTTGACCAGTGCCGCGATCTTGTTGGCCACCAGGTCGCGGACGTCCATCACCGGGCCGAGGTCCATCACCACCGGGCTCTGCTGGCGGTCCAACCGGGCGAGGCTGAGCCGGATCTGCCGTCCGTCCCGGCTCACCACGAAGTCCTTCATGTCCTGCTCGTACCCGTCGAACAGCTCGCCCAGCTCACTGTCCGGGTCGGCGTCGGTGACGAGGAAGCCGGCTCGCTCCAACGCCCCGCGCACCCCCGCGGAGGCCGCCGCGGCGGCACCCTCCACGTCCGCGAAGAGGTCGACGTCCTCCGTCGGGCGGGCGACCAACCCGTGCGCCGCCCAGGCCACCCCGCCACCCAACACGAACCGGTACGGTCCGGCGGCGGTGAGCGCCACCCGGGCCACCTCCCGGTAGAAGTCGTGCAGATGAGGCTCGGTCACGCCGCGCGCAGGCCGCGGTGCCGGCTCTCCCACGCCTGCCGTACGCCCCGAGGCAGGTTGAGCAGTCGCCACACCCGGCGCAGCGTCCGCCCGTTGATCAGGACGCGCAGGTCCTCGGTGCGGGTCGTCTCGCGCAGCACGTTCTCGTACATCCAGAGCAGCTGGTCGGGGTCGGCGAGGTCGAAGGTGCGCTCGGCGTTCCACATCAACCGCACCGGCAACTCCACCACACCGCGAGTGGGCCCGGCCAGCTCGACGAGCGTCCGCGCCACCACGGCAGGGCGACCCGGTCGGGCCAGGAAGGCCACGCCGGTCGCGGTGGGGGAGAGGGCCTGCATGGTGTCAGGGTAACGCCCACCCGAGCCGGTGTCGCTCAAGACGATCCCTGCGCCCTGCCGCAGGCTGTTGACGGTGCTTCGCCGAGCCCAGGCCAAGTGGCCGCCCGAGCGCCCCGGTCGGGCATCCTCCAACGGAGGTTCGTCCGATTTGCCCCCGCCTGCGACGGCTGAGGTCTCCGTGATCAACTCGGGTTTCTTGAAGTCGCGGTGTCATGCCGTCTCGGACACCCCGGGTTTCAGGAAGCCGAGTCGATCAAGCCCGATTTAGCGTCCTGAGGGCCGACCACGTCCGAGGCTGAGGGCTTTTGTCTGGTCTGAGGGGTCGAGTCGAGCGCGCCGATGATCGCGGTACGAGGTTCGCGGCCTCTGGGGTGTTTCGCCTGTGAGCGGTCGCACCAGTGGGTCGGAATGATGGCCGGGGCGGGGTCGTTACACACTCTGACGATCGCAGGACCACCGGCTCGCCGCCCCGCCCACCGGGGTTGGAACAGCTGGTCGCGGGGTTGGAATGCCGACCCGGCCCGCATCGTTGAAGCCTCCCCAGCACCCCGCTCCATCGGGTACGACGGGATGGCCCGGCCCCCGGAATGACCCCGGGCCCTCGGTCGTTGCAGTCCCCACGAGCGACCACCCGACTACCGCATCGCACGAGCGGACGTCGGGGAGCCACCCGGGAATGACCCCCGACCCCCGGTCGTTACACATGAACCCGGCGCCCGAGCCCCCGCTCGCAGGCCGCCGACCCGGCCCCCGCAAGCCCCCCCGCTTGACGGTGCCGACCTCCTAAGACTTTTCCCCTTGATTGAGCAGCGCCGGACGAGGTGCTCACACCCTTGTGTCGCCGACCCCCATTGGCGGTGCGGGTGTTCCTACCCCCGAAGGAGCTACCCCCATGAACACGATCTTCCGTAAGAGCATGCTGTCTGTTGCTGGTCTCGCGTTCGCCGGTGGTGTCTTCGCCGGCCCGATCGCCGCCCACGCCAACCCGACCGTGGATGGCAAGCCCGTCGCGGTGGCGGTGCAGTCGGCCGCCCCGAAGCCCCAGGGCGAGCAGTCCCACATCACCCTCAACGATGAGCAGACGGCGAACGTCAAGGCGATCATCGCCGCGACGAAGAAGGCCGGCCTGCCCGAGCGCGCCGCGGTCATCTCCATCGCGACGAGCCTGCAGGAGTCGAAGTTGGAGAACCTGGGCCACCTCGGCGACAAGAATGACCATGACTCGCTGGGCCTGTTCCAGCAGCGCCCGACCAGTGGTTGGGGCACGCCGGAGCAGATCACCGACCCCGCCTACTCGACGACCGCGTTCCTCAAGGGCCTCAAGCAGGTTGACGGGTGGCAGGACATGGCGCTGACCGACGCCGCGCAGACCGTCCAGGTCTCCGCCTACCCCGACGCCTACGCCCAGTGGGAACAGCAGGCCACCGACCTCGTCGCCCAGCACTGGAACAGCTGACACCAACACCAACACTGAACGACCCGACCGCTGGCCGGCACCCCACCCGGGGTGCCGGCCAGCGGCATGTCTGCACCACACGCGTCCCTGGCTCGGGTCGATCATGAACTTGTGGTGCCGGACTGGGGATGGTTCGGGTGGTCTTGTCCAGCACCACAACTCCTTGATCGACCCAAGCGGGCGGGCGGCCCGGCCCGGCCCGGCCGGGGCGGGGCTCGGGCAGGAAAGCGGGAACACGGGCGGGGGCTGGGTGGTTGTGGTCAGTGTCGGTGTGACTCAGTGTCCCCGGGCCTCACCTAATATTGCCTTCGCGGAATACCGTTCGGCTGGAGCCGCGTCGCGCCACTCGCCGAGAGGCGACCTGCACACCGACACCAGCGCCGCCCCCGAGCCCACAAGGCCGGGGGCGGCGCTGTCTGACTTCCCTCCGCTCGCGAAGATGTCTCGGCTGGCCTATGTTCATGGGGTCGCTCGCGTGGGAGGGGGTGTCGGGGCATGGGTCTGCGTACCTTCATCGAGGGTTGGCCGGTCTACCGCCAGCTCACCGGCACCGACCCGTTGGGCCGGGGTGCCGCGGCGAAGTCCGATGGATCCCGTGCGCTCACGGCTCGCACGGAAACCGCCGACAGCGTGGCCCGTTCGGTGTGCCCGTACTGCGCCGTTGGCTGCGGTCAGCGGGTGTTCGTCAAGGACGGGCGGGTCAGTCAGATCGAGGGCGACCCGGACAGCCCGATCTCGCGGGGTCGGCTCTGCCCGAAGGGTTCGGCCAGCAAGAGCCTGGTGACCAGCCCGCTGCGGCAGACGAAGGTTCGCTACCGCCGTCCCTACTCGACGCAGTGGGAGGATCTGGACCTCGACACCGCGCTCGACATGATCGCCGACCGGGTGCTCGCGGCTCGTGAGCAGACCTGGGAGGACGTCGACACGCAGGGCCGGCCGCTCAACCGGACGCTGGGTTTCTCCAGTCTGGGTGGGGCGACGCTGGACAACGAGGAGAACTACCTCATCAAGAAGTTGTTCACCGCGGCGGGAGCGTTGCAGATCGAGAACCAGGCCCGTATTTGACACTCCGCCACCGTCCCCGGTCTGGGGGCCAGCTTCGGTCGTGGCGGTGCGACGGATTTCCAGCAGGACATCGCCAACGCTGACGTCATCGTCATCCAGGGCTCGAACATGGCTGAGGCGCACCCGGTGGGTTTCCAGTGGGTGATGGAGGCCAAGCGTCGGGGGGCGAAGGTCTTCCACGTCGACCCACGCTTCACCCGCACCAGCGCGCTGGCTGACTCGTACCTGCCGATCCGGGCGGGCACGGACATCGCGCTGCTCGGTGGCGTGGTGCGCTACATCCTCGACAACGAGCTGGACTTTCGGGAGTACGTGCTGTCGTACACGAACGCGGCGACGATCGTGAGCGAGCAGTTCAGCGACACCGAGGACGGCGACGGGTTCTTCTCCGGGTTCGACCCGGAGACCGGCACCTACGTGCAGGACAGCTGGCAGTACGAGGGCAACGAGGACTCGTCCGGCAGTGGGCACACGGCCAAGGAGCGCGACACCGCGTCCGGGCTGGAGCACGAGTCGCACGGCGCGCAGGTCGACGGGGACACCCCGCGGGACGAGACGTTGCAGCATCCGCGCTGCGTCTACCAGATCCTCAAGCGACACTTCGCCCGCTACACCCCGGAGATGGTCGAGCGGGTCTGTGGCATCCCCCAGGACAAGTTCCTGGAGCTGGCCCGGGCGTGGACGGAGAACTCCGGCCGGGAGCGCACCGGGATGCTGATCTACTCGGTGGGCTGGACGCAGCACAGCGTGGGTGTGCAGTACATCCGCACCGGCGCGATCATCCAGCTGTTGCTCGGCAACATGGGCCGCCCGGGTGGTGGGGTGATGGCTCTGCGCGGGCATGCCAGCATCCAGGGGTCCACGGACATTCCGACGCTGTTCAATCTGCTGCCGGGTTACCTGCCGATGCCGCACCACGCCGACCACCCGACCTTCGACGAGTGGGTGGACAGCATCCGGCACCCCGGCCAGAAGGGCTTCTGGGGTAACGCCGGGTCGTTCGCCGCCAGCCTGCTCAAGGCGTATTGGGGTGACGCGGCGACACCGGAGAACGACTACTGCTACGGCTACCTGCCGCGGCTGACCGGTGACCACGGCACCTACCAGCAGGTGCTGAACATGATCGACGGGAAGATCAAGGGGTACTTCCTGCTCGGGCAGAACCCGGCGGTCGGTTCGGCGCACGGCCGGGCACAGCGCTTGGGCATGGCCAACCTCGACTGGCTGGTCGTCCGGGACCTGTTCATGATCGAAAGTGCCACGTTCTGGCAGAACGGTCCCGAGGTCGCCACCGGGGAGATCGTGCCCGAGGAGTGCCGCACGGAGGTGTTCTTCCTGCCCGCCGCCTCGCACGTGGAGAAGGAGGGCACGTTCACCCAGACGCAGCGCCTGTTGCAGTGGCGGGAGAAGGCCGTCGAGCCGCCAGGCGACGCCCGCTCCGAGTTGTGGTTCTTCTACCACCTCGGGCGCAAGCTGCGCGAGAAGCTGGCCGACTCGAAGCTGCCGCGCGACCGTGCGCTGCTCGACCTCACCTGGGACTACCCCACGCACGGCCCGAACGCGGAGCCGAGCGCCGAGGCGGTGCTGCGCGAGATCAACGGGTACGACGTGACGACCGGCCGCCCGCTGTCCAGCTTCGCCGAGGCCCGCGCGGACGGCTCCACCGCGATCGGTTGCTGGATCTACACCGGGGTGTACGCCGATGGCGTGAACCAGGCGGCGCGGCGCAAGTCCCGACACGAGCAGGACTGGGTGGCCGCCGAGTGGGGGTGGGCGTGGCCGGCGAACCGGCGCATCCTCTACAACCGTGCGTCCGCGGACCCGGACGGCAACCCGTGGAGTGAGCGCAAACGCTACGTCTGGTGGGATGCCGAGAAGGGCGAGTGGACCGGTCACGACGTGCCGGACTTCGAGAAGACCAAACCGCCGTCGTACCGGCCGCCACCCGGCGCGTCCGGGACGGAGGGCATCGCCGGCGACGACCCGTTCATCATGCAGGGCGACGGGAAGGGCTGGCTGTACGCGCCCAGCGGTGTCCTGGACGGCCCGTTGCCGACGCACTACGAGCCGGTGGAGTCGCCGGTGCGTAACCCGCTCTACGGGCAGCAGGCCAACCCGACCCGCAAGATGTACGCGCATCCGGTGAACTCGGTGAACCCGAGCCCGCCGCAGGAGCACAGCCAGGTGTTCCCGTACGTGTTCACTGTCAGCCGGCTCACCGAGCACCACACCGCCGGTGGGATGAGTCGGACGGTGTCACCGCTGGCCGAGTTGCAGCCGGAGATGTTCGTGGAGGTGTCTCCGGAGCTGGCCGTCGAACGTGGTCTCGACCACCTGGGCTGGGCGCACCTGGTCAGCGGTCGTGCCGTGATCGAGGCGAAGGTGCTGGTGACGGATCGGCTCAGTCCGTTGCGGGTCGAGGACCGGGTGATCCACCAGGTGTGGTTGCCGTACCACTTCGGTTTCGAGGGTCTGGTGACCGGCGACTCGGCCAACGACCTGTTCGGCATCAGCCTGGACCCGAACGTGCTGATCCAGGAGAGCAAGGTCGGCACCTGCGACGTGCGGGCCGGCCGTCGGCCGACCGGGCCGGCGCTGCTGGACCTGGTCGCCGACTACCAGCGGCGCGCCGGGATCAACCCGGGCCACAACGCCCCGGCGGTCACCACTGACAGTGAGGGGAGGGATCGCGGTGCTTCCTGACCCGAACAGCCTCTACGGGCCGCTGGATCCGGCGCCGGACGCCGGTTACGAGGACGCGCCGCCGCGGATGGGGTTCTTCACCGACACCAGCGTCTGCATCGGCTGCAAGGCCTGCGAGGTGGCCTGCAAGGAGTGGAACGGCGTCCCGGAGAGCGGGCTCGACCTGCTCGGCATGTCGTACGACAACACCGGCGCGTTGACCGCGAACTCGTGGCGACACGTCGCGTTCATCGAGCAGCCCCGGCCGGCCGGGCACCGCACACCGCCGTTCGCGGGTACGCCGACCGACGGTTCGGTCAGCGCGGCGTCGGCGGCCGTGGCGGCCGGTACCAGTGAACGCACCGGCACGGACCCGGGTGTGCCGACCGGCACTCCGTCCGCCGCCGCCTGGATGTCCGGGGGCGGGCCGGTGGATGTGCTCGGCACGATCGAGGCCGATCCGACAGCCGCGGGCCGCGGTGGCACGGGTCCACAGTTCCTGGGGATGCCCGGGGCGCAGCCGCCGGGGCGCGGGTCCGGTGTGGAGGGGCGTACGGATTTCCGGTGGTTGATGATGTCGGATGTCTGTAAGCACTGCACGCACGCGGCGTGTCTGGATGTCTGTCCGACGGGTTCGTTGTTCCGGACGGAGTTCGGCACCGTGGTGGTGCAGGAGGACATCTGCAACGGGTGCGGTTACTGCATCTCCGCGTGTCCGTACGGGGTGATCGATCAGCGTAAGGATGATGGTCGGGCGTGGAAGTGCACGCTGTGCTACGACCGGTTGGGTGCGGGCATGACCCCGGCGTGTGCGCAGGCGTGTCCGACGGAGTCGATCCAGTACGGGCCGCTCGACGAGTTGCGGGAGCGGGCCGCCGCGCGGGTCGAGACGCTGCACGAGCGGGGCGTCCCCGAGGCCCGCCTGTACGGGCACGACCCGAATGACGGCGTGGGTGGTGACGGGGCGTTCTTCCTGCTGCTCGACGAGCCGGAGGTGTACGGGCTGCCACCGGACCCGATCGTGACCACCCGCGACCTGCCGAAGATGTGGAAGCGCGCCGGCCTCGCGGCCCTCGCCATGGCGGCGGCCACCGTCGCCGCGTTCGTCGGAGGTTCCTCGTGAGTCCGCAGCGCCCCGAGGTGGGCGAGATCTTCCGTCGCTTCCGGGACCGGTTGGCCGCCGATGGTCGCGACCGACCGACGGCCAGCACCGAGTTGCCGGCCGCGAACGGCGAGAGCACCGGGCTGCCGGCCGCGAACGGCGCCGGCACCAGCTCGGCGGTCGGACAGCAGCGGCGCACCGCCGAACCCGGCCGGCGGGGCGGGCGTCGCGGAGGTGGGCGTCGCGGAGGCGGCGAGGAACTGCGGGTGCCGGAGGCGGAGTTCACCTCGTACTACGGTCGGCCCATCCTGAAAGCGCCGGTCTGGAAGTGGGACATCGCGGCGTACCTGTTCACCGGCGGGCTGGCGGCCGGCTCGTCACTGCTCGCCGCCGGTGGGCAGCTCACCGGCCGGCCGGCGTTGCGACGCGCCGGTCGGGTCACCGCGCTGGCCGCCGTGAGCGCCAGCGCGGTCTTCCTCGTCAAGGACCTCGGCCGGCCGGCGCGGTTCCACCACATGCTGCGCGTGGCGAAGCCGACCTCGCCGATGTCGGTGGGCACCTGGATCCTCACCGCGTACGGGCCGGCCGCTGGTGTCGCCGCGATCGCCGAAGCCGCCGGTGTGCTGCCGCGCCACGGCCTGCTCGGGCTGGCCGGTCGGGCGTTGCCGTCGGTCGGGCTGGTCGCCGGGCTGCTCGCCGCCGGCACCGCGCCCGCGCTGGCCACGTACACCGGGGTGTTGCTCGCCGACACGGCGGTGCCGTCCTGGCACGAGGCGTACCCCGAGTTGCCGGTGATCTTCGCGGGCAGCGCGCTGGCCAGCGGCGCCGGCGTGGGTCTGCTCGCCGCGCCGCCGGCCCAGGCGGGGCCGGCCCGCAGGATGGCGGTGGCCGGGGCGGCCCTGGAGTTGTACGGCGCGCATCGGGTGGAGACGCGCCTCGGTCTGCTCAGTGAGCCCTACCGGCTGGGCAGCCCCGGTCGGCTGCTGCGCGCCGGCCGGATGTTGACGGCCGGTGGGGTCGCCGGCGCGCTGCTCGGTCGGCGTAGCCGGCTGGTCGGCGCGCTGTCCGGCGCCGCGCTGCTGGCCGCGTCGGTGGTGACCCGGTTCGGCATCTTCTACGGCGGGGTGGCCTCCGCGCGCGACCCTCGGTACACGGTGGTGCCGCAGCGCGAGCGGGCCGACGCCCGGCGGGCGGGCATGGATCTTCCATCTGATCGGGCGGCCCCGCCCGCGATGTGATCGAATGTCCGGTGGAGGCGTTCAGGCGGCTGGTGCCCCTCCCGGTCTTCAAAACCGGTGTGGTCCGGGACCCGGGCCAGGCGGGTTCGATTCCCGTCCGTCTCCGCCAACAGTGCAGGAGATGACGCGATGGGTGACGGGCCGGTGGACCCGCGACGCCGGGTGCCCCGCACCGACACGCTGCTCGCCGACCCTCGGTTGGCCGCGGCCAGCGCGACGCTCGGCCGGGACCGGGTGAAGGCGGTCGTCGCCCGGGCCCAGGAGCGGGCCCGCCGTGGCGAGCTGCACCCCGATGACGTTCGCGACGCCGCGGTCGCCGCGCTGCCCGCGCCGGGCCCCCGCGTGGTGCTCAACGCCACGGGCGTCGTGCTGCACACCAACCTGGGCCGGGCGCCGCTGTCGTCGGCTGCGGTCGCCGCGGTGGTGGCCGCCGCCGGGCACACCGACGTGGAGTTGGACCTGAGCACCGGTCGGCGGGCCCGTCGCGGCCGCGACGCCCTCGACGCGCTGGCCGCCGCCGTGCCCGACGCGGGCGCCGTGCACGTGGTCAACAACGGCGCCGCCGCGCTGGTGCTGGCGGCCACCGCGCTGGCCGCCGGCCGGGAGATCGTGGTCAGTCGGGGCGAGCTGGTCGAGATCGGCGACGGCTTCCGCCTGCCCGACCTGTTGGAGAGCACCGGCGCGCGACTGCGGGAGGTGGGCACCACCAACCGCACCACCCTCGCCGACTACGCCGCCGCCCTCGGCCCGCAGACCGGGTTCGTGCTCAAGGTGCACCCGTCGAACTTCCAGGTCACCGGCTTCACCTCAGCAACCCCGGTCAAACAACTGGCCACCCTCGGCGTGCCGGTGGTCGCCGACATCGGCTCCGGTCTGCTCACCGCGGATCCGCTGCTGCCCGACGAGCCGGACGCGGCCAGCACCCTGCGCGCCGGTGCCACGCTCGTCACGGCCAGCGGCGACAAGCTGCTCGGCGGCCCGCAGGCAGGGCTGCTGCTCGGCGACGTCGCGCTGGTCGACCGGCTGCGCCGCCATCCGCTGGCCCGGGCGTTGCGGGTGGACAAGCTCACCCTGGCCGCGCTGGCCGCCACCCTGCACCAGCCGGACACGCCCACCCGCACGGCGCTGCACGCCGACCCGGGTGTGCTGCGCAGCCGGTTGGAGCGGCTGCGCGACCGGCTCGGAGCGGACGGCCGCAAAGCGGAGGTGGTGCCGGCCGCCGCGGTGGTCGGCGGCGGTGGGGCGCCCGGCGTCGAGCTGGACTCGTGGGCGCTGAGTCTGCCCGAGCGGTACGCGGAGCCGCTGCGCACCGGCGACCAGCCCGTGCTCGGGCGGGTGGTGCGGGGCCGGCTCCTGCTCGACCTGCGCTGCGTGCCCGAAGAAGCCGACGAGACGGTCCGCGCGGCCGTGCTCCGCGTACCCGGGGACGACTGACCGTGTTCGTCGTCGCCACCGCCGGGCACGTCGACCACGGCAAGTCGACACTGGTCCGGGCGCTGACCGGGATGGAACCCGACCGGTGGGCCGAGGAACGCCGCCGGGGGATGACCATCGACCTGGGGTTCGCCTGGACGACGCTGCCGTCCGGCGGCACCGTCGCCTTCGTCGACGTGCCCGGGCACGAGCGGTTCGTGCCGAACATGCTCGCCGGTGTCGGCCCGGTGCCGGCGGCGCTGATCGTGGTGGCCGCCGACGAGGGCTGGATGCCGCAGTCCGCCGAGCACCTGGCCGCACTCGACGCGCTCGGTGTGGCGTACGGCCTGGTGGCGGTGACCCGCGCGGACCTGGCCGACCCGGGGCCGGCCATGGCCCGCGCCCGGGCCGAGATCGCGGCGACCAGCCTCGGCACGGTGCCGGCGGTGGCGGTCAGTGGCCTGACCGGCGCCGGCCTGCCGGAGCTTCGGGCCGCCCTGGACCGGCTCGCCGCCGGCCTGCCCGCGCCGGTGGTGGACGACCCGGTCCGGCTCTGGGTGGACCGCAGTTTCACCGTGCGGGGCAGCGGCACCGTGGTCACCGGCACCCTCGGCGTCGGACGGTTGCGGGTGGGCGACGAGTTGGAGCTGGCCGGGGCCGACGAGCCGGTGCGGGTACGTGGCCTGCACTCACTGGGCGAGGCCCGGCCGGAGGTGACGGCGGTGGCCCGGGTGGCGGTCAACCTGCGGGGTACGCCCCGTGACCGGCTCGGTCGTGGCGATGCGTTGCTCACCCCGGGCCGGTTCCACCGCACCGACCTGGTCGACGTGCGGCTGACCGGCGATCCGGCGGCCGACCTGCCGGCCACCCTCACCCTGCACGTCGGGTCGGCGGCCGTGCCGGTACGGGTCCGCCCGCTCGGCCTGGACACCGTACGCCTGCGGTTGGCTCGTCCGTTGCCGCTGCTGGTGGGCGATCGGGCGCTGCTGCGTGACCCGGGGCGGCACCACGTGACCGGCGGGGTGCGGGTGCTGGACGTGGCGCCGCCACCGCTGGCCCGCCGGGGTGCCGCCGTCACCCGCGCACAGGTCCTCGCCGAGTTGGACGGTCGTCCCGACCTGGCCGGGGAGCTGCGCCGTCGCCGGCTGGTCCGCGCCGGTGCGCTGATCCGGATGGGTGTGCCGGTGGACGCCCCTCCGGTGGCCGGTGACTGGTTGGCCGACCCGGCGCACTGGCGGCGGCTCGGCGAGCAGGTGACCGAGGAGGTCGCCCGCTACGCCAGGGAGCACCCGTTGGAACCGGGGATGCCGGTGGACGCGCTGCGCCAGCGCCTCGCCCTGCCCGACCGGGTGCTGGTCGAGGCGTTGGTCCGGCCGCCGCTGCGGATCCACGCCGGGCGGGTCGGGGCGGCGGGCGCCGATGCGCTGCCCGAGCCGGTGGCCCGGGCCGTGCAGCGGGTCCGCGCGGAATACGGCGACCGGCCGTTTCGCGCCCCCGAGGCGGACCGCCTCGTCGACCTCGGCCTGGGCCCGCGCGAGATCGGCGCCGCGGTGCGGGCCGGCGCGCTGCTGCGGCTGGCCGACAACGTGGTGTTGCTGCCCGACGCGCTCGACGACGCGGTCCGGGTGCTGGCCGGGCTGCCGCAGCCGTTCACGCTCTCCGCGGCCCGGCAGGCGTTGGACACCACCCGCCGGGTGGCGGTGCCCCTGCTGGAGTTGCTGGACCGTCGGGGCGCGACCCGACGACTGCCCGACGACGCCCGCATCGTCGTTACCTGAGGGCGTGGCGCCCGCCGGGTCAACCGCTGTCAGTCCAGGTCGGACATGTCGAGCACGAAGCGGTAGCGGACGTCGTTTCGCCGGAGGCGGTCGAGTGCTGTCTCCACCTGCGCCGACGGGAGCACCTCGACGTCGGCGGCGATGCCGTTGTCGGCGCAGAACTGGAGCATCTCGGCTGTTGAACGGCGGCCTCCGCTGCCGGCGGAGCTGAGCTTCTTGCGGCCGACAAGCAGGTCCATCGCCTCGACGGTGACCGGGCCCAGGTATCCGAGCAGGCTGAGGGTGCCGTCCATCGCCACCACCTTCAGGTACGGGGCGAGGTCGTGCGAAGCGGAGATGGTGTCGATGACGACGTCGAAGGTGTCGCGGGTCGCTGCCATCTGGCGGGTGTCGGTGGAGTCCAGGAAATCGTGTGCGCCGAGCCGGAGGGCGTCGTCGCGCTTCTCCTGGGTGCGGCTGATGACCGTCGTGGTGGCGCCGAGTGCCACGGCCAGCTTGACCGCGAGGTGACCCAGGCCGCCGAGCCCGGCCACGGCGACGCGACTGCCGGAGCCCACACCGAGGGAACGCAGCGGTTCCCAGACGGTGACGCCGGCGCACATCAGCGGGGCGGCTGCGGCCGGGTCGAGGCCGGAGGGGAGCGGGTAGGCGAAGCGGTCCCGCACGACGTACTCGCGGGAGAAGGCGCCCAAGGTGGTCGACCCGTCCCGCCGGTCGGTGCCGCCGTAGGTGAGAGTCGGGAAGGAGTGGCAGAAGTTCTCCTGTCCTGTTCGACACATGGCACAGCTGCCGCAGGAGTCGACGATATTGCCCACCGCGACGCGGTCGCCGACCGAGAAGGCAGTCACCTCGGCTCCGGTCCCGGTCACCACACCGGTGAATTCGTGACCGGGCACCAGAGGCGCTTTCGCGTGCTGGTCATGGTCGCGCAGGGAGTGCAGGTCGGTGTGGCACACGCCGCAGTAGTCGACTCGCACCGCCAGATCGTCTGAGCGCAGGTCACGGCGTTCCAGCGAGGTACGCCGCAGCGCCGTCGGGCCGCTCGCCCGCCATCCGATGGTCGTTCGCATACACACATCCTTAAACAGACTGTTCGGTCTGTCGACCGTAGCTCTGGTCGCGCAGAGAAGCAAACCAACTGTTCTGTTGCTAGAGTGGCGGCATGCCGGAGCAGCCCCTGACCTCGCGCGGCACCGCGACCTACCAGCGCATCCTGGACGCCGCCACCGAGGAGTTCGCCCAGCACGGCATCGCCGGAGCACGCATCGAACGCATCGTGACGGCGGCGCGCACCAACAAGGCGCAGCTCTACGGCTACTTCGGCGACAAGGAAAGACTCTTCGACGCGATCTTCCTCAGCTCACTGGAGCGCATCACGAACGTGGTGCCGATCGACGCTGACGATCTTGCCGACTGGGCCGTTCGCCTCTACGACGAATACCTGCGCCGCCCCGACCTCATCCGCCTCGCGACCTGGACGCGACTGGAGCGCAGGCCCGCCGGGCACCTGGTCGAGACCCACCAGCACTACGACGATCGCAAGCTGACGGCCATCGCCGAGGCGCAGGCCGCCGGGCGGGTACGTGCGGGCGACCCGTTCGACCTCATGGCTCTGGTCATCGCCATGTCCATGGCCTGGTCGCCGGTCAGCAACGTCTACGCGGCCAGCAACCAGGAACCCGACGACGTTCATGATCAACGCCGCGCCCTGCTGCGCGACTGCGTTCGGCGAGCCACTGTGCCGAGGGACCAGGATCAACCGGACCGTTGACCACCGCACGGCCGTCAGTCGCGGCCGATCCGGGGCTGACAACAGTGCGCCGAGGTGCGACGGTGGGCTGATGATCGAGGCGATCCCCACCCGGTCACGAGCCTCCCGCTGCCGGTGGCGCGAGGTCGTCCCGGTGGTGCTGCGCTGGGCGCTGCCGGTGCTGTGGGTGCTGTGGGCGTCTCTGGCGTGGTGGGCCGAGCCGCGCGAATCCACCGAGGCCCAGCTCGACCGCGATCTCGCGGCTGGCCAGGTGGTGACCTTCCAACGGGCGCAGGGCTGGGCCGACGACGGCGCGTACTGGGGGAGCCGGCCTCGGCCGCAGCATGCGACGAACGGCGGGATGCTGGCCTGGACCGTGTCGAACGGCCAGAGCCGGTACACCTTCGACGTACCGCCCGCCTCGGCTTCGTACCCGGGCGAGCCGGACCTGTCGGCGAACACCGGGCTGGACGCGCGGCTCGCTGCCGTGGCCGGTCCCTGGCATGTCGGCGGCGACTTCGCGCACCGGATCGCGGGCACCGCCGGTGTGCTCGCTGGTGTGCTGACCGTGCTCTGGCTGGGCCGGCTGATCGGCGGCGCGCCGCCCCTTGCCGGCACCCGGTGGTTCTGGTTCTGGGTCGGGCTCCTGCCGTTCGGGGTGGGTGTGCTGGCCTGGACCTACCGTGAGCTCTGGAGGCCACCGTCGACGCCGGTGCTCGACCGTGGCTCCGGGTGGCGTGGCTTCGGCTGGCTGGTCCTCGCGGGAGTGGGCATCAGCCTGTTGGTGTCCACTGCCCGGGTCGTGATCGGGACGGCGGTGGTGCCGGGCTGAGCGGTGCTGGCCAACCGGCCCCCCGGCCGGCGGCGGTCACCTACGGTGACGCCATGGACCCTTCGGCGGTCTGGCGGGACCGGCAGCACCGGTGGCGGATCGAGGCGTACCGCGCGCCCGACCTGCGCTTCGCCATCTACGCCACCAACGGGCCCACCGAGTCGGTGCCCCTGTGGCTGTTCGGGATGTCGGCGCTGGCCCGGTGGCTGATGACGCACGCCATCTCACTGGACGACCTGGAGGTCGACTGAGCGGGGCGCGGTCGCGAACCAGGCCCGGGGACGGCCCCGCTGCGGTTGAGTGACCTGAGGCGGCGGACGGGGGTGCGCGATGGGCGGTCAGTTCGGGCAGTTGGCGCTGGTGGCCGTGCTGGTGCTGGTCAACGCCGCGCTGTCCGGCAGTGAGATGGCGCTGGTGACGCTGCGCGAGGGGCAGTTGCGGCGGCTGGGCCGACGGTCCCGCTCCGGCGACCGGTTGGTGCAGCTGTCCCGCGACCCGAACCGCTACCTGGCCACCATCCAACTCGGCATCACGCTGGCCGGCTTCCTCGCCTCGGCGGCGGCCGCGGTGTCGTTGGCCGAGCCGCTGGTCGGCCCGCTGGGTTTCCTCGGCGGCGCGGCCCGTCCCGCCGCGGTGCTGCTGGTGACGGTGCTGCTGACGTTCGTCACGCTGGTGTTCGGCGAGCTGGCCCCGAAGCGGCTGGCCATGCAGCGGGCGGAGCGGTGGGCGTTGCTGAGCGCCGGCCCGCTGGACCTGCTCGCACGGGTGTCCCGACCGGCGGTGTGGTTGCTCAGCCGGGCCACCGACGCGGTCGTACGGCTCGCCGGGGGTGACCCGCGGGCCAACCGGGAGGAGACGACCGAGGAGGAGTTGCGGGAGATGCTGGCCAGCCAGCGCGGCCTGTCCGCCCAGCAGCGCGAGATCCTGACCGGCGCGTTCGACATCGCCGGCCGGACGCTGCGCGAGATCCTGGTCGCCCGCCGGGAGGTGATGACACTGCCGGCCAGCCTCACCGCGGACGAGGGGGTGCGCCGGCTCGCCGCCGCCGGGCGCTCCCGCGCCCCTGTCACCGGTCCCGGTGGCCTGGACGAGGTGCTCGGGGTGGTGCACATCCGCGACCTGGTGCGGGCCGGCACCGCCCCGGTGGGCGAGCAGGTCCGGTCGCCGCTGCTGCTGCCGGTCACCCTGCCGGTCGCCGACGCGTTGCGTCAGCTTCGCCAGGAGCACCAGCAACTGGCCCTGGTGGTCGACGAGCACGGTGGCATCGACGGCATGGTCACCATGGAGGACCTGCTGGCCGAGGTGGTCGGCGAGTTGTACGACGAGACCGACCGCGACGTGCGCGGGGTGGTCCGGGAGGCGGACGGGTCCGTGCTGGTGCCCGGTGACTTCCCGCTGCACGACCTGCCCGACCTCGGGGTGCGGCTGAGTTTCCCGTTGTCGCGCGACTACACGACGGTGGCGGGGTTGGTGCTGGCCCGGCTGCGGCACCTGCCCTGTGAGCCGGGGGAGACGGTGCGTCTGCCCGGGCTGACCCTTGAGGTGGTGGAGGTCCGCGATCGGGCGGTGCGTCGGGTGCGGCTGCGCGGCTTCGTCAGCGAGCGGTGACCTGTCACCCGGTCGATGGACAATAACCAACAATACGGCTAAACAGGGCGCGCCCACCTACTGTGCGATATGTGAAGGACCGAGGGTTTCGTACGTTCGTCACGGTGCTGGCCGGCCTCGCGGTGATCTACTTCGGTAGTGCGGGTCGCAGCCCCGAGGAGGGCCGTGGCATCTCCGGCGGGGTGGTGGTCCTGGCGCTGCTCGCCGCCCTGCTGGTGTGGCACCTGACCCGGCCGGGAGACAAGACGGTGAAGTGAAACACCGTCAGCGGGCGGCGACGCGGGTGACCTCGCCGGCGGACTCCTCGCCGAGCGCAACCCGCACCAGCGCCGACGCGAGACGGCCGAAGTCCGGTTCGTCGACGAGGGTGGCCAGCCCGTGCGGGTTGCCGGGCAGGCCCAGCCGCTTCGCTCCGGCGAGAGCCCGCCGGTCGGCGTACGGGCGCAGGTCGGACCAGACCGTCTGCGCCTCGCGCAGGTAGATGTCCGCGCCGGTGGGGCCGATGCCCGGGAACTCGGTGAGCCGCCGACGCAGCCCGACGGGGTCGCCCTGGGCGTCGCGGTGCAGCCGTCGCAGGTCACCGTGCCAGCGGTCCAGGCACAGTCGGGCGCCGGTGCCGAGCATGGTGGCGGTGCGCTCGTCGTAGCGGCGGTAGTGGCCCCGGCCCAGCGCGTCGACGCGTTCCTGCCAACTGGCCGCCTCCATCGCCTGCGGCGTGCGGTAGCCCGCGGCGAACAGCTCGCGTGCCGCGTCCACCGCCACGCACGCCCGGATCCGGGTGCTCAGCAGGGTGGTCAGCACCAGCAGCTGGTACAGCGGCCCGGGGCGGTCGGAGAGCCGGATACCGGCCTCCTCCGCGTACGTGCGGCCACGCCGGTCCAGCAGGACCCGCACCACCGTTCGATCGTTGCCCACACCCACCGCGTACCCGATCCGGGCCCTGCTAGCCGTCGCGTCGGCGACCACTGTCGGAATGCCGCCGGGGTGGGCGGGTATGCGACGGTGGAGGCGGTCGATGCCGCCCGCCGTACCGGGAGGGAGACACCCATGGTCAACCCGCAGCAGGAGGAGTTCCGGCGTAACGCCAAGGGCGCCACCAGTCAGGACAGCAAGGGGCCCACGCCGACCGGTCATCCACTCAACCGCGGATCGTCGCGGGGCGATGAGGGTCGCCCGGTGCCCAAGGGGCAGGTGTCGCCGTACGGCCCGGCCGGTGAACCGGTGGCCGAGGACGACAGCGACACCCGCTGACCAGACCTTCAGCTAGCGACCGCGATCTGACGGCCGCCGCAACCTGTTCCAGGTGGCGGCGGCCGTCAGCCCGTACGCCAGGTGCGGAACGATGTCGGAGATCCAGTCGGAGCGCCGCCACGTACGCGGGTCGCTGATGCCCAGCGCGGTGATGGACCCGTCGGTCATCGTCATCACGCCGGCCCCGAGCACGCCGGCGGCCATCGGCAGCGGCTGGCGCCGGCCACCGGCGTAGAGCGCGAACGCGACGCCGGCGGCGATGCCCAGTCCGTAGCCGATCAGCGGGCCGAGGCCCGAGCGGCGGTTGGCCGCCCGGGCCCCGGACCCCAGGTTCACGTGCGCTATATCGGCCAACCGGTCGACGGTCTCACCGGGGACGTCGCTCTCCGGTCGAGCCCGCAGCGCCACGTCCAGATAGCTGACCACGTTCAGCGCGGTGCTGCCGACGGCGCCAGCGATGGCACCGTCGGCAAGGTCGACCCTCCTCATTTCGGGTCGCCCGGTTCGCGCTCACTCTTGGGACCGTACGTGCGCTCACCACGCACCACGCCCCGCTGGCCGCGATCCTCCTGCAGGATCCTGTTCGCGACCTGGTTGGCCTTGCCGTCGGGTACCCGGCGTCCGGAGTCGTCGATCGCGTTGCGCAACCGCGCCCGCTGCTTGTCGTACGCGTTGCTGCCCGGCCGTGGTCCTGGCATCTGCTGCCTCCTTCGTCGGTCCGGACGTCTACCCGTCTCGCGACGGGCCAACCCCGGCCTAACGCGGCGCGCGGACCACGGCGACCGGGCAGTGCGCGTGGTGCAGCAGCGACTGGCTCACCGACCCCAGCAGCAACCCGGACACCTCGCCGCGCCCCTGCCCACCGGCCACCACCAGTTGGGCGGAGCGGGACGCCTCGGCGAGCACGGCGCCCGGCCGGCCGTGGACCGCCCGGCAGGTGAGTCGCACCGCCGGGTGCTGCTCGGTCAGCCCGCTCAGCCACTCGGCGACCATCCGGTCCTGCTCGCCGTGCAGCTTCCCCTCGTCGTACACCAGGGGTTGCATGTCGCCCGGGCCGCTGCTGCCCGGGTGCCGGTAGGCGTGCATCGCCACCAGCGGCACCCCGCTCGACACGGCGGTCTCGGCGGCGAAGTCGGCCGCCTGCCGGGAGGCCGCCGAACCGTCCACCGCGACCAGCACCGGTTCGTCGGGTCGTTGCTCGCCGCGGGCCACCAGCACCGGGCAGTCGGCGTACGCGGCGACCTGCACCGCGACCGAGCCGACCACCAGCGCGGAGAAGCCGCCCAACCCGCGGTCGCCGAGCACGATGAGCGCGGCCGTGGGGGATTCGCCCACCAGCACCGCCGCGGCCTCGCCGTCGATGATCTCGCCGGAGATCGACAGCCCGGGTACGGTCGCCTCGGCCTCGGCCACCGCGGCCTCGACGAGCTCCTCGGCCTGGTGGCGAAGCCCACCGCCGGGCGGCGCGTCCGGGGCGGGGGAGACCGGCACGTGCAGCAGCGGCCAGATGAAGCCGTGCACGACCCGCAGGGGTCGCTGCCGGCGCGCCGCCTCGATGGCGGCGAGGCGAACGGCGCGCAGCGCCGGCTCCGAGCCGTCCACGCCGACCACCACCGCCGCGTTGTTCGCCGAGTTCACCGCCCACCTCCCGCTCGCGGCCAGTATCGCGGGCCCGGGCGCCTCCGCGTCGCGATACCGCCGACAGCGTCCCGGTCGGTACGCTGGCGACGAGCGGTCGGGGAGGGGGAGTCATCGATGGGTGAACCGGACCAGCCGAGCACGGCACGCATGATCGACTTCTGGCTCGGCGGGCAGCATCACTTCCCGGTCGACGTGGCCGCCGCGAACGCTTTCGAGCAGGCGTACGGGCCGTGCGCGCCGGTGTTCCGGGAGCTGCGCGCGTTCCTGGGTCGGGCCGTGCGGGCGATGGCCGAGCAGGGCGTGGACGGGTTCCTGGTGTTCGGCGCGGGGGTGCCCACGATGGGCAACGTGCACGAGGTCGCCACCGACGCGACAGTGCTCTACACCGACGTCGACCCGGTCACCATCCGGCTGGGGCAGAGCATCCTCGCGGGCAGCGACCGGGCCGGCTACGGCTTCGGCGACGCGACCGACATCGGCACTATCGACCCGGCGCAGCTGCACCGCTTCGTCCCGGGCTGGGGTCGACGGCCGGTCGGGGTGGTCTTTCTCGGGCTCGCCGCGTTCCTCGACGACGACACGCTGACCCGCACGCTCGACGAGCTGTACGCCGCCGCCGCGCCGGGCAGCCTGCTCGCCGTGGACTTCGACACCGAGGAGCTGGCGGGTCACCCGCAGGCGCTGGCGATGATGGGGCCGCAGTTCCGGATGCGTCCACCGGCGGCGTTCGCGCCGCTGCTGGGTCGCTGGGTGCCGACGGCGGACGGGATCGTCCCGGTCGCCCAGTGGCGGCCGGAGGGTCCGCCGGCGCAGGTGCCGGACGCGTTCCACGGCGTCCTCGCGGCCCGGGACGGCGACTGACCGCGCCGGTTTGGTCGTCCGGGGGCGTCCGTATGATGCTTGCCCTGTAGCAAGCTTCTGGAGAGGACGAGCATGGTTGACGTGCCGGACGTGGTGTCGCGCGCACTGCGCGACGCCCCGCCCGACCAACTGGCGGAGGCGGCGGACCGGGTGATCCGGTCGACGATGGGCGCGCTGCGCACCGACGTGTTCGTCGCCGACTACCGGATCAGCGGGCTCTGGCCGCTGCTGGATCCGGATCTGCCGGCGGCGGGCTTCCTGGCCTGTCACACCGTGGCTCAGCGGTGTTTCAGCAGCCAGCAACCGGTGCGCGACGGCGATGGCCCGTGCCGGCTCTACCTGCCGTTGACGGTGTGGGGGGAACGGCTGGGTGTGCTGCTGATCGAGCTTCCCGACGTGGCCAACCCGGCCGTCACCGGCCGGGCGACCGACATCGCCGGCGCCCTGGCGGTGGCGATGCGTGCGGCGGACCGGGAGACCGACCGTTACCGGCGGGCGCGCCGCCGCGAGCGAATGACGATGGCCGCCGAGATGCAGTGGGATCTGTTGCCGGGCCGCAGTGTGGCGCACCATGCGTTCGATCTGGCCGGTCAACTCGAACCTGCCTACACGGTGGGTGGGGACCACTTCGACTGGTCCCTGGACGGCGACCGCCTGACCGTGACGGTGCTCAACGGCGAGGGCAACGGTCTGACCGCGTCGATGCTGACCTCGGTCACGGTCAACGCGATGCGCAACGCGCGCCGCTCCGGCGGGGGCCTGGTGGAGCAGGCCGAGCTGGCCTCGGACACCGTCTTCTACCAACACCGGGGTCGCCGGTACGTGGCCACCCTGCTGCTGGAGGTGGACATCCGCACGGGTCAGGTACGGGCTGTCGATGCCGGTTCCCCGCACATGCTGCGGGTGCGGGGGTCCGTGGTGGAGCCGGTGAAGCTGGATCAGCAGATGCCGCTGGGCATGTTCGCGGAAACTCGTTACGAGCTGCAGGAGTTGCAACTCGCCCCCGGTGAGCGCCTCTTCGTGGTCAGCGACGGGGTGTGGGCCGCCGAGCCGGCGGGTCGGGAACCGTACGGGGACCGGGCGATGGCGCGTTCCCTGCGCGCCACGCGGTTGCAGCCAGCGGCCGAAGCGGTTGGTACGGTGATGCGCGAACTGCACGCCTACCACGCGGATTCCGATCTGCGCGACGACGCCGTCGTGGTCTGTCTGGACTGGCACGGTCCGCGTGGGCGGAGCGGCGGGTGAGGGTGGCCGCCGCCCGGCTGGGCGGTCAGCAGCGCGACGACGGCAGGGGACATCGGGTGGAGCGACCTGCGGATCTCGCCGCGGCGATCGACGCGGCTGCCGAGACACTGATCGCCGTTCTCGACTCTGCCGCGTCGCGGCACCAGGTGCCGCCGACCCAGTTGCGGGTGCTGGCGTTGATCAGCAGCCGGCAGGAGACAAACGTCAACGGGTTGGCGGAGCTGCTGGACGTGGTGCCGTCGTCGGCGAGTCGCCTCTGTGACCGGCTGGAGGCGACCGGGCTGTTGCGTCGGGTGGCGGATCCACGAGACCGGCGTGAGGTGCGACTGGTGCCGACCGCGGCGGCGCTGACCCTGCTGGGGGAGTTGGCCGAGCGGCGGCAGCGGGCGGTGCAGGCGGTGTTGGATCGGATGCCGGCGCGGATGCAGCACGACCTGTTGCTGGCGTTGCTCGCGTTCGGCCGGGCGGCGACGCAGTCGGTGCCCGAGCAGCAGACCGATCCCGCAGCGCAGACGGCATGAGCACGCCCCGCCTTCCACTAGTATCCTAGGACGCTCTACGCGTGGTGATCCACGCCACAGAGCGGCAGGGCCGCACCCAGACGCCGCACGGCGGCACCCGGGACGCTGGGGCAAGCCCGATATAGTGACAGCGCACTTACCCGGCCCGCGATCATCGATGATCGCGGGCCGCATCAGGGGAGGGCCCCGCCAGGGGCCGCAGGGGGAGCCGGCGGTGGCCGGCCCGACAGCGCGTACGACCCTCAGCGACGCTCGACGTCGGCTCGGGGCCCACGTGCCGTGGAGGAGGATCGGTGTCGCGTCGGCCGGCTCGGGCAGAGCAACCGCCGGACACCGGTGACCAGACTCCCGGCAACCAGGTGCTCACCCTGCCCAACCTGATCAGCTTCGGGCGGCTGCTGGGCGTGCCGCTCTTCCTCTACCTGTTCCTGGTCGAGCGGGCCGACGTGGCGGCGATCATCGTGCTGGCCATCGGTGGCACCACCGACTGGGTCGACGGTTGGATCGCCCGCCGACTGCGCCAGGTGAGCCGACTCGGTGAGCTGCTCGACCCCCTGGCCGATCGGCTCTACATCCTCGCCACCCTGCTCGCCTTCACCGCGCGGGAGGTGGTGCCGTGGCAATTCACGGCGGCGCTGTTGGCCCGTGAGCTGCTCCTGCTCGCCTCGCTGGCGGTGTTGCGCCGCTACGGCTACGGACCGCCGCCGGTGCACTACGTGGGCAAGACCGCCACGTTCCTGCTGCTCGCGGCGTTCCCGGTGCTGCTGTTGGCAACCGAGTGGAGTGCTGCGTCGACGGCGATGGCCGCGATCGGCTGGGGGCTGGCCTGGTGGGGGCTGGTGCTCTACTGGGTGGCCGGTGGGATGTACGTCGTGCAGGCGGCTCGGCTGGTGCGCGCGGCGCGCGGCCCGGGGGCGGCTGCGTGAGCGCGCCGGAGCCGGGCAAGCCCCGCCAGGACCGGGTGTACGCGCCGGATTTCCTCACCGAACTGTTCCGCAATCCCCTGGACCCGGGCTACGCGGACGCGGCGGCCGCCCGTGAGCGGTCGGCGTCCAGCGGGCGCGCCGCGGGATGGCGGGCCTGGCCGACGAGGTCGGTCAGTCTGGTCGTGCTGGTGATGCTCGGTTTCCTGTTCGCGGTCGCGTACCGGCAGACGATGGCGGACGAGCCGGGGCGCAGCCAGGCCCGTTCCGGCCTGGTGGCGCAGATCAAGGAACGGGAGAACCAGACCGACCGGTTGTCCACGCGCGCGGATCAGCTGCGCGAGGAGGTCAGCCGGCAGCGCGACGCGGCGTTGAGCGGGACGGCCGCCGCCCGGTTGCGGGACATGGAGGCGAGCACGGGGCTGGGTCGGGTGCGCGGTGACGGTGTCGTGGTGCGGTTGGCGGATGCTCCGGACAAGGCGGACGTGGTGACCGGTGCTGGCGCTGGGCCGTCGCGGGTGCTCTACAGCGATCTGCAGGGGGTGGCGAACGCGTTGTGGAGTGCCGGCGCGGAGGCGGTCTCCATCAACGGGCAGCGGTTGACGTCGACGTCGACGATCCGGTCGGCGGGTGAGGTGATGCTGGTGGATTTCCGGCCGGTGACCGGGCCGTACGAGGTGTCGGCGATCGGGCCGGGTTCGATGCGGCGCAAGTTCGAGGACAGTCGTAACGCGGCGCTGATGCGGGAGGTCGCGCAGAAGACCGGGTTGTCGTTCGGTGTGCGGGAGGCGGATGACCTCACCCTGCCGGCGGCTCCGGAGCCGCAGCTACGCTACGCCAAGCCGTCGGTCAGTCCGAGCCCTTCCGCGTCGGGTGTCCGTTCCGGCAGTCCTGGGTCGTCTGGTCCGACGACGACCGTTAGCCCCTCCGGAGGTGGCCGATGATCGCGGTGCTGGCGTTGCTCGCCGGTGTGGTGCTCGGTGTGTGGCTTGATCCCACGGTGCCGGCGGCGTTGCAGCCGTACCTGCCGATCGCGGTGGTGGCCGCGTTGGACGCGGTGTTCGGTGGGGTGCGGGCGAGGTTGGACCGCATCTTCGACGACAAGCAGTTCGTGGTGTCGTTCATCTCCAACGTGCTGGTCGCTGGTCTGATCGTGTATCTGGGTGACCAGTTGGGGGTGGGCGGGCAGTTGTCCACCGGTGTGGTGGTGGTGCTGGGTGTGCGCATCTTCGGCAACGTGGCGGCGATCCGCCGGCACCTGTTCCGGGCGTAGGTTGGGTTGCGATGAGTGACGAGCAGACCGACACGGGGACGGGGTGGCCGCAGCCTGCGGGTCCGGCGCGGCCGGGTGGGCCGGCGGGTGAGCCGGATCCTCGTCCGGACGCGCCGGATCCGGACGAGTTGAGCCCGTTGGCGCCGCAGGGGCCGGTGGAGCGCGAGCCGGTCGATGAGCCAGCCGTGGAGGATGAGCCGGCGGTGGAGCCGGTCGACGACGGTGCGACGGTGGACCTGAGCGCGGTGCCGCGGTCGGGGGAGACGGTTGCGGGTTCCGACGGGTTGGGTGAGCCGGTTGGTGAGTCGGCGGCGCCGGCGGCGGGTCGGTCCCGGTGGAGTACGGCCGGGGTGATGATCGCCGCGTTGTTGGCGTTGCTGGGTTTCACGTTGGTGGTGCAGTTGAAGACGACGTCGACGGATCCGACGTTGGGTGCGACGCGCCAGGAGGACCTGGTCCGGATCCTGTCGGATCTGGATGCGCGGGAGAACCGTCTTCAGCAGGACATCCGGACTCTGGAGGACAGTCAGCGGCAGTTGCAGTCGGGTGAGCAGGGGCGTCAGGCGGCGTTGGACGAGGCGACGCGGCGGGCGGACGAGTTGGGCATCCTGGCGGGCACGTTGCCGGCGGTCGGGCCGGGGTTGACGGTGCGGTTCGACGCCGGTGCCAAGCCGATCTCGGCGAATCGGGTGCTGGACGCGGTGCAGGAGCTGCGGGGCGCTGGCGCGGAGGCGATGCAGATTTCCGGCGGTGACGGGGCGTCGGTGCGGATCATCGCGTCGACGTACTTCCTCGACGGGGACAACGGGTCGTTGGTGGTGGAGGGGCGTCGGTTGACGGCGCCGTTCACGATCACGGTGATCGGTGATCCGGCGACGATGCGCACGGCGTTGAACATTCCTGGTGGGGTGGTGGCGTCGGTCCGTGGTGTCGGCGGTAACGTGACGTTTGGGGAGCGTGAGGTTGCCGAGGTTTCGGCGCTGCACGTGCCGATCAAGTTGGAACACGCCCGTCCGGTCTCCTGACCGGCGCGGCCGCGCCGGATCCGGGTGGTCCGGGGCACCGATGGATGAAGGACGCGTCTGGTGATTCCCGAGGATCTGCGATACACCGCCGAGCATGAGTGGGTGGCGGGTGACGGCACGGGTTCGATCCGGGTCGGCATCACGCACTTCGCGCAGGACGCGCTGGGTGACATCGTGTACGTGCAGTTGCCCGAGGCGGGTGCGGTGGTCGCGGCCGGTGACTCGTTGGGTGAGATCGAGTCGACCAAGAGCGTGTCGGAGATCTACGCCCCGGTCGCTGGTACGGTCGCTTCCCGCAATGAGGCGTTGGGTGACACGCCGGAGCTGATCAACACTGATCCGTACGGTGAGGGTTGGTTGGTGGAGATCACGCCGAATGATCCGACCGCGACGGACGGGTTGCTCACGGCCGGCGCGTATCAGAAGATCACCGAAGGCTGAGTGTGCTTGATCCGGCGCGTGGGTTGTCTGCGCGCGTCCGGTTGCCCTGCATTTCGGCGCTGGCTAGGCTCGCCCAGTCGACCGAGAACCCAATAGTTGAGCGTTGCGGAATTGCCTTCCCGGGCACGGGGAGCCAGCCGCCGGGTGTTCGAGTGCCCGGCGGCCAGACCCGCCATTACCCGACGCCGACCGAACAGATCCGTGAGGTGGTCCCATGACGCGGCCAGACGACGAGTTCCCCCCGCTCGACGTCACTTCGACGCTCAATCTCGGTTCGCTCGACGAAGTGCTGGAGGGGCCGGACACCGATGTGGTGCCGAGCCGGATGTCCGGTTCGTTGCCGCCGGGTATGGCGCTGCTGGTGGTTCGTCGAGGCCCGAATGCGGGTGCCCGGTTCTTGTTGGACCACGATGTGACGACCAGTGGCCGGCATCCGGACAGTGACATCTTCCTCGATGACGTGACGGTGTCGCGTCGGCACGCGGAGTTCCACCGTGACGGTGGCACGTTCACGGTGCGGGACGTGGGTAGTTTGAACGGCACGTATGTGAATCGTGAGCGCGTCGAGGCGGCCACGTTGAGTAATGGTGATGAGGTTCAGATCGGTAAGTTCCGGGTCGTGTTCATCGCCGGTCCGCGCCCGGAGGAGGAGGCCGGCCGGGGGTGAACGAGCCTGCGGCCTCCACGTCACCCGGTGCGGCCCGGTCTCAGCCGCTGATGAGCATCGGTGAGGTGCTCGGGCAGTTGCGGGTGGATTTCCCGGACACCACGATTTCGAAGCTGCGGTTTCTTGAGGCTGAGGGTCTGGTCGAGCCGCAGCGGACGGCTGCGGGTTACCGGAAGTACAGCTGGGACGATGTGGCGCGGTTGCGGTTCGTGTTGACCGCGCAGCGGGACAAGTACCTGCCGTTGCGGGTGATCCGTGAGCAGTTGGCGCAGTGGGATTCGTCCGGTGAGCAGCCGGGGCGGTCGCGGCCGGCGTTGGTGGCGGTTGGTCCCGATGGTGCTGTGCCGGGCCGTGAGTTGGCGGAGCCGGCCGAGTCGTCGCAGGTGCGGCTCGGCCGGGCGGATCTCGTGGCGCGCAGTGGGATCGACGAGTCGACGTTGGTGGAGTTGGAGCGGCTCGGTGTGCTGGTGTCGGACCCGCCGGGGTGGTATGACGCGGACGCGTTGATCATCGCGTCGGCGGTGGCGGGGTTGGCGTCGTACGGGTTGGAGCCGCGGCATCTGCGGGGTTACCGGACTGCGGCTGACCGTGAGGTTGGTTTGTTCGCGCAGTTGGTGGCGCCGTTGGCGCGGCAGAGTGATCCGGCGGCGCGGGCGCGTGCGGCGGAGATGGCGCGGGAGTTGGTGGCGTTGTCGGAGCAGTTGCACGCGGCGTTGGTGCGGGTGGGTTTGCGGTCGACGTTGGGTCGGTGATGTGCCCGGTGGGTGGCGGCTGAGCGGAAAGATCTCTTCCGGGAAGCGTGCCGTAGGCTTGCCGGGGTAACCCCTTTCTGGCGCGGGCGTGGTGCTGTAGCGCATGGGACGACCGTGTCGCGGTCCGTGTACCGTGCAGGGAAGGGCGCGGTGCGGCGTAGGTGACAACGACACGGAGGCGGCGGTGCGCGAGCTGAGCGTGGTCGGAGTTCGGGTGGAGCTGCCCAGCAACCAGCCGATCGTCCTGCTCAGGGAGGTCGAGGGTGACCGCTATCTGCCGATCTGGATCGGCGCGGTCGAGGCGACGGCTATCGCTTACGAGCAGCAGGGGGTCAAGCCGGCCCGGCCGTTGACCCACGATCTTCTGCGGGATGTGTTGGCGGCGTTGAAGGCGCCCTTGCAGGCGGTGGAGATCACCGAGCTCAAGGAGAACGTGTTCTACGCGGATCTGTTGATCGGTGATGGGGTGCGGGTGTCGGCGCGGCCGAGCGATTCGATCGCGTTGGCGTTGCGTGTCGGTGCGCCGATTCGTTGTTCGGAGCAGGTCCTCAGCGAGGCGGGGATCGTTATCCCTGACGAGCAGGAGGACGAGGTGGAGAAGTTCCGCGAGTTCCTGGAGCAGGTGCGTCCGGAGGATTTCGCGGGCTGAGGTGGGCCTGGGCTCTGCGCCTTGAGGTGTCACTGTGGGTGATGCTGCGGGCGGGTTGGTGATCTTTCTCGGTGGCTGCGCGGCGTGTCGCGTCGGTTCCTCCCTGGTAACCCCTGGCGGTGGCGTTAGGGTTGCCATGTCGAGGGGTGCGCGTCCCGGAAACGACGCGTCGCCACACTGACGGGGAGGTTGTCCGGATGCACGAGCCGCGGGATTCCGATCCGGGTGGACAGTTCGATGAGCCTGGTGCCTCGTCGCCTCATGGGGTGGCTGAGGGTGAGGGTTCGGTTGGCTACCGGGGTGTGACGGCCTGCCACGCGGTGGGCATCAGTTACCGGCAGTTGGATTACTGGGCGCGGACGACGCTGGTGGTGCCGAGCGTGCGGGACGCCTCGGGTTCGGGGACGCAGCGGTTGTATTCGTTCCGGGACCTGGTGGTGTTGAAGGTCGTGAAGCGGTTGTTGGACGCGGGGGTGTCCCTGCAGAACATCCGTAAGGCGATCGAGGCGTTGCGGTCGCGTGGTGTGGAGGATCTGGCCGGGATCACGCTGATCTCCGATGGGACGACGGTGTATGAGTGCCGGTCCCCGGAGGAGGTGGTCGACCTGTTGCAGGGTGGCCAGGGTGTCTTCGGGATCGCGATCGGTGGGGCTTTCAAGGAGATCCAGGGGTCGTTGTCGCATCTGCCGGCGGAGCCGGCGACGAGCGGCCCGGTGGAGCCGGCGGCGGCGTCCGAGTCGGATCCGGTCGGTGACGAGTTGGCGGCGCGGCGGGCGCGGCGGCGGGCTGGCTGAGCGCCGGGGGCGTTGCCGGGTTCCGGGTTTTTTTTCGGTTCGTTTTGTCGCGACCGTCGGTGACGGTGGGCGGGTTCGCCAGGCCCTGTTGTCTACAGTGGACACTGTGGGTGTCGTTGTGGTGGCTCCTTGTGGAGATACTCCTCGGTAGTGGTGACGCAGCGTGTCTTCGTGTTGTCGGGAACCCGATAAGGGGGCACTGACCGGAGGCGATTGACACGCTATGGTCCGACACGGCTCTGGCCCCTTCACCCCCCGGAGGAACGACCGTGACGGTTACCGAAGAGACCGCTCCCGCCTCGCACTACGACCGCATTGGCGGTGCCAGCGCGGTGAAGGCGGCCGTTGACCTGTTCTACGACAAGGTGCTCGTCGACCCGGAGTTGGCGGGTTACTTCTCCGATGTGGACATGGTGGGTCAGCGGCGGCATCTGACGTTGATGTTGACCACGGTGCTGGGTGGCCCTGACGAGTACGCCGGTCGTGGGTTGGCGGAGGCGCACCAGCCGTTGAACATCCCGGTGGAGCACTACGCGATGGTCGGTGGGCACCTGGTGGTGACGCTGACCGAGTTGGGTGTGCCGGCGGACATCCTGGCGGACGTGCAGACGGTGCTGGGGCAGGTGCAGGACCAGGTGGTGTCCCGCGGAAACCGGTCGGGCGTCTGAGCGTGGACGCGGCCCGACTCAAGCAGAGTTGGTCGGTGGTCGCCGGGCACGGTGATCAGGTGCCGCTCTACTTCTACTCGACGTTGTTCCTCGCTCATCCCGAGACGCGGCAGATGTTCCCCACGAACATGGCCGGGCAGCGGGATCGCCTGGTGACGGCGTTGGGTCACATCGTGTCGAACGTGGACCAGGTGGAGCACCTGGTGGGTTTCCTGCAGGACCTCGGTGCGGACCACCGCAAGTTCGCGGTCCGCGCGGAGCACTACCCGGCGGTCGGTGAGGCGCTGTTGGCGACGTTGCAGCATTTCCTCGCCGAGCAGTGGACCGACGAGTTGGCGTCGGACTGGGCGGCCGCGTACGGGTTGGTGGCCCAGGTGATGACGGAGGCCGCGCAGGCCGCCGAGGCGGTGAACCCGCCGTGGTGGGTGGCGGAGATCGTGGCCCACGAGCGGCGGGCGTTCGACGTGGCGGTGTTGACGGTGCGCCCGCAGTATCTGTTGCCGTTCACTCCGGGTCAGTCGATCGGGGTGTCGCATCCGGCTGTGCGGTCGTGGCGGTACTACTCGCCGGCGAACGCGCCGCGCGCGGACGGCACGTTGGAGTTGCATGTGCGGGCCGCGCCGGGCGGGGCGGTGTCGTCTCGGTTGGTGTACGGGTCGGCGGTGGGGGATCGGATCCACCTGGCGGCGCCGGTGGGGGATCGGCTGGGGTTGTGGTCGGCGGGTTCCAGTGACCTGTTGTTGGTGGCCGCGGGGACGGGCTGGGCGCCGGTGAAGGCGTTGGTGGAGCAGGTCGCGGCGGAGGGTTCCCGCCGGCGGGTGGATCTCTACGTGGGGGCCCGTTCCCGCAGTGAGCTCTATGACAGCGAGGCGATCGACAAGTTGGCGTCGTCGTACCCGTGGTTGACGGTGACCTACGTGGTGGGTGCCGACGTGCACCGGCCGGGGGAGTTCGTGCACGCGGTGGATCGGGCGTTGGCCGACGGTGACTGGCGTTCCCGGCACGTGTTCGTGTGCGGGTCCGACGAGATGGTTTCGCATGCGGTGCGGACGTTGGCCCAGGCGGGTTTCCACGCGGGTCAGGTGCACCACGAGGGCCTGGGCGCGCAGTGGTACGGCGCGGCCTGGCGCACGGCGGTGCAGGAGACGACCGCCGGTGACACTTCGGGAGGTGGGCTCAGGTGAGCGCGAGAGGTGAGCTTGCGCGCCCCGCAGTCGCGATCGGAGGGGCGGACAGGTGAGCGCGACCCCGATCAGTCGGTATGACGGGATGCAGGTTTCCGGTGGTGTGCAGGTGCGGATGACCGCCGACCGGGTTCGGCGGTGGGAGTTCGGTGCCGCGTCGTTCGCCCGGCGTGGTTACGACAACGCCGACGTGGACCGGTTCCGGATGCAGGTGGCCGACGAGTTGGACCTGTTGGCGACGCAGATCGCGACGTTGCGGGCGGAGAACGAGCGGCTGACCGACCGGGTGGAGTTGCACCGGCACGGGGTGATCCCGAGTACGGGGGCGGCGGCGAAGGTCCCGGCGGCGCGGGAGGTGAATCTGCTGTCCGCGGCGCAGCGGGAGGCGGAGCAGATCATCGCGCAGGCGCATGACTACGCGCGGCGGGTCGCCGAGTACGCCCGGGTGCAGTACGAGAGTTACCTGCACGCGGCCGAGGCGGAGGCGAAGCAGGAGGCGGAACGGGCGGTGGCGGAGTACCGCAGCGCGGCGGGGCCGAGCTTCGACGACACGGTGGCCACCCGGGAGGCGTTGCGGATCTTCGGCGAGATGATGGTGTCGCACATGCAGGCGGCGGCGCGGCATCTCGACGATGGCAGTGAGCAGTTGGCCCGCACGATGGACCGGATCGCCGCGGAGACGCCGGGTGCGCCCTTCGTGGGGGGCACGGCGGGGCAGTCGGCGTTGCCGCGGCACCAGCAGCGGTGACGCCGCCGGGGTGGGGTCCGCTTCTGCCGGACCTCACCCCGGCTCCGGTGTGGGTGGGAACGACGAACCGCCGAGTTCGAAGCGGGTCCGCGAGGGCATGAAGATCGAGGGAGCTGCTGTGGCGCTGCCCGGGTCTTTCAGAGCCGGGGCGTAGCCGGGGCCGGTCGCCCATACCGCGCGTGCCGCTTGTCGTGGATCGACATAGACAGCATGACGCTATCTGTCAGAATCGACATAGACAGTATGACGCTATCTGTTCAAATGCGAACAGGTGCAGTTTCGGCGACCGCTTTCAGGCCCTTGTCACCTGTCAAGTAACTTTACGCGAAGATCAGTTACCGCTCGTTCAGGCGGCCTAAATTCGCGCGCGTATGCAACTGTGAGAGAAGACATGACTACCGATAGTGGTGGCAGGGATCGTTCGTCGGTGACGACCAATCGTCATGGCCAGCGTGGTTTGGAGTTGGGCGGGGTTGAGCCTCCGCAACGCCATCGTCGCCGGCCTCGGCTCCGGAACAGATTTCTTGTGCTGACCTCTGTCGTTGTCGCGGGACTGGTAGTCGCCGCCACGACGAATTACGCGGGGATCATCGACAAGCTGTCACCGGGCTCGTCCTGCGGGAAGGGCGCGGAGTCCCTGCGCGTCGTCGTGGCCCCCGAGATTGTGCCTGCGGTGGCAGCGGCGGTGGGAAAGATGGGTGATGTCTGCGGTGCGGTGGATGTCGTCGGGGAAGATCCGGCGATCACGGCACAGAAGGGTGCGCCGGAAGGGCTGCAGGTGTGGATCCCGTCGTCTCGCATCTGGCTGGACAGCGTCGACCCGGACCGGCGTGTCTACCCCATCCACGACGACTCCCTGGCACGGTCTCCTGTGGTTCTTGCTGCGCCCGCGGGTGTGGCTGGTTCGCCGTGGGCCCGATCCGGCTTTTCGTGGGCGACGTTGTTGAGCGGTGTCGTGGGAGGGTCGGTCAAGCTCAGCATGGGTGACCCCACCCGGGACACCGCCGGTCTGCTGTCTTTCGTGGCGGTGCAGGCCGCCGCCGCCGCCGTGCCTGGAACCGAGCCAGGCGTAGCGAAGCTTCGGGCCCTCGCGCTGCGCAGCAGGCTGCTCGACGCGGACGCGTCGGCCGGTGAGTTGCTACGTGTCGCCGCCGAGCAGGGCGGCGACCGAAAGGCCCTTGCCGACCTCGGGATGTTCCCGGTGCTCGAGCAGCAGCTCTGGAAGCACAACGATGGCCGCGACAATCCAGTGCTGAACCTGTATGCCACCGACATCGCGGTCGAGGCTGACTACCCCGTGGCGATCGCAGGTCAGTCCACCGCCACTGCCGTGCAGCGCCGGCTGCTCACACAGTTCATTGGGGCTCTGCGATCGGTGGACACCAGCAACGCCCTGGTGGCCGCAGGTTTTCGCCTCACCGGTTTCGGGGGGCCGTCGCCTCGGGTCGGCGTACCCAAGGGTCTGCCCTTGAAGATCGCCGAGCCGACGGCGGTCGCAGACGTGAGCTTGGGCCTGGAAGCGGCCGAATGGTCCCGCTACCTACCGGAACGCTTTCAGGTGCTCGTGGTCGTCGACCGTTCAGGCTCCATGGCCGCTCCCGTGGTCGTCGGGCCGGGTCGCACCGAGACCAAGGCGACGCTGCTTCGGTCCTTCGGCGCTGTCGCCGCGCAGACGTTCACCAATGACACGGAACTCGGATTGTGGTTCTTTGGCACGCCAACTGCGAAAAGCCCGCCAACCGAGGTGGTTGTTCCCCTAGGGCCCATCACCGGCACCGTAAAGAGCGGAACGCGTCGCGAAGCCGTCGGCCGAAAGATTGCGGCATACACTCCTATTCCTGATGGCGGAACGCCGCTGTATAAGGCGGTGCTCGACGCCGTGGAGTATATGCAAACCAAGATCAGGCCAGATCGCCGGGCGATCGTCGTCGTCTTGACCGACGGTCGAGACGGAAACTCACCCCATGCCATGGACAAGGCGCAATTCCTCAAACAGCTCACCCAGAGCCAGCCCCCGGTGCCGGTGTTCTCGATCGGCATCGGCGAAAGCGCGGACCTGGACACGTTGCGCGCGGTCGCCGAGACAACCGGCGGCCGGGCCGAGGCCGCGCAGAACCCCAAAGATCTTGCCGCTGCGATGGCGAACATCTTCCTGGCAGCGGCCGGAGCAGGCGACTAGGGCCTGTTTCACAAGGACTGGCCGGCCTGCGGCGGGCCCGGACGACGACCGGCGGCGTTGCGGTTTCGTCCAGATACAACACCGGTATCCGGACGAAACCCCGCCTTGCCGGGTCGCCGCCCGGACTCCGCCTCGGCTCGACCGCCCTTATGAAACAGGCCCTAGCGGCCCGGCGCGGGCGGCGCTGTCCCTCAGGCGTGGGCGGCCTGGACGGCGTCGGCGATCGGGGTGGGCCCGTCGACGAGTTCCAGGGTCGCACCGGCGGTGCCGGGTGTGTCCAGCAGCGCGGCGAGGACGTGGGCGACGTCGGCGCGGCTGATCGCGCCGCGGCCGGCGTGCCGGGTGAGGGTGACCCGCCCGTTGGGCTCGTTGTCGGTGAGCTGGCCGGGTCGCAGCACCGTCCAGGCCAGGGCGCGGCCGCGCAGGTCGTCCTCGGCGGCGCGTTTCGCCCTCAGGTACGCCGCCCATACGTCGTCGGTGCCGGCGGCCGGTGGGTCGTCCACGCCCATGGAGGAGACCAGCAGGTAGCGGTGGACACCGGCGCGGGTGGCGGCGTCGGCGAGCAGCGCGGCGGCCCCCCGGTCGACGCTGTCCTTGCGGGCGGCGCTGCTGCCGGGGCCGGCGCCCGCGGCGAAGATCACCGCGTCGGCGCGGTCGAGGTGCGCGGCGACCTCGGTGACGTCGGCGTGTTCCAGGTCGCAGACGACGGGGGTGGCGCCGGCGGCGCGCAGCGTCGCGGCCTGCTCGGGGTTGCGGATCAGACCCACCGGGGTGTCACCGCGCCCGGCGAGGTGACGTTGCAGCAGTAGGGCGATCTTGCCGTGACCTCCGGCGATGACGACTCGCATACGACCAAACTACCGGCGGTGCCGCCAGCACGTGCGGCACAAGGCGTCCCAACCCGATGCGCGCCCGGGTCCGGGTCTTGACCTTGACCTTTGGTCAAGGCCCAGTCTGGTGCCTGTCGGTTGCCGTGACCGGCACGAGGAGGAAGCCGACGTGGGGCTGCTGACCATCGGGGCGTTCGCCCAGGCGGCGGGACTGACACCGAAGGCCCTGCGCCTGTACGACCAGGTGGGGGTGCTGCTGCCGGCCGCGGTCGATCCCGAGTCCGGGTACCGGCTCTACGACCCGGACCAGGTGCCGCTGGCCCGGCTGGTCGCCCAGCTGCGCCGCATCGGCATGCCGCTGGCCATGATCCGCACCGTGTGTGGGTTGGCGCCCGCGGCGGCGGCTGAGGCGATCACCGCGTACTGGCGGCAGGTCACCGCCGACACCGCGGCGCGCGCCCGGCTCGCCACCGTCCTCGTGGATCATCTGTCCGGAGGGAGCACCACCATGTCATCACCGAACCCCACCCTTGCCGTCCGTTACGCCTCCGACTGTGAGACCGGTGCCGTGCGCGACAGCAACGAGGACGCCGCGTACGCCAGCCAGCGGTTGCTCGCCGTCGCCGACGGCATGCGAGGGGCCGGTGGCGCGGACGCGAGCGCTGCCGCCATCGACGCCCTCAGGCCGCTGGAGCTCACGGACGCGCCGGCCGTGGAGCTGCTGACGATGCTCGCCGGGGCGGTCGCCGACGCCGACCGTGCGGTGCGCGGGTTGGCGACCGACGATCATCAGCCGGTCACCACGCTGACCGCGTTGCTGCGCAGCGGCTCCCAACTGGCCCTCGTGCACGTCGGTGACACCCGGGCGTACCTGTTGCGCGACGGTGAGCTGTCGCTGTTGACGCAGGACCACACGTGGGTGCGGGCCCAGGTGGATCAGGGTCGCCTCGACCCCGTTGAGGCCGCCACGCATCCGCAGCGGGCGATGCTGGTGCGTGCCCTCGGCGCCGGTCCGCAGGTCGAGGCGGATCTCGCGCTCCGTACGGCGCTGCCCGGTGACCGGTACCTGCTGTGCTCCGACGGGTTGTCCGCCGTCGTCGACCGGGCCGATCTGTGCGCGGTGCTGGGCGCGGCCACCGATCCCGAGCAGACGGTGCGGGGGTTGATCGACCTGGCGCGGGCCGAGGGTGCGCCGGACAACGTCGCCTGCGTCGTCGCCGACATCGTGGCGGTGTAGACGTCGCGGCGCTTCCCGCCGGGGTGAGGCTCGGCGTCGGCGGGTGCGCTGAGGCAGCATGGAGGGGTGACGGAGAGCTTCGACGCGTTGACCTCGCTGGTGGCCGGTGGTGGGGTGGTGGTGCTCAGCGGTGCGGGCCTGTCCACCGAGTCGGGCATCCCCGACTATCGGGGGCCCAGCGGGGTGGCCCGGCGGCACACCCCGATGACGTTCCAGGCGTTCACCCGTGACCCCCTCGCCCGGCGGCGCTACTGGGCGCGCAGCCACCTGGGATGGCGGTTGATCGCGGGCGCGGCGCCCAACGCCGGGCACCGGGCGGTCGCCGGGCTGCAACGGGCCGGGCTGGTCGACGCGGTGATCACCCAGAACGTCGACGGTCTGCACGGCGCGGCCGGCAGCACGTCGGTGATCGAGTTGCATGGTCGCCTCGACGAGGTGACCTGCCTGGACTGCGGCAACCTGACCTCCCGGGAGGAACTGGACCGGCGGCTGCGCGAGGCCAACCCGGATTTCGTGGCCCGGGTCGCCGCGGTCAACCCGGACGGTGATGTGGATCTCCCCGACGAGCAGGTGGCGGCGTTCCGGCCGGTGGACTGCGGGATCTGCGGCACCGGCATGTTGAAGCCCGACGTGGTGTTCTTCGGCGAGACGGTGCCACCGCAGCGGGTGGCGCGCTGCTTCACGGCCGTGGAGCAGGCCCGGTCGTTGCTGGTGCTGGGGTCGTCGTTGACGGTGATGTCGGGCCGACGTTTCGTGATTCGGGCGGCGAAACAGGGCATCCCGGTGGCGATCGTCAACCAGGGTCCGACGCGTGGCGACGCACACGCCAGCGTGTGCGTCGACGCCCCGTTGGGTGCGCTGCTGCCGGAGCTGGCCGCCCGGGTCGCCGGCAACGCGGCGACGGTCGGGGTCTGAACGGCGGGCACGGGGGCCGGGGTAGGACATCTGCGGGAAACACCGGCGCTGGTAGCGTTGGGAGCGCCGGTAACACCCACGTGGGAGAGACCGCCCGACAGCACGCAGGGCGGCGCCGAAGGGGCAAATCCTCCCCGGAACCTCTCAGGCAAAAGGACCTCGTGGGCAGGCACTGTGGAGCGCCCCATGGGGTGCGACAGAGGGGGAGGCCGACACGTCGACCTCGCCCCGGGAGTGCCTCCTATGACCGTAGAGCAGTTCGCCACCCGTCACATCGGTCCCGGCCCCGACGACGAGCGTCGGATGTTGGAGGTCGTCGGGCACGGCTCGATCGACGAGCTGATGGACGCCGCGATCCCCGAGGTGATCCGCTGGCACGGCACCCTCGACCTGCCGGACCCGGCCACCGAGGCCGAGACGATCGCCGAGCTGCGCGCCCTGGCGGCCCGCAACACCGTCGCCGTCTCCATGATCGGTCTGGGCTACCACGGCACGCACACCCCGGCGGTGATCCGCCGTAACGTGCTGGAGGACCCAGCGTGGTACACGGCGTACACGCCGTACCAGCCGGAGATCAGCCAGGGCCGCCTGGAGGCGCTGCTGAACTTCCAGACGATGGTCACCGACCTGACCGGCCTGGCCACCGCGAACGCCTCCATGCTCGACGAGGGCACCGCCGCGGCCGAGGCCATGACCCTCGCGCGGCGGGCCTCCAAGAGCAAGAGCCGGGTGTACGTCGTCGACGCCGACGCGTTGCCGCAGACCATCGCGGTCATCGCCAGTCGGGCGGAGCCGCTGGGCATCGAGGTGCGGGTCGTCGACGTCGAGCGCGACGAGGTGCCGGCGGAGTTCTTCGGCCTGCACCTGCAGTACCCGGGGGCGTCCGGGGCGGTCCGGGACCACAGCGCCCTCGTCGAGGCCGCACACGCCGCCGGGGCTCTCGTCACGGTCGCCGCGGACCTGTTGGCGTTGACGCTGCTGCGGGCGCCGGGGGAGATCGGGGCGGACATCGCCGCCGGCACCACCCAGCGCTTCGGCGTACCGATGGGCTTCGGTGGGCCCCACGCCGGTTACCTGGCGGTGCGGGCGGGCCTGGAGCGGATGCTGCCCGGGCGCCTGGTCGGGGTGTCGCGCGACGCGGACGGCAACCCGGCCTACCGGTTGGCGTTGCAGACCCGTGAGCAGCACATCCGGCGGGAGAAGGCGACCAGCAACATCTGCACCGCGCAGGTGCTGCTCGCCGTGATGGCCGGCATGTACGCCGTCTACCACGGCCCGGACGGGCTGCGTGACATCGCGGGGCGTACCCATCAGATGGCGGCGCGGCTCGCGGCCGGGCTGCGCGCCGGCGGCGTGGACGTCGCGGACGTCGCGTTCTTCGACACCGTGACCGTCAGCGTGCCGGGCCGGGCCGCGCAGGTCGTCGCGGCGGCCGCCGAGCGGGGCGTGAACCTGCGGCTGGTCGACGCCGACCGGGTGGGCGTGTCCTGCGACGAGACCACCACGCTCGCGCACCTGGCGCAGGTGTGGGCGGCGTTCGGGGTGCCCGCGTTCGACGGGGCCGTGGACGCGGCCCTGCCTGTCGACCTGGCCCGCACCAGTGACTTCCTCACCCACCCGGTGTTCCGCAGCCACCACTCCGAGACGGCGATGCTGCGCTACCTGCGCCGGCTGTCGGACTTCGACTACGCCCTGGACCGGGGCATGATCCCACTCGGGTCGTGCACGATGAAGCTGAACGCGACCACCGAGATGGAGCCGATCAGCTGGGCGGAGTTCGCGCACATCCACCCGTTCGCGCCGGACGCGCAGACCGCCGGGTACCGGGAGATGATCGGCCAACTGGAGTCGTGGCTGGCCGAGGTGACCGGCTACGACGCGGTCAGCGTGCAGCCCAACGCGGGCTCCCAGGGTGAACTGGCCGGGTTGCTGGCGATCCGCTCCTACCACGCCTCGCGGGGTGAGTCGCACCGCGACGTGTGCCTCATCCCGTCGTCGGCGCACGGCACCAACGCGGCGTCGGCGGTGATGGCCGGCATGCGGGTCGTCGTGGTGGCCTGCGACGACGACGGCAACGTCGACCTGGTCGACCTCGACGCGAAGATCGACAAGCACCGGGACACGCTCGCCGGGATCATGGTGACGTACCCGTCGACGCACGGCGTGTACGAGACCGGCATCGCGTCGCTGTGCGCGAAGGTCCACGACGCCGGCGGTCAGGTGTACGTCGACGGGGCGAACCTCAACGCCCTGGTCGGGTTCGCGAAGCCGGGCAAGTTCGGTGCGGACGTGTCGCACCTGAACCTGCACAAGACGTTCTGCATTCCGCACGGGGGCGGTGGCCCCGGCGTGGGTCCGGTCGCGGTGCGCGCGCACCTGGCGCCGTTCCTGCCCGGTGACCCGCTGGGCGCGCACGCGGACTCCACGCCGGCGATCTCGGCGGCGAAGTACGGGTCGGCGGGGATCCTGCCGATCCCGTGGGCGTACCTGCGGATGATGGGTGCCGAGGGGCTGACCCGGGCGACCGGTGTGGCGGTCCTGGCGGCGAACTACGTGGCGGCGCGCCTGCGGGGACACTTCCCGGTGCTGTACGCCGGCAACAAGGGCCTGGTGGCGCACGAGTGCATCCTCGACCTGCGGCCGTTGACGAAGGCGACCGGGGTGAGCGTCGACGACGTGGCGAAGCGGCTGATCGACTACGGCTTCCACGCGCCGACGATGTCGTTCCCGGTGGCGGGGACGCTGATGGTGGAGCCGACCGAGAGCGAGGACCTGGCCGAGCTGGACCGGTTCTGCGACGCGATGATCGCGATCCGGGCGGAGATCGAGCAGGTGGATTTCGGGGCGTGGCCGCTAGGGGACAACCCCCTGGCCAACGCGCCGCACACCGCGGCGATGGTCAGCGGTGACGAGTGGCCGCACCCGTACCCGCGGTCGGTGGGCGCGTACCCGGCCGGGGTGGACCGGGCCGGGAAGTACTGGCCGCCGGTGCGGCGTATCGACGGCGCGTACGGCGACCGGAACCTGGTCTGCTCGTGCCCGTCGCCGGAGGCGTTCGAGGACTGACAACGCCGGGGGCGTTCGAGGACGAACGACGGCGAGCCGGGGCGGGCGGTGTTGGCCGCCCCGGCAGCCGCTGCGACCTGGGCTCGGTGTCCCTTACCGGGGGACCAGCCTGGGTCGACGGCGGCTATTCGGTGACTCTGAGTGGTCGATCAGGCGACGAGGGCGTGACGGGCGGGGCCACGGTGCGGTGCGATGCTGCTGCCGTCGGGGAGCAGCTCGCCGGTGTCCTCGAAGACGATGACACCATTGCAGAGCAGGCTCCAGCCCTGCTCACGGAAGCAAGCGAGGACTCGCGCGGCTTCCCGATCGGTGGCTTCAGCAGAGGGGCAGGTCGGTTGGTGCTGGCACATCGGGTTCTCCGGACTGTGGGGGCACTGTGTCATGGTTCACATGACCAGTGACGCACAGTACCAAGCGAAAGTGTCCAGCATCGAGCAGGTGCCCACCTGGCGCACCGGAAATCCACTGAACGGATGAGGAAGGTCGGACCGTACGGCGTGGAAACGCTCCCACAGGTTGGTGCCGCGGGCAGCGGCTCAGCTCAGTTGGCCGCGGGCAGCGGCTCAGCCACGTTGGCCGCGGGCAGCGGCTCAGCCACGTTGGCCGCGGGCAGCGGCTCAGCCACGTTGGCCGCGGGCAGCGGCCCGACCGCGTTGGTCGATGTGCCGGCGGCGCCGGCCGCGTGCCGAGGCGCCCTGACCGAACGCGTCCGACTGCAGTGGCGCCTCAGTGACGGCGGCGACCCCGCCGCACTCGCCGAGGAGTTCCTCGCCGCGCACGGCATGCCACTGCACGACCTCACCCGGCCGGCCACCCGCCAGCACGACACCGGGGTCTGCGGGGCGGCGCTCTACCTGTCCGCCGCGGCCGGGGCCCACCTGGCCGGTGCGCCCGGCGCGGCGCCCGAGCCCGCGCCGACCCTGCCCGACCTCGCCGTCGTCGTCTACGACCACCGCCCCACCCGGGCCACCCCACCGGGCGCACCGGCGTCGCCGTGGTGGCTCGGCGAGTGGACCGAGAGCTGGACGCCGCGTCAACACGCCGACGCCGTCGACCAGGTCCGCGCCGCCATCGGCCGCGGCGACGTCTACCAGACCAACCTCGTCGGGCACGCCGCCGCCCGCTACGCCGGCGACCCCCTGCCCGCCCTCAGCCGCCTCGGCGCGCTCCCCGGCGCCCGCTACGGCGGCGTCCTCACCGGCGACGGCTGGGCCATCGGCTGCGCCTCCCCGGAAACCCTCATCGAGGTCACCGACGGACACCTGATCACCCGACCCATCAAGGGCACCCGCCCGGCCACCGCCACCGGCCGCGCCGAACTCCACGCCAGCGCCAAGGAACGCGCCGAACACGTCATGATCGTCGACCTGGAACGCAACGACCTCGCCCGCATCGCCCGCACCGGCACCGTCACCGTCGACGACCTGTTCACCGTCCGCCGCTGGTGCGACCTATGGCAGGCCGAGTCGACAGTCCGCGCCGCGGCCGCCGACGGCCTCGGCCTCGCCGACCTGCTGCGCGCCACCTGCCCCGGCGGGTCCGTCACCGGCGCGCCCAAACGCGCCGCCCTCACCCAGATCGCCGCCCTCGAACCCGTCGGTCGCGGCGCCAGCATGGGCGCGCTGGGCTGGGTAGCCCCCGGCCGCGTCGACCTCGGCCTGACCATCCGCACCGCCGCCGCCGACGGCCAGCACCTGCACACCTGGGCAGGCGGCGGCATCACCTGGGACAGCGACGCGTCCGCCGAGGTCGCCGAAGCCGCCGCGAAGACAGCCCCGATCCGCGCCACCCTGGCCGGGCGGTGACCCCACCGCCACCGGCGATACGCTGACCGACATGACCATGCGGCCCATCCGGATCATCGGCGACCCCGTCCTGCGCACCGAATGTGAACCGGTCACCACCTTCGACGCCGAGCTGCGGGCCCTGGTCACCGACCTGATGGACACCCTGCTCGGCGCCCCCGGCCGCGCCGGCGTCGCCGCACCCCAGATCGGCGTCAGCGCCCAGGTGTTCGTCTACGACGCCGACGGGCACCGCGGCCACCTGATCAACCCCACCCTCGAACTGTCCGACGAGCTCCAGGACGACGAGGAGGGCTGCCTGTCCATCCCCGGGCTGTACTTCCCGACCGCCCGGGCCCTGCACGCCACCGCCCGCGGCGTCGACCAGCACGGCGAACCGTTGACCATCGCCGGCAGCGGGTTCCTCGCCCGCGCCCTGCAACACGAGACCGACCACCTGCGCGGCACGCTCTACGTCGACACCCTGCGCGGTGACATCCGCCGCCGGGCCCTGCGCGAGATCCGCGCCGGCCGCTTCGACTCACCCAGCCGCCGCCGCTGACGGCACCACCCGAGACGAGCGGCGAGGCGTCACCGGGCCGTCAGCGTCCACTCCTCGTAGTCGGCGACCCGGGTGAACCCCACCCGCTCGTAGAGCCTTACCGCCGCCGTGTTGTCCGCCTTCACGTTCAACGTGACGTGCTCCACGGTCTCGCGCAGCCGGACACACAGCGCCGCCACCACCGCCGCGCCCAGCCCCCGTCCACGCCACAGCGGATGGGTCGTGACGTTGCCCAACGCCGCCACCCGGTAGGCCGGGGACCACACATGCACCCCGGCCACCGCCACCAGCTCACCGCCCTCGCGTACGCCCAGGTACTGCCCGGTGTCCAGCATCCGAGGATCGAACCAGTTCCCCGGGTACGCCCGCTCGTACAGGCGGCGCAACCCCGGCAGCTCCACCGGCCCGAGCACCACACCCTCCGGACGCACCGCCGACAACCGGGCCGGATCGGTCAACGCCATCCGGTGGTGCACGCCACCGGAATCCAACCGGAACGACCCGGCCAGCACGTCGGACAGCCCGGGGGAGAGGTGCGCGTACAACCGGGCGGGCAGCCCTGGCGCAAGGTCGGCCAGCAACGCCGCCAGCGCCGCGGTGTCCACCGGCGCCGCGAACGCCAGCAGCGTCGGCGGGTCCACCCCGCGATAGAGCAACGCGACCTGCTCACCGGAGCGAAACCACGAGGTGTACGGCCAGAAGAAGTCGTCCAGGTCACCCAACTGGTAGGCGTGCAGCACCGGATCACGGCCCAGCAACCGCGCCAGGACCGCACGGTCATGCTCGGGGCGTACCGCCATCAGCGGGCCACCCACTGGTCGTACCCGAGCTTCGCGACCAACGCCACGACCACGACCAGCAGCACCACCCGCACGAACCCCGACCCGCGGCGCAACGCCATCCGCGCCCCCAGCACCGCGCCGGCGATGTTGCACACCGCCATCCCCGCGCCCAGCAGCCACCACACGTGCCCGGTCACCCCGAACACCACCAACGCACCCAGGTTCGTGCCCGCGTTGACGACCTTCGCCATCGCCGAGCCGTGCACGAAGTCCGCGCCGATCACAGCGGTGAACGCCAACACCAGGAACGTGCCGGTCCCCGGACCGATCAGACCGTCGTACAGGGCGATGCCCACCCCGGCCACCGCGATCACCACCGCCACCCGCACCGGAGTCCGCCTCGCCGGCACCGCCACCACCCCCATCCGGGGACGCAGCAGCACGAACACCGCCACCGACACCAGCACCACCAGCACGACCGGCCGGTACGCCGACGCCGGCACCGCCCCGGCCAGCGCCGCGCCCACCCCCGCGCTGAGCACCGCCACCCCCGCCGCCGGAGCCGCCACCCGCCAGTCGACAGTGGTCCGGCGGGCGTACGTCGCCGCCGCGGTGGCCGTACCGAAGATCGCGGCCAACTTGTTCGTGCCCAACGCGGTGGCCACCGGCAACCCCGGGGCAGCCACCAACAACGCCGGCAGCAGCAACAACCCACCACCACCGACCACGGCATCCACCCACCCGGCCATCGCGGCGGCGGCCAGCAGGGTACTCAGCGTCACGGCGTCCACGGGCGGCAATTCTCCCTACCCGACGCGCCCGACCAGCACCCGAGTGGCCAGCCTCACCCGGTCACCGACCCCTCGTACGCCGCAACCACACCCCCAACGCGCCGACCGCCACGAACACCAGCACGGAACACAGCAGCACCTTCAGCACCCGGCAACCATGCCACGGGCACGTAAGGTGCAGGAGTGCGCCTGGCCACCTTCAACCTGCTGCACGGACGATCCCTCACCGACGGGCTCGTCGACTCCGACCGCCTCGCCGACGCCGTACGCGCCCTCGACGCCGACGTGCTCGCCCTGCAGGAGGTCGACCGCGACCAACACCGCAGCGGCAAACTCGACCTCACCGCCATCGCCGCCCGCGCCCTCGACGCACCCCACCACCGCTTCGCCGCCGCCGTCGTCGGCACCCCCGGGGAACACTTCCGCCCGCTGCGCCACGACGACGACGGGCACGGCGAACCCTGCTACGGCATCGGCCTCATCAGCCGACACCCCGTACGCAGCTGGCACATCACCCGACTCAAACCGGCGCCCGTCCGCTCACCGGTCTACGTGCCAGGCCCCCGCGGCGGCCTGATCCTGCTGCACGACGAACCCCGCGTCGTGCTCGCCGCCATCCTCGACACCCCGTACGGCCCGCTCACCGTGGCCGCGACACACCTGTCCTTCGTGCCCGGCTGGAACGCCCGCCAACTGCGACAGACCGTCCGCGCCCTGCGCGCCCTGCCCGCCCCCCGCGTCCTGCTCGGCGACCTCAACCTGCCCGCCGTCGCGGCCCGCCTCGTCTCCGGCTGGCATCCACTGGGCCGCCGGCCCACCTACCCCTCCGGGCAGCCCCGCGTCCAACTCGACCACATCCTCGCCGACCGGCACGCCCTCGACCAGCTCCCACCGGTACGGGCGGTCACCGCACCGGCGTCCACCATCTCCGACCACCGCCCCCTGCTGGTCGACCTCGGCTGAGCGTCATCGCCCGACCGGCCGCACCGTGGCTCAGCCGCGCCCGGGGGAGCACCGCCCCGAGACGCAAGATTCCCTCAAGATCATTGCATCGACCCACTTCGACGATCATGCTGGTCGACACGCGCCACGATCAACTCGTCGGAGGCCACATGAGACGTCAGCGATCCACCTTCATCGCCGTATCCACCCTCATCGCTCTCACCCTCACCACCGCACCCACCCCCGCCAACGCCCAGAGCGCCGCGGAACCCCACCAGGTCACCGCCCTCACCGTCCGCCAAGCCGACGGGTACGCCACCCTCGCCTGGCAACCCGTCGACGGCGCCACCGACTACCAGATCGAACGCACCGCCGTCGACGCCAACGGCACCCCCACCGGCGCACCGACCATCGTCGGTATCTGGCGACCCAACCGCCAGATCAACCAACAGGCACCCACCTTCGCCGACGCCGGCTTCAACCCCGGCGACACCTTCCAGTGGCGCGTACGCGCCCGCACCGACACCACCGAACAGCCCTACTCCGACCCGGTCGTCGCCACCACCACCGCACCCTGGGGCAACCCCACGACCCCCGGCGAGCAACTGCGCACCGGCTGGGAGACCACCCACGCCGCGCAATACACCAGCGACGCCGACGAGTACGCCTACACCGCCGCCATCGACGCCCTCAGCGACCGCGTCCGCGTCGTCGAACTCGGCCGCACCGTGCAGAACCGACCCATCAACATGATGGTCATCGGCCACCCCACCCCGGCGACCACCCCGGAGGCAGTCGCCGCCACCGCACCGGTGGCCATCAACTGCAACGTGCACGGCAACGAACCGGGCGACCGCGAGGCCTGCCTCATCATGGCCCGGCAACTCGCCTTCAGCACCGACCCCCGCATCACGGACCTGCTCAGCCGAACCACCGTCCTGATCGTCCCCACCATCAACGGCGACGGCCGGGCCAACAACACCCGCGGCAACTCCACCGGCCAGGACCTCAACCGCGACTACTCGCTCATCCGCCAGCCGGAAACCGCCGCGTACATCAAGATGGTCCGCGACTACCGACCCGTCGCCGGCTACGACGGCCACGAGTTCGGCAACTCCCGCGCCGGGGACCTGCCCATGCTGCCCCCGCGGCACCAGAACGTCGCCCAACCCATCTTCGACCAGTCCCAGGACATGATCGAAGGTCACATGTACGCCAAGGGCGCCGAAGCCGGCTGGTGGGCCTGCCCCTACGGCTGCGAAGGCGGCGGCAACATCGGCCTCAGCGAGGAAACCATCCTGCGCAACACCCTCGGCCTCAAGAACGTCGCCAACTCCCTGCTCGAACTGCGCAGCTCCGGCGGTCAGACCCGACCCGACGAGGGCAACACCGCCAACAACCGGCGCCGCAAGACCTACTCCGCGCTGTGGACGTTCCAGCAGTTCCTCGACTACCACCGCGCCGACCGTGCCGACATCCTCAACTCCCGCGCCCAGTCCATCGAGATCCAGGCCGCCAACACCGGCCGCCTCGTCTTCCGCGGCTCCCGCCCCATCCCGGCCTACCCCGCCCCGCACCCCGGCGACAGCCCGCCGCCGCTGGACGCACCCCGCGCCGACCTCATCCTCGACAACGCCCCCTGCGCCTACAAACTCACCGACGAGCAGTACAACGGCGCCCGCACCGACGGACCCGGCGGCGTCGGCACCACCGTCGCGCAACGCATCGCCGCACACGGCTGGAAGGTCATCAAGACCGAGGACGGCTACTACGTCCCCCTCAACCAACCCGAACGCGGCCTCATCCCGCTGCTGCTCGACACCAAGGGCGTGGAGAAGCTGACCGACGGTGAACGCGTCTACCCGACCCTCACCGGCCGACGCAACGGACCACTGACCGTCTCCGGCTTCACCTGCGCCGACGACGCCACCATCAACGGCCCCGTCACCGTCCGGGCCGGCGCGGCACTCGTCGCGACCGGAACGACCATCAGCGGCCCGGTCACCGCCACCGGCGCCGCCGGCATCCTCCTCGCCGACAGCACCATCAACGGCCCGGTCCAGATCACGAAGACCACCAACGCGGTCTCCGTCATCGACGTCACCATCGCCGGCCCCGTCAGCCTGACCGGCAACACCACCGGCACCGACGCACCCCTGCTGGCCGGAAACACCATCCGCGGCCCGCTCAACTGCACGGCAAACAGCCCCGCCCCGACCAACCTGGGCGTCGCCAACACCGTGCACGGCCCCCGCACCACCCAGTGCGCGGCACTCTGACGGCCACCTGACCGAACCGAACTGCCGGCGGCGCGGGTCTCGAACCCGCGCCGCCGGCACATCCCCACCACCAACCCGAAACCGTGGAGGCCGCCGTGTCGCAACCCGCCACCCCACCGCGACACCCCCGACTGCTCACCCTCGGGCTCCTCGCGCCGACACTGCTGCTCGCCGCCTGCACCAGCAGCCCCGCGACTCCCCGCACCGACGCCGCACCACCGGCCAACGCACCCCAGGTCACCGGACCCCTCTGCGCCGCCCTTCCCACCGGCACCGACCCCGGAAACCCGACCTTCCTCGCCAGTCAGCCCGTCGACCAGGCGCTCCGGTGGATCCCCACCCTCACCACCTTCGAAGCGGCAGTACGCACCAGCGGAGTCCTCACCGACCTGCCCACCGGCGCCGGCGTCACCATCCTCGCCCCCTCCGACGACGCCTTCGCCGCCAAGTTCTCCGAGGACAACTGGGACGACCTGATGACCCGCCACACCGACCAGCTGCGCACCCTGCTGAAGGCACACCTGATCCAGGGAACCCACCCGATCGGCGAACTGGCGAACAGCGGCACCGCCACCACCCTCGACGGCACCACCGTCGCCATCACCCGCAACGGCCCCACCGTCCGTCTGGCCGACCGCGCCGACGCCGTCTGCGCCGACTACCAGGCCACCGACACCCGCATCCACATCATCAACGCGGTCCTCGGCCCGCTGCCCACCACCGCCAACGACAGCGACCGGGCACACTGACCGCGCTCACTCCTGGTTCACCGGCACCAGACCCGCCAGCGCCCGGTTGGTCCGGTTCGCGCGCACCGCGTCGCGCTGCTGCCCAGCCGTCACCTCGATGTACGTCTGCGACGACGCCAACGACGCGTGCCCCAACAAACGCATGATCTCCGCGGCGCTCGCCCCGTCCTCGGCCAACCGGGTCGCGAACGTGTGCCGCAACGCGTGCAACCGCGCACCCCGCGGCACCCGGTCACCGATACCCGCCCGCCGAAAACACGACTCGACGAGATACTGCAGCCCACCCCGGCGCAACGGCTCACCATGCCGATCCACCAGCAACGCCGAGTCGGGGCGCACCGACCGCGAACCGAAGCGCCGCGCCCGACTGTCCAGGTAGTCCACCAGCACCCGGTCCAGATCCGCCTCGATCGGCACCACCCGGGGCCGCCCACCCTTCCCGAGCACCTCGATCCGCCGCTCACCAGGCCGGCCACCCAGCGAGCCGATCCGTAGCGCCAGCAGCTCCGACAGGCGCAGCCCCGCGCAGAGCGCCACCGCCAACACCGCGACGTCCCGCTCTGGCCACGGGTCGCGCTGCCGACCCTCGTCGCGCGCCGCGGACGCGAGCAGCACCTCGGGAGTGTCCGCCCCCCGCAGCGGCTTCGGATGGGGGAGTAGCGCCCGAGGTCGCCCGACCGCCGGCATCGGGTTGCCGGCCACGATCCCGTCGGCCACCAGGAACGTGAAGAAACTGTTCCAGGTGGACCAGGCCCGGTGCACCGACGCGGGCGCGCGGGGCCCGGCGAACCGGGCGAAGGCCGCGCGCATCACCCTGGGGGAGAGATCGGTGATCGACAGCGCGCCCAGGGGGAGGGGAGTGGCGGCATCCTCGGCGACCAGCGCCGCCACCGCGTGCAGATCCCGACGGTACGCGGCGAGGGTGTGGGGGGAGGGCTTGCGGGTCGCTCGGGCGGTCAGGAACTCCTCGATCAACACCATGAGCGATTCGTCCTGTTTGTCATGCATAAGGGATATTATGCAGCATTTTCGCGTTACGGGGAAGCGTGGGGAGAGGGGGAGCGGACCCGGTCCGCACGGGAGGCGCCGCTGTCTCCTCAGGTGCCTGTAGAGCTGCCCCACGTGTGGGGCGGGTGATCCCCGGCCCGTGGACCAGGTGTGATGGTTCTTCGAAGCCGACGACGTCCCGGCCAACGCCATCCCGCTGTGGGTAAGTGATCAGCGGTGAGGGCGCACCGGTCCCTGCGCCGCTGCTGGCGGTTCCGGCGCCGATGGTCGGCGCACCCCACGGATGGGGCAGCTCTACAGGCACCCAGCGACACGTCGGCTCGCCCCCAGCGTCACAGGCCAGTGGCGCTGCTGGAGGAGCACGTATCGTGCGCGGCATGACGTCGCCCGTCGCCACCTGCCCCGTCTGTGGTCGACCCGGCACGCCTGTCGTCTACCGGGACCCGGCCCACCCCATCGATGTGGTCTGCCCCCAGGGGCACCAGTGGCGGCCGGACGGCCAACCCGGGTGGGCTCCCTCAGCATCGCCCACCGTCGTGGCTGGACGCCCCGACGCTGACTGCGCCTCGACCCAACCCCTGGACGTCCACAGGGACGGACGGAACTGGCGGATCGGCACGGCCAGCGACGTCGCCTGGCTCGCCGGCCACACCACACAGGGCATTGCGATCACCACCGCGATCCCGGAGGTGTTCGACGCGTACGCCACCTTCCACCCGCCCGAGGGCGTCGGTGTGGACGCCCACGAACAGGCCGTGGTCCGCGAGCTGGCGGCACGTACCGCGGAGCAGCCCTGGTGGCTGGGCTACCTCGACACCGGCGCGCACGACGTCGTCTTTCCGCGTGCCCCGAGGGTGTCGCTCTACTGGGGTTGGCCCTACGTCCTGGTCGAAGCGGGACCCGAGCAGGCCCTCACCTGGCGGACCGGTCACATGCGCGGTGAGGGTCCGCTGCCCGACCTGTTCTTCCCGGCGGATCACTCCTGGCTCGTCTCCGCCCTGTGGGACGACACCTGGACCGACGTCGGTGGCAGCGCCGCTGTCATCGCCGGTCTGCAACGCAACCCGCTGGTCAGTGCCCGCCGCGTGCGACCCGACGAGGACGCGTGTCCGCCGGGACTGACGCGCGACTGAGAGTGCCCATCGGTGGTCGAGGGGACCGTCAGATAACGCAACTTTACATAATGTGCATTATCGAATCGCGTTCGTTCACCGTCTACGCGCCCGTACGGCGCAGCCAGTCCTGCGTGAGTGACCGCAGCAGCGCGGGTTGTTCGTACGGCAGGTAGTGCCCCGCCGCGTCGATCACGGTGAAGGTGCCATGCGGATAGCGGCGCATGGCGCGGAACTGGTCGGCGTACCCAACGATCCTGTCCTGTCGGCCGGTGACCACCGTGACCGGGCCGTCGAAGACGACGTCGGCGTTTTCGTCGGGCAACGCGTAGTCGGGCCCGGTCTGCAGCTTCTCCTGGAAGGTCGCGTCACCGGGACCGCCGGAGTTCAGTGCCGCGAGCACCGTCGCGACGACAGTTGACGTGCGATTGCCCAGGGCGGCGTCGAGGTGGGTGTGCAGGGCGGCGGGAGCTTCGTCGAGCCAGCCCTCGGACGCTTCGGACGGCGGGTCGTCGGGCAGGTCCCGGCTGTCGCGGGCGATGGTGACGCCCGGGCAGACGAGGAGCAGGCCGCGGACGAGTTCGGGTCGTCGGCGGGCGATGCCGGTGGCCAGGTACGCGCCGTAGGAGCCGCCGGCGAGCAGGAACGGCCCGTCGACGTGGTGGTCGAGCCACCCGCACACGGTGTCCAGCACCGCCTGGGACGTTGGTGGGCAGTCCGTGGGGCTGTCGCCGTGGCCGGGTAGGTCCAGGTATGTCTCTCGCAGGCCCGCGCCCGCGAGGGCTGGGCCGAACGCGGCAGCCGTGGCGGTGCGGGTCATGCCGAACATCGGCAGGCACACCACCTCGGGTGCTGTGCCCGGTGACTGGTCGACTGCCAGGTCCATTGTCGGGCTCTCCCCTGCTGGCCGGTGCGGTCCATTCTGTACTGCTCGTCAGGGGTTCGGTTGCCCGCCGTGAATGTGGGTGAGGGTGGTCTCGGCGCTGGCGTACCTGCCTCCCTGGGGCGCGCGGGAGTCGATGGGGTCGTCGGCGCCGACGACGTGGGCGGCGTGGTCTTCCGCGTTGTCGACTGGCGTGTAGCCGAGTTGGATGCCGGCGTCGAGGTCCCAGAACCGGCGGGTGTTGGCGGACACGGCGTAGGCGGTGGCGAAGGAGACGTCGGGTGCGGTGATGGCCGCTCGGATGAACCCGAGGCAGTCGCGTGGGCTGAGCCAGGTGGCGAGATATCGGGCGTCGTCTGGTCTGTCCTCGTAGCTGCCGATGCGCAGGCACACCACGGACAGGGCGAACTTGTCCGCGTACAGGCGGGCGAGAGCCTCGATTGCCACCTTGCTGACCCCGTAGAAGCCGTCCGGTCGGACCGGATCTTCGGGGTTGACGGTCTTTCCGACGAGGTGGAAGCCGGTGACCCGGTTGCTGCTGGCGAGGACGACCCTGTCGACCTGTTGCCGGCGGGCGGCCTCGAGGACGTGGAACGTGCCCAGCACGTTGGCGTCCAGCAGCTCGGCGAGTGGGGCCTCGTCCGGCAGCCCGGCGAGGTGGATCACCACGTCAGCGCCCTCGAACGCCGAGATCAGGGCGTCGAGGTCGGTGAGGTCCAGGCGGATGACCTGCTCCTCCGGCGACTGCGCGGTCAGTGGGTCGCGATCGATGAGGACGAGGTGGCGGGTCTCGGCGCGCAGGGCGTGGCGGAGTGCGCTGCCGATGCGGCCGGCGGCGCCTGTGATGACCACGGTCCCGAAGGGTGGACTCATGTCGGCAGTCTCTCCTCCCCTACCGACAGGTCTTCGCAGGCATTATGATGATCGAACTTCGTCGATCACGGTGGGGCGTTGCCCGCATCACACCTGAGCTGCGAACCTTCTTAGGGTAAGCGCCGTCGCTGTCGCCGACCTCACGTGCGCCCCTCGCAGGGAATTCTCGCGCTGGGCCGCGCGGTTGTCCGTTCGGAAGATCAGAATTACATGATCGAATGGAAGTGCCATGCGCATGCGCTCAGACGCGGTCGTGCTGTTCGGCGTCACGGGAGACCTCGTTTCGAAGAAGCTGTTCCCGGCGCTGTACGAGTTGACCCGGCGCGACCGCCTGGACGTCCCGGTGATCGGGGTGGCCCGCTCCCCCTGGGATGATCAACAGCTCGTCACGATGGCCCGCAAGTCGGTCGCTGAGGCCAACGACGAGGTCGACGACGAGACTTTCGACCGGCTGGCGGGCAACCTTTCGATGATCTCCGGCAACTACGCGGACCCGGTCACCTATCAGCGGTTGGCGGAGCGTCTGCGGGGTGCCGAGCGGCCGGTCTTCTACCTGGCGATTCCTCCGGCGGTGTTCGGTGCCGTCGTCGACGGTCTCGCGGCGGTCGGTCTGGCTGACCGGGGCCGGGTGATCGTGGAGAAGCCGTTCGGGCGTGACGTGGAGTCCTCCCGTGAGCTGGACCGCACGCTGCGGGCGACCTTCGATCCGGAGCGGGTGTTCCGCATCGATCACTACCTCGGTAAGGAAGCCGTCGAGGGCCTCTACGCCTTCCGGTTCGCCAACCGGCTGTTCGAGCCGTTGTGGAACAGCGAGCACATCGACAACGTTCAGGTCACTCTTGCCGAGGGTTTCGGCACGCAGGGTCGGGCCGGTTTCTACGACACCGTCGGCGCCACTCGTGACGTGTTGCAGAACCACATTCTGCAGGTTGTCGCGCTGGTGGCGATGGAGGCGCCCGCCGCTGACGACGCGGCCGCGTTCCGTGAGGCGGAGGTCGCGGTGCTGCGGCAGATCGAGGCGCTGTCGCCGCAGTCCACGGTGCGGGGTCAGTACGCCGGGTACCGCGACGAGCAGGGTGTCGCTGCGGACTCGAACACGGAGACGTTCGTGGCCACCCGGTTGACGATCGACTCCCCCCGCTGGGCGGGTGTGCCGTTCTATCTGCGTGCCGGTAAGTCCCTTGCGGGGACGGCGACGGAGGTCGTGGTCGAGTTCAAGCAGCCGCAGCGGTCGCTCATCCCGGCCGAGCGGGGCACGGTGACGGCCGCGAATCTGCTGCGGTTCCGCCTCGGGCGTGGTGACGGCATCACGATGTCGATCCAGGCGAAGAGCCCGGGCGCCGAGGTGGCGAGCCGTGCGGTGGACCTGTCGGTCGACTTCGGCATGGCGTTGGGTCGCCGTCAGGAGGCGTACGAGCGGTTGCTCGACGACGCGATGGACGGGCAGCATCTGCGCTTCGCGCGTGAGGAGACGATCGAGCAGGAGTGGCGCATCGTCGAGCCGATCCTGGATCTGCCGGCGGCGGTGCAGTCGTACGAGAAGGGCAGTTGGGGTCCGGCGGATGCCGACGCGTTGGCTGGCGGCTGGCACACCCCGGATCTGCGCTGATCATCAGGTCCGGGCGGTCGCTGACTGACCGCTCAGCTCACCGGGATGACCGTCCGGCGACGGTGAGGTTTGCTGTGTGCGTGGGGTGTGGGCACGTTGTGCGGGACGTCCTTCGTCCTCCTCGGAGAGGAAGCACCGCATGCTTTCCGCACTCGATCGTCGGCACACCGTCGCGCCGCCCGGTTACAGCAGGTGGCTCATTCCCCCGGCGGCGTTGGCCATCCACCTCTGCATCGGCCAGGTCTACGCGACCAGCGTCTACAAGAACTCGCTGATCGCCCACTTCGACGCCAGTCAGACGGCGATCGGGGTGATCTTCAGTATCGCGATTGTGATGCTCGGGTTGTCCGCCGCGGTCGCCGGGACCTGGGTGGAGGCGAACGGCCCGCGTAAGGCCATGTTCGTCTCGGCCTGTTTCTGGGCGGCGGGTTTCCTGGTGGGCTCGTTGGGCATCGCCACGAAGCAGCTGTGGTTGCTGTATCTGGGCTATGGGTTGCTCGGCGGCATTGGTCTGGGCATCGGGTACATCTCCCCCGTCTCCACGTTGATCAAGTGGTTCCCGGACCGGCCGGGTCTGGCCACCGGGTTGGCGATCATGGGGTTCGGTGGTGGGGCGATGGTCGCCTCTCCCCTGTCCCGGCAGTTGTTGTCGTTCTTCGACGCCGGTTACGACCCGTCCAACGCGGGGTCGACGGCGTCGGGCAGCGCCCTGGTGTGGTTGTTCGTGACGCTCGGCCTGGGCTACTTCGCGATCATGATGTTCGGCGTGGCGAACGTGCGGGTGCCCGCGGAGGGCTGGCGCCCGGCCGGCTTCGACCCGGCGAGCGTCGCGGCGAAGCCGCTGGTCACCACGGCGAACGTGTCGGCGGCGAACGCGGTGAAGACCCGCTCGTTCTGGTTGCTGTGGGTGGTGTTGTTCTGCAACGTCACGGCGGGCATCGGCATCCTGGAGCAGGCCAGCCCGATGATCCAGGACTTCTTCCGGGACAACGGCACCTCGGCGGTGAGCGTTGCCGCGGCTGGCGGGTTCGTGGGTCTGCTGTCGCTGTTCAACATGGCGGGACGGTTCGTGTGGTCGTCGACGTCGGACGTCATCGGCCGCAAGCCGATCTACATGGTGTACCTGGGTGTCGGGATGGTGCTGTACGCGCTGCTGGCCCTCGTCGGGCAGACCGCGACGGCGCTGTTCGTTTTGTTGGCGTGCGTGATCCTGTCGTTCTACGGTGGCGGGTTCGCGACAGTGCCGGCGTACCTGCGGGACCTGTTCGGCACGTTCCAGGTCGGTGCGATCCACGGCCGGTTGTTGACCGCCTGGTCGGCGGCGGGGATCGCGGGTCCGCTGATCGTCAACGGGTTCCTCGACGCGCAGGGTGAGCCGGGTTCGTTGACGGCGGCGGCGTACCGGCCGGCGCTGTTCACGATGGTGGGGGTGCTGGCTGTGGGCTTCGTGGCGAACCTGTTGGTGCGGCCGGTGCCGCAGCGCTACCACGAGCCGTCGGCGGATCGGGACGTTGACGAGGACAAGACGGCGCAGAGGAGTGGTACGCGATGAGCGACGACAGCCGATCCGGGCAGCAGGCCCGGTTGTGGATTTCGTGGTTGGTGGTGGCGGCGCTGCTGGGCTACGGGGTGACGCAGACGGTCATCACCGCGGCGAAGCTGTTCACCCAGTGACCCGGGTCCGGCGGTCTCTGACTGGTGTGACGCGAGGTCAGAGGCCGCCGGAGACCCGCAGGACGGTGCCGGTGGCGTATGAGGCGTCGGGGCTGAGCAGCCAGGCGATGGCAGCGGCGATCTCGTCGGGTTCGCCGGCGCGGCCCAATGGGATGCGACCGACGGCGGTGTCGGCGCGGTCGGGCACGCCGGAGTCGGCGTGGATGTCGGTGCGCACGATGCCGGGTGCGACGGCGTTGACCCGGATGCCCTTCGGGGCGAGTTCCTTGGCCAGGCCGACGGTGAGGGTGTCGGTGGCGGCCTTCACGGCGGCGTAGTGCACGTATTCGCCGGGGCTGCCGAGGGTCGCGGCGGCCGACGAGACGTTGACGATCGCGCCGCCGTCGGTGAGGCGGCGGGCGGCCTGCTGGGCGCAGAGGACGTAGCCGACGAGGTTGACGTCGACGACGCGGCGCAGGTCGTCGACGCGTAACTCGGTGAAGGGCCCGATCGGGCTGGTGACCCCTGCGTTGTTGACCAGGCCGGTGAGCGGGCCGAGGTGGGCGGCTGCGTCGAACAGCTCGGCGACCTGGTCGGGGTCGGTGGTGTCGGCGCGTACCGCGATGGCCTGTGCGCCGGCGGCGCGCAGGTCGGCCAGGACGGCGGTGGCGGCGGCTTCGTCACGGCGGTAGCACAGGGCGACGTGGTGACCGGCGTTGGCGAGGCGGCGGGCGGTGGCCGCGCCGATGCCGCGACCACCGCCGGTGATGACGGTGACGGGTGCCACGGTGCCTCCCGGAGGGCTGACGGCTGCGCAGGTGTCGTGCCGACGCTACCGTGACCGGCGCGGGTCGGTCGTCGAGAGGAGAGTCACATGCGGCGGGCTTTGGTGCTCGGTGGTGGCGGGGTGACCGGGGTGGCCTGGGAGTTGGGGCTGCTGGCGGGTCTGGTCGAGCGGGGTGTGCCGGTCACGGAGGCGGACCTGGTGGTGGGGACGTCGGCGGGTTCGGTGGTCGGCGCGCTGGTGTGCTCCGAGCTTCCGGTGCAGCGGTTCTACGAGGAGCAGTTGGCGCCGCCGTCGAGTGAGGTGGCGGCGCGGTTGGGCTTCGCGACGCTGGCGCGGCTGGTGTGGGCTGGTGGTCGTACCCGCGACGCGGCGCGTTCCCGGGCCCGGATCGGGGCGATGGCGTTGGCGGCGCGTACCCCGTCGGAGGCGTCGCGACGCGCGGTGATCGAGGCCCGCCTGCCGGAGCGGGAGTGGCCGCGGCGGCGGCTGCTGGTCACGGCGGTGGACGCGTCGTCCGGTGAGTTCGTGGTGTTCGACCGGGACAGCGAGGTGTCCCTGGTGGACGCGGTGGGTGCGAGTTGCGCGGTGCCCGGGGTGTGGCCGCCGGTGACGATCGGCGCGCGCCGGTTCGTCGACGGTGGGATGCGCTCGACGGTGAACGCGGACCTCGCGGCCGGCGCGGAGCGGGTCCTGGTGCTCGCGCCGACGTCGGCGGCGATCGGGCCGATGCCGCGGCTGTCGGCGCAGGTCGACGGGTTGCGGGCGGCCGGGTCGCGGGTGTCGGTGCTGACGCCGGACGCGGAGGCGCGCACGGCGATCGGCCGCAACGTGCTGGACCCGGCCCGGCGGGCGGGTGCGGCGCGGGCCGGGCGGGCCCAGGCCGTCGCGGTGCTGGACGAGGTGGCGGCGCTCTGGGCTTGATCGCTTACGCTCACCGCCTGTCCGGTCTGACGATGGAGGTGCGCGGTGGCGAGTGTGGGTGTCGGCGACGTGGTCGAGGATTTCGAGCTGCCAGATGAGACGGGCACGCCGCGGCGGCTGTCGGAGTTCCTGGCGGCGGGGCCGGTGGTGCTGTTCTTCTACCCGGGGGCGATGACCCGTGGGTGCACGGCGGAGAGCTGCCACTTCCGGGACCTCGCGGCGGAGTTCACGGCGCTGGGCGCGTCCCGGGTGGGCATCAGCCGCGACCCGGTGGCGAAGCAGGCGGAGTTCTCCAAGCTCAACGGGTTCGACTATCCGCTGCTCTCGGATGAGGACGGGGCTGTGGCGCAGCAGCTCGGGGTGAAGCGGCGGCTGCCGTTGGGGCCGTTGAGCACGAAGCGGATGACCTTCGTCATCGGCGCCGACAGTCGGGTCATCGAGGTGATCCACAGCGAGGTCAGCATGAACGACCACGCGGACCGGGCGCTGCGGGCGTTGGGCGGCTGAGTGGGCGCGAGCCCTGTGCGGCGGGTGTCGCAGCCGGCTGGTATCAAGACAGCAATCAAACAGGTGTACGGAAGAGGGTTGTGATGGATGCCGGCCAGGGTTTGTCCACTAGCGAGGTGCAGAGCATCCGGGAGGCGTTGGCTGCCGGGCGTAAGCCGCGGGTGGTGTTCACCGCGTCGGCGGGGCAGATCGCCGGTCAGGTCGGTCAGGTGATCGAGCTGACCGACCCCGAGGTGTCCGACGAGTTCGTGGTGGTGCGTTTCGGCCGCGACGAGTTGCCGTTCTCCCCTGCGGACGTGGCCGTGGCGCCCAAGGGTGTGACGCGTCGGGTGGTGGAGCCGAAACCGGAGCCGGAGCGGCAGGAGTCGCCGGTGGCGGCGGCGCCGGAGTTCGTGTTGGACACGCCGCGGGTGCCCGCGCAGCGACAGGAGGAGCCGAAGGTGGAGCAGACCGAGAAGCCGCCGGCGCGGCGGGCGGTCAAGGCCGTCAAGCCGAAGGGTCCCGCGGGTCTCACGGTGACGCTGGCGTACGCCGACGGTGAGTGGACCGTCGCCGCGCAGCAGGGCAGCAAGGCTCTGGCGAAGCCGTACGTGGTGAAGCCGGCGGAGGCGTTGAAGATGGTGGGCCTGGTGGACGTGCCGGGTGTGCAGGAGGCGGTGGAGCAGATCCTCGGCACCGAGCGGGCCGAGGCGGAGCAGCAGGCGGACAAGCTGCGCGCCGAGCTGGCCGAGATCGAGGCCCGGTTGGCGGAGTTGCGCGAGGCCCGCTGAGGCGGGTCACTGTCGGCTGTGGTGCGCCAGCAGCCTGGTGAGCAGGCGGGTCAGCTGGTCGCGCTCGGTGGCGGACAGCGGGGCGAGCAGGTCACGTTGGACGCGGTCGAGGGTGTCGCCCAGCCGGCGGGCCTCGTCGGCGCCGACGTCGGTGATGCTGATGACGTTGCGGCGGCGATCGGCCGGGTCGGGGGCGCGTACGACGAGCCCTCGGCCGGCCAGGTCGTTGATGGCCGCGACGACGTCGCTGCGGTCGATGGCGCAGCGGCGGCCGAGGTCGGCCTGACTGGCCGGGCCGTCCTCGGCGAGCGCGGTGAGCAGCCGGTAGTGGTAGCCGCGGAGGTCGTGGGCGGCGAAGCCCTCGCTGAGCAGGCGGGCGGCGTGGCCGGCGGTCTGGTTGAGCAGCCAGGTCGGGGTGCTGCGGAGCCCGGCGGGTGACTGCGGGGCCACGGGATCCATGGGTGCAGCCTACCAGTAATCGTTGGCGCGACCCACGATCCGATGTTACGTTGGCGGCTCCAACGTTGGCGTGGCCAACGTTTCGAAGGAGGCTCCATGTCCACCGTCCCCACCCTCAACGGCCAGGTCATCGGCCAGGCCCACTACGCCACCCGCGCCCTGCTCGAACGGGCCGTGGCACCGCTCGGGCTCAGCTTCGGTCAGGTGGTCGCGCTCAACGTCCTCGCCGCCGGCCCCGTCGAGCGGGCCCGGCTCGTGCACCGGGTCACCAGCACTCTCAAGATCGACGAGCCGGACGTGCGCGAGGTGACCGACGCCCTCGTCGACGCCGACCTCGCCCAGGTCGACGGGCCCGCGCCGCACATGCGGCTCACCGACACCGGTCACGCCACGCAGGCGCGCGTCGCCGACGCCGTCGCGGGCATCACCGCCCGGCTGTACGGGGACATCCCGGCCGACGAACTCGCCGCCGCCGCCCGGGTGCTCACCCTGGTCACCCAGCGGGCGAACGATGAACTGGCGGGTGCCGTCTGACCTGACAGCGGCTCAGGTGAGCCGGTTCATGGCGGCCCGGATCCTCAGCCAGGACGGGTCGGTCCCGGAGTCCTCGCTGACCACTTCCAGGTCACCCGGCTGCCAGGTCCGCGTCCCGTCGGTCAGGTCGAGCTGGTCCATGTCGACAACCGACGCCTCGGAGGTGGCGGCGAGGAACTCGGTCACCGCGGCCCCGGGCGCCTCGCCCGTGCCGATCCTCCCTCCCGACAGCAGGAGAAGCATGCCGTCGTTGCCCGCGACGACGAGGTCACCCGCGGCGGTGGCCGCCAGCGCCGTCACCGCGGCCCCCGGCAGCACCTCGTGCTCAGTCACCCGCTTCCCGTCGATCTCCAGCTCGACCACCGCGCCCTCGGGTGTCCCGATCCAGAGGACCCCCGGCAACGGACCGAACACGACGTTGTGGCGGGACCAGGCGTGCATCTCGTCCAGCCACTCCTGCGGGTACGGGTACCCCGGGCTCGGCTCCCCCAGCGTCATGCTCAGGACGCGCCGTAGCGAGGGGAACTCGAACACCTCCAGCGAGTTGTCGTACGCGTTGCCGCGTACGGCGAAGTGCCGGCCGTCCGAGCTGAAGGTCGGAGCCTCGTAGCCGTCGCAGTCCAGGACCAGCGCACGGCGCAACGGCCGCAGCGCCGGCCCGGTGTCCTCAGAGAAGAGCACCAGCGTGGCACCTTGGTCGCTCTGGAGGGTGCACACGAGGCCGCCCGCCGGGTGCGCAACCACCCCGGTGTCCCACCCAGGGCCGATGGAGGTCGTTCCCGAGGCGAGGTCGAGCGCGACAGACTGTTCCCATCCGTCCTCCCCGTCGGCGGGCGACAACCAGAGCGTCCGACCGTCCGGACTGAACGCCACCTCGCGTTGGTACTCGGTCGGCGCAACGCCGTCGATCGGCGAGGTGCCCGACGGTGTCCAGCGGGCGGCGCTCTCGGCGTCCGCAACCACCAGCAGCGCCTCGCCCGGATGCCAGGCGGCGGAGGGTGTCCGCTTGGACCGCTCATAGCCGATGTCGTCGCCGTAGACGGCCGAACCCGCGCCTACGGCCCCGCACTCCCGCAGCTGCCCGTCCCCGTACTCCCAGATCCTGACCGCCGGACGGTCGGCGTCCCAACCGGCCACCAGCGGAAGGCGGGGGTGGCACAGCAGCCGCTGCACCGTCGCTCCAGAGAGGATCCGCGCCAGAATTTCCACCGGCACACCGTACCGACGAGGCGGACCCATGATCGTCCCCGACGGGCAATCACCGGAGCAGGTGCGAGCCCGAACGCCCGGGCTCCGGGAACACCGTCAGAAGTAGTCGAGCAACTGCGCCGGCCCGCCAGCGCCGAGGAGGTCGAGCGCGGCCGGGTCGACACCCGCACTGTGGTGCAGCAGCCCGGCCTGCGCGACCGCGCGGGCCCGCGCGGCGCCGGCGTAGAGCAGGGCGAAGCCGCGTACGTCCAACCGCAGGTCGGCCTCGCCGCTAACCCGGGTCAGCTCGGCGGCGCCGTCGGCGACGGTCAGCCGCCAGGTGCCGGTGTTCCACTCGGCGAGGGTGTCGGTGAGGCCGAAGTCGACGACGCCCCGGGTGTGGGCGGGCCACCCCCGTTCGCTCACCGCTCGGGCGACGTCGACCGGTCGGTGCATCCACAGGTCCCGCTCGTGGTCACGGGCCGACTCCAACGGCAGGACGGTGCTGACCGCGTCGCCGTCGAGGGGGCACAGCCGCAGCGTCGGCGCGACGCTGGCCCAACTGCCGAGCAACCCGACGAGTTCCCGGGCGGCCCCGGCGGTGACGGCCAGGGCCTCGTCGACGGTGAGCACCGAGTCGGCGCCGTAGCCCGATCCCCGCTGCCAGGTGGCGTAGCCGACCAGGTCGCCGTGGTCCTCGACGAGGGTGAGGCCGTCGCCGGGCAGGCCCCGGTCGGCGGCGAAGAAGTCGAACAGCTCACCCCGGCGGGTCAGCATGCCGTTGCGGTGGCGGGCGACCCGCTCGTACAGGTCGGCGACGGCTTTCAGGTCGGCGGGCGTCCCGGCCCGCACGGTCAGGTCCGGGGAGGGCCGGTGCCGGGGCAGCGCGGCGGTGGCCAGATCGACGGTACGCAGCACACCGGCGGCCTCCCACCCGCAGGCCCGGTAGGGGGCGGCGACGGTCGGGTAGAGCGCGCTGACCGCCGCCCCCCGCTCGTAGGCCCCGCGCAGCAGACCGGTGAGCATGGCACGGCCCACGCCCCGACCCCGGGCCTCGGGGGCGACCGCCACACCGGCGACGTCGGCGGCCGGCACCGCCCGGCCCGACCACCACTGGTCATGGTGCAGGTCGACGGCCTTGCCGACGAGCCGACCGCTGTCGTCGAACGCGCCGTAGCGGCTCATGCCGGGCACCGCGACAGTGGTGCTGGCGGCTCGTTCCGAGGTGGCGCCGAACGCGACCCGTCCCAGCTCCCAGGCGGCGTCGAGGTCGTCGGTGGTGAGTTCACGAACGTGCACAGGGTCGGGCATCGGCACACCCTAGCGGGGCCGACTCCCGACGACCGCCGATTTTCCGCCGGCGGCGTGCTCCCCCGGCCGCCGGTCAGTGCTGCGGGATGTTGGCCACGCCGATGCGCTTGCGGAACACCCAGTACGTCCAGCCCTGGTAGGCCAGCACGATCGGAGTGAAGATCACCGCCACCCAGGTCATGATCTTCAAGGTGTACGGGGTGGAGGCGGCGTTGGTGGCCGTCAGCGTGCCGGCCGCGTCCAGCGTGGACGGCAGCACGTTCGGGAACAACGCCGCGAACAGGGTCGCCACGGCCAGGCCGATCGCCACGGCGGTGCCGGCGAACGCCCAGCCCTCCCGGCGTACCCGGGCGGCGGCCAGACCACCGAGCAGGGCGAGGGCCGCGCCGACGGCGAGCACGACGGCCGCCGCGCTGGAGCGGATGCTCAGCGTCCAGGTCAGGAACCCGACGGCGAGCACGGCGGCGCCGACGCCCAGGCGCACCGCGAGCGCGCCCGCGCGCTCGCGGATGTCACCGGTGGTCTTCAGGGCCAGGAACACCGCGCCGTGGGTGAGGAACAACGCCAGGGTGGTCGCGCCACCGAGCAGGGCGTACGGGTTGAGCAGGTCCACCAGGCCACCGACGTACTCGTGGTCGGCGTCCAGCGGCACCCCGCGCAGGATGTTGGCGAAGGCGACGCCCCACAGGATCGCCGGCAGCAGCGAGCCGACCACGATCGCGGTGTCCCAGCGGCGCTTCCAGGACGCCTCCGGGCGCTTGTGCCGGTATTCGAAGGCGACCCCCCGGACGATCAGGGCCAGCAGGATCAGCAGCAGCGGCAGGTAGAAGCCGGAGAACAGGGTGGCGTACCACTCGGGGAACGCGGCGAACATGGCACCACCGGCGGTGATCAGCCACACCTCGTTGCCGTCCCAGACCGGGCCGATGGTGTTGATCAGGACGCGGCGCTCGCGGTCGTCGCGGCCCAGGACGGGCAGCAGCATGCCGACGCCGAAGTCGAAGCCCTCCAGGATGAAGTACCCGGTGAACAGCACGGCGACGAGGAGAAACCAGATGGTGGTCAGTTCCACGATGGGCTCCGGGATCAGTAGGCGAAGGCGAGCGGGCGCTCGGCGTCGTCGTGGGTGTCGTCGATGGGGTGCTCTTCGCTGACGTCGGGCACGCCGGCCTTGGCGTAGCGCAGCAGCAGCTTCACCTCGATCACGGCGAGGGTGGCGTAGATGAGCGTGAAGGCGGTGAACGAGGTGAGCACCTCGGCCAGCGAGACGCTGCGGGACACCCCGTTGCGGGTGAGCATCTCGCCGAACACGATCCACGGCTGGCGGCCCATCTCGGTGAAAATCCAGCCGAAGGAGTTGGCCAGCAACGGCAGCACCGGCATGGCCAGCCCGGCGCGCAGCAGCCACTTGCTGCTCGGGGTGCGGCCCTTGCGCTGGCTCCAGAGCACCAGCAGGGCGATGGCCCCGGCGGCCATCCCGAAGGCGATCATGAAGCGGAAGCTCCAGTAGGTGACCGGGATGATCGGGGTGTAGCTGCCCGCGCCGTACTGGGTGGCGTACTGGGCCTGCAGGTCGTTGATGCCCTGCACGGTGCCGTTCGGGTCGCCGGTGCCCAGGTACGACAGCAGGTACGGGATCTTGAGGGCGAACACCTCGCGGCTGCCGTCGAGGCTGCCGATGGTGAGTACGGAGAACGAGGCGGGGCTCTCGGTGGTGTAGAGGCCCTCGGCGGCGGCCATCTTCATCGGCTGCACGTCCGTCATGATCTTGCCCTGGATGTCGCCGGTGAACAGCACGGCCGCGGAGGCGACCAGGACCACCCAGGAGCCGAACTTCGTGGCGAAGCGGTAGGCGCCGGTGTCGGCGGAGTCGCGGTTGCGGATCACGTGCCAGAGGCCGACCGCGACGACCAGCGACCCGGCGACCAGGAACGAGCCGGCCAGGGTGTGCGGGAAGGTGATCAGGGCGACCTTGTTGGTCAGCACGGCCGGGAAGTCGGTCAGCTCGGCGCGCCCGCTGTCGGGGTTGATGCGGTAGCCGACGGGGTTCTGCATGAACGAGTTCGCCGCGAGGATGAAGTACGCGGACAGGTTGGTGCCGATCGCGGCGGCCCAGATGCTGGCCAGGTGCGCCCGCTTGGGCAGCCGGTCCCAGCCGAAGATCCAAAGGCCGATGAAGGTGGACTCGAGGAAGAACGCGACCAGCGCCTCGATGGCCAGGGGTGCGCCGAAGATGTCGCCGACGAAGCGGGAGTAGTCGCTCCAGTTCATGCCGAACTGGAACTCCTGCACGATGCCGGTGACCACGCCCATCGCGAAGTTGATCAGGAACAGCTTGCCGTAGAACTTGGTGAGTTTCAGGTAGCGCTCGTTGCCGGTGCGGTGCCACAACGTCTGCAGGATGGCCACCAGCACCGACAGACCGATGGTCAGTGGCACGAAGAGAAAGTGGTAGACGGTGGTGACACCGAATTGCCACCGGGCGACGTCCAACGCGTCCACCTGAAACCCCCAGCTGCTGTTCGTACTACGAGACGTAGTAAATACTACTGCTCGTCGTAGAGGATTGGGCAGGGCCGGGCGGCCCGAACCGGCCCGGGACCAATGACCCTGATCACCCCGGACCACGGACCTGGGCAACCCGCCGACCCGCCCTCGCGACCGCACCGCCGCGTGCGACGATGTCGCGCTGATGGACACCGCGCACTCCCCCTGGCAACCGCCGCTGATCTGGCGCGGCGCCCTCCTGCTGACCCGGGCCCTGGTCGGCCTGCTGGCCCGCCTCGAGGTCACCGGCGACGTTCCGGCGCACCTGCGTCGTGGCCCGCTGGTGCTGGCCGCCAACCACATCAGCCCGTTCGACCCGGTCGTGATGGCCGCCGCCTGCCACACCCGGGGCATCGCCCCCCGGATCATGGCGACCGCCGGCCTGTTCCGCGCCCCGGTGCTCGGCGCCGCCATGCGCCACGCCGGGCACATCCGCGTCGACCGGGGCACCAGCGCCGTGCACCGGGCCCTCGACGATGCCGCCACCGCCGTCGCGCGCGGGTCGGTGATCCTCATCTACCCCGAGGGGCGCATCGGCCTGGACCGCGGCATGTGGCCGGAACGCGGCAAGACCGGCACGGCCCGACTCGCGCTGGCCTGCGGCGCCCCGGTCATACCGGTCGCCCAGTGGGGCGCTCACGAGGTGCTGCCCTACCGGGCGCCCCGGGGCATGCTGCGCGGCATCGCCCGCTCGCTGTGGCGCCGCCCGGTGATCCGGGTGCACTTCGGCGCGCCCGTCGACCTCGGCGAGTCGAGCGCCGCGAGCCCTGGCGCCGCCCGGCGGGCCACCGGTCGGATCATCGACGCGCTCACCGACACCCTCGCCCCGCTGCGGCCCGACGAACCCGACCTGCCCCGGCACGTCGACCCCGGTCGGCCCAGCGACTCGAGTCGCGCCCACCGCCGCAACCAGGGATGATGTTGCTGGCCGCGCCCGCGGGCTGACAGATTAGATAATTTTTGCAAGATCATCTAATCTGTCTACCGTGAGCAACACTGAGATGGACGTCGAAGACCCGAAGCGCGCCGCAGTCCTCGTGGCGGCGGTCGGGGTGTTCGGCCGCTACGGATTTCAGAAGACGTCCATGGAGTCCGTAGCCAGGGCTGCCGGCATTTCCCGACCTGGCCTTTACCTGATGTTCCCCAACAAGGAAGAGTTGTACCGCGCCACCATGCAGGGCGTCCTGGAGCGCGCCCAGCGGGCCATGGAAGTCCACCTCGCCGACCGCTCGCTGAGCTTCGACGCGGGCATCGTGGCCGCGCTCGACGCGCTGATGGGCCCCTACATCGACACCCCGCTGGCCCGCGACCTCAACGAACTGCTGGAGAACAGCGAACCCCGGTTGGGCTCGATGTTCCACGACTACCAGGAGCGGGCCCGGGCGACGCTGAGCGCCCACATCACCGCCCTCGCCCCACCCGGCCTGCTGCACGCCGACCTGACCGGACACGACGTGATGGATCTGCTCTTCTCCGCCGCCCTGACCTGGAAATCGACCGCGGCCACCAGGGGCGAGTTCCGCGACCGCATCCGGCGCAGCCTCCAGCTGATCCACCGACCCACCGGCTGACCCTCCGGGCACCGACCGCATCGCCTCGCGCTGGTCAGCTCGGCGGGTTCCGGCGGCGGCGCGAGCGGGCGACAGACGCCGGCCGGCCACCCACCGGCCACCCGCCGAGGGCATACTGCGTCGCGTGTTGACCCGACCCGGCTACCTCGACGCGCCCGCGCCGCTGGCGTTCGCCCACCGTGGCGGCGCCGCCGAGGGCGACGAGAACACCACCGAGGCGTTCGCCCGGGCCATCGGGCTCGGCTACCGGTACGTGGAAACCGACGTGCACGCCACCACGGACGGCGTCGCGGTGATCTTCCACGACCCGACGCTGCGCCGGGTCACCGGTGAGGCGGGGCGCATCGCCGAAATGAGCTGGGCCGACCTCGCCTCGGTACGCGTCGGCGGCGCTGCCGTCGTACCCCGGCTCGACGAAGTGCTCGGCGCCTGGCCGCAGGTCCGCTTCAACATCGACGTGAAGGCCGACAGCGGCGTCGCGCCGACGGTCGCCACCGTGACCCGGGCCGGCGCCGCCGACCGGGTGCTGCTGGCCTCGTTCAGCGACGCCCGCCTGACCCGGCTGCGCGTGCTCACCGAAGGGCGCGTCGCCACCAGCCTCGGCATGCGTGGGGTCGCCCGGCTGCGGCTCGCCTCCCTGCACGGACGCCCGCTGCGACTGCCCCCGTCGGTGGTCGCCGCGCAGGTGCCGCCGCGCTACGGGCGGGTGCCGGTGGTGGACCGCCGGTTCCTCGACTACTGCCACCGGATCGGCCTGCAGGTGCACGTCTGGACGATCGACGAACCAGCCCAGATGCACGACTTACTGGATCGTGGCGTGGATGGCATCATGACCGATCACGTCGGCGTGCTGCGCGACGTCTACCGCAGCCGCGGCCACTGGGCCGCCTGACCATCGAAGGACCCCCGATGGCCGAGACCGTGACCCCCACGGTGGACGACACCCCGCCTCCGGCGAGCACCCGCCGGGAACGCAGGGGCTGGTACATCTACGACTGGGCCAACTCCGCGTTCCAGACCACCGTGATCACCGTGTTCCTCGGCCCGTTCCTGACCACCGTCGCCGAGTTGGCGGCCGGCTGCGAACTCGGCGCGGACTCCTGCGACGGCTCTGTCTACCCACTGGGCATCAAGATCGCCGCCGGGTCCTACTACCCGTACCTGATCTCGCTGTCGGTGTTCCTCACCGTGTTCGTGCTGCCGGTCATCGGGGCGATCGCCGACCGCTCGGCGCACAAGAAGCGGCTGCTCGGCGGCGCCGCGTTCACCGGCGCCGGCGCCACCATCGCGATGGCCTTCGTCACCGGCGACCGCTACCTGCTCGGCGGGGCGCTCTTCCTGGTCGCCAACATCTCCTTCGGCGCCGCGATCGTGGTCTACAACTCGTTCCTGCCGCAGCTCGGCGGCCCCGACGAACGCGACGGCATCTCCAGTCGCGGCTGGGCGCTGGGCTACCTCGGCGGCGGCCTGCTGCTGGCCCTCAACCTCGTCGCGATCACCCTGCTCGACGAGGGCGACAACCCGCAACGCACCCTGGACCTGGCCCGCTGGTCGATCGTGTCCGCCGGCGTGTGGTGGGCGTTGTTCACCCTGGTGCCGCTGCGTTGGCTGCGCGAGCGCCCCAGCGTCGCGGCCCTGGCCAGCGGCGGCAACGTGCTCACCGACGGGTTCCGGCAACTCGCCCGCACCATGCGCGAGGTCAAGGCGTACCCGCTGACGCTGTACTTCCTGCTGGCGTTCCTGGTCTACAACGACGGCATCCAGACGGTCATCACCCTGGCCAGCCAGTACGGCACCGAAGAGCTGCGCCTGGAGCAGAGCACCCTGATCATCACGATCCTGCTGGTGCAGTTCCTCGCCTTCGGCGGCGCGTTGAGCCTGGGCGCGCTGGCCAAGCGCATCGGCGCCTGGAAGACCGTGCTGCTCAGCCTGGTGCTCTGGACCGGTGTGATCATCGCTGCGTTCCGGCTTCCCGCCGAGGCACCGCTGCCGTTCATGGTCCTCGGCGCGGCCATCGGCCTGGTCCTCGGCGGCAGCCAGGCACTGAGCCGGTCGCTGTTCAGCCAGCTCATCCCGGCCGGCAAGGAAGGCGAGTACTACGGCTTCTACGAGATCAGCGACAAGGGCACCAGCTGGCTCGGGCCGCTCGCCTTCGGCCTGGTGTTCCAGCTCACCTCGTCCTACCGGGTGGGCCTGGTCTCACTGCTGATCTTCTTCGTGGTCGGCTTCCTGCTCCTCGCGGCCGTGCCGATCCGCCGGGCCATCGTGGCCGCGGGCAACACGCCACCCCGGGTGCTCTGAGCACGCGTCCCGCACCCGACATATCAGAGGCGGTCGATCAGCTAGGCTGCCCGACCGTGACTGACGCCGCCGCCGCTGCCCCGACCTGCCTGGCCCACCCGTTCCCCGGCCAGCCGCACGCTCCGGCCGGGTGCGCGGCTGCGCGCGGGCTCGACGGGCGTCCGGTGCACGCGGCGGCGTTGAAGTTCTTCTGGGGGCCGATGGACTGCGGCAAGTCCACGATGGCGTTGCAGATGAACTACAACCACGCCCGGCAGGGCCGTCGGGGGCTGGTCACCACCCGCATCGACCGGTCGCTGGGCCCGCAGGTCACCACCCGCATCGGGCTGGCCCACGAGGCCATCGAGGTCACCGACGACCTGGACCTGCGGGCCCTGGTCCGCGGCCGGTGGGCCGACGGCGTACGCGTGGACTACCTGATCTGCGACGAGGCGTGCTTCTACACGGTGGAGCACGTCGAGCAGATGGCCGAGCTGGTCGACAGCTACGACGTCGACGTGTTCGCGTTCGGCCTCGCCACCGACTTCCGGTCCTGCCTGTTCCCCGCCACGCAGCGGCTGTTCGAGCTGGCCGACGAGGTGGCCCGCATCCAGGTCGAGGTGCTCTGCTGGTGCGGCCGGGAAGGGCTGCTCAACGCCCGGGTCGTCAACGGGCGGGTGGTTCGCGAGGGCGCCCAGGTCGTCATCGGCGACACCGTCGACACCGCCGACGTGCGCTACCAGGTGCTGTGCCGCCGGCACTACCGCTCGGGCGACCTGGGCCCCCGCGACTGAGGCGTCGACGCGGTGGCCGGCCGCCCCCGTGCTGGGGACGGCCGGCCGTCGTACGGGTGGATCAACCCACGCAGACCTGCTGCGCCCTGACGTTCCACGCCCCGGCGAACGCGACGATCTCCCGTCCGGTCGCCTCAGCGGTGTCCAGTGCCGGCTTGGGCAGCAACGTCGCCACCGAGCCGTCCCCGGTGAGCCCGGTCAACACCGCGCCGACCCCGGCGGTCTGCGACCCCGCCGGGCAGGCCAGCGTCGTCACGGACTTCGGCGAGTTCGCGTTGAACGCGCTCGTCGCCTCCGTCAACGCCATCGCCGGCAGCGGGGTGGCGCAGAACGCCTGGGTCTGCAACGTGAAGTTGCCCGGCGCGCCGAACACGTACGCGGTGCTCGACACCGAGCCGAGCGCCGAGGTGAACGCCAGCTCGTCGATCGCCACCGCGGCGTTGGCGTTGTCGATCCGGTACCCACCGCCGAAGGTCTTCTTGCCCGGCGGGCACACGGCGGTGATGCCCACCTTGTCGAGGGCGTTGTTCGCCGACGTGGTGGTGACCAGTTGCAGGCCGGCCACCGCCCCGGCCGGGGCGCAGACCGCGAACGCGTCCACCGACCACGGCACGTTCGTGGCGTTCGCTTCCACGCCGAGCACGGTGACCGTGTGCAGTGTCGCGTCGGCGTAGACGCGGGTCATCAGGACGTCACCCTGACCGTCGTTGATCCGCCCGCCGGCACCGACCACCTGGTCCAGGCCGTTGCACGAGATGGCCATCGTCTTGGCGTTCGTCGCGTCCAGGACGCTGGTCGCGGCGACCCGGTACAGGCCGACCGACGCCTGCGCCGGGCTCGTCGGCGCGAGCAGCGTCGTGGCCGCCGCCATGCCGGTCAGCACTGCCAGACCAGCCAGTTTCCGCTTCATCGGATGTTCCCTCCGCACTGCCTCGTCGACTGTCGACGACGGCTGTGGGGCCAGACTCCGCACCGTCGTCAGGAGAGCGTCAGCACGGCGACCGCCCTCGGCGTACTGACGCCACGATGACGGGCGGCTGCGACAGTGCCGGTGACGTCAGCGCGGCGTCACCGGACTCCTCACGGGGTCCACGAACAGGAGGTTTCATCATGCGTACCCGAGTGGCGGCGGTGCTGGCCGCCCTCCTGCTCAGCGGCACACTGGTTGGCGTGGGCGGCGCCGCGGCGCAGGCCGACCCGGACGCGAACCCGTGCGCCACCACCGACGGCGACCCGATCATGGGCACCGAGGGCGACGACACCCTGTTCGGCGGTGGCGGGCCCGACGAGATCTACGGGCTCGGTGGCAACGACATCATCTACGGCGGCGGTGGCGTCGACACGATCCACGGCGGCGGTGGTGACGACACCATCTATGGTGAGGGCTGCGGGGACTTCATCGCCGGCGGCGCCGGCGCCGACCTGCTCGCCGGTCTGGAAGGCAACGACGTCCTCTCCGGCTCCCACGGCGCCGACCTGCTGATCGGGGTGGCGGGCGACACCGTCACGGGGCCCGGCGGTGACACCCTCGACGGTGGGCCCGGGGTGGACACCTGCGCGGAGGACGAGACGGTCGACCCCGGCGCGATCTTCTATTCTTACGTGCTAACCGACGCGGGCCAGGAGAACTTCTACGCCTGCTGACCAGCCCCTGCCCGCAGCACACCCGGGTCCGGGAGCGGTGCGTCGATCGTACGCATCGCCCCGGCCCACCTCTCGAACGAACGCCGGGCCTCCCCGTGCCGGCCGGCACCGACGAGTGTCCCGACCAGCGCCTGGTGCGCCCACTCGTCGTACGGGTCGGCGTCGAGCAGCCGGACCAGGGCGGTGGCGGCCCGGTCGGCGTCACCGTCGCCCCGGTACCGCCGGGCAAGGTCACGCAGTGCCCGCAACCACACCGCGCGGGCCTGTTCCCGCAGCCCGTCGGCCCAGTCCGCGTAGGGCTCGTCGGCGAAGGCGTCCCCCCGGTAGGCGGCGTCCACCTCGGCGAGCAGCTCGCGGGCCCGCGCCGGGTCACCGTCGCGGGCGAGGCGCTCGGCCCGCGGGACGGCGGTGAGCAGGTTCTCCGCGTCGACGACCACCCGGGTCAGGTCGACACGTACACCGGTCAGGTCGGCGCGGACGTACCGGTCGACGGGCCACCGGCGGGACGGGTCGAGCACGGCACGCACGGCGGACAGCAGCACCGACAGGCGGTGTGCGGTCCGCCGTGGCTCGTCGTCGGGCCAGAGCAGCTCGCACAGCTCCCCCCGCCCGACGGCACGACCGCGCCGGGCGACGAGGATCTTCAGCAGAGTGCGGGCCTGTCGGGACCGCCACGCCGGCAGCGGGACGTCCCGCCCACCGACGACGACCTCGAACCGGCCGAGCACCCGCACCTCGACGGTGTCCGCGTCGGCGGGCGTCTCGGCCAACGCCCGCCCGTCGACCGTCTCGATGCCGAGCGCCAGCAGCCGGTCGGCGGCCAGCCGCGCCGCCGACCGCTGCGCGGCGTCGGCGCCCGGGAGACGGCCCAGCCGGACGACTGTCTGTTCGGCGGCCGGTCCCGCACCCGCCGCCTGCCAGATCGCGCCGGCCTCCAGCAACGCGCTTCGACTCGCGTCCGGCTCGGCGGCGACAGCCGCGGTGAGTTCCAACGCCTCCGCCAACGCGTCGGCCTGCCGACCGGTGCGGGCAGCTCCGACCGCCTCGGCCGCCCGCCGCCGGGCCAGACCCAGATCACCCCCGGCGTACGCCACCCAACCCGTCGCGACCAGCGCGCAGGACAGCAGGAACGCCGGTGCCAACCGGTGCGCCTCGTCGGCCGCGGCACGAGCGGCAGTGAGGTCGGCGCCCGTGCCCTCGCAGCGCAGCCGGGCCAGACCGGCCAACGCCGGAATGCGCACCTGGAGGTCCCCCACGTCACGGGCCAGCTCAGCGGCCTCGGCGAACGCTGCCAACGCCTCCTCCCGCCGGCCAAGGCGGCGACTGACCTCGGCCAGCCCGTAGACGCCGGCGGCAGCCCGGTTCAAACCCAACCGTTGGGATACCAGCTTGGACCGGGTGAAGTGCAGTGTCGCCTCGTCGTAGCGGCCCAGGCGTACCAGCGCCTCGCCCGCGTTGTGCAGGGCGGTCACCAGCACTCCGGGTGGGCCGGCGAGTTCCGCCGCGCGCACCGCCCGTACGGCGGTAGCCAGCGCCGACGGGTATCGGGCCTCGCGCAGCAGGCAGTGCGCCTGGTTGACCAGGACCCGTGCCTGCTGGACCAGGTCACCCGCGCGTTCCGCCGCCGCCAGCGCCTCGGCCAGGTGCTCGTCGCGGCGGGTGCCGGACGAGGTCAGCGCGGCCGCGATGTGCGCCGCCGCCAATGGGGTGTCCTCGTTGAGCTGGTGTGCGGCGGCGAGCGCCCGGGCCCCGGCGGCGACCGCGTCGTCGACCCGGCCGAGCTGGGCCAGGGTGCTGGCGCGACAGGCCAGCAGCAGCACGTCGTCGGGACCCGGTGGGGTGAGCGTCGGCGGTGCGCCCGCGCGGTCGAGCACCGCGAGGGCGCCGGCGTAGTCGGTCCGCAGGTACGGCACCATCGCCGCCCGCCAGAGCAGCCGGGCCGGCCAGCGGCGGTCCTGGTCGGCCCGGGCCAGCAGCGCGGCGAAGACCCTCGACGCCCAGGTCACCGAGCCGGACATCCGCAACGCGTCACCGAAGATCAGTTGGAGGTCGGGGTTCTGCTCGGCCTGCGGCAACGCGCTGATCAGGTCGGTGACGTCTGGCGCACCACCACCGGCGAGCATGCCCTCGCCGTGGCTGGCGATCAGCTCCGCGCACCGCCCGGTGTCGTCCGCGTCGTGCAGGGCTCGGGCCGCCGCCATCGGGTACGCGTTGGCGAGGTACCAGTCGGCGGCCGCGTACAGCCTGCGACGTCCTGAGGTGTCCGGCCGACTCGCCTGCTGGGCCAGCACCGCGGCGAGGACCCGGACCAGCTGCACAGTCGACGAGGTGTGGCCGGCCCGACGGCGGGGGTGGGCGATCAGCAACCCGGTGCGGGTCGCCCAGCGCAGCGCCTGCGCGGTGACGTCGGCTGGCGTGTCGGCGTCGACGGCCACGCACAGCGGCGCGCTGATCGGGTCGAGGTGGTGGACGCGGCCGAGCAGAGTCGCCACCTGCGCGGGCAGGTCGGCGAGGATCTCGTCGCGGGCGAAGTGCCCACCGGCGGTGCCGGGCTCGGTCAGGGCCGCGAGCAGCTCCCGCCGGCCGACGCCCTGCCGGCCGAGGGCGTCGCCAGCGAGGTGCACCCACGCCGGCCAGCCGGCGGTCAGCTCGTACACCAGGTAGGCCAGGTCGCTGTCGGGCACCGCGTGTTCGTCGCGCAGGATCCGGGCGACCGCGTCCCGGCCGAGGGCGAGGGTTTCCGGCCCGCGGTGCACGACGGGCCCGGCGCAGGCGCTCAGCGCCGCGTCGACCAGGGGGTGTCGGGCGGCAAGCGTCACCGCTGGCTGACCCGGCAGCGCGCCCAACCACCGCACCAGGGCCAGCTGGTCGTCCCCGCTGAGCGCGGACACCTCGTCCACGGCGACCCGGATTGGCGGTTGCGTGCCCGTTGGCGGGCTGTTGGCGTGCGTCGCCGCGTCGATCAGGTCCGTCGCCCGGTGACAGGCCGTCGGCTCGTCCCCGCCGACGGTCTCCAGGGCGGTGGTCTTGCCGTACCCGGCGGCGGCCACCAGCATCAGCCACCGTCGTGGCCGGGGCCGCTGCTCGGTTGTCATCGCGTCGCCTCCGCTCGTCCGAGCACCGCGGAAGGTCACCCGGAGGGCCGGTGACCCACGCTAACCACCCGGGGGCCCACCTGCGGTGACGTTGTCCGAGAACCGACGCAGTGCGACCGGGCGGGTCAGGACGGCTGCGGGACGCCTCGCCGTACGCGGAACCGGTCGGCCAAGATCACGGCGATGATCACCGCCAACGCCAGCGTGGCGCACACCGCGACGGTGGCCCCCAGCCCCACACACAACGGCACCAACGCGAGCAGGAGCACCACCGCTGCGATCCGGCTTGTCGGCAGGATCCGCCACAGCACCGCCTTGTAGGCGGCGTGCCCGGCGAGGAACAACGCCGGACCGCCCAGCGTGAACAGGGCGGCGGTCGTGGTGGCGGGGGCACCCGGCTCACGCAGGAGCTGCTCGTCACCCGCCGAGGTGACGATGATGCCGGCGACCATCACGGGGTGCAGGTAGTTGAACGCCAGCCGGCCCAGACCGCCGGTGCGCTCACCGGCTCGCGCGATGACCTCCGCCGCCGCCGGGGCGGACCGGGCGAAGTACACCCACCACAGCGCCACCGAACCGGCGAACGCCAGCACGAACGCGCCGGACATCGTCAGGTTCAGGTGTTGCGCGAGTGTGCTCCCGGTGACGAGGATCGACTCACCCAGGGCGATGAGGATGAACGCCTGGCACCGCTCGGCCAGGTGCCCGCCCTCCACCATCCACCGCTCAGCGGGACTGCGGCCCAGACCGGGCACCGGGAAGCCGGTCGAGAGGCCGATCACCTCGATCACGATCGCCGCCGCCCACAGCGCCTCCTGGAAGACGCCGCCGATCACGCCGCCGAGCGCCACGAGCGACGACGTCGCGACGAACCATGGCAGCGTCTTCTGAAACCCGTCGACCAGCCACGGCTGGCCCTGCACCGCCCACAACGCGAACACGGTGCGGCCCACCTGCACTGTCGCGTAGACGAGCGCGAAGACCAGCCCGGCGCCGGCGAACGCCTCGGGGATCGCCGCCGAGAGCAACAGGCTGCCCAGCATCAGCGCGATCAGCAGCGCCCGTACCGGCGCCTGGTCGGGTCGCAGCCAGTTCGTCCCCCAGGCGGTGTAGATCCACACGAACCAGATCAGCGCCAGCAGGAGCGCGGTGCGGGCGGCGCCACGCCAGTCCGGGTGCGCGATCAGGTAGTGCGTCAACTGGGTGGTGGTGAAGATGAAGACCAGATCGAAGAACAGCTCCATCGACGTGGTCGGCTCCACCCCCCGACGCTCGCGCAGCAACCACTGCCGCTTCGGCCGAACGGCCGGCGGCTCAGAAGGGGTCACCGCACACCCGCCAGTCGCCGCCCTCGCGGACCACCGGCAGGCGGCGTTCCTCGCTGAGCCCGCCGTCGCGGGTCAGCTTCACCGTCACCGTGCCCTGCGGTCGTCCGCTGCGGGTGGTGACGGACACGTCGGTGATCTCGTAGTCGGTGACCATCGGCGGCGTACGCACCCAACTGGTGAAGCCGATCGCGCTCCACCGGGTGCGCGCGTCCTCGCAGAGCCGGTCGTACGCCCTGTCGCTGTCGCCGAGACTCACCTCGTTGAGGAACCCGTCGGCGGTCTCCCGGATCGGGCCGGCGGCCTGACGGACGGTCTGCAGGTTCCAGGCGGCCAGTCCGGCCACCCCGACGCAGCACAGCGCCACCCCGAACCCGGCGAACGCCAACCCGGTGCGCATCGGGCGGCTGCGCCGGGCCGGTCGGCTCCACGACTGGCCGGCACCCACGACTACCGACCGTAGAGAACGCGGTCGCACCGAGGTACGACAAGTCGGAAACTGGGTGTCCCCGGTGAGTGGGTGTGCCCTGTTCGCGGCGACCACGGATCGTCTACCGTCGGCGCACACCCCCCGAGCAGTGCCAGGAGCCGATCGATGAGCCGCTTCGTGCAGCCGGTACCACCCCCCGTCGACCCGTACGCCGGTGACGGCCTGCTGCGGTCCTGGCTGGAGCGTCACCTCGGCCCGGCCGGGCACGCCGCCGCCAAGGGCCGTCTCGCCGACCTGGCCGCAGACGTCGCCGGGCCGTTGCGCGCGGCGCACGCCGACGCGGAGGCGCACCCGCCGACGCTGGTCCGCTACGACCCGTGGGGCGCCCGGGTCGACCGGATCGACACCTCCGCCGGCTGGCAGGCGCAGCGCGCTGCGGCCGCCCGGCACGCCGTGGTCGCGCTGCCCTACCTGCCGGACGCGCGCGGCACCTGGGGTGCCGCCGCCCGGGTGGTGCAACACGCCCTGCTCCACCTGTACGGGCCGGAGTCCGCGACGTTCTCCTGCCCGGTGGCGATGGCCGACGGGGCTGCGGCGCTGCTCAGCCTGCCCGAGGTGGACAACGGGGTCCGCGACGCGTGGCTGCCCCGGCTGATCTCCACGGACCCGGCCGTGGCGATCACCAGCGGGCAGTGGATGACCGAGTCGCAGGGCGGTTCCGACCTGGGCCGTTCCAGCACGATCGGCCGGCCAGCGGTGGATGGTTCGTGGCGGCTGACCGGCGAGAAGTGGTTCTGCTCGGCCGCCGACGCGGCGATGGCGGTGGCGCTGGCCCGACCGGAGGGCTCGGGGCGCGGCAGTCGGGTGCTCGCGCCGTTCCTGGTTCCCCGCTACGCGGTCGACTCACCGCTGGCCCACGGGCTGGCGCCGGGCGCACCCGCACCGGGCGTCACCGTGCACCGCCTCAAGGACAAGCTCGGCACCCGGGCGCTGCCCACCGCCGAGATCGGTCTGCACGACGCGTACGCCGTGCCGCTGGGCGACCCCGCGGTGCCCGGCCTGGTCCGGGCGATGACCCTGGTCGTGGTGACCCGGGTGCACAACGCCGCAGCGGCGGCGGGCGGTATGAGACGCGGTCTCGCCTACGCCCGGGCGTACGCCGACGTGCGGCACGTCGCGGGCGGCGCGCTGTCGTCCTCGCCGCTGCACCGGGCCACCCTGGGCACCCTGGCAGTCGACGCGGCCGGGGCGTTCGCCCTGGCCGGGCACGCCTTCGCCCTGCTCGGGCGGGTCGAGGTCGGCGCCGACCCGGAGGCCGCGGCGGAGCTGCGGATCGTGGCGCCGCTGGCGAAGCTGGCCACCGGCCGGCTGGCGGTCAGCTCCGCCAGCGAGTACGTGGAGAGCTTCGGTGGGGCCGGCTACGTGGAGGACACGGGGGTGCCCCGGCTGCTGCGCGACGCGCAGGTGCTGCCGATCTGGGAGGGCACCACCAACGTGCTGTCGCTGGACGTGCTGCGCGCGCTGACCCGGGAGGACGCCGGCGCGCCGCTGCTGGCCCGGCTCGCCGCCGCCGTCGACCTGGCCCGCCCGTTGTCGCCGGTGCTGGCCGACACCCTGGCCGGCGCCGCCGCACAGCTGGGCGACACCATCACCTCGGTGACCGCCGACCCGGGCTCACCGACGGTGCTCGCCGGCGCGCGTGGCCTGGCGCTGCGCCTGGCGTACGCGCTGACCACCGCGTTGCTCGTCGAGCACGCCGCGTGGGGCGACGAGCAGGCGGCACTGGCCGCCCGGCTGTGGGCGCGCCGCTGGCTGCGGCACGAGGAGATCGCCGAGGACGCCCACCACCACCTGGATCTGCTCTGCTGAACGCCCGACGACCCGTGGTCGCCGCATCCTGACCCGGTGTCAGCGCAGGGGCCCGCGGGCGACGGCGGCGCGCATGGCCGCCGGCTCTCCGACCGGGACGAACTCCAGCCACCAGGTGGCGCCGGCCGCGGCGAGGTCTTCGAGGTACGCCCGTTCGGCACGTTCGTCGGGTCGGCGGCGCCGGCCGCCGATCGCCACGTCGAACGGCTGGCCGTCGGCGCGGGTCGGTGGCAGGGCGTTGACCAGCTCGCGTACCTCGTCGGGGGTGAAGTCGGACCATGTGTCGGTGTCGGTGAGCTTGTACGGAACGATGCCGTCGGCGCGGGCCGCGCGGCGACGCACCGCTGCGGCCTGGGTGCTGCCGCCGACCCAGACGGGAACCCGGGGTGCCTGCACCGGCGCTGGTCGCAGCGCCACCCCGTCGGCGCGGTAGTGGGTGCCCTGGTGGTCGACCCGCTCACCGCTGAGCAGCCCGGTCAGCAGGTCGAGGCCCTCGTCGAGCATCGCGGCGCGCACCGACACCTCGGTCTGCTCGCCGAACGCGGCCAGCCCTCGGTCGCCGGGGTCTCCGACGCCGACCGCCACCGTGGCGCGGCCGGCACTGAGGTGGTCGAGGGTGAGGACCTCACGCGCCAGCTTCGCCGGGCGGCGCCGGGGCAGCGCGGTGACCGTGGTGCCCAGGCGCACCCGCCCGGTGCGTCCGGCGATCGCGGCGAGCACCAGCCACGGGTCGTAGGTGGACGGCTCGTCCCCGCTGTAGTGGATGAGGTAGTCCTCCAGGAACACGCCGTCCCAACCGGCGTGTTCGGCCAGCTCACCCAACTCCACCAGAACGGACACCGGGATGGCGGCGCCACCACAGGAGATCTCCAGGCCATGTCTCATCCGTCGACCGTAGGACGGGGGTCTGACGCGTGTGTCGGTCACGCGGGCTTGTCGGGCCCCGGCGGCATACTGCTGGCGTGACAGCCTCTGCGGACCTCGCCATGGTCAACCTCGACAGTTCCGACCCCGCCGGCCACGCCGCGTTCTACCACCAGGCGCTCGGCTGGGAGATCACACACAGCCAACCCGAGTACGCGATGATCAGCTCCGGTGGTGTCTCCATCGGCTTCGGGCTGGTCGAGGGTTACCGTCCGCCGTCCTGGCCGGACCCGGCGGGCGACAAGCGCTACCACCTGGACCTGTATGTCGACGACCTCGCCACGGCGGAGGAGACGTTCGTCGCGGCGGGCGCCTCGAAGCCGGACTTCCAGCCCGGCGGCGAGCGGTGGGTGGTGCTTCTCGACCCGATCGGGCAGCCGTTCTGCATCTGCCCCCGACCGCAGAGCTGAGCGGCACGCCGGGGGCGGCCGCTGTGGCTCAGTTGCTCCGACGGGACCGCGCCGCCCACACCACGTAGGCCGGGTCACGGTCGAGGTTGTGCCGGTCCCGGTCGTAGCGGCGGGTGGTGCGCGGGTCGGCGTGCCCCATCGCGTCCTGCACGTCCTCCAGCGGCACGCCCTCCGAGCGGGCGGTGGTGGCGAAGGCGTGCCGCAGGGAGTGTGGGGACAGCTTCGCCCAGGCCGGGATGTCGGCGGCCCGGGCGAGCCGGCGGACCATCCGGAACACCGAGTGCCGGTCCAGCCGGGCACCGCTGGCGGTGACCAGCAGCGGCCCGGTCAGCTGTGTCACCGGCACACCGGTGGCGGCGGCCCGCTGGGCCAGGTAGGCGTCCACGGCGTACCCGCTGCCGGGGGTGAGGGCCCGACGGCGTTGCTTGCCGCCCTTGCCGACGAAACGCACGCTGCGATGTCCGCGTTCGGTGCCGAGGTCGGTCAGGTCCAGCGAGATCAGCTCCCCGACGCGCAGGCCCAGATCGGCGAGGAGAGCGATCGCCGCCCGGTTGCGCAGGGCGGTCGCGCCCGTGTCCGCGTCGGCGGCGCCGAGCAGAGCGTCCACCTCCTCCGGGGTGAGCCCAAGAGTGGCGGAGTGATCCCGGTCGACGCGAGGTCGGTCCGCGCCGGCGACCGGGTTGGCCGGCACCGCGCCCAGCTTCACCAGGAAGTCGTACCAACTGGACAGCGCGGAGAGCCGTCGCGCCACGGTCGCCGGGGTCAGCGGCCGGCCGCTACGGGCGGCGACTGTGGACTCCAACGCCCGGGCATACTCGTTGACGTGCAGGAACGTGGCCCGCAGCGGGTCCAGGTCCCGGCCGGCGCACCAGGTGAGCCAGCCGGTGACGTCGCGCCGGTACGCGTCGCGGGTGTGCTCGGACAACCGCCGGTTACGCAGCCACGCCTCGGTGACCTCGACTGGCCCACTCGGCAGCGCGGGTGGCGCGGACGGGCGGGCCAGCACCGGAGCGTCGGAGAACACCATGTGAAAAAGGTTCTCAGCCTCGGGTGGGATCGGCGTGCAGGCGCGCCGATCCCACCCGACACCATGATCAGGCGTTGATCTGTCGACGTCCGTCGCCGTTGGCGGTGATGGTCACCCGGCGCGGCTTGGCACGCTCGGCGACGGGGATGCGCAGCGTCAGCACCCCGTGCTCGTAGCCGGCTTCCAGCTTGTCGGTGTCCAGGGTGTCGCCGAGGAACAACTGCCGGGTGAACGTGCCCATCGGACGTTCGGCTGCCACCAGCTCGACGCCGTCTCCGGAGGGTCGGCGACGTTCGGCCCGGACGGTGAGCACGTTGCGCTCGACGGTGCAGTCGATGGTGTCGGGGTCGACGCCGGGCAGGTCGAACGCCGCGTAGAAGTGGTCGCCGTCGCGGTAGGCGTCAAGGTGCATCATCGCGGGACGGGCCGCCGTACCGAAGAACTGCTCGGCGAGCCGGTCGATCTCGCGGAACGGGTCGGTACGCATCAACATGGTCATGCCTCCTCGGTTCTCCTGGCCGAAGGTGATGAGTTGAGCCGGGGTGACTCAACTTCCTCTTCTTGTTTAGCGCATCCGCCGGCGAGCGTCAACCGCTCAACCCAGTCGCTTCTCGAACCAGTGCTCGGCGTAGGGGCCGTGCGAGTACGCCGGAATCTCGACGTAGCCGTGCCGGGCGTACAGGGCGCGGGCCTCGACCAGGTCGGCGCGGGTGTCCAGCCGTATCGCCTGCGCTCCGGCCGCCCGTGCGTGCTGCTCGACGGCGGTCAGCAACGCGGCACCCCCACCGGCGCCACGATGCGCGGGTCGGACGAACACCCGGGTCAGCTCGGCCCAGCCCGAGTGCCAGCGCAGCCCGGCGCACCCGGCCAGGTCGGTGCCGTGGTGGGCGAGCAGCAGCAACCCGCTCGCGTTGGTCAGGTCGTCGCTGGGCATCTCCGCGAGCGCCTCGTCGACCTCGCCGGGCAGGGCCGGGCGGCGGTGGTAGCGCACCACCATCTCGGTCATGTACTCGCGCAGCAGCAGCACCGCGTCGGGCTGGTCGGGTCGGCTGACGCTGGTCGTCCAGGTTGCTCGGGCGGCGATGGTCACCAGTCGATCATCACCGCCCGGTCAACGGCATTATCCCGGTAGGTGCTCCTGCTCCCGGTCGGTCGTGCGGGTTCGCGCACCCGGCGTCGGCGAGTCTCCGACGCGCAGACGTGGCCAGTCGGCCAGGTCCCGCAGCAGTTGTCGATCGTGCGTGGCGACGACGACGGCGGCACCCGTGTCACGGATCGCCGCGGTCAGCTCGTCGGCCAGGGCCGACGACAGGTGGTTCGTCGGCTCGTCGAGCAGGATCAGCGTGGGCCGACCGGCCAGCGCGAGCGCCAGGTCGAGGCGGCGTTGCTGCCCCTGCGACATCCGCCCGACGGGCGTGCGCCTCGCGGCGGAGTCCAGCAGCCCCAGCGCTCCGAGCGACACGGCACGCGCCGCTGCGGTGTTCGCCAGGTCCGCGAGGTTCGCCGACCGTTGAGCGGCATCGGCACTGCCAGCGCCGATCCGGTCATTCAACCGCGCGTACAGCGCCACCGTTGGGCCACCGTTGATGGACGTGTACACGTCCGCGCCGTCCGGAAACAGGAACAGTGGGATGCGGGAGTCCACGTCCACAAGCACAGTCGACTCGGGGATGTCCGCCCCCGCAGTGGTCTGCACATCCGCCGCGATCGTGCAGTCGGGGTCGGCGAACAACGGCACAGGAATACCGCGCGCCCTGGCCCGCCCGTCCGGCAGATACACGACCCGGTAAGCGTCATCGGGGCCGACAAGCCGAGCCATCTCGATTCCTCTCCTCAGCAGCTTCGCGGCTGGCCGCCCCGACCGCGCGGGCGAGATCACCGGAAAGATGGGCGTGACGGATCCGGTTAACTCTGTCGCCACCCTGCCGGGGTCACCGCACCAGTGGTCATCCGTGGTAAAGCCAGACACCCGAATCAGCGCACTGCGTGTCTCATCCGCACGTGATCCGTTGGGCGGATGACGGGGGGATCGCCCCCGTCCAACCTGGGGGCGTCGTGGATAACAGCATTGGATTGCGCGGCCCGGCCCAACGACACCGGACCAGCCGAGACGTGGGAGCCACGATCAGGCGTCGGACGGTTCTCACTGTCGTGTTGATGGCCGCGGCGACGTCACCGGTCGCACCGAACACACTGCTGTGGCACGGTGCTTGGCTTGCCACCGTCGTACTGCTGCGCATCGACCGGCTGCGCCCCCTCGACATCGCGGTGTTCGCGCTACCGCTGTGGGCGACCGCGGCGAGCATCGACAACCTGCGGCTGCCGCACACCGAGGCGGCCATCCGCTCCTATTGGGGCATGGCAGTGCTGTTCGTCCTGGCCCGTGTCGCCATCAGGTCCCGCTTCGACATCGCACTAGTGTCGGGCGCTTACCTGGCGGGCAGCTTGTATGCGGCGGTCCTCACGATCCGCCGCAGCGAGGAGCTGCGGCAGGAGGTGTACCAGTTGGGTGCGCCTGCCATCCGCGCCGGGTTGAACGGTGTGAACCCCAACTACACGGCCTACGCGTTGGCTACCGCCGTGGCAGTGGGCTTGGCCCTGCTGAGCCTGCGGTACCTGCCGAGGCGGTGGCACCTGATGGTGTGGGCCGCCCTGCCGGTGTTCGGGTGGGCGATCTTCCTGACCGGCACCCGAGGCGCGCAGGTAGCTGTTGGGCTGGCCGCGATGTACGCCGCCGTGTCGAGGCTCGCCCCGACAGTGGCGTGGCGGGCGGCATCTATCGGCAGCGCCGTGGCACTCATCGTCGTGCCGTCGGGCGTGTACGGCGATGAGCGGCTGCTGTCGTTGCAAAGCTTCTTCACACGTCAGGACGACACTCTGTCGGGTCGCCTCGTCGTGTGGGAGTTCGCGCGCAGCATGTGGCAGGACCATTGGTTCACTGGAATTGGGGCCGGCATGTTCCCAGTCGCCGACCCATTCGGCATCGGCGCTCACAGCGTGGTGTTGACGTTGTTCGTTGAGCTTGGCGTCATGGGCACCCTGCTGTATGCGGCGGTGTGGTGCTCAGCGATGGTGAACACGGCGCGCTCTAGTTCCGACGGGCGTCGGGCGGTAGGGCTGCTACTGGTGACATGGCTGCCCATCTGGCTGTCGGGCCACTGGGAACTGTCCCCGGCGGCCTGGGTCGTCCTCGGCGTGTGGTCCAGGGTCCAGGGGCGGGAACGCCGGGGCGCGGGACGGGTCCGCGACGGTCAGGGGTTCGGGACGCTGTCAGGACATTCGCGCGGCGGTCTTCCCTCGTCGTCGGCATGTTCGCCCTCATGGCCGAGTACGAGGCGGACGTCATCCGCGAACGCACCATGGCCGGCCTCGCCGCCGCCCGCACCCGCGGACGCAACGGTGGCCGGAAGCCGAAGATGACTCCGGAACTGATCGATAAGGCCCAACGGATGTACGACTCCGGCAGTTCGCCATGACCGAGATCGCCGCCTCTTGCGCCGTCAGGCCCATGACCATCTACCGCAACATCCGCACGATACCCACGACGGCGTGGCCCTACGGCCACGCCTTAATGTGACCTCAGCCGCCTCGCACGGCTGACCAGCTCAAACCAAAATCATCCTTAGCGCGAATTTCCCGAGCGTTAGTCCTCAAGCGCCTGCTCCCAGTCGAGGCTGCGTAACGCGCCGTGGAGAGCTGCTGGTGCTGGTGCTCTCGGCGGTCAGGATGGCTGGACCTGGTCGAAGAGGGCGAGGGCTTCGGCCGGGTCCGGGCTCACGAGGCGTTCCAGACCGGCCGTCGTGATCGTCGCCCACCTGCTGGCCCGTGCCCACATCCGCTCCTCGAAGGCGCGGACGGCCTCGTCCAGATCTTCAGGATCGGCAGCGATGGACTCCGCGAGCTCGGCACCGTCGAGCATCGCGAGGTTCGCGCCCGCCCCCAACGGTGGCATCAGGTGGGCGGCGTCGCCCAGCAGCGTCACCCCGCGGACGTGGGCCCAGGTGTGGGATACGGGCAGGACGTAGAAGGGGCGGTGGACGAAGGCGGTGCCGTGGCCGAGCAGGTCGAGGACATCAGGGGCCCAGCCGTCGAACAGCGCCAGAATGCCCGATCGCGCGGCCTCGACGTCGGCCAGGTCCAGCTCCGCGTGCCAGTCCAGCGGCGCGCGAAACTTGGTGTACACCTTGACGTGACCGCCGCTGTTGCGCTGGGCGACGACAGATCGGTTCACGCCGTACACGGCCACCGAACCGTCGCCGATCAACTGGGCGAGGTCAGGGTGGCGGGTGTCGACGTCGTCGAGGGAGGTCTCGACCGAGGTGACACCGGTGTACTGCGGCGTCACCGGCGAGACCGCCGGGCGGACCCGGGACCAGGCGCCGTCCGCGCCCACCACGAGGTCGAACGTCTCCTGCCCCCCGTCCGCGTAACGAACCAGTACGCCATCCTCGGTCCCCGGCACCACCTGCACGACCTCTCGACCCCACCGCACGTCGAGGGAGCCGAGCAGCAGATCGCGGAGTTGCCCGCGATCGATCTCCGGATTGGCCTGCTCATCTGGAGAGGGTCGCCAGTCCCGCAGAACGGTCCCAGCGGCGTCCAGGATGCGCATGGCCTGCCCCTCCGGGCGAGACAGCGCCTGGAACTCTGCCAGCAGCCCTGCCTTGTCCAGTGCCAGCTGGCCCAGTCCTTCGTGCAGGTCCAGAGCGCCGCCCGGGGGCGGGCGTCGGGGGTGGGATCGCGTTCGAGGACGGCGACGGGGTGGCCGTGGCGGTGCAGGACACGGGCGAAGGTGAGGCCCGCGGGGCCACCCCCGACCACGGCGATACGGTGTCTCATGGCGATACACTGTATTCCCCTCGTACGATGCACAGCAACAGAACGGTGGTGACCATTGACTGTGTGGGACCGGCCCGAGCCGTCGAATCCTCCCGTGCCGCTCGACCGCGAGCGGATCGTCGCCGCCGCCATCGCGTTGGCCGACGAGGGCGGGCTGGAGGCGGTGTCGTTGCGCAAGGTCGCCGCCCGACTGAACGCCGGCCCGATGCGGCTGTACGGGTACATCTCCACCAAGCAGGAGTTGTTCGACCTCATGGTGGACGAGGTCCACGCCGAGATTCTCCCCGCAGAGCAGCCCGGTGACTGGCGAGAGGCGCTGCGCGTCCTCGCCCACCGCACCAGGCAGGCCGCACTGCGCCACGTTTGGCTGGCCGACCTGCTCGGCGGCCGTCCGACCCTGGGACCGAACGGCATGGCCGTGACCGAGGCCAAGCTGGCCGCCCTCGACGGCTTCGCCGACATCGACACCGTTCTGCGCGCCGTGGAAACCGTCAGTTCCTACCTCACCGGCGCGATCAGGCGCGAGATCGCGAACCTGCGGGCCGAGCGCGTCACGGGCCTGTCCAAACGCGAATGGCAGCGCGCCTCCGGCCCCCACCTGACGAAAATGTTGGCCACGGGCCGCTTCCCGGCGCTGACCAGGGCCGTGCACGACGGCGCAGACGTGGACGCCGAAGCATCCTTCGCGACGGGCCTGGACTGGGTCCTCGACGCCGTGGCCGCCAAACTCAGCCGACCGCCGGCCGTTTAGCGGCGAGGGCGGGGCAGCAGGGCGATCAGCGCGACCGCCACGGCAACGTGTGTCGCCCCGAGGGTCAGCTTGGCGCCACCGGTGGCCTCGACGCCGACCAGGGGGACGAGGGACAGCAGGGTCACCGCAACGGCCAGCGAGATCCAGACCGGACGGGCGGCCCGTGGGGCGAACCGCTCCAGCAGGGCCAACACGGCCCAGCCGAGCAGGGCGGCGCCCAGGGCGACCACGAAGATCGCGCCCGCACCGATGACCGTGGCGGGCTTACCCGGACTCTCGACGGTGTAGTCGACCCCGGCCAGCGCGCCGATCGACCAGATGGCCAGGCAGGCCACGACGGCGACGCCGACAGCGAGGGCACGGCGGCGCAGGGTCGAGGTGGTGGGGGTCGTGACGGCGGCAGCACTCATGACGGCTCCTCGTTCAGGGGAAACGAACGAGTACGACCGTAACAGATAGTCTTGTTCGGAACTATCTTTGTCGGAACTAACAGCCCGAACGGCTACCTGGCGCGTACGGGGAGCTGGTGGCCAACGGACCGGTCACCAGGGCCACCAGGGCACGCAGGAACACCTCGCGATCCTGCTCGGGCAGGGTCGCGAGCAGGTCCTCCTGGATGCGCTCGACCACCTGCCGCGCCCGCAGCAGGACCTGCTCCCCCGCCGGGGTCACCGCGACCAGCCGGGCGCGCCGATCCGTCGGCACGGGGCGACGCTCGGCCAGCCCGGCCCGTTCCAACTGGTCGAGCGTGACGACCATCGTGGTCTTGTCCACGCCGCACCGCTCGCCGATCTGCCGCTGGGTCAGGTCTCCGGTGCGCGCCTGCGCCAGCACGTAGTGCGCCCGCGGCGAGATGCCGAGCTCGGCCAACCCCGCGGCGTGTTCGGTCTGCAGCGCGTGACTCGCCCAGGAGAGCAGGAACAACAGATCCGGGGGGCCGTCAGCGGGCGTGCAGGAGGTCATGCGCCGAGGCTAGCAAGATCCTCCGCGACGAGACGGTTCGCCAAGCGGACGATCAGGGCCGCTGGTAGATGCCGTGCTCACGGGTGAGCAACCGCTCGTCGATCAGGTACCGACGCAGCGTCGCGTGATCCGACCCGCCCGCCGCACACCACGCCTTGAGCGCGTCATCGACGGCGCGCTCCGGATAGCGGGTGCCCGGTTCGAACGACCGCTCGGCGATATGTGCCAGCAGGACCCTCCGTCGGCTGCGCTGCGCCGGCAGACCCACCAGGACGCCCGCGCGCAGGAAGGTCCGCAGCACCGGGTCGGCGTCGGGCTCCGCGTCGTCGGCCGGGCGACTGTTGCGGGCGGCCGCCCGCAGCGACGCCTCGTCGACCGCCAGCGAGCCGTCCGCGCCGGTGACGAGACCCGCGTCGGCGAGCCGGCGGACCCCGGTGAGCACCACCCGCGCCGGCAGGCCGGTCCGTTCGGCGACCTCCGTCGCGCTGGTGGCACCCAGCACGATCGCTGCGAAGATCCGTCGCCGTCCGTCGTCGGCCAGGGTTCCGGCCAGAGCATGCGCAGTCACGCCGGTCACCCTTGCATCAGCTGTACGCGAGGCGCCACGCGATTTCTCCGAGCCTGCTCAGTCGACCTTCGGCTGTTCGGCGACGAGCATCACCCGGCGCAACAGGTCGGAGAGTTGTCGCCGTTCGGTCGCTGTGAGCGCGCCGAGCAGGCGGTGCTCCTCTGCGCCCTGGATCTCCATCGCCCCACGCCAGGCGGCCTGACCCGCGTCGGTCAGCTCCACGTCCACCCGCCGGCGGTCGACTGTCGACGGAATCCGGCGCACAAAGCCCCGCCGGAGCAGGGTGTCGACCCGGGCCGTGATCGAGGCGGGGGCAACCGCGAGATCCACGGCGAGGTCCGAGGGGGCTGCCCGGCCGCGTCGGCCGGCCAGGGCGTGCAGGGTGTCGTACTCGTGAGCGGGCAGGTCCAGGTCGGCCAGAACCCGTTCCTTGACCGTCCGCAGGTGCCGGATCAGCTTGATCATCCTGGTCACCGCACCCTCGACGTCCGCGTCGAGGTCAGGCACCACGGGCAGCCAACGCTCGATGTGACGGTCGACGTCATCCGGAGTGGTGGTCACCGCACCAGCTTACCTCAGCGCCGAAATATTCATTGCCGAAAGGTTCGGCGTCGAAGTATGTTGTGGCCATGGCTCACCCGCTGCGCATCCCCGCCTTCCGGTTGCTGTTCCTGGGCCGTACCGTCTCGGCTCTCGGCGAGGCGGTGGTGCCCGCCGCTCTGGCCCTGGCCGTGCTGCGGGCCACCGGCTCCACCGGCGCGCTGGCCGTGGTCCTCGCCGCGGCGATGATCCCCCGACTGCTCCTGCTGCCACTGGGCGGTGTCGTGGCCGACCGGTTCGACGCCCGTCGGGTCGCCATGGCGGCCGACCTGGTGCGCTGCGCGACCCAGCTCGCCGTCGGCGTGGAGCTGCTCGGCAGCGACCCGTCGCTGACCATGGTTGTCGTGGCGTCCGCGCTCGGCGGCACCGCGTCGGCGTTCGCCATTCCGACCGCGTGTCCACTGGTCGCCGGCACCGTCGAGCCCGCCGACCGGCAGCGGGCCAACGCCCTGATGGGCATGACCGCCAACACCAGTCGCCTCGCCGGGCCGGCATTGGCCGGCGCGCTGATCTGGGCTGCCGGCCCCGGCTGGGCGTTCATCCTCGACAGTGCGTCGTTCGGGCTCAGCGCCGTCCTGCTCGGGCTGCTGCGGGTCCGCCACGTCCCGGTGCCCCGCCGTTCCGTCCTCGCCGACCTGCGGCACGGCTTCGGTGAAGTACGTGCCCGCGACTGGTTCTGGACCAGCCTGCTCGGGCACGGCGTGTGGAACGGTGCCGCCGCCGTGCTGATGACCCTCGGGCCGGCCGTCGCCATCGACCGCCTCGGCGGTGAGACGACCTGGGTGGTGCTGTTGCAGGCCGGCGCGGTCGGGATGCTCGTCGGATCGCTGCTGGCCGGACGGGTCCGGCTACGCCGACCGGTGCTGCTGGCCAACCTCGGGCTGGCCTGCTACGCCGCGCCGCTCTTCCTGCTCGCCGTCGCCGCGCCCGCCCCGGCGGTGATCGTCGCCTACGCGGTGGCGCTGACCGCCCTCGGTTACCTCAACCCGGTCTGGGAGACCGTCGTGCAGCACCACTTCCCACCGGAGGTGCTGGCCCGCGTCACCTCGTACGACTGGTTGGTGTCGCTCGGCGCCATGCCGCTGGGGTACGCGCTGGCGCCGCTGGCCGCCGACGCGTTCGGCGCGCCCGTGCCTCTGGCCGTCGCCGGCCTGCTGGTTCTCGCCTCCTGCGCGGGCACGGCCCTCGTCCCCGGCGTACGCCGACTCACCTGGCCAGCGACCCCGCAACCGCAACCGGTCGCACCCGTCGCTTCCCGCTGAGACCAGCGCCGGGATCCGTCCCGCGAGGTGGTCAGTCAGTCGGCGTCGCGTGCCATCGTCACGAAGCCACGCCACGACTGCGGGCTGAAGGCCAGTGTCGCGCCGTCGCGGTCCTTCGTGTCGCGGACGAGGACCACGCCGGGAAGGTTGTCGGCAACCTCGACGCAGTCACCGCCGTTGCCGCCGCTCTTCGTGCTCTTCCGCCACCGCGCGCCGGTCAGGTCCATGATGCTGCCGCTTCTCTCAGAAGGTCCACGGAACGTCCTCGGGGCAGTGCCTCTCCGCGAATACGCTCCCACCGCCGCTCCAGGCTAACAAGGTCCGACATCTGGTCGAGGATCTGCGCCTGGGCGGGGCTGTCGACGTGCGCGACCCGCGATCCGTCCGGCATGTCGGCGATGGTGAATGGTCCGTCGAGCCCGGGGTAACTGGGCGCGTCCGACGGGACGATGTGGAGCTGAACGCTGCCGCTCTCGGCAAAGCCAAGCAGGCGCGCGAGCTGCGACGCCATCAACGCGCGGTCGTCGCCGACGCGCCGCCTCAGCACCCCCTCGTCCAGCACCGCGATCAGCAGCGGTCCGCCGTCACGACTCAGGATCGCCTGGCGGCTCATTCGGGCCTCGGCGAATTCGGCGACCGCGTCCGGTGCCAGCACCCCGCCCGCCAGGGTCGCCCGCGCGTACGCCTCCGTCTGGAGCAGTCCGGGCACCCACGCGAGTTGAAACGACCGGAGCGTCACCGCCTCGCGTTCGAGGTCGACCCACGGCCGGAACCACACCGGTTCGCGGCGACGGACGACATCCGGCCAAAGTGCGTCGGCATCTTTTGCCAGGAGCTTTGCGACGGTCGAGCGATGGCGACTCTGGGGAATGTGACCCGGGTTTGCCCACCTGGCGACGGTCTTCGGGTGCACACCGATCTGACCTGCGAGGCTCTCGGCGGTGTGACCCGCCCCAGCCAGCGCTGCGACAAAGGCGTGATTCATGCCGCCCCTCCCCTGGAACAAACCAACTGCCTTGAAGAGATTAGATAACGCTGTGTATTTGTCCAGCAACCCGCGGCAAGGTGCTCTGTAGACGGCGCGGCCGGCAGGGGACCCGAACCCGGCGGACGCGTTCGTAGCGGGGCCGCTTCCGTTAAGCGAGCACTCACGGGGGCGGCCCCTTCCCACACGTCGATCAGGGGGAAAGCCGTGTCCGACGAGGACGGAGAAGAAGCCCGCCCAGTACTCAGGGCTGGGGACGTGATCCGCTTGACCACCGCCGCGAGCGTCCAATTTATGAAGCCGATCGTCGTCCGGGTCATCCGCGAGCTGCCCGATCGCCACACCTACGACGGTTGGCTCTGGCTCGACGCGTACGAGTTGGGCAAGAAGGGCGAGGCGGTCACCCGGCGCGAGCTGTTCGTAATGCGTGCGGGCGTGCAGGTGCAGGTTCAGTCCCCCCGCTCCTCCGGGGACGCCCGCTCACTCGCACCGATCCGGCCTGTCAAAACGGTGGAGGTCGTCTGATGCCCGAGCGACCGAAGCACTCCCCCTTGCGGCCAGCGTGGCGCTGCCCGGTCTGCGGCATCCTGTGGCCGTGCTCGGCCGCGAAGCTGCGTCTCCTCGGCGAGTACCGCGAGGATCGGCCGGGCCTGTGGAGTCACCTGGCAAAGCTTCAGGAGGCAGCCGAAGCCGATCTCATTACGCTGAACCCGGGCGTCGCGCTGCCCGATCTGACCCCGCGTTTCGTCGGCTGGGCCCAAGCCCGCTGAGCCACACGCCCCGCGTCGGAGTCCGGCGGCAGCGAAATCCTTGGTGCATCGGCCGCCGCTCGTGCACGGCATTATTCACGCGCTCGCCGACGCTTGACTCGTTATGTTCACCCAGAGGCCGGTCGGTGAACCGCACTGCTCGCAGCTCACCTACCGCGCGCATCGGTGGCACACCGCGCTGAGCGTGATCGGTATGGCGACGGTGGAGGGATGCGACATGCCAGGCGCAGCGGGAGGCACCTCGTCGCTGCGCCCCACCCAACTGCTTCGCCGCAACAGGCCCTTCCGAACTCTCTTCTCGGGACGGCTGGTCTCGTACGCCGGTGATTCACTCGGCCTTGTCGCGCTGATGTTCCACGTCGCCGAGACGACGGGCCAGGCACTGGCGATCTCCCTGCTGTTGCTTGTCGGAGATTTCGCGCCGTCCCTGTTGGGTCCCTTCACCGGTGCCCTCACCGATCGGCTCGATCTCCGCCGGCTGATGATTGTCTGCGAACTCGTCCAAGCCGGGGTCCTGCTGGTCATCGTGCTGACCCTGCCTCCGCTGCCGGGGCTGTTGGCCCTCGTCGCGATTCGCGCGACCGCCTCGCAGATCTTCCAACCGGCGTCCCGGGCAGCGGTGCCCGCACTGGTTGCCGACCGTGACCTGGAGACCGCCAACTCGACAGTCGGGTTCGGCGCGAACGCAGCGGAGGCGGTCGGTCCGCTCATCGCCGCGGCGCTGTTCCCGGTGGTCGGAGTGCGTGGTCTGCTGCTCGTCGACGCCGTGTCGTTCCTGGCCTCGGCCGCGCTGCTCGCGACGCTCCCGTCACTCCCGGCGGCCACCGGCGATGGCCACCAGCCGTCTTTGCTGCGACAGGCCAGAGCGGGAATCGGCTACCTGCTGAGTGTTCCGACGGTGCGGGTGATCTTCCTTGGCTTCGCCGCGGTGGTCGCCTTCAACGGGGTCGACGACGTGGCGCTGGTGCTGCTGGCCCGGGACACCTTCCAGGCCGGCAGTTCCGCGGCCGGACTTCTGCTGGGCGCGGTCGGCCTCGGCCTTGTGGCCGGTTACGCCCTGTTGTCCCGGTGGGGTACGCGGGCGTCGATGCCGCTGCTGCTGATCGTGGGCTTCGCGGTCAGCAGTGTCGGTAACCTGCTGACCGGGCTCGCCTGGGCCGTCGCCGCCGCGATCGCCCTGCAGGCCGTCCGAGGGATGGGGTTGGCGGCCATGGACATCGCCTCGATCACGCTGCTGCAACGTACGGTCCCGGCGGGCATGCTCGGCAGGGTCTTCGGCAACCTGTACGGCGCCATCGGGGTCGCCGCCGCGACGTCCTACATTGCCGGCGGACTCCTGCTGGACGCCACCTCCGCCCCGGTGACCCTGGTGATCGCGGGCGTCGGCGGCCTGGTGGCCACCGGCATCGTCGCGCTGCGACTGCCGAGGGTGATGCGGCGCGCCGACGAGAACGACGCGACGGGATCCGCGCCGACCACCTACCCGGGCGGCGCCACGTCCGGGTAGGTGGTGGCCGGGTCAGCTCGGGCTGAGCAGGCAGAACTCGTTGCCTTCGGGGTCCGCGAGGACGGTCCACGCGACGTCGTCGGGGCCCAGATCGACGGCGGTGGCACCGAGAGCCCGCAGTCGGGCCGCCTCGGTCTCCGGGTCGTCACCCGGGTAGGGCCGGACGTCGAGATGGACGCGGTTCCACACGGTCTTCACGTCGGGTGTCCGGACGAACTCCAGGTACGGGCCGACGCCCTTGGCGGAGCGCAGCACCGCCTGGCGGTCGGTCACGTCGTGCAGGACCCAGTCCGTGGCCTGGCTCCAGAAGTCGGCCATGGCTCGCGGATCCGCGCAGTCGACCACGACCGCGGCGATCGGCCCGGTGTCCCGGTAGAGCGGTCGGGGCTCCAGCACGCAGAACTCGTTGCCCTCCGGGTCGGCCAGGACCGTCCAGGGAACGTCGCCCTGGCCCACGTCGGCAGGTGTCGCGCCGAGATCCTTCAGGCGCGCCACCACCTCCGCCTGGTGAGCCGCCGAGGTGGTGGCGAGGTCGACGTGCACGCGGTTCTTCACCGTCTTTGGTTCCGGGGAGACGACGAGGTCGATGCAGACAGCGACGGGGTCCGGGTAGACGAAGCCCTCGGGTTCGAGGTTGGTCACGCCGGGGCCCTCGCTGGAGATCTCCCAGCCGAGCACCGCCGCCCAGAAACCGCCCAGCGCGGAATCGTCGCGGGCCTTCATGTTGATCTGTACGAGCCGCGTTGCCATGCCGGAGATGGTAGGGCCCGTCGAGTCGGCGGTGGTACCCGCCCAGACCCACATCCCTTGACGTCCACTGATCAGGTCAAGCCGTCGGTGCGCAGCCGTGCGTGCAGGGCTTGTCGAGCGGTACTACGATTCCGTATAGTCCGATATCGTGACTAACTCTTCTACGTCATCACCGGAGAAGTCTGCGTTGCTTGCTTTGCAGCGCGCGACCCATGCCACCTTGCAAATCCTCGCCGCGAGACTTGTCGACCTCGATCTGACCGCCTCCGAGATCAATGTTCTGGCCATCCTCGCGGACGGCCGTGGCCGCACGATCTCCGAACTGGGGGCCGCCGCCGGCACCCGGCCGACCACGCTGACCAGCGTGCTGGACCGGCTGGAGCGGCGCGGGCACATCACGCGCGGCGCGCGCCCGGGAGACCGCCGGGTCGTGGTCATCGAGCTGACCGCCTCAGGCCGCCTGGCCGCCGGCACCATCCGGCAGACGCTGGCCGAGCTGGAGGAGCGTGCCCTCGCCGGCCTGCCCGCGGAGTCGATCGCCGGCTTCCACATCGTTTTGCGCGCATTGGCAGAGGTGTCCGCATGACCCCGACCAGCTCAAGAGCATTGCTTTTCGACAAGCTGATGGCCGAGGTGACCGCAGCCAACGAACGTTTCGACCACCGGGCTCACCTGCACCTGACCTGGCTGGCAGTCCGCACTGCCGGCATGCCGGCCGCCATCGGTCTGGTCAGCGATGGCATCCAGAGGACCGCCCGCTATGCCGGGATGCCGCAGAAGTACCACGCCACTGTCAGCCGGGCCTGGGTGGAACTGGTTGCCCACCACGTTGCCGACCGTCCCATCGGGGACTTCACCGTTTTCATCGATCGGCATCCCGCACTGCTCGACAAGCGACTACTCACCCGCTTCTACAGCTCAGCGACTTTGGCCAGCACGCAAGCCCGCACCGGCTGGGTCGAGCCCGACCTGGCCCAATTTCCCGCCACATGACCCCCCGGTCGCACCGCCCGCTTGGAGCTGATGAGCGCGCCGCGCCTACCTGGGCGATACGGAGTCCGTCGCCAGCCGTGCGTGCAGGTGCATGTCGTGCCAGCCGTCGCTGTGGCGGACCGACCCGCGAGCCACGCCCTCGGCGGGGAAGCCTGCCCGCATGGCCACCCGGCACGACGCCGGGTTGGCGGTCGAGTGCTCCAGGGCCAGCCGGTGCAGAACGGCGTCCGTGAAGCTCCACCGGGTCAGAGCTCCCAGCGCCTCGGTGGCGATCCCCCGACCGCGCGAGCCGGGCAGCAGCCAGTACGACAGGTGCGCCGACCCCTCGGCCAGCAGCACGCCCCGCAACCCCACCTGACCGAGCGGCCGGTCGTCCGCGTCGACGATTGCCCAGCTCGCGGACGTCTCCTCGTGCCAGTGGCCGGCCCACTGCGCCGTCCACGCCCGCGCCTCGTCGTCGCTGTCGAGACGGCGGACGTGCCAGCGCTGGATCGCTGGACAGTCGAACGCGACCCGGACGACCCCGGCGTCGTCGTCGCGCCACGGCCGCAGCGCCAGCCCGGGGCGTACCGGTAGGTGGGGTTGGTCCTGGGCGCCGAGGCTCCCGGCGGACAGGGCGGGTGTGACGAGCGACGGCATTCGCCCATTATCGAGCCGGGGGCTCACTCGCCGACGGGGCCGTCGGCGAGTTCGGCGACCACGTCGAGGTGGCCGAGATGGCGGGCGTACTCCTGGACCAGGTGGAACAGCACCCGCTCCAGCGACGCCGGGTCCGCGCCGTTCCAGCGCGGCCCCGGCGCACCGATCTCCGCCAGGTCGTGCGCCGTCACCACCGCGCTGGTGTGCTCGCCCTGCGCTCGCAGCGCCGCCACCAGGTCCTCCCGGGTTTCCTCCGGGGCGACGTACCAGCGGTCGTCGCGGCGGTCGCCCCACGGGTCGGCGACGTCCCGGCCCTGGAAACCCCACTCGATCCAGCGCAGCTCGACGTGGCGCAGGTGCGTGAGCAGCTCCAGTGGGGTCCACCCCGATGGCAGCCGGCTGCGGCGCAGCTCCGGCTCGGCCAACGCCGACACCTTGGCCACAGTGGACTCGCGGAAGTAGTCCAGGTAGCGCAGGAAGACCTCGGTGCGGCTGCCGGCCGGCGCGGTGGGCTCGGGGAAGGGAATCATGATGAGGTCGGCAGGTCGCGGCCGCGCTGCCGCACGCCCGCCGCGCCGTACGGGTAGTCCCCCACCGGCGGGGCGCTCGCCTCGTCCAGCAACCGCATCTGCTCGGCGTCGAGGACCAGGTCCGCGGCGGTCAGGTTGTCGTCGAGCTGTTCGGTGGTGCGCGCGCCGAGGATGACCGAGGTGACCGCCGGTCGGGCGGCCAGCCAGGCCAGCGACACCGCCGACATGGACACGCCGTGTTCGCCGGCGACATGACGGACCGCGTCGAGCACCCGCCAGGTGCGCTCCTCGGCGTTGCGACCGGCGTACGCCTCGACGCCGCGCTGGGGGTTTTCGCCGAGGCGGGTCGCTCCGGTGGGCGTGCTGTCGCGCTGGTACTTGCCGGTCAGCCAGCCGCCGCCCAGCGGTGACCACGGCAGGATGCCAATGCCCTCGTTCTCGCAGACCGGCACCAGCTCGAACTCGATCTCCCGAGCCAGCAGGTTGTACTGCGGTTGCAGGGTCACGATCGGGGTGAGGTTGAGGTGCTGGGTGAGCAGGGCGGCCTTCTGCAACTGCCAACCGGTGAAGTTGCTGACCCCCGCATAGCGGATCTTGCCGGCGCTCACCGCGTCGTCGAAGAATCGCAGGGTCTCCGGCAGTGGGGTCATCGGGTCCCAGGCGTGCGCCTGATAGAGGTCGACGGCCTCGACCCCAAGTCGCCGCAGGCTGGCGTCCAGCGCGCGGGTGAGGTGCACCCGGGACAGGCCGGCGTCGTTCGCCCCCGGGCCCATCGGGAAACGCCCCTTGGTGGCGATCACCAGCCGGTCGCGCAGGTCGGGCCGGGCCCGCAGCCAACGCCCGACGATGTCCTCCGAGACGCCGGCGGAATAGACGTCGGCGGTGTCGATGAAGGTGCCACCGGCCTCGACGAACCGGTCCAGTTGGGCGAAGCTGCCAGCCTCGTCGGTTTCCGCGCCGAAGGTCATGGTGCCCAGGCACAGGGTCGAGACCACAGTGCCGGTGGAGCCCAGAGTGCGGTAGCGCATATCGTCCTTTCGGTCCGAGTGACGAAGCTGATCTTCGCACCCGTCCCGACCACCCGCATGCGGGACAGTGCCGAACGCGGTACGGGCACCCGCGCGACCACCTCGCGGGTCATCATGAGCAGGTGAGCGACCCCGCGATCGACATTGACCGGCCTCAGCGGCCGGCTCCGGCGTCACCGCCGGGCGCGCCACCGGAGGTTGGCGCACGAGGGCGCGGCCCGTGGCTGGTTTCCGCCGCGACCACTGTGACGCTGCTGCTGCTCGCCGGCCGGTACGGCTACCACCGCGACGAGTTGTACTTCCTGCTCGCCGGCCGACACCTCGACTGGGGCTACGTCGACCAGGGTCCGCTGGTCCCGGCGCTCGCTCGGCTGCTCGACACGATCGCACCGGGCAACCTGGTGGTGCTGCGGACGCCGTCGGCGCTGCTGGCCGGCGTCGCGGTGTTGCTGGTCGCCGCCATCGCCCGGGAGTCGGGCGGCGGCCGGGGCGCGCAGACCTTCGCGGCGGTGCTGGCCGCGCTGTCCGGCATCGTTCTCGCCAGCGGTCACCTGCTCAGCACCACCACCGTCGACCTGCTGGTCTGGCTGGCCGCCGTGTGGTGCACGGTGCGGTTGCTCCGCACCGGCGACAGCCGCTGGGCACTCGGCATCGGTCTGGCGCTCGGGGTGGGCATGCTCAGCAAACTTCTGCCGGCGTTGCTGGCAGTGGGTCTGATCGCCGGGGTGCTCATCGCCGGGCCACGTCGGCTGCTGCGTGACCGGTGGGTGCTCGCCGCTGCCGGGATCGCCGTGCTGCTGGCCGCTCCGAACCTCATCTGGCAGGCGGCACACGGCTTCCCGCAACTCGGCGTGGCGGCCTCCATCTCCGATGGGGACAGCTCCTACAGCGGTCGGGTCGACGCGTTGACCCTCCAGTTTGTCATCATCAGCCCGTACGCCGTACCGATCTGGATCGCGGGCCTCGTCGCGCTGCTGCGCCGACCGGCGTGGCGGGCGTACCGGGCGGTGGGCTGGGCCTGGCTGGTGGTGGTCGGCATCGTGCTGATCGCCGGCGGCAAGGGTTACTACGACGCGCCGCTGCTGCTGGTCCTCACCGCCGCCGGCGTGCTGGTCACCGTCGCGTGGGCGTCGCGCGGGTCGATCCGGCTGCGTCGAGGGCTGCTCGTGCTGGGTGTGGTGCCGTTCCTCCTGCCCAACATCGTGCTGCTGCTGCCGGTGCTGCCCGCCGAGCGGCTCCCCGGGTTCGTGGTCGACGTCAACTACGACGCCGGCGAGACGATCGGCTGGCCGGCGTTCGCGGATTCGCTCGCCGCCGTCCACGGTGGCCTGTCGCCCGAGGAGCGCTCCCGGGCGGTCATCCTGACCGGCAACTACGGCGAGGCCGGTGCGGTGGCCCGTTACGGTCCGGCCCGTGGTCTTCCGCGCGCGTACTCCGGGCACAACAGCATGGTCGACTTCGGTCGGCCACCCGCCGACGCGGACGTGGTCATCGCCGTCGGCTGGGAACGGCCCGACCCGTTGAGCGCCTGGTTCGAGACGTGCACGCTCGCCGGGCGGGTGGACCAGCGGGTCGAGGTGGAGAACGACGAGAACGGCGGCCCGATCCACGTGTGCCGGGGGCTGCGGCGTCCGTGGGCGCAGATCTGGGACACCGAGGTACGCCACACCGGCTGACAGTGGTCAGCCGGCGCGGTCGCCGGTGAGCCAGGTGTGGATGCCGGCCAGTGCCTCGGGGCCGGAGGCGGTGTCGACGTCGCGGGCGAGATCGGCGATCGTGACCGCGGCGAGCGCCTGGCGCCACGCGTCCTCGGCTGCCCACATGGCACGGGCGACCGGGCAGGGCGTGGTGCAGGAGTCGGCCGGTGTCGCGAACGGGCCGCGCTGGCGGATCTCCGTGCAGACGAAACTGGGTCCCGGGCCGTCGACGGCCCGCACCACGTCGAGCAGGGTGATGCTCTCCGGCGCCCGGGTGAGGACGTAACCGCCCGACTTGCCCTGAACAGAGTGGATCAGGTCGGCGCGGGCGAGGGACTGGAGCTGCTTGGCGAGGTAGCTGCTGGAGACATCGTGCAACTCCGCCAGTTTGGCCGCCGGGACGGGGGTTTTGCTGGTCGTGAGGACCACGCAGCAGTGCAGCGCCCACTCGACCCCGCCGGACATCTTCATGACCTCACCCTAGCCAACCCCGGATACCCGGACTCGCAATGTCCGAGTATTGTTCTCGGACAGGAGAGGTCCGAGTTTGGCTCGAGCCAGGAAGCCGGACAGACGACCACATTTCACAGGAAGGTGCATGAGCATGAAGATCGCCGTACTGGGTGGGACCGGCCTCATCGGGTCGCAGGTCGTCAAGATCTTGCAGACCGCCGGGCATGAGGCGGTGCCGCACTCGCTGTCCACCGGGGTGGACCTCCTCAGCGGGCAGGGGTTGTCCGAGGCGCTCAGCGGCGCCGACGTCGTCGTCAACCTGACCAACTCGCCGACCTTCGACGACGCCTCCCCCGCCTTCTTCCAGACGACCATGGACAACCTCCTGGCCGCCGCCGAGCGTGCGGGCGTCGGTCACGCGGTGGTGCTCTCCATCGTCGGCGTCGACCAGGTGCCCGACCTGGCCTACTACCGCGCCAAGACCCTCCAGGAGGACATCCTCAAGGCCGGTCCCGTTCCGTACTCGATCGTCCGCGCCACCCAGTTCTTCGAGTTCGTCGAGTCGATCCTCTCCTGGACCGCCGACGAGACCACCGTTCGCCTGCCCGGTGCTCCCCTGCAGCCCATCGCCGCGGCCGACGTCGCGCAGGCCGTCGCGGACGTCAGCATGGGCGCGCCGCTGCGGGGCATCCGCAACGTCGCCGGCCCCGAGGTCTTCGCCCTCGACGAGTTGGGGCGTATCACCCTCGCCGCCCGTGGTGACCAGCGCACCGTCACGACCGACAACAGCGCTGGCATGTTCGCCGCCGCCCCCGACGACGTCCTCGTCGCCCCCGACGGCGCCGTCATCGCGCCCACCGCCTACCGGGAGTGGCTGGGCCGCCAGGGCTGAGCGTCGGGCCCTACCCGCACGCCGCCGTGGCAGTCGATCATCACGGCGACGTGCGGGTACGGCTTTGCCACTCGTGGTCCAGGATCGCGAGCACGAGCCGGTCAGCCCACTCCCCCGCGAACAGATAGCTCGCGACGTGGTGTGCCTCGCGGCGCATGCCGAGCCGGGCCATCAGCCGGGCGGAGGCGGCGTTGCGCCCATGACACCGGCCATAGATCCGGTGCAGGCCGAACTCGGTGAAACCCCAGTCCACCAACGCCGAAGCGGCTTCCGTCGCCAACCCGCGACCCCCATGGTTGGGGTTGAACACGAAACCGAGTTCAGCCGTACGGTCGAGTTGGCTGCGCCACACCAACTCCACGGTGCCGATCACCCCCGCTTCACCGACCGCGGCCAACGCCAGGCAGTCCCCCTCCGCGCGCAGCGCGTCCTCGCCGGCCATGGCGAGCACCGACGCCCGCGACTGCTCACGGGTACGCGGCTCGGCACCGAGCATCCAGCGAACGACGTCGGGTCGACGCTGGTACGCGTACACGTCATCGAGGTCGTCGATGGTGAACGGACGCAGGGTGAGCCGCGCGGTGCGGATCGGATAGGTCGGCTGGAACATCAGGCGAACTCCCGCATCGTCTGCGGGCGGCCGTCATCGTGGGCCTCGGCGTCCCCTGCCGCTCCGGGATCGGGGCGGCGCGGTAGCAGCAACGGGCTGGCGAGGATCAGCAGTCCCGCGACCAGGATGGCCGTGCGAAGGCTGGTGGCGGCGGCGAACAGTCCGCCGAGCGCGCTGAGGACCGCGATGGTGGCACTGCTGCCGATCGACCAGGCCGTCAGAGTCCGGACCACGCGGTCCTTCGGCGTCTGCTCCAGGCGGTAGGTGGCGAGAACCGGGTTGTACAGGCTCATGCTGATGATGATCGCAAGTTCGACGGCGATCACCGTGGCGAGCCCGACGACACCGGGCTGGACGAAGGCGAGGCCGACCAGCCAGATCGCGCGTAACGTGCCCACGGTGCGGATGATCCGGTGTCGGCCGTACCTCGCGACGACCCGGCGGGCCAGCCGTGAGCCGATGAACCCGCCGACGCAGGGCACGGCGAAGGCAAGCCCGTACTGCCAGGGTGGGAACCCGAGTTCGCCGAGCAGGAGCACGGCCAGCAGTGGCTCGGTGGCCATGATCAGCCCACTGACGAGCAGCTGGTTGAGGTAGAGCGCCCGCAGGCCACGGTGGGTCAGGAGGTGCCGCCAGCCGTCGAGCACCTCGCTGGCACGCACCCGGCGACCGCCACCGCGCCGGGGGTGTTCCTCCCGCCCGCCGATCGCCGTGATCCCCAGCGCGGAGAGCAGGTAGCTCACGGCATCGGCCACGATGGTGGCGACCGGGCCGAACAGGCCGACCGCCGCGCCGCCCAGCGGCGGCCCGAGCGCGATGGCGCTCCAGGTCGTCGACTCGAACCTCGCGTTGGCCACGAGCAGGTCGTCCGGCCGGACGAGGGCCTTGAGGTAGGCGCCGCTGGCCGCACCGAAAGCGATCCTGGCGGTGGCGACGACGGCCGAGACGACCAACAACTGCGCGAAACCGAGACGGCCGAGCGCGTACGCGATGGGGATCGTCAGCAGCACCACGAACCGGGTCAGATCCATCACGACCATCACCGGCCGTTTGCGGCGGAACTCCACCCATGGCCCGAGCGGCAACGCGACCAGCGCGCCCACCGCCGGCCCCACAGCCGACAGCGCGGACACCTGGGCGGGGCTGGCGTCCAACACCAGCACGGCGATCAGCGGTAGGGCGCCGAAGCCGAACCCGGAACCGTAGGCACTGACCGCGTACGCCGCCCACAACCACCGGAACCGCCGGCCCAGGGATCGTCTCGCCGCCACACCCCACACCCCCGCTTCCAACAACCCGCCGTTGGCCGGTGCGATCAAAGCAAGGGCGCAGGGGCCAGATCAAACAACCGAACCCACGGTGAGTCACAACCAGATGTTGTGGAAGTAGGGTTCCTGGCGTGGATCTCGACGCCGTACGCACGTTCGTCGCCGCCGCCGACGCCGGTCAGTTCCAGGACGCCGCCACCACGCTGTCGATCACCCAGCAGGCCGTGTCCAAGCGCATCGCCGCCCTGGAAAAGGATCTCCAGGTACGACTGTTCAACCGCACCGCTCGCGGCGCCCAGCTCACGATCGACGGCCAGACCTTCCTGCCCCACGCCCGGGAACTGCTGCGCGTCGAGGCGCGCGCCGACGCCTCCGTACGCCCCGGTCGGCGCGCCCTGCGCGTGGATGTGCACAGTCGGCGCATCGCACCGGCGGTGCTATTGCAGGACTTCCACCGGGCGCACCCCCGCATCGAGCTGGATGTCGTCACCCTCGACGCCGATGTCCATGCCGCGATGGCCGCCGTCGAGGCAGGGGCGGTCGACGCCACGTTCCACGCGGTCCCCATCCCGGAGCGCCACCTGCCCGACGGGATCAGGACCGCCCGCGTGATCGACGAACACCACGAACTCCTCGTCGGGCCACGCCACGCCCTCGCCAACGCCCGCACCGTCACGCCCGCGCAGCTCGCCGCGCACCGCATCTGGATGCCCGGCATGGCCTCCGGCACCGAGTGGGCGGACTACTACGACGAACTCGCCGCCGCGTTCGGCCTCACCATCGACCTGGTCGGGCCGGTCTTCGGCAACGAGGCGCTGTTGGCCGAGATCGCCGACTCCGCGGAACTGGCGACGTTCGCCGGCGAACGCACCCGGTACCTGTGGCCGGACAGTTACGACCTGCGGCGCATACCGGTACGCGGACCGGCGCCGATCTACCCCATGTCGCTGATCTGGCGCGACGACAACCCGCATCCCGCGCTCGCCACACTCCGCGATCATCTCGATTCGCGACGAACGAGCCCAGTCGATGCGGAGATCTGGCTGCCAACGTGGGCATGACCAGCGGCGGACCGTCCCGCCGCGCCCGTCAGGGGCGCGGCGGGACGGTGTGACCTACTTGACCACCCACCGCAGCCGGCGGGTACGCCACAGGGCCGCCATGCCGATCAGGATCAGCAGGACCCCGACCGTCGCGATGGTGAGGATGGGTGAACCGGTGATCGGCAGTCCACCGCCGCCACCGCCTGCTGGGCCGCTCGGCGCTGGGTTCGCCTTGTTCAGGCCGACGAAGCCGGGGATCTCGTCGGCGCCGCCCAGGTAGGCCTGCTTCTCGTCCGAGGATCTCGTGACCTCGGTGAGCGACCTGTCGACGGTGGTCGGCAGGCCCGCGTGCTGCTCCTTGAACGTGGTGTCACTCAGCTTGGTCGTCTTGACCGGCTGCGTGAAGTCGACGCCACCCGTGGTCACCTGCACACCGTTCGGCAGTTCGTACGTGGTGCCGGAGATCTCCTTCACGTACTGGTTGAAGACGTCGACCGGGTTCCAGTCATCCTCGCGCTCCAGGGTGCTGACGTCGTTGCTGTCGATGCCGGCGTCGGCCGCGCGACCGTCGGCTGCCATCCGGCCGCGGTACCACTCGGCGGCCACCCGGCTGATGTAGACCCGGCGGAGGTCCTTGAACCCGGGCGCGTCATTCACGGCCTTGTTCAATTCGGGCAGGAGCAGGTCCCGGTAGACGGCCATGGACGGCTCCGGATTGGCTGGACACTTGAAGTCCGGGTCGCCGGGAATCGTGAAGTCGAACGCCTCGGCCTTCACCTCGAGGGGCGCGTCGAGGATGTAAAGGCGGTTCCCCTCCTCGCGGATCGTCGCCGTCTTCGGCACGATCCACTGCCGGATGCAGGCCCCGTCCAGGCCAGTCATCCGGTTCCAGTACTCCAGGCCGACCGCCGTCTTCGGGTCCTGGAATCGCGTCCACGCCCGCTTCAACTCCAGGTCGGCTTCGAGCAGGATGCGCCCGACCTCGGTCCGGCCGAGGTACTGGTCGATCACCTTGTCCGGCTGACTCGGGTTGAGGTTCACCCAGAAACGCGACGGCTCCACGGCCATCCAGGTGTTGAGTGCCTCGTCGGCGTCGTAGATCTGGTCGGTGCCGTCCTTGGACTCCTGGCCCGGGGTGGTCGCCGTCTCGAACGAGTACGTGTCGCCACCCGATCCCCCACCGTCCGTCACATAGCGCAACTGGACCGACGAGAAGTCGATGCCACCGGGCCGGATCGGCCCCATCTGCTTGCCGGCTGCCTTGCTGACCGCGCTGCCCTTGGCCAACTCCTCGGGTGACTTCGGAAGGATGGGACCCGAGGCCTTCGTCTCGTTGAGCAGCGTCTGGACCGCGACCTGCTTCGCACCCGTGTTGCGGTTGTTGGTCCGATCCCGCAGAACCTTTTCGTCCTCGCCCGGCGCGGCGTTCCACCGGTAGCTGTAGGTGAACTTGTCCCGGACCTTCGCGTTCTCCAGCGCCGGGTTGCAGGTCTTCTTGCAGGGCTCGATCTCGGAGTATCCCTCCTTGATCGGCGACGCCTTGGCCGGCTGGTACGACACCTTGCCGGTCTTCGGGTCGAACTCGATGCGCGGGGCCTTGCCCTGCATCTGTTCGATCAGTCGGATCTCGGCGTGCTTCGCACCGTCGCTGTAGCCGATGATGTACTTGCCATCCTGCAGCTGGGCGATCGCGTAGTTGCCCCGGACGTTGGTGTAAAGCTTGTCGGTGGTCTTCGGCGGCCGGTTGTACCGGAGATCCAACCGCGCCTCCTGCAGGTACGTGCTCAGCTTGTGGCACCCGTAACCGACCAGTCCCTGAGGCGTGATCGGAGCACACCGGGCATCGATGATCGGCCAGTCCGCGACGACGCGTGGCCCGGCGTGGCTGGCGGCCGGCGCAATGCCGATCACCGACCAGATCAGGACCAGGACCGCGGCGAGTCGCGTCAGCACCGCGATCCTCGAACGCTCCTTGATGTCATTGCCCATCAAATTCGCTGTCCCCCTCCGCACCCGTGACACAAAGGCCCCCCAACGCGCGTGGAAGATCGCGCGGCGGCACGGATGCATTTTTGTTAACCCGTTTGTCAAAGACGGGTGATGACATGCCCGAGTGTCAATGCCACGCGGCCTTGAGGGATGTTAGATGGCCGTTCTTTAGCGGATGGCCCCGGCCGACATTTCGGGCAGGAGTCAGAGGTCAGACTGGTCGGCGTAGTTGCCGGTGGCGATGTCCCACGAGAGGCCGTCCCAGTAGTTGTCCGAGGTCATCGCCGGTGCGTCCCACTCCCCGATGACCCGCTGCATCTCGTTCTTGGCGTCTTCCCACCCGTCCGGTTCGCCGCCGACGATTGCGGGCGCCAGACCGGCGACCAGGCGCAGCGAACGGGCGTACAGGTCGAGCGACGAGTTCACGAACGTCCGTGTCCGAATGTCATCGACGACCAGCACGGCGCCGGTGTCCAGGTCGAGGCAGAATTCGCCGCCCCACGCGTCCGTGCCGTAGCCGAATCGCAGCAGGCCATCCCGAAAGATCAGGTCCGGGCCGAGCAGAAACAGGTCGTACTCGTCGAGTCGCAACGATTCCGGCAGGTCGGCCGCGACCATCCGCTCCCGCAACTCCGGCGACAGCGACTCCCACCCGTCCAGCTTGCCCAGTGACGACATGGCCGCCAATCTATCGAGCGCCGACCAGCAACGCGGGGACCAACTCGGCCAGGACCGGCGGGTCGCTCGCTCACGCCGGTCCCACCCGGTCGGTCCTCGTCACCCACGCGCGGCCCCCTGATCTAGCCTGGTGAGATGCTGTCGCAGGTGAAGGGCTTGTCCCGACATTTCACTGAGGAGACCCTGCGCGCGTACCTCATCGGTCGTTCGGTCCGTCGAGACGACGGCTGCCTGATCGTGCGCGGTTACGGCAGCCAGCGGGGCGTGTACCAGAAGGTCGCCGGGCGGGCCTGGGCCCACATCACGGCCTACGTCGTCTTCGTCGGTGGATACGACCCCGGGTTGGACGTGCGCCACCTGTGTGGCGCGCCGGACTGCATCGAACCCACCCATCTCCAGCAGGTGACCCACGCCGAGAACTGTCGCAGCCGCACCCAGCAGCCGCGTTGCCGAAACGGGCACGAGCGGGAGCTCGATCCAACGAGTGGTCGCTACCGCACGGTGTGTCGAGTGTGCAACAGCGAGGCGCAGAAGAGGTGGCGCGTACGGCAGTCCGAAGAGGTTGCCGCAGCACGGGCCGCGTACGGCCGGCAGGTGGGCTGAGCGCGCGGGACACGCGCCCTTCGCACGATCTTCACCGGCCGGCTCCTGCCCCCTGCCGTCCCGCTCCGGCGTACTGCCGCGGTCACCCTGGTCAGCCGCGAGCGCTGCCCCGCGATCAGTGCCGCAGGAGTCCGGTCGTCTGGATCGTCTCCACGTGCCCGGTCGGCGGCGCACTGCGGTGCAGCTCAAGCCCGACGTCGACGACGACGGAGCGCTCCAGGGTCGAGACCTGTGCCATGGGTGTCCACTGCGCCAGGTCGGTCGTGCCGGACGTCTCGGATCGAAGCTCACCGGCAACGATCCGGGCCCGGTAGAAGATGGCCAGCATGTGCAGCTCGACAACATCCCTGTCGTTGCGCTCCACATTCCTCGTACGCGAGTTCACACCGAGCAACTGCTCGACCTGTGCCTCGTACCCCGTCTCCTCAGTCACCTCCCGCACGACGGCGTCGAACGGATCCTCGGCGTGCTCGACCCCGCCGCCGGGCAACGTCCAGTGCCGCCGAGCACCGTCGGGCGAAACCCAACGGGCGAGCAGCACGTCCTCATCCCGGAGACACACCGCGTACGCGGCGACCCGGAGCCGTTGCGTGATCACGGTGACCAGGATGTCGCAGTCTCGGGGGAAGCGCTGCCCTCGAACGGGTTGAACGGTTCTGTCAGAACGATTCTCCTGGGATTTCGGCGGTCAGGCTGCCGGCGCGCAGGGCCGATCGCCGACCTGAGCCGCTTGGCTGCTTCCCACCTGATCGGGTCTGTCAGGGCGCTGACCTAGCCCTGCGCGCATACCTCATCGGTCGTTCGGTCCGTCGAGACGACGGCTGCCTGATCGTGCGCGGTTACGGCAGCCAGCGGGGCGTGTACCAGAAGGCCGCTGGGCGGGCCTGGGCGCACATCACGGCCTACGTTGTCTTCGTCGGCGGTTACGACCCCGGGTTGGACGTGCACACCTCTGTGGAGTGCGTGACTGCATCGAACCCACTCACCTACAGCAGGTGGCCCGCGCCGAGAACTGCCGCAGCCGCACCCAGCAACCGCGCTGTCGCAACGGGCACGAGCGAGAGATCGATCCCACGAGTGGCCGGAACCGCACGGTGTGTCGCGCGTGCAACAGCGAGGCCCAGAGAAGGTGGCGGGTGCGCCAGGCCGCAGAGGTTGCCGCAGCCCGGGCCGCTTACGGGCGCCAGGTTGGTTGAAGCCCTCCCGGCAACCGGCGGAGTGAGCACGTGAGCTGGGCATCGGGTCGCTTCTGTCCTGGCTCCGTGAGACTGGCGAATGTTGACCGCTACGTCGATCAGGTCATCCGCCTGCTCACCGCCTCGGACGCCGGTCAGGAGCGGGTGGGCCGGTAGCGGTCATGTGGTGCCACGAGGCTTCCCTGGTGACCGGTCCGTATGATCCGGCGATGATCAGTGAGTCGTTGCGCCCCGGCCCGGCGGCCACCGGGCGTCGACCGCCCAGCATCAGCGCCAGCGTGCTGCTGTTCGCGTTCTGGTGGGTGTACGTGCTTGCCGTTGACATCGCGCTCCTGGCCGAGGTCGGCGGCGCCGGGAACTGGCTCGCCCTGGGTGGCTGCACGGTGGCCGTCGGTGTCCTGCTCCGTGGCCTCCGGCGCGGGGGTCCGACCGCGTGGCGGGTGGCCCAGCGATTCGCCGTGGGCGTCGGGCTCGCTTTTCTCGGTGGTGCCGGGACGATGCTGCTGTTCGGGCCGCGTCTCGGGTCGCTGATCACGCCGCCGGTCGAACCCGTTGTCGTCGTGGGGATGCTGGGCGGGCTGCTGGCGGTGCTGGCCCTGCTCGTCAGCGGGCTGCTGCTCCGCACCGCTTCGGCCCGGGCCTGGTGCGGTCGCTGATCGCTCATCGACCAGGATGGCGCCATGCACTCGATCTTCACCGGCCGGCTCCTGCTGCCCCTGCTGTCCCCGCTCCGGCGTACTGCCGCGGTCACCCTGGGGGACGGAACTCCGGTGGCGGTGCTGCGCCGCAAGTTCGTGTCCAAGCGGCACCAGTTCGACGTTCTTGATGCTGGAGCTACGACGCTGCTCGCCACCGGTGCCGCCACCAGCTTCGCGAACGACCATCACCGGCTGATCGGACCGCGTTCCGAGGTCATCCTGGAATACCTGATCGACTATGCGGGTCGCCGGCGGGGGACGGTGACTCTGCCGGACGGCCGGGTGTTCACGACCGAAGGCGACCGCAATGCCCAGCATTTCGCCATCACCGACCGGTCGGGTCGCCCGGTGGCCACGCTGGTGACCACGAGCAGCGCCTTGTCGATGCGGTCGGCGGACCTGGTGCTGGACGTCGGTGCGCCGGTGCTGACGCTGCTCGAAGCGATCGGCATGGCGCAGTGCCTGCTCACCGTGGTCAACTCCCGGCGGGGCGACGCGACCTGACCGGCAGTCGGCGCCGCCGACCTTCAACCAACTCCCAGGGGTACGGCGGCGCGAACGCCATCGACATCCGGGCCGCCGCCGGCAACCGGTCACCGCAGACTGGGAACCGCTGCGGCGGCTCCTCCGCCGTGCCGCTCGAGCAGCTGTCGCGCGGAGCCAGGACAGCTTTAGGTGGATCGTTACAACATCCTGAACCATTACGCACAAGAACTGTCATTATGATGCATGCCCGCTTCGCCCCCTTTTGTGGCAGCTAATTATCGGATTACCGTTAACGGCAAACTGTTAATGTGCCCAGACGGCGAAGAGGAGCTTGTGGCAGCGCGCGAGTTGGTGAGTTGACCGAGGTCTCAAGGATCTGAAGGTCCTGAGGTCAGCTCAGGTAAGCGACGACATCTGATCCACGCGCCCGCTCAGGGCCGGAGCCAGCGATCGAACCAGGCGCGAGTCCGGCGCAGGACGTCGAGTTGATGGTTGCGTTCCCGGACCGAGTGGCCCTCTCTCGGGTAGATCACGAACTCGTGCTCGACGTCGAAGTGGCGCAGCGCCCGGTGGAGGTACACGGCCTGCCCGAGGGGAACGTTGGTGTCCTCGGCACCGTGCAGGATGAGCACCGGAGTGCGGATGCGGCTGGCGAAGGAGATCGGGCTGACCGCGTCATGGGGGTGTGGGCCGATGCCGGACCAGCCGGTGCTGCCACCGAGCGCGGCTTCGAACTGGCCGTTCTCCCCGGTCGCGGCGAGCATGCCCCAGTCGACGACGCCGGCACCGACCAGCGCGGCCTGGAAGCGGTCGGTCTGGCCGACGGCCCAGGCGGACATGAAGCCGCCGTGACTCCAACCAGCGATGCCCAGCCGGTCGGGGTCGGCTATGCCCTGAGCGATGAGCAGGTCGATGCCGGTCAGGATGTCGGTCCACTCCTGCTCTCCGACCCGGCCTGCGACGCTGGCGGCGAACTGGTGACCATGGCCCTGGCCGCCGCGCGGGTTGGGCAGGAACACCGCGTAGCCGGCGGCGGCCAGCCACTGCGCGCTGGGGAACCAGAACAACTGGCACCGATCGGCGTAGCGATCGTAGGGGCCTCCGTGCACGATCGTGACCAGCGGGAACGGGCCTTCCGATGCGGACCTTCCGACCGGCAGCACGAGCAAACCGTCCAGGTCGAGGCCGTCGGCGGCGCGGTAGGCCAGCGGTTGTTGCGTGCCGAGTGCGATGCCGTCCAGGTCCGGGCGGGTGTTGGTGATTCTTCGTAGCGGCCCGGTCAACGGCCCGAGGTGAACGTTCGGGGGTTGATAGCGGGTGCCGGTAATGGCGGCGATCTCTGTGCCGGTAGGAGTGGTGGTGACGTTGTCGAGGCGTCCGGGGTGATGCGACAGGGTGCTGAGGCCGGCGGGGTCGAGCCGGGCCAGTGTCGTGTTCAGACCGTCGGCGAACACCACCAGCGGGGCGCCACCGGTCTGGCAGAGCTGGGTGGGGCACATCGAGAGACCAGCTGTCCGGTTGCGCAGGACGCGGCTGTCCACGGCCAGGTCGAACACGGCGGTGCCGGCCTGCAGCACCGGTGGGGTGAGCGCGACGTAACCGAGGTGCCAACCGTCCTCGCCCGGCCACCAGGCCAGAGATCGTGCGTCGGCCGCGACCGGGCCAAGGTTCTCCGCACTCCCGGTCGTGGGGTCGAACAGGTGCAGTTGGCCGGTGCGCGGGCCGTGGTCGTTGTCGGCGCTGGCCCAGGTGAGCACGGCAAGTGGGCCGCCGCCGGGACGTTGGCACAGTTCCACGACGTGCCGGTCGCCGAACACACCCGGGGTGGTGACCCGGCCGGTGCGCAGGTCGAGCATCCGCAACCGGGCACGCGATTCGCGCTCGCCGACGACGACGGCGTCGTCTCGATCCCGGGCGCGGCGCGCGTCCTGCTCGGTGGGTTCGTCCTCCGCGAGCAGAGCGACCAGGTGGGGGTCGCTCAGCGGCAGGTGGTCGATGACGCCGGTTCGCCAGTTGGTCACCGTGGTCACCGCGCCGTTGGCGGGGGTGAGTCTGTGTAGCTGCGGGGTGCCGCGGTCGGCGCGGTCGGACAGGAAGAACAGCGTCTCCGAGTCGGCCGACCAGAGCGGCCGGGACTCGGTTGCGGTGTCGGCTGTCGCCCTGCGCGGCGCGACGGCGTCATCGGTGCCGGCGAGCCAGAGTTGGGTGTCGAGGTGGTCACCGGACCGGCTGATGGGAGCGAGGACGTAGCAGAGCAAGCGCCCGTTCGGGGCCAGCGCCGGGGTCTGCGGGGCACAACCGTCGACCACGAGCTCGGCTGTCAGACCCGTCATGCGATGAGTGTGCCAGCATCGACAGAACGTCATGGTCGGTCCGGTACTGGATCGACGCATCCGATTCTCACCGAACGTGCCGGGATCGATCGGCGGCCACAAACCAGTAAGCCAACCGATCCGGTGCTCACGATTCCGGGTGGGCTCCGGGCCCGGGCAACAGGTCGATGTCAGTAGCCCGCATGGGCTGTTCGCACTCCGAGCACCGCAGCTCCACGTGGCTGATCTTGCCGCAGGCGTGGTGGCGGTAGAGCACCGGCGGGCCGGCCTCGCCCGCCGTCCACCGGTCACCCCACCGCACCATCACCAGCAGCAGATCGCAGAGCTCCCTGCCCTTGTCGGTGAGCAGGTACTCGTGGCGGACCGGCCGGTCCGAATACTCACGCCGGGTCAGGACGCCCTGTTCGACCAGCCAGCTCAGCCGTTCGGCGAGCACCTTGCGGGACATGCCGAGGCCCCGCTGGAGTTGCTCGAAGCGGTGCGTGCCGGCGTAGACGTCCCGCAGGATCAGCGGAGACCACGGCTCACCGATGACGTCGAGGGTGCGGGCGATCGAGCACGCCATGGCACCGAACTGCGTTCGTTGCATGACGCCACGATACGCAAAGATGGTTCCTTCAAGGAACTGACTCTGTTAGCGTCACATCAGTCCATCCCCTTAAGGAACGGACTGGCCCTGTCCCCCTCTCCACACGCGTGTGGAAGCCGAAGGAAGGCCCGCATGAACCATCCGCCGATCGTGCCGACCAGGGACTGGCAGGACGCGGTAGACGCCCTGCGCGTACGCGAAAAGGCACTCACCCGCCAGCTCGACTCAGTGGCCGCGGCGCGTCGCCGGCTGCCGATGACGCCGGTCGAGCAGGACTACGTGTTCGAGGGCCCGTCCGGGCCTGCCAGTTTGAGCGACCTGTTCCAGGGCCGCCGCCAGCTCATCGTGTACACGTTCATGTGGCACGGCATCGACGCCGTCTGCTCCGGCTGCTCGATGTTCACCGACAACGTCGGACACCCGGCCCACCTCAACGCCCGTGACGTCACCCTCGCGTTGACGTCTCACGGCCCACTGGACGACCTGCTGGCGGTGCGGCGGCGAATGGGTTGGGACCTGCCCTGGTACTCGTCGCTGAACAACAGCTTCAACGCCGACATGGGCACCGGTGACGGATTCGCGCTGAACGTCTTCCTCCGCGCCGACGACCGGATCTTCCGCACCTACACCACCACCTCCCGCGGCGTGGAACGGCTCGGCAGCAACTGGACCTTCCTCGACCTGACGCCCTACGGCCGACAGGAGACCTGGGAGGACTCGCCGGAAGGCTGGCCGCAAACCCAGCCCTACCGGTGGTGGCGACTGCACGACGAGTACGACACGACCAGGGATCCGTCATGACGGTCGACACGCCAGTCGCTGAACTCCTCTTCCAGCAGGAGGATGCGACACCCTTCAACACCGACGTGGCGACACTCAAGCCGTGGAGCCAGGCATTGGCCTGCCTGCGGTCGGCGCACAAGTGTTGGCTTCCACTGTGGGACCGGATGGTCGGCCACACGCCGCACCGGTGATGGTCGTGCTGGTCGACGGGGCGCCGTGCATTGCGAGCCGCCCGCACTCCCGTAAGAGCCGAAACCTGGCTGGCAACCCCCGCGCTGTCATCACGGTGAGCAGCGAAGATCTCGACCTGGTGGTGAGCGGTGAAGCTCACCAGGTGTCCGGCGGGACCGCACTGCGCCGGGTGGCCGCCGCCTTCGTCACAAAGTACGGCTGGACGTTCGACATCAGGGACGGCCGGGTCCACGACGAGAGTCTGCCCGGATCACCCGAGTACGCCTTCCACCAGGTCTCCCCGGTCCGGGCTTTCGGCTACGGCACGGACGGGCTCACCGCGACCCGCTGGCGGTTCAACCGCACCTGAGGTCACGCCGAGCCCGTCCGCCGCTGGTATGTCTAGGGCGACACTCTTCGACGTCGGGGCCGCCGGCCTGCGATCAGTGGGCGGGCTCGCCGAACCAGCGGGAGAGGTGTTGGTCCAGGCTCTGCTGATCGTCACCGACCCAGGCGACGTGCCCGTCGGGGCGCAGCAGGACACAGGGGACGTCCAGCTCCGCGGTGGGATCCGTCAGGTGATCGACCCGGTCTGACCAACCGCCGGCGGTCAGGCGTTCGGTGCGGTCCAGCAGCAGGCCCCGGCCGCGATGCAGCAGACCGTAGAGGTTGCCCTGTTTCACGGCGAGGTCGCCCAGGCGGCGGCCGAGCAGGTCGGGGCCTGCGCCGAAGTCGTACCGGATGCCGATCGCGGTGATCTTCTCGATCAGGTGGCGGTTCACCTCGTCGAAGTCCATCAGCTCGGTGAGCAGCCTGCGCACGGCCTGCGAGCCTGGTTCGGGGGACAGCAACTCCATCTGGGCTCGGGTGTTGTCCAGCACGTCCGCGGCGACCGGATGACGTTCGGCCTGGTACGTGTCCAGCAGAGCCTCCGGCGCCCAGCCCTGGATGTGCGCGGCCAGTTTCCAGCCGAGGTTGAAGGCGTCCTGAACGCCCAGGTTGAGGCCCTGTCCCCCGATGGGCGGATGGATGTGGGCGGCATCGCCGGCCAGGAGGACGCGGCCGACCCGGTATCGGTCGGCCAGCCGGGTGGCGTCCCCGAAGCGGGACAACCAGCGCGGGGAGTGCACACCGAAATCGGTTCCGGCGATGGTGCGCAACTGTTGTTGAAAATCCTCGAGGGTGGGCGCCACCGCACGGTCGCTGACTCCCGCGGCGGGGACCACGACGCTGTAGACCCCGTTGCCTGCGGGCCGGAGCCAGAAGGGGTGATGGTTTTCGCGGATCGCGTTCACCGTGGCGGCGATCTCCTCCTGCGGCGCGCCCACCTCCATCTCGCCCATCAGCGTCTCGGTCCGTGCGGGTTCCCCGGGAAAGCCGACGCCGAGCAGTTTGCGCACCGTGCTGCGTCCGCCGTCACAGCCGACGAGATAGCGCGAGCGCAGTTGCTCCCCGTCGGTCAGCTCGACGGTCACACAGTGGTCGTCCTGCTCGATGCCGACGACCGCGCGACCACGCCGAACCTGCGCGCCCAGTTCGATCGCATGCTCTTCGAGCAGGCCGACGATGACTGGCTGCGGGATACCCAGCAGATAGGCGTACGCGGAGTCCAGGTCTTTCGGTGCGGGTTTGGCGATGGCAGCGAAGAAACCGGCGGCCGGCCGCTGCCTGCCGTGCGGGAGGATGCGATCCAGCAGGCCGCGCATGGCCAGCAGTTCGAGGCTGCGGACATGCAGACCGACGATGCGGACGTACGACGCGGGCTCGGTTTCCTTCTCCACCACGAGGACCCGTACGCCGTGCAGCCGCAGTTCGGCGGCCAGCATCGCACCGGTCGGCCCGCACCCGGCAATGATCACGTCGAAGATGAGGGGTGTGCGATCCGCACTGGTGGACGGCGACTCGACCCTGGTCTGAGACGCGGGCTCGGCGGTGAATTGTTGAGGGCGCATGGGTGTTGCCTTTCGGGAGGGCCTTGTTGGCGGGGCGCTCCCGGCGACACCTACGTCAATCGCCCGGTCGTGACGGGAAGGGGGAGCACCCACATCGCTGCATCGTTCATGGGTCTCACCTCCTCGGGCGGGTCACGTCACCTGCAAGCTACAAGCCCGACCATCGTCCCGCCAGCTCTTTTCAGTCATGGTCACGGGCGTACGCCTTCTCGTCCGCGCGGCGTTCGCCCTGTCGCCGTCAGCGGTCCTGCGGGCGGGTCAGCGATCGGTGGAGCCACTCGGCCATCAGCGCGCGTTCGGCGTCGGTGAGCCCTGGGAGGTCGGGCAGCACCGTCGCGAATGTCACCGCGACCGCGTTCGTGGCCGTGTCGGGTGTCGCCGGAGTTGTCGCCAGGATGCTGGTGAGCACAGCGTCGAGCATGGCCTCGCTCAGACCGGGGTCGCGCTGCTCCGGGGGCACTCCCAGCAGGGTGAGGATGGTTCCGTTGCCCGCAGAGTGGATCATCAAGAGTGCGCGCTGTTCATCGACCCGCAGGAGGCCGGCTGCGGCGAGTCGCCGAACGCGGCGACGCAGCACGTCGAGGCCCGCGACCGTCGCCGGTGAGGGTGCGCCGCTCCCCCGCGTCGCGATCAGCGCGTACAGCTCGGGGTTCGCCAGGCCGAAATCCACGTGCGTACGCCATCCGGCGCGCAGGTCCGCGACCGGGTCACCCGCCGCGACGTCCGCCGCGACCGACTTGCCGCTGACGTAGGTGGCCATGACGTGTTCGGCGACGGCGTCGATGAGGCCGTCCTTGTCGCCGAACAGGCGGTAGATGGTCGGGGCCTGCACTCCTGCGGCCTGAGCGACGGCGCGCGTCGTCACCGCGTTCGCGCCCTTCGCACGCAGCAGTTGGGTGGCTGCCGCGACGATGCCGGAACGGACGTCGTCGCGAGATGCCGTGTCCTGCGTCGTCACCATGAACCGATGCTAACAGCACCTTGTTATCTGCGGAATATCGGTGTTAACGTCGGATACGAATCACCGATAACAAGGGAGCGTTCATCATGTTGGTCGTCACCGGTGCCACTGGTCAGCTCGGGTCCCAGATCGTCGACCTGCTCCTCGACCGGCTACCACCCGAGGCCGTGGGCGTGAGCGTGCGCGACGTCGACAAGGCCGCGGGCCTCGCCGAGCGCGGTGTCCGGGTCCGTGCTGGAGACTTCACCGACCCAGCCACGCTGGAGCACGCCTTCGAGGGTGCCGAGAAGGTCCTCATCGTGTCCGCCGCCATTCGCGGCGCCGGTGCGCTCGTCGCAAACCGCGCCGCCGTCGACGCCGCCCGGGCCGCGGGAGTCAAGCGAATCCTGTACACCAGCCACCAGGCGGCCTCCAGGGACTCGCTGTTCGCCCCCCAGCCCACGCACGCCGCAGCCGAGGAACACCTGGCCGGCCTGGGGGTTCCCTTCACCGCCCTGCGCAACGGGTTCTACGCGAGCACGCTCAGCTACTCCATCGGTGCGGCGCTGGAGACCGGGCAACTCGTGGCGCCGGCGGACGGGCCGGTGTCCTGGACCGCGCATTCCGACCTGGCCGAGGCCGCAGCCATCGCAATGGTCGAGGAGGGCCTGCTCGATGGCGTCACGCCCGCGCTGACCGCGGCGGAGGCGCTCGACCTCGAAGCGGTGGCCGGGATCCTCACCGCGATCACGGGCCGCGCCATCACCCGAGTGGTCCTCGGCGACGACGAGTGGAAGGCCGACGCCGTCGCGCATGGCATGCCCGCGGCAGCCGCCGACTTCACCCTCGGCATGTACCGCGCAGCGCGACGGGGAGAGTTCGCCGTCACCGACCCGACGCTGGAAACCCTCATCGGTCGTCGACCGACGTCCGTCCGTTCGGTGCTCGAGGCCATCGTCTCCCAACGGTGATGCGTGCTGACGAGCACCGGGCCTGCGGGCCGCTGAGTTGACCCTCGACCGGGTCGAGGCCCGACCATCGGCGACATGGACAACCAGCCGACATCCGACCCGACCATGACCCGCATCGGTGCGGCGGTGCAGCTCGGCCGATCAGGACAGAAGGCTCTCGCCCGGGACGCCCTCGCCGCACTGTGGGACGAGATCGGCCCCACCGGCGACGCCTTCCACCGCTGCACGCTCGCCCACTACCTCGCCGATCTCCAGGACACCACCGAAGCGGAGCTGGTGTGGGACGAGCGCGCCCTGGCCGCCGTGTCCGACCTGACCGACGAGCGCGCCCGGCGTTACCTGCCCTCGCTCCAGGTCCAGGCGTTTCTGCCGTCGCTGTACCTGAATCTGGCCGACTGCCACCGGCGCCTGGGCAACCCAGCCCAGGCCCGGGAGCACCTGGCCCGGGCCGGCGAACACCTGGTGCACCTGTCCGACGACCCGTACGGCGAGGCCATCCGCGCCGCCATCCGCGAGTTCGCCGCGGACGACCCGAGCGACGCCCGGCGGTGACGGTCGACGGGGCCTGATGGCGATCTGTAGGTTGTCTTCTTGACGGGCGGCTGAGGTGTAGCTAAGTTTCAGCCACCCGGACTGAGAGGCGTCTATGCAGACCCGACTCGTTACCGCGACCGCCTGGGCGGCCACACTGGTGGCCACCCTCGCTTCCCTCCCTGCCCAGGCCGCCACGCCGGCGCGCCCGCCGAATGCCGAGCACGGCTGGGTGACGTCCACGCTGCGACACATGAGCCTGGAGCAGAAGGTCGGCCAACTCTTCGCCACCTACGTCTACGGCGGTGACGCCGTGGACCCCAGCGCCACAGACCGCGCCGCGAACCTCGCCGCCTTCGGTGTGGAGACCCCAACCGAGGTGATCGAGCGGTACCACCTGGGCGGCGTCTGCTACTTCTCCTGGTCGCACAACCTGGACAGCCCCCGGCAGATCGCGACCCTCTCCAACGGACTCCAGCGGGCCGCCCTCGGCGACGGGACAAAGGGCAGGGTGCCGCTGCTCATCTCCACCGACCAGGAGCAGGGCGCGGTGGTGCGAATGCCCTCCCCCGCCGCCCAGTTCCCCGGGTCGATGGCACTGGGTGCGGGGCGGTCGGCCCAGGCCGCCCGGACGGCGGCGGAGGTCACCGGACGCGAGCTGCGCGCCGTCGGCATCCGACAGCCGTACGCGCCGATCGCCGACGTCAACGTCAACCCGGGCAACCCGGTGATCGGGGTACGGTCCTTCGGCGCCGACCCCACCCTCGTGGCCGACCTCACCGCCGCCCAGGTCACCGGTTTCCAGGACCGGGCCGGGGTGACCGCCGCGGCGAAGCACTTCCCCGGTCACGGCGACACGGCCACCGACAGCCACACCGGTCTCCCGGTGATCAACCACAGCCGCGCCGAGTGGGATCGGATCGACGCGCCGCCGTTCAGGCGGGCCATCCGCGCCGGCGTCGACACGATCATGACCGCGCACATCGTGGTCCCGGCGCTCGACCCGTCCGGCGACCCCGCGACCTTGTCGCCCACGATCCTCACCGGCGTGCTGCGTGGCGAGCTCGGTTTCCGGGGTGTCATCGTCACCGACGCGCTCAACATGGCTGGCGTACGGGCGAAGTACGGTGACGAGCGGGTGCCCGTCCTGGCGCTCAAGGCCGGCGCCGACCAGCTCCTGATGCCGCCGGATCTCGCGCTGGCGCGGGACGCGGTGCTGCGGGCTGTCGCCACCGGCGAGCTCACCGAGGGTCGGATCGACGAGTCGGTCCGACGCATCCTCGGCGTGAAGTATCGCCAGGGACTGGCCCGCTCCCCGCTGGTCGACGTGGAGAAGGCCGTGCGGACCGTCGGCGCTCCGGAGCACCTCGCCGCCGTCACCCGGGTCACCGACCCCACGCTCACCGCCGTCCGCAACGACGCCGGAGTGCTGCCCCTGCCCCACGCCGACCGGTCGGTCCTGATCACCGGCTGGGACAGCGCTGCCTTCGCCCCGGTCGCGACGGTCGCCGCCGGATTCACCGCACGTGGTGCCCGTGCCACCGCCCGACCGGCGACCCTGCCCTCCGACGCGACGATCGCCGCCACGGCGAGCCAGGCCTCCGAGCACGACCTCACCGTCGTGCTCGTGAACAAGGCGTGGGACACCGCCGTCACTGACCCGCGAGCCACCCAGCAGCGCCTGGTCGCGGCGCTGCTCGGCACCGGGAAACCCGTTGTCGTCGTGGCTGTCCGCGACCCGTACGACATCGCTTACCTGCCGGGTGTCACCACCTACCTGGCGACGTACTCGTACACCCGCGCAGCGATGGACGCCCTCGTCCGCGCGCTGCACGGCGAGTTGTCCCCGAGCGGACGGCTGCCCGTCACGATCCCCACGGCCGAGGGGGCGGGCTCCGTGCTCTACCCCTACGGCCACGGCCTGAGCTGGTAGGAGGCAAGCATGCAGCGGAGGAATCTCCTCATCGGCGCGGTCGGCGCGGGCGCGCTGGGGGCGGGGACGCTCGGCGCAGGACCGGTGTCGGCCGGCTCCCGTGCCCGTCGGGTTCGCACCGGCCTCGACGAGCTGGTGTCGTCCGGGTTCGCCGAACTCGCCGGTCAGCGTGTGGGCGTCGTGTCCAACCCGACCGGGGTCGACGTGTCCTACCGGCACCTCGTCGACCTGATGCACGGCTCCGGTCGGGTGCGACTGGTCGCGGCGTTCGGCCCCGAGCACGGCTTCCGCGGCTCCGCCCAGGCCGGTGGCAGCGAGGGAACCGGCGTCGACGCACGCACCGGCATCCCGGTGTACGACGCGTACGGCGCCTCGCAGGCCCGATGGGAGGCCATGTTCACCGAGGCCGGGGTGGACACGGTGGTCTTCGACATCCAGGACGTCGGAGTCCGCTTCTACACCTACATCTGGACGATGTACACCTCGATGGTCGCCGCGGCCCGGGTCGGCAAACGCTACGTCGTGCTGGACCGGCCCAACCCGATCGGCGGGCGGGCCTACGGGCCGTTGATGACCAGCCCGTACACCTCGGGAGTGGGCCTGAAGGAGATCATCCAGCAGCACGGGATGACCGTCGGGGAGCTGGCCCGCTTCTTCAACGCCACGTTCCTGCCGGCCGAGGCGGGACGACCGGTCGACCTGCACGTCATCCGCTGCCGGCACTGGAAGCGCGACGCCCTCGCCGCCGACACCGGCGTGCCCTGGGTGATGCCCAGCCCGAACATGCCCACCCCGGACACCGCTCTGGTCTACCCGGGCACCGGGCTGTTCGAGGGCGTCGCGTCAATCACCGAAGGGCGCGGCACCTGCCGCCCGTTCGAGCTGATCGGCGGGCTGGCGACGGACTTCGACCACCACTGGGGTGACCGGCTCAACGCCCGGAACCTGCCCGGGGTCGAGTTCCGCGAGGCGTACTTCTCGCCGACCTCGGCCGGGCAGAAGCCGGACCTGCTCAACAAGCTCTGCGCCGGCGTCGAGGTCAAGGTCGTCGACCCGGCGGTGTACGACCCGATCCGCACCGGCGTGGCCATGCTCGTGGAGGCGCACAAGTACCCGGCGTTCGCCTGGCGACGCGACTCGTGGGACACCGTGCGCCCGTACTGGATCGACAAACTCACCGGATCGCCGCGACTGCGGACCCAGATCGACGCCGGAGCTGACGTGGACGACGTCGTCGGCGCCTGGGCCGAGGAGTTGGCCACCTTCAACCGGCAACGCCGGCCCTACCTGCTCTACTGAGGAGCGCGGTCATGACCAGGTCGACTCGTCGTCCGCTCCGCTCACTCGCGCTCGGTCTGGCTCTGGTGACCCTGGGCACGGCGCTGCCCGCCACCGGGGCGGCCGCCGCGACACCGTCGTCCGGTCCGCCGACCGTCACCCCCGCCGACATCCAGTTCCGCCACGACACGTTGCGGCGTGGCAGCGCCCGCCAGGTCGGACTGCTCCCCGACCAGGTGGATCGCATGCCCGCCGACCTGGCGGCGTACCTGCAGCCGACCCCGGACCACCCCGGCTACCCGGCGTACGCCGGCGCGGTGGTCCTGGCCGCCAAGGACGGCGTGATCGTCCAGCACGCCGCCGTGGGCAGCGCGGTGAAGTACTCCGCGGTGGGGCCACCGCCCGACCTGGTCGGTGTGGAACTCCCCGCCGACCAGCAGATCCCGACCCGGCGCGACACCATCTTCGACCTGGCGTCGGTGTCGAAACTGTTCACCACGATCGTCGCCATGCAGCAGGTGGAGCGGGGACGGGTGGAGCTGGACACTCCGGTCGCCCGGTACGTGCCGGAGTTCGCCGCCGGCGGCAAGGCGACGGTGACCGTGCGGATGCTGCTCACCCACACATCGGGTCTGCCCGCGTTCACACCACTGTGGAGCAGGTACCCGACACCGGCCGAGCGGTTCGCCGCCGCGCTCGCCACACCGCTGGCCACCGGGGCGACGCCCGGTGGCCAGTACGTCTACTCCGACCTGGGGCTGATCGCGCTGGGAGTCCTGCTGGAGCGGGTGGCTGATCGGCCGCTGGCCGACCTCGTCCGCGACGGCGTGACCGGGCCGCTGGGCATGACCGACACCGGCTACAACCCCGGCCCGCAGCGGCGGTCGCGGATCGCCGCGACCGAATACCAGCCGTACGCGGGACGCGGCATGGTGTGGGGTGAGGTGCACGACGAGAACGCGTGGTCGCTCGGCGGGGTGGCCGGGCACGCCGGGGTCTTCTCCACGGCCGCGGACCTCGCCGTGCTCTGCCAGTCGCTGCTCAACGGCGGCGAATACCGCGGCCGGCGGATCCTGCGCTCGGAAACGGTGCGCGAGATGCTGGTCAACTACAACGCGCCGCTGGAGTCGGCCTACCCGGAGAGCGACCGCGGGCTCGGTTTCGAGCTGAACAAGCACTGGTACATGATGGGGCTCTCCTCTCCGGTGGCCTTCGGGCACACCGGCTTCACCGGCACGTCGATCGTCATCGACCCGCTCTCCCACTCGTTCGTCGTCATGCTCAGCAACCGGGTGCACCCGGACCGGGGCTGGGGCAGCAACAACGTCGCCCGACGGGCCGTCGCGCGTGACCTCGCCGAGGCGTTGCCGGTGCGGCCGCAGTCCGCCAGCGCCTGGCGGGCCGACCCACGCGACTCCGCGACGAGCACCCTCACGGCGCCGCTGCGTCGGCCCGGCCGTGGCGGCACGGCCAGCTTCCTGCTCTGGTACGACACCGAGCCCCGCTTCGACAGCGCGCGTTTCGAGGTTTCCACCGATGGTGGCCAGACCTGGGTGCCGGCGACGATGCAGCTCCGCGATGCCGCCCGCCGGTGGAGCGCCGACGGCACGGTCACCGGCTACGGGGGTCGCGTGTGGTGGCAGGTCACGGTGGCGCTGCCCGATCAGGCCACCCACCTGCGGTTCAGCAGCAGCACCGACGGCTCCGGGCAGGGACGTGGCGTCTACGTCGACCGGGTCGTGGCAGCGGACCGGCACGGCGTCCTCTTCTCGGGCGAGGGTCCCGACGCCCCGCGGTTCGTCGCCGACGGGTGGTCACCGGCGCGGAGGTGAGACGTCGCACTGTCGGAGCGTCCCTGCGAGGTCGGTCGGGGCGGGTCACCGATCCTGGCGAGAGACGCCTGTGCGGTATTCCTGCGGCGAACGTCCGTAGTGGGCACGGAAGAGGCGGCTGAAGTGGGCCTTGTCCGGGAAACCCCAACGGGCGGCGATGGCCTGGATCGGCTGCCGCAGCAGCGGGTTGCCGAGATCACGCCTGCACTGCTCCAGGCGCTTGGCGCGGATGAGCTCGGCAACCGTCGTCGCCTCCGCCTCGAACAGGCGGTGCAGCGACCGCGGCGAGATGTGGTGGGCGGCGGCGACGCTGCGAGGGCTGAGTTCGTCACTGTCGAGGTGGCGGTCGATGAAATCGACGACCCGGGCCCGCAGTGCGGTCTGCCGCGCCTCCGGTGGCAGGGTGTCCTCGATGTCGAGGTACTGAGCGAGCGCGGCAGTGAGCAGGTCCACCGCCACCCCGCCCAGGATCTCGGCCTGAGCCGGCTCGAACTGCTCCGGGTGCGCCGCGATGCTCCGCAGGTGGTGGGCCAGCAGCCCGCCCACGCCGAGGTGCGACGGCATCGGCGTGGCCAACAGGCGGCGGAGGCGGTCCGGCGCCAGGGGCAGCGCCGCGTGCGGTATCTGCACGGTGATCGCGGTGGCGAGACCGGGGCCGTCCGCGCGATGCCGGGCGACGTGCGGTCGCGCGGTGTCCAAGAGCGTGAAATGGTTCGCGGCTTCCAGCGTGGACTCGGTGCGGTCCTGGATCAGGGTGCTGTGACCCGTCAGTGGTAGCGCGAGTTGATACAAGTCCCCCTCGGTTCGGCGGACCAGTTTCGTGGGCCGGATCGAGTCCAACGACGGGTAGCCCAGCGACGTCATCCGAATGCGGCCGAGATCGATGGCCTGCGCGTACGCGACGAAGTTGTCCAGGTGACCGCTGCTGATGTGCGCGGGCGCCGTCTCCTGGGCGACCAGGGCATACCAGAAGGCGAACCTGTCCGCCGGAGGCACCACGGTCGTGTCCACCACCAGGTTGGGCAACATTCCGTTCACCTCCCCCCACATGCGAGGATGGATTCTTGCATGCCTCGACGCCCTTTACCCATGACCGGATTCCCACGCCCGGTGCTGCCCGGTGGGTTGGCGAATGTCGGCGGTGACCGGCGCCGACCTGCGCGAGGCAGCCGACGAGATGACCCGGGTGCTGCTGCCACACCGGGAACGCGACTGGTCGGTGCCGGCCGGCTCGCTGAGCTGGAGCTGCTGGACCACCGCGGCGCACGTCGCGCACGACCTTCTCGCGTACGCGGGCCAGGTCACCGGCCGCCCGGACGACGGCTATCTGCCGTACGACCTGCGGGTCTCCCCCGACGCGAGCCCGACGCAGGTGCTCACCGTGGTGCGGGCCTGCGCCGGTCTGCTCGCCGTCGCCGTCGACGCCGCCCCGGCAGACACGCGGGCCTGGCACTGGGGCCCGTGCGATCCGGCCGGTTTCGCCGCCATGGGCGTGGCCGAGACCCTGCTGCACACCCACGACATCACCCTCGGCCTCGCTGTGCGGTGGCAGCCGCCGCAGCGGCTGAGCACGCTGGTGCTGCGGCGACTCTTCCCGGACGCCCCAGTCGGGGCGGCACCCGAGGTGCTGCTCTGGATGACCGGCCGCGGTGAGTTGCCCGGCCGTGCCCGGCGTACCTCCTGGGTCTGGCGGGCCGCAGTCGACTGACTCGCACCAGCGTCGAGGGCCGGGTGGTCGCCTGTCGGGGCGACCACCCGGTTGGAGCGTCAGGGTCAGGTCCAGCTGATGCCACGGTTACGAACGCTGCGCATGTCCTACTCCTCCCCCTCGGTGACGGCCCCCGTGCCCGCCAGGTGACCTCAGAGTCGGGCACGGCCTGCTTCGGCGGTAGGGATGTCGGCGTTCGGAGTCGTTCGGGCTTGTTCGACCGGAGAGTCGAACGTCGCAGCTCTGGAGTCGGGTCGCCGTGGCCACAGCGGCATGACAGCGAGAACCGCCACCGCGCCCGACAATCCGCTGAACCCGATCACCGTGGTGGCCGCCCACCGGTCGGCGGCCAGACCCGCGAGGACCATCGCAGTCCCTTGCATGCCACTGAGACCGGTGATGGCCACCCCGAACGCGCGTCCCCGGTACTGCGTCGGCACCGCCCGGCCGAACAACGCGTTCAGGGGGATGGCGAAGGCGCTCGCGGCGCCAGCCAGCGCCAACAGCAGGAGCATCATCCACAGCGGAGGGATGAGCCAGGCCACTGTCAGCACGCCGGCCGACATCGCGGCCAGCGGCAGGATGAGCCGTGGCCGGGCCGCCGGTGGACAGAACCGGGTGAGCGCGACCCCGCCGAGGGCCATCCTCAACGGCGCCGCCGCCAGCAACAGTCCGACCGTGCCGGCCCCGCCGCCGTACTGTCGGGCCAGCGGTGCCATCAGCCCCTCGGCCGCGTAGGTGAAGGCGCTCGCCGTCCACAGGACGAGGACGTAGGACCGCAGCCGGGGATCGGCGAAGACGACCCGCAGCCCGACCGCCCGGCCCTGGCCGGTCGGACGCGACGGCGGTCGAGGCGCGGGGCGGGAACGCACGCCGATCCCGATCAGGAGAGCGGAGACCAGGAAGGTGCCGGCATCCACCAGCAGGGCGCCGCGCAGCGACAGCAACGCCACCAGACTCCCCCCGACGGCGAAGCCGACCACCTGCACGACCTGGGCGCAGATGTTGTCCACGCCGTTGGCCACGGCGTAGCGGTCGCCGTCGAGCACCTCCGGCATCAACGCCGCCCGCGCCGCCACGAACGGTGGCCGCATCAGGTTGACCCCGAAGAGCAGCACCACCAGGGCCGGCGCGGGGAGGGCCGGCAGCGCCGCCAGCGGGATGAGCGCCGCGCGGCCCAGGTCGCACGCGATCATCACGCTTCGCCGGGGGAACCGGTCGGCCAGACCGGACAGCAGCGGTCCGCCGGTGAGCCAGGCCAGGTAGGAACTGGCGTAGGCGGCCGCCGCGAGCGCGGCCGAGCCGGTTTCGCTGAAGACGAGATACGCCACCGTCACGGCCGTGAGCTGGTCACCGGCCAGGGACAGCAGGTACGCACCGAACAGGTGGCGGTACTCGCGTACCGCGAACACCTCGGCGTACGTCGCGGCGCGCTCGGTCACCTCGCCCCGTCCCTCCCGCGCCGGCGGTCGTCTGGGCGCTCGGCCCAGACCGTATCCGCGTTCACGCGGCCGAGGCCGGGAGCAGGCGTTCGGACCTGTTCGGATCCGTTCGCGGCAGGTTCGGACGGCCGGCTAGCCGGCGTCGAGTGTGTGGCGGTGACCGTCGAGTGGGAAGGGCGGCCGGGCCGGCAGGATCTCCTGGAACACGAAGCCGGACTTCTGCGCCACCCGGCAGGACGCGACGTTGTCCACCTGGTGCAGCAGGTCGAGACGCGTCACCTCGGGGAACCGGTCGAACGCCCAGCGGCTCAGCGCGGTGACCGCGCGAGGGGCGACGCCGCGGCCGCGTGCCCACGACGCCGTCCAGTAGCCGACCTCCGGGGCCGGGCGCTCCGGCGTGACCCCCTTGAGCACCACGTTCCCCACCAGCAGAACGCCGTCGGCCTGCTCTTCGACGACGGCGAAGGTGTACCGCCGGCCGTCGGCCCAGTCCCGCTGTGCGCCGTCCAGCCACCGCCGTGCCTCGGCGGCGGTGGTCACCGGAGCTCTGGTCCAGCGGCGCAGGATCGGATCCCGGTACGCCCGCACCAGCTCATCCAGGTCGTCGGCGCACCAGGGACGCAGCGCGACTCCCGGCGTCGAGGGCGTGTCGGGTGACCGCGATTCGATCAGCATCGGCACAGTCTGCCGTGGTCGTGGCCGGGGGTCAGCCCCGTCGGCGCCACCGCCGCCACCAGCTGCGGCGGGGCCGACGCGACGGTGTCGGAACGGTCGCCGGTTCGATGGCGGTCGAGGTGATCTTGGGGCGGGCCCGTTCGGCGCGCCAGCGGCGGACCACGTCCTCGGTGTTCACCGGGCGCACCGCGACCCGGGGGCCGTCGTCGGGGAAGCGCAGCCACGCCACGATCTGCGCGTTCAACTGCCCCACGAAGTCGCGGACGGACTGCTCGGTGGGCAGGTCACGGACCTCGTCGGGGACCTGCTCGATGCGTCGGCGCAGTTGCAGCGACGTGGGCAGGAGCAGGTCACTGGGGAGCGCCTCGCGCTCCAGGAAGCTCTTGATCCACCACGCCTCGTCGTACGGCGCCCCCCGACCGGGGATCGGCTTGCCCATGCCGGGCAGGTCGTCGAACTCGCCGCGCTGAACGGCATCCTGGATCTTCGCCTCCACTGACGCTTCCCACGCCTCGGTCACCGTGCGGCACCTCCCTGGCCACCGTAACGCGCCGCCTCCGGCCGGCGACACGCACTTGCCAGGGGTCAGCGCGCCCGCCACGGTGAGCATTCCCGCCGACGGTGCTGGCGTTGCGCCGAACGCGGGTGGAGCACCCCGGATCGCAGGCCACGGCCTGCCAGGTGGCCCTGGGTTGGGATGTTCATCCCGATTACGGTCGGTGTGGGGATTACCGAACGGGGGAAGCGTCGTGGTGAGTACGGGTGCACTGCTGGGCATCACGCTGGTGGCGTTGGGCCTGGTGCTCACGCCCGGCCCGAACATGGTCTACCTGGTGTCCCGCTCGGTGGCGCAGGGCCGCCGGGCCGGGCTGATCTCGCTGCTCGGGGTGGCCGCCGGGTTCGGCGTCTACCTGGTCGCGGCGGTCGCCGGCCTGGCCGCGGTCTTCGTCCTGGTGCCGACGCTGTACGCGGTGGTGAAGCTGGCCGGGGCCGGCTATCTGCTGTGGCTGGCCTGGCGGACGCTGCGCCCGGGCGGTCACTCGCCGTTCGCGCCCACCCCGCTGCCGCCGGACCCGCCCCGGAAGCTGTTCACCATGGGCCTGATCACCAACCTGCTGAACCCGAAGATCGCCATCCTCTACGTGTCGCTGCTACCGCAGTTCATCGACCCGGCGCAGGGGCACCTGGCCATGCAGAGTCTGCTGCTGGGCCTGACCCAGATCGCCGTCGCGTTGAGCGTGAACGCGCTGATCGTGCTCAGCGCCGGGGCGCTGGCCGGCTTCTTCGCGCGCCGGCCGGTGTGGCTGCGGGTGCAGCGGTGGGTGACCGGGACGGCCCTCGCCGCGTTGGCCGTCCGGATCGCCACCGACCGCTCCCGCGCGGCGGTCGCCACACCCTGACAGCCGACGGTCACTGCCCCCGGTGGCGGCGGAGCATCCCGGCGGCCAGCGGCGCGGCGTCCAGGTCACCGGCGGCGAGCCGGGCGGCGAGGGTACGGCGGACCAGCCGGTCGGCCAGCGCGGGCGCGTGTCGACCGACGGCCATCTCCAGGCGTCCACGGGTGGTGGTCGCCACGTCCCGGGGCGCGCGACGGGCGGTGGCGGCGCGCAGGATCGCCGCGACCACCCCCTCGACCGGCTCGGGGCGGGACACGCCCCGCAGGGACAGGCCCGCCTCGGCGGTGCTGTCGTGGATGGGTGAGGCGACCATGCTCGGGTAGACGACGCTCACCCCGACGTGGCTGCCCACCTCGTGGCGCAGGGCGTCGGCGTAGGCGACCAGGGCCCGCTTGCTGACGCCGTACGCGGCGGCGAGCGGCAGTGGCAGCACCGCCATCCGACTGGACACGAAGATCACCCGTCCGTGGGCGGTAACCAGCGGCGGCAGGGCCGCGGCGGTGGTCCGCCAGGCGGCGAGCAGGTTGACCTCCAGTTGCTGGTGGACCACCTCGTCGGGCGGCAACTCGGCGGGGGCGGGGCCACCCACGCCGGCGTTGTTGATCAGGAGGTCGAGCCCGCCGAGCTGGTCGACGGCGGCGCCCACCGCCGGTGCGACGGCGTCCGGGTCGGTCAGGTCGCAGCCGAGCACCGGCAGGTCGTCGTCGGGTCGCGCGTGCAGGTCGAGGCCCACCACCCGGGCGCCGGCGGCGGTCAGCGCGGCCCCGAGGTGTCGCCCGAAGGTGCCGCTGGCCCCGGTCACCAGCACCCGGCGGCCGGTCAGCGTCCGGCGGCTCACTGCCCCGCCCCGACCGGCGTACTCGCCCCGGCGCGGCGCGTCCCGGCGGCCAGTTCCCGGGTCAGCTCGGCCAGGTAGGCGTCGAAGTCCACGCGCATCGCCGGGCGGCGCTGACCCCAGCGGGCGGTCGCGGCCCGCAGCTCGGCGCGGCAGACGGCCCGCTGCCGGTCCTCATCGGGCAGCGCGTAGCGGCCGGCGAGGTTCGCGGCGATCAGTTTGGCCTGCGCCTCCACCAGGGGAAACGCCGAACCGGTGGACTGCATCAGCCCGACGAAGCTCAGGCCGGGGGCGTCCGGGTGGAACACGTGCCGGTACAACGGCAGGGTGTCGGCGCCCCCGCCGAGCAGCGCCGGGTCGAGGAACGGGATCTCCACCCGGTAGCCGGTGCACCAAACGATCAGGTCGACGTTGTCGCTGCGACCGTCGGTGAACTCGACCCGGTCGCCGTCGAGGGCGGCGACGCCGGGCCGGGCCTCGACGTCACCGTGGGTCAGCCGCGACAGCAGCCCGTCGGAGAGCGTCGGGTGGTCCTGGAGGAAGCCGTGCGTCGGTGCGGGCAGCCCATAGCGGGCCGGGCTGCCGACGGTGGCGGTGAGCATCGTCTGGCTGATGCGCTGACGCAGCCGCCACGGCAGCCGGCGGGCCAGCGCCCCGTTGAGGGTGTCCGAGGGGCGACCCAGCAGGTACTTCGGCACCACCCAGACACCCCGGCGCAACGACAGCAGGGTGCGGGTGGCGGCGTACGAGGCGTCCACGGCGATGTCCATCGCGGAGTTGCCGCCGCCGACGACGAGGACCCGTCTGCCGACCAACTGCTCCGGACCCCGGTAGTCATGGCTGTGGATCTGTTCGGCCGTGCAGGTGCCGGGGTACGCGGGGTCGGGCAGCCGGGGCACCCGGTTGTGCCCGTTGGCGACGACCACGGCGTCGACGGTGACCTCGACCGACCCGTCCGGCCCGCGAGCGGTCACCGTCCAGGTGCCTGCCGAGTCCCGGGTGACCTGCTCGACGGTGTGGCGCAGCCGGATGTCCTCGCCCAGCCCGAAACGGTCGGCGTAGTCGGCGAGGTAACCGGCGACCCGGCGGTGGTCGGGATAGTCCGGCCAGTCGGTCGGCATCGGGTGGTCGGCGAACTGGGTGCGGCCCCGGCTGGTGTTCAGGTGCAGCGTCCGGTACGCGGGCGAGTCGGGTGCCCCGTACACCCAGAGGCCGCCGACCTGGTCGGTGCTCTCGAAGCACACCACCGGGACACCGGCGTCGCGCAGCGCCTTGACCGCGGCGAGCCCGGCAGCGCCGGCGCCGATCACCGCCACCCTGGGTGGTACGCCCATCGCCGCCCCCTTTAATCCAACGTCCGATGGATAATCGTCGGCGGGCGGCGGCCCGTCAAGTCGCCGAGGGCCCGTAGAGCCCGTCGAGCAGACGATGCACGAACGCCCGGAACTCGCGCCGCTCCCGAGCGCCCGGCGCACCCGCGGCCAGCGCCACCACGTGCCCGTGCGTCGCCCACACCAGGCTCCGGACGGTGATGTGCGGGGTGGGTTCGGCCAGCGCGCCGGCCGCCGCGGCGGCGGTGAGCAGCTCCGCCACCAGCCGGTACAACGGTTCGGCGTAGCGCTGGTCGAGCTCGGCGTGCCGCTGCGGTTCCAACCAGCGACGCAGCCACAGCGCGGTGGTCTCGGGGCGGTCCTCCAGGAAGTCCACGAAGACGTCGACCAACTGGTGCAGCGCCCGCCGCGCCGCGTCCGGCCCACCATTGAGGGCGGCGCGGGCCTGCTCGGCGGCCTCGGTCAGCACCTCCCGCTCGGCGGCGAAGACCCGGGCGAAGCAGGCGTCGTAGAGCGCTGCCTTCGTACCCGTGTGGTGCGCGACCGTGGCGACGTCGACCCCGGCGGCTGCGGCGACCTCCCGCAGCCCGACGGCGTCGAAGCCGCGCTCGGCGAACAGCGCTGTCGCGGCGGTGAGCACCACCTCGCGGGTCGGCCGGGTCTCGTCGCGTCGCGGGCGACCCGGACGGCGTCGGGGCATGGTCATGGCTGCCATTCTGCCCCTAGAATCCAGCAACTGTTGGATTGCGGAGAGGATGCGGCGATGACCGGGCTCGACCGGCGGCCCGTGGCCGCCCCCGACGCGGCACTGCCCCGCGGCCCCCTGGCGGGCTTCGCGGCCGGGTCGCTCGGCATGGGTGTCTGGGTGACAGTGCCCGGCCTGCTGCTGCTCTACTTCCTCACCGACGTGCTGGCCGTCGGGCCGTGGCTGGCCGGTCTCGTGCTGCTGCTGCCGAAGATCGCCGACGTGCTGCTGCACCCGTGGGTGGGGCACCGCGCCGACGTCGAGCAGACCCGACGCGGCGACCGGCGTCGCCTGCTGCTGGTCGGCTGCGCGCTGCCGCTCGCGTTCGCGGCGCTCTTCGCGGTGCCCGGCGGCCTGACCGGCGCCCCAGCGGCTGCGTGGGTGGCGGTGTTCTTCATCGCCGGCAACCTGCTCTTCGCCGCCTACCAGGTCCCCTATCTGGCCACCCCGGCCGACCTGCGGATCGGCTACCACGAACGCACCCGGCTGATGGCGTTCCGGATGGTCGTGCTGACCCTGGGCATCCTGGTCTCCGGCCTACTGGCCCCGCTGCTCACCGGCGGCGACGCCGCGACCCGCGACGGCTACCAGCGGATGGGCATGGTCCTCGCCGTCGGGATGCTGGTGGCCATGCTGGTCGGTGTCGTCGGCATCGCCCGGCTGCGCGGCTCGGCGGCGGACCCGACCCCGGCCGGGCACGGCGGGTGGCCGGCGTTGCGTATCGCGCTGCGCGACCGGCAGTTCCGCTGGCTCGTCGCCGCGTACCTGGCGATGTCCACCACCACCCACCTGGTGCTCGCCGGCGTTCCCTACTACGCCGAGTACGAGCTGCGGGCCCCCGGCCTGACCACGGTCCTGGTGGCCGCGTTCGTCGCGCCGGCGCTGCTGGTCACCCCGGTCTGGCTGGTGGTGGCCCGCCGCGTCGGCAAGCAGCGGGCGCTGCTCGGCGCGCAGGGCGCGTTCGCCGTCGGGTCGCTGGTGCTGGCGGTGGGTCGACCGGCTGGGCTGCCGGTGCTGATCGGCGCGGTGGCGGTGCTCGGGGTGGCGTTCGCCGGCATGCAGCTGCTGCCGTTCTCGATGCTGCCCGACGTGATCCGCGCCGCCACCACCAAGGACGGGACCGCCACCGGCGCCGGCACCTACACCGGGGTGTGGACGGCCACCGAGGCCACCGGCGCCGCCCTCGGCCCGTACGCCTATGCCCTGTGCCTGGCCGTTGGTGGTTTCGTGGCCTCGACGGCCGGTGAGTCGCCGGTGCAGCCGGACGCGGCGTTGGCGGCGGTCCGCTACGGCTTCGGGTTGCTGCCGGCGGTGGCGATGCTCGCGGCCCTGCTGCTGCAACGCCGCTACACCCTGGACGCGACCGCCCGGACGACGACGTGAACGGCCGGCACTAGACTTCGCCCTCGATGGACGCCCAGCCCACCACCACCGAAACCCGCCCGTGCGCCCACTGTGGAGCGCCGGTGCCGCAGCGTGTCGGCGCGGGCCGGCCGTTTCGCTACTGCCGGGACAACGACGGCGCCTGCCAGCGCGCCTCGCGCAACAGCCGGATGCGGCACCGCAACGCCCCCGGCCTGCCCGGGCAGGTGGCCCGCACCTGGGAGGCGGTGGACCGCCTCGATCAGATCGTCGAGACGTTGACCGAGTCGCTGCACGCCGAGTTGTCCCCGGTGGGTGTGCAGCGGCAGGTCGCCCAGGTTCGCGCGGAGGCCGCCACCGAGGTCGCGGCGGCGCAGACCGAACGCGACGAGGCTCGCGACGACGCCGAGAACGCGGCGGCCGACGCGGCGCGCGCCCGCGAGCAGGCCCGGGCGGCCCTCGCCGAGGCCGACGACGCCCGTCAGCGCGCCGAGCAGGCGCACCGGCAGTCCACGGCCGCCGACGAGCGGGCACAGCGCGCCGAGGCCGCCCGTGATCAGGCGCGCCACGACGTCAGCGCCGCCGAGGCGTTGCGCGCCCAGGCTGAACGCGACCGGGACCAGGCCCGCGCCGAGGTGCGCGACCTGCGGGCGCAGCGCGACGCCGAGCGGCAGCGGGTGGCCGACCTGAGCGTGGAACGCGACGCGGCGCGCGCCGACGCCGAGCGGGCCACCCGGGCCGCCGCCGAGGCCACCGAGCGGGCCGGGCGGTGGCAGGCCGAGGTGCAGGACGTGCGGCGCCAGATCGAGCAGGCCCGCGCCGACGCCGCGCGGACCCGCGCCGAGGCCGCCGACGCCGCCCGCGCCCGGGAGCAGGCCGACCGGGCCCGCGACCGCGCGCAGGTCGCGGCCGTGCAGGCCGCTGACGCCCGGCAGGAGGCCGCGGAGTTCGCGGCGCGGCTGCGGGCGGAGCTGGCCGCCACCGTCTCCCAGCGGGACACGCTGACCGCCGAGCTGACCGCGGCCCGGCAGGCCGCGGCGACCGCCGAGGGCCGCCTCACCGCCCTGACGGTACGACTCGACGCCGCCGAGACCGACCGGGACCTGGCCCAGCGGCGGGTGGCGCAGCTCGGCGACCAGGTCAGCGACCTGGCGTTGGCGCTGGCGCGCCTCGGCGCTGCCACCCCCGACGACGCCACCCGATGATCGTCGCGCAACCTTCGCTACGCTTCGGCGGTTAACATCCCCGGTGGCGGCGGACACACAGCCCGTTGCGACCCGCCCGGTGATCACCTCACCGGGTGATCGTCCCGGCCGGCTACCCTTGGTCCCGGCCCACACGTGGACGCCTCACGCCCTCGGGCGGGAATGGCTCGACGGGCACACACCGTTACACCCAGAAGACCAGCACCACGAACGAGGGGAAGTCGATCATGGGCGAGCGTATGCTGCGCGGAAGCCGCCTTGGCGCGGTGAGCTACGAATCCGACCGCAACACGGAGCTCGCGCCGCGTCAGACCCGCGAGTACCTGTGCGCCAAGGGCCACCAGTTCGAGGTGCCGTTCGCCGTCGACGCCGAGGTCCCGATGACCTGGGAGTGCAAGTTCGACGGCAGCGTCGCCCGACTCGTCGACGGCAACGAGCCGGAGCAGAAGAAGGCCAAGCCCCCGCGTACCCACTGGGACATGCTTCTGGAGCGGCGTTCGATCGCCGAGCTGGAGGACATCCTCGAGGAGCGCCTGCAGGAGGTTCGGACCCGCCGCGGCCGCGCCTGAGCCGCACGACGAACAACGACGGCGCCCCCGGGACAACCCGGGGGCGCCGTCGTGTCTGTACAGGTGGTCTCAGTGGCGACCGGGCTCGACGATCTCTCCCTCGATGGCCCGCCCGCCGTCGACCACGACCGGTTGCTCCGGCTGCGGGGTCGGTTGCGGCGTCGGTTGCGGCGCACCCTGACGCACCCGCACCGTACGCGGGCCGAACAGGTCACCGGCGACCATCGACGACACCCGCCGCTCGGTGGCACGGCGCACCCCGGCGCGGGCCAGTCGACGCACCGGCGGCACCAGCAGCAGCAACCCGACCAGGCCGCTGACCAGGCCGGGCACCGCCAGCAGCAACGCGCCGGCCAACCCGACGAGCCCGTCGGTCACCTGCCCACCCGGTGGCTGTCCGGCCGCGGCGGCGGAGCGGAAACCACGCCAGGCGCGCATTCCCTCGCGGCGCAGCAGCACCAGCCCCAGCAGGGACGCGGCGAACACCAGCAGCACGGCCACGCCGAACCCCAGCGCCCGCCCCACACCGACGAACACCGCCAGCTCCAGCACCACCGCCAGCAACAGGGCCAACGGCACGAACCTCAGTCCTCGGCGCATCTCACCTCATCGCCATTCCCGCGGGCACCACGGACGTGTCCCGCTCATCCAGCATGACACGGCCGCGCTCACGGCCACCGGGCCTGACCGGTGGCGGTGCCGTGCAGACCTCGGCGTACCGCCTGGCGGCGGTCCCGCACGCCCCAGGCGGTGATCCGCCACAGCGCCTCGGCCACGATCTTCGGGCTCATCTTGCTGTCGCCGTGTTCCCGTTCGGCGAAGGTGATCGGGACCTCCACGATCCGCACCCCGGCCTGGTGCGCCAGCCGGGACAGCTCCACCTGGAACGAGTAGCCCTGGGAGGTCACCGACTCCAGGTCGATGGCGTCCAACGCGCTGATCCGGTACACCCGGTAGCCGCCGGTGGCGTCCGAGACGGGCATGCCCAGCGCGAGGCGCGCGTACAGGTTGCCGCAGCGCGACAGCAGCAGCCGCCGCAGCGGCCAGTTGAGCACCCGCGCGCCGCTGGTCCACCGCGACCCGATCACCACGTCGGCGTCGCGGGCGGCGTCCAGCAGCGCCGGCAGGTCCTCCGGGGCGTGCGAGCCGTCGGCGTCCATCTCCACGACCGCCTGGTAGCCGCGCTCCCGCGCCCAACCGAACCCGGCCAGGTACGCCGCGCCGAGGCCCTGCTTGCCGTGGCGGTGCAGCACCTGCACGTGCGCGTCGCCGTCGGCGAGGGCGTCGGCGATCGCGCCGGTGCCGTCGGGGCTGTTGTCGTCGGCGATGAGGATCTGCACCGCCGGGGCGGCGCGTCGGACCCGGCCCACGATCGCGGCGATGTTGTCGGCCTCGTTGTAGGTGGGGATCACCACCAGCACCCGGCCCACACCGGGCACCTCGTCCGGGCGTCGGATCGTATCGGTCGCCTGGATCACGGTTCCTCCGCTCCCGCCGGCGTACCGGCTGTTGCTATCCGGACATGACCCGCTGCCGGCGGCGCAGCACCGCCGCGCCGATGAGGGCCGCCGCGGCCAACGCGGCGAGCGCCACCTCCGGCCACCAGCCGAGGCGGGTGGCGAGGGTACGACCGTCGTCGAGCCGCACCTGCCGCACCACGACCTCCCGGGTGTTGAACCCGGTGGCATCGCTTACCCGCCCGTCGGGTGCGACGAACCCGGACACGCCGACCGTGGAGGCCATCAACGCCGGCCGGCCGTGTTCCACCGCCCTCAGCCGCACCATGGCCATCTGCTGGCGGGCCTCCGCCACGTCGAAGGTGGCGTTGTTGGTCTGCACCACCAGCAGCTGCGCGCCACCGGTGACGGTGTCGCGGACCACCTCGTCGTAGGCGACCTCGAAGCAGATCACGTCACCGAGCACGGCCGGGCCGGCGCGTACCACGCCCGGGGTGCTTCCGGGCACGAAGTCGCTGCGGATCAGGTCGACCTGCTTGCTGACCATCCGGGCCACGTCGCGCAGCGGCACGTACTCGGCGAACGGCACGGGGTGCCGCTTGGTGTACAGCTGGTCCAGGTCCGCGCCGGTGCCGGGGCGCCACAGGATGCCCGCGTTGCGGACCTGCCCGACACCGGGGCCCAGCAGCACCGCCCCGACGAGGATCGGCGCGCCGATGGTGTCGGCGGCCTGGGAGATCCGGGCACCGGCGGTGGGGTTGCGCAGCGGGTCGATGTCGCTGGAGTTCTCCGGCCACACCACCAGGTCGGGTTGCCGTTCCTGCCCGGCGGCGACCCGACCGGCCAGCTCGATGGTGGCGTCGACGTGGTTGTTGAGCACCGCCTGCCGTTGGGCGTTGAAGTCCAGGCCCAGGCGCGGCACGTTGCCCTGCACGATGGCCACGGTGGTGGTGGCGCCCGACCCGGCGGTGGCGACCGGCACGAGCAGGCCCCCGGCGGTCAGCGCGACCGCCACGGCGGCCGGTACGGCCACGGGCGCCCACCGACGTGCCGAGGTGACCCCCTGCGCGCCGTCAGCGTCCTGGGAGCCCTCAGCGGGCGATGGGCGGGCGGCGGCCCAGCCACGCCAGGCGGCGGTGACCAGCAACCCGCCGACGAGCGCCACCGCGAAGGTCACCAGCGGCGCGCCGCCCAACGCGGCCAGGCGCAGCAGCGGTGAGGTGTCCTGGCTGAACGCCAACCGCCCCCACGGGAACCCGCCAAACGGGGTGCGGTCCCGCAGCGCCTCCTGCCCCACCCACAGCAGCCCGGTCAGCACCGGCCACGTCCAGCGGACGCGGTCGGCCAGCGGCGACACCCAGGCGGTGGCCGCGCCCAGCAGCGCCAGGTAGCCGGCCTGCAGCAGCGACAGCAGCACCCACGGCAGGTAGCCGGTGTGCAGGTTCGTCCAGGCCAGCAGTGGGGCGAACAGCGCCACCCCGGTGAGGAAGCCCAGGCCGGCGCCGGCGCGCAACCGCCGCCGGTGCGCGGCGGCGGCCAGCAACGCCACCCCGACCGGGGCCAGCGGCCACACCCCGTACGGGGGGAACGCCACCAGCAGGGCCAGGCCGGCGGCCACGGCCAGGGGCACGGCGAACCGCAGCGGCAGCGGCCGACCGGTCACGACCGGCTGACTCGGCGCCGCCGGGCTGTGGGTTTCGTCCCGGTCCAGAATCGTCACCGCTTCACCTCGATCACGGGGCGAAGGCTACCTGGCCGGCGGCCGGAGCAGCCGCATCGGGCCGCCGGGCACGAACCACCCGACGGACATGAAATCGGGGCGCGGCTCACGCCGCGCCCCGATGCTCCCAGGCCCTTCCCGGCCGGTGTGGCGAGGATGGGGTACGACGACCTTCGGACCGACCGGACGCGGACTGGCTGCCCCCGCCGGGCCGTTGTCTACTGGCCGTGCACCTCACCCTGCCCGTACACCGGTAACCGCGGCCGGTTCGCGCCGCCCCGCCGACCCCCGCCCGCTGGACCTGGCCGCCGCGACGATGACGCTCAAAAATGTCGCTCGGCCAGCGGACGAAGGGACGAAGCGAACAACAGCCGCTTCCCGTGGTAGGACTCAAAGACGGTACGTGCCAACCCCCGTCGCTTGTCAACCCACCCCCGGCCTGTCGTGTGTTGCGCCACGGCGTGTCGGGTCGGCGAGTCTCAATGCGTCCGCAGATGGTGACGCAGCAGCGCCCCCGCCGCGGCCCGGTGTTCCTCGGCGAGCAGCCCTCCGGCGGCCAGCACGTAGTCGGCGTCGACCACGGCGGAGGCGGCCCGCGGCAACGCCCACCCGCCAGCGTGGTCGGCCAGGACGGCCGCCAGCACCTGCGCGGACGCCTGCGCCGGCGCGTGCCGCAGCACCCCACCGGAACCCACCATCAACCGCACGTCGCGCAGGTCCCGCCCGGCCCGCTCGCCGGTGGCGGCGCCCCGCGCGTGCCGCCGCAACGCCACCGTCGCCGCGAGGGTGGCGATCCGCCGGTCCACGGCCCGCTCGACGTCGTCGACGGCGAGGAACGCCGGGTCGGCCGCCCGGCGGGCCGCCGCGTCCGTCAGCTCCTCGGACTCGTCCGGGGTGAGCAGCCGCTCCTCGACGGCGGCGCGCAGCACCCCGGGGGCGCTCCACCGCATGCCCAGGTCACCCTCCACCGTGCGGGCCCGCCAGAGGCTGCCGGCGACCTCCCGCGCCGGGCCGGTGGCCCGCTCGTCGGGGGTGAGCACCGAGTACACGTCGGTGGTGGCCCCGCCCACGTCGACGACGGCGAGGTCACCGCCGATGGTGTCGGCGAGCACCTCCACACCGGTGAGGACCGCGTCGGGGGTGGCCGCGCGTACCAGCCGCGCGAACCGGGTGCCCCTCGACAGTCGTTTCCCCCCGATGACGTGGCGCAGGAACACCGCGCGGATCGCCGCCCGCGCCGACGCCGGGGCGAGCACCCCGATGCGCGGCAGGACGTTCTCCGCGCCCGTCACCGGCACCCCGGCGGCCTCCAGCAGCCCGGTCAGCTCCGCGCGGACGTCGGCGTTGCCCGCGTACACCACCGGCACCCGCCACCGGGCACGGGCCAGGCGGGTCGCGTTGTGGGTGATCGTCTCGGCGTCACCGCCGTCGGTGCCACCGACCAGCAGCACCACGTCCGGTCGGGCCGCCCGCAACGCCGCCAGGTCCGCCGCGCCCAACCGACCGGCGGCCACGTGCACCACGTGCGCACCGGCGGACAACCCGACCCGCCGGCCCGCCTGCGCGGTGACCAGCGGCTCGTAGCCGATCACGGCCAGCCGCAACCCACCACCGGCCGACGAGCAGACGTACCACGGCACGTCGCGCACCCCGAGCCCGTCGGTGGCCGCCGCGACCGCGGCGTCCAGGCCGTGCAACACGTCGGTGCCCACGGTGGTCGGCGCCGCCGCCGCTCCCACCAGCACACCGGCGGCCAGGTCCACCACCGCCACCTTGGTGTACGTGGACCCGACGTCCGCGCAGACCGCCAGGGTCACGAGCCGGCGGGAACGACCACGGTGCCGGTCGCGGTGACCGCCACGATCGGCGGGTCGAGGACCTCGGCGGCGGACTCGGAGCGCTCCGGGCGGCCCCGGCACACCACCGCGCAGGACAGCTCCAGGGTGCGGCTGCGGGTGCCCACCCGCGACACCTGGGCGGTCACCTCGATCACGTCACCGGCGCGGATGGGAGCGGTGAACCGCACGTCGGTGTACCCGGCGAACAGACCCTCGTCGCCGTCGGTGCGGATGCACACCTCCGTGGCGACGTCACCGAACAACGCGAGGGCGTACGCCCCGTCGACGAGGTTGCCGGCGTAGTGGGCGTGCGAGTACGGCACGTACCGCCGGTGCGTCACGGTCAACCCGAGCCTTGCGTCGGTCATGCCATCGCCTTCCGTTGCGTGATCAGGGCGTGCACGAGGTAGCTGGCCACCTCGCCGGGAGTGGTGCCGCGACCGAAGATGCGGTCCACGCCCAACTCGTCGGTCATCGTCTCGTCGAAGCGGGGGCCGCCGACGATCAGCAGCGGCCGCCGCCCGGCGGGCATCGCCTCCCGGAACGCGGCGGACATCTCCCGGGTGTTGTGCAGGTGCGCGTCGCGTTGGGTGACCACCTGCGACACGAGCACCGCGTCGGCCTTCTCCGCCCGGGCGGTCTCCACCAGCTCCGGCACGCTGACCTGCGCGCCCATGTTGGTGACCTTCAACTCCCGGTAGTACTCCAGGCCCTTCTCCCCCGCGATGCCCTTGACGTTGAGGATCGCGTCGATGCCCACGGTGTGCGCGTCGGTGCCGATGCACGCCCCGACCACGGACAGCTTGCGCCGCAACCGTTGCTTGATCACCGTGTTGACGTCCTTCGCCGACAGCAGCGCGAAGTCGCGTTCCACGACCTGCACCGCGTTGAGGTCGACCAGGTGGTTGACCCGCCCGTAGACCACGAAGAACGTGAACTCGTCGCCCATCGGTTTGGCGTGCACGACCATCGCCGGGTCGATGCCCATCCGGTTGGCCAACTGCACCGCCGCGCCCTCGGCCCGCTTGTCGTGGCTCACCGGCAGCGTGAACGACACCTGCACCATCCCGTCGCCGGTGGTGTCCCCGTACGGCCGCACGATCTTCTTCGCGGCGTCGGCGGCGCTCATGCCGCGTCCCCTTCCAGGATGTCGGTGGCCGGGTTGCAGTAGTCCGCCTCGTGCGCGGCGACCCCGGCGAGGCCCTTGCCCCGGTCCGCGGGCCGCTTCATGATCCCGAAGGTGCCCTCGGCGATGGCCGTGAGCAGCGTCTGCTCCCCGATGCGCTCCAGCAGGTCCAGGGCCTCACCGAGGACCTGGTTGGCGCGGCGGCGGATGAACCCGCCGGGCGCCGGCACGAAGTCCTCGTGCAGCCCACCGGCCGCGCCCAACACGTACCGCACGTTCTGCAACGCGATGTCCCGGTCGGACAACCACGGCGTCACCACCGCCTCGGTCATCATCCCCACCAGCAGGATGCCCTGACCGGTCAGTGCGCCCGCCAGGTTGAAGAACCCGTCGAGCAGGTTGCCCCGGAACACGTCACCGGTCATGTGCTTCGTCGGCGGCATCCACTTCAGCGGCGCCTCGGGGAACAACTCCCGGGCCAGCAGGGCGTGCGCCAACTCCAGGCGGAACGACTCCGGAACCTCCGGGTTGATCTCGAACGCGTGCCCCAGCCCCAACTGCCAGTCCGCCAACCCCGCCTCGTGCGCGAAGAACTCGTTGAGCAGCTGCGACACCGTCACCGTGTGCGCCTCGTCCACGGCGTCCGCGGTGGTCAGGTAGTTGTCCTCACCGGTGTTGATGATGATCCCGGCGCGGGCGTGCACCTGCCGGGAGAACCGCTGGTCGACGAACGTGCGCACCGGGTTGATGTCGCGGAACAGGATCCCGTACATCGAGTCGTTGAGCATCATGTCGAGCCGTTCCAGGCCCGCCAGGGTCGCCATCTCCGGCATGCACAACCCGGACGCGTAGTTGGTCAACCGCACGTAGCGGCCCAACTCCTTCGACGACTCGTCCAACGCCGCGCGCATCAGCCGGAAGTTCTCCTGCGTGGCGTACGTGCCGGCGAAACCCTCCCGGGTCGCGCCCTCGGGCACGTAGTCCAGCAGCGACTGCCCGGTGGAGCGGATCACCGCGATCACGTCCGCGCCCGCCCGGGCGGCAGCCTGGGCCTGCGGGATGTCCTCGTAGATGTCGCCGGTCGCCACGATCAGGTAGATCCACGGCCGCTGCTTCGGGTCCCCGTGCCGCTTGATGAGGCGGTCCCGCTCGGCGCGCCGCCGGTCGATGCGCCGGATACCCGCCCCGACGGACCTGCGCGCCGCCGACCGTGCAGTCGTCGCGGCCCGCCCGGTGGGCAGCGCGAAGCGCACCGACCCGGCCGCGGCCTTCTGCGCCAGCAACGTCACATCGGTGATGCCCTCGCGGGCCAGGGCGTCGAACACCGGCACCGCCACCCCGTGACCCAACCCGACGTCCGCGACGACGGCGTCGACGAGCCGGTTCACCCACGGAATGCCGTCCGGGTCGGCGCCGCTCACCCCGGCCAGCCGCAGCACCGCCCGCTCCACCGACACCGTGGTGTGGCTGCGGGCAAGGTCCACCACCGGCTGCCCGGCCCGGCGCGCCAACTCGCGCGCCCGCGCCACCAGCACCGGATCAAGATCAAGCTTCCCGGTCATGATGACCCTTCCTCATAGATGACCTCACCGCGCAGCACCAGCCGCCGGCACACCGGCAACGGCGTCGGGTCGTCCGGACCCCGCTCCTCCGGGTCCTCGGCGAGCAGCACCGGCAGGCCCCGCTCCACCCCCGCGGGCGTCGACCACACCGTGAACGTCGCCGGCGCACCCAACGCGAGGACCCCCTCGACGTCCAGGTGCACCGCCCGCCACCCACCCCGGGTGTGCGCGGCGAACGCCGACCGCACACTCATCCGCTGCGCCGGGTTGTGGTGTGACACCGCCGCCCGCACCGAACCCCACGGGTCCAGCGGCGTCACCGGCGAGTCCGACCCGAACGCCATCGCCACACCCACCGAGTGCATCGCACCCATCGGGTTGGACTCCAACGACCGGTCCAACCCCAGCCGCGCCTCGTACATCCGGCCCGCGCCACCCCACAGCCGGTCGAACGCCGGCTGCATGCTCGCCACGACCCCGTACTCCACGAACCGCGCGATCAACCGCTTGTTCATGATCTCCGCGTGCTCGATGCGGTGCCGGGCCGCCCGCAGGCGCTCCACACCCAGCGACTCCGCTGCCGCCGCGAAACCGTCCAGGACGGTGCCGATCGCCGCGTCACCGATCGCGTGGAAACCGCCCTGCATGCCGTGCGCCGCGCAGTCCAGCAAGTGATCACGCACCTGCTCGGCCGTCAGGTACCCGTGCCCGCAGTCGTCACCGTCGCCGTACGGCTGCGACACGTGCGCCGTACGCGAACCCAACGCCCCGTCGGCGAACAGGTCACCTCCGGCGCCCACCGCACCCAACTCCCGGGCACGGGCGGCGCCACCCAGCTCACCCCAGTACCCGTACACCTCCGGCAACCCCGCACCGGAGATGCCCAGCAGCCCGGTGAAGTCCTCCTCGTCGGAGATGTCCGGACCGCCGCACTCGTGCACCGCCGCGATCCCCAACGACGCCGCGTGCGCGAGGGCGGCCCGTTGTGCGGCGACCCGCTGCGCCCGGCTCACCGACGCCTGCGCCGCCGCCCGCACCACGTGGTGCGCGTCGCGCCGCAACCACCCCGACGCGTCGTACCCCGCCGCGTCGGCCGCTTCGGGGCACGCCGCCAGCAACGCCGACGACACCAACGCCGAGTGGATCGACGCCTGCGACAGGTACACCCGCCGACCCCCGGCCGCCCGATCCAACGCCGCCGCGTCCGGCAACGTCGCATCCGACCAACCCGACTCGTCCCAGCCGTGGCCCAGCAGCACCGCGTCCGCCGGCAGGCCCGCCGCGAACCCGGCCACCGCGTCGAGCAACTGCGCCGCCGAGCGCACCCCGGACAACTCCAGCCCCGACAACGCCAACCCCGTGTCGGTGGCGTGCACGTGCGCGTCGACGAACGCCGGCGTCACCAACGCCCCATCCAGGTCCACCACCCGGTCGGCCGGCGGCGCGTCACCGTCGGTCCCCAACCAGGCAATCCGCCCACCGGACACCAGCAGCGCGGTGGCGCTCGGGTCGGCGGGGCAGTGCAGCACGCCGCCGCGGTACAACGTCGAGGGGTTCGTCATGACCTCAGTCTGCCGCGACCCGCGCCGTGAACAGCTGACGCACCCCCGGCTCGGCCCGCAACAGCCCCAACGCCAGCTCCGCGTGCCCCGGCACGTACCCGTTGCCCACCAGCATCGTCACGTCCGCCGCCAGCCCCTCCGCGCCCAACGCCGCCGCGGAGAAACTCGTCGCCATCGAGAAGAAGATCACCGTGCCGCCGTCCGCGGTGGCCAGCACCGCGCCGTGCTCACACCCCGGCACGTCCACGCACACCACTGTGACGTCCGCCGGAGCCCCCAGGGCGGTGGTCACCGCCGTGGACAACCCCACCGGGTCCCGCGCGTCGGCCAACGCCACCACCGAGGCCAGGCCGGCGGCCGTCAGCGCGTCGCGCTCGGCCGCCACCGGCACCACCCCGACGGTACGCGCAGCGCCCGCCCGCCGCGCCGCGGCGAGGGACAGCGACCCGCTCTTGCCCGCCCCGCCGATCACCGCGACCCGCACCGGCGTCGGATCACCGACGCGACGACGGTCCTCCACGTAGCGCGACACCACCCGCGCGGTCAGCGCGGGCGCCCCGCACACGTCCAGCACCGCCAGGGACAACTGCGGGTCCTCGTCGTCGGGCAGCACCGCGGCGATGGAACGGGCGAACAGGATCGCCCACCCGTCACAGGGCACCTGCTCGCTGCGCCCGTCCCACCGCGCCAGCCCGTCGGTCACCACCAGCGGGGTCAGCGTCAACGACACCAGGGTCGCGACCCGCTCCCCCACCTTGAGCCCGAGCGGGGAACGCCGACCGGCCTCCTCGACCGTGCCGATCAACATCCCGCCGGAACCGGTCACCGGGTTCTGCATCTTCCCCCGGGTGGAGATGATCTCCAGCACCTCGGCGCGCACCGCGTCGCCGTTGCCGCCGTGCTTCTCCGACAACTGCCGGAAGCTCGCCGCGTCCAGGTTCAGCCGTTGCACCCGGATCCGCACCTCGTTCGGCGCGATCGCCGCCGACGCGTCCAGGCGCCACGCCGCCTGCGGCAGCACCCCCGCCGGTTGCACGACGCGGTGCAGTCCCACCGGTGACGTCACGCCGACCTCCCCTGTCCAGCCGCTCGAAGCCCCGGTCAAGGCTCGCGTAACGGGAAAACTTACGGCAGACTAGTTTCTGTACCGAATATTTTCCAGTAGCCTTCGGGCTTCGATGATCAGCCGCAACACCGAGGAGGGGCCGTGACCCAGACCCAACCGGTTGAGACCATCCCTCAACCCCGTCACGCCCCGGTCGCCGTACCGACCGCCGGGCAGCCCTACGAATACCACCGCCGCCCCCTGGTCGAACCCGACTGGACCCGGTTCCCCGGCTGGCGCCACGTCACCCGCGACCAGTGGGAATCCGCCCAGTGGCAGCGCGTCAACTGCGTCAAGAACATCAAGCAGCTCCGCGCCGTCTTCGGCGACCTCATCGACGACACCTTCTACACCGACCTCGAGGCCGACCAGTTGGCCCTGGCCACCATGTCGATGCTGGTGCCACCACAAATGATCAACACGATGGTGCCGTTCGCGCCCCTCACCACCGAGGCGCTGCTCGCCGACCCCATCCGCCGCTACATGATCCCGGTCGCCTCCGACCGCCGCACCGACTGGCCGTCACACCCCTACGCCAGCCGCGACAGCCTGCACGAGCACGACATGTGGGTCGCCGAAGGCCTCACCCACCGCTACCCCACCAAGGTCCTCGCCGAGCTGCTCTCCACCTGCCCCCAGTACTGCGGGCACTGCACCCGGATGGACCTCGTCGGCAACTCCACCCCCGCCGTCGACAAACTCAAGCTCACCCTCAAGCCCGTCGACCGCTACGACGCCCACATCGCATACCTCAAGGCCCACCCCGGCGTCCGCGACGTCGTCGTCTCCGGCGGAGACGTCGCCAACGTCCCCTGGCGCAACCTCGAGTCGTACCTCATGCGACTGCTGGAACTGGAGACGGTCCGCGACATCCGGCTCGCCACCAAGGCCCTCATGGGCCTCCCCCAGCACTGGCTCCAGCCCGACGTCGTCCAGGGCCTCGAACGCGTCGCCCGCACCGCCGCCCGCCGAGGCGTCAACCTCGCCATCCACACCCACGTCAACCACGCCCAGTCGCTCACCCCACTGGTCGCCAAAGCCGCCCAGACCGCCCTCGACGTCGGCGTCCGCGACGTCCGCAACCAGGGCGTGCTCATGCGCGGCGTCAACGCCACCACCCCCGAGCTGCTCGACCTCTGCTTCGCGCTCCAGGGCGAAGCCGGGATCCTGCCGTACTACTTCTACATGTGCGACATGATCCCCAACGCCGAACACTGGCGGGTCCCCGTCTGGCACGCCCAGCAGCTCCAGCACGACATCATGGGCTACCTCCCCGGCTACGCCACCCCCCGGATCGTCTGCGACGTCCCCTTCGTCGGCAAGCGCTGGGTGCACATGCTCACCGACTACGACCGCGAACGCGGCATCTCCTACTGGACGAAGAACTACCGCACCTCCATCGAGTCCGCCGACCTGGAGGCGCTCAACAAGCGCTACGCCTACTACGACCCGATCGACACCCTGCCCGCCGACGGCCAGCAGTGGTGGAACGACCACCGCGACGACTGACCCACCGACGACGACACCCCCGGGGAAACCACCCCGGGGGTGTCGCGCACTCCGTGGTCAGGCGCAGCCCAGACCCTGCGAATAGCTGGCCCGCAACGTCCCGGCCGCGATCTCGTCGGCGTACTCCCAGAACACCTCCGGCCAGTCGCCGGCCTTGTCCATGTCCCGCAGCACCCGCCACCCGTGACTGCTCCGCAACGCGTCGGCGGCCCGCCGCACCCCGGCCTCGTCCCCGCTCGACCTCGCCCGCTGCCACTCAGCGATCCACCCGCAACCCACCCGGGACGTCACCCCCACGTTGAAATGGTACGGGTCGCTCACCCCGATCTCCTCCAGCGCAGCCATATCGAACCCCGGCGGCAGCGGCACGTCGGCGAGCACCTTCGCCGCCCGCTCCCGCACCGGCATGACCATCTCCGCCGGAAGAACGGCCAACCAGGTCCGCGCGTCCACCCGAACGATGTCCGCGAGAACCCGGTCCAGTTCCTTACGCGACCAGTTCCCGGTGGTCTTCATCTCCACGACCACGTTGTCGCGGGGACGCAACAACACAGTGAAGTCACCATCGAGGCCCTGGAACACATCAGCCGGCCAACCGTCCACCCGCACCGACTTCCCCGGCCCCGCATCGCGCTGACCGGCATACCGGTCCGTGTACACGTACGCCGGATACCAGTTCATCTCAAGTTCCCGCCCACCCCGGCGAAACCTGACCACGCCATAGTTCTCGGAGAACTCGGACAGGGCCACGACCGTCCAACCGGCCTGATCGATCAGCAACCGCGGGCTCCTCTCCGCCGCCTCCATCGCCAACGGCGAAAAGACGGCCCCGGCTCCCGCACCCGCGCTGACGATCGGAGAGACCCCGTCGTCCTCGCCCTGCCCCCGCAACGCCATGGACGCCGGCACGATGCTCAGGAGCACGGCCGCCGCCGTCATGACGCCCGCGAAGCGACGCACCCACAACCGCCGCGACGGCATCCCGACGCTTCGCCGGACCAACGACTCGGACATGATGTCCTCCAGGAGGGTGTCCTTCACCCCGCCGAGGTCCCCCATCATCCCGAGCCCACCCGGGTCGGAATCCCGAACCAGCTGGTCGACACGCTCCTCTGTGGTCATCAGTCCTCCTTGCGGGTGGATGTGGTCAGCACGTCGAGTACATGTCCGGGCGGCCCCGGATCGTCACCAACCAACCCCCGCAACCTCGTCCGCGCCCGCGCCAGCCGCGTCCGGACCGCCGCAGGAGACACCCCCAGCACTGAGGCGACCTCATGCGGTTGCAGCCCCTCCCACACGGTGAGCATCAGCACCTCCCGGTCCACCTCGGCCAGACCCGCCAACGCCGCCCGAACGGCAAGGCGCTCCGGCACCTCACTTCCCGGATCGGCCACCGACGCGGCAATCTGCTGGCGTAACCGCTCACCGAGGCGCTGCCGGCGAACGCCACCACGGTGATGATTGGCCAGCACACGCCGGGCGACCCCGTACAGCCACAGCCGGGTCGCACCGGCGATCGGAATGTCCTGCCGGCGACGCCATGCCACCAGGAAGGTCTCCGCGACCACGTCGGCCGCGTCTTCCGGATGTGCGACACGCCGCAATGCGTACGCCAGCAGCGACTCGAAATCGTCGGCGTACACCCGTCGGAAGCGGTCCTCGTCCTGTTCTATCCCGGAGCTCACATTCACTCCATGTCCGGTGGGACCCCAACCGTGACACCCCACCGGACGCGCGCCGTCGGAACCGACACGGACCGTGCCGTCTCAGGCGCCGCCCAGCACCTCGGACAACGGCGCCGGCACCAGCCCTCGCTCACGCAACCCGGCCAGGATGTGCGGCAACGCCTCATCGGTCATCGCGGCGTTCGCCTCGGTCACATGCATGATCACCACCGACCCCGGGCGAACGTGGTCCAGCACCGCCCGCACCAGCGGCTTCCACGCGGTCGCGAAGGGATCACCGCTGACCACATCCCCGTCGACGACCGTCACGCCCAGCGGCGCCAGAGCGTCCAGCGTCGCAGCGTCGTGGCAGAGCCCCGGAAAGCGGAAGTACCGGGTCTGCCGACCCCCGTACGGCTTGATCACCTCGAAGGTCTTCGCCACATCGCCGCGCAACTCGTTCACCGGTTGCGAGGGCAGGTCGTAGCAGTCGCCGGTGAACGCCGCGTGCCCGTAGGTGTGGTTGGCCAACTCGAATCGCGGATTGTCGGCGATCCGCCGGGTGACGTCCGGGTACCGCTGCACCCACTTGCCAGTCAGGAAGAACGTGGCCGGCACCTCGTCGCGCTCCAGCAGGTCGAGGATGCGCAGGTTGGCGTACGACTTCACCCGACCGGCACGCAGGTTGGCCAGCATCCCGTCGGTCATGTCCGCGTCGAAGGTCAACGCGACCTTGTTACCGGTCCGCGGCCCGTGGTCCACCACCGGCGCCCTGGTCCCAGTCGGCGTCGTGCCCGGCACCGAGGCAACCGCCGGCGGCGACGGGACACCGACGGACGGCGCGACGGAAGGCGTGGATGGGCTCGACGAGGCGGACGAGCCGACGAAGACCGGCTGGTCCGAGGGCGGCATCCGGGACGCTTCGCACCCGGCACTGCCGAGGATGGCCGCCACAACCAGTACGCCAAGAAACGGGCGAAGCCCAGCTCGGATCACGCCGGAGATCATCGCAGACGCGAATGCGTTTCACTGTCCCGCGCGTGCTGTCGTGAGGGCTCGTGGGCGCGTGTCCCAGGCCCGCCCCAGCGGTGCCGTTCCGGTCAGCGATATACCTCAGAGGCATAAATATGACTCTGAGGTATATCGCTTGCCAGAGAAACACCGCCCGCCCGCGAGGTCACCGACCGCCCGCAGCCACTGCGCGGGTCAGGCGGAACCCCCGCGCGGCGCGTACATGATGACCGCGACGCCGAGCAGGCAGAACGCCGCGCCGGTCAGGTCCCACCGGTCCGGGCGGAAGCCGTCCACCACCATCGCCCAGGCCAACGAACCGGCCACGAACACCCCACCGTACGCGGCCAGGATCCGGCCGAAGTTCGCATCCGGCTGGAACGTCGCCACGAACCCGTAACAGCCCAGCGCGACCACCCCGGCGGCGATCCACCACAGGCCACGATGCTCCCGCCAGCCCTGCCAGATCAGCCAGGCGCCACCGATCTCGGCCAGGGCGGCCAACGCGAACAACACCAGCGAACGGAGCACTGTCACCCGGCGAGACTAGCCGCCACACACAGCGGGTCCCCGGGCGACGATGCGCCCGGGGACCCGTGAACCGCTCAGGTCACTTGTTGAAGGAGTCCTTCACGTTGCGACCGGCGTCCTTGACGTTCTGACCGGCCTGCTTGGCGCGCGCGTCGCTCTGCTGGCTGGCGCCCTCGCCACGCATCCGCTCGTTGTCGGTCATGTCGCCCATGCGCTCCCGCGCGGCGCCCGCCATCTGCTCGACCTTGTTCTTTGCCTTCTCGGTGAAGCTCATCGCGCCTCCTCGGTCTGGCGATTGTCCCCGCACGCTTGCCCGCTCTCCCGGTGCCGAAACCGGCGGTGCCGGTCGGCACACCCGCTAAGGCATCCTAGGAAGATAGGTTGAGGGAGGGTCGCATGCCGGCACCGGCCACGGTGGTTAACTGGCCGCATGGGAGAGCTCCTGCTGATCCGGCACGGCGAAACCACCTGGAGCGCCAGCCTGCGGCACACCTCGTACACCGACCTGGAGCTGACCCCCGACGGCGAGCGACAGGCGCGCACCCTCGCCGCGTTCCTGGCCGGCCGGCGCTTCGTGACAGTGCTGTCCAGCCCCCGCTCCCGGGCGCTGCGCACCGCGCAGCTGGCCGGCCTCACCGTCGACGCCGTCGACGAGGACCTCAGCGAGTGGAACTACGGCGAGTACGAGGGCCGCACCACCGTCGACATCCACGCCGACCAGCCGCACTGGAACATCTGGACCGACGGCTGCCCCGGCGGCGAGTCACCCGCGCAGGTGGGCGAACGGCTCGACCGGGTGCTGGCCCGCGTCACGCCGCTGCTCGACCGCGGCACCGTCGCGCTGGTCGGTCACGCGCACAGTCTGCGGGTGCTCGGCGCCCGCTGGATCGGCCTGCCCCCGTCCGCCGGCGGACGACTCCGCCTGGAGACCGCCACGGTCAGCGCACTCGGTCACGAGCACGGCCGACAGGTCATCCTGCGGTGGAACCAGCCGGCTCCTCCGGCGCCCGGGACCGCGACCGACCCGGCACCGCGGCACTGATCTTCGGCGGCCGGTTCTCGTACGGGGTGGACAGCACCACAGTGGTCCGCGTCGTGACGTTCGCCGAGGTGCGGATCTCCTGCAACACCCGCTCCAGGTCGGCCGGACTGGCCACCCGCACCAGCAGCATGTAGAAGTCCTCCCCCGCCACCGAGTAGCAGGAGTCGATCTCGGGCAGGTGGGACAGCCGCTCCGGCGCGTCGTCCGGCTGCGACGGGTCGAACGGGCGGATCGCCACGAACGCGGTCAGCGGCAGGTCCAGCGCCTCGAACGAGACCCGGGCGGCGTACCCCTTGATCACCCCGCGCTGCTCCAGCCGGCGCACCCGCTGGTGCACCGCGGACACCGACAGGCCCACCTTCTCGGCCAGGTCGGTGTACGACAGACGGCCGTCGGCGGTCAGCGCGGCGACGATAGCGCGGTCGATCTCCTCCACGGCGTGCAACCTACCGGGAAAACCGCCCGACTGCGACGCAGCACCCGACGCGGCCACGCGGGCGGTGGGCCACGGCGAACCACCGCAGCCCCACCACCACGCGCCGTCCTCAGCCCTGAGCGAGCGCCCGGGAGATCACCAGACGCTGAATCTGGTTGGTGCCCTCCACGATCTGCAACACCTTGGCCTCACGCATGTACCGCTCCACCGGGTGATCGGCCACGTAACCCGCGCCGCCGAGCACCTGCACCGCGTCGGTGGTCACCCGCATCGCCATGTCGGTGGCGAAGAGCTTCGCCTTGGCCGCCTCGATCGCGTACGGGCGACCCGCGTCCCGCAACCGGGCCGCCGCGAGGGTCAGCGCACGGGCGGCGGAGATCTGGGTGGCCGCGTCGGCCAGGAGGAAGCCGAGGCCCTGGAAATCGATGATGGACCGACCGAACTGCTGCCGCTCCCGGGCGTAGGAGACCGCGTAGTCCAGGGCCGCCTGGGCCAGCCCGACCGCGCACGCCGCGATGCCCAACCGGCCGGAGTCCAGGGCGGACATGGCGATGGTGAAGCCCACACCCTCCCCGCCGATCAGCCGGTCGGCCGGCACCCGTGCCTCGTCGAAGGCGATCTGCGCCACCGGGGAGGAGCGCAGACCCATCGTCCGCTCGGCCGCCTGCGGGGCGATGCCGGGGGTGCCCGCGTCGGCGAGCAGGCAGGAGATCCCCTTCGGGCCGGGGCCCCCGGTGCGGCAGAAGACGTTGTAGAAGTCGGCGGTCCGCGCGTGCGTGATCCACGCCTTGGTGCCGGAGACCAGGTACGCGTCCCCGTCCCGGACAGCCCGGGTGCTCAGCGACGCCGCGTCGGAGCCGCCCTGCGGCTCGGAGAGGCAGTATGCGCCCAGCAACTCGCCACCGAGCATGTCCGGCAACAGCTTGCGCTGCTCGTCGCTGCCGAACGCCGCCACCGGGTAGCAGGACAGGGTGTGCACGCTGACCGCCTCGGCGACCGCGAGCCACCGGCTGGCCAGGATCTCCAGCACCTGCAGGTACACCTCGTACGGCTGGGCCGCGCCGCCGTACTCCTCGGGGTAGGGCAGCCCGAGCAGGCCCGCCCGGCCGAGGGTACGCAGCACTTCGCGGGGGAACTCGGCGCGCTCCTCGAAGGCGGCGGCCTTCGGCGCGAGCTCGCGGTCGGCGAGCTCGGTGGCGAGACCCAGCAGGTCGTGGGCCTCGTCGGTGGGGAGAATCCGGTCGACAGTCATAGCGCGATGAGCTCCGTGGGGGTGGTGTTGAGCCGTTGCACGCCGTCCGTTGTGCAGACGACGATGTCCTCGATACGGGCGCCGTGTCGGCCCGCCAGGTAGATCCCCGGTTCGATGGAGAACGCCATGCCGGCCTCCAGGGGCTGGTCGTTGCCGGCCACCAGGTAGGGCTCCTCGTGACCGTCGAGACCGATGCCGTGCCCGGTGCGGTGCAGGAACGCGGGGCCGTAGCCGGCGGCGGCGATCGGCTCCCGCGCCGCGGCGTCGGCCGCCGCGCCGGTGACCCCGGGCCGCACTGCCGCGACCGCCGCGCGCTGGGCGTCGCGCAGCACCGTGTAGTAGTCCAGGAAGTCGGCCGGCGCGGGCCCGCCCACCAGGTAGGTGCGGGTGCAGTCCGAGCGGTAGCCCGAGGGCATCGTGCCGCCGATGTCGACCACCACCGGCTCTCCGACGCCGATCGGCCGGTCCGAGGTGCCGTGGTGCGGGCTGGCCCCGTTCGGGCCGGCCGCCACGATGACGAAGTCGACGCTGACGTGCCCGGCGGCCCGGATCGCCGCGGCGATGTCCGTCGCGACCTCGGCCTCGGTGCGGCCGGGGCGCAGCCACTCGCCCATCCGCAGGTGCACCTCGTCGATGGCCGCACCGGCCTCGGCCAGCGCCGCCACCTCCGCGGAGGACTTGCGGATCCGCAGATCACGCAGCACCTCCCCGGCCAGCCGCTGCGTTGCGCCGGGAAGCGCGGCGCGCAGCGCGAGGACCTGCTCGGCCCACATCCGGTCGGCCAGCCCCACCGCCGCCGGCGGGCCGTCGAGGGCGGCGACCACCAGGGGGTACGGGTCGGTGCCGTCGACGTGGTCGACGATGCGGACCCCGGTGGCGGGCGCGGGGGACGCCTCCGCCGCCGGGCGTTCCAACCGGGGCACGATCAGGGTCGGCTCGCCCTCGGCGGGCAGCACCAGGCAGGTCAGCCGCTCCCCCGCGTGGGCGTCGTAGCCGGTCAGGTAGCGCAGGTCGGAGCCCGGGGTGAGCAGCAGGGCGTCCAGGCCGGCGGCGGCGGTGGCGCGCTGCGCGGCGATCAGCCGATCCGGCGGATACAGCTCGTCGATTCCCACCCCGTCAGCTTAACGGTCGTTTGGGCAAACCCCATATCGACACCGATCGTCGGAAAATCCATCGACGTTGATTGACGCGCACAGTTAACACTCTTTAAGATTTGGCTGCCTCGAGGCCCACCCGTCCCTGCGTCCCCCCGCACCTCCCGCCCGCGACAACCCTGCGCGGGTGGGCGTCGTCCCCCGCCCACGGGAAGGCCCCCGATGTCCTCACCACTGCGCCGCGCCCTCACCGCCGGCCTCCTCGCGCTGGCCACCGCCGGCGCCACCCTCGCCATCACCCCCACCGCCGCGCAGGCCGTGGTGCTGCCGAACAACTTCAAGAGCGTCGGCTACATGCCCTCCTGGGCCGGCAACGTCAACACCATCCAGTACAACAAGCTCACCCACATCAACTACGCGTTCGTGCTGCCCAACAACGACGGCAGCCTGCGTGCGGTCGAGAACCCGAGCAAGCTCTCCTCGCTGGTCTCCCTCGCGCACGCCAACAACGTCAAGGTGTCGATCGCCGTCGGCGGCTGGAACGACGGCAACGACTCGGCCTTCGAGGCCCTGGCCGCCAACTCCGGCAGCCGGAGCACCTTCGTCAACAACCTGGTCAACTTCGTCAACCAGTACAACCTGGACGGCGTCGACATGGACTGGGAATACCCCGACCCGGGCGCCTCGGCCAACAACTACACGGCGCTCATGACGCAGCTCGGCAGCGCGATGCACAGCCGCGGCAAGCTGCTCACCGCCGCCGTGGTCAGCGAGGGCTACTCCGTCGACGGCGTGCAGACGGCCGTGTTCAACCAGGTCGACTGGCTCAACATCATGGCGTACGACGGCGGCAGCCCGCACGCCAACTACGACTGGTCGATCAACAGCATCAACCTGTGGAAGGCCCGGGGCCTACCGGCCAGCAAGGCCGTGCTCGGCATCCCGTTCTACAGCCGCCCCGGCTACTTCACCTACTCGGCACTGGTCGCGCTGGACCCGGCCAACGCCAACCGGGACTGCACCACGGCCGGTGGCGCCCAGCAGTGCTACAACGGCATCCCGACGGTCAAGCGCAAGACGCAGTGGGCACTCGCCAACGCCGGCGGCGTGATGAACTGGGAGTTGTCGCAGGACACCACCGGTTCGACCTCGCTGGTCAGCGCGATGTACGACACGATCATGGGTGGCACCACCCCGCCGCCGACCGGCCGCACCGGGCGGATCACCGGCATCGGCGGCAAGTGCGTCGACGTGGCCTCGGCGAGCACCGCCAACGGCGCCCCCATCCAGCTGTGGGGCTGCAACGGCACCAACGCGCAGACCTGGACCGTCGCCAGCGACAGCACGCTGCGCGCCCTCGGCAAGTGCGCCGACATCACCAGCGGCTCGACCGCCAACGGCGCGAAGATCCAGCTCTGGGACTGCAACGGCAGCGGCGCGCAGGTCTGGCAGTCGCAGTCCAACGGCACGCTGCGCAACCCGCAGTCGAACAAGTGCCTGGACGCCAGCGACAACAGCTCCGCCGACGGCACCCGGCTGCAGATCTGGGACTGCTTCGCCGGCGCCAACCAGCGCTGGACGCTCCCGGCCTGACGGTTCGGACGCAACGATCCCCGGTCGACGCCCCCGCGTCAGCCGGGGATCGCTGCGTGCTCGCGAGCCAGGGTGAGCATCTCCTCCACCGAGCCGGCCGGGTCGGTGACCGGGAACTGCACGGCTCGCACCACCGCCTGCGGGTCGACCAGCAGCGTCAGCCGCTTGAACCGGGTCATCCCGCCGGCGCGGAAGACGGGCAGCAGCAGCCCTGCGGCCAGCCGGCCGTCCTGGTCGGACAGCAGCGGAAACGGCAGCCCGGCGTACGCGGAGAAGTCGGCGAGCTGGTCCGGTCGCTGCGTGCTGATCCCGTAGACCCGTACCCCGGCGGCCTGGAAGTCCGGGTGCCGCTTCGCGTAGGTGGTCGATTCGAGGGTGCAGCCCCGGGCACCGGGGATCTCCGACCAGGCCGGCGGATAGCCCTGCGTCCCCGGCGCGTACGCCCCGGGGAAGAGGTAGAGGACGCTCCACGCGCCCGTCGCGGCCACCGACACCGGCTGACCGTCGGCACCCGGCAGCACGGCCTCGGGCAACCGCCGCCCGATCAGGTCGTGTGCCCGGCGCGCCTCGGCAGACCCGGCGTCGGCCGTCGCGGTCAACTCTCCATCACCCATCAGGTGCCTCGTCCCCCAGTCCTGCAGGGCGATCAGCACCGGTAGGAGCCCCTCGCCCTTCGCGGTGAGCAGGTAGTCGTAGCGCGGGGGGTGTCGTGAGTACGGCTGGCGCTCCAACACACCGTGCTCGACCAACGCGCCGAGGCGCTCGGTCAGTGCCCGTCGGCTGACGCCCAGCTCGCGTTGCAACGCGTCGAAGCGGGTCGTCCCGCCGGCGACGTCGCGCACGATGAGGAACGTCCACCAGTCCCCCAGTACGCCGAGCGCCTGCGCGATGCCGCAGTCCGCATCGGCAAGATCCTCTCGCCGCACCCGCTACCTCCGTTGCTCCCGCTCCGACTATAGTCCGTTCCAGTTTGGAACGCGCTGGCTCGGCGAACGGGGGACGGCGACATGCACGTCGACGAACGGGCCGGGGTGTTCTGGCGCTGGTGGACCGCCGGCACGACCAGCATGGTCGGGTCGGCGGTCGGTGTCGGGGGTCGCTGACCGGGCGGCTGATCAGACGCTGCCGGCGATCCGGCGCACCCGGGCCGCGTCGGTGAGGACATCGACGCTGTGCACGTACTGGTCGACCGCGCCCACAAGCGGCCGGGTACGCAGCGCCGGGTCGGTCACGGCGGCACTCAGCGCGGCGGCGATCCGCTCGGCACGCAGCACCAGGAACGGGCGGCTGTGGAACGGCCGCGCCCGGGCGCGCACCGGCACCGCGAGACGCGTCTCGTCGGTCCATCGGGCCACCGTCTCCAGAGCCTCGACCAGCCCCGCCTGACGCCGCGACCAGTCGCCCGGGCCGAGCGCGTCGGCCAGCGCCACGACCACCGGCTCGGCATCGTCCAGCCGGCCGAAGACCGTGCCGAGCCACTTGTCGTACGGCGGCCAACGCTGGTGCAGCAGCAGACCGAGCCGCATGAGATCCCGGGCCAGCCCGGCGGTCACCACCCGGCTGCCCAGCTCGTCACCGACCTCGGCACACCGGCCGGGCAGGTGCTCCGCCTGGGCGATCCGGGTCCAGGCGGAGGCGAGCACGTGGCGCCACACGTCCGTCGGATACCAGCTGACCGCCGTACGCCGGGCCGTCAGCGCCCCACCGAGACCGTCATGGAAGACCGCGCCGCCGGTCACCTCCGCCAGCCGCTGGGTCGGGGTGGCGAGCCAGTCCGCCGTGGTGACCCCGGCGGCCGGGTCGAAGCCGAGCCGGTCGCGCCACCAGCCGGCCAGTTCGGCGACGTCGACCCCGTGCCGGCTGCCCGCCGGGTCGGAGACGCCCAGCCGCCCGTCCTCGCCGACGAAACGGGTCGGCCAACCCAGAAACTCCACCGGCAGCTCGGCGTCGAGCGCGGCGCGCAGCGCGGGGACCCGGGCCGCCTCGGCTGCCGGGACGAACAGCTGCACGCGTGGCCCCCAGTCGTGGTCGGTGGACCGCACGGTGTCCAGGCCGAGCAGCTCCGAGCCGCCGTCGAGCAGTCCGGCCGCGTACGGCAGGTCGGGACACCGGCGGCGCAGGATCGGCGCGACCACCTCGTCGTGGTAGCGACGGGCCAACGTCAGGCCGGGAAGAAACGCCATACCGGCAGTCTGCGCCGCGCGGCGACCAGCCCGCACGGTCGTTTTCCGGCCCGGCGCGTCCCCCGCGGCCCTAGCCTGGGATCGGGGTCCCGCGCGGGCGACCCCGACCGGGAGGACCGACGTGGCAGGGAACGAGGCGAACCGGGCGGCGACACGCCGTCGCCGCCAACTGTGGGCGGGAGTCCTCGCGCTCGTCGGCCTGGCTCTGCTGATCATCGGGCTCACCGTCGCCGACGGCGTCGCGGCCTGGGTCGAGGTGCTGGTGGCGATCCTGCTGCTGGTAACCAGTTACGTCGTGCAGCACCTGGCCCGGCGGGAGACCGTCTACCGGCACGACGACCAGCGCTGACAGCACCGGGCGGCCGGGGGTACCCCGGATCGTCGGACGGCTGTGCCAGGCTGTCCGGCGTGGCACACCGACCCCCGATCCTGCTGATCGACGCAGCGAGCCTCTACTTCCGGGCCTACTTCGGCATTCCGGAGTCCGCCGCCAAGGCCGAGGACGGCACCCCGGTCAACGCGGTGCGCGGTTTCCTCGACATGCTCGCCACCCTGATTCGCGTGCGGGGCGCCGACCGGATGGTCTGCGCCCTCGACTACGACTGGCGCCCGGCGTGGCGGGTCGACCTGCTGCCGTCGTACAAGGCGCACCGGGTGGCCCCGCAGGGCGGCGAGATCGTCCCGGACACGCTCTCCCCGCAGGTGCCGATGATCCTGGAGGTGCTGACCGCCGTGGGCATCACCGCGGTCGGCGCGACCGGCTACGAGGCCGACGACGTGCTCGGCACGCTCTCGGTGACCCAGCCCGGCCCGGTCGAGGTGGTCTCCGGCGACCGGGACCTGTTCCAGCTCATCGACGACACCCGGCCGGTCCGGCTGCTCTACGTGGGGCGCGGCGTCGCCAAGCTGGACGACTGCGACGACGCCGCGGTGCGGACACGCTACGGCGTCCCGGCCGACCGGTACGCCGACTTCGCCGCACTGCGGGGCGACCCCAGCGACGGGCTGCCCGGGGTCGCCGGCGTGGGTGAGAAGACCGCCGCCCGGCTCATCGAGCGGTACGGCAGCATCGCCGGCATCCTGGCCGCGCTGGACGACTCCGACTCGTCCTTCGCACCGGGCCTGCGCACCAAGCTGGCCGCGGCCCGCGACTACCTGGCCGTGGCGCCGACGGTGGTCCGGGTCGCCCTGGACGTGCCACTGCCGGAGCTGCCCACCGCGCTGCCGACCGCCCCGGTCGATCCGGAGCGGCTGCTCGACCTGGCCGGACGGTGGAACCTGGCCGGCTCGGCCCGCCGCCTGGTGGACGCCCTAGCCGCCCGAGCCGACGCCTGACCGACCACCGCGCGGCTGGCGCCCGACCGATCGCCGCGCGGCTGGCGCTTGATCATTCCCGGGGCGGCGGGCGGGCTCAGGCGCGCAGTCGTGCCGCGAGGTCGCCGACCGCCCCGATGGCGTACCGCTGCATGGCCGGCCCGAAGGTGATGCGCGTCGCGCCCCAGCGCGCCAACTCGGCCACGGACTCGCTGTCCGCGCCGGCGACCATGTTGATCGGGCCGGTGATGCCCTCGCGCAGCACCGGCAGCAGCTCCGGCGGCGCCAGGATGGGGTACACGCAGTCGGCGCCGGCGGCCGTGTAGAGGCGGGCTCGTGCCACCGCGTCGGCCGGGTCACCCGCGCCGACGAGGAACGTGTCGACGCGCGCGTTGATGACGAGCGCGTCGCCAGCCTCCGCGCGCACCTCGGCCAGCCAGTCCGCGTGCCGCTGCGGATCCTTCAGCGTGGCGCCTCCCTCGGAGTCCTCCAGGTTGCAGCCGACGGCGCCCGTCTCCAGGAGCCGCCCAACCAGCTCGCCGGGGGTGAGGCCGTACCCGCCCTCGACGTCGGCGGACACCGGGACGGCAACGGCCCGGACGATCCGCGTCACCGCGGCGAACATCTCGTCGGGCGGGGTCGCGCCGTCCTCGTAGCCGAGCGAGGCGGCGACCCCGGCGCTGGGGATGGCGAGCGCGGGATAGCCGGCCTCGGCAAAGGCCAGCGCGCTGGCCGCGTCCCAGGGACCGGGGAGGACGAGCGGGTCTCCGAGGGCGCGGCCGTGGTGCAGCGCCCGGAAGGTCTGAGCAGTCATCGTGCACGTCTCCCGACGGGATGAAGGGCGGAAGGGGCCGGCCTACTTGACCTTGCGGGTCGAGCGGACCACGATGCCCTCGTACTCCGGGTGCTTGACCAGCCAGTCGGCGAGGAACGGGCAGATCGGCACGACGGTCCGGCGCTTGGCGCGCGCGTCGTCCATCACGGCGCGAGCCAGCGTCGACCCGACGCCCCGGCCCTCGAACGCCGGGTCGACCTCGGTGTGGGTGTAGGCGATGATCGAGCCGGTCAGCTGATAGGTGACGAACCCGGCGACCACGCCCGCCTCGTCGCGCGCCTCGAAGCGCTCCCGCTCCGGCGCGTCTGTCACGGTGAACTGCACCCGACCATCCAACCACCCGCGCCGGTGACGCCTCCCAAGAGGCCAGCAGGAGAGCACCCGCCGCGCATTGTCCGGGCCGGAACGGGAAACGCAGCGCCGCAGCCGGCACGTGGGAAGGAGACACGCCACATGACGAACCCATCGACGGACGGCGGCTTCGCGGTCGTGGAGATGTTCACCTCACAGGGCTGCTCCAGTTGCCCTCCCGCCGAGGAGTTGCTGACCGAGATCGAGAGTGACGCCCGGGAACGGGGTCAACCTGTCTTCGGCCTCGGGTTTCACGTCGACTACTGGGACGATCTGGGCTGGCCCGACCAGTTCGCCGACGCTGCATACACCGCGCGGCAGGAGGCGTACGCCCGGGCCTTCGGCTCCGGACGTCTGTACACGCCGCAGATGGTCGTCAACGGCACCGTCGAGTTCGTCGGGTCCGATCGTCGACGGGCGGCCGGCGCGATCGCGTCCGCCCTGGCCACGACCGCCGCCACCACCCTCACGCTGTCCGCACCGGACGTCGGCGGGCCGCGGGTGGTGCTGGACTACCAGGTCGATCAGCCACCGGAGGGCGCGGTGCTGAACGTGGCGATCGTGCAACGCGGCCTGGACAGCGAGATCGCCCGGGGGGAGAACGCCGGGCGGACGCTACGGCAGGACAACGTCGTACGGGCCTTCACGTCGGTGGGAGCGGGCGCCGAGGGCGGACGGATGGAGCTGACGGTGCCGCCCGATCTCGATCCGCGCGGTGCCACGGTCGTCGGCTACGTGCAGGAGAGCGGCACCCGGGCCGTCATCGGGGCGACCGCGATCGGCCTGTCCACCGCGTAATCTCGGCACATGCGGACGGTACGTGGTGTGAGGGGTCCCGGTGGTTGACGCGGAGGACGTACGCCGGGTGGCGCTGGCCCTGCCGCACGTGGTGGAGATCGCCAGTGACGGCTTCGATTTCCGGGTGGCCGACAAGGGCTTCGTCTGGTCCTATCCGGAGCGGGTGCCGGGCCGGCCGCGGGTGATCCGGCTCGACATCGCCGTGCTGTTCGTCGGGGACGAGGCGGAGAAGCAGGCTCTCCTGCTCGGCGAACCGGACGTCTTCTTCACCGCGCCCGGTTACGACGGCCTGCCCCTGGTGCTGCTGCGCCTGGCGGAGATCGACCTCGAACGCCTGGACGAGCTGGTGACGGACGCGTGGCGGATGCGCGCGCCGGAGACGCTGCTGAGCGAGCGCGAGGGCGCCGGCAAATAGCGACATCAGTACGCAACAGGATGGACACATTGACGGGGATCTAGGTGCTCCACTACCGTGGCCGTGAGAGCGCTCTCTCACCCGACCTTCCCCCCAATTCAGACGCAACGCGTCGGAGCCGGCAAGGGCCGCACCCGACGCGCGATGGAGGCACCATGAAACCTCCCGTCCCCCACCGCCGATGGGTCCTGGCCGCCACCACCGCGCTGGCCCTGATCGTCGGCGGCCTCGCGATCCCCGTCACCCGCGCCGCCGAAGCCGCGCCCGTCGGCGCCGGCAGCTACACCACCACCCCCGTCGGTCCGCTGCCGAGCGGGTGCGGCGCGATGTCCAGCAACCCCCGGCAGTTCGCCACCGCCAACGCGCCCACCGGTCCGATACCCACAAACGACTGGTGGTCCTCCCTGCTGTGGAAGCGCACCGACTGCTCCTTCAGCGAACCGCTGCACGCCCACCCGATCTCGTACGACACCTTCGGTGACGGGCTCGGCTTCTCCGCCAACTCCACTCCCGCCATCAGCGGCACCGCCACCGGCGTCGGGGAGTTCCACTACCCGTACGTGCAGGACATCCGGGTCGGCGTGGCCGGGCTCGCCGCTCCCCTGGTGAAGGTCGACGGCTGGACGGACTGGACTGTCAGCCCGCACTGGAGCGACGGCACGCGCACCATGCGCGCCACCATCGGCCACGGTCTGCCCTTCGCGTACTTCCAGACCACCGGCGGGAACGCGCAGATCAGCACCGCCGGCACCCCCGACGTCTGGTCCAACAGCGGCGCCACCATCGGTTTCCGGGTCAACGGCCACGACTACGTCGGGTTCGCCCCCAGCGGCGCCAGCTGGACCGTGGCGTCGGGCCGGATCTCGTCCACCCTGGCCGGTCGCGGCTACTTCTCCGTCGCCCTGCTGCCGCCGACGTCCAGCGCGACCGAGCGCGCCGCGCTGGCCGCGACCTACGGTCAGTACGCGCACGCCCACGTGACCGGCACCCAGGTCTCGTACGCCTACAACCCCGCGACCAGCGGACTGACCACCACGTACGCGTTCACCACGACCCCTCGGGAGGGCACCGCCACGCAGACCGTGGTGAGCCTCTACCCGCACCAGTGGAAGTCGCTGAGCGGCTCCACCGCGATCACGCCGACCTACCCGTCGGCGCGCGGCCGGATGAAGGTGCTCACCGGCGTCAACCAGTTCCGCACCGCCATGAAGTTCCAGGGCATCCTGCCGGAGCTGCCGGCCGTCGGTGACGGCAGCGGTGGCGACCTGTCGACGCTCACCGGGCACCTGGCCGCCACCCGCGCCAACCCGATGGACCAGCGCGGCAACGACACCTACTGGACGGGCAAGGGCCTCGGCCGCGCCGCGCGGATCGCCGAGATCGCCGACCAGGTCAACGACACCACGACGCGCGACAGCGCGCTGAACGCGATCCGTAGCACGCTCACCGACTGGTTCACCGCGTCCAGCGGCAAGACCAGCAGGGTCTTCTACTACGACAACACCTGGGGCACCCTGATCGGCTACCCGGCGTCGTACGGGTCCGACCAGGAGCTCAACGACCACCACTTCCACTACGGCTACTACATCGCCGCCGCAGCGACCCTGGCGAAGTTCGACCCGACCTGGGCGGCTACCAGCCGTTACGGCGGCATGGTCGACCTGCTGATCCGGGACGCCAACAACTACCGTCGTGACGACACCCGCTTCCCGTACCTGCGGGACTTCGACATCTACGCCGGCCACGACTGGGCGTCCGGGCACGGCTCGTTCGGCTCCGGCAACAACCAGGAGTCCTCGTCGGAGGGGATGAACTTCGCGAGCGCCCTGATCCAGTGGGGGCAGACGACCGGCGACACCGCCGTCCGCGACGCGGGTGTCTTCCTCTACACCACGCAGGCCGCGGCGATCCAGGAATACTGGTTCGACGTCAGCGACCAGAACTTCCCCGCCGCGTTCGGGCACTCGACGGTCGGCATGGTCTGGGGTGACGGCGGCGCGTACGCCACCTGGTTCAGCGCCGAGCCGGAGATGATCCAGGGCATCAACCTGCTGCCGGTCACCGGCGGTCACCTCTACCTGGGCAACAACCCGGCGTACGTGCGGACCAACTACGCCGAGCTCGTCCGCAACAACGGCGGACAACCGACGGTGTGGCAGGACATCCTCTGGCAGTTCCAGGCTCTCGGCGACCCCGACGCGGCGCTGGCGAACCTCCGCGCGAACCCGGGCTACACCCCGGAGGAGGGCGAGAGCCGGGCGCACACCTTCCACTGGATCCGCAACCTGGCGGCCCTGGGCAATGTCGACACGACGGTGACCGGCAACCATCCGCTGTCGGCGGTCTTCTCGCGCAACGGTGCCCGCACCTACGTGGCATCGAACCCGACCGCCGCGCCGATCACGGTGACCTTCTCCAACGGCACCACGCTCACCGTGGGAGCCGGCAAGACGGCCACCACCGGGGCGTACACCTGGAGCGGCGGCAACGCGGCCGGCGGCGTTCCCCCGACGACGCCGACGGACCCCCCGCCGACGGACCCCCCGCCGACGACCACCCCGCCGCCGGCCACGGGCGGTCCGACGCGGTACCTGCTGCCCGGAGGCGGGTTGGGCGCCGCCGGTGGCGCGGCCACGACGACTGTCGCGGCGGCAAACGGCAACCACGACGGTACGCCCACCAACGCGCAGGTCTTCACGGCCACCGGCCTCAACCTCGCCTACACCGGCGGGCAGACCACGTTCGACCTGTTCGTGGACGCCGGGACGGCGGTCGGCAACGGCGTGCAGGTGCGGATCTCCTACGACCTCACGGGCAACGGCAGTTGGGAACGGGTGGAGACCCTGCGCTACTTCGCCACCGACCCGGTCCCCGGGTACGAGCACTACACCCAGAACGCCGGCCTGTCCTCGGCCACCGGCACGTTGGGCGCACTGAGCAACGGCACCGTCCGGGTGGAGGTCTGGTCGGCGATCGGCAACAACCCGAGCACCGTGGGCATCGGCAACCAGTCGGTGCTGCGGCTTCCGTACTCCTGATCGACCCGTACGGCGCGACCTGATGTCGGCCGGTGCGGAGGACCGTCGTGGTTCTCCGCACCGGCCGACGTCAGTCGGTCATCGTGTGCTCAGGAAGCGGTGCAGGTGGGCGTCAGGCCGGAGGCGCTGCCGTTGCCCTGGAAACCGAACTCGGTGACCTGGCCGGCACCCAGCCGACCGTTGTAGTCCACGTTGGTGAACCGGACCGTGCCGGTGGTGCCACTGGCCGTCGCACTCCAGGTGTTGGTGACACTCGCGCCACCGGGAAGCGCAACGCTGACGTTCCACCCGTTCGTCCCGGCGGAACCGGCGGTCACCTTCACGGTGGCCACGAACCCACCGGTCCACGAGTTGACCGACACCGACGCCGAGCAACCGTCCGGCGTCCCCGGCGGCGGGGTCGTGGGCGGCGGGTCGGTGGGCGGCGGGGTCGTCGGCGGCGGGTCCGTGGGGATGCCCGGGCCGGCGTTGAGGGCGTTCAGGACGGCCGTGTACGCGGCCTTCTTGTTGCCGTTGCAGTCGAAGAGCAGGGCGTTGTCCGAACCCCGCCACGAGTCGCAGTCGCGTACGCCCCAGGTGGTGATGCCGGTGCAGCGCGAGACGGCCAGGCAGGCGCGGGTGACCGAGCCGTAGATGTTGGCCTGGTTGCCGCCGGTCATCACGTCCAGCTCGGTGATCTGCACGTCCACGCCGAGGTCGGCGAAACGCTGCAGGTTGGCCTGGTAGTCACCGGCCAACGACGTGCCCAGGTGCGACTGGAAGCCCACACAGTCGATCGGCACACCACGGGACTTGAAGTCCCGCACCATGTTGTAGATGCCCGTCGACTTCGCGTTGATCCCATCGGTGTTGTAGTCGTTGTAACACAACTTCGCACCCGGATCCGCCGCCCGCGCCGCCCGGAACGCCGCCTCGATCCAGTCGTTACCGGTGCGCTGCAGATTCGAGTCACGACGCCCACCACTACCACCGTCGGCGAACGCCTCGTTCACCACATCCCACGAGTGGATCTTGCCCCGGAAATGCGTCGCCACCTGCGTCACATGGTTGATCGCCGCGTTCCGCAACGCGCTACCCGACATCCCCTGCGCCCAGCCCGGCTGCTGCTGATACCACAACAGCGCATGACCCCGCACACTCATGCCGTTGGCCTGCGCATGACTGACCAGACGATCACCACCGCCGTAGTTGAACTGACCCTGCTGCGGCTCGGTGGCGTCCCACTTCATCTCGTTCTCGGCCACGACACTGTTGAACTCACGGTTCAGGATGGTCGTGTACGCGCTGGTGGAGAGCTTGCCCGTCGCGACGGCCGCACCGAAATAGCGGCCCTTCTCCGCCGCCGCGGCCCGCAGGGTCGTGCCGGCGCTGGCCGCGGTGGTCATCGTCAGTGTCATTCCGGCTGCCAGGGCGCCGGCCACTGCGATGGTCACCGCCGCTCGCAGGGCTCGTTTGTGGTTCATGCGACTTCCTTCTCTGTGGTGGTTCAGCGATGGAGGTGCAGCGCCCGAATCTGCCCCCGCGAATGTCGGAGAGACCGGCGGCGGCGATGTCAGCGCCGACGCCAGTGCCGATTGCGGATTCGTCCCAACCACCGGCGGGACCGTGACGAGCGAGAGCCCGGTGGCCGTCACGGCGCCGTTGGTGGGAGCCCTGCCACGACGTCCGGCATGCCCTGGGCGGACGTCGTGTGCGGAGGTGCGACCGGCAGGCTCGCCCGGTGAGCCACAGGTGCGGCCGCCCTCACTCATCGACTGTGAGCGATAACATGCCGTTCGTCAAGCGTCGAGTGGTGCTCGCGCCGATCCCGCGCTGCGGCGGACTGCCGGAGCCGTACGGGCACGGCTCCGGCACCGCGCGTCACTGGAACGAGGCGTCGTCGACGAGGAGGCTGTCGGTGCCTGCCGCCGTCTCCACGTAGAACGTGGCCCCGGTCAGCGTGCCGCTCCAGGAGACGGTCGCCGTGCCGGTGAGCTGGGTCCAGCCGTTGACGTTCACGTCCGCCGTGGGCGTCAGCTGAAGGTAGTTCGTCGTGCCGTTGGCGGTCAGCGCGATGGTCGCCTTCGCGGACGGTGTGCCGCTCTGCGCGCGTACCCAGACGCTCGTGGTGTAGCTCTTGCCGTTGGTGAGCTTCGAGGTCACGTCCTGGCTGGGGCCGTTCCACGCCGAGGTGCGCCCGGTGATCGACAGCGATCCGCTGCCGCCGTGCACGACCGAGGTGTTGGTGGAGAGCGTGCCGCTGCCGTTCACGCCCCAACCCGTCGTGCCGCTCTCGACGTTGCCGTTGGTCAGGACGTTCCCGCTGCCGCCGGTGCCACCGAACTGCCACCAGTTGAGGTTGAACAGGTTGCCGGTGCCGCCGGCGAAGCGCAGGTACAGGTCACGCGTGCCGGTCGCGCCGCTCACCGCGCAGGTGGTGGTGGCCCAGGTCTGCCAGCCGCCGGTGCCACCCACGGTGCAGGTGCCGACGACCGGGCCGCTGGCGCTGTCGAGCCGCACCTCGATCCGGCCGCCGCTGGTCGCCGAGGCGACCCGGGCGGTGAACGAGGTCGCGCCGCCGCCGAAGGCGACCCCCTTGACCTTGACGTAGTCGCCGTTCTCGATCCAGCCGACGTTCATGCCGCCCTCGCTGGACGGTTCCGTCTCGATGCCGGAACCCCAGGCGATCGTCTCGGCCTCCTGCCGCCCGTACGGATTCAGCGTGCCCACCTGCGGCGCCCCGGCGGTGCTCATGGTGATCGTCGGGATGGTGCCGTTGGAGTTGTAGCTGAACTTCTCCACCGCCACCGAGCGCGTGTAACCGCCGCCGCCGGGCAACGCCCCGTTGTGGTAGAAGAAGTACGAGCCGCCGTTGAAGTCGATGACACCGGCGTGGTTGGTGAAGCTGCTGCCCTGCCGAGGCATGATCGTCCCCCGGTACGTCCACGGTCCGGTCGGGCCCGGCGCGGTGGAGTAGGCGATGAACTCCGAGCAGCACTCGGCCGCGAACACGTTGTAGTACAACCCGTTGCGCTTGAAGACCCATGGCCCCTCCTCGTAGAGGGTGGGCCGGCTCGCGTTGCCGGTCCGGGTGCCGAACCCCGCCGTGGTCAACGTGATCCGGGTCGCGCTGCCGGAGTAGGAGATCATGTCCGAGTTCAGCTTCACGTACCACAGGCCCGGGTTGCCCCAGTACAGGTACGCCTGCCCGTCGTCGTCGATGAACACCGACGGGTCGATCTCGTTGTTGCCGACCAGAGGTCGACCGATGGCGTCCCGGAACGGCCCGGTCGGGCTGTCCGCCACCCCCACTCCGATGACCATCTGCCCGTTCGAGCGCTGGCGCACCGGCACGTACCAGTAGAACTTGCCGTTGCGGGCGATGACCTGCCCGGCCCACGCGTTGGCGTCCGCCCAGGCGAAGGTCGACAGGCTCATCGGCGACCCGTGATCGGTCCAGTTGACCATGTCGGCGGACGACCAGACGCGCCACTCACGCATGGTGAAGTAGGTGGAGCCGTCCTCGTCGTGTCCGGTGTAGAGGTACACCCGGCCGTTGTGCACCAGGGGTGCCGGGTCGGCGGTGTAGATGTGCTGGACGATGGGGTTGTCGGCCCTGGCCGTGCCGGGCACCAGTGCCAGTACGCAGACGATGCTCGCCAGCCAGGCGACGGCGCGTCGGGCGCGGCTGCCGGCGCCGGTTCTGGTGCGATCTTTCACCTTCACGATTTCTCCTACCGAATGCGCGGTGCGCGATGTCTGACTCGGCGGACTGCCGCCACCCGGCTGCCGATCGAGCGGGCGTTCGTTGTCGCCAGACCCAGCAGCACAAACGGGCATCCTGTTAGCGCTAACAGGTGATCGCCAATACCCCCTTTCACTGCCTCTGACCTGGGTTTTTAAACTGGCGTGAGACGACCGGCGCAACCTCGCCGTAACGCTGACGTATCAGCGCTGACATCCACGTTTTACGATGCACGGTACTGAGGGGTGCGGCGGGCGTCAACGGAGGGCAGGTCATCATGATCCGCCACCCGCCGATTCGGCCCCTTCCGCCATAACCTCCATTTCGGACCACGTCGGAGCCCTCAGGCCGTCGCCGAGGTGGGACACGACGCGGCCAGTCGTCCGAGGCGCGAGTTCGGCACGACCGGATCGGACAGCAGGCGTCACGGGGGTTGCGGGCATGTTAACGACCAACTATGTTAGCGATCACATTGACGTGGAGCGATTACACCGGGCAGCACGTGGAAGTCCACAGCGGCAGCACCCCACCCGCGACGGCCGCCGCCGGCGCGCCCAGCCCCGCCCGCCGTTGCGGTCGTTCACCACCAGACCCGTCCCGCTGTCACAAGTCCCTTTGGAGGTTCCATGCCACCCCTCAGCCGCCGACACCTGCTCCAGGCCGCCGGAGCCACAGTGGTGCTCTCCGCGACCGGCACCACTGTCGCCGCCGGCAGCGCGGCTGCGGCCGTGGTGCCACCGGTCCGGCCGGACATCGGCGTCTCGGCGTACCCGTTCGACCTCGGCCAGGTGCGGCTGACCAGCGGCCGCTGGATGGACAACCAGACACGGACGCTCAACTACCTGCGGTTCGTCGACGTCGACCGCATGCTCTACAACTTCCGCGCCAACCACCGGCTGTCCACCAACGGTGCCGCCACCAACGGCGGCTGGGACGCGCCGAACTTCCCCTTCCGGACCCACATGCAGGGGCACTTCCTTACCGCCTGGGCGTACGCGTACGCGGTGCTGGGCGACACCACCTGCCGGGACAAGGCGAACTACATGGTGGCCGAGCTGGCCAAGTGCCAGGCGAACAACGGGGCTGCCGGTTTCGGCGCGGGTTACCTCTCCGGTTTCCCCGAGTCCGACTTCACCGCGCTGGAGGCGCGGACGTTGTCCAACGGCAACGTGCCCTACTACTGCATCCACAAGACCCTCGCCGGGCTGCTCGACGTCTGGCGCTACACCGGCAACACGCAGGCCCGTACGGTGTTGCTGTCCCTCGCGGGCTGGGTCGACACCCGCACGGCCCGGCTCAGCTCCAGCCAGATGCAGTCGATGCTGGGCACCGAGTTCGGCGGCATGAACGACGTGCTCACCGACATCTACCAGCAGACCGGCGACACCCGGTGGCTCACCGCCGCCCAGCGGTTCGACCACGCCGCCGTGTTCAACCCCCTGGCCTCCAATCAGGACCAGCTCTCCGGCCTGCACGCCAACACCCAGGTCCCCAAGTGGGTGGGCGCCGCCCGGGAGTTCAAGGCCACCGGGACCACCCGTTACCGGGACATCGCCAGCAACGCGTGGAACATCACCGTCGGCGCGCACTCCTACGTCATCGGCGGCAACAGCCAGGCCGAGCACTTCCGGGCGCCCAACGCGATCGCCGGATATCTCAACAACGACACCTGCGAGCAGTGCAACACCTACAACATGCTCAAGCTGACCCGGGAGCTGTGGCTGCTCGACCCGAACCGGGCGGACTACTTCGACTTCTACGAGCGCGCGACGACCAACCACCTGATCGGCGGACAGAACCCGGCGGACAGCCACGGCCACATCACCTACTTCACCCCGTTGCGGCCGGGCGGGCGTCGAGGCGTGGGGCCGGCGTGGGGCGGCGGCACCTGGAGCACGGACTACAACTCGTTCTGGTGCTGCCAGGGCACCGGCCTGGAGATCAACACGAGGTTGATGGACTCCATCTACTTCCACAACGGCACGACGCTCACCGTGAACCTGTTCACGCCGTCGGTGCTGACCTGGTCGCAACGCGGCATCACGGTCACGCAGAGCACCAACTACCCGGTCAGTGACACCAGCACGCTGACCCTGTCCGGGTCGATGAGCGGCTCGTGGAGCATCCGGGTGCGGATCCCGTCCTGGACCAACGGCGCCACGATCGCCGTGAACGGCACGGTGCAGAACGTCGCCACCACACCGGGCAGCTACGCCACGGTCACCCGCACCTGGGCCGCCGGCGACACCATCACCGTGCGCCTGCCGATGCAGGTCGTCGTGCGGGCCGCCAACGACAACGCCAACGTCGCCGCGGTCACGTACGGCCCGTCGGTGCTGGCCGGCAACTACGGCAACACCGCCCTGAGCACCCTGCCGGCACTCACCGTCTCGTCGATCTCCCGGACCAGCACCACGGCACTCGCGTTCACCGCGAACGCCAACGGGTCCACTGTCAACCTGGCCCCCTTCCAGGACGCCCACGGATACAACTACACCGTCTACTGGAGCACCAGCGGCGGCGGCAGCACCGGCGGCAGCAGCCGCCTGGTCAACGTCGGCACCGGGCTGGTCCTCGGCGTCCAGAACATGTCCACCGCCGACGGCGGGCTGGCCGTGCAGTGGGGCGACAGCGGCACCGCCGACCACAACTGGGTGATCGTGACCGACGGCAACGCGGTCCGGTTCCGCAACGTCAACAGCGGCAAGGTCCTCGGCGTGGAGAACATGTCCACAGCGGACAACGCCCGGGTCCTGCAGTGGTCGGACAACGGCACCGCCGACCACCGGTGGATCCTGGTGGACAACGGCGACGGCACCTACAAGATCCGCAACGTCAACAGCAACAAGCTGCTCGGGATCCTGAACGGGTCGACCGCCTGGGGCGCGCAGGCCGTACAGGACTCGGACAACGGCAGCGCGGACAACCGGTGGCGGCTCGTACGCAACCCCTGAGATCCGCAGTTCGACGCGTCACCGGCGCGGCTCCTGAGGGCCGCGCCGGTGACGTCGGGCGTCGCACGCCGGGCGGGCGGACGGCAGCGGTCGTACAGTGGATCGGGTCCTGGCCCCAGTAATCGTGGCGGATGGGTCGGCTCGCGCCGCCTCGCCGCCCGGAAGGAGCACAGTGAACCGACCCCTCAGGGCCGCCCTCGGCGGCGCCCTGACCGCCGCCCTCCTGACCTCGGTCGCCGTCGCGCCCGCGCAGGCGCACCCCGGAGTCCGGCCACCCACCGTCCTCGCCCTACCCGACGGGTTCCAGCCCGAAGGCATCGCCACCGCAGGCCGATACGCCTACTTCGGCTCCCGCGCGACGGGCGCCATCCAGCGCGTCGACCTGATCAGCGGCCGGGGCACGACGATCGGCGCGCCCACCGGCACACCGTCGCTCGGCCTCAAGGTCGACGCACGCGGCCGGCTGTTCGTCTCCGGCGGCACGGCCGGCGACGCCCGCGTGCTCGACACCCGCACCGGCGAGGTGCTGGCCCGCTACCAGTTCGCCACCGCCCCGACGTTCGTCAACGACGTCGTCCTGACCCGCCACGCCGCGTACTTCACCGACTCCAACCGCCCGGTGCTCTACCGGCTGCCGCTCGGCCGCGGTGGCGCGCTGCCGCCCGCCGACGGCTTCACCACGATCGCGCTGACCGGCGCGTACGAGCAGGTCGGCACCGGCGTCAACCTCAACGGCATCACCACCACACCGGACGGCAAGGCGTTGATCGTCGTCCAGTCGACGACCGGCACGCTGTTCCGGGTCGACCCGGCGACCGGCGTGAGCACCGTCGTGGACGTGCCCGGCCACACCTTCACCAACGGCGACGGGCTGCTGCTGCTCGGCCGCACCCTCTACGTCGTGCAGAACCGCCTCAACCAGATCGCGGTGGTCACGCTCAACCACGCCGGCACCGCCGGAACGCTCACCACCACCATCACGGCCCCGAACTTCGACGTCCCCACGACCGTCGCCAAGGCACTCGGCCGGCTCTACCTGCCCAACGCCCGCTTCACCACCCCACCGACCCCGACCACGCCGTACACGGTCGTCGCGGTCCGCGCGCGCTGACCAGCCCGATGGGGGTACGCGCACCGCGCGTGCCCCCATCGGCATCCCGCGCCGGGTGAGGCGGCGGCCGGCCGCGAGTACGATCACGGGCACCGCGGCGACGACTGTCGCCTCCCCCACCCGGAGTGCGCGTGGCCAATCGTCTGCACCGGTTCCCGCGCCGAGCCCTGGCCGTGGGCCTCCTGATCGTCGCCGCCGGGCTGCCGGCCGGGCCGACGGTGGCCAGCTCCACGGAGACCGGCAGACCCACGGTCCTGCGGATGCTCCAACTGAACCTCTGCAACAGTGGCCGCGCCGGCTGCTACACCGGCCGGTCCGTCGCCGTCGCCTCCGACGTGATCAGGGCCGAGGCCCCCGACCTGGTCACCCTGAACGAGATCTGCGACGACGACGTGCCCGCCCTACGGCGCGTGTTCGAGACCGTCCACCCGGGTCGCAGCGTCGTGGCCGCGTTCCAGGCCGCCGGCGACCGGCCCAGCGGCGCCGACACCAGGTGTCGCAACGGTCAGCCGTACGGCATCGGGCTGCTGGCCCACGTCCGGACGCCGGACACCTCGCGCGTCGTGTACAGCGGCATCCACCCGACGCAGGACCTCGCGGACCCGGAGGAACGGGCCTGGCTCTGCGTCGACGTCGACGGCGGCCTGCTCGCCTGCACCACGCACCTGGCCAACACCGGTTACCGCGTCGCGCTCGCCCAGTGCGGCCACCTGCTCGACACGATCCTGCCGACGATCCGCCGAGGCACCGGCTCCGGACCCGCCGTGCTCGGCGGTGACCTCAATCTGCGGGCCGACGCCGACCCCGACGTGCGCTCCTGTGCGCCGCCGGGCCACTCCCGGGTCGACGACGGCGCACGACAACACATCGTGGCGACAACCGGCATCACACTCTGTTGCCGCAGGTCGGTGACCATGCACGGGGCCACCGACCACCCCGGGCTGCTGGCCACCGTCGTCATCGACGGCAGCCGGCCCGGGCGCCCGCCGACGTGAGCCGCCGGTGACCTGTCCGCCCGCCGACGTGAGCCGCCGGCGACCTGTCCGCCCGTCGCGGGTCAGCGGGGCGGAGTGTCCCGACGGGACGGGAACGGGGTGCCGGGCTGGCCGAGGGTGGAGCGGGCGCGCAGACCGACCGGGTCCGGGGCGGCGACGGGCGTCGCCGCGGCCGGTTCCGCGACCCGACGCCCGTCCAGGTACGCCGCGGCGGCCCGGTCGTCGTCGGTCGGGGCGGCGAGCAGGGCGTAGAGCAGACCGACCACCCCGAAGATCACGGCCAGCATGATCGGCACCAGCAGGGTGCTCACCCCGGCGCCGGTCACCTCGCCCGCCCGTTCGTGGCGGTGCACCGACAGGGCGCTCATCCCGGTGAAGTGCATCCCGTTCACGGCGACCCCCATGACCAGCGCGGAGGCGAAGATCGCCAACCCGCGGCGGACGGTCATCGCGAGCCACAGCGCGACGGTGGACGCCACGACGGCGATGACCACGGAGAGCACGACCCGGACGGGGTCGTAGTCGAGGCTGCCGTTGAGCCGCATCGCCGCCATGCCCGTGTAGTGCATGGACGCCACACCGGCACCGGTGAAGATGCCGCCGGCGATCAGTCGCACCGCGTTCAACCGGCCGGTGCCCACGATGGCCAGGCCGATCCCGACCGCCACCACCGCGATCGCCGTACTGGCCACGGTCAGCGGCACGTCGTAGCGGATCCGGGTGTTCTCGACGGCGAACCCGAGCATGGCCATGAAGTGCATCGCCCAGATGGCGGTGCCGCCCAGTGCCCAGGCCGACAGCAGACCCCACCAGGCCCGCTGGCCGTTCGTCTGCGCCCTGCGGATTCGCCCGGCGCAGACCAGACCGAGGATCGAGCCGAGCACGGACAGCGCGTAGCTCAGCGCGGGCGTGATCCACCCGTACTCAAAGTGATTGATCTCCGCCACGGCGGTTTCTCCCCATTTGTTAGCGGCGCGTCAACAAGGCGCTCCGGCAATGATCAGGGGTGCCGTGATCAGGCGCAACAGCGCCCCCCGGGCTATCCGGGGGGTGCTGTCACGGTGACCGTCCGATGCGTCGATTCGACACCGATGGTGATCGAATGTGGTGATCAGGCCGAGGTGTGGTACGCCAGGACACCCCGGTTGATCGCCGCGATCGCCTGCCGTGCCGTGGAACGCAGCTCCGGGGAGGCGCCGCCGGAATCGGCGAGTTGACCGAGGAGGTCGACCACCTGTCGCGCCCACCGGACGAAATCACCGGCGGGCATCTCACCGTCGATCTCGTGACCGCTGCCGAGCACCTTGGCCAGCACCTCACCCCGGGCCCACCGGTAGACCGGCCAGGCGAAGCCGAGATCCGGCTCCCGGGTCGCGTTCAGCCCGCGCGCCGCCTCGTCGGCCTCGATCTCTCCCCACAGCTTCAACGTCTCGTCGACCGCGTCGGCCACCGGCCCGCGCGGCAGCGACGCCCGCTCGTCGACGTCGCGGCGCGCCTCGAAGACCACCACGGACACCGCGGCGGCCAATTCGGCCGGGGACAGGCCGTTCCACACTCCGCGGCGCAGGCACTCGGCGACCAGCAGGTCCGCCTCGGTCCAGATCCGGCCGAGCATCCGCCCCGCGTCGGTGACCGCGCCGTCGCGAGCGAGGTAGCCACGGTCGGTCAACAGCGCGACGATCCGGTCGAAGGTGCGGGCGAGGGACCCGGTACGCCCGGAGACGCGCTCGCGCAGTTCCTCGGTGTCGCGCTCCAGCCGCCGACGCCGTTCCGCCCAGCGGGCGTGGTCCTCCCGCTCCGGGCAGGCGTGGCAGGGGTGGTTACGCAGCTCGGTGCGGAGCTGGGTGATCTGGTGGTCCTCCCCGGACACCTGTCGGGAACGGCCACCCCGTCGGCCGCCGTGCCGGTCCAGACCGGTGCCGCTGACCTCTGCGGCGAGATCCCGCCGAGCACCCGGTGAACGGTGGTTGAAGTGCTTGGGCACCCGGATCCGGGCCAGCACCTCGGCGGGGGTGGTGAAGTCGCCGGGGCTGACCCGTCCGGCCCAGCGGTCCTGGGTGAGCACCAACGGCCGGGGCTCACCGAACCCACCGGTCGCCGGGTCCAGCACGACGGCAAGCCCGGCCCGACGGCCCGACGGCACCCGGATCACGTCGCCGACGCGCAGCCTCTCCAGCGACGCCACCGCGGCGGCCTTGCGCTGGGTCTGCCCCTGCCGGGCGATGGCCTTCTCCCGATCGGCGATCGCCACCCGCAGCGCGAAGTACTCGTCGAAGTCGCCGTGGTGGCAGGCGGCCTCCGCGCCGTACGCCTCGATCGTCTCGGTGTTGCGCTGCACCTGCCGGGCCAGACCCACCACCGACCGGTCCGCCTGGAACTGGGCGAACGAGGACTCCAGCAGCGCCCGGGCCGGCTCCGCGCCGACAGTGCCGACCAGGTTCACCGCCATGTTGTACGAGGGCCGGAAGCTGGAGCGCAGCGGGTAGGTGCGGGTGGACGCGAGCCCGGCCACCTGCCGTGGGTCGGTCTCCGGGGACCACACCACGACGGCGTGCCCCTCCACGTCGATGCCCCGGCGGCCGGCGCGCCCGGTGAGCTGCGTGTATTCCCCCGGGGTCAGGTCGACGTGCGCCTCGCCGTTGTACTTGACCAGCCGTTCCAGGACCACGCAGCGGGCCGGCATGTTGATGCCCAGCGCCAGCGTCTCGGTGGCGAAGACCGCCTTGACCAGGCCGCGGACGAACAACTCCTCGACGATCTCCTTGAACACCGGCAGCATGCCGGCGTGGTGGGCGGCGAGGCCGCGCTCCAGGCCGTCGAGCCACTCCCAGTAGCCCAGCACTGTCAGGTCCTCGCCGGGGATGGCGGTGACCCGGGACTCGACCACTCGGCGGATCTCGGCCCGCTCGTCCGGCGAGGTCAGCCGGAGCCCGGCGGCGAGGCACTGCTGCACCGCGGCGGCGCAGCCGGCCCGACTGAAGATGAACAGGATCGCCGGCAGCAGGCCCTCCCGGTCCAGTCGGTCGACGATGTCCGGGCGCATCGGGCCACGCCAGCGCGGGCCGCGCCGACCCGCGCCGGGCCCCGCGCTGCGTCCCTCGCCCAACTCCAGCCGCCGCACGGTCTCCCGGGTGTAGCGCAGCAACTCGGGGTGCACGTCGTGCTTGCGGGCGGCGTCGGCGTCGTGGAACAGGTCGAACATCCGCTTGCCGACCAGCATGTGCTGCCACAACGGCACCGGTCGGTGCTCGCTGACCACCACCGCGGTCTCGCCGCGCACGGTGACCAGCCAGTCGGCGAACTCCTCGGCGTTGGAGACCGTCGCCGACAACGAGACCAGGGTGACCGAGGCGGGAAGGTGGATGATCACCTCTTCCCACACCCCGCCACGGAACCGGTCGGCCAGGTAGTGCACCTCGTCCATCACCACGTACGCCAGCCCCTGCAGCGTGCTGGAGCCCGCGTAGAGCATGTTGCGCAGCACCTCGGTGGTCATCACCACCACAGGCGCGTCGCCGTTGATCGCGTTGTCACCGGTCAGCAGACCGACCTGCTCGGCGCCGTACCGGGCGACCATGTCGTGGTACTTCTGGTTGGACAGCGCCTTGATCGGCGTGGTGTAGAAGCACTTGCGCCGGGGCGGCGGGGTCGCCGTGTCGTCGGCGGTCACGGGGTCGTCGGGCCGCCCGCGCAACGCAAGGTGGACGGCGAACTCGCCGACCACCGTCTTGCCGGCGCCGGTGGGTGCGCAGACCAGCACACCGCTGCCCCGCTCCAGCGACTGACACGCCTCACGCTGAAAGTCGTCGAGGTCGAACCCCAGGTCAAGGGCGAACTCGTCCAGCGCGGGAAACTGTGAGGCCTGCGCGGCCCGGCGGCGCGCCGCTGCGTAACGCTCGGCGGGACTCGACATGACACCAAGATTAGTGCGTGCCGGGACACGACACCCCACAAGGCCGTCCGGAGGTGCCGTCGGCGGCGGTCGGTAGGGTGCACGGCGTGCCGGACCATGCCGAACCGACCCAGACCCCTTCGCCGGGCAACGAGGCCGCCGCCCCCCGGGCGTCCCGACGGCCCGTGAAGGCGGTGCTCTTCGACTTCCACGGCACCCTGGCCCAGGTGGAGGAGCCCCGGCAGTGGGTGCTGGAGGCCGCGGCGGCGTGCGGGGTCACCCTGGATCGGGTCCGGGCCACCTCACTGGCCGACCGGCTCCTCACCGCCGGGCGTGCCGGAGGGCCCCTGCCGGCGCGGGTGCCACCACGGTTGGCCGAGCTGTGGGCCGATCGGGACCTCTACCAACACGCCCACCGGGGCGCGTACACCGGGCTGGCCGAGACGGTCGACGCGGGCATCGAGGGTTTCGCCGACGCGCTCTACGAGCGGCTGCTGACCGCCGAGGGCTGGCTGCCGTACGCGGACACCGCGCCCACGCTGACCGCGTTGCGCGACGCCGGGGTGCCGGTCGCCGTGGTCAGCAACATCGGCTTCGACCTGCGGCCGCACTTCGACACGTGGGGTTTGACCGACCTGGTCGGCGCGTTCGTGCTCTCGTACGAGGTGGGGCGCTGCAAGCCCGACCCGGCGATCTTCTGGCGCGCCTGCGGGATGCTCGGTGTCGACCCGGAACAGACGCTGATGGTCGGTGACACACCAGCCGACGCGGGCGCGGTGACCGCCGGCTGCGCGGCGCTGGTGCTCCCGGCCGCCGAACCCGGTCGGGAGAACGGGCTGGGCGCCGTCCTCGATCTCGCCCTGCCGGCCTGACCTGCGGTTTCCGTGCCGTCAGCCGGGAATGTGGATCACTGGTAGCTCGCCGTCACCGTACCGGTCCTCAGCGGTCAGGATCGAGGCGTCGTGTTCGAGGACGGCCAGCGCTGTGGTGGCCAGATCGGCACGGCCCGTCACCGTGCGCCAGAAGCTGAGTTCGTGCCAGGAGCGCCCCTCGGTGGAGAGCACCTCACAAGCGTCCAGGTTCAGCAGGCGGTGCAGGGTCGCTCGTTCCTTCGGGTCGGTGACGATCGCCAGGGCCTCCGCCGCGGTCACGGCGGTGACGCCGAACCTGTTGCGGTCCTGGATGACCTCGTGCAGCGGCTCCCCGACATGCACCGACCCCGCCAGGTACGCCAGCAGTGCCGACCGGTCCAGCACGAGCCGGACCGGGCGGTCGTCCTCGGGGCTCACGCGGCCGGTTGTTCGGGCGTTCCGGCGGCGGCGTCCAGCGCGTGCTGGCGGACCCGCTCGCGAAGGGCGCTGCGGCGCTCCGGGGACCAGTCGGCCTCCACGGCGGCCCGGCGGGCGCGCGCCTCGGCCACGCCCTGCTCGGTGATCGGGATGCCCTGGTGGGCCAGCTCCGCGTCCAGGGCGTCCAGCCGCATCCGGTCACGGACGGCCTGGGTGATGTACGCGCTCGCGTTGGTTTCGCGCTCCAGCCGCTCAGCCACGTCGGGTGGCACGGAGATGGACAGTTTCCTCATCGCGCTGGTCATACCAGCGACCGTACGCCGGTAGCACCACGTTGGCGACCGCTTACGGCCGTGTCGGCCCAGCTTCGGCAGTAGTCGAGTGACGGGCTCGCCCTTGTCGGCCGGTGGACCCGCCGAAGGATGGCCGTAAGGGGCCGCCTACCGTCGTGCCCGTGACCGAGATCCTGCTGCCCACGCCACCACCGGCCGACGCACCACCGGCCCGGCGCGGTGGCGCTGCCGCCGTGGGCCTGGTGCTCGGCGGGGCCCTCTCGGTGCAGTTCGGCTCCGCCGTGGCCGCGCTGCTCTTCCCGCGCACCGGGGTGGCCGGCGCCGTGACCCTGCGGTTGACGATCTCAGCGGTGTTGCTGCTCATCGTGTGCCGGCCCCGGCTGCGCGGCCACGACCGTTCGGCCTGGCTCGCGGCGGGCGCGTTCGGGTTGGCGCTGGCCGGCATGAACTCGCTCTTCTACCAGGCCATCGAACGCATCCCGCTGGGTCCGGCGGTGACGCTGGAGGTGCTCGGCCCGTTGGCGCTGTCGGTGTTCAGCGCCCGACGACTGGCCAGCTGGGGCTGGGCGGGGCTCGCGCTGGCCGGGGTGGCGCTGCTCGGCCAGGGCGGCTTCGACCGACTGGACCCGGTCGGCGTGGCCTTCGCGTTCGGCGCCGGCGCCATGTGGGCCGCTTACATCGTGCTGAGCGCGCGCGTCGGCAGCCGGTTCCCGGGCGCGGACGGGCTGGCCCTGGCACTGACCCTCGCCGCGCTGGTCACCCTGCCGCTGGGCATCGTCGACGGCGGCGCGGTGCTGCTCGACCCGCCGGTGCTGGCGCTGGGCACCGCCCTCGCGGTGCTCGCCTCCGGCCTGCCCTACACGCTGGAGCTGCTGGCGCTGCGGCGGATGCCCACCGCCACCTTCGCCGTGCTGATGAGCCTCGGGCCGGCCATCGCCACGCTCGCCGGGTGGTTGGTGCTGCGACAGGCCCTGACAGTGCTGGAGTGCGCCGCCATCGTGCTGGTCATCGCGGCCAGCATCGGTGCGGTACGGGTCAACGCAACAGTCGCAGGGCGCCCGGGACGGCGCTGATCGTCACCGGCAGGCCCAACGAACGTTCCCCGTCGGCGTACGTGGTGATGCCCTCGGCGCTCAACTCCACCGTGCGGGCGCGGAAGCTGCGCACGAGCGGGTGGCTGACGTGGGTGCCCTGGTAGATGCGCGGCTTCACCCGGATCAGGGTCCGCCGGTTGACCCGGCCCGCCACCACCACGTCGAGCAGCCCGTCGGTCGGGTCGGCGTCGGGACAGATTCGCATCCCGCCGCCGTACGTCGGGCAGTTACCCACCGCCACCAGCACCGCGTCCAACTCGTGCGGCACCCCGTCGAGGCGCAGCGTGTAGCGGCGGGGGCGCAGCCGGGCCAGCTCGACCAGGATCGCCAGATCGTAGCGGCGAGGGCCACGCGGCCAGCGCATCCGGTTGGCCCGCTCGTTGACGATCGCGTCGAACCCGGCCGCGAGGACCGCCCCGTACCAGCGCTCGCTGCTGCCGTCGCCGCCGGTCATCCGGGCCAGGTCCACGGCGCGGCTGCGGCCGTCGCGCAACGCCGACGCGATCACCTCCGCCGCTGCGAGGGGGTCAGCCGGAAAACCCGTGTCCAGGGCGAAGTCGTTGCCGGTGCCGGCCGGGATCGGGCCGAACGGCACATCCGTGCCGGCGACCGTCTGCAACGCCCGGTGCACGGTTCCGTCCCCGCCGATCGCAACCAGCGCGCCCGCACCGTCGGCGACCGCAGCCCGGCACGCCGCCTCCGCCTCGGCCGGACCGGTCGCCGTCAGCAGCCGGATTGGTCGCCCGGCGGCAGCCAGACCGTCCAACAGCCGTGGCAGCAGAGCGCTGTAACGGCCTCGCCCAGCGGTCGAGTTGGCGAGCACGGCGATGGGGCCGTTCAGGTGATCTTCTGCGGTCACGGGCAGCACCGTAGCGGTCGGACGACGGCCGGCCAAGCCGCATTCAGACGGCCCTGCACGGCGGAACGGCATTCACACCTGCCGTAAACCGAACAGGCCGAGGAAAGCGAACAACGCGCCCACTGCCAGCGGCAGACCGACCGTCACCAGGTGGTGCCTGAACGAGGCCAGTCTCGGGTCGTTCGGACACCCCGGCGGGTAGATCACCGGAACCTCCTGCCCGACGCGGTGGACACGCCCGCTGGATCGTATGGCGACCGTGAACTGGCGCTTGCGGCCGTTCTCGTCGACGAAGGCGATCACCGGTGCGTAGAGCGCGCCGTCGTCGACGGTCCTCTCGTGGCCTATCACTGTGCCGACAGATGCCACGCCGGTTCGGCGCAGCTTCCGGATCCCCCATGCCTGCACCACGCCGACGCACGCCAGGGACACACCTATGAGAATGGTGATGATGGCACCGGAGTTCATGGATGCATGATGCCGTTCGCCGCAACGGTCGCGCGACCCGGGCGTCTGCCCACAGGACCGACAACGCCGTCCCCGCCAGGCGGGGACGGCGTTGGTGGACCCAGCACGCCGAGGCGTCAGGTCATGTCGTCGTAGCGACGCTCGATCGGTGCCGGCCTGGCGATCGGCTCGGGTACGCCGATCGGCGCTGTCGAGTCGACCCGCTGCCCGGCCACGACCGGGTCCTTGTCGAACTCCAACGGCGACACCTCGTCGTCGTCGATGCCGGCGTAGACCTCCTTGCCCCGCCCACGCCGCCGGTCGTTGATGAACGCGACCCCGACCGCACCGAAGTAGAGGGCGGAGAGGCAGAGCGCCAACGCGGTCATCCCGAACGGGTCCGGGGTGGGGGTGACCACGGCGGAGAAGGCGAAGAACACGAAGATCGCCACCCGCCACCAGCTGAGCAGCCGCTTCGCGCTGGCGATGCCGACGAAGTTGAGCATCAGCACGATCAACGGGAACTCGAACGCCACCCCGAACAGCAGGATCAGATTGGTGACGAAGGAGATGTACCGAGTGACTTCCAGGGTGGTCGAGATGTCATCGCCGGACACGTTCATCAGGAACTCGAGGCCCTTGGCGGTGACGAAGTACGCCAGCACCGCACCGGCCGCGAAGAGCGGCGCCGCCAGGGCCGTGAAGGCATAGGCGTAGCGCCGCTCGTGCCGGTGCAGGCCGGGCGCGATGAACGCCCAGAGCTGGTAGAGCCAGATCGGCGCCGCGATGATCAGGCCCACCCACAGGCCGATCTTGAGGTTCAGCAGGAACAGGTCCGCAGGACCGAGCTGAACGAACAGGCACTTGTCGGTGACCGGGTCGACCGACCCGGGCAGGTCGCAGTACGGCTTCGACAGCAACAACCGGACCGGCTCGGCCAGCCAGATACCGAAGCCGAAGCCGATCATGATCGCCAGCGACGCGCGGAACAGCCGGTTACGCAGTTCGCGGACGTGCTCGATGAGCGTCATCGAGCCGTCGGCGGCCCGCTCGAACGCCTTTGGGCCGCGTTTACGCAGTGCGAAGGCCACGATGGTGGGGCCCTTCGGTCAGTTGTCGCGGACGCGGTGCACCGGGTCGACGACCGGCTGCTGCGTCGGCGCCTGCTGGTAGGGCGCCTGCTGCGGCTGCCCGGTGTACGGCGCCTGCTGCCCGGCGTGCGGCGGCAGCGGCTGGTAGCCGGACTGCGCGTCGGCCTTCTCGGCGAGGTCGCGGTCGTCGTCCTGCAGGCTCTTGGTCTCGGCCTTGATGATCCGCAGCGACCGACCCAGCGAACGGGCAGCGTCGGGGAGCCGCTTCGCACCGAAGAGCAGGATCAGCACAACCACGAGAACAGCGATGTGCCACGGCTTGAGGGCACCCATGAGAAGCTCCAGTCGGTCTGTGTCCGAGGGGTGGTACGCAGCCCATCGTACGTGCGGATCGGCCGCCCGCCACCCGCCGGGTGGTGATGGTCTGGCCCGGAGGGTGAAGTCTTGACCAACCCGGGATGATCCGTCAACAACCCGAACGACCGGTTGGTCAGCCGCGCTTGGCCTTGATCAGCGCGAGCCGCTGAGACGTGGTGTCGAGTTGGCGTTGCACACCCTCGGCGCGCTGCTGCAACGACTCGGCCGTCTCCCGTAGCGCCTCGGCCTCGGCGGCCCGCCGCTGCAACGCCACGGCGGCGCGCCGCAGCCCAGGCAGCCGGGTCAGCACCGGGCGCACGGCCAACGCGAGCGCCACGAGGGGAAGCAGCACCACCGCGAGCACGATCCAGATCAGCACGGCGGTCAGCCTACTGGGTGCGCCCGACCACCGCCGGGTCGCCCGACGAGGCGATCTCCGGGTCGGCCTCGGGCTGCCGGGGCGCGGCGGTCGGAGTGGGCACGGCGTACGCGTCCAGAGCGGCGGCCGCCGTCGCCCGCACCTGCTCGGCCAGCTCGACCGGGGCGACCACGGTGGCCTCCGGGCCGAGGCCCAGCACGAACCGGCGAGCCCACCCCAGGTCGGTGACCCGCAGCGACACGAGCCACTGGTCGCCGTCGCCGGCCTCGACGCGCTCACACGGGTAGTACTCGGTGATCCACCGCTCGCTGCGGCCGATGCGCAGCGTGATCAGCGGCAGGTCGGGCGAGGGGCGGAAGACCCCCTCGGTGAGGTCGTGCGGAACGGCCTGCGGCGGCACGGTGGCCGGCTCGGCCAGCTCGGTGATCGCGTCGATCCGGTCGGCCCGGAACAGGCGGACCGCCTCCGCGCGCCGACACCACGCCTCCACGTACGCCCGGCCGCCGACCATCAGCATCCGCAGCGGGTCGATGACGCGGTCGGTGGTCTCGTCCCGGGCAGCGGTGTAGTAGGTGATCCGCAGTGCCTTGCCGCCCTCGACGGCGGCGCGCAGCGCCTCGACCCGCGGGGTGTCGCCGGGCAGTCGGACCGCCACCGGCGCGCCCACCAGGTCCCCCGCGTCCTCGATCTTCGCCAGGGCCCGTTCGACGGCCTCCCGGTTGGCCACCCCGGGCGTCTCGGCGAGCATCCGCAACGCCACGACCAACGCGAGGGCCTCATCCGGGGTGAGCCGCAGCGGCCGGTCGATGCCGGCGTCGTAGGTGATGGTCACCCGATCGCCGTCGAACGCCATGTCGATCAGGTCACCCGGGCCGTAACCGGGCAGCCCGCACACCCAGAGCAGCTCCAGGTCCTCCCGGAGCTGCCGCTCGGTGACGCCGAGGTCACCAGCCGCCTCGGCGATCTCGATGCCCGGCCGGGCCAGCAGGTAGGGCACCAGGTTGAGCAGGCGGGCCAGCCGGTCGGCGGACGCGCGGGAGCCGCCCCGGGCGGCCGGGCGGGTCACCGGGCACCCCCGCTGGCGGCCAGCTCGTCGTGTCGGACGGCGATCTCCTTCAGTCGTTGGATGACGGCCTCGCGGACCTCCGGCGGGTCGAGCACCCGCACGTCCGGGCCGTAGCCGACGAGGTGGCCGGCCAGCCCGTCCGGGTCCGCGTACGGCAGGACGAGCCGGTCACCATCCGGCCCGGCGGTCACCTCCACCGCCCAGCGGCGCAGCCCGGCGGCACGGCCCGGGGCGGCCAGCACGGTGGCCCGGCCGGTGCGCTCCACCGGACCCGACCAACGGGCCACGTGGCTGATCAGGTCGACGTTGGCCGGTGGCTCGTACGCGCCGGGCGCGCCGGTCACCCGGACCGTGCCGACGACGCGGGACAGCCGGAAGCAGCGGGTCGCCGCCCGGTCCAGGTCGTGGCCGACCACATACCACCGGCCGCGCCAGCAGACCACGCCCCACGGTTGCAGTCGACGCCGGCTGGGCGCGTCCCGGTCGGGCACCCGGTAGTCGAACCCGACCTCGCGGCGGTCCCGGGCGGCGGCGGTCAGCGGCGCGAACGCCGGGTCGACAGTGACCATCGGCTCCAGGCCGAGGGTGGCCTGCGGGTCCACGTCCACCCCGGCGGCACGCAGCTTGGCCAGCCCGGACGACGCGGCGGCGGCCAACCCGGCGTGCTGCCACAGCCGTGCGGCGATGCCGACAGCGGCGGCCTCGTCCGGCTCCAGGAGGATGTCGGGCAGCGCGTATTCGCGGTGGGCGATCCGGTAGCCGGGCTCGGCGTCGAAGGCGCTCGCCGTGCCGGTCTCCAGTGGCACACCCAGTTCGCGCAGCTCGGCCTTGTCGCGCTCGAACTTGCGTTGGAACGCTTCGTGGTCGCGCGCGTCATCGGGATCATGCTCGTAGCCGGGCACGGTCGCGGCGATCTGCGCGGCGGTCAGGAACCGTCGCGTGGACAGCAGGCAGATCACCAGGTTGACCAGGCGTTCGGTGCGGGTCCGCGACACGCGGTAGACGCTAGCAGTCGACACGCCCACGACGTGCACCCGCGCGGGCGTGCCGCACACTTGTTCGGATCGGGCCTCCCCCGGCGCGTTGCCGTCTCCGGTCATAGGGTGAGGCTCATGTCGCAAGCGGACGCCAGGCCCGAGAGCGAGAGCGTCGGCACGGTGATCGTCGCGGGTGTCGCCAACCTCGCCATCGCGATCGCCAAGCTGATCGCCGGGGTGATCTCCGGCTCGGCCGCCATGCTGTCCGAGGCGGCGCACTCGGTCGCGGACACCACCACCGAGGTGCTCCTCTACCAGGCGCTGCGCCGCGGTGCCCGGCCGGCGGACCAGCGGCGCCCCTTCGGGTACGGCAAGGAAAGCTACGTCTGGGCGTTCTTCGCGGCGATGTTCACCTTCGTCGCCGGCGCCGGCTTCGCCGTCACCCACGGTGTCACCACGATCCTGGTGCACGAGCACAGCGGCGACTACCTGGTCTCGTACATCGTCCTCGCGGTGTCGTTCGTCATCGAGTCGATCTCCCTCGCCCGGGCCGTGCGGCAGGTCCGCAGCGAGTCCCGGCGCTGGCAGACCACTCCCCGACGCTTCCTGCGACTGACCGCCGACACCACCGTCAAGGCGGTCTTCCTGGAGGACAGCGCGGCCCTGATCGGTCTGCTGCTGGCCGGTGCCGGCGTCGGCCTGTCCCACGCCACCGGCGACGAGGTGTGGGACGGCGTCGCGTCGATCCTGATCGGGCTCCTGCTGCTGACGGTCGCCGGCATCCTCGCCGCCAACAACCTGTCGCTGCTGGTCGGTCGGGCCGTCCCGGAGCGGCTGCGTCACGAGATCGAGCAGGAGTTGACCGGGCTACCCGAGGTGGAGCGGATCGACACCCTGATGACCATGCAGCTCGGCCCGGACGACATCCTGGTCGCCGCCAAGGTCGACTTCAGCGACAAGGCCACCGGCGCGGCCATCGAGGCCGCCGCCGACGAGGCCGAACGGCGGCTCACCGGGCTGTACCCGGAGATCCGTTACGTGTTCCTCGACCCCACCCGCTCGTTGCCCGGCGCCACCGGCCGGGCCCGGCACACCCAGGCCGCGCCGGACCCGCGGGCCGACGACGGACCCGATCGCCCCTGAACGAACCGCACGGCAGCACCCGGGCGCGGGCCGCCGGGCCCGCGCGGCTAGCGTTGCCCGTCATGGTGCGATGGCGTACGGGGACGGTGGCGACGCTGCGACGGCAGTGGACCGGGGCGGTGGAGCTGGACGTCGACCTGCCTGACGGCACGCGCATGCGGGCGCTGGCCTACCCCGAGTTGGTCGGCACGCCGGAGCCCGGCGACCGGGTGCTGCTCAACGCCGGCGCGCTGCTGATGGGGTTGGGCACCGGCGGGTACGCCCTGGTGGTGGCCCTGCCGGACCGGCTGCCGCCGGACCCGCCGGAGGTCGGCGACACCCGCGACGCCGGTCACCTGGTCAAGGCCCGCTACACGCCGTTGCAGCCGATCCTGCTCGGCGTGGACGAGGAGGCGTCCCCGCACCGTGACGTGCTGGCCGACGCGGACGACCTGGGCGGCCTGCCGGTGGTCACCGCCGACCTGCACTCGGCGCTGCCGGCGATCCTGGCCGGCATCCGGGCCGACGCGCCGCAGGCGCGGGTGGCGTACCTGCTCACCGACGGTGGGGCGCTGCCGGCGTGGTTCTCCCGCACCCTCGCCGGGCTGCGGACCGAACTGGCCGGCACGATCACCGTCGGGCAGGCCTTCGGCGGTGACCTGGAGGCCACCACCCTGCACGTCGGCCTGCTCGCCGCCCGGTACGTGCTGGGCGCCGATGTGGCCATCGTTGCCCAGGGGCCCGGCAATCTGGGCACAGGCACCCGCTGGGGGTTCTCCGGCGTCGCCGTCGGTGAGGCGGTCAACGCGATCGCCACGCTGGGCGGCCGGCCGGTCGGCTCGTTGCGCATCTCCGACGCCGACGCCCGCCCCCGACACCGGGGCGTGTCGCACCACAGCCTCACCGCGTACGGCCGGGTGGCTCTCGCCCCGGCGGAGCTGGTGGTGCCCGACGACCTGGCCCCGGCGCTGCTCGCGGAGGTGAACGCGTCGCTGGCCCCCCTGGCGGCCCGGCACCGGATCGTCCGGGTGCCCACCACCGGTCTCGACGCCGCGTTGCGGGCCAGCGCCGTGCCGCTGTCCACCATGGGCCGTGGCCTCGACGCCGATCACGCGTACTTCCTGGCCGCCGCTGCCGCCGGCCGGCACGCCGTCACCCTGCTGCCCTGACGAGCCGGGCGACGCTCAGGCGAGGAAGATCAGCGCGAGCCAGCCGCCCACGATGAGCACCAGCGCCAGGGCCAGCACCCACGTCGGGACGGTGTATTCACCGCGCCGGTTTCGGTCGACCTCGGCGCGGATCTTCTCGCGTCGGCGTTCGACCCAGTTCTGCCGCTCGGTGCCGCGCTCGGAGCGGTCGGAAGGTCCAGAAGTCGTCATGGCGGACCCAGCTTAGCGGGCCCCCGCGCCGACAGCGCCGCGGAGCCCGCCCGGTAGGCCAACCCCGCCGGCGCACACCACCGCCGGGGTCGGCACACCGGTCACATGCTGGCGATCAGCCGCTCCACCCGCTCGTCGTACGCCCGGAACGGGTCCTTGCAGAGGACGGTGCGCTGCGCCTGGTCGTTGAGCTTCAGGTGCACCCAGTCGACGGTGAAGTCGCGCCGCTTCTCCTGGGCGTGCCGGATGAACTCGCCGCGCAGCCGGGCCCGCGTGGTCTGCGGCGGGGTTTCCTTCGCCTCGAAGATCTCCGGGTCGGTGGTCACCCGGTCGACCTCGCCGCGGCGCTCCAGGAGCCCGTAGAGGCCCCGACCGCGACGCACGTCGTGGTAGGCCAGGTCCATCTGCGCCACCCGGGGGTGCGAAAGGGGCAGGTCGTGCTTGCGCTGGTAGCGCTCGATCAGTCGCAGTTTGCTGACCCAGTCGATCTCCCGGGAAACCGGCTCCAGGTCGCCGGTCTCCACCGCGTTGAGCACCCGGCCCCACAGCTCGACGACCCGCTTGGCGGCCTGGTCGCCGCCGCGCCGCTCGACGAACTCGGTGGCCTTGGCCAGGTATTCCTGCTGGATGTCCAGGGCGCTGACCTCCTTGCCGTTGGCCAGCCGCACCTTGCGCCGGCCGGTGATGTCGTGCGACACCTCCCGGATCGCCCGGATCGGGTTCTCCAGGGACAGGTCGCGCATCACCACCCCGGCCTCGATCATCCGCAGCACGATGTCGGCGGTGCCGACCTTGAGCAGCGTGGTGACCTCGTTCATGTTGGAGTCACCGACGATCACGTGCAGCCGCCGGTAGCGCTCGGCGTCGGCGTGCGGTTCGTCGCGGGTGTTGATGATCGGACGGCTGCGGGTGGTCGCCGAGGAGACGCCCTCCCAGATGTGCTCGGCCCGCTGCGACAGGCAGTAGACCGCGCCGCGCGGGGTTTGCAGAACCTTGCCAGCCCCGCAGATCAACTGCCGGGTGACCAGGAACGGGATGAGTACGTCGGCGAGCCGGCCGAACTCGCCGTGCCGGGAGACCAGGTAGTTCTCGTGGCAGCCGTACGAGTTGCCGGCCGAGTCGGTGTTGTTCTTGAACAGGTAGATCTCACCCGCGATGCCCTCGTCGTGCAGTCGCTTCTCCGCGTCGACCAGCAGGCCCTCCAGGATCCGCTCGCCAGCCCGGTCGTGGGCGACAAGATCGGTCACCGAGTCGCACTCCGGAGTCGCGTACTCCGGATGCGACCCGACGTCCAGGTAGAGCCGGGCCCCATTACGCAGGAAGACGTTGCTCGACCGACCCCAGGACACCACGCGACGGAACAGATACCGCGCGACCTCGTCCGGGGACAGCCGCCGCTGCCCGCGATAGGTGCAGGTGACGCCGTACTCGGTCTCGAGGCCGAAGATTCGCCGCTCCATGGTGTGACATTAGCCGCCCGGAGGCCCCGTTCGTCACTGTCACACCACAGGTCGTACTCCGGGCGTGGTCACATACCGGTTGAGTGCGACATTCCGTCCGGCCCGAGGCTCGCCACGAACCGCTGGCAGGCGTCGTACTCCGGCAGCAGACCCCGCTCGCGGGCCTGGGCGAGGGTCGGCGCCGCGTCGTCGCGGGCGGACAGCAGTGGGACGTCGGCAGGCCACTCGATGCCCAGCTCCTCGTCCAGCGGGTGCACCGCGTGCTCACCGGTCGGGTTGTAGGTGGTCGAGCAGAGGTAGCTCAGCGTCGCGTCGTCGGTCAGCGCGCAGAAACCGTGCCCCAGCCCTTCGCTGAGGTAGACCGCCCGACGGTCGGTGTCGTCCAGCCGGACGCCCTCCCAGCGGCCGAAGGTCGGCGAACCCACCCGCAGATCCACGATCACGTCGAGGACCACGCCACGCACACAGGTGACGTACTTGGCCTGCCCGGGCGGGACGTCGGCGAAGTGGATGCCGCGGACCACGCCACGCGCGGAGACCGACAGGTTGGCCTGGGCCAGCCGCATCGGGTGGCCGACCGCCTCGGCGAGCTCGTCGAAGCGGTACCACTCCATGAACATGCCGCGCGGGTCGCCGTGCTGCTGGGGGGTGATCTCCCAGGCGCCCTCGATGCTCAACTCACGGATCTTCACCACCCCACCCCGTGCTGGCCGTCCTGCTCGGCCAGCAGGCCGAGCAGGTAGTCGCCGTAACCACTCTTGGTCAACGGCGTGGCGAGCGCGCGCAGCTGGTCGTCGTCGATGAGGCCGGCCCGCCAGGCCACCTCCTCGACACAACCGATCTTCAGGCCCTGCCGCTCCTCGACCACCCGCACGAACTCGGCTGCCTGCATCATCGAGGTGAACGTGCCCGTGTCCAGCCAGGCGGTGCCCCGATCCAGCACGGTCACCGACAGCTCGCCGGTCTCCCGGTACGCCTCGTTGACCGCCGTGATCTCCAGCTCGCCGCGGGCGCTAGGGGTGAGCTTGCGGGCGATGTCCACCACCCGGTTGTCGTAGAAGTACAGGCCGGGCACCGCGTACCGGGACTTCGGCCGGGCGGGCTTCTCCTCGATCGAGAGGACCCGGCCCGCGTCGTCGAAGTCGACCACGCCGTACTCCTGCGGGTTGGCCACCTGGTAGGCGAAGACCCGCCCGCCGACCAGGTCACCGTGCTCGGCGAGCTGCCGGCCCAGACCGACGCCGTGGAAGATGTTGTCGCCGAGGACCAGCGCCACCGACTCGTCGCCGATGAAGTCCGCACCGAGGATGAACGCCTGCGCGATGCCCTCCGGGCGTTCCTGGCTGACGTACTCCAGTCGCAGCCCCAACTGGCTGCCGTCGCCGAGCAGCCGACGGAACTGGTCCTGGTCGTCCGGCGTGGTGATCACCAGGATCTCCCGGACCCCGGACATCACCAGGGTCGAGAGCGGGTAATAGACCATCGGCTTGTCGAAGACCGGCATCAGCTGCTTCGAGACCGCCCGGGTGATCGGCCAGAGTCGCGATCCGGTGCCACCAGCAAGGAGGATTCCACGCACCGGCGAAGCCTACCGACACGAATGCGGAACGCGCGCTGGGGCCGTATGGCCCCTCCTGCGCACACTTTGGCGTACACTCCCGGACCCGTGAGGATCCTCGTCACCGGCGGAGCCGGATTCATCGGGTCGGAGTACGTTCGCCTGCTGCTGGGCAAGCCCCTTGGCAGCGCCGAGGGCGTGCCGCCGCTCGAGCCGGCGGTCGTGACCGTGCTCGACAAGCTGACCTACTCGGGCAACATGGCCAACCTCGACCCCGTCCGCGACGACCCGCGGCTACGGTTCGTCCAAGGCGACATCTGCGACCCGGTCGTGGTCGACCAGGTCGTCGCCGACCACGACGTCATCGTGCACTTCGCCGCCGAGTCACACGTCGACCGTTCCATCGCCGGCGCCGCGCCGTTCGTCACCACCAACGTGCTGGGCACCCAGACCCTGCTCGACGCCGCCCTGCGCCACCAAACCGGCCGCTTCGTGCACGTCTCCACCGACGAGGTCTACGGCTCCATCGACGAAGGCTCCTGGACCGAAACCTGGCCCCTCGCGCCGAACTCCCCCTACTCGGCGTCCAAGGCCGGCTCCGACCTGCTCGCCCTGTCCTACCACCGCACCCACGGCATGGACGTCGTCGTCACCCGCTGCTCCAACAACTACGGCCCCTACCAGTTCCCCGAGAAGGTCATCCCGCTGTTCGTCAGCAACCTGCTCGACGGCGGCACCGTCCCCCTCTACGGCGACGGCGCCAACATCCGCGACTGGCTGCACGTCCACGACCACTGCCGCGGCATCGCCATGGTCCAGCAGAAGGGCCGCGCCGGCGAGGTCTACAACATCGGCGGCGGCACCGAACTGACCAACAAGGAACTCACCGGCCTGCTCCTGGACGCCTGCGGCGCCGGCTGGGACCGCGTCGTCCCCGTCACCGACCGCAAGGGCCACGACCGCCGCTACTCCCTCGACATCAGCAAGATCAGCGAAGAACTGGGCTACACCCCCAGCATCACCCTCGACCAGGGCCTCGCCGACACCGTCCGCTGGTACCAGGACAACCGCACCTGGTGGGAACCCCTCAAGACCACCTCCACCGCATGACCCGGCTACTCGTCACCGGCGCCGGCGGGATGCTCGGCCGGGACCTGGTCACCGTGCTGCGCACCCGGGCCGACCTCAAGGTGACCGCCGCCACCCGCGCCGAACTCGACGTCACCGACCCCATCGCCGTCCGGGGCGCGGTTGCCGACCACGACATCGTGATCAACACGGCAGCGTGGACCAACGTCGACGGCGCCGAGGCTGACGAGGCGGCAGCCACCGCCGTCAACGGCACGGGGGTGGCGAACCTCGCGGCGGCGTGTGCCGCCACGGGTGCTCGACTCATCCAGGTCTCCACCGACTACGTCCTCGCCGGTGACGCGCAAACCCCCTACCCCGAGGACGCGCCCACCGCACCGGTCAACGCGTACGGCCGCGGCAAGCTGGTCGGCGAGCACGCCGTCGCCCGGCTGCTACCCGACGCCGGGTACGTGGTCCGCACCGCCTGGCTGTACGGCGCACACGGAACGAACTTCGTGGCCACCATGCTCCGGCTCGCCACCCAGCGGGAGCACCTCGATGTGGTCGACGACCAGCACGGCCAGCCCACCTGGTCCTTCACCCTCGCCGAGCGGCTGGTCACGCTCGCCGACGCGGCGTTGGACGGTCAGGCGGCTCCCGGCGTCTACCACGGCACCTGCTCCGGCCAGACCACCTGGTACGGGCTGGCCCGCGCCGCGTTCATGCTGGCCGGCCTGGACCCCGACCGCATCCGGCCCACCACCAGCGACCGGTATCCGCGTCCCGCCCCCCGGCCTGCGTACAGCGTGCTGGGGCACAGCCGCTGGGCAACCGCGGGTCTGCCGCCGCTTCCGGATTGGCACGGCGCCCTGGTTGACGCGTTCGACTCCCCCGATCCACCCGCCCCGTGGAAGGTCGCACGAAGCTCACCCTCGTCACCGGCCTGATCGGTCTGCTGCTGCTCGCCACCATCGTCGAGTTGCACACCAGCGCCGGGAACCGCGAAGGCGGTCCCCGGCGCTGTGCGTCACACGATCAGAGGTCCGCCTGACCCGGCCGATCCTCCAGGTCCGCGGAGCCCGCGGAGCTGGTCGGCTTACCGGCCTCACCGGTCGGCACGATCGGCGTGTCCCGCTCGTCGCTGGCCGGCGCCGCAGCCTCACCGTTCAACAGCGCCGTCAGCGGTGCACCGGTGATCCGGCGGAACGTCCGGCCGACCCGCTGACGGTCCAGCACCGCAACCTCAAGCTGGTTGGCGGCGATCGTCCGGGCAGCGCCGCCCTCCCCACCAACAGTGCTCAGCGCCTGAACCGCGACCTTCACCGCCTCAGAGAGCGACATGTCCGCCCGGTGGTTGGACTTCAGCACGCCGGTGATCGCCTCGGCCTGGCCGCCCATGGCCATCCGCCCCGGCTCGTCATTGACCGAGCCGTCGTACGTCAGCCGGTAGAGCTCGTCGTCGTCCGCAGTGGCACCGACCTCCGCCACGCAGATCTCCACCTCGAACGGCTTCGACTGCTCGGTGAAGATCGCACCGAGCGTCTGCGCGAACGCGTTGGCCAGTGCCCGGCCGGTGACATCGCGCCGGTCGTAGCTCAGCCCGTTCAGGTCGGCCATCCGCACACCGGCCCGGCGCAGATTCTCGAACTCGTTGTAGCGGCCGACAGCGGCGAAGCCGATCCGGTCGTAGATCTCGCTTACCTTGTGCAGGGCGCTGGAGAGGTTCTCCGCGACGAAGAGCACCCCGCCGGAGTAGCTGAGGACCACCGCGCTGCGACCCCGAGCGATGCCCTTGCGGGCCAACTCGGAGCGGTCGCGCATGATCTGTTCGGGCGAAGCGTAGAACTGCATGGCCACGGCGGCGGTTCTCCTTACGGCGCTGTGCTGACGACTGCTGGCAGGTGGGCGTGGACGAGACTCAGCCGCCCGGGTTCTCCATCCGGCCGGCGACAACGCCCTCGGCGATCGTCGCCGTCTCGGCGTCGGTGAGCCGGTGAGTGCCCTCGGCGGTAGCGGTCATCACCACCGGATAGATCCGGCGGGTCAGATCCGGGCCGCCGGTCGCGGTGTCGTCGTCGGCCGCGTCGTAGAGCGCCTCCACCGCGAGCCTGGTCGCGTCCTCGACCGACACACCAGCCCGGAAGCGCTTCTTCAGCGCCGACTTGGCGAAGAGCGAGCCGGAGCCGATCGCGTCGTAACCGGTCTCCTCGTACGGGCCTCCGGTCACGTCGAAGCTGAAGATCCGGCCGGCCCTCGACGGGTCGGCGGCGGCCAGGTCGAAGCCGGCGAAGAGCGGCACCACGGCGAGCCCCTGCATGGCCGCACCCAGGTTGCCCCGGATCATCGAGGCCAACCGGTTGGCCTTGCCGTCGAGCGAGAGCATCGCGCCCTCGATCTTCTCGTAGTGCTCCAACTCCACCTGGAACAGTCGCATCAGCTCGATCCCGATGCCCGCGGTGCCCGCGATGCCGACCAGCGAGTACGCGTCGGCGGGGTGCACCTTCTCGATGTCACGCTGGGCGATCAGGTTGCCCATGGTCGCCCGTCGGTCGCCGGCCATCACCACGCCCTCCGCAGCCGCGATGGCCACGATGGTCGTCGCGTGTGGTGCCAGGTCGGCGGCCATGCCCGGCGGCAGCGGTCGCCGGCCGGGCAGCATCTCGGGGGCCACCCGGCTCAGGAACGTGGTGAAGGAGGACGTCCCCGCGTTGGTGAACACATCTGGTAGACGCCCGGATGGATCAAAGCCCGCTGCCACGTGGTTCCTCTCAGGTACGTGATCGCCCTGGCCAGCCTCATGGGACTGTCACGGAACTGGCCAAGACCACCGTTGCAGTTGAAGCAGAGTATCCCGCGCACCCATCCGGTGCGATGATCGTGGTCCAGATGTTGTGGGTCGGCAGCGCCACAGATCGCGCAGACCCCGCCCTGCTCGGCCAGTAGCTCGGGAAACTCCTTCTCCCCCGCCGCCGCCGGTGGTACTCGCGGAACCCGCCATGCAGTCGGAGCTTGCTCTCCCTGCCCATCTTGTGGTGGCAAGGCTTGCAGTATCGGCCGTAACCCCCACGACCGGAGCGGTTCCGCGGAAAGTCGGCAAGGGGCTTGGTGGCATCACAGTCCGGGCGTCGCCGGCGGCCATCCGGTGCCGCGTCCGGCCGCGTGCTGGTGGCGCAGAACTGATCGAGGGGCAGCCACTCGCCGCAGTCGCGGCAACGGCGGTGGCCATCTCGGTTATCGAGAGGACAAGCATGCCCGATTTATCCAGACATGCTCTATTCGCCCCCTTTTTGCACGTATCCCCTCACGAACTCCTCTGCGTTTTCTTCGAGGACGGAGTCGATCTCGTCGAGGAGGTCGTCGACGTCCTCGGTGATCTCGGCGTGCCGCTCGGCCACCTCGGGGTTGGCCTCGGTGGTGACGTCCTCGATTTCCTCGCCCTGACGGGACTTGCCGGACTGCGACTGGCCGCCGCTGTCATGAGTGGCCACTGCTGCCTCCTCCACGATCGTCTGCGATGAACTTACCTCGCGCGGGCGACGAAAAGCCCGCCGCGCGCCGGCTTGCGGCACACGACGGGCATCCGGACGCGTGTTCAGCCCCCGGTCAACGTCTCCAGCAGGTCCTTGGCGCTAGCGCAGCGGTCGAACAAGGCGCCGACGTGCGCGCGAGTGCCCCGCTCCGGCTCCATCATCGGGACCCGGACCAGCGACTCCCGGCCCACGTCGAAGATCACCGAGTCCCAGCTCGCGGCGACCACCTCGGAGGCGTACTGGGCCAGGCAGCGGCCACGGAAGTAGGCCCGGGTGTCCTCCGGCGGCTCCGTCATCGCGGAGCGGGTCTCGTCGTCGGTGAGCAGCGTCTTCATCGCCCCCCGGCTGACCAGGCGGTGGTAGAGCCCCTTCTCCGGCCGGACGTCGGAGTATTGAAGGTCGACCAGCTGGAGCTTGTGTGAGCCCCAGGCGAGCTTCTCCCGCTCCCGGTAACCCTCCAGCAGCCGCAGCTTGGCCACCCAGTCCAACTCGTCGGCGCAGAGCATCGGATCCCGGCCCAGCCGGTCCAAGACGCTCTCCCAGCGGTCGAGTACGTCGACGGTCTGCTCGTCGGCATCGGTGCCGTACCGGTCGTCGACAAAGGACCGGACCCGCTCCAGGTAGGCCCATTGCAGGTCCAGGGCGGTGAGCCGGCGGCCGTCGCGCAGCCGCATGCGGTGCGTCAGGGTGGGGTCGTGGCTGACGGCGCGCAGCTCGCTGACCGGGTCGGCGATGCCGAGATCGGCCCCGAGCGCCTTCTCCTCGATCATGGTGAGGATCAGCGCGGTGGTGCCGACCTTGAGGTAGGTGGAGATCTCGGAGAGGTTGGCGTCGCCGATGATGACGTGCAGCCGGCGGTATTTGTCGGCGTCGGCGTGCGGCTCGTCGCGGGTGTTGATGATCGGCCGCTTGAGCGTCGTCTCCAGGCCTACCTCGACCTCGAAGAAGTCAGCGCGCTGGGAGATCTGGAAGCCGTTCTGCCCGCCGTCCTGGCCGATGCCGACCCGGCCGGCGCCGCAGACGATCTGGCGGGTGACGAAGAACGGCGTCAGGTAAGCCACGATGTCGGCGAACGGGGTCTGCCGACGCATCAGGTAGTTCTCGTGGGCGCCGTAGCTGGCGCCCTTGTTGTCGGTGTTGTTCTTGTAGAGGTGGATCGGCTGGCTGCCCGGGATGGTGGCGGCCCGGCGGGACGCCTCGGCCATCACCCGCTCGCCGGCCTTGTCCCAGCGCACCACGTCCCGAGGGGTGGTGACCTCCGGAGTGGAGTATTCCGGGTGGGCGTGGTCGACGTAGAGCCGTGCACCATTGGTGAGTATCACGTTGGCGAGGCCAAGGTCCTCGTCGGCCAACGCCTCAGCCGGGTCGTAGGCGGCTCCGGAGTAGGTGAAGCCGCGGGCGTCGCGCAGCGGCGACTCTTCCTCGTAGTCCCAGCGGGCTCGCCCGCCCCGGTTGAGTTCTGGACGTGCGCCATAAGCATTGACCACCTGCGATGAGGTGACCATCGGGTTGGCTCCGGCCTGCCCGGGCACGGAGATGCCGTACTCGATTTCGGTGCCCATGATCCGACGTACCGTCATGCGACCACTCGCTTCGCTCGCCCACGGAGCCGGCGTGCCCGCCGCTCACACCATCGAGACTAGTCTGCGCGGTGGCCTACCGCCCGTCGCTGTCGGTCGGCGCGGCGTGACTACCGGGCTTTGGCGGGTTTGAGTGGCACCACGGTCAGGCCCGCCCGGAGGCACGGGTGCACCGTGCGGATCCGGTCGATGGGCGGCCGGGTCGGCCACGATGGGCCGGCTACGACGCAGGCTCTCCTCGGGCCGGGCGGGCTCGCCGACGGCAGCGACGTAGCTGTGCCGGGCCGGATCACCGGGGAAAGCAGCGAAGCGGCGTCTCGCGGTGGGACGCACACAGCGGCGGCACCGGACGGGTCCGGTGCCGCCGCTGGCGGTCAGAGGTACTGGCCGGTGTTGCTGGCGGTCTCGATGGACCGACCGGCCTCGGCGCCCTTGCCGCCGGAGACGAGCGTGCGGATGTAGACGATCCGCTCGCCCTTCTTGCCGGAGATGCGGGCCCAGTCGTCGGGGTTGGTGGTGTTGGGGAGGTCCTCGTTCTCGCGGAACTCGTCGACGCAGGCGTCGAGCAGGTGCTGCAGGCGCAGCCCCTTGCGGCCGGACGTGAGGAACTCCTTGATGGCCATCTTCTTGCTCCGGTCGACGATGTTCTGGATCATCGCGCCGGAGTTGAAGTCCTTGAAGTAGAGGACTTCCTTGTCACCGTTGGCGTAGGTGACCTCGAGGAAGCGGTTCTCCTCGGTTTCGGAGTACATCCGCAGCACCACGGCGTCGATCATGGCCGCCACGGTGGCCTGGGCGTCGGCCCCGTGCTCGGCCAGGTCGTCCGGGTGCAGGGGCAGCCCGGAGAGGATGTACTTGGAGAAGATGTCCTTGGCCGCTTCGGCGTCCGGTCGCTCGATCTTGATTTTCACGTCGAGTCGACCGGGGCGCAGGATCGCCGGGTCGATCATGTCTTCCCGGTTGGAGGCGCCGATGACAATGACGTTCTCCAGGCCCTCCACGCCGTCGATCTCACTGAGCAGCTGCGGGACGATGGTGTTCTCCACGTCGGAGGAGACACCGGAGCCGCGGGTCCGGAAGATCGAGTCCATCTCGTCGAAGAACACGATCACCGGGGTGCCCTCGCCGGCCTTCTCCCGTGCCCGCTGGAAGATCAGCCGAATGTGCCGCTCGGTCTCGCCGACGTACTTGTTGAGCAGCTCAGGGCCCTTGATGTTGAGGAAGAAGCTGGTGTGCTTCTCCTTGCCCTGCCGTTCGGCGATCTTCTTGGCCAGCGAGTTGGCCACCGCCTTGGCGATGAGCGTCTTGCCACAGCCGGGCGGGCCGTAGAGCAGGATGCCCTTGGGCGGGCGGAGCTGGTGCTCACGGAACAGGTCCGCGTGCAGGAAGGGAAGCTCCACCGCGTCGCGGATCTGCTCGATCTGCGACTGAAGGCCACCGATGTCGCCGTAGTCGACGTCGGGCACCTCCTCCAGGACCAGCTCCTCGACCTCGCTCTTCGGGATCCGCTCGTACGCGTAGGCCGAGCGGGGCTCGATCATGAGCGAGTCGCCGGCCCGGATCGCCGAGCCGATGAGTGTCTCGGCGAGGTGCACGATGCGCTCCTCGTCGGAGTGGGAGACCACCAGCGCCCGGTCGCCCGGCCCGCCGTTCGGCCCCTCCAGGATCTCCTTGAGCATCACCACCTCACCGACCCGCTCGTAGCCGAACGCGTCGACGATGTTGAGCGCGTCGTTGAGCAGGACCTCCTGGCCACGGCGCAGGTCACCCACCTCGAGCGAGGGCGAGACCGCGACCCGTAGCTTGCGGCCACCGGTGAAGACGTCCACCGTGCCGTCCTCGTGCTTGGCCAGGAAGACACCGTAGCCGCTCGGCGGTTGCGCGAGCCGGTCGATCTCCTCCTTGAGCGTCACGATCTGCGTGCGAGCTTCCTTGAGGGTGCTCACCAGCCGGTCGTTGTTCTCGGTCAGCCGCGCCAACTGTGCCTGGGTGGCCGCCAGCCGCTCTTCGAGCTGCCGGACGTGTCGGGGGCTTTCGGTCAACTTGCGCCGCACCAGAGCGAGTTCCTCCTGAAGGAACGCGACCTGCGTGGAGAGATCGTGGGCTTCCTTCTCCCACCGTGCGGCGCGCGAGTCCGCGTCGTCGCTGCGTGCTGCCACGTCCCACCTCCCCGGGGGGCTTGAACGTTCTGCCCTAACACTAGCCGCTATGAGGCCGATTCGGTCCCACGCAACACCCTCGTCACCGAACCTTGATCGCCAAGGGTGGCCTGACGGGCCGTTACCGGCGTTCGGGTACCGTCGAAGCGTAGGACGGGAGAACATGGGGGGTGCACCGTGGCCGAGGTCGCGACCGATCAGCTGCAGGTCTGGGTGGACCAGGATCTCTGCACAGGCGACGGGCTCTGCGTGCAGTACGCGCCAGAGGTTTTCGAGTTCGACATCGACGGTCTTGCCTACGTCAAGGGCACCGACGGTGAGCTGCGGATGGCGCCGGGCAGCCGCGTCGACGTGCCGGAGCACCTGCGACTCGAGGTGATCGACTCCGCGAAGGAATGCCCCGGCGACTGCATCCACGTGGTGCGCGGCGACGGTGTCGAGGTCGCCGGCCCGGACGCCGAGGACTGAGCGACCCACCGGCCGGGCCGCACGGCCCGGCCGGCCCCGAAAGGGGTACGCCTCAGAGCATCGGACGACCGACCACCGAGGCGACCAGCCGCGCGAACTCCTCCAGCCGGGCGATCTGACCCGCTCCGCCGTCGTCGAGGGTCTTGCCGAAGCGCAACGCGTCGTGCCGTGGTGTGCCGGCCATCTCCTCGGTCGGCGGCGCCTCGTCCAGTGAGGTCAGCAGCAGGTAGACGTCGATGCTGTCGACCCGGATCTCGCCGCTCTCGGCACGGTTGAGTCGCCGCCGGCAGCCGACCTCGGTGACGGTCGAGACCGGCACCACCCGCAGCGACGAGGTCATCGAGCCCGGGGGGCCCTCCTCCGGAGGCACGTCCTCCCCGTGCCAGAGGATCAGGCGGCTGCCGTCGCAGACGACGACCTCCTGCCACACGCCGTTGACCTCGTTGACGAAGCGTTCCAGGGTGAAGCCGAGCACCGACGCCCCACGCAGCACGCCGCCGAGTGCCTCCAGGGCGACGTCCGGGTCGCGCAGGTAGGCCCGCGCCGCCGACTCCAGATCCTGGTACGGCGACCAGTCGGGAAAGACCGCGGGAAGGTCACCGCCGCCGTAGCCCGGTCGGCTCATGCCGGCGCCTCCCCCTGCTCGGCGGTGCCCACGCCCAGCTCGATGGTCACGGCCTGTCCATCTCCCCCGTACCGTCGGGCTGCGCACCGGCCGCCTGGGCGGCGGCGGCCTGTCGGGCCGCCTCCGCCTCACGCAGGTCCTGGCGGCGCTGCGCGTACGCCTCGTTGCCCTTGCTGGGCTTGCGCCGACGCGGCGGCGCTGTCACCCCCGGGGCGAGCTTGCGCGCGGACACCAGGAACGCGGTATGCGCGATCATCCGGTGGTCCGGGCGGACGGCGAGGCCCTCGGCGTGCCAGTCGCGGACCAGGGACTCCCAGGCGCGCGGCTCGGTCCAGCCGCCCCGCTCGCGCAGCGCCTCCACCAGCTCGGAGAGCTGCGGCGTGGTGGCGACGTAGCCGATGAACACCCCGCCGGGCACCAGAGCCCGCTCGACCATGTCGAGGGTCTCCCAGGGGGTCAGCATGTCCAGGATGATCCGGTCGAAGCCGGTCTCCTGGCACTGCGCGACGTCGCCGACGTGCAGATTCCACGACGGGTGCGGCCCGTTGAAGAACGCCTCGACGTTGCGCTTGGCGATCTGGGCGAAGTCGTCACGCAGCTCGAACGAGTGCAGCTCACCCTCGGTGCCGACGGCGCGCAGCAGGGAGCAGCTCAGCGCGCCGGAGCCGGCGCCGGCCTCGAGGACCTTCGCGCCGGGGAAGATGTCACCCATCGCGACGATCTGCGCGGAGTCCTTCGGGTAGATGACCTGCGCGCCGCGCGGCATGGACAGCACGTAGTCCGACAGGAGTGGCCGCAGGGCCAGGAACGCGGTGCCGCCACCGGCGGTGGTCACCACACTGCCGTCGGGGAGCCCGATCAGCGTGTCGTGCGCCAGGATGCCCCGGTGGGTGTGGAACTCCTTGCCCGGCTCCAGCGTCACGGTGTGCATCCGCCCCTTGGGGTCGGTCAACTGGACCCGGTCGCCGGGCCGGAACGGCCCTCGGTGCACGGGTGTCAGCGCCGGGGTGGCGGGGACGGTGGAGGGAGTTGCGGTCACGGTGTCATCTTCCGGTTGGGTTCGAGGAGCTGTGCCAGGTCCGCGATGTGCAGAATGCCGACGACATCTTCGCCTGACGTCACCACGTACTGCGCGCCCGGGTGGGTCTGTACGGCCTCCATCACCCGCTCGCCGTCCCACCCGAGGGTGAGCGTGGGAAGTGTGCCCAGGGACCGGGCCACGGCGTCCACCGCCAGCCAGGGCCGGCGCTCGACGGGGACCGCCTCGGCGGCGGCCGGGTCGACCAGCGCCACCGGTCGGCCGGTGGAGTCGGTGACCAGCAGGGCGGCGTCGGGTTGAGCGGCGTCGGCGCGTCGGCGCTGCGCCTCGGCCAGGGGCGTGCCGGTGCCCACCGGCCAGACCGGGCGGGCCAGCCGGGAGAGGTCGATCAGCGGGAACCGGCGGCTGACCCGGGCGGCCCGGATCGACTGGCCGGCGCCGCGCCAGAGGGTGACGGCGACCAGCAGCATCAGCGGCAGCGCCAGCGGCGCCAGGCGGTCGGTGACGGTGAGCAGCAGGACCACGACCGTGGTGCCGACGGCGACGACGCGGCCGGCCCAGCCGGCAACCTCGGTGCCGAGGTGCCGGTCGCGGGTCAGCCCCCACACCGCGGCGCGCAGCGCCCGGCCACCGTCGAGCGGCAGCCCGGGCAGGCTGTTGAACAGCGCGACGATGACGTTGCTGACCGCGAGCTGGAAGGCGAGCTGGTGGGCCACTGTCCCCTGGGGCAGGGCAAGCGTGGCGGCGACCGCGAGGACGCCGAGGACCGCGGAGACCGCCGGGCCGGCCAGGGACACCAGCAGGTCGACGCGGGGGGACGGGGCGTCCCGGTCCATCTCGGTGTAGCCGCCGAGCAGTTCCAGGGTGATTCCGCGCACACCGATGCCGTACCGCCGGGCGGTCAGGGCGTGACCCAGCTCGTGCAGCAGCACCGAGCCGAGCAGCGACACCACGAAGCCGAAGCCGATCAGATAGCCGCTGATCTGCGGCAGGTCCAGCTGCCGGCGGGCGAACTCGGCGTACAGCACGGCGATGAGCACCGCGAACAGGACCATGGAGACGTTGAGGTGCAGCGGCACCCCGAACACCCGGCCGACGTTCAGGCCGGGGCGCCGGTCGGGTCGGCGCGGCGGCCGGGATGTCTGCTCCATCGCCACGATGCTACGGACCGTCGCTGTGTGGGGCGGGCGGCGGTCGGTGTCACACCGGTGCCCTAACCTTTGCCGACATGACGGCGGAACCGGTCACCACTCCCCAACCTTCCACCCCGGCACAGGCGCCGCCGACGGTGCGGGCCTCGCTGTCGCCGTCGCGTGCGGCGGATTTCAAGACCTGCCCGCTGCTCTACCGGTTCCGCAGCATCGACCGGCTGCCCGAGCGCACCACCATGGAGCAGGCCCGGGGCACGCTGGTGCACGCGGTGCTGGAGCGCCTGTTCGACCTGCCCGCGCAGGGCCGCACACCGGCGGCGGCCGGCGATCTGGTGGCCCCACAGTGGGACCGGCTGGTCACCGAGCAGCCGGAGCTGGCCGGGGTGTTCGACGGCGCGGAGCCGGCCGACCCGGTGGAGTTCCTCCGCTCGGCCGCCGGGCTGCTGGAGGGTTACTTCGCCGTGGAGGACCCGACCCGGTTGGAGCCGGCCGAGCGGGAGAGCCTGATCTCGGCGGTGGTCGACGACGAGTTGCTGATCCGGGGTTACCTCGACCGGCTCGACGTCGCCCCGGACGGGGCGCTTCGGGTGGTCGACTACAAGACCGGCGGCGCTCCACGGGAGGCGTTCGAGGCGCGGGCGCTGTTCCAGCTCAAGTTCTACGCCCTGGTGCTGTGGCGCACCCGGGGGGTGGTGCCCCGGGTGCTGCGGCTGCTCTACCTGCGCGACGCCGAGGTGTTGGACTACACGCCGGACGCCGACGAGTTGGTCCGCTTCGAGCGCACGGTGGTGGCCCTGTGGCGGGCCATCGAGCAGGCCACCGCCCGGCAGGATTTCCGGCCTCGACCGAGCAAGCTGTGCGACTGGTGCAGCCACCAGGCGCTCTGCCCCACCTTCGGTGGCACTCCGCCGCCGTTCCCGGTCGCGGCGGCGAGTGCCGACCCGCTGCGCGACTCCCGGTCGGTTCCGGTGGTGCCGGGCGCCGACGAGTGACAGCCGCCCCCCGCGTCGCGGTGAGGTCGGTCCGGCTCCGGCGACGCTGATCGCCTCCTCGGGTCGGTGGGCGAGCCGCGCCGATCGGTTGGGGACCCGACCGCGGCGGTGCCGCTGCGGTCGGGACAGGGCGACCGGCCGGCCTCTACGGTGATCCGCGACGCACCCGCCGACGTACGCGAGGATGACCGGGTGCGGCAGGCCGGACAGGAGGCGAGATGACCGAACAGGCGACCCCGGGGCGGCCGGTGCGGATCCTGCTCGCCGACGACCAGCCGCTGCTGCGTACCGGGTTCCGGATGGTGCTGGGCGCCGAGGACGACCTGCACGTGGTGGCGGAGGCCGGTGACGGCGTGGAGGCGGTGGAGCTGTCCCGCCGGCTGCTGCCCGACGTCGTGCTGATGGACATCCGGATGCCCCGGATGGACGGGGTGGCCGCGACCCGGGCGATCGTCGACGCCCGACTCCCGGTGCGGGTGCTGGTGCTGACCACCTTCGACCTGGACGAGTACGTGGTGGGCGCGTTGCGTGCGGGCGCCAGCGGGTTCCTGGCCAAGGACGTGCCCGCCGAGGAGTTGATCGCGGCGATCCGCACGGTCGCCGGTGGGGACGCGGTGGTGGCTCCCCGCATCCTGCGGCGACTGCTGGACCGGTTCGCCGAGCTGCTGCCCGACCCGGCGGCGACGCCGTCGGCGGCGCTCGACGCGCTCACCGACCGGGAACGCGAGGTGCTGGTGCAGGTCGCCCGAGGGCTGTCCAACGCCGAGATCGCGGCGGTGCTGTCGGTCAGCGAAACCACCATCAAGACCCACGTGGGGCATGTGCTGACCAAGCTGCGGCTGCGCGACCGGGTGCAGGCCGTCGTGCTGGCGTACGAGTCGGGCTTGGTCCGCCCCAGGGCGTAGCCGCCGGCGGCCCGACTACCTCACCCGGCGTACTCGAAGATCCCACCGTGGGGTGACGGCCGCCGTTGCCTCCGTCACCTACCGTGACCGGAGACGGCCCGGCGCGGTTGACCCTCCTGTGACGTGAGGGGACACAGTCGGAGCCGGCGGGGGGGTTCGCCAGCTGGAAACACGCTCGACCGGTCGCCGGGTCAGGGGCAACCCTGATCCGACATGGGGGTGCACCCGCAGCGGAATATCCGCTCCGGGTCAGCCCCTGGGCGGACGGGGCGGGCGTGAGCAGCACCGATGATTGAACTAGTCGCGCCGGACCATCGGGGGGCGGCGTGCATTTTCGGACAGACGGAAGAGGTAGATGACGTGACCGCGACGGTAGGCCAGCAGGCGCAGGCCGCGGCCCGGGCGAACGACGTGTGGAAGGTGTACGGCAGCGGCGAGGCTCAGGTCATCGCGCTGCGGGGGGTCAGCGCGGAGTTCGAACGTGGCCGCTTCACCGCGATCATGGGGCCGTCGGGGTCCGGCAAGTCGACGCTGATGCACTGCCTGGCCGGCCTGGACTCGGTGACCCGGGGGACGGTGCAGATCGGTGAGACGACCGTGACCGGGCTGGGTGACGCGGGTCTGACGAAGCTGCGCCGCGACAAGGTCGGGTTCATCTTCCAGCAGTTCAACCTGCTGCCCACTCTGACCGCGAAGGAGAACATCCTGCTGCCGCTGTCGATCGCCGGGCGCAAGCCGGACCCGGCCTGGTACGACACGGTGATCAACACGGTCGGTCTGCGGGACCGGCTGGACCACCGGCCGGCGCAGCTCTCCGGCGGGCAGCAGCAGCGGGTGGCGTGTGCGCGGGCCCTGGTCTCCCGCCCGGAGGTGATCTTCGCGGACGAGCCGACCGGCAACCTGGACTCGCGCTCCGGCGCGGAGGTGCTCGGCTTCCTGCGCAATTCGGTGCGCGAGCACGGCCAGACCATCGTCATGGTCACCCACGACCCGACCGCCGCCGCGTATGCCGACCGGGTGGTCTTCCTCGCCGACGGGGAGATCGTCTCGGAGCTGATCGAGCCGACCGCCGAGACGGTGCTGGACACCATGAAGAAGCTGGACACTCCGGCTGAGGTGGGCAACTGATGTTCCGGGCGACACTGAAGAGTCTGCTGGCCCGCAAGGTCCGGCTGATCCTGTCCGGGCTGGCGGTCGTGCTCGGGGTCATGTTCGTGTCCGGCGCCTTCGTGCTCACCGACACGCTGGGCCGTTCCTTCGACTCGGTCTTCGCCGACGGCTTCTCCGAGATCGACGTGAACGTCGCGGCGAAGCCGAAGGTGGAGCTCAACGAGATGGAGGGCGAGCAGACCTCCGCTCCCCTGCCGGCCGCCCTGGTGGACCGGGTGAAGCAGGTGCCGGGCGTGGCCTCGGCCACGGGCATCGTGAACGCCGACGGCGCGCGGGTGATCGGCAGCAACGGCAAGGTGGTCAGCTCGTTCGGTCCGCCGCAGCTGGGCGAGAACTGGACCGGCGAGAGCGACCTGCTGCAGCTGCGCGAGGGCCGCGCGCCGCAGGCCGAGGACGAGATCGTCATCAACAAGTCCCTGGCCACCACGGCGAAGGTGCAGGTCGGCCAGAAGGTCGGCGTGCTCACCGCGTTCGAGTCGAAGAAGCGGGACTTCACCCTGGTCGGCATCGCCGGTTACAGCGGTGACCGGGACTCCATCGGCGGGGTCAACGAGGTCTTCTTCACCACGCCGGTGGCGCAGCGGCTGATGCTGGGCGAGCCGGACACGTTCAGCAGCATCACCGTGAACGCCGCCAACGGGGTCTCCGACGAGAAGCTGCGCGACGACGTGGCCCGCACCCTGGGCGCGGACTTCGACGTGAAGACCGGCGAGCAGGTGGCCGCGGACGCCTCGGCCAGCCTGAAGGAGGGCCTGTCCTTCTTCAACAAGATTCTGCTCGGCTTCGCCGCGGTGGCGCTGCTGGTGGGCACGTTCCTGATCCTCAACACCTTCTCGATCATCGTGGCCCAGCGCACCCGCGAGTTGGCGCTGATGCGCGCCATCGGGGCCAGCGGGCGGCAGATCATCGGTTCGGTGGTGCTGGAGGCCATCGCGGTCGGTCTGATCGCCTCGGTGCTCGGCCTCGCCGCCGGCATCGGGGTGGGCGCGCTGCTGGCGTTCCTGTTCGGCAAGCTGGCCGGCGGCCTGACCCTGGCCGGGATCGGTGTGCCGGCGGCTGCGGTGATCGGGTCGTTCGCCGTGGGACTGGTCATCACTGTGGTGGCGGCGCTGCTGCCGGCGCTGCGGGCATCGCGGATCCCGCCGATCGCGGCGATGCAGGACGTGGCCACGCCGGACCGGCCGTTGACCAAGATCACCGTGACCGGGTCGGTGGTCACCGGCATCGGCGCGGTGCTGCTGTTCCTCGGGCTCAGCGGCAACGCCGGCGGTCAGACCCTGGCCACCATCCTCGGTGGGGTGCTGTTCGCCTTCATCGGCGTGGCGCTGCTGACCCCGCTGATCAGCCGGCCGGTGGTGAGCCTGCTCGGGGCGATCTTCTCCTGGTCGGTGCCGGGCAAGCTGGGCCGGCTCAACTCCGGGCGCAACCCGCGCCGTACGGCGATCACCGCCGCGGCGCTGATGGTCGGCATCGCGCTGGTCACCGGCGTCACGGTGATCCTCGACTCGGCCAAGGGCAGCATCAGCGCGCTCGCCCAGGACACCATCAAGGCCCAGCTGGTGATCTCCGGTGTGCAGGGCGGTCCGCGCCCGCCGAGCTTCGACCCGGGCGTGTTGGACAAGGCGAAGGCCCTGCCCGGCGTGCAACTGGTCGACGGCGAGTACGGCGACATGGCGAGGGTCGACGGCGAGAGCACCTGGGTCGCGGCGAGCAGCGACATCGCGTCGCTGCGGCAGATCTTCGGCGCGAAGGCCACCGCCGGTGACATCGACCGGCTCGGGCCGACCCAGATGCTGGCCAGCTCGGACACCGCCACGTCCCGTGGCTGGTCGGTGGGCTCGACGGTGAACGTGCAGCTGACCCGCGGTGAGGTCCGGACCTACACGGTCAGCGGCATCTACGAGTCGTCGCAGCTGACCAACCCGGTGACGCTGCCGCCGGCCGCGGCGAAGGACTTCGCCATCCCGCAGCCCATCCAGGGCTTCATCCAACTGGCCCCGGGCGCGCGGGTGTCCGACGTGCAGCCGCAGGTGGAGGCGCTCCTCGCAGACAGCCCCGAGGTGTCGGTGGCCGACCGGGACGCGTTCATCGAGCAGCAGACGAGTTCGCTCGACGGCCTGCTCACGATGATCCAGATCCTGTTGGCCCTGGCCATCATCATCGCCGTGCTCGGCATCATCAACACCCTGGCGCTGTCGGTGCTGGAGCGGACCCGCGAGCTGGGTCTGCTGCGGGCGATCGGCCTGCGCCGCGGCCAGACGATGGGCATGATCACGGTGGAGGCGGTGGTGATCTCCGTGTTCGGCGCGTTGCTGGGCGTGGTGGTCGGCACCGGCCTCGGCGCCGCGGTGGTCGAGGCACTCAAGGACGAGGGCATCACCGACCTGATTCTCCCCTGGGGGCAGATGGGTGTCTTCCTCGGCCTCGCCGCGATCATCGGGGTGGTGGCAGCGGTGCTGCCGGCCATCCGGGCGGCCCGGATCAACGTGCTGGGCGCCATCGCCCACGACTGACCGGCACCATCGATGCCCCCGGTCGCCTGGCGATCGGGGGCATCGGCCGTCGCGGGCTGACCGATTCGACAGCGGCCGCCAGCGATCGACTGCCAGGCTGGTGGTGCCGGCAGGGCACCGGCCCGCCAGCGACCACGGCGGTGAGCGGGGGCCGGTGACATGACCGATCAGGACGCGTACCAGCGGGCACTCGACAACGCCGAGCGGCTCCTCGGTCAGCCACTGGTGCTGCCACTCGGCGAGGGCGAACCGCCGGTCGGGCACGACTTCCGTCGTCTCGCCACCGTGCAGACCTTCGGCGAGGCATGGCCCCGGGAGGGCCTGGACCTGCGCAGCCGCTGCCTCGTCTCGGTGGCGGTCGCCGCCACCCTCGGCACCCACGAGCCGCTGCGGGGCCAGCTGCGCATCGCTTTGAGCTCGGGCGTGACCAAGGAAGAGATCGTCGAGGTGTTCATCCACCTGGCCGCGTACGCGGGGGCCGCGAGAGCGTTCGACAGTTACCAGGTGGTCGGGGCGGTCTTCGCCGAACGCCCGTGACCCGGGTCGACCCGTCAGCCGGTCGCCGCGGCCCGGTCGGCCAGCAACGCCGCGAGAAACTCCAGGTCCACGCCGGTCAGGCTCTCCGTCTGGCGTACGCCGACAGTGCTCGCGAGCGCCACCTCCGCCGGTACGGCCAGCACCGCCGCGCCGGACGCGAGCGCGCTGGCCACCCCGGTCGCCGAGTCCTCGATCGCCACACAACGCTCGATCGGCACACCCAGCAGCCGCGCCGCGGTCAGGTAGGGCTCCGGGTGCGGCTTGGCCGCCACCACCTCGTCACCGGCGACCACCGTGTCGAAGTTGTCCCGACCCAGCGTGTCCAGGGCGATCTCGACCAGCGCCCGAGGGCTGGAGGTGACCAGCGCGGTGGGGATTCCCGCCGCGCGGACCGCGCGCAGCAGCTCGAACGCGCCGGGACGCCAGGGCAGGCCGGTGCGGAACAGCTCCAGGATCCGCGTGTTGATCCACGCCCCGCTGATCTCCGGATCCCGTTCGGGCTGCCCCAGGTCGTCGTGCAGGATGCGCATCGACTCGGCCATGGCGGTGCCGACGATCGAGCGGCGGGCGTTCTCGGACAGCTCCCCGCCGTACTCCTGGGCGAGTTCCTGCAGCGCGACGTCCCACAGCTTCTCGCTGTCGACCAGCGTGCCGTCCATGTCGAAGAGCACGGCGGCGGGGTGATGGCTGCTCAGCGGATCCTCCAGGGTCGTGGCCGACATCGGCGATCCTGCCAGGCCGAGCCACCGCCGACGGCCGCGACGGGTGCCGACGTGATCCGGGCAACCCGTTCAGCCCAGGTCGCAGGCCTCCAGGGAGCGCTCGTAGCCGCGGAAGAACGAGTCGGTGCGCTGCTCGGCGGTGCCGTGCGAGCCCTCCGCGAACCACGGTTGGTCGGGGTCGTCGCCGACCGCCGCCACCCCCTCGCGGAACTCGTCCAGGTCGCCTTCGGCCAGGGTCAGCGCGCCGGCACGCACCGAGTCGCCGAGGTACGCCCCGGCCATGCAGTCGGCCTGCAACTCCTGCTGGATCGTGAAGCTGTAGTTGATGCCGAGGCGCACCTGGATGCCGTGCGCGTACTCGTGGCCGAGCAGGTAGAACACGAACGCGTCGCCGACCTGGCGGAACGCCGCCACGGACCAGGCGACGTCGTACGCGATGAAGTCGCCCTGCGAGCAGTAGACGGCGTTGTTGCGGGGCAACGGCTGACCACCGCAGGACACCTCACCCGCCCGCTGGTAGGGGGTGATCCGCCGGATGGGTTGGAACCGCTGCCCGGACTCCTTGAACTGGGCCGCCCAGTAGCGCTCGGCGATCTCCTGCGCGTCGGCGACGTCCTGCTCGAACTCGGCGACGCTGGTGGTGCTGTCGGCCCGGGTGGTGCTCGGCCCCGGGGATGCCTGCGACCGGCCCGGGGTGGGACGCTCGCCCTCCGGCTCGGCCAGCCCGCCGCCCGCACAGGCGAGTGACACCAGCGCGGCGATCAGCAGGGCGGCCACCGGACCCCGGGCATCGCGCCTCGACCGTGTGCCCACTGTGCCTCCCCAGACATCGGTGCTCGCGGTGGTAGTACCCCGACGATGCGACCGAAACGCCCCGTCACCGGTTTCACGCGCGGCGCGACCGGACGGTTCACGGCGGCGGGCTCGACGGGCGGCGGGCTTTACGGGCGGCGGCTCCAACCGGCGGCACTGCCCGGGCGGGTCCTACGGGCAGTGACGCTCAACCGCCCGACTCGCGACCGCGCTGCCAGGTGCCACCCTGGTCGCCGTGCCGCTCGGCCTCGTACCGCTGCTGCCGCACCCGGGCATCCCGCCCAGCCACCGGCTCGTCGCCCCCAACCCCACCGACCCGGGTCCCCCGCCCCCGCCGAACCACAACCCCGAACGCGGAACCAGCCACCACCACAACGATCCCCAGCACCACCCACACAGTCCCCATCCCGCCAAGCTAACCCCCACCCACCACCCGTTGACTTGTCCCTGTTGCCCCGCCCCGGTGATCAAGAACTTTGCGTCAGCCCGCCCGGCGTGTCGTGACGGAAAGCTCTTGATCACCGGGGCGGGCCGGGGTGGGGTGGTGGGGTTGGGGGTGGGGCGGGTGTCCGGGGTTGGGGGTTGGGTTCGACGTTTCTGGTGAGGCGGTGCCGCGGCGGCACCAGCCAACAGGAGGGAGCACCCGTGAAGTACATGATTCTGCTCTACGGATCGCAGCAGGACTACGACGTGTTGTCGGGGCGGGCTTCCGACCGGCCCGCGATGTCGGCCGAGCAGATCGCGGCGATGCACCAGCACATGGAGACGTTCCACCAGGCGCTGGCCGAGTCCGGGGAGCTGGTCGACGCCCAGGGCTTGAGCGAGCCCGTGCACGCGCGCCGGGTGCAGGTACGCGAGGGCGCACCCGTGGTCACCGACGGGCCGTACCCGGAGACGCAGGAGGTCCTGGCGGGTTACACGATCGTGGAGTGCGCCAGCTTCGACCGGGCCACCGAGATCGCCGCCGGCCTGGTCGACCCCAACGCCCCCGGCGGGTACGTGGACGTGCGGCCGGTGCTGGAGGGCATCGAGGACCTGGCCGGCTGACCGGTGCCGCAGACACCTGTCGAGGACCTGCTGCGCGAGCTGGCGCCGCAGGTCCTCGGCGCGCTGGTACGTCGCTACGGGCATTTCGACACCGCCGAGGACGCGGTGCAGGAGGCGCTGATCGCGGCGGCGGGCGGTTGGCCGCGCGACGGCGTACCGGACAACCCGCGCGGCTGGTTGATCACCGTCGCGTCCCGCCGGCTGACCGACCTGCTGCGCCGGGAGCAGGCCCGCAGGCGGCGGGAGGACACGGTGGCGCGGTGGGTGCTGCCGGAGCAGTGGCGCGCTCCGGCGGCTGACCAGCCGACGGCCGACGCGGACGACACGCTCATCCTGCTCTTCCTGTGCTGCCACCCGGCGCTGTCGCCGGCGTCGCAGATTGCGCTCACGCTGCGCGCCGTGGGCGGGCTGAGCACCGCCGAGGTGGCGCGTGCGTTCCTGGTGCCGGAGGCGACGATGACCCGGCGGATCAGCCGGGGAAAGCAACGGATCCGCGACAGTGGACTGCGGTTCGCGCCGCCGACCGGCCCGGAGCGCGCGGACCGGCTCGCCGCCGTGCTGCACGTGCTCTACCTGATCTTCACGGAGGGGTACGCGCGCACGGCCGGCCCCGGGTTGCTGCGCGCCGACCTGACCGCCGAGGCGATCCGGCTGACCCGCCTGGTGCACCGGCTGCTGCCCGACGATCCCGAGGTCACCGGGCTGCTCGCGTTGATGCTGCTCACCGACGCCCGCGCGCCGGCCCGGCTCGGGCCGCACGGCGAGTTGGTGCCGATGGCCGAGCAGGACCGGAGCCGGTGGCGGGCCGACCAGATCGCCGAGGGGGTCGAGCTGATCACCGGGGCGCTGCCGCGCGGGGTCGTCGGGCCCTACCAGCTCCAGGCGGCCATCGCGGCGGTGCACGACGAGGCGTCCAGTGCGGCGGCGACCGACTGGCCGCAGATCACCGCCCTGTACGAGGTGCTGCTCGGCATGTCCGACAACCCGGTGGTGGCGCTCAACCACGCGGTGGCGGTGGCGATGAGCCGCGGGCCGTCGGCCGGCTTGGCGCTGCTCGCCGACCTGGCCGACGATCCCCGACTGGCCGACGACCCACGGCTGCCGGCCGCCCGCGCCCACCTCTGGGAGCTGGTCGGTGAGCGGGTCGCGGCGCGGGAGGCGTACCGGATGGCGGCGTCGCGGTCGACGAACCTGGCGCAGCAGCGCTACCTGAACGCCCGCGCGGACCGCCTCGCGGGCGGCAACGTGTGACGGTCAGGGGCTCGCGGCCAGGAAGACGAAGGCGGCCATCAACACCAGGTGTACGCCACCCTGCAGCACGTTGGCCCGACCCGGCACGACGGTCAGCACCGCGGTCACGGCGGTCAGCGCGAGCAGCGCGAGCTGGGTGCCGCCTAGGCCGAGCAGCAGCGGGCCGTCCAGCCAGATCGAGGCGATCGCGATGGCCGGGATGGTCAGGCCGATGCTGGCCATCGCGGAGCCGAGCGCGAGGTTCAGGCTGGTCTGGACGCGGTCTCGGCGGGCGGCGCGGGCGGCGGCCAGGGTCTCCGGCAGCAGCACCAGCAGGGCGATGATCACGCCGACAAACGCGTGCGGCAGGTTCGCCGCCGCGACCCCGGCCTCGATGGTCGGGGAGACCGTCTTGGCGTCGCCGACCACCGCGACCAGCGCCACCAACAGCAGGCCCAGGCTCACCAGCGCGGCGCGGGTCGTGGGCGGTTTGGCGTGCTCCTCCGTCTCGATGACCTTGCCCCGGCTGTCGACCGGCAGGAAGTAGTCGCGGTGCCGGCCGGTCTGCACGAGCACGAACAGCCCGTACAGGGCCAGCGACGCGACGGCGGCGAAGACGAGTTGGGCCGGGCTGAACTCCGGGCCGGGGCGGGCCGTGGTGAAGCTGGGGATGACCAGGCTCAGGGTGGCCAGGGTGATCACGGTGGCCAGCGCACCGCCGGTGCCCTCCGGGTTGAACACGGCCACTCGGCGGCGCAGCGCCCCGAGCAGCAGGGACAGGCCGAGTATCCCGTTACAGGTGATCATGACGGCGGCGAAGACGGTGTCGCGGGCGAGCGACTGGGTCTTCTCCGGCCCGCTGATCATGAGCGTGACGATCAGGGCCACCTCGATCACGGTGACCGCGACGGCGAGCACCAGGGACCCGTACGGCTCCCCCACCCGGTGGGCGACCACCTCCGCGTGGTGCACGGCCGCGAGCACCGCGCCGCCCAGCAGCACCGCGACGAGCACGATGACGGGCCCAGGCAGGCTCCGCCCCCAGGTGACCATCAATATCAGGACGGCGAGCACAGGTACGACAAACGTCCAGTCGGTCAAGCGGGAGCGAAGGAGGGCGGCCATGCCTTACAGAGTGCCAGGTCAAGTGATCATGTGCCCACCATCGACGCGGCGAAATGCGGCCGTCCGTGGCCTTCACCACGCTAACCCGTAACCGATAGGTTACGCTTCCCAGGTGAACGAGGTGGCCACCGCGATCGCGGATCCGGTACGACGGCACATCCTGACCCTGCTGCGCGACGAGCCGTTGTCCGCGGGTGACATCGCCCAGCGATTCGTGATCAGCCGACCCGCGATCAGCCGCCACCTGCGGCTGCTGCGCGAGAGCGGTCTGGTGCACGATGAGATGGTCGGCCGACAGAGGATCTACCGATTCGATCCGCGCCCGCTCGCCCCGCTGGTCGACTGGCTCGCCGCACTCGCGGCCCCCGACCGGTGGGAGCGGCACCTCGACGCGTTGGAGACCGAGGTCTATCGCACCCGCCGAGAGCGCCGCAGCCGCGGCCCGGCGGAGCACCGAAGGGAGCACACGGCATGACCCGTACACCCGCCGGACGCCTGTTTCGCACCGCCACCGGCCACGATCTCGTCCTGACCCGGACGTTCCGCGCCCCGGCGACGGACGTCTGGGCCAGCCTGACCGAGTCGGAGCGCACGGCCCGCTGGTTCGGCCCCTGGAAGGGCGACGCCGCGCCCGGACGGACCATCCAGGTTCAGATGGCGTACGAGGAGCAGCAGCCCTGGTGTGACGTGCGCATCGACGCGTGCGAACCAGAGCGACGCCTCGCCGTGTCGATGATCGACAGCTACGGGACCTGGCTGCTGGAGATGGTGCTGACCGAGACCGACGGCACCACCGAGCTGCGGTTCGTCCAGCACCTCACCAGCGTGGAGGGCATCGCCGAGGTCGGCGCCGGCTGGGAGTACTACCTGGACATGCTGGTCGCCTCCCGGGACGGCTCACCCCTCCCCCAGTTCGACGACTACCACCCCACGATTCAGCCCTACTACCAGGCGCTGGCCGCCGAGGCGTCCACCCCGCACGCCTAACCGTCGATCTCCTGGCGCAGCTTGCCAAACTCGGCGGTCAACGCCGGCAGCGGAAAGTGCGCGTTCAGACCGCTGGGGTTGGGCAGCACCCAGAGCCGGGCCGGGCCCAGCCGGTCCGGCTGCGGACCCAGCCCGGCCCGGGGTCGGACGAAGGCGATCCGGTACGCGGTCACCCCGAGGATGGCCACCCACCGCGGCCGGTACCGCTGCGCCTTCACCGCCAACCCCGTCACGCCGGCCACCAGCTCCGCCGACGTCAGTTCGTCGGCGCGGGCGGTGGCCCGGTTGCTCAGGCTGGTGATGCCCAGGCCCTGGCGCAGCAGCTCGTCGTGTTCCCACGGGTGCAGCTCCCGGTCGGTGAAGCCGCCGCCGTGCAGGGCCGGCCAGAACCGGCTGCCTTTGCGGGCGAAGGGCAACCCCACGGCGGCGGAATAGAGGCCCGGGTTGAAGCCACAGAACAACACCCGCAGGCCGGGGCCGATCACGTCCGCGAGGCCCCGGCCGGCCGCCGCCGCCACCTCCTGCGGGGTCGGCCGCCGAAACGGCCCCGCCTGCTGCGCGCCCATCTGACCGATCCTGCCGTACGCCGGAGTGTCGGACCCGGCGCACGCCGACGATCACGCCTTGACACCCTCAACGCATGCAGTCAACCGACCACCTCGCCGCCAGCCGCTACGCCCGGATGCGCTGGAACACTCCGCTGTCGCAGGAGCACGCGGCGTTGCTGCTGCAACGACTCGACGTCCGCCCGGGCGCGCGCGTGCTCGACCTCGGCTGCGGCTGGGGTGAGCTGCTGCTGCGGGCGGTCGCCGCCGGAGGCGTGTCCGGCCCGGTCGCGACGAGGGGCGTCGGCGTCGACACCGACGACGCTGCCCTCGCCCGGGGGCGGCGGCTGGCCGCGGGGCGGTCCCTGAACCGGCACGTCGCCTTCGTGATGGGCGAAGCGGCGGCCTGGCAGGAGCCCGCCGACCGGGTCCTCTGCATCGGCTCGGCGCACGCCTTCGGTGGCACCGACGCCGCCCTCGACGCCCTCGCCAGGGTGGTCCGGCCCGGCGGAAGGCTGCTGTTCGGTGAGGCGTACTGGGAACGTCCCCCCACGCCGGCTGTCGAGCAGACCTTCGGAGCGGAGGTCACGGATCTGCCGGGGCTCGTCGAGGCCGCCCGTGACCGGGGATGGCGGGTGCTGCACCTGAGCACCGCCGACCAACGGGAATGGGACGACTTCGAATCCACCTGGCTGGCGGGCCGCCAGGAGTGGCTGCTCAGCTACCCGGAGGACCCCCGGGCGGCCGACGTCCGCGCGGAACTCGACGACCGCCTGCGCGAGTACGTCGACGGCTATCGCGGCGTTCTCGGCCTCGCCTACCTCGTCCTCGGTCGCTGACCGGTCGCCCTTGCCACCGCTGGCTACGCTGCGCGTGGTGAGCGCCGGACCTCGTCTCGCCCTGCCCTGGCGGGTCCTCGTCGTGTCCGTCGGCGCGGTGCTGGTGTGGCTGCTTGTCGGGGCTCTTCTCGATGGCGACTACGACCGCCCGACCCATGTGGCCAGGGCCATCCTCACGACGGTGCTCGTCGTCCCCCTGGTGGTGGCCGCCCGTCGCCTGCTCGACCGTCGCCCCTGGACCGGTCTCGGGCTGCCCTCCGTGCGCACCGGTTGGCGACGACTGCTGCTCGGCATGGCCTGCTGGCTCATCCCCGCCGCCGTGGGGTTCGCGCTCTGCCTCGGCTTCGGTTGGGTCGAGATCCGCCTGCGCACCTCCGCGGCGCACGTCCTGGGCGTGGCGGCGCTGCTGGTCGTCCTCGTCTTCCTGTACGAGGCGCTGCCGGAAGAACTCGTCTTCCGCGGCTACCTTCAGCGCAACCTCGCCACCCGGTTACCGGCCTGGCAGGCCGTCCTCGGTCAGTCCGTGTTGTTCACCCTGTTCGGGTTCCTGGTCGGCGCCGCCACCTCCCCCGACAGACTGCTGCTGTTCTTCGTCTTCGCTCTGCTCCTGGGTGGCTTCCGGGTCGCCACCGGCGACATCTGGGCGGGCATCGGATTCCACGTGGCCTTCCAGACCGTCGCCCAACTGTTCGGCGACGTGGGCGCCGTCTTCGACGTGACCGGATCGGGCGTCCTGGGACTGGTCGCCATGGGTGCCCTACCGTTCACGTTCGGCTGGGCAGCCGTGCAACGGCTGCACCGCGACCGCCTGAGCTGGCAGGCACGTGAACCGGAGCCGACCGGCTGACGAGCACACCAACGGTCATGGCGTTCGCACGACGTCACCAGCGTCGGCTCGCCGGGGTGGGTGACCGGGCGGCGCCTGCGGAGCCGGTACGCGCTGGCGGGGCCATCCGCCCGGGCGCCGCGTCGGCGGGTGGGTGGGCTGGTCGCCGGCGCGGGGCCTGGGCAGCACCAGGCAGACGATGGCGAGCAGCACGGCCGCGACGATGCCGTCGAGCCAGTAGTGGTTGCCAGTGGTCACCACCACCAGCAGGGTGGCGAGCGGGTGCGCCAGCCACAGCCACCGCAGGCGCCCGCCGGTCACCGCGATGAGCGCGACGGCCACGGCGAGGGCCCAGCCGACGTGCAGGGAGGGCATGGCGGCGTACTGGTTGCTCAACGCGTCCGTGTCGGGTGGGCCGTAGACGGCGGGCCCGTAGCGGCTGCCCGTGTCCACCATGCCGGTCAGGGCGGTCAGTCGCGGCGGTGCCAGCGGGACCAGGAAGTGCAGCGCCAGTGCGGCCGCGGTGAGCCCGGCGAGCATGCGACGCGTCCAGAGATAACGCACGGGGTGTCGTACGTACAGCCAGACCAGACAGAGGACCGTGGCGGGGAAGTGCACGTACGCGTAGTAGCCGTTGGCCAGGTGCACCAACAGCTCGTGGGAGAGCACCGGGCGTTGGAAGGCGGCCTCGTCGGGCAGGTGGAACAGGCGCTCCAACCGCCAGATCCACTCCCCGTTTCCCACAGCGGTCGACACCCGGTCGGCTCCCGCCACCCGAGCCGCCTTGTAGATGAGAAACAGTGCGGCGACGAGCCCCAGCTCACGGAGAGCCCGGCGCAGTGCGGCGGCTCGCCGGGCGGGTGCCGCCGGCCGCGCCGCTGGCAGCTCCGCGGTATCCACAGACCCCTCGATTCGGTGACGTTCGCTCGTACCGGTCCTGGCTGGACAGAACGGGGCCGCCGCCGTCTTCGGACGGCGGCGGCCCCGGGTCGGACGGCCCGACGTCAGCGTCGGGGGGTCGGTCCGTCGTGCGTGGTGTCGGTGCGCACCTGGTCGAAGGCGGGTGCGCCGTCGATCGCGTCGGCGGCGACGGCGGTCGACGTGGCGGCGTCCGGCAGGTCGAGGCTGGTCCGCAGGGTGATCGGCTTGAGCAGGAGCGCGGCGACGATGCCGACGACCCCGATGGCGGCGGAGATGAGGAAGATGTGTCCGGTGGCGTCACCGTACGCGGCCCGGACAATGTCCTGGACCTGCTCAGGCAGGGCGGTGATGTTGAGGTTGCTGCTGCCACCCGCGCTGCCGGAGGTGGGGATCCCGGCGGCGGCGAGGTCGTGGGTGATCTGGTCGCTGACCCGGCGGGCGAGGACGGCGCCGAGAACGGAGACGCCGATGGTGCCGCCGAGCGACCGGAAGAACGCGACGCTGGAACTGGCCGCCCCGATGTCCTTGAGCGAGACCGTGTTCTGGACGGCGAGAACGAGGTTCTGCATGGTCATACCGACGCCGACACCGACGATGAACATGGCGGCGCCGACCAGGACGAGCGACGTCTCGTGGTCGATGGTGCCGAGCAGGGCGAACCCGGCGACGAGGAGGATCGAGCCGGCGACGATGTACGGCTTGATCTTTCCGCTCTTGGTGATCAGCCGACCGGCGACGATCGAGGAGCCGAGGACGCCGGCCATCATCGGGATGGTGAGCAGGCCTGCCTCGGTCGGGCTGTAGCCGCGGCCGATCTGGAAGTACTGGCCGAGGAAGACAGCACCGCCGAACATGGCCATGCCGACCGCGAGGCTGCCGAGGATGGCCAGCGCGGTGGTGTGCTGACGCACGATGCCGAGCGGGACGACCGGCTCGGCAGCGCGCGACTCGACCCAGACCGCCAGTGCCAGCAGGACGAGCGTGCCGCCCACCATGGCCGCGGTCTGCCAGGAGGCCCAGGCGAACGAGCTGTCGACGAAGGAGATCCAGATCAGCAGCAGACTGACGCCAGCGGCGATGAGACTGGCACCCAGGTAGTCGATCTTGACGTTCTCGCGCCGTGCGGTCGGCAGGTGCAGGGTGGCCTGGAGCAGGATCAGCGCGATGGCGGCCACCGGCACGCCGACGAAGAAGCACCAGCGCCAGCCGAGCCAGGACGTGTCGACGATGAGGCCGCCGAGCAGCGGACCGCCGACCGTCGCGACGGCCATGACTCCACCGAGGTAGCCGTTGTAGCGGCCCCGCTCGCGCGGCGGGATCATGGCCGCGATCGCCACCTGGACGAGGGCCTGCAGGCCGCCGACCCCGATGCCCTGGAACGCGCGGGCGGCGATGAGCTGGCCGGCGCTCTGCGAGAAGCCCGCGATGACCGAGCCCACCAGGAAGACCACGATGGCGACCTGGATGAGGGTCTTCTTGTTGAACAGGTCGGCCAGTTTGCCCCAGATCGGGGTGGTTGCCGTCGCGGTGAGCAGGGTCGCGGTGACCACCCAGGTGTACTGGGTCTGCGAGCCGTTCAGCGATCCGATGATCTTCGGAAGCGCGGTCGAGACGACCGTGCTGCTCAGCATCGCGACGAAGAGCACCAGCAGCAGGCCACTGAGCGCTTCCAGTGTCCGCCGATGGGTCATCGGCTCAGCGCCGGCCGTGATGGTGGGTGCGCTCATCGCGCGGCCTCCAGGTTGTCGTTGTCGTTGTTTCCGAGGGCGACCTCGATGTCGCCGGTGAACCGGCCGAGGGCGGCACTGAGCGCCGCCACCTCGTCGGGAGTCCAGTCGGCGAGCGCTCGTTCGAGCACCTCGCCGTACCAGCGGTGGCTGTCGGCCAGGGCGGCACGGCCGGCCGGGGTGACCGCCAGGAAGGTCGCCCGCCTGTCGGTCGGGTCCGGCCGCCGCTCGACCAGGCCGTGCGCGACGAGCGCCGCGACCGAGCGGCTGACGGTCGACGCGTCCAGCCGAGTGCGGTCGGCCAGGTCGCGGGCGTGGCAGTCGCTGGAGAGCTGATCGATCTGCACGAGCATGCCGAGCATGCCCGCCGGAATCGCCGGGCGTTCGTCAGCCCGGCGCTGCTTCAGCAGTCGAACGCTTCTGACCAGGTCGTACAGGCGAAGGCCGAGTTCACGAGCGCCGCTTTCCACGTCTGCTCCCACACAAGAGTTGGTTGCCTCAAGCAAGCATTCACCGATCTTGCCCACTAGGCAAGTTTGCTCATTGAGAAGTCGCTCACCCGCACGTACCCTCGGTGCGATGGACGAGACGACCGGTCTGCGGGAGCGCAAGAAGGCGGCCACCCGTCTCGCCCTGCACGAGGCGGCCCTCCGTCTCGCCGCCGACGAGGGCATCGACGCGGTGACGGTCGAGGCCATCGCCGACGCCGCCAACGTCTCGCGGCGAACCTTCTCCAACTACTTCTCGAACAAGGAGCAGGCCCTCTTCCACGGCGACACCATGCGCCTGCACCGGCTGTTGCAGCTGATCCGCGAACAGCCCGTCGACGAGGCGCCGTGGACCGTCCTGAGCCGGGCAGCCGAGCGCCTCACCGAGGAGGTCTTCGGCGGTTCCGAGCCCTCCTGGCTGACCCAACGCCGGAAGCTGCGCGGGCACCCCGGTCTGGCCCCACACCAGGTGGCGGCGTACGCCGCGATCGAGCGCGAGCTGGCCGCGGAACTCGCCCACCGGCTCACCGACGACGACGTGGCACTGCGCTCCCGCCTCCTGGCCGCGACCTTCCTGGCCATCCTCCGGGTCGCCGTCCAGCACTGGATCGAGCATCCGGGCGACCCGATGGCGGAAACCGTCCGGACCGCACTCGCCGCGGCCGCTCCTGCGGCGGCGCACCGGGGCCACCGGACCAGCACCGGCACCTGACCCCGCTCTCCGATCCCCGCAGAGTCCCCAGGGCCTTCGTGCCTCCGGTTCGCCCACGGGCTCAGCTCCCGCTGGCCGTCCGGGAATGTCGGAAAGCCTCGCCTCCGGGGGCCGATCCGTCGGTATTCCGGGATTCGACGCGATCGGCGGGCGACGCACCTCAACGGCACGGATGCTGACACGTCGGCCGGACACCCGGTCCGCCGAAGAGGAGCTGCGCGCAGATGGCAACAACGGACAAGGCGTCGGGAGACCGGCTCGGCGCGACACTCGTCATGGCCTGCCTGGGGGTGTTCGTCGCATATCTGCCGGTGACGACGGTGTCGGTGAGCCTGCCGGCGATTCAACGAGGGCTGAACGCGTCGACCGCCGACCTGTCCTGGGTGTCGGACGCCTTCGTCCTGCCGATGGCCGCCCTGATCCTGACCGCCGGCGTCTTCGGCGACGTGCACGGGCGCAAGAAGGTCTTCCAGGCCGGCCTGCTGTTCTGCGCGATCGGCGCGTCCGTCGCGCTGTCGGCGCAGTCGATCGCGATGGTCTGGGTCGGCCAGGCGCTGGCCGGCGTGGGCGCGGCCGCTCTGCTGCCCGCCACGCTGGCGCTGATCAGCCACGCCGTGCCGGACCCGAGGAAGCGCGGCCGGTACATCAGTCTCTGGGCCACCTCCCTGATGCTCGCCCTCGCGCTCGGCCCACTCCTCGCGGGGGCGATCCTCGAGCACGCGTCCTGGCGGTGGATCTACCTACCGGCCATCCCGCTCGCCCTGCTCACCGCCCTGATCGCCATTCCGCTGGTGACCGACTCGCGGGCGCCGGGAAAGCGGCACCTGGACTGGCCGGGACAGATCACCGCCGCCCTGGCCATCGTCGCTCTGGTCTTCGCCGTCATCGAGGGCGGCGCCGGCTCGTTCACCGACCCCGTCGTGCTCCTGGCGTTCGCCGTGGCCGCGCTCAGCCTCGCCGCGTTCCTCGTGATCGAGCGGCGGAGCAACTCGCCGATGCTGAGCCCCGCCCTGTTCGCCAGCCGCGGGTTCAACGCCACCGCCGTGATCGCCGCCGTCAGCTTCATGGGCGTGATCGGCAGCATCTTCGTGCTCAGCCTCTACCTCGGCCTGGTCCAGCAGCTGTCGACCATGGAAGCGGCGCTGCGGCTGCTGACCAACACGGCGGTCCCGGTCGTCGTGGGGCCGCTGATCGGCCGCCTCATGCACCGCGTGCACGTGCGCTGGCTGCTCAGCGCCGGCCTGTTCATCGCGGCGATCGCCCTTTTCCTCCTCAGCGGCGTCGACGCCGACACGTCCTTCGGGCAGCTGAGCTGGCGGCTCGCGCTGTTCGGGCTGGGCCTCGGCGCGGTGCTGACCCCGATGACCGCGACCGCGGTCAGCTCCGTACCGTTCCAGCTGGCCAGCATGGCCGCGGCGGCGAACAACGCCTTCCGCCAGGTCGGCGGCGCGCTCGGCCCCGCCGTCCTGGGCGCCCTGCTGACCAGCAGGGCGGCCAGCTCCCTGCCCGGACACCTCGCCGACGCCGCGGTCAGCGATGACCACCGGCAGGCCGCGACCGCGGCGATGGACGACAGTGGCTTCCAGGCGGTCGCCGCCGTCGACTACGGCGCTCAGCGGGACGTCGCTCTGAACGCCCTCGACAAGGCGTTCCTCGACGGCTTCCACCTGTCCCTGAGCGTGTCGGCCACGCTGATGCTCATCGCCGCCCTGGCCGCGGTCCTCCTGCTGGGCCACCCGCGCCCGGTACGCGGCCCACAGCCAGCCGCCCAGCGACCCGAATCCGTCCCGGCCTGACCTCGCCAACCGAAGGACGGCGGCGTCACCGGCTCCTACGCTGGTGACGCCGACGACGATCAGGAAGACCGTGACTCCTTCCCTGGACCAGCTCGACCTGCAACTGCTGCAGGCCCTGCAACTCGACGGTCGCGCCCCCTTCAGCCGGATCGCCGCCGCCCTCGGCGTCTCGGACCAGACCGTCGCCCGCCGTTTCCGCCGCCTGCAAACCCAGGCAGGGCTACGCGTGCTGGGCATGACCGACGAGAGCCGCGTCGGCCGCTCCAACTGGATCGTCCGGCTCCGGTGCACCCCGGACATGTCCGAACGGCTGGCCGACGCCCTCGCCCGCCGCCCGGACACCTCCTACGTCGCGCTGATCTCCGGCGGCAGTGAGGTGGTCTGCGAGATAAGGCCCCGCAGTCGCGCCGCCCGCGACGAACTGCTGCTGGGCCGGTTGCAGCGCACCCCACGGGTGATCGGGTTCAGCGCACACTGCCTGTTGCACCGCTTCTACGGCGGTCCCCTGCGCTGGCTGCAGAAGGCCAACGCCCTCAGCGCCGAGCAGGAGGCGGCGCTGCGCCCCGCGCCGCTGGACGCGGCCGCCCCGGGCACCGTCACGGTCGACGACACCGACGAGGCGCTGCTCGCCGCGCTGTTCCGGGATGGCCGGACCGGCCTCGCCGACCTGCAGAGAGCGTGCGGCCAGTCCGAGGACGTGGTGCGGCGCCGCCTGGATCGGCTGCGCGGCAACGGCGCGCTCTACTTCGCCGTGCAGTATCTGCCGGAACACGTGGGCCGCGAGATCGGCGCGATGCTGTGGCTGACCGTGGCGCCGTCCGCGCTGGCCGCGGCCGGGCACGCGCTCGCCGAGCACGCGGAGGTAGAATTCGCCGCCGCGGCCACCGGCCAGGCCAACATCATCGCTGCCGTCCGGTGCCGGGGCACCGAGGAGCTGTACGCGTACCTGAACGACAAGATCGGCGCGCTGGACGGCATCCGCACCGTCGAGACCGCGCTGATGCTGCGCCAGATCAAACAGCTGGCGCTCGCGCCTGCGGCCGTACCGGACTGAAGAGTCCCGGTGGCACCGTCCAGTGGGTGGTAGCCGGCGGGCACGGGCTTGACGGAGCGCAGACATCGGAGGTTTACTGCGTCAGCGATGCATGTCGATGAGCTTCGATCGTCCACATTGGCCGGCTGAGGTCGTCGTCGCTGCCATCGTGAACGCGTCGTCGCCGTCGCGCCAGCCGTCTCCTGGCACTGTCGGCAGCGATGCGACGCTCCCCCCTCGGCGGGCGGGGAGCACCCGGCACGGCAACCCGCACTGCGCAGCGTCGCGCTCCCCCGCAGGACGATCCCCACCGGCACGGCACCACCCCGCACCATCTCAGCCGAGCATCGGCGGCCCGGCTCCGTACCACCGCCATCTCGGCCCCGGCGAGCCCCCACAGCTCCGTGACGCGCGCCCGGGTCGACGCTCAGCAGAGGAGCAAGAGCATGCGTTCCCGTCCCCGTCTGTTAGCACTCGTCACCGGCCTCGCTGTGTTCCTGACCAGCCTGGTGGCCCTTCCGACGCCGGCCTCGGCGGCACCGCTGACCAAGGTCCTGGTGTTCAGCAAGACCGCCGGCTTCCGACACTCGTCCATCCCGAACGGCATCGCCGCGATCCAGCAGCTCGGCTCCGCCAACGGCTTCACCGTGACCTCGACCGAGGACGCCGCCCAGTTCACCACCAGCAACCTGGCCCAGTACCAGGCGGTGGTCTTCCTGTCGACGACCGGTGACGTCCTCAACGCCAGCCAGCAGACGGCCTTCGAGTCGTACATCGCCGCTGGTGGCGGGTACGTCGGCGTGCACGCAGCCGCCGACACCGAGTACAGCTGGCCGTGGTACGGCTCGCTGGTCGGTGCATGGTTCGACTCGCACCCGGCGATCCAGACCGCGACCGTGAAGATCGAGGACCGGACGAACCCGTCGACCGCCCACCTGAGCGACACCTGGGTCCGCTCCGACGAGTGGTACAACTACCGCACCAACCCCCGGTCCAGCGCGCGGGTCCTGGCCAGCCTCGACGAGTCGTCCTACAGCGGCGGCAACATGAGCGGCGACCACCCGATCACCTGGTGCAAGGCGTACGGCGGTGGACGGGCCTGGTACACGGGCCTCGGGCACACCGAGGCGTCGTACACCGACCCGAACTTCACCCGGATGCTGCTCGGCGGCCTCCAGGTCGCCGCGGGCTCCGTCACGGCAGACTGCTCGCCGCGCACCACGACTCCGCCGCCGAGCGGCTCCACGCTGCGGGCCCGGGCCAACAACCAGTACGTCAGCGCGCTCAACGCCACCACCGCGCTGATCGCCAACCGCAGCAGCGTCGGCACCACCGAGCGGTTCGACCTGGTCAACCTCGCCAACGGCAACGTGGCGCTGCGCTCCAAGGGCAACGGGCAGTTCGTCGCCGCCGAGAACGCCGGTGCCGCCGCGCTGATCGCCAACCGGGCCACCGCCGGCGCGTGGGAGACGTTCCAGCTCGTGCGCAACTCCGACGGCACGGTGAGCCTGCGGGCCACTGTGAACAACCGTTACGTCGCCGCCGAGAACGCGGGCGCCTCCGCGCTGATCGCCAACCGGACCTCCATCGGTCAGTGGGAGAAGTTCGACCTCGTCACCGGCTGACCTGGTCCCCCGCACGTTCCCCACGATCCCCATCTGGTCGTGGTGCGCCCCCGCGCGCCCGTCCACCGGTCGTCGAGAAAGGACGATCATGCTTTCGTACCCCCGGCGCTGGCCCCGGGCTCTCCTCGCGGCGGTCACCACCGTCGCGAGCGTGACCCTGGCTGTGGCCGCACCGTCGACCGCCCAGGCGGCGGTCATTCCCGCCTCCGACTATCAGCAGGTCAAACTCGCCACCGGCTCGGCCGAGCTGGGTGAGGCCATGTCCCTGGCCGTGCTGCCCAACCGCTCGGTGCTCCACACCGCCCGCAACGGTGTGCTGCGGGTGACCGACGTGGCCGGCAACACCAAGGTGTCCGGCACCCTGTCGGTCTACACCCACGACGAGGAGGGGTTGCAGGGCGTCGCCGTCGACCCCAACTTCGCCAGCAACCGGTGGATCTACCTGTACTACTCGCCCACGTTGAGCACGCCGTCCGGGGACGCACCGACCACCGGCTCGCAGTCTGACTGGGACCGGTGGAAGGGGCACCTGCGGCTGTCCCGGTTCACGCTCAACAGCGACGACACGCTCAACCTTGGCAGCGAGAAGATCGTGCTCCAGGTCGCCAACGACCGTGGGCAGTGCTGCCACGTCGGCGGTGACCTGGACTTCGACGCCGCCGGCAACCTGTACCTGACCACCGGCGACGACACCAACCCGTTCGAGTCGTCCGGCTACGCGCCGCTGGACGAGCGGACCAACCGCAACCCACAGTTCGACGCCCAACGCTCGGCGGGCAACACCAACGACCTGCGGGGCAAGGTGCTGCGGATCAAGCCGCAGGCGGACGGCACGTACACCATCCCGTCGGGCAACCTGTTCGCGCCCGGCACGTCGGGCACCCGTCCGGAGATCTACGCGATGGGTCTGCGCAACCCGTTCCGGATGAGCGTCGACAAGGCGACCGGTGTCGTCTACCTCGGCGACTACGGCCCCGACGCCGGGAGCACGAACTCCAGCCGTGGCCCGTCGGGTCAGGTCGAGTTCAACCGCATCGCGGCGCCCGGCAACTACGGCTGGCCGTACTGCACGGGCGCCAACACCAGCACGGAAACATACAATGAATACACCTTCCCGTCCGGGCCGTCGCAGTCCAAGTACAACTGCACGGGCGGGCCGACGAACAACTCGTTCCGCAACACCGGGCTCGGCACGCTGCCCGCGGCGAAGCCGGCCTGGATCAAGTACGCGGGTGACTCCGGCTCACCGTCGGAGTTCGGCAGCGGCTCGGAGTCACCGATGGGTGGGCCGGTCTACCGGTACGACGCCTCGCTCAACTCCAGCATCAAGTTCCCGGCGTCGCTGAACGGCCAGTTCTTCGCCGGCGAGTACGGCCGCCGCTGGATCAAGGCCATCGCGGTCAACTCCGACGGCTCCCGGGGGGAGATCTCCAACTTCCCGTGGAGCGGCACGCAGGTCATGGACATGGCCTTCGGCCCGGACGGCGCGCTCTACGTGCTGGACTACGGCACCGGCTCGAACAACCAGGCGCTGTTCCGGATCGAGTACATCGGTGGTGGCAACCGCAGCCCGATCGCTGTCGCCTCGGCGAACCCCACGTCGGGGGCCAACCCGTTGACTGTCACCTTCTCGTCGGCCGGCAGCGCCGACCCCGAGGGTGGGGCGCTGAGCTACCTGTGGACGTTCGGTGACGGCACCACGTCGACGGCGGCCAACCCCACCAAGACGTACACCACGAACGGCACGTACTCCCCCACGTTGAAGGTCACCGACCCGACCGGCCTGTCCGGCACGGCGAGCCTGGTCATCACCGTCGGCAACACGGCCCCGACGGTGACGCTGACCGCGCCCACCGACGGGCAGTTGTTCAACTTCGGTGACACGGTGCCTTACCAGATCTCGGTGAGCGACCCGCAGGACGGCACGATCGACTGCTCCAAGGTCAGCCTGACGTACGCGTTGGGCCACGACAGCCACGCCCACCAGATCACCTCGAAGAACGGGTGCAGCGGCTCGATCACCGTGCCGACCGACGGGGAGCACGACTCGGCGGCCAACATCTACGGCGTCTTCGACGCCGCCTACACCGACAACGGTGGGCTCACCACGCACAGCATCAAGACCCTGCAACCGAAGCACCGGCAGGGTGAGCACTTCAGCGCCCAGTCCGGCGTCCAGGCCACCGACCACACCAACGCCGAGGGTGGCCGTACCGCCGGGTTCATCGAGAACAACGACTGGATCTCGTACCAGCCGTACAACCTGTCCAACGCGACCCGGTTCACCGCCCGGGTCTCCTCGGCCGGCGCTGGCGGCACCATCGAGGTCCGTGCCGGCTCCGCGACCGGATCCCTGCTGGGCACCGCCACGGTGCCGGTGACCGGTAGCTGGGAGACCTTCGTCGACGTCTCCACCGCCATCAGCAACCCGCCCAGCGCGTCGACCTCGCTGTACCTGGTGTTCAAGGGCGGCACGGGCAACCTGTTCGACGTCGACGCGTTCACCTTCACCACCGGCACCACCACCCCCAGCGGGGGGATCACGCTGCGGGCGCAGGTCAACAACCAGTACGTGTCGGCGGTCGGCACCAACCCGCTGATCGCCAACAAGGCCAGCGTCTCGACGACCGAGCAGTTCGACCGGGTGGACGCCGGCAACGGCAACATCGCCCTCCGGTCACGCGCCAACGGGCTGTACGTCTGCGCCGAGAACGAGGGCGCGGAGCCGTTGATCGCGAACCGCACGACGGTCGGACCGTGGGAGACCTTCCAGATCATCACCAACTCGGACGGGACGGTCGGCCTGCGGGCACTGGCCAACAACCAGATCGTGGCCGCCGAGGACGCCGGGGCGGGGGCGTTGATCGCCAACCGCACGTCGGTCGGCTCCTGGGAGAGGTTCGTCCTCACTGGCTGAGCGACGGAGCCCGGCCTGGTCGGTGGCCGGGCCGGCCCGCTGATCCAGAGTGGGAGTCCGGGGCGGGCGGTGACATCCGCCCGCCCCGGTTTCTCTCGCCGTCGTCTCGGGGTGCGGACTCAGGAGTCTGCCGGCACCCCTGCCTCGAGCTGACCGATCATCGGCGCGAGGAGGTCGTTGAGTTCCCGGGCCAGCACCGCCACGGCTCGGCGCGCGGTGAGCGCCACGGAGTCGTCCGGACCGTCCGGGGCGGGCGGCAGGTCGTCGAGCGGGAGCGGTGCCTCCACCTGGAGCATCGCCCGCAGGTGCGGGCTTCGCGTCTGATCCTGCTCCGTCGGTGTGGTGAACTGGCCGAACAGCTGGGGCCAGTCTCGCCAGCCGCGGTCGCGCTGCCACTGCTTGGTCCAGGTGAGCTCGGCCGGCCAGCCGGAGACCACCGTCACGGCGCAGACCATGCTGCCGTCCCACGGGCTTCGCGTGCAGGTCGCCGACACGATCCGCCGGTGCCAGCGGACGAAGCCGGGCGACAGCTCGCCGGCGATCCGCCAGGCCGTCGCCGCGAACTCGACCGGGGCGATGTCACCCCAGGTCACGGCGAACTCGTCGATCCGCCCCAGCACCTCGGCCTCGTAGCGGCCCCGCCCGTCGGTGCCGTGCTCACGGTCGAACTGCTCATCCAGCCAGAAGGCGCGCGGCTCCGGCATCGTCTCCCCCGTTCGTCGCGATGGCACCCCGCCTTCGCACCCGGCCCCGGTTGGTGAGGACGGTTCCCGGCACGGTGCGGAGGGTGCCGCAGTCAGGCAACCGTCACTGACCGTACACGAGCTGACCACATTGGATCGGCTGTTCGCGCTTGGCGTGAGCGGTGCGACGTCGGAGCGCACCGGGCATCGGCGGCGGGATTCCGCCACTGCAAGCTCGATGACAGCCGTGGCGGCTTGACAAGTACCCGGATCCAGAGTGGACGATGCACCGTGCGAATTCTCGTGGTGGGTGGCAGTGGCCTGATCGGCGCTCATGTCGTGGACGTGCTGCGCGAGCGCGGCCATGCCACCACCACTGTGGCGCGTACCGCCCATCCGGGCGTCGACCACCTGCTCGATGTCGGGTCCGCCTCGATCGAGGAACTGCGGCCGTTGCTCGCCGGGCACGACGGCGTCGTGTACGCCACCCGCACCGACGAGCAGAAGCCGTTGCCCAAGCCGATCTATCCGGAGTTCCGCCGCGACAACGTCGAACCGGTGGTACGCCTGTTCACCGCCGCCCGCCTGGAGGGCCTCACCCGCGGGGTCGTGATGGGGTCGTACTACACCTATTTCGACCGGCTGCATCCGCAGTGGCGGCTCGCCGAGCGTCACACGTACATCCGTTGCCGGCTGGAGCAGGCCCGCGAGGGACGCGCGGCAGCCGGCCCGGATCTGCCGGTCGCCGTCCTCGAACTGCCCTTCGTCTTCGGTCGGGCCGGTGACCGGCTGCCGAACTGGGCCGGGCCGCTGGACCGGTGGGCCCGCTCCCGTACACCTCTGGTCGCGCCGACCGGCGGAAGCGCCGCGGCCTCGGCCCGCAGCGTGGCCGAGGTCGCGGCCGACGCCCTGGAGCAGGCCAGCGGCGCGGACATCCCGGTCGCCGACGAGAACCTGACCTGGGCCGACATGATCGCGCGCATCGCGGACGCGGTCGGCCGACGCCGCCGGGTCGCCCGGCTGCCGGCCGGCGCGGCGAAGGCCGCGCTGCGCCTCGGCAGCGCGCTACAGGCCCTCGCCCGCAAGGAGTCGGGCGTCAACCCCAGCTACCTCGCCGATCTCCTGCTCGCCGAGCTGTTCATCGAGCCGACGACCGGCCGGCCGCTGGATCCGGCGCTGCGGGAGACCTTCGCCCGACAGGCCTAGGCCGGTGGTCGGGCGAGATAGGCGGTCTTGACGTCGGGCGAGAACCCGCAGGCGCGGTAGAAGCCGTGCGTCGCGGGGTTGCGCGAACCCGTCATCAGCATCGCCTTGTAGCAGCCCGCGTCCCATGCAGCCTGGAGCGTGTCGGCCATGATCTGCCGCCCCAGACCGGTGCCTCGCCGTGATTCCTCCACGACGACGTTCTCGATGACGGCGTACGGGGACGCCGACCGGCTCAGGTTGGGGATCACGTTGAGGTACGTCGAGGCGACGACGGCCCCGTCCAGTTCGAGGACGAAGAGGTGCAGCCCCGGTGAGCCGAGGATCTGCCGGAAGACCGCCGCGCCGGAGTCATCGTCCAGCACCGGATCGTCCGGGTTCAGCTGTCGGTAGAGGCGGATGATCTGCGCCAGGTCGTCAGGCCGAGCCGCACGGAACATGCAGTGAGCGTAACCAGAGCCGCCACCGCGGCCGCTCCCACGTCGCTACCGATCGACGCGTCTCATGCTGCGATACACCACGGTGATGATCAGGAAGAGCGTCCCGACCAGCACGAGGGTGATCACGGCGTTGACCGCCACGGGCAGGTCCTGAACCAGGTACTGCTTCACGTAGTTGCTGCAGAGGATGACGGGGACGTAGATCCACCAGGGTGCCCACTTGCCGTTCGGTTGCTCTTCCCCGCTCACGGACGACCTCTTTCGACAGTGCTGCCAGGACCCCCGCCGACCGTGCGGCGACGCTGCATCCACCCTGGCCCCGAATGTCGGCCGTGCCATCGACGCGGGGAACGAGAACGGCCTCATCAGTTGGTACCACGACCCGACCCGGACGCCGTCGCTCACGCCTGCGCCTGCCGCGCGGCGATCTCGACGAACTCCCGCACCAGCGGCGACCGGTCGTCCTCGGCCCAGGCCAGGCACACCTGGTTGTGCCCGAGGTCGCCGACGGACACATGGACGACGTCCGGCCTGGTGTAGAACGTCGCGGTCGACAGCGGCAGGATCACCACCCCGGCGTAGGCGGCGACGTGTTCCAGCTTCTCCTCGACGGAGTTCAGCTCGGGTCGGGGGCGGGGGTCGGGATCCGTCGGACGGTTCGGCAGGTCCCGCCACTCGGGCACCGCGTCCGGGTCCTGGAGCAGCCGCTCCTCGACGAGCTCGGCCAGGTCGACCGATTCCTTCCCGGCCAGGCGGTGCTCCTGGGGCAGGATCACGACACGGGGTTCGGTGAACAGGGGGCGCAGGCTCAGGCCGCGCTGGTCGATCGGAAGCCGCACGTAGCTGACGTCGGCGCGCCCCTCGCGTACCACCTCGGCCTGGTCGTTCCAGGAGGTACGGACGACACCGACGGACAGGTCGGGGTGCCGATCGGCGATCGCGCGAGCCTCGGCGGTGACGATGATGCCGGGCATGAACGCGATGGTGAACGTCGGTCTGCCGTGCGCGGCACGTTGCACCCGCCGGTGCAGTGCCTCGGCGGAGGCGAGCAGCGGACGAGCGTCGGTCAGGAGTTGGCGGCCGGCCTCGGTCAGCACGGTGGAGCGACGATCACGGACGAAGAGCTCCGCGCGGAGTTCGTGCTCGAAGGCCCGGATCTGGCGTGACAGGACCGGCTGGGCGATGTGCAGCCGCGCGGCTGCCCGACCGAAGTGCAGCTCCTCGGCGACCGCCACGAAGTAGCGCAGCTTGCGCAGATCCACGTCCATCCGGTCCCCGTCCGGTTCGGGTTGCTGATCGTTCCACGATACCCACCGGCTTCATGCTCATCGGGTATCACAGCAGGTGAAAGAGGTCTTGGACGCGGGCGTCGGGGTCGACGCATGGTGGGAACCGTCTTCACCACGAACCCCGGAAGGACACGATCATGAACCTCAGCGACCAGCGTGTCGTCGTACTCGGCGGAACCTCGGGAATCGGGCTCGCCACCGCCACCCGGGCCGCCCGCGAGGGCGCCCAGGTCGTGGTCGCCTCCCGCAACCGGCTCAGCGTCGACCGCGCCCTGGCGACCCTGCCGACCGGCACCCAGGGGTACGTCGCCAACCTCACCGACCCCGGCGACGTGGCCCGGCTGTTCCAGGGCCTCGGGCCGTTCGACCACCTCGTCTACACCGCCGGTGAGCCGCTCGCGCTGATGTCCGTCGACGCCCTCGACCTCGCCGCCGCCCGTACCGCCTTCGACCTGCGCTACTTCGGCTCCCTGTCGGCGGTCAACGCGGCACTGCCGTACCTGCGCCCAGGTGGGTCGATCACCCTCACCACCGGCACCGCCAACCACCGGCCGAGCGCCAGCTGGTCGGTGGCGGCCAGCATCACCGGGGCGATCGACGCGCTGGTCCGCGCGCTCGCCGTCGAACTCGCCCCGATCCGGGTCAACGCCGTCTCCGCAGGCGTGATCCGCTCGCCGCTCTGGGACCCGCTTCCGGAGGAAACCCGAGAGCAGATGTACGCCCAGCTCAGCGGGTCACTGCCGCTCGGTCGGGTGGGCGAGCCGGAGGAGGTTGCCGAGGCCTTCGTCTACCTGCTGCGGGCGACCTATGCCACCGGCACGGTGGTGACCGTCGACGGCGGCACCCTGATCGCCTGAGCCGGACTCGATCACGTCGATCATGGAGTTGTGGTGCCCGGAACACGGCAAACCTTTACCTTTGTCACCCACCACAACTCCATGATCGACAGAGTGCCTGGTTCTGTGGCAGGGTTTGGCGGTGAAGGACTTCGGTGTCCGCGCGGCCAGCTCGGCAGATCGCGCGTTCCTGATCGACATGCTCACGGCGGCAGTGAACTGGTTGCCGGAGCGCAACTGGCCCCGCGAGCAGATCCTGGCTGACCCGGCGCTGGCGCACTACGTCACCGGTTGGATGCGGCCCGACGACTTCGGGATGGTCGCGACAGAGCCGGCGGATCGGCCGATCGGCGCAGCCTGGTTCCGGTACCTGACCGCCGCCGACCCGGGTTACGGGTACGTGAGCGACGACGTGCCGGAACTGACCATCGGTGTGGTGGAGTCGTGGCGGGGCCAGGGGGTGGGTCGGGCCCTCCTGCGCGCCGTCCTGAACGCCGCGCGCGAGCGCGGCGTTCGCACCGTCTCGTTGAGCGTGGAAAGGGCGAACGTCGCCAGACAGCTGTACGTGGCTGAAGGGTTCCGCACTGTCGAGTCGTTCGAGAACGCGGACACGATGGTCGCCGAGATCCAGGCCTGACGCTCACGAACACCCGCCGGGCCCTCACCTGAGCTGCTCGGCCAGCCCGACGATGATGCCCTCGGGACCGCGGACGTAGCAGAGCCGAAAGATGTCCTCGTACCGCTCCAGCTCGCCCACGAGGTCCGCGCCACGGGCACGTAGGCGGGCGACGACGTCCTCGATGTCGTCGACGGCGAACATGATGCGACGAAGACCGAGCGTATTCGCCGGCGCGTCCCTGGGCTCGGGGCTGATCGCCTTCGGCGTGTGGAACATCGCCAGCTCGACCTTGCCCTGGCCGTCCGGGGTGCGCAGCATCGCGACCTCCTGTCGGACGTCGTCGACCCCGATGACACGCTCCACCCACCGTCCCTCTGCCCTCCAGCTCCATGCCCAGTTCGACGAAGAACGCAATGACAGCGTCGAGGTCCTCGACAACGATGAGGACGTTGTCCATCCGCTGGATCGCCATGCTGGATCTCCCTGGTCCGGTACGGCCCCTGTGGCCGCATCCTCCCCCGGGACGGAGCCGCCCGGCCGTTCTCGACACAGGTTTCGTCAGTCAGTGGCTGGCCCCCTGTCGGGCCAGGGCCCGGGTCGACGGCCACGGCCGGCAGGGCCAGGTCCGCACGTTAGAGTCCGGCCGTGGACAGCGGCACGTCCCTCGGTGTTCGCCGTCGTGACGGCCACGACGACGGTGCTGTCGTCGACAACCCAAGTAGTTCCTGGCGATTGTGCGGGCGCATTAGCGGCTCGGCCCAGTTGTCTCGATCGAGTCGTCGGTTCTGAAGAACCGCACGGAGGCCGACACGAGCAGCTGCTTGTCGCGCTGGCTTAGTTCCGGGAGTCGTCTACCAACGGCTTGTCGAAGAGGTCCCCACCATCGGGGGAACCCGGTGGTGCAGGAACTTCTCTCGCCGGTGTGATGCCCCTCGCCGCCGCGCTCGTTGTTGTCCTGCAGGCAAGCAGGAGGATGCGGGTGGTGAAGCGTCAGCGGTTCCTGCGGAACTCAACGAGGTCGCAACTGTCGGGATCGCCTTCGAACCGGTACAGCCAGGGCTCAGCGCGATCGCCTGAAATCCACAGTTGGGTATCCCCGAGCCTCAGATCCTCGCTGGTATCCGAGGCGACATCGAGGGTCCAGGTGCCTTCTGCGGTGCGTTCCACGAGATCGGGCGGCACGTTGCTGGCGCCATAGTGACCGTCTTCGCGTAGCTCGATCTTCGCGCCGCCAGAACTGGTGTAGACACCTGCCAGGTCCGACACGGTGATGTCCGAGGGTGGACCGGGCGCGCATCCGAGGTACCGGGAACACCCTGCGGTCGCCGGCACGACCACGATGAGCGACAGGGCGGCGGCGAGTCGCCAGGCTCTTCCCACCAGAGGCTCCATCCTGCCCGGAGGATACGGGGTCGGGCGGCAGTGGAGTCTAGCAGTCACCTTGATCCACACCGGACCTGAATTGGTGAGGCCTCGGCTCCGACGGTCTGCTCAGTAGCCAGCGAAGTGCGGAGCCAGCGCGATCGTCACGAAGCGGATCGTCCGGCCCAGCAGGCAGGTCACCGCGAAGGCCGTGGAACGCATGGGTGTACGGCCCAGGTAGACGCTGGCGGCCAGCAACGGCGGGAACCCGGTGATGGCGCTGACCAGCAGCATCCCGGTGGCCTGGCGAGGGCGTTCCATCACCTCGACGAGTCGCGCCCCGGCCGCCTTCGGACGGGCGAGCATCGTCGCCAGCCGCCCCGCCGGCTCCCGCACGGCGGGTGTGCGCCTGCTGAGCCGGCCTTGCAGCCAGGACGAGTGGATCGCGCCGCGCGCGGCGAGGAAGATCAGGACCTTGCCGGCAGTCTGACCGGCCGCGGCAGCTACACCCAGCGCCACCGACGGCGCGCCGGTCGTCGCCACGGCCGCGATCAGGTACGGCTCGGCCGGTGTGAACGGCAGGAAGGCCGACAGGACCCCGACGGCCGCAGCCGCCAGGACGGCGATCATGGCCGGGTGTGCGGCAGGCCCGCCGGCAACTTGGCGGCGCAGACCAACGAGACGACCTTCACCGCGGCGATCGCGAGGGCGAACGTGACGGCCACGGCCGTCGGGGCGACGATCGCCAGGATCACCACCGCGGCGGTGTTCAACGCCTTCGCAGGCGGCGACCAGTTCCACAGGTAGATGCGGCGATCGACGCTGGCGAAGTAGTTCGGACTCAGCAGCGGCCAGCGCAGGAACATCAGGCTCAGCAGCTGGTCGATGACCATGAACTGGACGAGAAACACCGCGACCGGCAGGGCGGTGGCGGGCCGCAGCACGACCAGCGCGGCGGCACAGGCCGACGTGCAGGCACGGTCGGCGACGATGTCGAAGACCGCGCCGGTGCGCGTCTCCTGCCCCAAGGCCCGGGCGGCGGCGCCGTCCAGGATGTCACCGATCCAGTAGATCAGGTATGCGGCGACGAGCAGGTGGACGCTGCGGTGGGTCAACGCCGCCACGGCGAGCGCCACCGAGATGGCGGTCCGGACGGCGGTGATGGCGTTGGGGACGTTGACCAGCGTGACCGGCGGGCTGAGGCCGAGGGCTGTCATTCGGCGTCCTTGAGGATGCGGTGCATCTCGGCGGTGCGTCGGTTCAGATCGGCCAGCTGCGCGCCCATGTCGGCGAGCAGGCGCTGCGTTTCGGCGGCCTGCTCCGCGTACTGCCGCTGCAGTTCGCCGGAGACGGCGACCCGCTTGCGGACGCCGGCATACCAGATGGCCGCGATGACCACGGCGGCGATGACGATGAGGAAGACCGAGGCGGCGATGTCCATCTAACTGTTTCCTTTGGGTACGGCGTCGCCGTCTCCGGCGGTGCTCAGGGTCGTGGCGGCGACCGCCACCACGTCGGGCGTGAGGTGCAGTGAGAACGGGGTGGCCTCGTAGTACTTGAGTGCCTTGCCGTCCGCGGACAACTCCAGATGCGCGGTGACCAGCCCCGCCTTTTCCAACTTCTTGAGGTGCACCTGGAGCAGCGCGCGGCTGATGCCCAGGTCGCGGGCGAGTTGTGAGACGTAGGCGCGTTCGCCGGCCAACGCCGCGAGCACACGCAATCGGTGCGGGCTGGCCAGCGTGGCGAGGACCTCGACCAGCCGGTCACCGCTCAGCTCCCATACCTCACCTTGGCTCATGCCAACTATTATTGGCATACGCAAGTCAGAGCGTCAACTCGGGGTGGGGCGAGCGGCGCCGGAAGCGTATTTTCGACGCAACCGTCCGAATCCAATGGGGTAGCTGCCCGGCGGCGGCGCGGCTCTACGACCGCCGGCGTCTGAGGCCGACCTCGTGGCGGCGCAGGAGGCAGTCGGCCGGCCGCTGCCGCCGGACCTGCGGGCCTGGTGGTTGTACGCCGACGGGGCGCATTCCGGCCTTCAGGTCGACGGAGGGTGGCTCATCCCGCCCGGCTTCGTGCCCTACCCGATCGGTGAACCGTTGGAGAGTCGACGCTTGTGGATGGACGGCGGCCCCAGGAACGGCTGCGTGATGGAGTTCCATCGGGACACTGGCGCACTGGCGCACTGGCGCAGCCACCATGGGCAGATGTGGCCGACATGCTCGACGACATTGCCGAGCAACTGGAGGAAGGCGAGGCGGAACTCGATGACTCAGGTCGGATCGACTGGCCATGATGTCCGTCTCGGTCAGGGGTTGATCAGTCTCCAGTCGCCTTCGGAGATGACCTCAACCGTGCCATCGACCACCTTGATGGCGGTGTTGTCGTCGATGGCGTAAGTCGGGACCGGGATTCCGGACGCCCATTTCTGGATGTTGGACAGCTCGGTGTCCTCCATCTCCGGATGGTTGAGGTGGGGGTACAGAGTGAAATCCACCAGCCCCAGCGCCCGATCGGCGTCCTGCGCCATGTCGCTGCCGTCAGGGACGAATTGACTGTCGAATTCGGCGTCGCAGTTGTACGGGGTGACCGCGATGCTCCCGGCACTGACCCCCACGTAGACCGTGTCACTCAACGACGGCAGGAGGTCGGCCAGGCCCGACTGACGCAGCCAATAGGTCAGGTACAGCACATCGCCGCCCCAGACGAGGAGGGCATCGGCCTCCCGGACCGCCGGGACCCAGTTCTCCTCTCGAATGGTCGGCAGCGCGGTGAGCTCCAACATCCCCAGGGATTTCCAACCGAGCTGGGACAGCGGGATTGAAGCCTGGCCGTGGATCGCCTTCCATGCCCTCTCAGCTCCACCGGGGAAGGGGTAGACCGCGGTGGGGATGAACAGGGCCGTGGATTCGGCGATCGGCTTGCCCAGCAGGTCGACGAGCGCATCGGAGATGCTCGGGTTACAGATGCCCGACGACGTGAGAAGAAACTTCATGGAATCCGCTCTCCTGAAGCCACCACATGACGGCGATCATGTTGTCCATTGAGGCCAGCGTCCCGGCTCGCCGAGCCGAGCGACACACCGCTGGATCATCCGCTGGCGGCCGTCCAACCGTCAACCGCCTCCGCCCGCAGCGCTCCGCGAGCTGCACGGCAGGAGCCGAGCATGCCTCGGTGGCAGCTCGGTCCTCGTGACACGCTGCGGGTCCGGGCAGGAGACGTCAGCGAAGCGGATCGGGGAAGGGGACTTCTCCCCTCAGCGCCTTCTCGGCCAACTCCGTCCGCTCCGCATGAAGAACGTTGTCCTGCAGAGGGTGCCTGGGCACGTTGACACACCGCTGACCTGCCAAGACCTCGCACACAGGGCATTCCAGGAAGAGCCCGTTCGACGGCACCAACTCGACGCCCTGAGACAGCGCCGCCCTGCCGATCTTGACGATCGAGTGGTACAGGTCGGGGTCCTGATGCCGGGCCGCGGCAGCAGCGACCTCCCGCAGCCCTTCCCAGAACCGTTCGGCAGCCCTTGGCTCCTCCACGTTGATGCGCACGCCAGCGCCTGCCCGCAACCAGGCCGACGAAACCCCGGCACGGTCTCGGACTCGTTCACACCAACAGATCTCAGCCGCCCGCCACTTGGCGTTGTATTGATCGTGAGCGGCCCGGAGACGCCCTGATCGTTACGGGCGGTACGTCCATCGGCAGGACGGCTCCCCCTCCTGAGTGCCACTGCCTCCACTGCCGCAGACGGTTCAGGGAGGGGAGTGGCGCGCCCGGCGAGGTACATAGCCTGACCTGGGAACGGTCTTACGCCACGTCCATCGCTTGATCGTTCCACGAATGCTTGAAGAAGGCGTCTTAGCAGTGGCCCTCCAACCAGGTGTCGACGCCGGCCAAACCTATCTATACCTGACCAGTTAGCAGAGGTGGCTGGTTCCAGGCATAGCGAGCATGCTGGGCCACATCCCCCTAAGCCGGGTCACGAGACGAAATTAGAATTTTCCCATCTCTGGACTGTCCGCGCTAACCCCAGCCTGAGTAGTAGGCTAATCGGTCAGTAATGTCGTACCCGAGTTCGGCGAGCGCCTTGCGGGTTTTCGCATCGTCGGCTACGCGCCGTTCGATTCTGTAGGGAAAATTGCTCCACTCGGCACATCGCCGTTGTTGGGCTGCTCGCGGCTTGGTGGAAGCCCAAGGACTGAGTTGACGACCAGGCGGCCGACCGTCTCAACCTTCGACGACGGTCGGCCTCTTCATCGCGGCCCGGTACGCCTGCTACTGCATCACCAGCTCGTCGTGCCGGTGAGGACTCCTCATGGTGTCCTAGAACTAGCCGCAGTATGTGAGCGTGCAGTAGAGCTGAACGCTGTTGCCGCCGACCTGGCCTTCGGCGTAGAAGTCGTTGTTCGGGTACTGGTTCGCGAGGTAGATCGGCCCGGCGTACTGGCTGTATTGGTTCGCATCCTCCTTCGATCCGTACGTCACCCCGCCGCCTGCGGGCACCCTGACGAGCGTCGCTCTGGTGTATTTCGTCGTGCCGGTGGTATTGAACGTCACGGCACACATGGTGTTACTGTTCCGGTGCTTCGAAACCACGAGACGGCCGTTGGGGAATTCGTGCGCCTTAATGCGCATGTACTCCGAGCCGCCGCAGATTTCCGGTCCAGTCGCCGCGTGCGCCGGGGTCGCCATCCCTCCGACGAGGAGAACCGTGGCGAGCGCGGCGCCAACCCCACTAGCAATTTTCAACTTTTTCATGGCGAGGATTATAGACATGACCCCTGTCGATCTGACTAGCGCCGAGGTGGCGGCCGTGCGCCCGCGGTCTCGACATGCTCGTCCGGTTCATCGGGCTCGCGGATGCGGCTGTGCTCCCACCTGGCTGTGCCACCCTGCTCGCCCACGAAGGGCAGCGGCACCACCTTCCCGAGGAACTTCGCGCCGACGCAGTGGGTCATCCATGCAGGCGCGGACGTGGAGCGCGTCCTGCAGGACTGCTAGGCGACAGCCGGTCATCGGGGTGAGGGCATTGCAGTGATCGCCTGGCTGGAAGCATGGGCGGATGAGGTCGAGGCTACGCAAGCTACACATCGACGGCCGGAGGTTCACCTGGAAGGCCGACATCCGATCCGCATCTGACCCGGACGGTCGTCTGCACCGCTGCATAAGGCTCCGCGTGTGGGGTGCAGGAAAAAACGGTCACGTCCTACAGGTCGACCTGACCGAGCTGCCCTCCTCAGCACCCACCGTTGCCTCTGGCTATCCGTACGTCGAGACCGACGTGCACGGCAGTGGGGAAACGTATCCGTTCCCGACAGCTGCGGACGTACGCATTCTTGTCTGTTACGGGCTGAGCGCTGGTTGGACACCGGAGGCGTTGGGTGGGACGTTCCAAGTCACCCCGGCAGCTGAACTCGAGCTACCGGGGTTTGCCATCACCGATCTTCTATGGGCCGTTGACCAGCACCGCTAGTGCTGGGCGCAGACCGACGGCGTCAGGTGCCCGCACGACAACAATGACCGACTGCCAGAGCTGGCCGCACGTGTCACCCACGTCCCGAGACTGGTCTGTCACCTACATCCTGAGACCCGACATCGCCGGCAGTCCGGCCGGCCCGGTCAGAGGCCAAGGCTCCACCTGATGTTCGCCAAACGATCGGGTGAGGCTGTCTAGAGGAGCTTTGCCGTTCTCGGCGGTGCCGAGCGAGGGGTCGGCCGATGACGTCGCTGGTGGTGTAGGCAGTCATTCCGAGCGTGAGCAGGTGCGGCCGCTGGTCGGCCGTCCAGTCCGCGGTTTCATTGCCTGCTCGGATCAGCTCGGGGGCCACGTGTAGTAGTAGCGACGTCTCCTCCCTACCAGGGAGGGCCTCACGCGCCGGGCATTGATGCGCCCTTCGGTGAGGACCAGGCCGCCGAGGACGTCCCGGAAGCCGTTGACGGCCTGGAGACGGCGTGATCATGGTTCGAGGGCCCTCGGGACGACCGTAATTGCAGGTCAGCGACCTTGCGCCCGTCACTTGGCGTTGAAGTAGCTGGCCTCCGGGTGGTGGACCACGATCGCGTCGGTGGCCTGCTCCGGCATCAGCTGGAACTCCTCGGACAACTCGACCCCGATCCGCTCCGATCCGAGCAGGTCCACGATCTTCGCCCGGTCCTCCAGGTCAGGGCAGGCCGGGTAGCCGAACGCGTACCGGCAGCCCCGGTAGTCGTTGCGCAGCAGACCGGCCAGGTCCGTCGGGTCGTCGTGGCCCAGCGGACGGCCGTCGGGCAGGGTCAGCTCCGCCCGGATGCGCCGGTGCCAGTACTCCGCGAGCGCCTCGGTGAGCTGCACGGACAGGCCGTGCACCTCCAGGTAGTCGCGGTACTCGTTGCGGGCGAACAGCTTCGCCGCGTACTCGCTGACCGGCTGGCCCACGGTGACCAGTTGCAACGCGACCACATCGAGCTGGTCGCCCTTGGGCTTGAAGAAGTCCGCCAGGCAGAGCCGCCGCTCCTGGCGCTGGCGGGGAAACGAGAACCGGGCGCGCTCCGCGTGCCCGTTCTCGTCGAGCACCACCAGGTCATTGCCTTCGGAGTACGCGGGGAAGTAGCCGTACACCACGGCTGCCTCCAGCACCTGGTCGGCGATCAACCGGTCCAGCCAGTAACGCAGACGCGGCCGGCCCTCGGTCTCCACCAGCTCGTCATAGGACGGACCGTTGCCGCCTCGGGCGCCGTTCAGCCCCCACTGCCCACGGAAGGTGGCCCGCTCGTCGAGCAGCGCCGCGTAGTCGGCCATCGGAACGCCCTTGATCACCCGGGTGCCGAAGAACGGCGGGGTGGGCACGGCCACGTCCACTGCCACGTCGGAGCGGGTCGAGGAGTCGTGCAGCTCCGGCAGGGACTCGCTGACCATGGACCGTTGCCGTTCCCGGCGGGCCCGCCGCGCCGCGAGCGCCGCTTCCCGCTCCGGGTCGATCACCGGCGCGCCGCCACGCTTGGCGGTCATCACCTTGTCCATCAGGGACAACCCCTCGAAGGCGTCCCGGGCGTAGTGCACCTGCCCGGGGAACATCGACCGCAGGTCGTCCTCGACGTACGCGCGGGTCAGCGCCGCCCCACCCAGCAGGACGGGCCAGCGCTCCGCGACCCCGCGCGTGGCCATCTCGGCGAGGTTTTCCTTCATGATGACGGTGCTCTTGACCAGCAGCCCGGACATGCCGATGGCGTCGGCGCGGTGCTGCTCGGCGGCGTCCAGGATGGCGCTGATCGGCTGCTTGATGCCGATGTTCACCACCTCGTAGCCGTTGTTCGACAGGATGATGTCGACCAGGTTCTTACCGATGTCGTGCACGTCGCCACGCACGGTGGCGAGCACGATGCGGCCCTTGCCGCCGTCCTCGACGGTCTCCATGTGCGGCTCCAGGTAGGCCACCGCGGTCTTCATCACCTCGGCGGACTGGAGCACGAACGGGAGCTGCATCTGGCCGGAGCCGAACAGCTCACCGACCACCTTCATACCGTCCAGCAGGATGTCGTTGATGATCGACAGCGGGGACCGGCCGCCGGCCATCGCCTCGTCCAGGTCGGCCTCCAGGCCGTTGCGCTCACCGTCGATGATCCGCCGCTTGAGCCGCTCGTCCAGCGGCAGCGCCGCCAACTCCTGCGCCCGGCTGGCCCGGGCGCTGGTCACGTCGACACCCTCGAACAGCTCCAGGAAACGCTGCACCGGGTCGTACCCCTCGCGGCGCCGGTCGTAGACCAGGTCCAGGGCGACCTCGCGCTGCTCCTCGGGGATCTTCGACATCGGCAGGATCTTGCTGGCGTGCACGATCGCCGACGTCAGCCCGGCCTGCACGCACTCGTGCAGGAACACCGAGTTGAGCACCTGCCGGGCGGCCGGGTTGAGCCCGAAGGAGATGTTCGAGATGCCCAGCGTGAAGTTGACGCCCGGGTAGCGGCGGGTGATCTCCCGGATCGCCTCGATCGTCTCGATGCCGTCGCGGCGGGTCTCCTCCTGGCCGGTGGCGATCGGGAAGGTCAGCGCGTCGATCAGGATGTCGGAGCGGTCCAGGCCCCACCGGCCGGTCAGGTCGTCGATCAGCCGCGCCGCGACCCGGACCTTCCACTCCTGGGTACGCGCCTGCCCCTCCTCGTCGATGAGCAGCGCCACCACTGCGGCGCCGTGCTCGCGGACGATCGGCATCACCCGCGCGTACCGGGAGTCGGGACCGTCGCCGTCCTCGAAGTTCACCGAGTTGACCACGCACCGGCCGCCGAGCATCTCCAGACCGGCCTCCACCACGTTCGGCTCGGTGGAGTCCAACATGATCGGGAGCGTCGACGCGGTGGCGAACCGGCCGGCCAACTCGCGCATGTCCTGCGTGCCGTCGCGGCCAACGTAGTCCACGCACAGGTCGAGCAGGTGCGAGCCGTCGCGGGCCTGACTGCGGGCGATCTCCACACAGGCCCGCCAGTCGCCGGCGAGCATCGCATCCCGGAACGCCTTGGAACCGTTGGCGTTGGTCCGCTCCCCCACCATCAGCACCGACGCGTCCTGGGCGAACGGCACCGGGTGGTAGACCGAGGAGACACCCGCCTCGTGCCGGGGCTCACGGGCCGGGGCGGTGACGCCGTGCAACCGCTCGGACAGCACCCGGATGTGCTCCGGGGTGGTGCCGCAGCAGCCGCCGACCAGCCCCACGCCGTACTCGGTGATGAACCGCTCCAGGGCCTCGGCCAGCTCCACGGGAGTCAGCGGGAAGTACGCCCCGTCGGCGGTCAACACCGGCAGGCCGGCGTTCGGCATCACCGACAGCGGGATGCGGGAGTGCTGCGACAGGTACCGCAGGTGCTCGCTCATCTCCGCCGGGCCGGTCGAGCAGTTGAGCCCGATCAGGTCCACCCCGAGCGGCTCGATCGCCGCCAGGGCCGCACCGATCTCGCTGCCCACCAGCATCGTGCCGGTGGTCTCCACCGCCACGTGACAGATGATCGGCACCGACTGGCCCAGCTCGGCCATCGCCCGCTTCGACCCGACCACCGCCGCCTTGACCTGGAGCAGGTCCTGACAGGTTTCGATGATCAACGCGTCCGCGCCACCGACGATCAGGCCGGCGGCGTTCTCCTGGTAGGCGTCGCGCAGGGTCGCGTAGGCGGCGTGCCCGAGGGTGGGCAGCTTGGTGCCCGGCCCGATCGACCCGAGCACGAACCGGGGCCGCTGCGGAGTGCTGGCCGCGTCGGCGGCCTCCCGGGCGATGCGGGCACCCGCCTCGGACAGCTCCCGGATGCGCTGCGGGATGTCGTACTCGGCGAGGTTGGCCAGGTTGGCGCCGAACGTGTTGGTCTCCACGCAGTCCGCGCCGGCGGCCAGGTAGGCGTCGTGCACCCCACGCACCACGTCCGGCCGGGTGACGTTGAGGATCTCGTTGCACCCTTCGAGGCCGTCGAAGTCGTCGAGCGTGAGGTCCGCGGCCTGCAGCATCGTGCCCATCGCCCCGTCGGCGATGAGAATCCGGTCGGCCAGCACATCCATCAACGAAGTCCGCACCCGTTCAGGTTAGTGCCGTCCCCACCGCACCCAGCGCCCCTCGGCACCCGATCCCATATTGTGTCAGCGGGATCACCCTGTCTGGTTCGTTCGTGTATGACCGGTCGTCGGTCCGGTGGACCGGCGCGGCCGACGGGCCGCATCCCTGCCCGGCACGTAGGCTGGCGGACGTGAAGGACAACAGGGACGCCGCTGTGCCACACGGTATGACGACCGGGCGCGATCCCGGCGCCGACCGCGACGAGCAGGGTGAGGTGACGGCGTGACCGAGTTCGACGGACTGCCGGTGCTGCGGTCCCCGGTGGCCATCGCCGCCTTCGAGGGCTGGAACGATGCCGCCGACGCGTCCACCGCGGCCGTCGAGCACCTGGAACAGGTCTGGAACGCGCGGCAGATCGCCGAGTTGGATCCGGAGGACTTCTACGACTTCCAGGTCAGCCGGCCCACCATCACCATGGCCGACGGGGAGACCCGCCGCGTGGAGTGGCCGACGACCCGGTTCATGGTGGCCAGCCCGGAGGGCACCGACCGCGACGTGGTGCTGATCCGCGGCATCGAGCCGAGCATGCGCTGGCGGACGTTCTGCGAGCAGGTGCTGGAGATCTGCCACAGCCTCGAGGTGGAACGGGTGGTGCTGCTCGGCGCGCTGCTGGCCGATGTTCCCTACACCCGGCCGCTGCCGATCAGCGGCAGTGCGTCCGACGCGCAGGCCGCCGAGCGCTACCAGCTCACCCCCACCCGCTACGACGGGCCGACCGGCATCGTCGGTGTGCTGCACGACGCCTGCACCCGCGCCGAGGTCGACGCCGTGTCGTTCTGGGTGCACGTGCCGCACTACGCCAACAACCCGCCGTGCCCCAAGGCCACCCTCGCCCTGCTGCACCGGGTCGAGGAGGTCGTCGACCTGCCGGTGCCGATGGCCGACCTGGCCGAGGAGTCCGCCGAGTGGGAGCAGCGGGTGCGCAGCGCCGCCGAGCAGGACGCCGAGCTGGGCGAATACGTCCGTGAGCTGGAGGAACGGGTCGGCGACGAGGGCATCACCCCGTTGACCGGCGACGAGATCGCCCAGGAGTTCGAGAAGTACCTGCGCCGACGGGGCGGTTCAGCCGGCCCGACCGCCGGCTCCTGGTAGCCAACTGTTCACTGCGGGCCCTCGGACCTTCTCTGGTCCGAGGGCCCGTTTTTTGGCGTGTCCGGGGTGGCGCCGTCACACCCGCTAGGGCATCCTAGGAACCTAGACGTGATCAAGGAGGCGGGTATGCAGATCAATCCCGGGGCCGCCGAGTTCCCGCACCGACAGATTGCCACGCAGCTCAAGGCCCAGGTCCGCCGCGGCGACTGGGGACCCGGCGAGCGACTGCCGTCCATCCCGGCCATCGCCGAGATGTTCGGCGTCGCCAAGCAGACCGTGCAACGCGCCGTCGACCAGCTGCGGGTCGAGGGCATCCTGATCACCAAACCCGGCTCCGGTACGTACGTCCGGGGCACCCGCCGCCGACTCAACCGACTCTCCCGAGGGCGGTACGGCGGCTTCCGCGGCTACCACACCGACCTGGCCGCCCGGTACCGCCAACAACTCGTCTCCGTCGGCCACTCCCCCGCCCCCGCCGAGGTCGCCGACGCGTTCGGGGTGCCCGACGGCACCAACCTGCTCTGCCGGCGACACCTCGTCCGCACCGACGACTCCCCCGTCGAGGTCGGCGCGTCCTGGTTCCTGCCCCGCGACACCGCCGGCACCTCGCTGGAGCGCACCGAGGCCTTCGGCCGCCCCCTCTATCAGGAGGCGGAGGAAGCCACCGGGCGGCGGTACGTCTCCGCCACCGACACGATCAGCGCCCGCCAGCCCAGCCGGGAGGAGGCCGAGACGCTCCAGATCCGGCCGGACACCCCGGTGCTGCACCTGCTGCACGTCGCGTACGACACGCACCACAAGCCGATCGAGGTGGCCCAGGCCACCTGGCCCGGCCCGATGACGACCCTCACCGAGGAATACAAGATCCCTGCCCCGACCCCCGACCCGGAGCCCGACCCCGGCCTGGTCCTGGGCTGACCCCGTCCCGCCCCCGCCCCGCGCGATCCGCGCCCATCCCGGTGACCGACTCGGGTTGCAGGAAATCGGGGCATCACACCGGCCCGGACACCGCGACTTCCTGAAAGCCGAGTCGATCACGACCGCCGCGGCGAGGCGCGCGGCGCTGCGGCACGCGTGCCGTCTGCCGGGAGAGGTGTCAGAGGCGGATGCCCAGGAGGGCGTCCACCGTGTTCGCGAAGAGGGCGGGCGCTTCGGCGTCATCCGTGGCGCCGGCGAGGGTCGCCTCGGCCCAGCGGTCGGCGACCGCCAGGGCACCGGGGGTGTCGAGGTCGTCGGCCAGGCGCTCGCGTACGCCGGCCAGCAGCTCCGCCCCGGACGGCCCGGCCGGCGCGGCGGCGGCCCGCCGCCAACGGTCCAGGCGCTCCTTGGCGGTCGTGAGCAGCTCGTCGGTCCAGGTGCGGTCGCTGCGGTAGTGCCCGGAGATCAACGCCAGGCGGACCGCCATCGGGTCGACCTTGTCGGCGCGCAGCCGGGACACGAAGACCAGGTTGCCGCGGGACTTGGACATCTTCTCGCCGTCCAGGCCGATCATCCCGGCGTGCACGTAGTGCTCGGCGAACGGTGCCTGACCGGTGAGCCGCTCGGCGTGCGCGGCGGACGCCTCGTGGTGCGGGAACAGCAGGTCGTTGCCGCCGCCCTGGACGTCGATCCGGTCGCCGAGCAGGTTCAGCGCGATGACCGCGCACTCGATGTGCCATCCCGGGCGGCCCGGGCCCAGCTCCCCGCCCGGCCAGGACGGCTCCCCCTCGCGGGCGCCACGCCACAGCAGTGGGTCCAGTGGGTCGCGCTTGCCGGCGCGGTCGGGGTCACCGCCGCGCTCCGGGAAGATCTCCAGCATCTGCTCGCGGGTCAGGTTCGACTCGTAGCCGAACCGGCCCGTGGCGGAGATGTCGAAGTAGACGTCGCCGGTGCCGTCGTCGAGGCGGTACGCGGCGCCGTCCTTGACCAGCACCTCGACCTTGTCGGCGATGTCCGGGATGGACTCGACAGCGCCCACGTAGTGCTCCGGCGGGATGATCCGCAGCGCCTCCATGTCCTCGCGGAACAGCGCCGTCTCCCGCATCGCCAGGACCACCCAGTCCTCGCCGTCGCGGGCGGCCCGCTCCAGCAGCGGGTCGTCGATGTCGGTGACGTTCTGCACGTAGCGCACCGGGCGGCCGGCGTCCCGCCACATCCGCTGCACCAGGTCAAACGTGATCATGGTGGCGGCGTGGCCGAGGTGGGTGGCGTCGTACGGGGTGATGCCGCAGACGTACATGCTCCCCGAGTCGGCCGGTTCGCTCGGGTGGACACCCTGCCGCGCCGAGTCGTACAGCGCCAACGGCTCGCCCCTGCCCGGCAGCCGTGGCACCTCGTGTCCCGCCCAAGACTCCATGGGATCAGCCTAGCCAGCCCGACGACGAGGTCGGAGCGCCTCACGGGTGATCAAGATGACAACGGGTCACATGGGTGGCCAGGGGATCGCCGGCCAGTCCTCCGGTGGCTGCGGGAAGCGGCCGGTCTCGCGCAACCGGTCGATCCGGGAGGCCACCTCGGTCACCTCACTGATGGTGAGGTGGTCGGCCAACTCCGCGCCGAGCGCGCCGGCGAGCTGCCCGGCGAGCCCGTCGAGCATCTCCACGGCGTCCGCGGGCAGCTGCTTGCCGGCCCAACCCCAGAGCACCGTACGCAGCTTGTCCTCCACGTGGAAGCTCACCCCGTGGTCCACGCCGTAGATCCGGTCGTCGGCACCGACCAGCACGTGAGCGCCCTTGCGGTCCGCGTTGTTGATTACCGCGTCGAGCACCGCGAGGCGGGCCAGCCGGGGATCGTCGGCGTGCGCGAGGGCGTACGCGGCGCCGTCGTCGTCGCGGGCCGCGGCGATCGGGAACCAGCGTGGCGGCAGCTCACCGGCCGGCAGGAACCCGACCAGCGGCTCGGCGTCCTCCGGCTCGTCGATCCACAGCTGGCAGGAGCCGGGGCCGAACGGGCCGTCGCGCAGCACGGTGGGCGGCACCAGGTCCCAGCCGGTCGCCCGGGAGACCAGGTATGCCGAGACCTCCCGGCCGGCCAGGGTGCCGTCGGGGAAGTCCCACAGTGGGCGCTCGCCCCGGACCGGTTTGTAGACGCAGCGGGCGGTGACCCCCTCCAGGGTCAGGATGCCGCGCAGGGTCGTGTTGGACGCGTCGACCAGCCGACCTTCCAGGTCGAGCACGCCGTCACGCAGCAGCCGCAGCGCGGCGTCGCCGTCCTGGCGAGGCTGGAGGCCGGACGAGGTCACCGGTGATAACCGTTGTGCCGCGGGCACAGGTGCCCGGCGGGGTCCAACGGTTGGCCGCAGAGCGGGCACGGCGGCCGGCCCGCGTTGACCACTCGCCGGGCCCGCTCGATGAACTGGCGGGTCGCCTGCGGGGTGAGCCGGACCCGGAGCCGGTCCAGGTCCTCGTCCGGCTCTTCGTCCTCGTCGTCGTCTTCGTCCTCGTCGTCCTCGTCGCCCAGCTCGACCTCGGGCTCCACCTCGCCCGCGGCGATCGCCTCGATCACCACGGTCGCGGTGTCCACGTCGAAGGCCAGCCCGAGGGTCCCGACCCGGAACTCCTCGTCGACCGGAGTGTCCAGTGGCTCGTTGTCGCCGATCACCGGCGCCAGCTCGGGCAGATCCACCCCGAAGCGACGTTGTGCCTCGGTGAGCAGCTCCTCCAGCTTCTCGGCGAGCAGGGACACCTGGACCTTCTCCAGCGCGACGCTGACCAGCCGGCCGCCGCCGCGAGCCTGCAGGAAGAACGTGCGCTCCCCCGGCGGCCCGACAGTCCCGGCGACGAACCGCTCCGGCGGTTCGAAGGCGTGCACCTGGTGGGTCATACCCACGACCCTATCCGGCCCGCCATGGCACCGCGCACCCCACCGACCCGAATCACCGTGGTCCCCGCCACGCCCGGCGCACCGGCCCTTGCACCCGGGCGTGGCGCACTCCGCCTCACCGGCCGGCCCCCGCGCCGCCGCCCACCGGGGCGTCGGAGTCGGCCGCGCTCGTCGCCGCCCGCGCCGCCCGGCGGCGCTTGCGTGGCGGCGGCGCCAGTGCGGCCAGGTCGCCCCCGGTGTCGTTGAGCCGCAGCAGGAACGGCCGCAGCGTCGTATACCGGATCGCCGTCACCGACGCCGGGTCGGCCACGATCCGCTGAAAAAGATCTAGGTGTACGCCGAGCGCGTCGGCCACGATCGCCTTGATCACGTCGCCGTGGCTGCACGCCAGCCAGACCGCCTCCGGGCCGTGCTCGGAGGTGATCCGCGCATCCCATGCGCGCACCGCCGCGACCGCCCGTGCGGCCATCGCCGCCATCGCCTCACCCTGCGGGAAGACCACGGCGCTGGGGTGCTGCTGGACCACCGGCCAGAGCGGCTCCTTCGCCAGCTTCTTCAGTGGCTGTCCCTCCCAGGCTCCGTAGCCGCACTCGATCAAGCCCTCCTCCACGAGCGGGTCGGCGTCGGGCAGCGCGAGCTCCAGGGTCTGCCGGCACCGGATGAGCGGGCTGGTCACCACTGCGGCGAGCGGCACCGACCGCAGTCGCTCGCCGACCGCGGCCGCCTGGGCCCGGCCCGTCTCGTCCAGCTCGACCGGCTGGCGGCCGGCCAGGCCGCCGTCGGCGTTCGCGGTCGTCCGGCCGTGTCGCAGAAGCAGAAGGGTCGCCACGGGGACCACCCTATGACCTGCGCCCGACCGGCAGCATCGCCCTCCGGCCTGCCCGTGTCCGCGTCGCCCGGTGGGATCGGACGGGAAACGGATCGAGCCGCGGCCTTGGCGGTAAAATACCGAATGCCAGGGTTGTCCGGTTCCTCTGTCCGGAGGGTGTGAAAGGCGATGGGAGACCCGGCACCCGCGCGGCCCTCGGCCATCTCGGACCCGCAGGACGTGTACGGGGAGTTTCGGCGCCCGCTCCTGGTCCTCGCCCTCACCACCGGCATCGCCGGCTTCGTGGACGCGTTCGCCTTCCTGCGCTACGGCGCGTTCGTCGCCAACCAGTCGGGCAACGCCGTCCTCCTGGGCATCGGCCTGGCCGGACGACACGCCGCCTGGCCCGAGTCCGCGGCCTCACTGATCGCGTTCGCCGCCGGGACGGGCGTGGTCTCACAGGTACGCGCGGCACGGAGCCCGTGGTCGCCGTCCTTGCGGGGACTCGCCTGCACCGTGGCCACGCTGGCACTCTGGGCGGTGCTCAACGTCCTGCTCCACCACGGCCGGCAGGGCGGGCCGCCGCGGATCGCGCTGGCCGCCGCGGGTGGCTTCGCCATGGGTGCGCTGGCGACCCTGTTCGTCCGCAGTGCCGGGATCACCACCCACATCACCTACCAGTCGGGCACGGTGGCGAAGATCGGCGAACGCGTCGGGCGTTGGCTCGCCGGACCGGACACCCGCCGGAAGCAGGCCCGCCAGGGCACCTTCCTCGGGCTCCTGGCACTGCTCTGCTACGCCACCGGGGGTGGCATCGGAACGCTGGCGCAGCAACAACCACGCTGGGTGCCGGCCTGGGGAACGCTCGCCCTGTCCACCGTGTCGTTCCTGCTCCGTTCCCGCCGGTCGAAGAGGTGACCGAGGCTCACGCCGACGTGCGCCAGCTCAGCGGACGTCCGTCGCGAGCTGGACGTCCTGCACGAAGCACTCCGAGCGCTCGGCACCGTAACGGCCCAGCACGTCCAGCACGGCGGACACCGCCTCGCGTTCCACCACGACCTCGACCCGGGCGCGGCCCACGAGGTCCTGGTCCTGCCAGTAGCCCCGGGGCAGCGAACGGGCAGTCGGTTCGGCGGTGGAGACCGTGGCGTCGAAGAGCACGATCGAGGTGGCTCCCGCACCGACCAGGGCGTCGCGTAGCTCCCGGGTGGTCGGCAGCAGCGTCGGATTGACCGTCGCGGTGACCAGCCGGGCGTTCTGAAGCGGCCGGGCGGGCCGTTCGGCGCCGCGTTCCCGTCCGGGTTCGCGTCGACGCTGCGGTGCGCCAGTGCCGTTGAGGCCCGCAACACCGCCCAGGTGGTACGCGTCGGCGTCCTGCTGGGCGTGGTCGAGGTTGTCCTGCTCGTCGGCGGGGGCACGGAGCCCGAGGACGGCCTGCACGGCGGCGGCGATCGCCCAACTGAGCACGAAGGAGAAGGCCACCACGGCGACCACGCCGACGATCTGGTGCCAGAGCAGGGACCCGCCGCCGCCGAAGAGGAGACCGTCCTTGCCGAGCGGGTTGACACCACTGTCGCCGAAGAAGCCGACCAGCAGCGAGCCGAGCATGCCGCCGACGAAGTGGACCGCGAGGACGTCCAGCGCGTCGTCGAGCCGGAGCAGATACTTCAACCGCAGCGCGAAGTGGCAGACGATTCCGGCGATCGCTCCGATGGCGATGGCCGAGAGGGTGTTGACGTACCCGGCGGCGGGGGTGACCGTCGCGAGTCCCGCGACAGCGCCGGAGACGCCACCCACGACGGTGCTGTGGCCGTCCTTCAGCCGCTCCGCCACCAGCCAGACGAGCATGCCGGCGGCGGCCGCGAGATGGGTGTTGATCAGCGCCTGGGCGGCGAGCCCGTTGGCCTGGAGTCCGTCGCCGCCGTTGAAGCCGAACCATCCGAACCAGAGGATGCCCGCCCCGAGGATGGTCAGCGGGATGGAGTTGGGCGGGGACGCGGTGCGGGGCCAACCACGGCGGCGTCCGACGACCAGCAGGGTGCCGAGCACCGCGGCTCCCGCGGAGGCGTGGACCACCATGCCGCCGGCCCAGTCCTGGGTGCCGAACCGGGCCAGCCAGCCGTCGGGGTGCCAGAGCCAGTGCGCGACCGGCGCGTAGACCACGATGGACCAGATCGCCAGGAACGCGACCCAGCCGGCGAACCTCAGCCGGCCCGCGGTGGCGCCGGTGACGAGCGCGGGCGTGATCACCGCGAACATCATCTGGTACGCGACGAACGCCAGGGTCGGGATGGTCACCTGGCCGGTGACCACGTGCAGGTGGGGTGCGGGCGGGACCCGAAGGTCGTTGAGGCCGAAGAGTTCGAGGTTGCCGAAGAGGCCGGTGCCGGCGTCGTCTCCGAAGGCGATGGTGTAGCCGACCAGCACCCAGGTCAGGCTGACGACCCCCAACGCGACCATGTTCTGCTGCAACATCGCGAGCACGTTGCGGGTGCGGACCATTCCACCGTAGAAGACGGCCAGGCCGGGGGTCATGAACAACACGAGGCCGGCGCAAACCAGCACCCAGGCGGTGTCGCCCGAGTTCACCGCGTCCTGAGCGAGCACGGAAGCTCACCTCTCCTCTCGGTACGGTCAGACGGAGTGCTTCACCGTCGAGACGACGGTCTCCTTGGCGCGTTCGTGGTTGGGCACCGGCGCGAAGTGCCGTTTGGGCAGCAGCAGCAACCAGGTGGCGATGTTGAAGGGTCCGGTGAGCACCGGGATGGCCAGTGGGGTGAGCACTGTCGCCAGGGCCATCTGGACGAAGAGCGTCAGGGCGATTCCGAAGAGGGTGTAGAGGGTCACCAGCGCTCCGGGACGGTGCAGCACCGCACCAACGGCGATCGCCGTCAACACCGCGTTGAAGCCGAACAGGCCCTTGTCCAGGGAGGCCGCGTCGGCGCCGAACCAGAGCGCCAGCAGTGTCGCGCCGACCGCGCCGATCACCGCGAAGAGCGCCGACCAGCGGGAGTTGACCAGCAGCGCGACCAGGATGATCAGGCCGGTGACCCAACTGTTGATCAGATAGATCTGGGAGACCCCGCGCAGGAAGGTGGGGACCAGGCCCCAGTCGAAGCGGCCACCGGTCAACTGCCCCTCGCCGGGAAACATCGGCTTCAGGTTGGTCAGCACGGTGAACCGGTCGAACTGGTACGCGGCCAGCAGCAGCACCCAGGTGGTCAGCACGAACGGCATGGTGAACGCGGTCAGGCCCCAGGTCTTGAAGATCGCGTTCAGGGCCAGTGTGACAACTGTCGTGGCGATCGCTCCGAGCACCAGGTAGAGCCACATCAACGGCCGGTCGTCGAGGAATGTCGGGACGGCGATCCCGGTCAGCAGCGGGCTGAAGCCGAACAGTCCCTTGCGCAAGGAGGGCTCGTCCACCCGCAGGGCGACGGCCGTGGCGGTGCCGACGACGAGACCGAGGACCGCTCCCCCGAGGATCCGTGGTTGCCCGTTCTCGAACGCTCCCCAGGCGATCGCGACGAGGACGAGCAGCCCGGTGAGCGGGTTGTTCTGCAGGACGACCTGTGCCGGCCCGCGCAGGCAGGCGTCGACGAACCCGATCAGAGGGTTGTGGTCACTCAGCCTGTCCCAGCTGCGGGTCACGCTCGGCACGGCATTCTCCTTGGGGATCCGTCATCGCCAACTGAAGGCCGGCGGGAAGGTCCGGCCGGTCACCTCTTCGCGGGCGGCCACGCAGAAGGCACGGACCGCGGCACGGACCGGCTCGGTCTCCTGGCCGAGGACCTTGAAGATGAGGCCCGCGTCGTTCGGCAGTCGACTGACGGCGCTGGCCAGCGGCGTCTCCTCGTCCCAGACCGGCGTCGAGGTCCGTTCGTAGACGCGGGCGGCCCGCTCCGGGCTGGCGAGGAGTACGACGTTGCCGAAGATGTGGAAGCGATCCATGACGCCGAGCCGCGCCACCGGGAACTGCCCGGGAGCCACCACGAACTTCTCCACGAACAACTGCCGGCCGTCGGGACGCTCCGCGCGCAACGAGGAGGAGAAGAGGTCGTAGGCGAAGAGTTCCCCGTCGCGGTAGTACTTCCGGCCGGGCTGGAGGACCTCGCCGTAGAGCATGGTGGCGCTCTCCGGGAGCCGCACCCGGGTGTCGGTGACGAACCGGCTGCCCCGGTACGGGATCACGGGCTCCGGGAGGTATTCGAGGTAGGTGTCCTCGGCCAGGGTGAAGCGCTGGATCTGCGAGCCGTAGTTCGCGTCCATCTCCTGGATCTTGGTGGCGGCCTGGGTGACCAGGTGCGCCTGGCTGCCCGGTGCCAGGTCGACGTCCATGTGCAGGCGGTCGCCCTGGAGCACACCGCCGGAGGTGGTGAGGATCATGACGCAGGGAAGCTGCGGCATCTCCTCGTCCCAGTAGAGCGCCCGCTGGACGAGCAGCGGTGACTGCCGGTAGAGGTCGTGCAGGATCGTCTGGTCACCGCGCCGTTCGAACCCGAGGCGCAGCACGCCGACCTTGCCGTTGGACGCGGCGGGCAGCTGTGCCGGTTGGTCCTGGTACGGCGCCAGTTCCCGCGCACCGTCCAGTGTGATCATGCGACCACTTCGGCGTCGAAGAGCGCGTTGCGGCGGATCAACGAGACGAGTTCGTCGATGCCCTCACCCGTCTTGCAGTTGGTGAACATGACCGGCTTGCCGTTGCGCGTCACGTCCGCGTCGCGGGCCATGAGCTCGAGGTCGGCATCCACGTAGGGGGCGAGGTCCGTCTTGTTGATCACGAGGATGTCGGACTTGGAGATCCCCGGGCCGTTCTTGCGCGGGATCTTGTCGCCGGCCGCCACGTCGATGACGTAGATGAAGTAGTCGACCAGGGCGGGGCTGAACGTCAGCGTGAGGTTGTCGCCGCCGCTCTCGATCAGCACCACGTCGCTGTCCGGGAACCGGGACTCCATGTCCTCCACCGCCGCCAGGTTCATGCTCGGGTCCTCGCGCACGGCCGTGTGCGGGCAGGCGCCGGTCTCGACCCCGAGGATCCGTTCCTCGACGAGGACCCCGGTCAGGGCGCGCCGGACGTGTTTCGCGTCCTCGGTGGTGACGACGTCGTTCGTGATCACCAGTACGCGCAGCCCGTTGTCCACGAAACGGGGCACGACAGCCTCGATGATCGCGGTCTTGCCGCTGCCCACCGGGCCGCCTACGCCGATACGACTTGCCGACTTCATGATGTGACCAGTCCTTCTGGGAGACGTGTTGAGGGTCAGAAACGTGTGGATCGCGGAGGTCAGCCCTCAGCTCATGAACATCCGCACGTGGATGTGCTGGTGTGCGCCGGCCAGGACGTCGATGTGCGGCCCGAAGGTCTGCATGTCGTCGAGGTCGGCGGTGCGCACGTCGCGGTAGTCGTCGGTGACCTTCTCGTTGACCGCGAACAGGATCGACTGCGCGTCGAGGTGGTCGACCCGCATCAACCGGATGGCGGCGCTGAGCACCGTCGAGGCGGCGCCGTACTGGTGGGCCGCGAACGCGTCCTCCTCGGGCACCCCGAGGTCGGCGAAGACCACCCCGAGCGCGACCGGGTAGGTGACCGGCGCGCCCGACGCCGACTCGCCGAGCCGCTTCTTGAGCAGGGTCTCCCCGACGATCCGGGTCGCGGCCTCCGCCAGCTTGCGCCCCATGCGTACGGACATCGTCCGCATCTCTTCGTTGATCTTGCGCAGGTGGACGGCCTCGTCGGCGCGCCGGATCCGGTCGAGGTCTCCCGCGACGGCGGCACGGTGCCCGGCGAGCAGGGCGACACCGTCCCCGGTGGCGGCGAGCCGGGTGACGGTCCGGACGTAGTCCTGGAGGGTCTCCCGGTCGTGCACGACGCCGTGCTGGACGGCCATCTCCAGACCGCTGGAGAAGGAGAAGGCGCCGACCGGGAAGACCGAGTCGCCGAACTGCAGCAGCTTCAGGGTTTCCGCCATGGTGCGCACCGTCCGGCCCCGCTCAGTTGAGGTCGGCGGGGAGGTGGGAGTGCGGCGTCGAGTCGGCGCCACCGAACAACCGCCGCGACTCGTGCGGCGCGAGGTACGCGATGACCTCGGTGCCGGGAACGAACTCGTGGGTGATCCCGGTGAAGGCGTGGGTGCGCATCACCGAGTCCATGACCTTGCGGTCCACTGTCAGCGGAACGTACATCTTCGTGCCCTTGACCACGGCCGGCCAGTGCTGGTTGCCGATGGCGTGACCGAGCTCGACGGCGGAGCGGATGAGCAGCTCGGCTGACTCGCCGCGCAGCTTGTCGAGGTGGACGACCATCACCTCGCCCAGCTGTACCCGGGCCACCACCGCGGTGGCGGTCAGGTCGTCCCAGGCGAGGACGTCGCCGTCGCGCAGCCGGACGCCACGCGCCAGCGCCACCGACAGCTCCGACCCGGAACTGGTCACCTTGCGGATGCGGCTCTTCTGGGCGTCCCACTGGTCGAGGACCAGGTCGTCGATGCGCGCTTCCTTCAGGCGGAGCGTCCAGTCGGGCTCGTTCATGTTGCCCAGCACCGTCTCGACGAGCACGGGCCTCTCCTTTCGGTCGGTGTGCCGGGACCAGGCACGTACGAGACGGTCCCGACGGGGGTCAGCTGAAGAAGTAGAGCTGGCTCAGGGGCAGGTTCCGGGCCGGCGGCACCGTCGCGTGGACGCCGTCCATCTTCACGGCGAACGTCTCCGGATCGACCTCGAGCTTGGGAAGCCGGTCGTTGCGGACCATGTCCCGCTTGGTGAGCCCCCGGGTCCGGTAGACCGGCATGACCTGCCGTTGGAGGCCGAGCTCCTCGGCGATGCCGGCTTCGTGCGCGGCCCGGGACACGAAGGTCACGCAGGTCTTTGCGAGCTGGCTGCCGTACGCGGCGAACGAGGGCCGGTAGTAGACCGGCTGCGGTGTCGGCAGTGACGCGTTCGGGTCACCCATGATCGACCAGGCGATCATGCCGCCCTTGAGGACGAGCTTCGGCTTCGCGCCGAAGAAGGCCGGCTCCCAGAGCACGAGGTCGGCCATCTTGCCCGGTGTGACCGAGCCCAGCACGTGCGAGATCCCCTGGGTGATGGCCGGGTTGATGGTCATCTTGGCGACGTACCGCAGCACCCGGAAGTTGTCGTTGGCGCTGGAGTCCTCGGCGAGCTTGCCGCGGGCGGTCTTCATCTGCCCGGCGAGCTGGATGGTCCGCAGCCAGGTCTCGCCGACGCGCCCCATGGCCTGCGAGTCGCTCTGCATCATCGAGATGACGCCCTCGTCGAGCAGGACGTCCTCGGCCGCGATCGTCTCGGTCCGGATCCGGCTCTCCACGAAGGCCACGTCCGAGGGGACCTGCGGGTTGAAGTTGTGACAGACCATGATCATGTCGTACAGCTCGGACTGGCTGTTGATGCCGTAGGGCACCGTCGGCGTGGTCGAGCTGGGCAGCACGTTCATCTGGCTGGCGACCTTGATGACGTCCGGCGCGTGCCCGCCACCGGCGCCCTCGGTGTGGAAGGTGTGGATCGTCCGGCCCTCGAACGCGGCGATGCTGTCCTCGAGGTAGCCGCTCTCGTTGAGGGTGTCGGTGTGGATGCTGACCTGGACGTCGAACTCGTCGGCGACGTCCAGGCAGGCCCGGATCACCGCCGGCGGCGCACCCCAGTCCTCATGGATCTTGAAGCTCGGCGCGCCCGCCATGATCTGTTCGACCAGTGGGGCACGGCCGGTGCTGTTGCCCTTCGCCATCAGACCGATGTTGATCGGGATGGTCTCGAAGGCCCGCATCATCGCGTGGAGGTTCCACGGACCCGGGGTGATGGTGACGCCGTTGGTGCTGTCGGTCGGGCCGGTGCCGCCGCCCCACAGGGTGGTGACGCCGTTGCTCAGGGCGGCGTACGCCTGCAGCGGCGTCACCAGGTGCACGTGCGTGTCGATGCCCCCGGCGGTCAGGATGAGGTGCTCGCCGGAGATGGCCTCGGTGCCCGGACCGGTCACCAGCTCGGGGGTGACGCCGTCCATGATGTTCGGGTTGCCGGCCTTGCCGATGCCGGCGATCTTGCCGTCCTTGACACCGACATCGGCCTTGATCACGCCGAGGGTCGCGTCGACGATGGTCACGTTCGTGATGACCAGGTCCAGGCCACCCTGCGCGTTGGTGTACTGGTTGTTGACCCCCATGCCGTCGCGCAGGGTCTTGCCCCCGCCGTACATCACCTCGTCGCCGAGGACCCGGAGATCCTTCTCGATCTCGATGTACAGGTCGGTGTCCCCGAGCCTGATCTGGTCGCCCGTCGTCGGGCCGTACATTCCGGAATATTCTTGCCGCGAAATCTGGCTCATCGAATCATCTCTCCTGCCCGAGGCTGGCAGCCCTGCGGGATAGCGGATCTACTTCTTCTTGTCCTTGGGGCTGTCCTGCTGCTCCGGGGCGAACTTGAAGCCCCGCGTCCTGGCGTTGTGGATCGCCTCGGTGCGGTCCGGCCGGTAGCTGGGGGTCGACTCGCTGCCGCTCCACCCCTGCACCAGGCCGTTGAATCCGTACACGCGCTGCTGTCCGCCGAAGGGGATGAGCTCGACCGTCTTCTTGTCGCCCGGCTCGAAGCGGATGGAGGTCGTCGCCGGGATGTTCAACCGACGCCCGAAGGCCGCCTCACGATCGAAGGCGAGCATCCGGTTGGCCTCGAAGAAGTGGAAGTGTGAGCCGACCTGGATCGGTCGGTCGCCGGTGTTCTGAACGACGACCTCGGTGACCGGCCGCCCCGCGTTCAGCTCCAACGGCTGGTCGCTCAGCACGTAGCCCCCGATGGGTCGCACGTGCTTCGAGTTGGGGCCGGGATGTTGCTTGGCCATTTCCTGCTCCACCTTCCTGGAGATCGCCTCTGGGCTGGCTGCGCCTATCGGATCGGTGAGTGCACGGTGACCAGTCGAGAACCGTCGGTGAAGACCGCCTCGACCTGGATCATGGGCAGCATGTCCGGCACGCCCGGCATCACGTCATCGGCGCTGAGGGTGCTGCGGGCCTCGTTCATGACCTCTTCGACGGTCTTGCCCTCCCGGGCCCCCTCCAGGGCCGCGGCACAGATCACCGCCACGGCCTCGGGGTGGTTCAGCTTGATCCCCCTGGCCTTGCGGGCGTTGGCGACGATGGCCATCGAGAGGATCGTCAGCTTGTCGAATTCCCTTGGTGTCAGATGCACGTCCTGGTCCTTCGCGACTGTCGGTCGGGAGCCGCCATTGCGCCGAGAGGACTCGCCACAGGGTGAGCGCTTACGCTTGACCCTATTGAGCTACTTTGTCCTACTGATCCGTTTTGGGCGGCTTCGGATCGACCGTACGCCTCGCCCCTGCGTCGCGGGTCAGAAGGCGGGAATCACGCCGTACCGGCTGACCGGTCATCGACACGGTGCGGACGCCGAGCACGAGCGTCGGTCTGCCACATGTGCTGGATCTGTTCGAGAGTCCTGCCCTTGGTCTCCGGCAGGTACCGCCAGACGAACAGAAAGCCGAGCACGCAGGTGCCGGCGAAGAGGGCGAACACTCCCGATCTCCCCAGGGCGTCGAGCATGCTCAAAAAGAACTGCGTGATCAGGTACTCGGTGCCCCAGTGGGTGGCGGAGGCGATCGCCACGCACCGGCCCCGGATGCGGCCCGGGAAGATCTCGTTGATGACCGTCCAGGCGGTCGGCCCGATCGACATCGCGTAGAACGCCACGAACATGACCACACCGATCAGCAGGAAGATGCCCGCGTCGGTGGGATGGTGCCCGGTCGCTCCCGCCGTCCGCGCCGCCGGGGCCATCCTGGCGAAACTGATGCTGACCACCACGAGCGAGACCGCCATGCCCAGCAGCCCGACCAGCAGCAGCGGCCGGCGACCGAGCCGGTCAAGGAAGGCGACCGCGACCAGCGTGAAGAGTGAGTCGACCCCGCCGATCGCCCAGGTGGTCGCAGCCAGTTGCGCTTGCGGGGTGTGGAACCCGGCGGACGAGAAGATCTCGTCGGCGTAGTAGATGATCCCGTTGATCCCGGTCAGTTGCTGGAACAGCGCCATGCCGACACCGAGCGCCAACGGGCGCCGCCACTGCGGCGACAGCACCTCCCGCCAGCCCGCCTTGCCGGCCGAGAGGCTCTCCTCGATGGCGTGCAGTCGCTGGGGCACGTTCCGCGCCGGCACTGTCGCCCGCAGGGACGCCTCCGCCCGGCGCGGGTCCCCCCGTCCGAAGTACCAGACGGCCGAGTCGGGGATCACCGTGGTGACCAGGGCGAGGGCCACACCCAGCAGCGCCGCTGCCACCAGCAGGTAACGCCAGGAGTTGCCGGCCTCGAACAGCTCGTCGGCCAGGTAACCGATGAAGATGGCGAACGTCGTGGAGAACTGGTAGACCGCCAGGAGGCTGCCGCGGATCCGTTCCGGCGCGGCCTCCGCCGCGTACATCGGCCCGGCGACCGAGGCCACCCCGATGCCCAGCCCCAGGATCAACCGCGCGCCGAACATGACCCCGATCACCGGTGCGGTCGCCTGCAGGATCGTGCCCACCGCGAACGTGGCGGCGGCGACCCACAGCGCCCCGCGGCGACCGATCCGGTCCGCGAGGTGGCCGCCGAGCAGCGCGCCCACCAGCGCCCCAGGGGTCACCCAGCTCGCCGCCACCTCGACGGCGAAGGTGTCCGCGTGGAAGGTCTGGCGAATGTCGCGGAGCGCACCGCTGATGACGCCCTGGTCGTAGCCGAAGAACGCACCGGAGAGCACGACGATCGAGACGACCGCGACGAGGTTGCGTCTCGGTGGCCGCCCCCGGCCATGCTTCGGGCCAGCGCTGGCAGTCACGGTCGCCCTCTCCGACGCGAGCCACCGACAGATCCCACCCGGGGAGACAGCCCGATATCAGGAGAATAGAACCGCTGAGTCCTCGTTGTGCGGAACAGCGGAAACGGCCCGCCTTGGCCACGGAAAGGCCCCCACCCCTCTGCGAGGGGCGGGGGCCGAGGTGCGGGCGGATCAGGTGGCGCTGATCGTGCCGGTCATCAGCAGAGCCAGGACCAGGGTGCCCAGCGCGACCCGGTACAGCACGAAGACGTACAGGGTGTGGTGGGCGACGTAGCGCAACAGCCACGCGATGGCCGCGTAGCCGATGGCGAAGGCGATGACGGTGGCCACGATCGTCTGCGCCACGGTGGGCACGGACGTGCCCGGGGCGGACGGCTCGAAGACGTCCCCGAGGCTGAACACACCGGACATCACCACCGCCGGGATGGCCAGCAGGAACGAGTAGCGTGCCGCGGCCTCCCGGGTGAGGTTGAGCAACAGGCCGGCGGTGAGCGTGCCGCCGGAGCGGGACACCCCGGGCACCAGCGCCATGGCCTGGGCGAAGCCCATCACCACGCCGTCCTTCATCCGGAAGTTCTGCAGGGTACGCGTCTGCCGCCCCCAGTATTCGGCGAACGCCAGCACGAAGGCGAACACGATCAGCGTGGTCGCCACCACCCACAGGTTGCGCCCAGCGGTCTTGATCTGGTCCTTGAACAGGAAGCCGAACAGCCCGATGGGGATCGAGCCGACGATCACGTACCAGCCCATCCGATAGTCGAGGCTGGAACGCACCGACTTGTCCCTGATGCCGACCAGCCACGTCCGGGTGATCCGCCAGATGTCCTTGGCGAAGTAGATCAGCACGGCCGCTTCGGTGCCGAGCTGGGTGACCGCTGTGAACGACGCGCCGGCATCACGGTCGAAGAAGATCGCCGAGGTGATCCGCAGATGCCCCGACGAGCTGACCGGGAGGAACTCGGTCAGTCCCTGGACGATGCCCAGGACGATGGCCTCGACCCAGGTCACTCGCCAACTCCGGAGAGGTCGAGCGCCTCGGCGACGGTACGCAGGGTCTGCACCCCGCTGTCCCGGTCCGCCACGAACAGGGTCACCGACAGCGTGGTGACGCCGGCGGCAGCGTACTCCCGCATGCGCTCGGCGATGCGCTCCTTCGGGCCGAGCAGCGAGGTGCGGTCGATGAACTCCATCGGTACGGCGGCGGCGGCGTCGCGCTGCCGCTTGGCCAGGTACAGGTCCTGCACCTCGCGGGCGGCGTCGCCGTAACCCATCCGGGTGGCGAGCTGGTTGTAGAAGTTCTGCTGGCGGCTGCCCATGCCACCCACGTACAGCGCCGCGTACCAGCGCACCAGCTCGGCGCAGGAGGCCACGTCGTCACCGATCACCACAGGCACCGACGGCACCACGTCGAACCCGGCCAGCTCCTTGCCGACCTTGGCCCGCCCGGCGCGGACCGAGGCGAGCTGCTCCTCGGCGAACTCCGGGGCATAGAACACGGCCAGCCAGCCGTCGGCGATCTCGCCGGCCAGCTCCAGGTTCTTCGGGCCGACCGCCGCCAGGTAGATCGGAATGTGCTCGCGTGGCGGGTGGAAGCCCAGCCGCAGGGCCTTACCGGGGCCGTCGGGCAGCGGCAGCGTGTAGTGCTCGCCGTCGTACGCCACCTCCTTGCGGGCGATGGCCAGCTTGACGATGTCGACGAACTCGCGGGTCCGGGCGAGTGGCTTGGCGAACCGCACACCGTGCCAGCCCTCGGAGACCTGCGGGCCGGAGACGCCCAGGCCGAGGCGGAACCGACCACCGGAGAGCGCGTCGATGGTGGCGGCGGTCATGGCGGTGGCCGCCGGCGTACGCGCGGGGATCTGCATCACCGCGGCGCCGACGTCGATCCGTTCGGTCTGGCCGGCCATCCAGGCGAGCATGCTGGGCGAGTCGGAGCCGTAGGCCTCCGCCGCCCACACCACCGAGTAACCCAGCCGGTCGGCCTCCTGGGCCAACGCCAGGTGGTCGGCCGGTGTGCTCCACGCCGTCTGGTATCCGAGACTGAGCCCGAGTCGCACTGGTCCTCCCCCATCCGTGGCACAGGTCGCACCAGGTTACGCAATGCCGATAACAGACTCGATCACCGGCTCGACACCTTTGGTCCCCCCTCCATCGGGGCAGCCCATGGCGGCGGAACCGGCAGAACCGGCAGAGATACGGGAGCGAGGATATCTCTCACGGCAGGTTCGAAATAAGGTTCACCCATGCAACAGCGACCGCTCGGCCGAAGCGGGCTGGCGGTTTCCCGGCTCGCGCTCGGCACCATGACCTGGGGCCGGGACACCGACGCCGACGATGCGGCCGCCCAGCTGAAGAGTTACCTGGACGCGGGCGGCAACTTGATCGACACCGCCGACGTGTACGGCGACGGCGACGCCGAGTCGGTGATCGGTTCACTGCTGGGCTCCCTGGTGCCCCGCGAGGAGCTGCTGATCGCCACCAAGGCCGGGTTGCGCCCGGGCAGCGGCCGGCGCCGGGACGGCTCCCGAGGGCACCTGCTGCGGACGTTGGACGCGTCCCTGCGGCGGCTGGGCACCGACCACGTCGACCTGTTCCAGGTGCACGGGTACGACCCGGACACCCCGCTGGAGGAGACCCTGGCCGCTTTGGACCACGCGGTGGCCAGCGGCAAGGTCCGCTACGTCGGGGTGTCGAACTTCTCCGGGTGGCAGACCGCGCGGGCCGCCGCCTGGCAGACCGCCTGGCCGGGGCGGGCGCCGGTGGTCGCGTCCCAGGTCGAATACTCGCTGCTGGAGCGGGGTGTGGAGCGGGAGGTGCTGCCCGCCTGCGACGCGCTCGGTCTTGGCGTGCTGCCCTGGTCGCCGCTGGGCCGGGGAGTGCTGACCGGTAAGTACCGGCACGGCCGTCCGGCGGATTCGCGGGCCGCGTCGCCGCACTTCGAGCGGTTCGTCGCCACGTACCTGGACCCCCGTTGCTCCAGCATCGTGGAGGCGGTGGCGACCGCGGCCGGCGGGCTGGGTGTGTCGCCGCTGGAAGTGGCGTTGGCCTGGATCCGGGACCGGCCCGGGGTGACCGCGCCGATCCTCGGCGCCCGGACCGTGGGGCAGCTGCTCGGCGCGCTCCAGGTGGAACGGATCACACTGCCCGAGGAGATCACCACAGCTCTGGACGACGTCTCGGCGGTGCCGGTCGGCTACCCCGAGCGCGACGGCTGACCCGACCGCCGGGCCACGGGCAGACCCGTCGGCCAGCGCACCGTGCCCGACGCCGTCCCGGTCACGGCGTCGGACGCTGTCCGGGGAGGTCCTGGATCGCGGTCAGGAAGCGCGACTGGTCGTCACGGAGCGCGGGCTGGGTCAGCCGGATCCACGAGCCGTCGTCGAAGACGATGGTGGAGGCGAGCTGCACGAGCCCGCTCGCGCCACGCTCGGAGTCGACTCGGGCCACCCGGTCGCGGCGCACACTCCACAGCACCCGCGGTTGACGGCGGTCGGGCCGGTCGGCGTCCGGGCGGGGGCCCATCCGCAGTAGGTGGAGGTGGGTGTCCGTCACCGCCAGCGGGGTACCCGTGTAGCGCTCCAGGAAGAGCAGGAGGCTCCCGGCGAGGGTGGCGAGGTCGCCGCTGAAGACGTACCGCCGGCGGTAGGCGATCTCGGCCAGCTGGTCGGCCAGCGGGCGGTACAGGCTGAGCCGGAACAGCGCCCGAAACGCCTCCTGCTCCTCGGTGAGCGGGATCGGCTCCCGTTGGGCGGGTTGCTGGGGCAGGCCCGGCTCCGGCGCCGCCAGCTCCGGCACACCGGCGGCGATGGCACCGGCCTTGCCCGGCAGCAGCAGTACGCCCGCGGCCAGCCGCACCGGCGTCAGCACGGCGTCCACCCAGACCACCGGGTTGACGATGTTGAGCAGCCCGAACAGCACCTTCGGGTCGAGCGCATCGGTCAACTCGGCGCCAACCTCGTCGGCGAGCTGCCGACCGGCCTGGTGGGTCTGCGACATGCGCACCGGTCCGAGCCCTACGTAGCGGAGGTCCTGCCCGGCCAACAGCGGTGCTACCAGGGCGCGCTCCGGCTCGTCGCTGGTGCGAAACTCGTCCCGCAGCTCGCGGGCCTTGTCCCGGGCGACCCGCGCGCCGCCGAGCACCGCGTCGGTGAACCGACCCAGCCGACCCCGCTCCCCTGACATCAACCGTCGCCTCCCTATCGGCCCGCCGGCTGGCCCGCGGGCGGCTGCCCGAAGACATTCTGGTCGATCCAGTCGGCGCCGCCCTGCACCGCCTGGTCGACCTGGTCGCCGATCTGTTCGCTGGCGGGCATGGAGAGGCCGCTGGTCAGCGCGACAGTCCCCCAGGTGACGCCGTGCACGACAGAGTTCGGCACGTTCCACGGCAGGTTGGTCGCCCAGTCCCGGGCGATCACTCGGGCACCGTCGGCGACACCGTGCGTCCGTAGCGCGGCGGCCCGGTCGAGGACACCCATGTCGAACGGGGAACCGGACTTGCCCAGCTTGTAGGTGCCCTTGGTGGGGTCGAGGAACTTGTGGTGCCACTTGTCGAGCTTGCCGGCGGCGCTGCGCTTGTCGGCGTACTTCCTGCCGGTGCGCAGCGCCTTCTGCATGTCGACCAGCTTGTCGAGGTGCATGCGCAGCTTGCGCAGGTACAGCAGCACCCGCTGGAGCAGGCGGATGACTTTCTGCAGGTGCACCGCGAGCGGTCGGATGACCTTCAACATCCTGGTGACCACGATCAGGCCCCTGGTGACGGCCACGCCCACGCCGGCAGCCCAGGACGCGCCCATGGTGACCGGGGCCATCAGCAACGCCGTCACCAGCGTCACCAGGAGGAAGTTCACGAACTCCACGCAGATGTCCACGAGCACGTCGTGCACGGTCTGCAGGCCGTCAGCGACGCCGCGCAGGTACTCCGCGGTCGCGGTGAACTGCTCGGCGACGTCGAGGAGCTGCTGCTCCACCTCGGCCAACCGCTGGCCGTACGCCACACCGGAGGGTGAGCGCCAGCCGGCCTGCGCGGACTCCCGGGTTCCGCGGTGCCCCTGCGCCAGGTCGCGCACCTGCGCGGCCAGCGCGTCCCACTCGGAGGCCTTCGCGCGCAGCACGGCGGGCTCCCCGTCGACCAGGTCGACGAGCTGGATGAGCGGCCAGGCCAAGGTCCGGCAGACGCTGTTGACCGCGTCCTCCACTCCGGAGAGCGCGTTGTCGAGGCCGTTCCACAGCTGGACGGCGCTGCCGGCCGGACCGCTCATCCGGGCAGCCCCGACTGGATGGCCTTGAACCCGGCGTCGAGGTCCCGCTCGTTGTGCTCGTACGCCTCCGCCGTGTCGGCCAGCGCCGTGGCGACCCGGCCGAACGCGGCGTTCGCGGCGGCGAACAGCTCCTTGCCGCCGGTGACCTGCTCGGCGTACTTGTCGCGGAGCATGTCGCTGGCGAACGGCAGATGACCGAAGGCGTCCGACGGCATGTCGCCGGCCGCGACGATCTGCCCCTCCAACGCGGCGAGCGAGCTGGCGACCTGCTTGGCGGCTGTCTCCAGTCGACGGACCGCCTGCACGTCGACATCGATATCCGGCGGCATGCCATTCCTCCCCCATGAGTCGAGCGCACCGACGATACGATCTCCCGGCCGCCGGCCACCACCCGGTCGCACGATCCACGGGGAGGAATCTCAATGACGGACCCGACGTCCGCGTTCGACGCGCTCGCCGGGCGGATCGCCGACATCGAACGCCAATTCGCGGGCCTCCGCGACAACCTGGCCGAGCTGTCCGGCACCGCGACCGACGAGAGCGGGCTGGTCTCGGCGACCGTCGACGCCACCGGAGCGCTGACCGGCCTCACCCTCGCGCCCGCCGCCCTACGCGCCGGCACCGAAGGGGTGGCCGAGCTGGTGCTCGACGCGTACCGGCGGGCCCGCGCGGTCGCCTCCACGCACGTCGACGAGCACACGGAGGGGTTTGACGTCGCGCTCGGCGCGGGGCTCGGGGACCTGTTCGGCACGCCAGGTGACTTCTCGGCGCTGGGCCGACTGGAGGAGACCGTGGCCCGGCTCGGGCGGCTGGACGACCGTCTGCCGGGCGCACCAGCGTGACGCCGCCGTCGCCGACCTGGCCGGAGATCGCCGCTCGGCTGCGGGACACCGTCGTCCGCTGCGACCGGGACACCGACCTGGTGCTCTCCGCCGGTCCGCGCGGGATCCGGCTGCTGGTGCGCCGCCAGGTGGTGCGGGCTGTCTGCCCCGGCCACGACGAGGCACGCCTGGCCGCGCTCGGCTGGCACCGCCCGACCGGCGCCGAGGGCTGGTGGTACGAGGCGGCGCGCACTCCTGAGCAGGTGGAACGGCTCAGTGCGTTAGTGACCCGTACCGCCGCCGAGGTGTTGACCGACGAGCCCGGCGCGCTCTCCTGTCGGGCGGTGACCCACGCCCAGGCGGCTCCGGCCGGGACGACAGCCGCCCAGGCGGAGCCGGCGGTGGTGGCCGTGCTCGTCGCGGCCGTCGACCGGCGTGACCTGCCCGGCTACCTCGGGGCGCTGGCCGGCGCCCCGGTGTGCGTCCCGCTGGCCGGGGAACCGGCGCCAGACGCCGACTTCCCGTGGACGGTGGTCGGCGACGCGACCGGCGCGCCGCTGCTGCCGGTCTTCACCTCGCCCGGGGCGCTCGCTGCGTTCGCCGGGGACGGGGTGCCGTTCGTCGCGCTGGCCTGCGCCGACCTGTTTGAGGACTGGCCGGACCCGTCCTGGGGGCTGGCGGTCGACCCGGGCAACGCCTGGGGAGTCGCCCTGGCCGCGCCGGCCCTCGCCGCACTGCTGACGGCGAACGTCCCCGCCGGCTGACGTCCTCCCCGGGCACACGACGCGGTCCGCCACGGGCGCGTACCTGTCTTGTCGACGAGGCGGTACGGATCGGCGCTTCCAGCTGGCCGTCCCCCGAGACCGGGCGGCGCGCACAGGGCGGCACGAACCGCCCACGGCAGCGTCGTTGGTCACCCCCGAGGGGGTGGCGAATGGCCGCTGGGCTGGGCAGCATGGATGGCATGGACTACGAATACGCGCCGCTGCGGCTGCCGCCGAACGTCGACCGGTTGACCGCCGCGGCGCAGTTGGCGATCCAGGCGGAGTTCTCAGGATGGGAGTTGGCCCGGGTGCGGCTGTACCGCGACGGCACGCGGCAGGTGGTGCTGCGTCGCCGGCGGGTCAACCAGCCGCAGCCGGGCCTGTCGTACTGAAGAGTCGGGCGGGAACGCCCGGGGCCCCGAACCGGGCCCCGGGCGTGATCCGACCTAGTGCTGGTGCCCGGCGTGGTCGTGGTCGTCGTCGAGCTCCAGGAACGGGTGCTCGTCGAGCCGACCGACCAGCCGGTCGTCGGCCGCTGGCTGGAACGGGCCGACCGCGTCGTCGTCGTCGAACGACTCCAGGTCGACCGGGGTGCCCACCTCGCTGACCATGACCACCCCGTCGAGCGGTTCCAGCTCGGGGACGTCCAGCGCGCCGAGCGAGCCGTCGCCGCTCTGCAGCAGCTCCAGCACCGCCTCGCCGACGCCCTCCACCTGCGCCGGCTCGTCGTCCTCGGGAGTGCCCTCGCGCCGGGCTGCCTCGGCCACCCGCAGCAGCGCGGCGACGCTCGGCACCCGGTAGTCGCGACGCTGGCGTACCGAGATCACCCGCGGGTGCGGGTCGCTGGCCTCGGCACCGTCGACGCCGCCGAAACGCTCGTCGGCCTCGTCCGGGTCGATCGAGTCGACATCCCACGGCGTCACCTCACCGAAGGCGTCGAGCAACCGCTCGTCGTAGGCGAAGGAGGCGTTGTTCAACGCCACGTACGCCTGCCAGACGTCGTCGTCGTCGACGCGGCCCTGAGCGGCGCGTACGGCGGCCAGGTGGTGGCGGGCCGCTTCGATCACGCGCTCGAGAGCGGCGTCCAGCTCACCGTGCTGGTCGGTCATGTGGGGCAGTCCCTTCACGATGGGGAGATTGCGTGCCGGCGGCAACTGCCGGACACGGCTAGCAGGTGCGGAGGAACCGGTCGAGCACCCGCACGCCGAACTGTAGTCCGTCCACCGGAACCCGCTCGTCGATGCCGTGGAACAACGCCGAGAAGTTCAGTTCGGCGGGCAGCCGGAGCGGGGCGAACCCGAAGCAGCGGATGCCGAGCTGCGAGAACGCCTTGGCGTCGGTGCCGCCGGAGAGCATGTACGGGACCGGCCGTGCTCCCGGGTCCTCCGCGCGCAGGGCCGCCGACATGGCCTCGACCAGGTCACCGTCGAAGGTGGTCTCCAGGGCGGGCTGCCGCTGGACGTACTCGATCGCGATGTCCGGGCCGACCAGCTCGCGCAGCTGCCGCTCCAGCAGCTCGGACTGGCCGGGCAGGCTGCGGCAGTCGATGGTGGCGGTGGCCCGGCCGGGGATGACGTTGTCCTTGTAGCCGGCGCTCAACCGGGTCGGGTTGGCGGTGTTGCGGATCGTCGCGCCGATGATGTTGGCGATCGGGCCGAGCTTGGCGATGGCCGTCTCCGGGTCGTCCGGGTCCAGCTCGATGCCGAGCAGGTCGGAGACCTCCGTCAGGAACGCCCGTACGGTGTCGGTGACGACCACCGGGAAGCGGTGCCGCCCGATCCGGGCGACCGCCTCGGCGAGCGCGGTGACCGCGTTGTCGTCGTGCATCATCGAGCCGTGCCCGGGGCGGCCCTTGGCGTGCAGCCGCAGCCAGTCGATGCCCTTCTCGGCGGTCTCGATGAGATAGAGCCGCTGGTTGTCGTTGACCGAGTAGGAGAAGCCGCCTACCTCGCCGATCGCCTCGGTGCACCCGTCGAAGAGGCCACGGTGGTTGTCCACCAGGAAGCGCGCGCCGTAGTCGCTGCCCGCCTCCTCGTCGGCGGTGTACGCGAGCACGATGTCGCGCGGGGGTCGTACGCCGGTGCGCTGCCAGTGCCGCACCACGGCGAGCACCATCGCGTCGAAGTCCTTCATGTCGATGGCGCCCCGGCCCCACAGGTAGCCGTCGCGCTGCTCGCCGGAGAAGGGGTGCACCGACCATTCGTCGGCGTCGGCGGGCACCACGTCCAGGTGGCCGTGCACCAGCAGCGCGCCCCGGCTCGGGTCGGTGCCCGGGATGCGGGCCACCACGTTCGCCCGGCCCGGTGCGGACTCGTGCAGGACGGACTCCACGCCCACCTCGGCGAGCTTCTCCGCCACGTACTCGGCCGCGCGGCGCTCGCCCACGCTGGTGTCGTTGTCCCCGGTGTTGGTGGTGTCGATGCGCAGCAGGTCGCGGCACAGGTCCACGACCTCTGCGGTGGGGTCGGGTCGGGCGGAGGCGGCATCGCTCGTCATCGCCTCTTCATACCAGCCCGCGCCGGTCGACAGGCCGGCGCACCGGCACGGACCGGCCGGCGCGGCGGCGCGGCCGGGCCACGCACCCGTCGCGCACGCGCCGACACATCGACGGGTCGGTTTCGCCGTGAGCGGGTTCGGGTACCGCCGCCTGCGACCGTACGTCCCTGCCGGAGCTTCCGCCCGCCAGTCGAGGAGGGCACCATGTCCACCGTTCCCCTGCCGCCGTTGCCGCCCGCACCCGAGGACGGCTTCCGGCCCGGTGGTCGCAGCATCGCCGACATCGTGGACCGGGAGCACCGGCAACTGCTGGCGCTGCTGGACCAGCTGACCGGCCCGGACGCCACGCCGCAGGGAGGGCTGCCGGTGCTCAGCGCCGCGCTGTCGCGGCACCTGTCCGCCGAGGAGCAGTACCTGCTGCCGGCGGTGCGTGCCGCCCTGCCGGCCGCGACCGAGCGCGTGGACGCCGAGATCGCGGCCGACGCCGGTCTGCTGAACGCCCTGAAGGGGCTGACGGATGGTGCGTTGACAGAGGTCGCCGAGCGGGTTCGTCAGCACGTCGACGGGGTGGGCGGGCTCGTCACGGAGCTGCGCGCGGTCGCGACCGATGAGGAGCTGATCCGCCTGGGCAACCGGCTGGAGATCGCCGAGGAGGCGGCGCCGACCCGGCCGCACCCGGGCACTCCGGGCACCCCTCCGTGGAACCGGATCGTGGAGCCGGCGGTCGGCGTGGTGGACAAGGTGCTCGACGTGGTGACCCGGCGGCCGACGTACCTGGCGGACCTGCCGGAGCCACCCCGCGACTGAGGCAAGGCCACGCTCGCCATTGCATTCATTATCACCGATCCGCTCGGGCTATTCCGCCGGCTGACCCGTGGTCCTACCGTCACCCTATGAACCTGGAGCTGCGTCACCTGCGGGTGGTCTGCGCGATCGCTGAGACGGGGAGTGTGACGAAGGCGGCGTCGGCGCTCGGCCTGGCCCAGCCGGCGCTCACCGCCCAGCTCCAGCGCATCGAACGGACCCTGGGCGGCCCGCTGTTCGACAGGGACCGGCGCGGCGCCCGGCCCACCGCGCTCGGCGAGCTGGTGCTGGCCCGGGCCCGGGTCCTGCTGCCGGCGATGAAGGGGCTTCAGGACGAGGCGGCCCGGCTGGCCGGCGCCGGCGGGGCACCGCCGTGCTACCGGTTCGGCGGGGTCAACAGCCCGATCCTGGGCCGGCTGGTGCACCGGTTGGCAGCCGAACACCCGCCCGCCCAGATCACCACGTTCGCGTCCTGGTCGGTGGACGAGTTGGCACAGTTGGTGGCCGGCGGCCGACTCGACTTCGCGCTCACCGGTGTGTGCGGCGACGCCATCCCGTCGGCCGGGTTCGGGTTGAGCTGGCAGGAGGTGGCCATCGACCCGGTGCTGGTGCTGCTGCCGGAGTCGCACCCCCTCGCCGAACGCGACGAGGTGCGCCTGGCCGACCTGCGCCACGAGCAGTGGGTGGCCGCGCCGGGCGACGGCTGCTTCGGCGACTGCTTCGCCGCCGCCTGCGCCCGCGCCGGCTTCACCCCCCGCAAGGTGTACGAGACCGACATCCGCGGCTGCGTCGACCTGGTGGACGCCGGCGTGGCGGTGGCGCTGTGTCAGGCGACCTTCCGCCCGGTGGCCGGGCTGGTGACCCGCCGGATCGCCGGCACACCGCTGCGCTGGCGGCTCCTGCTCGGCTGGCACCCGGACTCCCCCGCCGCTCAGGGCGCCGACCTGGTGTTGGAGACGGCCAAGGCGGCGTACGTCGACTCGCTGGCCCCGCATCCGGAATACCTGTCCTGGCTGCTGAGCAATCCCGGGTTCGGTGTGCGGCGACCCAGCGGGATCCGACCGGTCTGAGCCGGTATTCCCTGCCGGTGGCGGTGCGAACCGCCGTTGGCCGGGTATCTGGCGGACATGACCGACCTCTACCCGCCCGCCGACGACCGCGAACTGCTGCGCCAGGCGGCCGCCGCGCACACCGCCGCCACCCGCCAGGTGGAGGCGTTCCTGCGCCGCCTACCGGCGGTGCCCGACCCGGCCGACGTCACCGAGTACGCCAATCTGCTCACCCGGGAGGACCAGACCCGCGGTGACCGGGACGCCGCCGCCGACGCGGCCGGCCTGACCATCGGCAGCCTGGAACCCGACCAGGGCCAGTAGCAGGACGCCGAACGGTGCCGTCCCCGCCCGGGACGGCACCGTCGTGCGTTCGCTCAGTCAGCGTTCGATGAGCGGGTCGTGACCCAGGTCGAGCAACGAGTGCCGCCAGCTGTCGTCGGCGTTTCCGCGCGACGGCTTGGCGTCCATCAGCTCGCGGATGCGCTCGACCGCCTCCCGCATCACCTCGATGTCCTCCGGGGTGAGGTCCACCTTGCGCTTGTTCAGCACCTTGAGGATCTCCCGGCCCGGCTGGGGCAGGTCGAGGTTCGGGTTCGGGCTGAACGACTCCTCCCCGGAACCCCGGGTCAGCAGCCAGGTGCGCAGCTGCTCCGACGGGACGTTGACCTCGGCGTGGAAGTCCTCCCAGAGCACTTCCACCTCGGGGTCGAGCCTCGCTTCGCGTACCATCAGGTCTCCTCTCCGGGCGGCGGCCCGGACGTCTCCGGGTCGTCCTGGTCGGTCAACGGACGCAGGCCCTCGGCTGCCAGCCGCGTTCGGCGGGGGTTCGCGGTGGGCGGCGCCAGGATCGGGTCGGGATGGTCCTCCTCGTCCCGATGTTTCGCAGGCTCGTGCGGCTCCTCGTGCTCGTCTCGTCGCGCCGGGCCGCTCATCGCGGGTGGGTGGTCGTGGCGGCGGTGTACCCCCGCTCGCCTGCGGTCACGTCGAAGGTGAGCGCGCCGTCGCGGGCGTCCACAATGACCTTCTGCCCCGGTGAGATCGCCGACTCCAGCAACATCCGGGACAGGTGGTTGTCCACCTCCCGCTGGATCACCCGGCGCAGCGGTCGGGCGCCGAACTCCGGCTGGTAGCCGTGCTCGGCGAGCCAGTCGATGCCTGCCGTGGTGAACTCCACCTGGAGGTCCTGGGCGTGCATGCGGCGGCGGGTCTCCTCCAGCAGCAGCGCGGTGATGTCGCGCAGCTGCTCGGCCTCCAGCCGGCGGAAGATGATGACCTCGTCGATGCGGTTGAGGAACTCCGGGCGGAAGTTCTCCTGCAGTCGGCGCATCAGCCGCTCCCGCAGTTCGTTGCTCTCCTGCTCGCTACCCACGTCCCCGCTGCCGAAGCCGACCGAGCGCTGGGCGCCGGTGATCAGCTCCGAGCCGAGGTTGCTCGTCATGATCAGTACGGTGTTCTTGAAGTTCACAGTGCGACCCTGGCTGTCGGTCAGCCGCCCGTCGTCGAGCACCTGGAGCAGGATGTTGAACACGTCCGGGTGGGCCTTCTCGATCTCGTCGAGCAGCACCACCGCGTACGGGCGGCGACGCACCGCCTCGGTGAGCTGGCCGGCCTCCTCGTAGCCGACGTATCCGGGTGGCGCGCCGACCAGCCGGCTGACCGTGTGTCGTTCCTGGAACTCGCTCATGTCCACCCGGACCATCCGGTCCGCCTCGCCGAACAGCGCCTCGGCCAGCGCGCGGGCCAGCTCGGTCTTGCCGACGCCGGTCGGGCCGAGGAACAGGAAGCTGCCCATCGGCCGCTCCGGGTCGGCCAGCCCGGCCCGGGAACGGCGGACGGCCTCGGCGACCGCGGTGACCGCGTCGTCCTGACCGACCACCTTCTGGTGCAGGTACCCCTCCAGGCGCAGCAGCCGGTCCCGTTCCTCCTCGGTGAGCTGGCTGACCGGGATGCCGGTGGCCCGGGAGACCACCTCGGCGATCTCCTTCGGACCCACCTCGGGCACCTGCGAGGACGACCCGTCGTCGCCGTTCGCCCGACGGATCTCCTCCTCCAGCTCGGAGATCCGGTCGCGCAGCGCGGAGGCCCGCTCGTACTGCTCGTCGCTGACGGCCTGCTCCTTGTCCCGGCGTACCTCGTCGAGCTCCTGCTCCAGCTCCCGCACGTCGGAGGCGGGCGTGCGGGTGCGCAGCCGCACCCGCGCGCCGGCCTGGTCGATGAGGTCGATGGCCTTGTCCGGCAGGAACCGGTCGGTGACGTACCGGTCGGACAGCTCGGCGGCCGCGACCAGCGCCTCGTCGGTGAAACGCACCTGGTGGTGCGCCTCGTACCGGTCGCGCAGACCACGCAGGATGGCGATGGTGTCGTCGACGCCGGGCTCGGGCACCAGCACCGGCTGGAAGCGCCGGGCCAGCGCGGCGTCCTTCTCGATGCTCTTGCGGTACTCGTCCAGCGTCGTCGCGCCGATCACCCGCAGCTCGCCACGGGCCAGTGCGGGTTTGAGCATGTTGGACGCGTCCATCCCACCCTCGCTGCCGGCGCCACCCGCCCCGACCAGGGTGTGGATCTCGTCCATGAAGATGATCAGCTCGTCCCGGTGCGCCCGGATCTCGTCGATCACCTTCTTCAGCCGCTCCTCGAAGTCGCCCCGGTAGCGGGTGCCGGCGACCAGACCGGCCAGGTCGAGTTGGACGACCCGCTTGCCGAGCAGGGTCTGCGGGACGTCACCGTCGCAGATCCGCTCGGCCAGCCCCTCGACGATGGCGGTCTTTCCCACACCGGCCTCGCCGATCAGCACCGGGTTGTTCTTGGTACGCCGGGACAGGATCTCCACGGCCTGCTCGATCTCGTCGGCCCGTCCGATCACCGGGTCGATCTGATCGTTGCGGGCCAGGTCGGTGAGGTCCTGCCCGTACTGGTCCAGGGTGGGCGTGCCGCGATCCGGCTTCGGGCCGTTCATCGGCCCGCGCTCGGCGTTGGCCGCCTGCAACGACTCGGGTTGGATCCGGCCGGCGGCCAGCATCCGCCCGGCCGGCGACTCCGGGTTGAGCGGCAACGCCATCAGGATGTGCTCAGGGCCGATGTAGTTGGCGCCCATCGCCCGGGACAGCTGGTGGGCGTCGAGCAGCGCCCGCTTGGCGGCGGGGGTCAACGACAGGTTCGGCGGCACCTCCCCGCGCGGTGCGCCGTCGCCCTTCCCCCCGAGCGCGTTGAGCAGGGTGTCCGGGTCGGCGCCGGCCCGGCGTACGAGGTCCCGCAGGGGTTCGCGTTGCAGCGCCGCCCAGAGCAGGTGGTCGGTGTCCAGGTCGCTGCTCTGGCGCTGGGCGGCCCGCCGGGCGGCGTCGGCCAGCATCTCCCGGGCGTCGGCCGTCATCAGACGGGTGATGTCGACCCGGTGCGGTGGCCGGCGCCCTCCCTCGCCCCGGCCGAAGTATCTGGCCAGGAATTCGTCCCACGGGTCGGAGCCGATGTCACCGGGTCCCATCATGTCTGTCCTCCGCAGTCGGGCGCGGCACGGTCGGCAGGGGCTACCCGGCGCGCGCCCCGACAAACGCCGCAGGTGGTGGAGCACCGGCATTCCGGGAGTGGCGTCCGGCCGGGGCCGGCCGTTTGGTGGCAGGCTGAGGGGATGACTGAGACCCCGCTGCTGATCGTGGACGGCGCCAACGTTGTCGGCTCCCGCCCGAACGGGTGGTGGCGTGACCGCGCCGGCGCCGCGGCCCGGCTACGCGACTCGCTCGCCCCGGTGGCGACCGTCGGACTGCCGGCCCGGCTGCCCGCCCCGGTCGAGGTGGTGCTGGTGGTCGAGGGTGCGGCGCGGGACGTGCCGGGCACCGAGGGCGTGCGGGTGGTCTCCGCCGCCGGCTCCGGCGACGACACAGTGGTCGAGCTGGTGGCCGACGCGCCCGAGCGCCGTCGGCTGGTGGTCACCGCGGACCGGGAGCTGCGCGGGCGGGTGACGGCGCTGGGCGCCGAGGTGTACGGCCCGCGTTGGCTCCGCGAGGCCCCCGCCAGCAACTGAGAAATTCTCGCACTGGGACTCCCACAGAACGGACTCCCGGCACTTCCGGGTGCCTTCCGGACAGGCGGGCAGGAACACCGACAGGGCGGATGTTCTTTCGCGGCCCCCGATAGGCTCTAATGGAGATCTCCCCGCCCCCAGGAGGTTCCGCCGTGGCGAGCGTCGCCGAGTTGAAGGCTGCCATTGATGTTGCCCTCCAACAGATCGGGGACGGGCAGACAGCCGTGCAGGCGGCCGGCGAGAAACTGTCCGAGGCGCAGCAGACCCTCGCCGGCGCGCTCGAGGGCAGCGGGCACGAGACGGTGGAGGCGGCCCAGTCGTCGCTGACGCAGGCCAGCCAGGAGCTGGAGGAGTGTCTCGCCGCGACACTGGTCGCGGTGGAGCAGGCGCAGCTCTACGTCGCCACCCTGTAGGCCACCATGTCCATCATCGAGGACGTCGGTGGGCAGGTCCGTGCCGCCAGCGAGGAGTTCCCGGTGGCCCTGCTCGGGCAGGCGCTGGAGAAGTTCGGCCTGGCCGCGGAGAGACTGCGCTGGGTACGCCAGGAGTCGGCCAACCCGATGGGGGTGCCGGAGCTGTCCGCCGCGACCGAGCACGCCGAGAGCGCCGGCTACGCGTTGCGGGTGGCACAGGAGCAGCTCTCGGCGTACCTGACCGCGATCGGGCTGGGCGCGGACGGCACCCCGGCGCCCCGCCCAGAACAACGCGCTCCCCGACACGACACGCCGCCGGCCACCGGGCCCACAGCGGTCGCGCCGGAGCCGGCGGAGCAGGTGCGAATGAGCCGCTGGTGGTCGGTGCGGGTGGCCGAGCTGACCGGCGGGCGCGAGGGCACCGACGACGAACCCGACGAGCGGGTGGACGACTCCCAGGAGTTGCTGCGCCGAGTGGTGGGTGGTGTCCGCTCCGGCGACCGGGACCGGCTCCGCAAGGAGCTGCGCCGGGCTCCGGCCGACGTGGGGCTGGGCATGGCGGCGCTGGCGCCGCCCCTGCTGCGCGAGCTGGCCGGTGAGCTGCTGGGGCACCCGCCCCGCGCCACCGACCTCGGGCGGCTGCGCGGTGAGCTGGACGGGCGGGTACGCGACCTGCTGCCCGGGCTGCCGCCGCCGGTGCTGGAGACACTGCTGACCCGGGTGTGCCGGATGCCGCCACCGCGCGCCTCCGGGGAGCCGCCGCACGCGGCCGACTCCGCGGTCACCGCCGGGGTGGCGACCGGGCTGCTGCTCGCCCGACTCGGCCGGGACCTCCCCGCAGGCGGCGTGAAAGAGCCGGTGGGCGCGGGACAAGCGAACGGCGCGGAGCAACGAGGCGGTGCGGGGCAGCCGGCGCGGGCCGGGCGGCCGGCCGGCGCGGGGCAGTCGGGCGGGGCCGGACAGTCGGCGGGCGCGGGCGCGCACGTCGGCGGTGCTGTTCAGCGGCCGGGCGCGCAGCGCTCCGGTGGCCTGCCGCCGCACCCCGGTGGCCTGCCGCCGCGCACGGATGGTGGGCCGCCCCGCTCCGGTGGTGTGCCGCCGCGCTCGGGTAGCCCGTGGCGGGACGCGCCGGCTCGACGGAGCTCCGATGGCTGACCGGCGCGGCCAGTTGGCCAGCCGGGTCCGCGACACCCTCGCCGAGGCGTTGGGCGCGACCCGTACCCGCCTGTCCGCAGCCCAGGCCGAGCTGACCGCCGGGCGCGAACGGCTGGCCCGGGTCGAGCGGGCGGCTGCGGCCGTACCGGCACGGGTGGGCGCCCAGCGGGACCGCCGCGTCGCCGAGATCGACGCCCGCTACTCGACCCGGATCGCCGAACTGGCCCGGCGCGCCGCCGACGCGGCCCGGCAGGAGGCGCCGGGCTGCGCGGGGGCCGACTGGGCGGGGTGGGCCCCGACGCCCGCCCGCCGTGCGGAGCCACCCGGCGCGCTACGGGTCGGCACGGTCCGGATCGACGGCGTCGACCCGGTGCCCGCGCTGGTGCCGCTGCTCGACGCCGGGCACGTACACCTGTCCGGGGACGATCGCGCCGGCTGCGACGCCGTGGTGTCCGCGTTGCTGCTGCGGGCCGCCGGCCGCGCCGACCCGGGCGCGGTACGCCTGGTCGGGTACGACCCGGAGCAGCTCGGCGGTGGCCTGGCCGGGTTCGCGCCGCTGGGCACGGCGGGGCTGCTCACCTTCGTCGGCCCCGGCGGTCTGGGCCCACTGCTCGACGACCTGGTGGAGCAGATCCGCCGGATCAACGAGACGGTGCTCGCCGGCGAGTACGCGTCGTTGCGCGAGCTGGCCGCGGCGACCGGCCGACGACCCGAGCCATGGCGGGTGGCGGTGCTGCTCGGCGGTGATGAGCTCAACCGGCACGAGCGCGGGCAACTGGACCGGGTGGTACGCGCCGGCGCGGCCTGCGGGGTGCACCTGGTGGTCCACGGTGTGCCGCTGCCGGAGGACCCGACGGTGACCCGGGTGGTGGCCGGGGTGTCCGGCGCACGCATCGGCGGGTCGGCCGGGCTGCCCGTCCGTCTCGATCCACCGCCACCGGCGACGCTGGTCACCGAGACGTGCCGGGAGATCGCCGCCCGGGTGAACGCCGGCCCACCGCCGACCCCGTTCGCGGACCTGCTGCCCCCGCCGGAGCTGATGTGGCGGGAGGACTCATCCGACGGGCTGACCGCGCCGATCGGCGAGGGGCCGCAGGGCCGGCCGGTGCGGCTGACGCTGGGCGACTATCCACCGCACGCGCTGATCGGCGGACCGTCCGGCACCGGCAAGACCAACCTGATCTTCGCGTGGATCGGCGCCCTTGCCGCCCGCTACTCCCCCGCCGAGCTGGAGTTCTACCTGCTGGACTTCAAGGAGGGCGTGTCCTTCGCGCGGTTCGCGCAGGGCCGGCGCGACCCGAGCTGGCTGCCGCACATGCGCCTGGTCGGGATCAACGTCAACACCGACCGGGAGTTCGGCCTGGCGCTGCTGCGTTTCCTCGCCGAGGAGCTGCGTCGCCGCGCCGACGCGGCCAAGAAGCACGAGGTGACCAAGCTGGCCGAGCTGCGGGCCGTCGACCCGACCGGGCACTGGCCACGGATCGTCGCGGTGGTCGACGAGTTCCAGATGCTGCTGGCCGGTCGGGACGTGGTCGCCCGGGAGTCGGCCGACCTGCTGGAGGACCTGGCCCGACGCGGCCGGTCCCAGGGCATCCACCTGGTGCTCGCCTCACAGGACGTGCGGGGCATCGAGGCCCTGTGGGGCCGCCCCGCGCTGGTCGCCCAGTTCACCCTGCGCATCGCGTTGCCCAAGGCGCTGCGGATCCTCGCCGAACGCAACGACGCGGCACAGTCGCTGCCTCGCTGGCACGCGGTGGTCAACGCCGAGTCGGGCATGGTGGAGGGCAACGAGGTCGCCCGGATCCCGTCGGCCAGTGACTGGGAGACGTGGAGCGGTTTGCAGCACCGGCTGTGGCGGATGCGCCCGGCCGACGCGGCACCGGCCCGGCTCTTCGACGGCGACGCGATTCCCCGACTGGCGGACGCCCCGGACTTCCGTACGCTCGCCGCGCCCGCGGACGGGAGCGTGCCGCGCAGCCCGGTTGCCCTACTCGGGGAGATCATCGACGTGCAGTCCCGCTCGGCGGCGCTGCGACTGCCGCGCGCCCCCGGGCGCAACCTCGCCGTGCTCGGCACCCGGGTGGACGAGGCCTGCGCGGTGCTGGACGCGGCAGCCCGCTCACTGGCCCGCCAGCACCCGCCGGGCACCGCCCGGTTCTCCATCGCCTGCCTCGACGCCGACGCTGACCCGATCGCCCGTGCGCTCTACGACGACCTGGCCGACGACGCCGCCTGGTACGACGAGGAGACAGTCGGTGAGCTGATGGCCGAGACGGCCGACGGGCTGACCGGCCCGGGGAGCCCGCACTACCTGCTGCTGTTCGCCGTCGACGCGGCGGCCGGCGCGCTGGCCGCCCGAGCCGGCCGACGCACCGGGCTGGAGCAGCTGCGGCGGATCCTGCACGACGGGCCGGAACGACGGACGCACGTGCTGGCCTGGTGGCGGGGAGTGGCACGGATGCGTGCCGACCTCGGCGGGCCCGCCGCGCGTACCGACCAGATCGGCGCCTGGGTGGCGCTGGACACCCACGGCGGCGAGCTGGGTTCCTCGCTCTACCCGGGCACCGGCGGCCCGGACTGGTATCCCCGCCCCTGGCGGGGCCTCTTCTTCGACCGGGCGGTGCACCGCACCGGACAGGTGATCATCCCTTATGGTCCGTCGCGATGAACGAACCGGTGGCCAGCGAGACGTACACGGCCCAGCTCCGACGGCTGGCCGACCTGACCGCACGAGTGGGTGAGCAGCGCGCTGAGGCGCACACCTGGTACGAGCGGCAGTGCGCCGCTGCCGAGCAGGCTGTCGCCGACGCCGCCGAGCAGCTCCAGTACGCCGAGGAGGAGCTGGTCGCCGCCCGCGAGCAGCAGGAACGCGTCGATGCGGAGGTAGCTCACCTGTGGCAGCAGGTCCGCTCGCGCCTCGGCGCCCGTCGCCTCGGTGGCCCGCCCGCACCCGCGAACGGCACCACGGCCACCGACCCGGTGCTGCTGCTCGGCAAGGCCCGTGACCTGCTCGACCGCGCCGGGCAGCCGGGTGAGCTGCCGGGTTCGGTCAACCCGCTGCTGGCGCTGTGCGGGGTGGCCGGCGCCGTCCTGGCGTACGCCCTGGGGGTTGGGGCGCGGGCGTTGGGCGTCGGGTACGGCGGCGATCTCGCGGTCGGGATGCCGGTGCTGGCGCTGGTGGTGACCCTGTTCGGGCCGTTGATCGGCCTGGTGCCGGCGCGGGTGCTGGCCGACCGCCGGCACGCGATGCTCGGTCCCCGGCCGATCACCGTGGTCCTCGGCGTCGGGGTGGTCACCACGGTGCTGCTGCTGGTGCTCGGCCGCTGACGCGCCGGGTGGCCGGGTGGACGCCGCCGGCAGGGCCGACAGCGCAAGGCCGGCGGGGCGCGCCGACAGGCGAGGGTGGCGGTCAGGCCGGGACCAGGACGGCCTCGCGCAGCAGTCGACGGGTCAGGGTGACCCGGTCGGCGTCGTCGGGCAACCCGGGCAGGTCACCAACCCGGGTCACTGCGCCGCTGAGCAGGACACGAGCCGCCGCCTCGCAGTCACCGGGCAGGGTGATCGTCCGGTCGAACAGCCGCAACGCCACCGTGTCCGACCCGTGCGGCACCAACTGCCAGCGCAGGCCCGGCCGCAGGGTGACCTGGGAGTCGGCGTCAAGCGCGGCCACCGCGTCGGCCTGGGCGAGCGGCCGGATGGGTGCAGGGCGGGCGGCCGGCCAGGCGCGTTGGCGCAGGCGCGCGGCGACCGCACCGGGGTCGGCGCGCAGGAGCCAGTCCCGCAGTGCCTCGACCGTCTCGGTCAGCTCCGGTTCGATGGCGTCCGGGTCGGCGACGTCGGTGCCGAACGGCAGGCTGGCCCGCAGCCGTTGGTCCTCGGCGGCCAGCGCCAACAGCTCCTCGACCAGGGCGTAGCGGGTGAGCGCACGGATGCCCACGGTCAGGTGCAGCGAGCTGGCGTCCTGCGCCTGCGCGCTGTGCAGCCAACCCCGGGGCAGGTAGAGGGCGTCGCCGGGGGCGAGCACCACGTCCAGCGCGGCCTGACCCTGCGCGGTGGCACCGACCTCGTCGGCGCGGCCACCCCACGGCTGCTTCTCCAGCGGGTCGGGCAGCACGGGCGGGTGGATCCGCCAGTGTTTGCGGCCGTCGACCTGGAGGACGAACACGTCGTGGGTGTCGTAGTGGGTGGCGAAGCCCTGGCTGCCCGCCGGGGTGAGGTAGGCGTTGATCTGTAACGGCTGGTTGAGCGCGAGGCCCAGGTCACGGGCGAAGTCGACGAGCGGTGGCCAGATCCGGTGCAGACCCTGCAACACGAGCGTGGCGCCGGAGGCGTACTGCTCCAGGACCCGCTCGTCGAGCACCTGGTCGCCGATCTCGGCGCCCGCGCCACCACCGCCGGTCCAGCGCGCCGCCGGCACCAACTGGCCGTCCTTGGCGACGCGCAGAAAGGGGGTACGCAGACCGCGCCGGCTGAGCAGCTCGTCGGCGTCGGCGGGGCTGAGCAGGTCGGCGAAGCCGGACGCGTTGGGCAGCTCGGCGGCGCGGGAGAGCAGCGGGGTGTGTCCCCAGTGCGCGGCGGCGAACTTGGCCGGCTCGACCGAGACGCAACGGGCCAGTGCCTCGGCGGCGTTCGCGGACGGAACCGCCGGGCGGCCGTGGCCGCCCGGCGGGTCGAGGTGCGTCATGATGTGCCGCTACCGGGCGCTGCCGTCAGCGCCGCCGTCCTGCTGACCCGGGGTGGCACCGCCATCGGCGGGACCCTCCGCGCCACCGTCGGCGCCGCCGTCCTGCTGACCCGGGGTGGCACCGCCATCGGCGGGACCCTCCGCGCTGCCATCGGCGCCACCGTCGTGCTGACCCGGGGTGGCACCACCGTCGGCGGGACCCTCCGCGCCACCGTCGGCGCCACCGTCGTGCTGACCGGGGGTCGCGCCACCGTCGGCCGGGCCCTCCGCGCCGCCGCCGCCCATGGTCTGCATGTCGTCATCGTTGAGTGCCATCGGTACTCCCTTGGGTGTGCCGCCCCGCCGTGCGCCGGGGTCCGTCGTGCTGCGGGTGGTACCCCACGCGCGATCTTCTCTAACCCTCACCGTAGACGCCGAACCGGGGCGACACGGGCAGTTCGCGAGCGGCGGCGGAGAGTGCCAGGATGGGGTGGTGATCCTGGTGGGCACGTCCGGCTGGCAGTACCGGGACTGGCGGGGCCGCTTCTACCCGCAACAACTGCCGCAGCGGCTCTGGCTGGAGCACTTCGCGGCCGGGTTCGCCACGGTCGAGGTCAACAACGCCTTCTACCGGCTGCCGGAGCGGGAGACCTTCGCCGCCTGGCGGGCGCGCACACCGGCGGATTTCTGCGTGACGGTGAAGATGAGCCGCTACCTCACCCACATCAAGCGGCTGCGCGATCCGGACGAGCCGGTGGCCCGGTTCCTCGGTCGCGCCACCGCGCTCGGTGACCGTCTCGGCCCGGTGCTGCTGCAACTGCCGCCGAACCTCCGGGCGGACGTCGACGCGCTCGACGCGACCCTGCGGCTGTTCCCGGCCGAGGTGCGGGTCGCCGTCGAGCCCCGGCACCCCTCCTGGTGGACCGACGCCACCCGGGCGGTGCTGGAACGGCGTCGGGCCGCGCTGGTCTGGGCCGACCGGCTGGGGCGCCCGGTCGCTCCGCGCTGGCGCACCACGGACTTCGGGTACCTGCGCCTGCACGAGGGGCGGGCACGGCCGTGGCCCCGCTACGGCCGCGCGGCGCTCACCTCATGGGTGCGGCGGCTGACCGACGCCTTCGGCGAGGACGAGCCGGCGTACGTCTATTTCAACAACGACCCGGGCGGCGCCGCCATCGTGGACGCTGTCGCGTTCGCCGCGCTGGCCCGTGCGGCCGGGCACCCGGTGTCGCGGGTGCCGACGCCGGCCGAGGCGGACACCTCCGGCGACTGAGCCCGCCCGAGGCGTTCCTCGGGCGGGCTCACGAGCGTCAGGTCGTCACGGCATCATCTTGGCGAGGTCCTTGGGCATGGTGTCCTTCACGTCCTGCCACTCGCCCTGGGTGACGTGTCGTCGCAGGGTGTCCAGCACCACCTGCGTCACCCGTTCCGGGCCGCCCTCCGCGTCGTACGGGAAGCCCTGACGGACCTCGTAGAGGAAGTCGTCCCGGTTGAGCTTGATCGGTACGTCGGATGGCACCCAGCCGTCGAAGTAGATCCCCCGCACGAGCACCGGCAACTGCTGGGCGAACTCGACGCTCTCGTCCACCGGCAGCCGGTCGCGCAGCAGGTGCAGCACCGTGCGCAGAGCCGCGTACGACTGGTTGCGCCGTTCCTTCGGCCAGCCGTAGGCGTTCTCGATGTCCTTGAGAATGAGGTTCGTCTTGTCCAGCGAGGACTCGAACGCTGAGATCATCGAGTCAGCCATCGGTCGACCCCCGTTCCGTGCTGTCCCACCGTCGGTCATCGGCGCGGCGAGGCGGCCCCGATGGGCCGCGGCGTGCCCGCACCGGGCTGCCCTGCGGCGCGCGGCGGGCGTTGTCCGCCGTACCGACCACGTGCAGGACGGCACCGCGCCGTCGATCCGTCACCACTCGAACCGTCATCCCCGTCACCTCCGTGTCGTCTGCGGCGTCGACCACCCCCGGGCGGTCGTACCCACCGTCCCCAGCCTGCCGGCGCTGCGGGTGACCCGGCCCCACCCGGATCGGGTGAGGTCAGTTGGCGTCGAGGAGGCCAGCGAGGGTCTTCGCGTTGGTCTGGGCGTAGTCGCGGTAGCAGTTGTTCATCAACACGTGCGTCTGACCGGCCTCGTCGGCCAGCTCGCGCAACTTCGGCGCCCAGTCGGCCAGCTCCCGCTTGGAGTAGTGGTAGCCGAACTTCTCGTGGATGTCCTTGCTGGTCCACTTGTCACTGTGGCCGTGGAAGCGCACCACCGCGAGGTCCGCGGTGGCGGCCAGGATCGGGGGCAGCGACGAGCGGTGGCCCTGCGGCATGTCCACGCAGACGTACGGCAGTTTGTGCTCGCGCAGGAAGGCCAGGGTCTCGTCGGCGTTGTCGCCGTCGAACCAGGAGGCGTGCCGGAACTCGTAGACCGGGCGCAGCGGCGCGCAGCGCTTCGCCACCTCCAGCAGGTACTGCTTGTTGGCCCGCTTGATGGTGAACCAGGGTGGGAACTGGAACAGCAGCGCACCCAGCTTGCCCGCCTCGACCAGCGGGTCCAGGGCGGACAGGAAGCGCGTCCAGACCTCCTCGTACGACTGCGCGGGCAGGTCGTCGGGGTAGACGTTCTTCTTGTCGGTCTCCGGACGCAGGTCCTTGTAGAGGGCGTTGACCCGGGTGGGATGCCCGGTCAGCAGACTGAACGCCTTGATGTTGAAGGTGAAACCGGCCGGTGTGCGCTCGGCCCACAGCTTCGCGGTCGCCTCGGCGGGCGGCGAGTAGTAGGTGGCGTCCACCTCGACCAGCGGGAACTGCCGCGCGTAGTAGGCCAGCCGCTTCTCCGGGGTGTCCGCCGTCTGCGGGTACCAACCCGAGTCCAGCAAGGTGCGGTCGGTCCAGGACGCGGTGCCCACGAGGATGTCACCCATGGTTCAAGTCCATCGCGTCACGGACCGACCGGCAACCGCTGACGTCGCTCAGGCCGCCCGCCGTTCGCGGGTCTGCTTGCAGGTCACACAGGTGGTGGCGGCCGGGAAGATCTCCAGTCGCTCCACCGGGATCGCCGCCGAGCAGCCCTCGCACCAGCCGTAGGTGCCCTCGGCGAGCCGGCCGAGCGCGTGCTCGTACTGGGCGCGGCGGTCGAGGATGGTGCGCAACAGGGACTGCGCGGTGTCCCGCTCGGCGGTCTTGGTGCCGCTGTCGGCCTGGTCGTCGCCGGCGGTGTCGCCGACCTCCACCAGCCGCAGCACCTGGCTCTGGAGCACGGCCTGGTCGTACTCGGCGGTCAGCTCGTCGTAGCGCGCCTGCAGAGAGAGCCGGATCTGGTCGATCTCCGTCTGGGAACGGGTCGTACCGACCGTGTCGTGGACGAGCATCGCTGCCTGCCTTTCCTGGGCCTGTGGCTCACTGTGAACCGGGTGCCGGCGGCGTGAAGCCCCGGTCACGGTCGCAAACGGTGCGCGGGCGATCACCTGCGCTCTGTGAGCCGGGCGATTACCCACGGGATCGGCCGGGCAAACCGGCGAATTCCCGGGGCTTGTCAGCCGTCTCCGCCGGGCTCCACGAGCGCGGGGCGGCGGGGGTCGTCGGCTCGTACCACCACGTCGGCGAAGCTCGCCGGGACGACCTCCTCGGCGTAGCGGTCGAAGGCGGGCAGCGCCCACTCCTGGGCCGGTTCGGTGCGTCGACGCAGCGCCGCCGGGGACAGCTCCAGGTGGACGGTGACGTCGAAGGGCAGGCCGCCGCCGAGCAGCAGCGGGCCGCTGACGAGGACGACGCCTCCGGGTGGCAGGTCGACGTAGTGAGCACGGCTGGCCCGGTCGGCGTCGGCGTCCCAGAGCGACGGGAGCACCCGCCCGGTGCCGCCCGGGCCGGCCGGGTCGAGCACCTCCCGGCGCAGGCCGGCCTCGTCGACCCAGTTCTCGTAGAAGGAGTCCGGGTTGGTGCGGCCCAGCTCGTAGCGCAGGGACGCGGGGCGGAGGAAGTCGGTGGCGCGTACGTGCAGCACCGGACGGCCCCGGGCGCGCAGCGGGTCGACGAGCGCGGCGGCCAGCTCGTCCGGGCCGGCGGCGGGAGCACCGTCCACCGCCACCCGCAGCCGGGCGGGCCCGGTGGCGGCGCGGGTCGCGGCGTCGGCCAGCCGGCCGGTCAGCTCGGTGACGAGCAGGTCGGGCGAGATGGGACGGATGCGCACCGGACCATCCTGCCCCGCGTCGGGTGGGCGGGTGACGCCGGTCAGCTGCTGCGGTCGATGGTGACCCGGGCGTCGTCGGCCAGCCGGTAGCCCACGCCGTAGACGGTGGTGACCAGGGGTACGTCCACGCCGACCTTGCCGCGCAGCCGACGCACGTGCACGTCGACGGTGCGTACGCCGGCGTGCTCGTAGCCCCAGACGGCGTTGAGCAGTTGCAGCCGGGTGAACACCCGGCGCGGGTGGGCGACCAGGTGCAGCAGCAGGTCGAACTCCAGCCGGGTCAGCGGCAGCGGCTCGTCGTCGCGCAGCACCGAGCGGGACGAGGCGAGGATGTGCAGGGCCGGGATGGTCGGGCTGAGGGCCCGGGTCGGTGACCGGTTGGCGGGCGCCTGGTCGGGGCGGCGTTCGGTCGGAACGGACCCGATGATCACGCCCTCGCCGCGCTCCAGCATCTCCCGGGCGGCTTCGAGCAGCCGACGTGCCGCTGGGGTCAGCGACTCCTCACAGGCCAGCGGGATGGACAGCGTCACGGTGAGCACGGGCGTCGCGGTGTTCGCCGGGCGACGCTGACCGCCGGGCGGTCGACCGGGCACCGCGGGTTGCGACGTATGCCATCCGGCGCGCGACGAGGCAGGGCTGACCGACATGGTCCTCCTTGGGCTGGTCCGGGTATCTCCCCACGGCCCGGGACGCCGCTTCATCGATGCTTCCCGGCGCCCGGGCGAGAATCAAGAGGCGGCTGCGTTGCATGAATGTGACAATTGACGAACACATCGGAGCCAGACGCTCGCTCTGCGTACGAAGCCTGATGATTACAGCAGAGTCGCCGAGATGCCCCGATACGGGGGTCCCCGCCCGGTTCACCGGGATGCTCGCAGGCCGCCGGACCAGGGCTTATCGGCTGTGGTCCACGCTGATCCGCGCCTCGTCGGCCAACCGGTAACCAACCCCGTAGACGGTGGTCACCACCTCCGAGCCGTCCAGCTTGGCGCGCAGCCGTCGAACGTGCACGTCCACGGTCCGGGCTACCGCGTGCTCGTACCCCCACACACTGGACAACAGCTGGAGGCGGGTGAAGACCCGGCGTGGCCGCTCGGCCAGGAACAGCAGCAGCTCGTACTCGATGCGGGTCAGCGGGACGACCCGGTCGCCCTGGCGGACCATCCGCGAGCCGGCCAGGATGCGGACGTGGGCGGCGTCGGCGGACGGCGCGCCGGCGGCGGGGCTCGCGGCCGGTCGCGGCGCGGGCACCACGTCCTCGACGGTACGCAGCTGGCCCTCCCCCGACTCGGCCAGCTCGCCGAGCAGTTGCACCAACCGGGCCAGCCGGGGGCTCAGCGGCCCGGGGACGAGGTCGAGGGTGATGGTGAGGGTCGGGCCGGTGCGCGGGCGGGCCGGGCGGGTGCCCGGGTGGCGGCGCGTGGGGATGGCGACGACGGACATGGTGCCTCCTGAGTGGCGGTACGCCCGCCACGCCGGGTGCGGCGTGACGGTCAGCGGCGCGCCCACCCGGTCTTGACGGGGGACGCGAGTGGGGAGGTGTGCAGCGGGGTCGGGCCGAGGGCTGGCAGGCCGGCGATCCGCCAGGCCGCGAAGCCGCCGACCACGTCGGTGGCCCGGTGCAGGCCGACGTCCTGCAGGGCGGCGGCGGCCAGCGACGAGGTGTAGCCCTCCTGGCAGAGGATCATCACCGGCACGTCGTAGTCGACCGCCTGCGGCAGTCGGGCCGGGCAGCGGGGGTCGAAGCGCCATTCCAGCACGTTGCGCTCGACAGTGAGCGAGCCCGGCACCACGCCGTGCGCGGCCCGCTGCGCTGCCGGTCGGATGTCGACCAGCAGTGCTCCGGCCCGGTACGCCAGGTGCGCGCGCTCCGGGTCCAACCGGTGCAGCCGGGCACGCGCGGCGGCCAGGATCTCGTCGATGCCCCGGGAGCCCGGCGGCGGCACGGGGGCCGGACAGTGCTCGGCGGTTACCTGCATTATCGGTTCCTTCCGGTGACAGGGAGTGGATCGTGGCTGGCCGCGGTCACCAGGACCGGCCGGCTTCGGCGACCTCGGCGACCCGCAGCCGCCCGTCCACCAGGTGGTAGCGGGTCATCCGCAGCAACGCCGGCCGGTAGACGTGCACGCTGACCGCCGGCGCCGGCCCCTGGTTGGTCACCTGGTGCACGTGTCGGGGGCCGAAGCGGCGACCGGCGCCGGCGGGCAGCAGTCGTGGGCGCAACCGGCCGGCGGCGACCGTCTCCTCGGTGAGCGTGCCGCTGACGACGCGGAACCCTCCGGCCGAACCACCGTGGTCGTGCAGGTCGGTGCCCTGCCCGGGCAGCCAGCTCAGTGCCCACACCTCGTGGTCGTCGCCGACGTCGAGGCGCGCGTACCAGCGCTCGGCCGGGTCGAAGCGCAGCGCGACCGGCCAGCCGGCCGGGTCGGCCCACCGGGCGGCGACGGTGAGCAGGTCAAGCTCCGGGCGGCGGTGCGTCATGGCGGTTCCTCGCGGGTCGTTCGGCGGGGTGCCCTCGTACTCTAGACGGCAAAGCCTATAGGTTTAGTAGGTAATTCCACCTGCTGGGACGCAGGTCAGACCTGGTGTCGATCAGCGCAGCACCGGCGGGTCCACCCGGTAGCCGGGCAGCGAGGGCCACCGCACGGTCAGGACCACCGACGCGCGCTCCGCGAACCAGGAGTGGTCCACTCCCCGACCCCACACCACGTAGTCGCCCGGCGCGGCCAGCCGTACCGTGCGGTCCGGCAACTCCACCCGGAAGCACCCCTCAATGAGTACGAGCAGAGTGGTGCGCCGCTCCCCGGTCGCCCACTGGGACCGGGCCTGCCCGGGCGGGTGCACTCCCCACTTCACCTCGACGTCGGCGCTGTGCCGGATCTCCCCCGGCGGCGCGAAGTGCCCGAGCAGCCAACCGGCATTGGTGGCACCGTCGACACCCGCGTTGCCCACGTACACCGTCTCCGCCATCGGACCCCTCCCCCAGCACACCGGCCGAGCAACGTATCAGGACCGCTGCGACTAACCTGGAGCGGTGACCGACCACCTCGACGCCGAGACGCTGGCGTTCGCGCACCGGATGTTCGACCTGGCCCGGGCCGGCTCCACCGAGGAGCTGGCCGCACAGCTCGACGCCGGCCTGCCCGTCAACCTCACCAACGACAAGGGCGACACGCTGCTGATCCTGGCCGCGTACCACGCCCACCCGGACACGGTGGCCGCCCTGCTCAGTCGCGGCGCCGACCACTCCCGGGCCAACGACCGGGGTCAGACCGCGCTGGCCGCCGCGGTGTTCCGCAGCAGCACCGAAGCGGTCCGCGCGCTCCTCGCCGCCGGCGCCGACCCGGCACACGGCAACCCCTCGGCACTGGAGACCGCGCAGTTCTTCGACCTGCCGGAGATGACGGAGCTACTGCGCGCCGGCTGACACCAGCGCCGACGGGCCGGTATACAGGGTCGGTGGAAGATCCCCTGCCCGAGCAGATGCGGGCCGCCGGCACCACGCTGCTGGCCGCGCTCGACCCCGCCGCCCGCGACAGCGCCGTGCACCCGTTCGACGACGAGTCGTCCCGACGCTGGCTGGAATACCGGCCTCGACCCCGGCCCGGCGTCTGCCTCGCCGAGCTCGACGCCGCCGGCCGCAAGGCCGCGCACCGGTTGCTGGCCACCGCGCTCAGCCCTTCGGCGTACGCCCAGGCGATGGCGATCATCGCGTTGGAGGAGGTGCTGGACCGCGCCGAAGGCTGGCACCGAGGGCGGCACAGCGGTGACTACTGGGTGGCCGTTTTCGGTGACCCGGCGCGCGACGACCGCTGGGCGTGGCGACTCGAAGGGCACCACCTGTCGGTGAACATGACAGTGGTGGACGGTCAGGTCTCCCCCGCACCGATCTTCTTCGGCGCCAACCCGGCAGCGGTCCGCTACGCCGGCCGCCCGGTCTCCCGCCCACTCGGCATCGAGGAGGACCTGGGTCGGGCACTGCTCGACGCGATCGGGCCGGCCGAGCGATCCGCCGCGATCATCGCCGACGAGGCACCCGCGGACATCATCAGCGCCACCCGCGGGCAGGTCGACGCCCCGCTGGAGCCGCTCGGCGTGCCGTCCGACCGGTTGGGGCCGACCGGGCGCGCACTGCTCGACCAGGTGGTCGCGCTCTACCTGGACCGGCTGCCGCCCGAGCTGGCCATCCGCGAGGCGCGCCGACTGGACGCCGGCCGGCTGCACTTCGCCTGGGCCGGGCCGACCCACCCCGGGCAGCGGCACTACTACCGGGTGCAGGGCGATGACCTGCTGATCGAGTACGACAACACGAGCGCCGACGGCAACCACGCCCACACAGTGCTACGCCGCCCCGCCAGCGACTTCGGCGCCGACATCCTGGCAACCCACCACGAGGCCCACCACTAGTCCGCCCTGGCCTGGCCCGCCCCGCCCGCCCGGTCGATCATGGACTTGTGGTGGGCGGCTTGGCCCGGTGCGCCACTTTTGCGGGGCACCACAAGTGCATGGTCGCCGCGGTCAGGGGTCAGGGCCGGGTCGCCTCGATGAGGAAGCGTTGGGCGTGGGCGGTGAAGGGGCCCTCGGTGGTGATGCGCTCGTGCAGGGCCAGGAGTTCTTCGCGGTAGCGGTCCACGGTGAACCCGGGAACCGTCCAGATCACCTTGCGCAGGAACCAGACCACCGCACCGATGTCGGAGAAGGTGGCCCGCAGGGTGGCCCGACGCAGGTCGACCACCCGCAGACCAGCGTCTTCGGCGGCGGCCGCCGCGTGTTCGGGATGCCGGTGGGCCGGCGGCGGCAGCGGGCCGAGGATCGCCTCACTCAACTCCCGCATGGTGCCCGCCCCGATCTGCTGGGACAGGAACGTCCCACCCGGCCGCAGCACCCGAGCGGTCTGCGCCCAGTCGGTCCGCACCGGATGCCGGCTGACCACCAGGTCGAACGAGGCGTCGCAGAAGGGCAGCGGCCCGTCCGGGTCGACCGCCACCACCGTCGCGCCCACCCGGCGCAGGGTGCGCCGGGCAACCTCCACGTTGGGCGGCCAGCCCTCGGTGGCCGTCAGCAGCTTCGGCGGATGCGGCACCTCGGCGAGCACCTCACCGCCGCCGGTGTCCACGTCCAGAGCGGCGGTGGCACGCGCCATCCGATCGGCGACCAGTCGGGCGTACGCCCACTGTGGACGCTCCTCGGTAGCCCGGCCCGCCAGCCAGTCGAAGCCCCACCCGTCGATCGGCGCGGCGGCTGCCTCCGCGATCAACTCCTCGGCGTTCCGCAGATCGGTCATGGCGGTCAGCCTCACCGGCCGGCCACCCGACCGGCAACTCATTTGCGCCCGCCACGGCCCCGCCGGACGGGTCGGGTCAGGGCCGATCCGTCCGAACCGCTCATCGCCCGGCCAACCGGGTCACAGGTCGGACGAACCAGGCGGGTCGGGTCACGGGCCGGCAGGCATTGGGCTGGCAGGTGTGGGGCCTGGGGCCTGGGGCCTGTAACGCTCTCCCGGCAGTGCGCGTCAGGGGCGCGGGCGGACGATCTCGACGGTGCCGTTGGCGAGCGCGTCGAGGCCGCCCGTCTCGGTGCGCCCGCTGTCGAATTGCCGCATCAGCCGGGCGCCCAGGTGCACGCCGATGCCACCGGCGGCGAGCGCGACCAACTCGGTGACCAGGATCGCGGCCGACGCGCCGTGCTCCGGTGACTGCGACCGGACCAGGCAGGTGAGCAGGAACAAGCCGGCCATCACCGCGTTCACCAGGTTGAAGGCGACCGCTGTGCGGCGAGTGCGGTCGACCGGAACGTCCCACAGGTCGATCATGCCGGCCACCGCGGTCAGTGCCGCGGCGACGAGGGCGGCGACGCCGGTCCAGTAGCCGACCTCGCCCAGGAACGCCGGTCCGCCGACGACATCGGTGAAGTCGAAGACGGTGGCGCTGACGAAGAGCCCGAGCGGGAACGTGACCAGCATCGGTTGGATCGGGTGCCCCTGCACCCGCAGCCGGCTCTGCATCGGTCCTCCCCCGGGTCGGCGCAGCTCACCTGACCAGAGTGCTACCCGAGGCCGGTCGGGACGAAACGACGCCGCCCGACTCGCCGCCGAGAGAGAGAACGGGCACCACCGAAAGAACACGCACCGCCGCGGGCACAGGCACCACCGCGCGCACACGGACCGCCGGGAGGTTGATCGACTCGGGATTCAGGAAACCGGTCCATCCACGAGCCGCGAACACCCCGGATTCAAGGAACCCGAGTCGATCAACGCCGTAGCGCCGAACGCCGAACCACGAACGCCGACCCGCCTGGGCGAGCTGCGGCGCGCGGTCCGGTCAGGCGTCGCGCCGGTCAGGCGTCGCGGGGGCGGGAGACCGTCCGGACCAGTCGCTCGGCCACCTCGCGCAGCGGAATGTCCAATGACGACGCCGCGGTGCGCAGCACGTCGAGGGCCTCGGCTGGCGGGCACCCGCGCTGAGTCATGATCACCCCGACGGCCTGGCCCACCACCCCGTCGTGCAGCAGTGAGGCGTCCCGCTCGCCGGCGAGCGTGAGTTGCCGCTTGCGGTCACGGACGGCCGCCAGCAGCAGGCCGGCGTGTTCGGCGAGCAGCATCGCGGTCAACTGGTGCTGCGGGGTCAGCAGCTCCGGCGAGGCGGCGTAGAGGTTGATCGCGCCGATCACCTGGTCGTCGATGTCCACCGGCGCGGAGATGACCCCGCGCACGCCGAGATCCCGGGCGCGCGCCGTCCAGAGCGGCCAGCGGGTCTCGCCGGCCAGATCGGCGGCGAGGATCATCTCGCGGCGTTGGATGGCGCTCATCGCCGGCGAGTCCGGCCCGTGTCGCAGGTCGTCCAGCCCGGCCAGCCGCTCGTCGGAGGCGGCCACACCGGCGGGTTCGCCGGCGCGCAGGGCGGTGAACCCGCACCAGCGCACTCCGGCCACTGCGTCCCGGGTGACCCGGACCAGCGCCAGCAGCGCCTCGTCAAAGTCGGTCAGGGCGATCAGGCCGGCGGTCAGCTCGCGTAACAGGGCTGCGGTTTCCAGGACACCGAGGGTCTGCACCATCGGCTCCCGCGTGTCGAGGTTCACCGGTTCGCAGCCTCCGTGCGCCCTCGCGCCCGGCCCGCGATCATCGTCACCTGTGTCATCGTCTGCTCTCTCCCGACTTGACCGACCAGCGCTACTACCCGAGGAAACCTGGGTCGAAACGACGTAAATCGGGGCCCCTGCCGCACGCGGAGGCACGACAGGGGCCCCGGTGGCCTACGTCAGCGCGAGGTGCCGCTGAGTCGCCGCCCGATCGACGCGATCAGCCGGTCCAGCTCGGACCCGAACGGGTTGTCGTGCACCAGGTACGTCCAGGTGGCGGTGGGCCGGACCAGGGTGCCGTCGTCGGGCTGCCAGTCCTCATCGAATTCGGTCTCGGTGAAGGTGGCGATGGTGCGGGCCTCGATCTCCGGGATCAGGTCGTTGAACGCCGGCACGGCGGCCCGGTGGAACTCGTCCAGCGGGTCGAGCCGGCCCAGCGCGCGCAGGTGCACGCCCTCGCGGACCTCCGACAACTCGGCCAGGTGCTCGGCCCAGAGCCGGTCCAGGTGGAAGAGCGCGATCGAGCGGGCCGCACGGGCGAGCAGGTCCTCGTCCATCTCGCCGGCCTTCTCGGGCTCCTTCTCCAGCAGCATCACGGCGGCCACGTCACTGGTCAGCAACCGCTCGCGGCGCGCGGCGAGAGCCTTGCGCTGCTGCTCGATCACCACGCTGTAGCGCCAGGTGTTGCGGTGGATCTCGTGGTTGACGCCCTCGGCGACCCGCTGGGCGTGCTCCACCGCGTAGTCGACCTGCTCGTCGGTCACCAGGCCGTCGGCGTTCATCCGCGGCGACGCCGGCACCGAGTCGGCGGCGTGCCGGACGACCAGGTCGTCCTCCAGGCTGACGAAGAAGACCGAGCCGCCCGGGTCGCCCTGCCGGCCGGCACGACCACGCAGCTGGTCGTCCACCCGGCGGCTGTCGTGCCGGCCGCTGCCGATCACGTAGAGGCCGCCCAGCTCGGCGACCCGCTCCTGATCGCGTCCGTCGCTGCCGCCCAGTCGGATGTCGACGCCCCGGCCGGCCATCTGGGTGGAAACGGTCACCGCGCCGTACGCGCCGGCCTCGGCGATGATCGACGCTTCCTCGTCGTCGTTCTTGGCGTTCAGCACGACACAGGGCACCCCGGCCGCGTTGAGACCGGCGGCCAGGCCCTCGGACTCCTTGACGTCCAACGTGCCGACCAGCACCGGCCGCCCCTTGGCGTGCCAGCGCTGGATCTCGTCGATCAGCGCCTCGTCCTTCTCGGCCCGGGTGGCGTAGATCCGGTCCGGCTCGTCCTCGCGGATGCAGGGGGTGTTCGGCGGGATCACCGCGACCTCAAGTCCGAAGAACTCCCGCAGCTGGTCGCCGACCAGCACCGCCGTGGCGGTCATGCCGCAGACCTTCGGGTAGAGCGCGATGTACGCCTGCATGGCGATCGTGCCCAGCACCTCGCCCTCGGCGGTGGCGTCCAGGCCCTCCTTGGCCTCGACCGCGGCCTGGAGCCCGTCCGGCCAGCGGCGGCGCTGGGCCACCCGGCCGCGCATCTCGTCGACCAGCTCGACCGAGCCGTCCCGGACGATGTAATCCACGTCACGGTGCAGCAGGGCGTGCGCGTGCAGCGCCACGTTGACCGCGGAGAGCTGCTCGACGTGCTCCTCGTCGTACAGGTCGATGTCTAGCTTGGCCTCGATGGCGGCCAGGCCGGCGGAGGTGAACGCCACGCTGCGGCCGTCGTCCGCGACCGTGTAGTGCTTGCCCTTGCGCAGGCCACGGACCAGCGCGGCGGCGGCGTGCACCGGGTCCTGCTCGCCCGGCACGGCGCCGGCCAGGACCATCGGCACCCGAGCCTCGTCGATCATGATCGAGTCGGCCTCGTCGACGATCGCGGTGGTCAGGGCCGGTTGCACCCGGTCCTCCACGTCGGTGGCCAGCTGATCGCGCAGGTAGTCGAAGCCCGCCTCGCTGACCGAGACGTAGGTGACGTCGCAGGCGTACGCGTCGCGCCGCTCCTGCGGGGTGGAGGCCTCGTTGACCCAGCCGACGGTGAGGCCGAGCAGGGTGTAGACCGGCTCCATCCACTGGGCGTCGCGTCGGGCCAGGTAGTCGTTGATGGTGAGCACGTGCACCGGCCCGTTGCCGAGCCGGACGTGCCCGTACGCGGCGATCGTGGCGGTGAGTGTCTTGCCCTCACCGGTGGCCATCTCGGCGACCTTGCCGGACAGCAGCGACATCGCGCCGAGCAGCTGCACGTCGTACGGCCGCTGGTCGAGGCCGCGGCGGGCGGCCTCGCGGCCGATCGCGCAGATCTCCTCGTAGCCGGTGGCGGCACCCGCGGCCTCGGTCAGCTCGGCGTCGTCCAGCGCGGCGAGCTCGTCCTCGCGCGCCTCGACAGCCGGCAGCAGCTTCTCCAGCGGAGCAAGATCCACGGTCGAGCCGGGGCGCTGAAGGAACCGCCGGAACTTGCTCTTGAACCGTTGCGACACACCCATGAGCGGCAACGGTACGCGATTCCGGCCGGCTTGCGCGGCCCGGCCGCCGGCAAGTCGACACCGAACGGGGAGAGCACCTCGACCCCGGCGGAGGAGTGCAGGTCGGCCCCCGAACGGACGGAGTCAGCCGACCAGCAGTTGGTGGGTGGCGAGCTCCCGGTAGAGCGGGTCGGTGGCGGTCAGTTCGGCGTGGGTGCCGACGGCCACCACACGGCCGCCGTCGAGGACGACGATCTGGTCGGCGTCGACGACGGTGGCGAGCCGGTGCGCCACGATCAACAGCGTCCGGCGGACGGCCACCGCGTCGATGGCGCGGCGCAGTGCGGCCTCGTTGCGCGAGTCGAGGTTGCTGGTCGGTTCGTCCAGCAGCAGCACCGGCGGGCCGGCGAGCAGCGCGCGGGCGATCGCCAGTCGCTGCCGCTCACCCCCGGAGAGCAGCACCCCACCCTCCCCCACCTGGACGTTCAGACCTTCGGGGGTGCGCTCGACCAGGTGCGCGAGGTTGACCTCGTCGAGCACCTGGCGCAACCGGTCGTCGGTGGCGTCCGGGGTGGTGATCAGCAGGTTCTCCCGCAGCGTGCCGGCCAGCACGGGTGCCTCCTGCTCGACGTAGCCGAGCCGGGCCCGCAGCGCGTCGCGGGGCAGGTCCCGTACGTCGTGGCCGTCCAGTCGGACCGTGCCGGCACTGACCTCGTAGAAGCGCTCGACCAGGGCCAGCAGTGTGGACTTGCCGGCGCCGGAGGGGCCGACAAGCGCGGTACGCGTACCGGCGGGCACCGCGAAGCTGACCTCGTGCAGCACCGGCTCTCCGCCCGGGTAGCCGAACCCCACCCGATCGAACTCGAGCATCGGTGCGGGCCGGCGCGGGGTGCTCGTGGCGGCGGCGGGAGCGGCCCGGTCGGCCGCGCCCTCGGCGGGCACGGCCAGGATCTCCTCGATCCGCTGGAGGGCACCCAGACCGGACTGCAACTGGGTGTACGCCCGCAGCACCTGGGCCAGCGGCAGCGCCAGGAGGAACAGGTACATGACGAAGGCGACCAGGTCACCGACGGAGATCGCCCCGGCAGCGACCCGTGCACCGCCGATGCCGAGCACCAGCAGGAACGCGCCCTGCACGGTGATCGAGCCGATCGGGCCGACCAGTGACTGCACCCGCGCCACCCGCAGGCCGGCGTCGTACGCCTCCCGCGCGCTGCCGGTGACGGTCTCCGCCTCCCGGGCCTCGGCGCGACTGGCCCGGATGGTCCGGGCCGCCGAGATGGCCCGCTCCACCGCCGAGGTCATCTCACCGATCCGCTCCTGGGCGGCTCGGGCCAGTGCCCGGACCCGGCGGGCGAAGGTGGCGGCGAAGCCCAGCCCCAGTGCCACACCGAGCAGGGTGACGCCGAACAGCAGCGGATCGAGCAGCACCATGGCGATGCCGGCGCCGACCACCGTCACCGCCCCGGTGACCGTCTCGAAGAGCCCGGAGGTGACGACCGCTCGCAACAGGGTGGTGTCCGAGCCGACCCGGGACAGCAGGTCGCCGGTGCGCCGGCGGTCGTACTCGGCGATGGGCAGCCGCAGCAGGTGACCGGCGAGCCGTCGCCGGGTGCCCAGCACCAGACCTTCGGCGGTGCGTTGCAGCAGGTAGTCGCGCAGCCCGCCGATGGCCGCGCCCAGCACCACGAGCGCCACCAGCACCGCCACCAGGTCGGCGACGGGATGGTCGGCACCGATGCGGTCGAGCACCGTGCGGGTGAGCAGCGGCTGCGCCAGCGACGCGGCCGCGCCGACCAGCGACAGCACGCCCACCACGACCAGGGTGCCGCGGTGCTCCCGCAGGTACGGCAGCAGCGCCCCCAGACCGACCGGTCGACCCGCGGCGCCACCACCGGCCGACCGGTCCGTCGAGGTTCCGCCGGTCGGCCGGTGCGTCGAGGTGCTCATGCCGGGAACGGTAGTCCGCCGCGTCACCCGGCCGGGCGCGCTCCGGCCCGCCGGGTCAGTCCGGCCCGCCGGGTCAGGCGGACAGCACCACCTGAAGCTCCTGGCGACGACGGTCGGCCAGATCGGTGAGCAGGGTGGGCGCCTCGTCGAACGGCACCACCGCCGAGACGAGGTGCTTGCGGATCACGTCCCCGTACGTCCGGAGCAGGTCGATGGTCTCGGCGGAGAGCCGCTCGCGGTCCCAGGTGGGTGCGAGCCCGCGCGGCACCCGGCCGATCTGCGCGCAGCGCAGCGAGAGCCCGTTGTGGTGGAACTCCTCACCGAGCCGCACCGCGTCCGCGCCCTCCTGGTAGAAGGCGAGGTCGATGACCGTGCCCTGGGGGCGCAGCAGCCGCAGGGCGAGCTGCAACGCCCACGCCTGCCCCCGGCACTGGAACACCACGTCGGCGCCCCGGTCACCGGCGGTGTGGGCCCACCGGGTCTTGAGTACGACCGCCGGGTCGTCCGCGTCCGGGTCGAGGGTTTCCAGACCGAGCGCCTCGGCGACCTGGCGACGGTGCGGGGTGGGGTCGAGCACCACCACCGAGGCGGCGCCGTTGCGCCGGGCGAACAGCGCCGTCAGCAGCGCCACCACCCCGGCGCCGACCACGGCGACGCGCCGGCCGCGTACCCCGTCGCCGAGGGAGCGGACGTCGGTGCCGTGCAGGTCGGCCGCGGCGTGCAGCAGACCGTTGGCGCAGATCGGACCCATGTGCGCGACGTAGACGCCGAGCAGCGGATCCAGGTCGTCCGGCAACGGCACGAACCGCTCGGCGACCGGGTCGGCGAGCCAGCCGGTGCGGTGCCCGTACGTCATCGCGCCGACAGTGCCCACGGCGACGGCCGGGGTGTCGCTCTCCACCACCCGGCCGACCTGCATGTAGCCGAGCCGGTTCACCGGGTACGGGGTGCTCGCCTCGCCGGGTTGGAACAGCCCCAGGTCGGCGTTCCAGGTGACGTTCAGGTAGGGGTTCGTGCCCTTGACGTAGCTCAGCTCGGTGCCGGCGGAGACGCCGCTGTAGAGCGTCTCCACCCGGAACGTGCCAGGACGCAGCGGCGCGGCGTCCTGCTCGACCAGCTCGACCCGGCCGGGGCCGGTGACCACCACGACCTTGTCACGCATCGACGGTCACCCCCGTGCTGATTGCCGCCGGGGCGGTCGGGGTGGCGAGCCGCACGGTGGTGCCGGTGCGGGCCGAGTCGGCCACCGCGAGGGCCAGCCGTTGGGTGGCCAGCGCCTCGGCGTACGGCACACGGACGTCGTCGCCGATGCCGCGGACGGCGTCGACGAAGGCGCGGTCCACCGCGATCCGGGCGGCCTCCGGGTCGGCGGGGACGTGTCGTTCACCGTCGGCGTCGCGGATCGTCAGGCCGTCCTCGGTGAGCGAGAGGGCCAGCCCGTCGGCGAGGATCTCCAGGCCGGCGCGGTGCTTCCAGCCCAGCACGCAGGCCGCGCTGAGGGTGCCGACCGCCCCGTCGGCGAAGCGCAGCGCGGCGGTGGTGACCGAGTCGATGTCGGCGCCGTCGACCGGCGGCGGGGTGCCGTTGCCGTACGCGGTGACCTCGGTCACCTCGCCGGCCAGCACACGGATCAGGTCCAGCACGTGGGCGGCCTGCTCGACCACCGGCCCGCCGGAGCGGTCCCGGCGCGACCACCATGCCACCGGGGGGACCTTGTCGAGCCAGGCGCCGCTGACCATCCGCACCGGGCGGTCGGCGAGCAGGTCTCGGGCCTGGTCGAGCACGCTCAGGTAGCGCCAGTGGTGGCCGACGGCGGTGCGCAGCCCAGTGCGTGCGACCAGGTCGGCGATCCGCTCGGCGGTGCCCAGGTCGACCGCGACGGGCTTCTCGACGAACATCGGCACTCCGGCCTCGATCACCGCCTCCTCGGCGGGACCGTGCGCGAAGGGCGGGACGCAGACGTACACCGCGTCCGGGGCCGCGGCCAGCAACTCGGTGACGTCGCGGAAGACCTGGCCGCCGTGCTGCGCCGTCAGCGCTGACGCCGCCTCCGGTGCCACGTCGGTCACCCCGATGAGCTCGACGTCGTCGAACCCGGACAGCACCCGGGCGTGGCGCTGTGCCACCCCGCCAGCGCCCACGAGACCAACCCGGCATTTCCGCATGCGACAACCTCTTTCGAGAACGTTTCCTTTTCGATGGGAGCAGTCCCCTGGGGTGTCCGCAATCAAACGTTCATGCCCTGGGAACGCGACAATGTCACTGTTGTGATCAAGCTGACGCCCTGGAAGCGGTTAGCGCGTGGTGGCGAATGGGAAGTAACTGTGTCGCTATTTCCACGCACGAACGGAGGGGGTGCCCGTGCGGGATACGACCGTGTCACCGGTGGTGGAGGCGTGGGCCACGTACCGGACCACCTCGGCGGCGGACTGGCCGGCACGCCGGCTGCTACGCGCCAAGGGAGGGAGCCGGGTCAGCGTGGTGCTGCCGGCGCGCAACGAGGAGGCCACCGTCGGCGCGATCGTGTCGACCATCCGCGAGCACCTGATGGACCGGGTCGCCCTGGTCGACGAGCTGATCGTGGTGGACTCGCGGTCGACCGACCGCACCGCGCAGGTGGCCCGTGCCGCCGGCGCGGAGGTGGTCAGTCAGGACGAGATGACCCGAGGGCTGCCGCAGCTCACCGGTAAGGGCGATGCGCTCTGGGCCGGGCTCGCCGCCGCCGAAGGGGACGTGGTGGCATTCATTGACGCCGACCTGCGGGAGTTCCGCCCGCACTTTGTGAGCGGGCTGCTCGGCCCACTGCTCACCGACCCGTCGGTGGACTTCGTGAAGGGCTTCTACCACCGCCCGCTGGTGGGCAGCGCCAGCGTGGAGCCGGACGGCGGGGGCCGGGTGACCGAGCTGATGGCCCGCCCGCTGCTCAACCTCTTCTGGCCCGAGCTGGCCGGCTTCGTGCAGCCGCTGGCCGGCGAGTACGCCGGCCGCCGTGACGTGCTGGCCCGGGTGCCGTTCGTCTCCGGTTACGGCGTGGAGACGGCCATGCTGATCGACCTGCTCGAGCTGGTCGGGCTGGACGCGTTGGCCCAGGTCGACCTGGGCGAGCGCAAGCACCGCCACCAGGACACGGCGGCCCTCGGCCGAATGTCCGCCCAGATCATGCTGACCGCCTGGTCCCGGTTGCAGCGGCGCGGCTGGGCGGTCCCCGGCGCGACGCCGGAGGCGTTGCTGACCCAGTTCCGTCGCGGTGGGTCGGACACGCTGCCGCACCTGGACCGGGAGATCGTGGTCAGCGACGTGTCCATCGAGGAACGCCCGCCGCTGGCCGAACTGCGCCACCGCGTGCCCCGTCGCCGGGTGGCCGCCGCGTGAACGCCAGGAAGGGACGAGCGCGATGAGCCTCACCGTGTTGATGAACGCCGGTCCGTGGCTGTCCGTGCCGCCGCCCGGTTACGGCGGCATCGAGAACGTGATCGCCACGCTGGTGCCGGAGCTGCGGCGACTCGGCGTCCGGGTGGTGCTCGCCTCGGTGGGCAGCAGCACCCTGCCGGTGGACGAACAGATGTCGGTCTTCGACGACGGGCAGTTCGCGGCGTTGCAACGGCCGTACAACCAGGTCTGCGGGATCGCCCAGGCGCACCTGGCCGGTGTGGTCCGGGAGCTGCACTCCCGCGACGACATCGACCTGGTGCACGACCACGTGGAGGCGGTCGGCCTGGCCACTCTCGCCGCGATGGGTCCCGCCGGCCCGCCGACCCTGCACACCCTGCACTGGGACCTGGCCAAGCACCCCGCGCTCTACGGCGGGCTGGACGGCGGTGACCGGGTCCGGGTCAACGGCGTCTCCGCGTCGCAGCTGGCCCGCGCCCCGCTCGCGTTGCGGGAACACTCGGTGGGGCACGTGCACCTGTCCACCCCGCTCGCCGTGGACGCCGACCGGCGGCCCCGACCGGAGAAGGGCGAACACCTGCTCATCCTCGGTCGGATCAACCCGGGCAAGGGGCAGGACGTGGGTGCCCGGCTGGCACACCGGGTCGGGTTCCCACTGGTCCTGGCGGGGCCGGTCGGCCCGTACCATCGGCCCGCCGATCTGGCTGCCGCGGGCGACGAGGCCCGGCAGAACCCGGACGTGCGGTTCTTCCTCGACGAGGTGGCGCCGCACGTCGACGGTGACCTGGTCCGCTGGATCGGCACCGTGGCCGGTCAGGAGCGGGACGACCTGCTCGCCAGCGCCCGCGCGTCGCTGTTCCCGTTGCGCTGGGAGGAGCCCGGTGGCACGGCGGTGGTCGAGTCACTCGCCCTGGGCACGCCGGTGGTGGCGACCGCCCGGGGCTGCCTGCCGGAGCTGATCGAGCACGGCCGCACCGGGCTGCTCACCACCGACGAGGAGGAGCTGGGCGACCTCGTGGTCGCCGCCGACCTCCTCGATCCCGACGAGTGCCGGCGGGTGGCCGCGCAGCGTTTCACTCCGGCGGTGATGGCCCAGCGCTACGTCGAGCTGTACGAGCGGGTCCGCAAGCTGTCCAGCGCGCCGAGGCTGCTGCCGGCCTGAAGGTAGGCGCGGCGGTGTCTGGCGGCTGGTTTGTCGGCGTCGACAGCGGGTAGGCGGCAGCGCTCATGCCCGCCGCGCAGCGAGGAGCCGGGAATGGTCGGACCGATGGCCCACTCCCGGGCCCGACCCAACCCGGCCGACGGCAAGCCGCTGGTCCGGCGGGCGGCGGCGACGGTCGGGGTGCTGTTCCTGCTGATCGGTGTGCTCGGCTTCGTGCCGGGGATCACCAGCGGCACCAACGACCTGCGCTTCGCCGGCCACGGCTCGGGCGCCTTCCTGTTCGGCGTCTTCCAGGTGTCGGTGCTGCACAACCTGGTGCACCTGGCGTTCGGGGTGGCGGGGCTGGTGCTGGCGCGGACGGTCACCGGTGCGCGGGCGTTCCTGGTTGGCGGCGGCGCCGTCTACCTGGTGCTCTGGCTGTACGGGCTGGCGGTGGACCACGACACCGGGGCGAACGTGCTGCCGGTGAACGACGCCGACGGCTGGCTGCACCTGGGCCTGGGCATCGGCATGATCGCGTTGGGCCTGCTGACCGGGCGACCCCGTCGGTGACCTGCCTCGCCCTCGGCACCGGGCCCGTTTGATCCGCTTCGACCTCGGGTAGTGGTGAGATCCCGACCCCCAGCGAATCGAGGGCACCAATGTCGAGCCGGATCACCTGCGAGGTGCGCACCACGGCACCGGTGGCGGTCGTCCGACTCACCGGCGCCCTGGACCTGGGCACCATGCGGTCGGTGCACCACGCGCTCCGCGACGCGCTGGTCGACCAGCCGGACGCGCTGGTGGTCGACATGGCCGAGGTCGACGTCAAGGACCGGCTGGCCCTGTCCGTCTTCGCCGCGACGGCCCGTCGGGCCGAGGAGTGGCCGGGCGTGCCGGTGGTGCTCTGCGCCCCGTCGCCGGTCGCCGCCCGTTGGCTGTCCGAGTCGACGACGTGCCGGGTGGTCCCGGTGTCCCCCGACTGCGCGGAGGCGACCCGGGTGGCGGGCACGACGTCCCCGTTGCGGATGCGGGCCCGACTGGAGCCCGTTGCCGGCGCCTGCCGGCGAGCCCGGGAGCTGGTCACCGAGGCGTGCGCGCGCTGGAACCTGCCGGACGCGTCCGGCCCGGCGGCCCTGGTGCTCAGCGAACTGGTCGGCAACGTGGTCCGGCACGCCGGCACGCCGATGCAGGTGACGGTGACCCTGCGCCGGCCGTATCTGCACCTGGCCGTGGTGGACGGCAGCAGCGCCCAGGCCCGGGAGGGCGGGACGAACCTGCACGCCGAGGGCGGGCGGGGGTTGCTGCTGGTCCGGGAGCTCACCCAGCGCTGGGGCAGCGTGCCGGCCGGTCAGGGCAAGGCCGTCTGGGCGATGCTGCCCGCGACCTGAACGATGGCGGTAGGTGCGCCGGTACTGGCGATCTGACCGAAATTACCGCTCTGGGCTGGTTACATGGGGAGAGGGTCGGGTAGGCACGCCCGTCCTTTCTGCCGTCACGACGGGGTGAGCAACCATGCCCAAGCGGGTAACCACGGAACCCGGTCGAGATCGGGGCCCGGCGATCCTGGCTCCGGCCCGCTTCGGGGGCTTCCCCGGACAGGTACGCGCGCCGGTCCCCGGCAACTCGTTACTCAAGTTCCTCGCCACCACCGACCACAAGCAGATCGGCCTGCTGTATCTGCTGACCTCCTTCGCCTTCTTCGTGTTGGCCGGCCTGGAGGCGATGGTGATGCGGGCCGAGTTGGCCCGCCCGGGGATGCAGTTCCTGTCCCCGGAGCAGTACAACCAGCTCTTCACCTCGCACGGCGCGGTGATGCTGCTGCTGTTCGCCACGCCGGCGGCCTTCGGGTTCGCCAACTACATCGTGCCGATCCAGATCGGCGCGCCGGACGTGTCGTTCCCCCGCCTCAACGCGCTGGCCTACTGGTTGTACCTGTTCGGCGGGCTGATGGTGGTCGGCGGCTTCCTCACACCGCAGGGGTCGGCCGACTTCGGCTGGACCGCCTACACCCCACTGAGCAGCGTCGAGAACTCCCCCGGGGTGGGCGCGAACATGTGGGTGCTCGGCCTGGTCGTGTCCGGGCTCGGCACCATCCTCGGCGCGGTCAACCTGATCACCACGATCCTGACCCTGCGCGCCCCCGGCATGACCATGTTCCGGATGCCGATCTTCACCTGGAACATGCTGTTCACCAGCGTGCTGGTGATCCTCGTCTTCCCGCTGCTGGCCGCCGCGCTGCTGGCGCTCTCCGCCGACCGGTTGCTCAACGCTCACGTGTACGACGCGGCGACCGGCGGCCCGATGCTCTGGCAGCACCTGTTCTGGTTCTTCGGCCATCCCGAGGTCTACATCATCGCCTTGCCGTTCTTCGGCATCATCACCGAGGTCATCCCGGTCTTCTCCCGTAAGCCGATCTTCGGCTACACCGGGCTGGTGCTCGCCACCATCGCGATCACCGTGCTGTCCATGACCGTGTGGGCGCACCACATGTTCGCCACCGGGCAGGTGCTGCTGCCGTTCTTCAGCATCCTCAGTTACCTGATCGCGGTGCCCACCGGCGTGAAGTTCTTCAACTGGATCGGCACCATGTGGAAGGGCCAGCTCACCTTCGAGACACCGATGCTGTTCGCCATCGGCTTCCTGGTCACGTTCCTGCTGGGTGGCCTCACCGGCGTGCTGCTGGCCAGCCCGCCGGTCGACTGGCACACCCACGACAGCTACTTCGTGGTGGCGCACTTCCACTACGTGGTGTTCGGCACCGTGGTCTTCGCGCTCTTCGCCGGCTACTACTTCTGGTGGCCCAAGATGACCGGGCGGCTGCTCGACGAGCGGCTCGGCAAGTTGCACTTCTGGACCATGTTCATCGGCTTCCACGGCACCTTCCTCGTGCACCACTGGCTGGGCAACGAGGGCATGCCCCGGAGGTACGCCGACTACCTGCCCAGCGACGGCTTCACCACCCTGAACACCATCTCCACGATCTTCTCGTTCATCCTCGGCGCGTCCACCCTGTTCTTCATCTACAACGCGTGGAAGTCCTGGCGGTACGGGGCGATGGTGACCGTGGACGACCCGTGGGGCTTCGGCAACTCTCTGGAGTGGGCCACCAGCTGCCCGCCGCCGCTGCGCAACTTCGACCGGATGCCCCGGATCCGGTCGGAACGGCCGGCGTTCGACCTGAAGTACGGCCCGCTCGTCGCCGACCTGGGCCGGGATCTGCCGCAACGCACCACCAAGCCGCCGCAGCAGTTCAGCGACGAGCTGCGGATGGAACACCACGCCCCGGAGTCGCCGTCGGCCGAGGGCGCGCACGGCGCCACCGAGGCGGCCGAGTACCAGCCGGCGCCGCGGTCCGGGGCACGGCCGGTGGACGTGCCGGACCCGGACGGCGTCCGCCGGCCCAGCTTCGAGGAGAGCGACCCGCCCGAGGACGCCGACGACGCGCCGAAGCCGCACGAACGCTGGCGCCACCCGCACAGCGACGGCAACCCCGAGGAGCGCTGACCAGGGGTACGCGCACAGAAGGGCCGACACCCGGTGGGTGTCGGCCCTTCGCCCGTACGTGTGCGGTCAGTCCCGGGCCGGCGCCAGGCCGGCGGCGGTGAGCGAGCGGCGCACGGCGGGCTGCACCCGGGTCAGCCGCAGCGGCACCCCGGTCCGCTCCGCCGCGTCCCGTCCGGCCATCAGCGCGGCGATCCCGCCGGCGTCGAAACCACCCGCGCCGACCAGGTCGACGACCACCTCGCTGGGCTGGCCGGTGACCGCCTCCAGCATGGCCCGGCGCAGCTGGTCCGCGCCGTCGCGGTCGATCTCGCCGCCGACCTCGACGACCACCCGGTCGCCGTTCTGCTTGACCGAGATCCGGGTCTTGCCCGGGTCGGGCTCGGCGGCGCCGTTCTGCCACGGGGGCGGCGCGTCGGCGAGCATTGCCTGGCGCAGCCAGGTGAGCGCCCGCGACAGCAGCCGGGACACGTGCATCTGCGAGATGCCGAACCGGGCGGCGATCTCCGCCTGGGTCTGGTTGCCGTAGAACCGCATCGCCAGGATGCGCCGCTCACGCCAGGGAAGCCGGTGCAGCAGGCCGCTCACCGTGACCCGGTCGTCGACGGATTCGAGCGCGTTGTCCGACTCGCCGACGAGGTCCCCGAACTCCGCGGAGCTCTCCCCGCCCACCGGGGCGTTGAGTGAGGCGGGGCTGTAGCCGGCCGCCGACTCCAGCGCGGCGAGGATCTCCGCCTGCGGGGTCTCCAGCCGGGCCGACAGTTCGGCCACCGACGGGGCTCGGGACAGCTCGCTGGTCAACGCGGCGGTGGCCTGCCCCACCTCGAGGATGAGGTCGCGCAGCCGGCGGGGCACGTGTACGCCCCAGGTCCGGTCCCGGAAGTGTCGTTTGATCTCGCCCACGATGGTGATCGCGGCGTACGCGGTGAACGAGCCCCGTTCCGGGTCATACCGGTCGACGGCGTTGACCAGCCCCAGCCGGGCCACCTGCTCCAGGTCCTCCAGCGGCTCTCCACGACCCCGGTACCGGCGGGCCAGTCGCCCGGCGAAGGGCAACGCGAAGCGAACCAGGTCGTCCCGGGCCTCTCCCCGCCGCTCCGGTGGCAGCCCTTCGATCCGGGCCGCGTACGCCAGTGCCGCCGCGTCGAGATCCTCCAGACCTCGCTCGGTGGGTGGTGGTGTGGTCGTGGTCGTACTCGTCTGTCCGAACATCCGCGCCTCCCTCAGGAAGGTCCCCCGCCCGGATCGGGAAACCGGTCGTGCGCGTGGTCGAGCCACGCACCGGGCCGGAAAAGTGGGTCAGTGACTGGGATGCCAGCGGGCGACACCGCCTCTACGCAGCGCAATCAGGCCGTCGCAGCCAGCGATGTTCCCGCTCCGTAGGTACTCAATCACGGGACCCCGGGTTCGCGAGGATGTTTCGGCGTGCTCCGCCTCAGGAGACCAGCAACCCCTGGTGGCCGCCGCTGTCGCGGAGCACTGCCAACGCCTCGGCGGCCCCCAGCGGGGGCGGCACGGGCAGGTCGTACGGCTGGGCACGCATGACCTCGGTGGCCCGGCGGGTGGGCACGGAGGTCACCGGGTAGCCGCGGGCGCTGGTCCGGTCCAACGCCCGACGCCGTCGCCCGAACCCGGCCACGGCCAGCCACTGGGGCAGCCCCGCCAGCGCGGGCGAGCGCATCCCGGGCGGCTCGGGCAACACGTCCACCGAGCTGAACGCCTCGCTGCCGGCCAGCCACCACTCGGCCTCGTCGACGGTGCGCCGGGTGGCGTTCTCACACCAGTACGGCACCAGCCCCGCCCGCACCACCTGCCACGGGTCGAGCAGCCGGCCGCATTCCACCACCAACCGGTCACCGGTCTTGCCGGCGCCGCGCAGCCACCGCCGGTACAGGTCGGCGACGCCCGCGCTCAACGCCGCCGGTCGGGGCACCAGCAGCCGGTGCAGCGGGTGCTCGTGGCGTGCCGACCAGTCCCGCGCGGCCGTCTCGAAGCCCGGGTCGACGCCGTGCTCGGCGTGACCCGACGGCACGGAAACCTCCGGCGGCTCCCACCGGGCCACGCTGCCGCCGACGGAGCGCAGGACCTGCCGCAGCGCGTGGCTGTCCGGGTGGAAGTCCACCGGGTCCAGCCCGCTGGCGGGGCAGCCGACCTGGAAGCTGTGCCCAGCGTTGCGCTCCAGGACCGGCCAGGTGCGCGCGTCGTGGACCAGCAGCACCGGTGCGCCGGGGAGCAGGCGGTCGGCCAGGAACTGCGCGTACGCGGCCGGCAGGGCCCTCCACGCGGCGGTCAGCGCCACTGTCGCGCCGGCCAGAGCGCCTCGGCTGGCCGGGCAGTGCACCTGCCGCAGGTGCAGGTCGGCGTTGCCGGCGAGCAGCCGGGTGGCGAGTGTCGCGCCGTGCTCCAGGGCGGCCGCCGGGCGGTCCACCGCTCCGTCGGACCAGTGCACGATCATGTCGAAGCCGGCCGGCAGCAGCGGCACGCCGAGGGCTACCGCGAGGTGTGCCGCACCGCCGTGCGGAGAGCCGATCAGCACTCCCGGGTAGCGCCGGCGGGGGTACTGGTCGACGAACCAGCGGGCCACCCGGGCGGCGTCCACCTCGTCGGCCTGGGCCACGGTCAGCGCGACCCGACCGGCGGCGCGGGTGACCGCGGCACGGCGTACCGGCTCGGGCGCACCGGGGAACCGCGACGTCGGGCCGGTCTGGCCCAGGTCGGCGCAGTCCACCCCGCGCAGCGCCCGGGCGGTGGCGGCGACCAGAACCCGGGCGGCGCTGCCCGCGGCCACGACCCGGTCGCCGGCCATACCGGCGCCATCGGCCGTCAGCCCCTTGTGCACCTTGTGCACCGGGCCCACCTTGCCTCGTTCGCTCACCACGCGGCCCGGCTTCCCGTCCCGATGGGGTTCAAACGGGGCATCACCCACCCGGCGGCACATTCCGCCGGTCGGCGGGGTGCGCCGGTCATCCTCGGCGTTCGGCGACGATCGGCGGGAGCGGGCCGGCAACGGCCTTCTCCCATGTGCCGGAACACGGCGGCGGGACGTGTTTCGCCCGGGCCAGGGCGGGCACTTCCGGGGCCATGCGCACCGAGGACACCAGCGAGCCACCCGCCGCCACGATCACCCCGTACGAGGACGGGCCGCTGCTGGTCCGCGGCGACTTCGAGCTGGTCACGCCGGACGGCGAGCGCATCGACGCGCGCCGGGGCACTGTTGCGTTGTGCCGGTGCGGCAAGTCGGGGCTCAAGCCGTTCTGCGACGGCACCCACAAGGCGATTAACTTCCGCGCGGGCACCACCCGCGAGGGGTGACCCCGCGTCGCCTCGTCACGTAGCGAGAGCGCGCCCGGACGGCCCAGACCATAGGCACGACGCCACCTTTGCTCTGCACCCATCCACGCACCGGTTACGGAGCGTGTGTGGCGCGTGGGCGGGTGCAGAGCAAAGGGAGCGGCAAGCCCTCACCCAACGGCCGGCGCTCTACGCAGACCCCACACGATTGGATCTGATCCGTCGGCTTCCGGGTGTGACGAGCCCTTCGGATCAGACGAGCGCGGGCGGGGCCGGCGGGGTCAGAGCGGCGGGCGCGGCCACGGCGATCGAGACGGTCGGCGGCACGGTTGGCGGGGCGGGTGGCCGCAGTGAGCTGCGACCGGCGGCCCAACTGTCCAGCAGGTGCCCGGCGAACAACCGGTCCACCGCGAGCCCGGCCGCCGCGCCGAAGAGCACGTCGGGGGCGAGGTCCGGCTCGACACGGACCAGGCCGCCGCACATGTCGTGCGCGGCGATCTGCTCGTGCACCGCGTCGGCCTCGACGTGCTCGTCGTAGAAGCGGGTGGCGACCTCGTCGAAACCGAGGCGGCGTAGCCCGTTGCCGTAGCGGCGGTTCGGCAGCGAGGACGTCATCTCGAACGCGGCCAGGTGCCCGAGCAGCGCTCCGCGCAGCCGTCGGTGCAGGCCGAAGAGCGACATCAGGTTGTTGGTCGCCAGGGTCACCGCCGGCACGGCGTCCAGGTGAGCGGCGTACGCGGTGTCCAGCCCCAGCCGGTCGAGGGTGCGGCGGAACAGCTCGGCGTGCATCCGGTCCAGCCGGCCGTTGCCGTACTCGTCGGTCTGGATCTCCACGAGCGCGGCCTTGGCCGGGCCGCCCAGGCGGGGCAGCGCCCAGCTGTGCGGGTCCGCCTCACGCAGGTGGTAGACGGAACGGTGGACGACGAACTCGCGGAACTGGGTGAGGTCGGCACGTCGTTGCAGCGTGGCGGCCAGCGGCGGGCCGTCGTCGGCCGCGACCAGCTCGGTCAGGCCGGCAGCCACCCCGGCGGCGGGCACCGTCGGCGTCCCGACCAGCCGGCGCAGTGCCGCCTCGAAGATCCGTTCGCAACGGGCGCGCAACGCGAGCAACGTCGGCTGCCACTCCCACGAGTCGTCCACCCCGAGCCAGCCCCGGTAGTGCAGCTCGTAGCAGAGGAACAGGGTCAGTTGCAGGTCCTCGTCGGTGATCGGGTCCGCCGGGTCGGGGTCGACGCCGAGACCGGTCGGCAGGTCGTGCGGCGGGCGCCGCAGAGCCTCGACCACCGCCGCGGAGAGCGGGCCACGCGGCCGCGGCAGGATCGCCGGGCCGTAGCGGCGGTCAGCGGTCTCGGACATGGGACCTCCAGCATCGTCGGGCCGCTTCTGATGCCCTGGCCCAAGCCGACTAAACGAGGTCGTCGGCGTTCGCGGTGAGCGTCACCTGCTCCCGGACCTTCCGGGCGGGAGCGCCTTCGGCATACAGGCCGCGCAGGTCGGCGAACGCCGGTTCCGGCGGCGCCAACGACACCGCCGGGTCGACAACCGCCTCGAGTACGCAGGGGCGGTCCGCCGCGAGGGCCTCGTCCCAGGCCGCGCCGACCAGCTCCGGGCGGTCCACCCGCACCCCGTGCAGCCCGAGCAGCCGGGCCCAACCGGCGTACGGCACGTCGGGTCGACGGCGGGTCGGGTCGGTCGACGGCTCACGCCCGCCACCCATGCCGTTCTGGTCGCGGTTGTTGAGCACCAGCACCACCAGCCGAGGATCGCGCCACTGCTGCCAGTGGTGCGACACGGTGATCAGCTCGGCGAGCCCGTTGAGCTGCATCGCCCCGTCGCCGACCAGCGCGATCACCGGTTGGTCGGGGGCGGCGAGCTTGGCGGCCACCGCGTACGGCAGGGCACAGCCCATCGAGCCGAGTGTGCCGCACAGTTGAGCTTTCACCCCCGGCGGCAGGGTGAGGTGCCGGGCGTACCAGTAGAGGACCGAGCCGACGTCGACCGCGACCGCGCCGCTGCCCGGCATCCGGGCGGACAGCTCCTGGAGGACGAGCTGTGGGTTGACCGGGTCGGCGGGCGCGGCGACCCGCTCGGCGGCGACCTCCCGCCATCGGTCCACCGAGCTCTCCACGGTGGCGCGCCACTGCTGCTCGGGCCGTCCGCGCAGGCGGTTCAGCAGCGCCCGCAGCGTTTCGGCGGCGTCACCGACCAGCGGCACGTCGGCCGGGTAGCGAGTGCCGATCCGGCGACCGTCGATGTCGATCTGCACCGTGCGGGCCTGCTCGGGCATCGGGAAGTAGTCGGTCCACGGGTCGTTGGTGCCGACCATCAGCAGCGTGTCGCAGCCACCCATCAGCTCGGCCGCCGCCGGGGTGCCGACCTCGCCGAGCACCCCGGTGTGAAACGGCAGCCGCTCGTCGAGGACCGGCTTGCCCAGCAGTGAGGTGGCCACCCCGGCGCCGAGCCGGTCGGCGATCTCGATGATCTCGGGGGCCGCGTCCCGACCGCCCTGCCCCACCAGGATCGCGACGCGCTGGCCGCCGCCGAGCAGTTGCGCGGCGGCATCGAGGTCCACCTCGTGCGGCAGCACCCGGGCCAGCGGCTCACCCGGGGTCGCCGTGATCACCCCGGCGGCGTACGTCTGAAGGTCGGGCACCACGGCTTCCTGCAACTGCCGGGGCAGCACGACGCAGGTCGGGCTGCGCGTCGCCGCCGCCGTACGGAACGCCTGGTCCAGCAGCGCCCCCACGTCCTCCGGGCTGCGGCCGTAGCGGACGAACTGGTTGCACACGTCGCCGAAGAGGCGACTCAGCCCGATCTCCTGGTGGGCGCCGCCGAGCGGCCCGGAGATGTCCTCCCCGACGATCGCCACCACCGGCTTGCTGTCCAGCTTGGCGTCGTAGAGGCCGTTGAGCAGTTGGACGGCGCTGGGCCCCTGGGTGGCGAGGCAGACCCCGATACCGCCGGTGAACTTGGCGTGCCCGGTGGCCATGAACGAGGCGGTTTCCTCGTGCCGCGCCGGGATGAACGCCGGCTCACCGCCGGTGCGGTCCAACGCCTCGACCAGCGGGGCGATCGCCTCACCCGGAAATCCGAAGGCGCGGGGCACCCGCCAGGCCAGGAGCCGCTCCACCACCAGATCCGCGACCCGCCGCTCAGCCATTCTCGCGCCCCGGTGTGCTGGGGTCGACGTAGCGCAGCACCGCGCCGACGCCGTCGGTGAGCTCGGGCGCCTCCTCGGGGCCCAGCACGGTCAGCGCCGCGTCGGTGCCGACGAGTGCCCGGACGAGTGCCGCGTCGGCGCGTACCCGCTGCGGGTCGGTCACCGACATCGCGGCCAGCTGCCCCGGGTCGACGGCGATCTCGGTCGGCTCTGCGCCGATCCACAGCTCGCCGTTGGCCGACGGGTCGTCCACGATGATCATGGTGTCCACCTGGTTGCGTTGCAGGGCCGAGACGACCGCGTCGAGCCCGCCGCCCACGTCCTCCTGCACACCGAACCTGTCCAGCGCGGCGCTGATCCGTTGATCGGCGACCTCCGCGATGGTCTGCACGGTGAGGTCGTCCAGCATCGTCTGGTCGGCGCCACCGGCCCGGGACCCGGCGTCCGTGCGGACCACGAGGTCCTGCCACCGCTCCGGCATCTGGGCGGCGATCATTCCGGTCGCCCGGACGTCACCGGCGACGACCACCACGTCCGCGCCGACACGGTCGGCCAGGTCCACGGTCGCCGCTGTCACGTCGCCAGCGTTCTGGTGCCACGCTTCCATGGCCGCCCGCTGATAACGCGACTGGGACCACCCGCCGGGCTTCGCGCGCCGCAGCGGGAACTCGTCCCGGCCGGCGACGTGCGCCCGCCGGGGCACCCCGCCGGCGCTGACCGCCATCGCGTCGGCGCCCAGCCGGTCGGCTAGCACCCGCACCCAGGCCACCTGTTCGCCCCGCTGGGCGAGCAACGGCATCACGTGCGGAAGCGGCGCGAAACTGGCCAGATCGCGCAGTGGTGGCGCGGACAGGTACTCGGAGAGCACCACCCGGCCGTGACTGGCGAAGACCGCCAGACCGTAGTCCCCGACCATCGGGTCGTGGCCACGGATCACCCGGTCCAAAGCGGCGATGCTCGCCTCGTCGGCTCCCTGTTCCATCAGCCGGCGCTCCAGGGCGCGCCAGCGTAGGTCCAGGGCGGGATGGGCGTCCTCCGTGTCCGCGGAGGCGTCCAGATACACCGAGCACCACGGCCCGGGACGGTCGTAGAGCGGGCGCAGGAAGGACAGCTGCATGCTCGACCCCTTTCCAGCTCGGCCCCCCGCTTACCCGGGTCGCCCGGGATGTCACCTCGTGGCCGTGAGCCCGTGACCAGGTTTCATTCACGTCGTTCAACTGAGGACGTCGATACGATCTGTGAACACATGCGGACTCTCGGTGGTGGGAATGGACAGCGGACTTGAAACCCGACGGATCGTGCACCCGACGGAGCGCATCGTCACCGGGCGGTTGATCCGCCTGCTCGACGGCTACACGCGCGAGGTGCGCATCGGGCAGCCGGTGCTGGTGGCGGTGCTCGCGGCGGCGGCGTTCGCGCGGCTGCCCGCCCTGCTGCTGCGCTCGCTCTTCTCCTTCGGCGGTGGCGGCACCCGCCGGCGCTGGAAGCAGTTGAAGCAGGGTCCGGAATATCTGGTCACGCCGGTGCGACTGCGTAACACCGCAGGGCAGCTCTGCGAGGTGGAGCTGCACGGTCACCTGCCGCAGAGCGCCCTGCACCCGGCGGACCAGGTGCAGCTCACGCTGCGCCCGCAGCGAGACCCGGAGCTGCCGCCCCGGATCGAGCGGATCGTCAACCTCACGACCGGGCAGCTGCTGACCCCGCGTACCGCGACTCTCTGGTCGCACCTCGGGCCGCCGCTGCTGTTGCAGGCGTTCCTGGGCGCGCTGCTGCTGGCCGGCGTCGTGGCCTGCTCCGCGCTGACCTGACCGCTCAGGCAGGCGGCCGGCGGGTCAGCCGACCGGGGCGGGTTGGCGGCTCAGCCGACCGGGGCGGGCTCGCGGGCCGGTTGGCGGTCGACGCCGAGCATCCCCCGGCGGCGGGCCCAACGCTCGAAGGCCAGGGTGGCGAACGGCGGCACCGCGCTGGCCAGAGCCACCGCCGTGGCCAGCAGGCTCCACCGGCGCAGCCGGGCCACGGCCAGCACCAGCAGGGCGTACGCGACGAAGAGGCCGCCGTGGATCGGCCCGAAGATCTTGACACCCAGCTCGTTGTCCGGCGGGCCGTACTTGACCAGCATGCCGACCAGCAGGGCCAGCCAGGAGCAGGCCTCGGCGATCGCCGCCGCGACGAACAACCGGGTCACCTTCTCGCGCATCCGCACGCCACCACCTCTCAGGGCCGCAATGCTATCGGGGCGGCCTGACTGGGCTATCAGGGCGGGCAGGTGGGTAGGAAGGGACCATCGGGTCTTTCCCCGCCCGCCCCGGACGTGCGAGGTTAGGGGGGACCAGCGGTGACAAGGTGGTGACCATGGGCGAGGACGTCGGCGTACGAACCTTCAGTCGAGAAGACCGGGCCCGTTATCGCGACAAGGTCCGCCGCTGCCTGGACGTCTTCGCCGAGATGCTGCGCGAGTCCCGTTTCGACGTGGACCGCCCGCTGACCGGCGTGGAGATCGAGCTGAACCTCGTCGACGAGGCGTCGAATCCGGCGATGCGCAACGCCGACGTGCTGGCGGCCATCGCCGATCCGAGCTTCCAGACCGAGTTGGGCCAGTTCAACGTCGAGATCAACGTGCCGCCGCGCCGGTTGACCGGCACCGGCACCGCCGACTTCGAGGAGTACGTTCGGGCCAGCCTCAACGCCGCTGAGGTGAAGGCCCGGGCGATCGGCGCCCACATGGTCATGATCGGCATTCTGCCAACACTGCGCCCGGAGCACCTGACCGCCGAGACGCTCTCGGCCAACCCCCGCTACAAGCTGCTCAACGAGCAGATCTTCGCGGCCCGCGGTGAGGATCTGCCGATCGCCATCAGCGGCGTGGAGCGGCTGGCCGTCACCGCCGACACGATCACCCCCGAGGCGGCCTGCACCAGCACCCAGTTCCATCTGCAGGTCAGCCCGGCCCAGTTCGCCGACTACTGGAACGCCGCCCAGGCGATCGCGGGCATCCAGGTCGCGGTCGGCGCGAACTCGCCGCTGTTCTTCGGCCGGGAGCTGTGGCGAGAGACCCGCATCCCACTGTTCCAGCAGGCCACCGACACTCGGTCGGAAGAGATCAAAGCCCAGGGGGTACGCCCCAGGGTCTGGTTCGGCGAACGTTGGATCACCAACGTGTTCGACCTGTTCGAGGAGAACGTGCGCTACTTCCCGGCGCTGCTGCCGGTCTGCGACCCGGAGGACCCGACGCAGGCCCTTGCGGCCGGTGAGGTGCCCAGTCTCGCCGAGCTGCGCCTGCACAACGGCACCGTCTACCGGTGGAACCGCCCGGTGTACGACGTGTCGCGCGGCCGACCGCACCTGCGGGTGGAAAACCGGGTGCTGCCCGCCGGCCCGACCGTGCTGGACACCATCGCCAACGGCGCCTTCTACTTCGGACTGGTCCGCGCCCTCGCCGAATCGGACCGGCCACTGTGGTCACAGATGTCGTTCAGCGCCGCCGAGGAAAACTTCACCAGCTGCGCCCGGCACGGCATCGACGCGCAGGTGTTCTGGCCGGGCCTCGGCTACCTGCCGGTGACCGAGCTGGTGCTGCGCCGGTTGTTGCCGATGGCGCATCACGGTCTGGACCGGTGGGGGCTCGACCCGGCCGAGCGCGACCGGCTGCTCGGCGTCATCGAGCAGCGCTGCCTGACCAGTCGCAACGGCGCGACCTGGCAGGTGGAGACGCTGCACCGACTGGAGTCCGCCGACCACCTGGACCGGCCGGAGGCGCTGCGCGAGGTGGTCCGCCACTACGTGGACCTGATGCACAGCAACCGACCGGTGCACGAGTGGCCCATCCCGTGAGCGCCCCGGGTGGCCCGATCCGTGCGGGGCTCAGCCTCGCGGGGTGGGAACACCGAAGAGATCGGTGATGCCGCCGGGAAGCTGGGCGAGCAGGTCGTGTCGCTCGTCGTCGTCGAGCGCCTCGGCGACGGTACGCAGCACCGCCTGGGCGTGTTGACGCACATGGTCCGCGTTCGCGACCTGCTCGCGGTCCCCGACCTTCTTCAGGAACTCGCCAACATCCCACCGACGGCCCTCCGGATTGCGAGTGACGGACCCGCTCAACCGCTCCGGTAGCTGTGCCGCCAGGTTGTCGGCCTCCCGTCCGGCGAGCCGTTCACCGAGCACCGACAGGACGGCCTGCACGGACCGCACTGCCTCGTTCTCACCGAGACCAGCGCGCTGTCGTACCGTGGCGATCATCTGCTCGTACTCCATGCTCCGCTCCTTCGGTCTCCTCGACATGCCGTCAGGCCTGCCTGCGGACGAACGGGGCGAGTTCCCCGGCTCCCTGGCCACAAACGGGGTCACGCTCGGATCAGGACTCCCCGCCATCGGCGGGCGGGGCCTCACAAAACATGCCAGTCACGTCGCGCGCGCAGGGCGAGCTGCGGTGGTGGTCGGCTCCTATGGAGCTGAATCGTTTACGACATCAGCTCCACAGGCAGCGCGCGAGGCACTCCCCCGCCGGCAGACCTGACCGTCGGTCAGACCTTGAGCAGCACCTTCGTACAGTCGTCCTGCTTCTTCTGGAAGATCTTGTAGCCCTTCGGGGCGTCGCGCAGCGGCATGCGGTGGCTGACGATGAAGCTCGGGTCGATCTCGCCGCGCTGGATGCGCTCCAGCAGCGGCCGCGTGTAGCGCTGGACGTGGCACTGACCGGTCCGCATGACCAGTGAGCGGTTCATGAACGCGCCCATCGGGAACTTGTCGACGAAGCCGCCGTACGCGCCGACGACCGAGACCACCCCACCCGAGCGGCAGGCGAGGATCGCCTGGCGCAGGGCGAACGGCCGTTCCGTCTCGACCCGGGCGACCTGCTTCGCCCGGTCGTACGCGTACATGGCGGCGTTGCCGTGGTGGCCTTCCAGGCCGACCGCGTCGATGCACGCGTCGGGCCCCCGGCCGGCGGTCATCTCGTTGAGGGTGTCCAGCACGTCGGCCTGCTCGTAGTTGATCGTCTCGGCGCCGGTGTGCTCCTCGGCCAGCCGCAACCGGTACGGGAACCGGTCGATGACGATCACCCGCTCCGCGCCGAGCAGCCGGGCGCTGGCCGCGGCGAGCAGCCCGACGGGCCCGGCGCCCCAGATCGCGATGACCTGACCGGGTTTGATGTCGCACATCTCGGCGCCCATGTAGCCGGTCGGGAACACGTCGGCGAGCATGACCGCCTGGTCGTCGCTGACCTCGTCGGGCACCTTAAGCGGGCCGATGTCGGCGAACGGCACCCGGGCGTACTCGGCCTGGCCGCCGGCGTAGCCGCCGAGCAGGTGGGAGTAGCCGAAGATGCCGGCCGGCGAGTGCCCCATGATCTTCTCGGCGATGCCGGCGTTGGGGTTGGAGTTCTCGCAGACCGAATAGAGGCCGCGCTGGCAGGACGAGCAGTGCCCGCAGGCGATCGGGAACGGCACCACCACGCGGTCGCCCGGTTTCAGGTTACGGACCTCCGGGCCCACCTCGACCACCTCGCCCATGAACTCGTGGCCGAGGATGTCGCCCTTGCGCATCGCCGGGATGTAGCCGTGGTAGAGGTGCAGGTCGGAGCCGCAGATCGCGGTGGTGGTGATCCGGACGACCGCGTCCCGGGCGTTCATGATCTTCGGGTCGGGCACGTCGATCACCTTGACGCTGTCGGTGCCCATCCAGGCGGTGGCCTTCATGGTCGGTCCCTTTCGGATGCGTGGACGGTCAGCGGCGCGACGACGGCAGCGGCTGGGCGGGACGCTGCATGGCCTGCTGGCGTACGGAGATGCCGTTGGGGCTGCCCTCGGAGCGGACCACCTCGCCGGTCTCCAACACCTGCTTGAACCGGCGCAGGTCGTCGCGGACCTGCTGCTCGGGCTCCTCGCCGAAGAGCTTCGCCACCACCCGCCCGAGCGCGCCGGCCGGAGGCGCGTACCGCAGCTCGACCCGGACCTCGGTGCCCCGGTCACCGGGTGCGGGCACGAACCGGACCCGCCCGGCGTTCGGCACCCGGGTGCCCGGCAGCGAACGCCAGGTGATCGACTTGTTCGGCTGGTCGTCGATGATCTCGGCGTCCCACTCGACGCGGTGGCCGGCCGGGCCACGAGCGATCCAGTGCGAGCGGCGCAGGTCGTCGGCGCGTACGGACTCCAGGTGCGCCATGAACCGGGGAAGGTTCTCCATGTCCCGCCAGAACCGGTACGCCTCGGCGGGTGAACGGTTGACGGTCACGGCGATCTCCATCCGGATCATCCGGGCCCGGGCCCGTTGGGCCCGCCCGATCCGCACGGCGGAGAGCACGTCGACGGCGGTGATGCCGGCGATCGCGAGGGTGCTCAGCGCGACCCGGCGGCGTCGTTCACCGCTGCGGTCCGCGAGTGCCCTCCCGAGCAGGGTCAGGTCCATGACGTCGCCGGCCACCCGGCTCCAGGCCCAGCCGGCGGGGCGACGGCCGCTGAGCAGGCCGGCGGCGCTGCCCAACTCCCGGAGGCCCACGGCCGGGAGCACGGCCCGCGCGGACGGGGAGTCGTCCACCCCGGTCAGTCGCGCGACAGGTCCGGGCGCGACCAGGGCGCCCACGCCCAGCGCCAGGCTCAGCAGGCCCAGGGCGCTCGGCAGCGTCGCCGGCACCGGCCCGTCCAGCTCGGGCAGGAGCACACTGTCGATCCGGGTCATGCCTGGTCCCTTCCGGTGGACGTGACCGCCGGTCCGCCGGCGGAACGGCGGTGGTCCCGCCCCCGTGACGCTATGCCGTAGGCGTGACGTGCGCGCCCGGTTCGGGGTAGAACGCCCGATGCGGGCAGCGCGGGCGGACGCTCCTGCCACGACTGCTCCGCTTGCCTACCACGCCCAGCGGAGCACGGTGATCAGGCCGACGACGGTGAGCGCCACCAGGACCAGACCGGTCAGCCCTGCGACCAGGCAGCCCAGCGCGTCCCACCGTGAGCTGTGCTCCTCCGGCCGGGGGCCGGCCTCGGTCCAGGTGACCGGGGCGGGGCCTTCCCGCTCGGCCTGCTCGGCCAGCCGGCCGAGCCGCGCACCCGCCACCGGCCCGAGCCGGTCGGTGGGGTCGGGGGTCACCGTCAGCAGGCGCACACGTTGCCAGGCACTCGGGTAGGACCGCTCGAACGCGGCGATCTCCTGCGCGCTGGCGTCCTCGGTGAGGAACCCCCACCGCCCAGCCTCGGCCACGTTGCCCACCTGCCGGTAGAGGGCGGCACGGCGGGCGCGCAGCTCCAGGTCGTCGGGGTACGCGGCGTTCAGGCTCGCCAGGCGCTGCATCGCGGGGTGGACGTGCCCCCGCCGCAGATCGGCCTCGACCTTCGCCAGAACGTGCGCTCTCGCCATGGCCGACATTCTGAGCGGTACGCGTGCCGCACCGACAGCCGAATATCACCGGGCCACATATTCTGGCCGGCCACCGGAACCTTCTTCCCGGCCCGTTGGTGGGAGTGGTGGAGAAGGGGGGTGACGGTGTCCGACGGTGATCTGATCTCCGAGCTGTACGCCGGCTGTTTCCGACGCCTGGTGGTCCAGCTGTACGCGGTGACCGGCGACCTGACCGAGGCGCAGGAAGCGGTCCAGGAGGCGTTCACCCGGGCGCTGGTGTCCCCACGGCGCTTCGCCGCGCTGGAGAACCCGGAGGCGTGGTTGCGCCGGGTCGCGGTGAACTGGGCCCGCAGCCGGTACCGCCGCCGCCGGGTGCTCGACGGGTTGCTGCGCCGCATCGGCCCGCCGCCGGCTGTCGCCGACCACTCCCCGGAGCACCTCGCCCTGCTCGCCGCCCTGCGTGTGCTGCCGGAGGGGCAGCGGCACGCCCTGGCTCTGCACTACCTCGTCGACCTGCCGGTGGACGAGGTCGCGGCCACGCTGGGCGTCTCGTCAGGCACGGTGAAGTCCCGGCTGTCGCGGGGCCGGGTCGCCCTGGCGGCGCTGCTCGCCGACACCGACACCTCCGACGCCACCAGCACTGGCACCAAGTGCGCCTCCGACGCTACGGAAACCGGGAGGATCGATGTCCGGTCGTGAGTTCTCCGGGTTCGACATGAACACCCTGACCGAGGCCGTGTCGCCACCGCACTTCGACGCGCTGCGGTCCACCGCCCGGTCCCGCCGACACCGGTCGGTCGCGATGGTGGCGGCTGCACTGGTCGCACTGGCCGGGCTGGCGGTCCTGCCGCTGGTGGCGGGGGCGGACGGCGCGGACCCGGTGGTCCCCGCGCAACCGTCGCCCGTGCACGGGGACAACTTCACGCTGACCGGGCCCGAGTCAGGGGTCGACGTCGACGTGTCGGAGGACGGCTGCGTCGTGCGCTTCGCCTACACCGGCGACCGCGGCCGGACCTGGTCGGACTGGGACGCGGCCCGGTTCCAGGGCAGCAGGTGTGTGGCCAGTTCCCGCACCGCGACACCGTCCGGTCCCGTCGAGGTCTCCGTGCTCAGTGACCGGTCCTACCTGGTGAGCGACGTCGGGCTGCCCCGTCTCTCCACCGACTACGGTCGCACCTGGCGGGACGGGAATTCCGCGATCGTTCCCGTACCCCGATTCCCGGCGACGGCCCGGCCGGTCTTCTGCGGGTTCGGTTGTGAGCCACTGTCCGAACCACTCGCTGTGGATCCGGCGAACGGGACCGTGTACCGCCTCACCACGGCACCCTCGTGGCGTCCACTGTTCAGCCTCTACCCCGCTGCCGGAGGCGCCATCTGGGCGGTGTACCGGATGGGGGGCGTCTCGGGGTCGACCGTCGCCCGCAGCGCCGACAGAGGCGCGACCTGGACCACCTGGGACGCGGGCGACGACGCGAACGTGCTAGCGGTGGTCGGGCTCGACGACCGGGAGGGGTACGCGCTGGCGGAGCCACGGACCACGAGCGGCGGGATGCGGCTGCTGCACACCACGGACGGCGCGAAGACCTGGACGGACACCGGTGCCGACCTGCCGCAGCGGACGTGGGACCTCACGGTGGGGTCGGACGGCTCCCTGCTCGCGATCACCACCAACGGGGGCACCGAGCCGAACGAGCTCGCGCGGCTCCTGGTCAGCCGGGACGACGGGCGGCGCTTCACGGTCGCGCGTGATTACGGCACGGTTGTCGGGTCGGTCAGTGTGGTGCCCGGCTACGCCTGGCTCTTCGGGCGCGACGACGGGTCGACGGGCGAGCCGGACCATCTGATCGTCACCACGGACGCGACCACCTGGACCCGCTTCACGCTGAAACCCTGAAAACCGCGCGCCGCCCGGAGTTAACAGTGACCCGTACCGGGTAGCCGGCATCCGCTGCTACCGGCGGTCGGGGAGGTGGGATGACGGCGACGAGCGCCTTCTTCGAGCGGTTGACCGTTGCCGGCCGTGACCCGCGGTTCAGCAAGGTCTGCGGGAGCGTGCGGTTCGACATCCGGGACGGGGGCCACCTGGAGCAGTGGCTCCTGGACATCGATCATGGCCGGATGCGGGTGACGAGGAGCGGTGGTCCCGCCACCACCGTGATCCAGGTGTCCGCGCAGGTCGCGGACGCGATGGCACGCGGTGAGGTGAACGGCCTGGCGGCGATCACCCGCGGCGACATCCTGGTCGACGGTGACCTCGGCCTGGCACTGCGACTCGGGCGACTCTTCCCGCGCGAGGCGGGGCCGCTTCAGCGCGACGACCGCGACAGCGGCAGGTGACCGATGAGGGACATCGCGGGCACTGTGGCGTGCATCGACGGGAACACCTTCATGGTGTCCGACTCCAGTGGCGATGTGGAGTCGTCCCCGGCCACGCCGGTCGGGTTGTTCGCCGCCGACACCCGCTTCCTGTCCCGCTGGATGCTCTTCGTCAACGGCGAGTGCATGACCGCACTGTCGGTGGACGACAGCCAGTACTACGAGGTCACGTTCTTCGTGGTGCCGGGCGCGGCGGTCGACTACGTGCAGGCCGACCTGTCGGCCATCCGGCGCCGGCGCATCGGCCCGGACCTGACCGAATCGCTGACGATCTTCAACTACGGCGACCGGGACACCGACCTCGACGTACGGCTGGAGGTGGCAGCCGACTTCGCCGACATCTTCGAGATCAAGTTCGACGTCGGTGAGAAGGCCGGCACGCACTACACCCACGTGGGCCCGAACGAGTTGCGCCTGGGCTACCGGCGCGGCACCTACCAACGTGAGGTGGTCGTGTCGGCGAGTGAGCCGGCCGAGTTCGACCCGAACGGCATCCGCTTCCGGGTCCGACTGCGCCCCGGCGAGCAGTGGTCGACGCAGCTACAGGCTGACATGAGGGCGCTGCGTCCGGACGGCGTCGACCTGCGCTCGGCTCTGCGGGCTCAGCGGCCGGACGACTCCACACTGCCCACCAGCCTGCGGGCCTGGGTCGAGGGCGCACCGACGCTGGACACCGACAGCGTCGCCCTCCAGCAGGTGTACCACCGCAGCCTGGTGGACCTGGCGGCGCTGCGCTTCGCACCGCTCTCGCTCAGCGGCGCCGCCGTACCCGCAGCCGGGTTGCCCTGGTTCATGACCCTGTTCGGCCGCGACAGCCTGCTGACCTGCCTGCAGACCCTGGCCGTCACCCCCTCGTTGACCCCACCGACGCTGCGGATCCTCGGGTCGCTGCAGGGCGTCCGCACCGACGACGTGTTGGAGGAGGACCCCGGCCGGATCCTGCACGAGCTGCGCTACGGGGAGTCGGCCGCGTTCGAGGAGCAGCCGCACTCCCCCTACTACGGCACTGTGGACGCCTCACCACTGTTCGTCGTGCTGCTCGACGAGTACGAGCGGTGGAGCGGCGACACGGCGCTGGTGACCGAGTTGGAGCAGGAGGCGCGAGCGGCCCTGGCGTGGATCGACCAGTACGCGGACCTGACCTCCACCGGCTACATCTGGTACCAGCGACGCAACCGCGCCACCGGCCTGGACAACCAGTGCTGGAAGGACTCCTGGGACAGCATCTCCTACGCCGACGGGCGGCTGCCGGGCTTCCCGAGGGCCACCTGCGAAACTCAGGGGTACGCCTACGACGCCAAGATCCGGGGAGCGCGGCTGGCCCGTACCGTCTGGAATGACCCGGACTTCGCCGACCAGTTGGAGCGCGAGGCGGCGGCGCTGTACGACCGCTTCAACCGGGACTTCTGGTTGGAGGACCGCGGCTACTACGCCCTCGCGCTCGACCACGACGGCACTCCGGTCGACAGCCTGTCGTCCAACATCGGGCACCTGTTGTGGAGCGGGATCGTGCCGCCGGAGCGGGCACCGCGGGTCGTCGAACACCTGATGGGTCCCAGACTCTTCTCCGGTTGGGGTGTGCGCACCTTCGCCGAGGGGCAGGGCCGTTACAACCCACTCGGCTATCACAACGGCACGGTCTGGCCGTTCGACAACTCGTTCATCGCCTGGGGTCTGCGCCGGTACGGGTTCACCGCCGAGGCGGGCCGCATCGCCGAGAGCATCCTCTCCGCCGCCACCTACTTCGAGGGCCGGCTGCCCGAGGCGTTCGGTGGGTTCGACCGCGACACCACCCGGTACCCCGTCCGGTACCCGACTGCCGGCAGCCCGCAGGCGTGGTCCAGCGGAGCGTGCATGCTGCTCATCCGCACCATGCTCGGCCTCGATCCGCACGAGGACCACCTGGCCGTGGCCCCCGCGCTACCGGCCGCCTTCGGGCGGATCGCGCTCCTGGACATTCCTGGCCGCTGGGGCAAGGCCGACGCCTTCGCGCGTCACCGCCCCGACCAACCCTGACCAGCCCTGGGGTGATGATCAGGGCAGGCGGCGTCCTCAGACGCTGCGGAAGGTGCGCCGGTAGGCGTCCGGCGGCACGCCGAGGGTGCGGTGGAAGTGTCGCCGCAGTGTCGTGGCGGTGCCCAGGCCGGCCGCCTCGGCGATGACGTCGATGCTGTCGTCGGTGTTCTCCAGCAGCTCCTGGGCGCGGCGGATCCGCTGCGTCGACAGCCACAGCAGCGGGGTGGTGCCGGTGACCGCCCGGAAGTGCCGAGCCAGGTTGCGCGAGCTCATGTTCGCCTGCCGGGCCAGGTCCTCGACGGTCAGCGGTCGGTCCAGCCGTTGCAGGACCCAGGGGAACAGGGCGGCGAGCGGGTGGTCGTCGCGGGCGGGCACCGGGGTGGTGACGTACTGGGCCTGGCCGCCGGCGCGGTGCGGCGGCACGACCAGGCGGCGGGCGACGGCGTTGGCGACCGTCGAGCCGTGGTCGCGGCGGATCAGGTGCAGGCACAGGTCGATCGCGGCGGCCTTGCCGGCGGAGGCGAGCACGGTGCCGTTGTCGACGTAGAGCACGTCCGGGTCGACCCGCACCCGGGGGTAGCGGGCGGCCAGCGCCTCGGTGTGGGCCCAGTGCGTGGTGGCGCGCAGCCCGTCGAGCACCCCGGCGGCGGCCAGCACGAACGCGCCGGTGCACAGCGAGACCATCCGGGCGCCCGCCGCGTGGGCGGCGCGCACCGCGTCGAGCAGGTCGGGCGACACGTCCACGTCGACGTCCTCCACCGCAGGAATGATCACGGTGTCGGCGCGAGCGAGTCGGTCCAGCCCGTCGTCGGGCTCCATCTGGAACCGTCCCACCCGGACCGGGCCGGGGCCGCAGACCACCACCTCGTACCACGGGTCCGCCTGGCCGGTGGGGTCGCGGGCGAAGACCTCGCAGGCCATGCCCACCTCGAAGTGCAGCATCCCGTCGGTGGCGGCGATCGCGACAGTGGCCATGTCCGAAACTGTACGGGTCATGGCGTTCCCGACACTGGTCGGTCATCGGCCGCTGCTGGAGGCTGTACCCAGTCGATCTTCTCAGGGGGCAGCAATGGGTCAGAGTGTGGCGGTGTTCGGGGCGTACGGGCACACCGGACGGTTCGTGGTGACGGAGTTGCGCGAGCGCGGGTTCGTGCCGCTGCTGCTCGGCCGCGACGAGAGCAGACTGGCGGCGTCGGGGCTCGCCTACCGGGTGGCGTCGGTCGACGATCCGGCCTCGCTCGACCAGGCACTGATCGGTGCGGACGCGGTCATCAACTGCGCCGGCCCGTTCGCCTCGACCGCCGCGCCGGTGATCGAGGCCGCGCTGCGCGCCGGGATCCCGTACGTGGACGTGGCGGCCGAGATCGAGGCCAACGTCGACACGTTCGCGCACTTCAGCGAGCCCGCCCGTGCGGCTGGCATCGCGGTCGTTCCGGCGATGGCGTTCTTCGGCGGGCTCGGCGACCTGCTGGTCACCACGGCGATGGGCGACTGGACGTCGGCCGACGAGGCGCACGTCGCGTACGGACTGAGCAGCTGGCACCCGACGGCCGGGACGGTCGCCGCCGGCGCCGTCTCCCGCGAGCGCCGCGACGGTCGCCGGGTCCGCTACACCGGCGGCCGGTTGGAGTACCACGTCGACGAGCACGACCTGCCGAGCCTGGCGTGGGACTTTCCCCCGCCGCTGGGCCGGCGGCGGGTGCTCGGTGAATTCACCATGGCCGACGTCGTCACCGTCCCGAGCCACCTGGCCATCCCCGAGGTCCGCACCTACATGGCCGCTGATGCCGCCACCGACCTGGCCGCCGCGCAGGCACCGGTCGCGACCGACGAGTCGGGCCGCTCCGCGCAGACGTTCACCGTCGACGTCGTGGTGCGGCGCGGCGACGCGACACGACGTGTCGTCGCCACCGGCCGGGACATCTACGCGGTCAGCGCACCCCTGGCCGTCGAGGCGGTCCGCCGCATCCTCGCCGGTCAGACGAGGACGAGCGGTGTCGCCTCCGCTGGTGAGATCTTCGACGCGCCCGACTTCCTCCGCGCGCTGTCGCCGTCAGTTTCCGTCGACCGGCACCCCGACGAAAATCGGCCCGAACTCGTTACCCAGAATGCGTAATAATCCAATAGCCCGGCGCGCCGGAGACTTAAAAGAAAATTAAGACCACACGCGTGAAAAATTGTTATCCCGAGCGCCGGAGCCGGCCACCAGCGCCTTCGCGGAGCGGCCTCCTTAATTCTTTCCCCGCCAGTTGATGCAGGCTCCTGACGTGCACATACTTCTTCCGACCGGAGCGTTATCGCCGACTCGAAGGACAACACTGGTAATGCGGACTCCCCCCGCGCACGTCGCACCCCCGGATCGGGCGCTGAAGCGTCGCCGCCTCACTCGCATCACGCTCGCCTCCGCGGTCGTCGCCGCGCTCGGCGCGAGTGGCATCTACATCGCCGGCGCGCAGGCCGAAGAGGTCGACGTGCCCGGCCGGGTCCAGGCGGAGGCCTTCGCGGAGCACTCCGGCGCGCAGACCGAGGGCACCGGCGACACCGGCGGCGGCCGGAACGTCGGCTGGTTGGCCAACGGCGACTGGCTGCGGTACGACAATGTGTCGATCACCGGCGTCGACCTGGCGGCCCGGGTTTCCTCGCACAACGCCACCGGCGGCACCGTCGAGCTGCACCTCGACGCGCAGGACGGCCAGCTGCTGGCCAGCTTCCCGATCGCGCAGACCGGCGGATGGCAGCAGTGGAAGACCGTCACGGCGAAGGCGTCCGGTGTGCCGACCGGCGCGCAGACCGTCTTCGCCGTCATGAAGAGCACGTCGCCGTCGGACTTCGTGAACCTGAACTGGTTCACGTTCGGTCCCCCGGCGGGCACGTCGCCGAGCGCGTCGGCCAGCGCCTCGCTGACGCCCACCGCCTCGTCCGCGCCGAGTGCCACCCCGTCGGCGTCACCCTCCTCGTCGGTGCCGCCGACCGCGCCGGCCGGCGGTTGGGTGCCGGTCGACCAGGCCAAGTGGAACAAGGAGCTGGCCGCGTTCAACGCGCTCAAGCCCAAGGCGGTGCCGCCGGGCACCACCCGGGTGCCGGAGTTTCACACCGACTGCGGTGTCGCGAACTCCGCGGCGGACGACCCGATCGTCCTGCCCGGCCTGTCGGGCGCCTCGCACATGCACACCTTCTTCGGCCCGAAGGTCGACGCCTTCACCACGACGGACAAGCTGTTCGCCGCGGCGAACACCTGCAACGCCCCGGGAGACAAGAGCGCCTACTGGACCCCGGAGCTGCGCAAGGACGGCAAGCCGGTCCCGATCAAGAGCATGCGCATCTACTACGGCTCACGGGTCAAGGACCCCTCGACCGTCAAGCCCTTCCCGCCGGGCCTGGTGGTGGTCGAGGGTGACGCCAAGCGGCAGGTGGACACCCCCAAGAACGCCGGCAGCAACCAGTTCTGGTGCGCGGGCAGCGCCGAGATCGGCCGCAGCGCCGACGGCAACTGGCCGAGGTGCGCCCCCGGCGGCAACCTGATCTTCCAACTCGTGTTCAAGGACTGCTGGGACGGCCAGAACATCGACTCGCCCGACCACAAGTCGCACATGGGCGACCCGGTGAACGGCGTCTGCACCGGCAAGTACCCGGTGGCGGTGCCGGACCTGTCCTTCATGGTCAACTACGAGTCGCTGGGCGGTGACGGTCTCAGCCTCTCCTCCGGCAAGCCGTCCTCCATGCACGGCGACTTCATGAACGCCTGGGAGCCGGAACGCCTCGCCGACCTGGTGAAGTCCTGCCTCAACCAGAACGCCAAGTGCGGCATCGACACGACGTTCGCCGGCGGCTGACCAGCGCGTCCACCCGTTGTCGACGGACGGCCCTCTCGCTCAGGCGAGGGGGCCGTCCGGCATCGTGCCCGGCCCAGCCCCGTGGCGACGCCTTCCGGTCCCGTCGCGGAGCTTCCCGGCCTCCTCGCGGAGCGTCAGGATGGATGTCGCCGTCAGCGCGACGGCACGGTCGTCGTCCTGCGACAGGCCCATCAGCGCGCGTGCGGCGGTGCTGCCCGGGATGTCCGCCAGCGCCTCGGTCAGCCGCCGACGCGCGGACGGGGTCAGGGTGCCCCGGGCGAGGCGGTCGACGAGGCTGGTCGCGATCCGGTCCGCCTCCGCGGGATCGGTCGCCAGCACGCCCAATACGTCGGCCGCTTCGGCGTCCTTCGTCTCCTCGACGACCATGTCGATCAGCGTCGGGACCGCGTCCGCCACCCCCCGTGCACCGAGCGCCAACGCCGCGACCCTGCGGACCACGACGTCGGGGCTCGCGAGGGCGTCGCGCAGCACGTCGGTCGCCGCGTCGTGCGGGATCTCGCCGATGGTCTGGACGGCACGCTCGCGTACGTCGGCCTGCGGTGAGCGGAGGCCGTCCGCGAGCAGCGCCAGGCCCCCGTCCCCCGACTGTGCCAGCGCCCATCGCAGGGCTCCGGCGACGTTCGGGTCGGACTCGTTGAGCGCCGCCTCGACGAGTGCCTCCACGGGCACCTGAGCCCCGTCGACCGAGGACAGGGCCGCGCGCTGACGCCTGCCCGCGCTCGGCGAGCCCAGTGCCTGTAGGAGCGCGACGACCTGGAGGACGTCCTCCCAGTCGGCGGGTTCGGCGGCACCGATCCGACGCAGTCGGGTGAGCAGGTCCAGCTCATCCGCGATGCGCTGTCGCGTCCGCTGGATCAGGTTGTCGACGAGGTCGGAGGGTGCGAAGCCGGGATCGTCGAGTGCCCGCCGGACGTCACGCAACGACAGACCCAGGGACCGCAGGCTCTCGACCTGGAAGATCAGCCGGATGTCCTCGTCGGAGTACTCCCGATAGCCGGCACCACTCCGACCGGTCGGCCGGACCAGGCCGAGCGAGTCGTAGTGCCGGAGCATGCGGGCGCTGACCCCGGACCGGCGCGCCACGTCACCGATCAACACCTGCGCATCATCCCTTCTCACCGATCGCGCCGAGGGCCACCACGCGCTTCGCCTCCTCGATCGCGAACTCGACACCGGCATCCGGGTCCCGCGTCAGCCGTTCCGTCGCGATCGCGTGCGCGCGTACGTGCGGGTCGGGATCCGTCATCGCGACGCGCAGGATCGGCATGGTCACCGCACCGAGCGCGACCAGCGCCCGGCTGAGGCTCAACCGCGTGTCCCGCGTGCCGCGCCCGAGCTGTGTCGCCAACACGCCGGCCAACTCGGTCTCCTCACCCGGCGGCACGAGGACGACCGCCGCTCGCCAGGCGCTTCGCGCCACCTCGTCGTCCGGGTCGGTCAGCAGCGCCCGTGTCAGCGCCGGCCAGGCCCGCCGATCGCCGATCTTGGACAACGTGTGCAACGCCTGGCTCCGGGCCTGCGCACGCTCCGAGCTGAGTTGGTCGGTGAGCTTCGGCACGGTCAGCGCGGTTGGGTGGCGGATCAGTGCCCAGGTGAGCATCTCGCGTACGGAGAACTCGTGCTCGATCGCGCACCGCTCGACGAGGGCGTCGACGAACAGTGGGTCCGGGGCCGTGCCGACCGCCAGCGCCGCGCGCAGCCGCACCGACGGGTCGGCGTTCTCCAGCGCCTGGAGCGCCCCCATCGTGTTCGTGTCCTTTTCCGGCCTGGTCATCGGGACCACCTCCTGGACCCCACTGAAGACCTTGCCACTGTGTCAAGGTCAAGGCGGCCGACGGGCGCCCTGCGGGTCACCCGGAGTGCGGCGCTGGCTGGTCGGCGGACGACACCGACCCGCGCCGTCGGTCTCGCCACGGCAGACGGGTACGGCGGCAGTAGGACAGGGTCACTCCACCGTCCAGGCGACACCGGGAGGTCGGACACGCGCGGACAGTGGTCCGCCCGCGGCATCGGTCAACCCGACCCGGCCGACGAGTGTCCCGTTGCCCTCGTGTGCGGCGCGCAGCAGCTCGGTCGGGATGTCGGTGAACATCAGCTTCGCTCGTCGGAACATCGCGAAGCCGTTCTCGGTCACCGCGCCCCAGCTCAGATACAGGAACCGCGCCCCGGGCCGCCCGTGCACCCAGGGGCCGCCGACGTCGAGCATCCCGTCGACCTCGCGGCTGGACACCTCGAAGCACCAGGTTGCCGTCGGCGCGTCGGCCGGCACCAACTCGACCACCTCGGCCTTGCGCTGGACCCCGACGTGCACGTTGCCCAGCCGCAGCGTGTCGGCCTCCGCACCGACGCGCCGCCCCGGGAGGTCGCTGCCGTCGATCCGGATCCACATGGTGGCGACTCTAGTGAGGCGGGACGGGGGTGTGCGGCGGCCAGGCGGGTCACCGCACCGCCCTGGGCGACAAAAAGCAAAGGCAGGGAGATAACTCTCCCTGCCGCTTCTAACGTATATCGCACCTGGGGGCTTGCGGCAAGACCCCGGTCCTGGCGCAGAATCTGCGGCCGGACCAGCATCAGGACGTAACGGGGGCATGACGTGAGTGTGTTGTCGATGGACGGGGACCGCAGCGACCTCGCACCGTTGTTGGATCTTCGGGAGGTTGACGAGACGCAGGTCGGGGTCGTCGGTGGCAAGGCCGCGCATCTGGGCGGGCTGTCGCGGATCGACGGCGTCCGCGTGCCGGCCGGGTTCTGCGTGACGACGGCCGCCTTCCGGCGGGTCATGGCGGAGGCGCCGTCGATCGACAACCGGCTCGACCAGCTGTCGCGCCTGGGCCCGGACGACCGGGAGGCGATCGGCACGCTCAGCGCGGAGATCCGCCGGAGCATCGAGGAGGCCGCGATTCCGGCCGACCTGGCGGCCACGATCACCCGCGCGCTCGCCCGGTTCGGCGAGGAGGCCGCCTACGCCGTGCGCTCCAGCGCGACGGCAGAGGACACTCCCACGGCTTCCTTCGCGGGTCAGCAGGACACCTACCTGAACGTGGTGGGGCCGGAGGCGGTCCTGCGGCACGTCAGCCGATGCTGGGCGTCGCTGTTCACCGAACGGGCCGTCATCTACCGCCTGCGCAACGGCATCGACCACCGCGCGGTAGACATGGCTGTCGTCGTACAGCAGATGGTTTTTCCGGATGCGGCCGGAATCCTGTTCACGGCCGACCCGGTCTCGGGCAACCGGAAGGTCGCGACAGTGGACGCCAGCTTCGGGCTCGGCGAGGCCCTGGTGTCCGGCCTGGTGAACCCGGACGTCTTCACGGTGCGCGACGGGGAGGTCGTCACCGGGGCGGTCGCCGCCAAACACCGTGCCGTCGCTGCTCTGCCGGGCGGCGGTACGCGGGAAGTGGCGATCGACACGCAGCGGCAGGAGCAGCCGGCGCTGACCGAGGCGCAGGTCGTGCGGCTGGTGCGGCTCGGGCGACGGATCGAGGCGCATTTCGGCCGTCCGCAGGACATCGAATGGTGCCTGGTCGACGACGACTTCCAGATCGTGCAGAGCCGGCCGATCACCACGTTGTTCCCCATTCCCGCAGCCGCTGACCAGGAGAACCACGTCTACCTGTCGGTCGGTCACCAGCAGATGATGACCGACGCGATGAGACCGCTGGGGCTCTCGATGTGGCAGTTGACGGCCATGGCCCCGATGCTGGAGGCCGGCGGGAGGTTGTTCGTCGACGCCACCCGGCTGCTTGCCTCACCCGCGAGCCGCGCCGGCTTCCTGGAGATGGCGGGGAAGTCCGATCCGCTGATGGGGGACGCGTTGGAGACGCTGCTCGATCGCCCGGACTTCATTCCGACGGTCCCGGACGACGGTGGTCCCGGCAGGCCGACGACCGGCGGCGCGTCCGCCCCGATCGAGACCGACCCGGCCATCGTGACCGAGCTGATCGAGCGCAGCGAGGCGTCCATCGCCGCGTTGCGGCGCGACATCGCGACGGTGACCGGTACGGCGCTGTTCGACTTCCTGCTGAAGGCCTTCCAGGAGCACAAGCGGATCCTCGGTGAGCCGCTGAACATGCAGGCGATCATGGCTGGCATGGAGGCCACCTGGTGGCTCAACGACCGGCTGCACGAGTGGCTGGGCGAGAAGAACGCCGCGGACACCCTCACCCTGTCGGCCCCCGGCAACATCACGTCGGAGATGGGCCTGGCGCTGCTCGACGTCGCCGACGTGATCCGTCCGCATCCGGAGGTGGTGGCGTTCCTGCGGGGCGTCGAGGACGACGGTTTCCTCGACGAGCTGCCGAAACTCGCGGGCGGGACCGAGGCGCGCGAGGCCATCGAGGCGTACCTCGACCGGTACGGCATGCGCTGCGTCGGCGAGATCGACATCACCAGGCCACGGTGGAGCGAACGCCCCAGCACGCTCGTGCCCGTGATCCTCGACAACGTCCGGCTCTTCGAGCCGGGCGCCGCCAGGCGGCGCTTCGAGCAGGGGCAGCAGCAGGCGCGGCAGAAGGCGCAGGAGGTGTTGACGCGCCTGCGGGCGCTGCCGGACGGGCAGCAGAAGGCCGACGAGACCGAGCGGATGATCGACCGGGTACGGACCTTCATCGGCTATCGGGAGTACCCGAAGTACGGCATCATCAGCCGCTACTTCGTCTACAAGCAGGCCCTGCTGGGCGAGGCGGAGCGCCTCGTGCGGGCCGGCGTGCTCACCGAGACCGAAGACGTCTTCCACCTCACGTTCCAGGAGTTCCACGAGGTCGTGCGCTCGCACCAGGTGGACGACGAGCTGATCCGGCAGCGCAGGGACGCGTTCCGGTCGTACCAGGCGCTCACGCCTCCCCGGGTGCTGACCTCGGACGGCGAGGTCATCACCGGGGCCTACCGACGCGACGACGTGCCGGCCGGCGCCCTGATCGGTGTGCCGGTGTCCGCCGGGACGGTCGAAGGACGCGCCCGCGTCATCCTCGACATGGCACAGGCTGATCTCGAAGCGGGTGACATCCTCGTCACGACCCATACGGACCCCAGCTGGACGCCGCTGTTCGTCGGCATCGCCGGCCTGGTGACGGAGGTCGGTGGGTTGATGACGCACGGCGCGGTGATCGCACGGGAGTATGGTCTGCCGGCTGTCGTGAGCGTGCTCGACGCCACCCGGTTGATCCGCGACGGGCAGCGGATCCGGGTGCACGGCAGCGACGGGTACGTCGAGATTCTGCCCGGGCCGTCGGCGCAGGAGGAGGAACGACGATGACGATCCCTGTCCGACGTCTGGTGGCCGTCGTGGCGACGGCGTCGACACTGGTGTCGCTGGCGGGGTGCGGCACCGGCGACGCACCCGAGGCGCGCACGACGCCGAGCCCCGAGGTGACGGCCAGCCCCGAGGTGACGGCCTCCCCGTCGCCGGCCGCCGAGCAGGAGTTCCAGCGGCTGGAGAAGACGTTCCAGGCGCGACTGGGGATCTACGCCGTCGACACGGGCACCGGCCGCACCGTGGAACACCGACCCGACGAGCGGTTCGCGTACGCCTCGACGTGGAAGGCGTTGGCCGCCGCCGAGGTGCTGGACGGCACCACCGACGCCGAGCTGGACCGGGTGGTGCGCTATTCGGCGCAGGACCTGGTGTCGCACGCACCGATCACCGAGAAGCACGTCGCCGAGGGCATGAGCCTGCGTGCCCTCGCCGACGCCGCCGTGCGCTACAGCGACAACACGGCCGGGAATCTGCTGCTGCGTCACCTCGGGGGCCCGCAGGGGTTCGAGAAGAAGCTGCGCGGGATCGGCGACACGGTCACCGACCCGGCCCGCTACGAGACCGCCCTCAACGAGGCGACGCCGGGCGACCGACGGGACACCAGCACGGCGCGGGCTCTGGCGGGCGACCTCCGGGCGTACACAGTGGGGGATGCCCTGACGCCCGCGGACCGCGACGTGCTGCGCGGCTGGCTGAAGGGCAACACCACCGGCGCGGGGCTGGTCCGCGCCGGGGTGCCCGCCGGCTGGGTGGTCGGGGACAAGACCGGGACCGGAGGGTACGGCACCCGCAACGACATCGCGGTGATCTGGCCGCCCGATCGCGCCCCGATCGTCGTCGCCGTGCTGTCCAGCCGCGACAAGTTGGACGCCACCCCCGACGACGCGCTCATCGCCCAGGCCACCACTGTGGTCGTCGCCCAGTTGTGACCGCTCGGCCGGCACGCGCTCAGCCGACGAGCAGGAGCACGCTGATCGCCAGCATCACCAGGGCCGTGCTCGCGTGGACGCCGTACGCGATCGCCTTTGGGCCCTTGCTGCGCAGCACGATCAGCGCGTCGCCGATGGGTATGAGGGTGGCGGCCAGCATGAACCAACCCAACAGGTCTGACGTCGCTCCGATGATCAGGATGAAGATGAAGAGCCCCGACGCGATGTCGCGCACGCCCTTGACGGTCAGCCAGGCCTGAAACGCCCGGTCGTCGGTCGGCGTGCCGGGGATGCCGAACCCGACTGCGGCCTGCGGCGCCCAGAAGACGCGCGCGCCGATGACGATGATGCCTACGCCGATCAGTGCGGCGAGCACGGTGGCGACGGTGGTGAGCATGGGTTGTCTCCCCTTTTGACGGCAGCGCCCGCAGCGACTGTTGCCGGCGCTATTTGTGCTAGCAACGCTAGATCTAGCTTCGACAGGAAGTCAAGCGTTGCTAGGATGCAGTCATGTCCGGCATCAACGAGCGCCGCGAACGCGAACGCGCCCACCGTCACCAGCTGATCGTCACGGCCGCGCGCGAACTTGCGGAGACCGAGGGCTGGGAGGCGGTGACGACGCGGCGCCTGGCCGAACGCGTCGAATACAGCCAGCCGGTGCTCTACAGCCACTTCAACGGCAAGGAAGCGATCGTGAGCGCCGTCGCCATCGACGGCTTCGGCGAACTCGCCGCCCACCTGCGCCGCGCGCGACTGGCCGCCCCTGAGCCGGGGCAGGCCCTGCGTGCCGTCTGCCGCGCCTACCTGGATTTCGCCACCGAACGACCCGCCCTCTACCAGGCCATGTTCGTCCTGCCCACCGACCTGAGGTTCGCCACCCCCGAGACACCGCCTCCCCTGCGGGCGGGCTTCGACGAGTTCGTGAGCTGCTTCGACCCGGACGACGAGCGCCGCGAACTCATCGCCGAGGTCACCTGGAGCGCGTTGCACGGCATGGCCGTCCTGTCCGACAGCGGCCGCATCCCGCCGGACGGCCAGGACGCGCGGCTCGACTTCCTCGTCACCCAGTTCACCGCGCCCGCGGCCGGCCGGCGGCGCGACGGGCGGTGAGGTGGAGCGTCGCTCGACGGCCTTTCGGCCTGACCGCGGACGTTGCCCGCCGGTGCCATCATCGTTCGATGAACGTTCGTCGCCTGGCGGCCGTCGACATGCACGGCACCCGAGGCACCGCCCGCCGGCGGCGCATCATCCTGGCCGAGTTCCTGGTCGGCGTGGTTGCCATGATGGCGCTGGGCATCTGGTTGCTGGCGTCGTCGAGCAGCCTCGGCAGCCGGGCGATCGGCCTGTGGTTCACCGGGGCGGGTCTCAACTATGCGCCGCTGTCCCTGCACGCGATCGCACTGACGAGGCCCGGTGCCCTCGACGCCGAACTCACCGGTGTCGACATCGACCGGGAGCTGCGCCGCTACACCGTTCTTCAACTGTGGGTCTTCGTGCCGCTCGCACTGGTCGTCTTCGCCGTACGCGACGCGCTCGCCGGGCGTCGGGCGGCTCGATGACGCCCCGAACCCGGTTGATCATGGAGTTCTGGTGGTCCGCAAAAGCCACAATTCATCCCCGGACGGGCACCATAACTTCATGATCGACCAGCGTCAGTCCGTGTTGCCGTTGTCGTACGTTGTCTGGTGGCGGCGGATCTCGGCATGATGGTCGGCCGACCAGGCCGCCAGCGCCAGGACGGTGGAGAGCAGTGACCCGCCCAGCTCGGTGAGGGCGTACTCGACGCGGGGCGGAACCTCGGGATACGAGGTCCGGGTGACGAGGCCGGTGCGCTGGAGGTGCTTCAAGGTCAGCGTCAGCATGCGCTGCGAGATGCCGGGGATCGCGTCACCCAGGTCCGAATAGCGGACCGGTCCGTCGGCGAGCGTGCCGATGATCAGGACACTCCATTTGTCGCCGACGAGGTCCAGGACCTCGCGGATGAAGTCGGCGTCCTCGTCGTTCCAGTGCGCACAGGGCCCCGGAGCCGCCCGGACGTTAGCCCGGACGTTGGTGCGCCTGCGCCGAAGATCCCCTGCACTCATCCCCTGCCACCTCTCCGTCAGCCCCTTGCCACGAACATGAATGTACCTTTTGTGGCCTTCCAATTCTCATGCATGATGGCGTTACGAACAAGAAGTGAGAATAGAGGAGGAGTGCCATGAAGATCGAGTTCTGGTCGGACATCGTCTGCCCGTACTGCGGGCTGATGGACCACCGGCTCCACCAGGCCCTGGACCGGTTCCCGTACGGCGATCAGGTGCAGGTGGTCCACCGGTCCTTCCAGCTTCACCCCGACCTGCCCCGCGAGGGCGTCAGTCAACGAGAGTTGATCACGATGGCCGGGGCCCCCGCGACGACCGTCGACCGGGTCCTGCGGCCCATCGAACGGGCCGCCGAGGCGGAGGGCCTGACTCCCTACCACGCGGTGGACCGCACGCTCGGGCCGACTGACCTGGCCCACGAGCTGCTCGCCTACGCGACCGACCAGGGCCGCGGCACCGAGATCTGGACGGCGATGTTCCGCGCGCACTTCGGGCAGGCCCGCAAGCTGTGGACCGCCGACGAGGTCCTCGACTTCGCCGCCGAGGTGGGCCTGGACCGCGCCGACGCCGCAGAGGCCCTGCGCAGCCGCCGCTACCGGACCCGGGTGGCGACCGACCAGCGCGAGGCAGAGCGCCTCGGGGCACGAGGCGCGCCCTTCCTCGTGTTCGACGGCCGCTTCGCCGTTCCCGGGGCGATCGGCATCGACGACCTGCTCGCGGTCATCGCCAAGGCGTGGGCCGAGAGCCATCCCACGCCACAACCACTGCCGACCCTTGCCGGCACCGGTGACGTGTGCACCCCGGACGGCTGTGCCGCACCCGACCGCACCAGCTGAGCCGCCCGCGCCCGTCGATCATGGACTTGTGGTGGGTGACAAGAGCCGCGACCCGTCTGCGAACGGGCACCACAACTCCATGATCGACCGGGACATGACCGAGGAGGAGGCGGTCGCCGCAGGGATGCCGGAGCGGGCCGGCCTCTCCCACGAACAGATGAACATGGTCGGGCAGCCGGCCCGCCCGGAGTACGCGCGAGCCCTCGGCATTCCCTCACGACTTTCGCCGAATGGACGAGCGACGCTCTACGCGATTCGTCGCAGCGATGAGTGGCTGACACCCACAGCGGGCCAACGCCTAGCGAGCCGCCTTGTCACTGAGGGACCGCGGGTACCGGAAGGCACCCAGCAGTGCGGTGATGACACCAGCGACCAGCAGGACCCTCACCACGTTGTACACCACCGTGTCGCCGGTGGAGTGCGGCGGGAAGACGTCCTTGACGAGCCAGCCCACGCCCAGCCCCAGCCCGATGCAGGCGTACATGGCGGCCCGCAGGCGTGGAAGGTGCTGCGGGCGGCCGAAGATCAGGGGCACAGTCGTGCCGCCACGGCTTTTGACGAGCAGCACGGCGGCCATGGCCAGGTTGGCGGCGGCGCACACGACGGCCAAGGCCACGTCCACGGAGTCCATGGGCCCAGACGCTAGCGCAGGGATGCCAGCGGCAGGACCCGCAGCTCGGCAGCGCCCAGGTCTGGCAACCAACGCTGTGGCTCGTCGACTCCTGGCTTAATCTATGAGCATCGATCGTTGTCGCCCCCTGGCTGCACGACCGGATCCGACCTGACCGGGGCCAACCCCCGGCCAGCTCAGTTCGAGGAGAGGAATCCCGATCGTGAACGTCGGTAACCGAACCCTTCCGCGACTCCTCTCCATCCTGCTGGCCGCCGTGCTCGCCACCGGCCTGTCCCTGGTCGGTGCTGGGCCGGCGGCGGCCGGGCAGACCAGCCTGCGGGCCGCCGACCCGAGCGTGATCCGCGTCGGTGCCACCTACATCTCCGTCCAGTCGCTCAACGGCGGGATCGCCGTCCGGCAGGCGGCCTCCCCCGACGCGCTGGCCGCCGCACCCGCGCGGCAGGTCTGGACGGACAGCCGCAACCTCGGTGAGGTCTGGGCCCCGGAGATCGTCACCGATGGTGGCCGCTACTACATCTACTTCTCGGCCGGGCGCGGCACCGCCCACCGCATGTACGCGATCCACTCGGCGTCGCCGGCCAGCGGCTACACGGCCGAGCGGCAGCTCGCGCTGCCCGGCGGCAAGTGGGCCATCGACGGCAGCCTGTTCACCTTCAACGGTCAGCGGTGGTTCGTCTGGTCGGGTTGGGCCGGCGACACCAACATCGAGCAGAACATCTACCTCAGCCGGATGAGTGACCCGCTCACGCCGACCGGCAGCCGGTACGTCATCTCCCAGCCACGCGAGAGCTGGGAGCGCGTCGTCGGCAATCCGTTCATCAACGAGTCCCCCGAGGCGATCAGGGACCCTAACGGGCAGCTGCACATCGTCTACTCCGCCAACGGCAGCTGGAGTGACCAGTACTGCCTCGCCGACCTGCGACTGCGCGCCGGCGGTGACCCCACGTACGTATGGGACTGGTACAAGTCGAACGGCTGCCTGTTCGGCTCGAACCGGGCCACCATGATGGCCGGCTGGGATCCCACCCTGTACGTGAACGGGCCCGGCCACCACAGCTTCGTGCTGCTCAACGGCGACATCGCCACGAGCCCGCCGGCCGGGCCGAGGTTCCCGCTGATGTACCACGGCGTACCCAAGGGCACCGCGTATTCCTGGGCGAACCGGCACTGGTACACGGGCACCTTCTGCTGGTGGGGCAACGCCACCTACCGCCGCGCCAATGTGCCCGGCCCGACAGCCGACACCGGGTTCAGCATCAAGTTCTTCGAGTGACCGCGCCGCGGGCACCCGCCGAACAGACAATCCCGCAGCGGGTCATCGACGCTTGTCCGAGTTCCCTAAGATCGACGGCGACACATGTCATCTGTTGAGACACGGGGGATTTCGATGAGGATTCGACCAGGCATCGCCGAGCTGATGGCTGTGGCGTCGGTGGTGGCGGCGGTGACCGCCCTGCCGTCGGCCGCCTCGGCGGCTGAGGTGGCGGAGGTGGCCACGCGGGCCGCCGGGGTGGGCCCGCCCTGCGTCCGTGAGGATCTGCGGCTGCCCGCCGGGTCGTGGCAGCGGATCACGGTCATGCACGCCGACCCCAGCGGCCGGTTCCAGATCGCGCACGGGACGGACACCTCCTGGCGCGAACACCTCATCCGGTGGGACGCGGGTGTGCCGACCAACCTCGGCCCGCCGACCGGCTCACCGACGGACGTCAACGAGCAGGGCGATTTTGTCGGCAACACCTCCTCCGAGGACGGGCTCTACCGCAGCACCGCGTGGCGGTACTCCGCCGGGCAGGTGACCGCGTTGCCAGGCCTGCCGGGCAGTGTGCAGACCATCGCGAGCGCCATCGCCGGGGACGGCACCGTGGTCGGGTGGGTGCGGTTCGCCGACGGGCAGCCGACGGCGGTGACCTGGGCGGCGGACAACAGCGTCCGGGTCCTGCCGGGTTCCGGCGACAGTCGGGCGATCGATGTCGACGTCGACGGCACCGTCATCGGTTACCTGTCCGAGAAGCCGGTGCGTTGGGCGCCCAACGCCCAGCCTGAGCTGCTGCCCGGCTACGCGCCCGGTCCGGACACCACCTGGGCGCTGACCGGGATCAGCGCGGGTGTGGTGGTGGGCCAGGAATACACCGGGTCCCGCCAACTCGTTCTCGCGTGGGCGCCCGGAACAGCCCCGGTCCTGCTCGCTGAGGGGGCCGTGGCGCACGCGGTCAACGCGCGTGGCTCGGTCGCCTACGAGCAGACCTACGAGAACCAGCAGTGGCTTCGGCAGGACGGCATCGACCGCGCGCTGCCATTCGGTCCGTCTCCGTACTCGGTTGCCGACATCACCGGCCTGAGCGACGACGACGTCGCGTACGGCAACCACTACTCGACCCCGGTCCGGTGGATCTGCGGCTGACCCGGTCCGTACTCGCAACGGCGGTGGCCCAGGTCGGACGTTCGGCCCGGGCCATCGTCGCCACGACCCGAGCCCCGATCTCCTACCGGAACGACTACGAGAAGATCCGGCCGGCCACCGCGAAGCTCACCAGGATCGCGCCGGCCAGCGGCACGGCCACCGCGACGGCGAGGGCCCGCCGTCGATGCGACCCGCCGGTCAGCACCACGATCAGCAGACCCAGCGCAACGTCGATGATCACGTTCCACCACACGGCGGCCCCGTGGTCGGGGTCGGTCGCCTTGCCGGCAAATCGGGCCGCCTCCTCGAAGAACACGGCGGCCGGCAGCGCCACCCCGACGACCTGCCGCCACCCCTCACCACGCGCCCACGTCCCGCCGGTGCCGAAGACCACTCCGGCGAGCACGCCGAAAACCATCCAGACCAGCGACGACGGTGCCCAGAGCACCGCGAGGTCGTCGCCCTGCAGGAGCGCCGCCGCCAGGTAGTAGCTGGGCACCGCGACGACGAGCAGCACGGCGGCACCGAGTGCCGAACGCAGCCACCCGGACCGCACCCAGTAGCCGAAGAAGAAGGCAGCGACCGCCCAGGCCGCTGTGGAGTTGCCGAGTTCCGCGAAGGGATACGGCAGCCACTTGATCCAGCAGAAGTCGAGAAAGCCGAGCAGGAATCCGCCCACCACGGCGGCGAGCGCCACCGCACGGTCGCCAGGTCGCATGGCCGCAGAGCATACGCAGTATGCCCTCACTGACCTGGTCGGCCCCTCCCCCTCCGAGGCAGCAGCCAGTCAGCGGGTGAGGCCAACCAGCGCCGCCAGTCGCGCCACGCCAGCCGGCGCCGGGTTCGCGCGGGCGATCTCGGCAATCACCGTACGCGCCAACGGCCGGCACCGAACCTCAGCCGGCGCGACACTGTCCGCGTCCACCAGGGCGCGTGCGGCGCCGCGCAGGTCACCCACCTGGAGGTACGCCCGGGCGACATCAACCAGGTACGCGCCCCGGTACTCGGCCGGCAACCGCCGGAACGCCTCCCGCCGAATCACGGCCGAGTGCCTGTGCAGCGCCTCGTCGGCGTCACCCCGTTGCGCCGCGGACAGCACCCGCGCCAGGTCGACGACGATCGGCCCGAAGCTGGTGCGGTGCGTGTCGTCGTACCCCCGAAGGTTGGCGGCGACCCCCGCGGCCCCCTCGGTCAGCTCGTCGGCGCGACGGGCGTCGCCGCAACCGGCGGCGGCCAGCGAGGCCTGGTCCAGCAGCGTCCCACCCACGGCCCGCTCCCCGCCCGTTGCATCCCGTCGCTCACCTCCACCATCCTGAGCGGCGCCACCTTAAGAAAATTAAGATCAAAGTCTTGTAAGTTAAGGATATCAGCGCTACACATTGTGTATGACAGAGCAGGCGATGGACTGGCAGGAACTCACCAGCCTGACGCGAGGGCAGCCGTTCGTCGTCGAGCGGGTGCGCCTGGCGAGCAACGGCGTCGCGATCGAGGGCGAGTTCGAGCCGCCCCAACTGGCTCAGCTCAACATCGAGGATCAGGTCTTCGTCACGGCGTTCGTGCGCTGCCACGGTTCGATCAAGGAGATGGAACGCATCTTCGGGGTGAGCTACCCGACGATCAAATCACGACTCAACCGGATCACGCAGATGCTCGACTTCGTCGAGACCGACCCGGCGCCGTCGCGGGCCGACATCATCGACAGGCTGCGCCGCGGTGAGATCACCGCACAGCAGGCGTTGGCCGAGCTGGACGGCCGGTCGTGATGCCGCAGTTGGTGACCGTGAAGGTCAAACGCCCGGACCGCCGGCCCATCCGCGTCTGGGTTCCGGTGCTTCCCGTGGTGCTCGTGCTCTTCCCGGTCGTGGCCCTGGTCGTGCTGGCGGCGATCGTGGCCTGCGTCGTGTTCCGCATCGGTGTGGTGCGGGCACTCGGCGCCGGCTGGCGCGTCGTCTCCGCGCTGCCCGGCGCCCGCTTCGACATCGAGCAGGGCCGCACGGCCGTGCTCGTGGCTATCCGATAGGAGAGGTTCGAATGACCGAACAACGCAAGGACATCCTCGACATGCTGGCCGCCGGCAAGATCACCGCCGAGGAGGCGGAGCAGCTCATCTCCGCCCTCGAACGGGACCAGGCACCGGCGACGACGAGTCACGACGTCCGACAGAAGGGCAAGGTGAAGTACCTGCGGGTGGTGGTGGACGCCACCGACAACGGCGAGCCGTCGCGGGTCAACGTGCGGGTGCCACTGCAACTGCTGCGGGCCGGCGTACGGCTGGCGGCGCTGGTCCCGCCGCAGGCCCTGGTCAAGGCCAACGCCTCACTCAGCGACTCGGGTGTGCCGATCGACCTGACGCAGCTCAAGCCCGAGCAGTTGGAGGCGCTCGTGGAGCACCTCGACGAGGTGACCGTGGAGGTGGATTCACCCGATGCCACCGTGCGGGTCTTCTGCGAGTAGGCGCCGTCCGATGGGACGGCCCCTCGAGAGGGTGCTGGAACACCCTCCCGAGGCTGCGCCCGCCGCAGCAGAGCACAGGTGAACTGCCAATCTGAAGTTTAGCCACTCACCAGCAAACCAGCGGAGGGACCACTCGGACGGGTGGTCCCTCCGCTGGCATCCCGGACAGGTCGGCTGGGACAGCCGACGACAGGGCAGCGCACGTCGCGGCCACCCGGGGTGGCTCGCCCGTTCAGCCCTTGGCCTGGCTGCGGCGGACCCGCCGACGGGGCTTCTCGTCGCCGCCGGCAAGCCGGGTGAAGGTGAGCATGTTCGCCAGCGCCACGGCGATGATCGCGACGCCGACCTGGATCGCGAGCACGACCCAGTCCCAGCGCAGCACCCACACCTTCACGCCGGCTCCGTCGTCGATATCGAGCGCCCGGGCAACCACGGTGCCCAGCACCGCCGAGCCGACGCCGATGACGAACGTGGCGAAGAAACCGATCCGCTGCCTCCCCGGCAGGATGAGTCGGCCGAGCAGACCGACGAGCGCACCGATGAGCACCGCGCCGAGATAACCAGTTACCAGCATTGCCGAATCTCCCCTCCAGTGCCCAGGTACATGCCCGAATCTCACGTTCGGGGAAACCCCCGCTCGATCGTGGTCTGGTTCAGGGCTTGCGGGCAGCTGGTCGCTGGCGCAGGGTAAGCGCGCACAGCACGCCTCTGATCAGGGCCGCGGACATGTCCCCTCGATCCACTACGCTGCTGGATCTATCCCACGTGACCGAAGGACGCACATGGCCCGCCCCTACAGTCCCGGACCGAAGCAGTTCGTCTTCGCCGTCGGTGATGGCAACGATCAACACGTCTCCGTGGACGACCCTCAAGAGGCCTACGTGGCGTTCTCCGCGTTCTTCCGGGGTCGAGAGTCTGACACCTACACCATCACTGACGAAGCGGCAAGGCAGAGTCTGGTACTCATGCCCCGTCTGGGTGTGATCTCCCGGATCAAGGATGCGGACCAACCTCGGTCGGAACACCTACGGGTCGACAGGGCCAACCGCTACCTTCCGAGCGCGATGCTGTTCTTCGAGAACGGATATGCCGGCCTCGACCACTTCGGCCAGTGGTTCTCCGACCTCTCCGACCTCGACGCGTCGCCGGAGACCCGCGGTGCCGCCCGCGCCGCCACGTTCACGACGGAAGCAGCGGCAATCGAAGAAGTCGGCCGGATCTGGGCAGATTCCGGCGTCGTCGACCCGAGCGACAAGCATTACGTCTTCTTCGACTCGCATGATGTCGACGATGACCGAGCCGATCGAGCCGAACTTCTCCAGTTGATCGAGTTCCTCGGGCTCGAACGGGTCGACGCCCCGGCCGGGGCCGTCGGGGGCGAAGTCTGGGTGCGTACCGACCCACGCCTCGACGTCGAATGTGCACGGTGGTCGTGAAAGATGAGAGACATCTTCCGGACCTGTGGCCGACTTGCCGACCGCTGACGGCGCTGGGCTCGCTACCCGGTGCAGCGCTCTGACTTCTCCAGGTCAGCGAGCATCGCTGCGGCTTGCGCAAGCTGCCCTTCGTGGAACACCGGTATGCCGTGACGTAGCAGTTCCTCTGCGGCTACTCCCCGTCCGGGCACGGTACGGCCGGTGAATGAGCCGTCATAGATCACGCTACTGCCGCAGGTTGGGCTGCCGTCGACAAGGATCGCGAGCGCGACGCCTGCCTCTACCGCCCGGTCCAGTGCTCGTCGAGCGGCGAGCCTAAACAGGTTGGTGACGTCTGCGCCGGTGGCTTCTTCAACCCGCGCGGAACCCGCGAGAACGTCTCCCGCAGTCCCCCCTACTATCTCGGCGGGCGGGCGAGGAATGGGAAAGCCCACCGCGACCTCCGGACAGAACCGCACGAGGCGTCCTTCGGCCGACCAGCGGTCCCAGATCAGCGAGTTCACCGGCACATATGTCGCGTCGTAACGCAGCGCCCGCCCCTGCAAGCATCCGCTGACAAGCACCTTCAGCACGGCCCGAACCGTAGCACCGGGCCGACGCGATTGACGGAGAAGCTGACCCAGGACCAGCATCCGCCACGGCCTGGCGGAGATGGCTGACGACACCGCAGCGTCCAAACCAAGACCAGACCCGAGAATCTGCCGCAATCCATGCGACCTGTCGCACTCGATCAGGCAGAGGCTCGCATCGCCGCCGCCCTGGCCGCCGGCGGCAACCTGCTCTCCGACGCGCACGCACCTTTGTGGTGGGTCCTGGCCGACGCCGAGGGCAACGAGGCGTGCGTCGCCACCTGGGTCGGCCGCGCATAGCAGGACGGCGAGGTTTCACCTCGTGAGCCCGACCAGCGTGGCGAGTCGCGCCACGCCGGCCGGCGCCGGTTGCGCGCGAGCAACCTCGGCGATCACGGTACGCGCCAACGGCCGGCACCGGACTTCAGCAGGCGCGACACTGTCCGCGTCCACCAGGGCGCGTGCAGCGCCGCGCAGGTCACCCACCTGGAGGTAAGCCCGCGCGACATCAACCAGGTACGCGCCCCGATGCTCGGCCGGCAACCGCCGGAACGCCTCCCGCCGCACCACCGTAACGTGCCGTTGCAGCGCCTCGTCGGCGTCACCCCGTTGCGCCGCGCACAGCACCCGCGCCAGGTCGACGGCGATCGGCCCGAAGCTGGTGCGGTGCGTGTCGTCGTACCTCCGAAGGTGTGCGGCAACGCCCGCGGCCCGGTCGGTCAGCTCCTCGGCGCGGCGGGCGTCGCCGCAGCCGGCGGCGGCCAGAGCGGCCTGCACCAGCAACGTCCCACCCAAAGCCCATTCCCCCGGACCCTGGTGATCATGAGGTTGACGGGCACTTTGATCTCCACCACACCCGCCAACCTCATGATCAACGACGCGAGATGGGAGTGGGAGGATGCGGTTTGCCGCATTGAGGGTCGCCGTCAGGGCGAGACGGTCGCGGTTTGACGCACGGAGCGCTTGGGCTACCGAGATTGTTGCCGTTGCCGCCAGGATCGGGTCGTCGCCGGCGGCGGCCATCGCCCGGTCGGCGGCCAGCCACCCGAGGTCGGCCTCGCCGAGCTTCACCAGCAGCGACGAGGTGATCCGGTACGCCTGCACCAGCACCTCCGCCGACCGCGCGCCCTGGGCGGCGTCGAGCAGACCCGGCAACACCCGCACCAACTGCCCGTAGTGCGCGTGCTGGTAGGTCAACCAGGCGTACCCGATCTGCCTCCTGACGTCCTCCATCGTCTGGGCCGGGGCCTGAGGGATGTCGTAGCGGGCGAGCACGGCCCGGATGTCGTCCACCCCGTCTGGCGGGCCGGCAGGCGTCGGCCGTTGCTGGCCGAGCAGCACCTCCGGGTCGACCCGCAGGACGTCGGCCAGTTCCTGGATCACCGAGTACCGGTCCAGGGCGCGCACGCCCCGCTCCACCTTGTCCACCCAGCTCTTCGACCTGCGCAGGCGGTCGGCAAGCATCTGCTGCGTCATCGACCGCCGCACCCGCCAGCGGGCCACGCGGCGGCCGATCGGGACGTCATCGCTGGTCACGCCGCCACCGCCGGTCCGGGACCGCGCGGGTCGTGTCGTCTACGGGTACGCGATCCGCCTCGGCCTGGGCCAGGAGGCGCTGTTTGGCAGCCTCCCGCTCGGCTGCCTCAGACTGCTCACCCTTGTTCGCCGACTCATCGCCCTGCATTGACACCTCCGCTGGCCGGGGTGTGACGTTTGCCGTCACTCAGGACCCCTGCGATCAGCGAAGCGGGCTGCCGGTCGACGGACCAGATGGCAAGCGATGCGCTCGGTTGCGCTGCTCAGGACGTGGGTTGCGCAGGGTTGCGCGGGTCCCCATAGGACCGCAGCAGCCCATAGGCTCGTCACTGTTGGTAGTTGACTGATGCCTGGAGGCGGAACCATGGCGCGACCGGTGACGAACGCAGCGTTCGAGGGGCTGCTACTTGCCGCCGGCTACGGTAACGCTCACGCCGCCTTTGCTCGGCAGCTCAACCACGCCGGCCGCAACGAGGGCGCCTGGCGTTACGACGCCGCCAGCGTCTACTGGTGGTTACGCGGTCGCCGGCCTGGCGAGCACGTCCAGGCCGCAATGGCTGAGACCCTAGCCCGCAAGCTCGGTCGCTCGGTCGGCGTGACCGAGCTGGGCTTTGGCGCGGCCGAGAGCATCGGCATGTGTGTCTACCCTGCGACCTTCGATGGAGCGATCGATACCGCCGAGCTGATCTGGACGAGATTGGCCAAGCGCCTCAGCCAACAGGACAGCGGGGCTTTCGACAGCGGCAAAGCGCTAGAGGCAGCACTCGGCTGGCGGTATGACCTGCCCGACCAGGCGGTCAGCCGGAGCGGCCGGCAACAGGTCACCTCCACCGACGTTCAATCGCTGTACGCGCTGGCCGACCACTTCACCGACCTCGACCGACGTCACGGCAGCGGCTCTCCGCGCACCCGTGCTGTCGTGGCCGACTTCCTGATGCGTCAGGTCGCGCCGATGCTGCACGGCACCTACACCGAGGCCGTGGGACGCGACCTCATGCGCGCAGCGGCAACGCTCTCCGGCCAACTTGCTTTCATGTCGTACGACGCGGGCGAACATGCGATGGCACAACATCATGTGACGCTCGGCCTGCGGCTCGCCAAGGCCGCTGACGACCGCCTCTACGGCGCTCACCTGCTGGCCAACCTCGCCACCCAGGCGGTGTTCCTGGGCCACGGTCGGGAGGCGTCCCGGCTCGTCGAAGCAGCCATTGACGGGGCCGGACGCGCACCCGCCGCTGTCCTCGCTCGGCTGCATGCCACCGCCGCTACTGCGTACGGACAGTCAGGCGAGCGACGTGCGTGCCAACTCGCCCTCGCTAAGGCTGAGCGTGCTCTCGACCGGACGGGCACAGATTCCGGCCCGCGCTGGGTCGGCTACTTCAGCCCCGCTCACCTGGCCGGGGCCGCGCTGAGGTGCCTGGGCGACCTGCACCTGTACACACAGGCCCTTCGACACGCTCCCGACGCACTGAACCTCGGCAGCAAGAACACCCGGACGCTGGCCCTGCACACCGCGCTCGTCGCCATGACACATGCCCGCGCTGGAGACACCGACGCTGCCTGCAACTGGGCCTCTAAGCTCGGGCGGCACGGTGCGGGCATCGAGTCGGCGCGCGTTCAACAGCGCGTCCGCGAACTCGCTACTGCTCTCAGCCCGCAGCAGGCATCACCCCAGGTCAACGAGGTCCTGCATACCCTCGCAGCGATGCCGGCAGCCACCTAGAGCAAGAGCTCACCTAGATACATTCGGTAGCGTCACCGAGGTGACCTGGACGGATCCCGCCACCTGGTACGCCAACCTGGCTTCTTTTTATGCCGCCGCCGCGGCCTTCATCACCGACCCGGACGGCAACGTGCTGCTCGTCAAACCGACGTACCGCGACCACTGGGCCTTCCCCGGCGGCTACGTGGACGAGGGCGAGTACCCACACGATGCGTGTGCTCGCGAGATCCGAGAGGAGTTGGGGTTCCTTGCAGTCGTGGGCGACCTTCTCGTAGCCGACTGGGCACCGCCCGCCGGGCAGCGGCCACGCGCGATCATCAGCTTCACATTCGACTGCGGGTCCATTGCCACCCTCGATGGCTTGCATCTGCAGGGTCATGAGTTAGAGGACGTCGCCTTCTTTCCGCCACAAGAGGCCGAGCAGCGTCTTCCGGGCAACGTCGCCACACGAGTTCGTGCGGCAATGCACGCTCGTGACCGACACGCTCCCGTGTATCTTGCTGGCGGCTCGGCCGTTTGGCTGCCCCCTGGTGATGCAGAAGGTTGCGAAGCCTGCCCGACACGGCAGACTCCGTGAAGATAATCCGGCGCACAGGGTCGAATCGTCCCGTCGCCCACCAGGTTAACCGCAAACAAATCGTTGCTAACCGGATGTTTCTTCAGGCGCTGCTAGGCGCCTGTAGTCGTCGTTGGCGGCCCTGTTGCGGCTAAAAAGGCCGGCACCGTTTTCGCTTGCAAGACGAGGCTGACATGACCTTCGTGCCCCTCGCCGAAGATGTGCGGGGCACTCAAATCAAGATCACTGCCGCAGGGAACGCCTTCGGACGGCCACGTCACCTTAGACGATCTACCCCCGTTATGAAAGACTGGACCTCAACACAAGGTCCCCATAGTGTTGCTCCATGATGTCGGGTAGGTGGACATGAAAGCTTTGCCACCCCCTGCGGTCATGTTCGCGAGACTTCTGTATGAAGCCGGCAGCTTCGCTGGGGCGCGCGAAGTCTTCCAGACCATGATCACCGACCTCGTCGACGTGCAGCATCTCACGGCCAACGAGGTAAGTGGTCCGGGGGGCTATGACTGGGGCATTGATACCTATGTCGGCCAACTCGACTCAGCCATCGCCGTCTGGCAGTCGAAATTCTTTCTCGACTGGAGCGGCGAGTCACAACGTGGCCAGGTAAGGCAGTCCTTCAATGAATTGATGAAGAAGGCTGCCTCGGAAGGATTTTCCGTAGACGCGTGGACGCTTTGTACACCATGCATTCTTGCGCCAGAAGAGCAGCAGTGGTTTGACACGTGGGCCGCAGGAAAGCGGCGCAACCATAAGCTTTCCATATCCCTGTGGAATGGCACAGCTCTGCGGAAGCGCCTGATGCAGCCCGATGCAGCAATTGTGCGTGAAAGATACTTTTCAGAACAGGGCGGACTCGGCCAGGCTCCCGAGCACGTGCAGTTCATTGACGACCTTACGCTCTTCAACGACACCCTATTTGTTCGCCAATTAGAAGCGGCCGGCGAAGCCGAAACTGACGCCGCGAAGGGTCTTTTCTTCGCAGCGGAAGCACTTGCCCGTGATTTAGCAGAGAAGGGAAACCGGGACGGGGTCGCAGCCCTACAGGAACTGCACCTCGAAATCCAACATCTATGGGAGCAACGATTCAATGTCGGGGTCAGGCAGGTTGATCATGATGGGCGAATCGACAGCCTCCTAGAAGACGTGATGTCAGCCGCGGCCTCCTGTCCAGATCCAGATGGCATTCGCCTCCGGCCTGCGCACCGGAAAGGCATCGCCCATCGCCTTGTGGAGGACGCTCGCGCAGGCTGGGTGAAGCATTGGCGTGAGATAGCAACAACACATGATGGACCACGCGCAACCAAGCCAATTTCCCTTCGAGTCGCCGAGCCTGCCGAACTAGAGGCGACATCATGAACGTTCACATTCATCCAGTCGACAGCAATGGACACTTCTCCCTATCGGCGGCCGTACCTAGACCCCCCGAAGATAGCACGGTCTTCAGGTTAGCCCAGCTACTGTTACTACTTGAAGTTTCAGAAAAAATAAGGGTACGTGTACCGACCTTAGACCGACTTGGCTATTACGATTTCTTCTCAGCGAACCCGTTCGTAGTAGTTTCGGGAAACCAAGATCGAGACCGAACTGATCGGCTAGCTCTGCGGCTTGCTGGATTCAGCGACCAACAACTCTCCTACGCATCAACAGGTCAGCGATTCGCGAGCAGGCGCCGCCGCCTACAGTACGATCTTTCGCTATTGCTGTCGTATGGCCTAGCGCGCATCCATGCAACCGGATATCGACTCTCTCTAAATGGGCGCATGATGGCTCAGGAAATGACCTCGGTATATGCAGAGTCGTATCGAGAAGCCGCTATAATCGTGGTCCGGCGACTCGGCCGCCTCTCAGACGCACGCCTGAACGAGGCAGCGGGAGAGTGGATAGGACGCTCCTGGCTATTGATTGACTTCATGGATGACATCAATGAAACCGTTCCTGAACATCGCGCGCTAGACATTCCCGCAAGAAGGAGGGGTCGTGGCTGATAGCCTTCGCGGAATTCGTCTAGTCGAGTTGCTATTGGCTGGAGCGACCGGAGCGAACAGAACATATGGGGTCTCATTTAGGGAGCCGGATGGCAGTCTCTGGCGTCCAATGTCAGTGATCGCTGGCCCAAGCCAAACGGGTAAGACTAGCGTGGTCGACTTCATCCGATACTGCTTGGGCGATAACGAGCACCCACAGCATCCCGAGATTCTAGGATTTGTTCGCTCTGCCCTTCTTGAGACTTTACTTTCTGGCCAGTTTCATTGCATAGAACGTGCTGCGGTCGGGCCACCATCGAAGTTTGCCTCTATCTGGCAAGCTTCGCTCGGCACCCTCGGAGCGGCTCCAGAAGTTCGCGTCCCCGTCGATCCCCCCTCGGATCCAACTGGGTTATCACAACGACTATTGGCAGCCTGCGGCATGGATAACATTGCCCTGCCCGAAGCGCCAACAAAACAAGAGTCGGCGTCACAGATGCTGAGCATCCGGGATGTCTTCCGCCTGATTTGCCTACCAAACGACAGACTGGACAACAAGAACCTCGTTTTTGAGCATTCGCATCACATGGCCCGCCAAAAGTTCTACCAAACAATTGATGTCCTTTTTGACATCCATGACGTTGCGGGTGCGGACTTGGCGGCACGTGCCCGACGCGCTGGGGAAGCCGCAACCCAAGCCGACAAGCTGGCTAAATCGCTGAGCGCCGTCATTCATCAAGAACACCCCCTTGGCCCCCTTGTCCTGGAAAGCGACCGAGATAGGGCACGCGCACGGGCTACCACATTAGCTCAGCAGTTAGCGAATCTCGACAGCGAGCAAAGCGCACGCGATGAGTCGATCACCGGATTACGAAGGAGTCTGGCCGAAGCGCAAGACGTGGCGGCTTCGGCAGCAATTCGAGTCCGTGATCGCGAGAGCCTGATGGAACGATTAAGCTCCTTGCGGGGTCAATACGCGGACGACAAAAAGAAGCTGACGTTCCTCAAGGAAGCTGAACGCCTGTTCGATCCCTTACATGTGTCGTCCTGTCCCGCCTGCCTGTCGCCTTTGAAGGAGGCGCCCCGAATCGTGGAGGGCGAGTGCAGTCTCTGCGGCCATGAACTTCCGGCGGAAGACGGACGGTTGACGCTGGGTTCCGTCATAGCGAGCAATGAGGCAGCGGAAAGGAGTTCAGAGGATCTCGATCCTACGGCAATCCACGATGCCGTGACCGCCAATCCAGACGACTCGGCGGGCGTCGATGCAATGAAGGTGCTCGACGGTGAACTTAGAGCGACGACGCGCCGACTCAACGAGTTGAACGACTACTGGGCACGCCTGGATCGTGATCTTCAGATACTCAGAGCCGAACGAATCGCGGCTGATCGCGCAGTGGAAATCGCAGCTAGCCACGTGAACCGGGTTACGGAAGTTCCTGCGCCGTACCTTGCTGCTCGTGACGCGATAGCAGCGGAACATGCAAATACCCTATTGAAATTGCAAGAAAGCGAGGCCGGTCTGCGGTTGTGGGAACGTGTGCGTCAAGCCGAAGCGGTGGCTGAACGTCTTGCCGTCCAAGCATCCCGGCTGCGCTCCGAACAGCGCGAAGCATCTGTGCGGCCGGATCGAACAGCAGTCTACAGCAAGCTTTCCCAGCGATTCGGTGAAATTCTTTCAGACTTTGGATATCCCAAGCTTAGGGATCCATACCTCAATGAAAGACTCGTACCCTTCGTTCGCGGGCTGCCTTACACTTCGGCTAGCAGCGGCGGTCTCGTTTTGATTAGCCTTGCCTGGTATCTCGCCCTTTGGGAAGTTTCATTCGAAACGAGCTCTCACGCACCAGGATTACTAGTCATCGACAGTCCGCAGAAGAATCTCGGGCACTCAGCTAATACAGATGATTCTGATTTCGCTGACTCACGGCTGGTAGAAAACTTTTATCGACATGCAAAGAATTGGCTATCTGACGCCGGCCGGGGTGCTCAGCTGGTTGTTGTCGATAACAGTCCGCCTGACACCGTTGCAGAAGATGTTGTCGTTCGGTACACCCGTGATCGCAATGTGCCCCCGTATGGCCTTATTGACGATGCCGTGGATTAGGGTCCGAGGTTCCGGTGTGCGCCACCGTTGGCAAGCCGCCGGCTGACCCTCGCCCAATTTTGAACCGGAAACCCATCTCATTGTTGCTCGGCGACTGTCTGGCCGCATCCCCGGTCGGCTCCCGCCACATTCGTCTGCTCTGCCTTGAGGGGCCAATCGGACCTTAGAGCGCCACGATCGCCGCAGTCTCCGCCGGCAACTCGATCCGGTCCCGCATAACGGTGACCCCCTCCCCCGTAGCCAGCAGCACCCGCCGAGCCACCCCAGGCAGCGACACCCCCTGCCCCCGCCCAGCCAAGTTCGCCACGACCAAGGTGTCCCCCCGCCGCATCAGCAAAAACTGGTCCCCATGCTGCACGGAAACCGCGTTCAACCGAGGATCCGAGAGATCCGGCAAAGACCGCCGCAGCCCAATCAACCGCTGGTAAAAAGCCAACATCTCCCGATGCTCAGGCTTGTCCAGCTCAGCCCAGTCCAACCGCGACCGTACAAACGTCTGCGGGTCCTGCGGATCAGGCACGTCCCCCTCGGGCCACCCGTGCGAAGCGAACTCCCGCCGCCGCCCGGTCCGCACCGCAGACGCCAACTCCGGCTCAGGGTGCGACGTGAAGAACTGCCACGGCGTTGAAGCCGCCCACTCCTCCCCCATGAACAACATGGGGGTGAACGGCGCGGTCAACAGCAACGTGGCCCCAACCCGCAGAAGAGAAGGCGACAACGAAGCCGAGATCCGATCCCCGGTAGCCCGGTTCCCGATCTGGTCATGGTTCTGCAGGTACGCCACGAACCGGTGCCCCGGCACCCGAGGATCGACAGGCCGCCCATGGTGCCGGTTACGGAAGCTGGACCAGGTCCCCGCGTGGAAGAACCCACCGGTCAGCACGTCCGACAGCGTCTCCAGGGACCCGAAGTCGCCGTAATAGCCCTGCCGCTCCCCCGTCAGCAACGTGTGCAGCGCGTGGTGCGCGTCGTCGTTCCACTGCGCGTGCAGCCCGAACCCGCCCGCCTCGCGAGGGGTGATGAGCCGCGGGTCGTTGAGGTCGGATTCGGCGATCAGCGACAACGGCCGCCCCAGGTGCGTCGACAGAGCCTCGACCTCAATCGCCAGCTCTTCGAGCAGCGGCACCGCGCGGGTGTCCGGCAGCGCGTGCACGGCATCCAACCGCAGCCCGTCGACGTGGTAGTCGCGCAGCCACATGAGCACGCTGTCGATGATGTAGCGGCGTACCTCGTCGGAGTGCGGCCCGTCCAGGTTGACCGAGCGGCCCCAACTGTTGCTCTGCTCGGCGAGGTAGGGCCCGAACTGCGGCGCGTAGGCCCCGGAGGGCCCGAAATGGTTGTAGACGACGTCGAGGATCACCCCCAAACCGCGAGCGTGGGCAGCGTCGACGAACCGTTTCAGGCCGTCGGGGCCGCCGTAGGGCTCGTGCGGGGCATACCAGCAGACGCCGTCGTACCCCCAGTTGTGTTCGCCGTTGAAGGCGTTGACCGGGAGCAGCTCGATCAGGTCGACACCCAGCGACACCAGGTGATCGAGGCGGTCGATGGCCGCGTCGAAGGTGCCGTCCGGGGTGAAGGTGCCGATGTGCAGCTCGTAGAGGATGCTGCCGGGCAGTTGCCGGCCGGTCCACGAGCTGTCGGACCACGCGAAGGCCGCGTGGTCGTAGCGTCGGCTCGGCCCGTGCACCCCCGCAGGCTGCCACGGTGACCGGGGGTCGGGCAGCGGCGTTTCGTCGTCGTTCAGCAGAAAGGAGTAGTCGAGGCCGGCGTCGGGGACGTCGACCCGCCACCACCCGTCGGCGGCGGCGCGCATCTCGTGGTCGGAGTCGCCGGCCAGGCGCAGCCTGACGCGGGTGGCGTCCGGTGCCCACACGGAGAATTCGGTCATGAAGCAGCCTCCACGGAAGCGGTGGGAGGAGCCAGCAGTGCGACGGGATAATCGGCCAGGAGGTCGTCCAGGGGCGTCTCACCGCCACTGTAGACCCGGCCGGTGAACAGGTCGGTAACCTCGTTAACGGGAAGCGACAGGGCCGTGTCACACCAGCCGCCGGCGCGGGCCAGGCCCAGCGGCAGGCGGGTCGCCACGGCGATCACGCCACCCCGGTCAAACGCCACCGCGTGCCGGCCCACCGGGCCGTGCGCCGGCACCGGTCGGTAGCCGGTGAACAGCTCCGGGTGCGCCCGCCGCAACCGCAGGGTTCGCGACACGACGAGCAGCTTCGCTGCGCCGTCGGTGTCGATCGGGGGACGCCAGCCGCCGTCGATCCGTGCCAGCAACTCTCGGCGTACGTCGAAGTCGACCGGGCGGCGGTTGTCCGGGTCGACGAGGGAGTTGTCCCACAGCTCGGTGCCCTGGTAGGTGTCCGGCACACCGGGCATGGTGAGTTGCACGAGCTTCTGCCCGAGGGAGTTGCACCAGCCGGCCGGGGTGATCGCCGCGGCGAGTTCGGTCAGCTCGTCGTGCAGGCTCGGGTCGTCGTACATCAGGTCGACCACGGCGTGCACTGCCTGCTCGAAGGCCGGGTCGGGATCCGCCCAACTGGTCGAGGCCCCGGCCTCCCGGGCGGCCTTCTCCACGTACGCGTGCAGTCGCTCCCGCTCGATGGGCCAGGCGCCGACGGCGGTCTGCCACAGCAGGTGGGCGAACGACGGGTCGGGCAGCGGGGCGTACTCCATCCAGGCCTTGACCTGCTCGGCCCAGCGGCCCGGCAGCTCGCTGAGCACGGCGAGGCGGGCGCGGACGTCCTCGCCGCGCTTGGTGTCGTGGGTGGAGAGGGTGGTCATGCTGGCGGGCCAGCGCACCTGGCGGGCGCCGGCGAAACGGTGGAACTCCGCCGGCGACACCCCGAAGTAGGCGGGGCTGTCGCCGACCTCGTTGAGCGCCACGAACCGGCTCCACCGGTAGAACGCGGTGTCCTCCACGCCCTTGGCCATCACCGCGCCGGTGAGCTGCGGGAACCGTTGGCCCAGCTCGTCGTCGGGGTTGCGCAGCCGGCGGGTGATCGCGTCCAGGGCGGCGGCCAGGTCGGGGCGACGGCGGCCGGCCTCGGAGCGGGCGGCGGCGAGGTGCCGGGCGCCGTGCGGCGGGTAACCGCGGTAGACCGGGAACGCGGCGGCCAGCTCGGCGAGCGCCGCGCGGGCCTGCTCGGTGGGCACCTCGGGGGCGAGGGCGGCCAGCCGGGTCAGCTCGGCGGCGAGCAGCCGGGTGGCGGCGGCCAGCTTGGTGGCGTGGGTCAGGTCCTCCCAGGAGGTGTGCTGCCCGGTCAGGCGGGTGTCCAGGGCGGTGAAGTCACCCTCGGCGTCGGTGTCGATGAAGAGCCCGCCGACCGCTGCCAGGGCGTCGTAGCCGGTCGTGCCGTCCACCGGCCAGTCCGGCAGCTCCTCGCCGTACTCCAGGATCTTCTCCACCACGAGCCAGGCCTGCGGCGCGGCGGCCCGCAGCCTGGCCAGGTAGCCGGCCGGGTCGCGTAGGCCGTCCGGGTGGTCGACGCGGATGCCGTCGACCTCCCCGGCGGCGGCCCAGCGCAGGATGAGGTCGTGGGTGGCGGCGAACACCGCCGGGTCCTCCACGCGCAGACCCGCCAGGCCCGCGATGGCGAAGAATCGGCGGTACGTCAGCTCGGCGTCACCCCGACGCCAGGAGACCAGCTCGTAGTGCTGCCGGTCGTGCACCTCCGCCGCGCTGCCGTCGCCGGTGCCGTCGGCGATCGGGAAGCGGTGCTCGTGGTAGCGCAGCTCGTTGTCGACCACCTTGAGGTCGTCCAGGGCGGCCGGGTCGTCGGCCAGCACCGGCAGCAGCAGCCGGCCCCGGTCCCAGTCGATGTCGAACCAGTCGGCGTACGCCGAGTCGCGCCCCCGGCGCAGCACGTCCCACCAGGCGGGGTTGGCCGCGGGGACGGCGACCCCGGCGTGGTTGGGCACGATGTCGACGACGAGCCCGAGTTGCTTGTCGCGCAGCGCCCGCAGCAGCCGCTGCCGACCGGCCTCGCCGCCCACCTCCGGGTTGACCTCCCGGTGGTCGACCACGTCGTAGCCGTGCTGAGAGCCGGGGGTGGCGGCCAGCAGCGGGGCGCTGTAGAGGTGGCTGACGCCGAGGTCATCGAGGTAGTCGACGATCGCGGCGGTGGCGTCCAGGTCGAAGCCGGGGCGGACCTGGACGCGGTAGGTGGCCTTTGGAGGGGTGGCCGGCATGTCAGATCGTCCTCTCCAGCACGACGAGGGACCGGTCCGGCACCCGGATGGTGCCGCCCGCGCTGATCACCGTGGCGTCGCCCGGCTCCGGTTCGGCAGTGCTGATCACCCGTTCCCACTTCTGGCCGTACTCGCTGCCGGGCATGGTGAAGTCCAGCGGCGCGTCGTGGGCGTTGAAGCAGAGCAGGAACGAGGCGTCGTGGTGTTTCTGGCCGTACTGGCCGCGTTCCCGGATGCCCTCACCGTTGACGAACAGCGCCACCGAGCGGCCGAAGTCGTTGCCCCAGTCGTCGCCGGTCATCTCCCGCCCGTCGGGGGTGTGCCAGGCCAGGTCGGGCAGCGGCTCGTCGCTGCCACGCCCACCCACCGGCAGGCCGGTGAAGAACCGGCGGCGGCGGAACACCTGGTGCCGTTTGCGGAACGCGGTCAACGTCTGGACGAACTCCAACAGCTGCTCGTCGACGTTGTCCCAGTCGACCCAGGCCAGCTCGCTGTCCTGGCAGTAGACGTTGTTGTTGCCGTGCTGGGTGCGACCCAGCTCGTCGCCGTGGCCGATCATCGGCACGCCCTGCGACAGCATCAGCGTGGCCAGGAAGTTGCGCCGCTGCTTGGCCCGCAGCGCGAGCACCGCCTCGTCGTCGGTGTCACCCTCGACCCCACAGTTCCAGGAACGGTTGTGGCTCTCGCCGTCCCGGTTCTCCTCGCCGTTGGCCTCATTGTGCTTGTCGTTGTACGACACCAGGTCGTTCAGCGTGAACCCGTCGTGGACGGTGACGAAGTTGATGCTGTGGAACGGGCGGCGCCCGTCGTCCTGGTAGAGGTCGGCCGAACCGGAGATCCGCGACGCGAACTCGGCGAGGGTCGCCGGCTCGCCGCGCCAGAAGTCTCGGACCGTGTCGCGGTATTTTCCGTTCCACTCCGTCCACAACGGCGGGAAGTTGCCCACCTGGTAGCCGCCCGGGCCGACGTCCCACGGTTCGGCGATCAGCTTCACCTGGCTGACCACCGGGTCCTGCTGCACCACCTCGAAGAAGGTGGACAGCCGATCCACCTCGTAGAACTCGCGGGCCAGGGTGGCGGCCAGGTCGAAGCGGAAGCCGTCGACGTGCATCTCGGTCACCCAGTACCGCAGCGAATCCATGATCAGTTGCAGGGAGTGGGGGCTGCGCACGTTGAGGCTGTTGCCGGTGCCCGTGTAGTCGACGAAGTAGCGGCGATCCTCCTCGCTGAGCCGGTAGTAGCTCGGAGCGTCCACACCCTTGAAGCTCAACGTCGGCCCGAGGTGGTTGCCCTCTGCGGTGTGGTTGTAGACCACGTCGAGGATGACCTCGATGCCGGCCGCGTGCAGCGCCTTGACCATCCCCCGGAACTCCTGCACCTGCTGACCGAGGCGGCCCAGTGCCGAGTAGCCGTGGTGCGGGGCGAAGAAGCCGATCGTGTTGTAACCCCAGTAGTTGCGCAGCCCCAGGTCCACGAGACGGTGGTCGTGCACGAACTCGTGCACCGGCATCAACTCGATCGCCGTGATCCCGAGCCGGGTCAGATAGTCGATCATCGGCGGGGAGGCGATGCCGGCGTACGTGCCGCGCAGCTCCTCCGGGATGTCCGGGTGGCGCATGGTCAGCCCGCGTACGTGCGCCTCGTAGATCACCGAGTGGTGGTAAGGGGTGCGCGGCGGCTTGTCGTTGCCCCAGTCGAAGTACGGGTTGACCACCACCGACTTCGGCATGAACGGCGCCGAGTCCGCCTCGTTCATCCGCTCCGGCTCCGACATGTCGTAGTCGTAGACCGCCGGGTCCCACTGGATGTCACCGTCAATGGCCTTGGCGTACGGGTCGAGCAGCAGCTTGTGCGGGTTGCAGCGCAGCCCGTTCGCCGGGTCGTACGGGCCGTGCACCCGGTAGCCGTAGCGCTGGCCCGGCTCGATGCCCGGCAGGTACGCGTGCCACACGTAGGCGTCCACCTCGCGCAGCTCGACACGGCGCTCCGCGCCGGTGTCCCACTCGTCGAAGAGGCACAGCTCGATCCGCTCGGCCACCTCGGAGAAGATGGCGAAGTTGGTGCCCATCCCGTCGTAGGTGGCGCCCAGGGGATACCTCTCGCCCGGCCAGACCTGCATGTCGCTCCTTAGACCATGGTTATGTGCGCACCGGCCGAGATCGCCCGCGCGCACGCAGGTAGTGCCCCCGGCCCGGGCGCGCCAATCCATCCTTTCAGGCGACGGGCGAAAACCGCCCGTCTGATGCGCGCTACACCGATCGGGTGTCGTCCGTCACGATGGCCCTTTTCGAGGTGCGTTCTTGGGCCCGATGCACTTTCCTTGTTCGGGGGCAAGCGTCCGCGCGCGCCCCGCCAGGCCCTCGGCCACCCCTTACACCTCTTACTCCGCCGCCACTGACGCCGGCGCGTACCACCATGCATGGACGGAGATTGATGTGACGACCCTGCGGGTCGACGAGCAGCTCGCTGCCACCAAGGACCGGGCCCACCGGCCCACAGTGACCTCCCGGCCCCAGCTTCCGGCGCAGCCCGGCCTCTCCGCGCAGCCCGGCACGCCCGTGCCGACGCAGTCCGGCCCCGGGGTGCCCCCGCAGACCCGTCGCATCCTCATGCTGTCCTGGGAGTACCCGCCGGTGCTCGTCGGCGGCCTCGGCCGACACGTGCACGCGCTCTCCGTCGCCCTCGCCGCCGCCGGCCACGAGGTCACCGTCGTCACCCGCCACAGCGAAGGCGCACCCCTGGAGGAGTACGCCGACGGCGTGCGCATCCTGCGCGCCCCCGAAGACCCGGTGACGTTCCCCCTCGCCACCGGCTCCCTGCTGGCCTGGACCATGGCCTTCAACCACACCCTCACCCGCACCGCCCTGCGCGCCACCCAGGCTGGCTCGTACGACGTCATCCACGCCCACGACTGGCTCGTCGCGCACACCGCGATGACGTTGCGCGACCACCTGGACATCCCACTGGTCAGCACCATCCACGCCACGGAGGCCGGCCGGCACCAGGGCTGGCTCCCGGAAGAGATGAACCGCACCATCCACGGCGTCGAGCAGTGGCTCACCAGTGAGTCCAACCGGCTGATCGTCTGCTCCGGCTACATGCGCGACGAGGTGAACGCGCTCTTCGGCGTACCGGCCGGACGGGTCGACGTGGTGGCCAACGGCGTCGAGCCGCACCGCTGGCGGGTGCCCGCCCGCGCGGTCGCCGCCGCCCGCGCCCGCTTCGCCGGGGACGGCCCGCTGGTCACCTTCGCCGGCCGCCTCGTGTACGAGAAGGGTGTGCAGCACCTCATCGCCGGGCTGGCCCGGTTGCGCGAGCGGCACCCCGGGCTGCGTGCCGTGATCGCCGGTGACGGCCCGTACCGCGCCGAACTGGAGGCCGAGGTGCACCGCCGCGGCCTCGGCGGCATGGTCAGCATGCCGGGCTTCCTCGGCGGCACCGACCTGCCGGCGCTGATGGCCGCGTCCGACTGCTTCGCCGTGCCGAGCATCTACGAGCCGTTCGGCATGGTCGCCCTGGAAGGCGCCGCAGCCGGCGCGCCCCTCGCGGTCGCCGCCACCGGTGGCCTCGCCGAGATCGTCGAGCCGGGCGTCACCGGCATGACCTTCCGCCCGCACGACCCGGACGGTCTCACCGACGCCGTGGACGCCCTGCTGTCCGACTCCGACCGCGCCCGCGTCATGGCCCGTCGTGCCCGCCGGATGGTCCACGACCAGTACGGCTGGTCGGCCATCGCCCAGCGCACCGCCGCCAGCTACGCCGCCGCCATCACCTCGGACGCCACGTTCACGGCCGAACGCGCCGAGCAGCGCATGTCCCAGGGCCGCGCCCTCCCGGCGCTCCCCGAAGGCAACCTGCTCGCCGCCGCCGGCCTGCGCTAAGCCGCCACGCCGCGCGCGGGAATGCGGCAGGCCGTCGACCTGGATCGGTCGACGGCCTGCCGGTGTTGCGGGAAAGCGGGAAAGACGGACGTCAGCGGTCGGCGAAGGGGACGTAGTCCCGCTCGGCGGAGCCGACGTAGACCTGCCGCGGACGGCCGATCTTCGTCTCCGGGTCGCTGATCATCTCGCGCCACTGGGCGATCCAGCCGGGGAGCCGGCCGAGCGCGAAGAGCACCGTGAACATCTTGGTCGGGAAGCCCATGGCCTTGTAGATCAGGCCGGTGTAGAAGTCCACGTTCGGGTAGAGCCGCCGGGAGACGAAGAAGTCGTCGGCGAGCGCGATCTCCTCCAGCTCCATGGCGATGTCCAGCAGCGGGTCGGGCTTGGCCATCCGGCCCAGCACGTCCTGCGCGGCCTTCTTGACGATCGCCGCACGCGGGTCGTAGTTCTTGTAGACCCGGTGGCCGAAGCCCATCAGCTTGACGCCGTCCTCCTTGTCCTTGACCTTGCGGACGAAGGACCGGACGTCGTCGTCGCCGGCGTGGATCTGCTGGAGCATCTCCAGCACCGCCTGGTTGGCGCCGCCGTGCAGCGGGCCGAACAGCGCGTTCACACCGGCGGAGACCGAGGCGAACAGGTTGGCGTTGCTGGAGCCGACCAGGCGGACGGTCGAGGTGGAGCAGTTCTGCTCGTGGTCGGCGTGCAGGACGAAGAGCATGTCCAGCACCTTCGACATCACCGGGTCGACCTCGTACGGCTCCGCCGGCACGCCGAACGTCATCCGCAGCAGGTTGTCCACGTACCCGAGCGAGTTGTCCGGGTAGAGCAGCGGCTGCCCGATGGACTTCTTGTACGCGTACGAGGCGATGGTGGGCACCTTCGCCATGAGCCGGACCGTCGAGATCTCCACGTGCTCGGAGTCGAACGGGTCCAGGCTGTCCTGGTAGAAGGTGGACAGGGCGCTCACCGCGGAGGACAGCACCGCCATCGGGTGGGCGTCCCGGGGGAAGCCGTCGAAGAAGCGGCGCATCTCCTCGTGCAGCAGCGAGTGCCGCCGAATCCACTCGGTGAACTCGGTCAGCTGCTGCTCGCTCGGCAGCTCACCGTAGATGAGCAGGTACGAGACCTCCAGGAAGGAGGACTTCTCGGCCAGCTGCTCGATCGGGTATCCCCGGTAACGCAGGATCCCCGCGTCGCCGTCGATGTAGGTGATCGCGGATGAGGCAGCGGCGGTGTTGACGAAACCGGGGTCGTACGTGGTCATCCCGGTTTCCTTCAGCAGCTTGCTCACCCCGATACCGGCGGGGCCCTCGACCGCGGGATGTACCGGCATCGACAGCTGCCCACCGGGGTGATCGAGCTTGACTTCCGTCATGTGGTTCCTCGCTTCGCCGGCAGATCTACGTTGAATTGCCTTCGCTTCTACCGTAATTGCGGTTCGGGGGACAACGCCCGCCGTGGTTCGGCGGTGAGGCATGCGTCACCCGATTCCCGACCGGGCCGCCGGGAAACCCGGGATCCCGTTGGGCGGGACACGGGCCGGACGACGGCCGGACGAGGGCGGGACAGGGGTGGACGACACCCGGTGGCAGGTCACGAGAGGGCAAGGCGTCGCAGCGTACCGTCCGTCGCGATCTCGTAGACGTCGAGCTGGTTGGTTCCGGCGCGAAACAGCCTGTCGTCGGTGAGCAGCGCGGCGAACCGGCGTCCGCCGGGGTCGGCCGGCGCGACCGGGACGACGGCCCCGATCCGGCCGTTGACGGCCACCGCGAGCAGGGTGCCGTCCGGGATCCGGTCCGGGACGTCCCCCCAGACGAGCGCCGGAAGGGTGCCGGTGTCCGGGTCCATGGCGGTGAACGCGGCCAGGTCGGCGACCCGGGCGCTGCCGGCGGGCGGGCCGGCGCGCACCTCGGTGCCGATCAGGGGGTGCGGTGTGGGCAGCGGCGGCGGGGTGGGCACCCCGCCGGGGAAGGTGACCGGTTCGCCTGGGCGGTCGTAGAAGTGTTTCGTGCCGTCGGTGCGCGGCGCCTGTCGGGCGGAGCGGCCGTCGACGCGCCAGGGCAGCCGGATGTTGGCCTCGTCGGCCACTGTCGGCAGCAGGTCGACGTGTTCCCAGTTGCGGTCGTCCACCCGGCCGGTCTGCTGCCGGGGTTCCTTGACGAACATCGGCACCCAGGCGACCTCGCCGGCGGCGGCCTTGATCGCGTCCATGCCCCGGCCCTGGGCGCCGGGGCGGAAGCTGACGCCGTGGTCGGCGGTCACCACGACGAGGGCCTGGTCGTAGAGGCCGCTGGCGCGCAGCGTCCGCAGGGTCTCGCCGATGAGCCGGTCGGTGTAGCCGAGTTGGGCGAGGTGCCGTTGCCGGGCCAGGTCGACCCAGCCGGCGCCGTCGTTGGGCAGGTCCTCGGGGGCGTCGTAGCGCGCCCCGGACGGCAGGTACGCCCACGGCGAGTGCGGCATCAGCAGGTGCAGGAAGTGCAGGGTGGGCCGGGGCGTGGGCTTCAGCCCGGCCAGGAAGCTGGTGAAGCGGGCCGGCTGATTGTCGTCGAGGCTGTCCCAGCGGAACTTCGGGTCGGCGGGCACCGGCTCGGCGGCGTCCAGGCCGGCCTCGGCGCGGGTCTGCTCCCGGTAGGAGTCCTCCGGGTCGACGGCGCTCTCCGTCGGCCCGGCGATGCGGCCGAGCAGCTTGCCGGTCTCCCGGACCAGCACGCCGAGCCCTTGCTCGGGGGTGACCGGCTGTTCGCAGCGGCTGGGCGGGCAGAGGCGGGTGATGCTCTCCTCGGCGCGGATGTCGTACAGGCCGCCGAAGGCGGTGAAGATGTTGTCCGGGTACTGCGAGTAGTGCGGGGCGACGGGCTTGGCCGGGTAGCGGCCGGTGAGCATCGCCGGCAGCGCGTTGGGCGTCCACCCGCTGACGCCGGTGGCGTTGCGGTACCAGGTCGAGCCGCCGGCCAGTTCCGCGAAGTGCGGGTACCGGGTCGCGTCGATCCGCCCGTCGGCGCCGAGCAGGCTGACCAACGGCAGCTCGTCGAGGATCAGCATGACCACCGGCGGGTGCACGCCGGTGCCCTGCGCGGTGCCGGCCGCGCCGCCGTCGCCGCGGGGCAGCACCACCGCCGAGGTGGGCGAGGCGAGCAGGAAGAGCGCCAGGAAGGCCACCGGCCCGGCGGCGGCCAGTCGCAGCACCCGGCCCGGCGCCCGCCACCGCCGGTGCGCGGCCGCGCCGGCGGCCCCGGCCAGCACGGCCACCAGCAGCAGGGGTACGCCCCGAAGCGGCGTCACGTGTCGGCCCACCTGCACGGCGAGGGCGGCGAGCAGCAGGCCGACCAGCCCGGTGTGGGTGAGGGCGCGGGCGGTCCGGCCGGCGAGTCGGCTGAGCGCGCCGAGCAGAGCCACCGCGACCGTGGGCAGCACCGACACCAGGGCGACCAGCAGCAGGATCTGGGCCGGGTCGGCGCGGTGGAACAAGAAGAAGTCGGGGCTGCGGCCGAGCACGTCCAGCAGAGGCTGGGTGACCACCAGGCCGACCAGGGCCGTCACCTCCAGCAGCCGGCCCAGCTCGCTGCGCCAGCCCTGGTACCACCGCGTGGAGGCCGCTGGCGGGTCGGCGGCGGGGGGTTCAGCCACCCATCACCGTCCGGTAGAGCGTGCGGGTGCCCGAGGGCAGTTCCAGGCGCTCGGTGATCCGACCCCGGGCGGCCAGCAGCGTCTCGAAGGTGTCGCGCCGGTAGTCCGGGAAGAGGCCGGCGGGCTTGTTGGCCAGCAGCCGGCTTGCCATCGGGTCGTCCGGGTGGACGAACTCCACCACCACTGCGCCACCCGGCGCGGTCAGCCCGGCCAGCCAGTCGATGACCTCCGGCAGCGGCACGTTGCGCCCGATCGCCAGGTGGTGCACCACGGCCAGGGCGAGCACCACGTCGGCGGACGCCCGTTCGGCGAAGCCGGCCCGCTCGACGCCCCGCCAGCCGCCACCCGGTGACGGGTCGGCGAGGTCCAGCACCAGTGGCAGGATCCGGCGCTGCCCCTCGGAGCGCAGCTTGCGGTACAGCTCGTCGACCACGGCCGGGTCCTGCTCGACGGCGACCACGTAGTCGGCGTGCCCGGCCGCCAGCCGGGAGTACCGGCCGTCGTTGGCGCCGAGGTCGAGCACCAGGCGGGGTCGGGCGCCGGCGGCCACCGAGGCGGCGACGAACTGCTCCTTCGCCACCCGATCGCGTGCCGAGTAGCCGCAGGTGCGCTGGTAGTCCGACCAGTGGGTGCCGGCCGGGCGGTGGTCTAGCTTGCGGACCAGTTTCTCGATCCCGCGTACGGTGGCCAGCAGCAACTCCCGGGAGAAGCCGGCGGCCCGCAGTTGGTCGCGGACGTCGCTGGTGCTGGCGGCGGCGTTGCGCTGCTGCATGGCACCGTGCAGGTGCAGATGGGTCAGCACGCCGGGGCGCAGCCGGCGGGCCCCGCCGAAGAGCGGGCGCAGCTCGTCGGCCTCGATGCCGTCGACGCGGGCGCGCAGCCACGGTTGGAAGTCGACGCCCAGGTGGGCGGTGAGCATCAGCGGGTAGAGCATGGTCTGGCAGAACTGCCGGTAACCGGCCCACGCTTCGCCGTCGCGGACCGGCTCGAAGGAGCCGATGTCGATGAAGACTGGCTCGGTGCCGTGCCACTGGAGGTTGTACGCCGAGCCGTCCTTGGTGGTGAAGCCCTCGCCGAGCGCGGCCCGCAGGATCTCCACGTGCAGCAGCGCGGCGTCGCGCAGCATGCTGAACGACCACTCGTACGGGTGGGAGACGAACGGGATGCGCTCGTGACGCAGCACTGCGGCCCACGGCGCCCCGGTCGCGGCGGGCACCAGTGTCGACGGGGCGTCCTCGGTGGCGCAGACCTTGCCCGCGGCGACGAGCGCCGGGAAGAACCTGCTGCCGGTCAGCGCCCGCCAGTGCTCGGCGGCCCGGGTGTCCAGCCCGCGCAGAACCTCGGCGCCGACGTGGAAGACCCGGTTGGCCGGGTCGCGGAAGGAGGCCGGTTCGGGCCGTACCTCGGTGGGTGAGATCGCCATCGTGGGGACCGGCCCGCTCACCGCTGGTCGGAGGGTTGCCGGCGGAACCGGTCGACCAGCCGTCGCCAGTAGAGCTTGGCGGCGACCGCGGCGCCGGCCACCCCGCCGACGACCGCCTGCACGATCAGGCTGCCGGATCCCGCGTCCAGGTAGGCCAGATGTCTCACCGATCGCTCCTTGCCCTCGCCGTCTCGATACCGGCGTCCCGGGCCTACACCGGTGAGGCTTTTGACCCAGAAAGCCGGACTTGTCCCTCACCGTACGCCGGTCGTCATCGCCGTCGCGGGCACATCGGCGTACTCCCAGCCTCGCCACAGAATGTGGCCGGGAGGCCGGACCTCGCCGGTACGCTGCGGACGTGCGCTGGACGGTCGTGGACGCGCCGCTGGACTCGTCCGGCGCTGGGCGCGGTGAGGAACGGGCCCCCGCCGCGCTGCGCGACGCCGGCCTGCTGGACGCCCTGGCCGCCGACGACGGTGGCCGGGTGGACGAGGCGTGCCTGCGCGACGCTGTCCGGGACCCGGCGAGCGGGGTGATCGGCGCCGCCGGCCTGGTCCGGGCCGGCGCGGCCATCACCGCCCGCGTCGTGGCGCTGATCGCCGACGGCCGGCGGCCCCTGGTGCTCGGCGGCGACTGCGCCATCCTGCCCGGCATCTGCCGTGCCCTGCCGCCGACTACCGAGCTGTGGTTCGTGGACGCCCACCCGGACTTCCTCGACGGCGTGACGTCGCCGACCGGCGAAGCCGCCGACATGGACCTCTCGATCGTCACCGGGCACGGCCCGGTCGCCGCCATCGGCTGCGACGGCCCGCTGCTCGACCCCGGTCGGGTCCACCTGCTCGGGCACCGCCCGGCCACCGACGACAGCAGCCGCGCCGAGGCGGCCCGGATCGACCCGGCCATCCACCAGGTGCCCGCCGCCGAACTGCTGCGGCGGGGCGCGGGCACGGTCGGGGCGGGCCTGGCCACCGGCGCGGACGGCCCGGCCTGGCTGCACCTCGACCTGGACGTGGTGGACCCGCGGGACCTGCCGTCGGTGAGCTATCCCGAGCCGGACGGCCCCCGCTGGGCGGATCTGATCGCGCTGGTCACGCCACTGGCCCGCGCCGACCGGCTGCTCGGGATGAGCGTCACCGACCTGAACACCGACGAGGACCCCGACGGGCGTCACACCCGACGCGTCGTCGAGGTCCTCGCCGAGGTGCTGGGCTCCGCCGACCGTTGACGGCCGGTCAGCGGCCGGGCCGGGCGCTCGCCCCAGGCGTGCAGGGCGTCGCGGTCCCCCGCACCAGGCACTCGATCAACGCGAGATGGGTGAAGGCCTGCGGGTAGGGCGACTACCGGCCGCGCCGTCGGGTAACCCGCGCCATGCGGCGGTTCGTCAACTGGTCTGGCAGCCTCTCGTTCACGCCCGGGGAGTTCGCCGAGCCCGCCGACGAGGACACCGTCCGCGACCTGGTCGTGCGGGCACGGCAGGACGGTCGGACGATCCGCCCAGTGGGATCCGGCCACTCGTCGAGCCCCCTGACCCGCACCGACGACATCCTGCTCAGCGTGGACCGGCTCGCCGGTGTCATCACCGAGGACGCCGGTCGGGCGCGGGTGTGGGCGGGCACCAAGCTCAAGGCCCTCGGCGAGGGCCTGCACGACGCCGGTCTGGCCATGGACAACCTCGGCGACGTGGACTACCAGTCGATCGCCGGGGCGACCGCCACCGGTACGCACGGCACCGGACTCGGCTTCGGCAACCTGTCCACGCAGGTGGCCGGCGTCCGCCTGGTCACCGGCACGGGTGACGTCCTGGAGATCTCGGCCGACGAGAACGCAGACCTGCTGCCCGCGGCGCGGCTGTCGCTAGGCGCGCTCGGGGTGGTCACCCAGGTCACCCTGGACGTGCAACCCCGGTACGAGTTGCACCGGCGGTGCTGGTGCGCGCACCTCGACTGGACCCTCGACCACCTCGCCGAGTTGCAGCACACCAACCGCAACATGGACTTCTACTGGTATCCGCGCAACGACCAGACCCAGATCCGCACCCTGAACCGTGCCGATGGGACATCCGACGAGCGCGGGTGGGACATGCCGCGGGTGCCGGACTCCGAACCGTTCGGTGCGCCCCGCGACGTCCGGTCCGGCCCGATCCACCGCACCATCCCCCAGGAACGGGACCTGCGGTTCGAGGAGATCGAGTACATGCTGCCGTCGGAGGCGTTCCCCGCCTGCTTCGCCGAGGTCCGACGGCGCATCATGCAACGGCATCGCACCGTCGCCGGGTGGCGGGTGCTGGTGCGCAGCATCGCCGCCGACGACATCTGGTTGAGCAACGCGTACGGCCGGCCGACCACGACCATCGCCTGCCTACAGAACACGTCCCTGCCGTACGAGGACTACTTCCGGGACATGGAGGCGGTGTTCCGCCAGTACGGCGGTCGACCGCACTGGGGCAAGAAGCACTGGCTGACAGCGCGTGACCTGCGGCCCCTCTATCCCCGCTGGGACGACTTCCAGGCGGCACGCCAGCGGCTCGACCCGGACGGCGTGTTCCGCAGCCCCGACCTCGCCCGACTGCTGGAGGAGACCTGATGCCCGACGTCGGCGCCCGCCTTTGGGTCGTGCCGGGCGGGCACATCCCGTTCCCCAGCAACGGACCCGAACCGGCGTTCACCAGCTTCGACCAGATCTGCGTCCTCAACACCACCGACACCCGCGCCGACATCGACCTGCGCATCTATTACGAGGACGCCGAGCCGGTCGGCCCCTACACCCTGACCGTCGACGCCCGGCGGGTACGCCACGTCCGGCTCAACGACCTGATCGACCCCGAGGCCGTGCGACTGGACCGACCGTACGGCTGCCTGCTGCGCTCGTCGGTGCCGGTGGTGGTGCAGTTCCTGCGCCAGGACACCCGGTTGCCCGGGGTGGTGACGCTGGCCGCGACCATGGCCCACCCGGCCTGACCGCGCGGACAGGTTCGGTCGCCGGTCGCACCGGGTAACCGCGACCATGAACGCGACGGCCGGGGCTCCCGGCGAGCGAGTGGGGCCGGGCAGCCTGCGTTCCCGGGTCTCCGCTGCCCGTCGGGCCGGCTACCGCCGGTTGCAGACGTACCTGATCGTGGGGTTCCAGGCTGGTCTGGCCGCCGCGCTGTCCTGGCTGGTGGCCCGCGAGGTCCTCGGCAACACGGAGCCGACGTTCGCGCCCGCGGCAGCCGTCGGTGTGATCGCGGCGTCCCTCGGCAGTCGTGCCCGTCGCACATTGGAGCTGGTCGCCGGGGTGGTGCTCGGCATCGGGGCGGGTGACCTGCTGATCCGCCTGTTCGGCACCGGGCCGTGGCAGACCGGGGTGATCGTCTTCCTGGCGATCACGCTGGCGTTGCTGGTGCGCGGCACCGGAGCATTGGTGACCCAGGCCGGCGGTACGGCGGTGCTCATCGCCACCCTCACCCCGACCGCGCCGGACCTGGAGCTACCCCGAACGCTCAACGCGCTGGTCGGCGGAGCGGTGGGACTGTTCGTGGTGCTCGTGCTCCTGCCGATCAACCCGCTGCGGACCGTACGCCGCGCCGCGGACCCCGCCCTGGACCTCTTCGCCCGGGAGATGACCGCCTCCGCGGAGGCACTCGCGGATGGGGACATCGGGCGGGCGAAGGAGGTGCTGTCCCGGATGCGCGCCGCCGAACCCGAGCTGGACCGGCTCAGCGAGGTGGTGACCGCCGCCGACGAGGTCGTCCGGCTATCCCCGGTGCGGTGGCGCCGACGGAGGGCACTCCGCGCGTACCGCGGCGGGGTGGAGCACATGGAGCGGGCCTTCCGCAACAGCCGCGGTCTGGTCCGCCGGATCGTCACCACACTGCATGACGAGGAACCGGTGCCGGCCGACCTGCCGGCCGCGGTGGAGCACCTGGGAGAGGCCGTTCGGTTGCTGCATCGGGAGTTCCTCGCCACGCGGGAGCCGGTGCAGGCCCGCGAACGGGCGCTGCACGCGGTCCGCGAGGCGGGCGCGGCGTGCCGACAGGGACTCGGCTTCTCCGGCACGATCGTCGTCTCCCAGCTGCGTACCGCCGTCAACGATCTGCTCCGGGCCACCGGCGTGCCCCGCGACGAGGCACGCCGGTTGGTGCGCCGGGCCGCCGCAGGCTGAGGCCGCCTGACCTGTGCGGCGGGCCCAGCCGGCGGCGGCGCTGACCTCCTCAGCCGCGCCGGTGGTGCATGCCGAGGCGCAGCAGAACGAAACGCAGCACAGTGGCGGCCAGGTTCGCGGCCACCAGCACGGCCAGCTCCACCGGCCGGGCGGGAGCGGCGTGCGCCGCGTGCAGCACGGCCAGCGACCCGCTGGTCAACGCGAGGCCCAGGCCGAAGGCGAGCAGCCCCTGCAGGTGGTGCCGGCCGGCGTGCCGCCGACCGCTGATGCCGAACGTCAACCGCCGGTTCGCGGCCGTGTTGGCCACCGCGGTCACCAGCAACGCCAGCAGGTTCGCCGGCTGCGCGCCGAGCGCGCCCCGGGTGGCCACGAAGAGCACCAGGTACGCGAGGGTGCTGGCCACCCCCACCGCCGCGAACCGGACCAGTTGCCGTGGCAACCCGACCGGCACCTGCCTCAGCGGCGCTCGGTCGAGCTGCTCCGGCCGCGCGGTTAGCGGCGCCCGCCCGAGTTGTGCGCGCAGGTCGGTGAGCGGCAGCGCGCCGGTCAGCAGCGCCCGGCCCAGCCGACCCATCCCGCGCAGGTCGGCCAGGGCCGTGGCGACGATGTCGACCCGGCTGTCCGGGTCGTCGACCCAGTCCACCGGCACCTCGTGGATGCGCAGCCCGGCCCGCTGGGCGAGCACCAGCAGCTCGGTGTCGAAGAACCAGCCGGTGTCGCGCACCAACGGCAGCAGCTCGACGGCCACGTCGGCGCGGATCGCCTTGAACCCGCACTGCGCGTCGGAGAACCGCGCGGCCAACGCGCCGCGCAGCAGCAGATTGTAGGCCCGGGAGATCACCTCCCGCTTCGCCCCGCGCACCACCCGGGAGGTACGCGCCAGCCGGGTGCCGATGGCCAGGTCGGAGTGCCCGGAGATGAGCGGCGCGACCAGCGGCAGCAGCGCCGCCAGGTCGGTGGACAGGTCCACGTCCATGTACGCCAGCACCGGCGCGGACGAGGCGGACCAGGCCGCCGACAGCGCCCTCCCCCGCCCCTTGGCGTCCAGGTGCAGCACCTCGACACCGGGCAGCTCGCCGGCGAGGCCGTGGGCCACCGTCAGGGTGTCGTCGACGCTGGCGTTGTCGGCGATGGTGATCCGGAACGGGTACGGGAAGTGCTCGCTCAGGTGCGAGTGCAGCCGCCGTACGCACGACCCGAGGTCGGTCTCCTCGTTGTAGACCGGGATCACCACGTCCAGCACCGCACCGGCGGCGGGTCGGGCCTGGACGGCGGCCCGGGGGCCGCTGAGCGCGGTCACGACGCGTCCCGGCCGGTGCTCAGGTCGTAGACGGTGACACCGTCGACGGTCTGCGCGGTGAAGTTCTCCGTGACCCAGGCGGCGATCTCCTGGGAGGCGGAGCTGCCGCCGTTGGCCCGGAAGCCGCCACCACCGATGAAGTAGTGGATCTTGCCGTCGGCGACGTGACGCTGGAACTGCGCGAGGGTCGGTGACGGGTCACTGCCGTTGAACCCGCCGATCGGCATCACCGGGTCACCGGTGGCGAGCTGGTAGCCGGAGGCGTTGTTGGAGCCGACGGTGGCCGCGACCCAGGTGTAGTCGGCGCTGTCGCGCTCCAGCAGCTCACGCAGGGCGGCACTGGGCTCGCGGGCGTCGAGCAGCCCGCCCATTCCCCCACCGCCGGGGCGTCCCTGCCCACCGGGTACCTGTCGACCACCACCAGGGGACGTGGGCGTCTGACCGCCGTCACGGCCCCCACCCGGGAACTGGCCGCCGCCGTTCTGCGCGCCACCCGGGAACTGGCCGCCGTTCGGCAGTCCCATGCCGCCGGGTGGTCGCCCTCCGGGGAAGCCGCCGCGCCCGAACCCGCCCGCCACGGACGGGCCGGCGCTGGGAATCGACCCGGTGTGCGGGGTCGCCGCGGTCTGGACCGCGTACGCCACCGGGCCCGCGAGGGCCGCCGCCGCGCCGAGGCCCAGGACGACCGGCACCAACCGGCGGGGAAGCCGGGTGACCAGCAGGATCAGCGCCGCGCCGAGCAGACCGGCGACCAGCACGGTGGTGCGCAGCCACGGGTACCAGTCGGGGCTGCGCCCGAGCAGCACCCACGCCCACCAGACGGTGACCGCGAGGGTGCCGGCGAGGGTCGCCGTGGCCGCGAGGGGACGCCACCGCTGCCAGCGCGAGCCGGCTGGCGCGTCGTCACCCGGTGCGGGCTGTGGGTGGCGCTGCCGCCAGAGCACTGTCACGCCGATGCCGACCAGCGCGCCGATCGCCGGGGCGAGCGCCACCGTGTAGTAGGCGTGGAAGATCCCGGACATGAAGCTGAAGATCAGGCCGGTGACCAGCAGCCAGCCGCCCCACAGCAGCAGCCCGGCCCGGGTGCGGTCGGTGCGGGCCGCGCGACCGGCCACCAGCAGGCCGGCCACCAGCAGGATCAGCGCGGCCGGTAGCAGCCAGGAGATCTGACCGCCGATCTCGCCGCCGAACATCCGCAGCACGCCGGTCTGACCGGAGAACGGGCCACCGCCGCCTCCCGGCCGCCCGCCACCGCCGCCGACGCTGCCCACCTCGTCGCCGGTGATCCGGCCAAGGCCGTTGTAGCCGAGGGTGAGTTCCAGGACGCTGTTGCCCTGCGACCCGCCGATGTACGGGCGGGCGCTGGCCGGGACCAGCTCGACGAGCGCCACCCACCAGCCGGCGGAGACCAGCACCGCCAGGCCCGCCAGCAGCAGTTGCCGGACCCGCCGCCACAGCCCGGTCGGCGCGGCCAGCAGGTACACCCCGGCGAAGACCGGCACCACCAGGAACGCCTGGAGCATCTTGGTGAGGAAGCCGAAGCCGACCAGCACGCCGACCATCACGATCCACCGGGTGCTGGCCGTCTCCAGGGCGCGCACTGTGGCGTACGCCCCGGCGACCAGCAGCAGGACCAGCAGCGCGTCGGGGTTGTTGAACCGGAACATCAGCGTCGCCACGGGGGTGACCGCGAGGACCGCTCCGGCGATCAGAGCGGCGCCCGGCCCGTACCAGCGCTTCACTGTCGCGTACAGCACGCCCACCGAGGCGACCCCGCAGAGCGCCTGTGGGACGAGCATCGCCCAGCTGTTCAGCCCGAAGATCCGCACGGACAGCGCCATCAGCCACAGCGACGCGGGTGTCTTGTCGACGGTGATGGAGTTGGCGGCGTCCGACGAGCCGTAGAGGAACGCCTTCCAGCTCACCGACCCGGCCTGCACGGCCGCCGCGTAGAACGAGTTGGCCCAGCCGGAGGCGCCCAGGCCCCACAGGTAGAGCAGGCCGGTGGCGAGCAGCAGGACCACCAGCGCGGGCGTGGCCCAGGCCGGGGATCGGCGCGTCGGCGGCGGCTGCTCCACGGGGCGCGTGGCCGTCGGCGGCTCGGGTGCGGCGGGTGCCGTCGGCAGGGTCTCGGTTCTGTCCATGCGGCCAGCCTCGACGGCCGGGCTGGCGCGACGCCGTGCGCCGACTATGCGTCAGCTGTGGGATTCGGCAACCGGACGGTGAACACGGTCCGCCCCGGGTGGCTGTCCACGTCGACAGTGCCGTGGTGGGCCTCCACGACGGCCGCCACGATCGCCAGACCGAGGCCGGTGCTGCCGTGCGCCCGGGACCGGGAGCTGTCGCCGCGAGCGAACCGCTCGAACATCTCCGGTTGCAACTCCGCCGGTATCCCGGGCCCGTCGTCGGCGACGGTGAGCACGGCGCTGCCCGCGTCGACGGCCAGTGTGGTGGTGACGGTGCTGCCGGGTGGGGTGTGCACCCGGGCGTTGGCCAGCAGGTTCGCCACCACCTGGTGCAGCCGGGCGGCGTCACCGGGAACCCGGATGGCGACCTCGGGCAGGCCGAGCTGCCAGTGGTGTTCGGGGCCGGCGACGTGCGCGTCGCTGACCGCGTCCACCACCAGGGCGGTCAGGTCGACCGGGTCGACCGCGAGCGGTCGGCCGGTGTCGAGGCGGGCCAGCAGCAGCAGGTCGTCGACGAGGCTGGTCATCCGGGTGCTCTCCGACTCCACCCGGCGCAACGCGTGCGCCACGTCGGGAGGAACCTCGCCGCGGCCACGCCGGGCCACCTCGGCGTAGCCACGGATCGCGGCCAGGGGTGTGCGCAACTCGTGGCTGGCGTCGGCGACGAACTGGCGTACCCGCGTCTCGCTGGCCTGCCGGGCGGAGAGCGCGTCGGCGACGTGGCCCAGCATCCGGTTCAGCGCCGCGCCGACCTGACCGACCTCGGTGCGCGGGTCGGTGTCCGCGGCCGGGACGCGAACGGCGAGGGCCACCTCACCGCGGTCCAGGGGCAGCTCGGTGACCCGGGTGGCGGTGGCGGCGACCCGGTTGAGCGGGCGCAGCGTGGCCCGGACGATCAGCGCGCCGGCCGCCCCGGCGATGACCAGCCCGATGGCCGCCACCGCGGCCTGCGCGGTGACCATCCGCCAGACGATCTCCTGGACGCCGGAGAGGGGGATCGCGACGACGCGGACCCTGCCGTCCCAGTACTGCCGCCCGACCGCCCGGTAGTCGCCGCGGGCGCCGAGGTCGACGGTGCGTGGTTCGGTGCCGACCGGCACGTCGGCCAGGGTGGCGACCTCGTCGACCGGAACGGACTGCTCGTCGGGGAACGGGTCGTCACTGGACGGGCTGTTGGTCAGGGTCCGCGCGCTGGTCACCCGGCCGCCGGTGACCTCGGCGACCACAGTGCCGGACGGCAAGCCGGGCGGGATGGCCGGCCCGGTGCCCGGAAACGCCGGCCGCCCCGGACGGTCACCCCGCATGACCGTCGCGGGGGCCAGTTGGGCGTCGAGCCGCTCGATCAGGAAGTGCCGCAGCGCCACTGTGGTGAGCCCACCGATGGCGACGCTGACCACCGCCAGCAGCGCGAGAAGGGCAAACACCAGTCGGGTACGCAGGGAGCGGCCGGCCAGCCAGCGGCGGGCGGCGCGCAGCGGGCGGCGTCTACTCGGCGGGTTTGAGGACATAGCCCGCGCCGCGCAGGGTGTGGATCATCGGTGCACGGCCGGCGTCGATCTTCTTGCGGAGGTACGAGATGTACAGCTCCACCACGTTGGCCTGGCCGCCGAAGTCGTAGTTCCACACCCGGTCGAGGATCTGCGCCTTGCTGAGCACCCGGCGGGGGTTGCGCATCAGATAGCGCAGCAGCTCGAACTCCGTCGCGGTGAGGGTGATCAGTTGACCGTCCCGGCGCACCTCGTGGCTGTCCTCGTCGAGGCTGAGGTCGCCGACGGTGAGAACGGCGTCCTCGCGGGTGGCGACCGCGAAGCCGGAGCGGCGCAGCAGTGCACGAAGCCGGGCGATCACCTCCTCCAGGCTGAACGGCTTGGTGACGTAGTCGTCGCCGCCGACGGTCAACCCGGCGATGCGTTCCTCCACCGCGTCGCGGGCGGTCAGGAAGAGCACCGGCACTGTGGGGGCGTGCTCGCGCAGCCGGCGCAGCACCTGGAAGCCGTCCAGGTCGGGCAGCATCACGTCGAGCACCACGGCGTCCGGCTGGAACTGCCGGGCGGCGCTCAACGCCGCCATGCCGTTGCCGGCGCTGCGGACCTGCCAGCCCTCGTAGCGCAGCGCCATCGACAGCAGGTCGGTGAGGGTGGGTTCGTCGTCGACCACCAGCACCCGGACGGGTTCACCGTCGGGGCGGCGCAGCTCGATCCGGCTCGGCGCGCCCTGCCCGTTCATGACCATGTCCGCCATCGTGGCCGCGACGCCTGTGCCGCGCCCCTGCGGAGGCTGTGCCCCAGCTGTGCGGCCGGGCCGACGGGACGCCGGCGTCGCCACCGGTCAGCCCCGCCTCGTGGTCACTCGGACACCCCGTACGCGTCGGTGCGCACGAAGCGCATGCTCCAGCCACCCGCGTCGTCGGGCCGGTCGCGTTCGTAGAGGTGGTCGGGACCGGGCTGGACCGGACCGGTGCCGTCCGGGTGCCGCATGATCCAACGTGGTGGTGGGGCGCCGTCCGACCCGGCCGGCAGCAACCGGACCAGACCGTCCGCGGGCCCGCCGACGAAGCGTACGGTGACCTCGCTCATCGCAGCGCCCTCTCGGGTGACCGTGCCGGCACAATCGGTGACACCGGCTCTGGCTCGCAAGCTACCGCACCCACCGCCGTCGGCGCAGCGCGCTGCGCGCGGGGGTCGCCCGGAATGCCGCTGCGGTTTGCCCAGCTCGGAGCCCGGGTACCGCGTCCGGTGCACCCGTCGTCGGCGGGGCGGGGACGAGGAGTGATCGATGCGCACGCTGGACGGGCGGTATCAGCTCGAGGAGCGCATCGGCGTGGGTGGGATGTCCGAGGTGTGGCGGGCACACGACCAGGTGCTCGACCGGTCGGTCGCGGTGAAGCTCATCCTGCCCGGCCCGGGCGACCAGGACGGCCCGGTGGAACGGATCCGCGCGGAGGCCCGGTCGGCCGCCCGCCTGGTGCACCCGAACGTGGCGAGCGTGCACGACTTCGGCACCTCGTCGACCTGGCCCGGCCGGCCGGTGCCCTACATCGTGATGGAGCTGGCCGAGGGTGAGACGCTCGCCGCGCACCTGCGGGCCGGGCCGCTGGACTGGCGGATCTCGGTGCGGGTCTGCGCGGAGGTCGCCGCAGCGCTGGCCGCCGCGCACGCGGAGGGCATCGTGCACCGCGACGTCAAACCGGCCAACGTCATGCTCACCCCGGCGGGGGTGAAGGTGCTCGACTTCGGCATCGCCATCCCGGCCGGCGCACCGGACCCGCTGCCGACCGGAGTCGTGCTGGGCACCCCGGCGTACCTGGCGCCCGAGCAGCTGGACGGGGAGCCGGCCACCCCGGCAGCCGACATGTACGCCCTCGGAGTGCTGCTCTACTACAGCCTCACCGCCCGCCTGCCGTACGACGCGGTCACCGCCAGCGAACTGCTCGGCGTACGCCGACGTCAGCCACCGGAGCCGCTGCCCGAGATCGACGGGCTCCCGCCGGAGGTGGTGGAGTTGTGCCACTCCTGCCTTGCCGACGAGCCCGGGCAGCGTCCCACCAGCCTGGTCGCGGCGCTGCTGCTGGCCGAGGCGGTGGACGCCCGGGTGTACGTGCCGATGATGACCCCGACGGCCCGCCACGCGGCTCCGACCTCACCGTGGACCGAACGGGCCGCAGCGGAGCCCACCGAGGCGGTGGCGGTGTTCGACGAGTCCTACCGCAGCGCCGGGCGCTGATGCCGGTAGGGCCTCCGGCGTTTCGCCGGGAGGTGGCCGGGTAGCCGAGCCGGTGAGCGACGGGAGAAACGCGATGCCGGAAAAGAGTTCCTGGCTGCGTGAGGCCACAGCGACCGCCGAGGGCGGTCACGTACGCACCGACGATGGCGGGCTCTCCACCGCGCTGGCTTCGCCGCTGGCGCCGCACTGCACCGGGTTGACCCCGGAACAGTTGCTGGCCGCGGCCTTCGCCTCCTGCCTGCACCACGCGGCCGTGGAGGTGGCCGGGGAGATCACCGACGAGGCGCACACCGTCCAGGTCCGGGCGGAGGCGAAGCTGGGGCGCGACGACGACGGCCGGTACCGGGCCGACGTGCACGCGGAGATCTCGTCCGCCGGCCTGAGTCGGGATCAACTGGCCGACCTTGTCGAGTACGCCGACCGGCTCTGGCCGTTCTCCAGCGGCGACACCAGCAGGCACCGGCTGACCGTCACGCCGGCGGAGAACGGTCGACACTGAGATCCGGGTGACGACGGCTCCCGATGGGCAGGCGGGCGAGGCGCTGCGGACCGTTCGAGGGAACTGGCACCGACCGTTCGGCTGAGCCTGTCGCGCGGTCTCATGCGGGACGCCAATCGCGGTGGCGTGGTCGCATTAGCCCAGCAAATCGGTAATACCCGTCTGGCCCGATCCACGAGGTTGATCGCTCTTGCTGCACCTTCGCCCCCGGAAATCCCCAAGATCGGGACAAACTGTGGCGCAGGCCACTGTACGGGCAGGCGATATCGAGCAATTGGGTCTTTAGCCTCGTCAGGTGCATCCCGACGACCCCTCCGACCAGAAGCTGACCGACGCGCGCCCGACCACCCAACCGGGCGACGCCGCATCAACCGAACGGACGATCGGCCGTCACCGCGTCCCCGAACCGCCCCGGCGCACCCTGCTGGGCTCGACCCCGGTGCGGGTGGCCCTGGCCACCGGTGTCACCTGCTGTCTCGGCCTCGTCGCGGTGGCCACCGCCCGGGGCAGCGACGACGCGCCCCGCACTGTGGAGCCGCTCGCCGAGGCCGTGGCCGACCGTGCCGCCATCGCCGACGAGCGCGCCTCCCGGTCGCTGGACCGCGACCTCGCCCCCGCGCGGGTCCTGCCCAGCCCGACGGCGGCGTCGCCCACCCCGCGCCCCACCGTCGTCCGCAAGGCGCCCAAGAAGCCGGTCAAGCCCCGCCGACCCCGACCGGTCGCCGGCCTCGACCAGGCACAGATGGACAACGCGAAGATCATCGTGGACGTCGGCCTGGACATGAAGATGCCGCGCCGCGCCCTGGTGGTGGCACTGGCCACCGCGATGCAGGAGAGCAACCTCTACAACCTGGCCAGCGACGTCCTGCCGGAGTCGGCGAACTACCCGAACCAGGGCAGTGGCTCCGACCACGACTCGGTCGGGCTGTTCCAGCAGCGACCCAGCAGCGGCTGGGGCACGGTGGCCGAGCTGATGCGCCCGTCGTACGCCGCACGGGCCTTCTACACCGCGCTCAACGAGATCCCCGGCTGGCAGGACATGAGCATCACCTACGCCGCCCAGTCCGTGCAGATCTCCGCCTACCCCGACGCGTACGCGCAGCACGAGGACCGGGCGACCACCGTCGTGGCGGCGCTCACCGCCTGAGCCGGGCACCCACGCAACGGCCTTCCGGCGTCAGCGACGGCCAGGCGGCTGCTCCGCGCCCGCGTCCTGCCCGCCGACTCCCACCCGACTTCCCGGCACGCCGGCAGCCGCGGTCGGGGTGTCGGCGGGCACCTGGTCCTCCGTCACCTGGCTGAGGATCTCGTCCACCCGAGCCTCACGTCGCCGGCGGACGTACAGCGCCGCCTCGAAGTCCCGTCGGGCCTGCACGGCGTCCGCGTACGCCCGCTCCCGCACCTGCCGTGCCTCCTCGCGGGCCTCGGCCAGCTCGGCACGGGCCTGGGCCCGAAGGTCGGCTGCCTCACGCCGGGTGCCGTCACCGGCGTGCCGGCCGGCGGAGGTGTCACCGAGGTCAAGCCTCTGCAGGAGCCCGCTGAGCCAGGTGGCCTCCTCGCGGATCTCGTCCCACTCCCGGGTCGCTCCGGCGGCACCCTGCGCCCGCGCCGCCAGCCGGGACAACCGGATCCCCAGTTCGTCCAGGCAGGAATCCACCTGCCGCTGGTCGTAGCCGGTCTCAACGACGGAGAACCTCATACTGTCGCCCCCCAGGCAGCTGCTGTTACTTCCCCACCTGGATCCTCGGCCCAGAGGGCGACGGCCGAGGGGGTTCGGGAAAAATGTTCAGCATGCGTGCGCGGCGGGGCCCGCGTCAGACGCGCTTGGGCAGCACCACAACCCGGCCGAAGAACTCGTCGATGCGGCGGACCACGTCGTTGAAGTCGTCCAGGTCGATCGGCTTGGTGACGTACGCGTTGGCCTGCAGCGTGTAGCTGCCGACGATGTCGGTGTCGGCGTTGGAGGTCGTCAGCACGACGATCGGGATGGTCCGCAGATCCTCGTCCTGCTTCACCGCGCCCAGCACCTGCCGACCGTCCATCCGCGGCATGTTCAGGTCGAGCAGGATCACGTCCGGGCGGCGGGCGTGCTCGTGCCGGCCCTCGGCGCGGAGAAACTCCATCGCCTCCTCGCCGTCGCTGACCACGTCGATGACCTTGTCGACGTCGGAATCCGCCAACGCCTCCTCGATCATCAGCACGTCGCCCGGGTCGTCGTCGACCACCAGGATGCGTACCGGCTGCGCGCTGTCTGCGCCCATCACTACCTGCTTCGGGTCGGCGGGACGGGACCGGACGGTCACCGCGCTGGCGGGGAAATGTAGCCCATCAGGAGGCACTGCGCGACGCGGGGTCGACCGCCTCCGGTTCGTACCGCAGCACGTCGGCCAGGCCGGTGACCCGCAGCACCCGCTCGACCCGGCCACTGGCGCCGGTGAGCCGCAGCCAACCGCCTTCGGCCGCCGCCCGGTTGTCGCCGCGGACGAACACGGCCATCCCGGTGGAGTCGCAGAACGTGAGGTCGGTGAGGTCGAGCAGCACCCGGGTCTCGCCAGCGGCGGAGAGCCGGTCGATCGCGGCACTCAGCTCGGGAGCGGTGCTCAGGTCCAGCTCGCCCGTGAGGCGCAGACAGGCAACACCGCCGTCGCGCTCGACGTGGCGGACGCTGAACGTCACCGTTCTCCCCCTCGCTCCACCCTGGGGTGGGACGTTTGCAGTGCGGCAAGTATACGCAGTGTCGGCTCGTCCGCCGACCGGCCCTGGTAGCCGGCGACGGGTCCGTCAGCGGTCGGCGGCGGGCAGCACGGCGCGCCCCAGGGCCAGCACACGCACCGCCCGGGGGAAGTCACGCAACGCGACGCCGTAGTGATCCAGAGGCTGGGCGACGGCGCCGGCGGGCACCCCACGGCTCAGCAGGATCTCCGACAGCCACTCCACGAACTCGGTGAACAACGAGGGGTCGTCGACGTAGACCGCCGCGGCCAGGAAATCCACTATGTGACCCAGGTCGCTCACCGTCGCGTCCAACTGGGTGGGGCTGTAGGCCCGTGTCGCCGGCACCCGCTCCCGCAGGTCGGCCAACGCGCTGTCGATCAGCTCGCCACGACGCCGCACCAGGCTCGCGTACTCGTCGTCGGCCAGGTGGGCCAGCCGCGCCGGCGGCACCCCGCGCAGCGCCCGCTCGTCGGCGATCAGCTCGGCCGCCGCGGGCGCGTTCGGCGCCCAGGCCACACCGAGCCGGCGCGCCCACCGACCGTCCGCACCGAACCCACGCCCACCGACCACCACCGGCACGTCGGAACGACGGCAGGCCTCGATCATCCGGTGGGCGTACGGCAACCGCATCGGCAACGCGCACGCCAACGCGACCGCGTCGGCGTCGTAGCGGTGCAGGTACGACACGAGGTGCGCAGCCGGGACACTGGCGCCCAGGAAGGTCACCTGCCAGCCACGCAACCGCAGCACCTCGGCCACCAGCCGGGGCGGCAGCGCGTGCCACTCGCCGTCCATGCAGGCGACCACCACCCGCCCGCCGGTCGGGCGCGGGTTGGCATGCGCGGCGACCGCCGCCACCACCTGCTCGCTGATGTGCGTGGCGGCGTGCTCCTGGGCGACGCTCCACTCGTTGCGCGCCCAGCGCTCGCCCACCTCGGACTGCGCGGGCGCGACCAGGTCGAGCAGCACCCGCTCCGCCGGCACGCCCGCATCGAGCAGGCCGATCGCCATGTCGATCGCTGCGTACTCGTCGGCGTCGGCCAGGCAGTCCAGATAGCCGGCGTACGCGTCGGTCGGATCGGCGGCCGTCGTGGCAGCGGTCACGCGTCGGTCTCCCTCTGTCGGTCGGCACCGGCCTGCGCGGGCACCGAGTGCAGGTGCCGCGACCCGCGACCACCCGGACCGGTCGCCCGCAGCGCCAGCACCGCGATGTCGTCGTGGTCCCCGTGCGCCAACCAGTCGCAGGTGACCTGCTCGACCCGCTCGGCCAGGGCCGGCGCGGGCATCCGTTGGCAGCCGGTCACGGCGGCGACCAGGCGTTCCGTGCCGAACTGCTCGTCGCCGCGGCGGCCACCCCGGGCCTCGGTCACCCCGTCGCTGTAGAGCAGGCAGGTCTCCCCCGGCGCGAGCCGTACGGTCACCTCACCGACGCGGGGGTCGGGCACCACACCGATCAGCATGCCGCTCAGCGGCACCGACTCCACCTCACCGGAGTTGCGCAGCACCAGCGGCGGCATGTGCCCACCGCCGGCCATGGTGAGGGTCAGGCCGCCGTCGCGCTGTGGGCGGGCCACGCCGAGCACCATCGTGGCGAAGCGGCCCTGGCCGTGCGCCTGGGTGGTTTCCAGCAGCGCGTCGTTGAGCAGCCGCAGCAACCGCCCGGGGTGCGACTCCAACCGGTGCAACGCCTGTAGGCACTGGCGTAACTGGCCGGTGAAGACGGCCGCCTCGACGCCCTTGCCCGACACGTCGCCGAGGAAGAACACCGAGCCCCCGTCGGCGAGCCGGTGCGAGCCGTAGAAGTCGCCGCCGATGCGCAGCCCCGCCTGGGCGGGCCGGTACGCGGTGCCCCACTGCACGCCCGCGGCCTCGGCCGGCTCGACCGGCAGCAGGCTGGCCTGGAGGGTGTCGGCCACCTCCGCCTGGTCGCGGTAGAGCAGGGCGGTGGTCAGGGCCGCGCCGGCACGGGCCGCGAACGCGCGAGCCAGCTCGACGTCGGCCTCGTCGTACCAGCGGGTGGAGCGGCGGGCCACCAGCAGCACGCCGACGGGCGCGTCGCGGCCGGGCAGCGGGACGACCCGGGCGGCGCTCTCGGTGCCGGCGAGCCCGGGCAGCCAGCCGGCGTCGACCGCCTGCTCGACCAGCCAGTCGACCGCGTGCGGCTCGGCCCCCGTCAGCCCGTCGGCGATGGCGGTCGGCAGGTCCCCGCCGGCCAGCACGCCGCTGTCGACCGTCGGGGCCTCGTCGTCGGAGCGCGAGGCCCGCCACCAGCGGGCGCGACCGCCACGGGGGGCGAGCACGAGCACGGCCACCTCGGCCAGGGTCGGCACGGCGAGGCGGACGACCGCGGCAGCGGCCCGGTCGGGGTGCAGTGGGTTGCCGAGCTTGTCACCGACCACGGCCAGGAACGCCGAGCGGGCCCGCTCGGCGAGCAGCGCGTCGGCGCGGCTGACGCTGTCGGTGACGTCCTCGACGTACCAGCAGCAGCGGGCACCGGAGAGGGGCACCTGGCGGGCGGTGAGCCGGCGCCCGTGATGGGTGAAGCCACCGGCGTCGCCGTCGCTCAGCCCGGGCACACCGGCCGCGCTGAGCAGCTCGCCGGGCGTCACCTCGGGCAGCAGTCGTTCGGCCACCGGACTGACGTGTCGTACGACGCCGTCGGCGTCGCAGACGACAAGGCCCTCCCGGAAGTGCTCGACGACCTCGGACCAGTCGGGGGCGGCCGGATCCCGGTCGGGGGCGAGCGGCGGCAGCGCGGCGGTGGATCGGGGCGTGACGTCGGCGGACCACGCCGGGGACCGTGTCGTACTCGGCGTGGGAAGCCGTCCGTCGCCCGGGTCCCAGTCCCTGACGTCGGTAGCAGTCACCAGCTGAGCCTCACTCCTTGTCGTCCACCCGAACCCGTGCCGGAACCGGCGTCCATGGTCAAAAGTCTTCCGACCACCCTACGCCGGTACGCGGAAACCGGCACCTCAGCGCCGTTGCCGAGCGTCGCCACCACGGCCTGAAGGGTGCCGGGCGGTCGATTTGGACGCGCGGATGTCGCCCCCGGCTTTGCGTTCTCCCGCAGGGCTGGGAACATGGTGGGATGTCCGATCAGCTGTTGACCATCGAGACGACCCGGCTCGACGCCGGGCACGTCCTCCTTCAGCTGATCGGAGAGCTCGACTACGACACCGCGCCCGAGTTGACCGCCGTGGCGGCCGACCTCAGTGGCGACGACGAGGTGCTGATCGACCTGACCCGCGTGAGTCTCTGCGACTCCTCCGGGCTCAGCGCGCTGCTGGTGGTGCAGCGGATCGCCCGGGCGATCCGGTTGACCGGGGTCAGCCCGCAGTTGCAGCGGATGCTCGACCGCACCGGCCTGACCGAGTTGCTGGCCGTCGAGCACGTCGGCGACCTGCGCGCCACCGGCTGATCTCCGGTCACCCCGGGACGGGGTGGCCCCCGACCCTGGGACCTGGGGTCGGGGGCCGGAGGAATGTCTAGGGTGCCGTCACCGGCTGGAGCCGGGGGCCGCTCTCGCGCAGTTCGCCGGTCGAGGGCGGTTCGACGTCCTCGGGCTGTCCCGAATCGGGCGTCTGGTACAGGTAGCGGACGAACTGCCCACCCGCCTCGTTGTCGTCCGCGCCGGGCCACTGGCCGATGCAGTCCATGCCGACCACCTCGCGGCCCGTCCCGTCGGCCTCCTCCAGCAGCGCCCACAGGCTCACCGGGTAACACCTGGTGAGTTCGGGCGTGAGTTGCCAGCGCGCGTACCAGCCCGGTCGAGCGGGGACGATCTCGACGATCTGCTTCATGACGACCTTCCTTCCGCGTACCTCGGAAGAACTCCGGTCCTGAGCTGATCGTGCGGGCCGAGCGGGTGAGCACCCCTCACCCCGCCCGGATGAAGCGTGGCGAAGGCCGGTCCGACCCGGCCGGCGGCCTCCGTTTCCTTCTCGGGGACGGCGGGAACGCGACCGGAGCAGCCACTGTCCCCAGCGGAAGGGATGCCAGCATGCGCAAGCAGATGGAAGGCGACAACCAGAGGCGCCGGGCACTGGCCCGGCAGGCCCGGGAACAGAATCGCCAGCCCAGTGAGATCGGCGCCAGCCTGAGCGCCACCAAGCAGCTCAAGAGCCTCGATTCGGGCAAGCGGGCCGGGCCACCGGCCGCCGGGCTGCACAAACCGGACAGCACGCGTGGCGGGCCGGCGCCGCCGCCACTCGGCACCGCCGACAACCCGAGGCCACAGCCGTCCCCGCCCAGCGGCGCGGCCGGCGTGAGCACCATGGGCTACCACGACCTCGTCGACGAGGTCCGACGTCGGGCCGGGGTCGACTTCAAGACGGCCAAGGTGGGCACCGAGGCGACAGTGCTGGTCCTCGCGTTCGCGCTGGAGGCGGCCGAGCGGCAGCGGCTGCTCGCGGCCGTGCCCGCGTCCCTGCACGACGTGCTGCCGGTCGACGGCATCGAGCGGCACCAGGACCTCCCGGGCTTCCTGGCCGAGGTGGGCCGGATCAGCGGCAACACCCCGGAGCAGGCCCGCTACCAGGCCGAGGCGACGATCGCCGCGCTCGCCGAACAGGACGGCGACCTGGTCGAGTCGTTGCACGTACCCGACGGTCTGCGTGACCTGCTGAACCCACCGGAGGCCGGTGGTGGCCTCGTGGGCGCCTCCACCACCACGCCCACCCTGGACGCGGACGAGATCAGTGCGGCACTGGACGACCTGCCGTACTGGGCCGGCGACAGCCAGGGCCTCTACCGGGTGGTCGCGCTGCCACCGGACAACCTGGACCGGGTGCTCGCCCGGCTCGACCGGCTGCGCCAGGACAACGGCCGCGGCCCGAGCATCGGACGCCCCGGCGGCACCGCCGCCGTGTTGACCGTACGGACCAGTCAGGCCGACGGGGTGACCGCGCTCGACGTGGACCTCGCCCACCAGATCGACGACGCGATCGACGAGGTGGGGGCCGGGATGGCCGGCGGCTGACCGGCAGTCCTGACCCGGGCGGGCCGGCGGACGGGGATCATCCCCGCTCCGCCGGCCCGTCGGCCGTGCCGGGCCACCGGCGTCGTGGACCCTGGGCTCGGCTAGCGTGCCGGTCATGAACCGCGCCGCCGACCGGCTGGAGCTGGTCGCCGACCCGGTCCGCCGGACCGGGCGGACACTGCTGTCCGCAGGGGTCGAGCAGTCGTACGTGGATGTCTCCGATCCCCTGCACCTGCACTTCGAGTACGTCCGACGGATCGCCTCGGCGGTGGAGGCGGCGGCCCCGGCCGGCGTCCCGTTGAGCGTTGTGCACCTGGGAGGCGGCGCGTTGACGCTGCCCCGATGGTTGGCCGCCACCCGGCCCGGCTCCCCGCAACGCGTCGTCGAGCGGGACCCCGCCGTGGTGGAGCTGGTCGCCCGGGAGTTGCCGCCGCTGCCGCCGCAGGTGCGGGTGGAGGTCGCCGACGCCCGGGACGCGCTCACCGCCGCCCCGGCCGGTTCCTACGACCTGGTGATCGCCGACATCTACCGGGCGGCCCAGATGCCCCGGCACGTGCGCACGGTCGAGTTCGCCGCCGAGGTGGCCCGCACCCTGCGCCCGGACGGGACGTACCTGGTCAACGTCACGGACCTGCCGCCACTGGTCGGCACCCGGGCGCAGGTGGCCACGTTGCGGGCGGTCTTCGCCGACGTGTGCATCCTCGGTGACCGGCGGATGCTACGCGGCCGGCGGTACGGAAACCTGGTGCTGGCCGCGACGTCGCGGCCCGGCGGCCTGCCGGTCGGGCGGCTGGCGGTGGCGGCCCTGCGTGACCCGGTGCCCGGCGGTCTGCTGCACGCCGCCGCGCTCGACACCTTCGTCGCCGGCGCCCACCCCGTCACCGACGACGACCGCTGAGCACCTACGCCCTGTCGGCTCGCGTCTGGACCAGAACACACCGTCGCGCCCGCAATGCCGGGTTTCCGACGACGAGCGCGGGGAAGGCGCGGCGGATGAGCAACGCCGACGATCGGGTGACCGCCCGCCACACCCTGATCGTGATCGGTCTGGTCCTGGCGACCGCGTTCGCGCTGGCGTTCGTGTACGCGACCCGCCGGGTGCTGGTCTGGGTCGTGGTCGCCGCGTTCTTCGCCGTGGCGCTCAAGCCCCTCGTGGACCGGCTGCAACGGCGTCTCGTCCGGCGTCGGGCCCTGGCCACGCTGTTGGTGTTCCTCGCCGCGTTCGTGCTGGTGGCGCTCCTGGGCGCGCTCATCCTGGTGCCGTTGTTCGGGGAGCTGGGCCGGTTCGCCGACCGGGCGCCCGAGCTGCTGCACGACGCCCGCGCCGGCCGGGGTCCCCTGGGGCAGCTGCTGGAGCGCACCGGCGCGCGCCGGTACGTCAGCGAACACTCCGACCAGCTCCGCGACCTGGGCACCCGACTGCGTCAACCCGCGGTGGGCGTGCTGCGCGGCGTCGTCGAGACGGTCGCCGGGCTGGTCACGGTCGTCGTGTTGGCGTACCTCATGGTGTTGGAGGCGCCGCGGATCACCCGCGGCCTGCTCGCGGCGGCCGGGGACGGTCAGGGCGACCGGCTGCGCCGGGTCGGCCGGGAGATGTCGCGCACCGTCACCGGTTACCTCACCGGCAACCTACTGATCAGCGTGATCTGCGGGCTGTTGACCTACGTGGTGCTGGCCCTCACCGGGGTGCCGTTCGCGGCCGTGATCGCCCTGTTGGTGGCGGTGACCGACCTGATACCGCTGGTTGGTGCGACATTGGGCGCGGTGATCGCGGCCGGGGCCGGTTTCCTGCACTCCCCCACTGCCGGGATCGTCGTGCTCGTCTTCTTCGTGGTCTACCAGCAGGTCGAGAACCACCTGCTCCAACCGCTCATCCTGTCCCGGGCGGTCCGGCTCAACCCGCTGACCGTGCTGGTCAGCGTGCTGCTCGCCGCGGAGCTGGCCGGCCTGCTCGGCGCGCTGCTGGCCATCCCCGCCGCCGGCATCGTGCAGACACTGCTGCGCGAGTACGGGCCACGCCGACTCCGGCCCGCCCCACCGGCCGGTCCGGAAACGCGGTCACGCCGACCGGCCGGCCCCGCCCCGCAGGGCTGACCGGCCGGGTGGTGCGTGCTTCAGCTGGCCCGCGTCGCGACCTCGGGTGAGGTGCTCTCCAACGGCACCGCGTTGGCCGGCACCAACCCCAGCTGGACCGCCGACCGGGTCAGCGCGGCGTCCAGCGCCCAGTCGGCGGTGACCCGCGTACGGTTTCCCGGCATCGCCATCAGGTGGTACGCCCGGGTGACCGCCTTGGCCGGCAGCCCGGCCAGGTTGACCTGCAACGGGTTCGCCGCCGCGTCCTTGCCACCCAGGTCGACGACCCAGCCCAGGTCGTGGTGCTTGTACGGCTTGCGCTTGCCGAAACCGTAGGACGCGGCGATGTTGTACGCCGCGCGCTTGCCTTGCCGCTGCGCGTGCTGGGCGGTCATCCCGCAGACCTTGCCCGGGTTGACGAGGTCGGGCACCGCGGCGGCGTCGCCGCAGGCGTACACCTCCGGATAGCCGGGCACGTTGAGGAACTCGTCGGTGACCAGTCGACCCCGGTCGGTCCGCAGACCCAACTCGTTGACGAACGGGTCGGGGCGCACCCCCACACACCACACCAGCGTGCAGGTCGGCACGTACTCGCCGTCGGTGAGCTTCACCCCGTCGCAGGTCGCCTCGGCCACCGAGGTGCCCATCCGCACGTCCACCCCACGCCGGTTGAGCACCTTGTGCGAGGTGTCCGACATCCGCTTGTCCAGCTCCGGCAGCACCCGCGACGCGACGTCGAGCAGCATCCAGCGGGGGCGGAGGGTCAGCCGGGGCCGCTGGGCGTGCAGCGCGTCGGTGAACAGCTGCCCGTGCGCGGCGACCTCGGTGCCGGTGTAGCCCGCACCGACCACCACGAACGTGGAGCGGGCCCGCTGCTCGGCCGGGTCCTCGGCCTGCTCGGCCAGCTCGATCTGACGAACGATGTGGTCGTGCAGGTAGACGGCCTCCGGCAGACCGCGGAAACCGTGCGCGTACTCGGTGACCCCCGGGATGGGCAGCAGCTTGTTGACACTGCCCACGGCGAGCACCAACCGGTCGTACGCCAGCCGGTTCTTCTCCCCCTCGGCCTGGGTGAAACCGACCCAGCGGTTCTGCAGGTCGACGTGGTCCGCCTCGCCGATCACCACGCGTACGCCCTTGAGTGTCCCGGTCAGCGGCACCGCGATCCGCTTGGGCTCGACCACCCCGGCCGCCACCTCGGGCAGCAACGGCAGGTAGAGGAAGTAGTCGGTGGAGTTCAGCAGCACGATCTCGGCCCGGTCCCGGGCGATCCGGCTCAACGTCTTCGCCGCGTGGTAACCGGCGAACCCGGCCCCCACGATCACCACACGAGGTTTCGTCATTGCGGGCCGTTTCCCGTCGGAGCCCTCGACAAACGTCCGACGCGACGCTGCGCCCCTCCGCCGGTGGCACCCGCCGCCGGGCCGACCCCAAGATCCGGGCAACATCAGGGATCCTGCTGTCTCAGCAGCTCGTGAGGCAGCACTTTCCCCGATCTTGCGCGGATCTTGGGCCGGCCCAGCCGGGCCGACGGTCAGGCGGGGGTTGGCGCGGTGATCGCCCAACGCTCGTGGTCGCGCCAGGCGCCGTCGATGAACAGGTAGTCCGGGGAGAACCCCTCCAGCCGGAAACCGAGCTTGCGGGCCACCCGCCGGGACGGCTCGTTGCCCGGCTGGATGTTCGCCTCCAGCCGGTGCAGCCCGACCGCGGTGAACGCGTGGTCGATCACCAGGGCGACGCCCGCCGACGCGTGCCCGGTCCCGCTGTACGGCCGGAACGCCGCGTACCCCAGGAACCCGCCGCGCAGCGCGCCCAGCACGATCCCGCTGATGTTCACGTAGCCGGCGATCTCGCCACTGGCCCGGTCGCAGATCAGGTAGCCGGCGCTGTCCCGGCGGCGGATCCGGCGCAGGTAGCTGTCGTACTCCTCGGGACTGCCGGGCGCGACCAACCACGGGTGGTGCAGGTCGTTGCTGCGCCGCACGGCGGCGATGAACTCGTCGGAGTCGGTGGGCCGGGGCCGCCGGATCGCGGCGGGACCACCGGTACGCAGGTACCTCACGGCGGACCACTCTGACCGACCGACGCCGCCGTTGTCCAACCGGTTACCGGCCGTCGCCCCGGTCACCGGGGGTTGGTTCCCACCACGTCCCGTTGGCGGCGGCCTGGGCCACGGGTTCGATGATCTCCCACACCTCGGCGATCAGCCCGTCGGCGACTCGCAGGACGTCGACGACCACGATCTCCGGTCCCGCGTCGGGTAGCCAACGTCGCGAGTGCACCACGACGTGATCGGCGTCGGCCAGCAGGTGAAGGATCTCGACCTGCATGCCGGCGGTCGGGCCGAGCGCGGCCTGGACAGCGGCGAGCCATTCCACCTTGGTCGAGCTGGTCGAATCCGACCGGTGGTGGAGGAAGTCGTCGCTGAGGAACGAGGCGAGGGTGTCCACGTCGCCCGTCTCGATCAGCCCCGCCAGCGCCCGTTGGACGATGCCCTTGTTCTCAGTGGTCATGGGCCCCAGTGTTTCCACGGCCGCGGCGGTTGTCGATGAAATCGCACTTCATGGCGTACGGCGCGACGATGAGTACGCTCCTGGTCGTGTACACGGTCGGGGCACTCCTGCGGCAGTGGCGGCAGCGCCGCGGGCTCAGCCAGCTCGACCTGGCGATCGCCGCGGACGTCTCGGCTCGTCACGTCAGCCTGGTCGAGACCGGGAGGTCCACACCGAGCGCGGACATGATCCTGCGGCTCGCCGACCAGCTCCACGTCCCGCTGCGGGATCGCAATCGGCTGCTGCTCGCCGCCGGCTTCGCACCCCGGTACGCCGAGCGTCCGCTCGACGACACCGCTCTGTCGGCTGCCCTCGACGCGGTCCGACGGGTGCTCCAGGCGCACGAGCCGTATCCGGCGCTGGCGTTCGACCGCCGGTGGAACATCGTGCTGACCAACCGCGCGGTGGACCCGTTCTTCGCGCGCGTCGCGCCCGATCTGCTGCGACCACCGGTGAACCTGGTGCGGCTGGGCCTGGACCCGCGCGGGCTCGCTTCCCTGGTCGTCAACCTGTCAGACGTACGGGCGGTGTTCCGCAGCCGGATCTCGCGCCAGCTCGCCATCGCCCCCGACGTGGAACTCACCGCGCTCTACGAAGAACTGCTGCACCAGGTGCCCGAGGACACGGTGGGCCAACGGGTCGACGCCGACGTGGTGATCCCGATGATCCTCCGGATCGACGGACGGGAGCTGCGCCTGTTTTCCACCATCACCACGTTCGGCACCCCGATGGACGTCACGATCGACGAGATCGCCATCGAGTCCTACTACCCGGCAGACGCGCAGAGCGCCGCCTACTTCACGCAGTAGACCCCGACTGTCGGGGCTTGAGCAGGCAGAACGCGGTGCCGTCGGGATCGGCCATCAGCACCCGGCCCGCGTCGCTCCGGCCGTCGGTCAGGAGCGTCGCCCCGAGCGAGAGCAGCCGGTCGACCTCGGCCTGCTGGTCACCGTCGGCAGGTGGTGCCACGTCGAAGTGCAGCCGGTCCCTGCCGCCGTTGGGCGCCATCGGCGGCCCACCCCAGGTGATCTTCGTGCCGCCGAGGGGCGACTGGATCGCGGTCTCCTCGTCCTGGTCCCAGACCAGCGGCCATCCCAGCGCCTCGCTCCAGAAGTATCCGACCGCCTGCGAACCGTCGCAGGCGAGCGCCCCCGTGAACCCGCAGCCGGCGAGGAAGTTGTTACCCGGCTCGATCACGCAGAACTCGTTGCCCTCGGGGTCGGCGAGCACCACGTGCCTCTCCTCCGGGAGCTGACCGACGTCGGTGTGCCGTCCGCCGAGCTCCAGCGCCCTGGCCACCGTCCGCTGCTGCTCCTCCAGGGAACCGCTGGTCAGATCCAGGTGCATCCGGTTCTGCACGGTCTTCGGCTGCTGGTTCGGCACGAAGCGGAGTCGAAGCTCGGTGTCAGCGTGAGGCAGGACCAGGACGCCGTCCCGTGGGTCATCGACCATCTCGCGACCCAGGAGCCCGGCCCAGAACCGCCCGAGACGGACGGGGTCGGCTGCGTCGTAGCTGATCGCGAACAGGTGGGACGTCATCGCTTCGCTCATCTCCGATCCGACCGCATGCCGAGCAGTCCGTGCGGCGGCAAGCCTAGGGACGAGCCGGGTCACCCGCACCCGAGTATTCGGCAGGTCGCGCGGCGCTGTGATCCACTGGCCCGGTGAGCCCATCCCCCTCAATCCTGCCGGCCGACGTCGATGTGCGACTCGGTCGGGAGCGGAACGTCTGGCTGTGCACGGTGCGGCGCGACGGCTCCCCCCACCTGACGCCGGTCTGGTTCGTCCACATCGCCGGGACCTGGTGGATCGGCACCGACGGCCGCAGCGTCAAGGTCCGCAACGCCCTGGCCGATCCACGGGTGTCCCTGGCCCTGGAGGGGGGCGACGCCCCGGTCGTGGCCGAGGGCGCCGCACGCGTACACCGCGACGGGTTCCCGAGCACGGTCGTCGAGGCGTTCGCGAGCAAGTACGACGGTTGGGACGTCAGCCGACAGGTCGGCCCGGGCAGCGAGCGAGTGCTGCTGGAGATCCCCGTCCGGCGGTGGCTGCTCGCCGGAACGGCACGGTAGGAAGTGCCATTCGTCGCCGCCGGCCGAGAATGAGGACGCCCGCCGCTCTGCCACGCCGACCCGCCCTCGGGGACACGGTCGAGATCTGCGCAACTTCAGCGAAATTGCTGCCTCGGGTGCTTTGGAGGCAGCAACATCCCTGAACTTGTGCGAATCGTGCGCCACGGTAGGGCCGCCAGCGGTGTGGAACCCCATCGGCCGGCGCTCATCCGGCCACTCTGCCTCCGCCGGGCAACGCCGACCGGGATCGGTCAGAGGGGCCCGGGGAAGGGCTGCTCCATCGGCATCGGCACCTGGAGGAACGTGGTGCCGCGCATGTCCAGCCAGGCCCGGTCGGGCCCGCGGACCAGCCGCAGCATCACCTGCTCACAGGACGGGCAGCGGGCGACGAGGCCCGGGGCGTGCGAGTAGACGTGCAGGCTGGCCATCGAGCCGGTCATCCCGCAGCTTTCGCAGCGGCCCGTCGCGCTGCTCAGGTCCACGGTGAACAGCTCGCGCATCGGGCCGTCGAGCATGTTGCCGTCCAGGTACGACATCTCGGTCATCGGATCTCCTCGACGTTGCGGGGCGAGCGGTCAGCCGGTGGGACCGAAACGTTCGGTCTTGACCTGCCGTGACGGGTGGCCGAGCCCCACCAGCAGATCGGCCACGGTTTCCACGAACGCGGTCGGCCCGCAGACGTAGGTGAGCGGTTGCAGGTCCGGTGGCCAGCCGTGTGTGTTGACGTCGGCCAGCCCGATGCGGTGCGGTTCGCCGCGCCAACCCTCGGGCGCCTCCCTGGTGTAGACGTACGCGATGTCCAGGCCGAAGTCGTCGCGGACCCGGCGGCGCAGCTCGTCGGCGTAGATCACGTCCCCGGGGGTGCGCACCGAGTAGATCAGCCGGAACGGCGCCTTGTTGCCGGCCGCCCGGCGGGCCCGGATCATCGCCATCAACGGCACGATGCCCGAGCCGCCGGCGACGAGCTGCACCGGCGCGGTCTCCTCCGGCCGCCAGATGAACCATCCACCGAGCGGTCCGCGGACCTCCACCGGGTCGCCGTCGGAAAAGACATCGATGAGGTACGGGGACACCTCGCCGTCGTGCACACGCTGGACGGTCACCTCGATGCGCGGCCCGCCCGGCCCGTCCACGACGGGCCCGGCGATGGAGTACGACCGGGCGGCCTGGTAGCCGTCCGGAGCGGTCAGTCGCAGGTCGACGTGCTGCCCGGGCAGGTGCCCCGGCCAGTCCGGGACCTCCAGCACCAGGGTCTGCGCGGTCGGCGTCTCCACCCGGCGCTCCACCAGCCGGCCCACCTGCCAGCGGTTGGCCGTGCGGGGTTTGCTCGTCGCCACGGCGCGCTCAGTCACCCTGGTACCGCTGTTCGCGCCACGGGTCGCCGTAGTCGTGGTAGCCGGCGGTCTCCCAGAACCCCGGCTCGTCCATCGTCTTGAGCCGGATGCCGCGCACCCACTTGGCGGACTTCCAGAAGTACAGGTGCGGCACCAGCAACCGCGCCGGCCCACCGTGCTCGGCGGGCAGCGGCGCGCCGTCGAAGGTGTGCACCACCCAGGCACGGCCGCCGCGCAGGTCGTCCAGCGGCAGATTGGTGGTGTACCCGCCGTAGGAGTGCGCGAGCGCGAAGTGCGCAGCCGTGTCCACGTCGGCGAGGAGCGTGTCCAGGGAGACGCCCTGCCAGTTGGTGCCGAGCTTGGACCAGCGGGTGACGCAGTGGATGTCCACCATCGGCGTCTCCTGCGGCAGGGCCATCAACTCCTGCCACGACCACCGGTGTTCGCTGCCGTTCTCGGCGGCGATGACGAACTCCCAGGTGTCCAGGGAGACCCGGGGCGTCGGGCCGGCCGAGAGCACCGGGAAGTCCTCGGTCAGGTACTGACCGGGTGGCAGGGCCGGCTCCTGCGTTCGGGGCCGACCCTGAAAGCCCGGTGACACGATTCCCATTGCACAGTCGTACCACCCGCGCCGGCCGGGGCGGGAGCTTTCCCGCGTACCTCCTCGTCGCCCCGGCGGGGCGCGGTCAGTGCCGCTCCGCGACCACCTTGCGGTCCTCGGGCAGGTCTCCGCCGCGGGTGGCGCGCAGGCTGGTCAGGGTGACCACCACCAGCACACCGATGATCACGCCGAGCGAGGCCAGGGTGGGGATCTCCGGCACGCTGTCCCAGATGCCGTGCGCCCAGTGCAGACCCAGCTTGAGGCCGATGAACGCCAGGATGACGGCCAGGCCGTAGCTGAGGTGCACCAGCCGGCTCAGCGCCGCGTGCAGGACGAAGTAGAGCGCCCGCAGGCCGAGCAGGGCGAACGCGTTGGTGGCGAAGACCAGGTACGGGTCCTCGGTGATGCCGTAGACCGCCGGCACCGAGTCGACAGCGAACACGATGTCGGTGGCCAGCACCGCGACCACGACCAGGGCGAACGGGGTGAGTGCCCGCTTCGCGCCCTGCCGGACGGTCATCCTGGTGCCGTGGTATTCGTCGACCACCGGCATGAACCTGCGCAGCAGCTTCACCGAGCGCATCTTGTTGATGTCGACTTCCTGCTGATGCCCGGACATGGCGTCGCGCAGCAGCTTCACCGCGGTGGCGAGGAGGATGATCGCGAAGAGCAGGAAGGCGAAGTCGAGGGTCTGCAACGCCGCCGCGCCGAGGGCGATGAAGACGGCCCGCAGCACCAGCGCGCCGGCGATGCCGTAGAGCAGCACCCGCTGGGCGAGCACCGCCGGCACCGCGAACGCGGCCAGCAGCAGCATGAAGACGAACAGGTTGTCGACCGAGAGCGACTTCTCCACCAGGTAACCGGTGAGGTATTCCACGCCCTGCTGGGAGCCGTAACGCGACCAGATCCAGGCGCCGAACGCCAGCGGCAGCGCGATGTAGAACGCCGACCAGCCGATGGCCTCCCGCATCGACACCTCGTGCGGGCGACGCGTGACCAGGAAGTCAAGCACCAGCAGCAGGAGTACGCCGATGATGGTGACCGCCCACAGCGTGGGCGTGCCCACCGACGACAGGTCACTGGCGGCGGACAGATATGACACTTCGCTCATGTGGGGTCTCCTCGAACACCGTCATGTTCGAGGTCTCCTTCACCCACCACCTGATGGGCAACCACCCGAGGCGCGCCGGGCGCGCCGTACTGACCGGAATGGTTCGTGGGAAGTACTCCCCTCGCCACGACAAGGTTAGGCCAGGCTGAATCGCCATGCCAAGCGGGACATCGATGGTTGCCCTGGTAAACCGCTGTGCGTGCCCGGGACGACCGCTGTGCGTCGTGCCCGTCAGCCACGGCGCAGCGTCGCCCCGGGAGCCATTGCCTGCTCGACCAGACCCCGGTAGTCACGCGGCAGCTGAGTCGCCACGTCGTCGAACTCACCACCGGTGATCGCCTCACGCAGGGTGGTGAAGACCGCCCGGCTGGCGTCCCGGGCGGCCGACTCCTCCACCCCGGCGCGCAACGCGACCCGGGCGACGAACTCGGCAGCACCGAACCGGTCGGCCTGCTCGGTGCTCGGGCTCGGCTTGAGCACCAGTTGCAACGGTTGGGGCAGCTGGGCGGCCAGATCCAGGTTCTCACCGCCGGTCAACCGCTCCGCGAACGTCTCCAGCACGGCCCGGGTCAACTCGACCGCTCGCTCGGACGACGTCGCGGTGCGCTGGGAAACCTGGTCGATGAAGGTGTCGTAGTTCATCGCGTACTCCCTTGGCTCGCGTCGGCGCCTGCGGGTACCCGCGACGGCCCGGCGGAAACGGCACCGGTTTCCTGCGCCGGGTGGGCGTGACCGGCCGGCGGGCGGGTAACCGCCGCCGGTCGTCACCACATCGATGCCCGAGGGAGCCCATGCCATGGCGAGCTACGCCGACGTCCTGCAGTACCTGTCGAGCCTGGACTACCCGGCCGAGAAGAACGACGTGGTCCGCGAGGCCGAACGGGAAGGCGCCCCGCCGGACGTGCTGAAGGCGCTGCGCGCCCTCCCGCCGGTGGACTACGCCAACGGGACCGAGGTGGCCCGGTCGGCCGGGATCGAGGCCGCGCCCGAGGTGAGCCCCGCCCAGCGGGCCGAGCAGGCCCGGGACAAGAAGCACAACCGGGTCTCGCAGCATCTGCGCGGCATCTGACCCGGCGGTGGCGCCCACCACCCCGACCCGGGAGCGTCCCGGATGACCCAGACCGGCCCCGACCGCCCAGCGGACGTACGTTTCCCGGCTGCCGCGAAGCAGCTGGCCGTGGTGGCGGTGGTCGGCGTCATCGCCGGCGGCGTCTTCACGCTGATGCTGCCAGTGCCGCTCGCCGCGCTGGCCGGCTGGGACGTGGGCGCACTGAGCTGGCTCGTGCTGGTCTGGCACAAAATCTGGCCGATGGACGCCGAGCGCACCGCCGAACTGGCCGTACACGAGGACCCGAACCGGGCGATCCGGGACGCGCTGCTTCTGGTCGCCTGCCTGGCCAGCCTGCTGGCCGTGGGGTTGGTCGTGGCCAGCGCGCAGAGCGCGCCACCCGGCATGGCCCGGGAACTGCACAGCGGCCTGGGCGTGCTGAGCGTGGTGCTCTCCTGGTTCGTGGTGCACACCGTCTTCGCCGCCCGTTACGCCAGGATCTACTACACCGGCCCGGACGGCGGGGTGAACTTCAACCAGCACGACCCGCCGCGCTACTCCGACTTCGCGTACGTGGCGTTCACCATCGGGGCGACGTTCCAGGTTTCCGACACCAACCTGACCAGCAACGAGATGCGTCGTACGGTGCTGCGGCACTCGATGGTGTCGTACCTGTTCGGCGCGTTCATCATCGCCGTGACCGTGAACCTGCTGGCGGGCCTGGCACGCTGAGGCTGGGCCGTTGGAATGGCTCTGTCGGCTGGCTGAGCGGCCTGGCGACCCCGGGGGCGTCACGGGGTGGGGGCTCGCCTGAATCGCCGGGACAGGCGGGCGCCCCTGGTCACGAACCGCGACCTAGGGCGCCACGCAAACCTGCCCAGGCGGTGAGCCGCTTCCGAACCGGTCGCGGTCACCAGGCGGTGGATGCCCGCTCGAACCGAGCGGCCAGCACTGCCGGGTCCAACCATACGACAGAACATCCTCCGTTTGGTCAGAATTTGGCGAAGTGTGGGCCAGGGCACGTCACGGCCTGCCCGTGACCTCCGCGTACCGGTGCTCAAGGTCGACCCGGGCCAGCGCCCCCACCAACCAGGCCAGTTGCTCCGACTCACCGCTGGCCAGACCGGCCAGGTCGTTCGCCGACCTGCCCAGCCCGAGGCGACGGGCCGCGGCCAACGCCCGTCGGTCCGCGACCGGGGCAACCTCCCGCCACAGTGCCTGCGCCTCACGCAGAAACAGGTCGACGACCTGATCGTCCACGCCGGGAAGCTCGGCGAGGAGCGCCCGCTCCCGGACCGGATCGTGGTGCGCCACCGCCCGCAACCGGCGCAGATCGCCCCGGTACCGCTCGACCACAGTGCGGCCCAGGTCACCGAGCGCGCTGGCCAACGCGTCCACGTCACCGCGCTGACCGCTGGCGCGCAGCACCCGTACCCGGTCCTCGTGCAACGACCGGGCCAGCCTCGCGGCGCTGTCCCACCCCTCGTCACGCAACGCCCGAGCCCCGTCCAACGCCCGGCGGAAGTCACCCCGACGGGCCAGCAGCACCGCAAGATAGAGCACCTGGAACAGGCTCGCCGGGTTGTTGGTCACCCGAAAGCCGTACTGCTCGGCGAAGCCCCGCCCGCTACCGGCGAGCCGGCGCGCCAGGCGCTTCCGGTCCTCGACCGGGGTGATCAGAGTGGTCGGCATGTCGACGACTACCCGCGCGACAGTGGGTCACACGGCGCGATGTGCTGGCGCCCGTGCAGGCTCGGGCCTGCGTGTGGCCCTGGCGTGGGCGCCCTGGCGTGGTGTCAGCTGTGCAGGCCACCGGTGCGGTCGCGGGCCTTGAGACGGGTCGTGGGCAGGGCGGGCGCCGGCAGCGGAGGCGCCGAGTCGTCGGCCACCACCCCGAATCGTCGGTCCCCCGCCATCCAGTCCTCCCGTGCGGCGGCGATCTCCTCGTGGGAGCGGCCCACGAAGTTCCACCACATCACCAGCGGCTCCTCGAACGGCGTACCGCCCAGCAGCAACAACCGTGCCCCGGCCCCACCGCGCACGGTCAGCTCGCGGCGGCCCGAGCCCAGATAGAGCAACGCCCCCGGCTCGAACCCGACCCCGGCGGCCTCCGCCGACCCGGACATCGCCAGCAACGCGTACTCGAAATCGGGCCGCAGCGACAGCGTCGTCGGCGCCTCGCCACCCAGCTCGACCTGCACACCCACCAGCGGGGTGTGCACCACCGCCGGTGACCGATGCCCGCCGAACTCGCCGACCAGCAGGGTGCAGTCCAGATCGCCGTCCCGCCAGCGCGGCAGGTCCGCGTGGTGCGCGAAGTCCGCCGCCCCGGCCCGCGCGGGGTCCGGCAGAGCCACCCAGAGCTGCACGCCGTGCATCACCGGCGGGTGGACGGCCGGCGACCGCTCCGAGTGGGCGATCCCGTTACCGGAGGTCATCACGTTGAGCTGACCGGGCCGGATCGGCTGCACGTTGCCGAGGCTGTCCCGGTGCAGGATCTCCCCTTCCAGCAACCAGGTCACCGTCTGCAGACCGGTGTGCGGGTGCGGCGGCACCTCCATGCCAGGCCGCTGCTCCACATCGTCCGGGCCGAAATGGTCGACGAAGCACCACGCGCCAACCATCCGGCGGGGACGCTGCGGCAGCAGTCGCCGCACCGTGGTGTACCGACCCAACGGCACGTCGTGGCCGGGCAGCAGCACGCTGCCGGGATCAACGTCGGCCACACCAGGTGGTCGGGTCTGCGCCAGCATCGATTCAGTACGCTCCACCGCCCGACTGTACGCTCACGCCCGCCCTCGACCGCGGCGCTTCCAGCAGGGCGGGTGGGGTCCGCCGGGTTGGCTCAGCGGCTTGTTGCACAGCGGGTTGGGCGCAGGGGGTTGGGTGCAGCGGGTTGGGGTTGGGCTCAGCGGTTGCTGGCTTACCGGTTGGCGGACACGGTCACGGTGTTGGCGCCCGCGACCAGATCCAGGAACAACCGCGCGGCCGAGCGGTCCCAGCCCGGCGTACTCAACACCGCACCCGCCGCCACCCCATCCCAGCGGTTGTCGCGTACCACAACCGAGCCGGCGCCAGCTCCCGCGCGGACCCGCACCGGCGTCTCCCCGGCGGCCCGGATGTCGAGCTGGCTGGTCCCACCGGTGAGTCGTACGGTCATGATGCTCGGGTCGCTCGCGTTGCCGGTGCTGGTGGCGGTGATCGGTGGCAGCAGGATCTCGGTGCGCGACGACCCGCCGGCGAGTTCCACTCCCAGCAGCCGGGCTCGGGTCAGATCCAGCACCTGACTCCTCACCCCGCCGACGAGCTGAAGACGCCAGGCGACCCGCTCGTTGAGCGCCACCCGCAGGCTGCGCGTCTCGGAAGCCCCTGACTTCACGACCTCAAGCCGGACGGTCTCGCCGACCACAGTCGGTCGACCCAGCACACCCGAACCTGCCGGGCTGCTGATCCGGTACAGGTCATCCCCCAGATCAGCCACCCCCAGCTCGAACGAGGACAGCCCGTCCGCGAGCACGAAGGTGCCCTTCTGGCGGCCCGCCAGCGGCGCGGTCAGCAACTCCCCGCCAGCCGCACCCGGTCGGCCGTCAGGCGAGTCCGGGTCCTCACCTCCGGGACGGCCGGCGTCACCGGGCCAGGTGCCGTCCGGTCGGGTGCCGTCCGGTCGCGTGCCGTCCGGTCGCGTGCCGTCCGCTCGGGTGCCATCTGCTCGGGTGCCGTCGGGTGCGCCGGAGTAGGTCATGCCGAGGCGGTCAGGGTCGGCGACGATCACAGCCACGGCGGCCGCGCCAAGGACAAGCACGACGGCTGCGGCAGCCACCAACAGGCGAACCCTCGTGGACCAGCGCCCTGGTGTGGCGTCGTCGGCAGGTTCCGGCGGTGACTCCGGTTCGCGATCCGTGCCGTACCCCACCGCGGCCATTCCCTGTCCCTCCGCCGGTCCCCGTCGGGAGGTACGTACCCGTCCGCCGATCGGATCACTCCGCGCCGATCACGGCACTCCGGCGCGTCGCCAACGCGAGATCTTGGACACTTTCCGTTAGCGGCTAACGGAAAGTGTCCAAGGTCTGCCGGGCCTTGTTGTCGGTGTCCTTGTGGTTGTGCGGGATATGCCGCTGGCCGGCACCCCGGGTGGGGGTACCGGCCAGCGGTCGGGTCTTTCAGTGTTGGTGGGTCAGCTGTTCCAGTGCTGGGCGACGAGGTCGGTGGCCTGCTGCTCCCACTGGGCGTAGGCGTCGGGGTAGGCGGAGACCTGGACGGTCTGCGCGGCGTCGGTCAGCGCCATGTCCTGCCACCCGTCGACCTGGCGGAGGCCCTTGAGGAACGCGGTGGTGGAGTAGGCGGGGTCGGTGATCTGCTCCGGCGTGCCCCAACCACTGGTCGGGCGCTGTTGGAACAGGCCCAGCGAGTCGTGGTCATTCTTGTCGCCGAGGTGGCCCAGGTTTTCCAGCTTCGACTCCTGCAGGCTCGTCGCGATCGAGATCACTGCGGCGCGCTCGGGCAGGCCGGCCTTCTTCGTGGCGGCGATGATCGCCTTGACGTTCGCCGTCTGCTCATCATTCAACGTGATGTGGGACTGGTCGCCCTGGGGCTTCGGGGCGGCCGACTGCACCGCCACCGCCACCGGCTTGGCATCCACGGGGTTGGCGTGGGCGGCGATCGGGCCGGCGAAGACACCACCGGCGAACGCGAGACCAGCAACAGACAGCATGCTCTTACGGAAGATCGTGTTCATGGGGGTAGCTCCTTCGGGGGTAGGAACACCCGCACCGCCAATGGGGGTCGGCGACGCAAGGGTGTGAGCACCTCGTCCGGCGCTGCATCAAACAAAGGGGAAAAGTCTTAGGGAGATCGGCACCGTCAAGCGGGGGGCTTGCGGGGCCGGGTCGGCGGCCTGCGAGCGGAGGGCTCGGGCGCCGGGTCCATGTGTAACGACCGGGGGCCCGGGGTCATTCCGGGGCCGGGGCATTCCGTGGCACCCGATGGAGCGGGGTGCTGGGGAGGCTTCAACGATGCGGGCCGGGTCGGCATTCCAACCCCGCCACCAGCTGTTCCAACCCCGGCGGGCGGGGCGGTGAGGCGGTGGTCCTGCGATCGTCAGAGTGTGTAACGACCCCGCCCCGGCCATCATTCCGACCCACCGGTGCACCCGGTCACAGGCCAAGCGCCCCGAAGGCCCCGAACCTCGCGCCTCGACCATTGGCGCACCTGACACAAATACCTATAGCGGACAGGCACCCCTACGCGTCGAACATGACTGGGCCCCAGGGCCACCCGATTGACCTTGATCCACTCGGCTTTCTGAAAATCGGGGCATCCGGGACGGCATGACACCCCGACTTCGTGAAAGCCGAGTCGATCACCAGCTCACTGGACGGATCAGCGCGTGGCAATCCAGGCAAATACGGCAGAGTCGTGCGAGCCGACCGGCCGGGCCAAGGCTGACCAGGACTACGAAAGCCAGCCGGACAGGATCGGGAAGGCTGGCCGGGTCAGATCGCGACGGCTGGCACGAACGAGTGCCACTCAGCCCGTGAGGCGGGAGCGCACCTTCGCGGCGCAGGCGTCCAGGACCGTCTGCGCGTCCAGCCCCAGGCTCTCGATGGCCACCAACGCCGTGAAGGCGACGTCGGCCAACTCTGCCGCGACATCATCGCGCGTGTGGGTGACACCTTTGCGCGGATTCTGCCCGAGCAGACCGATCCAGGCGGCCGACGCCTCCCCCGCCTCCTCGGTCAGCTTGAGGATGCGGCAGGTCAGTTCGGTTTGCCCGGCCCCGTTCGCCGCGTCCAACCAGCTACGCGACGCGCGGGCCGCCTCCCAGATCGACTCGTCCACGGCGACCAGTCAACCTGACCGACTCACCGACCCGCGCGACCGGGTACGGCGAACGACAGACGCCCGGCAAAGAACGGATCGCCGCCCGGAACACGAGGGAGGACGCCGACGAGAGCGCCGCCCCGGCACGACGAGGCGGAACACGAGGGCAGACGGCCGACGAGAGCGCCGGCATGGGGAGCGCGCCCCGGGCTGATCGGCCGGACAGTCGTGCTTGACCGGCCGATCAGCGTAGCCATTGACACTGTTCGACGGCGGTCCTAGGTTCAGGACGCTACCGGCCGGTAGGCAACCGTCCCGCCTGGTCGCCCCCGGGCGACGTCCGTCCGATGGGGAGCATCGATGCTGTCCACACCCGTTCGTACCCTTCGCCGGCTGCTCGCCGCCACCGCGACGCTGACCCTCGCGGTCGGTCTGGCCGGCGCCGCGCCGGCCAGCGCCACCGGTCGCGACCCGAAAGGCGGCGAGCCGCTGCCCGGGTACACCATCGAGAATCCGCCGCTGGCTCCGCTGGTCGTGAGCGGCAAGCCGACGACGGTACGTCAGGGCGTGCACCGCCACGCCGGTTACATCATCGAGGTCCCCGCCCGGTGGAACGGTGACCTGGTTCTGTGGGCGCACGGCTACCGGGGCCAGGGCACGGTGCTGTCGCCGGAGCAGCCGGGCTTCGGGCTGCGCCAGCGACTGCTGGATCAGGGGTACGCGTGGGCGTCGTCGTCGTACGACCGCAACGGTTTCGACATCCGGTCGGGGGTGCTGGGCACCAAGGATCTCGCCGACCACTTCGGGCGGACGGTCCGCCGGCCGCAGCACACCTACATCGCCGGGGTATCCATGGGCGGGTACGTCATCGGGCGTTCGCTGGAGCAGTATCCCGGCTACTACGACGGGGCGCTGCCGATGTGCGGGGTGCTCGGCGATCAGACGCTGCTGGACTTCTACCTGGACTACAACCTGGTCGCGCAGGCGCTCGCCGAGGTGCCGGCCTATCCCACCCCGGCCGACTACCTGACCAACGCGGTGCCCCGCATCCAGGTGGCGCTCGGTCTGGCCGGGTTGACTCCCACCGGGCCGGACACCACCACCGAGCGGGGCAGGCAACTGCGGGCGATCACGGTGAACCGTTCGGGCGGGCCGCGTCCGGGAGCCGACGCCGCGTTCGCGGTGTGGAAGGACTTCCTCTTCTCGATCAGCGTGCCCACCGGCAGCGGCAACTCCCCCGCCCAGCGGCCCGGTCAGCTGTCCACCAACCTGCTCACCCGGTACGCCCCGAACAGCCCGGTGAACGTCAACGCCACAGTGCAGCGGGTCGCCCCGGAGAACGTCGTGCAGCGGCTCCTGCCGACGCTGACCGAGGTGCCGCGGATCGCTGGTCGGCCCACCGCGCCAGTGCTCAGCCTGCACGGCCTCGGTGACATGTTCGTCCCGTTCAGCATGGAGCAGGCGTACGCCAGTGACGTGGCGCGCAACGGTCGCAGCAGGCTGGTGGTCCAGCGGGCCATCCGAGCCACGCAGCACTGCGAGTTCAGCCCGGCGGAGGCCGGCGCCGCCTGGGACGACCTGACGTCCTGGGTACGCACCGGCAAGCGCCCGGCCGGCGACACCGTGACCGACCCGGCGGTGGTGGCCCGGCCGGACTACGGCTGCCGGTTCAGCGACCGGGACGCGTACGCCGCGGGCGTCGGCACCCGGCGCCTCTACTCCGCCTGCTGAGCAGCCGACCAGCACGAAAACAGCACGACACAAGCCAGCACGACACCGAGCAGCACAACCGAGCAGCACAAAACCGGCCGGCTCCCGTGGGGGAGCCGGCCGGCCTTGTGTGCGGGTGTCACCACATCTGCTGGACGATGTCCGCCGCCTGCTCCTCCCACTGCGCGTACGCGTAGGGGAAGGCCGAGACCTGGACGGTCTGCGCGGCGGTGGTCAGCGGCAGGTCCTGCCAGCCGCCGACGTTCTTGAGCGCGGTGAAGAACGCCGTGGCGGAGTACTCCGGGTCGGTGATCTGGTCGGGCGTGCCCCAACCGGACGACGGGCGCTGCTGGAACAGGCCCTGCGAGTCGTGGTCGTTGTAGGCGCCGAGGTGGCCGAGGTTGTACAGCTTCGACTCCTGCAGCGAGGTGGCGACGCCGATCACCGCGCCCCGGTCACCGACGCCGGTCTTCTTGGCGGCGTCGACGATCGCCCGGGCGTTGGCCAGTTGTGCGTCGTCGAGCGGTACCCGCGACTGGGCGCCCTCGATGCCGTGCGGGATCAGTTGGTCGCGGCTGGGCTTGCCCGCCGGCGGCTTGCCGGTGGCGGAGCCGGTGGTGAGGCCCGACTCGACGGGCTGGTCGTCCTGGCGGGCCTGGGTGGCTGCCTTGCCGGTGGCGCGGTCGATGGCGGCGACGGCGCCCTGGTGCGGTCCGGAGGTGACCGGTGCGGCGACCGCGGTCGGCGCGAGGGCCAGACCACCGAGAGCGGCCACACCCGCCACGCTCAGCGCGGTCTTGCGGTACGAGTCCTTAGCGATGGCGGGGAGCCATCGAGTGAAGTCGACCTTCACGATGGTTGCCCTTTCGATCGTGCGGAGCGCTCCGGGGTGAACACTCCTCGGGAGATGACCGCGGAAAGGGTTTGGGCTCCGGCGGTACGGGGGACACAACCAGGTTCACGTGTCGGTCATTCCGGAAATGCCGGGGCCTGGGTGAGGTGCGGTCCCGGTCACCTGGGGAAACGGGACGGCCCACCACACCGGCGAAAGACCGGCGGGAAACGGACGATCGACGCAGAGGTGACGAGCCGGCAGGTCAGGTGCCGTACGGCGTGCCGAAGCGGACCAGCACGTGCCAGAGCTGCTTGAGGTGCTGAAGGGTGTCCGCGATCGGGCCACGATCCGCCCAGCGGTGCGGTTCGACGACCACCGAGGCAGCTGCCCGACCGATCAGCGCAGCGTCCACCGGGTCGCCCGACCGGGCGAACTCCCGGTGCACCCGGGCTGCCAGCACGGGGATCGCCGGGCCCCGGAACTCCGCGTCGACCTGGTCGACGGCCAGCACGAAACCGGGGTGCCATCGCAACGGGAAACCGAACCGCCCCGCGATCGATTCCAGGGTCGCGCCGGTCGGGGTGCCGGCGAAGGACGGGTCGACCACCAACTCCTCGACGTCGTACGCGAGGTCGAGCGTGCCGTGGACCTGGGCCTCCACGTAGTCGTCCAGCGCGCGACCTACCGCGCCCGGGCTGGTCGGCTGGTCCAGCAACGTCCGCGCCAGCACGGCGACGCCCGTCCCGGCGCGGCCCAGGCATTCGCCTGTGGCGGCGACGCCGGCCAGGAGCCCGGCGAGCACCGCCTCGAACGCGTCGGCCGTGCCCACCACCTCCGGGCTGAGATGGCTGTCGCCGAGGCAGAAGGTCGCCCGGCTCAGCACCGCCGGGCGCAGCCGCAGGTGGCAGGAACCGAAGCGGGGGCAGGCGCCGTCCGCGTGGCCGAGCAGGTTCAGGCCGCCGTACGTGGGCCGCTGCGCCGGCGTCACGCCGGGCCGCTGGTACGCGCCGCCGAACATCCGGTGCTCCCAGCGGTCCCGGTCACCACCGGGATACGCGGTGAGCCCACCGTTGGAGATCCCGGTGACGAACTGGCTGCGGTAGACCCCGTCCTCGGCCAGCGCGTCGGCGACGGTCCGACCGTCGGCACACAACCGGTCGGGGTGGAAGTTGACGGTCAGCCGCCCGGACCCGATGGCCCCGAGCAGATGCTCCGGGCGGTGGCCGAGGTCGGCGGTGGTGAGTTGCCGGGCGATGGTGGCCAGCGCGGCAGGACGTTCGACCACGGCCGACGACCGCACGTACGCGACGGCAGCCGTCTGCGCCGGGGTGAGAGCGGCGGCGCGCGGGCCGCGCCGCTCAGACGTCGCCGTCATGTCCGGGGTCATCGTCGTCCACCCCGGTGCCCAGCTCCTGGAAGATGGTGATGTGCAGGTCGGCCGGGGCGTCGAGGCGGGAGTTGAGCGACTGCCACGGCGTGCGGGTGGGCGGGGCGACCTCGCTGGCCCCGGCGGCGACCAACCGGGTGGTGGTCGCCTCGGCGTCGTCGACCTCGAAGGCCACCCGGATGCGGGGCGCGACCTGCCGCCCCACCTCAACCTCGTCGATCATGCGCTTCTGCGCCGGGTTGGCGATCTCCAGGGTGGCGCGGCCGGCGTCCAGGATCACCACCCTGGCGTCGCCGTCGCCGCTGAACGCCGCCTCCTCCGGCATGCCGAGTGCGTCGCGGAAGAACGCGACGGCGGCGTCGTGGTCGGCGGCCTCCACCACGAGTCGCAGCTGACGGACAACGGGGGCGGGCGAGTCGGCGGCCATGTTCAAGATCCTAGCGCCGCGGCGAGGTTAGGTTGGGACCGTCCAGAGGGGAGCAACAGTGGTCGAGGCGGCGAACGATGACACGTACCTGCTGCGACCGGTCGGGCGGGTCGTCTCGCCGCTGACCGACGCGGCGAGCGCGCCGCGTCAGGGCGACGAGGGCTCGCCAACCGCGTGGCTGATCTTCGACGCGCCTGTCGAACGGGCCCTGGGCGACCTGCACGTCGGCGCGGAGCTGCTGGTGCTGACCTGGTTGGACCGCGCCCGGCGGGACGTGTTGGCGGTGCACCCGCGCGGCGACGAGAGCCGGCCGGAGACCGGCGTGTTCAGCACCCGCTCCCCGCACCGGCCCAACCCGATCGGGCTGCACCGGGTGCGGGTCCTGACGGTGGACGGCCTGCGTGTCCAGGTGGCAGATCTGGAGGCCCTCGACGGGACCCCGGTCCTGGACGTCAAGCCGGTGCTGGGCGCGGTCGACGAACGCTGAGCCGTCGACCGCGCGCCAGCAGGCCGGTGTGCTGGGCTCAGTGGCCGCGGTCCAGCCACTCCTGCAGGTGCGGCGCCTCCGCGCCGATCGTGGTGTCGTCGCCGTGACCGGTGTGCACGACCGTCTCCGACGGAAGGGTGAGCAGGCGGGTGCGGATCGACCGGACGATGGTGTCGAAGTCGCTGTACGAGCGCCCGGTCGCACCCGGCCCTCCGGCGAAGAGCGTGTCGCCGGTGAACACCACGCCCAAGTCGGGGGCGTGGAAGCTGCATGCGCCGGGGCTGTGCCCGGGGGTGTGCAGCACCCGCAGCGTCGTGCCGCCCACCTCGATGTCCTGCCCGTCGTGCAACTCGCCGTGCGGCGGCAGGTGCGGGTGGACCATGTCCCACAGCACCCGGTCGGCGGCGTGCAGCAGCACCGGCGCGCCGGTGGCCTCGGCCAACCCGGGTGCCACCCGGACGTGATCGTCGTGGGCGTGCGTCGCCAGGATCGCCCGGACCTGGCGGTCACCCACCAGGGCGAGGATCGCGGCCACGTCGTGCGGCGCGTCCAGGACGACGCACTCGCGGTCGTCACCGATCACCCAGACGTTGTTGTCGACGTCGAACGTCTGCCCGTCCAGGGAGAAGGTGCCCGAGGTGACCGCGCGGTCGATCCGGGCGGTCACGGGAACACCACCACCGAGCGCAGGACGTCGCCGTGGTGCATCCGCTCGAACGCGTTCTCGACCTGGTCGAGCGCGATCTCCTCGGTGACGAACGCGTCCAGGTCGAGGCGGCCCTGCAGGTACAGATCGGTGAGCATCGGGAAGTCCCGGCTGGGCAGGCAGTCGCCGTACCAGCTGGACTTCAGCGCACCGCCGCGCCCGAAGACGTCCAGCAACGGCAGCTCGATCTGCATCTGCGGGGTCGGTACGCCGACCAGCACCACGGTGCCGGCCAGGTCCCGGGCGTAGAACGCCTGCTTCCACGTCTCCGGCCGACCCACCGCGTCGATCACCACGTCGGCGCCGAAGCCGCCGGTGGCGGCCTGGATCGCCTCGACCGGGTCGGTCTCCGAGGCGTTCACGGTGTGCGTGGCACCGAACTGGCGGGCCCAGTCCAGCTTGCGGCTGTCGGTGTCCACCGCGACGATCGTCGTGGCGCCGGCGAGAACCGCACCGACGACCGCTGCGTCTCCGACGCCGCCGCAGCCGATCACGGCGACCGAGTCGCCGCGGGTGACGTTGCCGGTGTTCATGGCCGCGCCCAGCCCGGCCATCACACCGCAGCCGAGCAGGCCCACGGCGGCCGGCCGGGCGGCCGGGTTGACCTTCGTGCACTGCCCGGCGTGCACCAGGGTCTTCTCGGCGAACGCCCCGATGCCCAGCGCCGGTGCGAGTTCGGTGCCGTCGGTGAGGGTCATCCGCTGGGTGGCGTTGTGGGTGTTGAAGCAGTACCAGGGGCGACCCCGGCGGCAGGCGCGGCAGATCCCGCAGACCGCGCGCCAGTTGAGGACCACGAAGTCACCCGGGGCGACGTCGGTGACCCCCTCGCCCACCTGCTCGACGATGCCCGCCGCCTCGTGGCCGAGCAGGAACGGGTAGTCGTCGTTGATGCCACCCTCGCGGTAGTGCAGGTCGGTGTGGCAGACGCCGCAGGACTGGATCCGGACAATGGCCTCACCGGGGCCGGGATCGGGCACCACGATGGTGGTGACCTCGACCGGTGCTCCCTTGCTGCGGGAGATGACTCCCCGGACTTCCTGGCTCACTTCGCCTCCTGCTGGTGGTCTGCGGCAGGGCCGGACGCCGGGTGGGCGAGTGTGCCACGGGCTCGGCGGTGGGCCCCCGGCGAACCTACCGCGACCACCACGGTCAGCCCAGCCGGCCCGGCGGTTATCGCTGGCGGTCCGGGGTACGCGGGCCGCATTCGACCACGGCCATCGGGAGTGACCATGAAGCTCGCACACCTGCCGTTGCGGGTCAGCATCGGCGCGTACGTCCTCAACTCGGGTCTGGGCAAGCGCAACCTGGAGGGCGCCGCCGCGGAGGGCATGCACGGGATGGCGGTCGCCGCCATGCCCCAGCTCGGCCAGTTCGAGCCGGCGCGCTTCGCCAAGCTGCTGGCGTACTCGGAGATCGCGCTGGGGGCCGCGCTGCTCGCGCCGTTCGTCCCGGCGCCGCTGGTCGGGCTCGGCCTGACCGCGTTCGGCGCGGGCCTGGTGCAGCTGTACCTGAAGACGCCGGGGATGCGGGAGCCCGGCAGCGTACGCCCGACCCAGCAGGGCTCGGGGCTCGCCAAGGACATCTGGCTGGTCGGCGCGGGGCTGACCCTGGTGCTGGAGGGGCTGACCCACGGCCGCCGGCGGCACCGCTGAGCCCGGCCTGAGGAGCGGCGTTGACCGTCTCCCGCTCGGTGCGGCCGTTCTACCGGCCGATGCGTCCTCGTCGCCGCGACGAGCCGCACCGCGCGGCCACGCCGCTGGAACTCTTCTTCGACCTGTGTTTCGTGGTGGCGGTGGCACAGGCCGCCAGCAGCCTGCACCACGACGTCGCCGAGGGGCACCTCCGCCACGCCGTGACCAGCTACCTCATGGTGTTCTTCGCGATCTGGTGGTCGTGGGTGAACTTCACCTGGTTCGCCTCGGCCTACGACACCGACGACGACGTCTACCGGATCACCACCCTGGTGCAGATCTGCGGAGCGCTGATCCTGGCGGCCGGGGTGCCTCCCGCCTTCGCCGACGGCAACTTCACCGTCATCACCTACGGGTACGTGGTGATGCGGCTGGCCGCCGTCGTGCACTGGAGCCGCGCGGCGGCCGGCGACCCTCGGCACCGCGCGGCGGCGCGTCGCTACGCGATCGGCGTGAGCGTGGTGCAGCTCGGGTGGCTGCTGCGGCTGTTGCTGCCCGCCGAGTGGGGCATCGCGTCGTTCGTGCTGCTGGTGCTGGCCGACCTGCTGGTGCCGGCGGTGGCCGAACGCCCCGGGATGACCCCGTGGCACCCCCGGCACATCACCGAGCGGTACGGGTTGTTCACCCTCATCGTGCTCGGTGAGGCGGTCCTGGCCATCTCGATGGCGATCCAGACCGGGCTCGACGCCGGGGAGCACGACCTGTGGTCGCTCGCGGCGGCCGGCGCCGTCATCGTGTTCGCGCTCTGGTGGCTCTACTTCGACCGGCCGATCGAGGCGCCCGACCGGCTGCCGTACTCCTTGATCTGGGGTTATGGCCACTACCTGGTCTTCGGCGCGGTCGCCGCGGTCGGCGCCGGCCTGGGCGCGACGGTGGACGTCGAGCGGCACCTCGCGCACATCTCCGAGACCACCGCCGGGTACGCGGTGGCCATCCCGGTCGCGGTCTTCCTGCTCACGATCTGGGTGCTGCACGTGCGCCGGCAGCAGCACGGCGCGGTGGTCGTCGCCTTCCCGGTGGTGGCGCTGCTCGCGCTGCTGGCGCCGCTCGGCCCGGCCCCGGTGTACGTGCTCGCGGCCCTGCTGGTCGCCCTCGTGACGCTGACCGTGCTGCTGCGCGGCCGCGACCTCGGACCCGCAGCGACGGTGTCCGACCCGGCCTGACCCGACGCCGCGCGGAATCCGGTGCCCGAACTGCCGGACCGGCGTCGGTTGCGACGGCCGGAAAGTGGGCAGAATTGCGGCATGTATCGCCGCCGATGGTTGCTGGCCGACCAGCTCGGGCCACACTTCCTCGACGACCCCGATCAGCCGGTGCTGCTGGTGGAGATCCGAGAGCTGTTCCGCCGACGGCCGATGCACCGGCAGAAGGCTCATCTGATCCTGTCCGCGCTGCGCCACCGGGCGGCCGAGCTGGGCGACCGGGCGCTGCTGCTGCGGACCGGCACGTTCCGTGAGGCGCTGGCGCAGGTCGCCGAGCCGGTGGAGGTGTGTCATCCGCACTCCCGGGCGGCCCTGCGTTTCGCCCGTTCGGTGCCGGAGCTGACAGTGCTGCCACCTCGTGGGTTCATCACCAGCCGGGCCGACTTCGCCGGCTGGGCGGACCGCCCCCGGCGCGGCCCGCTGCGGGTGGCCGACTTCTACCGGTACGCGAAGCGGCGGCACGACATCCTGACCGCGCCGGCCGCAGCGGCCGGGCCGGGGCGTCGACCCCGCGCCGAGGGGCGGGACGCGTCGGCGGTGTCACCGCCGCCCCCACCGATCGTCGAGGACGACATCGACGCCGAGGTCCGCCGCGACCTGGACCGCTGGGCGGCCGACGGGGTGCGGTTCGTCGGCCGGGACGGCCCCCGGCGGCACCCGGCCACCCATGCCGAGGCGCAGGCCCGGCTGGCGCACTTCCTGACCCACCGGCTACCGGTGTACGGCCGCTACGCCGACGTGATGAGCGGCGACGACCCGGTGTTCGCGCACTCGGTGCTGTCGTCCTCGTTCAACCTCGGGTTGCTCCACCCGGAGCCGGCCGTGCGGGCCGCCGAGCAGGCGTGGCGGGACGGGACGGCCCCGCGGACGGCGGTGGACACCTTCGTCCGGGGGTTGCTCGGCTGGCGGGAGTTCCTCTGGCAGCTGTACTGGTACTTCGAGCCGCGCTTCCGGGGGGCGAACTGGCTGGCCGCGACCGAGCCCCTGCCGGAGTGGTTCGCCGAGTTGGACGCCGACGCCGTGGAGGCCCGCTGCCTGGCCGACGTCCTCGGCGGCGTCCGGGACCGGGCGTGGACCCACCACACGCCCCGACTGATGGTGCTGGGCAACTACGCGTTGCAGCGCGGCTGGCGGCCGACCGAGCTGGCGGACTGGTTCCAGCGCTGCTTCGTGGACGGCACCGACTGGGTGATGAACGCGACGGTGATCGGCATGAGCCAGTACGCCGACCTCGCCCGGTTGGACACCCGCCCGTACGCGGTGGACGGCACCGACATCGACGAGATCAGCGACTACTGTGCCGGCTGCCGCTACGCACCGGAGCAGGCGCTCGGCGAGCTGGCGTGCCCGTACACCGGGGGTTTCGAGAGTTTCCTGCACCGCAACCGGGATCGGTTGGTAGGCGACCCGCGGCTCGCCGCCGAACTGGCCCGCCGCGACGAGCCGGAGCACCGCGAGGCGGTGCTGGCCCAGGAGGAGAAGAGGGGCAGCACACCCCCGTGACCGGGACGCCGGTCACGCCACCTCACGGGCCGGGTCGACAGCGGCGTCGCCGGGGCGTTGCGCCGGCACGCCGGGGGTCGGCGGCGCCGGACGGACGACACCCCGGTTCAGACCGGTGACCAGAAGCCGGTTGTACGAGGCCGGCAGGACCCGGGCCAGCAGGTCGGGCAGCTTCGCCGACCAGCCGATCAGCACCCGGCCCCGACGCCGCTCGACGCCGCGCAGGATCACCTCGGCGGCCCGCTCCGGCGAGATGGTGAGCAGCTTCTCGAACTGCGCCCGACCGGCCGCGTACTCCTCGTGTGAGACGCCGCTGCCGATCCGGGCGTTCTCGGTGATGCGGGTGCGGATCCCGCCGGGGTGCACCGACGTCACCCCGATGCCGTCGTCGACCAACTCGTGACGCAGCGCCTCGGTGAAACCGCGCACCGCGAACTTGCTCGCCGAGTATGCGGTCTGCCCGGCCGGCGCGATCAGCCCGAACAGGCTGGAGATGTTGACCAGGTGCGCGCCCGGCTCCGCCTTGAGGGTGGGCAGCAGCGCGTGGGTCAGCTGCACCACGGCCCGGAAGTTGACGTCGATCACCCAGCTGAACTCGTCGAACGTCACCTGGTCGAACCGGCCGCCGAGGCCGACGCCGGCATTGTTCACCAGCAGTCGGACGCGCGGGTGCCGCTGACCGATCTCCGCGGCCACCTGGGCGGTGGCCGTCACGTCGGCGAGATCCACCAGGTACGTGTGCACCTGGCGGCCCGGGTGGTCGAGGCGGATCGCGGCGGTGACCGCCTCCAGCCGCTCGGCGTCACGGTCCAGCAGGACCAGATCACTGCCCCGGCGGGCCAGCGCGTGCGCCAGCGCCGCGCCGATGCCGCTGGCCGCGCCGGTGACCACGGCCGTGGCGCCGGCGAAGTCGAACCTCTGCACGATGGTGCTCCTCTCCGGGCGGTTACCTACGAGCAGACGGACTGGTCGGGACGGGACGCTGGACGCCGACGGGTGTGGCCACCTCGCCGGCCCGGGTGAAGCGCACACCCTCGTCGGTGAGCCGGCCGTGCCGCATCAACAGCACGTCACGGGCGTAGTTCTGGTGCAACCGCCACGGCGCGGCCGCACCCTGCTTGGGCAGGGCGTCGACAGCGCGCAGCACGTAGGAGGAGCGCAGGTCGATCAGCGGCACCCGCCGCGCGTCGGGCGGCGGGAGCGGGGTGACGACCTGCTGGCCGGTGCGGTCCAGGTGCCGCAGCAGCCGGCAGACGTACCCGGCGACCAGGTCGGCCTTGAGCGTCCACGACGCGTTCGTGTAGCCGATGGTCAGGGCGAAGTTCGGCACGCCGGAGAGCATCATGCCCTTGTAGGCGACGCTGTTCGCCAGGTCGACGTCGACGCCGTCCACGCGCACTGTCAGACCACCGAGGGCCAGCAGGTTGAGCCCGGTCGCGGTGACCACGATGTCGGCGGGCAGCTCGTCGCCGGAGGCCAGCCGCACGCCGTGCGCGGTGAAGGTGTCGATGGTGTCGGTGACCACCGACGCCCTGCCCTGCGCGACGGCCGTGAACAGGTCGCCGTCGGGTGCCACGCAGAGCCGCTGGTCCCACGGGTCGTAACGGGGCGAGAAGTGCCGGTCTACGTCGTACCCGACCGGGAGTCGGCCCCTCGCGGCCCGGCGCAGCACCCGCTTCACCAGCCCCGGCGCACGCCGGCTGAGCTGGAAGTTGACGGTGGACAGCAGCACGTTCTTCCACCGCACCACCGGATACGCGGCCTTCGCCGGCAGCCGGCGCCGCAGCGCGTCGGCCAGCCGGTCACGCGAGGGCAGCGCCATGACGTACGTGGGTGAGCGCTGGAGCATCGTCACGTGGGCGGCCCGCTCCGCCATGGCCGGCACCAGGGTCACCGCCGTCGCGCCGCTGCCGATCACCACCACCCGCTTGCCGGCGTGGTCGAGATCGTCGGGCCAGTGCTGTGGGTGCACCACCTGCCCGGCGTACGCGTCGAGACCGGGCAGCGCCGGGGTGTAACCCTCGTCGTAGCGGTAGTAGCCGGTGCAGGCGAACAGGAACGAGCAGGTCAGCACCACGGTTTCGGCGGTGTCGGTGCGCTGGGCGTGCACCGTCCAGCGGGCGGCGGCGCTGTCCCAGTCGGCGCGCAGCACCCGGTGCCGGAAGCGGATGTGCCGCTGCACGTCGTACTCCCGGGCGGTCTCCCGCACGTACTCCCGGATGGTCGTGCCGTCGGCGATGGCCTTCGGGGCGGTCCACGGCTTGAACGAGTAGCCGAGGGTGAACATGTCCGAGTCCGAGCGGATGCCCGGGTAGCGGAACAGGTCCCAGGTGCCGCCGACGGCGTCGCGCGCCTCCAGCACCGCGTACGTCTTGTCGGGGCAGTCACGACGAAGGTGGCAGGCGGCCCCGATGCCGGACAGGCCGGCACCGATGATCAGCACGTCGACGTGGTCGGAGGCCAAGGCGTTCCTCCATCCGGGGCGGTGGACGGACACTAACACCGCGACCACCGCCCCACCATCGTCCTGCGTCAGTCCCTCACCCGGGTGGACGTCATGATCCAGTTGGTCTCCCAGGTCTGCTCGCTGTCGACGGAGAACGCCTGCTCCCAGCGGGCCGTGGTCGCGCTGATGTCCGACCAGATGAACCGGCACCGCACCGGTCGGCCCTCGTGCTGGTCGTCGGCGTAGAAGCGGCCCACCCCGTCGACGAAGCGGCCCACCATCGGCGGCAGCCCCAGCACGCCGTCAACGCTGCTCATCCAGTAGATCGACCACTCCTGCCGGGCCGGGTCGAAGATCCGGACCGTGGCGCCAGCGGAGCCCTTGGTCGGGAAGGTGATCTCGTCGAAGTTGCCGCCGCCACCGAAGAAGCTGTGCGCGACCGACACCCCGGGAAACTCCTCCCACTCGTCGGAGCCCACCAGCCGCTCGCGCAGCCGCCGGTTCACCACGTTCCAGGTGCCCACATAGAAGTCGAAGTCGCCCATCAGCGGCCCACCGGCCCTTCCGCTCGCGTGTCACGCAGATAACCGATCAGATTCGGGCTCTCCGGCGTCAGCATGTGCCGGACCCAGGCGGCCCGCTCGTGCTCCAGCACCGCCAACTCCCAGACGCAGCCCACCGCCGGGCGGCGTAGGTGGACGAAGTGTGCCGGGTCGTCGTCGGGACAGTCCAGCGCCGGCTGCCCGGCCGCGGCGACGCGGACCTCCACCGCGTTGTCCCACACCCAGGTGTACGCCAGCAGGTAGGCGCCGGTGTCCGCGCCCCGGTGCAGCACCACCCACCCGGCGGCCGGGGTGCCGTCGTCGACGACGTCGGCCAGCAACGCCGGCAGCAGGTCGTACGCGGCCTTCTCCACCTCCGGCTCGATCGGCCGCTCCGGCTGGTCGACGTGGTAGCGCTTCAGTTGTCGACCGTCCACCGTGATCGGTCCCGGTGTTGTCAGATCCTTGTCGCGAAAAGCCATGCCGGGACCGTACGAGCGCTCCCCTGACAGCTAGTGTCAGTGAAGTGCGGGCCAGTCGACTCCTTTCCGTCCTGCTGCTGCTCCAGTCACACGGTCGGTTGACCGCCGCGCAGCTCGCCGACCGGTTGGCCGTGTCCCCCCGCACCATCTACCGCGACGTGGAGTCGCTGCACGCCGCCGGCATCCCGCTCTACGGAGAGGCCGGGCACGCCGGCGGCTACCAACTGGTCGACGGCTGGCGGACCCGCCTGACCGGGCTGACCGCCGACGAGGCCGACCGGCTCTTCCTGGCCGGGCTACCCGGCCCCGCCGACGAGCTGGGCTACGGCGACGTGGTCGCCGCGCTGCAACTCAAGCTGCACGCCGCCCTCCCCGCGCCGCTGCGCGACCGGGCCGCCCGACTCCAGCAACGCTTCCACCTGGACACCCCCGGCTGGTACGCCGACGGCGACGCCTCCCCCGAGCTGGCCCGCACGGCCGAGGCGGTCTGGCGGCAGCACCGCGTCGAGGTGCGCTACCGCGGCTGGAACGGTGAGGTGACCCGGGTGCTGGAGCCGTACGGCCTGGTGCTCAAGGGTGGCCGGTGGTATGTGGTGGCCGACCAGCCCGGCCGGGGCTCGCCGGCGACGTACCGGGTCAACCAGATCCTCGCGCTGACCCCCCTGGCGCAGGAGTTCGACCGACCCGCCGACTTCGACCTGCCGGCCTGGTGGCGGGCGCACGTGGTGCGGTTCCGCGCCCAGCTGCACCGCGACGAGGCAACCGTCCGGCTCTCCCCCGCCGGTCGCCAGCGCTTGCGGGAGATCGGCAGCGATCCGGTGGTGACCGCGGTGGACGCCAGCGCCGGGCCGCCGGACGCACGTGGCTGGGTGACCGCGGTGCTGCCGATCGAGTCGCTCACCCATGCCCACGGTGACCTGCTGCGCCTGGGCGCCGACGTCGAGGTGCTGACCCCGGTGGCGCTCCGCGAGCGTCTGGCCGCCACGGCGGCCGGGCTCGCCGCGCTCTACGGGCCCGGCTGAGAAGCTCCGCCATCTCCACAGTGGAAATGGTGAGGACATCGATTGTCGGCACGATGTGCCACCCTGGGGACGTTCGCCCAGCGGTCACCGGAGGTGAGGGCCACGTTACGGCTACGTGCACTGGTCGCCGTCCCCGGCACCGGGCCGGTGACCCTCGACGTCCCAGCCGGCACCCTCGCCGCCCTGGTCGCGCCGCCCCGGTTCGGCACGGCGGTCGCCCGGGTGCTGGCCGGGCTCGCCGCCCCGGTGACCGGTCGCATCATGGTCGGCGACCGGGACGTCACCACCCTGCCGCCGCCGCGCCGGCAGATCGGCTACGTGCCCGCCGGTGGCGCCCTGCTCCCCCAGCTCACCGTGCGTCGCAACATCGAGTACGGCCAGCGCAAACGCGAACGGGTGCACGAGGTTGCCGACGACTGGACGGCCACCGTTGTCGACCGTCTCGAGCTGGCGTTCTCTCTCACCCTGCTGCCGCACCAGATCAACGCCGCCCAGCGGTTCCGGGTGGCGCTCGCCCGGGCGGCTGCCTGCCTGCCCGAGGTGCTCGTCATCGACCTGCCGGCCGGGTCGGCGGGCGACAGCGCCCTCAGTGACCTGATGCCTCGACTCTCCCCACCGGCCTCCCCCGGGGTGGCGGTGCTGGTCTGCACCGCCGACCCGGCCACCCTCGCCGAGATCCCGGTGCGCCATGAGCTGGTCACCGAGCCGAGCGAGGCCACCCCATGACGCCGACCGTCCGACTGGGTCGTCGTACGCTGCTGCGGGCCGCCGCCGCGGGTGCCGCGGCCCTGGCCGCAGGCTGCTCCGGCGGGACCCGGTCGGTGCAGGTCGCGGTCGTCTGGAGCACCAGCGAGCTGGACCGGTTCCGCGAGGTCGTCGCCGACTACCCCGGCGACGTGCAGGTGGTCAGCGCCGGCAACGACATCGACGCGTTCCTGCGGGCCCGGCACCTCGCCGGCACCAGCCCGGACGTGGCGATCCTGCCGCGCCCCGGCCTGGTCACCGAGTACGCCCAGCGCGGCTGGCTGAGCCCGGTGCGCCCGTCCACCGAATACGCGGTGCCCGACGCGCTGGGCGAGCTGCTGACCGCCGAGGGCCGGCGCTACGGCGTCTGGGTGAAGGCGGCGCACAAGTCACTCGTCTGGCACCTGCCGTCCGTGCTGTCCGAGCAGCCGGCCAACTGGGACGAGCTGGTCGCGCTCACCCGCCGGCTCGGCGCGGCCGCACGGCGCGACGGCGGCCCGGCGCCCCTGGCCATCGGCGCGGCGGACGGGTGGGTGCTGACCGACTGGTTCGAGAACGTGCTGGCCGACGTGGCACCCGAGAGCTACAACATCCTCGCCCGCCCGGACGCCGACTGGCAGGCCAGGCCGGTGCGCGACGCCCTGGGTCGGCTCGCCGAGCTGTGGAGCGTCGACGGCGCGTTCCTCGGCGGCGGGCGTCGGGCCCTGCTCACCCAGTACGAGGAGTCGGTGATCCAGATGGTGCACACCCGGCGTGCGGTGATGCTCTTCGGGGCCGACTTCACCGCCGACGTCGTCGGCCCGTTCCAGCGGGGCCCGGAGGCACCGACCACGTTCCCGTTCCCGGGCGCCCGGCCGGGCGGCGGCCCACTGATCGTCGGCGGGGACGCCGCGGTGGCGTTCACCGGCGCCCAGGGCGGGGTCGAGTTGGTCGAGTGGCTCACCAGGGCCGGCTCGTTCGGGCCGTGGCTGCGCGCCGGCGGCTATCTCTCGCCCAACACCAACGTCCCGATCAGCAGCTACACCGACCCGGTCGGCCAGCAGTTGGCCCGGGAGATGCAGGCGCCCGGCACGTTGCGTTTCGACCTCTCCGACCAGCTGCGCGGCGCGTTCACCGGCTCGGACGGGGTCGGCATCTGGCGGATCATGCAGGGCTTCTTCGCCGACGTCACCGACGGCGTCGGCGCCGCCGAGGCGATCCGCCGCGCCACCGGTCAGCTCGCTCTGGCGGCCCGCAGCGCGGGTGGCGGCCGATGAGCCAGGTGCGGGTCCTCGGCGAGCTGGCGGTGCTCGACGACGTCGGGCCGCCCCGGCGCGGCCGGGCCTATCCGGCGGCGGGGGCGACCTCCGCACTGCTGCTGCCGGCCGCGGTGCTGCTCGGTGGGCTCGTGCTCTGGCCGGTGCTGCGGACCATGCACGCCAGCGTCACCACCGATGGCCGCTGGGTCGGCGCGGAACACTTCCGTACCGCGCTCGCCGCCCCGGGCACCGGCGCGGTGGTCGGCCGGACGGTCCTCTGGGCACTGCTGGTGCCGGCGGTGGTGACGGCACTGGGCTATCTGCTCGCCGCCGCCTCCCGCCGCTCCCAGGAGGGCGGGCTGGTCCGGTTGATCCTCCTGGTGCCGGTGGCGTTGCCGCTGGTCGTCACCGGGGTCACCTTCCGGCTGATGTACGACCCGGACCCGCGTCGGGGGCTGGCCACCCTGGTCGCGGCCCGGCTGACCGGCCGCTCGTACGACGACGCGCCGCAGCTGCTCGGGCCGGGGCTGGTCACCGTGGCGTTGATGTCGGCGTTCGTCTGGGCCTGGGTGGGGTTGGCCGTGCTGGTCTTCCGGTCCGCGCTGGACGCGGTGCCGTCGAGTCTCGCCGACGCGGTCCGCGCCTACGGCGGGGGGCGTCGGCATGTCCTGTGGGACGCGCAGTGGCGGCCACTGCTGCTGCGCACGACCGCTGTGGTGTTCGCGTTGGTGGCGGTCGGCACCAGCCGCACGTTCGACCTGATCCTGGTGATGACGCCCGGCTCGGTCCGGGACGAGGCCTCCGTGCTCGCGCTGCGGATCTGGCAGACGTCGGGCGGCACCACGACCGGCGACGGCGCGGCGCTCGGAGTGGTGTGGCTGGTGGCGGTCGTCGGCGGGATCATGGTGGCCGCGCTCTTCGTCCGACAGGCCTGGCCCCCGCCGCGCGCCGAGGCGGCCCCGGAGCCGGGCCCCGTAGCCCCGCCCCGGCGGGTGTTCCGGCTGCTCGCGGCGGGCGCGGCGATCGCCTGGCTGGTGCCGCTGGGGGTGCTGGTCGCCACGTCGGCACACGGCAGGGTGGACGCCGCCGCGCGGGGCTGGTGGTCGGCGCCGCCGAACGGCGAGTCCTACCGCGACCTGGTCACCGGCACCGAGCTGTGGCACACGCTGGGCTTCACGCTGCTCCTGGCCTCCGCGGTGACCGCAACGGTGCTTGTGGTCGCGCTGTTGGCCGCGTACCCGTTGGCCTGGTTGACCGGGCCCGCCGCGCAGGCCACCGGGCTGGTGCTGCTGGCGGCCAGCGTCGTGCCGATCCAGGTCATCGCCGGGCCGGTCAACGAGGTGCTGGGCCTGGTGCTCTCCTCCGGCACGGCCCAGGGCCTGGCCCTGGTGCACATCGCGCTGGGTGTGCCGTTCGCGGTGCTGGTGCTGCGCAACGCGTTCGCCGACCTGCCGGTCGAGCAGGTGCGCGACGCCCGGCTGGGCGGGCGTCGGTGGTGGCACACCCTGCGACGGTTGGCCCGGCACAACCTGTCGGCGGTGGTGGCGGTCTCCGTGCTGGAGTTCGTTCAGGTCTGGAACGACCTGGTGGTGGGTCGGCTGTTCAGCGGGCCGGGGGCGTCGCCGCTCGGCCCGTTCCTGGCCGAGCAGACCCGCAGCTTCGTGAGCAACAGCGGCGCGCTGGCGGCCAGTTCGGTGCTCGCCTCGGTGCTGCCGGTGGTGCTGGTGGTGCTGTCGCGGCGGCACCTGGTCGCCGGGCTCGTCTCTGGAGGTGTCCGCTGACCCGGCCGGGCGGTGGCCGCCGCAGCTCCCGTTGGCCGGCGCTGATCGCGATCGGCGGGGTGGTCAGCGGTGTCCTCGCCAACGTGGTCAGCAACCTCGCCAGCGACCTGCTCTCCGGGCTGGCGGCCAGCGTGCTCGGGCCGACGAGCATCGCCCTCGCCGTCGGGGGCATCGTCGGCTTCGTGGTCTACGAGGTGCGTCGCCGCCGGGCCGACCGGGAGGTCGACCCCGAACCGACGGATGTGCTCACCGCGCCGTCCACCGGCGCGCCCACCCTGCCCTACACGGCCGAGTTCACCGGCCGCGAGGACCATGTCGAGGCGGTGCTCGGGCTGCTCGCCCGCGAGCACGCGGTGGCCGTGCTGGGCCGCCGCGCGGTGGGCACCTCCGCGTGCGCGGTGCAGGCCGCGAACCTGTGCCGGGACGACTTCCCCGACGGGCAGTACTACCTCGACCTGCGGCGGCGCGGTCGAGCTCACTCGGCCCGGCAGGTGCTCACCGCGTTGGCCCGGATCCTGGGCACCGCCCCGCCGGTCTCCGGTCGGCCGGACGCGCTCGTCGCCGCCGCCGACGCCCTGCGCGGCCAGCTCGACGGCCGCCGGATCCTGCTGGTGCTCGACAACGTCGACCGGCCCGAGCAGGTGTGGCCACTGCTGCCACCCACCGCGCGCACCTGCCGGCTGCTGCTCGCCGGCGGTCCGGCGCTGGTGGGGCTCAAGGGTGTGGTCGCACACTGGATCGCCGAGCCGGGCACCTCCGAGGCGGTCGAGCTGTTCGCCGCCGCCGGTGGGGCCGCCCCCGCCGCCCGGGTTCGCCGTGCCGACCCCCGCACCGACCCGGAGGTCCGCGAGATCGTCGACCTGTGCGGCCGTCAGCCGCGCACCGTCCGGGCGCTCGGTTACCGCACCGCGCAGCACGGCTGGCGGCACTCCGACCTGCTGGACGCGCTCCGTCGTGCCGTGCAGACACCGCCACACCAGCGGCTCGCCGTCTCGCCGGCCGCACGTCTGATCACCGAACGGGACACCGCGTACCGGGCGTTGACCCGCGGGGCCCGACGGTTGTACAGGGTGATGTCGCTGACCCCCGCCCCGGTGGACCGGCCGACCATCGCCGCGCTGGCCGGGCGGCACCCCGAGCGGGTGACCGCGCTGCTCGACCAGTTGGCCGCCGCGGCGTTCGTGGTCGGCGCGCCCGGCGACCGGTACGAGATCCGCCCGCTGCTGGCCGCCAGCGCCCGGCTGCACCTGCGCGACGCCGATCCGGCCCGGGCCCGGGTCGCCGCGCAGGCCCGACTGACACGACACCTGGCCCGCAGAGCCGAACGGCACGCGGCCAACCTGGCGGTGCTCGGCACCCCACCGGACCGGGAGTGGTCGTTGCCGCTGGACGACGACCCGTACGGCTGGTTCGACCTGCACCAGGAGCTGCTGCTGGCGGTGGTACGGGTGCCGGCCGGCGCGGCCGAGACGCTGCCCCGCCGGGTGCGCCGGTGGTGGTTCCGGCTGGCCGTGGCGCTCTGCGGCTGGCTGGCGTACGCCGAGCGGCTCGACGAGTGGGAGCAGGTCTGCCGCACCGTGCTGGCCACCCCGACGGCCGACGACCGACCGGAGATCGCCGGGTGGGCGCACAACGAGCTGGGTGTGCTGCGCCGTCGCCGCCACGACCCACACGGGGCGGCGGCCGCGCTCACCCTCGCGGTCAACGAGCGTGGGCGCCGGGGCACCGCCCAGGCCCGGATGAACCTGGGCCTGGCGCTGCTGGACCTGGGGCAGCTCGACGACGCGGTGGAGCACCTGGAGATGTCGCGTCGGCACCGCTCGGGGGCCGACCGCGCCGGGCACGCCCTCACCGACCTGGGTCTGGGCGCGGCGCAGCTGGCCCGCGGTGAGCTGGACATCGCACACCACCACCTGGTCCGGGCGGCCAACACGTTCCGGTCGGTGGGTGACGCGCGCGGATACGCGGCGGCGCTGACCAACCTGGTGCTGGTGCACGCGGCGCTCGGCGAGCACCTGGACGCCGCGCAGGCGTGGCGGGCCGCGCTGCACGAGTACGAGTCGGTCAACGACCCGACCAGCCGGGCGACGGCGCTGCTCAACGCCGGGGCGACGCTGCTGAGCAGCACGCCGGGGCAGGCGCACACGGCGTACGAGCTGCTGGCCGAGAGTCGGCGTCTGCGCGAGGAGGCACGCCCCACGGCGGGGCTGGCGCGCACCCTGCTCTACCTGGGTGACGCTGCCGCCGCGCTGGGCGACCATGCCGACGCGCGGCGGCACTGGGCGGACGCGGCGGCGGTCGCCGAGGAGGTCTCCGACGATCAGGGGCTGGCCGCTGCCGACGCCCGACTTGAGGCCGACGCCACGGACCGCGTGACGTAGGTCGCTCAGGTTGGTCGGTGGCACGGCTCTGGGAGACTCTGTGATCGTGGACGCGCTCTCGGTACGGGGACTCAGTCGCAACTTCGGCAACCTGGTCGTGCTCGACGACGTGAGCTTCACGCTCGCGGCGGGCCGGATCGCGGTGGTGCTGGGCCCCAACGGCAGCGGCAAGACCACCCTGCTGCGCTGTGTCGTCGGCGCGGACCGCCCGGACGCGGGCGAGGTGCGGGTGCAGGGCCGCCGGGCCGACGAGACCGACCCGCAGGTGCGGGCGCTGGTGGCGGCGGCCCTGGACGACATCGACTTCTTCCCCGACCTGTCCGTGGTCGAGCACCTGGAGCTGGTGGCGTACGCCCATGGGGGTGACGCCGAGCCGGTCGAGGAGGTCCTCGCCGAGCTGGGTCTGGAGCCGGCCCGCGACCAGCTGCCGGTGACCCTGTCCAGCGGGCAGCGCCGCCGGCTGGCGTTGGCCTCGTGTTTCGTTCGGCCGCGCCGGGTGCTGATCCTGGACGAGCCCGAGCAGCGGTTGGACGTGCGCGGGCGGCAGTGGCTCGCCGAGCGGCTGCTGCGGGAACGCGCAGCCGGGACGGCCGTGCTGCTGGCCTCGCACGACCCGGAGTTGATCGACGCGGTGGTCGACGAGCGCATCGAGATCGGCCGGTGACCGCCCCGCCGGCCACGATCGCCGACACGCCGGCCGGGGTGCCCACCGCCCGGCAGCTGCGGACACACCTGCGCAAGGCGCGCAGCCGACACCACGACCACTCCCTCGGCGACGTGCTGGGTGACGCGTACGTCATGGTCCTGTTCGGGGCCATGTACGGCTGGTTCGCGATCAGCGCGAGCCGCGACCTGCTGGACTCGCCCACGGTGGGGCGGGCCGAGCCGGGCGTGCGGTGGTGGTTGGCGGTCGCCGCGCTGCTGGCCGGCGCCGGGCTCGCCTGGCGTGGTCTGCGCGCTCTCGGGCCGCTGCTGGTCACCCCGGCCACGCAGAGCTGGGCGACCAGTGCGCCGGTGGATCGGCGGGCCTGGCTGGCGCCGCGCTTCGCCCTGCTGCTGGTGGGTGCCGCGGCCGGCACCGCGGCGCTCGGGGTGGCCGTGGCGGCGCTCGGCGGTGTCACCGACCTGGCGGCGCTGGGTTGGGCGGCCGGGGCCGGTGCGGGGTGGGGTGCGGCCGCGCTGGCGCTCAGCGTCGTCGCCCAGAGCAGCCGGGCGGGTCGGCGGTGGCCGACACTGGTCGGTGCGGTGCCGATGGTGGCCGCTGCGGCCATCACCGCCCTGGTGGTGCTCGTCGGTCGTTTCGGCGACGGGCTGCCCCGGCCGGCGACGATGCCGACGGTCGCGCTGTTCGCCGCGGCGGTGCCCCTCGTGGGCGCGGGCACCATCCTCGCGGTACGCGCGTTGCCCCGGGTCGACCGGGCCACGCTGACCACCGGCGCCCAGTTCGCCAACGCCGCCTCCACGGCCATGATCCTGCTGGACCCGAGCCTGCTCGCCGGCCTGGTGGAGAGCCGGCGTTGGCGTCGGATCGGCCGGGTTCGCAGCAGCCGCTTCCTGCCCGGCCCCGGCTGGTGGGCGCTGCTCCAGGCCGACGTACGCCGGTTGCGCCGCCACCCGAGCGCCGTGCTGATCTGGGCCGCCCTGATCGGGGTGCAGTATGCTGCCGCGCTCGCCCTGCCCGGGCTGGCCGGGGCCGCGCAGGTGGTGTTCGCCTACCTCGCCGTCGACCGGCTGACGGGTGGTCTGCGGTCGGTCAGCCGCTCACCCGGGCTCCGTCGGGCCCTCGGTGGCAGCGACACCCTGCTGCGGGGGATCCACGTGGTGGTGCCGGCGATCGGCGCGGGTCTGTGGTGGTTGCTGACCCTGCCGACGGTCGACCCGGGGCCGGCCTGGCTCGCGCCGACTCTGGCGGTCGGGGTGGTGCTCGCCGCGTTCCGGGCCGGCACCCGCCCGCCGATCAACTACGGCGGCGCGACGGTCAACACCCCGTTCGGGATGATCCCGGTCGACCTGATGCGACAGGGTTCACGCGGGCCGGCGCTGCTCGCCGTGCTGGTCCTCGTCCAACTGTTCCTGGGCTGAGGCCGGGCGGGCCCACGCTGAGACGCTCGGCGTGACCCTTGCCCTCCCGAACGACAGGAGTCAGGCGCTGTCGCCGGGCACGAGGTGGCGGTAGCCGGGGATCGTCTCGGTGAACCAGCCGGCGACGCTCGCCAGGCCGCGCTCGTTGAGCTGGGCGTCGTGGATCGGGTACGCCGCCGCAGCGCCCACGGCGGCGGCGAATCGGATCGCCTCGTCGAGGCGCAGCCACGACCCCTGGGCCGGGACGAGCAGTGTGTGCACCGGCTCGTCCGGCACGTGCAGTGAGTCGCCGGGGTGATAGAGCCCGGCACCGACCAGGTAGCCGAGGTTGGGGCAGTCCGGTTGCCCCTCGTGGATGGCGGCGTGCCGGCCGCCGTGGGCGCTGACCTCGATGCCGGCCGCCGTGAAGCGTTGCCCTGCGCGGACCCGGGTCACCGGCAGCGGCGCGAGATCCGGCAGTCGGGCGCCCTCGGGGGCGTACACCGGGACGCCGAGGCCGGCGAGCCGCAGGACGTCCACGTGGTCGGTGTGCTCGTGGGTGACCAGGACGGCGTCCGCGCCGACCAGGGCGCGCGGCTCGCTCCACGTGCCCGGGTCGATGACCAGCACCCCGCCGCCGTGCTCGACCCGGACACAGGCGTGCGTGAATCGGGTGATCCGCATCCGGCGACGGTACGCCCTCGGCGGCCAGGGACGTGGCGTGGCGATTGGGTCGGCCCGCTCGGGGTAGTGCGAACCACATGCCCCAGCGATACGAGAACTACCCGAGGATCGCCGTGGTCACCGGTGCGGACTCCGGCATCGGCAAGGCCTGCGCGGTCGCGCTGGCCGAGGCCGGCTTCGACATCGGCATCACCTGGTACGGCGACCCCGACGGCGCCGAACGGACCGCGACCGAGGTCCGCGCCACCGGTCGTCGCTGCGAGGTCGCCGAGGTGGACCTGACCCGGCTACCGGAGGCGGCGGCGGTCGTGGACGAGCTGGCCGACCGACTGGACGGCATCGGGGTGCTCGTCAACAACGCCGGCACCGGCGCCTCGACGCCGTTCGTCGACACCGGTTGGGAGCAGTGGCGCGAGGTGCTCGCCGTCGACCTGGACGCGCCGTTTTTGTGCGCACAACGGGCCGCGCGACGGATGCGGGCCGCCGGCACCGGCGGGCGGATCATCAACATCACCAGCGTGCACGAGCACGCGCCCCGGGTGGGCTCCGCCGCGTACTGCGCTGCAAAGGGTGGGCTGGGTCTGCTGACCCGGGTGATGGCACAGGAGCTGGCCGCCGAGGGGATCACCGTCAACGCGGTCGCCCCGGGTGAGATCGCCACGCCGATGACCGGCATGGAGGACGTCGACCCGTACACCCAGGACCGGCCCGGCGTGCCGGTGGGGCGACCGGGCGACGCTCGCGAGGTCGCCGCAGTGGTCGCGTTGCTCGCCTCCCCCGCCGCCAGCTACGTCACCGGGGCGTCCTGGCCGGTCGACGGCGGGATGCTGCTGATGGGCCCGCAGGCCAACTCGTTGACCAGCGACGACTGGCGTTCGGTCTGAGCGGCGGTCAGTTCCGCTCGGCCGCGGCCGTGCGCAGGATGTAGAGGAACTGCGCGGCGAACGCCGCCAGCGCGACCACCACCCCGGCCGGGATCGCGAGCGTGTGCCCGACGCCGGCCAGGCCGGCCAGCAGTGCGACCCCCAGCCCGACCAGCAACGCGTTGACCGCGCCGACCAGCGCGGCAGTGGTCAGCAGGAACTCCCATCGCCCGCGCTCGATGCCCACCAGGGACCAGGCCGATCGCATCGTGCCCTCGTCGGTCACGGCGTCGGCGAAGAAGTCGTGCTGGCCGGCGAACCGGTGGTGGTAGTACGCACGGATGCGCTGGATCCTCCACAGGTCCAACGAGTTCTCGACTGTCGTCTCGACGAGCCGCAGGAAGGTCAGCAGCCCGATGACCACCAGGGTCGGCAGCACCGCGCCCAGGTAGGGCCGGACCAGCTTGTCGTTGCTGGCCACGAAGCCCAGCCCGATCAGGGCGGCCGACAGGACGGACAGGTAGATGGTGGCCCGGCCGGTGGACTCGGCGACGGTGCCCGAGCGGGCGGTCTCCAGCGCGAAGTGCTCGGTGGTCAGGGCGGTCAGCAGCGCCTGTTCGCGTTCACTGTCATTCATCAGAGCCCACCCTGTGTAGTCGCGCGCCACCGTTACCGTCACCCTATGAGCGGTGGTGACGGTCCGGTCAACGAACCCGCTGGCCCCGAACGGGACAGCGAGCAGCAAACCGGGCACGTATCCTCCGCACCCTGGTGATTTGCGGGCGGCGGTGGGCCGACCCACGAGGGAAGGGGACCGGATGCCCGAGTGGGCTGGTCGGGGCGGGCGGCAACGACGCGCCTTCGTCGTCGGTGGGGCACTGCTCGGAGTCGCCGTCGTCATGCTGGTGGGCGCCTGGCGCAGCACCGGCTTCCTCAGCGACCTGCTGCTCAACCTCGGTGCCAGCGTGGTGCTCGCGGCCATCTCGTACGTCATCTTCGACCCGCTGTTCGAGGAGGCCCGCAAGGCGCGGGTGCAGGAGCACCTGAGCTTCGACCAGCAGGCGTTCGTGAGCCGGCTGAACCGCTCCGGACGCCGGGTGCGCATCCTCGACACCTGGACGATCCTGCTGGAGCAGCGGCACCGCGAGGAGACCCTGACCGCGATACGAGCGGCGCTCGGCAACGGCGCCCAGGTGCAGTTGCTCCTGCTCGACCCGGACTGCACCGCCGCCCAGCAGCGCTCCGAGGAGTTGGAACGGCAGCGGGTGGACGTGCCCCGACAGATCCGCACCAACCTGCGCCACCTGGCCGCCTTCAGCGACGCCCTCGACTCCCGGCTACGGCAGCGCCTGCAGGTCCGGCTCTACGACGCGTCCCCGTCGATCCAGCTCTACCAGTGGGACGGGCGGGCGTTGATCTCGTTCTTCCCGATCGGGAAGCTGTCGTTCAACGTGCCTCAGCTGGAGGTGGACATGGACAGCCCGTGGGGCGGGTTCGTGCACGCCCGCTTCGAGGAGTTGTGGGAGCACGAGCAGGCCACCCTGAACCTGGAGCGGTACTGGTCGGTCGTGGTCACGCTGCGCCACGACGACTCGGACGTGGTCGAGGTGCGCGTGCCGTACGTGACGGTGGACGGGCAGCACTACGTCGACTGCCGCGGGTTCCGGGTGACCGGGCCGCTGACCGTGCGGGCCATGCTGCCGCCCCGCGCGCCCGGGGCGTCCACCGCGGTGTTCGCGCTGGCCGAGCCCGCCGACGGCGACCACACGCCGGCCGACGCAGTGAAACGGCACTTCGACCAGAAGTACGGGCACGACGACGGGGACCGGGCGATCTACCGGTTGGTGCCGCCACCGGGCCACTCCCGTACCCCGGCTCCCCGCTCGGCGGCGGCCGGCGACACGCACGGACGGTGACCCCGAGCCGACCGGTCGGCTCGGCGCGCGAAACAATGGTGGCCTCGCCCCGGACACCAGGAGGACTGGCCACGTGTCGCCCAGCCCCGCACCGCCTCCCGGATCGGCGCAGCTGCGCGCCGACTGCGGACGCTGCTTCGGCCTCTGCTGCGTGGTGCCCGCGTTCGCCCGATCGGCGGACTTCGCCATCGACAAGCCGGCCGGGCAGGCATGCCCCAACCTGGGCCCGGACCACCGCTGCGGCATCCACACCGAGCTGCGGCAACGCGGGTTCCCCGGTTGCACGGTGTTCGACTGCTTCGGTGCCGGCCAGCAGGTCTCCCAGGTCACCTTCGGCGGGCGCGACTGGCGGGACGCGCCGGAGACGCTGCCGGCCATGGCGGAGGCGTTCGCCGTGCTGCGGCCCCTGCACGAACTGCTCTGGTACGTCACCGAGGCGCTGACGCTGCACCCGCCGGCCGACCTGCGCGACGAGCTGGCCCGCGCCCGCGCCGAGACGGCGGCACTCACCGAGGGTGACCCGACGCGCCTGCGCACGGTGGACGTCGCCGCGCACCGGGACCGGGTCAACCCCCTGCTGTCCCAGGCCAGCGACACGGCCCGCTCCCCCGGGGGCGTCGACCACCGGGGCGCGCGCCTGCCCGGCGCCGACCTGCGCCGGGTCGACCTGCGCCGGGCCAACCTGCGCGGGGCGCTGTTGATCGGCGCCGACCTGCGCGGCGTCGACCTGAGCCTCGCCGACCTCACCGGCGCGGACCTGCGCGGGGCCGACCTGCGGGGCAGCGACCTGCGGAACACCCTCTTCCTGCACCAGTCCCAGCTGGACGCCGCTCGGGGCGACGTACGCACCGGTCTGCCGGCGACGCGCACCCGGCCACCGCACTGGACGGCGCTGCCGCTCACCCCGGTCCGCCAGCCGTCCCGGGCCACGGCCCGTCGCGGCCAGCGCCGATAGCGGCCTGGTTGCAGACGGCGGGTCAGCTCGGCATCGCCGCCGGCTCCGCGACCAGCGGCGCGGTCAACGACCACCTCGGTAACACTCCCGGCGTTCCTGGTGGTCTGCGGCGCGCTGGCGGTGGCGCTGACCGTCGCGCTCAGCCGTCGCCGGACGCTGCGGCTGCCGTCCGCTCCCCCACCCGCCGAGACTCTCCGACCGGCGGTCACCGCTGGCGGGCGAGGTTTCGGCCGTGACCACGCCGGGTAGCCAGCGCCGACGCGGACCGGCATCGACGGGAGGCACGGCGTGGGCTACCGAAAGCGCGACGGTGAGTTGCCGGGCGACCCGCAGCACAGCGAGGACGAGGCCGGCCAGGTGCCGTTGGTGCAGGTCGAGGCGGACACCGAGGTCCCGGCGCCGGAAGACACCGACGTACGGCCGGACATCGTCACCGAGGACAACAGCGCGGGCATGACCGGCGGCTCGTCCGGCAGCAGCGGCGGCGGGTCGAGCATGCCGGGGCACCCCGACGCGGCCCGCTGACCCGGCTCAGCGGCTGGCCAGTGCGGCTCGCGCCTCCGTCATGCCCTTGTTGGCCAGCCCGTCGGCCCGCTCGTTCTCCGGGTGACCGTTGTGCCCCTTGACCCACAGCCAGGTGACCTGGTGCCGCTCGCAGGCCGCCTCCAGCCGCTGCCACAGGTCGGCGTTCTTCACCGGCTGCTTCGCGGCGGTCAGCCAACCGTTGCGCTTCCAGGACGCCAGCCAACTGGTGATGCCGTTGCGCACGTACGTGCTGTCGGTGTGCAGCTCGACGGTGACCGGCCGGTTCAGGCTCTCCAACGCCTGGATGGCCGCCATCAGCTCCATCCGGTTGTTGGTGGTCGGGGTGGCCTCGCCACCGCACAACTCCCGCTCGTGGTCGCCGTAGCGCAACAGCGCGCCCCAACCGCCCGGCCCGGGGTTGCCACTGCACGCCCCGTCGGTCCAGATCTGCACGCCCCTGCCGGCCGCTGCGTCCACCATGCCCGGCAACCTACCGGGCGGTGACCTCGTCCTCCCCTCTCGGGGGGCCGGCGCGCCGAGGCGGCGCACCGCACACAATGCCGGCGTCGAGACTGCGGCCCCGCACACGGTGCCCCACTCCCGGGGCAGCTCGACAGGCGGCGCAGGAGACGACGCCGGTCAGGTCAGGACGACGCCGGTCAGGTCGGACGGGGTGCTCCACCCGCGCCGGGCTCCGAGCCCAGCGGGTCGCCCACCACGGCGGGCGGGACGGCCGGCGCCGGGCGGGTCGGGCGCAGCCGGTCGCGGACGCGGTGCGCCGCGTCGCCAGCGGTGGCGGCGATCATCGGCAGCAGCCGGGTCGAGTTCATGATCGCGACCTCCTCGGCCGGGGTGGTGACGCCGTCGAGGAAGCGCAGCACCCGCTCGGCCGGGTTGCGGTCGAAGAGCCGGTCGAAGAAGTCCGGACCGCCGACCCCGCCCCGGTCCAGCGCCCGAAGGGCCACCGCGTCCATCCAACGGTGCCGGCGCGGGTAGGCCGCCTGCGGCACCGGTGGTCGTCCCGCCGCGAGGGCACGGGCCACCTGGTCGGCCTGTCGGTACATGGCGGAGAAGGTGAAGCCGGTGGAGGGGCGGGTCGCACCACCGGCCGTACCGAGCCGGACCACCCGGGGTGAGGGCCGGGCCGGGAACGGCGCGTCGGTCATCGGGATCACCCCGTTCTCCACCTCGCGCACGCGCAGCCCGGCAGGGTCCAGGCCGAGCAGGTCCCGGTAGCCGGCCAGCGCCGCGTCGTACCCGGCGTCGGTGAGCAGGTCGGGCGAGAACTCGGTGTACTCGACCAGGGCGTACCTGTCGCTCACCGGCAGCACGTAGCCGAAGGAGACGCCCCGGGGCGGTTGCGGGGTGCGGAAGTCCATCAGCACCGCGCGCGCCGGGTCGAAGACGGGCCGGTCGGCCTCCAACCACCAGCCGCGGAAGTGCTGCAACCAGGTGGTCCGCCCCGCTCGCGCCGGTGGGCGGGGGCGGGAGTCGAGCACCCAGCCGGCCCGTACGGTCTGCCCGTCGCCGGTGCGCACCAGCACCCGTGTGCCGTCGTCGGTCACCGTCTCGGCGGGTGCGACGATCCGGGTGGCGTCCAGCCGGCGCTCGGCTGCGGCAGCCCGGTCGTAGACCGGGCCGGAGCGGAGCATGGCGTACCTCAGTGGGGTCAGGTCCAGGACGCGGCGCCGGGCCGTCGTCGCCACCTCGACCTGCTGCCAGCTCGCGCTGAGCAGCGGGTCCAGATCGGTGCCCGGGTGGCCCCAGAACGCCCAGGTGCGGTCCTGACCGCGCCGGCGGACCGGATCGACGACGGCGATGCGCAGGTCCCGCACATCGTGCCGGTCCAGTGCGGCGAGCAGCAACGACGCCGCGCCGCCACCGCCGAGCAGCGCGAGGTCGACATCGAGCGGCGCGGAATCGGTCACCGCACCACGCTGCCACACCGCCGCGGGCGGCCGCGCGCCGCCACCCGGCACAGCGCTCAGGGCACCGGCGTGGGCCGCTGGTCGACCAGGGGCGGATCGGCGTCGGCGCGTGCCACCGTCGCGCGGTCGAAGACCCGCCAGGTGGCCAAGGAGACGCCGATGGCCACCACCAACCCGACCCAGTACGGCGCGGTGATGCCGAACCGGGCGGCGAGCAGCCCGCCGAGCAGTGCGCCGACGCAGTTGCCCCCCGCCGCCACGAAGAGGGTCGTGCTGGCGACCCGTCCCTGCAGTGTCGGTGGGGTGAGTCGTTGGCGCAGGGAGTTCGCCACGATGTTCCACAGTGCGCTGTGCACGCCGAAGGCGAAGAGCGCGATCCCGACCACGATGGTGCTGCGCGAGGCGGCCAGCGCCAGGTGCAACCCCGCCTCGATCAGCAGACCGACCCGGATCGTCCAGGTGGGGCTGATCCAGGCGATGAGCCGGTCGCCGAGGAGCGCGCCGAGCACCCCGCCGACGGCCATGCAGGTGAACAGCAGCCCGTAACCGACGGACCCGAGTCGCAGCCGCTCGGCGGCGAGCAGCACGAGCACGGCGAGCGCTGCGGTGAGGGTCACGTTGAGCAGGCCGATCAGCACGGCCATCGTGCGCAACAACCGCTGGTGGGCCAGCCAGCGCAGCCCTTCGACGATCTCGGCGCGCATCGATCGGGTCGACCGTACGCGGGAGTCGGTCGCGGCGGCCCGGAAGTCACCGCCGATCAGCGCCACCAGCACCGCGCTGAGGGCGTACGTGACGGCGTTGACGAGGAACGGGCTGCCCGCCGAGAGCGCGAACAGGAACCCGCCGAGCGGGCCGGCGAGCATCCCGTTCATGAGGGTGGTGCCACCGCCGAGCCAACCGTTGGCGCGCTCCAGGCGGTGCCGGGGCACCACTGTCGGCAACATCGCCTGGCTGGCCGAGCGGAACACGATCTCACCGGTGTTGACCACGAACAGCACCACGTACAGCAGCACCACCCCGGCCCGACCGCTCATGATCGCCGTGGCCAGGACGGCGAGCGCGACCACCCGGACCAGGTCGATGATGATCATCAGGCGGCGTCGGTCCATCCGGTCCACCAGCACGCCGCCCGGCAGGGCGAAGAGCAACCACGGCAGCCAGGCCACGGCGGACGCCGCGGCCACCACGAGCGGATCGTCGGTACGCGAGGCGACGAACAGCGGTGCGGCGACGGTGGCCAGCCCGCTGCCCAGGGCCGAGAGGGTGCTGGCCGCCCAGAGGCGGGCGAACACCGTTCCCAGGCCGGCCGTCGTGTTGTCCTGTGTCACGGCGAGCGAACCTATCAGCGCCTCCCCCGCCTCCACCCGGATTTATCCGAGCGGCAGAAGCTCGACCGTGTTGACAGACAACCGCCTGGTTGCCTATTTTGACAGGCAACCGCTTGGTTGCTTTTTACGGAGGGCCGATGGACGACGCGTTCCGGGCGCTGGCCGATCCCAGCCGGCGTCGGCTGCTTGACCGGCTCAACGACCGCAATGGCCAGACCCTGCGGGAGCTCTGTGACGGGTTGGCGACGAGTCGACAGGCGGTCAGCAAGCACCTCGCGGTGCTGGAGGCGGCCCACCTCGTCACAAGCATTCGGCGCGGGCGGGAGAAGGTGCACTACCTCAACGCCGCGCCGATCAACGCCATCGCCGACAGATGGCTCAGCCGATACGACCGCGAGCGAGCCGCCGCGCTCGCCGACCTGAGCACCGCATTGGAGCGACAGTCCATGGAGAGTCCCGCGTTCGTCTACACCACCTACGTCAGGACCACCCCGCAGCGGCTCTGGGCCGCGCTCATCGAACCGGCCTTCACCCGCCGCTACTGGGGCGGGGTCGCTCTGGCGTCCGACTGGCAGGTCGGGTCTCCGGTGCTGTGGCAGGACACGCCGGACGGCGAGCCACGCGATCTCGGTCAGCGGGTGCTCGTCGCCGAGCCGTACCGTCGCCTGTCGTACAGCTGGCACGGCTTCCAGCCGGAGCACGCCGAGCACTTCGGCTGGTCACCCGAGCAACTGGCCGCCCGGCTCGGTGAGCGCCGGTCGAAGGTGACCTTCGAGATCGAGCCACACGGCGACGCGGCCGTCCGGCTGACCGTCGTCCACGACGACTTCTCCCCCGACAGCGAGATGCACCGGGCGATCAGCGGCCAACTCGATGGCAGCGGCGGCTGGCCGGAGCTGCTGGCCAGCCTCAAGACCCTGCTGGAGACCGGCGAGACGATCCCCGCGTAACCCGCCGGCCGACCGGGTTCAGCCCGCCCGGTCCTGGACAGCCGACGCCATACCTCGCCATCGACCCAGCGGCGACAGCCCGGGCGGAGCGGACATCGATCGGAGCACCGGTGCCGGTCGGGCCGTCCGGGCCTTTCCGCAGCTCTCCCCGCCTTCGGGTGGACACGTGACGGCAACGAGGAATTCTCATTTTCACCTGATCGTGGGCCCAACCCACCTAGTGTTGGGCACACCGGTGCTAGTCACGGAGTTGGCCACCCGAACGACGTCCCACGCAGTCAGCGGACGAAAAGTGAGGGAAGACGCGTATGAAGGTCTCAACAGCACTCTGCTCGGCGGCGCTCGGCGTGGGCCTCGGCACGCTCCTGCTGCCAGGCGCCGCACTGGCCGACACCACGGTGTCACCGGCCACCACCCCGGTCGGTGGGACCGTCGTGCTCACCGCGACGACCTGCAACCCGAAGTCGGGTGACGCCCTCTTCCGGGTCACCGGCCCCAACCGCGACCAGAACGTCCGATCCACCACGGCCGCGGCCGGCGGCGGGCTCAGCGCCGAACTCTTCACCGCCGGGTTCACCCTGGGCACGTACACGGTCGCGGCGACCTGTGGCGACGGCAGCTCGGCCGGCACGGCCACGTTCGCCGTCACCCCGATCGGCGGCGCACCCGCCGGTTCCGGCGGCGACAGCCGCGACACCGGCACCCTGGCCGCCGGCGGCACGCTGCTCGGCACCGCCCTGGCCGGCGCGGTGATCCTGATCCGCCGGCGACGTCCGGTGTCCACTGTCGCCTGATCGGCGACTGCTCCATCCCTGAGGACGGGTGCCCGCACCGGTGACACCGGCGCGGGCACCCGGACGATCCAGCGCGGAGGTGACCACGTGTGGTGGCGGCGGACCCTACCGGCCGTGGTGGCCCTGCTCGGCGTGACCGGGCTGGGGCTGATCACCGTCGGCCTCACCGCCGACCCGGCGCGGCCACCACGACCGCCGGCCGACGCGCCGCGACGCACCCATCCCGCACCGGACCTGGCGCCGCTGTCACGCGCCGCGCCGGTCCGGGTGCAGATCACCGCCATCGGTGTACGCGCCGAGGTCGTCGGTGTCGGCGCGGACGCCGCCGGGGTGCTGGAGGTGCCGCCACTGGACAAACCCACCCTCGCCGGCTGGTACCGGCACGGGGTGAGCCCCGGCGAGACCGGCAACGCCGTCCTGGTGGGACACGTCGACTCACCGGCCGGCCCGGCGGTCTTCTTCGACCTCGGTCGGCTGCGCGCCGGTGAGCAGATCCAGGTCACCCGCGCCGACGCGCAGGTCGCCACGTTCACAGTGGACGACGTCCAGGCGTACCCCAAGGACCGCTTTCCCAGCACGCTGGTCTACGGCCCGGCGGACGCGGCCGGGCTGCGCCTCATCACCTGCGGCGGCCGGTTCGACGCCTCGACCGGCAACTACGTCGACAACATCGTCGTCTTCGCCACCCGCACGGCCTGAGCCACCCGCCCCGCTGTCGGGAGCCGGACCCTGCTCGGCAGAATGCGGTGGCACCATCCCCTGCGAGCACACCGCGACCGGGGCGGTGCGCGGGCGACGGGGAGGCACGTGGTGGATCAGCGACCGGTACGGGACCGGGCCGGTCAGGGCGTACGCGCGCTGGCCCGTCGACTGCTCGGCCGGCCCGAGGCCGTCGCCCCCAACCCCCGCCGGTCCAATCCGGACGCCGTGGTCGACTGCGCCGTCTACGTCAACGGTCGGCGCGAGCCCGGTCGACCGCACTACGACGACGCGTACGCCCGCGCGCGGCACGGTCGCGACGCCTTCGTGTGGCTGGGACTGCACGACCCGGGCCCGGCCGTGCTCGCCGCGGTGGGCCGCACCTTCGGCCTGGACGAGCTGACCGTCGAACAGGCGCTCGCCGACGGGCACCGCCCCACAGTGCAACGCCACGGGTCGGTCACGCTGCTGGTGCTGCGCACCGCCGGGTACGTGGAGCACGCCGAGCTGACCGACACCTCCGAGGTGATCGACACCGGGGACGTGATGGTGCTGCTCGGGGACCGGTTCGCCATCACCGTGCGGCACGGCGCCGCCGGGGCTCTGCGCACCGTCCGCGCCGACATCGAGGGCCGCCCCACGCTGCTGGCCGCCGGCCCGTGGGCGGTGGCGTACGCGGTCTGCGCCCGGATGGTCGACTCCTACCTGGAGGTGGCCGGGCACGTGGAACGGGACCTGGAACGGGTCGAGGAGGCGGTGTTCGCCCGCGACCGCAGGGCCGACATTCAGCACATCTACCAGCTCAAACGGGAGGTGGTGGAGTTCAAGCGGGCGGTCCTGCCGTTGCAGGCGCCGATGCGTACGCTGCTCGACCCCGACGGCCCGCCGCGCGCCCTGCACCGCTGGTTCGTGGACGTGGACGGCCGGTTGAGCAGGGCGGTGGACCGGGTGGCCGCGTACGACGACCTGCTCACCTCGATCGTCCAGTCGCGACTGGCGCAGCTCGCCGTGGAACAGAACAACGACATGCGCAAGATCGCGGCATGGGCGGCCATCGCGGCCACCCAGACCGGCATCGCCGGCATCTACGGCATGAACTTCGACCACATGCCGGAGCTGGCCTGGCGCTACGGCTACGCCGGTGCCCTCGCCCTGATGGCGGCAGCGGCCCTGTTCCTGTACCGGCTGTTCCGCCGCTCCGGCTGGCTCTGATCGCCCCGGCCGGCCCCGACCGCACCGACCGGCGGGAGTCGTCGCCGATCGACGCCCGGCGGTGGGGCAGGATGACGACGTGGGTAAGGGTGCGGGACGCCGACGGGCGAACACGACGACGGGACGGGCCTGCCCGTGCGGCTCCGGCCAGGCGTACGCGGACTGCTGCGCCCCGGCGCACAGCGGCGACAGCCCGGCAGGGACGGCCGAGGCGCTGATGCGCTCCCGGTTCAGCGCCTTCGCCCTCGGCGACACCGGCTACCTGCTGCGCAGCTGGCACTCCTCGACCCGGCCCGCCTCCCTGGAGTTGGACCCGGGGCAGCGGTGGACCCGACTGGAGATCGTCGAGACCGAGCGGGGCGGCCTGCTCGACGCCGCCGGCACTGTGACGTTCCACGCCCACTACCGGGACGCGGGACGGCCCGGCACCCTGACCGAACACAGCCGGTTCGTCCGCGAGGACGGCCGGTGGGTCTACCTCGACGGTGACCAGCCCTGACGGGCGGATTGGCGTAGGATCTCCTTGGCGTAGTCCTGCGCCGCACCTCCCTCCCGGCGCTCACGCCGCCGGCAACGCGGAGGCAAAGGGGGCCCTGAGCCCTCGGGACGTGGTGCCACATGCCCCACTGCGGCGGGGTCGGCGGGAGCGTGGGTCCCGGTGACCGTGCCGTTGACCGGGAGCATGTGATGACCAACCAGAGATCGTTCAAGACCCGGGTCCGCACCCGGATGGAGAAGACCGGCGAGAGCTACACCACCGCCCGCCGACACCTGATCAACAAGGCCACCGAGCCGGCAACCGAGCCGCCCCCGGCGCCGTCTCCCGCGCCCGCCGCGGCGCAGACCGAGCGGATCGCCGACGACCTGATCCGCGCCCGGACCGGCCGTGGTTGGGCCGAGTGGTTCGCCCTGCTCGACGCCACGGCCGCCACCGAGCGGACCCACACCCAGATCGCCCGCCACCTGGTCACCGAGCACGACGTGCCGGGCTGGTGGTCACAGACCATCACCGTCGGGTACGAGCAGGCGCGTGGCCTGCGCGCGCCCGGTCAGCAACGCGACGGGGGCTTCTCGGCCGCTGCCAGCCGGACGGTGGCGGTGCCGGCGGCGCGACTGTACGAGGCGTTCGCCGACGAGACGGCACGCGCCAGGTGGCTGCCCGACATCGAGGTACGCGTCCGCACCACCACCGCGCCCCGCACCTTCCGGGCCGACTGGGCCGGTGGTCCCACCCGGATCGTCGTCGGCTTCGACGCTGTCGGCGAGTCGAAGGCCCGGGTCAGCGTGCTGCACGAGAAGCTGACCGGAGCCGAGCAGGCCGCCGAGCTGAAGGCGTACTGGCGGGAGCGGCTCGCCGCGTTGAAGGCACTGCTCGAGTCGAACGGAGACAACCGATGACCATGACGTTCATCAACCTGCCGGTGCGCGACCTGACCACTGCCGCCGAGTTCTACCGGGCGCTCGGGTTCACCGCTGACCAGGCCGACCTGGACGGGGACACCATGGTGTTCACCATCTCCGACAGCACCCGCCTGGTGCTGCACCTCCGCTCCGGCTTCGAGTCGTACACCGGTGTCGCCGCCACCGACACGGAGACCAGCCGGGAGGTCGTCGTCGGGCTGTCGGCGCAGAGCCGCGAGCAGGTCGACGAGCAGGTCGACCGGGCGGCGGTCGCCGGCGGGCAGTCGCTCGGGCCCGGCATGGCCAACGGGCCGATGTACATGCGCGGTTTCCGCGACCTCGACGGCCACCAGTGGTCGTTCCTGCACCTGTCCAGCTGAGCGAGGGCCGGCGGCGGCCACGTCGGCCGCCGCCGGCTCCCCGGTCATCGCGGGCCGTGCGCCGCAGCCGCCGTACTGCTGGCGGGCACGACCGTCGGGCGCCGCCGGGTCAACAGCACCAGGCCCAGCACGAGGTACGGGCCGGCTGTCGCCGCGAACGCCACCGCGTTGCCGACCACTGTGGCCAGGAGGCCATAACCGGCGTACGTCGCGATGATCAGCAGGTCGGTGGCCATCCCGGCCAGCGACGTGACGGTGGCGCGGCTGTTGCCGGTGATCCTGGCCTGGAGCCGCGCGTCGGCCAGCACGGTGGCCAACTGCCCGGCACCGAACCCCAGCGCGAGCAGCACGAAGCCGGCCGGTCGCCCGGTCAACGCGCCACCGGCCAACCCGACACCGACCAGGCCCAGCAGAGCGGCGTAACCCCGGCGGCCCAGCCGCTCCCCCACTCCGGCGAGCAGCCCGCCAACTGTCACCCCGGCCCAGAGCAGCAGGAGCAGCAGCGGTACGACCTCCGCCCGCACACCGGTGTCCAGGGCCAGCAGCGGGGAGTACTCGTCCAGGGCGCCCCAGTCGGCGGCGACCACGGCGACCAGCAGCACGGCTGACCGCACCGGAGGGCGGGTGCGGATCTGCGTCACTCCGGCCCGCAGTGTGTCGCACCAACCCAGGTCGCCCTCGTCGTCCGGTGTCGGGGTGCTCGCGTCGGCTGGTGGGCGATGCTCCGGGAACCGGGCGGCGACGATCGTGGCGAGCAGACAGGCCAGCACGCTGGCCGCGCCGACCGCCGGGTAACCGCCGACGGCGAGCACCGGGCCGGCGAGCACTCCGGAGACCACCACGCCCAGCACACCGGCCGTCCGCGCGCGCCCGAGCACCCGGGCGTACCGGCCGACCGCGCCGAGCCGGTCCAACTCGGTCCAGACCAGCGCCTCCAGGGCACCGGAGACGAGCGCTCCGCCGGCACCCCAGAGGAGGAACCCGACCGCGAACGCGGGGTAGGACGGCAGCAGGACCCAGAGTGCGAACCCGGCGGCGGTCACCAGCGGGGCAAGGCACAACAGCAGCCGACGGGACACCACGTCGGCCCACGCGCCGGATGGCACCTCGAACAGGATGCCGGCGGCCGACCAGATGACGAAGAGCGACGAGATCTGCCCCACCGACAACCCGGTGTCGGCGAAGAACACCACGTACAGCGGGTAGAGCAGGACGAGGTCGCTGAGGAACGCGTACCCGTAGAGAGTGGCCGTCAGGCGACGGACCGCCGGGTCGGGCACGCGCGAGGCGAGGTGAATCATGGGGCCTTCCCGTGGGAGTGGAGACGGACACCGGACGTGCGGTGCCGTTGGTGGCCCACGGGATCGGCCTGCTCTGCTGGATCAATGTCGCCAGGTCATGTCAGCGATGCTAGACGCGCACCGCCGCGCCGGAAAGCACTTTCGGCGTGCCGGACAACGCGAAGCGGGGCGGGATCCGATCGATCCCGCCCCGCTTCAACAACTGCTGGTCAGCGCCGGTCCACCGGCGGGATGACAGTGGTGGTCTCGCTGTCGTCGCTGGTACGCGGACCGGGCACCGCACCACCGGTGCCGGTGCTCACCACCTGGGTCGTGTCCGAGTCGCCATCGCCCCGGCCGACCACCTGGGTCGTGTCCGCGTCGCCGCCCCGGCTGACCACCTGGGTGGCCTCCGAGTCGGCCGGGCGGGTCACCACCTGGGTGGCCTCCGGGTCGGAGGGTGCACGCACCACCTGGGTGGCCTCCGTGTCGGTCGGCCGCGTCAGCATCTGGGTGCGCTCCGGGTCGTCGGCGACGAACGGCGGCCGGGCCGGCTCGGCGGGGGCGGCGGACGCCCGGGCCAGCTCGGCCTCGGCGTCGCGGCGCCCCTCGCGGTAGGCGCGGGCGTGCGCGGCGATCTGCTGCGACTCCTGCTCGGCGCGGGTCAGCCACGCCTCCCAACGATTCTGCATCGGACGGATGAGGCCACCGCCGACCCCGACGACGAGGATGCCGCCGATCGTGGCCAGCACCGCGATCAGAACAGGGGTGGTGACCGCGGTGGCCACCCCGATCTGGTTCAGCGCGGCGATGACGCCGAGGCCGAGGATGAACACCGAGGCGATGGTGGCCAGCACCCGGCCGTACGACAGGCCGCCGAGCGCGCCGCTGATGATGTCCTTGACCGCGTTGGCGATCGCGGCGGCCACCACGACGATGACGATCGCGACGAACGCGCGCGGCAGCCACGCGATCACCGCGCCAAGCAGGTCGGAGATCGGGTTGGGCCCCCAGATGCCGAAGGCGAGTTGCAGGGTGAACAGCAGCAACCCGTAGTAGACGAGCTTCGCGACGATGTCGCTGGCGTCGTACCGGGAGCGACTCAACGCGCGGCGGATGCCGCCGCGTTCGACGGCGCGGTCGAAGCCCACCCGTTCCAGGACCTTTTCCACGATCTTCAGTACGGCCTTGGCGATCAGCCATCCCGCCACCAGGATCGCCAGGAAGGCGACGGCCTTGGGCAGGAAGAGCATCACCGATCGGAGGGCGTCGCCCACCGCGTCGCTGACGTTGTCACTCATATGGTCATTCCTTCATGCGGGCAGCCGGGATGGTCAGCCCCGACCTACCCCCGACCCGAGTCGCGGAAACCCAAGTGATCATGAGGTGACGCGGACCTCTGGCGCGCACCGAGTCTTGGCAATATTCTCCGGAGTGCGTGCGGCCACTGGAGCTACTTTTCATCCCCCGCCGTCGGCCGCAGGAGGAGATGTCATGCACGTCGACCATTCCGAAGTGGATCGCCGGACACTGCTGCGAGCCGGTCTCGGCGCCGCCACGGTCGCCGTCGTCGGGAGCGAACTGGCCTTCCCCACCTCGGCGCAGGCCGCCGCCCCCGGCGCCGACCTGGACTGGATCATCAGCTGCGACGAGTGGGCCGCCCGTCCGCCGAAGGACCCGCTGTCGGTCAGCGCCATCGCCACCAACAAGATCATCGTGCACCACATGGCGTTTCCGAACGTCACCGACTACTCCCGCGAGCAGGCGGTCAAACTGGCCCACGAGTGCCAGGACCTGCACATGGACGGCAACGGCTGGTCGGACACCGGCCAGCACTTCACGGTGAGCCGCGGCGGCTACGTGCTGGAGGGTCGCCGGGGCAGCCTGGAGCGCCTCGAAGCCGGCGACCGCCAGATGATCTCGGCGCACTGCCCGGGCGAGAACGGCCGGGCCATCGGCATCGAGAACGAGGGCACCTACGTCAGCGAGACGCCGCCGAAGGCGCTGACCGACTCGCTGGTCAAGCTCTGCGTCGCGATCTGCCGGCAGTACGGGCTGCACGCCCATGACATCTTCGGCCACTGGGACTTCCGCACCACCGAGTGCCCGGGCGCCGCCTTCTACCGGCAGTTCCCCGAGCTGCGTCGGCGGGTGCACGCCGCCCTCGGCACGACGCTGGGCGACGTGCCGGCGCGCCGCTGGCCGGACCTGTGGCGGTTCGTCAACTCCCCCTCGGTCCGGGTGGTGCAGCACCTGCTCGCGTTCCGGGGCTACGCGGTGACGGTCAGCGGCACGTTCGACGCGGCGACAGTGGCGGCCGTACAGGACTGGCAGGCCCGCAACGGCATCGCGGTGGACGTGGACGCCACCCTCACCACGCCGACCTGGGAGACTTTGGTTCCCGAGCTGGACCAGCACGCCACCGGCGCGCCGGTCACGGCGGTGCAGGAAATCCTCGCCACCAAGGGGTACGCGGTCACCGTCACCGGGGCCTACGACCACGCCACCCGGGCTGCGGTGCAGGACCTCCAGGCGCTGCACGGCCTGCCCCGCAACGGCAAGCTCAGCACGAGCACGTGGTGCACGGTGGTCGGCGGGTCGGTCCGCGAGTCCTTCCGGCGTCGCTGAGCCCCCGGGCGGCGGTGCGGGTACGCCCCGCACCGCCGCCGGGCGCGCCTCCTGGTCCCCGCCCCTGACCAGCGCATTGGATCGGCGGGGCCGGTTTGGCCAGAGGTGCGGGCGGAAAGAGTGCCGGGCATGAAATGGGCCCGTCGAGCCGTACCCGCTGTCGCCGCCGCCGTCGCGGCGCTCGCCGCGCGGGACCTGATCCAGCGCGACCACGCGTTGCTGCGCAACTATCCGGTGCTCGGTCGCGCCCGTTACCTGTTGGAGGCGATCGGCCCGGAGCTGCGGCAGTACATCGTGGCTGGCAACAACGAGGAGCGGCCGTTCACCCGCGACCAACGCCGCTGGGTGTACGCGTCGGCGAAGCAGGAGAACAACTACTTCGGCTTCGGCACGGACAACGACATCGAGTACACCCCCGGCTACCCGATCATCAAGCACCGCACGTTCGGCAGGGCCGTGCCGCCGTCGACACCCGCCGCCGGGCACGACGTGCGGTTGCCGTCCGCGAAGGTGCTCGGCGCGGCCCGGGGGCGGGCCCGCGCGTTCCGCCCGGAGTCGGTGGTCAACATCTCCGGCATGAGCTTCGGCTCGCTCTCCGGCAACGCCATCACCGCGTTGAACAAGGGGGCCGCACTCGCCGGCTGCCTGCAGAACACCGGCGAGGGTGGCCTGTCGCCGTACCACCGCAACGGCGGTGACCTGGTCTTCCAACTCGGAACGGCGTACTTCGGCTGCCGCGACGAACACGGCCGGTTCAGCCTCGACCGGTTGAAGGACCTGGTGGCCGGCGCACCGGTCAAGGCGTTGGAGATCAAGCTGAGCCAGGGCGCCAAGCCGAGCCTCGGTGGGCTGCTGCCGGGGGCGAAGGTGTCCGCCGAGATCGCCGCCACCCGGGGCATCCCGGCCGGTCAGGACTGCGTCAGCCCGTCCCGGCACGCCGAGTTCTCCGACTGCGACAGCCTGCTCGACTGGGTGGAGCTGCTGGCCGCCGAGACGGGCCTGCCGGTCGGCATCAAGTCGGCGGTCGGTGACCTGGGCTTCTGGCAGGAGCTGGCCACCCTGATGCGCGACACCGGCCGAGGCGTCGACTTCGTGACCATCGACGGTGGCGAGGGTGGGACGGGCGCCGCGCCGCTGATCTTCACCGACTCGGTGTCGCTCCCGTTCCAGCAGGGCTTCTCCCGGGTCTACAAGGTGTTCGCCGAGCACGACCTGCACGAGCAGGTGGTCTTCATCGGCGGCGGCAAACTCGGCCTGCCGGACAACGCCATCGTGGCCTTCGCGCTCGGCTGCGACCTGGTCAACGTCGGCCGGGAGGCGATGCTGTCGATCGGCTGCATCCAGGCACAGAAGTGCCACACCGACACCTGCCCCACCGGTGTCGCCACGCAGAACACGTGGCTCACCCGGGGTCTGGACCCGACTTTGAAGTCGGTCCGGGCGGCCAACTACCTGCAGACGCTGCGCCGCGACCTGACCAAGGTCGCCGAGGCCTGCGGCGTCGAACACCCCGGCCTGATCGGCACCGACGCCGTGGAGATACTGAACGGCCGCACCTGCTCAACCCCACTGCATGAGGTGTACGGCTACCGGCCCGAATGGGGTATGCCCTCGCCGGCCGACCGGGCGGAGATCATCCGGCTGATGACTCCGGAGGTGCCCCAGGGCGGCAGCGCCCCACCCTCGGCCACCGCCGTGGGCTGAGGTCCCAGGTCCGAGCCCTTGGGCCCATGAGCTTGATGACTGTGAGGCATATTTATGCCTCACAGTCATCAGTCGTTTTCGCGTCATGCCCGCCGGGCGTGCCCGCCGGCGTGACTCCGAAGCGACGACCGTCGACACATCGGCGCAGGTGATAAAGGCGTGGAGCCGGCGACACGGTGGGCCTATGGTGGCGCGGTGCTGATCAGACGCGAGACGGACGCCGACGCCGACGCCATCCGGGCGGTTCACTCCGCCGCCTTCGCCAGGACCGACGGCGCTGGCGTACCGGTCGAGGCGACCCTGGTCGACGCGCTGCGCGCCGACGAGGGTTGGCTGCCCGCGTACTCGCTGGTGGCGACCGATTCGGACGGCCAGGTGGTGGGGCACGTGGTGGCCACGCGCGGCCGGGTGGCCGGCGAGCCGGTGGCGCTCGGGCTGGGGCCACTCGGTGTGCTGCCCGACTGGCAGCGCCGTGGGGTGGGCCACGCGTTGATGCACGCGGTGCTCGGCGCAGCCGACGCGCGGGACGAGCCGCTGGTGGTGCTGCTCGGGCACCCTGACTACTACCCGCGCTTCGGGTTCCGGCCCGCCGTCGAGCTGGGCGTCACCCCGCCGCAGCCGTGGGGGCCGCAGTATTTCCAGGCCCGGCCGCTGACCGCGTGGCGGGAGTCGATCCGCGGTGAGTTCCGCTACGCCGGCCCGTTCGACGACCTGTGAACCAACCCCGGATCCGCCGGCGGCGCGCCACCGACCTGGACGGCTGCGTCGCGGGGCTCGCCGAGGTTCACCGGGTCGACAGGTACCCGCTGAACTGGCCCGCCGACCCGCACCGCTGGCTGCGCGAGCCGCACCCGGCGCGCGCCTGGGTGGCGGTCGACGCCGACGGGGCCGTCGTGGGGCATGTCGCGGTGCATCGGATCCCCGACCCGGTGGGCGGGCCGCCGGCCCGGCCGACAGCCGAGGTGGCTCGCCTCTTCGTGGTGCCGTCCGCCCGAGGGTTGGCGCTGGGCAGCGCGCTGCTAGACCGTGCCCGCCAGTGGGCGAGCAGACGCGGTACGGACCTGGTGCTGGAGCTGGCCGCCGGTGGTGCCGCGGCCGCCGCGCTCTACGAGCGCACCGGCTGGCGGCGCGTCGGGACGAGCACGGCACCATGGACCGCCCCGGACGGCAGCCCGGTGTCGCTGCGGCACTACGCGCTGCGCCACTACCCGCCCGGTTCCGATGGCCCACCCGCCAGCACGGCGAGGCGACGGGCGAGGCGGCCGACGGCCTCGCGCAACTCGGGAGGCTCCAGCACCTCCATCTCGTGATCGAGGCGTGCCAGATGCGCGGCGAGCCAGTCCAGGCTCTCGCCGCCGACGACCAGCACGCACCATCCGTCGCGGTCGTCCTCGACACGCCCGACCTGCGGTGGCACCAACGCCCGCACCCGGTCCGGCTGGGCGTGCACCCGCACGCGGGCGAGATACCGGTACGGCGCCTCGGTCACCGACCGCTGCACGTACGCGACCGGATCCGGATGCTCGCGCGCTCGGAAGCGCCAGGTCGTCGCGGTCGCCGCGCCCATCCGGTCGAGCCGGAACGTACGCCAGTCGTCGCGGTCGACGTCCCAGGCCATCAGATACCAGCGGCGACCTGTGGTGACCATCCGGATCGGTTCCACAGTCCGTTCGCGGTCCCCACCGTCGCGGCCGGCGTAGGTGAAGCGGACCCGCACCGCGTCGCGACAGGCCCGCGCCAGTGTCACCAGCAGCTCCGCGTCGATCTCGGCCACCGGGCCCAGGAGCGTCTCCGTGGCGCCGTGCACCGCCCGCACCTCGGCACGCAACCGCGACGGCATCACCTGGTCGAGCTTCGCGAGCGCCCGCAGGGCCGCCTCGCCCGCTCCGGCGATCGTGCCGCCCGAGGCGAGGCGCAGGGAGACCGCCGTCGCGATGGCCTCCTCGTCGTCGAGGAGCAACGGCGGCAGCCGGGTGCCCGCGCCAAGCTGGTAGCCACCGCCGACGCCCGACACCGCCTGCACGGGATAGCCGAGTGTGCGCAGTCGCTGCACGTCGCGGCGGACGCAGCGGTCGGTGACGCCCAGCTCGGCGGCGAGGTCGGCGGCGGTCCAGGATGGTCGCCGCTGGAGCAACGCCAGCAACCGCAGCACCCGCTCGGTCGTTGCCTCGACGGTCACACGCCGATCGTCGCACGGATCGCGGAACGACCCTGTCCGCTATTCACGAGAGGCTGGGATCATGACCGACCAGATCACGAGACAGGGAGCTGACATGGCCCGCGACGTCCAGATCACGTTCGACTGCGCCGACCCCGCCGGGTTGGCCGAGTTCTGGGCCGAGGCCCTCGGCTACCAGTTGCAGGGACCGCCCGGAGACTTCGAGTCGTGGGAGCAGGCGCTGGACGCGATGGGGGTCCCGCCGGAGAACCGCAACGACGCCTCAGCGGTGGTCGACCCCGAGGGTGTACGACCGCGCCTGTTCTTCCAGCGGGTGCCCGAGCCCAAGCGGGTGAAGAATCGCGTACACCTCGATGTGCGGGCCGCTCCCGGGCTCACGGGTGACGAGCGGATGGCGGCGCTGGAGGCGGAGGCGGAACGACTCGCCGGATACGGCGCCACCCGACTCAGTCGCCACGAGCCCGCTCCCCCACTGGGTGCCGGTCACCTCGTCATGGCCGACCCGGAGGGCAACGAGTTCTGCCTCGACTGATCGGACGTTCGCCCAGCTCATTGCAGAGATGGCCACCCGCCATGCGAACATGTGTACGTGTCGCCCGGCGCCAGCATCCTGCACGCCGACCTGGACGCCTTCTACGCGTCGGTCGAGCAGCGTGACGACCCGCGCCTGCGGGGGCGGCCGGTGATCGTCGGCGCCGGCGTGGTCCTCGCGGCCAGTTACGAGGCGAAGGCGCGAGGCGTACGCAGCGCGATGGGTGGTCAGCAGGCGCGCCGCCTCTGTCCGGACGCGATCGTGGTGCCGCCCCGGATGTCGGCGTACACGGCGGCGAGCCGGGCGGTCTTCGAGATCTTCCGGCAGACCACGCCACTGGTCGAGGGGCTCTCCATCGACGAGGCGTTCCTGGACGTCGGTGGCCTGTGGCGGCTGGTCGGGTCGCCGGCCGAGATCGCCGAGCGGCTGCGCCGGGAGGTTCGTGAACGGGTCCACCTGCCGATCACGGTGGGTGTGGCCCGCACGAAGTTCCTGGCGAAGGTGGCCAGCGGGGTGGCGAAGCCGGACGGTCTGCTGGTGGTCGCACCGGACGCCGAGTTGGCGTTCCTGCACCCGCTGCCGGTCGAGCGGTTGTGGGGCGTCGGGCCGGTCACCTCAGCGAAGCTGCGGGAACGCCGGATCCGTACGGTCGGTGAGGTGGCCCGCCTCGGTGAGGCCGCCCTGGTGTCGCTGCTCGGGTCGGGCGCCGGCAGGCACCTGCACGCCCTGGCGCACAACCGCGATCCCCGCTCGGTGCAGGTTGGCCGGCGACGCGGCTCGATGGGCGCGCAGCATGCGCTGAGCCGCACCCCGCATGCCCCGGCGGAGCTGGATGCCATCCTCGCCGGCCTGGTCGACCGGGTCAGCCGCCGCATGCGGGCGGCGGGGCGGTCCGGTCGCACCGTGGTGTTGCGGCTGCGCTTCGGCGACTACACCCGGGCCACTCGCTCGCACACCATCGGCAAGGCGACCGCCGACACGACGCCGCTGCTCGCCGCCGCGCGCGCGTTGCTGCGAGCCGCGCTGACCGAGATCGATCGTCGTGGTGTCACCCTGATCGGTGTCTCAGTGGGCAACCTGGACGACAACCCCGTGCAACCGGAGCTGCCATTTCACCGCGATCCTGGCGCTGAGTTGGACGCTGCGGTGGACGCGGTCCGCGACCGGTTCGGCTCAGCGGCGCTGACCCGAGCGGTCCTGCTCGGCCGGGAGCCGGGCGTCGAGATGCCGCTGCTGCCGGATTGACCGATCTGCGTGCGGCGTCCCGGCGACCGCTGCGACCGGAGACACATCACAGCAGGTCGGCGGTTTAACCAGCGGCTCACGGGTGACCCTTGTGGGGTACAGCCTGACAAGGGGGGACCCACAATGTCCGACGACGACACCAGCAACCGGCCGAGTCGCACTGCCGAGCGGCCGCACGACGTAACCGACCCGCTGCTCTGGCAACTGGCGATCGACGTGCTGAGCGCCCACGAGCCGGACGACGAGGGTCAGTGCCGCAACCTTCAGTGCGCCGGGCAGTCCTGGCCGTGCGCGGCCCGCGCCGGCGCGGAGCAGTCGATGCGACTGGCCCGCAGCACACCCGCCCCGGTCGAGATGACCGTCGACGGCGACGACAACGAGGAGGGCGGCACGGGCTGGTCCGGGGAGGGCAGCGCACCGGCGCCCCGCTGGGGCTGGAACGCCGGCCCGGTCGCGTCGCACCGAGGGTCGAAGGCATCCGCCTCCGCGGCGTGACGGCTTCCCCCCGGGGTACGGGCGCTCGGGCTGATCCGCACCACACGTACGAACGCTCGGCCGGTGACCCGGCCGAGCGTTCGTGTGTCATCCGTCAGAGGCTGAGCCGCTGACGCGGGAAGACCGTCAGAGGCTGAGCCGCTGACCCGGGAAGATCAGGCCCGGGTCGGCCCCGATCAGCTGCCGGTTGTGCTCGTAGAGCGCCTGCCAACCGCCGGTCACCCGGTGGCTGTCGGCGATCTCCGACAGGGTGTCGCCCGGCTTGACCAGGTACGTCTGGCCGCCCGTGGTCGGCGCGGTGCGCTCGTGGTTGCGGGTCGCCGGCTGCTCCCGCCGCGAGGGCCGCTCCTGCTGCTCGGTGGGCTTCGCCGTGGACTTCGCGGTGGGCTTCTGCGTGGACTTCGTCGACGGCTTCGCGGTGGACTTCGTCGACGGCTTCGTGGCGGAGCCGCCCGACGAACCGCCCTTCTTGCCGCAGGTCGGCCACGCGCCGATGCCCTGCCCGTCGAGCACCTTCTCGGCGATGGCGATCTGCTCGCCGCGGCTGGCCAGGTCGGCGCGGGCGGCGTACTTCTTGCCGCCGTAGCCGGCCCAGGTGCTCTGGGAGAACTGCAGGCCACCGTAGTAGCCGTTGCCGGTGTTGATCTTCCAGTTACCGCCGGACTCGCACTTGGCGATCGCGTCCCAGTTGACTGCGGCCTGCGCGGGGGCGGCCGGGCCGAAGAGGGCGACAGCACCGGTGACCGCACCGACGGCCAGGGTGCCGACGGCGAGACGGCGGGTGGTGACCCGTCGGTGACGGGGCGTGTAGACAGACGTCATGTGAACTTCCTCCACGCCGGCGAGGTGAGCTGTCGGGTTCGGGCCGAGGAGCCCGGCCGCACGATGGCGGCTTCACCCCGAGGTGACGTGCACCGAGGAACGTTTGGGTCCCCCGCTCCTGCCCGGGTGACTGGGTTCCACCGACCGGGGGCAGGATTTGGCGTTGCCGGCCGTGGTGTCCGCAGTGGCGAACCCGACCGACGTTAGGCACGGTCGGTGACGATCGCCCAACCCCTGTGAAGTTCTTCACCGGGGTACGCGGGGCGTCACCCGCAGCGGTTGCGGGTGGGTGGTCAATGTGCAGTGACCACCGTGGACCGTTGCGGATCAGATGCGGTGACGGAGCCAGAGCACGATGCGCCGCAGCAGCTCGACGTGTCCCGGCGACTCGTACGACCGGGCGTCGTGACCGAGTACGTTGTAGACGATCCGGCTGCTCCCGGCCGTGCGCGCCCAGACGAGCGGGTGGGTGTCGCCACCCTCGTCGTGGACGTAGAGAGTCTCGACGTCGACGCCGTCGAGCAACTCCAGGTCGGTGTAGCGCTCGTCGTGCACCTCGAAGTCCACGAGACCGGTAGTGATCGGGTGCTCGATGTCGGTGCGTCGGATGAGGCTCGTTCCGATCGGCGGGTGGAAGGTCCGACCGTGGTCCCAGGCGGCGCCAACCGTGGATCGCCAGGTCGCGAGCTGGGGAAACGCGATCGTCGCGCTGTGCGTGGCGAGCAGGCTGCCGCTACGGGCCAGGAAGGCGTCGAGGACGCGGCCGAACTCCTCGTCCTGCGGGATCGGAGCCGTGCGGTCGGCGCTGGCGTTCACCACCAGGAGGCGGGCGCCGTCGAGTGCGGCCTCGAGTTGGTCGACGGTGGTCACGATCGCCACCGGGCCCGCGTCGCCGACGAGCTTGGCGATCGCCGCGCTGGTCTCGGACAACGGGTGCCAGGGATCGGCGTGCGGGCCCTCCCCGCTGAAGATCACTGTGTCGACCGGCATGACCGTGCTCCGCTCTTCACTTGGACGATTTTCGAAATCACGAAATCAAAGCTAGCATGGCGTCCATGAGAGCCCTGCATCATCCCGATCTCGCCTCGGTCGACCTCGCCACCGTGCTCGGCGCCCTCGCCGACCCGGTGCGCCTGAGTGTCGTACGACAGTTGGCGCAGGCCGGTGGGGTCGTCTGCGGGAAGTTCGACGCGTTGTCCGAGGTGAGCATGTCCACGCTGTCGCATCACCTGAAGGTGCTGCGGGCAGCCGGCGTCCTCCGCGTCACGCCCAACGGCAGCTTCCGCAGACACGAGCTGCGTGCGGACGACATCAATGACCGGTTTCCCGGGCTCCTTCCCGCGGTCATCGCCAACCTCGACCTGACCGAACGAGTGGGAGTTCCCGCATGAGCGACACCAGACCGGCCGGGCAGAGCGGGCCGCGCACACTGGGCCTGTCCGCCGACGAGGTCCTGAGCACGACCCGCGCCGTCCGCAAGCGCCTCGACCTGGGACGCCCGGTCCCCCGTGACGTGATCGAGGACTGCCTGCGCATCGCACTTCAGGCCCCCAGCGGCCGCAACAGGCAACGCTGGGACTTCATCTTCGTCGAGGATCCGCAGACCCGGGCCGCCGTCGCCCGACTGTGGCGACTCGGGCTGATGGCACCGCCACCCGCGTCGGGCGGCACCGGGCCGGCCTTCAGCCGGATGGACTTCGCCTCCGAGCAGTGGGGCCGGATCGCCGGCAGCCTGCAACACCTGGCGGACCACCTGCACGAGGTGCCGCTGCTGCTCATCCCCTGCCTGCGGGTCGAGTCCCGCGCCGAGCTGGCCAGCGTGCGCGGGCAGGCCGGGGCCTGGGGTTCGGTCATCCCGGCGTTCTGGAGCTTCATGCTGGCCGCCCGGGAACGCGGGCTCGGCACCGCGTGGACCACGAGCCATCTCAGCTACGAAAGGGAGATGGCAGACCTGCTCGGCATCCCCTACGACACCGTCGTGCAGGTGGCGCTCACGCCGGTGGCGTACACCCTGGGCACCGACTTCAAGCCCGGTCCGCGGGCCGACGCGGACGGGTTCGCCCACTGGAACCGTTGGTAGCCGGCCACCGCCGGCGGCGGGCCACCCGGTGACCCGGGAAGCCCGCCGCTTGAGGGGGTACGCCAGCTACAGGGTGCGCGCCAGCCGGTCGGCGAGCGTCCGGGTGAAGCGGGCCGGGTCGGTCAGCTCACCGCCCTCGGCGAGCACCGCCAGGCCGTAGAGCAGCTCGGCGGTCTCGGTCAGGGCCGAGGGGTCGCTGCCCTGCTCGTGGGCCTTGCGCAGCCCGGACACCAGCGGGTGACCGGGGTTGATCTCCAGGATCCGCTTGGTCGGGGGAACCTCGTGCCCCATCGCCCGGTACATCTTCTCGAGGGTCGGCGTGAGGTCGTGGGCGTCGCCGACGACGCAGGCCGGCGAGGTGGTCAGTCGCGACGACAGACGCACCTCCCGGACGCTGTCGGTCAGGGTGGTGCCCAGCCAGTCGAGCAGGGCGGCGAACTCCTGCCGCTGCTGCTCGCGCTCGGCCTCGGCCTGCTGCTTCTCCTCGTCGGTGTCCAGGTCGATCTCGCCCTTGGCGATGGACCGCAGCGGCCGACCGTCGTACGCGCCGACCCGCTCGACCCACACCTCGTCGACCTGGTCGGTGAGCAGCAGCACCTCGTGGCCCTTGGCCCGGAACGCCTCCAGGTGCGGCGAGTTCTCGATGGCGGCCCGGGACTCGCCGGTGGCGTACCAGATGTCGCTCTGGCCGTCCTTCATCCGTGAGACGTAGCCGGCCAGGTCGGTGGGCTCGGCGGGGTCGTGGGTGGAGGCGACCGACAGGAGGTCCAGCAGGGTGTCGCGGTTGTCGGTGTCGTCGATCAGCCCTTCCTTGACCACCGCGCCGAACTCGGTCCAGAAGGTGCGGTACCTCTCGGCGTGGTTGGCCTTGAGGTCCTTGACCGTGGAGAGGATCTTCTTCACCAGGCGACGGCGGACGATCTGGATCTGCCGGTCCTGCTGGAGGATCTCGCGGGAGATGTTCAGCGACAGGTCGTGCGCGTCGACCACGCCCTTGACGAAGCGCAGGTAGGTCGGGACCAGCGCCTCGCAGTCGTCCATGATGAAGACGCGCTTGACGTAGAGCTGGACACCGCGGCGGCCCTGCGGGGAGAACAGGTCGAGCGGGGCGTGGCTGGGCAGGAACAGCAGCGCCTCGTACTCGAAGGTGCCCTCGCCCTTCATGTGCACGACCTCGAGCGGGTCGGCCCAGTCGTGGCTGACGTGCTTGTAGAACTCGTTGTACTCCGCGGCGTCGACCTCGTCGCGGGGTCGAGCCCAGAGTGCCTTCATCGAGTTGAGGGTCTGCACCTCGCTGGTGGCGGCCTCGCCGTCGGCGCCGGGGCGCTCGACGCTCATCCGGATCGGCCAGGCGATGAAGTCGGAGTATCGCTTGACGATCTCCCGGACGGTCCACTCGGCGGTGTAGTCGTGCAGATTGTCCTCGGTGTCGACCGGCTTGAGGTGCAGGGTCACCGTGGTGCCCTGTGGCGCCTCGTCGACCGACTCGATCGAGTAGGTGCCCTCGCCGGTGGACTCCCAGCGGGTGCCGCCGGTCTCGCCGGCCTTGCGGGTCAGCAGGGTGACCCGGTCGGCGACCATGAACGCGGCGTAGAAGCCGACGCCGAACTGGCCGATCAGGTCCTGCGAGGCGTGGGCGTCGGCGGATTCGCGCAGCTTGCGCAGCAGCTCGGCGGTGCCCGACTTGGCGATGGTGCCGATCAGCTGGACGACCTCGTCGCGGGTCATCCCGATGCCGTTGTCCCGCACGGCGAGGGTGCGGGCGTCCCGGTCGATCTCGAGGGCGACGTGCAGGTCGTCGGTGTCGGCGACGAGGTCCTTGTCGACAAGCGTGGCCAGTCGCAGCTTGTCCAGGGCGTCGGACGCGTTCGAGATGAGTTCCCGCAGGAAGACGTCCTTGTTCGAATAGATCGAGTGGACCACCAACTGGAGGAGCTGACGCGCCTCGGCCTGGAATTCCAACGTTTCGGCCTGGTTGCTCACACCGTCTCCCATCTCGGCTCGTGCGGAGGTTCGCGGAAAGGATACGAGCCGTCACCGGCAGGGTTGTGGCCGCCTCGGGGTCGCATTCCCGATTCAGGGGGGTCACCGTCGTGACGTAGCTGACTTTGGTAAACGTAAGTCAGGTCGGATAGCGTGACGGCCATGAAGATCGCTGGAAGCACCGCTCTCGTCACCGGCGCCAACCGTGGCCTCGGCCGACACCTGGCCGCCGAACTCCTCGCCCGGGGCGCCACCGTCTACGCCGGCGCCCGCAACCCCGACAGCGTCGACCTGCCCGGCGTGACACCGGTCCGCCTCGACATCACCGACCCCGCCTCGGTGGCCGCAGCCGCCGAGCTGGCCGGGAACGTGAACCTGCTGATCAACAACGCCGGCATCGACACCCGGACCGATCTGCTCGACGGCGACCTGGACCTCGTCCGGCTGGAGCTGGAGACCCACTACATCGGCACCCTCTCGACGGTCCGGGCGTTCGCGCCGGTCATCGCCGGCAACGGCGGCGGAACGATCCTCAACGTGCTCTCCGTGCTGTCCTGGTTCGGCTTGCCGATCCACGGGGCCTACAGCGCCGCCAAGTCCGCCGAGTGGTCGATGACCAACGTCCTGCGCGTCCAGCTCGCCGAGCGGGGCATCCGGGTCTCCGGCCTGCACGTCGGCTACCTGGACACCGACATGGCCGCGGACGTCACCGGCCCGAAACTGGACCCGGCGACGATCGCCCGGATCGGGGTGGACGGCATCGAGGCCGACGCGTACGAGATCCTCGCCGACGATCTCAGCCGCCAGGTGCAGGCCGGGCTGGCCGGCGGCGTCGCCGCGCTCTACCCGCAGCTCCCCTGACCCGCAACGCGACGAGCCGCCGCCGGGAAGCCCCGGCGGCGGCTCGCTTCTGCGGGTACGCGGTCAGCTCGCCTGCAACGTCACGTCGTCGATCACGAAGCTGGTCTGCAACGACGAGTCCTCGGTGCCGGTGAACGTGAGCGTCACCGTCTGCCCGGCGTACGCGGCAACGTTGAGCGTGCGCTGGACGTAGCTGGTGGAGGCGTTGAGGTTCGAGTACGTCGCCAGCGTGGTCGAGCCCATCCGCACGGTCAGCTTGTCGTACGCCGTGGACGTGGTCGTCTCGGCGGTGTCGATGCGAGTCCAGAACGACAGCGTGTAACTGGCGCAGCCGGCGGGCACTGTCACCGACTGGGACAGGGTTTCGGTGCGGGTGCTGCCGTACCCATTGAGCCACGCCTTGTATGACCCGGTCCGGGCCGGCTTGCTGCTGGAGTTGGTGATAACGCCGGAGGACGCCGTCCACACTGTGGCGCCGCTCTCGAAGCCGCCGTTGCCGATCACCTGGGTGGCGGCGCAGCCGCCGGTGCCGGTCACGGTGAGAGTGAGGGTGGCGCTGCGGGTGACCGAGCCGGTGCCGGTGACCGTCACTGTGAACGTGCCGGTCGCGGCGCTTGACGACGCGGTGAGGGTCATCGTCGACGAGCCGCCGGAGGTCACCGAGGACGGGCTGAACGAGACGCTCACCCCGCTGGGCGCGCCGGAGGCGGAGAGGCTGACCGACTGCGCCGAGCCGGCGGTGGTGGCGGTGGTCACCGTGGCGGTGGTGCTGGCGCCCCGCGCGACGGTGCGCGTCGTGGGGCTGACCGCGACGGAGAAGTCGTTGGTGGGGGTGCCTCCGCCAACGGCGAGCTGCCACAGCGCGTACGCGACACCGTCGGCCGCCCTGTTCAGCACCGTCGCGCTGACGTTGGCGGTGGTGTCACAGGCGCGGTGGTAGCAGGGGTCGTACGCCGAGTTGGCGGTGCCGCCCCACTTGGCCGCCTGGGAGCTGGTCTTGCGGGCGCTGGCCCCGGCGGCGTAGCCCGAGGTGGGGATGCCGGCCTGCTGGAAGTAGTAGTCGTCGGAGCGGCCCTGGCCCTCGACGTTCTCCTCCGGCGCAAGGCCCAACGAGTCCCAGTACGCCTTCAGCGGCGCCGCCGTGGTCGAGGTGACCCGGTTGATGAAGTAGCCGCCGTTGACCGAGCCGACCATGTCGAAGTTGTAGTAGCCCTTGATATAGCCGCGCTGGGTGGTGTTGAGCGAGTTGACGTAGAACCGGGAGCCGTTGAGCCCCTGCTCCTCATCGGTCCACCAGGCGAACCGGACCTTCTTCGTCATGGTCGGGTTCTGCGCGGCCAGGACCAGCGCGTTCTCCAGCAGGGTGGACGAGCCGGTGGCGTTGTCGTTGATGCCGGGGCCGGCCGAGACTCCGTCGAGGTGGGCGCCGAACATGACCACCTGGTCGGTCGGACCGCCGGGCCACTCGGCGATCAGGTTGTTCGAGGGGTACGTGCAGCTGGAGCAGTACTGCTCGCTGACGGTGTAGCCGGCCGACTGGAGCTTGGTCTTGACGTACGTGAGCGAGGCGGTGTAGCCGGCCGAGCCGGCCCTGCGGTTACCGCCGTTGCTGGTGGCGATGCTGTTGAACTGGGTGAGGTGGGCCTGGACGTTGCTGACGGAGATGTCCGGTGCTGCCAACGCGGCGGCGGTCGCGGCGATCGGCCGGGCCTCCGTCATCGTGGTCATGGGCGACGCGGCCACCGGCTGGGCGGCCAGCGTCACCGTCATTCCGGCGAACACGGCAAGCGCGATTCCCGCGCTCAGCGTTCTGCCTCTCATGGGGGCTCCTCGGGGGTTGGAGAGATACCCGAGACACTTACAGATGTCGATCCTTTGGGCATCGGTCGTTCGTCCCGAACCGCCGCCGCTTCGACGGTGGGTACCGGCGGCGGCACAGGTGAGTAGAGGTGCCAGGATGGGTAGGTAACGCCAGCAGGGGTCGTCGGGCCCGGAACGGGGGCTAGCGATGGGGCCGGGTCGAGCGTGACACGACCCAGCATCGACCTGTTCAGCGGCGGCGGTGACACCGGTCGGCTGATGGCGGAGCTGGACTGGGCCCGTACGCCACTGGGTCCGGTCAGCGGATGGCCACAGAGCCTGCGCGCCGCGGTCCGGCTCGTGCTCTCCTCCCGCTACCCCATGCTGCTGCTCTGGGGCGACGACTTCTCCCAGCTCTACAACGACGCGTACTCCACGCTGATCGGCGACAAGCACCCCGCCGCGCTCGGCAACGACGTGCGGGTGACACTGGCCGAGGGCTGGGACGTGCTCGCCCCGCTGATCGAGCAGGCCATGGCGACCGGGGTGGCCAGCTGGGTCCCCGCGCTGCAACTGCTGCTGGAGCGGGCCGGCTACCGCGAGGAGGCGTACTTCAGCGTCTCGCACGCGCCGGCCCGCGACGACGAGGGCCGCACCGTCGGGGTGTTCACCGTGTGCAGCGAGGTCACCGAGCAGGTGGTCGGCGAACGCCGTCTGCGCCTGCTGCGCGACCTGTCCGTTCTCGGCGACGGGCGCACCGTCGACGTGGACGCCACCGGTGCCCGGCTGATCGACACGATCGACAGCCACCCGCTGGACGTGCCGTTCGCCGCCATCTACCTGCGCGACGGCACGGTGCTGCGGCGGCTCGCCTGCACGGGCGGCGACCAGGGACACGAGGGGGCACTCCCGGACACCGTGGAGCTGGCCGACCCCGGCCCGGTCGCGTACGCCTGGGGGCTGCCGGACGCCGCCGAGGGCCGCCCGACCCAGGTGACCGACGTCGCCGAACGGCTGCCACTGCCCGCCGGCCCGTGGGGCGACCTGGTCCGCACCGCGCTGGCGCTGCCACTCCCCTCCGGCGACGAGGACCAGCCGCTCGGTGTCCTGCTGGCGGGGGTCAGCCCCAGCCGAGGGCTCGACGAGGCGTACCGGTCCTTCAACCAGCTGCTGGCGCAGCAGATCTCCGTGGCGCTGCGCAACGCCCAGGAGTACGAGGAGGAGCGGCGTCGGGTCGAGGCGTTGGCCGAACTGGACCGGGTCAAGACCGACTTCTTCGCCAACGTCAGCCACGAGTTCCGTACCCCGTTGACCCTCATGCTCGGCCCACTGGCCGACGCCCTCACCGACGCCACAGCACCCCTGGCCCCCGTCCAGCGGGAGCGGGCGGAGACCGCGTGGCGCAACGCCACCCGACTGTTGACGCTGGTCAACAGCCTCCTCACCTTCAGCAGCCTGGAGGCCGGGCGGGCCCGCAGCGAGGCCCGCGCGGTCGACCTGTCCGCGCTCACCACCGAGCTGGCCGGCGTGTTCCGGGCCGCCGTCGAGCGGGCCGGGCTGACCCTGGAGGTGGCCTGCCCACCGCTGCCACGGCCGGTCACCATCGACCCGGTCAACTGGGAACGCATCGTCACCAACCTGCTCTCCAACGCTCTGAAATACACGTTCATCGGCCGGATCCGGGTCACCCTGGACACCGACGACGAGGAGGTACGCCTCACCGTCGCCGACACCGGAATCGGCATCGGCGACCAGGACCTGCCGAAACTCTTCGAACGCTTCCACCGGGTGCGGGGCGCCCGCTCACGCAGCCACGAGGGCACCGGCATCGGCCTGGCCCTGGTGCACGAGTTGGCCCGGCTGGAGGGCGGCGAGGTCCGGGTGGCCAGCCGGGTGGGCGTCGGCAGCACCTTCACCGTGGCGCTTCCCTGGTCGGCGGCGCGCCGAACGGCGTTGACCGGCCCGCCGGTGAACGGGCGGGGCGACGCCGCCCGCGCCGCTGTCGAGGAGGCGATGGGTTGGCTCGCCGAACCGGACGGCAGTGTGACGGAGCCCGACCGTACGATCGGCCCGGCGGTGGACGAGCTGGCCGGGTCCCGGATCCTGGTCGCCGACGACAACAGCGACATGCGGGCGTACCTCACCCGGCTGCTCACCGGGCAGGGCTGGCGGGTACGGGCCGTCACCGACGGCCGGCAGGCCCTCGACGAGATCCACCGGGAGCGGCCAGACCTGGTCCTGACCGACGTGATGATGCCGGTGATGGACGGCTTCGACCTGTTGCGCAGGCTGCGCGCGGACCCGGCGACCCGGGCACTGCCGGTGCTGGTGCTCTCGGCCCGTGCCGGCGGTGAGGCCAGCGTGGAGGGCCTGAGCCTGGGCGCCGACGACTACCTGGTGAAGCCGTTCGCCGCGACCGAGCTGATCGCGCGGATCCGCGCGGCCATCCGGCGGGCCCGCGACCGCATCGCCGCCAATCCAGCGACGGTCGACGCCGCAACGGCGACGACGCGACCAGCCGAGGTCACCGCCATCGCACCGGCTTCGGCGGTCGAACCCGTCGGCGACACGTCAGTGGTGCCGGCGGCTCCGGCCGACCGGAACGGGCTCGGCGACGTCCTGGACGTCAGGTGGGCGTACCCGTCCGCACCCACCTCGGCCGCGATGATGCGTCGGGACGTCCGGCGGACGCTGGGCGACCTCGACGTCGACCCGGACGTGCTGGAGGATCTGCTGCTCGCCGCGTCCGAGGCGATGAACAACGCCGTCGAGCACGCGCAGCGGCCCAGCCGTCCGGAGGTGCGGGTGCGGGTCCAGGTCGGTGTCGGCCTGGTCCGGATCTCGGTACGGGACTTCGGCACCTGGCGGGACCGGCGACCGGCGATGGACCGGGGACGCGGCGCGCTGCTGATGAACGCGTACGGCGACGTGCGGCTGGTCTCCACCCTCGAGGGGACGACGGTGACCATCGAGCGCCGGTTGGCCGAACCGGCCTGAGCGACCAGCCGGCGGCGTGTCAGAGCCGGCGGCACCGACCGCCACCACGACGACAACGGTGGCCACGCCCGCCACGAGCGTCGCAGCCCCGGCGCCGGCAACCCGCCGACGGATCCGCGATCGCCGCCCCTCGCGCATCACCGCGGCCAGCTCGAGCGATGTCGTGGGGCGTGAGGCCGGCGGGCGCCTCAGGTGGGGCGACCGCGCTCCTGGGCGAGCCGTTCGTCCAGCCGGCCCAGCTCGTAGATCGCGTTGAGGCTGGTCGGCAACCGGCTGACATTGTCCGGCACGGGTCCAGGATCCGGCGCGGGATCCGGCGCGGGTGCGGGTGCGAGATCCGGCGCGGGTGCGGCGGCGGGGGCCGACGGACGGCGGCGCAGGAGCCACACGGCCAACACGACCATGGCAGCCAGGACCAGCACGTAGGACACCGGCGGCCAACTGTCGCGGGCGGGGCTGGCGAGCGTCGGCGGGGTGACCGGAGCGGGAGGGGCACCGTCACGGCGGGGCACGGTTGCCTCCCGGGTGCCGGTGACCTCGCCACCGGCGGGTCGAGCCGGTGCGACCGGAGCGGCCGGGACCTGGACGGCGGCCGACGACCCCGCGGGCGTGGGGGCCGCGGTTGGCCGCACCGGGCTGGGCTGGTCAGTGACCGCCGTCGGGCTCGGCGTGGGGGGCGCGGTTGGCGCCGTGCTCGGCGGGTCGCCACCATCGAGGAGGTCGTCGACGATCCGGCCGACGCCACCGAGGAGGTCAGCGACCGGACCTGAGGTGGCCGACGGGGACGGCGTGGGCGCGAGAGCGAGGGTCAGCGCGAGGGCGACGAGGGCAGGCATGGGTCCACCTCGGATGTGTCGAGATGCCACGCACCGTATCCCATGGGCGACAGCGTGGGGTGACCCCAACACGCCGCGAGCGGGGACGCGTCGTGCGCGCGTCCCCACTGCACTGTCCTTGATGGTCAGACGGGCAGACCGCCGACCTGGGTGGAGATCCAGGACCGGATGGACGGCAGGTCGACGTAGATGGACGGGCCGGTGGCGCAGGTGGAGTTGTTGTTGCCGGCCCGGCTGGTGGCGCCGATCAGGTTCCACACTCCGTTGACGCGGCGCACCTGCGGCCCACCCGAGTCGCCGTAGCAGGCGCCGGAATTGCCGTTGGTGTTGTTGGTGCAGATCTCGTACGGGCCGTTGATGCCGGAGCACCGACTGTCCGCCACGATGGACGTGTCCAGCTCGTTGGCGACCGCCGGTGCCGATCCGCAGCCCCGGGGCGCGCAGGTCTGGCCCCAGCCGATGATCCGGGTGGCGGTGCCGACCGCGCCGGAGGTGCTCGGGATCGGTGCCGGGGCGTACGTGACCGCGCTGGCCAGTTGCAGCAGCTTGACGTCGACGCTCGGGTGGTTGACCGCACGGGTCACCCGCACCACAGTCCCGCCGCTGGAGCGGTTGACGCTGCCCACCCGCACCGAGGACGGCGTCGAGCAGTGCTTGGCGGTGACCGCCCAGTTGCCCTTGATCAGCGTGCCGGTGCAGCCGGAGACGTAGACCATGAACGGGTAGTTCTCCGACGCCGGTCGGCCGCCGACCACCAACGGTTCGATGTTGGAGTCGCCGGTCCAGGTGTACGTCGTACTGGCCGGCGCGGCCAGGCTGCCGGCGAACAGCGAGTTCACCCGGCTCGCCTCGGTCGAGCTGGGGTTGGCGTTGCGGCAGGACACCGGGGCGCTGCTGCCGGACATCAGGTCGGTGCACAGTCCGGTACGCCGGTCCGGCAGGCCCAGGATGTGCCCGATCTCGTGGGCGGCGATGCGGTTACGGTCGTAGCCCTGGTTGACGGCCGTGCGGCCCATCCAGATCCGTCCCGAGCCGAGGCCGGTCGGCTGCGCCCGGGGCCAGCCGTCGTCGACGTAGATGGTGATGCTGGCCGGGGTGCCGGCCAGCAGCCGGACGTTGCTGACCCGGCTGTTCCAGATCTGCGCCGCCTGGTCGAAGTTGGTGCGGAACTCACCGGTCCGGCTCGCGTCGTAGTAGACGGTCCGCACGGCGGCGGCCGGAGCGCCCGTGGCGAGCTGCACCCCGGCTGCCGCCAGCACGGCCACCAGCATGGCCATCGCCGTACGTCTCAGTTGTCGTCGGAACATCACGCACTCCCCTGCGGTCGCCCGGCGGCCACCGGCCACCGTCATCGATGTACGTGAATGCTATAGCCCGGGCGACCGATGTCCGACATAGCGGAAGCGTCATACTGCCGAGGCGCGCCATCCGACCTGACGGGCCGCGCCGACCGGTCTCAGGTGACAGCCGTACCGTTGGCGGCGATCAGCGCCTCGGCTGCGGTTGTGCGGGCGTAGAGGACGAAGCGTCCGACCCGGTGGGTGCCGACGAGGCCGGCGTCACGCAGCGCGCCGAGGTGCTGGGACACGGTGCCCGAGGTGAGCTGGCACCGTTCGGCGAGTTCCAGAGTCGAGGTCGGTACGGCCAACTCGTGCAGCAGCGCCGCGCGGGTCCGACCCAGGACCCGGGCGAGCGCGTGCCCGTGCGGGGTCCGATCCCGTTCCCAGAGGGTGGCCACCGCCCGCGCCGGGAAGCGCAGCACCGGTTGTCCAGGAGAGCCGAAATTCGACCACACCCGGCGGCCGTTGAATACCGACGGTACGAGCAGCAGGCCCCGCCCGTCGAGTCGCACCGTGCCACTTTGGGTGATGTGCTCCACCGACAGCGTGTCGGCCTTCAGCCGGACGAAGGGGTCGAGGTGATTGAGCAGACCATGAACCCCGTCGGTGGCCATGCGCTGTGCACCGAGTAGCACCTCCCGCTCCAGCAGGGTGCGCATCCGGGGCCAGTAGGGTGCGATGACCGCGTCGACGTACGCCCGGATGGCCTCGGCCAGCCGATCGAGGTGACTCGGCGGGTCGGCATAGAGCGCCGCCAGAGGTGACGACCTCGGCCCGGGCAGCGCGTCGAGGCTGGCCCGCACCGCTTCGGCAGGGGTGGCGACGAGGGACGCCAACTCGATGTCGAGGGTGGGCTGCGAAGTGGCCGGCGGCGGGCAGACGAAGGTCGGGATGATCGGCGTCGGCATCTGCACCAGGTCGGCGAAGAGCTGCCACCGCACGCCCGCCAAGCGTGGCTGGACCCGCTCGTACCAGGCCAGATGCTCCGGAAACTGACGCGGCCGCTTGATGATCCGCACGCTCGCCACAGCTTCCCAGAGCGGTGACACCGCGAATCGGATCATCGCCAGGTCCCGCACGTTCAGACCGACCAGCATCATTGGCGCCCCCGACGGATTCGGCGAGAGTCAAATCTATCGGTTCGAGGCGCTGCCGCCGGCACCGTGGGCGGCATGACCACCGCCTCGACGACGACCGGATCGACGGACCAGGCCAACCCCTGGCCGAATTCCTTCCGACTGCTCTACACCGCCGCCCTCATCGATGGCGTCGGCTTCCACATCGGCCAGTTGGCCGTGCCGGTGTTGGCCGTCTCCCTGCTGTCGGCAAGCCCCGGTGAGGTGGGGCTGCTCGGTGCGCTGAGCACCGCCGCGTTCCTGCTGATCGGTCTGCCGGCCGGAGTCTGGGTCGACCGGCTGCCGCACCGTGCCGTCCTGGTCACCGCCGATCTCACCCGGGCGGCGCTGGTCGCATCCGTGCCGGTGGCATGGTGGGCCGGGTGGCTGACCATCCCGCAGCTGTACGTGGTGGTGCTGCTGACCGGAGTCGGCACCGTCTTCGCCGACGTCGCCGCGCAGAGCTATCTACCGGAGTTGGTAGGCAGGAGCCGGTTGGTGGCGGCGAACGCACTGATGATGAGCACCAGTGCGACCATGCAGATTGCGGGTCGAGGGCTGGGCGGGATCGTCGTACAGGCGCTCACGGCACCGGTCGCGATCGTGCTGGACGCGGTGACCTTCGTGGTGTCCGGTGTGATTCTGGCCCGGATCCGTGCCGAAGCACCCCGCCGACGTCCGCCGCGGGCGCCGGGCGGTTTCGTCCAGCAGCTCCGCACGGGCGTCCGGCACGTGACAGGCAACCCCCTGCTCCGCCCGCTCGCCCTCTCGACCGCGAGTATCAACCTGACCATGCAGCTGACCACCACCCTGCTGCCGGTAGTGTTCCTGCGCGAGTTGGGGCTGGGCGCGGCCGCCCTCGGCCTGTTCCTCGGCATGGGTGGGATCGGTGCCCTGCTCGGTGCGGTGACCGCACGCCCGCTCGCCGAGCGGATAGGTCACGGTCGCGCGCTCTGGTTGCCCGGGCTGCTCGTTGCGCCGCTCGGCGGGTTGGTCACGCTGATCGACACCGGGCCGATGCTCTGGGTGGCGGCGGTCGGTTGGCTGGCGTTGGCCTGGCGGACGGGAGTCGGCAACGTGATCGGGGTCAGCCTCCGCCAGGGCGCCACCCCGGACGCGTTGCTCGGGCGGATGAACGCCACCTTCCGGTTTCTACTCACCGGGGCGCTCACCATCGGCGCCGTACTCGCCGGAGTACTCGGACAGTACGGAGGCGTCCGCACCGCGCTGGTGGTCGGTGCGATCGCGAACGCGTTGACCTGGCTTCCGGTGTTCTGCTCCCCGCTGCGCACGCTCCACCGGCCGCCCACAGTCGGCTGAATCTCGGCCGCTGTTACTGAGCGGTTACGCCGTGGCGAAGTGCCCGTGCCGAGAAGGGACGACGGTGGCGGCAGAGGGCCACCGGCAGCGCCGCCGCCACGTGGCCCCGAATCTCGAACGGAGAACCACGATGAGGATCAGAAGCGCACTGACGGCGATGGTGGTCGTCCTCGCCGGGCTGCTCGTCGGCGCGGGCAGCAGCACCGCAGCGGGCACCACGACCGGGTCGGCGTACTGCGGCATCACCTGGGGCAGCGCGGAGAAGTCGGCCGGCGCGCTCAGCGACGCCCCGCTGGTCGACGTCCGCACCGGTCGGCACGACTGCTACGACCGGGTGGTGTTCGAGTTCGCCGGCCCGGTCGATGGTTACGCGGTCGGCTACGGCGAGACGTGGACCGAGGGCGAGGGGCTGGCGTTGTCGACGTACACCGCCGGAGGGGCGCTGCTGCGGGTCTCGCTGCGCGCACCGGCGTACGACGACGCACACCAGGGCACTGTGCCGTACGCGGTCGGTGAGCACGTCGCGAACCTGCTGCGCTACCCGACACTGCGTGACGTCGTCTTCGGCGGCAGCTTCGAGGGCTACAGCACCTTCGCGGTCGGCGTACGGGCGCGGTTGCCGTTCCGCACGTTCGTCCTCGCCGGTCCCGACGGACACAGTCGGATCGTGCTCGACGTGGCCCACCAGTGGTGATCATTACCGGACACCGAGCCGCCCCGGCAGACGCGTCAGTCGCCGGGGCGGTGGGTGTCGGGACGGCTCAGACGTGCAGGGTGGGGCGGTAGACGAGTTCCTGGGAGCTGTTCATGATGTTCTTCGTTCACTGGTGACTCAGTGCGGTACGACGGGTCCGCAGGTAGGCCCGCTCGGTCTCGTTGGTGGCCAGTGCCACGGCCTGGTCGTAGGCGGCTCGCGCCTCGTCGTCGCGTCCGAGCCGGGCGAGCAACTCGGCCCGGGTGGCGGGCAGCCGGTGGTAGCCGGGGAGGTCGACACCCTCCAACGCGGCGAGGGCCACCGCCGGCCCGTGCACCTCGGCGACGGCGACGGCACGGTTGAGCGCGACGACCGGCGTTGGCGTGATCACGAGGAGCTGGTCGTACAGTGCCAGGACCTGTGGCCAGTCGGTGGCGTCGCCGTCGGTGTGCACCGCGCTGATCGCGGCCTGGATCTGGTACGGGCCGGGCCGGTTGCGCCGCAGACAGCGGCGGACCAGGTCGTGGCCCTCAGCGATGAGTGCGCGGTTCCACAGTGACCGGTCCTGGTCGGCCAGCAGCACCAGCTCGCCGGTCGAGTCGAGCCGGGCCGGGCGGCGGGCCTCGGTCAGCAGCAACAGGGCGAGCAGGCCCAGGACCTCGGGCTCGTCGGGCATCAGCGCGGCGAGTTCGCGGGTGAGCCGGATCGCCTCGGTGCACAGGTCCGTTCTGATCAACGGCCCGGCGGTGGACGCGTACCCCTCGTTGAACATCAGGTAGAGCACGGTGAGCACCGGCGGCAGCCGGTCCGGCAGCTCATGTTCGGCGGGCACCCGGTACGGGATGTTGGCGTCCCGGATCTTCTTCTTGGCGCGCACGATCCGCTGGGCGACGGTGGCCTCCTGGACCAGGTACGCCCGGGCGATCTCCGATACGTCGAGGCCACCGAGCAGGCGCAGCGTGAGGGCGGTCCGCGCGTCGGGAGCGAGCGCCGGGTGGCAGCAGGTGAAGATGAGTCGCAGCTGGTCGTCCTTCACCGGTCCCACCTCTCGCGGCTCGTCCTGGTGGTGCAGCAGCAGTGCCTGGGCGTGCCGGGCCTCGCGGGTCGACTCCCGGCGGAGCCGGTCGACGGCCCGGTTGCGGGCGGTGGTCACGATCCAGGCGCCCGGGTTGGGCGGCGGGGTCTGCCACTTCTGCAACGCCGTGGTGAAGGCGTCCTGGACCGCCTCCTCGGCGAGGTTGATGTCACCGAGGACGCGGGCCAGGGTGGCGACGCAGCGGCCGTATTCCGCGCGGTAGATGCTCGCCAGGTCCATGTTGGGTGACCGACCCCTGTTCAGGCCTGGGACAGGTCGTCGAAGGGGCGCACCTCGACCGGGCCGCAGGCCGCCGCGCACTTCTCGGCCCAGGCGAGCGCCTGGTCCAGGTCCTCGCACCTGATGACCCAGAACCCGGCGATGTGCTCCTTCGTCTCGGCGAACGGCCCATCGCTCATGGTGGTGGCGCCGTTCTCGACCCGGACGACGGTGGCGCTGTCGGGCGAGAGGAGCCCTCCGCCGAAGACCCAGGCGCCTGCGGCCAGCATCTCGTCGTTGATCCGGCCGGTTTCCGCGAACATGGTCTGCATCTCCTCGTCGGACGGGGCCGGCGCGCCCTCGACGAAGTGCACGGACAGCAGGTACTGCTTCATGACGTTCCTCCGGTAGGTCGACGGGTGGATGGCGGCAGGTCAGGCGGCCAGGCGGCGCGCGACGGCGGGGATCACGATCGCGGCCGCGACCAGGTGGGTGAGCATCAGCAGCGCCTTGGTGCCCACCCCGGCGTCCGCGATCACGTCCGGCACCAGCGACAGGACGGTGAGCACCACGGTCGTGCGGACGAACGTGCGCCGCGGACGCCGGGCGAAACGGGACAGCAACGCGGCGAGGAGCACCCCGACCAGCGAGAATACGGCGGTCAGCACGCCGAACCCGGTCACCGGGATCGGCGCGTCGGCCACGTCGAGGCTGATGCCCGCCGCGTGGCCGACGGCGGCGACGGCCATGGTGGCGGCGCTCGCGGCGACCGTGGCGATGAGACCGGTACGAATCAGCGCGCCGAAGGTCGACGTGGTGGTGGTAGTGGTGGTCGCTGTGCTGGTCATCGTGCCCTCCAGTGGGTGCGTGGCCCGCTGTTGTGCCGCGCTCTCACCAGGGCTACGAAGAGGATCAACCCCATTCGACAGGAACGCCAGAATCTTTTCGAAGACATGATCGACTCGACGTTGGTGAAGTCGGGGTGTCCGGACACCGCGGATGCCCCGACTGTCACGAACGTGAGTGGATCATGCCCCGGCCACGGTCATGGGAGGACCGTGAGCCTCAGAGCGTGCGCTGGTATTCCTCCCAGGTCCGCTTGGGGCTGACTGCCGGCCCGTCATCGGCGCCCCGGTTGGCCAGGCCGTTACGACCGAGGTAGTAGTCGCCGGCCTGGTTCTGCGCACCTGTCGACTGGTCGGTGTCGGACAGCGCGATGGCGTGGATGTGGTAGCCCCAGTCCCCCTGGGCCGGGGTCCGCAGCCACGCGGCGAAGCCCACCGTCCGCAGTCGACGCAGCACATCCGTTCGCACGGCTGAGGAGAGCCCGCTGACCGAGAGATCGAGCGCACCGCCGCCGTCGTGCGTGCCGGCGGATGCGCCCACACCGCTGCTGTACGAGCCCTGCGTGATGCCGAGCTGACGGCCGAGCAGGCGTTCGGCCTCGAACAGCATCGACCTGGTGCGCGTGTTGACCTGCACACCGCGCAGGGTCACCACACTGCCGGGTGAGATCGCCCTGACCACCGCGTAACGCCCCTCGCCGAGCGACCGCAGCGACGACGGGCCGGGCAGGCCGGTCGCGTCGAGACCGGTGTAGCCGAGGGACCGCTGGTACGCCGCGTACGCGGCGATCGTGCTGGTGCCGAAATGCCCGTCGACGTACGTGGACGACAGCAGCCCTCTCGCCTGGAGGGCACGCTCCACCAGAAGGACGCTGTCCTTGGCCCCGTCGGTGAGAGCGGTGTCCGGCCGACGCGGGTCGATCTGCGCCGCCTTGATCAGCGCTTCCATGTCCAGCTGCGGCAACGCGGCAGTGGCCGAGTTGGCCAGCGGTACGGCGCCGACCACCGCCGCACCGGCAGCGACGAGCAGGTTCCTTCTGGTGAGCACGCTTCCTCCGTAGGATATTGACCGATCCACACCAACGAATGAAGCTAGTCTTCAATGCGGGGGCGGAGTTGTCACCCCGCCGGGGCGTACGAAAGTCCGCGGCACTGCCTCCCGCCGGTCGACAGGAACGGGCGGGGCCGTCGGCCCCGCCCGTCCACTGGGGTCCCATCCGACCGGCGTTCGTCGCGGGTCGGTAGGCCGCCGTCGTAGCTCCGTGTCAGCTAGCTGCCGGAGCCCTGCCCGGCCGGGTCGGGTGCCTGCTCGACGGCCTCGTCGGCCAGGTGCCAGACCTCCCGCATCGGCGCCCACCAGTCCCCCGAGCCGGGCTCGGCGAGCGACTCCTGACACGGGTCGGTCAGCTTCCACCACTCCTGTGTCTGCGGGTCCGCAGCGATGAGCCGCAGGTCGGCGTCGTAGTCGTCGCCGACGTACTCGTAGTAGCCGAAGAGCAGGTCGTCGTGGAGGAAGATGGTGTAGTTGCGGAAGTTCGCCTCGCGCAGCGTCTGCTCGACGCTCGGCCAGACGGTGGCGTGCAGCCGAAGATAGGTTTCCCGCTGCTCCGGTCGGAGTCGGATCACGCAGCCGTGACGTTGCACGTCGTGCCCCTTCGTGTGAGCTGGTCGGATCGAGGCGGCCCGCGGGCCACCGGCAACGGCACGCGCCGTCCGCCGCCGATGGGCGTGGCGGTCGGTACGCGCTGACCGCCGGATCAGGCGGTGTGCTGATCCGAGCGATCGATGATCTCAGTAGCCCACGTCGAGATCAACGCTCGGCCCGGTGCGAGGTGGGGTCGTCGGTGCCGCTCAACGGTCCGGCCGGTCCGTGGAACCCGACCGTTTCGCCAGGCTGCGCACCGTGGCGGCGGGTCTACTCTCGGGTCATGGAGGGCCGCGTGCTGGTGGTCGAGGACGACGCCTCCATCCGGGAGGTCACCGCCCTCGGACTGCGCCGCGCCGGCTTCCGGGTCGACACCGCCGTCGACGGGCGGCAGGCCCTCGCGGCGTGGCGAGCCCACCCGGTCGACCTGATCGTGCTCGACGTCATGCTGCCCGGTCTGGACGGCCTGGACGTCTGCCGGGAGATCCGGCGTACCAGCCAGGTGCCGATCCTGATGCTGACCGCGCGCACCGACACCATCGACGTGGTGGTCGGGTTGGAGTGCGGCGCCGACGACTACCTGCGCAAGCCCTTCGACCTGCCCGAGTTGGTGGCCCGGGTCCGCTCGGTGCTGCGCAGAATGAGCGCTACCGCCCCGTCCACCATCATCGAGGTCGGCAGCCTGGAGATCGACCCGGGCAGCTTCGTGGTCCGTCGGCACGGGCGGGAGGTGGCGCTGACCGCCACCGAGTTCCGCCTGTTGCTGGAGCTGGCCCGCCGACCCGGCCAGGTCTTCACCCGGGAGTTGCTGCTGGACCTGGTCTGGCACCACGACTTCCTCGGCGACTCCCGGCTGGTCGACGTGGCGGTGCAACGGCTGCGCTCCAAGATCGAGGAGGACCCGGCGCAGCCACGGTTGGTCCGTACCGTGCGTGGCGCCGGCTACAAGCTGTCGGTGGGCTGACGGGAGGGTCGGCGATGGCCGGACGCGCGGTGACCCCGGGCCGCCTGCGGCGCCGGCTGACCATCGCGTTCGTGCTGGTCGCCGGGGTCTCGGCCGGCCTGCTCGCCGGTGGGACCGGGCTGCTGCTGCGGCAGTCCTGGTGGGACGCGTCGCTGCAGGAGGCAGCCGCCGACGCCCGCTACCAACTCGTGCTCGCCGGACAGTTCCTCCCGCTGACCGAGCAACGCAGCACCGACCTGCTCACCAGCTTCGAGGCAAGCGGCCGGCACGTGGTGCTCGTCGACGGCCCGAGCCGCCCCTCGCACCCCGCGTACGCCCCGACGCTGGGCACCGGGTTGCGGGCAACCGTCGCGGGTGGACAGCTCGGATACCAGCGCTCCGCACCGGCGCAACGTCCTCGGCTGCTGGTGGTCGGCGGGCGCATTCCCGGCTCGACCGCCGAGTTGTACGTCCTCACCGTGGAGGACGACGTCGCCACCGACCTGGGTCAGCTGCGTAGCGCGCTGGTGGCGGGCTGGGTGCTCGTGGTGCTGCTCGCCGCCGGGGTGGGTCACACGCTGGCCCGGCGCACGTTGGAGCCGGTGGGCCGGGCCAGCCGGGCCGCCCGGGCGCTCACCGAGGGCCTGCTCGACACCCGCCTGCCGGTGCGCGGACGCGACGAGTTCAGCGTCTGGGCGGCGACGTTCAACGAGATGGCCGAGGCGCTGGAGTCGAAGATCGCGGCACTGTCGGCCGCGCAGGCCCGTGAGCGGCGGTTCACCGCCGATGTGGCGCACGAGCTGCGTACCCCGGTGACCGCCCTGGTGGCCGCGGCGTCGCTGCTGGGTGAGCACCTCGACCAGTTGCCCGGCGATGCGCGACCGGCCGCGCGGTTGCTGGTCGGCGACGTGGTCCGGCTGCGCCGGCTGGTCGAGGACCTGATGGAGATCTCCCGGTTGGATTCCGGCCGGGAGCAGCCGGCCGTCGGGTCCGTCGACGCGTCGGCGCTGCTGCACGGGATCGTCGCGGCACGCGGCTGGTCGGAGCGGGTTCTGGTCGCCGGCGACGCGATCACGCTGCGCACCGACCCGCGCCGGCTGGAGCGCGTGCTGGCCAACCTGGTCGCCAACGCGATCGAACACGGCGGCGGGGAGATCCGGGCCACCGTGACCGGGGCGGGCCCGGTGGTCGTCTTCGAGGTCACCGACCAGGGGCCGGGCATCCCGGTGGAGCACCTGCCCCACGTCTTCGACCGGTTCCACAAGGTCGACCCGTCCCGGTCCGCGCCGGGCAGCGGGCTCGGGCTGGCCATCGCCCGGGAACACGCCACAGTGCTCGGCGGTGTGCTGAGCGTCCGCAGCGAATCCGGCGCCGGCACCCGCTTCCGGCTGGAGCTGCCGGCGCACGGTCTCCCCGCGCCAGCGAGCGACGACGGCGAGCGGGCCGGCACGGCGGCGGGTGACACCGCATGAGCCGGCACTGTGTGATCGCGTCGGTGCTCGTCGCCGGCCTGCTGGTGAGCGGGTGCGGCACCCCGCGCTCCGGGGCGCTCGGCCCGGCACCCGCGGCGGCACCGTCCAGCACGACGCCGTCCAGCGCGGCACCGCCGAGCACGGCCCCGCCGCGCGCCGCAGCGACCGACCGTCCGGATCCGACCCCCTCGGCGGGGCCTCCACAATCACCCACGACGACCCCACCCGGGCCGGCCGGCACCCGCGACACCGTGACCATCGAGCTGTGGCTCGTCCGCGCCGGGCAGCTCGTGCCGACCAGGCGGGCCCGGCCGGCCACCCTGTCGACGTCCCGGCTGGCGCTGACCGAGCTGGCCGCCGGACCCACGCCGGCCGAGGCCGCCGCCGGGTTGACCACCCTCGTCCCGGCCGGCATCGAGGTCACCCGAATCACCGACGGTACGGCGACGCTGCGGGTCCCGTCCGTCGGCGACCCGGCGGAGCGGCGACTACGCGAGGCGCAGGTGGTGTGGACGCTCACCCAGTTCCCCACCGTGCGTCAGGTCAGCCTGGGCGGCGCGGGCCCGGTCGGTCGGCCGGACTACGCGGACCTGCTGCCGCCGATCGTGGTGACCAGCCCGACCGCCGGTGAGCGGGTGGCCGCCCCGCTCGTCGTCACGGGCACCGCCACGGTGTTCGAGGCCACGGTGAGCGTGCGGGTGCTGGACGCCGCCGGCCGGGAGGTGGCCACCGGCTTCGGCACCGCCAGTTGCGGCAGCGGCTGCCGGGGCGGCTACCGCGTGGTGGTCGGCTGGCGGGCGGCTCGGGAGCAGCAGGGCACCGTCGAGGTGTACGAGGTGTCCGCCCTCGACGGTTCACGGATCAACACGACGGCGGTGCCGGTGATCCTCACACCCGGTGTCTGACCAGCACGTTCACCCACCGGACTCCGCTCGGAAACGTAATCGTTTCGTTGACGCCCTGCGACGCAACTCACGAAAGCCTGCATGTTTCCACCCTGGAGAACTAGTGTCAGTACGACATCGTTTCATGGGGGTGCGGGGATGCTGGGTGGTCAGCAGGTGGGAGCGGGTGCCGGAGTGCCGGCGGCCCGGGGCCCACGCTGCACCGACGGCGACCTGTTCGCCGTCGTCACCGACCTGCTGCGCGAGGTCGGCTACGACCGGATGACGATCGACGCCGTCGCCGCTCGCGCCCACGTCAGCAAGGCCACCATCTACCGGCGTTGGGACGGCAAGGCCGAGCTGGTCGTCGCCGCCCTGGGCGGCCGGCAGGTGGGGGTGCACAACCCGCCCGACACCGGTTCCCTGCGCGGTGACCTGATCGAGTTGCTGCGCGCCACGGCGGCGATCTGTGTGGCCGACTGCGACCTCATGCAGGCGTTGACGTTCGCCATGCGGACCAACCCCGAGCTGGAACGCCTGGTACGCCGCCAGGTGCTGCCGGCCGGGCGGGTGGCGAGCACCGCCATCCTGGTCCGTGCCGCCGCCCGGGGGGAGATCCCGCCGGAGGCCGGCGAGCGCGAGTTGTTCCACGATCTGGCGCCCGCGCTCACCATGTCCCGCATCGTCGCGCACGGCCTACCCGCCGATGACGCGTTCCTCACCCAGGTCGTCGACCAGGTGCTGATCCCGGTTCTCCGCTACCAGCACGACCGTCCGTCTCAGGCCTGATCTCTTTCTCGACATTCGCAACACGGAAGGCTTCACCATGCCCGGAACCACCTCGACCGCCCCCGGCGCGCCCGGCGCCGGGACGTCGACAGGAGCGCCGCACCCGCGGCGTTGGATCGCGCTGGCGGTCATCGCGGTCTCGCAGCTGATGGTCGTGCTCGACGCCACGATCGTGAACATCGCGCTGCCGCAGGCCCAGGCCGACCTGGGCATCACCGACGCGAACCGGCAGTGGGTGATCACCGCCTACACGCTGGCGTTCGGCGGGTTGCTGCTGCTCGGCGGCCGGATCGCCGACTACTGGGGGCGCAAGCGCACCTTCCTGGTCGGCATGACCGGGTTCGCGCTCGCCTCCGCACTGGGCGGCCTCGCCACCACCGGCGGCATGCTCTTCGCCGCCCGTGCACTTCAGGGCGCCTTCGGCGCGTTGCTCGCCCCGGCGGCGCTGGCGCTGCTCACCGTCCTGTTCACCGAGGCCACCGAGCGGGCCAAGGCCTTCGCGGTGTACGGCGCGATCGCCGGCGGTGGCTCGGCGGTCGGTCTGCTGCTCGGTGGGGTGCTCACCGAGTACGCCGACTGGCGCTGGTGCCTGCTGGTCAACATCCCGGTGGCGGCCATCGCCATCGCCCTGGCCCTCCCGCTGGTGCCGGAGAGCCGGGCGCACGGCAACACCCGCTACGACGTGCCCGGCGCGATCGTGGTGACCGCCGGCCTGGTCTCCCTGGTCTACGGCTTCACCAAGGCCGCCGAGGACGGCTGGGACGCCACCCAGACGCTCGGCTTCATCGCCGCCGGTGTGGCGCTGCTCGCCATCTTCGTGGTGATCGAGCTGCGCTCCAACCACCCGCTGCTGCCGCTGCGGATCATCCTGGACCGCAACCGGGGCGGGGCGTACCTCGCCTCGACGCTGATCGGTGCCGGCCTGTTCGGGGCGTTCCTGTTCCTGACCTTCTACTTCCAGGTGGTGTTGCAGTACAAGCCCCTCGAGGCCGGGCTCGCGTCGCTTCCGGTCACCGTCGGTGTGCTGATCGCCGCTGGTGGCGCCAGCCAGCTGATGCCACGGGTGGGTGCCAAGCCGCTGATGGTCGGCGGCGCCGTGCTCGCCGCCGTGGCCATGCTGGCGCTGACCCAGATCGACGTGGACACCTCGTTCCTCACCCTCCTGCTGCCCGCCCAGGTCATCCTCGGCATGGGCCTGGGTTTCACGTTCGTGCCGCTGTCCAGCCTCGCCCTGGTGGGGGTGCCGGAGCACGACGCCGGCGCGGCCAGCGCGACGCTGAACGCCACCCAGCAGATCGGCGGCTCGCTCGGCACTGCCCTGCTGAACACCATGTACACCAGCGCGGTCGCCGCGTACCTGGTCGGTCGGGTGCCGAACCCGGTCAACCAGATCGAGGCTCTGGTGCACGGCTACCGCGTGGCGTTCGCCTGGGGCGCGGCCCTGATCGTGCTCGCCGGGCTGGCCACTCTGATCCTGGTGAAGGTGCGCAAGGAGGACATCCCGACCGGCAACACCGTGCACATGGGCTGAGCCGACCGACGCGGCTGCCGGCCGGACCGCCCCGACGTGGGGCGAGCCCGGCCAGCGGCCGCTTCCGGTAACGTCCCGACCATCGTCGAAAGTCCGTTTGAGGAGATCCATGTCGACCCCTGCTGACCAGATCATCACGGCTCTGCGCGCGGGCCACGAGGAGCTCGCCGCGCTCGTACGGGACCTGAAGGAAGACGACCTGCTCCGCCCCTCGGGAGCCAGCGAGTGGCAGGTGTCCCAGGTGCTGAGCCACCTGGGCAGCGGCGCCGAGATCAACCTGGCGACGCTGGACGCCGCCCGCACCGGCGCGCCCGGCCCGGACGGGGACTTCAACCGCGGCGTCTGGGCACGGTGGGACGCGATGTCCCCGGCCGAGCACGCCGCCGGGTTCCTCGCCACCAACGAGCGGCTGGTCGAGGCGTACGAGGCGCTGGACGCCGAGACCCGGGCCTCCATGCGGATCGACCTCGGCTTCCTGCCGGAGCCGGTCGACGTGGCCACCGCGGCCCGGTTCCGCCTCAGCGAGTTCGCCCTGCACCAGTGGGACGTCGAGGTGGGGTTCAACTCGTTCGCGGCGGTGACGCCGGCGGCGGTGGGGCTGCTGCTCGACCAGATCGGCGGCATGCTGGCCTGGACCAGCCGCCCGCAGGAGCTGGGCGGTCGGGAGGCCACCCTGCTGGTCCGGCTGCAGGCGCCCGAGCGGACCTTCGGGCTGCGGTTGGGCGAGAAGGTTGACGTCGTCGACGCGCCGGAGCAGCCCGACGGGGAGCTGACCGCCCCCGCCGAGGCGTGGCTGCGGCTGGCCACCGGCCGGCTGGGTCCTCAGCACACCCCGGAGGGGGTCCGGGTGACCGGGCCGGTGACCCTGGACGACCTGCGTCGGGTCTTCGTCGGCTTCTGAGGCGATGCCGTGCGGGCCGGTCACCCGGTCCGCACGGCCTCTCAGCCCTTCACGCAGACCACCTGCTTGAGGTGCGCCACCACCTCGACCAGGTCCTCCTGCTGGGCCATCACCTCGGTGATGTCCTTGTACGCGCCGGGGATCTCGTCGACCACCCCGGCGTCCTTGCGGCACTCCACCCCGGCGGTCTGCGCGGCCAGGTCCTCCGTGCTGAACGTCCGCTTCGCCTGTGCCCGCGACATCCGCCGCCCAGCCCCGTGCGACGCCGAGCAGTACGCGTCCGGGTTGCCCCGACCCCGCACGATGTACGACCCGGTGCCCATCGACCCGGGGATGATGCCCAGGTCCCCCCGGCCGGCCCGGATCGCGCCCTTGCGGGTGACCAGCACGTCCATCCCGTCGTAGCTCTCCTCCGAGACGTAGTTGTGGTGGCACGAGATGGGCTCGTCGTAGGAGACCTGCGGGAACTGCTCGCGCACCACGCCGCAGAGCAGGGCCAGCATGACGGCCCGGTTGCGGCGCGCATACTCCTGTGCCCACCATAGGTCCCGCCGGTACGCGTCCATCTCCGGCGTGCCGGCGAGGAACACCGCCAGGTCCCGGTCCGGCAGGTCGGCGTTGTGCGGCAGGCCCCGGGCCACCCCGATGTGCCGCTCGGCCAGCTCCTTGCCGATGTTGCGGGACCCGGAGTGCAGCATCAGCCAGACCCGTCCCTCGTCGGCGCCGCCCTGCTCCAGGCAGACCTCGATGAAGTGGTTGCCCCCGCCGAGGGTGCCGATCTGCCGACGCGCCCGCGTCTCCAGCTGCGCCACCCGCCGGTCCAGTCCGGCGAACCGGCCCCAGAAGTCGTCCCAGCCCGACTGCTCCAGACCACGGATCCGACGGGTGTCGACCATGTCCTGCCGCTGGGCGAAGCCGACCGGGATGGTGGCCTCGATCGCCGAACGCAGCGCGGCCAGGTCGCCCGGGAGATCAGCGGCGGTCAGCGAGGTGCGGACCGCCGACATCCCACAGCCGATGTCGACGCCGACCGCGGCCGGTGAGACGGCCTGTCGCATCGCGATCACCGAACCGACAGTGGCGCCCTTGCCGAAGTGCACGTCGGGCATGACGGCGACGCCCTGCACCCAGGGCAGCGCTCCGATGTTGCGCAGCTGCCGGGCGGCCTGCGGCTCGATGGCGTACGGGTCGGTCCAGACCCGGACCGGCGCCCGGGTGCCGGCGAGAGGGGTGAATCCCATAGTGGTCTCCTTCTGTCGTGCGGTGACCGTTAATGATCATGCGCTGGTTGGCCGGGGCCCGGCGGCGGTACGCGGATACGAAAGGGCCGCCCGATCCCGGTGGGATGGGCGGCCGACGGACGCGTCAGCGTCGACGTCAGTCGCGCCACCCCGGCTCGTTGCGCCGCAATGGGCGGCAGGCACAGGTTTTGGCGGTGGTGAGCACAGCGGCGCCGACGGGGAGCAGGTGCGAGGCGGCATCGGTGCGGGTGCGTCGCGGCACGGCGTACTCCCCTCGGGGTGTGATCGGTTGACCTTGCATCGACGAGACTAGGAGGGCCACGGTGCGTCCGCAATGGATATCGCCCTTACCGGCCGCCGACCCGGCGCGCGACCGCCAGCAGATACTCCTTGCGATCCAGCGGATTGTTGTCCCAGCGGGTCCGGACGGGGGCGGGTCCACGCACCGGCCGGTAGCAGTCGAACTCGGTCTCCAGCACGCCCTCCCCCCGGGTCAGCGCCGGCAGGCGACGCTCCAGCGCGTGCACCAGACCGGCCGGGATCTCACCCTGCACCAGGTAGGACCCGCCCTGCCCGGTGGTGTCGGTCGGCACCGCGTCCAGCCGGGTGAGCGCGGGCAGCAGCGTGCCGAGGATGTCACCCGGCACCTCCAGCCGGAAGCGGTGTACCGGCTCGTGGACCCGGGTGCCGGCGCGGGCGAGTGCGGCCATCAGCACCAACGGGGTGAGATTGCGGAAGTCCCCCGCCGTGCTGGACATGCTCTTGTCGAAGGTGCCGTGGGAATGGCTCTGCCTCGCCCAGTAACCGGCGTGGGTCATCGTCACCTCACAGTCGGGGACCTCCCACCCGTGAAGGCCCTGGCGCAGGGTTCGACGCACGGTCTCCTCCACGGCGGTGAAGAAGGCCGGTGGCATCGAACCCAGCTCGACGCCGAGCCGAAAAGTCACGCCGGCACCGGTCGGCGCCGGCGCGACCCGCAGCCCGACGGTGGCCAGGAACGGATTGGGCGCCACCGCGATCACCTCGACCGCCTCGCCAACGCCGCACACCCTCTCCACGTGCACCGTGCTGGTCTCCCGGAACGTCACCCCCACGCCGAAGTCGTCGGCAAGGGTGGCCTGGATGACCTCCTTCTGCACCTCGCCGTAGAGCGACACGGTGATCTCGTGCCGCCGGTCGTCCTGCCGCAGGTTGATCAGCGGGTCCTGCTCAGCGAGCTGGACCAGCGCGGCGTGCAGCGCGACCCGGTCTCCGGGGCGCGTCGGCACCACCACGGTCTCCAGGGTGGGCGGCGCGAAGTGGCGGTCCGCGCCGCCACGTTCGGGTGGTACGCCCACCGGGTCGCCGATCCGAGCGTGCTTGAGGCCCCACAACCGGGCGATGTGGCCGGCTTCGACCGCCGACGCCTCCACGTCGGCCCCATGGGCGACGACTCGTACGGCAGTGACCAGTTCAGCGTCGACACCGCCGACGCGGACCCGGTCGCGAATCCGGATGGTGCCGGCGAAGAGCCGGACCAGGGCGATCTTCTCTCCGGCTGGGCCCCGTTCGATGGCGAACACGGTGCCGGAGACCGGGGCGTCGGCGTCGCCCTCGACGGTGGGCAACAGTTCGGTGATCCCGGCGATCAGCGCGTCCACCCCGGCACCGGTGATCGCCGAGCCGGCGTACACGGGCTGCACCAGCGCACGGCCGGTCCGCGTCGCCAACGCGGCGCGCAGCCGCGGGTACGGCAGCGAGGACGTGTCCGCCACCCAGTCGGCGAGCAGCACGTCATCCTGCCCGGTGAGCAGGTCGAGCAGCCGGTCGGTGAAGGCGAGGTCGGTGGGGCCGTACGGCGTGCAGTAGGCGCCGCGGGTCCCCGGCACCGCCACCGAGCCCATCGCCACGACGGCCGGCGTGAGCTTCTCCGCGACCGCCCGGAAAACCCGCTCGGGGTCCGCGCCGGCCCGGTCGACCTTGTTGATGAAGATCAGCGTCGGGATGCGCAGCCTGCGCAGGGTCCGCATCAGCACCCGGGTCTGCGGCTGCACCCCCTCCACCGCGGAGATCACCAGCACCGCGCCGTCGAGCACACCAAGCACCCGCTCGACCTCGGCGATGAAGTCCGGGTGACCGGGCGTGTCGATCAGGTTGACGGTCACGTCGTCCAGGACGAAGGAGACGACAGCCGAGCGGATGGTGATGCCGCGTTGCCGTTCCAGTGCCAGGGTGTCGGTCTGGGTGCTGCCCGCGTCGACCCGGCCGAGCTGGTCGGTCACACCGACGTCGTGCAACAGCCGCTCGGTCAGGCTGGTCTTACCGGCATCGACGTGAGCCAGGATGCCGAGGTTCAGGGTTTTCACGCAGCGTCAGGTCCTTCAGGTAGGCGACAGATCGCTTCTGGTCGGACATCGACGCAGCGCGCATTGGTGCTCCCTGGAGGTTGGTGGCGGTTTCGGGTAGTTCAGCAGGCCGTCGTCGGGTCGGGCAACCGAATAACCGACGCTCCCATGAATGTCCGAGACCGCTGGCAGACTTGCCGCCATGGTGGAGACCTCCGTGCGGCTGCTGCGGCTGCTGACCCTCCTCCAGGTCCGCCGGGAGTGGTCCGGCGCGGAGTTGGCCGAACGACTGGCGGTCACCACCCGCACGGTACGCACTGACGTGGAGCGGCTGCGGGTGCTGGGTTACCGGATCGAGTCGCACCCCGGGGTCGGCGGCGGCTACCAGCTCGGTGCCGGGTCCGCGCTCCCACCGCTGCTGCTTGACGACGACGAGGCGGTGGCGGTGGCCGTAGGGCTGCGGGCCGCGGCGGGCGGGTCGGTGACGGGTATCGAGGAGACGTCGCTGCGGGCGCTGGCGAAGCTGGAACAGTCGCTGCCGTCGCGGCTGCGGCACCGGGTCGACGCCCTGCGCACGGCGACGGTCTCCGCCGCGGGCGGCGGCCCGACCGTGGACGCCGAAACGCTCACCGCTGTCTCCACGGCGGTGCATCACCGGGAGCGGCTGCGGTTCGACTACGCCGGGCACGACGGCACGGTCAGCGTGCGCGATGTCGAGCCGTACCGGCTGGTCTACACCGGGCGGCGGTGGTACCTGCTGGGCTGGGACACCGACCGGGCCGACTGGCGCACCTTCCGCGCCGACCGGATCCGACCCCGGGTGCCGACCGGCCCACGCTTCACGCCCCGGGAGCCGCCAGGTGGCGACGCGGTCGCGCACGTGCTGCGCGGCGTCGGCTCCACCGCCTGGCCACACCCGGCACGGGTACGCCTGCACGCGTCGGCCGAGCAGATGGCGCAACGGATCCCGACCACGGCTGGCCTGCTGGAGGCGATCGACGGGCAGACGTGTCTGCTGCACACCGGCGGCGAGTCGCTGGGCAACCTGGCTGCCTTCCTCGGCACCCTCGCTGTCGACTTCGACGTGCTGGCCCCTCCGGAGCTGCGCGCCGTCATCCGCGACGTCGCCGCCCGATTCGGTCGGGCCGCCGGTCCCGCGCCGGGGCGAATCGCGGTTCACCCCGGCGCGGACGCGGCAGTGGAGCTATGACTGCGGCACCAGCCGGAAGGACTGCGCCGCGGTGCCGTTGCAGGTGTACTGGACGAGCTGGACGCTGTCCGCCGTGGACGCCGCCGGCACGTCGAGGCACTTGCCACTGAGTCGGTTGACCAGGCGGTAGTAGCCGCCGCCCTCGGATTCGGCCCGCCACTGCTGGTTGTTGCCGCCGCTGTAGGACCAGAGCTGGATCGGCGCGGAGTCTGCGGTCGACACGTTGGTCACGTCGAGCACCTGCGCGCTGTTGTTGCGGTTGTTGATCCGCAGGTAGCCGCCGCTGGTCGGCGCGAACTGGTACTGCTGGGCGGCGCTGCCGTTGCAGGCGTACTGCTGGATGGCGGTGCCGTTCGCGCTGGCGGCGGCCCGGGCGTCGACGCACTTGCCGCTGCCCCGGTTGACCACCGTGTGCCAGGCGGTGGGCGAGATCGGGCTGCCGGTCGGCGGGGGCGTCGTCGGGGGACGGTGCCGGCGCCGGCGAGCCAGTGCAGCCCGTCGATCAGCAGCTGGTTCTGCTGGGCGCTGTCGAAGGTGGACGACAGCCCGGTGTTGGTGTTGTAGTTCATCGCGTTGTGCCCGAAGTTGGTGTAGAGCATCTTGTACTGCCGGTTGCTCCAGACCAGCGGGTAGTAGCCGCCGTACCAGGACTGGTTGGGGTCGGTGCCGACCGGGAAGCTGGACGGGTCGACCGAGGCGAGGATGTCGATGTTGGGGTTCTGCCGCAGGTCGTTGCTCCAGGAATACCACTCGCTGATCGACGACGGGAAGGTCGCCGGGAGGTTCCGGGTGGCGGCGTGGGTGCGGTTGTCGGCGCGCATCGTGACCCGGGTGGGTCCCCAGGTGTTCGTCTGGAACGCGCCGGTGCCGAGGAAGGTGTTGTAGTACCAGCTCCAGCTCGACGGGTTGTCGGTCCACGCGCTGACGTGGAAGCCCAGCCACGCGCCGCCGTTCTGCATGTACTGCTGGAACGCGGCACGCTGCGCGGTCGGCGGCGCGTCGTCCAGGAACATGACGACCTTGTACTGGGCCAGGTTCGCAGTGTTCAGCAGGCCCCAGTTGTTGGTGGCCTCCCAGGAGAAGCCGTACTGGGCGGCGGCCTGCGGGAACCAGGCCCGGGCGTCCTTGACGAAGTCGATGTGCGCGGCGTCCCAGGTGCCGTTGTAGAAGGCCAGGACCTTGAACGTCGGCGCGGCCTGCGCGGCACGCGAGGCGTTGACCGCGAGACCGGCGCTCAGCGCGACCAGCAGTGCGACGAACAACGACACGATCCGTCTGGTACGGGAGGAGATTTCTGCGATCACCTGATCGTCCCTTCGGTGGGGACGCGCGCCGCCGCGTCGACCTGCTTCTGTTCACAAGCCTTACAGATAGATGAAAGATTATGTCGCGTCTCTGGTGTCGTCAATCGCGACCCGACCGACCGGGGTGGGATTCCTGCGGCAACGGGTACCCCAGCCGAATGACCAGCCCGGACGCGGTCGACGTCGACCAACCGCTCGCCGTGGACCTGCCCGCCGCTCCGCACGACGCCAGCGGTGAGCGGGTGCCGATACGCGACCTGGCCGGCCTCGCACCGACGGCCCGGCCGGCGCGCCGCTGGACCCCGAGCCGGGTGGTGGCCACCCCGGCCGCCCTCGACCACCCGCACGGCCAACGGATCGTCGAGCGGGTGCAGGCGCAGGGCATCGAGGTGGAACGCCTGCGGGCCAACCGGCTCACCGGGGTACGCGGGCAGACCGACCGGGAGACGTACGCCCGAGCGAAGGCGACCATGGCGATCGTGGTGAGCCCACCGTCGCGGCGCGACCTGCAACCCATCGCGCCCAGCGCCGACTGGCGGGTCGACCTCGCCGAGGGCTGCCCGGCGCACTGCCAGTACTGCTACCTCGCCGGATCACTGTCCGGCCCGCCGGTCACCCGGGTGTACGCGGACCTCGACGACATCCTGGACGGGCTCGCCGCGTACGCCGGCCGGGGGACGGTGACCAGTCGCAACGCGCGACGCGCCGACGAGGGCACCACCTTCGAGGCGTCCTGCTACACCGACCCGCTCGCCCTGGAACACCTGACCGGGAGCTGGCGGCGGGCAGTGCAGCACTTCGCCGACTGGGACGCGCCCGTGCAACTGCGCTGGACCACCAAGTACGCCGACGTGGGCACCTTCGTCGGGCTACCGCACGCCGGCCGCACCCGGGTCCGGTTCAGCGTCAACTGCGCCCCGGTGAGCGTTCGGTTCGAGGGCGGCACCGCCCGGGTGCCGGACCGCCTGGCGGCGCTGCGCCGCCTCGCGCTCGACGGCTACCCGGTCGGGCTGACCATCGCGCCGATCATCGCACTGCCCGACTGGCGGGAACGCTACGGCGAGTTGCTCGACCAGGTCCGCGCGGCGGTCGACGGGGTCCCCGAGCTGGACCTGACCGCCGAGCTGATCACCCACCGGTTCACCCCGGGCAGCAAGGAGGTGCTGCTCGGCTGGTACCCGCGGACCCGACTGGAGATGGATGAGGAGTCCCGCACCCGCAAACACGGCAAGTTCGGCGCGATCAAGTACGTCTACCCCCGGGACACGATGTCCGAGCTGCGCGAGTGGTTCACCGCCGAGTTGGCCGCCCGCGTACCGGCCTGCCGCATCCTCTACTGGACCTGACCAGCCCTCTGCCGGGCTAGACGCCGACGGTGCCGTCGACGCCTTCGCGCAGCAAGTCGGCGTGACCGTTGTGCCGGGCGTACTCGTGAATCAGGTGCAGCATCACCAGCCGCAGCGACACGGTCTCGCCGGAACGGACGTTGTGGCCGGTCACGTCGAGCGACGCGGCCGCCCGCTCGATCCGTTGGGCGTGCTCGACCTCGCGCTCCCAGGCGTTGAATGCTTCGTCGCGGGTGGCGGAGCTGGCGTCGTACGCCTGCTGGAAGTCGCCGGTTTCCGACCAGACCAGCGGGACGTCCTCGCGGTCGATGATCCGCCGGAACCAGGCGCGTTCCACCTCGGCCATGTGCCGCACCAGACCCAGCAGAGAGAGCGTGGAGGGCGGCATCGACTGCCGGCGCAACTCCTCCTCGGAGAGGCCGTCGCACTTGAGGGCCAGCGTCGCGCGGTGGAAGTCGAGGAAGGCGCGCAGCGTCTCCCGCTCGTCGCCGGTGAGCGGGGGGCCGATCCGTTCGGTGGTCATTCCAGTGATCATGCACTCTGGGCACCGGAGGCGATGGAGCCGGGTCTTCCCGTCAGCCGACCGACGAGCGGGCGACGGGCGCCGCGAAGAAGGTGTCCGGGTACGGCTCGTCGCGCAGGCTGTAGTGCCACCACTCGCGGTCGTAGTTGACGAACCCGGCGTCGGTCATCAGCCGCTGCAACAACCGGCGGTTGTCGCGCGCCGTCCCGGTGATCCGAGGGTCGGCGGTGTGCGCGCGGGAGTCGAAGCAGTCGAAGCCCGTACCCATGTCGATGCTGTTGTCGGCGAAGCGCTGCCCCCGGGGCGCGGTGCAGGCGACCAGCGGTTGCCCGACCCGGTACGGGGGTTGGCTGGCTGCCGGTTCGTCGACCAGGGTCAGGTCCAGGGTGCTGCCTCGACTGTGCGCGGTCGGCGCCCCGATGTACCCCTCGGCGAAGAGCCGGTTCTTGGCCACGTCCGGATAGAACTCGGCCTTGGTCTGCTGCTCGTCGGGGCGCTTCGACCAGGCGACGAAGTCGTCCACGGCCGGCTGCGGGCGATAGCAGTCGTACACCTTGAGGCTGTGCCCACCGGCCAGTGCGGCGTCCTGCACGCGGCGCAACGCCTCTGCCGCCTCCCGGGTGAGCAGGCACAGCGGCTCGGGGTAACCGGCGATCGGGCGGCCGACGAAGTTGTGCGGTGTCGCGTAGCGGATGTCGGCGTGGATGCGCGGGTCGAGGTCGGTCAGGACCACGAACCCCGGCAGCCGCTCGCCGGTGGTCGGCGTCGGCGGGCCCACCGATGCCGGGGTCGGCGAGGGGCTCACCGAGGTCGGCTGCGACGCGACCGGCGCGGGGCGGGGATCCGGCCGCGAACAGCCGCCGAGCAGCGCGGCGAGCGCGAGCACGACCCCGATGCGGTTACCCACCGACCCTGTCTATCAGCCGCGCTCGGGCCGCCGTGGCAACAGGACATGATCCACTGGCTTTTCCGGAAGATTTCCGCAACTTCGGTGATCATCAGCACTCACCTGGAATGTCGTGAACCCCCTCCCGTGAGGCAAGATGACGCGTGGAACGGGCACGCCGTTTCGGGACACACGGTGGACGACGTCTTGTGGTCGTTCCTCCGGCTCGGTGAAGGAGACGCGGGTGGGCGCGGACGACGGACGCAGGGTGACCATCACCGCGATCGCACGGGAGGCCGGGGTGTCGGTGCCGACCGTGTCACGGGTGCTCAACGGTCGCTCCGATGTGGCCCCCGGCACCCGGGAGCGGGTCGAGGAGTTGCTGCGCCACCACGGCTACCGGCGGCGCACCAGCCGCAGCGTGCGCCGCGCCGGCCTCGTCGACCTGGTCTTCAACGACCTGGACAGCCCCTGGGCTGTGGAAATCATCCGGGGTGTCGAGGATGTCGGGCACGGCGCGGGCCTCGGCACCGTGGTCTCCGCGATCCACCGGCAGCCCACCGCGGCCCGGCAGTGGCTGCAGAATCTGCGCACCCGGGCCACCGACGGCGTCATCTTCGTGACCTCCCACCTGAGCCCGCCGCTGCACGCGCAACTGCGTCGCCTCAACGTGCCGGTGGTGGTCGTCGACCCGGCCGGCGTGCCGGCCATGGACGTGCCGACCATCGGGGCGACCAACTGGGCCGGTGGCCTCGCCGCGACCGAACACCTGCTGTCGATCGGGCACCGCCGCATCGGCTTCGTGGCCGGGCCGACGCATCTGCTGTGCAGCCGCGCCCGGCTCGACGGTTACCGGGCCGGGTTGGAGGCCGCCGGTGTGCCGGTGGACGACAAGCTGATCTACCCGGGCGATTTCTACCACGCCTCGGGGTTCTCCGGCGGCACCGCGCTGCTCGACCTCGCCGACCCGCCGACCGGCATCTTCGCCTCCAGCGACCAGATGGCCTTCGGCGTCTACGAGGCGATCCGGCGTCGGGGGCTGCGAGTCCCGGACGACGTGAGCGTCGTCGGCTTCGACGATCTGCCGGAGGCCCGCTGGGCGTCCCCACCGCTGACCACCGTGCGCCAACCGTTGGTCGAGATGGGACGGTTGGCGGCACGGACCGTGCTGCGCCTGTCCCAGGGCGAGGGCATCGACTCCCCCCGGGTGGAGCTGGCCACCGAACTGGTCGTCCGCGACAGCACCGCCGCCCCACCGACCGGGTCGCCCGACCCGTCGTGACGGCCGGAACTGCGTCGGAAACCGGTTGGACCACTTCCGGTCCACTTCCGGGAATTCCGGCGCTGCGCGGCTGACGCCAGTCGACCGTACGGCGCGGTGAGCAACCGAGGGTCACCCACCGCGCCGCGCCGTCAGTGGTGGTGGTGCGTGCGGACGGCCTTGCGGATGGTCACCGGCAGCGCGGGTGCGCCGTCGACGGGTGCCGGGTCCTCGGCGGTCGGCGCCACTCCCCCGGCGGCGATCCGGTCCAGCGTGGCCAGGCCGGCCGCGTCGACCTCGCCGAAGATCGTGTAGTTGGGGCGCAGCGCCGAGTTGGCGTAGACCAGGAAGAACTGGCTGCCGTTGGTGTCCGGCCCGGCGTTGGCCATGGCCAGCACGCCCCGGGCGTACACCCGACGCTCCCCGGTCGGGTCGGTGGGCGCCGGCGGCAGGTCGGTCGGCAGCTCGTCGCGGTACCGGTATCCCGGGCCCCCCTCGCCGGTGCCCGACGGGTCACCGCACTGCAGCACGCTCAACGTCGGGTACGCGGTGAGCCGGTGGCACGGGGTGCGGTCGTAGAAGCGCTTGCCCACCAGGTGCAGGAAACTCTGCACGGTGCACGGCGCGGCTGCCCGGTCGAGGGTCAGCCCGATCGGCCCGTGGTTGGTCGCCAGTGTCACCCGGACGGTGCCCCGGGCCGGCGTCCGTCGCGGGTCGGGCGGCAGCGGCACCGGCCGGGCCGCCGGCTCGTCCGGCGTCTCGGTGTACGCGCAGGGGCCGTGGGTGGTGCGCGGCGGTCGGGTGGCGGTGTCGGCAGCGGTGGGCGGCGCGGCGGACGCGGTGACCGCATCGCCCGACGGGCCCGGCGCGGCGACCGCGGCGGCGGACGCGCCGACGACCAGCGCCCCGGCGAGCACTGTCACCCCCGCGAGGCGGGTCAGGGCGCGCACCGGTCGGCGGGGTGCCGCCACGCCGGAGCGCGGTGGGAGTTCACTCGACACAGGGATCCTCCTGGACTCGTGGTGCCAGAACGACCGGAGTCTATGGAGGGCAGCGCCGGATGTCGATCCGTCAGGGCAGCCGACGGCGGCGGCGCCACAGCAGCCCGCCCAGCAGCATCACCACACCCGCGGCGCTCACCGCGGTCACCGACCAGAGCCAACCCGAGCCGGTACGCGTCGGCCCGCTGGCTGCCGCCGGCCGAGGCGCACCCGGCACCGCCAGCGCGGACGGCGCAGCCGACGGCGTCGCGGTCAACTCACCCGGCTCGACCAGCCGGCCGACGGAGGCGTCCCGGGGCAGCGTGAAACCCCAGTCCAGCAGGGCGGCGCCCTGCTCCCAACCGCGCATGGGCGTGGACTCCGCGCCCAGCAACGTCACCACCAGGCGTCGCCCGCCGCGTTCCGCCGCGCCCACGTAGGTGTGCCGCGCGAGGTCGGTGAAGCCGGTCTTGCCGCCGAGCGCTCCCGGGTACCGGTAGATGAGCTGGTTCTCGTTCTGGATCTCGAAACCCTTGGTGCGCTGCGCCGGCTGGACGGGAATCCGCGTGTGCTCGGTCAGCGCGTACCGGCGGAAGGTCGGATCGGCGAAGCAGGCCCGGGCGATCAACGCCAGGTCGTACGCGCTGGTGAACTGCCCCCGGCCATCCAGCCCGGACGGGGTTACCGCGTGCGTCTGGAGCGCGCCGAGATGGTGTGCGTGCTCGTTCATGGCGCGTACGCCGGCGGCGCTGTCGGTCCCGCTGCCGAGTCGGGCCAGCGCGTTGGCGGCCTCGTTGCCGGAGTTGAGCAGCAACCCGAGCCAGATTGTCTCGATGGTGTACCGGCCGCCCGCGACGAGACCCACGGCCGAGGAGCCGGGCTCGATGTTCATGTCGTCCTCGGTGACGGTGACCGTCTGCTTCGGGTCGAGCCGGGGCAGCATCGTGGCCGCGAGCAGGAGCTTCTGCACGCTGGCCGGGGTGCCGTACTCGTGGGGGCCGCACCCGCCGAGGATCTGGCCGCTGTCCAGGTCGGCGATCAGCCACGAGGTGGCGCTGACCCCCGGTGGCGCGCTGACGCCGGCCGGCGCGACCAGGCCGGTCGTGTCCAGCGCCGCGCCGCCGACCACCCGCTGCTCGGGCACGGCGGGCGGGGGCGAGGGCCGGGGCGGGCGGGACACCCCCGGCGCCGGCGCGCGGGGGCACCGCACGACCGATGCGGCGGACGCTCCGGCGGAGGCGACCGGCGCGGGAGCGAGCAGAACGGCGGACGCGGTGGCCGCCAGCAGCGCAGTCCTCATGTGCCCGACCCTAGTCAACAAGATCCTCCGGCGGGACGGGTTGCCGCGGTCGGTCGGCCCGCCTCCTCGCGAGCGCGCAGGTAGTCGTCCAGGCCGGCACTGCCCCGCAGCCGGCGCAGACTGCGCGCGTGCAGCTCCTGCTCGCGGCGGGCAAGCTCCGCGCGGACCCGCTGCGGGCTCCCGGTGGTCCGCAACTCCCCCAGCACCGCCTCGATGATCTCGAACGGGTACGCACCTCGGCGCAGCAACGCGATGACCTGCGCGGCACGCAGCTCGGCCTCGTCGTACACCCGGTAGTTGGTGCCCGGGGTGCGGCGCGGCCGCAGCAGCCCGCGCTGCTCCCACAGCCGTAGCTGCGAGGTCCGGACGCCGACCAGGGCGGCGACCTCGCCGATGCGGGCGGCGCGGCGTGGTGCGGGCCGGGCCGCCGGTGGGCTGGCCAGCACGGTCTCGAACGCGCCGAGCACCCGGCGGATCTCGGCGCGTTCGCGGTCCAGTTCGGCGTGACCGCCGTCGAGCGCCGCGAGGGCGGCCGGCAGGTCACCCCCGTGCACCGCCGACATGATCTCCTGGGTACGACTCCAGCCGTGCCCCTCGGCCAACCGCCGCGCCACGGTGAGCGCCCGGGCGTGCTCGGTCGTGAAGATCCGGTAGCCGCTCGCGGTGCGCCCCGCCGGCGGCAGCACCCCCGACTCGACGTAGTTGCGCACCTGCTGCACCGAGATCCCCACGGTGGCCGCCAGGTCGACGGCGCGCAGCCGACTCTCCCGGGTGCCGTCCACGCGAGTCACCCTACCGCTTACGACGTGATTTGAGACTTTCCGGGACGTGCTGCTGACGCGAGCGCTCGAATTCCGGCAAAAGTCTCTACGTGGTGATGAATGAGACAATAGAACCCGCCAGCATCGCGGGGGAAAGAGTCCCGCCACGACTCTGTGAAGGGTTCGCATGTCGCAGCCAGCATGGTCCGCCGCCGACAGCCACGACATGATCGAGGTACGCGGAGCGCGGGAGAACAATCTCGCCAGCGTCTCGGTCGACATCCCCAAGCGCCGGTTGACCGTCTTCACCGGTGTCTCCGGATCGGGCAAGTCGTCGCTGGTCTTCGGCACCATCGCCGCCGAGTCCCAGCGCATGATCAACGAGACCTACAGCGCGTTCCTCCAGTCGTTCATGCCGAACCTCAACCGGCCGGACGTCGACTCGCTGCGCAACCTCAGCGCGGCCATCGTCGTCGACCAGGAGCGGATGGGCGTCAACTCCCGCTCCACCGTCGGCACCGCCACAGACGCGTACGCGATGCTGCGGATCCTCTTCAGCCGGGTCGGCCAGCCGTCGATCGGCGGCGCCGGGGCGTTCAGCTTCAACCTGCCCGAGGGCATGTGCACCACCTGTGAAGGGCTGGGCCGCGTCTCCGACCTCGACATCAACGAGTTGGTGGACGTCGAGCGCTCCCTCAACGACGGCGCGATCACCGTGCCGAACTTCGCTGTCGACTCCTGGTACTGGCAGACCATCGTCGGCTCCGGCCTGTTCGACCCGGACGTCAAGCTGCAGGACTTCACCCCGCAACAGTGGGAGGACTTCCTCCACAAGCCGGCCACCAAGATCAAGGTGGGGAGCAACAACTGGACGTACGAGGGTCTGGCCGTCAAGGTCAAGCGGCTCCTCCTGACCAAGGACCGCGAGTCGATGCAACCGCACATCCGCGCCTTCGTCGACCGGGCCGTCACCTTCACCACCTGCGGCGACTGCGCCGGCACCCGACTCAACGCGGCGGCTCTGTCATCGCGGATCGCCGGACGCAACATCGCCGACTGCTCGGCCATGCAGATCAGCGACCTGGCGACGTTCGTCCGAGGCATCGACGACCCCGGGGTCGCACCACTGATCGCCAACCTCCGGGACCTGCTGGAGTCCCTGGTCGAGATCGGGTTGGGCTACCTCAGCCTGGACCGGGAGTCGGCCACCCTCTCCGGCGGTGAGGCCCAGCGGGTGAAGATGGTCCGGCACCTCGGCTCCAGTCTGTCCGACGTCACGTACGTCTTCGACGAACCCACAGTCGGCCTGCACCCGCACGACATCGCCCGGATGAACGACCTGCTGCTGCGGTTGCGCGACAAGGGCAACACCGTGCTGGTGGTCGAGCACAAGCCGGAGACCATCACGATCGCCGACCACGTGGTCGACCTCGGGCCGGGAGCCGGCACCGACGGTGGCCGGATCTGCTTCACCGGCGACGTCCCCGGACTGCGCCGCTCCGACACGCTCACCGGCCGACATCTGGACCACCGGGTGACACTGCGCGACGAGACGCGCCGACCCACCGGGCAGCTCACCATCCGCCAAGCCGACCTGCACAACCTGCGCGACGTGGACGTGGACATCCCACTCGGGGTGCTCACCGTGGTCACCGGAGTCGCCGGCTCCGGCAAGAGCTCACTGATCCACGGGTCGCTGCGCGGCCGGGCCGGGGTCGTGATCGTGGACCAGTCCCCGATCCGGGGGTCCCGACGCAGCAACCCGGCCACCTACAGCGGGCTGCTCGACCCGATCCGTACCGCCTTCGCCAAGGCCAACGGCGTCAAGGCCGCCCTGTTCAGCGCCAACTCCGAGGGCGCCTGCCCGGCCTGCAAGGGAATCGGGCTGATCTACACGGACCTGGCGATGATGGCCGGCGTCGCGAGCGTCTGCGAACGGTGCGAGGGGCGACGCTTCACCGACGAGGTGCTCACGTACACGCTGCGCGGCAAGAACATCAGCGAGGTGCTGGCCATGTCGGTCACCGAGGCGCACGCCTTCTTTCCGCACCTCATCCTCGGCCGGCTGGTCGACGTCGGCCTCGGATACCTCAGCCTCGGCCAGCCGCTGACCACCCTGTCCGGCGGGGAACGGCAGCGACTCAAGCTCGCCATCCACCTGGCGGAGAAGACCACCACGTACGTGCTGGACGAACCCACCACCGGCCTGCACCTCGCCGACGTGGACCAGTTGCTGGCCCTGCTCGACCGGATGGTCGACGCCGGCAACACGGTGATCGTCATCGAGCACCACCAGGCGGTCATGGCGCACGCCGACTGGCTCGTCGACCTCGGCCCGGGCGCCGGGCACGACGGCGGCCGAATCGTCTTCACCGGCACACCCGCCGAACTGGTCGCCCACGGCGACACCCTCACCGCCACCCACCTGCGCGAGTACGTCGGCGAGGCGGCAGCAGTCGCCTAGGCGCGCGACCCGACGGTCAGCGGAGCCTGCGCTGGGCGGCGCGGCTGCGGCGGTCGAGGGCCGGGTGGTCGGGCGGGCGGTGGTCGGCCACGCGTCGGCCGATGGCCGCGGCGGTCAGGTCACGCGGCGCAGCCAGCGTCGCTGCCAGGGCGTCTCCACCGCCTTCGGGTGGTAGCCCGCCCGGACCCACGGCACCGCCCGGTCGGCAGGCAGGCCGTCGAGGATCGCCAGCGCGGCCAACGCCGTTCCGGTGCGCCCCACCCCACCCCGACAGGCCACCTCGACGCGCTCACCGTCGTGCGCCCGCCGCAGCGCCACCCGTAGGGCATCGAGGGCGTCCGCCCGATCGAGCGGTACCCAGAAATCGGGCCACCGGATCTTCCGGTGCGGCCAGGTCGGCTCCGGACCAGACGCCAACAGCAGGGCGAAGTCGGCGGGCGAGGTCACCGCACCGATGCGGCGCCCGCGCACCGTCGCCCCGCTGGGGAGTACGAGTACGCCCGGCTGCTCGGACCATGGCTGCGGCTCGGTCATCCGAGCATTGTGCCGCCACTGCCTCATCCATGGGCACAGACAGCGCCGCCCCCGGGCTTGTGGGCTCGGGGGCGGCGCTGGTGTCGGTGTGCAGGTCGCCTCTCGGCGAGTGGCGCGACGCGGCTCCAGCCGAACGGTATTCCGCGAAGGCATATTAGGTGAGGCCCGGGGACACTGAGTCACACCGACACTGACCACAACCGGCTCGGCCCCCACGTTGTTCCCCCACCTGACCGCACCCGCCCGTCCGATGCACCGCCCGGCTGTCCGCCGTCCCCGCTGGCCGGCGACTGCCCACCGCGACGGCTCGCCGCCCCGCCAGCCACGTGGGCTTACCGCACCGCCGGCCGTACCGCCGGCGCCGAATCGCACCGCCGTCGAGTTGCACCGCCGACCGCCGCACGCCAACGACCATCCACCCACCACCGAGCCGCGCGTCGGCCGCGCCCGGGAGATCTTGGACACTTTCCGTTCTGCGCTAACGGAAACTGTCCAAGATCTCCCGGGCGGCACGCCATCCCCGCAGCGACCAGCCCGTGCGCCTGCCGCACGGAAACGGAAATGCCGCTGGCCGGCACCCCGGGTGGGGGTGCCGGCCAGCGGCGGGTCGTTCAGTGTTCGTGTTGGTGGGTCAGCTGTTCCAGTACTGGGCGACGAGGTCGGTGGCCTGCTGTTCCCACTGGGCGTAGGCATCCGGGTAGGCGGAGACCTGCACGGTCTGCGCGGCGTCGGTCAGCGCCATGTCCTGCCACCCGTCAACCTGCTTGAGGCCCTTGAGGAACGCGGTCGTCGAGTAGGCCGGGTCGGTGATCTGCTCCGGCGTACCCCAACCACTGGTCGGGCGCTGCTGGAACAGGCCCAGCGAGTCATGGTCATTGGCGTCGCCGAGGTGGCCCAGGTTCTCCAGCTTCGACTCCTGCAGGCTCGTCGCGATCGAGATGACCGCGGCGCGCTCAGGCAGGCCGGCCTTCTTCGTCGCGGCGATGATCGCCTTGACGTTCGCGGTCTGCTCGTCGTTGAGGGTGATGTGGGACTGCTCGCCCTGGGGCTTCGGGGCGGCCGACTGCACCGCCACCGCGACCGGCTTGCCATCCACGGGGTTGGCATGGGCGGCGATCGGGCCGGCGAAGACACCACCGGCGAACGCGAGACCAGCAACAGACAACATGCTCTTACGGAAGATCGTGTTCATGGGGGTAGCTCCTTCGGGGGTAGGAACACCCGCACACCGCTCGGGGAAGACGGTGGCGCAGGGTGTGAGCACCTCGTCCGGCGCTGCATCAAACAAAGGGGAAAAGTCTTCGGGGAGATCGGCACCAGTTAAGCGGGGGGCTTGTGGGGGCCGGGTCGGCGGCCTGCGAGTCGGAGGGCTCGGGCGCCGGGGTCGGCGGTGACAAGCGCGGGCTTGTGGCGCCGGGTCCATGTCTAACGACCGGGGGTCGGGGGTCATTCCCGGTGGGCCCACCCGCCGACACCGGCTCGTGTAAAGCGGTGGCGGGGTGGTCGCTCGTGGGGACTGCAACGACCGGGGGCCCGGGGTCATTCCGCAGGCCGGGCCATCCGACGGCACCCGGTGGGCGGGGCGGTGAGGCGGTGGTCCTGCGATCGTCAGAGTGTGTAACGACCCCGCCCCGGCCATCATTCCGACCGACGGGTGCAGCCGGTCACAGCCCACGGAGCCTCCGGATCCGGCAAATCACCCAAAGCCCCACCCCGGCGGTCACGAACCACCCCGGCGGTCACGAACCACCCCGGCCGGGCATGATCGACTCGGCTTCAAGGAAGTCGGGGCATCCGAGGCTTCTGGATGCCCCGACTTCACGAAAACCGAGTCGATCAAGTCCAAGGGCGTCAGTGCCAGGGCCGCCCGGATCGGACAATCACCCCAATCGGGCCGTTGAGTCACGGGACCAGTCCGGGCCGGAAGGTCACCGTCGCCGGCAGCGGAACCGTTCGAGGCAGACGTTCTGGAAAGACCAGAATCGCAACCGACGCAAGCGAAACCGGCCCTACCGCTGGTCGGAGCCCCACGAACCGCTGCGGTAGAGCGTGCCGCGACCACCCGGATCCGGCACACCACCGCCAGCCCCAACCCCACGATCCACGCCAAACCCACCATCGGCCCCGTAACCACCAACGGAACCGAAGCCGCCACCGGAACCGGACCCGCCATCAGAACCAAAGCCACCACCGGAACCGACCCCACCGGGCACACCCGATGACCGGCCCGAGTCGAGGTCATCCGATTCGGGGTTACGGGCAGCGCGCCGTGCCCGCAGCACGCGCGACCCGACGAACCAGGCCAGGCCCGCCACGCAGGCCACGATCACGACGTTCTGGAGTATGCCGACGTACCCCTCGACGAGATGCCAGTTGTCGCCGAGCAGGTAGCCGGCGAGCACGAAGGTCGTGTTCCAGATCAGGCTGCCCAGCGTGGTGTAGAGCAGGAACGTGGCGACGGGCATCCGTTCAACGCCGGCCGGGATGGAGATCAGACTCCGGAAGATCGGGATCATGCGGCCGAAGAAGACCGCCTTCACGCCGTGCCGGAGGAACCACGCCTCGGTCCGGTCCACGTCGGTGAGCTTCACCAGCGGCAGTCGGGCCACGATGGCGCGCATCCGGTCCCGGCCCAGCGACGCCCCGATCAGGTAGAGCGCCAGCGCGCCCACCACCGAGCCCAGTGTGGTCCAGAAGATCGCACCGATCAGGCTGATCCGCCCCTGTGCGGCGACGAACCCGGCCAGCGGCAGGATCACCTCGCTGGGGATCGGCGGAAACAGGTTCTCCAGCGCCACCGCCAGGCCGGCACCCGGCCCACCGAGTCGTTCCACCAGGTCACTGACGTAGCCGACCATCCCATCCTGGGGTGGTTCGGCCGCAGCGGTGGGGGTTCCGGTGGCGAGCACGGCGTGGGACGTTCGAATCATGCGCCCACGTTACGAAGTGATCCTGAGAGCCGACCATGAGGCTGACCGCCCGGCCGCGCGAGTGGACCCCACCGGCGGGGGTGCGGAAACCCGCACCCCGCTACGGCTCGCGGTGGCGCAGCCGCTGTGCGTACCCCTGGATGTCGCGGCGAACGCGCGGGCGCACGCCGCCGCGGTCCGTGCGGCGGGTGCCCGGGTGGTGGTCTTTCCGGAGCTGTCGCTGACCGGGTACGAGTTGGACGCCCCGGTCGTGTCGTCCGATGACCCGCGGTTGGCGCCATTGGTCGAGGCGTGCGGCGAGGTGGGCGCGCTGGCCCTGGCCGGTGCACCGGTCGCGGGTGATCACATCGCGGTGCTGGCGGTGACCGGGGCCGGTGTGACGGTGGCGTACCGGAAGATGTGGCTGGGGGACGCGGAGGCCCGCCGGTTCCGGCCGGGCGATGCGCCGGTCGTGTTCGATGTGGACGGTTGGCGGGTGGGGTTGGCGATCTGCAAGGACACCGGGGTCGCCGCCCACGCGGAGCGGACCGCAGCGCTCGGGATCGACGTCTACGCGGCGGGTGTCCTGGAGTCGGCGCGCGACGCCGCCGTGACGGACCAGCGGGCGCACCGGATCGCCACCGCCCACCGGGTCTGGGTGGCGGTGGCGAGTTTCGCCGGTTCGACCGGCGGTGGTTACACCGAGGCGGCCGGACGGTCGGGGGTGTGGACGCCGCAGGGCGAGGTCGTCGCCCGCGCGGGCACCGAGCCGGGCGAGTCGGTCAGCGTCAGTCTCGGTTGAACGGGCTGTCGACGTCGGACCCATCGCCTACGGTGGGGCCACCGTCATCGACACGAGGAGGGGCCGTGGGCGAGGCCGCGACGACCGGCACGGTCCGCTCGGCGGACGGCACCACCATCGCGTACGAGCGCAGCGGCTCCGGCCCCACGGTGATCCTGGTGGACGCGGCGGGCGCGTTCCGCGAGATGGGTCCGATGAGGTCACTGGCGGCACACCTGGGTGAGGAGTTCACCGTGCTGACCTATGACCGGCGGGGCCGGGGGCAGAGCACCGACACAGTGCCGTACGCGCCGCAGCGGGAGGTCGAGGATCTGCAGGCTCTGATCGACGACGCGGCCGGCGGGTCTGCCGCCCTGTACGGTTTCTCCTCCGGCGCGGTGCTGGCGCTGCTCGCCGTGGCCGGGGGCCTGCCGGTCACTCGACTGGCCGTGTTGGAGCCGCCGTTCGAGCAGGACGAGCAGTCGCCCGACGAGCCGGACCTGGCCGGGGACATCACCAGGCTGGTAACCGCCGGCCGGCGGGGCGATGCGGTGCTGCATTTCCAGCGCAGCATCGGAGTGCCGGCGGAGGTGATCGACGGTATGCGCGACGGGCCGGGCTGGTCGGCCATGGAGGCTCTGGCGCACACTCTGGTCTACGACCTCACCCTGCTCGCGGCCCTGCCGGCCCAGGCGCTGACCACACTTACGATCCCGACGTTGGTGCTCGACAGTGAGCAGAGCGACGCACGGTTGCGAGGCTGGGCGCAGGGGGTGGCCGAGACGTTGCCCGCCGGTCGGCACCGCACCCTGCCCGGCGAGTGGCACGGCGTGTCGGACGAGGTGCTGGCGCCAGTGCTTGCCGACCACTTCGCCGGCCGCGACTGAACGACGACGCGTGGCGCGTGGCGTACGCCTCGGGCAGGATCAGCTGATGAGCACTGTCCCCTCCCGACTGTCCGTGGTCACAGTGGGAGCACGCGACATCGCGGCGTTGCGGTCGTTCTACCGGTCACTGGGGTGGCCTGAGCTGCCGGCCAGCGATAACGGTTGGTCGGCCTTCCTGCTCGGTGGTGTCCTGTTCGCGCTCTACCCGCTGTCGGAGCTGGCCGCCGAGGCGGCGCCGGGCGTGCCCGCCCCGGCCGGTGGCTGGTCGGGCGTCACCCTGGCCTGCAACGTCGACAGCCGTGAGGAGGTCGACGCGGCTTTCGCCGCGGCCGTCGAGGCGGGCGCTACGGTGGTGGCGGCGCCGACCGATCGGTCCTGGGGTGGGCGCTCCGGTTACATCGCGGACCCGGAGGGCAACCGCTGGGAGATCGCCTGGGCGGGCACGGCCCGCTTCGACGAGCGCGGCGCGCTCACCTCGTTCGGCTGAGCGGCTGGTGTTTGCGTCTCGACCATGACCTTGGAATGCTTCGCGGGTGACTTCTTTTCCGGGGACGTTCGCTCACGATGTCATCGACCAGCCGGCGCAGGCGCAGATCGAGGCGTTCATCGACGAGCACCGCCGGGCGCTCAACGGCTGCCTGGACGGGATGACCGAGGAGCAGGCGCGCCGGTCGTTGGTGCCGTCCCGGACCACGCTCCTGGGTCTCGTGAAGCACGCCACGTTCGTGGAGAAGGTCTGGTTCGACGAGGCCGTCACCTGCCGGCCCCGCTCCGAGATCGGCATTCCCGCGACGCCGGACGAGTCGTTCATCCTCGATGACGACGACACGATCGCCTCGATCCAGCGAGCACACCGCGAGGCGTGCGAAGCCTCCCACCGCGCGACGGCGTCGTTGGGCCTGGACGACGTGCTCCGCGGCAACCGGCGCGGCCCGCTGCCGCTGCGTTGGGTGTACCTGCACGTGCTGCGCGAGCTGGCCCAGCACTGTGGGCACGCCGAGATCCTGCGTGAGCAGCTCCTGGCCGAATAGGTCGGGCGGTCAGCCTGCGTCCAGCACCTCCCGCAACCGTGTCGCGAACTCCTCGGGCTTGCCCGCGTAGCCGAACTCACCCCCGAGGAAGCCGCCGTGGTGACTCGGGAACACCACGGGCTGCTGGCCGAGGACGGCCGCCATGCCGAGGGCCGTCCGCGCGGTGTACGTCCCCGCCGACTCCTCACCGACCGCGATCACGATCCGGGTCGGCGCGGCGGTGAGCAGGCCCGCGTCGGGCTGGTAGTCGGTGATCGCCCACGAGTTCTGCGACAACAGCGGGTCGTCGCGGGTGCCGTCGTCGTCGGTCGACATGCCGAACATCGCCGGGTCGGGGGTGGGCTGGGCGAAGTAGGCATCGGTGAACTCGCCCTGCCACGACGTCATCGCGATGAACGCGGCCATGCCGGCGCCGGTGCCCTTCGCCTGGTACGCCTCGTAGAAGCCGGCCCGCGCGCGTTCGGCGGCGCTGGCGTCGGGGAGCACCGCGTTGATCGGCGGCTCGTGCGCCACCAACGTGACGACGTCGTGCGGGTACGTCGCGACGAGTTCGAGTGCCGTCACCGCACCGCCGCTGCTGGCGAACACGTCGACCGGGCCGGCGCCGAGCGCCTCGATCAGCAGGTGCAGGTCGGCCGCCTGCTGCTGCGGCGTGTGGTCGATGCGGCCGTCCGTGCGGACGCTGCGACCGAGCCCGCGCGGGTCGTAGGCGACGACGGTACGGTCGGTGAAGTGCGGGGCGAGCGCGGTGAAGCCCTCCGCCGTCATCGGTTGACCGATCATGAGCAGCACGGGGTGCCCGCCGGACGGGGGCAGCGGACCGCGGACGTCGTAGACCAGGTCGACGCCGGGTACGGCGAGGGTGTGTGTCTGCGTTGTCGTCATGTCGGTGAGACTACGGCCGGCTGAAACCGATGGGCGAGTACGCCGTGCCGACGACATCCGTCGCGTGCCTCTTGGGTTCCGGGCCGCTACCGTCGCGGCATGCCCGACTTGATCGCGCCCACCGTCCGCCTGCACGCCGCCTGGCTGGAGGCGCACGACGAGTGGGGCCCCGGTCTCCACGAGGACGGTTTCGGGCTGCAGTCGACCGACGAGGTGCGATCGTCGGAAGGGTTCGCGGCCTGGGTGACCCGACTGGCCGACCAGTCGGATCCGGCGCAGCCGTTGGATGCGGCTCGCGTGCCGTGCACGTACCGGTGGATCGTCGAGGACGACCGGGTGCTCGGCGGCATCGCGCTGCGACACGAGCTCAACGACCACCTGCTGCGGGTCGCCGGCCACATCGGCTATGGCATCCGCCCGTCCGCACGCGGCAGAGGGCTGGCGACCTGGGCGCTGGGCCGGATGCTCGCCCAGGCGCGGGCGCTCGGGTTGGATCGGGTGCTGCTGGTCTGCGAGGCGGACAACGTCGCGTCGTCGAGGACGATCGAGCGCTGCGGCGGTGTCCTTGAGGGCATCCTGGACACCGACCTCGGACCGGCACGGCGGTACTGGATCACGCTTTAGCCCACCCGCCGGTGTCACCGAAGCGGCGCAGCGTCCACCGGGCGGGAGGCCAACCGCCGGGGTCGTGGTCGGTGGTCCATTCGGTGATCGAGGCCGGAGGCACGTCCAGGTCGAACCCCCGAAAGACCGGCTGCGCGGCGAGCGCGTGGAACGCGCCCTCGACAGTTTCGCTGTGACCGACCAGAACCACTGTGGCGCCCCGGTGCCGGTGGGCGATCTCCATGATCGCCCGGCTGACCCGGACGACCAGTTCGGCCCAGCTCTCGTTGCCCTCCTCGAACGGCCGGAACACGCCCCCGCCGGGCACCGCGTGTTCGGTGCGGAAGCGGGCGGTCGGCAGGCCGTCGGCGTACGGGGGTGTGTGCCAGGTGCACAGGCCACAGTCGGCCACGGGCCGAACGCCGAAGGCGGTGGCGATCGGTTGGGCGGTCTCGACCGCCCTGCGCAGCACGGACGAGTAGACCGCCACCGGCCGGTCGGCGGCGACCTCGTTGGTGAGCCGGTTGGCGAGATCGTGTGCCTGTTCGTGGCCGAGGGCGGTGAGGCCCCGACAACCACGTGGCCCGCCCACGATTCCTTCGAGCTGGTGGAGCGACTCGCCATGTCGCACGAAGATCAGACGTGTCCGCATCGGGACATCATGCCAGCGGTATCGACGGGGATATCAGTCGTCCGTACGGCCGGTGGTGAAGCTGCCGGTCTGCGCTAGCAGAGCGTCGAGTTGGGCGCCCGTCTGCGCTGCCAGCCGGTCGCGTTCCACCAGCTCGGCGATGCGTTCCCGCAGGTCGGCGACGCGCTTGGCTCGGTCCCTGCTGTGCCGGCTCAGGTCGGCCAGGTCGTCGCGCAGATCTTCGGCGGTCCTGGGGTCGATGTCACCGCGGGCCACCGCGTTGGCGAGGACGGCGGAGAACCCGCTGGTCACCTCCCGCAGGCTGACCGGCACCTGCTGCCCGGCGGTCGGTGGGGCGGTGCTGGCGCTGGGTCGGGGCGAGGAGGGTGCCGTCGGCGTCGGCGACTGCGTCGTGGGTGTGGGCTTGGGGGCGGAGGTCGACGGTGGGGCGGCCACCTGCGGAGAGCTGGGTGCGCCCGGTGTGCCGAGGGGACCTTCGGCGAGCAGGGCGCCGACGCCGACCAGCACGGCGAGGCCGGCTGCGCCCAGCACGGCGAGGGGTCGGCGCGACCGGCGGCGGGCCGGCGCGGCGGCGACCGGGGCGGGGCGTGCCGCCGAGCGGTCGATCAGGGTGGGAGGGTGAGCCGCCGGGAGGACACGCCGCAGCAGCTCGGTGGGCGGCTCGACCGGCTGGCCGGCGCCGAAGCGGCGGGCCAGGTGCGCGGCGCTCGGCCGGTCGGCCGGGTTGGCGGCCAGACAGGCGAGGGTCAGCTCGGCGATGTCGGCGGGGAGGCCGGGCACCCGCAGCGGCGGCACCGGAGTGCCACGTCGGTGCACCTCCAGCGCGTCCTCCCAGCTCTGCACGGGCAGCGGCGCCTGCCCGGTGAGGGTGCGGTAGAGCAGCGCGCCGAGGGCGTAGATGTCGCTGGCGGGGTCGGGCGGGCCGGCGGTCAGCCGCTCGGGGGCGAAGTAGGCGGGTGTGCCCATCAGCGGCTCGCCGGACTGACTGTCGAGCCCGCCGAGGGCGGCGATGCCGAAGTCGAGCACCTTGGCGCCGGTGTCGGTCAGCATGACGTTGCCGGGCTTGACGTCGCGGTGCACGACGCCGATGCGATGCGCGGCGGCCAGTGCGGCGGCGATCTGCCCGGCCACCCGGACCGCCTCCGGCCACGGCAGTGGCCCGGTCCGCAGCCGGTCGGCCAGGTTGTGGCCGTCGACGAGTTCCATCACCAGGTACGGGACAACGACGCCGCCGGCCAGGGTCGCCTCGGCGTAGTCGTACACCTGGGTCACGTGTGGGTGGGTCAGCCGGGCGGCAGCGCGGGCCTCGCGTTGGATGGTGGCCCGCAGTTGCGGGTCGGCGGCGAGCTGCCCGGCGAGGACCTTGATGGCGACGGGCCGGCCGAGCACGTCGTCGTCGGCCCGCCACACCTCGGACATGCCGCCGAGACCGATCCGCTCGTGCAGTACGTAGCGGTCGTGGAGACGGAGGGTGGGCATGAAGGGCGACATGGCTTCACCAGTCTGCCTGGTCACGCCCAACTCGACCACCCTCCGTGTCCGGGCCCACACTGTTCGTCCCGTGCATGCCGGAATGGGTTTCGTGCGGGTCAGGAGCAGCGGGCGGTGCCGGGCAGCGGTCGCGGCTGGATGCGGTCGGCGAGCCGGCGCAGAGCGAGGGCGGTGGCCTGCCGGGTGGGGGCGAGCAGGGCCCGGCGGGGGCGTTCGACCTGGACCGGGGCGTCCGGTCGGGCCGAGTTGACGTGTCGGTTCATGGCGTCGAGCGCGGTGACGTAGCCGGTGGGAAGTTCCATGGTCAGCTCCTCGGGACAGGTCCGGTGGAGGCCCGGACGACGAGTGCGGTGGGCAGCAACACATGACCGGCCGCGGCGTCCGCGGGCGGGTCGAGCAGGAGTTCGGCGGCGATCCGGCCCTTTTCCTCGGCCGGTTGCCGGACGGTGGTGAGGCCGGCCGCGGCGGCCTCGGGGACGTCGTCGAAGCCGGTCACCGAGACAGTCGGACGATCATGGGCCGGCCGCGCGGCCAGCGCGTCCAGCACACCGAGCGCGAGGACGTCGGAGCCGGCCAGCACGGCGGTCGGCGGTGCGGGTTGGTCGAACAGCCCGGCGATGGCTGCGGCTGCCGCCGGGCGACTGTTGCCGGGGACGTTGACCAGGGTCAGCTCGGCCCAGCCGACGCCGACCTCGGCGAAGGCGTCGGCGAACCCGGTGAGCCGACCTCGGGTGGTCGGGTGCGGCACCTGGTCGACCCCGGCCAGGGTGAGAGGGCCGGCCGGCGCGTCGGGCAGCACGGAGTCGGCGAGCAGCGCCACCCGACGGTGGCCGAGGCCGGCGACGTGCGCGGCGGCACTGCGCGCGGCGGCCCGCTCGTCGATGCCGACGAACCGTTCGTCAGCGCCGGCGTTGTCGCGGGAGGCCGTGCTGACGAACGGCAGCCCGCGTTGGCGGATGACGTCCAACGCCCATTCCTCGTCGGCGACGCAGTAGACGCAGAACCCGTCGACAGCGGCGTTCTCCACCGCCCGTCGGGCGTCGGTCACGGCCGGCGGCAGCGGCACCAGCAGCATGCTCGTGCCGTGCCGCTCGGCCGCCGCGCCGACCCCGGCGAGGAAGCGCACCGCGAACGGGTCGGTGAAGGCGTACGACAGTTGCGAGGTGAACAGCACCCCGATCGACCCGACGAAGCCCCGGCGCAGGGAGCGCGCGGTGGGGTTGGGGCCGGGGTACCCGAGTTGCCGGGCGGCCTCCAGGATCCGCTCACGCAGGGCGGCGGAGAGCTGGTCGGGGCGGCTGTAGGCGTTGGACACGGTGCTGCGGGAGACGCCCACGGCGTCGGCCACGGCTTGCAGTGTTGGCTTCACCGGCACCTCTCTGTATCGATCCAGTCTGTATCGATCCAGAGACTAACCCGACCGGTCGGCATCGGTCAATACGTCGGCTCGACGCGCCGCTGCGGGTGGACCGGTCGGTCCGGTTGACGCCGGCGGCAACGACCCGCACGCGTAGTTGCCCGACTCCCGGCTCCGGGCGGGGCAGGTCGGCGATCTCCAGAACCTCGGGGCCGCCGAACCGGCGGACGATCACAGCTCTCATGCCATCGACGCTAGAAGCGTTAGCATCCGGCGAGAAGGAGGCACCTTCGGGTGCCCTGGGCACCCGGGAGGACGCAATGGCCACCACGACCGCCAGCGAGCGCCGCGAGCGGGACCGTCGCTCCTACAACGCGTTTCTGGCCGAGTGCCCGGGTCACGAGGTGCTGGCGACGCTGAGCGACAAGTGGCTGACGCTGGTCGTGAGCGCATTGGCCGACGGGCCGCAACGGCACAGCGAACTGGCCCGGACGGTGGCCGGGGCGAGCCAGAAGATGCTCACCCAGACGCTGCGCAAGCTCGAGCGCGACGGCCTGGTCAGCCGATCGGTGACCGTCGGCGTGCCGGCCCGGGTCGACTACCAGCTCACCCCGCTGGGCGAGAGCCTCCTGCCGGTGCAGCGCGCGATCAAGGCCTGGGCCGAGGCGCACATCGACGAGGTGCACGCGGCCCGCGCCCGCCACGACGCCTCAGGCGGCTGAACACCCCGCTGATGAATCCCGCCTGCGGGGGTCCGCGCGGTCACGGCAGGCGGGCGACGCCGCCGTACATGCTCACCTCGACCACCGACGGGCGCGGCTGCGGCTCGTTCTCGGCCCGCCACTCGGCGACCGAGGTGATGCCCGGTTCCACCACGTCGAGGTCGACGAAGAAGCGGCTGAACTCGTCCCGGGTGCGCAGGTTGATCAGCCCGTGTGGGCCGCCGCCCCTGGCCGCCGCCCGAGCCTGCGCGGCGACCGCTGGCGGAAGGTACTCGTGGGTGGCGTGCGAGGCGGCCAACCAGCTGCCCGCCGGCAGCGCGTCGAGCAGGTGCCGCACCAGCGCGTACGGGTCGTCGCCGTCGGGCACGAAGTGCAGGACGGCCACCAGCATGAGGGCGACCGGCCGGGACAGGTCGATGGTGCGTCGCAACTCCGGGTGGGCGAGGATCCGCTCCGGGTCGCGCAGGTCGGCGTCGATGTAGGCGGTGGCGCCCTGCGGTGAGCTGCTCAGCAGCGCGCGGGCGTGGGCCAGCACGATCGGATCGTTGTCGACGTAGACCACCCGGGACTCCGGTGCGATGCCCTGGGCGACCTCGTGGGTGTTGTCGGCGGTCGGGATGCCGGTGCCGATGTCGAGGAACTGCCGGATGCCGGCCTCGCGGGTCAGGAAGCCCACGGCCCGCTGGAGGAAACGGCGGTTCTCCAGGGCGGCGGTGCGGATCGTCGGGAAGGCTGCCGCCATCGTGTCGCCGGACTCGCGGTCGGCCTGGAAGTTGTCCTTGCCGCCCAGCCAGTAGTTGTAGCGGCGGGCGGGGTGGGCCACAGTGGTGTCGATCCGGTCGCTCGGCGAGCCGGCCGTTGGGCCCGAGGCCTCGGTGGTCATGGCTGCCTCCGCGATGACGTCCGTCCACTGTCGCCGGTCGCCGACCATGCTAGTGCCACCCGAGCGACCTGCACCGCCCCGAACCGCCTCCACCGAACCGCCGCCCCAGGCAGCGGTCACGCCGGGTAGAGCTCGTCCAGCAACCGGCCGAGAATGTCCGGCGTACGCTCCGGCGGCTCGGCCTCGACGCAGAGCCGTTCCATGGCCACCGCGTAGTAGTCGAGGTCGTCGCGCTTGTCGAGGTAGATGGCGCTGGTGAGCTGTTCGATGTAGACGATGTCGGGCAGCTCCTGGTCACCGAATCGCAGGATGGTGAAGGCTCCCCCGGCGGCGGCGTGACCACCGGCGGCGAACGGGATGACCTGGAGCCGGATGTTGGGTGACTTGGTCGCCTCGATGAGAGCGGTGAGCTGGCCGCGCATGACGGCGGGGCCACCGATCGGGCGCCGTAGGGCTGCCTCGTCCACGACGGCCCAGAGCTGCGGTGGGTTGTCCCGGTGGAGCAACTGCTGACGCTGCATCCGCAGAGCGACGCGGCGCTCGATCTCGTCCGGACCTGCCGCGCCGTGCCCGAGCAGCACGACAGCGCGGGCGTAGTCCCCGGTCTGCAACAGGCCGGGGACGAACTGCACCTCGTAGGTGCGGATCAGCGCGGCTGCGGCCTCCAGGCCCAGGTACGACTGGAACCAGGTCGGCAACACGTCGCCGTAGCGGTGCCACCAGCCGGGGCTGTTGGCGTCGCGGGCGAGCTTGAGCAGCGCGTCACGCTCGTGCTCCTCGGTGACGCCGTAGAGGGTGAGCAGGTCGGAGACGTCGCGTTCCTTGAAGCCGACCCGACCCAGCTCCATCCGACTGATCTTCGACTCAGAGGAACGGATCTCCCAGCCGGCGCCCTCCCGGGTCACCCCGCTGGACTCCCGCAGGCGGCGCAGCTGGGCACCGAGCAGCATGCGCAGCACTGTCGGCCCGGTTGTCGGGCCACCCTCGGCGGGAACCATCGTCACGTGCGGACCTCCGGACACCAACCCCCGTGACCGGGTACCTGGCCCGGCCGACGTGTAAGCATGCCATGGACCGACAGTGAGATGAACTCCTCCGCACCGGTGATTCAGTCCCGTCGCCGGGACGGCTCACGCGGGACGGTCAGTTGATCAGGTGGTCAAAATCCCCGTCGCGCGCTCCGAGCACGAAGGCGGCGATTTCGTCCACTGTGTAGATCAGCGCCGGGCCCTCCGGGTGCCGTGAGTTGCGGACCGCGATGCCCGCTCCCCCGGGCAGCTCGGCGAGTTCGACGCAGTTGCCGCTGGGGTTGCTGCGGCGGCTCTTCTGCCAGCTCAGCGGAGGCAACTGATGGATCGGTACGCCATTGGGTGGCTGATGCATGGAGGCGTCTTTCTGCTCACGAGCCCGCCGGTGGCCGTGGGAGGAGCGGTGACGGCGAGGGGTGCGGTATCGACTTCGGACAGTTCTGCACGTGCATCTGCTATTGCATCTGCACCGGACGGCGAGCATGATAACGCACATGATCGGTGCCCATCCGTTCACGTTGAGTTACCCCCGCAGGGGCAACCATCAGGCAAAAGTGGGCCCGACGCGGTGTGACGTGTCGACCGGAGGCTGGAGGCGGTCGCGGGGATGGGAGGGTTCGTGCCGGATCCGATGAGTGTCGCCTCCGGGATCTGCGCGGCCGGCGCCCTGCTCTCCTCCTGGCAACTACGCCGACGGGCGGTGCGCGCCGAGGCCGAGATCGATCACCTTCAGGCCGAGCTCGCCGCCGAGCGGCACGCCGCGAGTCACGACCCACTCACCGGGCTGCCCAACCGGCGCGCCTTCTACCGCCTGGCGGCCACCCTGCTCACCGACGCGGCCGGTCAGCCGTTGATCGCCGTGGTGCTCGACCTGGACGACTTCAAGCAGATCAACGACCGGTACGGGCACGCCGCCGGCGACCAGGTGCTGATCAGTGTGGCCGACCGGCTCGCCGGTTTCGCCGGGGACAACCTCGTCGCCCGCCTCGGTGGCGACGAGTTCGCCGGGCTGCTCTCCAGCCCCACAGTCGACCGGCGCTGGATCGAGCACTCCACCCGCCGACTCGCCGAGACCGTCGCCGCGCCGATCCGGCTCAACGGGTGCAGCGTCCGTGTCACCGCGTCCGTCGGGCTCGCCCCGGTGTCCGGCCCGGCCCAGCTCACCGACGCGCTCAGCCGCGCCGACGCCGCCATGTACCAGGCGAAGAGCCTCGGCGGTGCCCGGTCACCCCGGCAACTGGTCGACAGCGCCTGGCTGACCGAGCTCTGACCGTTCAGCCGGCGGCTGCACCGAACCATCTGGGCAGCTGGCCGAGCAGCTCCGTCTGGTCGTCGCCCACCCACGCCACGTGGCCGTCTGGCCGCAGGAGCACGGCGGGCACGTCCAGTTCCTCGCTGACGTCGACGACGTGGTCGACCCGGTCCGCCCACCCGGCGACGGAGAGCCGGCCGGTCTGGTCGAGCAGCAGTCCGCGGCCCCCGCGCATCAGCTCGTAGAGGCGTCCCTGCTTGAGCCGTACGTCGCGCAGGTGGCGGCCGAGCATCTCGTGGCCCTCGCCGAAGTCGTAGCGGACCCCGATCGCGGTGACCTTCTCGATCAGGTACCGGTTGACGTCCTCGAAGTCCAACAGCTCCGACAACAGTTGACGCACCGACCGGGGTCCCGGCTCGGGCGACAGCAGCAGCATCTGCGCGCGGGTGTTGTTCAGGACGTCGGCGGCCACCGGGTGCCGTTCGGTGTGGTAACTGTCCAGCAGCCCGTCCGGCGCCCAGCCGTTGACGGCGGCGGCCAGTTTCCACCCGAGGTTGAACGCGTCCTGGATGCCGAGGTTGAGCCCCTGCCCGCCGGTTGGCGGGTGGATGTGCGCCGCGTCGCCGGCCAGCAGCACCCGGCCGGTCCGGTAGCGCTCGGCCAGCCGAGTGGCGTCGCCGAAGCGGGAGAGCCAGCGCGGTGAGTGCACGCCGAAGTCGGTGCCCGCGTACGCCAGCAGTTGTCGCTTGAACTCCTCGATGGTCGGCGGGACCGAGCGATCCTCGACCACCCCCTCGGCGGGAACCAGGACGCGGTACACCCCGTCGCCCAGCGGCCCGAGGCCGAACCGCAGGTGCGTCGTGCGCACCTCGGCCACCACCTCGGCCACCGTCTCCGGTGCTACGCCCACCTCCATCTCGCCCAACAGGGACTCGACCCTGCTGGGCTCACCGGGAAAGCCGACGCCGAGCAGTTTGCGCACGGTGCTGCGGCCACCGTCGCAGCCGACGAGATAGCGCGACCGCAGCTGCCCGCCGTCGGCCAACCGCACTGTCACCCCGTCGTCGTCCTGGCTGAGCCCGACCAGTTCGCAGCCGCGCCGGATCTCCACGCCGACGTCGGCGGCGTGCTCAGCCAGCAGGCGGTCCGTCGTGGTCTGCGGGATGCCGAGGACGTACGGATGGGCGGTGTCCAGCCCGCTCGGCGACGGCTTGGGAATGGCGGCGAAGAAGCCACCGACCGGGTGCTGCTGGCCGAGCGCGAGGAACCGCTCCAACAGGCCACGCTGATCCATCACCTCGATGCTGCGCGCGTGCAGCCCGAGCGCACGGACGTACGGGGTCGGCTCGGTGTCCCTCTCCACCACTAGCACGTGCACCCCGTGCAGTCGCAACTCGCTGGCCAGCATCAGGCCGGTCGGCCCGCCGCCGGCAATGATGACATCGATCATCAAATCCCCCGATTTTCCCAGCTTTGGGCTCAGGGTGGTGATTCTGCGGCACGACCCGGGTCTTGCCACAAGGCCCCGGGTGCGATATATGTTGGAGGTGGCAAGGAGCGCATGAGCTCCTTGCCTTTGTTGTTTCCCGTCGCGGGCGGCCGGGTCTTTCGGTCAACGCCGCCGGTCGAGATCGCGCAGCGCCGCGTCGGCGAGGGTGACCAGACCGACCGGCGACACCAACCCCCGCACGATGCGCGCCGCCCGATCCCTGTCGGCCGTCTCGGCGTCCGGGTCCAGCGCCTGGCGGGTCCAGTCGCTGAGGTCGTCGAGCGCGCGGACCGCGAGGAACCACGCCAGGCGGGCCGGGTCGATGTCGGCCGGGCCGTAGCCGGCGAGAACGGCCTTCTGCTGACGGGTGCTGATCGGCGCGAAGGCGAGCACCCCACCCAGCACGAACATCAGGTCACACTCGGGCGGGGCGAGCACCACGTCGTCCCAGTCGATCAACCAGACCTGCCCGTCCGGGCCGAGCAGCAGATTGCCCAGGTGCGGGTCGCTGTGGCAGACGACGGCCGGGCCGGGCCGGGCGCGCTGGTCGACGGCGAGGCGCTCGACGTCACGGGTCAGTGTGACCACCCGGTCGGCCACCCCGGACCACACGCCCGCCAGCTCCGCGGCCAGCGGCCCGGCGAGGTCGTCCGGATCCGGATCGCGCAGCCGCTCGGCCACCGCGCGGGTCCCGGCCACGATCGAGGGGTACGCCGCGCCGCCCGCCGGCAACAGTCGTCGCACCTCGTCGATCACCGGCACCGCGTGCACGGCGGCCAGCACCTCGCCGTACGCGCGCCAGTGCGCGTCGGTCATCGGGCCGTCGAGCGCCCGCTGATCGGAGACCCAGGGCACGACCGAGAGGCGGTGGCCGTCGTGTTCGACGGACAGCCGCCCGTCCCGGGTGGGCATCGGCGCGGCGATGCCCGGCACCCCCTGGCCGGCCAGGTACGCCGTCACGGCCAGGCCGGCGCGGGTGCCGCCACCGCTCAGTTTGACCGCGTACCGAGAGCCATCGACGCCGCAGGCCAGCCACAGTCGGGCGCGCTGGTCCGCGCCGTGGGTCACCCGTTCCAGTGTGGACAGATGCAGGCCGAAGCCAGTGTGGACCCGCTCGGCCACCTGCCGCGTGATGTCCTCGCTCACCCGGACACCATCCCACCGGGCGGCCCACCAGCGCACCGCTTAACGGTGACGGGGGCGGAGTCAGCGCAGTGTGGCGAGGTACCGGTCCAGCGCTGCGTACGACTCGGCTGCCCCCTGGGCCATCCCGGAGTCGATCATGCCGTCGCGCTGCGCCGTGGTGTCGAAGCGGGTGCTGCTCGTGATGGTGGTGCGCCCGTCCTGCTCGGTGAAGACCAGCGTCTCCACCGCCACCTGGCCGGGCATGCCCTCGAACTCGAAGGTCTGCACGATCCGCTCCGGCACGACGATCTCCCGGTATTCACCGCGGAAGGCGTAGTCGTTGCCGTCCTGGGCGTGCTCGACGCAGCGATAGTGGCCGCCCACCCGGAAATCGATCTCGACGTCCAGCGGGTTACCCCGCCCCCACCAGTGCTTGAGGTGCTCGGCCTGGGTGTGCGCGGCGTAGACCAACTCGCGTGGGGCGTCGAAGGACCGGGTGAGGGTGACCTCCCGATCGGACGGCAGGTCGATCGTGAGGTCAGGGAGATTGTTCATGACGGGTCTCCTTCAGGTCGCGTAGGTAGTCGTCCAAGGTGTCGTAACGGTCGTCCCAGAGTCGGCGGTACTGGTCGACCCACTCGGCGAGCGTCCGCAGCGGCGCCGGGTCGAGCCGGCAACGACGCCACTGCGCCTCCCGGGTCCGCACGATCAGGCCGGCGCGCTCCAGCACCGCGAGGTGCTTGGAGATCGCCTGGAGGCTGATCGGGAACGGCGCTGCCAGCTCGTTGACCGTCGCCTCGCCGGTTGCGAGCCGGGCCAAAATGGCCCGGCGGGTGGGATCAGCGAGTGCGGCGAACACCGCGCTGACGGGATCTGTTGTCATCTGCCGCTTTCAACCTGTTGGCTAATCAACTTGTTGGTTGAATATACGGGCGCCGTCCGGGTATGGGCAAGCAACTCGGCCGAAAGGAACTCGACGTGGCGACCATCCGCGCCCTCGTGCTCAACTGCACCCTCAAGCCGTCACCGGGCCCGTCCAGCTCCGAACAGCTCGGTCGGGAGGTGCTCGACGAGTTGGCCGCCCAGGGCGTGGAGGGCGAACTGGTCCGGGTGGTGGACCACGATGTGCGCTTCGGCGTGTCCACCGACGAGGGCGACGGCGACGGCTGGCCGGCGATCCGCGCCAAGCTGCTGGCGGCGCAGGTGCTCATCATCGCCACGCCGATCTGGCTCGGCCAACCGTCCAGCGTCTGCAAGATGGTCCTCGAACGTCTCGACGCCGAACTCTCCGAGACCGACGACGAGGGCCGGCTGCTCACCTACGGCAAGGTGGCCGGGGTAGCCGTCGTCGGCAACGAGGACGGCGCGCACCACACCATCGGCCAGGTGCAGCAGGCGCTCAACGAGGTCGGGTTCACCCTCGCCGCCGCCGCGGCGACCTACTGGGTGGGTGAGGCACTGCACAAGGTGGACTACCGCGACGCCGGCCCCAAGCCCGACACCACCGGTCGCACCACGAAGGCGCTGGCGCTCAACACCGCACACCTGGCGCGGCTGCTCGCCGACCGGCCGTACCCGCCGCCGGACGCGAAGGGCGCCGCGGTCGGCCCGAGCCGCGAGTCGGCCTGACCACGTCGGTCAGGTCCGCGCCGGTTCCTGACCCCGGACCCCTACCTGCGTCGCTGTAGAGCTGCCCCGGTAATGGGGCAGCTCGCAGCGCAGCGACCATCGGGCCGCACGCGACATCCACCTCGAACGCCCGTCGATTGGGACAGCTCGCGGCGCAGCGACCATCGGGCCGCACGGCACCACCTCGGACGCCCGTCGATGGGGACAGCACGCAGCCCAGCGCACCCCGGGCGCGCGGACCACCCAGACGCCCCACCCGTGGGGCAGCTCTACAGGTGTGCGGGTCAGCGCCAGCCGTAGCCGGCGCGCAGCGCCTGCCCGACCCGGTCGAACCGGGGCCGGTCCAGCACGGCGCCCTCGCGGCGGATGCTGTCCTCACGCATGGTGAGTACCCGGTCCAACCGGACCCAGCTCGGCCGGTTGTCCCGATCCCACTCGCCCGGCCCGAGCGCGAACCAGTGCCGCTGCCCGTCCCGCTCGCTCTGGCTGGACAGCATCAGCCCGAACAGCGTCCGGCTGTGCCGTCCGACAACCAGCACCGGCCGGTCCTTGCCCTGGCGGGGGTCGTCCTCGTACGGCACCCACGTCCAGACGATCTCGCCCGGGTCGGCTTGGCCGTCGCGCTCCGGAGCGTAGGTCAGCTCCCGACGCTGCAACGCGCTCACCTGGCGGCGGCGGGCCACCTGCGCGGGGGCCGGCCCGGTGCGCCGAGGCGACGGAATCACCGCGCCTACCCGGGAGATGCGAGCCGCGACATTCCTCAACAGACCAGCCACGGCGGGCAGCCTACCCGCCGCCCCGAGCGGTCGGTGCGACAGACTGGCCCGATGGACGAGCTGCCCCGCGACCTGCCGATCCTGGAACGACGCGCGGTGCGGGTGGTGGTCACCGACGGCTTGGATCGGGTGTTGCTGTTCCACACCCGCGACCCTGACCACCCCCGGCTGGGCACCTGGTGGGAGCTGCCCGGCGGCGGCATGGATCCCGGAGAGACCTACCTCGACACGGCGGTGCGGGAGCTGCACGAGGAGACCGGCATCCTCATCACCGCCGACCATGTGGGCGCACCGACCTGGCGCCGACGGGCGAGCTTCCTGCACCGCCAGCTGCGGCACGTCCAGGATGAGGTCGTCGTCAGCGTACGGCTCGCCGGTGCCGGTCCCGACGTGGACGAGGCGCACCGGCTCGACTACGAGTTGGAGGACTACTTCGCCTTCCGCTGGTGGCCGCTGCCGGAGGTGATCGCGAGCCCGGAACGGTTCTATCCCGGGCAGCTCCCCCGGCTGATCACCGCCTTCCTCGCCGGCGAGGAGATCGACGAGCCGTTCGAGCTGTGGTCGTGAGCCGGGTCGGCGGGCAGAGTGGGGGCATGACGACCGATCTGCACGGGCCGCTCTCCGCGTACGCCGCACGGCTGCACGCCACGGTCGGCGACCGGCACCACGTCGCCTCCCCGCTCGGGGCCTGGCTGCTGCTCGCGGTCTGCGCCACCGAGCCGGCCGACACCGAGCCGGCCGACATCGAGCCGGCCGACACCGAGCCGGCCGAATCCAACCCGGCCGCCGAGGACGCGGCCGGCGAGGGCCCGAGCGCCGACGGCCCGGCCGCCGAGGACCTGGCTCACGCCTTGGGCACCGACCTGGCCAGCGCGGCCGAGGTCGCCCGCGTGCTGCTGGACGCGCCGCATCCGCTGGTCAGGTCCGCCACCGCGCTCTGGCGCCGAGCGGGGCGGGGTGACGGCGGTTCGGCCGCGTGGCGGGCCGCGCTGCCCAGGACGACCGACGTCGGTGAGCTGCCCGATCAGGCCGGTCTGGACGCCTGGGCGCGCGAGCACACCGACGGCCTGATCGACACGTTTCCCCTGAAGGTCAGCCCGAACGTGGTCTTCGCCCTGGCCAGCGCGCTGGCCACCCGGGTGTCCTGGGCGACCCCGTTCGACGTCGCCGACGCCGGCGCGCTCGGTGGCGGCAGCCCGTGGGCGCGCGGGCTACGACGGGCGTTGCGCAGCCCGAGCCATGGTCACCGCTGCGCCATCGTGTCCACCGAGCGGCTCGGTGACGTGATCGTGCACGCCGCCCCTGCCCAGACGACCGACGGTGCCGGGTTGGTGGTCCTCTCGGTGGCCGCCGACCCGCAGGTGCCGCCGAGCGAGGTGCTGGCCGTCGCGTACGACCTCAGTGTCGGCGCGGCCGACGGCGCGCAACCGGCCGGCGCCCGGTCCCTGTTCGACCTGCCGCTCGGTGATGCTCCGCTGTGGACGGTACGCGAGGAGCGGGTGCGGACCCGGGCGCGCGACGGCCGCGAGGAGCGCCACAACGCCGTCCTCCCCTGCTGGTCTGCCCGCAGTGAGCATGACCTGACCGCGCCGGCGCTCGGCTTCAAGGCGGCGTCGACGATGCTGGCGAAGGCGCTTGCCCAACCAATCGAGAGCTTCGACGCGCGTCAGGTGGCGATGGCCCGGTTCGGCCGGTACGGCTTCGAGGCGGCGGCCGTCACCGGCATGGTCGGGCTGGTCAGCCTGCCGCCCGAGGGCGTCGCCCGCACCGCCGAGCTGCGGTTCGGCCACCCGTACGCCGTGGTGGCCGTCGCCACCGACACCCGGGCGGACGGTGTCACCGGGCCGTGGCACGGGGTGCCGGTCTTCTCCGCCTGGGTCACTGAGCCCGAAGAGCTGCCCGAGGCCGACGCCGCCGACCGGTGAGCAGGACAGCTGCCGTCCCTGATACCCCGACTTCAAGGAACCCGAGTCGATCTTCCCCGGACCCGGCCGGACGGGCACGGGAGGGGGTCAGGGCCCGAGCCGTTCGGGCGCGGCCCCGCCCTCGTCGCCGCGCGGCAGTCTCGCCACCATGTCCCGGAACTCCCGTACGGTCATCGCCTCACGCAGGGTCGCGAAGACCGCCCCGGTTCCGGCCCGGGCGGTCGCCGGATCCACCGCGGCACGCCGTCCCACCCGACGAAGGAACTCCGCCGGACCGGCGTCCGCATGCGGCGGAACGGCGGTGCCGCCGACATCCAGGCCCAGCCCGGCGTCCGGCCCGTCCATGCCCGGGCCGGCGACCCCACCCCGCCCCGGGGCAGGACCAACCGTCCCGACCGCGTCCGGCGCTGGACCGACGGTTCCGGGCTCATCCGGCGCGGGACCGGCCAGGTAGCCGCCGACCTCGTCCGGAAGGTGCCCCACCAGGTCGTCGGGCGCGTCGCCGGTCACCCGCTCGGCCATCGTCTGGAGGACGGCGCGGGCGAGCGCGGCGGCCTGTTCGCTCGGCAGGCCGGAACGCCGGGACACCGCGTCGATGAAGTACGGAAACCCGTCGCCGTCGGTCACGCCCGGGCGGTTACCCCCGGCCGGCGTCGGCAAACTGCGCCGTCAGCGCAGCAGGCCCTCGGCCAGCAGGTAATCGAAAATGATCTGGTCGACCGGCGAGGTGCGGTGCCGGTCGGCGTACCCCAGCCAGTCCATCTCCGCGATCTCGCTGGCCGGGCGCAACCGCCCCTGATATCCGGCCCGGTAACAGGTCATCCGCACTGTGGTGCCGCCCGCGTGGCCGTGTGCCGCAGCGGTGAAGGTGCCCAGGTGCACCGCGTCGCGTACGTCCACGTCGACGCTCAACTCCTCGTCGATCTCCCGGCGCAGGGTCTCCAGGTCGGTCTCACCCGGCTCCCGCTTGCCACCGGGCAGATACCAGACGTCCTTGCCCACGGACCGGGTGCTCAGCACCCGCCCGTCCTCGATGAGGATCCAGGCCACCTTGTCGATCTCGGGCACGCCGCCCCTTCCGGTCGAAGACCGGGCACGCTACCAGCCGGGGCCCGCCAGACACTCACTCGGCCAGCAGGTCGAGCAGCAGCGCGGCGGTCCAACTGAACGCCGGTGAGCCCAACCCGACGCCGGTGTCCGGATGGAAGTACTCGTGGCACCCGGCCCCGGCGACCAGACCGATCATCGAGCGGCGCAGCCCGGCGGCCAGCTCCGGGTGCCCGTGCGCGAGCAGCCCGCGCCGGATCAGCCAGCCGGTGTTCAGCCAGCTCGGGCCGCGCCAGTAACGCAGCGGCTCGAAGTCGGGCGCGGTGCGGTCGTGGGTGGGCAACGGCCGCTCCATGTGCCGGGCCACCCCGAAGCGCGCCGAGCGGGCCTCGACGACCAGCGCGTCGACCTGCCGGGTCGGCAGGTCGGGCAGGATCAGCGGTGTCAGCCCGAGCACGGTACGGGCGCTGACCAGCCGGTCGGTGCGCAGGTCGCGGGGCTGGAACGTGCCGGTGTCCGGGGCGTACAGCCTGCGTACCAGGGCTTCGGTGATCCGGGACGCACGGGCCCGGTGCGGCCCGGGGTCGTGGCCGATGAGCACGGCGATCTCGGCCAGGGCGTGCTCGGCCGCCCCGAACGCCGCGTTGAACAGCGGGCACTCCACGAGGAACGGATGGCCCTCGGCCAGACTCCGGTCGTCGTAGCCGTTGTCGCGGTACGCGGCGACGATCGCCAGGTAACGCGCGTAGTCCAGGTCCGTGGGGCGGTGCGCGGCGTCGGCGTGCGCGGTGTCATGCCGACGGTACGCGCGCATCACCGCGGCCTCGGCTCCGACCGCGGCCATCGGCTCGTCCCAGGCGGGGCTGTTGTCCAGGCCGGACTCCCACGGGTGCACGATGCAGACCAGCCCGTCGCCGACCACGTCCCGCCGGTCGGCCAGGTAACGCTGCTGGGCGACCAGTGCGGGATAGAGCTGACGCAGGGCGGCCATCCCGGCCGGGTCGGGTGCCCGCCGGTACGCGAGCAACGCGGCGAGCGCGTGCACCGGCGGCTGGACCAGGCCGGACGTGTCCACGTCAGGAGTGCCCTGGGCGTCCGCCGAGCGCCACATCTCCGGCCCCGGGAAGTACGCGCCGACCCGCAGCGCCGGGTTGAACACGATGTGCGGCACCCTTCCGTCGGCCCACTGGGCCCGGAACAGGCTCGTCAGCTCCCGCCGGGCCCGGTCGGGACGAATCTGGGCCAGCCCGATCGCGATGAACGCCGAGTCCCAGCTCCACTGGTGCGGGTAGAGCGTGCGGGAGGGCACCGTGTGGTCGTGCTCCCAGTTGGCGTCGAGCGTGTCGACAGCGAGTCGGCGCAGCCCGGCCATGTCGGCCGGCCCACCCGTGCGGACGGTGTCGAGGTGGGCGGTCACGCCGACGCGCGTCGGCCCTGCCCCGGCGGTCACGCGGCGGCCCGCCGGGGCAGGGCGTGACGCAGCACCGTGGCGGCCTGTTGCAGGGCCCGGACCGGGTCGCCGCGCAGCCGGCACTCCAGGGCGAGCCAGCCGGAGTAGTCCAGCTCCAGCAGCGTACGCACCAGCGCCGGCCAGTCCAGGTGCCCCGCGCCCGGCTGGTAGCGGTTGGAGTCGCTGACCTGCACGTGACCGAGGTAGGGCGCGGCGGCGCGCAGCGCGCGGTGCATGTCGTCCTCCTCGATGTTCATGTGGAAGGTGTCCGCGACCACCCGGACCGACGGCAACCCGACAGCGGCGCAGAGCGCCACCGCCTCGTCGAGACGGTTGACCATGTGGTCCTCGTACCGGTTGAGGGGTTCGAGGAAGAGGGTGACCCCCTCGGCCCGGGCGTGCTCGCCCAGCTCGCCCAGGGCGTCGAGGAGGACCTGCCGGTCACCGGCCGGCGGGCGCGGCGGCTCGAACGGTGGCAGCCGCCGGGAGAACATGCCCCAGGCGGCCGGTGTCATCACGCCGATGCCGCCCAGCTCGCCGATGGCCGACAGTTGGGAGCGCAGGTTGCGCACGGCGTCGGCGGACCGGGCGGGGTCGAAGTCGCCAATGAAGTGGTCCATCTCGACGCAGACGGTGGGCATCACCACCCCGGCGGCGCGGGCGCGGCGCAGCTCGGGCAGGCGACGGGCGAACGCGAGGTCACCGCGTCCGCGTAGCTCGATGCCCTGGTAGCCGAGGGCGGCCGCGAGGGCGTACTTCTGGATCAGGTTGGTGCCCGGCAGGAGTTGTTCCTGGCAGGCCAGCGCGATGGTGGTCATCTAGAACCTCAGCACCACTTGGAGGACGTCACCGGCGCCGCGGTCGAGCAGCGCGAGGGCGTCGGCGACCGCGCTGGCGTCGACGATGTGGCTGACCAGCGGCAACGGATCGACGCTGTGTTCGGCCACCAGGTCCATGAAGGTCTGCGCGACCCGGTCACCGGTCCACCGCCCGGCCATGCTCGGCGCGGGGGTGGGCCCGGAGACCTGGGCGGCCACCAACTGGATGCGGTTGTGGTGGAACTCCTCGCCGAGGCCGAGCGCGTCGGCCTGGCCCTGGTAGAAGCCGGCGGCCACGACCCGACCGGCGTGTGCGGTGGATCGGATCGCCTCGTGCAACGCCGGGTACGCCCCGGACAACTCCAGGCAGACGTCCGCGCCCCGGCCGTCGGTGGCCCGACGCAGCACGGCGGCGGCGGACTCGGCGCGGACGTCCACAGTGGTTCGCGCGCCGTACCGGGCGGCGTGCTCCAACCGGCCGGGCACCGGGTCCACGGCCACCACCCGGGCGCCGGAGAGCACGGCGAGTCGGGTGGCGAGCAGCCCGATGACGCCCTGCCCGAAGACGGCGACCCAGTCGCCGAGGTGCAGGTCACCGGCGAGCACGGCGGTCAGCGCGATGGCCCCCGGGCGGGCGAAGACCGCGGCGAGCGGGTCCAACCCGGCGGGGAGCGGATTCACCGCCTCGGCGGCGAGCACGGCCTCGGCCCGGTGCCCCCAGATGCCCCAGACGAGCTGCCCGGGGTGGCGGTCGGTGACATCCGGCGCCACCTCGACGACCTCACCGACCTCCTCGTAGCCGAAGCCGATCAGCGGGTAGGGCACCGGGGTCTGCCGGGGGACGAACATCCGGGCGGCGTCGTCCCAGTCCTTGCTGAGCCGGGGATTGCTGCCCCGGTAGAGGGTCAGCTCGGTGCCGGCGGAGATGCCCGAGTAGGAGGTGCGGACCCGGACCTGGCCGGGGCCGAGCGGATCCGGGGGGCAGGGCTCGAGGCTGATCCGTCGAGGCCCGGCGAGAGAGACCACCCAGTTGCCCATGTGTCACATCCCGGTAGCACTGGGTTCCAGGATAGCAAAAAATAGCCATATGTCTTGCTATTGATCAATCGAAGGTGTTGGATCCTTCATGTACCCTTCGAGAGGAGTGCCACCGATGTCAGCACCTCCGAGGCGGATACTCGCCACCACCCTGATCATGGCACTGACAGCGTCCACCCTGCTGGCCTGCGGAGACGACGAATCGGACAGCAGCAGCAAGAAGATCACCGTCTGGAGCCTGGAGGACGTCGCCGACCGGGTCACCGCCACCAAGGCGATCGTCGCCGACTTCACCGCGAAGACCGGGATCCAGGTCGACCTGGTGACCGTCAACGAGGACCAGTTCCCCTCCCTGATCGCCGCCAACGCCGCCGCCGGTGACCTGCCCGACGTCGTGGGTTCGGTCTCCCTCGCCGGCATCCGTACGCTCGCCGGCAACGAGCTGCTGCACGCCTCGGCGAACGCGGAGGTCGTCGACAAGCTGGGCAGGCAGACGTTCTCACCGCGGGCGCTGGAGCTCACCTCCGACGAGGGCAAGCAGCTCTCCGTGCCCAGCGACGGCTGGGGCCAACTGCTCGTCTACCGCAAGGACCTGTTCACCGCGGCCGGCCTGCCCGCACCCGACACGTACGAGCGGATCACCGCCGCCGCGGCGAGACTGAACACCGGCGGCGTCGCCGGGATCACCGCGGCGACCGCCCCCAGCGACGTGTTCACCCAGCAGACCTTCGAACACCTGGCGCTGGCCAACGACTGCCAGCTCAGCGACGACTCGGGCAAGGTCACCCTGGATTCGCCCCAGTGCGTCGAGGCGTTCCGCTTCTACGGCGACCTGATCCGCAACAGCTCGGTGAAGGGCGCGCAGGACGTGGACACCACCCGGGCCACCTACTTCGCCGGCAAGGCGGCCATGGTGATCTGGTCTCCGTTCATCCTCGACGAGCTGGCCGGGCTGCGTAACGACGCCAAGCCCACCTGCCCGCAGTGCCAGGCCGACCCGGGGTTCCTCGCGAAGAACAGCGGCTTCGTCACCGCGATCAAGGGCCCGAACGGCACCGAGCCGGCCCAGTACGGCGAGATCAGCTCCTGGGCCGTGCTGGACGGCGCGGCGGCCGACCCGGCGAAGTCCTTCGTGGAGTACATGCTCAGTGACGGCTACCCGAGCTGGTTCGGCATGTCCCCCGAGGGCCGCTTCCCGGTCCGCAAGGGCACACCGGCCGAGCCGGAGGCGTACCTGACCCGGTGGAACACCAGCCAGGCCGGCGTGGACGCCAAGAAGCCCCTCGCCGACGTGTACGGCGACGAGGTGCTGGCCACGCTGCGCCGCAGCCCGGACACGTTCGGGCGGTGGGGCCTCAGCCAGGGGCAGGGCAAGCTGGTCGGTGCCATGCTCGGGGAGCTGCCGGTGCCGAAGGTGCTGGCTGACCTCGTCTCCGGCAAGTCCGACGCGACGGCCACCGCCAACCGCGCCAAGAAGGACGTCGACGCGATCAAGGCGGGCGTCAATTGACGACCACCGCGCCCGGCCCCGGCCGCTCCCCCACCCGGGAGCGGCCGGAGCCACCCCGGCGCCGACCACTGACCCTGCGCCGCCGCGAATCCCGGGCCGGGCTCGCGCTGGTCGCACCGACCCTGCTCGTCACGATCGCGGTCATCGGCATCCCGATCGTGTGGACCGTGGTGCTCGCCTTCCAACGGGTCCGGCTCGCCACGCTGCGCAAGACCGGCCTGTTCGGCGACTTCACCATGGACAACATCGACCGGGTGCTGCACACCCCCGGCTTCGCCGAGACGCTGTGGGTGACGCTGATCTACAGCGTCGGCGGCACCGTCGGGTCGATAGTGCTCGGCCTGGTGGCCGCCCTGGTGGTCCGCCGGCCGTTCCGGGGTCGCACCCTGGTCCGGGCGTCCATGCTGCTGCCGTACGTGGCGCCGGTGGTCGCGGTGACCTTCGTCTGGCAGGTGATGCTCGACCCGCAGCTCGGCATCGTCAACGCGTGGGGCCAGCGCCTGCTCGGCTGGGACGCCCCGGTGCCGTTCCTGTCCCAGGAGTCGACGGCCCTGGCCACGGTGATCGCGTTCGAGGCGTGGCGCTACTTCCCGTTCGCCTTCCTGTTCCTGCTGGCCCGGCTCCAGGCGGTGCCCGGTGAGTTGGAGGAGGCCGCCCGGGTCGACGGAGCCACCCCCACCCAACGGTTCCGGCACATCCTGCTGCCCCAACTGCTGCCGGTGATCGCCCTGCTGGGCGTGCTGCGCTTCATCATGACGTTCAACAAGTTCGACGACGTCTACCTGCTCACCGGCGGCGCGGCGGGCACCGAGGTGGTCAGCGTGCGGGTGTACGAGTTCCTCACCGCCCGTACCGACATCGGCGCCGCGGCCGCGCAGGCGGTCGTGCTGGCAGTGGTGCTCATCGTGTTCGTGCTGATCTACCTGCGCTTCTTCGGACGGAGGGTGAGCTGATGGACCGGGACGTGGTCGAGACGGTGAGCCTGCGCTGGCTGCGCCGACTGGTGATCGCCGCGTTCCTGGTGGTCACCGTCTTCCCCTTCTACTACATGCTGGTGCTCTCGGTGCGGCCGATCGAGCGGCTGCTGCTCGACCCGGGCGCGCTGGTGGTCGGCTTCGGTGAGCTGACCGTCGCCACGTACGCCGAGGTGCTCAAGGCCACCGACGACGGCGGCCAGGGCTTCCTCACCTTCATCCGCAACAGCAGCCTCGTCGCCGTCGCGGCGACCGTGCTCACGCTGCTCGTCGCGATTCCCGGCGCGTACGCGGTGGCCCGGCTGCGTTTCTTCGGCCGGCGGCAGGTCGACTTCCTGTTCCTGGCGGTCTACCTGTTCCCGTCGATCGTCATCGCGATCCCGCTGTTCGTGGTGTTCAGCCTCGCCGGGCTGCGCGGCTCGCTGTTCGGCCTGGTGCTCGTCTACATCTCGCAGACACTGCCGGTCTCGGTCTACATGCTGAAGAACTACTTCGAGACCATCCCGGTCAGCCTGGAGGAGTCCGCCGCCATCGACGGCGCCGGCCGGCTGGGCATCATCCGGCGGGTCAGCCTGCCGCTGGCCATGCCGTCGGTCATGGCGGTCGCGCTCTACGACTTCATGATCGCCTGGAACGAGTTCCTCTTCGCCCTGCTGTTCCTGGTCGACAAGCCCGACCGGTGGACGGTGTCGCTGGGGTTGTCCCTGCTCGCCGACGGTGTGGAGGTCCCCAAGACGGTGCTGATGGCCGGGTCGGTCGTGCTCACCCTGCCGATCGTGATCCTCTTCTTCGCCAGCGAACGCCTGCTCACCGAGGGGCTGACCAGCGGCGCGGAGAAGGGATGATCGTCTCCTCCGGGTCCCCCGCCGCTCCCCCACCGGCCCGGTTACGGTGGCCTCATGGCCAACCCGACCCGCTGGGCGACCGACACCGGTCCCGAGCACTCGCAGTGGTATATCGACCGGTTCCGCAAGCTCGCGGCCGAGGGCGCGGACCTGGCCGGAGAGGCCCGCCTGGTGGACACTCTGGTCGCGCCCGGCTCACGGATCCTCGACGCCGGCAGCGGCACCGGCCGGGTCGGCGCCGCGCTGGCCGAGCGTGGGCACACAGTGGTGGGGGTGGACGCAGACCCCGCGCTGGTGGCGGCGGCCAGCGCCGACTATCCCGGCCCGACGTGGCTGGTCGCCGACCTGGCCGAGCTGGACCTACCGGCGCTGGGTGAGGCGGAGCCGTTCGACGCGGCGGTGCTGGCCGGCAACGTCCTCGCCTTCGTCGCCGTCGGCACCGAACCGGAGGTGCTGCGCCGGGTCGCCGCGCACCTGCGCCCCGACGGTGTGCTGACAGTGGGCTTCGGCACCGAACGCGGTTATCCACTGACCGCGTTCGACGCCGACGCCGTGGCCGCCGGGCTGCGCGTGGAGCACCGCTTCGCCACCTGGGACCTGCGCCCGTGGCGCGACGACGCGCCGTTCGCGGTCAGCGTCCTGCGCCGTCCGGCCGACTGACACCGTCTGCCGCGCGTCGCTCTCCGGTGATCAAGAGGTTTGCGTCAGGCTCGCGCCGTTTTTTGACGCAAACCTCTTGATCACCGCCGCCCTGGCGGCCCGGCGGCCCGGGGGGCGGGGTTTGGGGGGATCAGTCGGCGGCGGCGACGGCACGCGCGGCGGCCGGGTCCAGGGTCGCGCCGGCGGGCACCAGGCTGACCAGGCCGGCCGGCAACCGCAACGGTCGGACACTGCGGTAACCGAGCATCGCGAGCACCTCCCGGTCGGCCAACACGTACCGCCGGCCCAGGTCGGTGACCACGGAAACCGCACCGCCGGTCGCACCGGGCGCCGCGGCGGCCTCGACCACCGCGCCACGACCCGGCTCCACCAGCACATGGTCGGCCAGCACCGCGCCGCCGGTCGGCGCGGTGCGGGGAGCGGCCGTCAGGTCCCGCAGCGGTACGCCCCACCGCACCTCACCAACCCCGCCGTCGTCGGCGACCCGGGTGCAGAGGGCCCCGTCGCCGCCCGCGGCGAGCCGGGGCGGGCTCGGTGGCGGGGCGTTCGGGCCGGTCGGAGCGAGGTCGGGCACCGTGGGCAGCGCGGCGAACTGACCCAGCGTCATCGGCACCGGCTCGCCCTGCCCGGTGCGGGCCAGCAACAACCCCGCCTGCAACTCGGTGATGCCGGCCAACCCGGCGTCGAGCGCCACCGCGTACTGCCGGCCGCCGCCGGAGTTGCTCACCAGGTAGACCGTGCCGACGGTGGTGCCCGGCACGCCGGTGGCGGGACGGCCCAGCCCGGGCAGGTCGAGCGGGGCGAGGTCGGTGCCGGCCGGCAGCGAGTTGAGCAGGGCGGGCGCCACCGGCACCGCCTGCGCCCGGGTGGTGGCGAGCGCGGCCAGCACCCGGCTCGGATCACGCACGAGGTATCGCCGTTGGTGCCAGACGAGGTGCAACCCGCCGTCGGGGTGGCGCAGCAGCAGCGCCTCGTCGCCCAGCGGCCGACCGCCGTCGGGCTCGGTGCCGATCAGCAGGGCCGAGCGGGGTGCCTCGCTGCCCGCGCCGGCGGGGACGGTCGAGCAGACCGTCCACCCCCCGTTGGCCAGCCGGCCGGGGGCGGGCAGCGAATCAGGCGCGTCCGCGATGCCCAGCGGCAGCCCGCGCGGCACGCCGTCGATCGTGCGGCGGGAGACCAGTACGGTCTTCGACCGGTCCGCACCGACGATGAGCAGCGCGGAGGCGTAGTTGAGCACCGGGTGCAGCTTCTGCTCGCGATAGACGAACCGGGCGCCGGACTCCTTCTCCACGATCACCGCGCCCGGGTCGCGCCAGCCCTTGCCGCCACCGGCGAACAGCCCGTAGAGCGCCGAGCCACCGAGCCCGATCGCCGCGACCAGGACGCTGGCCAGACCCGCGCCGGCCAGCCGCCGAAACGGCGACTGCGCGGGGTCGGTCTCCCGCATGACCAGGGCGGCGACCGCCCGTTGGACGCTGAACTGGTAGGAGTGCAGCTGGTCCTGCCGCGACGGCATCAGGTCCCTTCCGACGGATCGGCCGGGCACAGGATATGCGTTCCGTCGATGTCCCGTGTTCCCTGCGTGGCCGGCACGGGGCAACCGGTACCATCCGGGGACGAAAACGACGGCGAGAGGGCCACCCGTGGGCGCGCGTTTCGAGGAACTGGCCTGGCGGGAGACGCCGATCGGCGCGATCAGCCTGCGTCGACGCCGGGACCCGGCACTTCAGGTCGAGGTGTACGAGGTCAAGCTCGACGACGAGTACCTGATGTCCAGCCTCTTCCCCGTCGCGGAGATCGAGCTGGCCCGGCTCGGTCTCGCCGAGGTGCCCGGTGACTCGATCGACGTGGTGGTCGGCGGTCTCGGGCTGGGATACACCGCCTGCACGGCACTGGGCGACCCCCGGGTGCGTTCGCTGTTCGTGGTGGAGGCGATCGAGGACGTGATCGACTGGCACCGGCAGGGGCTGCTGCCGTTCGCGGCGGGCCTCGCCGAGGATCCGCGGACCCGGTTCGTGCAGGCCGACTTCTTCGCGGCGGTGGCCGGTGACGTCGGCTTCGACGCCGAGGTGCCCGGGCGGCGGTTCGACGCGGTGCTGCTCGACGTCGACCATTCCCCGCGCAACGTCCTGCACCCCAGCCATGCCGCGTTCTACCCGCCGGCCGGTCTGCGCCGGCTGGCCGCGCTGCTGCGCCCTGAGGGGGTCTTCGCGCTCTGGTCGGACGACCCGCCGGACGCCGAGTTCACCGCGGCGCTCACCGAGGTGTTCGTGGACGTACGGGCGCACGTCGTGCCGTTCGCCAACCCGTTGACCGGTGGTCAGTCGGCCAACACCGTGTACGTGGCGCGCGCCGGCGGCTGAGCTCGTCCTTGATCGACTCTGATTTTCGAGAGTCGGGGTGTCTCCGCGCCCCGGACACCCTGGCCTGAAAGAACCCGAGTCGATCAATCGGCATGGTGTCGGCCGGACGGGGAACCTGAACCCGGGCCCGGCGCACCAGGCGCGGCCGGTTACGGGAGGTTCGAGATGCGCGCACTGCTCTGGGTCGTCGGCGTGGTCGCCGGCGTGCTCATCCTGCTCGGGTTGCTCCTCGAGGCGGTCCGCTGGCTGGCCATCATCGGTGTCATCGCACTGGTGATCGTGATCGTCTGGGGCGTCGTCAAGGGGCGGCAGGCGATGCAGCACCAGAGCCGACGACGCTGACCGGTCAGAACCAGTCCGGCCGCATGTCGAGCGTGGTCCGGTCCCGGCTCTCCAGCAGGTCGAACTGCGGACCGGTACGAGGCAGCTCGACCGCGAAAAAGTAGCGGGCGGCCTGGCGCTTGCCGGCGTGGAACGCGTCGCCGGTCCCCTCCGGCGGCAGCGCCAGCACCTGCTCCAGCCACATCCACGCGATCACCACGTGCCCGACGGCCTCCAGGTACGCGCTGGCGTTGGCCAGCGCGAGCACCGGGTCACCGTCGGCCCACAGCCGACGGGTCACCGCCGTCACCCGGGCCGCCGCGTCGGCCAGCCGGTCCGCCAGACCGGCCGCCCCGCCACCGGTCTGCCGGGCCCGCTCGACGGTGTCCCCGATCGTCGCGGTCAGCAGGGCAAGGCCGGCGCCGCCCTGCATGGTCATCTTGCGGCCCAGCAGATCCAGAGCCTGGATGCCATGGGTGCCCTCGTGGATCGGGTTGAGCCGGTTGTCCCGGTAGTGCTGCTCCACGTCGTGATCGCGGGTGTAGCCGGCACCCCCGAGCACCTGGATCGCCAGGTCGTTCGCGGCGAGGCACCACTGCGACGGCCAGCTCTTGGTGATCGGGGTGAGCACGTCCAGCAGCAGGTGCGCGCGCTCGCGGTCCGCCTCGACCGGCGCGGTCCCCTGCTCGTCGAGCAGCCGTGCGCAGTAGAGCACCAGCGCCAGCGCCCCCTCCACGTAGCTCTTCTGCGCGAGCAGCATCCGTCGTACGTCGGGGTGGTCGATGATCGGCACCTGCGCCGCCGCCGGGTCCTTCGCGCCGACCGGCCGGCCCTGCGGCCGCTCCCTGGCGTACGCCAGGCTCTTGAGATAGCCGGTGTAACCGAGCGCGGTGGCACCCGCCCCGACCCCGATCCGGGCCTCGTTCATCATGTGGAACATGTGCGCCAGCCCGTGGTGTGGCTCGCCGACGAGGTGACCGACGGCACCGGGGCGGCCGCCCGGGGTGTGCCCGCCGTCGCCGAAGTTGAGCAGGGTGTTGGTGGTGCCCCGGAACCCCATCTTGTGGTTGAGCCCGGCCAGGACCACGTCGTTGCGGTCGCCGAGCGACCCGTCCGCGCCGACCAGCACCTTCGGTACGACGAACAGTGAGATGCCCTTCACCCCGGGCGGGCCGCCGGGAATCCGCGCCAGGACCAGGTGCACGATGTTCTCGGCCAGCTCGTGGTCGCCACCGGAGATCCACATCTTGGTGCCGAAGAGCCGGTAGGAGCCGTCCTCCTGGGGCTCGGCACGGGTGGTGATGTCGGCCAGTGAGCTGCCGGCGTGCGGCTCGGACAGGCACATCGTGCCGAAGAAGCGGCCGTCCAGCATGGGCCGGACATAGGTGTCCACCTGCTCGGCACTGCCGTGCGCCAGCAGCAGGTTGGCGTTGCCCAGGGTGAGCATCGGGTACGCCGAGGTGGCCACGTTGGCCGCCTGGAACCAGGTGAAGCAGGCCGCCGCGACGGCGTGCGGCAGTTGCAGGCCGCCGACCGAGGCGTCCAGGCCGGCGGTGAGCAGGCCCGTCTCGGCGAAGCTGTCGAGCGCGGCGCGGACCTGCGGGATCAGCCGCACCCGCTGCCCGTCGAAGGTGGGCTCGGCGAGGTCGGAGGCGCGGTTGTGCGGGGCGAACTGCTCGGTGGCGACCCGCTCGGCGAGGTCCAGGGCGTCGTCGAAGGTCTCCCGGGAATGCTCGGCGTAGCGGGGACGCTCGACGAGTTCAGACACCCGCAGCCAGTCGTGCAGCAGGAAGTCGAGGTCGCGGCGGGAGAGCAGGGTGGACGGCACGGCACTCCTCAGCGGGCACGGGGGTGGGACGGGCCGGGACGACTGCCCACGATCGCCCCGGCCCCATCCTGGCGGATCCACAGGGCCCGCACCACCGGCGCGGGCGGTGCGGGGCGAGCGGAAATTGTCACACCGGGCGGCTAGCGTCGCTGCCCGTGACCGAACCCGGAGACGTCCCGCCCGAGGTCCTCGACCGGCTGCGGCCGATCTGCCTCGGGCTGCCGGAGACCTACGAGGAGCCCGCCTGGGTGGGCACCCGCTGGCGGATCCGCAAGCGGACCTTCGCCCACGTCCTCACCGTCGACCCCGACCGCCAGGTGGCCCACGCCCGGGCCGCCGAGGTCGATGAGCCGGCCTGCCTGCTGACCTTCCGGTCGCCACTCGACGAGATCGCCGGGCTCCTCGGTGGCGGGCACCCCTTCTACAAGCCAGAGTGGGGGCCGACAGTGATGGGCATGGTCCTGGACGGGGGCACCGACTGGGACGAGGTGGCCGAGTTGCTCACCGAGAGCTACTGCATGCTGGCCCCGAAGCGGCTCGCCGCCCTGGTCGGCCCGCCGGCCCCGCCGACCGACTGAGCGCGGCCGGGGCCGGACCGTCCTCATTGGACCATTCGTGAGTGGACAGGCGTCGATATGCTGCCACGCATGCATCGAAGCCGTGTCTACGCCCTGCTGATCGACGCCCCCGCGGCGGAGGCCACCCGGGCGGCGGAGTTCTGGTCGGCCGCGCTCGGCGTCAGCACCCGGTCCCATCCGGCGGAGCCGCAGTTCGTCGGTCTGCACGAGGCGCTGCCGGGGCTGGTCGCCGCGGTCCAGGCGGTCGACGACGAGCCGCGTTTCCACCTCGACATCGAGACCGACGACGTGCCGGCCGAGACCGCGCGGTTGATCGGTCTGGGCGCCACCGAGGTGTCGCAGTGGCTCGAGTGTCGGATCCTGCGGGCACCCGGCGGGCACCTGCTCTGCGTGTTGCCGGTGGAAAGCCCGCCGGAGCTCTTCGCCGCCGAGGCCCGCACCTGGTCCTGACGCGTCGGGGTTGTCGGAGGGTGCCGCTAGGGTCCCGCCCATGGCTGAATTCGTACTGGTGGCGGGGGCGTGGCTGGGATCGTCGGCATGGGACGAGGTGGTGGCGCCCCTTCGGGCGGCCGGCCACGGCGCCCACGCGGTGACCCTCTCCGGTCTCGCCGACAAGCGGGGCGTGCCCGCTGGGCAGCAGACCCACGTGCAGGACATCGTCGACGAGATCGAGCGCCGCGACCTGCGCGACGTGGTGCTGGTCGGGCACAGCTATTCCGGCATTCCGGTGGGCCAGGCCGCCGAGCGCATCGGCGATCGGTTGGCCAGGGTGGTCTTCGTCGACGCGGAGGTGCCGGTCGACGGCGGGTCGTTCGCGTCCGGTTGGTGGCAGGGCCAGGCGGTTTTCGAGGCGCTGATCGCCGACAACGGCGGCTACTGGCCGCCGCTGGGTGCGGCCGACTTCGACGGTCAGGGGCTCACCGACGAGCAGGTCGCCCGGCTGATCGAGGGCTCCACGCCGCACCCGGGGGCCACGCTGACCGAGCCGGCCGTGCTGACCCGGCAGTTGGGTGAGCTTCCGGCGACGTACGTCAAGTGTCTGCTCGACGGGCCTGAGCCCAACGACACAGTGGCCAAGCTGCTGACCAGCGACCACTGGCGACTGGTCACCATGGACACCGGCCACTGGCCGATGTTCTCCCAGCCCACCGAGCTGGCCCGGATCCTGGTGGCGGAGGCCAGCTGAGCTGAGTCGGGCGGTGGCGGCGAGGGCCCGCTGTCGCTTCGATGAGCGTGATGCCTCAACGGCATGTTGATGACTCTGCGGTATCACGCTCATCCGGGTGAGTGCGCGCCACGGCGACCCGCTCCAGCGTCAGGCCGTCTGGTCGTCCAGGGTTCTGATGTGGCGCACCGGCGACGCGACCAGCCAGAGCACGGCGAGCACGCCACCCAGGCCGGCGATGGCCAGGGTGGGTCGCAGGCCGATGGTGGTGCCCAGCACGCCACCGACCAGTGCGCCGACCGGTCGGATGCCGTAGTTGACGGCGCTGTAGGCCCCGGCCCGGCGTGCCAGAGCGTCGTCGGGTGTCACGGCGATGAGCAGGGCGTTCAGGTTGACGTCCATCAGCATCACCCCGACGCTGGAGACCAACTCGATGGCCGCCAGCATGGCCACCTTCGTCCAGGTGGGGCCGGTCACCAGCGCGGTCAGCGCCAGCGGTGCGGGAAAGAGCACCGCGCCGATCATGGCGGTACGCCCCAAACCGATGGCGCGGGAGATCCGTGGGGCGAGCGCCGCGCCCGCGAGCCCGCCGAGTGCCCCGAACCCGAGGGCGACACCGATCGCGCCGGCCGACAGGCCGAGGTCCCGGCTGGCGTAGAGCACCAGCAGTGCGCCGGCGATGAAGGTGAAGAAGTTGACAGTGCTGGTGCAGCCGAGGGCGGCCCGCAGCACCGGGTGCCGCAGCACCAGCACGAGCCCTTCGCGGACCAGGCCGAGAGTGGACGTCTGACGCGGAGGCGGAGGCGTCTCGGTGACCGGGATGCGGCGCAGCAGCAGCGCGGAGCCGAGGAACGACACCGCGTCGACGAGGATCGCGCCCGGCGCGCTGAGCGCCTGGACCAGCCCACCGCCGACGGCGGGGCCGGCGATGGAGGACAGCGACCGGCTCATGCTCAACTTGCTGTTCGCGTCCACGTACGCCGATCGTGGCACCAGGGCGACGAAGAAGGCCTGCCGCGCCATGGCGAACAGCACCGCTCCGAGGCCGGTGAGCAGTGCCACCAGGTAGAGCTGGGTGAGGGTGATCGCGTCGAACAGGTAGGCCACCGGCAGGCTGAGCAGCACCGCGGCGCGGACCAGGTCGGCGATGATCAGGAGCCGCCGCTTGTGGGTGCGCTGGTCCACCCACGCACCGAGGAACAGGCCCAGCAGGTTGGGCAGCCAGATCAGCGCGGTGAGGACACTGACCTGCACGGGTGTCGCGGTGAGCAGGGAGACGGCGATCAGCGGGAGGGCCAGTTCGCTGACCCGGTCGCCGAACGAGGAGATCGTCTCGCCGGCCCAGAAGGTGCGGAACCGTCGGTCGCGGTGCAGGGCCGGCGGGGGCACGGCGCCGGTGGCGCTCACGGTGCCGGCGGCGGTCACGACGTGGCCGGTTCGTCGTCGCCGGGCTCGGCCGGGGCGTCGTCGCCGGGCTCGGGCAGGAGGTAGCGCAGCATCCGGACGATCCGTGCGCCGTCCGGGGCCGACGTCTCCTTGCGCCGCACGTACGGAGCGATCAGCTCTTCGATCGACTCCTCCAGCTGCCGCAGCTCGTCGGCGGTGGCCACGAACCGGGTGTCGGCGATGCCGGCCAGCGCGCGCCACTCGGGGTCCAGTCGGGGCTCCTCGCTCAGCAGCCACTGCTGCGGCGCATCGGCGTTTCGGGCGAACATCTCGCCGCGCAGCTGCTGGCTGGCGGACTGCCCCTCGACACTGTCGGTCGCGGTGAAACGGAAGCCCCGGGCTGCGGCCTGCCACCAGCGTTCCCGCTTGCTGGTGGCGCCCTCCCAGTCGGTGACCAGACCGAACGTCGCGAGGTGCCGCAGGTGCCAGCTGACCACCGAGGGGGTGGCCCCGACGTGCGGCGAGAGCCCGGTCGCCGTGGCCGGGCCGTGCCGCTGAAGGTGTTCGAGGATCGCCAGCCGCACAGGGTGGGCCAGCGCCCGCAGCGCCTGCGGCTCGGTGATCTCGAAATCCCCGTACGGGTTCTTGAGAGACATGTTTCGAAAGTAGTCTCTCAGATTTGTCGAGGCAACCCCTGCCGCCCGGAGGGGGCCGTGCCGATCAGGCGATGCCCAACCGGGCCAACGGCTCGACCAGCTCCCGCTCCTCGTAGCTGAGGTGCGACAGCAGGGCGTCGGTCAGCAGGTCCACCGCCGCCCGCAGCTCGGTCAGACCGTCCGGAGACCCGACGTACGCGACGAGGGCCCGGTCGACGCCCTCCAACACGTCGTGAATGACGTGGTGCTCCTGCTCCAGCCGGTCGACGACCGGGCCGAGCCGCGGGTCACGCGCCCGCAGCCGGGGAAAGAGCGATTGGTCCTCGATCGTGTGGTGGGTGGTGACGATGCGGCAGTACGACTCGCAGTAGACGCCGAGCGTCCACCGGTTCTGCCGCATGGTCATGGTGTTGATGTGCGACCGGGCCGTGCCCGCGTCGATCTCGCCGGCCGCCACCTGCTCGATCAGGTCGTGGATCTGGGCCAGCTCGGCGCGCAGGCCGTCGTGGATCTGCACCAGGTGCGCACCGGTGGCCTGCTCGTGCGGGGTGTAGGTGCGGTCCGGGTCGGGCGTCGGCCCGGTCGGCCGGACCGACTCGTCCCAGACCTTCTGGTCGCTGCGCCGCACGCCGTCGTCGGGGGTTGGCACCACGGCGAACGCGCCGCCGGTCACGCTCGCGCGGCTCGCCCGTACCGGCGCGGCGGCGACCGGCGCCGGCTCCGGCTCTGCCGCCAGCTCCGGCTCCGCAGCCCGATCCGGAGTCGGCGTACGCTCCGGCGCCGCAGCCCGCTCGCGCTCGGCGGCGACCAACTCGCGGACGGCGGGGGCCACCTCGCCGGCGAATCGGCGCAGGTCGTCGGGGTCGTCGCTGGCGAGGATGAAGGTGCTGACGCCCTCCCCCAGCGCCAGCTCGGTCAGCTCCCGCGCCCACTGATCGGCAGGCCCGTTCAGTTGACCGCGCCCGACGGCTGAGAACTCGCCGGAGATGTTGAGCAGCCGGCGGACGTCCTGCGGTGCCCGGCCGGCCTGCTGCGCGGCGTCGTCGATGATCGCGTTGCCCTTGGCCAGGTCACCGGGCTGCAGGTAGCCCAGCGAGGGCAGCCAACCGTCGGCCCGGCGGCCGGTGAGCTGGAGCATCCGGGGCTTGTACGCGCCCAACCAGATCGGCACCACGTGCGCCGGGGCCGGCCCGCGCTTGGCGCCCACCACCCGGTGGAACTCGCCGTCGACCCGCACTCCACCGCGCGTCTCGGCGTCCCAGAGCTGACGGATGACCTCGATGGCCTCCTCCAACGCGCGTACGCCCTGGCCGGGGGTCAACCGCCGGCCGCCCATCGCCTCGATGGCATCCCAGAACGCTCCGGCGCCGAGGCCGAGGCCGACCCGGCCGCCGCTGAGCAGGTCCAGGCTGGCCACGCTGCGGGCGAGCACCGCCGGCGGGCGCAGCGGCAGGTTCGTCACGTTCGCCGCCAGGTGCACGCGGTTGGTCCGGGCCGCCACGAAGCTCAGCAACGTCCAGGTGTCGAGGAACGCCGGCTGGTACGGGTGGTCCTGGAAGGTGACCAGGTCCAGCCCGACCTGCTCGGACAGGACGGCGACGCCGACCGTGCGGTCCGGATCGTCATTGCTGGGGGTGACGAAGGACCCGAAGACCAGGTCGTGGCCGTAGTCGCTCATCTGTGAGCCTCCCGATTCGCACGACGCCTCAGGCGATGCGTCATGACCTCAACCTTATGCCACTCAGAACATCTTCTGCCAACAAGGTCTGTGCCGCTGCGCTACTGTCGGGGGATGACGGGTGCCACTCACCGGCCGGACCGGCCCGATCCGCTCGACGACGACCTGGGCTGGATGCTCGGGATCGTCTTCCGTGGCTACGTCCGGGCGGCCGAGCACACACTCACCGACTTCCCCGGCGGTCCACGCGGCTACCAGCTGCTCACGGCGGCGATCAATGGGCCGTCCCGCAATCAGGGGGCGATCGCCGAGGAGCTCGGCCTCGACCGCACCGTCCTCACGTACCTGATCGACGACCTGGAACGACCCGGCTTCGTCGCCCGTCGCGCGGACCCGGCGGACCGGCGCAACCGGCTGATCGACGTCACCGACGCCGGCCGCGCCGCCTGGGAACAGCGGCGCTCGGCGCTGCGGCAGGTGGAGTCGCACCTGCTGGGGTCGCTCGCGCCAGCCGACGCGGCGACGCTACGGACGCTGCTCCAACAGGTCGCCTGCTCGGCCCAGGCGGTGGACCCGCTGCGCGACCTCTGCGAGGTGGTGGCTCAGGTGCAACCCACCCCGGCACCGACGACGAGCCGCACCGGCGCCGCGCCCGGACGAGGCGTGCGGACCACCGCCCCCCGAGCCCGCCGCCGCGACACCGACTGACGGGCACCGACGGGGGCGGGAACGCGGCGCGGGTCCGCCCGCACCGCCCGACCGTCGTACGTCAAGCGGCGCGGGACGGACCCGCGGTGTTACTGCCGGGCCGGGTCAGCGCACGTGCACGAAGACCGGGTTCGAGTAGAACCACAGGTCGTCCCACGGGCTCTCCAGCCCGTCGGCGAGCGGCTCGGCCTCGTCGGTGCTGGTGCCCCGCACGCGCGCGTAGGTGTCGGCCTCGACGTTGCGCAGCGTGTGCCGGATGACATAGCTGTCACCCTTGCGGCGCCAGTCGCGCGGGCCGAACCGGGCCGCCACAGTGGTGGTGGGGTTGGTGTCGGCGTCCAGGCTGGCGCTCGGTCCGGTGATCTGGCCGACGATCAGGTCGACCCGGCGGACCTCGGGGCGGTCACCGTTCGCGTTCGGGCCGCCCAGTGGACGGAACGTGATCTCGATCTCGACGTCGGTACGGCTACGACGGCTGACCGTGATGGTCTCGCCCACGTCGGCGGTCCGGCCCTGGGACGTGGCGGTGACGTCGAGGCTGCGGATCAGGTCGCCGGTGGTGACCCAGATCCGGCCGTTGCGCAGACCATCCATGATGTCGCCGTAGTCCTGGCGCGCGTGCACGTACGTCTTGCTGTACTCGCCCGGCCAGAAGTCGGAGCCGCCGCGGGTCCAGTGCACGTGCGAGTCCGAGGTCGCGGTGATCCACCAGCGCCGGCCCTCGCCGAGCAGCGAGTCCCACAGGCCGCCGACCCGGGCGGTCATCTGGTCGAAGCCGCCGTAGGTGGGGTGGTTGCCGTAACCGCCGCGCTTGCCACCGTTGAGGGGGCCAGCCTGGTGCCCGGGTGCGCCCTCGAAACCGATGTAGACGTCCGGCGCGGCGTTGTTGCCGTTGCGGAACTCGCGCGGGGTGTCCTGGCCGTAGACGCCGAGGCCGGGCGCCGAACGGGACGCGTGGTGGGCGATCACCAGCGGCTTGTGCGGCATGCCCCGGGCAACCTTGAGGAACTCCACCATCTTCGCCTCGGTGTCCCGGGCCGGGTCGGTGGGGAACGCGTCGTACTTCGCGAACCGGCTCTCCAGCTCGAAGAGCTGCTTCGCCTCGTCGTCGTGGCGCGGGATCATCAGCGTGTGGTGGTCCAGCGAGGGCGCGTCGAACTCCATACCCCAGAACTGGAGCACCTCGGGGACCAGCTTGCGCGAACGCAGCAGGTCCGGGTACGCCTGCTCGATGTTCACCTTCGAGTGCGTCGGTCCACCGTGGTCGGTACACATGGCCCAGGTCAGACCGAAGTTCTTCGCCATGATGGCGTTGGTGACGATCGGGTAGACCGCGTCCGCGCCCTTGTGGAAGACGATCGGGGACTTCGTGGTGTCGAACTCGCCGCTGTACTCGGAGTGGATGTGGTGGTCTCCCGCACGCCACACCCGGTTCTTGGAGCCGCCCCGGTCGCTCTTGTCGTCGTCACCGGGCCGGCGCTCCTCGTCGGCCCAGGCCGCGCCCGCGCCGACCAGTGGGCTGGCCGCGGCCAGCGTCGCCCCGACGCCCGCGTACTTGACCAGCTTGCGCCGTGACAGCTGCGCGTGCTCGGTCTCTTCGGGTTGTCTGTCTCTCACGTGAGAGCCTCTCCTCGATCAAGCGAATGCTCTTTCGATCAAGGAGCTTCGGAGAGCGCGGTGAACACCCGTCGTACGGGACGCGTGCCCACGATGAACACCCTGCCCCGGCCTGTTTGTGGCCGGGCCGGGGCAGCAGGGGGTGACACCGCGACCGCGCGTGGTGCCCGATCGAGGCCCCGTCGGGTCAGGGCACCTGCCGTGTGTCACCGGCCGTCCGGGCGGCCGACGGGTCGGCGGGCGCGGTGACCACCGGCGGCGCGACGTCCACGGCGGGCAACCCGGCGCGGCCGGCGACCGGAAGGATCAGCTCGCTGCGGCCGAGGTCGACCCGTACGGTGGCGTCCTGGTCGTCGGTCTCGGTGAAATCCGGATCGCTCTGGCCGAGGACCAGGCCGAGCACGTGCCCAGCGGGCAGCACCGCGTCGTACGCGTTCAGCGGCACGGTCACCGTGTACCAGCGGTCCGGCCGCAGGGGTGTGCTGAACCGCAGCGAGCGGTGGTGCGCGGCGTCGAGCCATCCCCGGGTCAGCACCGCGTGGTCGGAGACCGCGGTGATCTCCTCGGTGTCCCGGTAGCAGGCGTCGTCGACGTCGGTGGAGGCTCCCCAGCAGGACTCGGTTGCCAATGTCCGCACACCTTCCGAGCTGTCATAACGGATCCGCTCGGCGGTGCCGTAGTCGACCAGTCGGGCGGTCAGCTCGGTGGTGGGCCGGTCCACCCGCACCCGCAGCCGCACCGAGGGGCTGCCGGAGATCCGCAGCGGCGTGGTCAGGGCACCGGAGAGGAAGACCAGTCGCCCGGCGGTCGCGGTGTTCGGCTGGGCGACCAGCTCGGCCTCGGGCAGTGACGCGTCGACGTACGCCTGCTCCCGGCCCGGTCGCGCGCCGCGCCCGCCGAGGGTCCCGGTCACGCCGTCGCCGGCGCCGAGGGCGACCCGGACGTCGCGGGTGCCGGGGGCGGGCCAGTCCCGCTGCGTCGTCCAGGCGCCCGGAGCCGTCTCCAGGTCGACGCGTGGCTCGTTCATCACCCCGTTGCGCAGCCCCTGCAACCAGAAGTCGAACCAGCGGTGCAGGGCTGTCACCCACTCGGCGCGTCGAACGTCGAACGGGTCCTCGTGGCCGGCCTGGTAGAGCCAGAGCTTGCGGGGCACGCCCTGGTCGGCCAACTCCTGCCACCAGCGGGCGAACTGGTTGGTCGTGACGTTCAGGTCGTTGACGCCGTGCGCCACGAAGACACTGGCCCGGACCCGGCCGGCCGAGGGCCGGTAGTCGCGCTGCGCCCAGAACGCGTTGTAGTCACCGGTCTCCTCAGCGCTGTCCGCGCGCAGCCGGGCCAGAGCGTCCGCGCAGGCTTCGTCGGTGCGGCCACTGACGTACGAGTGCAGGTAGCCGGGGTAGTCGGTGGTCCGCAGGTTTCCCTGGTAGCGCATGTAGTCGTACCAGCTGGAGATGGCCGAGATCGGGACGATCGTGGCCAGCCCCTCCACGCCCGTGGCGGCGACCCCGTTGGCGACCGAACCGTCCCACGACTTGCCGATCATGCCCACCTGGCCGGTGCTCCAGGTGGCGCTCACTGGCCGTCCGTCGGCGGTGTACGCGCGGGCCCGCCCGTTGAGCCAGTCCACCACCGCCTTGGCGCTGCCCACCTCGGCCGGGCCGCCGACGTCCTCGCAGCCGGTGGAGCGGGCGGTGCCCGCCAGGTCCACGGCGGCGAAGGCGTACCCGCGTGGGACGAAGTAGTTGTCGTAGAACAGCGGCGCCTTGGCGATCACACCGGCCGCGTCGTACGTCTTGAGTTCACTCTCGTTGCCCCGGCCACAGCAGAGGTAGTAGGGCGAGGCGTCCATGATGACCGGTACGCGGACCCCTGCGGCCGCGGCCTCTCTGGGCCGGACGAGGTCCACGGCCACTCGGTCCCGCACACCGTCACCATCGCTGTCGGCGGAGGTCTGGACCCACACGCTCTCCCGGATCGCGTCGGCGTAGGAGTAGGCGGGGACCGTCTGGTTGCCCCGGACGTGTGCGGGCACCGGGCGATGCCGCGCCGCCGGCTCCGCCGCGATCGGGGAAGCGGTGCCCGGAGAGGCGGTCACCGGGGCCGCCGGTAGTGCCGCGACCAGCAGGCCGACCAGGACGACGGCGACGCGGGCGCGGATGCTGGTGGGCGACGGAGCAGGCGTCATCGGTGTCCTCCCGGGGCGCGATGCGTGGATCACATTCCATCGCATCGATGTCCCCGCTGACTAGTGCCCACGCCGGTTCGGGTGCCGTCGGGAGGTCTCCGACAACCGACGGCCGGGGCGTCCTGGTCAGATCCGGGCGCGGGGCAGCCAGCCCAGGAATCGGAGCCGGACCCGGGGCAGCGGCACCGTGGGCAGGTCCTGGGCGGCGGCGACGAGACAGGAGCCGAGATAGACCGCGAGCGCGGCGCGTGCGCCACCGAACTCGGCGAGCAGTTGGCTCTGCTTCGTGGCGCAGGGCCACTCACGACCACATCCGGTGCAGGTCCAGCTCGGTGGGCTGGGAAGGTGCTCCGGCAGCTTCGTGCGACGGTACCGGCCGACGACGCTGTTGTCCGCGCGCACGTCGCGTCGCCGTGGCGCGGGGCCGCCGTTGCGCTGCCCGACCGGGCGGGCACCGGGCAGGTACCGCCCGACGGTGCCGAAGAGCACCCCGACGCGGATCAGGGCGTCCGGCCCGACGTGGTGGGCCAACAACGCCGTCATCAGGTAATGCCCCAGCAGGTCGAAGGCGTCCCGGTTCAGACCCAGGTCACGGCAGAGGTCGACGAAGTCCGGCGTGGTGAGGGGCACCCGGTCGTCGAGTGCGCGGCGCAGCACCTCGCGCAGAGCGCGGCCGAGCCGCTCGACCGCGTCACCCTCGCCCAGCCCCAGGCTGTCCTCGTCCGCCACCCGGGCCAGCGCCTCGGCCACGGCCAGCCGAACGACGCGGTCAGGATCGATACGGTCCAACGCTCCTCCTTCCGTGGGCCGGTCACCCGGCGGTGGCCCGGTCGTCCTCCGACTCCCGGGGGAATCATGAACAAGATTTCGCTGTCGGCGACGAGGGTGGCTAGATCAGCAGGCGTAGAAACAGTTGGCGCGCTAGCCGGAAAGCGAAGTCGACCTACCGACACATCGCAGCGATTCGCGGGACGACGCGACGTGATTGTCGTAAGGTGACATTCCCATCGACAGATATTGCGTCCTCACGACATCCAACGGTCAGACCAGATCCGACGCCCTCGACCGGTCGCTGCCGTCCCGCTCGCGACCCCACCTCACCGCACCGCACCGCCGGCCAACGACGTGCCGGGTCACCGCCGAGCATTCCGGCACGTCCCGATCTCGCCGCCGACACCGTTTCACCAACCGGCGGCACCCGCACCGGACGGAGACAGCGGATGTCGTCAACACCACTGCAGACCGACCAGTTCGAGAGCCGTGACCCGGTCACCATTCAGCAGTTTCTGTCCACCGTGTACGACACGAAACTGCGCATCCACAGCAGGAACGGATACCGGCTCAGTCATCACCGTGTCGACGCCGGCCCCTTCGTCGTTTCGACCACCCGCCAGACCGGGCATCTCGAGATCGATGCCAGCACCCTCGGCGGGTTGGTCGTCGGCAGCGCCCGGACCGCCCGTGGCGAGCGCTCCTGCGACGGGTCGACCGACCGGTTCGCGCCCGGCGACGTCCTCCTCGTCACCAGGCCCGAGGAGCCGTGCCGCGTACGGTGGCATCCCGGCGAGGTGGAACTCTGTGTGCTGGACCTGTCGGTGCTGACGCAGGTGGCCACCACGGCGCCGACGCGGCGGCCCGGTCGGATCCGGTTCACCGATCTGGGTCCCGTCAGTGGGGCACTCGCCCGGCAGTGGCGCAACACCACCAGCTTCGTCAGCGACGTCCTGCGGAACAGCCTGACCACCGGGGTGCAGCCGCTGGTGATCGGCAATGCCGCGCGGATGCTCGCCGCGGCGGCGCTCACTGTGTTTCCCAACACCGCGTTCACCGAACCGACCACCGCGGATCGGAACGACGCCAGCACCGCCACGTTGCGACGGGCGATCGCGTTCGTCGAGGAGCACGCCGACCGGGACATCAGCGCGGCCGACATCGCCGGTGCGGCCGGCGTCTCCCTGCGGGCGGTGCAGCTCGCCTTCCGCCGTCATCTCGGCACCACCCCGACGGCGTACCTGCGTCGGATCCGGCTCGACCGCGCCCATCACGACCTGGTGCGCGCCGACCCCCGCCGGGAGACCGTGTCGGCGATCGCCAGTCGGTGGGGGTTCGCCAGCCACAGCAGGTTCACGGCCCGCTACCACGCCAGCTATGGCGTACCGCCGCGCGAGACGCTGCACGCCTGAGCCACGGCCCCGTTCGCCCGAGGCGTGGGCCCGTCTAGCCCCGGTCGCGCTCGTGGGTGTCGCGGGCGGTCTGCAACTCGGGCACCGATGCCTCCAGCAGGTCGGCGAGGCCACGCAGTTGCTCGGCGACGCGGGCGCCGAGCGGCGTCAGCGAGTATTCGACGCGCGGTGGGATCGCGGTGAGCACCTCGCGGGTGAGCATCCCGTCCCGTTCGAGGGTCTGCAGGGTCTGGGAGAGCATCCGCTCGCTGACCCCGTCGATGCGGCGGCGCAGGGCGTTGAACCGGTAGCGCCCCTCGCCGAGCGCCAGCAGAGCCAGCGAGGCCCATTTCGAGGTGACGTCCTCGAAGGCCGCACGGGAGGTGCACCCCCGGGCGAAGACATCGCTGACGAATTCCTGGGTAGGCCCCGCCGGGTCCTGGGCGGGCATGTCGCTCACCTCACCAGCCTACCTGACGGTTACGCTTCGACTAGTGCTGTAGATTAGTAAGTGCTTACAGATCTGCTGCTATCCACCGGAGGTTCCCATGCCCACCTACGCCGTCACCGGTGCCACCGGCCGACTGGGTCGCCTGGTGATCGGGCAGTTGCTCGACACCGGCGTTCCCGCCGCCGACATCGCCGCCGTCGTCCGCAGCCCGGAGAAGGCCGCCGACCTGGCCGCGCGCGGGGTCGAGATCCGCAAGGCCACCTACGACGACCCGTCGACGCTGCCCGGCGCCGTGGCCGGCGTACGCCGTCTGCTGCTCATCTCCGGCGACACTCCCGGTCAGCGCGTCGCCCAGCACACCGCGGTCATCGAGGCCGCCACGCTCGCCGGGGTCGAGCGGCTGGTCTACACCAGCATCCTGAAGGCCGACACCACCACGAACCCGCTCGCCCCGGAGCACAAGGCCACCGAGGAGGTCCTCGCCGCCTCCGGTCTCGCCTACACCGTGCTGCGCAACGGTTGGTACACGGAGAACTACACCGACCAGCTGCCGCAGTACCTGGGGTCCGGCACGATCCTCGGCGCCACCGGTGGCAGCAAGGTCTCCGCCGCGACCCGGGCCGACTACGCGGCAGCCGCCGTGGCGGCGCTGACCCGCGAGGAGGACGGCAACGCCGTCTACGAACTGGGCGGCACCGCGTTCACCTTCGACGAGTTGGCCGAAACCGTCACGGAGGTTACCGGCACCACCGTCGTCCACCGGGATCTGTCCGCCGCCGAGCTGGCCTCGGCCCTGGAGAACGTCGGCCTCGACGCGGGCACGGCCAGGTTCGTCGCCGCACTGGACCACTCGATCGCCATCGGCGAGCTGGCGACCGACAGCGACGACCTCAGCCGGTTGATCGGGCGGCCGAGCACCCCGCTGCGCGACGCCGTCCGGGCCGCGCGGGCCTGACCCGGCACCGGCCAGGCCGGTGCCGGCCGGCCCCGCTCACCACCGAAAACTAGACCAGCTGGCACCGGCCGGGCGACGGATCGGCCGACACCACCGGCCGATCCGCTCAGCCAGCCTCGGCGAGCAGCAGACCGGTCAACAGGCTGCGCAGGGTCCGCTCGACGAGGTCCGCCCGGGGCGCCGGCACGGGGGGCTGACCGAAGGCCGCGACCAGGTGCGGGTACGCCGCGAGGTCGACACCGGCGAAGCTGAGGGCCCCGGCCCCGGCGGCGGCCTCGCGGCGGGCGAAGAGGCTCACGACGCCGGTCATCATCGCGATGGCCTCGAACTTGGCGGTGACCGCGCACGGCAGGGGTTCCAGGACCCTGATGCAGTTGTCGAACCAGGCCAGGCTCTCGGGGCCGACGCCGGAGGCCCGGTGGAACACGTCGAGCAGCCACGGGTGGGCGCCGAACAGCGCCAACTGCCGGCGGCCCAACAGCACCATGGTGTCCAACCAGTCGCCCTCCGCCTGCGGGTACGGCCGCAGCTCCCCGATGACCCGGTCGGTCATCAGGTCCAGGAGGTCGTCACGCGACGACAGGTACCGGTAGAGGGACCCGGCGCCGGTGCCGAGCGCGCTGGCGACGGCACGCATCGACACGGCGGCGAGCCCTTCGGTGTCCGCCAGGGCGACGGCGGCAACCACGATGGCGTCCCGGCTGTGGGCGGGAGCGGGGCCACGGCTGCCGCGTTCGGGCCTGCTCCAGATGGGCGGGCGGCCGGGGCCACCGTCACCGGCGCTCACAGGGGGTGCGTCACTCACCGGCCCACTCTAGATAGCGGGCGAGGTTCGCAGTCTTCGTCGTGTGCGGCGGACACGACGGTCGTACCCCCGATCATTGATCTTGGATAGGCTGACGGGCATGCCCGCACGCCACCCGCACCGCCACCACGACGGCCGGAGGTGGGCCCGCACAGCGGCCCCGGCACACGTGTTCGAGCCGGCCGACTGGTGAGTGGCGCACCCGCGCCCGCCCAGCGAGGTGAGCCGACCCCGTCGCCGCAGCACCGATCCGGTTGGGCGGCCCGCTGCGCGCGGCTCGCCCGGTCGCGCCCGTTCGAGATCGCCATCGTCGTGGTCATCCTCGCCAACGGGATCGTCCTCGGCCTGGAGACGTACGACGACCCGAACCGGGCCAACACGGCACTGCACTGGCTGGAGGTGCTCTTCCGCGCCGTCTTCGTCGTCGAGATCGGTGTGCGGTTGGCGGCCTACGGCAAACGTCCGCAGGACTTCTTCCGGCACGGCTGGAACGTCTTCGACTTCGTGGTGATCGCGGCCATCTTCATACCGGGCCTGCACGGCGACCCGGCGCTGCTGCGCGTCGTGCGGGTCGCCCGCATGGTCCGGCTGGTGCGGTTCTCGCCGGGTCTGCGGACCATCGTCTCCGCGCTGTGGCGCAGCCTGCCGGGCGTCACCGGGTTCCTCGCCCTGGCCGTGGTGACCCTCTACGTGTACGGCATGGCCGGCTGGCTGATCTTCGGTAGCAGATACCCGGAGCAGTACGGCGACATCGGCAAGTCGCTGCTGACGCTGTTCGTGCTGCTGTCGTTGGAGACCCTGCCGGACCTCATCGAGCAGGGCATGGCCATCTCGCCGTGGACACTGCTCTACTACGTCAGCTACGTGGTCATCACCGTCAACCTGCTGCTCAACATCCTCATCGCGGTCATCGTCAACTCGATGGAGGAGGCACGCCGGCTGGAGATGACCGAGCGACTGGCCCCCGACTACGACGAGGACGGCGACGGCGTACCGGACGAGGTGGACCGCATCGCGCTGACCCAGCGGCTGGACGACCTGCGGGCGGTGATCGCCGAGCTGGAGCGGGAGTTGCGGATCGACCGGGAGGACGGGCACGGCCGGCCGCACCGGGACGGCACGCGTACCAGAGGGTGATCCGGTGCTCGCGCTGTGTCCTCCAGACCGGATAGTGTCGACGGCGGCCTGACCGCTTCGGTCGAAGGGGCACCAGCATGACGACCACTGTCGACAATGCCCATCCCACCACCGATGTCGCGAGCACCCTCGGCACCGTCATCGACGACGTGATCCGCCCGCAGGCGACGACTGTCGACCGGGAGGGGGTCTTCCCCCGCCAGGGTGTCGACGCCCTCGCCGCGGCCGGCCTGCTCGGTCTGGCCTGCTCGACCGAGGTCGGTGGCGGCGGCCACGGCATGCGGCTGGTCGCCGAGGTCGTCGAGCGGCTGGCCGCCGAGTGCGGCTCCACGGCGATGGTGGTCCTCATGCACTACGCGGCGACCGCCGTCATCGAGGCGCATGGCCCGCGCGAGGTCCGCGCCGACATCGCGGCCGGCGGGCACCTCACCACGTTGGCGTTCTCCGAGTACGGCTCCCGCAGCCACTTCTGGTCGCCCACCGGCACCGCGACAGCCACCGACGACGGCAGTGTCCGCCTCGACGCCCGCAAGAGCTGGGTCACCTCCGCCGGCGAGGTGGACAGCTACGTCTGGTCGAGCCTCCCGGTGACCCCCGACGCCGGTCCGATGACACTGTGGCTCGTGCCGGCCGGCAGCGCCGGTCTGAGCGTGACCGGCGACTTCGACGGGCTCGGCCTGCGCGGCAACGGCTCCCGGCCGATGACCGCCGACGGGCTCCGGGTTCCCTCGACGGCGATGATGGCGGCCGACGGCGCCGGGCTCGACACCGCGCTCGGTGCGGTCCTCCCCTGGTTCCTGGTGCTCAACGCCGCGTTCTGTCTCGGTCTCGCCCAGAGCGCGGTCACCGAGGCGAGCCGCCATGTCACCAGGACCACGCTCGCGCACACCGGTGCCGCCCTGCGCGACGCGCCCGTCACCCGCCGCGACCTCGCCCGACTGATGATCCGCACCGACGCGCTACGCGCCTTCCTGGGCGACACCCTCACCGCTCTGGAGACCGGCCGCGACGACGCGACGCTGCGGGTCCTCCAGGTCAAGGCGCTCGCCGGCGAGACCGTCGCCGACGTGACCGACGGCGCGATGCAGCTCTGCGGCGGCAGCGCGTTCCGCAAGGAGCTGGGCCTTGAGCGCCGTTTCCGGGACTCGCGGGCGGCCCGGGTGATGGCACCGACCACCGACGCTCTGCACGACTTCGTCGGCCGGGTCGCCACCGGCCTGCCACTGCTCGACGAGGCCAACCGCTGATGCCGGCGCCATCGGTCCTGATGGGCGCCGTCGCGTACGACCCCAAGGTGGTGACCATCTGGGAGGGCTTCCGCGCCTGGCTACGTGGGCGGGGTCTGGACTTCGACTTCGTCCTCTACTCGCACTACGAGCGACAGGTCGAGGATCTCGTCGCCGGACGGATCGACGCGGCATGGAACTCACCCCTGGCCTGGCTGCGCGCCGTGCGACTGGCGGTCGCCAACGGCGCGACCGTCCGCGCGCTCACCATGCGCGACACCGACCAGGACCTCACCTCGGTCGTGGTGGTTCGGGCCGACTCGCCGGCGCGGCAGGTCACGGACCTGGCCGGGAAGGTGGTCGCGGTCGGGGCGGTGGACAGTCCACAGGCGACGCTTATTCCGCTGGGTCATCTCGCGGCCGCCGGGGTCGAGGTCGACGTGCGCCGCTTCGATGTCGGCGTCGGCCTGCACGGCGACCACATCGGTGGTGAACGCGACGCGGCCCGCGCCCTGCTGGCCGGGGAGGTCGACGCCGCCTGCATGATCGACGCCAACCACCTCGCGTTCGTCCAGGAGGGCACGCTGCCGCCCGAGGGCACCCGGATCGTCGCGCAGACCGCACCGTACGACCACTGCAACATGACTGTCCGCGAGCCGGAGTCCGCCGGGGTCCAGCTCTTCGGCACGCTACTGCTCGGCATGTCGTACGCCGACGCACAGGTGCGTCCGCTGCTCGACCTGGAGGGGCTCACGGCCTGGAAGGACGGCCGCACCACCGGGTACGACGCCCTGGCCGGGGCGGTCGACGCCACCGGCTTCTACTCCCCTGACGGGCGGGTGACGGCCACGGACTACCGGCCGTG